>NZ_CM174446.1:0-3768457 GCF_057005415.2 Burkholderia sp. KL41 | reverse complement strand
CAAGTAACTGTCGTTTTTTGCGTGCACAGCGCGGCTCGCCGGCGCCCTTGTCGCGGTTGCGCAACAAGGCCCGAAGCGGTCGTGCGAGCGTGCCTCGGACGCCTGCGTCACAGTGCTGGAGGGGCAGGCGCGGGCCGAGGCGGCGTGCGGGATTCTTGGAGATAAGGCGAGATTCTACCGCCAAACGCGACCACAGCGCGAGTTATCCACAGGCCGGGATTGTGGGTCGCGGGGCCGGATCGGCGCGGGCCGGCACAGGCGAGCGACTCCTAAAGTATTGACCGTCAAGAGAAAAACGGTTTAAATAGCGGGTTCCGCGAAAACCAATCCTGTATTCCCGGCGATTGCGTTCGCCCGAATGCCTACGGTTAAGGGCACGCGGTCCCCTGAATTTCGACATTCTCGAACAAGTGAGAACATCATGAAACGTACTTACCAACCGTCCGTGACGCGCCGCAAGCGCACCCATGGCTTCCGTGTCCGCATGAAGACGGCAGGTGGCCGCAAGGTCATCAACGCTCGCCGCGCGAAGGGCCGCAAGCGCCTCGCCATCTAAGGCAGGTTGCGCGCTGTGTCCGCCGTCCGCAGTCCTGCGGAAGGTGCCGTCGAGCCGGGTGCGAATCCGTCGCAGACGAAAGCCGCCTTCCCGAAAGCTGCGCGACTTCTGAAAACGGATGAATTTTCATCCGTTTTTCGTTTGCGCCCCTGGCGGCGCTCCGCGCACTTCGTGATTTACGGCAAGCCGACCGGTCAGCCCGCGCGTCTGGGGCTCGTCGTCGGCAAGAAGTATGCGCCGCGTGCGGTAACACGTAACCTCGTGAAGCGGCTGGCGCGCGATGCGTTTCGCTTGCGCCGGGCCGAGTTCGCCGGTTACGACCTGCTGCTGCGGCAGCACACGCGCTTCGACAAGAAAGCGCTGCCGAGCGCGGCTTCCGCCCCGCTCGCGGCGATGTGCGCGGCCGAGATCCGCGAGCTGCTCGACAGGGCAGTCCGGGAAATCGCCCGCCGTGCGTCGAAGCCCGCGTCCGAGTGACGCATCCGTGCCCGGTGCGGCGTTCGCGCCTGCCCGGCCGGTTTTGACGCGGCGTCGTACGGCGCCGCCCAAGGTATGGAAACGGTATTGATCGCCTTGCTGCGCTTCTACAAGGTTGCCGTGAGCCCGATGCTCGGCAACCGTTGCCGTTTTTATCCTTCCTGTTCGGATTACGCGCGCGAGGCAATCCAGTATCATGGCGCCGCGCGCGGCACGTATCTCGCCGTCAGGCGCGTGTGCCGATGCCATCCGTTTTCCGCGGGCGGCATCGACCTCGTCCCGCCGCCCAACTCCGACACTCGCGCTCGCGGCGAAGCCGACGCGCGGTCCCATCGACTCTGAGACAACGCATGGATATCAAACGCACCGTCCTATGGGTGATCTTCTTCATGTCAGCTGTCATGCTGTACGACAACTGGCAGCGGTCCCATGGACGCCCGTCGATGTTCTTCCCGAGCGCCACGCAGACGGCCCCCGCGGCCGCTGCCGGCGGGGCATCGGGCACGGGCGCGACGACGACCGCAGGTGAAGTGCCTGCCGCCGCAGCCGGCGCCGCCCCGTCGACCACTGCTCCGGCCGCGCAGGCGCAGCTCGTGAAGTTCTCGACCGACGTCTACGACGGCGAAATCGACACGCGCGGCGGCACGCTCGCCAAGCTGACGCTGAAGAAGCAGGGCGACGGCAAGCAGCCCGACCTGTACATCACGCTGTTCGACCACACGGCCGGCCATACGTATCTCGCACGCTCGGGCCTGCTCGGCGGCGATTTCCCGAACCACAACGACGTCTACACGCAGCTGAATCCCGGCTCGACGTCGCTGACGGGCGACCAGAACGCGCTGAAGCTGTCGTTCGAATCGCCGGTGAAGGGCGGCGTGAAGGTCGTGAAGACCTACACGTTCACGCGCGGCAGCTACGTGATCGGCGTCGACACCAAGATCGACAACGTCGGCACGGCACCTGTCACGCCGACGGTCTACATGGAGCTGGTGCGCGACAACACGGCGGTCGAAACGCCGATGTTCTCGCATACGTTCCTCGGGCCGGCGGTCTACACGGACGCGAAGCACTTCCAGAAGATCAACTTCAGCGACCTCGACAAGAACAAGGCCGACTACGTGACCTCCGCCGACAACGGCTGGGTCGCGATGGTGCAGCACTACTTCGCGTCGGCCTGGATTCCGCAGCAGGGCGTGAAGCGCGACATCTACGCTGAAAAGATCGATCCGACCCTGTACCGCGTCGGCGTGAAGCAGCCGGTCGCAGCGATCGCGCCGGGCCAGTCGGCCGACGTGCAGGCACGCCTGTTCGCCGGTCCGGAAGAAGAGCGCATGCTCGAAGGCATCGCGCCGGGCCTGGAACTCGTGAAGGACTACGGCTGGGTGACGATCATCGCGAAGCCGCTGTTCTGGCTGCTCGAGAAGATCCACGGCTACATCGGCAACTGGGGCTGGTCGATCGTGCTGCTCACGATCCTGATCAAGGCGGTGTTCTTCCCGCTGTCGGCTGCGAGCTACAAGTCGATGGCGCGCATGAAGGAAATCACGCCGCGCATGCAGGCGCTGCGCGAACGCTTCAAGAGCGATCCGCAGAAGATGAACGCCGCGCTGATGGAGCTGTACAAGACCGAGAAGGTCAATCCGTTCGGCGGCTGCCTGCCGGTCGTGATCCAGATCCCGGTGTTCATCTCGCTGTACTGGGTGCTGCTCGCCTCGGTCGAAATGCGCGGCGCGCCGTGGGTTCTGTGGATTCACGACCTGTCGCAGCGCGATCCGTTCTTCATCCTGCCGGTGCTGATGGCCGTGTCGATGTACGTGCAGACGAGCCTGAACCCGACCCCGCCGGACCCCGTCCAGGCGAAGATGATGAAGTTCATGCCGATCGCGTTCTCGGTGATGTTCTTCTTCTTCCCGGCCGGCCTCGTGCTGTACTACGTCGTGAACAACGTGCTGTCGATCGCACAGCAGTACTACATCACGCGCAAGCTCGGCGGGGCCAAGAAGAAGCCGGCCTGACGCCCGTTGCACACGCGGGCGGCGAGCCGCCCGCGATGCACGCAAAAAAGCCGCATGGTTCGCGCCATGCGGCTTTTTGCTTTTGCGGTTCCGGTGCGGGTTCAGCCTTTCTTCGATTCGCCCGAGTCGCCGTAGAACTGCTCGACCAGTTCCTGCACGAGGTAGCGATGATGCGGCGACAACGCTTCGATCTTCGACGCGAGTTCGATCGTCTCGGGCGTCGGCGGATAGCGTTCGTCGCGCGGCAGCGGTTGCGGCGTCGGATGTTCGATCACGCTCGGCGACGGGCCGTAATGCAACCAGTGGAGTTCGACGCGCAGCCATTCGGCGAGCGTGGCGAGTTTGTCCGACGTCGGAATCGTGCGACCCGTCAGCCACTTATGCGCGGTTTGCGGCGAAACGGGTTGCGCTCCGCGGTGGCGCAGATTGAATCGGTTCGCCAGTTCGGTCGCACCGGTGATCTTCTCCGGGCTGCGCCGCAGGGCGAATTTCAGGCGTTCCGAGAACGCGGCTTTTTCTTCGGATGTCGGCATGGGGGAGATTGTGCAATTCCACCACCACGTTTCAGACAACCATTCGGGCTAAACGTATCTCGTTCAGACGAATCCCGATCTCGATCGGAGTGGGGGGCAAAATTGAGGGCCACAGTGTTGGGCCGCTCCAGCAGGCATACTCGTCCGAAACGGTGACTGTGACATTGCGCCGGACTGATACTTGGCTTATCCCCGGCGGGATAAATTCGGGCGCGTCCGAATCCAGCGCGGCGACCGATGGCGTGTGAGCCGGCACGCTACAATGCCGGCGTTCCGATGCCCGAACTGTTGCGCGGGCGCACCATATTCACTGATCACCCGATTCATCCGATTCCCATGCTCGCTACCGATTCCGATCCGATCGTCGCCATTGCCACTGCTGCCGGCCGGGGGGGCATCGGGGTCGTCCGCGTATCGTTCGGGCGCGGCGGCGAGGCGGCCGCGTTGCCGCTGATCGACGCGTTGTGCGGGCAGAAGCTCGCGCCGCGCCATGCGAGCTACGTGCCATTCCTCGACGAGCACGGCGCGCCGCTCGACCGCGGGATCGCGCTGTATTTCCCGGCGCCGCATTCGTACACCGGCGAGCACGTGCTCGAGCTGCAGGGGCACGGCGGGCCGATCGTGATGCAGCTGTTGCTGCAGCGCTGCCTGGATGCGGGGCGCGGTTTCGGGTTGCGGCTCGCGGAGCCCGGCGAATTCACGAGACGCGCGTTTCTGAACGACAAGCTCGATCTCGCGCAGGCCGAGGCCGTTGCCGACCTGATCGAGGCGAGCACCGAAGCGGCGGCGCGTTCGGCCGGGCGCTCGCTCGACGGTGCGTTCTCGAGGCAGATCCATGCGCTCGTCGACGACGTGATCACGCTGCGGATGCTGGTCGAGGCGACGCTCGATTTTCCGGAAGAGGAGATCGATTTCCTGGAGGCGGCCGACGCGCGTGGCAAGCTCGCGAAGATTCGCGCGCAGCTCGCGCACGTGCTGGGTGATGCGCGGCAGGGCGCGCTGCTGCGCGAAGGATTGTCGGTCGTGCTCGCGGGGCAGCCGAACGTCGGCAAGTCGTCGCTGCTGAACGCGCTGGCCGGCGCGGAGCTGGCGATCGTCACGCCGATCGCGGGCACGACGCGCGACAAGGTCGCGCAGACGATCCAGGTCGAAGGGATTCCACTGCACATCATCGATACGGCCGGGTTGCGCGAGACGGAGGACGAGGTCGAGCGGATCGGGATTGCGCGCACGTGGAGCGAGATCGAGCGGGCGGACGTCGTGCTGCATCTGCTGGATTCGCGCACCGGGATGACGGCGGATGACGAGACGATTGCCGCGCGGTTTCCGGGCGGCGTGCCGGTGGTACGCGTGCTGAACAAGACGGACCTGACCGGCGTGGCGGCGTGCGTCGAGCATCCGGCGGCGGAGGGCGACCTGACCGAGGTGCATCTGTCGGCGAAGCGCGGCGACGGGATCGACATGCTGCGCGCGGAGCTGCTGCGGATCGCCGGGTGGCAGGCTGGGGCGGAGGGCGTGTATCTCGCGCGGGAGCGGCATCTGATCGCGCTGCGGGCCGCGCAGGAGCATCTCGCGCAGGCGGCGGATCATGCGGAGCAACGCGCTCAGTCGCTCGACCTGTTTGCCGAGGAACTGCGGCTCGCGCAGGAGCAACTCAATTCGATTACCGGGGAGTTCACTTCGGATGATCTGCTAGGGGTGATTTTCAGCAGGTTTTGTATCGGGAAGTGATGCAGTAGCCCGAGGGGGCCGGAGTCGTTTGGCGAAGTCGGTGTCTGTCCTTTATCCAGTGTCGGTGAGGCGACGGACATTCTTCGCAACGGCGTGAATTCGTCATTGCCAGATTTTTGAAATTCTGAAGATAAATTGTGTCGAAAAGTGAATTAATCAAGCCGGGCGATCAGGTTGTGTCTTGAGCGGAAATGTATGGTGGATTTCGGAATCTCACGCGTGCGATAAAAATCTTGCTTCATTTGTGTGAACAAATGTAGGATTGCGTCGCGCAGGTTGATGTGAAGAAAGAAGAGAATTATCAAACTCAACTGATTCCGGGGGAACGCGTGAAAAAGCTGTCTGCTTTTGCTTTTATTTTCTTGGTTTTTCAATCGCTTGCATTTGCAAAGCGTCTCGAGCCTGGTGTTACGATGTGGGCAGGGCAGTCGGTGTGCTCTGATAACAACCAATATTGTCTGACGCTGCAGAAATCAGATGGGAACCTGGTTCTCTACGCATCCAACGGTCAGGCTGTCTGGCAAGCAAAAACCAACGGAAAAGGCGTGACACGTGCGGTTATGCAGCCGGACGGGAATTTCGTGCTTTATACCGATGATAATCGTCCGATCTGGGTAGTCAAGACGGAGCGCTCCAACTCATTTCTGAATGTTCAGGATGACGGAAATATTGTCTTCTACTGGATGCGTCCTATTTGGGACAGCAAGACGAGCGATGTTTCGAGTATGCAATCAAACGAGGCTCGTGTCCTTTACCCGAACACCAAGTTGACGGCTGGGGTGAGCTATACGATCGGACAGTACTTTTTCATTCTGCAGGCCGATGGGAACTTGGTGCTGTACAAGAATGGCGCTGCGATTTGGAACACCGGTACGGCAGGCAAAGGTGTGACGTCTGCATGGATGCAGAACGACGGGAATTTCGTGTTGTATAACGATGCAGGCACACCGATTTGGAAAACCAACACGGGCGGAAATGGCAATGCCTTGTTCGCATTCCAGCCGGATGGCAATCTGGTGATCTATGTGCAGACGCCCAGTTGGGATCGTTTGGCCGGGTACAACCACCCGGACTACAAGGACCATCGCGGTCCTGGCCAGGGGTGGTGCATCGGCGCGTGCGGCGGATCGATCATCTCTATTCCTTTCTGATCGACGCGGCCGAGGCGAGATTGGCCAGAGTGATGCGTCGTGACCTGCGCAACGGACGCTGACGATGGCGGTCATCATGAGCAAGGGGCGGGTTTGTCCCGCCCTTCTCTTTCAGTAACCTCGTCAGTACAAGGTCGTCATCCCGCCTCAATCCCAATGCCGGTGATGGTAATACCCGCCACCACCGTAATACCCACCACCGTCGGGCACCACGATACAGCCGCTCAACAACACGGCGACGCCGGCAATCAGCAAAAGGGTCTTCTTCATCGGGTTCACCTGCTCGGGTTCAATATGAAACCCAGCATAGCGAGCGCCCGCAACACCGGCTGTAAGCGATCGTTTCCCTGCTCCGCAATCCGTAACGGCGGATTATTCCGGTCACAATGACCGTAACAAATCCCCATACAGCAGACGTTTTCAGGCAGTGACGACCCTGTTTCGCCCCGTATCCTTCGCGCGATAAAGCGCGGCATCGGCGGCTTCGATCAACGCATCGGGTGTGGAGAGATCGTCGGCCGCCACGGTCGCGCAGCCGACGCTCACGCTCACGCGCCCGGCGGGTGATGTCGGCATCGCGAGATCGAGCCGCAATACCGCCTCGCGCGCTTCCTCGGCGACCACCCGCGCGCCGCGCGCGCCCGTGTTCGGCAGCACGATCGCGAACTCCTCGCCGCCGTAACGCGCGACCATGTCCGCGGGCCGCCTCACCGCGCCGGCCAACGCATTCGCGACGGCAATCAGGCACGCGTCGCCCTTCACGTGACCGAACGCGTCGTTGTACGCCTTGAAGTGGTCGACGTCGACCATCAGCAGCGACAGCGGTTCGCCTTGCCGTCGCGACTGCAGGAACAGCGTGTGGAAGTGATCGTTGAAGTGCATGCGGTTGAACGCGCCCGTCAGGCCGTCGCGCGCGGACGAACGGATCAGCGTCGCGTGCGCCTCGAACAGCCGCTGGTACAGCATCGTCACTTCCCACGCGAGCACGCACACGAGCACGCCCGGCGTGAACATGCTGAACACGCGCGCGAGATACCAGCCGACCGTGAAGCGATTGGTGCTCATCAGGTTCAGCGTGGTGTCGGTGACGCACGCGAGCACCGCGATCGCGAGCCACAGGTCGAGGGTCGTGCGCAGCCGGCCGGTGGCCAGCACGGCAACGAGCGCCAGCGCATTGAGCAGCCACACGACCAGCGCGACGGCGTTGACGGGCAGCACCGCCGCGTCGCCCGGCGGATGAAACGCGGGCGGCAGCGACACGTTCAGCGCGAACAGGCACAGCAATCCCGCGACGACAGCCGGCCCGCCGATCAGCGCGAGCGTCCACCACCGTGTCTGCCGTGCGCCGACCGGTGCGCGCGCCAGCCGCGCGCGCGCGAGCAGCGCGACCATCACGAAACTCGGGAAGCCGGCATGCCAGAAGATCCACATCCACGCGGCGCTTTGCGGCTGCGCACCGAACAGCCCGTGCGGCGCGAATACGCCGGGAAAGGTGAGCAGCTGCAGCGCGACCGCGAGCGCGGTGAACGCGTAGGCGCCGCCGAGCGCGCCGAGCATCGGCTGGCGGGTCACGGTGAACTGCGCGCCGAGAAAGAACGCCGCGATGCTCGCGGTGGTGAACACGGTGAGCGCGCACATCGGCATGAACGGCTCGACGGCCGGCAGCGCGACGTTCGCGTGCGGCGCGGCGATCCCGAGCGCGAGCACGATGACGAGCGCCGTCAGTGTGCCGAACCAGAGCTGACGGCGTGTCGTGTGCTGGATCAGGATGCCTTCCATGGAGTTCCCCGGGCACGTACGCGGAAACGCCCGGTCTTGCGCCGGGCGACAGGCAGCCGGCCGTTGCGCGACCGGTGCGGCCTGATCCTATCGCGTTATGGTTGCGCGCTCAAACCCCGAGGCCGGGACCGAAGTTGCCGGCAACCCAGTGCGTGACGGCGTCGACGTCCGCGTAGTCCTGTTCGGGCAGGCCGTCGAGCATCGACAGCACTTCGTTGCTGGCGCCCGCGGCGCGCGCGGCATCGACGATCGCATCCTTGTTGGCCGGGTAGCGGATGGCCGCCAGCACGTCGGCGATCTGCAGGTCGATCGTTTCGTTGGGAATGTCGTGCGGAGGCTGGGCGGGCTGGTCGTTCACGGCGGCGTCTCGCGGAGTGAGCGGGTTGAGCGGGTTGAGCGAGAATCGGATCGAGGCGGAATTCGGGCGTGTAACCGCGGGTGCGTACCGGGGCGCGTCATGCGTTCACACGCCAGGCGGCCAGGC
Organism: Burkholderia sp. KL41; assembly: GCF_057005415.2. Classification (NCBI taxonomy): domain Bacteria; kingdom Pseudomonadati; phylum Pseudomonadota; class Betaproteobacteria; order Burkholderiales; family Burkholderiaceae; genus Burkholderia; species Burkholderia sp. KL41. Next base: position 3,759,731 of record NZ_CM174446.1, on the reverse strand, counting down.
CGGCGCGCCCCGCGGATGAACGCCTGTCGACTCAATGCCCGCGTCGCACGCGGCGCCACGGATGCTTCCAGTCGATGTGCGGTGCGTTTTCGTCGCGCGGATGCTGGCGCCGATGTTCCTGCCACAGTTCGTCGGAAAACAGCGCCGCCACGATCACGAGCGGCAGCACGAGGAAAATTCCGAGTATCACTTGCTCGATCACGATAGCCTCCTTGCGGTGGCAGGAACCCTTGCTCCCATTCTAGGCTCTGAACTTCGCCCGCGTTCAACTTCTTACAGTGCGAAACAGGCCGCGGAAGCGGCCTTGCCCGTACATGCGCCGGCATCAAAAAGGACATGAACATGCAACTCCAGAACGATACCAACACGCTCGCGCTGCGGCCGCTGGAGCGCCAGGACCTGCGCTTCGTCCACGAACTGAACAACGACGCAAAGATCATGCGCTACTGGTTCGAGGAGCCGTACGAAACCTTCTCGGAACTGTCACAACTGTACGACCGCCACGTGCACGACCAGCGCGAGCGCCGTTTCGTCGCGGTCGACGCGCAAGGCGAACTGGTCGGCCTCGTCGAACTGATCGAGCTCGACTACATCCATCGCCGCGGCGAATTCCAGATCATCATCGCGCCGCAATGCCAGGGGCGCGGTTACGCGGGCCAGGCGACGCGCCTCGCGATCGAGTACGCGTTCAAGGTGCTGAACATGCGCAAGCTGTACCTGATCGTCGATACGTCGAATGCGGCGGCGATTCATGTGTACGAAAAATGCGGATTCCAGCACGAGGCCGAGTTGAAGGAAGAATTTTTCGGAAACGGCGCGTATCACAACGCTTATCGCATGTGCATCTTTCAACGCGATTATTTCGACCGCCAGCAATCCAGTCCGAACAAGGCAGGGTAAACGCGCTGGCGAAAGGCGCTTGCAGCGGAATTTTCGCGGGCACCGAATACATTCGGGGAACTACGGATAAATACGGATTCGCTTATGCCTGGCATTTTTCTTGTATCAGGTATTTGCGATTCCGCGCTGCGGTAAAGTCGATTCGTTTCGAATGACTTTATGTGCGGCGCATCAAAATGATCCGGATGACGAAATGGATTATCCAAACCGTTCAATCGCTGCAATGTAACTTGGATGAAAGCCCTGCCGGATAACGCTTTCCGCCCGGCGTGACGGGCCTATCCGCCGCGCAACGGGTGTTGCCCGCCGCGCGTGCCGCGCGAAAAACAGGCTGCGCACGGGGTGCGACAATCCGCCGCTATTGCGGTCGCACAACAAATGTGCTTGCTATCGCTTGCCGGTCTTCTAAAGTGAAAAACGCGGGTTCACGATCACCTTTAAACACATAGCTAACCCAAGCCTGGTGCCCGCAAGCCTGGAGACAGAACATGATGAAGCGTACCGGTATCCTTTTTGCCCTCGTCGGCGCATTTTGCGCGGTGTCGATTGCCCAGGCGGGCGGCGATTCGGCCGTCAAGCCGGCGCAGGAAATCCAGTTGACGAAGAATGCATGGGGCTGCCTGTCGAAAGACAATCTGGATTCCGTACTGAGTCACGAACGTGACGGCAAGTCGCAGGCGAAGCAGCAATACTTCGACGACTACCGTTGCCTGTCGGTACCGGAAGGCCAGCGTTTCCGCGTCGTGTCGGTCGACCAGGGCGACGTGCAGTTCGTCAGCGCCGACAACAGCGACCAGCAGGGTCTCTGGACAGATTCGCGCTTCGTCAAGCAGTAACCGCCCATTCACCGCGCAGTCGCACGATGCGCGAGCGCGCCGACCCGATGAGCCGGCGGCGCGAACCGAACACGGCCCGGCACATGCCGGGCCGTTGCGCTGTGGGTGGCGCATGACACGCGCCGGACGGCGCGCATTCGGTATCATCACGGCCCGACCGAACCGAATGCCCGCCCGGGCCGTATCCGCATGGCGCTGAAATCCACGATCTACAAAGCCGAACTGCAAATCGCCGACATGGATCGGCATTACTACGCCGATCACGCGCTGACGGTGGCGCGTCATCCGTCGGAAACCGACGACCGGATGATGGTGCGCATCGTCGCGTTCGCGCTGTTCGCGCACGAGCGGCTCGAATTCTGCAAGGGGCTGTCGGACGTCGACGAGCCCGATCTGTGGCAGAAGGACCTGACGGGCGCGATCGACGTCTGGATCGAAGCCGGCCAGCCCGACGAGCGGCGCATCTCGAAGGCGGCCGGCCGCGCCGGGCAGGTCACCGTGATCGCATACGGCGGCAAGACGTCGGATATCTGGTGGCAGGGCGTGCGCAGCAAGGTCGAGCGGCTGCGCAACGTGCAGGTGCTGTCGCTGGCCGACGGCGTCGCGGCCGCGCTCGGGCGGCTCGCGGAGCGCTCGATGCGCCTGCAGTGCACGGTGCAGGACGGCACCGCGTGGATCTCGAGCGCCGACCACGATCCGGTCGCGGTCGAATGGACGGTGCTGAAGGCGCGCGCGGACGCATGACGGCCCGCGCGCCGGCCGCGTTCAGCCGATCGCGGCCGGCGGCCCCTTGAATTCGAGCATGTTGCCTTCCGGGTCGAACAGATAGATCGACGGCCCGTAGCCGCCGGCGCCGTAGCGTTCCGCAGGCGCGCCCGGCCGTGCGCCGTGTGCGGCGAAATGGGCGGTCAATGCGTCGGGATCGAACGGCTCGACGCGCAGGCACAGGTGATCGAGATTGCGCCCCGTGCCGGGCGGGCCGCTGTCAGGGCGGTCGATCGGGCCGCCGACCGACAGCAGGTCGATCAGTGCATCACCGGCGCGTAGCTGTACGAGGCCCAGGTCGGGCTGTTCCTTTTCCACATGGCAGCCGACGGCGTCGCAGTAAAAGCGCGTCATCGTGGCCATGTCGGTCACGCGCAGCACGATGTGATCGATCGCGCGGATGGTGGGTTTCATGGGCAGGCGCTCCTTCGCAGTCGACGAGCATCGAGTGTAGACGCATCGCGCCTGCGCCGCCCGCCGGAACGCGGCACAATCGACGGACGAAAAAAAGCCCGTTCACGCGGAGCGGAACGGGCTTAATCCATATCAGGAGGAGACATGGAGGAGACAGTTCCAACTATACACACGGCGATGGTGCGACGCAATATTCCGAATGCAAAAAAACGTCAGGACGGCGATTTGTCGCATCCGCAGTGCAGCAAAATGGTGACGGGACGATGACGAAAACCGCGCTGCAGCAGCCGGCGCGCGCGTTTCGCCGGACTTACTTTCGGGTGATGCGCCCCTGATTATCCGGGGCGAATCACAGAGCAAGATTCAGGGCGCGACGGCACGTGCCGATGTCTAGAGTAGGCACCATCTACACTAGAGAGTGCGAGGTTCAGATGAAAGCCGCCTATCCGACCGATGATGCCCGCTGGGGCGCCGTGACCGAGCGCGATCCGCATGCGGACGGCGCGTTCTTCTACGCCGTGAGCACGACCGGCGTGTTCTGCCGTCCGACCTGTGCGTCGCGGCTGCCGCGTCGCGAAAATGTGTCCTTCTTCGCCGATCCGGCCGCCGCGCGCGCGGCCGGCTTCCGGCCCTGCAAGCGCTGCCAGCCGGAAGGGCTGCCGCGCGAGCTCGAGATCGTCAACCGCGCGTGCGCGGTGCTCGACGCGCATGCCGAGCGGCTCACGCTGCAGCAGCTGAGCGATGCAGTGCACGTGAGCCCGTTTCATCTTCAGCGGCTTTTCAAGCGCGTGGTCGGCGTGTCGCCGCGGCAGTATCAGGCCGCGCAGCGCGGCGCCGCGCTGCGGCAGGCGCTGCAAAGCGGGCAGCCGGTCACGCAGGCGGCCGTCGACGCGGGTTTCAACTCGCCGTCGCGACTCTATGCGTCGGTGCCGCGCGAGCTCGGGATGGCACCGTCGGCGTTCCGCCGCCAGGGCGCCGGCCTGCGGATCGACTTTGCGACCGCCTCGACGTCGCTCGGCACGGTGCTCGTCGCGGCGACCGGGCAGGGCATCTGCCGGATCGCGTTCGGCGACGAACCGGCCGCGCTCGTCGGCGAGCTGAAGGACGCGTTCGCGCGCGCCGAGCTGGTCGAAGCGTCGGCTCGGCTCGCGCCGTTCGTCGCGCAGATCCGCGCGTACCTGGACGGCACGCGGCACGCGTTCGACCTGCCGCTCGACATCGCGCCGACCGCCTTCCAGCAGCGCGTGTGGGAAGCGCTGACGCATATTCCGTACGGTGAAACACGCAGCTACTCGGAGATCGCCGAGGCGCTGGGCGCGCCGCGAGCGGTGCGCGCCGTCGCGTCCGCGTGCGCGTCGAACCCGGTCGCGCTCGCGATCCCGTGCCACCGCGTCGTACAAAAGGGCGGCGCGCTGTCCGGGTATCGTTGGGGCGTGCGCCGCAAGGCGACGCTGCTCGCTGCCGAGGCGCGTCACGTGCACGACGATGAAACCGAATCCGTTGCGGAGGGCAGCGCAGTTTGAACATCGCAAGAACGACGATTACGTCCATCGTGAACGGCGGCCGCGTGCCGCCGTCCGCGCAAATGGAACTGCGCTTCAATGCGCCTTACGACTGGGCGCGCGTCCTGCGCTTCTTCAGCGGGCGCGCGATTCCGGGCGTCGAGCAGGTGGCGGACGGCGTGTATCGCCGCATCGTCGACCTGCACGGCGACGCCGGCCGGCTCACGGTCGCGAAACATCCGCGCAAGCATTGCCTGGTCGCGACGGTCGAAGGTGCGGTCGCGCGTCATGTCGATGATGCGTTCGCCGCGCGCGTCGCGACGATGTTCGACCTCGGCGCCGATCCGGCCGCCATCGGCAGCGGGCTGGCGCGCGATCCGTGGTTCGCGCCGCTTGTCGAAGCCGCGCCGGGGCTGCGCGTGCCGGGTGCATGGTCGGGGTTCGAGCTGGCCGTGCGCGCGATCGTCGGCCAGCAGGTGAGCGTGAAGGCCGCGACGACGATCGTCGGCCGGCTCGTCGAGCGGGCCGGCGAGCGCGTGGTTCATGAAGACGACGGTGCGCCCGCATGGCGTTTTCCGACACCGGAGGCGCTGGCCGCCTGCGATCTCGACAAGATCGGGATGCCCGGCAAGCGGGTGGCGGCACTGACGGGCACGGCGCGTGCGGTGGCGGCCGGCGACGTGCCGGTCGATCGCGAGCACGCCGATCTCGCGACGCTGCGCGGTGCGTGGCTCGATCTGCCCGGCATCGGCCCGTGGACCGTCGAATACATCGCGATGCGCGCGTGGCGCGATCCGGATGCGTGGCCGGCCTCCGATCTCGTGCTGATGCAGTCGATCGCCGCGCGCGATCCGGCGCTCGACCGGCTCGCGACCCAGAAGCGTCGCACCGAAGGCTGGCGGCCGTGGCGCGCGTACGCGGCGCTGCATTTGTGGAACGAAGTGGCCGACCGGGCGGGCGGCGCGCGCGGCGGGTGAGGGCAACTGCCGATCACTGAGTTGCGCGACCGGGTGCGACCCGGCGAAGCCGCGATGCAACCCGTCGCGCAAGCCGTGCCGGTGTTCGTTGGCTACCGCCGGACTTCGACCATCAAGGCTATTTCTCGAATCCGTCGTCCGCCCGATGCCGGGCGCACGACGCACACTTTCGCCTCTCTCCGCGGTCGATTCGGCGGCACGGTTGCACCTGCCGTCACCCGTTCACGCGTCAAGTTCCGTCGGACGAATGCGCTCAACCGGTGTGCCTGCTGCCGCCGCCCGGAACCGGTGGGAGATGCGGCGATCGCCGCGGCCGGCCCGTCCGGCGGCCCGCTCCGGCCCGTGCACCATGCCCGGCGCCACCTCAAGCGCGGGTTTCGGCGAGATGTTAAAGTGCCCGCTACCAACGAAGCGACCAACAATCCAGCCGGCCGCGCGCGGCGTTCTGCGCGCGGCCGTCACGCACTTGCGTCTCCATGTCGAACACCATGACTCACCGCCAGTCCGAACTGCTGCTGAATCGCCTCGAAGCACTGAGCTCGGGCCCGACGCGGCAGCATCTGCCCGACGGCCTGCGCGGCATCGAAAAGGAAAGCCTGCGCGTGACGCGCGACGGGATGATCGCGTTCACGCCGCATCCGCGCGCGCTCGGTTCGGCGCTCACGCATCCGGCGCTGACGACCGATTATTCCGAAGCGCTGATCGAACTGATCACGCCCGCGGAACGCGACGCCGCGATCACGCTCGAACGCCTCGACGATCTGCATCGCTACGTCTATGCATCGCTCGGCGACGAGATGCTGTGGAACGACTCGATGCCGGGCCTGCTGCCGGCCGACGACCAGATCCCGATCGCCGACTACGGCACGTCGAACATCGGCCGCCTGAAGACGGTGTACCGGCGCGGCCTCGCGTATCGCTACGGCCGCACGATGCAGTGCATCGCCGGCATCCACTACAACTACTCGCTGCACGAGGAAGTGTGGCGGCGCCTGCATGCGGAAGAAGGGTCGACGGCCACGCTCGTCGATTACCAGTCGGAGCGCTATCTCGCGCAGATCCGCAACTTCCGCCGCCGCAGCTGGCTGCTGATGTACCTGTTCGGCGCATCGCCCGCGCTCGACACGAAGTTCCTGCGCGGCAAGCCGCACAGGCTCGACACGTTCGACGCCGATACGCTGTACCTGCCGTATGCGACGAGCCTGCGGATGAGCGATCTCGGCTACTCGAACACGACCGCCCAGGCCGCGCTGCACGTCGACTACAACACGCTGCCCGGTTATCTCGACGCGCTGTCGAAGGCCGTGAGCGAGCCGTATCCGGCATACGAGGCCATCGGCACGCATCGCGACGGCGAGTGGATCCAGATCAACACGAACGTGCTGCAGATCGAAAACGAGTTCTACTCGACGATCCGGCCGAAGCGCGTCACGTATTCGGGCGAGCGGCCGCTGCATGCGCTCGCGTCGCGCGGCGTGCAGTACATCGAGGTGCGCTGTCTCGACATCGATCCGTTCGAGCCGACCGGCATCGCACTGGAAACCGCGCGCTTCATCGACGCCTTCCTGCTCGCGTGCGCGCTCGACGAGAGCCCGGTGCTCGACTGCCCCGCGTACCAGGAGGCGAACGCGAACTTCGGCAGCGTGACGATGGAAGGGCGCAAGCCCGGGCTCACGCTGCAGCGCGACGGCGCGCCGATCACGCTGCAGGCGTGGGCGGACGAACTGATGGGCGATATCGAAACCGTCGGCCGCCGTCTCGACGAAATCCGCGGCGGCGACGAACATGCGCGCGCGATCGCCGCGCAGCGCGAGAAGCTCGCCGATCCGGAGCGCACGCCGTCCGCGCGCGTGCTGCGCACGATGCGCGAGCGCGGGCAGTCGTTCCTCGGGTTCGCGCTGGCGCAGAGCGAAGCGCATGCCGCGCATTTCCGCGCGCACCCGCCGTCGGCGGACACGCTGCGCACCGAGCAGGCGCTCGCCGCGAAGTCGCTCGCCGAGCAGGCCGAGCTCGAAGCGAAGGAGGCCGGATCGTTCGACGCATTCGTCGCGGCCTATCGCGCGTATACGCTGAACCGCTTCAGCGTGTGATGCCTGGCGCACGCGCACCGCGTCGGTCGGCGCGGTGCGCGCTGCGTCTTCCGTCGCCGGTCGGTGTGCGCCGTGGCGCCCCCGATCCGGGTCGATCCACCGTTAGTGGTGTGCGTACGTGCCGCGATCGATCGCGTGCGGCTGCGCCGGCTTGCCCGATTCCACGTTTGCTCCGACGTCGCGACCGTAGCCGGCGTCCCCGCCGCGTGCCTGCGCGGCACGGTGCATGATCGCCTGCATGTTTTCCGGAAAGTCGGGACTGCTTGCCAGGCTCGTCCGGTAGCCGGCGGCCTGCAGCTCCACGAGTTCCTGGCGGACCTCGGCGCGCGTCAGCGTCGACGCGGCCTGCGCGTGCGCGGCGAAGGCCGCGCCGATCAGCACGCATGCGCATACGGCTTGTTTCATCGTCTTCATCGTGTTCACTCCGTGAGGTTCCGGTGCCGTGCCGTGGCCGGCGCGGTCGGAATCGATGCAGCCAGTCTAGGCTTCGGATGCCAGACGAAACATCCCGCCCGCCGTCAGGCACCTTTGCCGCATGTGCAACATTGCGCGGGTGAGCCGCGCGTGACGGGCATCCTGTCGAACGCGACAGCGGCCCGCCCGCTGCCTGTCAGCCTGCGGCGGCGGGCTCGTACCGGGTCGGCATGCATCGGGCTTGTCCTCCTTGTAGAAGCGCCCCGCGCCTCCTAACCTCTTTTAAGCGACCGATCGGTTGGCCGTGCGACGTCGTTGCGTGCACAAGCGCCTGCGCGTCGTCGCGATTGCGGAAGGACCGCTTTGCACCGAATCCGGGGGCGCCGCCGCGCCAGCCCCGGGTCGACTTTGGAGACGCGATGAATCCCACCGACGCCCTGCCGCCCGGCATTGTCTTCGCGCAGCCGTTGACGCCGGTCGCCAACTCGCTGCTGCTGTCCTTCCTCGTCGCCGCGATTCCGATCGCCGTCGCGCTGATCGCGCTGGGCGTGCTGCGCCGCCCCGCGTGGCAGGCGTCGCTCGCCGGCCTGGTCGCCGGCCTCGCGGTCGCGATCGGCGCGTGGGGGATGCCGGCCGGGCTCGCGTTCAACGCGGTCGGCGCGGGCATGGCGCTCGCGGTCGTGCCGGTGATGTGGATCGTCTTCAACGCGCTGCTGCTGTACAACATCGCGGTGAAGTCGGGCCGCTTCGACCAGTTCCGGCAGTGGATGCTCGACAACCTGCCCGACGATCGGCGCCTCGTGCTGCTCGTCGTCGCGTTCTCGTTCGGCTGCCTGCTCGAAGGGATCTCGGGATTCGGCACGCCGGTCGCGATCACGAGCGCACTCCTGATCGCGCTCGGCTTCCCCGCGCTCGAAGCGCTCACCTATACGCTGCTGTTCAACACGGCGCCGGTTGCGTTCGGCGCGCTCGGCGTGCCGATCACCGTGCTCGGCGCGGTGACGTCGCTGCCGCCCGCGACACTCGCGCAGATGGTCGGCCGCCAGTTGCCGTTCTTCGCGCTGCTGTTGCCGTTCTACGTGGTCGGCGCGTACGGCGGGCTGCGCTCGATCTCGAAGCTGTGGCCCGCGCTGCTCGTGTCGGGCGGCAGTTTCGCGATCGCGCAGTTCGTCACGTCGAACTTCCTCGGCTACCAGCTCACCGACGTGCTGTCGTCGCTCACGTCGCTGATCGTCACGATCGGTTTCCTCCAGGTGTGGAAGCCGCAACCCGATCCGCAATACGCGCTCGCGCGCAGCGTGCCCGCAACGGCCGGTGCCGCCCGCGCGGGTTTCGGCGGCTGGCTGCCGTGGCTCGTCGTGTCGGTGGTCGTGATCGTGTGGGTGCACGCGAACGTCGCGGCGATCGGCGACGTGAAGATCAAGTGGCCGGGCCTGCACAACGCGGTGTTCGTGTCGCTGTACCACAAGCCGTATGCGGCGATCTGGGACTTCCAGCCGCTCGGCACGGGCACCGCGATCCTGCTCTCGGCGATCATCACGGCCGCGCTGACGCGCACCGGTATCGGTGCGTTCCTCGAATGCGTGGTCAAGACCTGGCGGCAGACGTGGATCGCGATCGTCACGGTGATGATGATCGTCGGGCTCGCGTACCTGCTGAACTACTCGGGAATCAGCTATACGCTCGGCACCGGCGTCGCGTCGACGGGGGCGCTGTTCCCGCTGGTGTCCGCGTCGCTCGGCTGGATCGCCGTGTTCCTGTCCGGCAGCGACACGTCGGGCAACGCGCTGTTCGGCAACCTGCAGGTCGTGGCCGCGCGGCAGCTCGGCCTCGATCCGGTGCTGATGGCCGCGACCAACTCGTCGGGCGGCGTGATGGGCAAGATGATCTCGCCGCAGAACATCGCGACGGGCGTGTCGACGACGGACCTGAAAGGGCAGGAAGGTGTCGTGTTTGCGCGCACCTTCTGGCACAGCGTGATCCTCACGCTGCTGCTCGGCGTGCTGGTGTTCCTGCAGCAGCACGTGCTGACGTGGATGATTCCGGCACTGCCGAAATGAGGTGAGCGCAACGACAGAAGGAAGGCACGAGGAAAAACGAGGGAAGGCGCGGGAAAAGCGCCGGCAAAGTGCGGAACCGGCGAACGCGCGGCACTTCAGCGCGCGTTCGCCCGCCGCGCCGTTCGTCCTGCTTCATCCGCCCCGGCTGCCGAGGCCGCCGCGGCCGTGTTGCCGTCGGCCGGCAGGATGCACGCGAGAAACGCGTCGATCGCGGGGCTCTGGCGGCGCGCCTTCAGGTAGTACACGTATTCGTCGATCGTCGTGTCGACGCCGCGCAGCGCAATCACGCGCAGGTCGGGATGGCGCTCCGCCTCGCCGAGCGGAAACAGGCTGCCGCCCACGCCGTGCAGGATCGCCTCGCGGATCGCTTCGCGGCTGCCGATCTCGGCCATCGATACGGCCGCGACACCGGCCGCCGCGAGGATCGTCTCCGTGCAGCGGCGTGTCACCGACCCCTCCTCGCGAATCAGGAGCCGCACGTCGGCGAGCTGCGCCGGATCGATTGCGTCGAAACGCGCGAGCGGATGCGTGCGATGCACGACGAGCACGAGCGGGTCGGTCGAGATCACCTTGCGTTCGAGGCCTTCGGCGTCGTTGCGCTGCGACGATACCGCGAGATCGATGCGGAATTCCTGCAGCGCCTGCAGGATTTCCTCGGAGTTGCCGATCCGGCACGTGAGCGCGATCGACGGATGCGCGTTCGAGAAGCGGCCGACCGCGTCCATGATGTAGTACGGCCCCGTCGCACCGATCCGCAGGTGACCTTCGAACAGGCCGCCGACGTTGCGCAGCATGATGTCGGCCTGCGCCTCGAGTGCGATCATCTTCTCGACGAGCGGCAGCAGCTCGATACCCGTCTCGGTGACCTCGAGCTTGCGGCCGCTGCGGTAGAACAGCTCGACGCCGTACAGCTGCTCGACCTGCCGGATCTGCGCGGCAATCGTCGGCTGGCTCACGCCCAGGTGGCGCGCGGCGCGCGTGATGCTGCCCTGCCGGACGGTCGCATGGAACGCCTTCAGCTGATCGAACACGACTCGGCTTCTCCCCTCTTCATCGCGCGTCAGCGTAGCGCATGCGTGTGTCGGCCGCATGAAAGGCGCGTTGTGCGCCGCTTCGAAAAAAAGCTGGGGGTAAGCGCAAGAAAGCTGCTGGAACCGGTCACGGCCGGGACATGCGGGTGCGGGGTAATAGCGCGTAACACACCGACCGCCGGCCCCGCTCGACCGGCGCCCCACTCCTACCTACAACAGGGTTCCCTTCATGTCTTCGAACAATCGACGCGATTTCCTGCGCCTCGCCGCGCAGTCGGCCGGTGCGATGGCCGCCTACGCGGGCTTCCCGCCCGCGATCCGCAATGCGCTGGCGATGCCGGCCGCCTACCGCACGGGCACGATCCGCGACGTCGAGCACGTCGTGATCTTCATGCAGGAAAACCGTTCGTTCGACCATTACTTCGGCGGGCTGCGCGGCGTGCGCGGCTTCAACGACCCGCGCCCGCACCTGCTGCCGAGCGGCGCACCGGTGTGGCAGCAGCCGCCGGCATCGGTGTTCACGAAGAACTATCATTCGCGCGGCCTCGATCCGTCGGCGCCGTACGTGCTGCCGTTCTACCTCGATCCGAAGCAGACGACCGAATTCCAGCCGGGCACCAACCACGGCTGGAGCAGCGGCCACCTGTCCTGGAACAACGGCCAGTGGGACCAGTGGGTGAACCAGAAGCAGGACGTGCTGACGATGGGCTACCTGAAGCGCCAGGACCTCACGTACCACTACGCACTGGCCGACGCGTTCACGATCTGCGATTCGTACTTCTGCTCCGCGCACGCCGACACCGCGCCGAACCGCATCTACCTGTGGACCGGCACGGTCGACCCGCGCAACATCTACGGCACCCCGCCGAACGGCCCGGGCATCGGCGAGCGCGACGACGTGAACGGCTACACGTGGACGACCTACGCCGAGCGCCTCGAGAACGCGAAGATCAGCTGGAAGGTGTACCAGGGCGGCACGGGCATCCCGGGCGACCCGACCGACAACTACACCGACAACTCGCTGATGTTCTTCAAGAAGTTCCAGGTGAAGGAAGGCGCGAGCGGCCCGCTGGTCGACAAGGGCGCGTCGGACCACACGCTCGCCGAGCTGAAGGCCGACGTGCAGGCGAACCGGCTGCCGCAGGTGTCGTGGATCGTCGCGCCGTACAAGTACAGCGAGCACCCGCAGGCGTCGCCGACCGACGGCGCGTTCTACATCAACATGGTGCTCGAGGCGCTGACGTCGAACCCGGAGGTGTGGGCGAAGACGGTGTTCATCCTCAACTACGACGAGAACGACGGGCTGTTCGATCACGTCGTGCCGCCGGTGCCGCCGGTCACGAGCGGCGTGGGCGGCCAGGGCATCGTGTCGTCGAACCTGCTGTCGAACCTCGGCGACGAGCTGCTCGACCTGAACAAGTACCCGGGCGAAATGAGCCCGCTCGTGCCGGGCGCGGACCCGGGCGGCATCCAGCCGATCGGCCTCGGGCCGCGCGTGCCGCTGATCATCATCTCGCCGTGGACGAAGGGCGGCTGGGTCTGCTCGGAGACGTTCGACCATACGTCGGTGCTGCGTTTCCTCGAAGCGCGCTTCGGCGTGAAGGAGCCGAACATCAGCGCATGGCGCCGCTCGATCTGCGGCGACCTCACGTCGGCGTTCGACTTCTCCGCGCGCCCCGACACGCGCACGGTGAGCTTCACGGTGCCGCAGCACATCGCGACGGCCGGCCAGGCGTACCAGGTGCCCGCGCAGCAGGCGATGCCGGCGCAGGAACCCGGCACGCGGCCGGCGCGGGCGCTGCCCTACGAGCTGTTCGTGCACAGCCGCGTGAGCGGCCATGACGACAGCGTGTCGCTCGACTTCGCGAACACCGGCGACGCGGGTGCGGCGTTCTACGTGTACGACCGCCGCAATCCGGCGACGCCGCCGCGTCGTTATGCGGTGTCCGCGCACGATCGCTTCGTCGACACGTGGAACACGTCGGCCGCGCGCGGCGATTACCATCTCGCGGCATACGGCCCGAACGGCTATCTGTGCGAGTTCCAGGGCAACACGCGGCTCGCGGCCGACGGGCGGCACGCGAACCCCGAAGCGCGGATCGGCTACGACGTGCGCAACCGTCACGTGTACCTGCAACTGCGCAACAGCGGCCGCGCGACCTGTCGCGTGACGGTCGACAACGCGTACAGCCATGCGCATGCGCGCACCTACACGCTGGAGCCGGGCGAACGCGTCGAGGATCACTTCGCGCTGTCGTCGAGCCACGGCTGGTACGATCTGACGATTACCGCGACGACGCTGCGCGGCGGCGACGACAAGGTCGTGCGCCGCTTCGCGGGTCACGTCGAGACGGGCCGGCCGAGCCACAGCGATCCGGGGCCGGTGAAGCACACGACGGCCTGACGGCCGTCACGCGTCGCGCGATGCGGGCGAGGTCGGCCCGCCGCGCGAGCACCGCCTGCCGGCTGCATCCCGATTGCATCCCGGCACGTGGAATTGGCTTTTGGAAACTGAAAACTGTTGACAATGTACCGGGCCGAGGGTATACAAGGATCATTCGCCGATATGGCGCCCTCGTTCCCTACCGCAGCCTTGCTGCCTGCCCGACCATGACAGCCCCGAACGCGCTCAGCGCCATCGAACTCCTGCAAAGCCAGTCGCTCGCGATGATCGTCCAGGACATGCTCGAGCGCGCGATCGTCTCCGGCGAATACGCACCCGGCGAGAAGCTCAACGAAGTCGAGATCGCGACCCGGCTGAACGTGTCGCGCGGCCCCGTGCGCGAAGCGTTTCGGGCGCTCGAGCAGGCCGGCCTGCTGCGTAACGAGAAGAACCGCGGCGTGACGGTGCGCGTCGTGCCGCTGCGCGAGGCCGAGGAGATCTACGAAGTGCGCGCGATGCTCGACGAGTCGGTCGCGCGCGCGCTCGCGAAGCGCATCTCGCCCGACACGCTGAAGGTGCTGAAGGGCATCATCCAGTCGATGAAGGACGCCGCGAAGACCCACGACGTCACGCGCTATACGGAGCTGAACGTGCAGTTCCACGACGCGATGGTCGTCGGCGTCGGCAATACGCACCTCACCGATACCTACCGCCGGCTGGTGCGCCAGCTCGGGCTGCTGCGCCAGGCCGCGATCGAGGCCGAGGAAGACGCGATCGCGGTGTCCGCCGCCGAGCACGACAAGATCGTGCAGGCGCTCGCACGGGGCGACGAGGAGCAGGCGGTCGCGCTGGTGCGCGAGCACGTTTCGCATGGCCTTGCACGGATGCGCCGTACGCACGAGCAGGGGCTGCCCGCGACGGGCAAGGCGGCGCGGGAGAAGGCTGGCGCGTGAGTGGGGGCGGCGGGCGTCATCGCACATTGATGACGAAAGAGCGTTGACCGGGCGCTCACCGCCCTCCGTTCTTGCATTGCGAGTTTCGGCTGGCTTGCTGGTCGCATCGGACAGGTGTGGCCCCGGTCGAAATCGAGGGCGCCCGGGCTGAATGCAAGGATCGCCGGCAGGCGATCATTTGCCGCGTCGTTTATCAAAGGCATCGTCCAGAACCCAGCCCGTGCCGGATTCGCAGTGCACTTGTGTGTACGCGTAGATTTTGGCAACACGATCCGTCAATGGAACACAGGATTCACCTTTCCTGACCGTAAAGATCGGCTGGGTTCTATCGTCGTTTGGCTCGGCAAACGCAGGCATGTTCTGAAGCGCTGTCCACTTCTCGTCTTTATATTTCGAGCACGCGCCGATCATCATGGTGAGTGCGGCGAATAGCAGAAAGCGCATCATTTTTTGGGATATCGTTGGATTCCAATCAGGCGTTTCGAGTGGCGCAGACCGGTCATCAAATCCGCAGGGGCTATGATACCCGGCAGTTGCCATCTTGGGTCATAAGCCAGAATTCCCGCCTTGCCCAGTAATTCGGCTATGTTCGACGAGCAATTGTTGTCAACGAGCGAGTATGGCTTGTTTTCATGTCGCCGGCGTTTAATCTCGGAAACAATGATCTTCTTCTCGTCCTCGGAGCTGTGGAGGAGATAGCCGATCGTATCGCGTTGCATCTTGGTTTGCTGGCGATTCAGATAGCTCCGGATGTTATCGACGTCCCACCCCGGATGCGCCCTGCCATATACGATTCCGTCGATTGCGATCGCGGCATGTCCGAACTGAGATCCTCTCGAGATAGATCGAGAGTCGCTAATCAGGATTTCAACGGTTGCTGACGAATGCATGAAGGATGAAGTGAATTGATTATCTATCGAATTCACGAAATCCTATCATGATGATCTTGATTGTAAAATCGAGATATTTAATCGAAAAATAAATATTCGATAAGCGGTAAATCCATTTTTTTAATTATATCTGTATTGGGGCGTGTCTCGTCGATGCGCAGTAAATTGAAGGACGGGTTGCCTGTTTTGCGGGAATCACGATGTTGGAGATTGGACTTGCTCTATGGACGGGATTTCCTCGCTTGCCAATCGGGCGAGGCGAGGGCTCAAAAAGCCGGCGGCGGGATAGCGCTTGGCGTGCCGCCCGGGTTTTCCTGATCCCCCGCGCATGGTGCCCTCCCGTCACGCCTTGTCCGCCTTCCCCGCCGCGCTCGCAAACTTCGCGAGCCACGTATCGACGGCCGCCGGCTGCCGGCTCTCGTCCTCCGCGCGCTCCTTGCGGCGGATCGCATTGCGCACGACATGCGCGCCGACATAGCGGATCGGCTCCGGCGGGAAATGGCCGAGCGGGCCGCGCACGATTGGGCTGCGCGTCCATGCGTTGTCGAGGCCGAGCACCAGCGACGACAAAATCTGCCCACCCATGTAGGTCGGTCCCACGCCGTTGCCCGAATAGCCGAAGCCGTAGAACACGTTCGGCGCATCGTCCAGGCGGCCGAAGAACGGGAAGCCGGTGACCGATCGATCCGACGGCCCGTTCCAGCTCGCCGTGACCGGCACGCCCGCGAGCGACGGAAAGAACTCGCGCAGGCTGTGCGTGAGCTGCGCCTCGTACGGCGAGCGCCGGTCGAACACGGGCGCGATGCGGCTGCGCCACGAGAACGTGTTGCCGCCCTTGCCGAGCATCAGCCGCCCGTCGGCGGTGGTGCGGTAGTAGTAGACGAAGATCCGCGAATCGAGCACCGACACGCCGTCCACGAGCCCGGTCTTCTCGAGCAGTTCGGGGCATTTCTCGGTGATGACCATGTCGCTCGACACGACCGCGATCGTGCGTTCGAACTGCGGAAAGCGGCTCGCCATCCACGCGTTGATCGCGAACACGAGCTTGCCCGCGCTCACGCTGCCCGACGGCGTGCGCACGACGGCCGGCTGGCCGGGCGTGAAGTCGAGCATCGGCGTGCGCTCGTAGATCCGGATGCCCATCGCGAGCGCGACGCGGCGCAGCCCGCGCACGAGCTTGCCGGGATGCACGGTCGCGGCGATCGGCGAGTAGACGCCGTCGAGGTTGCGTGCGGAACCCGAGCGGCGCGCGACTTCGGCGGGCGGCAGCGGCTCGTAGCTGTGGATGCCGCACGCGGCGAGCGCATCGAGTACCGGCGCGAGCGTGCCGACCTGCGCGCGCGACGTCGCGGTGTACAGCGTGCCGTCGAGCCGCAGTTCGGCATCGATGTCGTGCGCGCGGCAGAAATCGGCGATGTGCTGCACGGCTGCTTCGGAGGCCTTCACGAGCCGGATCGCCTCGGCTTCCCCGAACAGCCGCCGCAGCGTCAGGAATTTCGCGGACCACGTGAGCAGGCAGCCGCCGTTGCGGCCGCTCGCGCCGGCGCCGCACAGGTCGGCTTCGACGATCGCGATGTCGAGCGCGGGGTTCTGCTGCCTGGCCTGGATCGCGGTCCAGAGCCCGGTGAAGCCGCCGCCGACGATGCAGACGTCGGCCTGCGTCGCACCTTGCAGCGCGGGGGCGAGATCGCCGTCGTTGAACAGCGCTTGTTCGATCCAGAAGGGTCGCATGGGAGGGTTCGCCGAAAAGGGGCCGTGCCGTGCACGGCACGGGAAAAGCGGCCGCCGCATGCGAACGTGCACGCGGCGGGGCAGGTCACATCACGTCGCATCACGTCACGCCGTATTGCGTCACGTCAGGCCGCCGCTTCGGCCGATACGCGGCGCACGCCCATCGCTTTCAGCGTGTCGGCGATCGCGGCGACGGCGCCCGGGATGCCGGCTTCGCCGAAGTGGCCGATGCAGCCGACCCGGAACGTCTCGACCTCGGTGAGCTTGCCCGGATACAGGATGTAGCCGCGCTTCTTGACCTCCTGGTAGAACCGCTTGAAGTCGTAGTTCGGATCGTCCGGCGCATGGAACGTGACGATGATCGGCGCCTG
This sequence comes from Burkholderia sp. KL41, assembly GCF_057005415.2. Lineage (NCBI taxonomy): Bacteria > Pseudomonadati > Pseudomonadota > Betaproteobacteria > Burkholderiales > Burkholderiaceae > Burkholderia > Burkholderia sp. KL41. The sequence continues at coordinate 3,742,414 of NZ_CM174446.1, read as the reverse complement.
GATCGCCGGATCGAGGAACGGCCGGAAGCCGAGCGCGAGCATCCCGTCGATCAGCGCGCGCGTGTTGCGCTGGTAGCGGCCGCCGCGGGCGGCGAGCCCGCCTTCGTCGACGTATTGCGCGACGGCCGCGTCGAGCGCCGCGACCACGTGGGTCGGCGGCGTGAAGCGCCACTGCGTCGTGCGCTGCATGTAGACCCACTGGTCGTACAGGTCCATCGCGAGCGAATGGCTGTTGCCTTCGCAGCGTTCGAGCGTGCTGCGCTTCGCGATCACGAAGCCGAGCCCCGGCACGCCTTCGAGGCATTTGCCGGACGCGGCGATCACCGCGTCGAACGGCGTCGTGCGCGCGTCGATGTCGATCGCGCCGAACGAGCTCATCGCATCGACGATCAACGCGCGGCCGTGCTTCGCGACGACCTGCGCGATGTCGTGCAGCGGGTTCAGCACGCCGGCACCCGTTTCGCAATGCACGAGCGCGACGTGCGTGATGGACGGATCGGCGGCGAGCGCGCGCTCGACGTCGGCCGGATCGACGCGGCGATCCTCGCTGTAGTCGATCGTCGTGAGCTTGCGGCCGAGCACGCGGCAGATCTTCGCGATGCGCTGACAGTACGCGCCGTTGTTCGGCACGAGCACGTGGCCGTCGCGCGGCACGAGCGTGCCGATGGCCGCCTCGACGGAGAACGTGCCGCTGCCTTGCAGCGGCACGCATTCGTGCGTGCCTTCGCCGTGCACGATCTGCAGCAGGCGTTCGCGCAGCCGCGCGGTGATCGTGTTGAAGTCGCTGTCCCACGATCCCCAGTCGCGCAGCATCGCGTCGCGCGTGCGGTCGGAGGTGGTCAGGGGGCCGGGGGTGAGCAGGATGGGCTGGGCGGCGAGCGTCATGGTGTCTCCTCGATGAAGTCGGGACGTCACGTGAATGCGGAGAAAGAATCAGTGGCGATGCGGGTTGCGCCAGGCCTGCGTACGGCGCAGCAGTCGATGCGAGATGCACGCGAACAGCACGCAGGCGAACGACGACGTCGCGAGCACGAGCGTGGCCATCGCGGCGGCCGGGCCCATCTGGCCCGCGTCGTCGAGGTTCAGGATCGCGACCGACGCGGGCTGTGTGTCGGGCGAGTAGAGGAACGCGACGGCCGACACGGTCGTCATCCCGTTGACGAACAGGTAGCGCGCGATCAGCAGGATCGCGGGCAGGCACACGGGCACGGTCACGCGCAGGAAGGTCTTGTAGAACGGCACCTTCAGCGACGCGGACACGGCCTCGAACTCGCTGTCGATCTGCCTGAGCGCGGTGACGGCCGTCAGGTGGCTCGACGCGTAGTAGTGCACCACCGTGACGATCGCGAGCAGCCACAGCGAGCCGTACAGCCCGTTCAGCGGATTGCCGGGCGCGTTGAACAGGAAGATGTAGCTGATGCCGAGCACGAGCCCCGGCACGCCCATCGGCAGGATCGCGCACAGGGCGATGAAGCCGCGCAGCCAGCGCGCGCCGCGCGTCTTCTCGATCAGGTACGCCCCGCCGAACACGACGATCGTGCCGCCGATCGCCACCGTCGCAGCCATCCGCAGGCTGTTCCTGTACGCGTCGAAGATGCCGGCGCCGATCAGCCCCATTTCGTAGTGCTGCAGCCCGAGGGTCATCTGGTACGGCCAGAACTTCACGAACGACGCGAACACCGAGATGCCGACCACCGCGATGAAGAACGCGCATACGAGCGTGCAGTACGCGAGCATCGCCGCGTCGAAGCCGCGCGACGGTTTCGGCTGGTACGGCGTCGAGCGCGCGCCGAGCTGCGACTGCTGGCGGCGGCGGATGAAGAAGTCGACGCCGAACGCGACGAGGGCGGGGCACAGCAGCATCAGGCTCACGACGGCGCTGCGGTTGAAGTCCTGCAGGCCGATGATCAGCTTGTAGATGTCGGTCGACAGCACGTTGTACGAGCCGCCGATCACGACCGGCACGCCGAAGTCGTTGATGCACATCGTGAACGCCACCATCGTCGCGCTGATCAGCCCGTACTTCGCGCCCGGCAGCGTGATCGTGAAGAACTTGCGGATGCGGCCCGTACCCATCGCGTCGGCGGCCTCGTAGAGCCGGCCGTCGGCCAGCGACAGCGCGGTGACGAGGATCATCAGCACGTGCGGGAACGACGCGTACACCATGCTCAGCACGATGCCCGGCAGCCCGTAGATCGAATGGCCGTGCAGCAGCGGCTTCAGCAGCCCCGCGTTGCCGAACCAGTAGATGAACGACACCGCGGACAACAGCGTTGGCGCGAGCAGCGGCAACAGCGCGATCGTGCGCGCCGCGTTCTTCAGCGGCATGCACGAGCGCGTCAGCGCATACGCGAACGTGAACGCCATCGGCACGACGATCATCGTGACGAGCGCGCCGACCGTCAGCGAATGCAGCATCGAGCGCAGCACGCCGCTGTCCTCGAGGTAATCGACGAAGTTGTGCGCGCCGACGAATCGCCCGTCGGCATCGACGAAGCATTTCTGCACGACGAGCGCGAGCGGCAGCAGCAGGAACAGCGACATCAGCGCGGCCATCGCGACGAGCGCGAACTGCGCGATGCGGTCGTGCCAGTGCGTGATCTGCCGCACGTCGGCGGGGGCGGAGGCGCCGCGGCGGCGCTCGGTCAGGACGGTGCTCATTGCAGTCGCTCCTTCGCGCTCGGGAACACGCGGACATGCTCGCGATCGAGCGCGAGGTCGATGCGCGCGCCGGCCGCGACGCCGGTGCGGTCGACGTCGTGATACGACAGGTCGGCGACGATCTCCTGGCCGTCGAGCCCGTCGATCCGGAAGCTCACGCGACAGAACGCGCCGAGGAATTCGAGCTTCTCGACGCGGCCGGCCAGCACGTTGTCGGCCGTTTCGCCGGGCACGCGGATGCGCAGGTCTTCCGGCCGCACGTAGACCGACACCGCCGCGCCCTGCGCGGGGCGGGCCGTGCCATGGCGGCAGTCGAGGCCGACCGCACCCGCGCGCAGCGAGCCGTCGGGTGCGACTTCGGCGGGAATCGTGTTGACGCGGCCGATGAAATCCGCGACGAACGGCGACGCCGGCTGCCGGTAGATTTCGAGCGGCGTGCCGATCTGCTCGATCACGCCGTGGTTCATCACGACGATGCGGTCGGCCATCGACAACGCTTCTTCCTGGTCGTGCGTGACCATGATCGTCGTCACGCCGAGCCGCTGCTGCAGCGCGCGGATTTCCTGGCGCAGCCGCACGCGCACGCGCGCGTCGAGCGCCGACAGCGGTTCGTCGAGCAGCAGCAGGCCGGGGGAAGTCGCGAGCGCGCGCGCCAGCGCGATGCGCTGCTGCTGGCCGCCCGACAACTGGCCCGGATGCTTGCGATGGCTGTCGGGCAGGCCGACCAGCGCGAGCAGCGTGTGCACGCGCTCGTGGATCGCGTCGCGCTTCATCTTCCGGTTCACGAGCCCGTACGCGACGTTGTCGTACACGGTGAGGTTCGGGAACAGCGCATACGACTGGAACACGATGCCGTAGTCGCGCAGTTGCGGCGGGAGCCGCGAGATGTCGCGGCCGTCCTGCATGATGTGGCCGGCGTTCTGCGTTTCGAGCCCCGCGATGATCCGCAGCAGCGTGGTCTTCCCGCAGCCGGACGGCCCGAGGAAGCAGATCATTTCGCCCTTCATCACGCTCAGGTTGATGTCGGTCAGGACCTGCGTGTCGTTGTACCGCTTCTCGATGCGTTCTACGCTCAGATAAGGTGCCATGCGCGCCTCCATGCTGGGGCGGCCCGGGGGCCGGATTCGACGATGGAAAGGGTGACGCGGGGCGGCGCGCGGCGCGGCCCCGCTGCCGGTCGCGGCGTTACTGCTGCGTTTTCGCCCCGTAGCGCTTCTGCCACGTATCGAGGATCGACTGGCGGTTCTTCGCCGACCACACGAAGTCGTTCTTCACGAGCAGGTCCGAGTAGTTGTCGGGGATGCCGGCGAGCTTGCGCGCGACACCCGGGTACGCGACGATCGCCCACCAGCGCGCGGTGATCTGGTTCGCGTCCTTGCTCGCCATGAAGTCGGCCAGCTTCTTCGCGGCGTCGGGCTGCTTCGTCGTCTTCATGATCGCCGTGCCTTCCATGTCCCAGCCGAGCCCTTCCTTGGGGAACACGAGATCGATCGGCGCACCCTGCGACTGCAGTTCGTGGCCGCGGAACTCGAACGAGATGCCGATCGGGAATTCGCCGGTGCCGGCGAGCGTGCACGGCTTCGAGCCCGAGTGCACGTATTGCGCGACGTTCCTGTCGAGCGCGTCCATGAATTTCCAGCCTTTGTCGTCGCCGAAGGTCTGCAGCCACGCGGTCACGTCGAGGTAGCCGGTGCCGGAGGAAACCGGGCTCGGCATCACGATCGCGCCTTTGTAGACGGGCTTCGTCAGGTCGTCCCACGACGTCGGCTTCGGGATGTTCTTCGCCTGCGCGGCGACGCGGTTGTAGCAGATCGTCGCGCCCCACACGTCCATGCCGACCCAGTGCGGCGGCGTGTTTGCGTCGCTGTACTTGCGCGTGAGCTGGTCGAAGCCCTTCGGCGTGTACGGCATCAGCATGCCCTGCAGGTCGAGCAGCGTGAGGCTCGACGCGGCGAGGCCGAGCACGACGTCCGCGCGCGGGTTGTTCTTCTCCGCGAGCAGCTTCGCGGTGACCGAGCCGGTCGAGTCGCGCACCCAGCGGATCTCGATGTCGGGGTTCGCTTTCTCGAACGCATCCTTGTAGGGCTTCATCGCCTCGTCTTCCAGCGCGGTGTAGACGAGCAGCGACGTCTTTGCGTGCGCCGCCTGCGCGGCGCCGAGCGCGACCGCCGCGGCCAGTGCGAGACGGGCCGCGCCCGCCGCCCATGCATTCAAACGCTTGTTTACCGGCACTTCGTTCATCTTCAGACCCCTTGACTGTGGCGCCGCGGCACACGGCGGATGAGTGGAGACCAGCCCTCTTGCTGCTGCGTTGTTTTGCTTTCTGTTCTCTGCATGTTGTTGACAATCTACAAATCATCAATTTTAATGTCAAGCATGGAAAACACCTCCCTTCGGCGCGGCGCGGGCGCCGACGGCTCTACCCTTCGAACTGAAAGGAATGAACGTCATGACTGAAACGCCTGTATCCGTGGAAGTGAACGGCCGCCGCTACAACTGGATGCGCCGGCCGGTGGTGGTCGTGTGCGTCGACGGCTGCGCATACGAATACCTGGAGGAAGCCGCCGGGGCCGGCGTCGCGCCGTTCCTGCGCACACTGCTGAAACCGGGCACGGCGCTCAAGGGCGAGTGCGTGGTGCCGAGCTTCACGAACCCGAACAACCTGTCGATCGTGACGGGCGTGCCGCCGGCGGTGCATGGGATAAGCGGCAACTATTTCTACGATCGCGACACCGGCGCCGAGGTGCTGATGAACGATCCGAAGTATCTGGTCGCCCCCACCGTGCTCGCGACCTTCGCCGAGCAGGGGGCGCGCGTCGCGGTCGTCACCGCGAAGGACAAGCTGCGCCGCCTCCTCGGCAAGGGGCTGAAGGGCATCTGCTTCTCGTCGGAAAAGGCCGACGAGGCGACCGTCGAGGAAAACGGCATCGACAACGTGCTCGAGCTGGTCGGCAAGCCCGTGCCGAGCGTGTACAGCGCGGACCTGTCGGAATTCGTGTTCGCGGCCGGCGTGCGCCTGCTCGAGACGCGCCCGATCGACCTGATGTACCTGTCGACCACCGACTACGTGCAGCACAAGTGCGCGCCCGGCACGGAAGGCGCAAACGCGTTCTACGCGATGATGGACACGTACCTGCAGCGCCTCGACGAACTCGGCGCGATCGTCGCGATCACGGCCGACCACGGGATGAACGCGAAGCACGACGATGAAACCGGCGAGCCGAACGTGATCTACCTGCAGGAGCTGTTCGACGAGTGGCTCGGTCACGACGCGGCGCGCGTGATCCTGCCGATCACCGATCCGTACGTCGTGCACCACGGCGCGCTCGGCTCGTTCGCGACCGTCTACGTGCCGGCGTCGGCCGATGCCGAGGCGCTGCGCGCGCGGCTCGCCGCGGTCGACGGCATCGAGGTCGTGCTGACGGGCGCGGAGGGCTGCGCGCGCTTCGAGCTGCCGCCCGCGCGCATGGGCGACCTGATCGTGATCTCGAAGCAGGACGTCGTGCTCGGCACGCGCCGCATCAAGCACGACCTGTCGGGCCTCGACGTGCCGCTGCGTTCGCACGGCGGGATCTCCGAGCAGATCGTGCCGCTGATCTTCAGCAAGCCGGTCGCCGGCGACGTCACGGGCCGCGCGCGGCTGCGCAACTTCGACATCATCGACATCGCGCTCAACCATCTGCAGTGATGCATCCGCATCCGCAAGGGGACACACTCATGAACGCCATTGCAGCATCGACGGACGTCCGCGAGATTCGTCGCGAAGCACTGCGAATCGACGGCGAACGGATTCATCGGGACGCGGTGATCGAAGTGCGCAACCCGTACGACGGCGCGCTGGTCGGCACCGTGCCGAAGGCGACGCTCGACGACGTGCGGCGCGCGTTCGCGGCCGCGCGTGCATACCGGCCGGCGCTCACGCGCCACGATCGCGCGGCGATCCTGCGCCGCGCGGCCGACATCGTGCGGGCGCGCACGGCGGAGATCGCGGCGCTGATCACCGCCGAGGCCGGGCTGTGCATCAAGGATTCGACATACGAGGCGGGGCGTGTGGCCGATGTGCTGACGTTCGGCGCCGGCGAAGTGCTGAAGGACGACGGGCAGATCTTCTCGTGCGACCTGACCCCGCACGGCAAGAAGCGCCGCGTGTACACGCAGCGCGATCCGCTGCTCGGCGTGATTTCGGCGATCACGCCGTTCAACCACCCGATGAACCAGGTCGCGCACAAGATCGTGCCGTCGATCGCGACCAACAACCGGATCGTCGTGAAGCCGTCCGAGAAGGTGCCGCTGTCGTGCTACCTGTTCGCGGACATCCTGTACGAAGCGGGCCTGCCGCCGCAGATGCTGCAGGTGCTCACCGGCGACCCGCAGGAGATCGCCGACGAACTGATCACGAACCCGGCGATCGACCTCATCACGTTCACCGGCGGCGTATCGATCGGCAAGTCGATCGCGGCGCGGATGGGCTACCGGCGCGCGGTGCTCGAACTCGGCGGCAACGATCCGATCATCGTGATGGAAGACGCCGATCTCGACGAAGCGAGCACGCTCGCGGTGTCGGGGTCGTACAGGAACTCGGGGCAGCGCTGCACCGCGATCAAGCGGATGCTCGTGCACGAGTCGGTGGCCGATCGCTTTACGGAGCTGGTCGTCGAAAAAACGCGTGCGTGGTCGTATGGCAATCCGGCCGATCAGTCGGTGGACATGGGCACGGTGATCGACGAAGCGGCCGCGAAGTTCTGCGAGCGGCAGGTGAACGACGCGATCGCGCGCGGGGCGCGGCTGCTGGTCGGCAACGTGCGCGACGGCGCGCTGTATTCGCCGACGGTGATCGATCGCGTGACGCCCGACATGCCGCTCGTGAAATACGAGACGTTCGGGCCCGTGTCGCCGATCATGCGTTTCCGCGACATCGACGAAGCGATCAGGATGTCGAACAGCACCGACTATGCGCTGTCGTCGTCGGTGTGCACGAACCGCTTCGACCACATCACGCGCTTCATCACCGAACTGGAAGTCGGCAGCGTGAACGTGCGCGAAGTGCCGGGCTACCGACTCGAGCTGACGCCGTTCGGCGGCGTGAAGGACTCGGGGCTGGGGTACAAGGAAGGCGTGCAGGAAGCGATGAAGAGCTTCACGAATACGAAGACGTATTCGCTGCCGTGGTAAGCGGTGTGTAAGCCGCGCGCACCGGTTTCGCGGCCGGTGCGCGCGTCGATCGGTGCGTTGAGCGGCGCGTTGATCGACGCGTTATTCGATCGGCTCATATCGATAGCCGATTTGCGTTTTTGCCGTGCCTCGACGCGTCGGTAGAATTCGCGGACTTCTCGAACGGCACGCGCGTGCCGCGGGATCATTCCCTCCAATCATTCGGGGTCCGCACCATGAAAATCCTTCGCTCCATCCTGGTCGTCGCCATGCTGCAGGCCGTTTCGGTCACGAGCGCACTGGCGGCCGACGACCTGTCGCAGATCAAGTCGTCCGGCGTGTTCCGGGTCGGTACCGAAGGGACGTACGCGCCGTTCACGTACCACGACGAGACCGGCAAGCTGACGGGCTTCGACGTCGACATCGCGACCGCGATCGCGCAGCGTCTCGGCGTGAAGCCGCAGTTCGTCGAAGGCAAGTGGGACGGGTTGATCGCCGGCCTCGACGTGAACCGCTACGACGCGGTCGTCAACGAAGTGTCGATCACCGACGCGCGCAAGGCGAAATACGATTTCTCCACGCCGTACATCACGTCGCGCGCGGTGCTGATCGTGCGCGCGGACAACACGACGATCCGCTCGTTCGACGACCTGAAGGGCAAGAAGTCCGCGAACACGCTCACCAGCAATTTCGGCAAGCTCGCGGCCGCGCATGGCGCGGACGTCGTGCCGGTGCAGGGCTTCAACGAATCGATCGACCTGCTGAGCTCGGGCCGCGTCGACGCGACGATCAACGATTCGCTGTCGTACCTCGATTTCCGCAAGCACAAGCCGGACGCGAAACTGAAGATCGCGGCGACCGACGCGGGCGGCGCCAGCGATGCATCGGGCGTGCTGCTGCGCAAGGGCAGCCCCGCGCTGGTGGCCGCGATCGACAAGGCGCTCGCGGACATCAAGGCCGACGGCACCTACGCGAAGATCTCGCAGAAGTATTTCGGCCGCGACGTGTCGCAGCCGTGACGCGAGGCTGAACGATGCCGGCCTGGCTTCACCTGATGGCGGAATCGCTGAAGCCCCTGCTCGTCGCGGGGCTCGTGTTCACGGTTCCGCTCACGCTCGCGTCGTTCGCGATCGGTCTGCTGCTCGCGTTCGGCGCGGCGCTCGTGCGGCTGTTCGGGCCGCGCTGGGCGCAGGCCGCCGTGCGGTTCTACATCTGGCTGTTTCGCGGCTCGCCGCTGCTCGTGCAGCTGTTCGTGATCTTCTACGGCCTGCCGAGCGTCGGCATCGTGCTCGATCCGCTGACGGCCGCCGTGATCGGCTTCTCGCTGAACGTCGGCGCGTACAACGCGGAGGTGATCCGCGGCGTGATCGAATCGATTCCGAAGGGGCAGTGGGAGGCCGCGTACTCGATGGCGATGACGCGCCCGCAGGCGCTGCGCCGCGCGATCCTGCCGCAGGCCGCGCGCGTCGCGCTGCCGGCTTTGTCGAATTCGTTCATTTCGCTGGTGAAGGACACGTCGCTCGCGGCCGTGCTGACCGTGCCGGAGATCTTCCAGGCCGCGCAGCGGATCGCGGCCGTGACCTACGAACCGATGATCCTCTATACGGAAGCCGCGCTGATCTATCTGCTGCTCAGTTCGGTGCTGTCCACGCTGCAGCGTCGCCTCGAAACCCGCTTCGGCCGTCACGCGCTGTTCCAGGCGGAGTTGCGATGATCCGGCTCGAACGCATCGACAAGTCGTTCGGGACGCAGCGCGTGTTGCACGGGATCGACCTCGCCTTGCAGCCCGGCAGCGTGACGGCGCTGATCGGGCCGTCCGGCAGCGGCAAGAGCACGCTGTTGCGTTGCGTGAACCTGCTCGAAGTACCCGAGGCAGGTGCGCTGACGGTCGGCGACGCCCGCATCGACTTCTCGCCGGCGCACCGGCCGGCGCGCGACGCCGTGTTCGCGGTGCGCCGACAGACCGGCATGGTGTTCCAGAACTTTCAGCTGTTTCCGCACCTGAGCGTCGTGCAGAACGTGATGGAAGGGCTCGTCACCGTGCAGCGCTGGTCGCGCGAACGGGCCCGCGAACGCGCGCTCGCGCTGCTCGAGAAGGTCGGCATCGCGAACAAGGCCGACGCGTGGCCCGGCACGCTGTCGGGCGGCCAGCAGCAACGCGTCGCGATCGCACGTGCGCTTGCACCGTCGCCGCAGGTGCTGCTGTGCGACGAGCCGACGTCGGCACTCGATCCGGAGCTGTCCGTCGAAGTCGTCGAGGTGCTGCGCCAGCTCGCGCGCGAAGGCACGACGATGCTGATGGCGACGCACGACCTGCGCCTGGCCGCGTCGATCGCGCACGACGCGGCGTTTCTCGCGGAGGGGCGCGTGGTCGAGGCCGGTGCATCGCGCGACCTGTTCGGCGGCCCGCGCGATCCGCGCACCGCGAAGTTCATCTCGACGCTCGCGCAGGGCGTGCCGGTGTTCTGACGCGGCACGCGACACGCGGTACAGGCGGCGTCAACCTTTCCCGGGCCGGTCGAGCACCGCCGCGACGATCGCTTCCGGCGCATCTTCCTGCACCAGGTGGCCCGCGCGCGGCACCCTGATCAGCTGGCCGCCGGCGATGCGATCGGCCAGCGCCTGCCCCTGTTCGAGCGGAATCCACGCGTCGTCCTCGCCCCACACGATGCGCACCGGAAAGTCCGGTGGCGCATAACGGGCCTCGGCTTCCTCGATGTAGTGCTGGCGCATCTGCGCGATCTGGCGATAGAACGCGGCCTGGCCGACTGGCGTGAGCCACGGCGCGCGGTAGATCGACAGCGCCTCGTCGCTCAGCGGCCGGGCGACGGCGTTGCCGAGATAGGCCGACACGAGTGCGTGATGCGCATACGCGGGCAATCCGGTGAAGGCGGCTTCGTGCTGCGCGACGTGGCGCACGAACGGCGAACCCTGCGGCGCAATCGCGACCGGGTTCACGAGCGTGAGATCCGCATAGGCGACACCGTCGAGGAAGTGCGCGCGCAGCACGGTGGCGCCGCCGTAGTCGTGCGCGAGCACGCGCGGTCGCGAAATCTTCCACTCGTCGAGCATCGCGCCGAACAGCGCGTTCTGGCGGCCGAGCGACACGTCCGCATCCGGCATGTCGGATTGACCGTAGCCGAGCAGGTCGTAGAAGAACACGCGATGACGGCGCGCGAGCCACGGTGCGATCCGCCGCCACACCTGCGACGAAAACGGCGTGCCGTGCACGAGCACGAGCGGCGGGCCTTCGCCGAACGTTCCCCAGGCAATCCGGTGGCCTTCGAAAATGAAGCGGTTGGCGAGTTCGAGCATCGGCATCTCCGTGCTAACCTGTTTTGGTTGTTAACAGGTTACTCCGGATTGTTCGGGTGTGAAACCGATAGGTGAAAATAAATGGTTACTCGACACGAACCCGTGCGACATGCGCATGAATGGGGGGCAGCCGATTTCGTCGGCGGCCATCCGGCGCTCGACTTCCTCAACACGGTGGCCGACACGGGCAAGACGCGCGACGCGGACAAGTTCGTCGACTGGCCGGCCGTGCATGCCTGGGTGGAGCGATCGGGGTTGCTGGTGCCGGCCGATCTGGCGCGGCTTCTGCGTCATGCGCGGCAGGACGACGCCGACGCACTGGTCGCGCTGCGTCGCTTTCGCGAGGAGGCTTACACCGCGATCGCACACCTGACGGCCGGCAGTGGCGGCACTGCCGGCGCGCGCGCGGCGGGCCGGCTCGCCGTTGCGATCCGCGAGGCGATCGGGCGCAGCGCGTTCGATGCGGTCGACGGCCGGTTCGCGTGGCGGCCCGACGCGCGCGTCGCGTCGCGCTGGGTCGACGCGGCCGCACTCGGGTTCGAGCATCTGCTGCGCAGCGACGAATTTGCGCGCGTGCGCCAGTGCGGCCGTTGCACGTGGTTCTTCGTCGATCGCGGGCGCGGTGTCGGGCGGCGCTGGTGCGACATGCGCACCTGCGGGAACCGCGCGAAAGTGGAGGCGTTCAGGGAGCGGTGACGTGCGCGCCGAGCTGGTCGTCGTGCCGCGCGGTGCGCGGCCGGCACGCGAACGTCATGGCGCGGCTTCGTGCGGCGGATGTTCCGGCCACAGCGTCGCGGCGATGAACAGCCCGGCCGCGAGGAACGGTGCGCCGATCGCGAACAGGATGGCCGTGAGGCCCCAGTGATCCCAGAAGCGGTCGACCACCGCGCGCTCGGGTGTGACGGGGTCGTACAGCACGTTGACCGCTTCGCCTTCGTGCAGGCCCGGATGCGACGACGCCGAACCCTGCGCGAACTTGATCTGGCGTCCGCTGTCGGTCGTGAACGCGACGATCGCCGAATACAGCGACGTGCGCGCGCGGGGCGAGTGCGTGTTTTTCGCGATCTCGACGACATGGCCGGTGGAACGCGCATAGTGATGGATGACCTGCCACTGGCGCAGGCCGGCCGCACCGGCGCCGGCGATGAAGCCCGTGCCGATCGCGATCGGAATCAGCACGATCGCGATATCCCAGCGGCTGCGCACGTGCTTGCGGGCGCGGCGGGCCGGCGGCGGGGCGGACGACCGGCGCCGGCGCTCGCCGGCGATCAGCAGGCCGCCGATCGCGAACGATGCGATGGCGAGCAGCGCCGGCACGATTGCCGGAAACCAGCGTTGCGCGAAATCGTCGATCAGCGCGGGGCGTTCGGGGTGGCCGGGGTCGAGCCATACCTCGACGTTCTCGCCGATGTCGTAGGCGGGGACGGTCGATGCGGTATTGCCGGCGACTTCGCGACGCTGGCCGTCGTTCGCGAGGTACGCGACGATCGGCCGGTACGCGCGCATCGCGTCGCTGTCCTGCACGATGCGCACGACCGTGCCCGGTGCACGGACCAGCTGGCCGGTCGCCTGCCCGGCCGTCACGGCGAGCATGGCGGCCAGTACGAGCAGCACGACGCCGAGCGCCATCGCGACGAGTGCGTCCCTACCCGGCATGACCGGATCCGGTTCGTCGTGCTTCGCACTGCGGATTCCGGCTTGATCGGAGGGATCGCGCGACCCGCCGAACCGGCCGATATCGGCGCAACCAGGCCCTCTGAATGGTCGCGTCCCGTTCACATGCTTCCATGTCTGACGTCCCATGCTCTCTCAGTGCCGGCGGGCGAACCACAGTGCCTGCGCCGGTCGTGTGATATTTGTCGGACGATTCTAGCGGAAACGATGCGGAAGATGGGTGCGCTCGCGTACCGCGAGGGGCGCGCAACGCGAAGCGAGGCGGCGTAAATGAAAAACGGCAGGAAAGCGGCGTAAACGGAAAAGGCCGGTCAGCTTGCGCTGACCGGCCTTTGAAATTCCTGGTGGGGCGTGAGTGACTCGAACACTCGACCTACGGATTAAGAGTCCGCTGCTCTACCAACTGAGCTAACGCCCCCAACAGAAGAAAGATTATGCACGAGCATTTCAGGCTTGGCAAGTCCTTTCTGCAAATTTCCTGAGAATATTTCGTCACGACAACGGTGGCTGCCGGCCCGATAACGAGCGATCGCAGTTTTCGTGCTCCCGGTATGATGACGCCACACGTGTTGCGCGGCGGTCGCGCAACGCTTTCTGGGCTTTCGAAGATGGACGAAAACGCAGTCCGCGAATTGCTGGATCGCCTGCTGGCCCCCTGGGTCCGCTCGCTCGGTCTGGTCCCCGTGTCGATCGGCGACGACAGCGTCACGCTGCGCCTGCCGTTTTCCGGCGAATTCCGCCATTCGGGCGGTGTGATCTGCGGCCAGGTGTTCACGGCGGCCGCCGATACCGCGATGGTGGTCGCGATCTCGGCCGCGCTCGGCGAGTTCCGGCCGATGACGACCGTGTCGTTGAACACGAACTTCATGCGTCCCGTGCGCAAGGGCGACGTGCTCGTCACCGCGCGCGTGCTGCGGATGGGGCGCAATCTCGTATTCGGCGAAGTCGAGCTGTTCGACGAAGACGGCAAGATGGCCGTTCACGCGACGTCGACCTACGCGCTCGTCAGCTGAGCGGCGCGATGTTCGACCAGATCGTCTTTGCGGGCGGCGGCAATCGCTGCTGGTGGCAGGCCGGCTTCTGGGACGTCGCGCAGCCGGCGCTCGGCCTGCGTCCGCGCGTGATCACCGGTATCTCGGCCGGCGCGGCAACCGCCTGCATGCTGTATACACGCGACGCCGCCTGGGTGATGCGCTATTACGAAGAGGCGCTGCGCCACAACCGGAAGAACGCGTACTGGGGCAACCTGTTCGGGCGCGAGCCCGTGTTTCCGCATTACCGGATTTACCGTCAGGCGCTGCTCGACATCTACGGCGAACCGTTCGCGAAGCTTGCCGCGGCGCCGGAGATCCGCATCGGCGTGTCGCATGTGCCGCGCTGGCTCGGTGCGCGCAGCGCAGTCGCCGCCGGTCTCGTCGCGTACAACATCGAGAAGTACGTGCGCAAGACGCTGCACCCGACGCTCGGGCGCACGCTCGGCTTTCGGCCCGAATTCGTGCGTGCGCAGGCCTGCACGCAAGTCGAGGAACTCGCCGACCTGATCCTGCAGTCGTCCTGCACGCCGCCGTTCACGCCGGTGCTGCGCCGCGGCGGCCGGCCGGTGCTCGACGGCGGGATGGTCGACAACGTGCCGGTCGACGCGCTCGACCCGACGCCGGGCGACGTGCTGGTGCTCGTCACGCGGCTGTATCCGCGCCCGCAGATGTTCACGGTCGCGCATGGCGAGCAGCGCCGGCTGTACGTCCAGCCTTCGAGCAAGGTGCCGATTTCGAGTTGGGATTACACGAGCCCGTCGCAGATGCGGCATGCGTACGATCTCGGTCGGCGCGACGGCGAGCATTTCCTCACGCGCGTCGGCGCGATGACGGGCGGCCGCGTGGCCGCCTGACGATCGGGAATGGAGGAGCGGGGCTGCGGCGTGCGCAGCCCGCGCGGTCAGCGCTTGCGGATCGGCGTCAGCGCTTCCGGGTTGGCAACGCTCGACATGTCGCCGTCGTCGAACGCGAGGATGTTGCGGAACGCCGCGCTGAAGTAGAGCTCGTAGCTTTCGCGCTCGACGTAGCCGATGTGCGGCGTGCAGATCACGTTTTCCATTCGCAGCAGGCTGTAGCCCTGCAGGATCGGCTCGCTCTCGAACACGTCGATCGCGACCATCCCCGGACGGTTGTGCGACAGCGCGTTGACCAGTGCGTTTTCCTCGAGCAGTTCGGCGCGGCTCGTGTTGACGAGCAGCGACGTCGGCTTCATCCGCATCAGGTCTTCCTGCTTCACGATCCCGCGCGTGTCGTCATGCATGCGCAGGTGCAGCGACAGCACGTCGCTCTGCTCGAACAGCGCTTCGCGGCTTTCGGCGGCCGTATAGCCGTCGGCGCGCGCGGCCTCGAGCGAATGCTCGCGGCCCCAGATCAGCACGTTCATCCCGAACGCCTTGCCGTAGCCGGCGACGAGCCGGCCGATCTTGCCGTAGCCCCAGATGCCGAGCGTCTGGCCGCGCAGCACCTGGCCGAGGCCGAAGTTCGGCGGCATGGCCGACGTCTTCAGGCCCGACTGCTGCCAGGCGCCCTGCTTCAGGTTCGCGACGTACTGAGGAATGCGGCGCTGGGCGGCCATCACGAGCGCCCAGGTCAGTTCGGCGGGGGCGACCGGCGAGCCCGTGCCTTCGAGCACCGCGATGCCGCGGTCGGTACAGGCTTCGAGATCGATGTGGCTCGACACGCGGCCGGTCTGGCTGATCATGCGCAGGTTCGGCAGCTTTGCGAGCAGTTGCGACGAAATCGGGGTCCGTTCGCGAATCAGCACGAGCGCCTCGACTTCCGCCAGACGGCTGGCGAGTTGTCCCAATCCGCGCACCGTATTGTTGAAGACCTTCACGTCGTGGCCGGCAAGCATCTCGAAGCAGTTCAGCTTGCGGACGGCGTCCTGGTAGTCGTCGAGGATGGCAATTTTCATGATGAGCGGGTGTCGCGCGTTGAAAGCGGCGGTGGCGGCGGCGCACCTCGCGCACCCGTCCCGCCCGGCCGGGGCCGACATGATGCTATGTCAGCCGCCTTCGTGGTGTCTTTTTAACAGGTTGTTACGCTCCGCCGCAATTGGCGGCGGCCTGACCCGGCGCCGCTCGCGGGAAGGGCAGAAGGGTGCGCTGTTGTGTCGCATCAAATACGTCCTTCCTGATTCGGCCGCTTACACGACGAGGTTCACCCAATTGTTGTCTCAATCGGAATAATTGGATCAACTATCCGCAGAGGGCGAGGATTTTTGACTATTTTTATCGTCAACCGGGGCCTTGTTGAGCAACTCTGCATCATTTCCGCTGTCGTAGGAGAATTACGCATTTGCTTCATCTTTTTGAAGTTGTAACAGCGGCAGGAGTCGTTTATGGATCATTTGCAGTCGATGCGCGTGTTCGTCAAGGTTGCAGATCTCGGCAGTTTCGCGCGGGCCGCGAGTGCAATGGATATCTCCAACGCGGTCGCGACGCGTCACGTCGCCGATCTGGAGGGCAGGCTCGGCACGCGTTTGCTGAACCGCACCACGCGCAGCCTTTCCCTGACCGAGTCAGGCCAGGTCTATCTGGAGCGTGCCCGCCAGATCCTCGATGAGCTGGAAGACGTCGAGCAGATGGTCGTCGCACGCAATCACGAGCCGGTCGGCACGCTGCGCATCGTTGCGCCGGTCGTGTTCGGCCTGCATAACCTCGCGCCCGTGTTGCAGTCGTACACGGAGAATTTCCCGAAAGTGGTGCCGGATCTCACGCTGGTCGACCGGCAGGTCGATCTGGTCGAGGAAGGTTTCGATGTCGGCATCGTCGTCACGCGCCAGATGCGCAGCGCGAGCATCGTCACGCGGCGCCTGACCACCGGCTGCATGACCGTGTGCGCGACGCCGAGCTATCTGGAGAAGCACGGCGTGCCGACCCATCCGGAGCATCTCGCCGAGCATCCGAGCCTGAGCCTGCCGACCGAATACTGGGGCGACGAGCGTGTGTTCACGGGGCCGGACGGTGAGGTGCGCGTGCGCCCGACCAACGTGATCGTCGCGAACAACACCGCGATGCTGCGCCAGTTCGCGTTGCTCGGGATGGGGGTCGCGATCCTGCCGAGCTACCTGATCGGCGGCGACATCGCGCGCGGTGCGCTCGTGCGGTTGCTGCCGGATTTCCGGCTGCCGCAGGTCGAGATCAACATCGCTTACCCGAGCCGGCGCCATCTGCCCGCGAAGGTGCGCACGTTCATCGACCACCTCGTCGAGCATTTCAGCCACTCGACCGACGCGACGATGGGTGAGCAGTGGGCCGCGCAGAGCTCCGCGCTCGCGCCGATCGGTGTCGAGACGCGTGCCGAGCAACCGGAATCGGCCGACCCGAACCTGTCGCCGCGCCTGCCGCGTTCGCCGCGCACGCGCGTCGCGGCGCCGTCGCCGCTGTAACGGCGCGACGGCCCGGGCGGCCGGGCGTCGGTTACCGCCGGCACAAAGAAAAACGCGGATCGAGCAGTCGATCCGCGTTTTTTTATGGCTGCCTGACGAAGCAGGGCGCGCCGGGAGAAAGCCAGCCCCGGCGTCCAGGCTGTTACGAGCCCGTCTTGCGGGTCGTCGTCTTGCGAGCCGCCGTCTTGGTGGCGGCAGTCTTCGCGGCGGTCTTGCGAGCCGGTGCCGGTTTCTCGTCTGCACCTTCCGTCACGGTTTCGGCATCCTTCGTCGCCGATTTCGCAGTCTTCTTCGCGGCGGCGGCTTTCGGTTCCTTCTTCTCGAACTCGAAGCCGATCTTGCCGTCCGGCTGCTTCACGAGGAACGCCTTGAAGTTGCGGCCGGTACGCGACGACTTGAAGTTCGGCAGCAGATCCGTGCGGCCGTCGGCCAACAGCTTGCCCATCTGCTCGCGCGTGATTTCCTGCTGCAGGATCACCTTGCCCGAGCGGAAGTCGCACGTCTTCGGGTTGGCCACCGAGTGCTCGCACACGTAGCTCATCCCGTGCTCGAACACGCGGCCCTTGCACTTCGGGCACGCGCCGACCGGTTCCTGCGTCGAGAAGTCGGGCGCCTCGCCTTCCTCGCCGCCCGTATCCTGGCCGAAATCGAACTCGAGCTTGTAGTTCTTCGTCTCGTCGTCGAACGAGAGCTTCAGGATCGCCGAGAACGGGCGGCCCATCTTGCTGCGGAATCCGGAAAGCGGGCCGATCGTCTTTTCCCGCAGCAGTTCCTCGACTTCCGCGATCTCGAACTGCCGGCTGCCCGGGATCTTCGAGATCGAGAACTCGCACTTCGTGCACGCGAAGCGGCGGTAGTTTTCCTTCACCTGGCCGCCGCAGTTCGGACACGGCGTCTCGAGCGTCGCGTAATCGCCGGGGATCGTGTCGGAATCGTATTCCTTCGCGCGCTTGACGATCTGCTGCGTCATGCGGGCGATTTCCTGCATGAAGGCGTCGCGCCCGAGGTTGCCGCGCTCCATCTGCGACAGCTTGTATTCCCATTCGCCGGTGAGCTCCGGCGCGGTCAGTTCCTTCACGCCGAGCCCGCGTAGCAGCGTCATCAGCTGGAACGCCTTCGCGGTCGGGATCAGTTCGCGGCCTTCACGCACGAGGTACTTTTCGCCGAGCAGGCCTTCGATGATCGCCGCACGCGTGGCCGGCGTGCCGAGGCCCTTCGCGGCCATGGCTTCGCGCAGTTCGTCGTCTTCGACGAGCTTGCCCGCGCCTTCCATCGCGGACAGCAGCGTCGCTTCCGAATAGCGAGCGGGCGGCTTCGTGACGAGCGCGACGGCGGCGATTTCGTCCGTCTTCACCTTCTCGTCCTTCTGCACCGGCACGAGGTTCGCGTCCGCGCCTTCGGCGTCGCGGCCGTACACCTGCAGCCAGCCCGGCTCGACGAGCACCTTGCCTTCGGTCTTGAAGTGATGGCCGGCGACTTCGGTGATCCGCGTCGTGACACGGAATTCGGCGGCCGGGAAGAACACGGCGAGGAAGCGCTTCACGACCATGTCGTACAGCTTCTGCTCCGGCTCGGACAGCGACTTCGGTGCCTGCAGCGTCGGGATGATTGCGAAGTGGTCGCTGATCTTCGAGTTGTCGAAGATGCGCTTGTTCGGCTTCACCCAGCCCTTGTCGAGCACCTGCTTCGCATGCGGCAGGTAGTTGTGGCTCTCCTTGAGCATCTCGAGCGTGGACTGGACCGTCGACAGATAGTCTTCCGGCAGCGCGCGCGCGTCGGTACGCGGGTAGGTCAGCACCTTGTGCTTTTCATACAGCGCCTGCGCGAGACCGAGCGTGTTCTTCGCGGAGAAGCCGAAGCGGCTGTTCGCTTCGCGCTGCAGGCTCGTCAGGTCGAACAGCAGCGGCGACAGTTGTGTCGACGGCTTCGATTCCTCCGAGACCGTGCCGACCTGGTCGCGGCACGCGGCGACGATCGTTTCGGCAGCCGGCAGGCTCCACAGGCGGGAGTCGCGCTTTTCCGGATCGAATTCGTCGCGCTTGAATTTCGGGTCGAACCACTTGCCTTCGTAGAAGCCGCCCGCGCACGCGAATTCCGCCTTCACTTCCCAGTAGTCGCGCGGGATGAAGCGGCGGATTTTCTCTTCGCGTTCGACGACGATCGACAGTGTTGGCGTCTGAACGCGGCCAACTGTCGTCAGGAAGAAGCCGCCGCCCTTGCTGTTGAACGCGGTCATCGCGCGGGTGCCGTTGATCCCGACGAGCCAGTCGGCTTCCGAGCGGCAGCGTGCGGCGTCGGCGAGCGGCTGCATGTCGGTGTCGCTGCGCAGGTTCGCGAAGCCGTCGCGGATCGCCTGCGGGGTCATCGACTGCAGCCACAGGCGCTGGACCGGCTGCTTCGCCTTCGCGTGCTGCGCGATCAGGCGGAAAATCAGCTCGCCCTCGCGCCCCGCGTCACATGCGTTGATCAGGCGGTCGACGTCCTTGCGCTTCATCAGCTTCGTGAGCACCTTGAGGCGCGACTCGCTTTTTGCGATCGGGTTCAGGTCGAAATGCGGGGGGATGACGGGCAGATGCGCGAAGCTCCATTTCCCGCGCTTGACCTCGTACTCTTCCGGGGCGGCGATTTCCAGCAAGTGGCCGACAGCGGACGAAAGGACGAAATCGTCGCTCTCGTAATACTCGTCATGCTTGGTAAAGCCGCCCAAAGCGCGTGCGATGTCGTTCGCGACAGAAGGCTTTTCCGCAATGATCAGTGCTTTGGACATGACAGGTGTGTGTTGGTAGACCGGGTTCGCCGGTTGTGGGTCCCTTTAACGACCGCTTTATAGCACACGCCGACGCGACGGCGGCTCGGCGTGCAAAAAGCGGCTCATCATAGAGGGGGCCTGCAACGGCGGCAAGCGCCCGGCGCGGCGGCGCGCGCAAACGGGCGCAAAACCACCGGGCCGGCTCGCGAATTCAGGCTTCGACGGTCAGGACGTTGCGCAATTTCGGTGCGTGCGGCGCACCGGGTACCGCACTCAGGTCGGACAGCATCCGCTCGACGATTGCCGCATGCGGCAGCACCGTGCCGAAGAAACGTGCGGTGTGGGTATCTTCGATCAGGATCGTCGGGAAGTTCTCGACGTCGAGATCGTCGAGCTGGTCGGCATGCGTTTCGATGTCGATCCAGGCGAAGCAGGCGTCCGGATGCGCGTCGGCGAGCTGGTCGAAGGCCGTCCGGTAGTCGCGGCACGTGCCGCACCACTCGGCGCACAGGCAGGCGACGAGCAACGTGCCGGGATCGGCGAGGCGCTCGGCGATCCGATCCGCATCGGTGTCGAGGTTCAGCGCGGGCATGGATTTCCTTGGATATCGTCGGCGGCTTGGCCGCCCCTATGCGGGGGAATGTAGCACGCCGTGCGTGGCCGGGGTGGGCGCTGCGTCAAGGCGCGCGAAGCGTCCGCCGGGGACGCTCGCGACGCGACCGGCCAGCTCGAGCGCGAGCAGCGCGCCGTGCAGCACGTCGTCGGCGAGGCCGCTGTGTTCGGCGAGCCATTCGTAGGTGACGGGGCCGTATCCCAGTGCGGCGAGTACGGCCTGTTCGGACGGGCAGTGGGGTAGCGCCGGCGATGCTTCGACTCGCGCCGGCGGGCCGGCTGCAACGAGCGGATCGGCCTGCATGACGCCGGCAGCCTCGGTTCCGCGGAGGTTGGCGGCGCTGGCGAGCTGATTTCCGGTGCACGATGCATCGCCCGCCGCGTGAACAGCCGGTTCGCCCAGCCCGTACTCCTCGAGCACGTCGAGCGGCGCCGCTGTCAGCTTCGCGCCGTCGCGGATCAGTGCGTGGCAGCCCTGCGCGAGCGGCGCATGGATCGAGCCCGGCATCGCGAACACATCGCGCCCCAGTTCGTTCGCGAGCCGCGCGGTGATCAGCGAGCCGGAGCGCGGGGCGGCCTCGACGACGAGTACGCCGATCGCGAGCGCGGCGATCAGCCGGTTGCGTTGCGGGAAGTGTGCGGCGCGGGCTGGTGTGCCGAGCGGCCACTCCGACACGATCGCGCCGTGAGCGGCGATTTCGTGGGCGAGCGCACGGTGTCGCGCCGGATAGACGAGATCGGCGCCGGTCGCGATCACCGCGACCGTGCCTGACCGGCCGTCGAGCCCGCCGCGATGCGCGGCGCCGTCGATTCCGAGCGCGAGGCCCGACACGACCGGAAGCCCGGCGTCGGACAGCTCGCGGGCGAAGCGCGTCGCGTCGGCGAGACCCTGCGGCGTCGCGTGGCGGCTGCCGACCACGGCGAGACCGCGCGCGTGCAGCAGGTCGAGACGGCCCTTTACATATAGCAGCGGCGGCGGATCGTGCAGGTCGCGCAGCCGCGGCGGGTAGGCCGGATCGTTGAGCGTGACGAGCGCGTTGCCCGGCGCGTCGAGCCAGGCGAGCACGGCGTCGGTGCGCGCGTCGAGGTCGCCGCGCTCGCTCGCGCGCACGGCCTGGGCCGCGGCGGGGCTGGTTGCGGCGGCGATCGCCTGGACGGACGCGCGCAGCAGCGCATCCGGCGAGCCGAACGCGTCGAGCAGTGCCTGCAGCACGGCGGGTGCGAGGCCGGGCGCATGCGCGAGCTGCAGCCACGCGCGCAGCGCGGAGGCGGTCAGCACTTGCGGCGACATGAGGCGCTCCTCGAATGCGGCGGCCAGCGGACCGCGTGGCGCCATGATAAAATTTTCATCATCCGAAATACTCGACAGGGCCGCGCGCGCAGGCGCCCGGCCAATTGCAGGAGGCGTGATCCGCGGCATTGATTCGCCGCGCGTCCGCCTCATCTTCATTGCATCCCGGCGGCACCGCCAGCTGGCCGGATGGCCGATGCGGCATGCCGCCCCACGAATACCGAACGCCATGGCTTTACTCAATATTCTTCATTACCCCGACAAGCGGCTGCACAAGGTCGCAAAGCCCGTCGACAAGGTCGACGACCGGATCCGCAAGCTCGTCGCCGACATGGCCGAAACCATGTACGCAGCGCCCGGCATCGGCCTGGCGGCCACGCAGGTCGACGTGCACGAGCGCGTGATCGTGATCGACGTCTCCGAGGAGAAGAACGAGCTGCGCGCGTTCATCAACCCCGAGATCGTGTGGTCGAGCGACGAGAAGCAGATCTACGAAGAGGGTTGCCTGTCGGTGCCCGGCATCTACGACGAAGTCGAGCGTCCCGATCATGTGCGCGTGCGTGCGCTCAACGAGCAGGGCGAGACCTTCGAGCTCGACTGCGAGGGCCTGCTGGCCGTGTGTGTCCAGCACGAGATGGATCACCTGATGGGGCGCGTGTTCGTCGAATACCTGTCGCCGCTCAAGCAGACGCGCATCAAGACGAAGATGAAGAAACTCGAACGCGCGATGTGACGCGCGTTCGCCCTGCCCGACCCCGAAAGCTGTCATGACCCATACGTTGCGCGTGATTTTTGCCGGCACGCCGGAATTTGCCGCGGCTGCCCTGGCCGCGATCCACGAGGCCGGTTTTCCGGTGCCGCTCGTGCTGACCCAGCCCGATCGCCCTGCCGGGCGCGGGATGAAGCTGCAGGCAAGCGCGGTGAAGCGCTACGCCGTCGAGCACGGGATGCCCGTCGCGCAGCCGCCGTCGCTGCGGCGCACGGGCAAGTACCCGGCGGAGGCGGCCGACGCGATCGAGCTGCTGCGCTCGACTCCGCATGACGTGATGGTGGTCGCCGCATACGGCCTGCTGCTGCCGCAGGAGGTGCTCGACATTCCGCGTGGCGGCTGCATCAACATTCACGCATCGCTGCTGCCGCGCTGGCGCGGCGCCGCGCCGATCCACCGCGCGATCGAGGCCGGCGACGCCGAGACGGGCGTCACGCTGATGCAGATGGACATCGGCCTCGACACCGGCGCGATGATCGAGGAGGCGCGCATCGCGATCGCGCCGGACGAGACGACCGCGACCCTGCACGACCGGCTCGCTGCCGAAGGTGCGCGACTGATCGTCGACGCGCTCGTGCAGCTCGAGCGCGACGGTGTGCTGCCGGCCACGCCGCAACCGGCCGACGGCGTGACTTACGCGGAAAAGATCGGCAAGCACGAAGCGGCGCTCGACTGGCGCAAGCCGGCCGACGTGCTCGCGCGCCAGGTGCGTGCGTTCGATCCGTTCCCGGGCTGCGTCGCGACGCTCGATGGCGCGGCGATCAAGCTGTGGGCGGCCGAGCCCGTGGCGGCGCGCGGCGACGCGCTGCCCGGCACGATCGTCGAAGCCGCGCCGGAAGGCGTGGTCGTCGCGTGCGGCAGCGGTGCGCTGCGCATCACGCAGTTGCAGAAGCCGGGCGGCAAGCGGCTGCCCGCCCGCGAGTTCCTGGCCGGTTCGCCGCTCGCCGCGGGCCAGCGTTTTGCGCTGACCGACGTTGCCTGAGGCGGCCTGACCGCCATTCGACACGGCCTGCCGGGCGTGCGCAATCGGCCGGACGGCCGAGTCGCGTGGTGTGGCAGGCGCGCGTAGAATTTCCCTGCGCTCTCAGGTTTCGAGGTTTTCATGTTCGGCATCACCCATTTCGGCTTCTTCGTGCTGGCAGTCTTCCTGCTGAACGTCACGCCCGGCCCCGATACGGCCTATATCGTCGGCCGCAGTGTCGCGCAGGGCCGCGGCGCGGGGCTGATGTCGGCGTTGGGCATTTCGGCCGGCTGCTGCGTGCACGCGCTCGCCTGCGCATTCGGCCTGACCGCGCTGCTCGCGGCATCGGCTGCCGCGTTCACGGTGATCAAGCTGGTTGGCGCCGCCTACCTGATCTACCTCGGCGTGCGGATGATCATCGCGAAGCAGGCGGCCGAGCCGTCGGGCAAGGCGGCCGCGCAAGCCGCGAAGCCGCTGCGCCAGCTGTTCATGCAGGGTTTCTGGACCAACGTGCTGAACCCGAAGGTGGTGCTGTTCTTCGTGTCGTTCTTCCCGCAATTCGTGTCGGCCGACAGCCCGCACAAGGCATTGGCGTTCCTGACCCTCGGCGGCGTGTTCGTCGCGATGAGCACGGTGTGGACCAGCCTCGTCGCCTGGGTTGCGGGCAGTGTCACGGCGCGCTTTTCCGGCAAGCCGGGTGTCAGGAAGTGGCTCGACCGCACGGTCGGCAGCGCTTTCGTCGGCCTCGGCCTTCGTCTTGCGGCATCGCAACGCTGAGATTGAATTTTTCCGGCAAGACCTTATCTAACAAATCGCTTACAATTTTCCACCGTGCCTTGTGATGTGCGGCGGGTCCCCTGACGGATAAGGAGTGGGTATGTTCAATTGGGTCAAAACGGCGATGCTGATGGCCGCGATCACGGCCCTGTTCATCGTGATCGGCGGGATGATCGGCGGCTCGCGCGGCATGACGATCGCGCTGCTGTTCGCGCTCGGCATGAATTTCTTCTCGTACTGGTTCTCCGACAAGATGGTGCTGCGCATGTACAACGCGCAGGAAGTCGACGAGAACACGGCGCCGCAGTTCTACCGGATGGTGCGCGAGCTGGCCACGCGCGCGAACCTGCCGATGCCGCGCGTCTACCTGATCAACGAGGATGCGCCGAACGCGTTCGCGACGGGCCGCAACCCCGAGCACGCGGCGGTCGCCGCGACGACGGGCATCCTGCGCGTACTGTCGGAGCGCGAGATGCGCGGCGTGATGGCGCACGAGCTTGCACACGTGAAGCATCGCGACATCCTGATCTCGACGATCACCGCGACGATGGCGGGCGCGATCTCGGCGCTCGCGAACTTCGCGATGTTCTTCGGCGGGCGCGACGAGAACGGCCGGCCGGCCAATCCGATCGCGGGTATCGCGGTCGCGCTGCTCGCGCCGATCGCCGGCGCGCTGATCCAGATGGCGATCTCGCGGGCACGCGAGTTCGAGGCCGACCGCGGCGGCGCGCAGATTTCCGGCGATCCGCAGTCGCTCGCAACCGCGCTCGACAAGATCCATCGTTATGCGGCAGGCATTCCGTTCCAGGCGGCGGAAGCGCATCCGGCCACGGCGCAGATGATGATCATGAATCCGTTGCATGGTGGCGGATTGCAGAACCTGTTCTCGACGCACCCGGCCACCGAGGAGCGCATCGCGCGCCTGATGGAGATGGCGCGTACCGGCCGCTTCGATTGAGCCACGGCACCCCGTGCGGCAGTTGCCGCTCGGGGGCCGCTACGCCACCCCGCACGCTTCGCGCTGCGGGGTTTTCATTTGTGCGTGCCGTAAAGGGGCCAAAGGGGCTGCAACGTCGCACGCTACAATGCCCGGTTTGGGGCCGCGGGGCCACGCGAGTGCCGCGATCCCGCCGTTTGCCGTATTTGCTTGCCGCGCTTGTTTGCCGAATTTGCTCCGATGACACGAACCCGTTCTACCGCTCCGTCTTCTTCCGGCCGCCCGGCGCGCCTGTCCGCGCTGCATCTCGCGCCCGATTCGCTCGGCCTCGCGCTCGACGCGGCCGCGCAGGCGGTCGATGCGGTACGACGCGGCACCGCGCTGCCGGCGGCACTCTCGGCGGTTTTCGCGCAGATGGCGTCCGGTACGCAGGCCCTTGCGCGCGGGGCGACGCAGGACGTCGCCTACCGGACGATGCGCCGTCTCGGCAGTGCGGACTGGCTGATCGGCCGGCTCGTCAGCAAGGCGCCGCCCGCGCATGTGCACGCAGTCCTTGCCGGCGCGCTCGCGCTGTTGCTCGATCCGGCGGACGAGGCCGCGTATCCGCCGTTCACGGTGGTCGACCAGGCCGTGACCGTGATCGGCGCCCGCCGCGAATGCGCGTTCGCGAAGGGGATGGTCAATGCGGTGCTGCGCCGTTTCCTGCGCGAGCGCGACGCGCTCGTCGCGGCGCTGCAGGACGATGTCGTCGCGCGCTGGAATTACCGCGCGTGGTGGGTCGATTCGGTGAAGCGCGCGTGGCCCGACGCATGGCAGGCGATCCTCGCGGCCGGCGAGCGCCAGGGGCCGCTGACGCTGCGCGTGAATGCGCGCCGCGCGAGCGTCGACGCGTATCTCGATACGCTGCGGGCGAGCGGAATCGAAGCGACCGCGATCGGCAAGCATGCAGTGCGGCTCGCGTCGGCGCTGCCGGTCGATCGCATTCCGGGGTTTGCCGACGGCGTCGTGTCGGTGCAGGATGCCGGTGCGCAGCTCGCAGCCGAATGGCTTGGCGCGCGTGACGGCATGCGCGTGCTCGACGCATGCGCGGCACCCGGCGGCAAGACCGGTCATATTCTCGAACTCGCCGATGCGGAAGTCGTTGCGCTGGAAAGCGACGCCGCGCGCGCGGCGCGGATCGGCGAGAACCTCGTGCGGCTGTCGCTCGCGGCGGACGTGCGCGTCGGCGATGCGGGTGCGCCCGACGCGTGGTACGACGGGCGCCCGTTCGATCGTATCCTGGCCGACGTGCCGTGCTCGGCGTCCGGTATCGTGCGTCGTCACCCGGACATCCGCTGGCTGCGCCGCGAGGCCGACATCCCGGCGCTCGTCGCGGAACAGCGTCGCATCCTGTCGGCGTTGTGGCCGCTCGTGAAGCCGGGCGGCGAACTGCTTTACGTGACCTGTTCGGTCTTCCCCGAAGAAGGCGAATTGCAGGCCCGCTGGTTTGAAGCGGCCTGTGAAGATGCGGTACGATTGGACGCCCCCGGCCAACTGCTGCCGGGCGGAGTGCAGGGAGGGGCGGCCGCCGGCGCACTCGACCAGAACACCGATCACGACGGATTTTTCTACGCGCGGTTTCAGAAACGGTGACGATCAAACACCTTTTTCCACTTCGGCTCGCGGCCGTCCTGATGGTCGCGTTGACGCTGTGCCTGGCTGTCGTCCGGCCGGCGCATGCCGAGTCGATCGCCGTGCAGCGCGCGTCGCTCCAGGCCGACGGAAGCGGCTGGAGCCTCGACGCCCGCTTCGATTTCGAACTGAACCCGAGCCTCGAGGATGCCGTCAACAAAGGCATTCCGGTGTATTTCACGACGGATTTCGAGTTGAGCCGCGCGCGCTGGTACTGGCTTGACGAACAGCCGGTATCGGTGTCGCAGACGATCCGCCTGTCGTTCCAGCCGCTCACGCGCGAGTACCGCGTGTCGACGGGCGGCCTGCAGCTCGGTTTCCCGTCGCTGAAGGATGCGCTCGCGGTCGTCAGGCACATCACATCGTGGCACGTGATCGACCGCAGCCAGGTGCGCTCGGGCGAAACCTACACGGCATCGGTGCGGATGCAGCTCGATACGGCGCTGATGCCGAAGCCGTTCCAGGTCGATGCGGTGAACAACCGCGACTGGACGCTCGGGTCGGACTGGAAGCGCTTCAACTTCACGGTGACCGAACGTGCTAAATAAAGTGCGCCGCGCGGCCAGCGGGAAGAGCCTCCTCGTTCGCGTGATCGTCTCGACCGTCGCGCTCACCGCGCTGCTGCTGCTCGTGCTGCTCGCGGCCGCGAGCGCGAACACCGAATTCTTCGATCGCTACTACTCGTGGCTGTACGCGACGAACATCGTCGTCGCGCTCGTGTTCCTGCTCGTGGTCCTCGGGCTGATCGGGATGATCGTCGTGCGCCTGAGGAAGGGCAAGTTCGGCACGCGGCTGCTCGCGAAGCTTGCGGTGTTCTTCGCGCTCGTCGGCGTGGTGCCTGGCGGGATCATCTACATCGTGTCGTACCAGTTCGTGTCGCGCAGCATCGAGTCGTGGTTCGACGTGAACGTCGAGACGGCGCTGACGGCCGGCCTGAATCTCGGCCGCGGGATGCTCGATGCGTCGCTGTCCGATCTGCAGACGAAGGCGCGGCTGATGTCCGACCAGCTCGCGAGCGCTGACGCGAACACGAACGGCACGACGCTCACGCTGCTGCGGCTGCGCGACCAGTTCGGCGTGCAGGACGCGACGATCGTCGAGCCGAGCCGCGGCGGTTCGGGCGCGGCGCCCGACCTGCACATCGTCGCGCAGGCGTCGGGCAATTTCGCGGCGCTGATTCCGGACGACCTGCCGACGCCGCTGATGCTGAGCCAGGCGCGCGAACACGGCGCGTACGCGGCGATCGAGGGCGAAGTCGACGGCGATCCGCGTGCGCACGGCGCGAAGGGCGCGCTGCGGCTGCGCGTCGTGCGGCCGATTCCCGATGCGACGACATCGCTGCTGCAGCCGGCGGAGCGTTTCCTGCAGCTCACGCAGCCGGTGCCGCCAACGCTCGCACACAACGCGGATGCCGTGCAGCGCGCGTATCGCGAGTACCAGGAAAAGGCGCTTGGCCGCACGGGGCTGCGCAAGATGTACATCGGCACGCTGACGCTCGCGCTGTTCCTCGCGACCTTCATCGCGATGATGCTCGCGCTCGCGCTCGGCCAGCAGCTCGCGCGGCCGCTGTTCCTGCTCGCACAGGGCACGAAGGAGATCACGGAAGGCGACTACACGCCGAAGCGCGAGATCAAGACGCGCGACGAGCTCGGCTTCCTCACGCAGTCGTTCAACGCGATGACGCGCCAGTTGTCCGAGGCGCGGCTCGCGGTCGAGAAGAACCGCATCGCGCTCGAGCATTCGAAGACGTATCTCGAGAGCATCCTCGCGAACCTGACGGCCGGCGTGTTCGTGCTCGACCGCCAGTTCCGGCTGACGACGGCCAATCGCGGCGCCGAGCGGATTTTCCGGCAGCCGTTCAACGCGCTGATCGGCACGACGCTCGACCGGATCGGCGTGGCCGCCGGATTCGGCGCGATGGTGCGCAAGGCGTTCGCCGATCGCGAGGCGGCGTCCGACGGCGGCAGCGGCGATCGCGGCCACTGGCAGCAGCAGTTCGCGATCGAGATGCCGGGCGAAACCGAACCGCTGACGCTGCTCGTGCGCGGCGCGCGCCTCGTGTCGACGGTCGAGGGGCAGGCCGACGATCCGCAGACGTCCGGTTACGTCGTCGTGTTCGACGACATCTCCGACGTGATTTCCGCGCAGCGTTCGGTCGCGTGGGGCGAGGTCGCGCGGCGGCTCGCGCACGAGATCAAGAATCCGCTGACGCCGATCCAGCTGTCGGCCGAGCGGTTGCAGATGAAGCTGTCCGACAAGCTCTCGCCGTCCGACGCGGATGTGCTCAAGCGCGGCGCGACGATGATCGTCAACCAGGTGGCTGCGATGAAGCGGATGGTCGACGATTTCCGCGAATACGCGCGCACGCCGCCGGCGGTGCTGGCGAACCTGCAGTTGAACGAACTGGCGAGCGAGGTGCTCGGGCTGTACGGGGTGGGCGAAGGCAAGAGCGCGATCGTCGCCGAGCTCGCGCCGTCGCTGCCGGTGATTCGCGGCGACGCGACGCAATTGCGCCAGGTGATTCACAACCTGCTGCAGAATGCGCAGGATTCGGTCGCGGAGTCGGCGCATCCGCGTGTGTTGATCGAAACCAAGACAGTAGAATATGGCGATCCCGACGCCGAGGGCAAAACACGCGTCGCGGTACGTCTTACCGTGTCCGACAACGGGCCCGGTTTTCCGGCGCGCATCCTGACCCGCGCGTTCGAGCCTTATGTGACGACGAAGGCGAAGGGCAC
The DNA here is from genome assembly GCF_057005415.2 of Burkholderia sp. KL41. NCBI lineage: Bacteria > Pseudomonadati > Pseudomonadota > Betaproteobacteria > Burkholderiales > Burkholderiaceae > Burkholderia > Burkholderia sp. KL41. The sequence goes on along the minus strand of NZ_CM174446.1, from coordinate 3,712,683 downwards.
GGGGCTGGGGTTGGCCACGGTCAAGAAAATCGTCGATGAGCACGGTGCGCGGATCGATCTGCGCAATCGCATGCACGGCGAGACCGTCGAGGGTGCGCAGGTGTCGATTCTGTTCCTGCAGATGGCGAGCGATGCGCCAGGCGCCGAATCGGGCGTGCAGGACGGGACGGCTCCCGCCAAGACAAAAGCAAGTGAGCAGACAAAGGCAGCGTAAATGGCAACCATCCTGGTGGTAGATGATGAAATGGGCATCCGGGAATTGCTCTCGGAGATCCTCAGCGATGAAGGACATGTCGTCGAGGCAGCGGAGAACGCGCAGGCCGCGCGGGAATACCGGTTGAATCAGGCGCCCGATCTCGTGCTGCTCGATATCTGGATGCCCGATACCGACGGCGTGACGTTGCTCAAGGAGTGGGCGGCGCAAGGGCTGCTGACGATGCCCGTGATCATGATGTCCGGGCACGCGACGATCGATACGGCCGTCGAGGCGACGAAGATCGGCGCGCTCGATTTCCTCGAGAAGCCCATCGCGCTGCAGAAGCTGCTGAAGTCCGTCGAGCACGGCCTCGCACGCGGTGCGGCGCCGGTGTCCGCGAACGCGGCGGCGAAGGCCGGTGCGGGGCAGGCGGCGGGCCCCGCGGCGGTCGCATCCGCGGCCGCGCTGCCGACGCTCGGCGACGACATGGCTTCGGCACTCGGCCTCGCGGGCCAGACGGCCGCGATCCCGTTCGACATCCCGTTGCGTGAAGCGCGCGATGCGTTCGAGCGCGCGTACTTCGAATATCACCTCGCGCGCGAAAACGGCAGCATGACGCGCGTCGCGGAGAAGACGGGCCTCGAGCGCACGCACCTGTATCGCAAGCTCAAGCAGCTCGGTGTCGAGCTCGGCAAGAAACCGTCCGAAGGCGCCGTATAAAATATTTTGCGAAAACGCTTGCTCAGGTACGAATAGCTCGATATACTTTCATTCTTCGTTGGCCCGGTAGCTCAGTTGGTAGAGCAGCGGATTGAAAATCCGCGTGTCGATGGTTCGATTCCGTCCCAGGCCACCAGAATTAAAACCCCAAGAATCGGAAGGTTCTTGGGGTTTTTCGTTTGTGGTGGGGTTGGCGTGATGGGGCCAGCGTGCCCGGCAGTATTCGTGAGGGCATGATAAAATCCGTGTCCGCTCAATAACTTAGCGCATCGCTTCATGCGCACGGCAGGCTGCCAGCGTGGCGCCGCCGTGGCGCGCGGCAACGATGCCGCGCGATGGGCGGTATAAGCGCTCCGCCGCGTTCGCGGCCGATTGCGCTGCCTATACTGGTCGAGCCGGCCCAGGCCGGCACGCGTCGGGCCGCCCGGCGGCAGCCGGCCCCGGGGCGCAGCGCGACGCGAGCCTACACATTCACGGAGTATCACGGTGATTCGGACAGACGCTAAAGACGGCGCGCTCGTGTTGTTTTCCGGCGGGCAGGACTCGGCCACGTGCGTGGCATGGGCCCTCGAACGCTACCAGACGGTCGAGACGCTCGGCTTCGATTACGGCCAGCGCCACCGCGTCGAGCTCGAATGTCGCGAAGGCGTGCGCGAAGCACTGAAGCGCGATTTTTCCGCATGGTCGGACCGGCTCGGCGACGATCACATGATCGACCTGTCGGTGCTCGGCGCGATCAGCGATACCGCGATGACGCGCACGATCGAGATCGAGACGGCGGCGAACGGCTTGCCGAACACGTTCGTGCCGGGCCGCAACCTGATGTTCATGACGATCGCCGCGGCGATCGCCTATCGCCGCGGGCTGCGTGTGCTGGTCGGCGGAATGTGCGAGACCGATTTCTCGGGCTACCCCGATTGCCGCGACGACACGATGAAGGCGCTGCAGGTCGCGCTGAACCTCGGGATGGACACGCGCATCGTGCTCGAGACGCCGCTGATGTGGCTCGACAAGGCGCAGACGTGGCAGCTCGCCGAGCAGCTCGGCGGCGAAGCGCTCGTCGAACTGATCCGCGTCGAGACGCACACGTGCTACGTGGGCGAGCGCGCGGAATTGCACGAATGGGGCTTCGGCTGCGGCGAATGCCCCGCCTGCAAGCTGCGCAAGCGCGGCTACGAGGCTTACCTGAAGGGCGAGCGGGTGACCGAAGCGCCGCTGTGACGCGGGTGCGCCGGCAGCGCTGGATGAATAACGGATTCTGATCGACAACGAGCGGCGCGAGCCGGACGAAGCACGATGACTTACGCGGTCAAGGAAATTTTCTACACGTTGCAGGGCGAGGGCGCGAACGCGGGCCGGCCGGCCGTGTTCTGCCGGTTCGCCGGCTGCAACCTGTGGTCGGGCCGCGAAGAGGATCGTGCGGAGGCCGTGTGCCGCTTCTGCGATACCGACTTTGTCGGCACCGACGGCGAGAACGGCGGCAAGTTCAAGGACGCCGAAGCACTCGTCGCGACGATCGCCGGCCTGTGGCCGGAGGGCGAGGCGCACCGCTTCGTCGTCTGCACGGGCGGCGAGCCGATGCTGCAACTCGACCAGCCGCTCGTCGACGCGTTGCACGCGGCCGGCTTCGAGATCGCGATCGAGACCAACGGTTCGCTGCCGGTGCTCGAATCGATCGACTGGATCTGCGTGAGCCCGAAGGCCGACGCGCCGCTCGTCGTCACGAAGGGCAACGAACTGAAGGTCGTGATCCCGCAGGACAACCAGCGGCTGGCCGACTACGCGAAGCTCGACTTCGAGTATTTTCTCGTCCAGCCGATGGACGGCCCGTCGCGCGACCTCAATACGAAGCTCGCGATCGACTGGTGCAAGCGTCATCCGCAGTGGCGGCTGTCGATGCAGACCCACAAATATCTGAACATTCCCTGAGCCACGGCTTTTGACATCGTGCTGATTACCCGAAAACTCGAATTCGACGCGGGCCACCGCATTCCCGATCACCGCAGCCAGTGCCGGAACCTGCATGGTCATCGTTACGTGCTCGAAGTCACGCTGCGCGGCGATCTCGTCGATACCGAGGGGGCGCCCGACCGCGGCATGGTGATGGATTTCGCCGACGTGAAGGCGCTCGCGATGGAGCACCTGGTCGGCAAGTGGGACCACGCGTTCCTGGTCTACGCCCGCGACGAGGTCGTGCGCTCGTTCCTCGAGCAGATGGCCGACCACAAGACGGTCGTGATCGACCGGATCCCGACCGTCGAGAATCTCGCGGCGATCGCGTTCGACATCCTCGCGAACGTGTACGACGCGCACTACGGCGTGAACCTGCGGCTCGAGCGCGTGCGCCTGTACGAAACGCCGAACTGCTGGGCCGACGTCGAACGCCAGCCCGGCCGCTGATCCCGCCTTCCCGGCAGCCCCGCCAGCCGGCGCGGGCTGCCTGACGCCGCACCCCGCGGCTTCGTCCCGCTCCCCGTCCGTTCCCACATTCCGCGTAACGCCGCGCTATGATCGTTGCGTGGCGCCGGAAAATGCGGCCGTGCGCGATCGCGCGGCCGGCGCTGTCAGATCGGCCGTCCACGGCCGACCAACGATCCAGGGCCCGGTCCTGGCGCCGCCGTGCTTCGTTGCCCGGCGTGTCGCGCTCCGCTTTGCCCGTTGCTTGTCCCGTTCGATTGCCGTTCCGTCCAGGAGGCCGTATCGATGAGCACGCTCACCAATTCCCTCAAACAACGCCTGCACGATGGCGACGACCCGTTGTACGGCCTGTGGCTGTCGCTCGGCAGCGACTCGGCCGCGGAAGCGCTCGCGCATGCCGGCTACGACTGGCTCTGCATCGACATGGAGCACGCGCCGAACGACAGCCGCGATGTTGCATCGCAGTTGCGCGCGATCGCGGCCGCCCATCTGCCGAGCGAGCCCGTCGTGCGCGTGCCGGCGCGCGAGCCGTGGCTCGTGAAGCGCGCGCTCGATGCCGGCGCGCGCACGCTGATGTTTCCATGCATCGAGACGGTCGACGACGCCGCGCACGCGGTGCGGCTGACGCGCTATCCGTCGCCCGAGTCGCCGGACGGGCTGCGCGGTGTCGCGGGCATGGTGCGCGCGGCGGCGTTCGGGATGCGCCGCGATTACGTGCAGACGGCGAACGCGCAGGTCGCGGTGATCGTGCAGATCGAATCGGCGCGCGGCGTCGACGAAGTCGAGCGGATTGCGGCGCTGCCCGGCGTCGACTGCCTGTTCGTCGGCCCGGCCGATCTCGCGGCGAGCCTCGGGCATCTCGGCGACATCCGCCACCCGGACGTTGAAACCGCGATGGCGCGCGTGCTCGCGGCCGGCCGGCAGGCCGGCGTCGCGGTCGGCATCTTCGCGGGCGATACGGCGGCCGCGCGCCAGTATCGCGAGGCCGGCTACCGGATGATCACGCTGTCGGCCGACGTCAGCTGGCTGTTGCGCGCCACGCGGCAGGCGCCGCAGGAGGTACGGTCATGAACGATGGCGACGGCGCGCGCCGTGGGCGCGTGCAGGGCGGGGCCGGGGCGCGCAGGCGGATCGGCGCGATGCTCGGCCTGTGGTGCGTGTGTGGCGTGTGTGGCGTGTATGGCGTGTATGGCGTATGTATGGCAGCCGGCACACCGGGTGCGCCGCAAGCGAAGTCCGATCCATCGCGCGAGACGCAATCGGCGGTCGCCGACTACAACGCCGGCGACTATCGCGCGGCGCTGGTGCAGTTCCACGACGCGGCCGAGCGCGGCGACCGTCTCGCGCAATTCAACTACGCGATGATGCTGCTGACGGGCGAAGGCGTGACGGCGAACGTCGACGAAGGGCTGCGCTGGCTGAAGCGCGCGGCCGACGCGAACATGTCGCATGCGCAGTACGTGTACGGGCGGATGCTCGACGATGGCGAGTTCGTCGCGCGCAATCCGGCCGAAGCGCATCGCTGGTTCCTGCGGGCGGCGAAGCAGGGGCACGTGCAGGCCGCGCTGTCGCTCGCGAACCAGTTCCTCGACGGGCGCGGCACGCCGCGCGACAACCGGCAGGCGTTCACGTGGTACAAGCAGGCCGCCGACGCGGGCGAGCCGACCGCGCAGTACGTGACCGCGTCGTTCTACGAGCGTGGGGGCGACGGTGTCGAGCAGAACCTGAACATCGCGCGGGCGTATTACGCGGCGGCGGCCGCGCAGGGCGACGAGACGGCCGGGCTGAAATTCAAGGAGCTGAGTGCGCGGCTGAAGGTGCAGGGGCCGGCGTCGGGCGCCGCCGCGGAGCCGGGCGGCCCGCACGCGCCGGCGCCGTGAACGGCGGTCGCGCCATACCGCGTTGCGCGGCCGCGTTCGGCAAGGACGGTCGAAAAAAACGGCGCCGGGGCGCCGTTTTTCTTTCTGCGATGCGTGCCGCGCGGTCAGCTCTTCATCAACCGCCGCTGCCGCCCGACGCTCATGATCATCCCGATCGCGATGCCGAGCGTCGTGAGCGCCGTGCCGCCATAACTCATGAACGGCAGCGGCACGCCGACGACCGGCAGCACGCCGCTCACCATCCCGATGTTGACGAACGCATAGACGAAGAACGCGAGCGTGAGCGAGCCCGCGAGCAGGCGGCCGAACAGCGTCGCGCCCTGCGCGGCGATATAGAGCCCGCGTGCGATCAGCGCCATGTAAAGCGTCAGCAGCACGAGCCCGCCGACGAGCCCCCATTCCTCGGAGAACACCGCGAAGATGAAGTCGGTGTGCTTCTCCGGAATGAACTCGAGGTGCGCCTGCGTGCCTTTCAGGTAGCCCTTGCCGAGCACGCCGCCCGAGCCGATCGCGATCACGGCCTGGATCGTGTGGAAGCCCTTGCCGAGCGGGTCGGAAGTCGGGTCGAGCAGCGTGCACACGCGGTGCTTCTGGTAGTCGTGCATCAGCGGCCACTGCACTTCGGGCTGGCAGATGCGCTCCTCGAACACGGCGATCGAGCCGACCGCGATCACGCCCGCGACGAGCACCGGCACGATCAGCTTGAACGACAGGCCGGCGAGGTAGATCACGAAGAAGCCGGCCGCGAACACGAGCAGGCCCGTGCCGAGGTCGGGCTGCTTGGCGATCAGCCCGACCGGCACCATCAGGATCCCGAACGCGGCGATGAAGTCGTACCAGCGCAGCCCGCCTTCGCGGCGCTGGTAGTACCACGCGAGCATCAGCGGGGTCGCGATCTTGAGGATCTCCGACGGCTGGATCACGACGCCGACGTTCAGCCAGCGCTTCGCGCCTTTCTTGGTCATCCCGAACAGCGCGACCGCGACCAATAGCGCGACCCCGAACGTGTAGAGCGGGACCGCGAAGCGCATCAGCGTCGTGGGCGGGATGTTGGCGATCACCCACATCAGCACGAACGTCAGCAGGATGTTGCGCAACTGGTCCTCGACGCGGCCCGGCATGTCGATCGCCGCGCTGTACAGCGTGACGATGCCGACGCACAGCAGCAGGAACACGATGAGGGCGAGCGGGCGGTCGAAACCCGCGAACATCTGCTTGATCTTGTCGAGCCAGGCGCGCTTGTCGAATTGCATGCCTTTCTCCGTTAATGAGCGGTGCCGGCGTCCGCCGCCTTCGCGGGGGCCGTCGCACGGTGGTTGTCGTCGCGCGGCGTGGCGACGAGCGGCTGCGCGTCACCGGCGGGCCGGCGCGGCCGGTGCGGGCGCCGGATCGGCGGCAGGCTCGCGGCCCTCGGCGCATCGGCACCGGCGCTGGCCGGCGAGGCGGCGCTTGCACCGGCGGCCGACGCTTCGGAGGCCGCGGCGGCCGATGCCGCTTCCGCCGCACTGGCCGCGCTCGGCACGACCGGCTGCGGCAGCGCCGTGAAGCCGGCCGCGACGGCGGCGGGCCGGTTCGCGTCGCCGATCACCGGCGCGTTGACGGGTTCGGTCGCCGACGCCGCGGCAGCCACGGCCGCGGCCTCGTTCTGCGGGTTCTGGCGGTCGACGAGATAGAAGTCGAGCACGCGGCGCGCGATCGGGCCCGCGGCCTGCGCCCCCCAGCCGCCGTTCTCGACGACCAGCGCGACGGCGATCTGCGGATGGTCGACCGGTGCGTACGCGATGAACAGCGCGTGGTCGCGCAGGTGCTCGGCGAGCAGGTGGCCCTTGTAGTTGGAGCCTTGCAGCGAGAACACCTGCGCGGTGCCGGTCTTGCCGGCGGCGAGGTACGGCGCGCCGCGGAACACCTTGTACGCGGTGCCGGACGGGTTCTCGATCACGTTCTCCATCCCGCGCTTCACGACGTCGATGTCGGCCTGCTTGAGCGGGATCACTTCGCTTTCCTTCGGCACGGTCAGGCGGCGCCCGCGCGTGATCGGGTCCTCGATTTCCTTCACCAGGTGAGGCTTCATCACGACGCCGTTGTTCGCGAGCGTCGCGGTCGCGTGCGCGAGCTGCAGGATCGTGAACGAGTTGTAGCCCTGGCCGATCCCGAGGCTGATCGTCTCGCCGTCGAACCACTTCTGCTGCGCGGCCTTCTTGAACGCCTTCTTCTTCCAGTCGGTCGACGGCAGGATCCCGCGCGCCTCGCCCTGGATGTCGATCCCGGTGATCTGGCCGAAGCCGAACGGCTTCATGAAGTTCGCGATCGCGTTCACGCCGAGGTCGCGCGCGAGCATGTAGAAGTAGGTGTCGTTCGACACCATGATCGCCTTGTTCATGTCGACCCAGCCCTGGCCCGAGCGCACGTCGTTGCGGAACGTGTGGCCGCCGAACGTGAAGTAGCCGGGATCCTGGAAGCCCCAGCCCGGCGTGCGCTTGCCGAGCGTCAGGCCGGCGAGCGCCATGAACGGCTTGTACGTCGAGCCGGGCGGGTAGGTGCCGTGCAGCGGGCGGTTCAGCAGCGGCTTGTCGGTCGAGTTGTTCAGCTCGTCCCAGGTCTGCTGGTCGATGCCGTCGACGAACGAGTTCGGGTCGAAACTCGGCGACGACACGAACGCGAGCACGTCGCCCGTCTTCGGCTCGATCGCGACCAGCGCGCCGCGCTTGCCGGCGAACGCCTGCTCGGCGACCTGCTGCAGCCCGATGTCGAGCGACAGCACGAGGTTGTTGCCGGGCGTCGCCTGCGTGCGCGACAGCGTGCGCACCGGCCGGCCGCCGGCCGTCACCTCGACTTCCTCGAAGCCCGTCAGCCCGTGCAGCTCGGTTTCGTAGCTCTGCTCGACGCCGATCTTGCCGATGTAGTCGGTGCCCTTGTAGTTGTTCGCGTCGCGGCGCGGATCGTAGTTTTCCTGGTCGCTGTCGTTGTCGTCGCTCATCGCGTCGATGCGGTCCTGGTCGCGCTTCGAGATCCGGCCGATGTAGCCGATCACGTGCGCGGCCGTCGTGCCGAGCGGATATTGGCGGAACAGCCGCGCGCGCACGTCGACGCCGGGGAAGCGGAAGCGCTGCGCGGTGAAGCGCGCGACTTCCTCGTCGGTGAGCCGGGTGCGGATCGGCAGGCTCTCGAAGTTCTTCGAGTCTTCCTGCAGCTTCTTGAAGCGGCGGCGGTCGCGCGCGTCGATCGGGATGATCTCGGACAGCTTGTCGATCGTGTTCTCGAGCGTGTCGTCGAGCTTCGACGGCGTGATCTCGAGCGTATAGGCCGAATAGTTCTTCGCGAGGATCACGCCGTTGCGGTCGGTGATGATCCCGCGGTTCGGCACGATCGGCGCGACCGAGATGCGGTTTTCCTCGGCCTGCAGCGCGTATTTGCCGTGCTGCATCAACTGCAGGTAGAAAAAGCGGCTCGCGAGCAGCCCGAAGCAGACGAACACGAACACGCCCGCCGCCGCGACGCGCAGGCGGAACTTCGAGAGCTGCTGTTGGGTGTCGTTGAATTCGGTCATGCGGTTACGATCGATCTGGCCCGCAGCACGGTGTGCGGCTGCGGGCGAGGGGCCGCCCCGGAGCGCGGCGGGCGTGGAGGCGGCGGGTAGTCAAGGCAGGCCCCGGGTTCAGATGGGGCGCGTATCGTCCGGATCGACCGGGCGGCGTTGCGGCATCAGCAGCAGGTGGCTCGCGATCGGCCACAGCGCGGCCTCGACGAAGCCGTCGACCAGGTAGCGCCAGCCCGGGAACGCGGCGCCCATCACGAGGCGGATCACGAACGGGACGAGCTGCGCGACGACCAGCAGCGGCGTGACGTACAGCACCTGCACGCCGATCGGCATCCACAGCACGCGACGGTGGATCGTGATCGCGCCGTACGACAGCAGCGTATAGGCGAGCGCATGCTCGCCGAGCAGCCCCGCGTCATGCACGTCCATCAGGATGCCGAGCGCGAACGCGACGCCCATCCCGACCTTGCGCGGCTGGTGGATGTTCCAGAACAGCAGCACGAGCGCGACGAAGTCGGGCACGCCGGGCAGGCGGCCCCACGGCATCAGGTTCAGCAGGAACGCGGCGGCGAGGCTGAAGACGATGAAGTACGGATTGACCGGCTGCAGGATGTATTGCGGGCGATTCATCGCTGGGCTCCTGGTTGCCCGGCCGCGGGCTTCGCGGGCGCGGCGGCGGGCTTGGCCGCAGGCGCGGCAGGCGCCGGCTTGGCGCCGGGCTGGGCCGCGGCGGCCGGCTTCGCGCCGGCGTCAGCCTTCTCGCCCTTCTCGGCCTTCTCGGCCTTCTCGCCTTTCGCGGCGGCTTTCGCGCCTTTCTTGCCCTTCGCGTTCTTGTCGGCGGCCGGATCGGGCTCGGCCGGGCGCGGCGGGATGTCGTTCTGGTAATGCAGCACGAGCATCTGGCGCGCGCCGCGCACGGCGGCGATCGGCGCGCAGGTCACGCGCGCGAATGCGGTATCGGCGAGCTTGTCGACGCGTACGACCTTCGCGACCGGCAGGCCGGGCGGATAGACGCCGTCGAGGCCGCTGGTGACGAGCTCGTCGCCGACGACGAGATCCGCGCTCGTCGGCACGAAACGCAGGTCGAGCGAATCGCCCTTCGGCGTGCCGTAGATCACGCTGCGCAGGCCGGTGCGCAGTACCTGCACGGGAATTGCGAGATCGCGGTCGGTGACCAGCGTGACTTCGGACTGCAGCGGGAACACGCGCGTGACCTGGCCGACCACGCCGTTCTCGCTGACGACGGGCGCGCCGTTCTGGATGCCCTGCTGCGAACCCTGGCCGATCACGATCTTCTGCGTGAACGGATCGCTCGTGTCGTACTGGATCTCGGCCGGCGTCGATTGCGTCGCGATGTGCTGGCGCAGCTCGAGCACGGCGCGCAGGTGCGCGTTCTCCTGCGCGAGCACGGCGGCCTGGTTGGCCTGCGTGGACAGCTGCAGGTTGCGCTTGCGGAGATCGTCGTTGTCGTGGCGCAGCGACGCGCCGGTGACGGCGATGTCGGCCGCGCCCATGAACAGGTCGCGCGGCACGAGTGCGGCGCGCTGCAGCGGATAGAGCACGGTGCCGAGCACGCCGCGGACGATTTCGAGCGTGTTGAAGCGCGCGTCCGACACCAGCAGTGCGATCGCGACGGCGACGAAGAAGATGAGCCGCGCGAGCGCGGGCGGGCCTTGCTTGAAGAGGGGCGGCGGACTGTATTCCATGGTCGGCGCCGGGCGCGAACGATCGGTTAAATGAAGCTCAGACGCGCAAACGGCGCGGCGGTTCGTTCTGAATGAGCGAGCCGGCCACGCCGCGGGTGCGTCATGTCAGGAAGACTGCCTAGACGATCACTCGTACGAGAAGATGCTGCCCAGCTTGTCCATGCGCTCGAGCGCCATGCCCGAACCGCGCACGACGCAGGTGAGCGGATCTTCCGCGACGAGCACCGGCAGGCCGGTTTCTTCCGCGAGCAGGCGATCGAGGTCGCGCAGCAGCGCGCCGCCGCCCGTCAGCATCATCCCGCGTTCGGCGATGTCGGCGCCGAGTTCCGGCGGCGTCTGTTCGAGCGCGATCTTCACCGACGACACGATCTGGTTCAGCGGATCGGTCAGCGCTTCGAGGATTTCGTTGCTGGAGATCGTGAAGCTGCGCGGAATGCCTTCCGACAGGTTGCGGCCCTTCACTTCCATTTCCTTGACTTCGGAGCCCGGGAACGCGGAGCCGATTTCCTTCTTGATCGCCTCGGCGGTCTGCTCGCCGATCAGCATCCCGTAGTTGCGGCGGATGTAGTTGACGATCGCCTCGTCGAACTTGTCGCCGCCGACGCGCACCGAGCCTTTATAGACGATGCCGCCGAGCGAGATCACGCCGACTTCCGTCGTGCCGCCGCCGATGTCGACGACCATCGAGCCGGTGGCTTCCGACACCGGCAGGCCCGCGCCGATCGCGGCCGCCATCGGCTCCTCGATCAGGTAGACCTGCGATGCGCCGGCACCGTGCGCGGCTTCCTTGATCGCGCGGCGCTCGACCTGGGTCGAGCCGCACGGCACGCAGATGATGATGCGCGGCGACGGCGAGAACATGCGCGACTCGTGGGCCGTCTTGATGAACTGCTTGATCATCTGCTCGGTGACGGTGAAGTCGGCGATCACGCCGTCCTTCATCGGGCGGATCGCCTCGATGTTGCCCGGTACCTTGCCGAGCATCTGCTTGGCTTCCTTGCCGACTGCCTGGATCGTCTTCTTGCCGTTGGGGCCGCCTTCCTGGCGGATCGACACGACGGACGGCTCATCGAGCACGATGCCCTTGCCGCGCATGTAGATCAGGGTGTTTGCGGTGCCGAGGTCGATCGCGAGATCGTTGGAGAAGTAGCTGCGCAAAAAACCGAACATTCAGAATCCTGTTTCGCTCTGGGCCGGCCCTGCATAGCGAGCGCTGAGGGCGGCAGCGGAAAAAATAACAGCCTCGGGAAGCGTGGCGGAAGCGGCCGCCGCGGCGCACGAAGCTGCGAGTGATGTCTACCGGGGATCGCACGAAGCACGCACGGCTTGCCGAAGCGGGGCGAAACGGTGCGGGAAAAGGCTGCCGGGTTTGGGTCGAACGCGTAATGATACCTTATAATTTCACGGTATTTGAATCGAAACGGGCGGTATTTTTGCCGCTTCGGCCCCGATTTTTGAGGGTGGGATCGCACCCTCCAACCCCCCGCCGCAGTGCTGCTTTCGATGCATTGCGCAGTCTTGTTTTTCCGGTGATCGCATGGCCCTGACCCTGACCGATGTGAAACGCATCGCGCACCTGGCGCGACTCGAAATGGCCGACGCCGACGCCGAGCACATGCTCGGCCAGCTCAATGATCTCTTCGGCCTCGTCGAGCAGATGCAGGCGGTCGATACCGCCGGCATCGCGCCGCTCGCCCACCCGATCGAACAGATCCAGGAAGTCGCGCAGCGCCTGCGCGACGACGCCGTGACGGAAGTCGTCAATCGCGACGATAACCAGCGTCCGGCGCCGGCCGTCCAGGACGGCCTCTATCTCGTGCCGAAGGTGATCGAGTAAGCATTCGACGACAAGCGCGCCGGCCAGCGCCGCGCGCCACCCAGAATTCCCAGGAAAACCACTCAATGCACGCAAAAAGCCTGACCGAACTGCGCGCCGCGCTCGCCGCCAAGGAATGCTCGGCCGTCGAGCTCGCGCAGCTCTACCTGAAACGGATCGACGCCGCGCGCGACCTGAACGCGTTCGTCCACGTCGATGCCGACCTGACCCTCGCGCAGGCGAAAGCTGCCGACGCGGAGCTCGCGCGCGGCGCGGGCGGCGCGCTCACCGGCCTGCCGATCGCGCACAAGGATGTGTTCGTCACGCGCGGCTGGCACTCGACCGCCGGCTCGAAGATGCTCGCGAACTATGCGAGCCCGTTCGACGCGACCGTCGTCGCCCGCCTGCAGGCGGCCGGCATGGTCACGCTCGGCAAGACCAACATGGACGAGTTCGCGATGGGCTCGTCGAACGAGAACTCGGCGTTCGGCGCGGTGAAGAACCCGTGGGACACGAACGCGGTGCCGGGCGGCAGCTCGGGCGGCAGCTCGGCCGCCGTCGCCGCGCGCCTCGCGCCGGCGGCAACCGGCACCGACACCGGCGGCTCGATCCGCCAGCCCGCGTCGTTCGCGGGCGTGACGGGCATCAAGCCGACCTACGGCCGCGTGTCGCGCTACGGGATGATCGCGTTCGCGTCGTCGCTCGACCAGGGCGGCCCGATGGCGCAGAGCGCGTCCGACTGCGCGCTGCTGCTGAACGCGATGGCCGGCTTCGACGAGCGCGACTCGACGAGCCTCGATCGCGACGACGAAGACTTCACGCGCCACCTCGGCCAGCCGTGGGCGGCCGGCAACGATGCGGGCAAGCCGCTCGCGGGCCTGCGCATCGGCCTGCCGAACGAGTATTTCGGCGACGGCCTGGCCGACGACGTACGCGCGACGATCGACGCGGCACTGAAGCAGTATGAAGCGCTCGGCGCGACGCTCGTGCCCGTGTCGCTGCCGAAGACGGAGCTGTCGATCCCCGTGTATTACGTGATCGCGCCGGCCGAGGCGTCGTCGAACCTGTCGCGGTTCGACGGCGTGCGTTTCGGCCACCGCGCCGCGCAATACGGCGACCTGCTCGACATGTACAAGAAGTCGCGTGCGGAAGGCTTCGGCCCCGAGGTGAAGCGCCGGATCCTGGTCGGCACGTACGTGCTGTCGCACGGCTACTACGACGCGTACTACCTGCAGGCGCAGAAGATCCGCCGCATCATCGCGAACGATTTCCAGGAAGCGTTCAAGACCTGCGACGTGATCATGGGCCCGGCCTCGCCGACGGTCGCATGGGATCTCGGTTCGAAGGGCGACGATCCGGTGCAGATGTATCTCGCGGATATCTACACGCTGTCGGTGAGCCTCGCGGGCCTGCCCGGCATGAGCGTGCCGTGCGGCTTCGGCGCCGGCGCGAACGCGAAGCGCCCGGTCGGCCTGCAGATCATCGGCAACTATTTCAACGAAGCCCGGATGCTGCAGGTCGCCGACGCGTTCCAGCGCGCGACCGACTGGCACAAGCAAGTTCCGGCAGGGGTGTAAGCACATGGCTACTCAATGGGAAGTCGTTATCGGTCTCGAGACGCACGCGCAACTGTCGACCGTCTCGAAGATTTTCTCGGGCGCGTCGACGCAGTTCGGCGCCGAGCCGAACACGCAGGCGTGCCCGGTCGACCTGGCGCTGCCGGGCGTGCTGCCGGTGCTGAACCGCGGTGCGGTCGAGCGCGCAATCCGCTTCGGCCTCGCGATCGGCTCGACCATCGCGCCGCGCAGCATCTTCGCGCGCAAGAATTATTTCTACCCCGATCTGCCGAAGGGCTATCAGATCAGCCAGTACGAGATTCCGGTCGTGCAGGGCGGCCAGATCACGATCCAGGTGCCCGCCAACGAAAAGGCCGGCAAGGAAGCGTACGAGAAGACGGTCAACCTGACCCGCGCGCACCTCGAGGAAGACGCGGGCAAGTCGCTGCATGAAGACTTCGCCGGGATGACCGGGATCGACCTGAACCGCGCAGGCACGCCGCTGCTCGAGATCGTCACCGAGCCGGAAATGCGCAGCGCGGCCGAGGCCGTGGCCTATGCGAAGGCGCTGCACGGGCTCGTCGTGTGGCTCGGCATCTGCGACGGCAACATGCAGGAAGGCTCGTTCCGCTGCGACGCGAACGTGTCGGTGCGACCGGTCGGCCAGGAGAAGTTCGGCACGCGCGCGGAAATCAAGAACCTGAACTCGTTCCGGTTCCTCGAGGAAGCGATCAACTACGAAGTGCGTCGCCAGATCGAACTGATCGAGGACGGCGGCGAAGTCGTGCAGGAAACGCGCCTCTACGATCCGGACAAGCGCGAGACGCGCTCGATGCGCAGCAAGGAAGACGCGCACGACTACCGCTACTTCCCCGACCCCGACCTGATGCCGCTCGTGATCGGCCAGGACTGGATCGAGCGCGTGCAGTCCGGGATGCCCGAGCTGCCGGCCGCGATGCAGCAGCGTTTCGCCGAGCAGTACGGCGTGTCCGCGTACGACGCGGGCGTGCTGACGTCGAGCAAGGCGATGGCCGCGTATTTCGAGTCGGTGGTCGCGAAGGCCGGCGCCGCGAACGCGAAGATCGCCGCGAACTGGCTGATGGGCGACGTATCGTCGCAACTGAACCGCGACGGCATCGAGATCGACGCGATCCCCGTGTCGGCCGCGCAGCTCGCGCTGCTGCTGCAGCGCATCGCCGACGGCACGATCTCGAACAAGATCGCGAAGGAGATCTTCGCGACGATCTGGGACGAAAAGCCGGACGACGAAGGTGCGGCCGACCGCATCATCGACGCGAAGGGCCTGAAGCAGATCTCCGACACCGGCGCGCTGGAAGCGATCATCGACGAGGTGCTCGCGGCGAACGCGAAGTCGGTCGAGGAATTCCGCGCGGGCAAGGAAAAGGCGTTCAACGCGCTGATCGGCCAGGCGATGAAGGCGACCAAGGGCAAGGCCAATCCGCAGCAGGTCAACGAACTGCTGAAGAAGAAGCTCGGCTGAGCATGACCGCGCGCCTGAACCGCGCTTGACGACGGGCCGCCCCGAACCAGTTCGGGGCGGCCCGTTGCGTTTGGCGGATGCGTTATCGTATGCGTCACACCGTCCAACGGAGGAACGAATGGCGAAACAACCCGCGCTCGACGATTTCCGCGTGCCTTATTTCACGCGCGAGAAGGAAGCCGCCGCATTCAAGCTCGATGCGTTCGACCCGGCCGCGAAGCCGTTTTCGTCCGGCTCGAAGGACGACGACCGCGAACGGCTGTCGGCCGTGTCGACCGAACTCGACGTGCAGCAGGAGCGCCTGCACACGCAGCAGAAGAAGCGCGTGCTGCTCGTGCTGCAGGGGATGGACACCAGCGGCAAGGACGGCACCGTGCGCGCGGTGTTCCGCGAGGTCGATCCGCTCGGCCTGCGCGTCGTGCCGTTCAAGGCGCCGACGCCGATCGAGGCCGCGCACGACTTCCTGTGGCGCGTGCATGCGCAGGTGCCGGCCGCGGGCGAGCTCGCGATCTTCAACCGCAGCCACTATGAAGACGTGCTCGTGCCGCGCGTACTCGACCTGATCGACGCGAAGGAATGCGAGCGCCGCTACCGGCAGATCCGCGATTTCGAGACGATGCTGGTCGAGAACGGCACGACGATCATCAAGTGCTTCCTGCACATCTCGAAGGACGAGCAGCGCGCGCGGCTGCAGGCGCGCATCGACGATCCGACCAAGCACTGGAAGTTCGACATCTCCGATCTCGACGCGCGCAAGCACTGGGACGCGTACCAGTCCGCGTATCGCGACGCGCTTGCCGCGACGTCCGCCGAGCATGCGCCGTGGTACGTGATCCCGGCCAACTCGAAGACGCACCGCAACGTGATGATCGCCGAGCTGCTGCTGCGCACGATGACCGACATGAAGCTGGAATTCCCGCCGCCGAAGCCCGAGCTCGAAGGCGTGAAGATCCGTTAAGCTGCCACCCTGTAAAACATCGAACTGAACGGAATCCGACATGATGCGAGTGATTACCGCCAACCTGAACGGCATCCGCTCCGCCGCGAAGAAGGGCTTCTTCGAGTGGCTCGGCGAACAGAACGCCGATTGCGTGTGCGTGCAGGAAATCAAGGTCTCGGCCGACGACCTGCCGGCCGAATTCGTCGAGCCGCACGGCTTCAAGAGCTATTTTCACCACGCCGAGAAGAAGGGCTACAGCGGCGCGGGCGTGTACAGCCGCCGCGAGCCCGACGACGTGATCATCGGCTTCGGCAGCAGCGAATTCGACGCCGAGGGTCGCTATGTCGAGGCGCGTTACGGCAAGCTGTCGGTCGTGTCGGTGTACGTGCCGTCCGGCTCGAGCGGCGAGGAGCGCCAGCAGGCGAAGTACCGCTTCATGGACGAGTTCATGCCGCACCTTGCCCAGCTCAAGAAGAAGCGCGAGGTGATCCTGTGCGGCGACGTGAACATCGTCCACAAGGAAATCGACATCAAGAACTGGAAGAGCAACCAGAAGAACTCGGGCTGCCTGCCGGAAGAGCGCGAGTGGCTCACGAAGCTGTTCGACGATGTCGGCTACGTCGACGTGTTCCGCACGCTCGACCCGCGCGCCGAGCAGTACACGTGGTGGAGCAACCGCGGCCAGGCGTATGCGAAGAACGTCGGGTGGCGGATCGATTACCAGATCGCGACGCCGGGCGTCGCCGGCACCGCGAAAAGCACGTCGATCTTCAAGGACATCAAGTTCAGCGACCACGCGCCGCTGACGGTGGACTACGACTACAAGAAGTAACCAAGGCGTGATGTTCGCCGCCGCACAGCGCGCGCGGCGCAGCCGCCGGATGCAAAACGGGCCGCATGTCTGACATGCGGCCCGTTTCGCTTGGGGCTGCCCTTATGCTTGATCTAGGGGCATGACATTCCCCTTCTGGGCGGGGAAGGATACTGCGGACGATCCAGCGGTCTTGACAGCGCGCTTTCGCTGACTGATAGGATCGAATCATGCAACGTCTTCAAGCCTTCAAATTCGAACTGACGCCGACCGGCGAGCAGCGGCGCGATATGTGTCGCTTTGCTGGGGCATGCCGATTTGTCTTCAACAAGGCGTTGGCATTGCAGCAGACGAACCGTGAGGCCGGCGGCAAGTTCATCGGCTACGTGGCCATGGCGAGGCACCTGACGGCGTGGCGTAATGGTGCGGAAACGCCGTGGCTTAAAGACTCCCCCGCGCATCCGCTCCAACACGCGCTCAAGAACCTGGAGCGAGCCTACAAGAATTTCTTTGCCGGGCGCACGGCGTACCCGCGTTTCAAGAAGCGGGGCTGGTGCGACAGCTTCCGTTACCCCGACCGAAAGCAGATCAAGCTTGATCAGGGCAACAATCGGATCTTCCTGCCCAAGCTCGGCTGGCTGCGCTATCGCAACAGCCGGAATGTATTGGGCGAAGTACGCAATGCCACCGTATCTCAGCACGCAGGCAAATGGTTCGTCTCGATCCAGACCGCACGGGAAGTCGAGCAGCCGGTAACGCAGGCAACCAGCGCGATTGGGATCGACATGGGCGTCGCACGGTTTGCCACCCTCAGCGACGGCAGCTTTCTCGCACCGCTTAACAGCTTCAAGAGGCACGAGGCCAGACTGCGCCGCGCGCAGCAAGCGATGAACCGAAAGGTCAAGTTCAGCAACAACTGGCGGAAGGCCAAGGCCCGCGTCCAACGCATTCATGCCTGCATCGGCAACGCCCGGCGCGACTATCTGCACAAAGCCACGACCACGATCAGCCAAAACCACGCGATGGTGTGCATCGAGGACTTGCAGGTACGGAACATGTCGAGGTCGGCGGCTGGCAGCGTCGATGCTCCGGGCAAAAACGTTCGGACCAAGTCCGGTCTGAACAAAGCAATCCTCGATCAGGGGTGGTTCGAATTTCGTCGCCAACTGGACTACAAGATGGCGTGGAACGGCGGTTGGCTCATCGCAGTCCCGCCGGCGAACACGAGTCGAACGTGCCCGGCATGCCACTGCGTGAGCGCCGAGAACCGAAAGGTGCAGGCCGCATTCCGCTGCGTCGAGTGCGGGCATGAAGTGCATGCCGATGTGGTCGGTGCGATCAACATACTGGCGCGGGGACACCGCGTTGCAGCCTGTGGAGAGCCGGTGCAGTCAGGCCGCTCCATGAAGCAGGAACCCGCCGAGGCGATTTGAGATGCGCATCACCGTTTCAGACGCGGTAGGAATCGCCCGCCTTCAGGCGGAAGAGGATGTCAACGATGCCATGTCGATCACGAACCGGTACTTCACGTCGCTCTTCAGCATCCGCTCGTAAGCGGCGTTGATCTGCTGCATCGGAATCGTCTCGATATCCGACGTGATCCCGTGCTCCGCGCAGAAGTCGAGCATTTCCTGCGTTTCCGCGATCCCGCCGATCAGCGAGCCCGCGAGGCGGCGGCGCTTGAAGATCAGGTTGAACACCTGCGGCGACGGATGGTCGTGCTCCGGCGCGCCGACGAGCGTCATCGTGCCGTCGCGCTTCAGCAGGTGCAGGAACGGGTTCAGGTCGTGCTGCGCGGCGACCGTGTTCAGGATGAAGTCGAAGCTGTTCAGGTGCGCGTTCATCTGCGCTTCGTCCTTCGAGATCACGACTTCGTGCGCGCCGACGCGCTTGCCGTCCTCGATCTTCGACGGCGACGTCGTGAACAGCACGACGTGCGCACCCATCGCGCGCGCCAGCTTCACGCCCATGTGGCCGAGGCCGCCGAGCCCGACGATGCCGACCTTCTTGCCGGGGCCGACGTTCCACTGCCGCAGCGGCGAGTACGTCGTGATCCCCGCGCACAGCAGCGGCGCGGCGCCGGCCGGGTCGAGCGTCTCGGGCACGCGCAGCACGAACGCCTCGTCGACGACGAGCTGCGTCGAGTAGCCGCCGTAGGTGACGTCGCCCGTCACGCGGTCCTGGCCGTTGTAGGTGCCGACGAAGCCGTTCTCGCAATACTGCTCGAGCCCGTCGGCGCAGCTCGGGCAGGTGCGGCACGAATCGACCAGACAGCCGACGCCGACCAGCTCGCCGACCTTGAAGCGCGATACCTGCGGGCCGGTCGCGGTCACGCGGCCGACGATTTCATGGCCCGGCACGACCGGGTAGATCGTGTTGCGCCATTCGTTGCGCGCCTGGTGCAGGTCCGAGTGGCAGACGCCGCAGTAGAGGACGTCGATCTGGACGTCGAGGTCGCGCAGCGCGCGACGCTGGAATTCGAACGGGGCGAGCGGCGACTGCGAATCGGTTGCCGCGTAAGCGTAGGTGGTGCTCATGCAGGGGGCTCCTTGGCCGGGAAAACATCCGGCGAAACGAACTGCCGTCGCACCCTGTGGCGATGCGGCGAGGCAGGACGTCATCGTAAGGAGCACGGCGCCGCGATGAAATACACGAAGGTCTGGAAGATTTGCCTATTCCTCTCGAACTGCGTGCAAACGGCCGCCAAAACGCATTCAAGATGCTACATTGCGAGCCAGATTCTCTTGCCGGACAGGATGACGCAGATGAGCTTCGAGCCCCTTTTCGCCGACACGGGCGACCGCGTGCAGCGCCGCATGATCGAGCTGCACACGCGCCTCGCGCCGAACGAGGGCGACACGCTGGCGGCGCTCGACGGCGTGCGTTTGATTCGCGTGAGCCGTCCGGGGCCGCGCATGCCCGTGCTGTACGAGCCGAGCATCATCGTCGTGTGCCAGGGGCGCAAGCTCGGTTATCTCGGCGATCGCTCGTTCGTCTACGACGCGCAGCAGTATCTCGTGCTGTCGGTGCCGCTGCCGTTCGAATGCGAGACTTTCGCGAGCATGGACGAGCCGTTTCTCGCGATCTCGATCCGCGTCGATCTCGCGGTGATCGCCGAGCTCGCGCTCCTGCTCGACGAGACGCTCGGCGCGGCCGCGAGCGAACCGCTCGGCGTCTATTCGACGCCGCTCGACGCGCCGCTGGCCGATGCGGTCGTGCGGCTGCTCGAAGTGCTGGCTTCGCCGCACGACACGCGCGTGCTGGGCCCCGCGATCATGCGCGAGATCGCGTATCGCGTGCTGACGGGCGCGCAGGGCGACGCGATCCGCGCGGCGCTCGTGCAGCAGCATCACTTCGGCCGCATCGCGAAGGCGTTGCGGCGCATCCATGCGGAGCTGAGGGCCGACCTCGATGTCGAGACCCTGGCGCGCGAGGCCGGGATGAGCCTCGCGGTGTTCCACGCGCACTTCAAGCACGTGACGGCGACGTCGCCGATGCAGTACGTGAAGGCCGCGCGCCTGCATCAGGCGCGGCTGATGATGGTGCAGGACGGCGTCGGCGCCGGTACGGCGGCCGCGCGTGTCGGTTATGCGAGCGCGTCGCAGTTCAGCCGCGAGTTCAAGCGGCTGTTCGGCCGCAGCCCCGGTGACGAAGTGCGCTGGATGCGTGAAATCGGGATTCGCCCGGCCGTGGCCGATACGGACGCGTAGCGTCCGGCGTCATCCGGTGGCGCCGCGCCGCACGACCTTGCGCCGCTGCGCGCTGATGCCCGCGTAGTCGGGCAGTGAGTCGACCCGCTTGCCGATCGCCTTTGCGTACAGCGGCATCAGGTCCGGCAGCCGGTTCAGCAGATCCTGGCGCCGCGCGGTGCTGTACGGGTGCGTGTAGATGAAGCCGGTGGCCTTGTTCGCGCGCGTCGCGGCCGCGAGCTTGTCCCACAGCGTGATCGCCGCGCGCGGATCGAAGCCCGCGCGGGCGGCGATGTCGCCGCCGATCACGTCGGCTTCGGTCTCGTCGGTCGGGTCGTAGTGGAGCGACTGCAGGCGCTCGCCGAGGTTCAGCGCCTGCGGCAGCGGATCGCCGACGCCGAACAGCGGCGGCAGCGCGGCGGCGCGCAGCGAAGTTTGCGATGCCGCGCTGAAGTTGCTGCGCGCGTGTTCGCGCAGCGCGTGCGCGATGCCGTGCGCGGCCAGCACGCCGAGTTCATCGTCGTTCAGCCGGATGCGCTCGAGCAGGCCGCCGTATACGAGCACCTTGCCGCCCGGCAGGCAGGTCAGGCGGATGTCGCGCGAGCGGATCACGTTCACGTCCCACGCCCAGTTCTTCACGCGATCGTTCCACTTCACCGAATACGGCGCGAGCTTCGTGACGATCGCGCGCAGGCGTTTCACGCGCGGCTGGTTTGCCGGCAGCAGGCGGTTGCTGTCGGCGGCCGCCTGCACGATCTGCGCGTATTCGCTCGCGGTGAGCTGCTCGAGCAGCGGCGACGGGATCAGCGTGCGGAATGCGATCGCATTGCCGTAGCGGACCTGCTGCGGTGTCGGCGTATAAGCCTTCGTCGACGCGGCGCCGCCGGTCGGCTGTGCGGGTTCGGCGGTGGCCGGCTGGGCGGGGGCGGCGGAAGTCGACGTTGCCGGCGGTGAAGCCGGTGCGGCGGCCGGCGCGGAGCCCGCGGCGGTTGCAGCGGTCGCGCCGGTGTCGGACGCATGGGCGGCGAACCCGGCGGCGAGCGCCGCGGCACCGACGCTCCACGAAGCCGCAACGCGCGCGAGGCGGTGCAGGCGGTTACTGCGCACGGCTGGCCTCGCCGTTGCGTGCGGTGCCGTTCCACGGCGCGATCCTGAACAGCAGCAGCATGCCGGGAATCGCGAGCGCGGTGCACACGATGAAGTAGTCGAACCAGCCGATCTTCGCGACGATGAAGCCGCTCGCGGCCGACGCGAGCGTGCGCGGTACCGACGCGAGGCTCGTGAACAGCGCGAACTGCGTGGCCGTGTAGCGCGGGTCGGTCGTGCTCGCGATGTACGCGACGAACGCGGCCATCGTCAGGCCGGTCGTGAAGGTTTCGAAGCCGTAGACGATCGCGAGCGCGACGGTCATCGGGCTCAGATGCGGCGTGACCTCGAAGCCGAAGATCGACAGGAACGACGCGAGCGCATGGCTGGCCGCCACCGTGAAGTCGTAGAGCGTCGCGAGCACCGGCGAGCCGGGGCCAACCTGCGCGAGCCACGCGAAGCCGAGCGTCGACACCATCTGCAGCGCGCCGAAGACCCACAGCCCGCGGCCGATGCCGATCTTCACGAGCCAGACGCCGCCGATGATGCCGCCGGCGACGCTCGCGACGAGCGCGGTGGTTTTCGCGACGATGCCGATCTCGGTGCGCGAGAAGCCGATGTCGAGGAAGAACGACGTCGACAGCGTGGTGGCCATCGTGTCGCCGATCTTGAACAGGAAGATGAACGCGATGACGAGCAGCGCGCCGGCCCAGCCGTCGCGCTGGATGAATTCGCGGAACGGCAGCACGATCGCGTCGCGCAGGTTGCGCGGCGGCGCGCCGACCACTTCGGGCTCGCGCACCAGCAGCGTCATCAGGATGCCCGGCAGCATGAACGCGCCGGTGAGCGCGAACACGGCGTCCCACGGCATGTGATCGGACAGGATCAGCGCGAGCGAACCGGGGATCAGCGCGGCGAGCTTGTACGCGTTCACGTGCACCGCGTTGCCGAGGCCCTGCTCGGTGTCGCGCAGCAGCTCGCGGCGGTAAGCGTCGATCACGATGTCGGAACTCGCGCCGAAGAACGCGACGAGCGTGGTGAGCGCGGCGACCGTCCAGATCGAATCGCGCGGCGACACGAAGCCGAGCGCGGCGATCGCGCCCGCGACCAGCACCTGCGTGAGCAGCATCCAGCCGCGCCGGCGTCCCGGCCGCCAGCCGGGCAGGCGCGGGATGTAGCGGTCCATCAGCGGCGCCCACAGGAACTTCCACGTATACGGGAACTGGATCAGCGCGAACAGGCCGATTTCCTTCAGGTTCACGCCTTCCGAGCGCAGCCATGCCTGCACGAGGTAGACGAGCGTGAACAGGGGCAGGCCCGACGTGAAGCCCAGGAACACGCAGATCAGCATGTGCGTGTTCAGATAGGCTCGCCAGCCGGGGTGATCCTCGTGAGCGGTGAGTGCGGGCGCCTCGTGTGGCGTTTTCGACATGGACGGAAACTGGGTAGCGTTGACTGATGGCGGCGGCAGCGCAGGCGGCGGTGCGAGCGACACGAGAGGGGCGGCCGCACGCTCGTGCGGGCCGGATCTTCCGTCAACGGCCCCCGGCTCAGCTGCGCTTGACGCGGTAGACAGCAAGACTACCACGCCAGTTCGCTCCCCATCGAATCGGCTGGCCTTCGTGCAGCACGACGCGGTCGAGGATCGTGACGCCGACTTCCGGCGCGAGCGCCTCGAAATCCTTGATCGTCAGCACCCGGACGTTCGGCGTGTTGTGCCACTGGTAGGGCAGCGATTTCGACACGGGCATCCGGCCGTGCAGCACCGACAGCCGGTGCGACCAGTAGCCGAAGTTCGGGAACGACACGATGCACTCGCGGCCGACGCGCGCCGTTTCGCGCAGGATCGCGGCGGTCTGGTGGATCGTCTGCAGGGTTTGCGACAGGATCGCGATGTCGAAGCTGTGGTCCTCGAACAGGCGTAGGCCGTCCTCGAGATTCTGCTGGATCACGTTGATGCCGTTCTTCGCGCTCGCGAGCACGCCCGCGTCGTTCAGTTCGATGCCGTAACCGGTGACGTCCAGTTCCTCCATCAGCAGCGCGAGCAGCGAGCCGTCGCCGCAGCCGAGGTCGAGCACGGTCGAGCGCGGCTCGACCCAGCGGGCGATCGTGCGGAAATCCGCGCGCGCGGACAGGGAATTCAGCGCTTGCTGGTTCATACACCCACCTCGATGGCGATTCGTTCGTAGTACGCGCGGAGCAGGTTGTGATAGCGCGCGTCGTCGAGCAGGAACGCGTCGTGGCCGTGCGGCGCGTCGATTTCCGCGTAGCTGACCGTGCGCTTGTTGTCGAGCAGCGCCTTCACGATCTCGCGCGAGCGTGCCGGCGCGAAGCGCCAGTCGGTCGAGAAGCTCGCGATCAGGTATTTCGCCTGCGTGTGCGCGAGCGCGGCCGTCAGGTTGCCGTCGAACGCCTTCGCGGGGTCGAAGTAGTCGAGCGCGCGCGTGATCAGCAGGTAGGTGTTCGCGTCGAAGTAGTCGGCGAACTTGTCGCCTTGGTAGCGCAGGTACGACTCGACCTCGAATTCGACGTCGAAGCTGAAGTTGTACGCGTCGAGCGCGCCGTCCGCGCGGCGCAGCGCCCGGCCGAATTTCTCGGCCATGTCGTCGTCGGACAGGTACGTGATGTGGCCGATCATCCGCGCGACGCGCAGGCCGCGCTTCGGCTTCACGCCGTGCGCGTAGTAGTCGCCGCCGTGGAAGTCGGGATCGGACAGGATCGCGGAGCGCGCGACCTCGTTGAACGCGATGTTCTGCGCGGACAGCTTCGGCGTCGACGCGATGTCGATGCAGTGCGCGACGCGCTCCGGATACATCAGGCTCCACGCGAGCGCCTGCATCCCGCCGAGGCTGCCGCCCATCACCGCGGCGAAGCGCTCGATGCCGAACGCGTCGGCGACGCGCGCCTGCGCGTGCACCCAGTCCTCGACGGTGACCACCGGAAAGCGCGCGCCGTACGGCTTGCCGGTCGACGGATCGACGCTCATCGGGCCGGTCGAGCCGAAGCACGAGCCGAGGTTGTTCACGCCGATCACGAAGAAGCGGTTGGTGTCGAGCGGCTTGCCGGGGCCGACCATGTTGTCCCACCAGCCGGTGCTGCGCGGATCGTCCGCGTAGACGCCGGCGACGTGGTGCGACGCGTTGAGCGCGTGGCAGACGAGCACCGCGTTCGAGCGCGCGGCGTTGAGCTCGCCGTACGTCTCGACGACGAGCTGATAGTTGCCGAGCGCGCTGCCGCTTTGCAAGCGCAGCGGTTCGGCGAAGTGCATGGTCTGTGGAGCGACGATGCCGATCGATTCCATTCGTTCCGCCTTATGCCATATGACTGGGCGGCTAAATGGTGTCGGCGAGGCGCGGAGTCGAAGGTGCGCGGCTGACGACCTCTTTAGCCGCATTTGTAGTGAACCGCCGGGCGAACGCACATCCACGCCCCCGGCCGGTTCGCGCGCCCGCAATCGAGTCAGCAAATCGGCGCGCTTCCGACCTGCCGCCCACAGGGCGACAGTCGGCAAAGTATAGCGGATTTTTTCCGGAGGGCGACGCGCAATCCCGATTGCATCGACGCATCGGGTGCGAGGACATGCAGGACAAGTTCAGGCGAAATCACGCATCGCCGCGCTTTTTAATATTCGAAATATTGAATTGATCTTCTAATGTTTCGATGGGGGTAATTTTGTAAATTTCTTAACGGTTATTAAATCTTAAAAATAATTAGTACTTGTTCTAGACGAAATTATTTCTATTTGGTGATCGTCCTATTTTTGGGACGGGTGGCTGTTAATAGAGTTTCAACTGGCTTTCAGTATCCGGTTGAGGCGCGTGATTTCACGGCTTTCCGGCACGGCGCCCCGCCTCCCGGGCGCCGATTTTCCGGAATGCGGGCGCCGCGCTTTTTCCTCGAAAGCAGGGCATGGAGTTACTTGTCACCGCTCTCGCGTTGTCGTCGTGTCGATATGACCGTATTGGTTCGATACGCATCGTGAAGAGGTTTACCAAAGGAAAATGTTCATATGAACAAGTCGTATCGTGTCGTGTGGAATGCGTCGACCAGCACCTGGTGCGCGGCATCGGAAATTACACGCGGGCGCTCGAAATCGTCGGGGTCCGCGAAGTCGTCGAAGGCCGCGGCTGCCGCTGCGCTCGTCATGGTTTCGATGGGGTCCGCCTACGCGGAGGAAAGCGGCGCGGCGGATGCGATGGCCGGCGATTCCGCGCAACTCGCCGAAGGGATGCGGGCCGACCGGACGGGCGCCAAGCCGAGCATGCCGACCACCCGGATGATCGTGCCCGACAACGCCGCATACGTGAAGATCGATGCGAAGGGCGACGGTTCGGACAACGCGCTCGCGCAGGGCGAGAGGTCGATCGCGATCGGCGCCAACGCGAGTACCCGCCCGGCTGCGGCGGGCCTCGGCGGCGCGGTGGCGATCGGCGACGCGGCGACGGCCTCGGGCAATAACGTCGCGCTCGGCGCCAACGCTTCGGCGCTTGGCGACCAGGGGGCGATAGCCTTGGGCGGCGGGGCGAATGCGAGCGGCAAGTCGTCGATCGCGCTCGGCAACGATGCGCAGGCAACGGGCTGGGGCGCTTACGCGCTGGGCCGCAAGGCGAAGGCGAGCGCGGAATCCGCGCTGGCGATCGGCGATTCCTCGATGGCGACGCGACAAGGCACGATGGCGCTCGGTTCGCAGGCTGCCGCATCGGCGGAAAACGCGATCGCGATCGGTCAAAGCGCGGCGGCGCGCGGCGCCGATTCCATTGCACTCGGCTCGTATTCCGAGTCCGATCGGGATCAGACGGTATCGGTGGGCACCGCCGGTTTCGAGCGCCAGGTCGTGAACGTCGGGCACGGCACGCAGTCGACCGATGCCGTCAACGTTGCGCAGCTCAAGGGCGTGGCCGAGGTATTGGGCGGCAGCGCCACCATCGATGCGAACGGCAACGTCAAGAAGCCGACCTACACGATCGGCAGCAAGACGTACGACAACGTCGGCGATGCGTTGCAGGCGGCCTCCTCGTCGGGCGGCGGAACCGAAAACGCGGTGCAGTACGATTCCGATGCGCAGAATTCGGTGACGCTCGGCGGTGCCGATGCGGCCGCGGTCAAGCTGACCAACGTACGCGCGGCGGCGCTGTCGGCGAAAAGCACGGATGCCGTCAACGGTGCACAACTGTTCGCGACCAACGGCCGTGTGACCGACATCGAGAAATCGCTGACGGATAGCGGCCTGATCGATTCGTCGACCGGCGAGTCGCTTGCGGTCGTCTACGACAGCGCAACGAAGGGCACGGTCACGCTGGGCGGCACGGGCGGTACGGCCATCACGAACGTGAAGGCGGGCAAGATCGCATCGACCAGCAAGGACGCCGTGAACGGCGGCCAGTTGTACGGTGTGTCGTCGAGCATCGCGTCCGCACTCGGCGGCGAATCGGCCGTCAACACGGACGGCACCGTGTCGAAGCCGGCATACAAGATCGGCGACAAGACCTACGACAACGTCGGCGATGCAATTCAGGCTGCGGCCGCGACAGGCGGCGCCGGCGGTGGTGAGGACGCGAGCGCCGTGCACTACGACGGGACGAACAAGTCGAGCGTGACGCTGGGCGGCACGGGGGCATCCAAAACGGTTTCGCTGAAGAATGTCGCGACGGGCGTGGCGGACACGGACGCCGTCAATGTGGCGCAACTCCAGAGCGGCCTGAGCGACGTCAAGACCGAAATTACGGACAGCCTCAAAGACGGTTCGCTCGACATGAAGTACATCAAGGTCAATGCGAAGGGGATTCAGGCGAACGCGCTGGGGCCGAACAGCGTGGCGATCGGTTCGTCGGCAAGTGCGACGAACAAGGATACGCTGGCAATCGGCTCCGGCGCGCGGGCGTCGGGCACCAGCTCGATCGCCATCGGCATCAATTCGGTCGCGACCCAGGCGAATACCGTGTCGGTGGGGAGCAGCGGCGCGGAGCGCCGAATCGTGAATCTCGGCGACGGCGTGGACGATAACGACGCGGTCAACATGAAGCAGTTGCACGAGGCGTTCCAGACCGCCGGTTCGCAGGTCAGGGAAGAGATGACCCGGGCGATGCCGAAGGGCGGCATGACGCGCGACACCATCTCGAAGCCGGGCAGCTTCGTCGCGGTCGAGGGCATGGGTGACGACGGCAGTCTGCCGTCGATCGCGTCGATGAACGGCAAGGATCCGACGTCGGGTACCGCGGCCGCCATCGGCGTGTCGTCGGCCGCGGCCGGCGTCAATGCGATTGCCGTCGGTTTGCAGTCGGTCGCGCAGTCCGACAACTCCGTCGCCATCGGCAGCATGGCGCAGACCGGGGTCGATCAACCCTATTCGGTTGCCATCGGCACCATGGTGACGACGAATGGAACGCGAGCGATCGGTATCGGCGCGGAAGTGAGGTCGAACGGCGAAAACTCGGTGGCCGTCGGGAACAATTTCGTCAGCGCGATTGGCGACAATTCCGTGGCGATCGGCAACGCGGCAAAAGCGGCGGCCGGTGCCGTCAACAGCATTGCGGTGGGCAAGAGCGCGAACGTTGCGCTGAACGTCACCGACGCCCTCGCGCTGGGCGCCAACACGAGCGTGACGGCGGGTGGGGCGGGCGGTGTGGCACTGGGTTCCGGTTCCGTTGCGAATCGCGGCACCGCGGTTTCCGTCGGGTCGGGCAAGGCGCAGCGACAGATCGTCAATGTCGCAAAGGGGACGCAGAGCACCGACGCGGTGAACCTGAGCCAGTTGAAGGGCGTAACGGATGCGCTCGGCGGCGGCTCGGGCATCGGGACGGACGGTGCGGTAACGGCCCCGTCGTACACGGTCGGCGACAAGACGTACAACAATGTCGGCGATGCGCTGGCGGCGATGTCCGAGTCCGCAGGCGGGACGGATCCGAATGCCGTGGCTTACGACAGCGAGAAAAAGGACAAGGTGACGCTGGCCGGCGAGAACGGCACGACGTTGACGAACGTGAAGGCGGGCAAGGTGAGCGCGGACAGCAAGGACGCGGTCAACGGCGCGCAGTTGCACGACACGGCGCAGAGCGTGGCGGACGCGTTGGGCGGCGGCTCGTCGGTGGACGAGAACGGCGAACTGACGGCGCCGACTTACAGCCTGGCCGATCCCGAGGACGAATCGAAGCAGACCGAATACCACACGGTCGGCGATGCGCTGGAGAACCTTGACGGCCGGGTGGCAGGCAACACGACCGAAATCACGAACATCAAGAACGAGTTCAAGGACGCGGGCCTGGTGGATGGCGATGGCGACACGCGCGCCGTGGTGACGTACGGCAAGAACGCGGACGGTACGCCGAACTTCAAATCAGTGAAGCTGGCCGGCGAGGGTGGCACGATCCTGTCGAACGTGGCGGCGGGCAAGGCCGACATGGATGCGGTGAACGTGTCGCAGTTGAAGTTGTCCGGTCTGATCGGCGGTGACGGCAAGACGCGTGTCGCGGTGACGTACGACAAGAACGAGGACGGCACGGCGAATTACGGCAAGGCGACGCTGGCCGGCGAGGGCGGCACGACGCTGTCGAACGTGGCCGACGGCAAGGCGGACAAGGACGCGGTGAACGTATCGCAACTGAAGTCGTCGGGTCTGGTTGGCGAGGACGGCAAGGCGCTGGCAGCGGTGACCTACGACAAGAAGGCGGACGGCACGCCGGACTACGGCTCGGTGACGTTCGGGAATGGCAAATCCGCCGATCCGGTGAAGCTGTCGAATATCGCGAAGGGCACGGATGGTGCGGACGCGGTGAACGTCGACCAACTGACCGAGGCGATTCGCAACGTCGAAGGCGGCATGAATCCGCTGTCCTTGTCTTACGACGATGTATCGAAGAGCAAGGCGACGCTGGCCGGCGAGAACGGCACGACGTTGACGAACGTGAAGGCGGGCAAGGTGAGCGCGGACAGCAAGGACGCGGTCAACGGCGCGCAGTTGCATGACACGGCGCAGAGCGTGGCGGACGCATTGGGCGGCGGCTCGTCGGTGGACGAGAACGGCAAGCTGACGGCGCCGACATACAGCCTCGCGGATCCGGTGGACGGTACGAAGGAAATTGCTTACCACAACGTTGGCGACGCATTGGAGAACCTTGACGGCCGGGTGGCAGGCAACACGACCGAGATCACGAACATCAAGAACGAGTTCAAGGACGCGGGCCTGGTGGACGGTGATGGCCATACGCGTGCCGCGGTGACGTACGACAAGAACGCGGATGGCACGCCGAACTACGGCAAGGCAACGCTGGCTGGCGAGAATGGCACGACGCTTTCGAACGTGGCCGACGGCAAGGCAGACAAGGATGCGGTGAACGTGTCGCAACTGAAGTCGTCGGGTCTGGTCGGCGAGGACGGCAAGGCGCGTGCCGCGGTGACGTACGACAAGAACGCGGACGGAACGGCGAACTATGGCAAGGCGACGCTGGCTGGCGAGAACGGCACGACGCTGTCGAACGTGGCCGACGGCAAGGCGGACAAGGATGCGGTGAACGTATCGCAACTGAAGTCGTCGGGTTTGATCGGCGAGGACGGCAAGGCGCGCGCCGCGGTGACGTACGACAAGAAGGCGGACGGCACGGCGGATTACGGCAAGGCGACGCTGGCCGGCGAGAACGGCACGACGTTGACGAACGTGAAGGCGGGCAAGGTGAGCGCGGACAGCAAGGACGCGGTCAACGGCGCGCAGTTGCACGACACGGCGCAGAACGTGGCGGACGCATTGGGCGGCGGCTCGTCGGTGGACGAGAACGGCAAGCTGACGGCGCCGACATACAGCCTCGCGGATCCAGTGGACGGTACGAAGGAAATTGCTTACCACAACGTTGGCGACGCATTGGAGAACCTTGACGGCCGGGTGGCAGGCAACACGACCGAGATCACGAACATCAAGAACGAGTTCAAGGACGCGGGCCTGGTGGACGGTGATGGCCATACGCGTGCCGCGGTGACGTACGACAAGAACGCGGACGGCACGGCGAACTATGGCAAGGCAACGCTGGCTGGCGAGAATGGCACGACGCTTTCGAACGTGGCCGACGGCAAGGCAGACAAGGATGCGGTGAACGTGTCGCAACTGAAGTCGTCGGGCCTGGTTGGCGAGGACGGCAAGGCGCGTGCCGCAGTGACGTACGACAAGAAGGCGGACGGCACGGCGGATTACGGCAAGGCGACGCTGGCCGGCGAGAACGGCACGACGCTGTCGAACGTGAAGGCGGGCAAGGTGAGCGCGGACAGCAAGGACGCGATCAACGGCGCGCAGTTGCACGACACGGCGCAGAGCGTAGCGGACACGTTGGGCGGTGGCTCGTCGGTGGACGAGAACGGCAAGCTGACGGCACCGTCGTATAGCCTGACCGATCCGGTGGACGGCTCGAAGCAGATCGAATACCACACGGTCGGCGATGCGCTGGAGAACCTTGACGGCCGGGTGGCAGGCAATACGACCGAGATCACGAACATCAAGAACGAGTTCAAGGACACGGGCCTGGTGGACGGCGACGGCCATACGCGCGCCGCGGTGACGTACGACAAGAACGCGGACGGCACGCCGAACTACGGCAAAGCGACGCTGGCCGGCGAGAGCGGCACGATCCTGTCGAACGTGAAGGCCGGCGTGGCGGACAAGGATGCGGTGAACGTATCGCAACTGAAGTCGTCGGGCCTGATCGGCGAGGATGGCAAGGCGCTGGCGGCGGTGACGTACGACAAGAAGGCGGACGGCACGCCGGACTACGGCTCGGTGACGTTCGGGAATGGCAAATCCGTCGATCCGGTAAAGCTGTCGAATATCGCGAAGGGCACGGATGGTGCGGACGCGGTGAACGTTGACCAACTGACCGAGGCGATTCGCAACGTTGAAGGCGGCATGAATCCGCTGTCCTTGTCTTATGACGATGTATCGAAGAGCAAGGCGACGCTGGCCGGCGAGAACGGCACGATCCTGTCGAACGTGAAAGCGGGTACGTCGGACATGGACGCCGTGAACGTATCGCAACTGAAGTCGACCGGCCTGATCGACGAGGATGGCAAGGCGCGCGCCGCAGTGATGTACGACAAGAATGCGGACGGCACGCCGAACTACAAGTCGGCGACACTGGCCGGCGAGAACGGCACGGTCCTGTCGAACGTAGCCGACGGCAAGGCGGACAAGGATGCGGTGAACGTATCGCAACTGAAGTCGTCGGGCCTGATCGACAAGGATGGCAAGGCGCGTGCCGCGGTGACGTACGACAAGAACGCTGACGGCACGCCGAATTACGGCAAGGCGACACTGGCCGGCGAGAGCGGCACGATCCTGTCGAACGTGAAGGCCGGCGTGGCGGACAAGGATGCGGTGAACGTATCGCAACTGAAGTCCTCGGGTCTGGTTGGCGAGGACGGCAAGGCGCGCGCCGCAGTGACGTACGACAAGAATGCGGACGGCACGCCGAACTACAAGTCGGCGACGCTGGCAGGCCTCGGCGGCACGACACTGTCGAACGTGGCCGACGGCAAGGCGGACAAGGATGCGGTGAACGTATCGCAACTGAAGTCGACCGGCCTGATCGACGAGGATGGCAAGGCGCGCGCCGCAGTGATGTACGACAAGAATGCGGACGGCACGCCGAACTACAAGTCGGCGACGCTGGCAGGTCTCGGCGGTACGACACTGTCGAACGTGGCTGACGGCAAGGCGGACAAGGATGCGGTGAACGTATCGCAACTGAAGTCGACCGGCCTGATCGACGAGGACGGCAAGGCGCTGGCCGCAATGACGTACGACAAGAATGCGGACGGCACGCCGAACTACAAGTCGGCGACGCTGGCCGGCGAAGGTGGCACCACGCTGTCGAACGTGAAGGCCGGCAAGGCGGACAAGGACGCGGTGAACGTGTCGCAACTGAAATCGTCGGGCCTGATCGGCGAGGACGGCAAGGCGCTGGCCGCGGTGACGTACGACAAGAACATCGACGGTACGCCGAACTACAAGTCGGCGACGCTGGCAGGGCTCGGCGGCACGACACTGTCGAACGTGGCCGACGGCAAGGCGGACCGGGACGCGGTGAACGTATCGCAACTGAAGTCATCGGGCCTGATCGACAAGGATGGCAAGGCGCGCGCCGCAGTGACGTACGACAAGAATGCGGACGGCACGCCGAACTACAAGTCGGCTACGCTGGCAGGGCTCGGTGGCACGACGCTGTCGAACGTGGCCGACGGCAAGGCGGACAAGGATGCGGTGAACGTATCGCAACTGAAGTCGGCAGGCCTGATCGGCGAGGACGGCAAGGCGCTGGCGGCGGTGACGTACGACAAGAACCTCGACGGCACGCCGAACTTCAAGTCGGCGACGCTGGCAGGGCTCGGTGGTACGACGCTGTCGAACGTGAAGGCAGGCGTGGCGGACCGGGACGCGGTGAACGTATCGCAACTGAAGTCGTCGGGCCTGATCGGCGAGGATGGCAACGCGCACGCCGCGGTGACGTACGACAAGAACCTCGACGGCACGCCGAATTACGGCTCGGTGACGTTGGGCGGCGGGAAATCCGAGAAGACCGTCATGCTGTCGAACGTGGCAACGGGGGTGCTCGGAACCGATGCCGTCAACGTCGATCAGTTGACCGATGGTCTGTCCAATCTTGAAGACAAGCTCGTCAACGGCGCAATCGACCTCAAGTACATCAAAGTCCGGTCGGACGGCATCGCGGCTCGCGCGATTGGCGACCAGGCCGTAGCCATCGGCGCATCAGCCAACGCGACGGGGCAATACACGATGGCGCTGGGGTCGGGTTCGAGGGCGTCCGGCAAGAACTCGGTGGCGATCGGCGTCAACTCGGTGGCGGACGAGGCCGATACGGTAGCGGTCGGTCGCGACGGCGAGGAGCGTCGGATCGTTCACGTGAAGGCGGGTCAAGTCGATGCATCCAGCACCGATGCGGTGAACGGCTCGCAGCTTTATGCCGCGCTGGATCAGATCAACGCGTCGGTGGCCGAGCAGCAGCGCAGCCTCCGCACCCTGTCTCAGACGCGTGACGTGACCTCCCCGCCGGGGAGCTTCATCGCGGTCGAAGGGTTGGCCGCGGACGGCGGTTCGCCGAACATGGCTTCGATCAACGGCAAGGACCCGAAATCGGGAACGGCCGCGGCCATCGGCATTTCGAGCACGGCGGCCGGCCTTGATACCGTCGCGGTCGGTTTGCAGAGCATAGCCCAGTCGGACAATGCGGTCGCCATCGGCAGCTTCGCTCAAACGGGCGTGGATCAAGAGTATTCGGTTGCCATCGGCAGCATGGTCACGACGAACGGCGTAGGGGCCATCGGAATCGGCTCGAAGGTGAGATCAAACGGGGAAAACTCGGTGGCCGTCGGCACGAACGGCGCCGCGGCGATCGCTGACAGTTCGGTCGTCGTTGGCGATCGAGCGAAAGTATGGGCGGGCGCCGTCAACGGTATTGCGATCGGTTCGAATGCATCCGTCAACTTGGGCGTGACCGATGCAATCGCCCTTGGCGCCAACGCGAAGGCGCTGAAACCGGGCAGCATTGCCATCGGCGCCGGCTCGACGGCGGACCGTGCGAATGCGGTGTCGTTCGGTGCGCTCGGTGCGGAGCGGCAACTCGTCAACGTTGCGAAAGGCACCGTGAATACCGACGCGGTCAACGTCGGCCAGTTGAGGGACGCGATGGCGGCGTTCGGCGGCAACGCGGACATTGCCAAGGACGGTTCAGTCACGGCGCCGACCTACACGATCGGTGGTCAGACCTATCACGACGTCGAAGCGGCACTGAACGCGGCGGCGGAAAGTGGCGGCGCGGCCGATCCGAACGGTGTGGCTTACGACAGTGTCAAGAAGGACAAGGTGACGCTGGCTGGCCAGGATGGCACGACGCTGACGAACCTGAAGGCCGGCGACCTGACGGAGACGAGCAAGGACGCGGTGACGGGCGCTCAGTTGTTCGCGACGAACCAGAGCCTGGACGGCCTGCAACAGTCGCTGAAGGACGGCGGCGTGATCGATTCGAAGACGGGCGAGTCGCTGGCGGTGACGTACGAAAGCACGCTGAAGGACAAGGTGGCGCTGGCCGGCCAGGATGGCACGACGTTGTCGAACGTGAAGGCGGGTACGGCGGACATGGATGCCGTGAACGTTTCGCAACTGAAATCGTCGGGCCTGATCGGCGAGGGTGGCAAGTCGCTGTCGGCCGTGACCTACGACACCCGCGCCGACGGGACCACGGACTTCGCGTCCGTGACGTTCGGCGGCGTGAACGCCAATATCCCTGTCGCACTGCATAACATCGCCGCCGGCAAGGCATCGACGGATGCGGTCAATGTGTCCCAGTTGAAGGGCGTGACCGACGCGATCGGCGGCGGTGCGGGCATCGATACGGACGGCAAGGTCACCGCGCCGGTCTATACGGTCGACGGCACCGAATATGCATCGGTCGGCGATGCCATCAAGGCGCTGGAACAGCGGGAGGGCGGTTCCGGAAACGGTTCGGATCCGAACGCGGTTGCCTATGACGACGACGCCAAGGCAACGGTGACGCTGGCGGGCAAGAAGGGCACGGTGATCGGCAACGTGGCAGGCGGCTCGCTCGCCGTCGACAGCACCGAGGCTGTCAACGGGGGCCAGTTGAATACCGTCACGCAGAGCATCGCGGACAGCCTCGGCGGCGGCGCCAAGTTCGATCCGGTGACCGGCAAGATCGCGGCCCCGAAGTATGAGCTCACCGAACTCGACGGCTCGAAGTCATCGTTCGGCAACGTCGGCGATGCCTTCCAGCATCTCGACGACCTCACGTCGGAGAACGTGAAGCAGATCGAGGGGCTGTACAAGGACGTCGCGAATGCGGTTCAGTACGACGACGAGAAGCACACTTCCGTCACGCTCGGCAGCATCGATGTCAAACCCGTGACGCTGAAGAACGTCGCGGACGGCACCGACGAAACCGATGCGGTCAACGTGCGGCAACTGCGCTCGGCGGGCCTCGTCGATGACAAGGGCGTGATGCAATCGGCGGTCGTGTACGACAAGAACACGGACGGCACGACGAACTACGGTTCGGTGACGCTCGGCGGATTCGGGTCCGTCACGCCTGTTGGTCTGCACAACGTTGCGGCGGGCACGGCGGCGACGGATGCGGTGAACGTCAGCCAGTTGAGCGGTGTGGTCGGTGCGCTTGGTGGCGACGCGAAGATCGATGCGGAAACCGGCAAGGTGATTGCCCCGACGTACCACGTGGGGAACATCGATTTCGATAACGCTGGTGATGCGCTGAGCAACCTCGACGGCCGGGTCAAGCAGATCCAGAACAACATCACCAATCCGGTGGAACTCGCTGGCGCGGTCATGTACGGGAAGAACGGCGACGGCTCCGTGAACTACGGCATGGTGAAGCTGGGTAATGGCTCGGGGCCGGTGGTGTTGACGAACGTCAAGGCCGGCACGACTGAGTACGACGCCGTGAACTACGGCCAGTTCTCGGAACTGAAAGGGCGCGTCAGCGACATCGACGAACGTCTGAACGCGGCGACCACGCCAGGCAACGGCGGTGGTGCGGGCACGAACGGCAATGGCCTGATCGACGGCACGGGCGGCAGCGGCACGAACAGCGCTGAAATCCTCGCCGCGAAGCCGGGCAACGGCAACGGCAACGTCGCCGCAGGCTCCAGTTCGCAGGTCGCGGACGGTCAGCACAACGGCACGGCGGTTGGCGCCGGTTCGAAGGTGATGGCCGACAGCGGCACGGCGGTTGGCCATGGCGCAACGGTCTCGGCCGACGCGACCAACTCGGTCGCGCTGGGCCAGGGGTCGAAGGCGACCGAAGCCAACACGGTGTCGATCGGTTCGGAAGGCGCCGAACGCCGGATCGTCAATGTCGCGGATGGCGTGAAGGCTACGGATGCCGTCAGCAAGGGGCAGTTCGACCGTGCGATGGGCGGGATGCAAGGCCAGATCAACGATCTGTCGCGCAACGCTTACTCCGGTATCGCAGCCGCCACGGCGCTGGCGATGATCCCGAGCGTCGATCCGGGCAAGAACATCTCGTTCGGCATCGGCGGGGCTTCCTACAAGGGGTATCAGGCCGTATCGCTCGGCGGTGAAGCACGTATCACGGAGAACCTGAAGATGCGCGCCGGCGTTGGCATGAGCAGCGGCGGCAATACCTTCGGTGTGGGGGCTTCCTACCAGTGGTAACGCGGGAGGGCGGACCATCGGTCCGCCTTCCGTCCCGGTTCGCGACGGGCCGGCGAGGTCGTTTCTCGCCGGCCCGCAAGCCGATCGAGGCTCGTTCATCCCACCTTCTCAATTTTCCGCTGAAAGCGGGGAGCAGCATCATGCAAAAACTTCATTTCTTCCGCGCCGGCTTGGCCGGCGCGCTCGTCGCATTGCTGAGCGCGTGCGCGACACAATCCGGACCGACCTACAGCATGCGCGCAGTCAACGTGCCGAATCAGTCGCAGCCCCTGTTTCGCGTGACTTGCGACGGCTTGTTGTCGAGCGGCAAAGCCTGCCGTGCGGCGGCCGAAAGGCAGTGTGCCGGCAACGGCGTGACGGTGTTGGAGGCCGTCGACCGCATGCGCGGAAACGCCGCGCTGCAGGATCAGCGCGAACTCACCTTCATGTGCGGCAAGCCGGTGCCGCGGAGAGTCGAGCAGCCCGTTGCGCCGCGCCCGGCGCCCGCACCCGAACCTCGTCCCGAGCCTGTCGCGCAACGTCAGGTGCTGCTGCAAGGCAATGCCAATTTCGAGGTCGATCGCGCCACGCTGACACCGGAGGCGCGCCGCCAGCTCGACCGGTTCGTCGACGCGAACAGAGGAGTGGGGTTTCGTCGCGTGACGATCACCGGTTATACGGATTCGACAGGCTCGCTTTCGCATAACGGGCGCCTGTCGGAAGCGCGCGCGCGAGCAGTCACGACGTATCTGCGCACCAGCGGCTTGCAGGTCGGGCAATTCGTGTCGGAGGGCAAGGGGCCGGCCGATCCGGTGGCATCGAATGCGACGGCCGACGGACGCGCGCAGAACCGGCGCGTAGAGATCCAGGTCGTGCCGCAGTAACCGGGGGCGGTCTTCTTCGTCTTGCAGCCGTGCGGTGAGCGGCGCACTGGCCGCAAGGCGATTTCATACAGGAAAACTAAATTTTTTTGAGGCAGAAGTTATGGCAACGGTAAAGGCAGCGACGCGACCGTCGCGTCCGACGATCGATACGGTAATGGACAACATGCCGCCGTACACCGGCGTCATCGAGAAAGGCGGTCTGACGAACGATCCGCGTCCGACGGTAAGCGGGCGTGGCGATGCCGGATCGATCATTCACGTGCTGGTGGACGGCCGTGAAGTCGGCACGGCGGTGGTGAAGGCGAACGGCACGTGGAGCTTCGCGTTGCCGCAGTCGCTGAGCGACGGCGAATATCGGCTGACGGCTCGCGCGAGCAACGACGCGGGGTGGAGCGTGCCGTCGACGTCGTACGGGATCGTGGTGGACGTGACGCCGCCGTCGCGTCCGACGATCGAAGCGGCGACGGAAGGGACGCAGCCGACGCTGTCGGGGCGTGCGGAAGCGTATTCGACGGTCACGGTGTACGACGGCACGAAGGTGCTGGGGACGGCGACGACGGGCATCGATGGTGCGTGGACGTTCAAGCTGCCGTCCGGGTTGTCGAACGGGACACACTCGCTGACGGTGACGGCGATGGATCCGGCGGGCAACACGAGCGTCGGATCGGCGGGCTTCGACGTGACGATCGGGCCGGTGGCGCCGCCGACGCCGACCACGCAGGCGATCCTGGACGAGATGGGGCGCGACAGCGGGAGCTTCGATTTCGACCGGTTGACGAACAATGGAACGGCGGGGCGCTTGCTGAGCGGCCACGTGACGGCAGCCTTGGCGTCGGGCGAAAAGGTGCAGGTGTCGACGGACGACGGGAAGACGTGGGTGGACGCGGTGATGAAATCGGACGGCAAGTGGGTGGCCGTCGATTCGAACGCACACACAGGTAGCTGGACAGTGAAGACGCGTGTAGCGAACGACGATGGCGCGACGGGGCCGCAGAAGGCCTATGACGTCACGCTGGATGTGGCGGCGCCGGGCACTCCGGGCTCGGCCGTACGGTCGGGCAACGTGATCGACGTGTCGCTGTCCGGCACGGGTATCGTGGCGGGCGACGCGGTGAACGTGATGATCGGAGACCACCGGATTGCCTATACGCTCACGGCGGCGGACGTTGCAGCGGGACGCGTGAAAGTCACGATCCCGGCAGGAA
Source organism: Burkholderia sp. KL41 (assembly GCF_057005415.2). NCBI lineage: Bacteria > Pseudomonadati > Pseudomonadota > Betaproteobacteria > Burkholderiales > Burkholderiaceae > Burkholderia > Burkholderia sp. KL41. The sequence goes on along the minus strand of NZ_CM174446.1, from coordinate 3,673,559 downwards.
TCTCCGCGACGATGGACGAGCATGCGAGCTATGGTGTGGCACTGGTCGACATCAGTGGGAATGTTTCTGATTATCTGGTGACTCGATACGTCGAGGTCGCCGGTTCGGGGGGCGGATCGAGTGCCGGCATCGATTACAAGGTCGTCGATTTCAACGATCAAAAAGTTCGGGATTTCAACGGAAGCGCGCCGATCAACTTTGGCATTTTTACGGCGGAGTTCGCCAAGCCCATGTCAGTCAACGGCCGCGTCGTTGAACAGGGCATTCGTACTGGCAGCGGTGGCGGTTTCGGCCTGGGTACAAAACAGATCGTGCCGGAAACCGGGGCGACGGGGTTGCTGATCAACCTCACGGGCATGCCGAAGTTCCACCTCAACAACGGGGCGCGCGCGCATGCATTGACGGTTGATCTCGGGGCAAGCGTCGGAGCGACCTACGAGCGCATGACGGCCTATTTCTATGACGATGCCGGAAAGTTGGTTCATCGGCAAGACCTCTTGACCAATGGGAAAACGGCGAATGGCGAGATTCACACATATCAGGTCGTCCTGCCGGACGACTTGCTGTTCTCGTCTTTCGGCATCGGGTATTGGGCGAGCAATGGAGCATTGTCGGGCGTCGATGCGATCTGGGTCGACAATATCGGCTTCGCCGGTGGCGATTTTTCGACTATTTCTCCCGCGGTAATGCTCGATTTCAACGATCAAAAAGTTCGGGATTTCAACGGCAGCGCGCCGATCAACTTTGGCATTTTTACGGCGGAGCTCGCCAAGCCCGTGTCAGTCAACGGCCGCGTCGTCGAACAAGGCATTCGTACTGGCGGCGGTGGCGGTTTCGGCCTGGGTACAAAACCGATCGTGCCGGAAACCGGGGAGACGGGGTTGCTGATCAACCTCACCAGCATGCCAAAGTTCCACCTCAACAACGGGGCGCATGCGCATGCATTGACGGTTGATCTCGGGGCAAGTGTCGCATCGAGCTACGAGCGCATGACGGCCTATTTCTATGACGATGCCGGAAAGTTGATTCATCGGCAAGACCTCTTGGTCAATGGGAAAGCGGTGAGTGGCGAGATTCACACACATCAGGTCGTCCTGCCGGACGACTTGCTGTTCTCGTCTTTCGGCATCGGGTATTGGGCGAGCAATGGGGCATTGACGGGTGTCGATGCGATCTGGGTCGACAATATCGGCTTTTCTGGCGGCAGTTTTGCCAAATCGGACTGGGAGAAGATCGTGGAAGTCGTGCCACCGGCCGATATCCAGCACGTCATCGACACGTCCGATGCGGCTTATTACGGATCGTCGCACGGTACCGAGTTTCAGCTCGACCACGTGTCGTATTTCTCCGGCGCTTATACAGGCATCCACGGCGGCGCCGGCATCGATACGCTGAAACTGACCGGTGCGAACGAACTGCTGGACCTGTCGAAGCTGATTCACGTCGGCGGATCGAGCAAGCTTTCGTCGATCGAGATCATCGACATCACGGGTACCGGCGACAACGTGCTGAAGCTGTCGATGCGCGACGTGCTGGAATTGGGTCACGAAAACCTGTTCCGCACCGACGGCCACACGCAGATGATGGTGAAAGGCAATGCGGGCGACCGTGTCGAACTGTTGGGCATGAGCGGTCTCGATGACGGACACTGGGCGAATCAGGGGATGGTGGCCGTCGACGGCATGGCCTACGTCGTCTATGAAAATACGACGTTGAACGTCGAATTGCTGGTGCAATCTGCAGTGTCGACGCAACTCGTCTGATCATCCGCCGAGTCGGCAAGTCCCGCATCGCCGGGCCATCGCGCCGCCACCTTTTCGTGGCGGCGCGCTTGTTTCCGGCTTGCGTCAGGCCCGATCTCTCACGGCCCACTCAATGGGCGAAGCGTTTGTTTTCCGGGCACCGGTTTCACTGATTCGTTCTTGTCCTAATGGTTTCTATTTTGGTTTAGGACTTTTCATATGTTGCGTCGCGTACGTATTCCGTACAGTCGTTATCTTTCGATGACGCAACCGACGCAGCAATGCAGATCGATCGGGAGCGTTGTGCGGTCGAGCGGAGCAACGGATCGTCCCGGGTCTGCGATTCATCCCTGGTGACGCGGAAAGGCGATGCAAGCGGCAATGGGCGAGCAAGCCCCACGCGCGCTTTCCGCATGCCCTTCCAAAACGCTCTCGGCATCGACCCGGAAGCCATCGAGCCCCCTCTGACGACCTGGTCACATGGATACCCAAACCTTCAATAGCGAGAGCCCACCGGGCAGCAAAGCCGTTCTGCCCGAAATGCTCGAGCGCGACAGCCTGATGGACGCCGCGCTGTGGATCTGCGACTACTACGGTCGCGGCCGCACGCGTGAAGCATTGACGGCCGGGCTCGCGATGTCCGCGTCGTTGACGCCCTCGCTCGCGCTCGAATTGCTTGTGCAAGCCGGGTTGTCGGCGAGGCTGGTCGAGCGGAAGCTGCCGCAACTACCGGGCCATCTGATGCCCGTGCTGCTGCTGCGTCGCGACGGCGGCGCATGCGTACTGCTCGGGGAGGGCGTCGAGCGAGACGGTGCGGAAGGGGCGAGCATCGCTTACCGGGTCGTGATGCCCGAAATGGGCCGCGATCCCGTCGAATGCAGCGAAGCCGAGATCAACGACACGTACTCGGGCCATGCGATTCTCGTCAAGCCACGCGCGAAAGCCGATACCCGCGACGGCGAACCGCCGCCCGAGCCGGCCGGGCACTGGCTGCTGCGAACGCTGTGGCACTACCGAGGTTATTACGCGAGCGCCGCGCTCGGCGCGTTCCTGATCAACGTGCTCGGTCTGGCCAGCGTGTTCTTCACGATGAACGTGTACGACCGTGTCGTACCGAATCAGGCGTATGTGACGCTCTGGTCGCTCGCGATCGGAGTCGCGCTCGCGATGTCGATGGAAGCGATTTCGCGGCATGTGCGCGCGCACGTGCTCGACACGGCCGGCAAGAAGGCCGATCTCGTGCTCGGCAGCTTGCTGTTCCGCCAGGCGCTGTCGATCCGGATGGAGCGTCGTCCGGCGTCATCCGGTTCGTTCGCGCACCGGCTGCGCGAATTCGAGTCGGTACGCGATTTCGCGACGTCGGCGACGCTGTCCGCGGTATCGGATCTGCCGTTCGTCCTGCTGTTCGTCGCGGTGATTTTCGCGGTCGCCGGCCCGCTCGGCTGGGTTCCGTTGCTGATGATTCCGCTGCTCGTCGGCATCGGCGTGATCGTTCAGTGGCCGCTCGCGCGGGCGATGCGGGAGAACCTGCGCGAGGCGTCGCTGAAGCAGGGCGTGCTGATCGAGTCGGTGGAAGGGCTCGAGACGTTGAAGGCGGTCGGCGCGGAGGGCGCGATGCGGCATCGGTGGGACACGTTCAGTGCGAAGGCCGCCGCGTCGTCGATGAAATCGCGTCAATGGTCGAGCGTCGCGACGTGCATGGTGACGTGGCTGCAGCAGATGCAGACCGTCGTGATCGTGGTGGCTGGCGTCTATCTGATCGGCGCGGGCTCGCTCACGCAAGGCGCACTGATCGGTGCCGTGATGCTCGCCGGCCGCGTGACCGCGCCGCTCGGCCAGGTCATGGGGCTCGCATTGCGTTTCCAGCAGGCGAAGGCCGCGCTACGTTCGCTCAACGAGCTGATGGTCATGCCGGTCGATCACGATACCGAACGGGAATATCTCGCTCGCCCGCCGCTGACCGGTCACGTGAAGCTCGACGACGTTTCGTTTTCCTATCCGTCTGCGCCGATGCAACAGGGGGTGCCGGTTCTGCAGGCTGTCTCGATCGAGATTGCTCACGGCGAGCGGGTCGCGATATTGGGCCGGGTCGGCAGCGGGAAGTCGACGTTGCTGCGTCTGATCGCGCGTCTCTACCGGCCGACCGGCGGCAAGGTGCTGGCCGACGGGCTCGACGCCGAGCAGATCGCGCCGGCGGACTGGCGCAAGACCTTCGGTTACGTCGGTCAGGACAGTCGCCTGTTCTACGGATCGCTTCGCGACAACGTGACGCTCGGCCGCCCTCATGCGACGACGGACGAACTGCTGAAGGTGCTGAAGCTGACCGGACTCGACGAGCTTGTCGCGCGCCACCCGCTGGGCGTCGGCCTGCCGGTCGGCGAGAACGGCAGCGAGCTGTCGGGCGGCCAGCGGCAACTCGTCGCGCTTGCGCGCAGCCTGATCGCACAGCCGCGCGCATTGTTGCTGGACGAACCGACGAGCGCGATGGATACACAGACGGAAGCGGTGTTCATCGAGCATCTGCGACAAGCGACGGCCGGCCAGACGCTCGTCGTCGTCACGCATCGAACCTCGCTGCTGTCGCTCGTCGATCGGATCGTGATCGTCGATCAGGGCAAGGTCGTGATGGATGGCCCGAAGGCGCGCGTGCTCGCGGCGCTGTCGGGGCAATCCGTGCCGGGCGCGGGTGCGGCCGCGCACGATTCGCCGCGCGCGGCGATGCGTTCCGTCCGAGTCACGGAACGCGCCGAGGCCGCTGCCGACGCGCAGATCGGGGAGGCTGCGCGATGAGCGATCGATCGATATTCCGGCAGCGCCGGCGCGTGCCGCGGTTGTCCGCGCAAGACGCGGCGTTCATGGACGACGTGCGCGAAGCGCTGCTGGTGCGCTCGTCGGCCGGCGCGCAAGCCGTGCTGTACGTGGTGGTCGCCGTGCTGGTCGCGGGGCTCGTGTGGGCGCATTTCGCGCGCGTCGAAGAGGTCACGCGCGGTGAGGCCACCGTCGTGTCGCAGAGCCGCGAGCAGTCGATCCAGAGTCTCGAGGGTGGAATCGTGCGGCAGATCGCGGTGCGCGAGGGCGAACTGGTCGAGAAGGCGCAACTGCTGGCCAGGATCGATCCGACTCGCGCGGAGTCGAGTTATCGCGAATTGCGATCGAAGGCGCTCGGCCTGAAGGCGACGATCGCACGCTTGCGTGCGGAAGCGTACGGCGTGGCGCTGGCGTTTCCGGACGACGTGAAGCGCGAGCCCGCACTCGTCAGGCAGGAGACGGCGGCCTACGAGGCCCGCCGGCGCGTGATGGAGGAAGGCGTCGCCGCGCTGTCGCGCAGCCGGGCGCTGGTGTTGCGCGAGATTGCGATGTCGGAGCCGCTCGCGGCGAAGGGGCTGATTTCCGAGGTCGAGATCCTGCGCATGCGGCGACAAGCGGCCGATCTCGACGCGCAGATCGTCGAGCGCCGGAATCGCTACCGCGCCGAAGCAGGCGCGGAACTCACACGGCTCGAGCCGGAGCTGGCGCAGACGGACGAGTCGCTGGTCGGTCGCGCCGACGTGCTTGCGCGCACCGAAGTCGTTGCGCCGATGCGCGGTGTCGTGAAGAACGTTCGGGTCCACACGTCCGGTGCGGTCGTGCAGCCGGGCGAGCACATCATGGAAATTGCGCCTGTCGACGACACGCTGCTGGTCGAGGCGCGCATCAAGCCATCGGACGTCGCATTCCTGCGCCCCGGGCTGCCGGCGCTCGTTAAGGTGAGCGCATACGACTACGCGATATACGGCGGCCTGCACGGGCGCGTCGTCAGCGTCGGCCCCGACACGGTGAAGGACGAGCAGCGCGCGGCGTCGGGGCGGCCCGACGCGACGTATTACCGGCTGATGGTCGAGACCGATGCGAATGCGCTGGAGGTCGCGGGGCGGCGGCTGCCGATTCTTCCGGGCATGCAGGCGACGGTCGACGTCCGCACGGGCGAAAAGACGGTGCTCGACTATCTTCTGAAACCGATCTTCAAGGCCCGCGAGGCTTTCAGGGAGCGCTGACATGGGCCGTCGTCGACATTCCGCGCGCGACGCCGGGCGCGGGTATCTGCATGCGATGCTGGCAGCGGCGATCGCCGTCACGATGCCGATCGCCGCGTTCGCGGGGCAAGCGAATGAAAGCGGCCCCGGGGCCGACGGCATGTCGGAAGGCGTGCATGCCGCACCGGCTCGCGCGCCGGCGCAAATCGATTTCGCCGGGCGGCAGGCTCGGGAGGCACGTCAGGGTGCGGACGTCGATCCGGTCGCACCGACGCTCGCGACCGAGGCCGACGTGCGGCGCTTTCTGTACGCGGCGGCGGAGGCGGCCGTCGACATCAGCCCGCAAGTGCAACGGCTGTACGCCGAATATCAGGCCGCTCAATCGGACGTCGATCAGGCGAAGGGCGCGCGCTGGCCGCAACTGCAACTGAGTGGCCGGACGCGCTCGGCGCAGTTCGGCGCGAATGCCGGCATCGGCTACGATCCCGGCAATTCGGTCAGCGCGGATCTCACGACGACGCTGTTCGACTGGGGGCGCAACGAGAAGCTGATCGGGAGCCGCCGCGCGCTGGCGAGCGCGAACCAGGAGCGTTACGTCGCGCAAATGGAGGATTCGGCCTATCAGATGTCGACCACGCTCGTTGAGCTGGCCAAGCAACGCAATATCGCGGCGCTGAGCCAGCAATTCGTCGACCGGATGGCTCGGCTCGTGAGCATGCTCGACGAGATCGTCGCGGTCGACCGCGGGCGCGGAAGCGAACTGACGCAGGCGAAGGCACGCCTGTTGCAGGCTCAGGCCGGCCGCGACGCCGCGCTCGCGAAGTGCCGCGACGCGGAGCTGAATCTGCGCAAGCTGGCGGGCGAGCGGCCGGTGCGCGTTCCAGTGATGTCGAGCTGGCCGCTGCGGCCGGGCAACCTCGAGCGCCTGATGTCGGCGCTCGACGAGAATCCGCGTCTCCAGCAGGCGCGTGCGGAAGCGAATGCGGCCGACCTCAACCGGGACGCCGTGCGGGCGTCGTCAAAACCGCGCGTCGATTGGGTCGTCAGCACGAGTACCGGCCGCGATGCGCTTGGCCGCAGGACGCCGTGGCAGACGATGCTCACGCTGAGCTGGAATGCGTTCACGGGCGGCGCCGCGACGGCGGCGAGCGGCGCTGCCGCGTACCGGGCGCAGGCCGGCTGGCATCAGGTCGAGCAATCGCGTCTCGATCTCGAATACCAGGTGCGCAGCGCCGACCAGGACGCTCGGGAGTTCGGCGCGCGCGCCGACCAGTACCGCGATCTGACGGTGGAGTCGGATCGCGTGCGCAGCGCGTTCTTCGATCAGTGGTATCACCTCGGGCGACGCTCGTTGCTCGATGTGCTGATCGCGGAGAGCGACGACTACAACAATCGCGTCAACGAAGTCGCGTATCGCTTCGACGGATACGCAGCGACGCTGCGCGGCTACGCGTCGGCGGGAATGCTCGTTCGCTGGTTGCGCGAGGGGTGAGGCGCCGTCGCTTGTCGGCAGACTGTCGCGCGGCGTGTGCGCAACGGAGAAAGCTATGAAAGCCGAATCAATCGTAAGCCGGTTCGGGCAGGTGCAGTGCTTGCCGGCGTCCTATCTGCCGCCGCCGTACGGTTCCCGGCGCGGCGCAGTCGACGCGTTTGCACGGTCGCCGGGGCGCGCCGCGTACCCGATCGAGCGGCCTGTCGCGTGGCGCGTGGTCGAGCCGGGCAGCGCGAAGCAGCGGGCGATGCGCGCGGCCGATTTCGGCCACGACAATCTGGCATGGAGCCGTCCGTACGTGCGCCGCGGCCGGGGCCGGGCCGCGTGGGCCGCGGTGGGCGGCGCGCTATCCGGCGCGACGCTGGCGCTGTGGCTCGGTGCAATGCCGGTCGGCTCCGGTACGTTTTCGGGTGGTCCGGTCGATACGCAGGTACTGGCGACAGCGCATGCGCCGGAGCGAGCGTCCGTTGCAGGGTCTGGAGATCGTGGCGACGCGCCGCCAATGCGCGAGTTGAGTGTCGCGACTGCTCCGCTCGAACCGGACGAGCTGATCGGGCCGCACGATTTGAACGAGCGTCCCGCCGTAGTGACGCGGAGCACGCCTGACGACGGAGCGCCTCCGGGCGTATCGATCGAGCGTTCACGTATATCGGACGTGCAGGTTGCCGAGCGCGGCACTCGGCGAACGGGAACGGTGCGGATCAAGCACGCCCCGCCAGTGGTGCGCGCAACGCGCGATCCGCAGCCCGCTCTTCCTCCGCCGGCGCCCTCGCGGCATGAGGCATGCGGCGACGATTGGCCTTGCGGCGAGACGCTGCGGTCGATGCGGATCGAACTGGCGAACTGGGAAGCCGAATTGGCGCAGCGCGAGCAGGCAGATCCGCCTGACGTGCAGCCGGCCGCGTCAGGCTGGATGAGCGAACACACGCGGCTCAGTGACCGATGAGCCGCGTGGCGCCGGTCGTTGGCCGCGCGGACTGAAACTTTGCTGGCGACCTCGCCGCAAACAGGTCCGCCGGGGCGCGGCGGCCCGGGGTTTCGTTTCGACGCGGGAGCCGGATGACACCCGGACGATTTCGCGATCGGCCCGTTCCGGTGGCGAGTACGTGCGATCGGGCAGCACGTGCTGGCCGATCGCACGGGAGCATCAGCCGTTTCGCGGAAACCGGGCGCCGGGCGAACGGCCGCGGCGGCGTCATGTCATTGCAGGATCAGCCGCAGATGCGCATCGGCCTGCTCGCCGGGCGGCTTCTGGAACCCGCCCTTCGCGAAGCGGTGCCACCGGCCGATCACATAGCTGACGAGCAGGCTCGCGCGCGCGGCGGGATCGTAGTCGGCCGGCAGTACGAACGGCGTCGAGCCTTCCTGCGGCGCATTCGCCTCAGTGCGCGCGACCCGCAGGCATTGCTTGACGGTCGCCTCGATCCGGTCGAGCAGCTGGTTCACGCGCTCGGTCAGACGCTCGTCCTCGCCGACCAGCGCCTCGCCGGTCAGCACGCGGGTCATGCCCGGGTTCTTCGCGGCGAAATTGAGCATCGTCAGCGCGATCGTGCGCGCCTGTTGCACGCCGTTCGGCTCCTTCGCGACGATCTGGTTGACGAGCCCGAACAGCGCCTGCTCGATGAACTCGATCAGCCCTTCGTACATCTTCGCCTTGCTGGGGAAATGCCGGTACAGCGCGGCTTCCGACACGTCGAGCCGGGCCGCGAGCGAGGCGGTCGTGATTTTTTCGGGTTTCGGCGCCTCGAGCATCGCCGCGAGGGTCTGCAGGATCATCACGCGGCGCTCGCCCGGCTTCGGGCGCGGGCGAGCAGGTGTGGTCTGGCCTTCGGTTACGGCTTGGTCCTGCGGGTAAGTCGGCTGCATTTTTGTCGCCCCGATCGTGTGCCCAGTCGGAGCGATTTTAGCGAACGAATGCGCTGGTCGACATAAAGTGGGCGTCCGGTGCCTGGCAGGTGGCCGGGCAGGTGGCCGGTGATCCACACCGTGCCGATGCCGAGGCGCTTGTAGCGCTTCAGGTGGCCGAGCGTATCCTCGACGAGGATCGCGTCGGACGCACGGGCATGCACGGCGCGCAGCGTACGGCGCAGCATCGTGTGATCGGGCTTCGCGCGCCACGTGCGGCGGTCGCGCATGTGCTCGATCGCGATCACGCGTTCGAACAGCCGCTCGATGCGCAATTCGCGCAGCACCGCGCGCGCATAGTTCTCGGGCGCATTGGTCAGCACGAACTTGCGGCCCGGCAGCGCGGCGATGATGTGCGCGAGGCCGCGCTCGGCGCGCACCATCGCGGGAAGATCGGCGAACGTGTGGACCACGCGCAGGAAGTCGTGCGGATCGATCGGGTGATGGCGCGCGAGGCCGAGGAGCGCGGCGCCGTAGCGCTGCGTGTAGCCGGTGCGCAGGCGGTCGGCTTCGGCGCGCTCGACCTGCAGCGCGTCGATGATGTACTGCGTCATCGCGCGGTTGATCTCCGGAAAGATCGCGTGCGATGCGTGGTGCAGCGTGTTGTCGAGATCGAACAGCCAGACGGGCGAGCCGGCGTGCGGCCGGCTGCGGGAGATGCGCCGGCGTCGCAGCGACGCCGGCAGGTCGGGGCTGGATGGTTTGCGGCGCGCGCTCAATGCGAGCGGATCATCGTGCCGAACGGCTGCTCGGTCAGGATTTCCAGCAGCACCGAATGTTCGATCCGGCCGTCGACGATGTGCACCGACTTCACGCCGCTCTTTGCCGCGTCGAGCGCCGACGAGATCTTCGGCAGCATGCCGCCCGAGATCGTGCCGTCCTCGAACAGCGCGTCGATCTCGCGCGCCGACAGGTCGGTCAGCAGGTTGCCGTCCTTGTCCATCACGCCCGGGATGTTGGTCATCATCAGCAGCTTCTCGGCGTTCAGCACCGTCGCGAGCTTGCCCGCGACGAGGTCGGCATTGATGTTGTACGAGAGGCCGTCCTCGCCGAAGCCGATCGGCGAGATCACCGGGATGAACGCGTCGTCCTGCAGCGCCTTCACGACCGCCGGGTTGATTGCCTCGACTTCGCCGACCTGGCCGATGTCGATGTACTGGCCCGGGTTGTCGCGATCCGGCATCAGCAGCTTGCGTGCGTGGATCAGGCCGCCGTCCTTGCCCGTCAGGCCCACCGCGTGGCCGCCGAAGTGGTTGATCAGCATCACGATGTCCTGCTGCACTTCGCCGCCCAGCACCCATTCGACGACTTCCATCGTCTCTTCGTCGGTGACGCGCATGCCCTGGATGAAGGTGCCGGCCTTGCCGATCTTCTTCAGCGCGTGATCGATCTGCGGACCGCCGCCGTGGACGATCACCGGGTTGATGCCGACCAGTTTCAGCAGGATCACGTCGCGCGCGAAGCCTTGCTTGAGCCGCTCTTCCGTCATCGCGTTGCCGCCGTATTTGATGACCACGGTTTTCCCGTGGTAACGGCGGATATACGGCAGCGCCTCGGCGAGGATTTCTGCTTTCAGCGTGGGGGCGATCTGCGAGAGGTCGATGGGCTCGGACATGGCGGCGGCTCTGGCTGGGAACGGTTGAAACACGGCGAATTGTACAGGAGTGGCGCAGCGCAGCATCGGGTTTTTGGACGGGCCGGAACACGCGCGGCGCGGCTCGGGTACCGCGCGCGGCGGCCCGCCGGCTATGGCGCGGCGCGATGCGGGCGGCCATTCGGGCGGCGGTGCGCAGGTAGCGGCGCCGAGGTGGCTCGCGAGCGTTTACGACGGTCATCGGCCGGATGGCCGGCGTGCAAAATCCGTTCGCCGCGCTATGCTTGTCGCGTAGGGCGGTTTCACGCCCGCTTCCGCGTTTCCGCCATGACCGATCCCGCCGCCGACGCCCGTTCCGCCCCGCGCCGCGCGCGCTGCCCGCACTGCGGGCGCAGCTTCGACTGCGGCGCCCGCTCGCAGCCGTTCGAATGCTGGTGCGCGTCGATGCCGGTCTTGCCCGGCGGTACGCCGCCGGCAACCGGCGCGCGCTGCCTGTGCCCCGAATGCCTGGCCGACGAGATCGCGCAGCGGATGGCCGGTGCGGCCGGCTGACGGCACCGGCCGTGCACGCGGCGCATCCCGTTCACCAGGTTCCGATCCGGCCCCGCTAGAGGCGCTGCCCGCTAAACGGGTAAACTGCCCGGATGCAACGAATCACCACCACCGGGCGCGTCAACCTCAGTCACCTGTTCTGGCTCCGCAATCTCGCGATCATCGGCCAGCTCGTGACGATCGGCGTCGTGCAGACCTATTTCGGCGTGCATCTGCCGTTGCCGGCGATGCTGATGGTCATCGCGCTCGAAATCGTTTTCAACGCGCTGACCTGGGTGCGCGTGCTGCGCGCGCGGCCCGAGACCAATTTCGAGCTGCTCGGCCAGCTGTGGGTCGACCTCGGCGCGCTGTCCGCGCTGCTGTTCCTGTCGGGCGGCACGACCAACCCGTTCGTGTCGCTGTACCTGCCTTCGCTCGCGATCGCGGCGGCCGTGCTGCCGTGGCACCTGATGATCTGGCTCGCGGCGTTCGCGGTCGCGTGCTACGCGGCGCTCGGCTTCGACTCGGTGCCGCTCAACATGGATAATCCGGCCAACCTGTTCGACTACTACCGTACCGGGATGTGGGCGAACTTTATGGTCAGCGTCGGGCTGATTGCGTGGTTCGTCGCGCGCATGTCGAACGCGCTGCGCCAGCGCGACGCGGCGCTCGGCGAAGCGCAGGCGCACCTGCTGCGCGACGAGCGGGCGGTCGCGCTCGGCGTGCAGGCCGCCACCGTCGCGCACGAGATGGGTACGCCGCTGTCGACGATCGCGATGCTTGCCGAGGAACTGCGCGACGCGGCGCGCGCCGATCCGGGGCTGGCCCGCTACGAAGCCGACCTGAAGGTGCTCGAGGAGCAGATGACGCTCTGCACGTCGGCGCTCGCGCGCCTGCGCAGCCGCGCGAGCGCACCCGCAAGCCGCCAGCCGGTGGACGACTGGCTCGACACGTTCGTCGAGCACTGGCGCCTGCGGCATCCGCACGTGCAGTTCGAACTGCTCGGTGCGCGCCCGGCGGGCGTCGCGCTCGACGACACGGTCGCGGCCGGCCAGATCCTGACGATCCTGCTCGACAACGCCGCGCGCGCGAGCCCGCAGCGCGTGACGCTGGCCGCGAAGGTCGCGCACGCCGGCACGGCCGACGAGATCGAATTCGAGGTGTGCGACGACGGGCCCGGCATTCCGGCCGCGCTGCGCGAGTCGCTCGGCGCGATGCCGGTCGACAGCACGCAGGGCGGGCACGGGGTCGGCCTGTATCTCGCGTTCAGCGCGGCCGCGCGGCTCGGCGGCGAGATCGAACTGTCCGATGTCGTGCCGCGTGCGGCGGGCGGCAACGGGCGGGCCGGCGGGGCGGCGAATGGTCACGCCGCGGCCGGCTCGGGACAGCGTGCGGGCCAGCGCGCGTCCGAACGGACAACCGGCACGCCGGACAGCCGCGCGGCCGGCACATCCGCCGCGCGCGGCACGCGGGCCGTGCTGCGCCTGCCGGCGGTGCGCGTCGCAGCGCCGGCCGCCTCAACCAACACGTAGACGGAGAAACCACATGAGCGAGAACAATTTCCTGGTGATCGACGACAACGAGGTGTTCGCGGGCACGCTCGCGCGCGGCCTCGAGCGCCGCGGTTACGCGGTCCAGCAGGCGCACGACAAGGAGGCGGCGCTGCGGCTCGCCGCGGGCGGCAAGTTCCAGTTCATCACCGTCGACCTGCATCTCGGCGAGGATTCGGGCCTGAGCCTGATCGCGCCGCTGTGCGACCTGCAGCCCGATGCGCGGATCCTGGTGCTGACCGGCTACGCGAGCATCGCGACCGCCGTGCAGGCGGTGAAGGAAGGCGCCGACAACTATCTCGCGAAACCCGCGAACGTCGAGTCGATCCTGGCCGCACTGCAGACCAACGCAACCGAAGTGCAGGCCGACGAGGCGCTCGAGAATCCGGTCGTGCTGTCGGTCGACCGGCTCGAGTGGGAGCACATCCAGCGCGTGCTGGCCGAGAACAACAACAACATCTCGGCGACGGCGCGCGCGCTGAACATGCACCGCCGCACGCTGCAGCGCAAGCTCGCGAAGAAGCCGGTGCGGCAGTAAGCGGGCACTGGCGCCCGGCGCGTCAGCCGGGCGAGCCCGGGGTGCGCGGCAGGCTGGCGACGATCTCGCGTTTCAGCAGGAGCGTGAGCAGCGCCGAGTAGAAGACGTTGGCGAGCAGCGGCGCGCATCCGCCGACGACGATGGCGTTGGCCAGCGGCCACGGCGTTGCCGATACGCCACGCGCGACGGACTGGATGCCGAGGCTGATCGCCACGCTGGCGAGCGCGATACCCGCCAGCGTGCCCAGCCACGCGAGTACAAACGCGACGTTGTAGCGCCGCAGCGAATCCCGCCTGATCCGGCGCATGAGCGACAGGATGTCGGCGCGCGTGAGCGCGAGCAAGGCCGGCACGATTCGGCCGGCGACGGAAGGGTAGATGGTCATTCGAAGGCGGTGACGAATGCGTCGGTACTTGGCCGGAGGAGTCCAGATTATAGGGACGCACCAGCGTGCTTGCCATCAGCCGCATTCCAGGGGCAGGCACGGGCGCCGCATCGCCTGACCATGAAAAAACGGGCGACCCCGCAAGGGGCCGCCCGTTTTTCGTCGGACGCCGCGCGTGTTACAGCACGTAGCGCGACAGGTCTTCGTCCTGCGAGACTTCGCCGAGCGCACGGTCGACATACTTCGCGTCGATCGTCACGCGCTCGCCGGCATGGTTGCCGGCCGAGAACGACACTTCCTCGAGCAGTTTCTCGATCACCGTGTACAGCCGGCGCGCACCGATGTTCTCGGTCTTCTCGTTGACCGCATACGCGATCTCCGCGAGACGGCGGATGCCGTCGTCGGCGAATTCGAGCTGCACGTCTTCGGTCGCGAGCAGCGCCTGGTACTGCTTGACGAGGCTGGCGTCGGTGGCGACGAGGATCGCCTCGAAATCGTTCACCGACAGCGAGTCGAGCTCGACGCGGATCGGGAAACGGCCCTGCAGTTCGGGAATCAGGTCGCTCGGTTTCGCGAGGTGGAACGCGCCGCTCGCGATGAACAGGATGTGATCGGTCTTCACCATCCCGTACTTCGTGTTGACCGTCGTGCCTTCGACGAGCGGCAGCAGGTCGCGCTGCACGCCCTGGCGCGACACTTCGCCGCCGCTGCCTTCGTTGTTGCGCGACGTGATCTTGTCGATCTCGTCGAGGAACACGATGCCGTTCTGCTCGACGTTCTGCACGGCCTTCGTCTTCACTTCCTCGTCGTTCAGCATCTTCGCCGCTTCCTCGTCGGTGAGCAGCTTCAGCGCTTCCTTGATCTTCACCTTGCGACGCTGCTTCTTGCCGCTGCCGAGGTTCGAGAACATCGAGCGGATCTGCTCGGTCATCTCTTCCATCCCCGGCGGCGCCATGATGTCCATGCCGGCCGACGGCTGCTCGAGGTCGAGTTCGACTTCCTTGTCGTCGAGCTGGCCTTCGCGCAGGCGCTTGCGGAAGGTCTGTCGCGTCGCGTTGTTGTCGTCGTTCGCGTGGTCGGCATTGCCGCCGAAGCCCACTGCGCGCGGCTGCGGCAGCAGGATGTCGAGGATGCGGTCTTCCGCCTGGTCGGTGGCCTTGCTGCGCACCTTGCGCATCTCGGATTCGCGCGTCTGTTTGACCGAGATCTCGATCAGGTCGCGCACGATGCTGTCGACGTCGCGGCCGACGTAGCCGACCTCGGTGAACTTGGTCGCTTCGATCTTGATGAACGGCGCGTCGGCGAGCTTCGCGAGGCGGCGTGCGATTTCGGTCTTGCCGACGCCCGTCGGCCCGATCATCAGGATGTTCTTCGGCGTGATTTCCTGGCGCAGCGGGTCGGCGACCTGCTGACGGCGCCAGCGGTTGCGCAGCGCGACCGCGACGGCCTTCTTCGCCTTGGCCTGGCCGATGATGTGCTTGTCGAGTTCCGAGACGATCTCGGCAGGGGTCATGGTGCTCATGGTGCGGTCCTTACTCGATCGTTTCGATGATGCGGTTGTGGTTCGTGTAGATGCACATGTCGCCGGCAATCTTCAGCGACTTCTCGACGATCTCGCGCGGCGACAGCTCGGTGTTCTCCGCGAGCGCGCGGGCCGCGGCCTGCGCATATGCACCGCCCGAACCGATCGCGCAGATGCCTTCCTCGGGGTCGAGCACGTCGCCGTTGCCGGTGATCACGAGCGTGGTGGTGGCATCGGCCGTGATCAGCATCGCCTCGAGGCGGCGCAGCATCCGGTCGGTGCGCCAGTCCTTCGCGAGCTCGACGGCCGCGCGGGTCAGGTTGCCCTGGTGCTTCTCGAGCTTCGCCTCGAAGCGGTCGAGCAGCGAGAACGCATCGGCGGTGCCGCCCGCGAATCCGACCAGCACCTGGTTGTTGTAGATCCGCCGCACTTTCCGCGCGCCACCCTTCATGACGATGTTGCCGAGGGTTACCTGGCCGTCGCCGCCGAGCGCGACCTTGTCGCCGCGCCGGACCGAAACGATGGTCGTGCCGTGAAATTGCTCCATCTGCGTTCCTTGAGAAAAACGGGGAAGAGTCGGGCGGCGCGAGGCGCCGCCGCGTAACTCGCAGTGCGCCGGGAAGCGGCCCGGCGCGCGTCCGTTTCATTTTAGGGCGGGCGCGGGGATATCAAGAGGCGGGCGGCAAATCGGAAAACCGGCCAACCGCGAGCCGGTGCCGGAAAAACAAAAAGCGCGCGGCAGGCCGCGCGCTTTCGGGAAGCAGCGTGTTTGAGCGGAACGCCGCTCGATCAGTCGCCGAACAGCTTCTGGCGCAACTCGCGGCGCTCCTGCGCCTCGAGCGACAGCGTGGCGGTCGGACGGGCGAGCAGCCGCGGAATGCCGATCGGCTCGCCGGTTTCCTCGCACCAGCCGTAATCGCCGGAATCGATGCGGGCGAGCGACTGCTGAACCTTCTTGAGGAGCTTGCGTTCGCGATCGCGCGTGCGCAGCTCGAGCGCGTGCTCTTCCTCGATCGTCGCGCGATCGGCGGGATCGGGGACGATCACCGTCTCGCGCAGGTTCTCGGTCGTCTGGCCTGCATTCTTGAGGATGTCCGCCTGCAACTGTTCGAGCCGATTTTTGAAGAAGGCGAGCTGATCCTCATTCATGTAATCCTTGTCGCTCATCTTCAGGATTTCGGCTTCGGTCAAGAGTTTCTTCGTCATCTGCTTGCTTCTTCAATGTGCGGCAAATCGAGAGATATTGCCTGCACTTTGGGATTACCCGCAACCGCGCTTGCAATCATTTGCGATTTGCCGCCGCGGGGCCGAAAGCCTCTGGAAAACCGGTTCTCAAATACCAGGATAGGCCTGGCGCGGAGTTGCGCGCGCTGCGAACCGGTGTGCTGCGCGGCACATCGCATCGGCCGCGGCCGGGAGGCGGATTGGCGATCCGGCGCGGTTGCGATGCCCGGAAAACTGGTTCAGCAAGAACCGGGCCTGTTTGTTGCCGTACTCCAGCGGGCACGTATTGTAACTGAATCGCAAGCGGGCGCCGTATCGGGTCGATCCCCGTCGGCTGCGCCAATATCTAGAAAATATAACGCGCAAATCGCGAAAAAGCGATGACGGCGAAACCCTGCCCGAAACGGGCGCTCCGCGGCCGCCGCAACCGCCCGCGGGGCGGCCGTGCGGCGGCGTGTGCGGCGGTTGCCCGCGCGCGTCAGGCGAGACAGGCGTCGAGGCCGTCGGTGATCAGGTCCTGCGGCAGATCGACGCCGATGAACACCATCTTGTTCGTCTTCTTCTCGATCGGCAGCCACTTCGCGGCGAGGTCGCTGCCCATCATCTGATGCACGCCCTGGAACACGACCTTGCGGTCGACGCCCTTCATGTACAGCACGCCCTTGTAGCGCAGCATCCGTTCGCCATAGATCTGCAGGATGCCGCCGAGGAAGTCTTCCAGCTTGTTCGGGTCGAACGGGCGGTCGTTGCGGTACACGAACGACTTGATCTTGTCGTCGTGGTGCGCGTGGTGGTGATGGTGGTGGCCGTGATCGTGCGCGCATTGACCGTGATCGTGGTCGCAATTGGCGTGATCGTGATCATGGTCGTGATCGTGGTGGTGATGCGCGTGATCGTCCTCGGCGAGGAAGTCGGGGTCGATTTCGAGCTTCGCGTTCAGGTTGAAGCCGCGCAGGTCGAAGATTTCCTTGATGTCGGCTTCGCCAAAGTTCACGACCTTGATCGCGGCCTTCGGGTTCATGTGCATCAGGCGGTGCTTCAGGCCGGCCACGGTCTGGTCGTCGACCAGGTCCGACTTCGTGATGAACAGCCGGTCGGCGAAGCCGACCTGGCGCTGCACGACTTCGTGCTCGTCGAGCTGTGCGTTCGCGTGCTTCGCGTCGACCAGCGTGATGACCGCGTCGAGCAGGAAGTCGTCGGCGATTTCGCTGTCGATGAAGAAGGTTTGCGCGACGGGGCCCGGGTTCGCAAGGCCGGTGGTTTCGATCACGATGCGGTCGAAGTCGAGCTTGCCTTCGCGCTTCTTCGCGGCCAGGTCGCCGAGCGCGCGGGCGAGGTCGCCGCGGATCGTGCAGCAGATGCAGCCGTTGCTCATCTGGATGATCTGCTCGTTCGAATCCTGCACGAGGATTTCGTTGTCGATGTTCTCTTCGCCGAACTCGTTCTCGATCACGGCGATCTTCATGCCGTGCTGTTCGTTCAGGATGCGCTTGAGCAGCGTCGTCTTGCCGCTGCCGAGGAAGCCGGTGAGGATGGTGACGGGAGTGGCCATGTCAATCGCCTGTGGTTCGTGAATCGGGGTCAAAACCAGGATGTGCGTTTCGCCCGCTCGCACTGCCAGCCGGGGCGCACAACCATCCATTGAAACATACCTGTCAAGCCCCCGCCCGTCGTCCGAACGACAGGCGGGAATGCGAATCCGCCGGGCGCGAGGCCGCGGCCGGCGGAAGGTTACGCGCGTAGATCGGGGCGATCAGACGATTTGCAACAGCAGGCCCTTCAGATATTCGCCTTCCGGGAATGCCGCGAGCAGCGGGTGATCGACGCCCGCGCCGAGCCGCTTCAGGATGCGCGCGTCGACCTTCGCGTCGGCCGCCGCGCCCGCGACGATCTTCTGGAACAGGTCCATGTCGATCGCACCCGAGCACGAGTACGTGAACAGCAGGCCGCCCGGGCGCAGCAGCTTGAAGCCGCTCAGGTTGATGTCCTTGTACGCGCGGGCCGCGCGATCGACGCTGTCGCGGGTCGGCGCGAACTTCGGCGGATCGAGCACGATCAGGTCGAAGCGCTCGCCTTCGTCGACGAGGCGGCGCAGCGTCTTGAACGCGTCGGCGTCGAGCCAGGTCGCGCGTTCGGCGTCGAAACCGTTGGCGACGACGTTCTGCTGCGCGAGCGCGAGCGCATCGCCCGACGAGTCGATCGACACGACACGCTTCGCGCCGCCCTTGAGCGCCGCGAGCGAGAAGCCGCCGGTGTAGCAGAAGCAGTTCAGCACGTCGCGGTCGGCCGCGTACTGCGCAACCAGCGCGCGGTTGTCGCGCTGGTCGACGTAGAAGCCCGTCTTGTGGCCGTTCGGCACGTCGACGTGATAACGCACGCCGTTTTCGTTCGAGATCAGCGTCGCGGGCGGCGCGTCTCCTGCCAGCACGCCGGTCGTCTGCTCGAGCCCTTCCTTGTCGCGGATCGATACGTCCGAGCGCTCGTACACGTTCGGGCAGCCGGTCGCGCCGACGAGCGCCTTCACGATCGCGTCCTTCCATGCTTCGACGCCCGCGGCCATGAACTGGCAGACGAGCTGGCCGCGCGGCGCCGCGCCGGCTTCGGCGGTGTCAGCGACGTAGTAGTCGACGATCAGCCCCGGCAGCCCGTCGGCTTCGCCGAACACGAGCCGCACCGCGCCCGTGCCCGACACCATCGTCGTGCGGTGCGCAACGGCGCGCTGCACGCGGCGCTTGAAGAACGCGTGGTCGATCGGCTCGTTCTCGTCGAAGCTCCACACGCGCACGCGGATCTGCGACTGCGGGCTGTACGCGCCGCGCGCGAGAAAGCGGCCGTCGTGCGCGCGCACGATCACGGTCGCGCCGGGCGCGGGCTTGCCGTCGACGCGGTCGATCGCATTGGCGTAGATCCACGGATGGCGGCGCAGCAGCGATTTGTCCTTGGACGGCTTGAGGGTGACGGTTTGCATGATGAGATCGAAATGGGCCGCGCGCGAAGCCGACCGTGGCCGGTCGCCGCGCGCGGCGGGTAACACGGGACGCGCGTCAGTCGCGCTTCTTCGCGCGCGGATGCGCGCTGTCGTAAATCTTCGCGAGATGCTGGAAGTCGAGCGACGTATAGACCTGCGTGGCGGACACGCTCGCGTGGCCGAGCAGTTCCTGCACCGCGCGCAGGTCGCCGCTCGACTGCAGCACGTGCGTCGCGAACGAGTGACGCAGCACGTGCGGATGGACGTTGGCGGGGATGCCCGCGGCGAGCGCCGCGCGCTTCACGCGCTCGCGCACGACGCCCGGCGACATCCGGTTGCCGCGCACCGACACGAACAGCGGATGCGGATCGTGCTTCACGAATTCGCCGCGCACCGCGAGCCATGCGTTCAGCGCATCGATTGCCTTGCGGCCGACCGGCACCTTGCGCTCCTTGTTGCCCTTGCCGCGCACGGTGACTTCGGCTTCGGCGAGATCGAGCCAGCCGGCCGAGCGGTAGCCGTCGGCCTGCGTGTACATGACGTCGAGCCCGATCAGTTCCGCGAGGCGCAGCCCCGACGAATAGAACAGCTCGAGGATCGCGTGATCGCGGATGCCTTCGGTCGTGCCGGCGAGCGGTGCGTCCATCAGGGCCGATGCGTCGTCGACCGACAGCGCCTTCGGCAAGGTCTTCGGGCGTTTCGGCGCGCGCACCGCGGCGACCGGGTTCGCGGGCATGTCGATGCGCTGCGCGAGCCAGCGGTAGAACGCGCGCCACGCGGACAGCCGATGCGAGATCGACCGTGCGGACAGCCCGCCCGAATGTGCGCGCGCGACCGCGCCGCGCATGTCGGCGGCCGTCAGCACTTCGAGCGGCCGGCCGGCTGCAAGCTTCTTCAGTTCGTCGAGTTCGTGCGTGTAGGCGCGCAGCGTGTGCTCCGACAGCTGCCTGACGTGCTTCAGGTTCGACAGGTAGGCGGCGACCGGATCGTCTGTCATCGCGTGCGGCAGGCTCAGTGCGGCAGCAGGCGCGTGAGCGCGGCGCTCGCGAGCGTTGCGATCTGCGCGAGGAAGTCGGTGGCCATCCCGTCGTGGAAGCGGCGCGGGTCGGGCGAACCCAGTACGAGCAGGCCGAACGCGGGCGCATCGGTGCCGGCGAGCGGCGCGCGCAGCGCGAGCAGCGCGACCGATGCGGCCGAGCCGTCGCCGGCCGGCGGCGCGGCTTCCGCGCCTTCCGCCGCATTCGCGGCCGGGACGGCGACCGCGGGCGCGAGCCACTGCGCGGCCTCGAAGCCCGTGTTCGCACCGCAGTACGGCGTCGACAGGCCGTTCGTGAACAGGCGCACTTCCTCGCCGACCTGGCGCGCGAAGTCGGCCTGCGAATAGGTGTCGGCGACGTCCCACACGCGCAGTGCCGTCTGCGGCACGTCGAATACGTCGGCGATGCCGTCGGCGATCGTGCGCGGCAGCGCGTACGGATCGCGTTCCGCGATCACGCGGGCGGTCCAGCGGCTGAACTTCGCGGACAGGCTGTCGTTCTCGTGGCCGTAGCGCACGAGTTCGGCGAGCCGGCGCTCGAGATGCTTGTTCTTGTCGCGCAACATCTCCATCTGCCGCTCCTGCAGCGAGATCGCGGCCTTGCCGTGCGGGTTCGCGAGGCGGATCGTTGCGAGCAGTTCGGCGTGCTGCGCGAAGAATTCGGGATTGGCGAGCAGGTAGTCGGCGACTTCGCGATCGTTCATGTGGCTGGAGCGTTCAGTTATCAAGGACGTTGCAGGGTCAGGCGGGCAGGTCGATCTCGCCTTCGAACACGGTCGTGGCGGGCCCGGCCATCATCAGCGCGGCAGCTTCGTCGCGTGCACCGTCCCAGCTGATCGTCAGCGTGCCGCCGTGCGTGTGCACGGTCACGGGCGAATCGAGCAGGCCGCGCCGGATGCCGGCCGCGACCGCCGCGCACGCGCCGGTGCCGCACGCGAGCGTCTCGCCCGCCGCGCGTTCGTACACGCGCAGCCGCACTTCGCTGCGCGACACGATCTGCATGAAGCCGGCGTTCACGCGCTCCGGGAAGCGCGCGTGGTGCTCGATCAGCGGGCCTTCCTCGAGCACCGGATACGCTTCGGCGTCGTCGACGATCTGCACCGCGTGCGGGTTGCCCATCGACACCGTCGAGATCCAGCGCGTCGCGCCGCCGACGTCGAGCGGCCACAACGTGTCGCGGCCCTCGGTGCGGCCGTCGAGGCCCGCCGCATCGAATGGCACCTGCGCCGGCGCGAACACGGGCGCACCCATGTCGACGACGACTTCGCCGTTGTCCTGCATCGTCAGCGTGATCAGGCCCTTCATCACCTGCACGCGCACGCTGCGCTTGTCGGTCAGGCCGCGGTCGCTGACGAACTTCACGAAGCAGCGCGCGCCGTTGCCGCAGTGTTCGACCTCGCCGCCGTCGCAATTGAAGATCCGGTATTTGAAATCGACGCCGTCGACGGTCGGTTTTTCGACGAGCAGCAACTGATCGGCGCCGATGCCGAAGTGGCGGTTGGCGAGCGCGCGCACCTGCGCTTCGGTGAGCGGCGGCAATGCGCGCGAATAGCCGTCGAGCACGACGAAGTCGTTGCCCGCGCCGTGCATCTTGGTGAACGAGAGTTTCACTGGGTCCGGATTTCCATGGCGAACAAGGCGGTCAGCGCGGCTCGCGCGACGCCGCGCCATGCCGGGCGGCCTCGTTCGTCGTGCTGATCTCAACCGCAAATGATACATGCAGCCGACTGGGGCGTCCTGCGCGGGCGTTCCGGGCGTTTTCGTACTCGTTCAATTGATGAGGCCACCGGGAGATTCGTATTGTTTCGTCATACGCCCTGTCAACCTCCAGCGAGCTCATTTAAGCCATGAACCGCATCTTCAATCCGCCCCATCCGGGCGAGACGCTGCGCGACGACGTGCTGCCGGCGCTTGGCCTGACTGTCACCGAGGCCGCGTCGCAGCTGGGCGTGACGCGTGCCGCACTGTCGCGAATCCTGCACGGCCATGCCGGCATCTCGCCGGAAATGGCGCTGCGCCTCGAAGCGTGGCTCGGCGAGGAAAACGGGGGGCGGGCCGATCTGTGGCTCGCGCAGCAGTCGGCCCACGATCTGTGGCGCGCGCGCGCGAAGGGCGCGCCGAAGGTGGCGAGGGCGCAGGCGCGCACGTGACGGCCCGCCTGCGAACGTCTTCCGGCAGGGTCAGTACAGGCTCGGCTCGCCGGCCGGGCGCGTCTTGAAGCGCTTGTGGACCCAATAGTATTGCTCGGGCATCAGCGGGATCTGTTCCTCGAGGAATTCGTTCATCCGCCGTGCGTCGAGATCGTCGTCGCCCGTCGGGTAGTGATCCCACGGCTTGAATACCTTCAGGCGATAACCCTTGTAGTTCGGCAGCACTTCGCCGATGAACGGCACGACCTGCGCGCGGCCCGTCTTCGCGAGCCGGCCGACCGCCGTCAGCGTGCACGCGGGCACGCCGAAGAACGGGACGAACGTCGAATTGCGCAGCCCGTAATCCATGTCGGCGCCGAGCATTACCGGCTTGCGGTCGCGCAGCCAGCGCAGCACGACGCGCGCACTGTCCGCGCGGCCGACCATCTCGGCGTCGAAACGCCCGCGCGCCTTCTTCGCCTCTTCCTCGAGCACGGCGTTCGAGAACGGCTGGTAGAGCGACCCGCAGCGGCGGTGGAGGGAACGGTTCAGCCAGATCGAGCCGGCTTCGATGCCCACGAAGTGCAGGCCGAGGAACAGCGTCGGCGGCAGGTCCGGATCGTCGAGGTCGACCGCGCTGTCGACCTGGATCAGCTTCGCGAGCTTTTTCTCCGAGCCGAACCACTGCACGCTGCGCTCGACGTAGCTGCGGATCGCATGGCGGAAATGCTGGCCTGCCACTTCCTCGCGGCGTGCGTCGCTCCAATCCGGGAAGCAGAGTTTCAGATTGGTGTGTACGATGCGTTTTCGCCGGCTGGGGATCTTGTAGAGCAGCCAGCCGAGACCATCGCCGAACCGTGCGGTCAGGCCGTACGGCAACAGGGCGAGCAGTTTCAGCAAGCCAATGGCGAGGTGCGTGCCTAGACGACCTAGCATGCGAAACCTCCGTGGGACCGGCTGGCCGGCGCGTTGCGAACAGGTAGGTGAGACAGCGGAAGATGCAGCACGGGCGGGGCTCTGTGACAATTCAGGAAAGCCGCTATAATACGGGCTTCGCCGAGTTAACTGACAACTTGCGGGGCGAAGCCGGTTGGCGTCATACGCGCTGCCCGGTCCTGGTAATCCGCTAAAGCGTCGCCGCTTCAGGCCCAACGAAGCTGGCTACGTGAAACCAACCGTAACCACACAGGAGCCTGAAAAAGTGGCAAACGATTATCTCTTCACGTCCGAATCCGTCTCCGAAGGCCATCCGGACAAGGTCGCGGACCAAATCTCGGACGCGATCCTCGACGCCATCCTCGAGCAAGACAAGTATTCCCGCGTCGCGGCGGAAACGCTGTGCAACACGGGTCTCGTCGTCCTGGCCGGTGAAATCACCACGACGGCCAACATCGACTACATCCAGATCGCGCGCGACACGATCAAGCGCATCGGCTACGACAACACCGACTACGGCATCGACTACAAGGGTTGCGCGGTGCTCGTCGCGTACGACAAGCAGTCGCCGGACATCGCCCAGGGCGTCGATCGTGCACACGACGACAACCTCGATCAGGGTGCGGGCGACCAGGGTCTGATGTTCGGTTACGCGTGCGATGAAACGCCGGAACTGATGCCGCTGCCGATCTACCTGTCGCACCGTCTCGTCGAGCGCCAGGCCAGCCTGCGCCGCGACGGCCGCCTGCAATGGCTGCGCCCGGACGCGAAGTCGCAGGTCACCGTCCGCTACGTCGACGGCAAGCCGCATTCGATCGACACCGTCGTGCTGTCGACGCAGCACGCACCGGACATCGAACTGCCCGCGCTGCGCGAAGCCGTGATCGAGGAAATCATCAAGCCGACGCTGCCGGCCGACCTGATCAAGGGCGACATCAAGTTCCTGGTGAACCCGACCGGCCGGTTCGTGATCGGCGGCCCGCAGGGCGATTGCGGCCTGACCGGCCGCAAGATCATCGTCGACACGTACGGCGGTGCCGCACCGCACGGCGGCGGCGCGTTCTCGGGCAAGGATCCGTCGAAGGTCGACCGTTCGGCTGCGTACGCAGGCCGCTACGTCGCGAAGAACATCGTCGCCGCCGGCCTCGCGTCGCGCGCGCTGATCCAGGTGTCGTACGCGATCGGCGTCGCCGAGCCGACCTCGGTGATGGTCAACACGTTCGGCACGGGCCGCGTGTCGGATGCGGTGATCACGAAGCTCGTGCGCGAGCATTTCGACCTGCGTCCGAAGGGCATCATCAAGATGCTCGACCTGCTGCGCCCGATCTACGAGAAGACGGCCGCTTACGGCCACTTCGGCCGCGAAGAGCCGGAATTCTCGTGGGAAGCGACCGACAAGGCACTCGCACTGGCCGAAGCGGCCGGCGTCGAGCCGACGGCACGCGTCGCGTAAGCGTCGTTCGCCTGAAATGAAAAACCCCGGCTAGCCGGGGTTTTTTTATGGGTTCCGATCGTCGGGGCAATCGGACAAACGAACAAACGGACAATGGCGCGACGGCGATCGTCGCGCGCGGTGCCCGCCGGCGTGCGCTCAGCGCGCGCCGAACCCGAACCAGCCGTTGCTGGCCGCGAGGCGGCGCGGACGGTTGACGCGGCGTTGCGGCCCGAGCGTGCGGCGCAGCGCGAGCGCGCGCAGCGACGACGGTTTCTGCAGCAGGGAGCGCAGGCCGGCACGGCGCGAGAACGCCTGTGCACTCATCATCGAGAAAAATGCGTGGAACCACGCACGGATACCGTCCAGCCGGCTGTGTGCGGGCGTGCGCTCGGCCAGCGCCTGCGTGCGTGCGCGGTGATGGCGCAGCGAGCGGACAGGAGCGGTCGGCACGACGCGCTTCGCAGCGCGGCTGAGACGGGAAGTCAGACGGAATGGCATGTGAACGATGCTTCGCTTGTATGGATGGCGCCCTGGAGAGCGCACTGGTATGAACGGCCTCGGATGACGCAACGGATCTTACTGAAACTCGCTGCGCGCCGCGCCCGCCAGAATTGACAGGCCGCGACAGGCTACAGGGGATTCATGACGGGCAAAAGTCGCGATAAACCCTTGTGCCACAAGGCGTGTGCCGCATACCGCCTGTCGGTGAGGCAGGTGCCGCGACGAACAGTTCCCTTGAGCCGGATCAAATCCGCGATTGGCATGCCCCTGCGCACGACAATGGTGCTGTTCGCGGCATCCGGCGCCGATTTACAATCGTCACATTCACACAATAAACGTCTGGCATCCCATGTCGTCTCCATTGCAGTCGGAATCGATCCGCGCGCAAGTCGCGGAATTGCGCGAGCGCGGCTTTGTCGTCGCGCGTGGCCTCGTCGGCGAAGCGCAGTGCGCGGCGCTCAGGCAGATCGCGGAGCGCCAGTTGCGGGAGGCGGCCGAGCCGATCGAGTTCGAGGCGGATCTGCGCTATCCGGGCGCGCCCGAGTCCAAGCATGCGCCGGGCGGGCATACGGTGCGGCGGCTGCTCGATGCGTATTCACGCGATCCGGCGTTCGCCGAGCGCGCGATCGCACCCGAAATCGGGGCGTGGATGCGCGAGTATTTCGGCGAAGAACCCGTGCTGTCGCGCGCGCATCACAACTGCATGATGACGAAGCATCCCGCGTACGGCAGCCTGACCGGCTGGCATCGCGATTTCCGCTACTGGTCGTTCGAGCGCCCGGACATGGTGTCGGTGTGGCTCGCACTCGGGCCGGAAACGAACGAGAACGGCGCACTGTGGCTCGTGCCGGGGTCGCATACGGCCGAATTCGGGCCTGAAGCGTTCGACGATGCGAAGTTCTTCCGCAGCGACCTGCCGGCGAACCGGAAGATGATCGATGCGGCCACGTGCCCATCGCTGCAGACGGGCGACGTGGTGTTCTTCCACAGCAACACGCTGCATTCGGCCGGGCAGAACCGTTCCGACCAGGTGAAGTTCTCGCTCGTGTACACCTATCACGGCGCGAGCAACCGGCCGCTACCCGGCACGCGCTCGGCGTCGAAACCGGAAGTGCAGTTCTAGGTTCGGACCGGACGGGCGGTGACACCACCGCGGTCACGCGATGCGGTGCATCGCCGGCGGATGAAGCGACGGGCGGCCTGGCCGCCCGTTTCGTTTGGCGCGGCCCGGTCGCACGACGCGGGCCGTGTGTGCATCGCGCGGCTGCGCGATCAGCGTTTGTTGCCCGGCATCGCGAGGCCGATCAGGCCGATGAACGATGCGACGGCGCCGCCCGCGATCAGCAGGATCGTCTTCGTCGCGGGCGAACCGGTGAAGAAGCGCGACACGTTGTCGTTGATCGAATGGAACGACTGGCCGCCGAAATACAGCAGCACGACGCCGCCGACGAGCAGTGCAACCGAGATGACCCGGGACATACCAACCTCGCTGAAACGGTGATTCGAGACGCCGCAGTGTAGGCGACGACCGCGGCCGCGTCCATCGCCGTGCCGCCGTGCGCGATCCGGCTGCTTTCGCTACCATAGTCGTCGTATGACTCCTTCGCCGTCGCCGCGCCGTGTGCGCGGCAAGCGCGACCTTTCCCCGATGTCCTGACGGAACAGACTCATGGCCTACGAAGCAGCTTCCGAACGTTATGCCGACATGCAATACCGCACCTGTGGCAAATCCGGGCTCAAACTGCCCGCGCTGTCGCTCGGCCTGTGGCACAACTTCGGCGACTCGACGCCGATCTCGACGCAGCGCGAAATCCTGCGTACGGCGTTCGACCTCGGCATCAACCACTTCGATCTCGCGAACAACTACGGGCCGCCGTACGGCAGTGCCGAAACCAACTTCGGCCGGCTGCTGAAGGAGGATTTCCGGCCGTATCGCGACGAGTTGCTGATCTCGACGAAGGCCGGCTGGGACATGTGGCCGGGGCCGTACGGCAGCGGCGGCGGGTCGCGCAAGTACGTGCTCGCGAGCCTCGACCAGAGCCTGCAGCGGATGGGGCTCGACTACGTCGACATCTTCTATTCGCACCGCTTCGACGCGCACACGCCGCTCGAGGAAACGGCGGGCGCGCTCGCGTCGGCCGTGCAGCAGGGCAAGGCACTCTATATCGGCATTTCGTCGTATTCGGCGGCGAAGACGCGCGAGATGGCCGAGCTGCTCGCGCAGTACAAGGTGCCGCTGCTGATCCATCAGCCGTCGTACAACCTGCTGAATCGCTGGGTCGAAACCGAGCTGCTCGGCACGCTCGACGAGATCGGCACGGGCAGCATCGCGTTCACGCCGCTCGCGCAGGGGCTGCTCACGTCGAAGTACCTGAACGGCGTGCCGGCCGACGCGCGCGTGAACAAGCCGGGCGGTGGCTCGCTGAAGCAGGATCACCTGAGCACGGACAACCTCGAGCACGTGCGCAAGCTCAACGCGATCGCCGAGCGGCGCGGGCAGAGCCTTGCGCAGATGGCGCTCGCGTGGGTGCTGCGCAACGGCCGCGTGACGTCCGCGCTGATCGGCGCGAGCCGTGCGGAGCAGGTGCGTGAAAACGTCGGTGCGTTGAAGCACCTCGAATTCTCGGCGGAGGAACTCGCGGAGATCGATCGTTACGCGACGGAAGGCGGCATCAATCTGTGGGAAAAGCCGTCCACCGATCAGGCGATCTGACCGGCGGTCGATACGGCATGCGAAACATCGCGTGTCGTATCAATGGCTCGCGTGCGGCCTGTCGCATCGCTGCGGTGCAGCGATGCACGGCACGCACGGGTGGTGCGCCGCTAGATCAGCGCAGGCAGGCCTTCGACGAGCAATACCGCAACGCCGACGCCGAGGATGACGCCCAGTACGCGTAGCAGGTTGTGGCGGAATTCGGTTGCGCACGGCACCGCGCCGAGAAATAGCGCTCCGGCCAGCGCCATCGGAATCAACAGGATGAAGTCGCCGATCGTGAAGTAGGTTGTCATGCGTGTCTCCAGTGTCGGCCGGAGTTAGCGCTTCAGCGCTTACTCCGGCCCCATCCCTGTGGGATTTCGGCCGGAGTCGGCACCTCAGCGCTTACTCCGGCCCCATCCCTGTGGGATTTCGGCCGGAGTCGGCACGTCAGCGTTTGCTCCGGCTCCATGCCGGGTGTTTCTAGTGTTGGTCGCAACCCGATTGCGAGCGGGGCGGTCAATTCGAGTATAGGCAACCGGCAGCGCTTTTCGCTATCCGAACCATTAAAAATCAGCGGAATGCCCGGCGTATCACGCATTTTTCCCGCAAGTCAGACGAACACCTTGCGCGCATCTTTCCCGTGCCTTTCGATTTCTGCGGATTCGTCGCATGTGTCCGGTGCGTGCCGCCGCACCCGCGGGCGCGGCGGCACGCCCGCTCATGCGCGGTCGGGTTGCACGCGGGCGGCCGGCGCGCGGAATACGAGCGCGAGCCCCGCGATGATCGCGCCCATGCCGGCGAGCGCGAGCGGCTCGGGCCGGTTGCCGAGCCACACGGCATCCATCAGCGTGGTGACGACGGGCACGAGATAGAACAGGCTCGTCACGTTGACGAGGTCGCCGCGCTGCATCAACCGGTAGAACAGCAGTTGCGCGATCACCGAAATCACGATGCCGAGCCACAGCAGCGGGATCACGAACGCCCAGCTCATGTCGAACGACACCGGCCGGAACGGCACGATCGCCACGCACAGCGCGAGGCCGATCGCATTCTGCAACGGCAGCACGTCGGCGGGCGCCGCCCGAACGCGCTTTTGCAGCAGCGAGCCGGCGGTCAGCGCGACGAGCGCGGTGAGCGCGCACGCGATGCCCGCGAGCGACAGGCCGCCGTCGCCGACGCCGCGGCACACGACGAGCGCGAGGCCGGCGAGCGACAGCGCGAGCCCCGCGATGCGCACGGGCTGCCAGCGTCGCTCGACGAGCGCGAGCGTGAGGATCGGCTGCACGCCGAGGATCGTGGCGAGCACACCCGGCGCGATCCCGCGTTCGAGCGCGAGCAGGTAGAAGATCGAATAGCCGCCCATCATCAGCAAGCCGGTCAGCGCGGCCATGAGCCGTTCGCCGCGCGGCGGCAGCCAGCGTTTGCGCACGAAAGCCAGCCCGAGCAGCACGAGCGATGCCAGGGTGAAACGTGCGGTGAGAAAGACGAACGCGGATGCGTGACGCAGACCGAGTTCAGCGAAGATCGCGCCGCTGCTCCACAGCAGCACGAAGAGCGACGTCGCGCCATGCGCGGCGAGCGCGCGTTTGAACGAAACCATGTGAATCCACCTGTCGAACGGATCGGAACGTTCCATTCGCGCGCGCAGCAGCGCGCCGTGCGTCACGACGCACGAATGCAAGCCTGCGGGCGAATGGAAGACGAAACGGAAGCCGGCTGGTCAGCCGGCGCGTGCCGCCGGAGGGGGCGGCGCGGCGCCGACGAGCGGCGGTGCGACAGGAGGAGGAAGAACCGACGGATGCGCGCACGCCTGCGGCCGCGAGTCGAACTGCGGCCGGGATTTTGCAAGGGCGGACGTGAGCGGATGCATCGGATCGGAATGCGCTGGAACGCGAATGAGCATCAAAGGTACCGCAAGGCCGGCATCGGACGCAACCACTGTCGGTGGCATCGCATGACGCAGCGCGGCGTGCGGTGAAGCCCGCGGCGATGCGGGCGGTGCGTGCGCAACCGTCGTCGTGCCGGTTGCGTTCGAGGTACGGGGAAGGCGATGACGGCGAGGCGTCGATCGGCTACGGCGGTCGCGCGAAATTTCCCGGTGATGCGGCAGCGGGCCCGCGATGCGCGCGCGGCATGCGTCACGGGCGCGTCGCGGTGCCGACGCGGATTCGGCGGGCAGTCACATTCGACAGGGTATGATGGGGGTAACCGGGCGGGCAAGCGCCTGTCCGGCGCAGTGGTTGATTGGAGACATTCGACGAATTCGCGGCACTTCGCCTGCTTCTTCTTCTTTTCGCGCTTCGATAAACCGTGAACAATGGGATTACGCGCAACGCTCCGACGAGAGCGCGCGGATCGTGCATTTGCCGGCTCGTCACCGAGCCGGGTTTCAAGAGTCAAGAGTGGGGAACCATCATGCATGTCGGGTCGATTGTCTGCACTACCCATATCGCTGTGCCGAAGGGCGCACGCGGCATCGTCCAGCGCATCCTGGGCGACATGGCCATGGTGACCTGGTACGCGGGCGTACCGGGCGAGTCGAAGGAACTCAACACCGAGCCGTTCTTTCTCGAGGACCTGATCGACACCGGCGAATCCGTGCTGCCGGCCGGCGCGGCGCTTCACTGAGCGTACGCCGCACCGGGCGCTCGTCTTTCGGCCCGGCTGGCGGCACAATGCGGGGCATGAAAGACGTCACTTCCGCTCCCGCTTCTCCCGCCGGCCCGCCGTTCGCCGGACTCACGCCCGAGTGCGTGCTCGATGCGCTCGACAGCGTGCTGATGCCGGCCGGCCTGCGCACCGACGGGCGCCTGCTCGCGCTCAACAGCTACGAAAACCGCGTGTATCAGGTGGGCATCGAAGACGGCCCGCCGGTCGTCGCGAAGTTCTACCGTCCGGCCCGCTGGTCGGACGAAGCGATCCTCGAAGAGCACGCGTTCGTCGCCGAGCTCGCCGCGCGCGAGATTCCGGCGGTGCCCGCGCGCGCATTCGACGGCCGCACGCTGCATGCGTTCGACGGTTTCCGCTTCTCGATCTTCGAGCGGCGCGGCGGCCGCGCACCTGACCTCGACCGCAGCGACACGCTCGAATGGCTCGGCCGCTTCATCGGCCGGATCCATGCGGTCGGCGCGACGCAGCCGTATGTCGCGCGTCCCGTGCTCGATATCGGTACGTTCGGCTACGAGCCGCGCGACTACCTGCTCGCGCACGATTTCATTCCGGTCGATGTGCGGCCCGCGTATGAGACCGCCGTGACGCTCGCGCTCGAAGGCGTCGAGGCCGCGTTCGAGCGGGCGGGCGAGATCCGCCTGCTGCGCACGCACGGCGACTGTCATCCGAGCAACGTGCTGTGGACCGATGCCGGCCCGCACTTCGTCGACTTCGACGACAGCCGGATGGCGCCCGCGATCCAGGATCTGTGGCTGCTGTTGCCGGGCGATCGCGAAGGCGCGTCGCGGGCGCTCGCGGACCTGCTGGCCGGCTACGAGGATTTCTGCGAATTCGAGCCGCGCGAGTTGCATCTCGTCGAAGCGCTGCGCACGTTGCGGCTGATCCACTACGCGGCATGGCTCGCGCGGCGCTGGGACGATCCCGCCTTTCCCGCCGCGTTCCCGTGGTTCAACACGCACCGCTACTGGGAAGCACGCGTGCTCGAGTTGCGCGAGCAGATCGGCGCGATGCAGGAAGGGCCGCTCTGGCCCGTATGACGGCACGCGCGGCACCGGCGCCGCGCGGCCTGTCGGGGCGGGCCGCGGCGCGATGCGCGCGGCCCGTTCGATCCCGTCCGTTCAGAACTTCAGCATCAGCTTGATCAGCGCGGCGAAGCGCTTGCCGTACGGCGGCGCGAGCAGGTTGCGCGCGTTCAGGCGCGCCTGCGTGAGTACCGGCTTCATCTTCGAGAACGTCACGAAGCCGTCGTAGCCGTGATAGGCGCCCATGCCGCTCGCACCGACACCGCCGAACGGCAGGCTGCCGCACGCGATGTGCATCAGCGTTTCGTTGATCGACACGCCGCCCGAGATCGTTTCGCGCATCACGCGGTCGATCGTGCCGCCGTCCTCGTCGAACAGGTAGAGCGCGAGCGGACGCGGGCGCGCATTCACGTATGCGATCGCTTCGTCGAGCCGCTCATACGGCACGAGCGGCAGCAGCGGCCCGAAGATTTCCTCCTGCATCAGCTGCGACGCGGCCGGCACCTGCGTGACCGCGCACGGCACGAAGCGGCGCGATGCAGGATCGGATTGCGCGTCGGACAGCGGATGCAGCTGCGCGCCGGCCGCCTGCGCGTCGCTGGCCAGCTGCTGCAGCCGGGCGTAGTGGCGCGGCGACACGATCGTCGTGTAGTCGCCGTTGGCCGACAGGTCGGGGTACATCTTCGCGAACCGTGCCCGCGCGCGCTCGATGAACGCGGCCTCCATCCCGCGCGGCAGCAGCACGTAGTCGGGCGCAATGCAGGTCTGGCCCGCGTTCAGCGTCTTGCCCGCGACGATCGCGTCGACGGCCGCATCGAAGCGCGCGTTCGGCCCGACGATGGCCGGCGACTTGCCGCCGAGTTCGAGCGTGACGGGCGTGAGGTTGTCGGCGGCCGCGCGCATCACGTGGCGGCCGACGTGCGTCGAACCGGTGAACAGCAGATGATCGAACGGCAAGCCGCTGAACGCGGCGCCCACTTCAGCATCGCCGTTCACGACCGCGACGTGGTCGCGCGTGAAGGTCTTCGCAATGAGCTGCTCGAACAGCGCCGACGTGCGCGGCGTCAGTTCGGACATCTTGATGATCGCGCGGTTGCCGGCCGCGAGCGCGCAGATCAGCGGGCCGGCCGCGAGCAGCACCGGGTAGTTCCACGGTACGACGATGCCGACCACGCCGAGAGGCTGCGGAATCACCTTCGCGCGCGCCGGGCGCAGCCACTTGTTCATCGGCTTGCGGATCGGTTTCATCCAGCGCTTGCCGTGCTTGAGCGCGTCGTCGATCTCTTCCTTCGCCATCCAGATTTCCGACAGCAGCACTTCCTGCTTCGCGCGATGACCGAAATCGGCGCTGATTGCTTCGGCGAGTGCGTCCGCGTGGTCGATCAGCATCGTGCGCAGCGCGCGCAAGTGCTGCACGCGCGTTTCCCAAGCCGGGTACGGTGCGCGCAGGTAGGCCGCGCGCTGGTCGCGTAGCAGCGACGTCAGTGCATCGACCGACGGCAGTGCTTGCGGGGCCAGTTCGGGCAGGTCGTTCTTCATGTCGTCTCCTCCAGTTGGGCCTGGCTGGTCGGCCGGCCGTCACGCCGCACGCGCACGCTCGGCGAGCGCGGCGACGCGGATCGGGGTGGTGCGTGTCGCGCGGCGCGGGGCCGGATGCGACGTGTGCTCGAAAACCGGTTCATGCGTGCAGCGGGCGTCGCATCCACGCGACGGTGTGTGCATCCGGAAACCGTGTTGCGGCGCGTGGGCATGCAGTGCGATGCAACCGTTGCCGGGCGCGCGACGCCGCGGCGCGACTGCCCGCCTGCACACCGAAGCGGGGCGGCGCGACGGGGCCGTCAAATCATGCCGCGGCGCATCGTGCCGCCGTGGCGACAAACCGTCCAAACGGTCGGCGACGACAGGTGCCGTTCGATTTCGATCGACTGCGCGCATGACGCGGGGCATCTCCGCGCGGGCAGCCGTTTGAAATGAAATGCGGGCTGCGCGCATCGCATCCGGACAACCCGGTCGGCACGCGGCCTGCAGAACCTGGCGCTGCATCGTCGTCTCTCCCGTTTCGCGACGGATCGGCTTCTCGTGGCCGGCGCGTCGCGCAAAGCGAATCGATACATCTTAAATTTAGTTCACGCAGGCGTTTAGAGGAATCGCTCTTGAATCCGCGCGCCGCGCGCACGGTGGCGATTCCTACAATGCCCGAACACTACAAAGACGCGGTCGCGCGGCGGTGCCGGGCGCCTTCCATGAGACGACGGAGACGTGACATGCAATACGACTACATCATCGTAGGCGGCGGGTCGGGCGGGTCGAGCCTGGCAGGCCGTCTCGCCGATGCCTGCCCCGATGCGACGATCGCGCTGATCGAGGCCGGCTCGCATACGGAGCGCAACCTGCTGGTCAACATGCCGGTCGGCATCGCGGCGCTGGTACCGTTCAAGCTCGGCACGAACTACGGCTACGAGACGGTGCCGCAGCCGGGCCTCGGCGGGCGGCGCGGCTACCAGCCGCGCGGGCGCGGGATGGGCGGGTCGAGCGCGATCAACGCGATGATCTACACGCGCGGCCACCCGGGCGACTACGACGAATGGGCGCAGCTCGGCGCGACGGGCTGGGGCTGGCAGGACGTGCTGCCGTATTTCCGGCGCGCGGAAGGCAACGAACGTGGCGCCGATGCGTGGCACGGCGCGGACGGCCCGCTGTCGGTGTCGGATCTGCGCTTTCGCAATCCGTTCTCCGAACGATTCATCCAGGCCGCGCATGCGGCCGGCTATCCGCTGAACGACGACTTCAACGGCGCGACGCAGGAAGGCGTCGGCTTCTATCAGGTCACGCATCGCGACGGCTCGCGCTGCAGCGTCGCGCGTGCGTATATCTACGGCCGCAACCGGCCGAACCTGCACGTGATCACCGATGCGACG
This sequence comes from Burkholderia sp. KL41, assembly GCF_057005415.2. NCBI lineage: Bacteria > Pseudomonadati > Pseudomonadota > Betaproteobacteria > Burkholderiales > Burkholderiaceae > Burkholderia > Burkholderia sp. KL41. The sequence goes on along the minus strand of NZ_CM174446.1, from coordinate 3,638,750 downwards.
GTGCTGCGCGTCACGTTCGACGGCAAGCGCGCGGCCGGCGTCGCGGTCGCGCGCAACGGGCGCGTCGAGACGCTCGACGCGCGCGCGGAAGTGATCCTGTCGGCCGGCGCGTTCAATTCGCCGCAACTGCTGATGTGCTCGGGAATCGGCCCGGCCGAGCAACTGCGCCGGCACGGGATCGCCGTCGTGCAGGATGCGCCGGACGTCGGCACGAACCTGATCGACCACATCGACTTCATCATCAACACGCGCGTGAATTCGTCGGAGCTGGTCGGCGTGTGCCTGCGCGGGATCGCGAAGATGACGCCCGCGCTCGCGCGCTATTTCTCGAGCCGCACCGGGATGATGACGAGCAACGTCGCGGAGGCCGGCGGCTTCATCAAGAGCGATCCGTCGCTCGAGCGCCCCGACCTGCAGCTGCATTTCTGCACGGCGCTCGTGGACGACCACAACCGCAAGATGCACTGGGGCTTCGGCTATTCGCTGCACGTGTGCGCGCTGCGGCCGTTCAGCCGCGGCACGGTGACGCTCGCGACCGGCGATGCGCGTGACGCACCGCTGATCGATCCGCGCTTCTTCAGCGATTCGCGCGATCTCGACCTGCTCGTGCGGGGCACGCAGGCGATGCGCAGGATCCTGTCGCAGGCGCCGCTCGCGTCGCAGGGCGGGCGCGAGCTGTACACGCGGGCGGACCAGAGCGAAGCGGAGCTGCGCAAGACGATCGTCGAGCATGCCGACACGATCTACCACCCGGTCGGCACCTGCCGGATGGGGTCGGACGCGCACGCGGTCGTCGATCCGCAACTGCGCGTGCGCGGCGTCGAAGGATTGCGCGTGGTGGACGCGTCGGTGATGCCGACGCTGGTCGGCGGGAACACGAATGCGCCGTCGGTGATGATCGGCGAACGCGCGGCGGACTTCATCGTCGCGGCGCGCAAGGGCGGTGTGTCGCGCGGCGAGGCGGCTGCCGCGGTGCACGGCCGCTGAACGGCGCGCGCACGCGGGCAGTCATGCTCAGGCAAACGTATCGACGAGGCCGGCGCGGCTCACGCTCGCGGCGACCGGTGCGGATTGCGCAGCGTCGACCGGTGCATCGACGGCTGACGATCCGCCGCTCCCGCGCCGCGACGACTGCCCGCCGGCGAAGGACGATTGCGGGTTCTGCTGCTGCGAAGCGAAGCCGCCGTCGCTGACGGTCGCGCTGCCCAGGCCGAGCCCGCCCGATTCCATCGCTTCGCGCAGCTTCGGCAGCGCGGCTTCGACCGCGTCGCGCACCTGCGCGTGCTGCGACACGAACAGCGCGTGCGCGTGATTGTCCGCGACACGCAGCACGACCTGCAGCGGCCCGAGATCGGGCGGGTTGAGCGTCAGTTCGGCGCTCTGCTGGTGCGCATTCGACAGGAACACGACCTTCTGGCTCAGCGCGTCCGTCCAGTCCGGGGTGCCGACGTGCGGGGCGAGCACGTGCGCGTTCGCCGCGGCGATCGCCCCCGCGGCCGGCGACAACTGCAGGTTCGCCTGTGTCGCGGCCGCCGCCGTTGCGCCGGCCGCGAGCGTCGCGCTGGCGGCCGGATCCGTCGCGTCGCCGGCTGCCGCGAGCGCGTGCTGCTCGCCCGACTGCGCGTTCGCGTTGGCCTGCAGCGCCTGCGCGGTGGCCTGCGCCGGCGTTTGCTGGGTCGCGAGCGCCCCCTTCGCGTCGGCGAGGGTGCGGTCGAAGGTCGGGACCTTCGGTGTCAGCGGTGCGGCGGCGCCGGTCGATGCGGTCGATGCCGATGCCGACGCGGTCGCGCCGGCCGCGGGCATCGCGATCGCGCCCGAGCCGCCCGTCAGCCTGTCGAGCGCGGTCTGCAGCGCATCGCGGCCCGACGCGGGCGCGGCCGGCTGGGCGGCCGCGGCGGTGTCCGCGGCCGCGTGATCCGCCAGCGTGGCCGTGGCATCGGGCTGGCCGGACACGGCCGCCTTTTGTGCAGCGGCGGCGGCGGCAGCCGGATCGACCGGCGCCGCGTTGTCCATGCGCGCCTGCAGTTGCGCCTGCACGGCCGCGGCGGCCGCGAGCGCGGCGGCGTCGGGGTTGGCGGCGGCGTTCGTGGTCGTATCGTCGGTTGCGTCGTCGTCATCGGTCGCGGACGGCTTCGTGCCGGCGGCCGGCTTCGACGAAGCCTGTTTCGTCGAAGCATCCGGCACGCCGGCATTCGACGAATCGCGACGCGTGACGACGCTTTGCTTCAGCGTCTGCGCGAACGGCACGGCGGCCGTGGCATCGTTGCCGGCGGCGGCGCCGGACGAACCCGAGCCGCGGGCGGCCTGGAGTGCGGTGCCGGCGGTGTCGAGCAGCGCGCCGAGCAGGGGCAGGGGAGGCATGACGTTCTCTCGTTCGAATGCGGTGGTCGGTTACGACGAACGGGCCGCGTCGGCCCGCATGCGCAGGATCTTCGCGGCGTGTTCGTCGGCATCGCGCTGCTCGCGCCGGGCTTCGCGCTTCGCTTCCTGCGCGACGCCGCGCGCCTGCAGGATTTCATACGAGCCGACGGTGCGTTTCTTCTGTTGCCAGTTCGGGCGTGCTTCGTCGATACGGACTTCGGCCGCGGCCAGCACGCTGCGCTGCTGTGCGATCGCGGCGTCGAGCGTGTCGATGAACGCCTGGAAATTGCGCCAGTTGCCGGCCGGCATCCCGTGCTGGGCGGATTGCGAGAAGCGCGCGTGGTATTCGTCGCGGTAGCGCAGCAGCGCGTCGAGCTGCTCGGCGGCCGCGGTGCGGTCGCGCTGCGCGGTGCCGAGCTGCTTCGCGGCCGAGTCGAGGTCGTCCTGCGCGCGGTCGAGCAGCAACTGAAGGGGAAAGCCGTGAGCCATCTGGATCAGCCTCCGTAAGCGTCGAACAGTGCATCGAGCCCGGCGAGGCTCGACGCGAACGGCGCGCATTCGCGAAAGCCCTGCTGGAGGAACGCCTCGATGCGCGGATAGAGCGCGATCGCGCGGTCGAGCTGCGCGTCGCGGCCGGGCGCGTACGCGCCGACCGCGATCAGGTCGCGATTGCGCTGGTAGCGCGACAGCATCTGCTTGAACTGCCGGACGTGGTCGAGATGCGTTTCGTCGATCAGCGCGGTCATCGCGCGGCTGATCGACGCCTCGATGTCGATCGCCGGATAGTGGCCGGCCTCGGCAAGCGCACGCGACAGCACGACGTGGCCGTCGAGGATCGCGCGCGCCGAATCGGCGATCGGGTCCTGCTGGTCGTCGCCTTCGGTCAGCACCGTGTAGAACGCGGTGATCGAGCCGCCGCCCTCCGGCCCGTTGCCGGTGCGCTCGACGAGCGCCGGCAGCTTCGCGAACACCGACGGCGGGTAACCCTTGGTCGCGGGCGGCTCGCCGATCGCGAGCGCGATCTCGCGCTGCGCCATCGCGTAGCGCGTCAGCGAATCCATCAGCAGCAGCACGTGCTTGCCCTGGTCGCGGAAATACTCGGCGAGCGACGTCGCATAGGCCGCGCCCTGCATCCGCAGCAGCGGCGATACGTCGGCCGGCGCCGCGACGACGACCGAGCGTGCGAGCCCGTCCTCGCCGAGGATCTGTTCGATGAACTCCTTCACTTCGCGGCCGCGTTCTCCGATCAGCCCGATCACGATCACTTCCGCGCTCGTGTAGCGCGCCATCGTGCCGAGCAGCACCGACTTGCCGACGCCGGAGCCGGCGAACAGGCCCATCCGCTGGCCGCGGCCGACGGTGAGCAGCGCGTTGATCGCACGCACGCCGACGTCGAGCACGTGGTGGATCGGTTCGCGCTCGAGCGGGTTGATCGACGGCGCCGACAGCGGCGCGTCGACCTTCGACGTGAGCGGGCCGAGGCCGTCGAGCGGGCGGCCCGACGCGTCGACGACGCGCCCGAGCATCTCCCAGCCGACCGGCAAACGCTTCGCGCCCGCGAGCGGATCGGCCACCGGCGCGGTTTCGCGGGGCCAGACGCGCGCACCGGGCAGCACGCCGGCGACGTCGGTGGTCGGCATCAGGAACAGGCGGTCGCCGGCGAAGCCGACGACTTCCGCTTCCGCGTGCGGCAGCGTGCTGCCGGGCGGCAGTTCGATCGTGCATTCGGCGCCGACCGACAGGCGCAGCCCGATCGCCTCGAGCACGAGGCCGGCCGCGCGCGTCAGGCGGCCGCACGGGCGCAGCGGCAGCGCGCGATGGCTGCGCGCGGCGAGGCCGTTCAGGTGCGTGCGCCAGTGCGCGAGATGCGGGTTGTGCGGCGCGCGCGGCGCGTGCCCGGCGGGCGGCGTGGCGCCGGAAGCGTCGGCCGCTGCGGCGGCGCCGTGCGGGTGTGCGTCATGCGTGTCGTGTGCGGCGTCGGGGCCGAACGACGCGAGCGCGAGTTCGCGTTCGAGCGGCGTCAGGCCGTCGTGCGCGAGCGCTTCGGGCGGCCGCGTCACCACGTGCTCACCTTGCCGATCGCGGCGGCGACGCGCTGCCAGCGCGTGGGCAGCGTCGCGTCGACCTCGCCGGTCGCGGCGTGCGCGCGGCAGCCGCCGCGCTCGATCGACGCGTCGGTGCGTACGTTCCAGCCGAGCGTATCGAGATCGTCCTGCAGGTAGGCTTCGACGACGGGCAGGTCGGCTGGATTCACCGCGAGATGCGGTGCGCCGGACAGCGCGGGTTCGGCCGCGAGCACGTCGCGCACGGCCGCGACGAGCGCGGCCGGGTCGTGCTTCACGTGCTGACGCACGACCTGTTGCGCGATGTCGAGCGCGAGCTGCGCGATGTCGGCGGCCAGATCGTGCTCGACGCTCGACACGGCCTCGTGGAACGACGCGGCGAGCGCCGCGAGCTGCGCGGCCTGTTCGCGCGCGTCGGCCTGGCCGGCTTCGAACCCCTGTGCGCGGCCCTGCTCGAAACCGGCCTGGTAGCCGAGCGCCTGGCCTTCGACATGGCCGGCCGCATGGCCTTCGGCGTGCGCGGCGTCGCGCACGCGCTGCAGGTCCTCGGCGAGCGCGGCGGCGGCCGCTGCCGCGTCGTCGGGCGGCGGCGGGGGCGGCGGCGGGTCGAACGACGCCATCTCCCACCGCTGGTAGGCGGTGAGGGTGCCCGCGCGATCGCTCGCCGAATCAGACATACGCGTCTTCCGCCTTGCCGCCGATCGCGATCGCGCCGCTCTCGGCCAGGTTGCGCACGATCTGCAGGATGCGGCGCTGCTGCGTCTCGACTTCGGACACGCGTACCGGGCCGCGCGCGTCGAGATCCTCGGCGAGCAGTTCGGCCGCGCGCTGCGACATGTTCGCGAGGAACTTCTGGCGCAGCGCGGGCGGCGCGCCCTTCAGCGCGATGATCAGCGTTTCCGACTCGACTTCCTTGAGCACCATCTGGATCGCGCGGTCCTCGAGGTCGAGCAGGTTCTCGAACACGAACATCTGGTCGACGATCTTCTGCGCGAGATCCGCGTCGTACTGGCGCACGCTTTCGAGCACGCCTTCCTCATGCACGCTGGTCATGAAGTTCAGGATCTCGGCCGCGGTGCGGATGCCGCCCATCGGGCTGCGCTTCAGGTTGTCGCTGCCGGACAGCAGGCCCGTCAGCACGTCGTCGAGTTCGCGCAGCGCGGCCGGCTGGATGCCGTCGAGCGTCGCGATCCGCAGCATCACGTCGTTACGCAGGCGTTCGGTGAAGCACGACGCGATCTCGGATGCCTGGTCGCGGTCGAGGTGCACGAGGATCGTCGCGATGATCTGCGGATGCTCGTTCTTGATCAGTTCTGCCACCGCGCCCGAGTCCATCCACTTCAGGCCCTCGATGCCGCTCGTGTCGCTGCCCTGCAGGATGCGGTCGATCAGCACGCCGGCCTTGTCCTCGCCGAGCGCCTTGGTCAGCACCGAGCGGATGTAGTCGCTCGAATCGAGCGACAGCGCGGTGTGCTGCTCCGCTTCCTTCGCGAATTCCTGCAGCACGTCCTCGACCTGCTCGCGCGTGACGTTCTTCAGCGCGGCCATCGCGGCGCCGATCTTCTGGACCTCGCGCGGCGCGAGGAACTTGAATACCTGCGCGGCCTCTTCCTCGCCGATCGACATCAGCAGCAGCGCGCTCTTGGTCAAGCCTTCAGCGTTCATCGGACACCCAGTTCTTCACGACGGTGGCGACGATCTTCGGATCCTGGCGGGCGATCGAGCGCGCGTAGTCGAGGTTGCGTTCGTAACGGTTCTTTTCGCTTTCGAAACCGAGCAGCAGCGCGTCGGGTTCTTCGGCCTTCTCCGGCGCCGGCAGGCCGTCGAGCGCGACCGGATCTTCCGGCGCGGCGAGCGCCGCCGCGACCGGCTCGGGCGGCGGGAACGCGCGGCGCATCGCCGGGCGCACGAACATGAAGTAGAGCGCCGCCGCAGCCGCCGCGATGCCGAGCCACTTCGCGGCTTCCTTCGCCATCGCGATCATGTCGGGCTGGCGCCACCACGGCAGGTCGGCGTACGGGTCGCTCGCGGTCGAGAACGCGCTGTTCACGACGTTCACCGAGTCGCCGCGCTTCGCGTCGTAGCCCATCGCATCCTTCACGAGCTGTTCGACCTGCGCGAGCTTCGCCGGCGGCAGCGGCTGCATCGTCACGTGGCCCTTCGCGTCGGCGACCGGCTGGTAGTTGACGACGACCGCGACCGACAGCCGCTTCACGCTGCCCATCGGCTGCTCGAGGTGACGGATCGTCTTGTCGAGCTCGTAGTTGGTCGTCTGGTCCTTGCGGTCGCTCACGGGCGTCGTCTGCGGCGCGTTCTGGCCGTTGCCGGCGACGATCGGCGCGGACGCCGGCTGCGGCGGCGTGTTCGACAACGCGCCCGGCACGCCCGACGCGCCGCCCTGCGCGAGCTCGGTCGCGCTGCTGGTCTGCTGGCTGCGGATCGCGGATTGCTGCGGATTGCCGTTCGGGCCGTAGCTTTCCGACGTCTGCTCGACCTTCGAGAAATCGAGGTCCGCGCTGACCTGCGAGCGCGCGTTGCCCGTGCCGAAGATCGGCGCGAGGATCGCGTCGATGCGCTTCTGCGTGTTGTGCTCGACCTGCTGCACGTACTTGAGCTGGCTCGCGTCGAGGCCGGATGCCGAGGCGGTCTGGGTCAGCAGGTTGCCGTCCTGGTCGACGATCGTCACGTTCTTCGCGGGCATGTCGGGCACGCCGGACGACACCATCCGCGTGATCGCCTGCACCTGGCCCTCGTCGAGCACGCGGCCCGGGTAGAGGTCGACGAACACCGACGCGCTCGGCGCTTCCTTGTCGCGCACGAACACCGACGGCTTCGGGATCGCGAGATGCACGCGCGCGCCGCGCACGGCGTTGATCGATTCGATGGTGCGCTGCAGCTCGCCTTCGAGCGCGCGCTGGTAGTTGATCTGCTCGGCGAACTGGCTGATGCCGAACTTCTGGTTGTCCATCAGCTCGAAGCCGACCGAGCCGCCCTTCGGCAGCCCCATCGCGGCGAGCTTCAGGCGCGTTTCATGTACCTGGTTCGACGGCACGAGGATCGCGCCGCCGGCATCGGCGAACTTGTAGGGAACGTTTGCCTGCTGGAGCGCGGCGATGATCGCGCCGCCGTCGCGATCCGACAGGTTGCTGTACAGCACGCGATAGTCGGGCGCGCGGCTCCACAGCACGAGCGCGGTGATCACGGCGACCGCGAACGCGACGGCGATCAGGAACGGCAGCTTCGGGTTGCCCTTCATCCGCGAGATGCCGGGAATGCGTTCCGCGAAGCCGCCAAGCCCGAAGTCCGCGCCTGCGCCACCCGCGCCCGGCAACGCGGCGGCCGCGGCGGCGCCGGGCGCCGGGCTGGCGAGGCCCGCGCGGGCGTCTGGGTTGATCAGCGAGTTGGCCTGCGAATCCATGCGTCGAGTTTCTCCGGAGCGGGACGACTGAGCTCGCTCGGACGAGCGGGCGGACAATGACACGATGCGATTATCGTGACCCGGGCCCGGTTCCGATCGACTGAAAAGAGCGGGGTTTCCCCCGTACTTTCTCGGCTTTGACGCGCGGCGCGCTGCTATCCTTTTTCGCGATCCGGCATGGTGCGCGTGGTGCGGCGCCGGCGGAAACGCCCGGTGCGCCGGGTCTCTTCTCTCAGTTTTGGGGACAGCATGACTGCGAACGTCAGCGGAATCGGTTCGGTGTTGCAACAGATGCAGTCGATGGCCGCGCAGGCGTCCGGCGGCGTCGCGAGCCCGACGGCAGCGCTGGCCGGTTCGGGCGCGGCGACGGCCGGCACGTTCGCGAGCGCGATGAAGGCGTCGCTCGACAAGATCAGCGGCGACCAGCAGCACGCGCTCGGCGAGGCGCAGGCGTTCGAGGTCGGCGCGCCGAACGTCTCGCTGAACGACGTGATGGTCGACATGCAGAAAGCCAACATCGGCTTCCAGTTCGGGCTCCAGGTCCGCAACAAGCTGGTGAGCGCTTACAACGACATCATGCAGATGTCGGTGTGACGCGGCGGGCATCCGGGGACGGGTACCCGGCCACGGGCACCCGGGGGCGGCCATCCGGCGAAAGTTGTTCAGGGAAGGCCTCCGGGCCGGCGCCTTCGGCGCCCCGGCGGCAGGCCACGCCTGCCTAAAGCTTTTCAAATCCCTTCCGATAACTCCGGTGAAGGCCGCGTCGTGCGATGCACGGCGGCGGTTCCCGTATAGCCAAGGCATAACAAGGAGAAGCGCATGTTTTCCCCAGGACACGCTGGAGCCAGTGCATACGCGCGTGTCGGCGTCGAGACGGGGGTGATGGGCGCCTCCCCGCACCGTTTGATCGCGATGCTGTACCAGGGCGCGCGGCAGGCGGTTGCGCTGGCGCGCATGCATTTGCAGCAGGGCAATGTGTCCGCGCGCGGCGATGCGATCGGCAAGGCGATCCGGATCGTCGAGAGCGGGTTGAAGGCGTCGCTGAACCGCGACGCGGGCGGCGAGATCGCGGAGCGGCTGGACGCGCTGTATGCGTATATCGGCCGGCGTCTGCTGGAAGCGAACGCGCAGGCGAGCGACGCGATGCTGGTCGAGGTCGACGGGCTGCTCGCGACGCTCGAGGAAGCATGGACGGGGATCGCCCCGGAAGTCGCGCGGATGGCCGCGCAACAGGCAGTGGAAGCATCGAGATGAATCGCAAGGCCGAATACTTCGCACGTTACGAGGCGCTCGCCGCCGTGTCGGGCCGGATGCTGGGCGCCGCCCGCAGCGCCGACTGGAGCGCGTTGCCGGGGTTGCAGGCCGAATTCATGGCACTCGTCGACGGGCTGAAGGAAGCCGATCCGGGCGTCGTGCTCGACGAATCGGATCTCGGCCGCAAGCTCGACCTGATCCGCCGCATCCTGGCCGACGACGCCGCGATCCGCGACCTCGCGAGCCCGGACGTCGCGCGGCTGTCCGCGCTGTTCGAGGCGCGGCGCTCGACCAAGGTATTGACCGATCTCTACCGCGCGCGCGGGTAGGGCCCGTTTCCAGGGAAGCCGGGAAGCGGGGAGACGGGCGCGGGGCGCACGAACCCGTTGCGGGAGGCGCGCAGTTCCCGCGAGCGGCACCGGCGTGCCGTTCCCGGATTCGCAACGATGTGGCTGAGGTGAGCAGGCTCCGATCATGACCGGTATCGACTCCGTTGCGGCCGCGCTGCTGGCGAGCCGCCTCGACAGCCTGCTGACCGGCACCGTATCGGCGCCCGCCGGCGGCGGCGCGACCTCGCAGGTCGGCACGCCGGGCACCGGCACGGCGTCCACGCCTTCGGCCGGCAGCCCGCCGGCCGCGCCGCCGGCCTCTACCCAGACCGCACTGTCCGATGTCGGGCGCGTGCTCGACGCGATCTCGCGGGCCGGTGGCGACTCGACGCCGGCCATTGCCGGGCGCGTGCCGCTGCTGGCCGATCCCACCGTGCTGCTGACCGATACGGCCTTGCCGGCCCGCGCGCCGGCCGCCTCCGATCCGGCTGCGTCTTCCACGCCGGCCTCCGCCGCGGCATCTTCCGTTGCGGCGGCGCGCGAAGCGGCCGCGGCCCTGCCGGTCGCGGCGCTGCGCGCAGCGCTCGCGCAGGCCGTGAGCGAAAGCGGGCTTTTCTACGAATCCCATCTGGCGCAGTGGCTGGCCGGCCAGCGCCCGCTCGCGGCGCTGATGCGCGAGCCGCAGGCACGCCTCGCGGCCGCGCTCGCGCCGGTCGACCCGGATGCCGCGCAGCACGGCTCGACCGACGTGCTCGACGAACTGCTCGCGCAGCGGTCGCCGCTGCCCGCGACCGCGCGGGCGACGGCGCAGCCGGGTACACCGGCTGCACCGGCACGCGATCCTGCGCAGGGCTTGCCGGCGGGCGCGCGGCACGGCGCGTCGCTGCCGCCCGATACGTTCGATCTGCTCGGCGAACGCCCTGATGTGCGCGGGACGCCCGCGCAACTGGCCACCGCGTCGTCCGACTCCCAGGCGCAGACGCTGGCGCCCGTGCACCCGGCCGCCGTGCCGCTCGTCAGGCAGCAGCTCGACGCGCTCGCGACCGACCAGTTCCGCTGGACGGGCGAGGCGTGGCCCGGCGCGCGGCTCGACTGGACGATCGAGCCGGACGATCCGGGCAGCCGCGCGCCGCGCGGCGACGATGGCCCGGGCGACGGCATCGCATGGCGCACGCGCCTGACGCTGACGTTGCCGTCGCTCGGCACGGTCGACGCGGAGCTGGTGCTGAACGGCACGCAACTGGTCGCGCGATTGCGCGCGAACCAGACGGGCGCCGATCGCCTCACACGGCACGAGGCCGCGCTGCGGCAGCGGCTCGAGGTGTCGGGGCTGCGGGTGGGAGGATTGTCGATCCGCGCAGTCGACGACGGCCCGGACGGCTTCGACCTGTTTGCAGCCCAGGCGGCGGCCGCCGCGTATGCGCGCGGTTCGGCCGGCGGCCCGGCGACGCATGCGCCGGATACCGACGACGAGGCGCTGCCATGAGCATGACGTCCCGCAAGCGCGCGGCCGCGCTCGTCTACGATCCGAAGGGCGGCGATGCGGCGCCGCGCGTGGTCGCGAAGGGCTACGGCGTGCTCGCCGAGATGATCGTCGCGCGTGCGCACGATGCGGGCTTGTACGTGCATACGGCACCGGAGATGGTGTCGCTGCTGATGCAGGTCGACCTCGACGACCGGATTCCGCCGCAGCTCTACCAGGCGGTCGCGGATCTGCTCGCGTGGCTGTACGCGCTCGACCGCACCGAGCCCGCGCCGGACGACACCACACCGCGCTTTCCGCTGCCGCCGCTGCGCTGAATCGCCCGGCATCGCGCGACTTCTTACGAAATGCTGTCCTGGTCTTGCAAGGTCATTCGGGCGGTATTTTCCGGTTATCGGCCGGTATCGTGGCGCAACGCGCGCGCTTTGCCCGTCTTCTTGCTCTTGCCGGGCGTGCCGCGACGCCCCCGGATGGATTGAGCCGCCGGTTTGTTTGTGTAATGATATCCATTCTCATTTTCATGCTACCCGGGCGGCGCGCACGTTTTGCGCGCCGCCCGTTGTTTTGAACGAATGGAACCTTTCGCGTGAACGCGCCCGAAACGATCAATCCGCCCAAGACGGGTACTGCCCGCGCGGGCGTCACCGTGCTGCACCCGGCGGCCCGCCCGCTGAGCGACGACGAACTGGCCGCGCGCCGCCAGCGTTCGCGCCGCGCGACCTTCATCAAGTGGCTGCGCAAGGTGCACGGCTGGGTCGGGCTGTGGGGCGCGGTGCTCGGGCTGCTGTTCGGCGTGACGGGCGTGCTGCTCAACCACCGCGCGCCGCCGCTGAAGATTTCGACAGGCGAGCCGCAGGTCGAGGAGATGCAGATCGCGCTGCCGGATCCGGTGCCGAAGACGCCCGCCGCGATGACGAAGTGGCTGCAGCGCGAGCTGAATTTCGACGGCAAGCCGGGGCGCATGCGCAAGGAGGCCGCGCAGCCCGTTGCGTGGGGCGACAAGCGCGTGATGCAGCCGGAGCACTGGCAGTTCGGCCTGTTCGGCCCGCACCAGAACCTGCAGGCCGAATACTGGGTCGGCAACGGCTACGTCTCGGTGAAGCGCACGGGCAACACGTTCCTGACGACGCTGAACAACCTGCATCGCGGCGTCGGGATGAATCTCGGCTGGGTGCTGCTGATGGACACGATCGCGGGCTCGCTGATCCTGCTGTCGCTGACCGGCGTGCTGCTGTGGACCGAGCTGAACAAGCGCCGCACGGTCGGCGTCGTGCTGGTGGTCGGTTCGGTCGCCGCGGCGCTTGCCGCCGGCCTGACCTGACCGGCGGGCGCGCCGGCCGGGCGCCGGCGCGTGCGCTGTCGTCAGTTTCGTCGGCTTCGTCGGCTTCGTCGGCTTAGCCCGTCGCGGCCGCGTATCCCGCGCGACCGCCCGCCGATCACAGGCCGCACGCCGCGCCGCTGTTCGCCGCAATCTCCCGCGCGGCCTTTGCGCCCTCGACCTGCAGGATCGTCGGCAGCGACACATGGTTCTTCGCGGCGGTGATCTCGGCGAGGATCGAGATCGCGATTTCCGGCGGCGTCCGGCTGCCGATGTAGATGCCGGCCGGCCCGTGCAGCCGGGCCAGTTCCGCTTCGCTCAGGTCGAATTCGCGCAGCCGCTCGCGCCGTGCCGCGTTGTTGCGCCGCGAGCCGAGCGCGCCCACGTAGAACGCGGGCGTCTTCAGCGCCTCCATCAGCGCGAGATCGTCGAGCTTCGGATCGTGCGTCAGTGCAATCACGGCCGAACGCGCATCGAGGTTCATCTCGAGCACCGTATCGTCGGGCATCGTGTGCACGACGCGCGTGCCCGGCACGTCCCACGCATCGGTGTATTCCTCGCGCGGATCGCATACCGTCACCTGGTAGTCGAGCCCGACTGCGATCTGGCACAGATAGCGCGACAACTGGCCGGCGCCGATCACGAGCATCCGGTAGCGCGGCCCGTGGATCGTCACGAGCCGCTCGCCGTCGAACGCGAGCCCGTCGGCGGCCTGCGCGGGTGACAGCGATGCGCGGCCCGTCGCGAGCGTCATCGTGCGCGTGACGAGGCGCCCTGCCTCGACTTCCGCGCACAGCGCGGTTATCCCGCTGTCGCGCGTGAGCGGCTCGAGCACGAGCTGGATCGTGCCGCCGCAAGGCAGCCCGAAGCGATGTGCTTCCTCGGCCGTCACGCCGTACTTGAGCGCTTCCGGGCGCGCGTCGGCCGCGATGCCGCTCGCATGCACGCGGGCGATCAGGTCGTCCTCGATACACCCGCCGGACACCGAGCCGACCACGAGCCCGTCCTCGCGGACCGCGAGCATCGCGCCTTCGGGGCGGGGCGACGAGCCCCAGGTCTTCACGACCGTCACGAGCAGCACGCGGCGCCCTTCTTCGAGCCAGCGCGCGCTGGATTTCAATACATCGAGATCGACGCTTTCCATCATCTTCTTCCTGTTGCCGGGCGCACCCGTCGATGCGGGCCGCCGTTCGATGGCGCGATTATGAACCGGCCGCGACAAGCGTGCAGGGACGGGGGAAGGCGCAAAACGGGGAGGGGGAGGCGCGCAGCGGCAGGGAAGGCGAGCGGGACGGCCCGTGCCGGGCCGTCGGCAGGTTGCCGGGCGGACGCATCCGCCCGGCGGGGCGATGCGTCAGAGCGAGCCCAGGTACTGCGTCAGGTTGCGGATGTTGTTGTCATACGCGCTCGGCGAGCCGAGCTCGACGCCGCCGCTGCGCACGTAATACTCGAACGGCACGGAGCGGGTGCCGAAGAACGGCAGGAAATTGTCCGGCTGCAGCGTCGTGCCGTTCAGGCCGATTGCCCAGTTCCGCGACTTGTACAGCTCGAGCTCGCGGATCGTCGCCTGGACCTGGTTCGTCTCCGACGCGCGAATCGCGGCGATGTGCTGCGTCAGCGTCTCGATGTTCGCCTGGTATGCGCTCGGCTCGCCGACCGAGACGCCACGCGCGCGGACGTAGTAGCTGAACGGCAGATTGCGTTCGGTGAAGAACGTGAGGAAACCATCCGGCGCGAGCGTATCCCCGTTCAGCCCGATCGCCCAGTTCTTGCTTTGATAATCCCTGAGCCCCGCAATCGTCTGGTTGGTCGCGCTGATTTCGACCTTCGCCGTGACGTTGACCAATGTATTGCTCATGACAGACCTCTCTGGTTCTTGTTGAACTTCGGACAGGTGCAGCGACATGCCTCCCCTCGGAGGCAATTCAATACCAGCGACCGGATTATCCGGTTTTAAATGTCGTTAATTAAAAAGATGCTGAAAATTCGTTCGTGAACACGCAATGAGTTTCTGTTTGATGGAAATGTGATTCGATGAAGCCGATTGCATCGCGTTGCGCTCATGCTGCGGCGAATTCCCCGTCTGACGTAGGCTGGGCGGGTGCGTGCGGCCGGCCGACCTGAATACTAGTTTGGCGGATGAAAGAGTTCAATGTCGTTCGCGAGATTATTTTCTTCTATTCATATTCAATTCAATTGAATTACATTTTTCATCGATTAATTTGTCGATCCGAATCGAATATACCGGCATTCGAAAAACAGCCGATGAAAACGGGAACTGCCGCGCGAATCGTTGCGGGAAACGCAACGCGGCGGCGTGACGGGCGAGGGAGCGGAGAGGAGGGAGCGGGGCCGGATGGCGGCCCCGCGGGTGCGCACCGTGCCGCGTGCGGCACGGCGGCGCTCAGTGCGCGTCGTGGTGACCGTGCGCGAGCTTCGAGTGGTGACGCGAGTACAGGAAGTAGATCACGAGGCCGATCACGAGCCAGATGCCGAACGCGGCCCACGTGATGGGCTGCAGGTTCAGCATCAGGAACAGGCACGATGCGACCGCGAGGATCGGCACGACCGGTACGCCGGGGCAGCGGAACGCGCGTGGCAGGTCGGGGTGCGTGCGGCGCAGCACGAGCACCGCGATCGACACCATCGAGAACGCCGCGAGCGTGCCGATGTTGATCAGCTCGGCGAGCACGTTGAGCGGCACGAGCGCGGCGATCAGCCCGAAGAACAGGCCGACGAGCCAGGTCGTCAGGAACGGCGTCGCGTAGCGCGGGTGCACGCGCGACAGCGTTGCCGGCAGCAGCCCGTCGCGCGACATCGCGAAGATCACGCGCGTCTGGCCGTAGCTCATCACGAGGATCACGGTCAGCATGCCGAGCACGGCGCCGAGATCGATGAAGCCCGCCACCCACGTCTCGCCGGCGACCTGCAGTGCATACGAGATCGGGTGCGAGATGTTCGCGTACTGCGCCGACGGCACGATGCCGGTCGCGACCGCGGCGACCGTCACGTACAGCACCGCGCACACCGCGAGCGACGCGATGATGCCGATCGGCAAATCGCGTTTCGGATTCTTCACTTCCTCGGCCGCCGACGACACCGCGTCGAAGCCGATGAACGCGAAGAACATCACGGCCGCGGCGCCGAACACGCCGTTCCAGCCGTGCGGCATGAACGGCTTCCAGTTGGCGGGCGTCACATGGAACACGCCGACCGCGATCACGAGCAGCACGACCGACACCTTGATGAACACCATGATGTTGTTGATGCGGGTCGACTCGCGGATGCCGATCGACAGCAGCGTGGTGATCACGATCATCACGAGGAACGCGGGCAGGTTGAACCACGTGACGACACCCGGCACCGCGCCGGGCGCGGCCGTCAGCACGGTGGGCAGCGTCAGCCCGAAGCCCTGCAGCAGCGACTGCAGGTAGCCCGACCAGCCGACCGACACGGCCGACGACGCGAGGCCGTATTCGAGCATCAGGTCCCAGCCGATGATCCACGCGACGAGTTCGCCGAGCGTCGCGTACGAGTACGTGTAGATCGAGCCGGCGACGGGGATCGTCGACGCGAATTCCGCGTACGACAGCGCCGCGAGGCCGCATGCGATCGCGGCGATCACGAACGACAGCATCAGCGCGGGGCCGGCCTGCACGGCGCCGGTACCGGTCAGCACGAAGATGCCGGTGCCGATGATCGCGCCGATGCCGAGGAAGGTGAGGTCGATCGCGCCGAGCGCTTTCTTGAGCCCGGCGGCCTGCGCGCCGGCGATCATGCGATCGACGTTTTTCTTGCGGAAGAGAGACATTGCGGATGAATCGCCAGCGCGCGCGGGCGCGATAGCGCTGACTGAGTGAAAACCCGCAATTTTAGCCGATTTGGCGCGCAAGACTCGCTGCGGCGCAGTGGTGTGCCGCGAAATAGTCCGATAAAACAAGCGCTTGCGCGCCAAAAGGCGGGGCGGCGGACGGCACTCGGCGGCGGCGCGGCATGCGCCGCGTCGCCGGGTCGGGTCAGGTGAATCGGGCCGGGCGGGAAATCAGGCGCCGGCCGTGGGCGCCATGTCGACGAGCTGGTTGCTCATCACGTAGAACGTGAGTTCCGCATTGTTCGACAGTCGCATCTTCTCAAGCAGCCGCGACCGGTACACGCTCACCGTCTTCACGGACAGCGACAGCGTGTTCGCGATGTCGGTGAGCCGCTTGCCCGACGCGAGCATGCAGAGCGTCTGGTATTCACGGTCGGACAGCTTCTCGTGCGGCAGCGGCTCGTTCTCGAACGACACGTATTCGGCGAGCGCCTCGGCCATCGCGGGGCTCACGTACTTGCGGCCGGCCGCGACCTGCTGGATCGCGCCGATCATCTGCGCGGCGTTGACCGTCTTCGACAGGTAGCCGGCGGCACCGGCCTTCAGCGCGCGTACCGCGTACTGATCCTCGCGGTACATCGAGAACATCAGCACCGGCGTGCGCGGCAGCTTGCGCTTGAGGCGCTTGAGCACTTCGATGCCGTTCGTGTCCGGCAGCGAGATGTCGAGCAGGATCGCGTCGAATTCCTGTTTGTCGACGGCGGCCATGGCGTCGCCGCCGTTCTCGGCCTCGGTGACGTCGCGCGCGACGCCACGGTCGATCAGCAGCTGGCGGATCCCTTGCCGGACGATCGCGTGATCGTCCACGAGCAGGATGTTCAGGCTCATGACGACCTCACGAAAGCGACGCGCGGCGGGCCGTGACGGGCACCGCGAGCAGCGAATCCCAGGCGAAGCGCGCGGTGACGCGCGTGCCGTGGCCGGCTTCCGGCGTGGCCGTCTCGAAGCTGCCGCCGAACGCCTCGCAGCGGGCGCGCATGCCGGCGAGACCGTAGCCGCTGCGGCGGCTGCGGGAGAAACCGGTACCATCGTCGGAGACAATCAGTGACAGATGCGTGCCGTCGGTGACGATCCGCACGTCGACCGACGTCGCGCGGGCGTGCTTCGCGACGTTCGACAACGCTTCCTGCGCGACGCGGAACACCGCGAGTGCGCCGGCGCCGGCGACTTGCGTCAGGCGCGCATCGGCCGCGCACACGAAGCTGGTGCGCAGGCCCGTGCGTGCCGCATGGGTGTCGACCCACGACGACAACGCGCCGACCACGCCCGCGTCGAGCGCCGGCGTGTCGCGCTCGTCGATCAGCCGGCGATTCGCGTCGGTTGCGGCGTCGAGCGCCTGCTGCGCCAGCTCCAGCGCGCGCAGGCAACCGTCCGGCGCGTCGGCCGGCAGCCACGTTTGAACGTTTGCGAGCGCGAAACGCGCAGCGGTGAGTTCGGCGCCGAGTCCGTCATGCAACTCGCCGGCCAGGTGGCGGCGAGCGGCTTCGTCGGCGGCGAGCAATTGGGCAGACAGCGCTGCGATCCGCGCGGCGGAGGCGCCGCGTTTCGGCGCGGCGTCGGCAATGGGCGGAGTCGCGGCGCAGCCCGGCACGAGCTGTTGCGACGGGAACGGGGCGTGGGCGCCCAAAGGCGCGTTAAGCGACGTATCCATGACTCTCCCTGCTGTCAGAAAGCGGTTCAGACACCGGCTGGCTGCGTGGATCGGCTGCCGTTTCGAAGACGGTCGCCGCCAGAGAATCGCCCCCTGCCGAGGTAACAAAAGTTACGTCTTGTAACACTTGCATCCGACCCTTCCACTCTCATCCGAACGGCAACCACGCGCGGCGAATAATATCTCAAAATTTCCGAAAAGGTCATGTCGGGCGGACATTTAAGGGTAAATGTGAATAATCGGAATGAACGTGTTGTAGGAAAAACACTGACACCCGAGCACCGGACGATGACGTATCCAAATGTAACTATTTGAGATGGGATGATCCCAATTTGTTACGAATTCGCCAAGTAGGGACGAAAAAAAACCGGAGCTTTCGCTCCGGTTCTTGATGGCGCGCAAATCTGGGGATCGATCAGTCCACGAATGCGCGCTCGATCACGTAGTGGCCCGGCGCGCTGTTCTTGCCTTCGACGAGGCCGGCCTGCTTCAGCAGGTCGGTCGTGTCCTTCAGCATCGCGGTGCTGCCGCACAGCATCACGCGGTCGTTTTCCGGCGAGAACGGCGGGACGTCGAGATCCGTGAACAGCTTGCCCGTCGCGATCAGGTCGGTGA
This sequence comes from Burkholderia sp. KL41, assembly GCF_057005415.2. Taxonomy (NCBI): domain Bacteria; kingdom Pseudomonadati; phylum Pseudomonadota; class Betaproteobacteria; order Burkholderiales; family Burkholderiaceae; genus Burkholderia; species Burkholderia sp. KL41. Next base: position 3,620,387 of record NZ_CM174446.1, on the reverse strand, counting down.
TCCGGCCTTCGTTGTCGAACGCTTCGCGCGTGACCGTCGGGTAGTAGACGAGCTTTTCCTTGATGATGTCGCCGAGGTACTCGTGGCCCGGCAGGTCGTGCTTGATGTAGTCCATGTACGCGAGCTCGCCCTTCAGGCGGCACGTGTGCGTCAGGATCACCTTGTCGAAGCGATCGTAGATGTCCGGATCGCGGATGATCGACATGAACGGCGCGAGGCCCGTGCCCGTCGACAGCATCCACAGCGTCTTGCCCGGCAGCAGGTTGTCGGCAACCAGCGTGCCCGTCGGCTTCTTGCCGATCAGCACCGTGTCGCCCACCTTCAGATGCTGCAGGCGCGACGTCAGCGGGCCGTTCTGCACCTTGATGCTGAAGAATTCGAGATGCTCTTCGTAGTTCGGGCTGACGATCGAGTAGGCGCGCGCGAGCGGCTTGCCGTCGACTTCGAGGCCGACCATCGTGAATTCGCCGTTGTTGAAGCGCAGGCTCGCCTCACGGGTGCAGGTGAAGCTGAACAGCGTGTCGGTCCAGTGATGGACGGATTGGACGGTGGCGGTGTCGTATTTGCTCATGGCTTTGAAAACGGACGCGCGTAGCGAACGCGAGTAACGGGCCCAAAAACGGGCAAAAAAACCGAGTGCGACGGCCCGATCGAGGATCGGCCGGCCGGCGCGTCGGACACGCGCCTTCTCGATGACAGACGATTGAGGAACTCGTTATTTTACCCTGTTGGCGCGGATCGCGGGCTTGACCCCCGCGGCTGCGCGGATTTGGCGCAACGAATTATTTCAATCTGCTTTCAGTTTTCAGCGCTCGGCCGCGAGTTTCGCGCCGAGGCCGACGAGCGCCACGCCGCACAGCGCGTCGAGCGGGCGCCGCACGCGCCGGTAGCCGCGCTGCGCGCGCGGGCTCGCGAACAGGTACGCGACGCACGAATACCAGCCGGCCGACAGCACGCCGATCGTCACCAGCACCGCGCCGTTGAACCACAGCGGCACGTGCGCGGGCAGCATCGCGGCGAACACGCTGGTCCAGAACGCGCACGATTTCGGGTTCGTCAGGCAGGTGAACAGGCCGCTGCGATACGCGCGCAGGTAGTCGCGCGCGTGCGGCGCGGCCAGCGGTGCGCGTTCGTCGGGCGCGTCGGCCGGTGCCGCGTCGCGGCGCACGCCCGAGCGCAGCAGCTTGAAGCCGAAATACACGAGGTACACGGCACCGCCGATCCGGATCGCCTCGTACAGCCATTCGACCTGGTGCAGCACGGCCGCGAGGCCGAGCATCGCGAGCGAGGCCCAGGCGACCGACGCGGTGCCGACGCCGAGCGCCGACGCGGCGCCGAGGCTGCGCCGCCCCGCGAGCGACAGTTGCGAAATCATGAAGAAATTCGGGCCGGGGGTGATCGCGGCGACGAGATAGACGACGGCGATTTGCAGCAGGATCGGCAGGTAGGTCATGGCGGCGCGGCCCGGCGGCGGGCGCGGGAGGAACGGGCAAGCCGTTAATGTAGCGCGCGCCGCGCGGCCGCGCTTTGGCCGGGGGCGACCGGGGGCGTGATCGACTCGCGGTCGCGGTCGTTGTTGCGAGCGTTTTGCGGTCTTTTGCGGTCGTTTCGCGGCCGTATAGCCGTTATTGCGGATCGAGGCGCAGGCGTGCGATGTACGGCAGGTGGTCCGACAGCCACGCGGCCTCGCCGGACGGCGCGCGCCATTCGAGCGGCGTCAGCCCGCGCACGAACATCTTGTCGAGCGCGAGCGCCGGCGAGAACGCGGGGAACGTGCGGCCCGATTCACCGAGCAGCGTCGCGACCTCGGACAACCCGATCTCGCCGAACAGTGCGACCGAATCGTTGCGCCAGTCGTTGAAGTCGCCGGCCAGCATCAGCGGGCCGTCGCCCGCGTTGCGCACGATCCAGTGCGCGATCCAGTGCATCTGGCGCAGCCGCGCGGCGCGCGTGAGCGCGAGGTGCGCGCACAGCAGCGTGACCGGTCGCGCGCCCGCGAGCGTTGCGCGCGCGACCAGCAGCCCGCGCCGCTCGAAGCGGTGCGCGGAGATGTCCCAGCGGCCGCCGAGGTCGAGCGGATGCGGCGACAGGATCGCATTGCCGTGCCGCCACGACGGCTTGAACACGTTCGGCCCGAGCGCGATCTGCCAGTCGAGCGCCTGCGCGATCTCGGTGGCCTGGCAGTGCCACACGTCGTCGACCGCGTCGTCCATCGGCGCGCCGAAGCCGGGAGCGAGCATCGGGCGCGGCATGCGGCGCGCCATCGCTTCCTGCAGGAAATACACGTCGGCGTGCGTCGACTGCATCCAGTTGCGCATCGCGTTCCACGCGGTGAAGCCGAGCGGCGAGCGGCCCTTGTGCAGGTTCCAGCTCACCGCGGTGATTTCGTCGGGCGCGGCGTGCGGTTCGGCGAACGGCAGGGAGAGAGCGTCGGCGGACATGACGCTCAATCCTTCGCGACGTGCGCGCGCACGCGGTACACGAGGTGCGGACGCTGTTCGACGAGCGTCCAGTCGGTCCACGCGTCGGCGCCGACCGTCAGGCCGGGGTGGTTCGCGACGATTTGCCGCGGCGACACGGGTACGCACGGATCGCTGCGCGTCGCGTTTTCGTCGTCGAGCGTTTCCTGCACGTCGAGCGCGAGCGACACGGTGTTCGCGCCGGCGTCGACGGTGAGCGGCGCGACCGTCACCGAGCGCGAGCGCTCGGTCGGCACGACGCGCGCGGCATTGCCGCAGCCGACCGGCACGGCGGACGGATAGCGATGGGTATCGGTGCGGGTCTGACCCACGGTGGTGCGCTGCTGGAACGTGTCGATGGTCTGACCGTCGCGTACCACCTGGATCTCCCACGCGACGGAGGCCGGCGCGGGGCTCTGCGCATGGGCGGCGAGCGCGATGCTCGCGAGCAGGACGGCCAGGCCGTGTTTCAGCATGAAACGTCTCCGGGAACGCGCGATAGCGGGGAACGGACGCACATCTTACGCCCGATCGATTTCGGTCGTGATGTGACAGGACGCGTCGCGACAGGTTCGCCGCACGATGCGGTCCTGTTCGAAAGGTAGGGCCGCGTCATGCGTTTTCAACCGAAAAAACGCGCGAACTCCGCGACGCTCGCGCGCTCGGTGACGAGGCGGTTCTCGATCGCGTCGGGGTCAGCATGGCCGAGCGACATGCCGCAGACCAACTGTTCGTTGGCGGGAATGCCCAGGTGTTCGGTGATGATCCGGTGAAACGGCACGAACGCGGCCTGCGGGCAGGTATCGAGCCCGCGTGCGCGCGCGGCCGTCATCACGCCTTGCAGGAACATCCCGCAGTCGAGCCACGCACCGTGGGTCATCACGCGGTCGAGTGTGAAGAACAGCGCGACCGGCGCATCGAAGAAACGGAAGTTGCGCGCGTGCTGCGCATGCATGCGCGCCTTCTCGTCGCGGCCGATGTTCAACAGGCCGTACAGGTCCCAGCCGACCTTGCGGCGCCGGTCGATATACGGCGACACCCATTCGCGCGGGTAGTAGTCGTACTCGGCGACGTATTTCTCGTCGCGCGCGGGATCGTCGTGGGCCGCGGTGAGCGCGGCGGCGAGCGCGTCGCGCGTGGCGCCCGTCGCGACGTACACGCGCCACGGCTGGATGTTGGTGCCCGACGGCGCGCGGCTCGCGGCTTCGAGGATCGCTTCGAGCGTGTCGCGCGGCACGGGCGTCGGCAGGAACGCGCGGATCGCACGGCGCGACGTGAGCGCCGCGTCGACGGCGCCGGTCGCATCGGCATCGACGCGCGGGAAAGCAGTGGGGACGGACATCGGCATACCTTCGGAGCGAGATCCGACGCGCCGCGCGGGAGCGGTCGGCCGGGCCCGCGCGGCGGGTGGGTGAACCGACGATCATACGCCGCGGTGCGCCGGCGTGCAGCGCGCGCGGGTGTTAGCAGCACACGCGCGTGGCTGCTTGCTTGCGCGGGGATGCGGGATCGCTACACTGAAATCGTAAGGGTCTGATGATCGTGTGACAGCAAGCGGCAGCGAGGTTGGTATGACGACGGCGATGGTGAAACAGGAACTGGCGGTGGCGTCCTTCAGCACGGTGTACGACCTCGAGCAGGTCGAGACGGCGCTGAGCGACCTGAACGAGAGCGCGAGCGACGCACTGCGCGCCACCTACGAGAAGATGCTCAAGACGGGCAATCTGCGTTTTTGCGTGAAGCCGAACCGGATGCCGTCGTTCGACGCGCTCGGCGAGGCATTGCCCAATTTCGCCGAGCCGCTCGACGACGTGCGCAAGCAGATCGCGCTGTGCCTCGAAACGGACGACCGGCTCGAACTGATGCCGATCCTGCTGCTCGGGCCCCCGGGCATCGGCAAGACGCATTTCGCGAAGGCGCTCGCGCAGCTGCTCGGCACCGCGTACCACTACGTGCCGATGAGTTCGCTGACGGCCGGCTGGATCCTGTCGGGGGCGTCGTCGCAATGGAAGAACGCGAAGCCCGGCAAGGTGTTCGATGCGCTCGTGAACGGCAGCTACGCGAACCCGGTGATCGCGGTCGACGAGATCGACAAGGCCGGCAGCGACGCGCAATACGATCCGCTCGGCGCGCTGTACGCGTTGCTCGAGCACGACACCGCGCGCGCGTTCATCGACGAATTCGCGGAAGTGCCGATCGATGCGGGCAACGTGATCTGGATTGCGACCGCGAACGATGCGCATGCGATCCCGGAGCCGCTGCTCAACCGGATGAACGTGTACGAGATCGAGCCGCCCGATGCGGCCGGCGCGCGCCGGATCGCGCAGACGATCTACGACGAGATCCGCACGTCGCATGCGTGGGGGCGGCGCTTCCCGGATACCCTGGGCGACGACGCGCTCGACGTGCTGGCCGCGACACCGCCGCGCACGATGCGCCGCGCGCTGCTGCACGCATTCGGTGCCGCCCGGCTCGACGGGCGCGACGCGATCGGGCCGCGCGACATCCGGGCCGACGAGGGCGCCGCGAAGCGCCGGCCGATCGGCTTCTGAACCGGCGGCGCGTGCCCGGCGGCGGCACGCGCGCGCCGCGCCGTGCCGTGCGGCGTGCACCGTGTCGTCGCGACGCGGTGCACGACCTTCGGCAAGCGGGAGAACCGGGACGTACAATTCTCTTCTCTCCCCTCGACGCGCTAGCGGCGCGAAACGTCATGGAGCAGATGGATTGTGTCGTGATCGGCGCGGGCGTCGTCGGTCTTGCGATTGCGCGCGAACTGGCCGCGCGCGGGCGTGAAACGCTCGTGCTCGAGGCCGCCGATGCGATCGGCACGGGTACGAGCTCGCGCAACAGCGAAGTGATCCATGCGGGGCTCTACTATCCGCGCGGGTCGCTGAAGGCGATGTCGTGCGTGCACGGGCGCGACCTGCTGTACGAATTCTGCGAGACGCATCACGTGCCGCACCGGCGCACCGGCAAGCTGCTCGTCGCCACCAGCGTCGCGCAGGTGAAGCAGTTGAAGGCGATCGCCGCGCGCGCGGCCGAAAACGGCGTGCTCGACCTGATGCCGCTCACGCGTGCCGAGGCGCAGACGCTCGAGCCCGCGCTCGAATGCGTCGAGGCGTTGTTCTCGCCGTCCACCGGCATCGTCGACAGCCACCAGCTGATGCTCGCGCTGCTCGGCGACGCCGAGCGCGACGGCGCCGTGTGCGCGCTGAAATCCCCGGTCGAATCGATCGACGTGCTGCGCGGCGGGCGCTTCGTCGTGCGCACGGGCGGCGACGCGCCCGCCGAGATCGAGGCCGCGTGCGTGATCAACAGCGCGGGCCTCGGCGCGCAGGCGCTGGCGCGCCGCACGCGCGGCCTCGACCCGCGCTGGGTGCCGCCGCTCTATCTCGCGCGCGGCAATTACTTCAGCCTGTCGGGCCGCGCGCCGTTCTCGCACCTGATCTACCCGATGCCCGATCGCGCGGGGCTCGGCGTGCACCTGACGCTCGATCTCGGCGGGCAGGCGCGCTTCGGCCCGGATGTCGAGTGGTGCGATTCGCTGCGCTACGAAGTCGATCCGGCGCGTGCGACCGCGTTTTACGCGTCGATCCGCGCGTTCTGGCCGGGCTTGCCCGACGACGCGCTGCAGCCGGCCTATGCGGGCATCCGGCCGAAGCTCGCGGGGCCCGGCGAGCCGCCGGCCGATTTCATCGTGCAGGGCGCCGCGCAGCATGGCGTGCGCGGGCTCGTGAACCTGTTCGGCATCGAGTCGCCGGGGCTCACCGCGTCGCTCGCGCTCGCGCAGCGCGTGGGCGACATGGCGGCTTACCGCTGATGTGGCGGGCGTGTAGCGGGCATGTCGCGTGTGCGTGTCGGCCAGGTTGCGGCCACATGGCTAGCCGTGTGAAATTCCTTATCTCTGGAATTTCGGCGCGCACATTTATCGGCTTGAGCGTTATTCTGTCGAACGGCTGTCGCCAGAACAGCTTTCAAACCGATAACGTTGGAGCGAGTCCCCCATGAAAACATCCCGTCGGAGTTTCCTGATTACGAGCATTGGTGCCGTGTCCGCGCTGGCGCTGTCGCGCGAAGCGCTGGCCGATGCGCCGATGCTGTCGGAAACCGATCCGACCGCCGTGGCGCTCGGCTACAAGGCCGATGCCACGAAGGTCGACAAGACGAAGTACCCGAAATACGCAGCGGGCCAGGATTGTGCGGCCTGCATGCTGTACCAGGGCAAGAAGGGCTCGGCCTCGGGCCCGTGCGGCGCCTTCCCCGGCAAGCAGGTGTCGGCGAAGGGCTGGTGCAGCGCCTTCTCGAAGATGGGTTGAGGCCCGTGCGGCATCGTGCGATGCCGCATTGTGGCGAAAACCGCAAAACGCCCGCCGTCGAACGATGGCGGGCGTTTTTTATTGCTTGAAAACGGTTCCGTCGCTTTCTACACTCGCTGCAAACCAGCGCGCCGCGGGCACCCCGCGCACCGCGCCGCCCGACACGGCGTACTGACGAGGACGAGGCACGCATGGCGACGATTGCGAATTCAACGAAAACGATTCGGCCCGAGCGTGCGCTGAACCGCCGCGCGGTGTTCGCCGCCGTGATCGGCAACGCGCTCGAGTGGTACGACTTCACGGTGTTCGGCTTCATGACGGTCGTGATCGCCGAGCTGTTCTTCCCGACCTCCAGCGAATATTCGTCGCTGCTGCTGACAACGGCGACGTTCGGCGTCGCGTTCTTCATGCGCCCGATCGGCGGCATCGTGTTCGGGCTGTACGCGGATCGCGCCGGCCGCAAGGCCGCGCTGTCCCTCGTGATCCTGTTGATGACGGGCGGCATCTTCCTGCTCGCGGTCGCCCCGCCCTACGCGGCGATCGGCATCGGCGGGCCGATCCTGATCGTGCTGGGCCGCCTGCTGCAGGGCTTCTCCGCGGGCGGCGAATTCGGCAGCGCGACGGCGCTGCTGATCGAGGCCGCGCCGTTCTCGAAACGCGGCTTCTACGGCAGCTGGCAGATGGCGAGCCAGGCGGCCGCGCTGCTGATCGGCGCGCTCGTCGGCGCGGCCGTCACGCGCGGGCTGTCGCACGATGCACTGCGCAGCTGGGGCTGGCGCGTGCCGTTCATCCTCGGGCTCGTGATCGGCCCGATCGGCTTCTACATCCGCCGCCACCTCGCCGATTCCGAAGCGTTCCTGCATGCGCAGCAGAACGCGCGCCGCGCGACGCTCGGCGAAGTGTTCACGCGCCACCCGCGCGAGGTGCTGTGCGGGCTCGGCTCGGTGATCGCGCTGACGGTGACGATCTACGTGCTGATCAGCTATCTGCCGACCTTCGCGGTGAAGCAGCTGAAGCTGCCCTACGCGGAATCGTTCTACGCGGTGATCGCCGGCAACCTGCTGCTGATGGTGCTGTCGCCGGTCGCGGGCGCGTGGTCGGACCGCATCGGCCGCAAGGGGCTGTCGCTGTGGTCGCTGGTGCTGACGCTCGCGCTGATGTATCCGCTGTTCGCATGGCTCGACGCGGCGCCGAGCATCGCGCGGCTGATCGCGGTGCAGGTCGTGCTGTCGATCACGCTCGCAGGCTACTACGGGCCGTTCGGCGCGATGATCGCCGAACTGTTCCCGGCCAACGTGCGCTCGACCGGGCTGTCGATCGCGTACAACGTCGCGGTGATGCTGTTCGGCGGGTTCGGGCAGTTCATCGTCACGTGGCTGATCAAGGTCACGGGCACGCCGCTCGCGCCGACCTACTACGTGATGGCGGGGATCGCGCTGTCGATCGTCGCGGTCGCGTTCGTGCCCGCGCGCAGCGCCGACCTCGACGCACCCGCGTGACGACATGACGATTTGAAGACGATTATCGGATCGTTTCGCAAAACGCAATGATGTGCTGCGGAACACGCGGAAACGGCGCATCGAGCCTTCGTGTTCGCGCCCGAATTGTTTAGTCGTCGAACGAAACTTGCGCGAGATGAACGGAATTGTCGCTCGCGCGCGTTTTCGCATTTTTTACCCACACTAAACATCGGCACAAACCCGCGCGGGCAGATAGAGGAGTTTTTTCTCCAGCTTGTTGCCACATCGTTAGCTCAAGTAATATCCGCGTACGCCGGCCCCTGGCGGGCCGGTTCCGACCTGGAGACCTGGAGGAAACATGGAATACAACCGTCTGTTGCACACCCTGCGTGTTACCGCCATTGCAGGCGTGGCAGCGGCATCGCTCGGCGTCGCGGGTTCTGCATTCGCACAGATTCCGAACAAAACGCTCGTCTACTGCTCAGAAGGCAGCCCGGCGGGTTTCGATTCCGCGCAATTCACGACCGGCGTCGATTTCACCGCCGCCACGTTCACCGTCTACAACCGCCTCGTCGAATTCGAGCGCGGCGGCACGAAGGTCGAGCCGGGCCTCGCCGAGAAATGGGACGTATCGTCCGACGGCAAGGTGTACACGTTCCACCTGCGCCACGGCGTGAAGTTCCACACGACCGACTTCTTCAAGCCGACGCGTGAATTCAACGCGGACGACGTGCTGTTCACGTTCCAGCGCATGCTCGACCCGAACCAGGCGTTCCGCAAGGCGTACCCGGTGTCGTTCCCGTACTTCACCGACATGGGCCTCGACAAGCTGATCACGAAGGTCGAGAAGGTCGATCCGTACACCGTGAAGTTCACGCTGGCCGAGCCGAATGCGCCGTTCATCCAGAACATGGCGATGGAATTCGCGTCGATCCTGTCGGCCGAATACGGCGACCAACTGATGAAGGCCGGCAAGGCCGCCGACATCAACCAGAAGCCGGTCGGCACGGGCCCGTTCATCTTCCGCAGCTACACGAAGGATGCGACGATCCGGTTCGACGGCAATCCTGATTACTGGAAGAAGGGCGAAGTGAAGATCTCGAAGCTGATCTTCTCGATCACGCCCGACCCGGGCGTGCGCGTGCAGAAGATCAAGCGCAACGAATGCCAGGTGATGAGCTATCCGCGTCCGGCCGACATCGCGACGCTGAAGGCCGATTCGGGTGTCGACATGCCGTCGCAGGCAGGCTTCAACCTCGGTTACCTCGCGTACAACGTCGAGCACAAGCCGGTCGACAAGCTCGAGGTGCGTCAGGCGCTCGACATGGCGATCAACAAGAAGGCGATCCTCGAATCCGTCTACCAGGGTGCCGGCCAAGCGGCTTCCGCGCCGATGCCGCCGACCCAATGGTCGTACGACAAGAACCTGAAGATGGCCGCGTACGACACCGCGAAGGCGAAGGCGCTGCTGGCGAAGGCCGGTTATGCGAACGGCTTCGAGATCACGCTGTGGGCGATGCCCGTGCAGCGCGCGTACAACCCGAACGCCCGCCTGATGGCCGAGATGATCCAGGCCGACTGGGCGAAGATCGGCGTGAAGGCGAAGATCGTCACGTACGAGTGGGGCGAGTACATCAAGCGCGCGCACTCGGGCGAGCAGGACACGATGCTGATCGGCTGGACGGGCGACAACGGCGACCCGGACAACTGGCTCGGCACGCTGCTCGGCTGCGAAGCGATCAAGGGCAACAACTTCTCGCACTGGTGCTACAAGCCGTTCGACGAGCTGGTCCAGAAGGGCCGCACGACGACGGGCCAGGACGCGCGGACGAAGCTCTACACGCAGGCCCAGCAGATCTTCGCGCAACAGCTGCCGTTCTCGCCGATCGCGAACTCGACGGTCTACCAGCCGGTGCGCAAGAACGTGGTCGACATGCGTATCGAGCCGCTCGGCTATGCCCGCTTCGACGGTGTTGGCGTGAAGTAATACGCCTGTCGTAAGCTGTCGCGAAGACCGGCTAATTCATCCGGCGGCGGGAGGCCAAAAGCTTCCCGTCGCCGGTCGCACATTTCCCACAAGAAAATACGAGACGCATCATGTTCACATTCGTGTTGCGCCGCGTGGGGATGGTGATCCCGACCTTCATCGGCATCACCATCCTGGCGTTTGCGCTGATTCACCTGATACCGGGCGACCCCATCGAAGTGATGATGGGCGAGCGCGGCGTCGATCCCGCGATGCATGCGGAGGCGATGAAACGCCTCGGGCTCGACCAGCCGCTGCCCATGCAGTACCTCCACTACATCGGCCGGGCGCTGCATGGCGACCTCGGCACGTCGATCATCACCAACACGAGCGTCGCGGGCGAGTTCTTCGCGCGCTTCCCGGCGACCGTCGAACTGTCGCTGTGCGCGCTCGTGTTCGCGCTCGCGGTCGGCCTGCCGGCCGGCGTGATCGCCGCGCTGCGGCGCGGCTCGGTCGTCGATCACGGCGTGATGGGCACCGCGCTCACCGGCTACTCGATGCCGATCTTCTGGTGGGGGCTGATCCTCATCATGGTGTTTTCGTCATACCTCGGCTGGACGCCCGTGTCGGGGCGCATCGCCGTCGAATACGACTTCCCGCATCCGACGGGCTTCATGCTGATCGACGCGCTGCTCGCGCCGGACGAAGGCTCGTTCAAGTCGGCGGTCAGCCACCTGATCCTGCCCGCGATCGTGCTCGGCACGATCCCGCTCGCGGTGATCGCACGGATGACGCGCTCGTCGATGCTCGAAGTGCTGCGCGAGGACTACATCCGCACCGCACGCGCGAAGGGGCTGTCGCCCGCGCGCGTGGTCGTCGTGCATGCGCTGCGCAATGCGCTGATCCCGGTCGTCACCGTGATCGGCCTGCAGATCGGCACGCTGCTCGCGGGCGCCGTGCTGACCGAGACGCTCTTTTCGTGGCCCGGTGTCGGCAAGTGGCTGATCGATGCGATCGGCCGTCGCGACTATCCGGTCGTCCAGGGCGGCATCCTGCTGATCGCGACGCTCGTGATCGTCGTGAACCTGGTCGTCGACCTGCTGTACGGCGTGCTGAATCCGCGCATCCGCCACACGAGGTAATTCCATGAGCAATCTGCAAAACACCTTGCCGAGCGAATCCGCGCCGGCCGGCGGCCGTGCGCTCGCGCTGCGCGAGTTCTGGGCCAACTTCTCGCGCAACCGCGGCGCCGTCGGCGCCGGGATCGTCGTGATCGTGCTGATTCTGGTCGCGCTGCTCGCACCGCTGCTCGCGCCGCACAGCCCGGTCGAGCAATACCGTGACTACGTGAAGATTCCGCCCGCGTGGCTCGCGGGCGGCAACTGGCAATTCATCCTCGGCACCGACGAAGCGGGCCGCGACATCCTGTCGCGACTGATGTTCGGCGCACGGATGTCGTTCTGGATCGGCTTCGTGTCGGTCGTGCTCGCGCTGATCCCCGGCATCGTGCTCGGGCTCGTCGCCGCGTTCTTCCAGAAGTGGGCCGACACGCCCGTGATGCGCATCATGGACGTGCTGCTCGCGCTGCCGTCGCTGCTGCTCGCGGTCGCGGTCGTCGCGATCATCGGCCCGGGCCTCACCAACACGATGTTCGCGATCGCGATCGTCGCGCTGCCGGCCTATGTGCGTCTCACGCGTGCGTCGGCGCTCGGCGAGCTGCAGAAGGAGTACGTGACGGCGTCGCGCGTGGCCGGTGCCGGCACGCTGCGCCTGATGTTCTCGCAGGTGCTGCCGAACTGCACGGCGCCGCTGATCGTGCAGGCGACGCTCGGCTTCTCGTCGGCGATCCTCGACGCGGCCGCGCTCGGCTTCCTCGGCCTCGGCGTGCAGCCGCCGACCGCCGAGTGGGGCGCGATGCTGGCGTCCGCGCGCGACTACATCGACAACGCATGGTGGATCGTGACGATGCCCGGCCTGTCGATCCTGATTTCGGTGCTCGCGATCAACCTGCTCGGCGACGGGCTGCGCGACGCGCTCGATCCCAAACTGAAGCGGATGGCATGACATGAGCGAGAACCTACTGACCATCCGCAATCTCGCGGTGAACTTCAACGGCCTGCCCGCCGTCGACCGGATCAACCTGTCGATCGCGCCGGGCGAGGTGGTGGGCGTCGTCGGCGAATCGGGCTCGGGCAAGAGCGTGACGATGATGGCGCTGATGGGCCTGATCGACGCACCGGGCAAGGTGACGGCCGACGAGGTCACGTTCAACGGCGTCGACCTGCTGAAGGCATCGCCGAAAGCGCGCCGCAAGATCGTCGGCAAGGACATCGCGATGGTGTTCCAGGATGCGCTGACGAGCCTGAACCCGAGCTACACCGTCGGTTACCAGATCAAGGAAGTGCTGAAGCTGCACGAAGGGCTGCGCGGCGACGCGCTGCACCGGCGCGCGCTCGAACTGCTCGACCAGGTCGGCATTCCCGATGCGAAGAACCGCATCGCGTCGTTCCCGCACCAGATGTCGGGCGGGATGAACCAGCGCGTGATGATCGCGATGGCCGTCGCGTGCAACCCGAAGCTGCTGATCGCCGACGAGCCGACCACCGCGCTCGACGTGACGATCCAGGCGCAGATCATGGACCTGCTCGTGAAGCTGCAGAAGGAGCGCGGGATGGCACTCGTGCTGATCTCGCACGACCTGGCCGTGGTGTCGGAAGTCGCGCAGCGTGTCGCGGTGATGTATGCGGGCGAGGTCATCGAGACCAATCGCGTGCCCGACATCTTCCGCGCGCCGCATCATCCGTACACCGAAGCGCTGCTCGCCGCGATTCCCGAGCACAATAAGGGGGCGCGTCGCCTTGCCGCATTGCCGGGCATGGTGCCGGGCCGCGATGATCGCCCGTCCGGGTGCCTGTTCGCGCCGCGCTGCAAGTACGTCGTCGACGATTGCCGCAAGGCGCGGCCGGCGCTCGATACGCTGGTGCCGGCCAACGATGCGATGCGTGCGCGCTGCATCAAGCCGCTCAATGTTTCCAACCTCGACCTGACGGGAGGTGCACGATGAATGCAGTCAATCAGACGCGTGCCACGCCGCACGACGAGGAAGCCGTGCTGGTGGCCGACGGCCTCGCGAAACACTATTCGGTGAAACGCGGGATGTTCGGGCAGGGTACGGTGAAGGCGCTGAACGGCGTGTCGTTCTCGCTGAAGCGCGGCAAGACGCTCGCCGTCGTCGGCGAATCGGGCTGCGGAAAATCCACGCTCGCGCGCCAGCTCACGATGATCGAGACGCCCACCGCGGGCCACCTGACGATCGACGGCAAGGACGTCGCCGGCGCGAACCGCGAGACGGTCGCCGACCTGCGCCGCCGCGTGCAGATGGTGTTCCAGAACCCGTTCGCGTCGCTGAACCCGCGCAAGACCGTCGAGCAGACGCTCTCCGAGCCGCTCGAGATCAACGCGAACCTGACGGCCGCCGAGCGCGCGCAGCGTATCGCGCAGATCATGCGCACGGTCGGCCTGCGGCCCGAACACGCGAAGCGCTATCCGCACATGTTCTCGGGCGGCCAGCGCCAGCGTGTCGCGATCGCGCGCGCGATGATCCTCGATCCGCGCATCGTCGTCGCCGACGAGCCGGTGTCCGCGCTCGACGTGTCGATCCAGGCGCAGATCCTGAACCTGTTCATGGATCTGCAGGAGCAGTTCAAGACGAGCTACGTGTTCATCTCGCACAACCTGTCGGTGGTCGAGCACGTCGCGGACGACGTGATGGTGATGTACTTCGGCAGTGTCGCCGAGCTCGGTGACAAGGCGACGATCTACGCGCGGCCGCGCCATCCGTACACGCGCGCGCTGATGTCGGCGACGCCGGCGATCTTCGAGGAAGACCGCCGCGTGCAGATCAAGCTGCAGGGCGAACTGCCGTCGCCGCTCAATCCGCCGTCGGGCTGCGCGTTCCACCAGCGTTGCCCGTATGCGGTCGAGCGCTGCCGTGCGGAGGAGCCGCAGCTGCGCGAGGTCGACGGCCGGCGCGTGGCCTGCCATCGGGCCGAGGAGGTAGGGGAGGCGAATGCCTGAAGTGATGGCGGCGCGCGCGTCCGGCGTGCGCCGTGCGGGGGCAGGCGGCGCGCGCGTGATGCGCGCGTACCGCTACGCGCGGCGCTGGGGCGTGCGTACCGTCACGGGCGCGGCGCTGGCCGGCGCGTGCGTGGCGGCCAGCCTCGTGGTTCCCGTCGAATCCGCGCGCGCCGAAGGGCGCGCGCCGGCCACTTCACCGATCCATCCGTCGCAAGTCCCGCCGCCCGGCATGAGCCTGCCGGGCTTTCACGCACCCGCCGTGTCGAACGGCACGGTCGCGAGCGGCGCGGTGCGCGTGCAGCCCGCGCGCATGCCGTTCTACGTCGCGACCAAGGGGCGTGTCACGCTCTACGTGCTCGGCACGCTGCACACGGGCGACCCGTCCGATTACCCGAGCGCGCAGCCGTTCCGGCCGCGCATTCTCGCGGCGCTCGCCGCGTCGCCGACGCTCGCGCTCGAGCTGTCGCCCGACGACCTGCTCGAATCGCAGGACGACGTGTCGAAGTACGGCGTATGCCGCTACCCGTGCCTGCAGCGCCTGCTGCCGGAGCCGCTGTGGCAGCGGCTCGCGGCGCGCCTGCGCGGCAATCCGGCCGCGCTCGCCGAGATCCGCAAGATGCGGCCGTGGCTCGCGGCGCTCGTCGTCGAGACCTACGATTCGCTGTCAGCCGGCCTGCAGACCGAATACGGCACCGAGGCGCAGTTGCAGAACGTGTTCCTGAAGAAGAAGGGCGGCCGCGTGATCGGGCTGGAGACGCTCGCCGAACAGATGCGCGCGTTCACCGGGCTGACGCTCGCCGAGCAGCGCGAGATGCTCGCGCAGGACATGGTGCAGACGCCCGCGCAGAACGCCGACGACATCAAGGCGCTGCATCGACTGTGGCGAATTGGCGACGCCGATGCGATCTCGGCGTGGGCCGTCGCGAAGAGCGAACGGCTCGCGCGTTCGAAGGTGTTGTCGGCGTCGATCGACAACAAGATCGTGTACGAGCGCAACCGCCGCTTTGTTGCACGGATGACGGCAATCGCCGCACCGAACCGGCCGCTGTTCGTCGCGATCGGCGCGCTGCATCTGGGCGGCCCGCGCGGCGTGCTCGAATTGTTGCGCCAGCAAGGATACCGGGTCGACGCGAACTGATCGCGCCCGACGGCCCGCACCGATCTTCCCCTGTTTGATTGGCCTCGCGCACCCGCGGCGAAACGCGTGCGCGTGGGCGGCAATCGATAAGGAAAACCCTTGAATCGTCGGAAAATAGCGTTTAAAACGATTGACATCCCGTTCCGCCAATATCTATTCTTCACCCCACAAGTTGAAAAAATGAAAAGAATAGATAAGTTCTACGGGGTAGCAGAAATAAGCGCGGGGTTAGCGTTGCCGGCACGTGAAGCACGTGCCGGCCGCGGAGTGTCTGCATGCACGGCGGGGCCAATCATCGTCGGACAAAACATGCATGCAGGCCGACTTGCAGATAAGCAACGTTCCGTCGTCTGACCGGGGAATGCAGTGATCGGGCGGCGGCGGACGTTTTTTAATCCGGAAGATTTTTCCGGTCACCGTCGAAAGACGGTTTCGGGGGGCGAATCGACAGACGGCGAAGCCGCAGCGATTGCGCCAACGGAAAAGCGCCACGAGGGCGCTTTTTTCTTTTGTGCGACGGATCAGGCAGCCGGCCGGGTCATGTGCGTTCGTCGGCCTGCAGCATGCCGGGCGCGACGACGTCGACACCCACCGCCTCGAGCGCGGCGCGAATCCGTTTCGCGAATACCAGCGCATGCGGCCCGTCGCCGTGCAGGCAGACGGTCTGCGCATTGAGCATCACCCACTCGCCGCCGATCGCACGCACCTGACGGCTGCGCACCATGTCCAGCGTACGCGCGATCATCGTGTCTTCGTCGTCGATCAGCGCGCCGGGCTGGTTGCGCGGCACGAGCGAGCCGTCCGCGCGGTAGCCGCGATCGGCGAACACTTCCTCCACCGCGGCGAGCCCCGCGTGCCGCGCGGCCGCGACGAACACGCTGTTCGCGAGCCCGAAGACCGCGAGCGACGGATCGAAATCGCGGATCGCGGACACCACCGCATCGGCGATCATCGGGTCGCGTGCGGCCTGGTTGTACAGCGCGCCGTGCGGTTTCACGTGCGCGATGCGCCCGCCCTCGGCCTGCGCGATCGCCGACAGCGCGCCGAGCTGGTACAGCACGCCCGCGTAGATGTCGCCGGCCGGCAGCTGCATTTCCTTGCGGCCGAAATTCTCCGGATCGTGAAAGCTCGGATGCGCGCCGATCGCCACGCCTTTCTGCACGGCCCAGCGCACGCAGTCGCGCATCGCGTTCGCGCCGCCCGCATGCCACCCGCATGCGATGTTCGCGGACGTGACGAGGTCGAGCAGCGCCTCGTCCGAACCGCAGCCTTCGCCGAGATCGGCATTCAGATCGATTTCCATGGTGTTCCTCGTCCACTGATTGCGTGGCCCGTTCTTGCTGCTACTGCCTTCGGTACTGCTACCGCCATTGTCACGCCGCGCGCGACTGGGCGCGGCGGCGCGCTTCCTCGCGCAGGTCGATCGCCACGTCGATCTGCCGCAGATAGGCACGTTCTGCGGCCAGGGCGGCGCGCGCGGCGTCGGGTGTCGTGCGCACGAAGCGGATCGGCAGGTTGAGCCGCGCCTGCGCGAGTTTCCACAGGTCCGCACGGATCACCGTGCCGATCTTCGGGTAGCCGCCGGTGGTCTGCGCGTCGTGCATCAGCACGATCGGCTGGCCGTTCGGCGGCACCTGGATCGTGCCGGGCAGCACCGCATGCGACAGCAGCTCGGCCGGCCGCTCGCGCACGAGTTCGACGCCCGCAAGCCGATAACCCATGCGGTTGCTGTTCGCCGTGACGAGCCATTCCTCGTCCCAGAACGCCTGCTGCGCATCGGCGGCGAACGACGCGTAGTCGGGGCCCGGCAGCACGCGCACGGGCATCGCCCACGGCGCATGCGCGGGGCGGTGGCGGCGCGGCGGCTCGTCGACGCGCGCGAACGCGCACCACGCCGGCGCCTTTACCCCGAATTCGGGCGCATCGGCGGCGAGGCAGCCCATTCCGGCCGGAAGCACGCCGACCGGGAGGCGATCGCCGTCGCGCAGCGCGCGGCCGCCGAGGCCGCCGAAGCGTGACGCGAGATCGGTGCTGCGCGAGCCGAGCATCGGCAGCACGTCGATGCCGCCGGCGATGCACAGGTAGCCGCGCATCCCGCGTTTCGCGGCCGGCAGCACGAGCGTCTGCCCGGCCTCGACCGGCAGGCTCCACCACGAATATACGCGCCGGCCGTCGAGCGTGGCGCCGAACTCGGTGCCGGTGATCGCGATGCGGGTCGCGCGCGTGAAGCGGAAGGCGGCCGGGCCGATCGTGATTTCGACGGCCGCCGCGTCGGGACGGTTGCCGACCAGCCGGTTGCCGACCTCGAGCGCGAGGCTGTCGAGCGCGCCGCCCTGCGCGACGCCGAGATGGCGCGTGCCGCGGCGGCCGAGATCCTGCACGGTGGACAGCGGGCCGGCCCGCACCACCTCGATGGTGCCCGGTGCGTTGCTCTGGGTCATCGTGCGTCGACTCCCGCAATGGTGAAGCGCACGCGGTCGCCGGGCAGCAGCAGCGTCGGCTGCGGCCGCGCCGGATCGAACAGCACGTGCGACGTGCGGCCGATCAGTTGCCAGCCGCCGGGAGACGTGGCCGGGTAGATGCCTGTCTGTGCGCCGCCGATGCCGACCGAGCCAGCCGGCACCTCGAGGCGCGGCGCCGCGCGGCGCGGCGTGTGCAGCGCGGCATCGAGCCCGCCGAGATACGCGAAACCCGGCTGGAAGCCGACGAAGAACACGACGTAGGCGCCGGCTGCGTGGCGCGCGACGACCTCGTCGGCCGACAGGCCGGTATGGGCGGCGACGGCCGCCAGGTCGGGGCCGGCGGTGCCGCCGTACTCGACCGGGATTTCGACCTCGCGACCGTCCGCATGCTCGACGTCGGCCGTTTCCCATGCGTCGCGCAGCGCCGGCGTGAGCGCCCCGGCCGTCGTGGCGAGCGCGTCGAACACGATCGTCAGGTTGTTCATGCCGGGCACGACGTCGACCACGTCGGGCCACGCGCGCGCGACCTCGGCAACGGCCCAGACGCGGCGCTGGCAATCGAGCGTGGCGGGCGGCGGCACCTCGCAGACGAGGGCGGCATCGCCGAGCGGATAAATGCGGGGTTGCGTCATCGGACTGGCACGGTTCGGACGGCAATGTTAGCGCACATTGTCAATAAAATATCGACAACTTCCCAATAAGCGTTTTCGCCTAGCCCGGATGTCCGGGCTTCTGGCGTACACTCGGCACACCCTGTCATCCGGCTTGCTCCGTCTTTACATGAAGCGTCCTGCGACCAAGATCGTGTCATCCGAACACCTCGTTTCCGATTCGAGCGCGGAGCTGTCGGAGCTCGAATACGGGCTCATCATGGCAGGCAACGCGTTCAACCGGTGGATGGTGCGCTGCATGTCGGCGGCCGGCGCGAAGGACATGACGGCGGTCGAGGTGTCGCTGCTGCATCACGTGAGCCACCGTGAACGCAAGAAGAAGCTCGCCGACATCTGCTTCGTGCTCAATATCGAGGATACGCACGTCGCGACCTATGCGCTGAAAAAACTGATCGCCCGCGGCTATGTGAAGAGCGAGAAGAACGGCAAGGAAGTGTTCTTCTTCGCGACCGACGCGGGCCGCGACCTGTGCCTGAAGTACCGCGAGGTGCGCGAGCACTGCCTGATCGAGACGCTGAAGGACAGCGGGCTCACCAACGAGCAGATCGGCGACGCGGCGCAGTTGCTGCGCAACGCATCGGGCCTGTACGACACGGCCGCGCGCGCGGCGGCGTCGCTGTAAACGGTTGGGGCAGGGTCGGGCCGGGGTGGCGCCGGCCGTGGCGCGCGGCAGTGCGCCGGCGGGCGTGCGACGACGGACGCGGCGGCGCCCGCCGCATCATCAAGCGGCCGGGTAGAGCGCGCCGTCGGTCACGATCCAGCGCAGCGCGAGATCGTGCGCTTCGGCCGGCAGTGCGTCGACGCGGCACGCTTCATAGGCGATGCCGACCGTCACGGGCGGCTGGCTGCCCGGCCACGCGGCGAGCGTGCGGTCGTAATAGCCGCCGCCGTAGCCGAGCCGGTAGCGCTGCGGATCGAATCCCACACAGGGAATCAGCAACAGGTCGGGCACGACGACGATTCCCGACGCCGGTTCCGGAATCCGGTGATGGCCTTCGCGCATCGGCGTGTGCGTGTCCCATGCGTGGAACTCGAGCGGCGTGTGCCGCTCGCCGATCACGGGCAGCGCGGCGCGCCGGCCGGCACCGGCCGCGCACCAGGCGAGCACCGCATCGCGCGCATCGAATTCGCCCGGCAGCGGCCAGTAGAACCCGACCGTGCGCGGCGCGAGCCGTTCGAGCAGCGTGCGCAGCCGCGCGTCGAGCGCGGCGTTCGCGGCGGGTTGCGACGCGGCGTCGCGACGCGCGCCGGACAGCGTTTTGCGTAGCGCAACCTTCGGGTTCGGCACAGGGTTGCGTGCTATGCTTTCGCTCACTTCGTGCTCCATTCAAAACGATGTCGAACAGCCTTTTCCGAGTATATCGCGCGGTCGCGCTGACGCTTTCGGCCACCGCGCTCGTCGCTGGCACGGCCGCGTGCGCCGCACCGAACGACGATACGGTCTCCGGGGACGACCAGACCTTCGTGCAGCTTCGTGAAGCCGCGCGCCGCAACGACGCCGCGAAAGCCGCGCAGCTCGCGTCGATGATTCCGAACTATCCGGTACCGTCCTACGTCGAGTATTTCCAGATCAAGCCGCAGTTGTTCGATTCGACGGGCCGCGCGCGCGTGGATGCGCCGGACGCGCCCGTGCAGTCGTTCCTGCAGCGCTACGATGGCCAGGCGATCGCCGACCGCCTGCGCAACGACTACCTGCTCGTGCTCGGTGCGCGCCACGACTGGCGCAACTTCGACGATCAATACAAGCGCTTCGTGCTCGACGACGACACGCAGGTCAAGTGTTATGCGCTCGAATCGCGCGCGGCGCGCGGCGAGAACGTCGCCGATGCGGCACGCGCGCTGCTCGTCGAGCCGAAGAATTACGGCGACGCATGCGTCGACCTGATCACCGCGCTCACGGTCAACCAGCAGTTCACGAGCGACGACGTGTGGCAGCAGGCGCGCCTCGCGTACGAGCAGAACTACACGACGCTCGGCGGCAAGATCGTCGACGCGCTCGGCGCGCGTCCGGTCGGCTTCGACCAGGCGACGAGCGCGCCGCCGCTGTACCTCGCGCGCGGCGTCGGCCCCGACGCGGCGTCGCACCAGCTCGCGCTGATCGCGCTCGGCCGCATGGCGCGCAACGATCCGGACGCGGCCGCCGGCATGCTCACGACGGTCGCGCCTTCGCTGACCAAACAGGAGCAGGCGATCGCGTGGGGCGCGATCGGCTACCAGGGCGCGATCAAGCGCTCGCCGCTCGCGTCGGTCTGGTACGCGAAATCCGCGAATGCGCCGCTGTCGAACCCGGGCTACGAATGGCGCACGCGCGCCGCGCTGCTCGCCGGCAACTGGCCGATGGTGCGCTGGTCGATCGAGCAGATGCCGCCGTCGCTGCGCGACGATCCGGCGTGGATCTACTGGCATGCGCGCGCGCTCAAGCAGAGCGGCGACACGCTGCAGGCGAACCAGGAATTCGAGCAGGTCGCCGGGCAGTACAACTTCTACGGGCAGCTCGCCGGTGAAGAGCTTGGCCAGCGCACGACGATCCCGCCGCGCACGAAGGTGAGCGACGCCGAGATCGACGCGATGGGCAAGATTCCGGGCTTCGCGCTCGCGCAGCGTTTCTACGCGCTGAACCTGCGCCTCGAGGGCAACCGCGAATGGAACTGGCCGCTGCGCGGGATGACCGATCGCCAGCTGCTCGCGGCCGCCGAGTACGGCAAGCGCGTCGACCTGCTCGACCGCACGGTCAACACGGCCGACCGCACGAAAGCCGAGCACGATTTCACGCTGCGCTACCCGTCGCCGTACCGCAACATCGTCGAGCGCTACGCGCAGTCGACGGGCCTCGACACCGAATGGGCGTACGGGCTGATCCGCCAGGAGTCGCGCTTCATCACGAGCGCGCGTTCGTCGGTGGGCGCGGGCGGCCTGATGCAGCTGATGCCGGCCACCGCGCAGATGGTCGCGAAGAAGCTCGGCCTCGGCACGATCTCGCGCACGCAGATGCACGACATCGATACCAACATCCAGCTCGGCACCTGGTATCTGGCTGACATCTACAACAACTTCGACAGCTCGCCGGTGCTCGCCACGGCCGGCTACAACGCGGGCCCGGGCCGGCCGCGCCAGTGGCGCCAGGTGTTGACGCAGCCGGTCGAAGGCGCGATCTTCGCAGAAACGATTCCGTTCAACGAGACGCGCGACTACGTGAAGAACGTGCTGTCGAACACCGTCTATTACGCGGCGCTCTTCGAGGGCAAACCACAGTCGCTGAAGAAACGTCTGGGCATGATCTCGCCCTGATCCGCAATCTTCACACTGCCGCGCGAGACGCGGCAGTGTTCTTTTGAGGCCCACATCATGGATCGCCAGACCGTCGCGCTGCTGGGCGGCACCGGCTTCATCGGCAGCCGGCTCGTCAATGCGCTGATCGAAGCCGGCAAGCAGGTACGGATCGGCACGCGCCGGCGCGACCACGCGCGCCACCTGCAGATGCTGCCGGTCGAAATCGTCGAGCTCGAAGCGCTCGACACGCGCACGCTCGCGCGCTTCGTCGCCGGTGCGCACGCGGCGATCAACCTCGTCGGCGTGCTGCACGGCGGCCGCGGTACGCCCTACGGGCCCGGCTTCGAGCGCGCGCACGTCACGCTGCCGGCCGCGCTCGCGACCGCCTGCACCGAGGTGGGCGTGCAGCGCGTGCTGCACATGAGCGCGCTCGGCGCCGATTCGCATGGCGCGAGCATGTACCAGCGCTCGAAGGGCGACGGCGAGGCCGCGCTGCATGCGATCGCGGCGACCGATTCGCTCGCGCTGACGATCTTCCGCCCGTCGGTCGTGTTCGGCCCCGGCGATGCGTTCCTCAACACGTTCGCGAACCTGCAGCGCACGGTGCCCGTGCTGCCGCTCGCGATGCCCGACGCGCGCTTCCAGCCCGTGTTCGTCGGCGATGTCGTGCGTGCGTTCGTCAACACGCTCGATCTCGCGGCCGCGCACGGCAAGACCTACGAACTCGGCGGCCCGACCGTCTACACGCTCGAGCAGCTGGTGCGCTATTGCGGCACGCTGGTCGGCCGGCAGGCACGCATCGTGCGGCTGCCCGACGCGCTCGCGCGGCTGCAGGCGAGCGTGTTCGAATGCCTGCCCGGCGAGCCCGTGCTCACGCGCGACAATCTCGCGACGATGTCGGTGCCGAACGTGCTGTCGGGGCCGCTCGCGCCGGAGCTCGGGATCTCGCCCGCGAGTCTCGAAAGCATCGCGCCCGCGTATCTCGGCCAGGCCGCGCAGCGGTCCCGGTTCGACTGGTTCCGCTCGCGCCGCTAGGCCGGCCCGGGGGTCGTCGTTCAGCTTCGTCCTTTTCACCTTCTCGTTTTCCGGAACACCGTCATGAAACTCGTCATTGGAGACAAGAACTACTCGTCGTGGTCGATGCGTCCGTGGCTGCTGCTCGCGCATTTCGGCATCCCGTTCGACGAGATCGCGATCGAGCTGCGCCACGACGACACGGCCGCACGCATCCTCGAGTATTCGCCGTCCGGCAAGGTGCCGTGCCTGATCGACGACCACGGCGTCGCGATCTGGGATTCGCTCGCGATTGCCGAGACGCTCGCCGAACGCTATCCGCAGTTTCCGATGTGGCCGGCCGATCCGCTCGAGCGCGCGCATGCGCGCTGCGTCGCGGCCGAGATGCATGCGGGCTTCGCGGCGCTGCGCACGCAGATGGGCATGAACGTGCGCGCGTCGATGCCGGGGCGCGGCGCGACGCCCGATGCGCTCGCCGACGTCGCGCGCATCGACGCGTTGTGGAGCGCGTGCCTCGAGGCGTCGGGCGGGCCGTTCCTGTTCGGCGAATTCGGGATTGCCGATGCGATGTACGCGCCCGTCGTGATGCGCTTCAACACGTACGCGCCGGGCCTGTCGCCGGAAGCGGCCGGTTATGCGGCCCGCGTGACGGCGCTGCCGGCCGTCCAGCGCTGGATCGACGCCGCGCGCCGTGAAACGAACGTGATCGCCGAATTCGAGCCGCAGCCATGAACATCTACGCAGTAGGCGGTGCGATCCGCGACGAATTGCTCGGCGTGCCCGTGCAGGACCGCGACTACGTGGTGGTGGGCGCGACCCCCGAGCAGATGGCCGCGCAGGGTTTCCGGCCGGTGGGCAAGGATTTCCCGGTCTTCCTGCATCCGCGGACGCAGGAGGAGTACGCGCTCGCACGCACCGAGCGCAAGACGGCGGCCGGTTATCACGGCTTCCAGTTTCATTACGCGCCGGACGTGACGCTCGACGAGGATCTCGCGCGGCGCGACCTGACGATCAACGCGATGGCGCGCGAAGTGAGCCCGGAGGGCGAGCTGGTCGGGCCCGTGATCGACCCGTTCGACGGGCAGGCCGACCTGCGCGCGCGCGTGTTCCGCCATGTGAGCGATGCGTTCGTCGAGGATCCGGTGCGGATCCTGCGCATCGCGCGCTTTGCCGCGCGGTTCGCGGATTTCACGGTCGCGGACGAAACGCTCGCGCTGATGCGGCGGATGGTCGACGCGGGCGAGGTCGACGCGCTCGTGCCCGAACGCGTCTGGCAGGAAATCGCGCGCGGGCTCATGGAGGTGAAACCGTCGCGGATGTTCGCGGTGCTGCGCGAGTGCGGCGCGCTCGCGCGCATCCTGCCCGAAGTCGATGCGCTGTGGGGCGTGCCGCAGCGCGCCGACTACCACCCGGAGGTCGACACCGGCGTGCACGTGATGATGGTCGTCGACTATGCGGCGAAGCAGGGTTATTCGCTACCGGTGCGCTTCGCGGCGCTCACGCACGATCTCGGCAAGGCGACGACGCCTGCCGACGTGCTGCCGCGCCATATCGGCCACGAGGGACGCAGCGTCGACCTGCTCAAGCCGTTGTGCGAACGGCTGCGCGTGCCGAACGAATGCCGCGATCTCGCGCTCGTGGTCGCGCGCGAGCACGGCAACCTGCATCGCGTGATGGAGATGGGCGCGGCCGCGCTGGTGCGGCTGTTCGAGCGCAGCGACGCGCTGCGCAAGCCGGCGCGTTTCGCCGAGATGCTGCAGGCGTGTGAATCGGATGCGCGCGGGCGGCTCGGGCTCGATACGCAGCCGTATCCGCAGGCCGAGCGGCTGCGCGTCGCGCTCGCGGCCGCGCGCAGCGTCGATGCCGGCGCGATCGCGCGCGGCATCGGCAACGACACGGAGAAGATCCGGGAGGCCGTGCATCGCGCGCGGATCGAGGCTGTCGCGCAGGCGCTCGAGATCGGCGAATAGGGCGGCAGGAAGGGCGGCAGGAAGGGCGCGCGTCGCGCGCCTGCAAAGCCGTTACGGCTTCTTCTTGCGTGCCGGCTTGGCGGCCGCCACGCGTTTGCCGGCGGCCGCGCGCGGCTTGGCTGCCGCCTTCTGGTCTTTTTTCACGGTGCCGGCGGCACGATCGCGATCCGCCCGTTTGGGCGCCGGCGCGCGGCGGCTCGTGCGCGGTTCGCCCGCCGTGGCGCGCACGACGGGGGCCGGTTTCGTGGTGTCCATCGTCGCGGACACGAATCCGGCGCGACGGTCGTCGAACAGCGGCAGCGTGCCGACCGCGATCACCTCGGCCGGCCCGTCGCCCACGTTGGCGACCCGATGCCGCTTGCGCGCGTCGAAGTGCAGCGAGTCGCCGGGCGACAGCGGGTAATGCTTCTTGCCGACCGTGAAGCAGATCCGGCCGGCCAGCACGTACACGAATTCGTCGCCGCCGTGCGCCACCCATTCCGAGCGGTAGCCTTCCATCATCCGCACCTTGAGCGCGTTGATCTGGCTGCCGTCGAACGTGGTGGACAGGCGTTCGTACCATTGCGACGTGGCGTCGAGCGCGTACGCCTTGCGGCTGCCCGCGTGCGAATCGGGCTGCGCCTGGCGCGGCTGCTCGATCAGCGCGCCGAGCGGCACGTCGAGCGCCTTCGCGACGTTGACGAGCGACGACAGCGAGATGCCCGTGAGATGGCGCTCGACCTGGGACAGGAACCCGACCGACAGTTTCGCTTCGGTCGCGACTTCCAGCAGCGTCTTCTTCGCTTCCCGGCGCAGGCGGCGAATGCGCTGGCCGATACGCATGATGTCTGAATCCATGAATCTCTTTCGCGGCAACGAATCGGGAGGCGGGCGGACGGGCGGTGCAGTCGCCGGACAGGGAATTCCGCGCACCGCACGAAGCACGGCCGTCGGGGCGGCGATGCCGGCGCATTGTACCGCGCGGTACCGCCGGACGAACGCCCGTTGTGCAGGGATCCGCAAGCGTCATGCCGATTTTAGCCCTACGAAAATTTCAGCTTGACCTCAATTTCAGCGTGCTCTAGATTCTGTCGCGCGCATCAAAAAAAGTTAAGTGAGACGAAAATTTTTTTAAGGCCTGCCGCCGGGACGGTACGGCGGCCCGGCGCCGTGCCGCGCCGGGTCGAGCGTCGACCGTGCAGCGGCGCCGGGCCGCGTCAGGCCTGCTTCAAGCCTGCTTTGGGCCTGCTTTGGGCCTGCACCCCGCCGCGTCACCGCCGGCCGCCGACAACAATGCATAACGGGCTTCCGATGATCGATCGACTGAAATACAGCTTCTCCGGCCTTCCCCCGTACGACGCGTCCGTCGTCGACACGCAGGCGGGCCTGTCGCGCCTGCTCGACGCCGCGCGGCTCGACGCGGTACTGGTCACGTCGCAGGACGAATACGTGACCGAGTACCTGCCGCGCAGCAACAACCCGCGTTATGCGCTGTCGGGCTTCGACGGTTCGGCCGGCTGCGGGATCTTCCTGAGCGCGGCGACCGCGCAGGCGCTCGGCGTGCCGCCGTTCGTGCTGTTCGTCGACGGTCGTTATCACCTGCAGGCCGAGCAGCAGTGCGATCCGGCACGCGTGCGCATCGAGAAGCTCGGGATGAACGTGACGATCTGGCAGGCGATGGCCGACTGGCTGGTCGCGCACGGGAGCCGGCTCGCACGGGTCGGCTACGACGCGCGGCGGATCAGCGTCGCGCAGCGCGATCGCCTGTTCGAGCGGACGCAGGCCGCGTCGCTCGACTGGACGAGTCTCGCCGAGCGCGAGATCGATCGCGCGATCGCGTTGCCGGGCTGGGTCGTCGAGCGGCCGATCTTCGAGGTGCCGGAAGCGATGACCGGCCTGAGCGTCGCGCAGAACCTCGACGCGCTGAACCGCAAGCTCGCCGCGCATACCGGCGCGCCGGACGGCAGGACCGCCTTCTTCACCTGCGCATCGGACGACCTCGCGTATCTGCTGAACAGCCGCGGTTATCACATCCCGAATGCGTCGTCGCACCTCGGCTTCCTGTTCGCGGTGGGCGGGCAGGTGGCGTTGTTCCTGCCGGAAGGCTGCGACCGCTGCGAGGTCACGCTCGAGTCGTATCCGGCGCTGCACGTGATCCGGCGCGATGTCGCGGCGCTCGAGCGCTTTCTCGCGCCGTTCGCGGTCGAGCATGTGTGCTACGGCTTCGAATCGGTGAACTGCGCGCTCGTCGACGCGGTGAAGCGGGTGTGGCCGCAGGCGCGGCATACCGACTTCAACCCGGTCGAGGCGATGCGGGCCGGCAAGACGCCGGCGGTGCTCGACCGGTTCCGCGACGCGTTTGCGCGCAGTTCCGCGGCGATCGCCGAGACGATGCGCTGGGCGAAGACGGGCGAGCCGGGCGTGCGCCATACCGAATACGACCTGGCGCGCGCGATCAACGATGCATACGCCGCGCGCTCCGCGGTTGCGCTGACGTTTCCGTCGATCGCCGCGAACGGCGCGAACAGCGCGTTCGCGCATTACACGGCGGCGAGCGCCGACGTCGAGCTGACGGAAGGCGAACTCGTGCTGCTCGACAGCGGCGCGTATTACGAAGCCGGCTTCGCGACGGACTGCACGCGCGTGGTGCTGCGCCGGACGCACCCGGATACGGTCGCGCAGCCGTGGCAGCGCGAGATCTACACGGTTGCGCTGAAGGCCTGCATCAAGGGGCTCGTCACGCGCTTCCCGAGCACGGCAAAGGGCGGCGACGTCGATGCGCTCGTGCGGCAGGTGTGCCGCGATCACGGCCACGATTTCGGCCACGGCACCGGGCACGGCGTCGGGATTCACGTGCACGAGGGCGGCGTGCGGTTCGCGCCGGGCGCGCAGTACGGGCTCGTGCCGAATGCGGTGATTTCGGTCGAGCCGGGCATCTACCTGCCGGGCAAGGGCGGCGTGCGGATCGAGAACATCGTGATCATCCGTCAGGACGACGCGCAGCCGGATACCGTGACGTTCGAGAACATCGTGACGGTCGGCTACGACTGGGACCTGATCGATCTCGACCTGCTGGACGACGACGAGCGCGCATACCTGCGCGACTACGAGCGGCTGTGCGTCGAGCGCGGCACGCAGGTCACCGCGTGTCCGCTGCTGTAGGCACCGCCGCCCGCGCCGGTCAGTTCAGCAGGCGCGCCCGCGCGAACGGCGCGATCCGCTCGGCGAGCCACGCGTGCGTGCGTGTCGTCGGGTGCAGCGTGTCCCAGAACACGAAGCGCGCCGGGTCGCGGCAGTCCGCACGCGGCGTCTGCGCGCTCAGGTAGGTGAGCGACGACGGTTTCGGGATGTCGAGGCATGCGCGCTTCGCGTCGTCGAAGCCGTATTGGGCCGGATGGCTCAGCAGGTCGTCGAACAGCGCGTACGCGTCGAACACCTCGAGCCGCAGCGTCGCGCCGTAACGGGCGCGCAGCGCGGCGGCCGCGTCGGCGAGGCGCCGGTTGTAGTCCTTCACCTGCGCGGCGACGCTCGCCGTGTCGGTGCGCGTCGCGAACACCGGTGCGCGCGACACGTCCGGCAGCGTGACGAGCATGATCCGCGTCGCGCCGGCCGCGGCGAGCCGCTCGAGGCTGTCGCGCACCGCATTCGCCGCCTGCTCGGGCGAGCGTCCGTAGTTCACCAGGTCGTTGCCGCCCGCGAACACCGCGAACAGCGTGTTGGCGGGCCGGTAGTCCGGCGCGCGATCCATGTATTCGCGCCACGAGTCGATCTGCTGCACGAGGCCCGGCACGACGAGGTACTGGTCGGTCGCCGCGCCGCCGATCGCCCAGTTGTAGAACGGCAGCCGCAGCGCGTTCGCGAGATATTCGGCCCACACCGGGCCGTTGCTGAAGCGCCCCGCCTGCCAGCTCGTGCCGTTCGGCAGCTTCCACTGGCTCGCGTTGAACATGTTCTGCGTGTCGGACAGGCTGTCGCCGAACACGATCAGCTTGTTGACGCGTGCGTCCTGTTGCGCGGCGTCGAGGGTCCATACCGTGTAGTTGAACGACAGCGCGTTGTTTGCCGCGACCGCCTGCACGAGGTCGGACCCGATGCCTTTCGCGGCCAGCGTCTTGCGGCACACGTCGGCGAGCGTGTCCTGCGTCGTCGTGCTGTAGAACATGTTCTTCCACTGCGTGATGCCGTCCGCCCACCAGTAGCCGGACACGCGATACCAGTCGCCGCCGGCGGGGTCGCGCGCCCATTCGTAGGTCGCGGCCGGCTTCAACGGATCCGCGTCGATCCGGTACCAGCAGCGCAGGTACGTGTAGGTGTCGGACCCGCGGCGCGACGTGCGCGGCGTCGCGCCGGGCGTGCCCGGGGCGGCCGGCGGCACGATGTCGGGGCCGGCCGGCGACAGCGACATGTCGCCCGTCGGCACGGGCAGCGGCGCGGCGCCGGCGGCCTGCGCGGCGGAAAGCGTCAACGCGGTGCCCAGCGTCGCGGCGGCGGAAACGGCGGCGGTGCGGTACGAAAACGGAATGCGGAAATATGGCATGCGGCCCTCTTCTGATTGTTGTGACGGGACGGCGGCGCGGTTGCGCAGCCGTGTATCGGAAGGGACCGTGAGTGCCGGGTTCGAGCCCGGTCTGTCGAAACGCGGGAGGCCGCGAATGGCGGCGAGGTGCTGCGAGGTACTACGAGATGCTGCGAGGTGCGGCAGGGAAGGCAGCGGCGCCGCTGCCGGTCAGTCAGTTGGTCAGTCCGTGCTTCAGCGCATGAGCGCCGATACGCGCCCGTCGGGGCCATAGACGCCGGCCGGCGCGGGCGCCGAGCGCAGTACCGCGAGCGCGCGCTCGTTGTAGTCCATCCGGATCCGGATCAGCATCCCGTTGTTCGCATTGGCCTGGCGCGCGCGTTCGGCGGCCTGTTGCAGCAGCTGCCAGCGGCCGGCGAGGCGCGCATCGCGCTCGGCGGCCTGGTCCATCCCCTTCTTGCCGGCCGGAAAGCCGAGCGCGGAAAGCTGGGTGTCGCGCGTGCGTTCGAGCTGCGCGAGCCGGTCGATCAGCTCGCTCTTCTTCTCGACGATCCCGGGCAGCATCTCGAGCGGCTGGGCCATCGTCAGCGCCTTTTCCTCGTAGGCGAGCAGGGACGCGAACGCCTCGACCGTCGCGTGTTCGTCGTTGACCGTGGCCAGCAGCTCTTCTCTCATCGCGTCATGCTCGTCGCGCCGGCGCGGGTTGGGCGCGCCGGCAAACCGGGAGACCGGGGGACCGGCCGCGAGGCCGGCTTCAGTTGCCCGGACGCTGCTGCTGCAGCAGCTCGCGGGCGGTATTCAATACGCCGTCGGCGATCTTGTTCGCATCGATCGTCAACGTGCCGTTGTTCAGCGCGTCCTTGATCGACTGGACGAGGCCCGTGTCGATATCGGCGTTGCCGGACGCGGAGACCGAACGCAACTGGCCGGACAGACCCGACAGGTTCACGGTCGTGTCGCCGCCGGTCGACCCTGCGTCGGCCGCCTGCGCGGACGAAGACGAGGCCGTGCCGGATGGCGCACGGGTCGCGCCGTTGCCGGTCGGCGCCAGGGGGCTCGGGTTCGGAGTGGAATCGATCTTCACGATGGGTTTCCTGTTCGGTTTGACCCAGATAACGGCCGGGTCGGCCCGAACTTTAGCATCGCGAGCCCGAAATGCTCCGAATAAACAATTCTTTACATTCTTGCCGCAGGATCCGTCCCTACAGCGGAATCTCCACGGTGCCGGCGTCCTTGACGATCGCCGTGACGATCTGGCCCGCCGCCATCCGCACCCTGACCGACTGGCCGGGCGCGGCATTCGCCAGCGCGCTGCCCTCGGCCGAAATCGTGAAACCGGGCCCTGCCGCGACCACCCGCACCGTCTGGCCGGCCGACACCGACGCCGCGCTCTTGAGCAGGTCCTGCCGCAGCGGCAGCCCGGCCGAGATGCGCGCGAGCGCGGTCGAGCCGATCGCCTGCGCCGGATCGGTGATCACCGCGAGCGGCAGCACCGTCAGGTCGCCGTCGCGGGCGACCAGGTCGGCCGCGGAGAGCGGCTCGCCGGGCGCGATCTGGCGCGCGGCGACGTAATAGGTGGCCTGCACGGTGACTTTCGCCTGCAGGTAGACGGTCCACGGCCGCTCGCCCGCGCAGCGCACGCCGACCGTCGTGCGGCCCCACAGGCGCGCGCCGGTCGGCATGAACGGCTCGAGCGTCGTGCACGCGGCGAGCCCGCGCGGAAACGCGGTCGTGACCGTCGCGGTGGTCTTGCCGGGCAGGCCCGCGATCTGCTGCTGCAGGAACGCGAGGGCCGCGCGGCGGATCGACTCGGGATCCTGCTGGCCGGGCGGCGTCGCGGGCTGGGCGGCATTGGCGGCATTGGTGGTATTGGCCGCCGGGGCCCGGTTGGCGGAACCCGGTGTCGCGCGCGGCGCCGGCAACGCCGACGCGGCGCGGGCGGCCGCCATGCGTGCGGCGAAGGCCGGCTGCGGGGCCGGCCGCACGGGATTCGACGCGGGTTCGGCCGTGCCGGCGACGACCATCGCGATCGCAGTCGGATCGGCGGCACGCGGCGCGCCGTATCCGGCGTTCGCGCGGGCGGCTGCGTAGGTGGGGCGGGGCGCGGGCGCCGGTGCCGCAGCAGCCGGCGGCGGGACGGTCGTCACGACCATCGTGCCGGCCGGTTGCGGCGCGTAGCCGGTGCCGGCGGCACCCGTGCCGCTCGTCGCGCGACCCGCGTCCGGCGCGAGGCCCGCACCCGGCGCCATCGCCGCATTCCCGCCGAACTGCCCGCCGCTTGCCGCATTGGCGTGCGCGAGCGCGGTTTCGGCCGTCTCGCCGCGCCCGGGAATCACGATCATCCCGTCGTCCGCGTGCGCGGCCGGGGCGGCGATCCACAGCGCCGCGGCGAGCGCAAAGGCACGCGCAAAGGCACGCGCAAAGGCACGCACAAACGCACGCCGGACGTGCGTGAGCCGCCCGTTCCTTCCGCGAAGTGCGCTGCCAGTCATCGCCTGATCCCCGATCCGTTGCTCCGCTTCGCATTCTAGGGAGCGGGGCCGTCGCGCAAACGATGAATAGAGGGGGCCTTTGCCGCGTTATTCGCCCGATTGCCGGTTGCGTCCGGCGCCTACCATCGCTGTCATGGAAAAAAGCCTCTCGGGTCGCCATCCGGCGCGAGGGGCGTGCAGCGCTTCATACGGAGAGACGCACACATGCTGGACAAACTCGATGCGGAATTCGCGTTCGGCCGACAGGCGCTCGACGTGCGCGCCTATCGGCAGGAACTGCTGTCGTCGAACATCGCGAACTCCGACACGCCCGGCTACCAGGCCCGCGACGTCGATTTCGCGTCGACGCTCGCGCGCTCGCTGAAGCAGGCCAATGGCGGCCTCGCGCCGAGCAACGCCGCGCAACTGCCGATGACGCAGCCGGCCGGCGTGACGAGCGGCATGTCGATGGTGTCGACGGCGGCGGGCCACATGGCCGGCACCGCGAAGCTGATCCCGACGGGCGGCCCGGCGGACGACTACGGCCGCGCGCAGTACCGGATGCCGCTGCAGCCGTCGCTCGACGGCAACACGGTCGATCTCGACGTCGAGCGCGTGCAGTTCGCGAACAACGCGCTGCACTACCAGACCGGGATGACCGTGATGACCCAGCAGATCAAGGCGATGATCGCCGCGATCACGACGAACCAGTGACGGCGCGCGCCGCCTCCGAATCCGAGCAAAAGGAGCTTCCATGCCTTCGTTGATGAACATCTTCGGCGTCGCCGGCTCGGCGCTGTCCGCGCAGTCGCAGCGCCTGAACGTCACCGCGTCGAACCTTGCGAACGCCGACAGCGCGACCGGCCCCGACGGCAAGCCGTACAAGGCCAAGCAGGTCGTGTTCGCGACCGACCCGATCGGCGGCGCGCGCACCGCGTCCGGCCAGGGCGTGGGCGGCGTGCGCGTGACGAAGGTGATGGACGACCCGTCGCCGATGAAGTCGACCTACGACCCGTCGAACCCGGCCGCCGACGCGAACGGCTACGTGCAGATGCCGAACGTCGATCCGGTGCAGGAGATGGTGAACATGATCTCGGCGTCGCGCTCGTACCAGGCCAACGTCGAGACGCTGAACACCGCGAAGACGCTGATGCTCAAGACGCTGACGATCGGCTCGTAAGCCGCGCGCCGACCGACCTTACAGACCCGACAGTTCCGAAAGTCCAGACAGAAGGCCACCCAGGATGACTTCCTCCAGCACGACGATCGGCAGCAGCGGCACGAACGTGTCGAACCTGCCGACCGACACGATGAACACCAACAACGTGTCGTCGACCAACGGCACGTCGGCGAGCGACCTGCAGGCGACGTTCCTGAAGCTGCTCGTCACGCAGCTGCAGAACCAGGACCCGACCAGCCCGGTCGACAGCTCGCAGATGACTTCGCAGCTCGCGCAGATCAACACGGTGAGCGGCATCGCGCAGTTGAATACGTCGCTCACGTCGCTGTCGTCGCAGCTCACGGCCGGCCAGCAGACGCAGGCCGCGCTGCTGATCGGCACGAACGTGCTCGCGCCGGGCAACGCGGTCGCGGTGAAGGGCGGCGCGGCGTCGCCGTTCGGCGTGTCGCTGTCGAGCTCGGTGTCGAACCTGACGATCACCGTGAAGAACGCGGCGGGCACCGTGGTGAACACGATCAAGGCGGGCGCGCAGTCGGCCGGCACCGTGCCGTTCAACTGGACGCCGACCGACTCGGCGGGCAACGCGCTGCCGGACGGCAAGTACACGGTCAGCGCGTCGTACACCGACAGCAACGGCACGCCGCAGCCGGCCACGACGCTCGCGGCCTCGACGGTGCAGAGCGTGATCAAGCAGGCGGACGGCACGGCGGGGCTCGTGCTGTCGAACGGCACGACGGTGGGGCTGACCCAGGTCGCGTCGATCTTCCCGAACACCGCATCGTCCTCGCCCTCGTCGGGCGGCACCACCACCAACTGATACTGATCGAGCATTCTCGAAACGGAGACCGAAATGGGTTATCAACAGGGTCTGAGCGGCCTCTCGGGTGCATCGAACGCGCTCGACGTGATCGGCAACAACATCGCCAACGCGAACACGGTCGGCTTCAAGTCGAGCACCGCGCAGTTCGCCGACATGTACGCGAACTCGGTCGCGACGTCGACCAACACGCAGATCGGCATCGGGACGCGGCTGAACTCGGTCGAGCAGAACTTCGGCCAGGGCGGGATCACCACGACGAACTCGTCGCTCGACGTCGCGATCAACGGCAACGGCTTCTTCCAGATGTCGAACAACGGCGTGACGACGTACTCGCGCGACGGCACGTTCCAGCGCGACAAGAACGGCTTCATCGTCGACTCGCAGGGCCGCAACCTGATGGGCTACGCAGCCAACACGGGCGGCGTGATCAACACCGCGCAGACCGTGCCGCTGCAGGCGCCGACGACCAACCTCGCGCCGACCGCGACGACCAAGATCTCCGCGCAGTTCAACCTGAACTCGCAGGACACGGTGCCGACCAAGACGCCGTTCAGCGCGACCGACAACACGACGTACAACTACTCGACGTCGATCCAGGTATACGACTCGCTCGGCGGCTCGCAAGCGGTCAACATGTATTTCGTGAAGTCGGCGGCCGGCACGTGGGAAGCATACGCGGGCGTGCAGGGCGGCGCGACGAACGACCTCGGGACGGTCACGTTCAACTCGTCGGGCGCGATCCAGAGCACGACGACGGGCACGCCGGCCACGCCGACCACGTCGCTCGGCCAGTTCCAGTTCACGGTGCCGAACACCGACGGCTCGGCGACGCCGCAGAACCTCACGCTCGACCTGACCGGCACGACGCAGTACGGCGGCAAGGACGGCGTGAACAACCTCGCGCAGGACGGCTTCGCGAGCGGCACGCTGACGACCTACACGATCGGCACCGACGGCAAGCTGACCGGCAACTACTCGAACGGCCAGACGTCCGTGCTCGGCCAGATCGCGCTCGCGAACTTCAACAACCCGAACGGGCTGGTGAACCTCGGCGGCAACCAGTACGCGGAAAGCTCCGCGTCGGGCGTGCCGCAGATCTCGGCGCCGGGCAGCACGAACCACGGCACGCTGCAGGGCAGCGCGCTCGAGAGCTCGAACGTCGACCTCACGTCGCAGCTCGTCAATCTGATCACCGCGCAGCGCAACTACCAGGCGAACGCGCAGACGATCAAGACGCAGCAGACCGTCGACCAGACGCTCATCAACCTGTAAGCGCGGATAACGGGCAGCCATGGACCGACTGATCTACACGGCGATGACGGGCGCGTCGCAGTCGCTCGACCAGCAGGCGATCGTCGCGAACAACCTCGCGAACGCGTCGACGACGGGCTTTCGCGCGCAGCTCGCGACGTATCGCGCGGTGCCGATGAATTTCGGCGACGGCAGCAACATCGACCCGACGACGACACGCACCTACGTGCTCGCGTCGACGCCCGGCGCCGATTACGCGCCGGGCCCGATCACGCGCACCGGCAACCCGCTCGACGTCGCCGTGCAGGGCGCCGGCTGGCTGGCGGTGCAGGCGGCCGACGGCAGCGAGGCGTACACGCGCGCCGGCAACCTGCATGTCGACGAGAACGGCCAGCTCGTCACCGCGAGCAACCTGCCGGTGGTCGGCAACGGCGGCCCGATCTCGGTGCCGCCGAACGCGGAAGTGACGATCGGCAAGGACGGCACGGTGTCCGCGCTGATGCCGGGCGACCCGCCGACGGCGGTCGCGATCGTCGACCAGATGAAGCTCGTCAA
Source organism: Burkholderia sp. KL41 (assembly GCF_057005415.2). Lineage (NCBI taxonomy): Bacteria > Pseudomonadati > Pseudomonadota > Betaproteobacteria > Burkholderiales > Burkholderiaceae > Burkholderia > Burkholderia sp. KL41. The sequence goes on along the minus strand of NZ_CM174446.1, from coordinate 3,584,812 downwards.
TCCCGATCCGGCCACGCTCACGCGCGGCAACGACGGGTTGTTCCGCACCGCCGACGGCAATCCGGCCGACGCCGACCCGAACGTGGTCGTCACGCCGAATTCGCTCGAGGGCAGCAACGTCAACCCGGTGACCGCGATGGTCGCGATGATCGACAACGCGCGCGCGTTCCAGCTTCAGTCGAAGCTGATCCAGACGGCCGACCAGAACGAGCAGTCGGCGAACCAGCTGCTCAACTTCAGCTGAGCGCCCGCGCCAGCCCACGCAGGAGAATTGACAAGTGAACCGTTCGCTCTACATCGCCGCCACCGGCATGAATGCGCAGCAGGCGCAGATGGACGTGATTTCGAACAACCTCGCGAACACCAGCACGAACGGCTTCAAGGCGTCGCGCGCGGTGTTCGAGGATCTGCTGTACCAGACCATCCGCCAGCCGGGCGCGAACTCGACGCAGCAGACCGAGCTGCCGTCGGGCCTGCAGCTCGGCACCGGCGTGCAGCAGGTCGCGACCGAGCGCCTGTACACGCAGGGCGGCCTCACGCAGACCGGCAACTCGAAGGACGTCGCGATCAACGGCGCGGGCTTCTTCCAGGTGCTGATGCCGGACGGCACGAACGCGTACACGCGCGACGGCTCGTTCCAGACCAACGCGCAGGGCCAGCTCGTCACGTCGAGCGGCTACCAGATCCTGCCGGCGATCACGATCCCTCAGAACGCGACGTCGCTGACGATCGGCAAGGACGGCGTCGTGTCGGTCACGCAGGCGGGCTCGACCAACTCGGTGCAGATCGGCTCGCTGCAGATCGCGACCTTCATCAACCCGGCCGGCCTCGAGGCGCGCGGCGAGAACCTGTTCTCCGAGACCACGTCGTCGGGCGCGCCGAACGTGTCGCAGCCGGGCCTGAACGGCGCGGGCGTGCTCAACCAGAACTACGTCGAAGCGTCGAACGTGAACGTCGTGCAGGAGCTCGTCAACATGATCCAGACGCAGCGTGCCTACGAGATCAACAGCAAGGCCGTGACGACGTCCGACCAGATGCTGCAGACCGTCACGCAGATGAAGAGCTAACCGGAAAGTCCCGTCGTCGCCATGAAGCAGGTTCGCCTCCTCCCGTCAGCCACCGTCCGCGCCGCATGCGCGGTCGCGGTGGCGGCGCTCGCCGCCGGTTGCGCGCAGATTCCGCGCGATCCGATCATCCAGCAGCCGATGACGGCGCAGCCGCCGGCGCCGATGTCGATGCAGGCGCCCGGCTCGATCTACAACCCCGGTTACGCGGGGCGGCCGCTGTTCGAGGATCAGCGGCCGCGCAACGTCGGCGACATCCTGACGATCATGATCGCGGAGAACATCAACGCGACCAAGTCGTCGGGCGCGAACACGAACCGGCAGGGCAACACCGACTTCAACGTGCCGACGGCCGGCTTCCTCGGCGGGCTGTTCGCGAAGGCGAACCTGTCGGCCGCCGGCAACAACAAGTTCGCGGCGACCGGCGGCGCGAGCGCGGCGAACACGTTCAACGGCACGATCACGGTGACCGTCACCAACGTGCTGCCGAACGGCAACCTGGTGGTCAGCGGCGAGAAGCAGATGCTGATCAACCAGGGCAACGAATTCGTGCGCTTCTCGGGCGTCGTGAACCCGAACACGATCTCGGGCGCGAACTCGGTCTACTCGACGCAGGTCGCCGACGCGAAGATCGAATACTCGTCGAAGGGCTACATCAACGAAGCCGAGACGATGGGCTGGCTGCAGCGCTTCTTCCTCAACATCGCGCCGTGGTGATGACGATGCAGAAGACCCTGTTCAACCGGCTGTCGGCCCGCGCGCATGCCGCTGCGCGGCTCGCCCTCGTGTTCGCGGCGGTGGCCGCGACGTGCGTGATCGGCGCGGCGCCCGCGCACGCGGAACGCCTGAAGGATCTCGCGCAGATCCAGGGCGTGCGGGACAACCCGCTGATCGGCTATGGCCTCGTCGTCGGTCTCGACGGCACGGGCGACCAGACGATGCAGACGCCGTTCACGACGCAGACGCTCGCGAACATGCTCGCGAACCTCGGCATCTCGATCAACAACGGTTCGGCCAACGGCGGCCCGTCGTCGCTGAGCAACATGCAGCTGAAGAACGTCGCGGCCGTGATGGTGACCGCCACGCTGCCGCCGTTCGCGCGGCCGGGCGAGGCGCTCGACGTCACCGTGTCGTCGCTCGGCAACGCGAAAAGCCTGCGCGGCGGCACGCTGCTGCTCACGCCGCTGAAGGGCGCGGACGGCCAGGTCTATGCGCTCGCGCAGGGCAACATGGCGGTCGGCGGCGCGGGCGCCAGCGCGAACGGCAGCCGCGTGCAGGTGAACCAGCTCGCGGCCGGCCGGATCGTCGGCGGCGCGATCGTCGAGCGTGCGGTGCCGAACGCGATCGCGCAGATGAACGGCGTGCTGCAGCTGCAGCTGAACGACATGGACTACGGCACCGCGCAGCGGATCGTGTCCGCGGTCAATTCGAGCTTCGGCCCGGGCACCGCGACGGCGCTCGACGGCCGCACGATCCAGCTCGCCGCGCCGGCCGATTCGGCGCAGCAGGTCGCGTTCATGGCGCGCCTGCAGAACCTCGACGTGAGCCCGGACAAGGCGGCGGCGAAGGTGATCCTGAACGCGCGCACCGGCTCGATCGTGATGAACCAGATGGTCACGCTGCAGAGCTGCGCGGTCGCGCACGGCAACCTGTCGGTCGTGGTCAACACGCAGCCGGTGGTATCGCAGCCGGGGCCGTTCTCGAACGGGCAGACGGTGGTGGCGCAGCAGTCGCAGATCCAGCTCAAGCAGGACAACGGCGCGCTGAAGATGGTGACGGCCGGCGCGAATCTCGCCGACGTCGTGAAGGCGCTGAACACGCTCGGCGCGACGCCCGCGGACCTGATGTCGATCCTGCAGGCGATGAAGGCCGCCGGCGCGCTGCGCGCCGACCTGGAGATCATCTAAATGGCAGCCTCTCTTCCGAACGCGAACGACCTCACGCAGCGCTTCGCGCTCGACGTGCAGGGTTTCGACGCGCTGCGCGCGCAGGCGAAACAGTCGCCGCAGGCCGGCGCGAAGGCGGTCGCCGGCCAGTTCGACGCGATGTTCACGCAGATGATGCTCAAGAGCATGCGCGACGCGTCGCCGGACGGCGGGCTGTTCGATTCGCATACGTCCAAGCTGTACACGTCGATGCTCGACCAGCAGCTCGCGCAGCAGATGTCGACGCGCGGGATCGGCGTCGCCGATGCGCTGATGAAGCAGCTGCTGCGCAATGCGGGGCAGGGCGCGGGCAGCGACACGGCGGCCGACGTCGGCGCGGGCGGCCTGGGCGCGGGCGGCCTCGGCACGTCGGGTAACGAAGGCGGCCTCGCCGCGATGAACGCGATGGCGAAGGCCTACGCGAACGCGGCGAACAACGGCGGGCTCGCCGGCACGCGCGGCTACTCGGCCGGCAGCGCGCTGACGCCGCCGCTGAAGGGCGCGAGCGGCGTGCAGGACGCCGACGCGTTCGTCGACCGGCTCGCGGGCCCCGCGCAGGCGGCGAGCGCGTCGACCGGCATCCCGGCGCGCTTCATCGTCGGCCAGGCCGCGCTCGAGTCGGGCTGGGGCAAGCGCGAGATCCGCGCGAGCGACGGCTCGACCAGCTACAACGTGTTCGGCATCAAGGCGACCAAGGGCTGGACCGGCCGCACGGTGTCGGCGCTGACGACCGAATACGTGAACGGCACGCCGCGCCGCGTGGTCGCGAAGTTCCGCGCGTACGACTCGTACGAGCACGCGATGACCGATTACGCGACCCTGCTGAAGAACAATCCGCGCTACTCGGGCGTGCTGAGCGCGAGCCGCAGCGTCGAAGGCTTCGCGCACGGGATGCAGAAGGCCGGCTACGCGACCGACCCGAACTACGCGAAGAAGCTGATCTCGATCATGCAGCAGATCGGCTGACGGCCCGTCGGCCAGCGCCGTTGCCCCTTTCGGACCGCGCCCGGCAGCCCGCCGCGCGCGGTTTCAACGTTTGCGCGAAAAAAATCCCCGTTTCGATCTAAACTTTCGGTCAGCACTGCCGCTAAGTGTGAGAGACCTGCGACCGGGCCCCCGTTCTGGCCCGGTTTTATCGCGCACCGGTTGCCCGGGCGCCCATGACAAGAAAGACCGGCTAGCCATGAATATCGAAACGTCGACGGACCCCAGCCTGGATGCAGGCCACTCCGGGCCCGACTATGCCCGCCGCAATCCGCTGGAAATCGGCGTGCAGCTGCGCAACCTCGTCAATCGCGGCGATTTCCTGACCGTCCAGTATCCGGGCGGCCAGCTCGTCACGCGCCTGCTCGAGGTGGATGTCGGCGCACGGACGTTCACGTTCGACTGGGGCGCGCTGTCCGAGCAGAACGCCGGCATCCTGGGCGCGTCGCACTGCACGTTCGCGGCCGCGCCGGAGGGCGTGCGCGTCGAATTCTCCACGGGCACGCCGCGCGAGACGCGCTACGAGGGGCTGCCCGCGTTCGTCGCCGATTTCCCCGAAGTCCTGATGTGCATCCAGCGCCGCGAGTATTTCCGCGTCGATGCGCCGGTCGTCGATCCGTACGTGTGCCGCGGCAAGCTGCCGGACGGCGAGAGCTTCCTGTTCGAGGTGCACAACCTGTCGCTCGGCGGCGTGGGGCTGCGCACGGCCGACGAACGCGTCGAGGCGCTCGAGGTCGGCACGCTGCTGCCCGACGTCGAGCTCGAGCTGACCGGCCACGGCAAGCTGTCGCTCGACCTGCAGCTCGTGTCGCAACGTTCGACGCAGATGCCGAACGGATCGCGGCGCTACCAGCTCGGCTTTCGCTACATGTCGCTGCCGGGCAGCGCGGAGAACACGCTGCAGCGGCTGATCACGCAGCTCGAGATGAAGCGCCGCTCGCTCGCGCGGGCCTGACGCGCACGCGGCCGCCGGCCCCGCCCGGGGCCGCTTGAGGCCGCCCGAGGCTGCCCACGCACCGCCGCCGGCCCGGGCCGCCGGGCGTTTCGACCCGCCACGCGCAAGCGCGCGTCGCGCGTGCATTTTTTCCTCAATTTTTTCGATCCGCGGCCGTTATACCGGGAGTCACGCAACCCGGCGGCCGCAGCGCGGCCGGCTCATCAGGATCGCGCATGTCCAACACACTCATGAACCTCGGCGTCAGCGGCCTGAATGCCGCACTCTGGGGCCTCACGACGACCGGCCAGAACATCAGCAACGCGGCGACGCCGGGTTATTCGGTCGAACGCCCCGTCTATGCCGAGGCAAGCGGCCAGTACACGAGCAGCGGTTACATGCCGCAGGGCGTGAACACCGTCACCGTGCAGCGGCAGTACAGCCAGTACCTGAGCGACCAGCTGAACGGTGCGCAGACGCAGAGCGGCGCGCTGTCGACGTGGTATTCGCTCGTCACGCAGCTGAACAACTACATCGGCAGCCCGACGTCCGGCATCTCGACCGCGATCACGAGCTACTTCACCGGGATGCAGAACGTCGCGAACAGCGCGTCCGACGCGTCGGTGCGGCAGACTGCGATGAGCAATGCGCAGACGCTCGCGAACCAGATCACGGCGGCCGGCCAGCAGTACGACGCGCTGCGCCAGAGCGTGAACACGCAGCTCACGAGCACCGTGACGCAGATCAACGCGTACACCGCGCAGATCGCGCAGCTGAACCAGCAGATCGCGTCCGCGAGCAGCCAGGGCCAGCCGCCGAACCAGCTGATGGACCAGCGCGACCTCGCGGTGTCGAACCTGTCGAACCTCGCGGGCGTGCAGGTGGTGCGCAACAGCGACGGCTACAGTGTGTTTCTCGCGGGCGGCACGCCGCTCGTCGTCGCGAACAAGAGCTACCAGCTCGCGGCCGTCACGTCGCCGTCCGATCCGAGCGAGCTGACCGTCGTGTCGCAGGGCATCGCCGGTGCGAACCCGCAGGGGCCGAACCAGGCGCTGTCCGACGCGTCGCTGTCGGGCGGCACGCTCGGCGGCCTGCTCGCGTTCCGCAGCCAGACGCTCGACCCGGCCGAAGCGCAGCTCGGCGCGATCGCGACCAGCTTCGCCGCGCAGGTCAACGCGCAGAACGCGCTCGGCATCGACCTGTCGGGCAACGTCGGCGGCAACCTGTTCACCACCGGCACGCCGATCACGTACGCGAACCAGGGCAATACCGGCAACGCGGCGCTGTCCGTGTCGTTCGCGAACGCGTCGCAGCCGACCACGAGCGACTACACGCTGTCGTACGACGGCACGAACTACACGCTGACCGACCGCGCGAGCGGTGCGGTGGTCGGCCAGTCGGCCAGCATGCCGGCCTCGATCGGCGGGCTGAACTTCTCGTTCTCGTCCGGCGCGATGAACGCCGGCGACAAGTTCACCGTGCAGCCGACGCGCGGCGCGCTGAACGGCTTCGGCCTCGCGACGTCGAACGGCTCCGCGATCGCGGCGGCGTCGCCGTACGTGCCGTCGGCCACCAAGACGAACACGGGCACCGGCACGATCGGCGGGCTGTCGGTCACCAGCGCGACGGCCGCGGCCAACCCGCACAACTACACGATCACGATGGGCGGCACGACCGCCAGCCCGACCTACACGGTCACCGACAACACGGCCGTGCCGCCGACGACCAGCGCGGCGCAGCCGTACCAGTCCGGCACGCCGATCACGCTGACGGCCGGCGTCACGGTCACGGTGTCGGGCGCGCCCACGGCCGGCGACACGTTCACGGTCGCGCCGAACACGGGCGGCACGAACGACGGCAGCAACGCACTTGCGCTGTCGAAGCTCGTCAGCGCGAAATCGTTCGGCAACGGCTCGACCACGCTGACGGGCGCGTACGCGAGCTACGTGAACAGCATCGGCAACACGACGAGCCAGCTGAAGTCGTCGAGCGCTGCGCAGACTTCGCTGATCGGCCAGATCACGCAGGCGCAGCAGTCGGTGTCGGGCGTGAACCAGAACGAAGAGGCGGCCAACCTGATGCAGTACCAGCAGCTCTACCAGGCGAACGCGAAGGTGATCCAGACCGCGTCGACGCTGTTCCAGACCGTGCTCGGCCTGTTCAATTGATTAGGGTCTGTTCGCGTATGAAACGCACATGCGAATGCCCGAAATCGCTCGCAGGGCAAGAAGTGAGGAGCGCCGTTTGGCCGAGCCAAACAAGCGACGAGCGACGCCGCCATGCGGGCGATTTCGGGCATTCCCGTGGAATGAATCTTTTAATTTGGGGTTGCCACGAGAAGGGCCGCTCGCCGCGTTGCGCTCCTTGCGAATACGTCCAGTATTCGCAGCGTCGCGCGCCTCGCGAGCGGCCCTTCTCGTGGCAACGCATGCGCGTTTCATACGCGAACAGACCCTAGGGATCAAAGCGATGCGGATTTCCACCACGCAGTTCTACCAGATGAACGTCGCGCAGATGAACGATCAGCAGGCGCAGCTCTCGCAGCTGTACCAGCAGATCTCGAGCGGCGTGAGCCTCTCGACGCCTGCCGACAACCCGCTCGGCGCCGCGCAGGCGGTGCAGCTGTCGATGACGTCGGCGACGCTGTCGCAGTATGCGTCGAACCAGAGCGCCGCGCTGTCGTCGCTGCAGAAGGAAGACCAGACGCTCATCAGCGTCAACAACCTGCTGAACAACATCCATACGGTCGTGATCCAGGCCGGCGACGGCTCGCTGTCCGACAGCGACCGCGCGGCGCAAGCGACGCAGCTGCAGGGCTATCGCGACCAGTTGCTGACGCTCGCGAACTCGACCGACGGCTCGGGCAACTACCTGTTTTCGGGCTTTCAGTCGACCACGGCGCCGTTCTCGAACGCGCCGGGCGGCGGCGTGACCTACAGCGGCGACACGGGCACGCGGCAGGTGCAGATCGCCGATACGCGCGCGATCTCGCAGGGCGACAACGGCGCGAACGTGTTCCTGTCGGTGCCGATGCTCGGCAGCCAGCCGGTGCCGCTCGCCGGCGCGGGCAACACGGGCACGGGCACGATCGGCGCGGTGTCGATCACGAGCCCGTCGGCCGCGACCAACACGCACCAGTTCACGATCACGTTCGGCGGCACGGCCGCCGCGCCGACCTATACGGTCACCGACAACACCGTGGTGCCGCCGACCACGAACCCCGCGCAGCCGTATTCGGCCGGCGCCGGGATCGCGCTCGGCAACGGCCTGTCGGTGCCGGTGTCGGGAACGCCGGCTCCTGGCGACACGTTCACCGTCACGCCCGCGCCGAAGGCCGGCACCGACGTGTTCGCGGCGCTCGACTCGATGATCGCCGCGCTGAAGGTGCCGATCAGCAGCAACACGTCCGCCGCGGCCTCGCTCGCGAACGCGATGACCACCGGCACGACGAAGCTGAACAACATGATGACGAACGTCCTCACCGTGCAGGCGTCGGTCGGCGGCCGCGAGCAGGAAATCAAGGCGATGCAGACCGTGAACCAGACCAACACGCTGCAGGTCACCAGCAACCTGTCCGACCTGACGAGCACCGACATGGTGTCGACGATCAGCCAGTTCCTGCAGATGCAGAACGCGCTGACGGGCTCGCAGAAGGCTTACGCGCAGCTGCAGAACCTGTCGCTGTTCCAGTACATCAACCCCTGATGCACGCTGCGCCGGCCGCGATGTGAGCGCACGCTTGCGTCGCGGCCGGTGTCGACCGCCGCCCGCCCGCTCGCCTGCCCGCTTGCCCCCGATGCGCGGCCGGCCGGCGGCCGGGCCGCGCGATCGCGCCCCGTTTCGCCTGCGCCCGGCCGCGCCCCGCGCCTGCCGGCGCCGCCCGCCGGCCCGCGTGTCAGTCTGCTTGCCAGCCCCATTTCCGCTCCGTAAACTCGCGCCAGATTCCAGACCGGCGCATCCTCCGCAGCCGGCGACCGACCGACAGGAGCCCTTTTCCCCATGTCCGATTCCTACTTCCCGCGCTGGCGGGTGCAATCGACCGGCGCGGCATCGCGCGTGGTCGGCCCCGACGAGCGCCTGCCGTGGCCGCAGATGGTCGCGATGGGCGTGCAGCACGTCGTCGCGATGTTCGGCTCGACCGTGCTCGCGCCGCTGCTGATGGGCTTCGACCCGAACCTGTGCATCTTCATGTCGGGCATCGGCACGCTGCTGTTCTTCGTGCTGGTCGGCGGCCGCGTGCCGAGCTACCTCGGCTCGAGCTTCGCGTTCATCGGCCTCGTGATCGCGGTGACGGGTTACGGCGGCAGCGGCCCGAACCCGAACATCCCGGTCGCGCTCGGCGGGATCGTCGCTTGCGGCGTCGTGTACGTCGCGCTCGGCGCGCTGGTGCAGGCGATCGGCACGCGCTGGATCGAGACGCTGATGCCGCCGGTCGTGACCGGCGCGGTGGTCGCGGTGATCGGGCTCAACCTCGCGCCGATCGCGGTCAAGGGCGTGTCCGCATCGACCTTCGAATCGGTGATGGCGCTCGTTACGGTGCTGTGCGTCGGCGGCGTCGCGGTGTTCTCGCGCGGCATGGTGCAGCGCCTGCTGATCCTCGTCGGGCTCGTGATCGCCTACGCGATCTACGCGGTCGCGACCAACGGGATGGGGCTCGGCAAGCCGATCGATTTCTCGATCGTCGGGCACGCGGCCTGGTTCGGGGTGCCGAGCTTCCGCGCGCCGGTGTTCGATCCGCACGCGATGCTGATGCTCGCGCCGATCGCGGTGATCCTGGTCGCGGAGAACCTCGGCCACATCAAGGCCGTCAGCGCGATGACGGGCACCAGCCTCGATCGCTACGTGGGCCGCGCGTTCATCGGTGACGGGCTCGCGACGATCGTGTCGGGCAGCGTCGGCGGCACGGGCGTGACGACCTACGCGGAGAACATCGGCGTGATGGCCGTCACGCGGATCTACTCGACGCTCGTGTTCGCGATCGCCGCGCTGATCGCGATCGTGCTCGGCTTCTCGCCGAAGTTCGGCGCGGTGATCCAGACCATTCCGGGCCCCGTGCTCGGCGGCGTGTCGATCGTCGTGTTCGGGCTGATCGCGGTGACGGGCGCGCGGATCTGGGTCGTCAACAAGGTCGACTTCTCCGACAACCGCAACCTGATCGTCGCGGCCGTCACGCTCGTGCTCGGCGCCGGCGACTTCTCGCTGAAGATCGGCGGCTTCGGGCTCGGCGGGATCGGCACCGCGACGTTCGGCGCGATCATCCTGTACGCGATCCTGCGCAAGGAAAAGGAACCGGGCCCGGTGGTCTGACCGGGAACGGGCGGCGCCATGCCGCCCGCCGGCGCGGCCTCACGCGCCGGTGTTCGACTGCGCCTGCAGCCACGCGCAGAACTGCGCGACGAGCGGATCGTCGGCCGGCGCGCGCGGCGCGATCCACCAGTAGCTGCGCGTCGCGATGCGCGGCCCCGCCAGCGGCATCACGAGCCGGCCGCTCGCGAGCTCGTCGTCGATCAGCGGCAACGGGCCGAGCGCGACGCCGAGCCCGTCGACGGCCGCCTGCAGCGCCAGGTAGAAGTGGTCGAACGACTGCCGCTTGCGCCCCTTCATCGTCACGCCGGCCGCCGCGAACCAGTCGCGCCAGCCTTCCGGCCGCGTATCCGAATGCAGCAGCACGTGGCGCGCGAGATCGTCCGCGCGCGCGATCGGCGCGCGTTTGAGCAGCGCGGGGCTGCAGACCGGAATCACGCTTTCGTCGAGGAAGTGGCCGCTCGTGCAGTTCGACCAGTGGCCGGGGCCGCGGCGGATCGCGACGTCGAAACCGTCGAGCGCGTCGAGCGGCGCGTTCGACGTCGACAGCTTCAGCTCGACGTTCGGCACGTCGCGCTGGAACCGCGACAGGCGCGGCAATAGCCATTTCATCGCGAAGGTCGGCAGCGCGTTGATGCGCAGCACGCGCGCCGCGCCGGTGTTGCGCAGCTGCTCGGTCGCGTGCGCGATGCTGTCGAACGCCGCGCGCACGGTGTCCAGGTAGCGGCGGCCTTCGTCGGTGAGCTTCACGCGCTTGCCGTAGCGGTGGAACACCGGCTTGCCGAGCCATGCCTCGAACCCGGCGATCTGGCGGCTGATGGCACCGTGAGTCACATGCAGCTCGTCGCCGGCGGCGCTGAAGCTTTCATGTCGTGCCGCGGCTTCAAAGGCCCGAAGCGCGGAAAAGGGCGGGAGATCGCGTGCCATGCTTGTGATTCTAGATCACAAGGGCGCGTCGATAAAATCGTTTTGCAGGCCTGCCGAACGGCGGTAACCTCGGTTCACCGTTTGATGAGGAGCCCCATGCAATCCGCCTTTCCGCCCGCCGCCCCGCCGCCGGCCGCGTCACCCCGCCGCATCGGCTTCGCCGAGTTGTTCACCGGCTTCCTGTCGCTTGGCCTCATGTCGTTCGGCGGCGCGCTGCCGTTCGCGCGGCGCACCATCGTCGACGAGCGCAAGTGGCTTTCCGCCGACGAATTCACCGACCTGCTCGGGCTGTGCCAGTTCCTGCCGGGCGGCAACGTGATCAACCTGTCGGTGGCCATCGGCATGCGCTTTCGCGGCGTGGCCGGCGCGTTCGCCGCCATTCTCGGGCTGATCGCGGGCCCGACGCTCGTCGTCGTCGCGCTCGGCGTGCTGTATGCGAAGACGCAGAACGATCCGCGCGTGCAGCACCTGTTCGCGGGGCTCGCCGCGGCGGCGGCCGGGCTGCTCGTCGCGATGGCCGTGAAGGTCGCGAAGCCGCTGCGGCACGCGCGCGCGGCGGGCGGCATCGCGGCGCTCGCGTTCGTCGCGATCGCGGTGCTGCGCATCCCGCTGCTGACCGCGATGCTCGTGCTGACGCCCGTCAGCATCTGGCTCGCATCGCGCCGCCGCGACGCGAACACGCCGCAGCCGGCGCCGGCCGCGGCGCGCGACACGCAGCCGGGAGGCCGGCCATGAACGACACGCTGATCGCCATCGCGACGATCTTCAGCCAGTTGTCGCTGCTCGCATTCGGCGGCGGCAACACGATCCTGCCGGAGATGCAGCGGCAGGTCGTCGACGTCCATCACTGGATGAGCGCGCACGAGTTCACCGCGCTGTTCGCGCTGGCCCAGGCGGCGCCCGGGCCGAACATGATGATCGTGTCGCTGGTCGGCTGGCACGTGGCCGGCTGGAGCGGGCTGCTGGTCGCGTCGCTCGCGAAGTTCGGGCCGTCGTCGATCGTCACCGTGCTCGCGCTGCATGCGTGGGAGCGCTTTCGCGACCGGCCGTGGCGCCGCTACGTGCAGCAGGGGATGATGCCCGTCACGGCCGGGCTCGTCGCGGCGAGCGCGATGCTGATCTCCGAGGCGTCGAACCGCACGGCGATCCAGTGGGGCATCACGGCCGCGTGCGCGGTGCTCGCGTGGCGCACGCGCATCCATCCGCTGTGGCTGCTCGCGGGCGGCGCGCTGATCGGGCTCACGGGTATCGGGCAATGACCGTCGCACGGTAACGTCCCGTGCGCCATACTGGCGCGAATCTTCACGGGAGGCTCGATGGATCTCGACGGCGCCAGCCGCAATCTCACTGTCGCCGCGTTGCTGACGCTGTCCGGCGGCTACCTCGATGCGTACACGTACGTGGGCCACGGCCACGTGTTCGCGAACACGATGACGGGCAACGTCGCGCTGCTGGGCATCAACGTGTCGGCCGGCGAATGGGCGGCCGCGCTGCACCACGTGCCGCCGCTCGGCGGCTTCGTGGTCGCGGTGTTCGTCGCGCACCTGCTCGGCCTCGCCGCGCAGCGCGGCTGGATGCGGCATACCGCATTCGCGAGCCTGCTCGTCGAGATCGCCTTTCTCGGCGTCGCGGCGAGCGGGCTCGTCGGCGCGTCGAGCGCATGGCTGATTCCGGGCATTTCGTTCGTCGCGACGCTGCAGACGCTGTCGTTCACCCATCTCGAGGAACTGTCGTACACGTCGGTGATGACGACCGGCAACCTGCGCCGCGCCGCGCAGAAGCTGTTCGTCGGGCTGATCCCGCGCTACGACGCGGGCGCGCTGCACGACTCGGCGCTGCTCGCGACGATCAGCTTCTGCTTCCTGGCCGGCGCGGTGATCGGCGGCCTCGTCACGCGGCTCGTGCCGGAGTTCGCGCTGTGGGGTGCCGTGCTGCTGCTCGCCGGTGCGTTCGCGGAGATCCTCCGGCGTGCCTGGCGCCGGCGCGAGACGCCAGGCGAGCCGTCGTCGGCGGCGTGACGGAACCGCCCGCCGGCACTTCCGGCCGCCTGCCCGTTCCCCCGCGCCTGCGGGGCGATGCTTACAGACCCGACATCCCGTAAGCCACATGGCCGAAGGATGCCTTGCGGCATCCGACGCCCGCCCGGCGCGCCTCGCGCGCGCAGCGTTGTGCGCGGGCGACAGTTCCGCCGTTACCGCGCATTTCAATTTCTTTCAGCGATTGCAGTCGTCATATGATTCAGCCCACATCGCGCGCGCCAAGAACGCGAGCGATCGCCACCCGGCTGCGCACGCGGCCGGCCATGAACGGAGACACCTACAACCAGGAAAGCTCATGAAGCAGACCACCCGACTCGCAGCCATCGCAGGGGGCGCCGCGCTCGCATTTGCCAGCCAGTACGCGGCCGCACAAAGCTCGGTCACGCTCTGGGGCGTCGCCGACGCCAGCATTCGCTACCTCACCAACGCCAACGCCAAGAACGACGGCCTGCTGTCGATGACCAACGGCGCGATCACGAACAGCCGCTTCGGCATCTACGGCACGGAAGATCTCGGCGGCGGCCTGAAGGCCGTGTTCAACCTCGAAAGCGGCGTGAACCTGCAGAACGGCGCATTCGCCGACAGCGGCCGCCTGTTCAACCGCGCGGCGTACGTCGGCCTGCAGAGCCCGTACGGCACGGTGACCCTCGGCCGCCAGAAGACGCCGCTGTTCGACCTGCTGTCGGACACCTACGATCCGCTGACGGTCGGCAACTACCTCGAAAACGCGTGGCTGCCGGTCGCACTCGGCGGCGGCCTGTATGCGGACAACCAGATCAAGTACACGGGCAAGTTCGAAGGCCTGACCGCGAAGGCGATGTACTCGACCGGCACCAACTACGAATCGACCGGCGCCGGCGGCTTCTCGGGCCAGATCCCGGGTTCGCTCGGCAAGGGCAATGCGTGGGGCGTGTCGCTGTCGTACGTGATGGGCCCGCTCAGCATCGCGGCCGGTGCGCAGCAGAACAGCGACAACTCGGCGCGCAAGCAGACGATCTACCACGCGAACGTCGTGTATGCGTTCAGCAAGGCGAAGATCTACGCGGGCTACCTGCGCTCGAAGGACGACACGGGCTTCGTCGACAGCCTGCTCGCCCAGCAGTCGATTCCGGTCGCGAAGGGCACCGGCCGGATCGACGACGGTCCGTTCGCGGGCGTGAGCTGGCAGGTCAGCGCGCCGCTGACGCTGACGGGCGCGTTCTACTACGACCACATGCGCAATGCGATGACCACGAACGGCACGCTCGCGAGCGGCAACCGCTACGCGATCGTCGGCATCGCCGAGTACGCGCTCAGCAAGCGCACGGAAGTCTACGGCACCGTCGACTTCAACAAGACGAACGGCGCGGCGAACGTCGAGCTGCCCGGCCGCAGCAACCAGACCGGCATCGCGATCGGCCTGCGCAATATCTTCTGACGAACGTCGGAACGCATGCGCCGGCAGTCGTCCGGCATGCATCGAAGGGGCGCCGCGAGGCGCCTCTTTTTTTTCGTCATGCGACCTTCATACGCGCGCACGACTATTCGGCGAATGCTCCATCACGAGACCCCCGCGCCGTAAGGGAACCGTCGGCAATCCAGAACATACTTTTACAGTGCGCGCGAAGCCTTTCCGCTACGCTGCGTGCATCGCCCGTTGCGTGCCGCCAGGCTCGCGCGTGCGTCGTTCCGGTCACGCTCGGCGAGCGCGGCCGGCCTGGTGCGTAACTTGTGTATCCGGTGATGACAATCGCGGTTCGCCGGTTTTTTTTCGTGGGACGATGCGCTCACGATTTTCTTGAAAGGGGATGACGATGGGTATCCTGAACACCGTGGGTGAAATCGCTGGCGCAATCGCAGCCGTCGAAGGCGCGGAAAAGCTGGATCCGGATGCGGGCCTGCTGACCAAGGCGGCAGCCGCCGTCGCCGGCTTCAAGGGCGCGGAAGCGATCGAAGGCATGCTCGAGAAGAAGGAAGAGCAGCCGCAGCAGGCAGACGACACGCAGGCGACGGACGGCAGCGACACGTCGCAGGCATGAGCATGGCGGCTGGTCCGGCCGTGGGCGCGCCCTTCGCGCGCCCGGCCGGGCCGGTGCCGCGCAGCCGGCAGGTCGGGCATGCGGTCGATCGGTGACGCATGGCACACCCGGCAGCCGGTTTGACCGGCGAGAGGCAACGTCTCTCGCCGTTTTTTATTGGGCGTGCGCGTGGCGGCACCATGTGCCGCAAGAATTCCGGAATCTTGCTATCGTGCCTGCATCCGAACTGCGATGAGGCAATGTGATGGATTTCGACTACGACCTGTTCGTCATCGGGGCCGGCTCGGGCGGCGTGCGGCTTGCGCGCATGTCCGCGTCGTACGGTGCCCGCGTCGGCATAGCGGAAGAAGAGCAGATCGGCGGCACCTGCGTGCTGCGCGGCTGCATCCCGAAGAAGCTGCTCGTCTACGCATCGCACTACCCGCACGAAGTCGAGGACGCGAAGGGCTTCGGCTGGACCTTCGGCGCCGGCACGCTCGACTGGCCCGCGCTGATCGCCGCGAAGGATCGCGAGATCAACCGGCTCAGCGACATCTACATCAACCTGCTGCGGCAATCGGGCGTCGAGATGCACGCCGGGCGCGCGACGCTCGTCGATGCGCACACGGTCGCAATCGGCGAACGCACGATCCGCGCGCGCCACATCGCGATCGCGACCGGCTCGCGCCCGTCGATGCCGGCGCGGCCCGGCATCGAACATGCGATCACGTCGCGCGAGGCGTTGTCGCTCGCCGCGCGGCCCGCACGCATCGCGGTGGTCGGCGGCGGTTATATCGCGGTCGAGTTCGCGGGCATCTTCAACGGCTTCGGCAGCCACGTTGACCTGTTCTATCGCGGCGAAAAGGTCCTGCGCGGCTTCGACGACGACGTGCGCCAGTTCCTCACCGACGAGATGACGAAGCAGGGCGTCACGATCCACGCGCGTGCGGTGGTCGAGTCGATCGAACGCGCGGACGACGGCACGCTGAGCGTGCGCGTCGGAGATGCGCGGCACGGGCCGTACGATCAAGTACTGTATGCGACCGGCCGCGTGCCGAACGTCGACGGGCTCGGGCTCGAACAGGCGGGCGTGATGCTCGACGCACGTGGCGCGATTGCCGTCGATGCGTATTCGGCGACGTCGGTGCCGTCGATCCATGCGATCGGCGACGTCACGTCGCGGCCGCAGCTCACGCCGGTGGCGACGCGCGACGGCGCGTTGCTTGCCCGCACGCTGTTCGGCGGGTCGCGTGTCGCGACCGATCACGAATGGGTGCCGTCGGCGGTGTTCAGCCAGCCCGAGGTCGCGACGGTCGGTCTCACCGAGGCGACCGCGCGCGATCTTTACGACGGCGACGTCGACATCTACCGCACGTCGTTCAAGGCACTGCGCCACACGCTGTCGGGCCGCGACGAGCGCACGCTGATGAAGCTCGTCGTCGCGCGCGACAGCCAGCGCGTGGTCGGCGCGCACATGGTCGGCCGCGATGCGGGCGAGATCATCCAGGGGATTGCGATCGCGATTCGCGCGGGCGCGACGAAGGCGCAGTTCGACGACACGATCGGCATTCACCCGACCGCGGCCGAGGAGTTCGTGACGATGCGGCAGAAGGTGGCCGACTAGCGGGCGCGGATGCGCGCGCGTTCGTACGCGCGCGCGGCAGGGTTGCCGGAATGCATCGTGACAGGCGAACCGGCCGGGTGCGGTAAAGGCAGCCGGATTGCGGCGATTATTCTCGGGATAGGGGTCATGCGGATGGGCGGTACGGAAAATATATATTGATATTGCCGGATTCGAGATCGATCGTCGGCGACATCAAAGGAAAATCGGCACGCTGCGCCCATATGCCTGCAGAGCCTCTGTCGGCGAGGAATTGCGCCGATTCGACCGCGCGCGTCGGATAAGTAAGAAAATCGTCAACTATTATCAAGACTCCTCATCTCGATAAACAGGCTTGATATGATCGCGAAAAATCATATACGGGGCCGATCATGCGCGATCAACAGCGCAGTAACCAGAATAACGGTGTAGCCGGCGCGCGCGAGCCAGTCGCGTACCGCGCCGCGCATCCGCATGTCGTCGCAACGCACGGGTTGCGCGCTCCTTTCACTCATCCACTGCCACCGCCGGTGCGGCGATGAACGCGCGCGCGTCCATCGCGCCGATGCACGCATCCCCGTTCGCACCGCAACCGTTTCGACCGCCGGGTCGTTCGCGAGCCGGCGTGCCCGTTCCGGGCCATCTTTCCACACAAGGAGACCAACAGTGAACATTCAGACACGACGCACCGTCCTCGTGGCGGCGGCGCTCGTTGCGGCGCTGTCCGGCTGCGCGACCGAATCGTCGCGCACGCTCGACGTGCCGGCCGTGAGCAGCGCGCAGAAGCCTTATGCGGGCAAGCCCGTCGCGATCGCGGTCGGCAAGTTCGACAACCGCTCGAGCTACATGCGCGGCATCTTCTCGGACGGCATCGACCGCCTCGGCGGACAGGCGAAGACGATCCTCGTCACGCGCCTGCAGCAGAGCCGCCGCTTCAACGTGCTCGATCGCGAGAACCTCGACGAGATCAAGCAGGAAGCCGGCTTCATGAAGAAGGCGCAGGCCGTGAAGGGCGCGAACTACGTGGTGACCGGCGACGTGACCGAGTTCGGCCGCAAGGACGTCGGCGATCACCAGCTGTTCGGCATCCTCGGCCGCGGCAAGACGCAGGTCGCATACGCGAAGGTCAACCTGAACATCGTCGATACGACGACGTCGGAAGTCGTCGCATCGAGCCAGGGCGCGGGCGAGTTCAGCCTGTCGAACCGCGAGGTGATCGGCTTCGGCGGCACCGCCGGTTATGACTCGACGCTCAACGGCAAGGTGCTGGATCTCGCGATCCAGGAGGCCGTGAACCATCTCGTCGACCAGGTCGACGCCGGCACGCTGAAGGTGCCGCAGTAAGCGCCGTGCGCGACACGCGCTCGACGAATCACTCACTCATCGGAAGAGACAAGACCATGAAACGGGGAATCTGGCTGCCGGCGACGGTGGCCGCCATGCTGCTCGCGGGCTGCGCGGCACCGACCACGCCGCCGCTCTATCAGTGGAACGGCTATCAGCCGCAGGTGTACGAATACTTCAAGGGGCAAAGCTCGCCGCAACAGCAGATCGACGCGCTCGAGAAGGCGCTGCAGGAGATTCGCGCGAAGGGTAACAAGCCGCCGCCCGGCTTCCATGCGCATCTCGGGATGCTCTACGCGAGCGTCGGCAACGGGCAACAGGCCACGCAGTCGTTCGAGGCCGAGAAGGCGCTCTTTCCGGAATCCGCGTCGTACATGGATTTCCTGATGAAGAAGAAAGCCGGCGATGCCAGGGCCGCGAACCCGAAGGCCGTGAATCCGCAGGCCGCGAACCCGAAGGCCGCCGACCAGACGATCGCCGGCCGGAAGCAAGCCGATCCGACTCCCGCCCAACAGTAACGTGCGTGCCATGATCAAGACACTTTCATTCAAGCTGCTGTCCGTGCTGTCGCTCGTCGCGCTGCTGAGCGCATGCGCGCAACCCGTCAAGCGTCCCGACTACACGGCCTTCAAGAAGAGCCAGCCGCGCTCGATCCTCGTGCTGCCGCCGGTCAACGAGACCACCGATGTCGGCGCGACCTACGGGGTGCTGTCGCAGATGACGCAGCCGCTCGCCGAGTCGGGCTACTACGTGGTGCCGGTCGCGGTGATGGACGAGACCTTCAAGCAGAACGGCCTCGCGAACGCGGCCGAGATCCAGAACACGTCGCCGGCGAAGCTGCGCGAGATCTTCGGCGCGGATGCCGCGCTCTATTCGAAGATCACGCAATACGGCTCCGTCTACCAGGTGGTGGACAGCACGACGGTGGTCGCGGCGTCGGCGAAGCTCGTCGACCTGAAGAGCGGCGACGTGCTGTGGCAGGGCGAGGGCCGTGCGACCGGCAAGGAGGTCGGCAACTCCATGAGCGTCAATGCGTTCGGTGTCGTCGGGATGCTGGTGCAGGCGGCCGTCAAGCAGGTCGCGCATTCGCTGACCGACGAAGCGCACGATGTGGCCGGGCTGACCAGCAGCAGGTTGTTGTCGGCCGGGCCGCCGAACGGGCTGCTGTACGGGCCGCACTCGCCGAAGTACGGGACCGACTGACCCGCGCGGATGCAGCGGCTTCGGTCGGTCGGGCAGGCGAGGTCGCCTGCCTGCCGTGCCGGCGCCGCGACATCCGGCACCAGGCGGCCGCGTTCGCGCGGCCGTTTTGCATGGCGGGCGGCGGCGCTCGTCGCCCGCGCCGCCGCTCAATGCACGCCGAACGCGTCGAGCAGCCGGTACCAGCTCATCGCGAGCACGAGCGCCGGCGTGCGCAATGCCTCGCCGCCGGGGAAGTCGCGATGGCGGATCTTGTCGAACAGGTCGAAGCGGCTCGCCTGTCCGTCGATCGCCTCGGCAATCAGCTTGCCCGCGAGCGCGGTCGTGTTCACGCCGTGCCCCGAGAACCCCTGCGCGAAATACATCGTCGGCGCGATGCGGCCGAAGTGCGGCGCGCGGTTCATCGTGATGTCGACGAAGCCGCCCCACGCGTAGTCGACCTTCACGTCCGCGAGCTGCGGGAACGTCTTCAGCATGTCCGCGCGCATCGCCGCGGCGAGATCGCGCGGCTCCCGCGTCGAATAGCTGACCTTGCCGCCCCACACGAGCCGCGTGTCGGGTGCCGGCCGGAAATAGTCGAGCACGAAGCGGCTGTCGCAGATCGCCGCGCGCGCGGGCATCAGTGCGGCGGCGCGCGCTTCGCCGAGCGGCTCGGTCGCGATCACGTAGGTGCCGACCGGCATGATCTTCTTCGACAGCGCGGGCGCGAGCGTGCCGACGAAGGTGTTGCACGCGAGCACGACGAAGCGTGCGCGCACGTTGCCGCCGCTCGTCTCGACGACATGGCCGCCCGCGACGTCGCGCACGCGCGTCACGCAGCTGTCCTCGTGGATGCGCACGCCCGCACCGGTGGCGGCGCGCGCGAGGCCGAGCGTGTAGTTCAGCGGATGCAGGTGGCCGCTGTCCGGGTCGTACAGGCCGCCGCAATAGCGGTCGGACTGCACGTAGTCGCCGAGTGCGTCGGCTTCGACGAAGTGGAAGCGGTCGTAGCCGAAGCGCTTCGCGGCTTCGTCGCGCCAGCGCTTGAGCGAATCGGCATCGCGTTCGGTGTTCGCGGCGGTCAGGTAGCCGGGCACCAGCGCGCAGTCGATGTCGTGCTGTGCGATGCGCGACTTCACGAGCGACAGCGTTTCGAGCCCCATGTCCCAGATGCGCTTCACGTCGCCTTCCGGCATGAACTGCGCAAACGTATCGATATCGCACGCGAAGCCGCCGATCAGCTGGCCGCCGTTGCGGCCGCTCGCCGCCCATCCGACCCGCGACGCTTCGAGCACGGTCACCGAATGGCCGCGCTCGGCGAGGTTGAGCGCGGCGGACAGGCCCGTGAGGCCCGCGCCGATCACGCACACGTCGGCATCGGTCGTGCCGGCGAGCGGCGCGTGGCGGGTCGTATCGTTGGCGGTCGCCGCGTAGTAGGACGCGACGTGCGGCTGGTTGGCGAATGTCTGCATGGTCAGGAGGACGGATAAATGGGCTTAGAACAGCTCGCGCACGCGGTGGTACAGCATCCCGAGCTCGAGCGCGGGTTGCCGCCACGCGTCGCCGCCGGGGAAACGCCGGTGGCGCATGCGTGCGAACAGGTCGAACGCGCGCGTGTCGCCCGCGATCGCGCCGGCAACCGCGCGTCCGGCGATGCCGGTGAGCGCGACGCCGTGCCCGCTGAAGCCCTGGACGTAGAAGAAGTTCGGATCGAGCGCGCCGAAATCCGGCGCGCGGTTGCGTGTGACGTCGACGAAGCCGCCCCACGCGTGGTCGACGCGCACGTCGCCGAGCTGCGGGAACACGCCGACCATGCGCCGCCGGATCGTTTCGGCGAGCGCGGCGGGTGACGCGCCGGCCGAATTCGCGCGGCCGCCGAACAGCATCCGGTGGTCGGCCGACAGCCGGAAGTAGTCGAGGAAGAAGTTGTTGTCGCACACGGCCTCGCGCTGCGCGATCAGTGCATCGGCGCGTGCCTGGCCGAGCGGCTCGGTCGCGATGATGTACGACGCGATGGGCGCGATGCGGGCAGCCGTCGCGGCCGGCAGCACGCCGCCCGGGCCCGCGTTGCAGCACGACACGACGAAGCGGCAGCGCACCTCGCCCGACGGCGTGCGCACGACGGGCCGTGCCCCGCGCACGACGTCGAGCGCGGGCGTGTGCGCGTACAGCGCGACGCCTTCGCGCCGCGCGGCTTCGGCGAGGCCGAGGCAGTACTTGAGCGGATGCAGGTGGCCCGACAGCGGATCGTAGACACCCGCGAGATAGCGTGTCGACGCGATGCGCGCGCGGATCGCGCCGGTGTCGAGCCACGACAGCGACGGATGGCCCCAGCGCGCGGTTGCGGCGTCCATCCACGCGCGCAGGTCGTCGATGCGGCGCGGCTTCGTCGCGACCGTCAGGTAGCCGCGCGTGAAGTCGCAGTCGATCCCGTAGCGCGCGATCCGCTCGGCGATCAGCGCGACGCCGTCGAGCGACAGCGACCACGCGGCGCGTGCGCCGTCGGCGCCGAGCTGCCGCTCGATTTCCTCGTCCTTCGCGAAGCCGGTGATCGCCTGCCCGCCGTTGCGGCCCGACGCGCCCCAGCCGGGCCGGTGCGCATCGATGACCGCGACCGACAGCCCGCGCGCGCGGCAGTCGAGCGCCGTCGACAGGCCGGCGAAACCGGCGCCGATCACGCAGACGTCGACGTCGATCGTGTCTTCGAGCACCGGGTCGTCGGCGGCCGGCCGCACGGCCGTCGCCTCGTAGTACGAGTCGCGCGCGAGCGCATCGGCGCGGCGGGTGAAAGACTGCGTCATCAGACCGACTCCCTCGTTGCGGCCGGCACGCGATGCGCGATGCATCGTGCCGCGGCCGGTAAAAACGGCGCGGGACGCCGTGCGCGCGGCACGGCGTCCCGCGTGTGCTGCGTCAGAACGAATAGATGAACTGCGTCGCGAGCAGGTCGTTGGACTTGCCGTACGACCCGTCGTTGCGCAGGAACACCTTGTTGTTCGCCCAGTCGTGCCGGTATTCGACCTTCACGGTGATCTGCTGGGTCGGGTAGAACAGCAGGTCGAGCGCGACGTCCTGGCGTACCGCCCCCTTGCACTCGAAGCCCAGGCCGCCGCCGGCCTTCGATTGCGCGAGGCAGTCCGCGTCGACGCCGAAGCCGTTGCTCGGATCCATCCCGTTCCCGTTCAGCGCGATGCCGCCGCCGCCGCCGCCGTTCTTCGAGTTGGCGAGCAGGTCGTAGCGCAGCGTCACGCCCATGCGGCCGACCACCGGCGCGTTGAACTTGCGGTGCGCGAGCAGCGACAGGCCGTACCACTGAGCGAGCCCGCCGTTGAACGCCGCATGCTGCTGACGGCCGTAGTCGACTTCCGCGTTGTACTGAATGTCGGCGAGCGTGTAGGTCGCGTCGAGTTCACCGAAGAAGAACGAACCGTACGCGCTCGGTGCCGCACCGCCCGGGCCGTAGTTGGCGCCGATCTGCTGGCCGGTCACCGGATCAGTTACCGCGGCTGACGACAGCGTCTGCCGCCCGATGTTGAACGACCCGCCGATGTCGAGCGCGCTCGACCACGTGTAGTCCGCGCGCGCGGTGAAGGTCGGCACCTTGTTGCTGGTCGTGATCGGGTCGCCGAGTGCGTTGGTGCCCTTCTGCGTGACCGAACCGTACGTGCGGTACTGCTCGTTGCCGAGGAAGAACTTCCACGCCCAGTTGCCCTTCGTGTAGTTCGCGCCGATCCCGACATAGCTGCCCGGATCCGAGAAATCGTACAGCAGGTTGTGCGTGAGCGTGAGCATCTGGTTCGACTGCTGCACCTCGTAGCCGCCGAAGCTCGGGATCAAGCCGGCGACGAGTGTCGTCTCGGCGGTGATCGGCACGTTGATGACCGCCGTGTTCAGCAGGTTGTCGGTGATCGAGCCGCGCGAGTTCTGCAGCAGCGTGATGCCGTTGCCGCGGTTCGGCATCAGCGTGATTTCCGCCGACGGTGCCATCGGGCCGACGCCGAAGGTCTTCTTGATGTCGAGGTAGAGATCGCCGAACGTGCTGTTGAAGTAGTTGTACGCGTTCTCGTGGTTCGCGAACAGGAACGACGACGTGCCGGCCGCGCGGTTGTAGATGTAGGTCGGGTCGATGTAGCCCGTGACCGACAGGCCGGCCAGCGGGCCCGTGTTGGCCGCGTCCGTCAGCGAATCGACCTTCAGCTGCTGGTTCGCGATCTGCTGCTTCATTTCGCCGACTTCGTCGTTGGTCAGCGTCGCCTGCGCCTTGCCGTAGTCCGGCGAGCCCGGATCGACGGCCACGGCGACCGGCGCGGCCTTCGTGCCGGCCTGGGCGGTCGCGGTGCCGCCCTTCGCCGAAAGCTGCGCCTGCATCGCCTTCATCTGCTTCTGCAGCGCCGCGACCTGCGCCTGCAGCGCCTTGATCTCGGCGGATGTCGAGTCGGCCAGCGCGATGCCCGGCAACGCGCCGGCCACCAGCAGGCAGATCAGTTTCTTCTTCATTGCGGATTCTCCTTGTCGTGCGCCTGTCAAATCGGGATCGAATCGCGCGCCCCCCCTGGGGCAGCGCGCCTTGCTTGTCTGCACTGCTTGTTATCTTCGAAGCCGGAGGTACGTCGTCACGCCACCGCGAACGCCGCCTTCATGTCGGCCACGCGGCGCCGCTCGCGCGCGATCATCATCCGGTTCACGACGATCACGCCGATCGTCACGGCCGTGATGAACAGCGTCGCCAGCGCGTTCATCTCCGGGTTCAGCCCCAGCCGCACGCGCGAGAACACCACCAGCGGCAGCGTCGTCGACCCCGGCCCAGACAGGAACGCCGACAGCACCAGGTCGTCGATCGACAGCGTGAACGACAGCAGCCACCCCGACAGCAGCGCCTGCGAGATCAGCGGCAGCGTCACCACGAAGAACACCTTCAGCGGCGTCGCGCCCAGATCGAGCGCCGCCTCCTCCAGCGACTTGTTCATCTCCTTCACGCGCGACTGCACGATGATCGCCACGTACGACACGCACAGCATCACGTGGCCGATCCAGATCGTCACCATCCCGCGCCCCTTCGGCCAGCCGAACATCTGCTCCAGCGCAACGAACAGCAACAACAGCGAGATGCCCTGGATCACTTCCGGAATCACCAGCGGCGCGTTGATCATCCCCGTGTACAGCGTGAAGCCCTTGAAGCGGCCGAAGCGCGCGAGCACGAAACCCGCCCACGTGCCGATCACGACCGACGCGGTGGCCGTCAACAGGCCGATCTTCAGCGACAGCCACGCGGCGCTCAGCAGCTCGTCGTCGTCCAGCAGCGCGCTGTACCACTTCAGCGAGAAGCCCGACCACACCGTCACCAGCTTCGACTCGTTGAACGAGTACACCACCAGGCTGATGATCGGGATGTACAGGAACAGGAAGCCGAAGGCGAGGACGCCCGTCGACAGCGGTTTGCTCGGCTTGATCATTTCGCGTCCTCCAGTTCCTTGACCTGGTAGTACTGGAACAGCGCCATCGGCACCAGCAGCAGCATCACCATCGCGACCGTCACCGCGGACGCCATCGGCCAGTCCATGTTGTTGAAGAATTCATCCCACATCACGCGCCCGATCATCAGCGTGTCGGCGCCGCCCAGCAGTTCCGGAATCACGTACTCGCCCACCGCCGGGATGAACACCAGCAGGCTGCCGGCGATGATCCCGTTCTTCGACAGCGGCAGCGTGATGCGCGTGAACGCGACCCACGGCTTCGCGCCCAGGTCGTATGCGGCCTCGAGCAGCGTGAGGTCCATCTTCACGAGGTGCGCGTACAGCGGCATCACCATGAACGGCAGGTACGAATAGACCATCCCGATGTAGACGCCCGCGTCGCTGTGATAGAGGCGCAGCGGCGTGTGGATGATGCCCAGCGCGATCAGCGTGTGGTTCAGGAGGCCGTCGTCCTTCAGGATGCCGATCCATGCGTACACGCGAATCAGGAACGACGTCCAGAACGGCAGCATCACGGCCATCATCAGCACGTTGCGGCGGTTCGGTTCCGAGCGCGCGATGTAGTACGCCATCGGATAACCGATCAGCAGGCACAGCACGGTCGACACGGCGGCCATCTTCAGCGAGCTGAGGTAGGTCGCGATGTACAGGTCGTCCTGCAGCAGGAACGCGTAGTGCGACAGCTGCAGCGCGAAGTGCACGACGCCGTCCTTGATCTCGACGAGCGACGTGTACGGCGGGATGCCCATCACCTGGTCGGCGAAGCTGATCTTCAGCACCAGCACGAACGGCAGCGCGAAGAAGACCGCGAGCCACACGAACGGCACGCCGATCGCGACGCTGCGGCCCGACGGCAGGAAGCGCGACAGCATGGAGAAACGGCCCGGGCGCGCGCGGCCGGCGCCGGTGCTCGCGGCGCCGGCAGACACCGGCGCGGACGGAGTGGAAGCGGAGGTTCTCATCGTGGCCTCCTCACTGCGTCAGCACGACGCCGCTGGCCGGCGACCACGACACGAACACGTCGTCGTTCCACGCCGGCGCGTTGTCGTTCATCAGGTGCGAGCTCGACAGGTTCGACACGACCGTCTTGCCGCTCGGCAGGCGCACGTGGTACAGCGAGTAGCTGCCCATGTACGCGATGTCGGTCACGACGCCGCGCGCCCAGTTGTGTTTCGAACCCGGTTTCTCGCGCGACACGTGCACGCGTTCCGGGCGCACCGAGATGCCGACCGGCATCCCGAGCGGGCCCGTCACGCCGTGGCTCACGTACATGCGTGCCTCGAGGTCGTCGCTCTCGACGAAGATGTGGTCGGGTTCGTCCTCGACCACGCGCCCTTCGAACAGGTTGGTCGAGCCGATGAATTCGGCCGAGAAACGGCTGTTCGGATATTCGTAGACTTCGCCGGGCGAGCCGATCTGCACGATCTTGCCTTCGCTCATCACCGCGAGGCGGCTCGCCATCGTCATCGCTTCTTCCTGGTCGTGCGTGACCATCACGCAGGTCACGTCGACCTTCTCGATGATGTTCACGAGTTCGAGCTGGGTCTTCTGGCGGATCTTCTTGTCGAGCGCGGACATCGGCTCGTCGAGCAGCAGCAGCTTCGGGCGCTTGACCAGCGAACGCGCGAGCGCGACGCGCTGCTGCTGGCCGCCTGAAAGCTGATGCGGCTTGCGCTTCGCGTACTTGCTCATCTGCACGAGCGCGAGCGCGTCGGCCACGCGTTCCTTGATTTCATTCTTCGGCGTGCCTTCCTGCTTCAGGCCGAACGCGACGTTCGATTCGACCGTCATGTGCGGGAACAGCGCGTACGACTGGAACATCATGTTGACCGGGCGGCGGTACGGCGGCAGCGACGCGAGGTCCTCGCCGTCGACGAAGATCTTGCCGGAAGTGGCCGTTTCCAGCCCGGCGAGCGTGCGCAGTAACGTCGACTTGCCGCAGCCCGAGCTGCCGAGCAGCGCGAACAGCTCGTTCTTCGCGATCGTCAGGTTCACGTTGTCGACGGCCGTGCTGTCGCCGAATTTCTTCACGACGTTTTCGATGCGGACGAAGGCGTCGTTTTGCGTACGGGCCGCGGGGGCCGGTTGGGTCTGTCGTGCAGCAGCGGAAGAGGGTATCGATTGCATGGGATTCACCATTCGTTCTTCACGGATTGCAGGCGTGAGCGTCCCCGCGCGAGGCGCGTCATGCGACTCACGGGCAACGGCTCGTGCCGGATGGAACAGTGCGCGCGGCGCGCGCGGGCGGATGGAGGTCCGCGGATCTCAGGCGGGCAGGCGTGAAGCGATGCCTGCGCCGCCGGAATGCTTCGCGATCAGTGGCCCGTCTTCAGCTGGGCCCACAGACGGTTCTCGAGGCGCAGGATGTCGGCCGGCATCGGCTTCATCAGCACCATCTTCTTCAGCACGTCTTCGGGCGGGTAGACGGTCGGGTCCTGCGCGACGGCCGGCGTGACGAACTGGTGCGCGGCCTTGTTCGCGGTCGGGTAGAACACCGTGTTGGTGATCGCCGCGTTGACCTTCGGATCGGACACGTAGTTGATCCACTTCAGGGCGGCCTCGGGGTGCGGTGCATCCTTCGGGATCACCATCACGTCGAACCACAGCAGGCCGCCTTCCTTCGGATTCGAGAACTTGATGTCGTACGAGCGCTTCGCTTCGGCCGAGCGGCGATGCGCGATGCCGACGTCGCCCGACCAGCCGAGCACGACGCACACGTCGTTGTTCGCGAGGTCGTTGATGTAGCCGGACGAGTTGAACTGGGTGATGTACGGGCGGACTTTCTTCAGGACTTCGAACGCAGCCTGGTAGTCGCCGGGGTTGGTGCTGTTCGGATCCTTGCCCATGTATTGCAGCGTCGCGGCGAACACGTCGACGGCCTGGTCGAGGAACGACACGCCGCAGCTCTTGAGCTTCTCCATGTTGGCCGGGTCGAACACCAGCGCCCAGCTGTCGACCGGCGCCTTGTCGCCGAGTGCCTTCTTCACCGCCTGCGCGTTGTAGCCGATGCCGTCCGTGCCGTAGGCCCAGGGCACGCCGTACTGGTTGCCCGGATCGGCGTCCGAGATCATCTTCATCAGCAGCGGGTCGAGGTTCGCGAGGTTGGGCAGCTTCGACTTGTCGAGTTTCTGGTACACGCCGGCCTGGATCTGCTTGGCCATGTAGTTCGACGTCGGCACGACGATGTCGTAGCCCGAACTGCCGGCAAGCAGCTTCGCCTGAAGCGTGTCGTCACTGTCGTAGTTGTCGTACTTGACGTGGATACCCGTCTGCTTCTGGAAGTTCGGGATCGTGTCCGGTGCGATGTAGTCGGACCAGTTGTAGACGTTCAGGTCCTCGGCATGTGCCGACGGGCTGGCGACTGACGTGAACGCGGCCGCGGCGGCAAGGGCGGCAACGGAACAGGCTTGGCGAAGAAAGCAGGCACGCATGGTGGAATTCCCCTGGTTATGGCGGCGTGCGGCGCCCGCCGCACGCCTGTAGGCAAAACCGTTACGAAATACCCAGTTGCTGGGCGGTTGCATCGACTGCTTTTTTCGCCTTCGATACGAGTTCATCGATTTCCTGACGCGAGATCACGAGCGGCGGCGACAGCAGCATCCGGTCGCCGGTCGCACGCATGATCAGATTGCCGTTGAAGCAGAAGTCGCGGCAGATCGTGCCGACGTCGCCGCCGTTCGCGAAGCGACGGCGTTCGGCCGGTGCCTCGGCGAGCTGAAGGCTCGCGACGAGGCCGTGGCCGTGCACTTCGCCGACGATCGGGTGACGCGCGAAGGTCTCGCGCATCAGCGCCTGGAAGTACGGGCCCGTGTCGTTCTTCACGCGCTCGACGATCCCTTCGTCGCGCAGCAGCTTCAGGTTCGCGACCGCGACGGCCGCCGCCACCGGGTGGCCCGAGTACGTGAGGCCGTGGTTGAATTCGCCGTTGTCGATGATCGGCCGCGCCACGCGCTCGTGAATGCCGACGGCACCCATCGGCACGTAGCCCGACGTGAGGCCCTTGGCCATCGTGATCAGGTCCGGCTC
The DNA here is from genome assembly GCF_057005415.2 of Burkholderia sp. KL41. Classification (NCBI taxonomy): domain Bacteria; kingdom Pseudomonadati; phylum Pseudomonadota; class Betaproteobacteria; order Burkholderiales; family Burkholderiaceae; genus Burkholderia; species Burkholderia sp. KL41. The sequence continues at coordinate 3,556,015 of NZ_CM174446.1, read as the reverse complement.
GAAGCCGAAGTGCTGGTGCGCGAACCATTCGCCGGTGCGCCCGAACCCGCCGATCACTTCGTCGGCCACCAGCAGGATGTCGTACTTGCGGCAGATCCGCTGGATTTCCGGCCAGTACGTCGACGGCGGGAAGATCACGCCGCCCGCGCCCTGGAACGGCTCGCCGATGAACGCCGCGACGTTTTCCGCGCCGAGTTCGAGGATCTTCGCCTCGAGCTGCTGCGCGCGGGCCAGGCCGAACGCTTCCGGCGTTTCGCCGGCCGCCGCCTCGCCGAAGAAATATGGCTGGTCGATGTGCACGATGTTCTCGACCTTCGACGGCATCTGCTCGTGCATGTAGCCCATCCCGCCGAGCGTGCCGCCCGCGATCGTCGAGCCGTGGTAACCGTTCTTGCGCGAGATCACGAACTTCTTCTGCGGCTGGCCCTGCACGCGCCAGTACTGGTGCACGAGGCGCAGCACGGTGTCGTTGCCTTCCGAGCCGCTGTTGCAATAGAAGAAGTGGTTGAAACCCTTCGGCGTGACTTCCGCGAGCATCGCGGAGAGTTCGATCACCGGCGGGTGCGTGGTCTTGAAGAAGGTGTTGTAGAACGGCAGTTCCTGGATCTGGCGATACGCGGCGTCGGCGAGTTCCTTGCGGCCGTAGCCGACGTTCACGCACCACAGGCCGGCCATCCCGTCGATGACCTTGTTGCCGTCCGAGTCCCACAGGTAGACGCCGTCGGCCTTCACGATCACGCGGCTGCCCGCGCGGTTCAGCGCACCCATGTCCGAGAACGGGTGGATGTGGTGCGCGGCGTCGAGCGCGCGGTATTCGGCGGTCGAGCGCGCCTGCGTCGTGCGCGGTGCGGCGGCCGGCGCGGCGGGCTGGATCCAGGCAGATTCGTTGCGGTACGTCATGTTTCCTCCGTGTTTCCGTATTCGGTTGTGTGCACGCTCAGACGTGCAGCAGCAGATGGCGGCGTTCCCACGAGCTGATCACGCGGAAGAACGCTTCGTATTCGGTTTCCTTCAGCGCGAAATACGCCTTCAGGAACTTGTGGCCGAGGATCTCGCCGAGCGGCTCGCACGCGGCCATCAGCGTCAGCCCTTCCTCGAGGTTGCGCGGCAGTTGGTACGGCAGGTCGTAGCCGTCGCTGACGAGCGGCTCGGTCGGTTCCAGGCGCTGCGTCATGCCGAGATAGCCGGCCGCGAGCGTCGCGGCGAGCGCGAGGTACGGGTTGCAGTCGACGCCCGGGATGCGGTTCTCGATGCGGCGTGCCGACGGGCCCGAGTGCGGGATGCGGAAGCCGACCGTGCGGTTGTCGTAGCCCCACTGCACGTTGATCGGCGCGGCCATGAAGCGCGACAGGCGGCGATACGAGTTGATGTACGGCGCGAAGATCGGCATCAGTGCGGGCGTGTATTTCTGCAGCCCCGCGAGGTAGTTGTAGAACATCGACGTCGCGCCGCCGGTTTCGGGCGACGTGAACAGGTTCTGGCCCGTTTCCTCGTCGACGATGCTCTGGTGCACGTGCATCGCCGAACCCGGTTCGTCTTCCATCGGCTTGGCCATGAACGTCGCGTACATGTTGTGACGCAGCGCGGCCTCGCGCACCGTGCGCTTGAACAGGAACACCTGGTCGGCCAGCGACAGCGCGTCGCCGTGCATGAAGTTGATCTCCATCTGCGCGGCGCCGACTTCGTGGATCAGCGTGTCGATGTCGAGGTTCTGCGATTCGCAGTACTCGTAGATGTCCTCGAACAGCGGGTCGAACTCGTTGACGGCCTCGATCGAATACGACTGGCGGCCCGTTTCCGGGCGGCCCGTGCGGCCGACCGGCGGACGCAGCGGCAGGTCGGGGTCCTTGTTCATGTCGACCAGGTAGAACTCGAGCTCGGGCGCGACGACGGGCTTCCAGCCCTTCGCCTTGTACAGGTCGAGCACGCGGCGCAGCACGTAGCGCGGCGAGATCTCGACCGGCGAGCCGTCGAAGTGCACGCAGTCGTGGATCACCTGCGCGGTCGGGTCGACGGCCCACGGGATCAGGCGGATCGTCGACGTGTCGGGCACGCACACCATGTCGGGGTCGGTCACGCCGGTCAGCGAACCGTCTTCCGGATATTCGCCGGTGACGGTCTGCACCATCACGGCTTGCGGCAGGCGCATCGATTCACCGGACGTGAACTTGTTGCGGGGCGTGATCTTGCCGCGCGCGATGCCGGCCATGTCGGGAATGATCGCTTCGATCTCGGTGATCCGGTACTGCTTCAGGAAATCTTCGATGTCTTGCATGTCTGTTCTCGTTGGTTGGGTCGGCGCGCTCAGGCGAGTGCGGCGGCGGCCGTGGCGCGCGTGCGGGCGGCACGGCGCGCGCGGCAGGCATCGCCGAAGGCGCGGAAGATCGCGCTCGACAGCGGGTCCTGCGCATGCCGCCATTCCGGGTGCCACTGCACGGCGAGGGCGAAAGCCGGTGCATCGACGACGCTCACGGCTTCGACCAGGCCGTCCGGCGCGACGGCTTCGACGGCGAGGCCGGAGCCGAGCTGCGCGATGCCCTGCTTGTGCAGCGAGTTCACGTGCACTTCGTCGCGGCCGCCGGCGAGCGCGTGCAGCTTGCCGCCGGGCGTCAGTCGCACGACGTGCGCGGGGCCGTATTGCGTGTCCATCGGCGCATCGTCGTCCTCGCGGTGATCGGCGAAGCCCGGCACTTCATGCACGCGCTGGTGCAGCGTGCCGCCGCAGACGACGTTCAGCTCCTGGAAGCCGCGGCAGACTGCGAGCACCGGCACGCCCGCGGCGATCGCCGCGCGCAGCAGCGGCAGCGTCGTCGCATCGCGGGCCGGGTCGTGCTTCGTGCCGGGTGCGCTCGGTTCGCCGCCGTACAGGTGCGGCTCGACGTTCGAGTAGCTGCCGGTGAACAGCAGGCCATCGACCGTGTCGAGGATGTCGTCGGTCGACTGGCGCTCGCCGAGCGCGGGCAGCACCATCGCGAGCGCCTGCGCGCCGTCGACGATCGCGGCGACGTATTTGTCGCCGACCGTATGCGACGCGTGTGCGCCGATCTGCGTGTGGTCGGCGGTGATGCCGACGAGTGGTTTCCTTCTTTCCATGACGTCAATCAGTTATCCGGAGGGTTGTTGCGTATGTCTTGCCGGATGTGGCGAAACGCCGGCATGCAACAGCCCCGCAGCCTGGCGCAAAGCGCAAGGCCGCTGGTGAATGGGCGCAACGGGATGGCGTGGCGATCCGCGCTGCGCGCGACGATCAGGCCGTCGTTCGTTTCATTGCGATACGCGACGCGGCAACGAATGCGCGAACGCGTTCCGTCACCGCACGGACCATGCGGTTGGCGAATCAGCAGACGAAACGAACGACGTAAAGAAAGGAGAGGCGCTACGGCAGCAGCGACGCCACTTCGTCGGTATCAACGGCGACGAATGCGCGTGCGGAAACGGCGTTGTGGCGCCGAACGGAACGACGGGACAGGATGGTGTAGATCGACAGATGCTGCAGGCGAGGACTATGCCAGCCGCAACTGCCATCGGAAGGGGATGCCGCGCTGCGCGAACTTCGCGCCACGCTTCGATCCCACCTCACCAGAGGGCCACGGACTCTCACGATTACACTCGACTGGGTTGTTGAAAGTATTGAACACCCGACCGTTTCGACGCACTGGGCGTTTAAAATAATCAAGGCGCCGGTTACGCGTCATTTACATCGAAGGGCATCAATTTTTGCGTTGCAATAACGCTTTTTGCTGCCGATGAACGCTTGATGACGCGAACCTGAGAGCCAGCATATACGAGCCAAAAACGGCGTCAAATGTTTTTTAACGGTGTTGCATCAGGGCTTTCCCGAGCAGTGCAAACAAAAGATTCGCAAACGGAATAATCGACGGGGTGTTCATTATTTCGAACGCCTTTCAGGGTTTTCCCCGCTGATGTGCGGCATAAAGTGATTAGAATATTCAACGGCTGTCCACTGCGTCGTTTCACTTTGTCATCGCACCTATCGTGTCCGAAACCGAATCGATGTCCACCGAAGTCGCCGAGCGCCTGCGTTTCGTGCGCAACAAGCATGGCCTGTCGCAGCGCGAACTCGCGAAGCGGGCCGGCGTGACCAACGGCACGATCTCGCTGATCGAACAGGGCCGCGTGAGCCCGTCGGTCGGCTCGCTGAAGAAGCTGCTGGAATGTATCCCGATGAGTCTCGCGGAGTTCTTCACGTTCGAGCTCGTCGAATCGCGTTCGGTCGTGTCGCGTCGCGACGAGATGCCGAACCTCGGCAACGACACGCTCGCGTTTCATCTGGTCGGCGCGAGCGTGAAGGACCGCAACATGTGCATCCTGCGCGAGATCTACCAGCCGCACGCCGATACGGGGCCCGAGATGCTCGTGCACGCGGGGCACGAGGGCGGCGTGGTCGTGTCGGGCCGGCTCGAGCTGACCGTCGACGGCGCGACGTGGCTGCTCGACCCCGGAGACGGCTATTACTTCGAAAGCCGTTTGCCGCACCGTTTTCGCAATCCCAGCGCGGACCTGATCTGCGAGGTCGTCTCGGCCAATTCGCCGGCGACCTTCTGACCTCCCGACCGCGCATCACCGCATTCGCTGCCGGCCGGCTGCGCGTCACGCGCAGCGGCGCGTCGCATCGCGAATGCCAAAAAACTGAGGCATCCTGATGAACAAGTTGACTTTGGCTGACTGGCAGGACAAGGCGGCGTCGCTCGAGATCGAAGGGCGCGCATTCATCGACGGCGCGTCGCGCGACGCGCACGGCGGCAAGACGTTCGACTGCGTGAGCCCGATCGACGGCCGCGTGCTCGCGAAGGTCGCCGATTGCGGCGAAGCCGACGTGAACGCGGCCGTCGCGGCGGCGCGTCGCGCGTTCGACGCGGGCGTGTGGGCCGGGCTGAACCCGCGTGCGCGCAAGGCCGTGCTGCTGCGCTGGGCCGCGCTGATGCGCGAGCACCTCGACGAGCTGTCGCTGCTCGAGACGCTCGACGCGGGCAAGCCGATCGGCGACACGACGACGGTCGACGTGCCGGGCGCCGCGTATTGCGTCGAATGGTTCGCGGAAGCGATCGACAAGGTGGGCGGCGAGGTTGCGCCGGCCGATCATCATCTCGTCGGTCTCGTCACGCGCGAGCCGGTCGGCGTGGTGGCCGCCGTCGTGCCGTGGAACTTCCCGATCCTGATGGCCGCATGGAAATTCGGCCCCGCGCTCGCGGCCGGCAACAGCGTCGTGCTGAAGCCGTCGGAGAAATCGCCGCTGACCGCGATCCGCGTCGCACAGCTCGCATACGAGGCCGGCATTCCGGCGGGCGTGTTCAACGTCGTACCGGGGGCCGGCGAGCCCGGCAAGCTGCTCGCGCTGCATCGCGACGTCGACTGCATCGCATTCACCGGCTCGACGGCGGTGGGCAAGCTGATCATGCAGTACGCCGCGCAGTCGAACCTGAAGCGCGCGTGGCTCGAACTCGGCGGCAAGTCGCCGAACATCGTGCTGCCCGATTGTCCCGATCTCGACCGCGCGGCGCAGGCGGCCGCCGGCGCGATCTTCTACAACATGGGCGAGATGTGCACGGCCGGCTCGCGGCTGCTCGTGCATCGCGACATCAAGGATGCGTTCATCGAGAAGCTCGTCGCGGCCGCGCGTGCGTACGTGCCCGGCAATCCGCTCGATCCGTCGGTGTCGATGGGCGCGATCGTCGACGGCATCCAGCTCGAGCGTGTGCTCGGCTATATCGAGGCCGGGCGCAGCGAGGGCCGGCTCGTCACCGGCGGTGCGCGCGTGAAGGCGGAAACGGGCGGCTTCTACGTGGAGCCGACGGTATTCGAGGTGAAGCCGGATGCGAGGATCGCACGCGAGGAGATCTTCGGGCCCGTGCTGTCGGTGATCGTGTTCGACGACGTCGACGAGGCCGTGCGGATCGCGAACGATACCGAGTACGGGCTGGCCGCGGCCGTGTGGACCTCGAACCTGACGACCGCGCACGACGTGTCGCGCCGGCTGCGTGCGGGCACCGTCTGGGTGAACTGCTATGACGAAGGCGGCGACATGAACTTCCCGTTCGGCGGCTACAAGCAGTCGGGCAACGGCCGCGACAAGTCGCTGCACGCGCTCGAGAAGTACACCGAACTGAAGTCGACGCTGATCCGGCTGCGCTGATGCACTGCGGGGCGCGGGCGCAGCGCCGCATGGCGGTGTGCCCGCGCCCGTGTGCGTTGCGTCTGCGTTACGTTATGCGGTGCGCAGCGCGGGGTGGAAGCCGGCGGCTTCGATGATCGACTTCACGCGCTCGGCGCCTTGCGCCGACTCGACCTTGACGATCTTCGCCGCGACGTCGATGTCGAGCTTCGCGGCGGGATCGGCGGCCGTCACCGCGCGCGTGATTGCATTGGCACAGCCGCCGCAGGTCATGTCCTGGACTTCGAATTCCATCGTGTTCTCCTGAGTTGACGATTGACAAGCATCGACAGCATGAAGCTTGCCACGGTGGGAAGGTCAAGCGTACGCGTGTCGACGAAGATCCGTGTCGCGGCTCCGGTGTGACGACGGTAGTGCGGCGACAGCACGTTGTAAAGGTGATGTCTGATGAATGGCGGGCGGGCCTTTGACGTCATTCGGCACTTGTCCCGATTGACGGCGAAGCGTTCCGGGCGAAGCGGGGCGGATGCCTTGCCGGGCAAGGCGTGGCGGCACTCCATGAAGCACGATCACCATGTCGCCAGTAAGGGTACGCGAGTTGGAAATGCGAATCGATCTTAGTATCAGCTCCCTTCGATATTTCAATTCGTTACCCCCATGAACCGTTTTGCTTTCGGCTTTTCGCTGGCGCTGCTGGGCGCATCGGCAACGTCCGCATTCGCGGCCGACGATGTCGTCAACCTGACCCTGAAGGATCACAAGTTTTCGCCGGACGGCGTGACGATCCCGGCCGGCAAGAAGGTGAAGTTCGTCGTGAAGAACCTCGACGCGACGCCCGCCGAATTCGAGAGCGACGATTTCAAGGCGGAGAAGGTCGTGCCTGCCGGCAAGTCGGTGGAGATCCTGGTCGGGCCGCTGAAGGCCGGGACCTACGAGTTCCACGACGAGTATCACGAAGCGCAGTCGAAGACGCACCTGACCGTCAAGTAAGCGGATACGGACATGCTGTCGACTGCCCTGATCGTCTTTCGTGAAGTGCTCGAGGCCGCGCTGGTGGTGTCGATCGTGATGGCCGCGACGAAAGGCGTGCCGCGGCGCGGCTGGTGGGTCGGCGGCGGGCTGGCGGGCGGCGTGATCGGCGCCGGCCTGATCGCGGCGTTCGCCGACGTGATCTCGCAATGGGCGTCCGGCATGGGTCAGGAGGTCTTCAACGCGGGCGTGATGTTCGTCGCGACGCTGATGCTCGCATGGCACAGCATCTGGATGAGCCGGCACGGTCGTGAGATGGCGATGCAGATGACCGAGGTCGGGCGTGCCGTCGCGGCCGGCAGCAAGCCGCTGACGGGGCTCGCGATCGTCGTCGGCGTCGCGGTGCTGCGTGAAGGCTCCGAGGCCGTGCTGTTCCTGTACGGCATCGCGGCGGGCGATCCGGGACAGACGCCGCAGATGATCGTCGGCGGGCTGCTCGGCGTGCTCGGCGGCGCCGGGCTCGGCTACGGGATGTATGCGGGCCTGCTGCAGATTCCGCTGAAGCGCCTGTTTTCCGTCACCAACTGGCTGATCGTGCTGCTCGCGGCGGGGATGGCCAGCCAGTGCGTCGGCTTCCTGCTCGCGGCAGGCCTCGTGCCGTCGTGGGGCGATGCGGTCTGGGATACGTCGTGGCTGCTCAAGGAATCGAGCATCGTCGGCAAGGCGCTGCATACGCTGATCGGCTATACCGCGCGCCCGGCGGGCATCCAGATCGTCGCGTACCTCGCGACGCTGGCCGCGATTGTCGGGCTGGCACGGTTCGTCGGCCGGCCGCAGGCGGCGGTGCGGCCGCCACGGGCCGCGGCTTGAGTTGTCCTGGTTCGAATGACAAAGGGGCGTCCATGATGCCCCTTTTTTCATTGTCGGCTCGCGGCCGACTCGTGCCCGGCGTCGACCACGGCGCGCAGGTTGCGCACGCTCAGCGGTGGCTGTCGATCCAGGCGCGGGCCCATTCGAGCCCGGCTTCGCGCGCGTCGTCCTCGGTGTCGAACACGCCGAGCACGCCGGACGCCTCCACCAGCTTGTTGTTCTGCGTGATCGTGCCGCTCGCCGCGAAGCGCTCGGGCTGCAGGATCTCGTCCTGCTGCAGGATCGCGTGGCCCCAGATCTGGTAGCCGTGGTAGGTTTGCGCTTCCATTATCGAGTCACCTCCGCGGAGCGGTTGTGCGTGCCGACGCGCAGCACGTTGCCGTCCGGTGTGTATTGCCGCGGGATGTCGGAGTAATTCAGTGCGTGCTGCGCATCGGGCGCAGCCGGCTGCATGACCGTCAGGCGTCCCGGCGCGGGCTGCGCGACGGGGCGCGGTGCGGCCGGCGTCTCGGCCGCGGTGGCGGGCGGACGATGCGAGCCGGCTTTCACCGCCTGCGCGACACGGCGCTTGTGCGGTTTCACCGCGGCTTTCGGTGTGGCATTCGCGTGCTTCTCCACGCTCTTGCCGGCGCGTGCATCGGCGCCGGTGTGCGCGGCCGGCGTGCGGGCGGCCGGCTGCCGCGCCTCGGGCGGGTTCCAGACTTCGACGTAGTGCTCGGCGGCCCAGCCCGTCGACGCGAACGTCAGCGCGAGCAATCCGCATCCAAAGAGTCTTACTGCCATTGTGTCTCCGTCATATTCGTTGCGGGGCGCGTCGCGGTATCCGGTGCGGGGGCGGCCGTGCAGGGGGATTCGGGGGGGCGGTTCAGGAGAACACCTCGAGCCCGTGTTTCTCGACGATCTGGAGCATCCGTGCGGCGATGCCGCCCGGCCGCTTGTCGCCCTGTTCCCATTGGCGGATCGTCGACGTCGTCGTGTTCAGGTAGAGCGCGAACACGCTCTGGCTGACATTGACGGATTTGCGGATGCGGGCGATGGCTTCCGGATCGAACTGCGGGGCGGCTTCGATGCGGAGATCGTCGTATTCGCGCATCGTCTTCTTGTCGATCAACGCGGCACGATAGAGGCCCGACGCGGCGCTGTGGATCGCCTCCGTTGCGTCGCTCTTGAATCGACTCCTGGCCATTGCAAATCTCCACCCGCTCTTTCAGTGTGACCAGCGTCGCGATATCGGCGCCGGTGCGGCGCCCGACATCCGCGGCGAGCTTTCTGACGGCACGCCGTTCGCGTGCGTCGATGTCGTCCCGGCCGGGTTTGGCGAACAGGAATACGCAAACCCGCGCCTGCCCGACCTTGTCCGGCACGATCCCGCGCCGCCGATTACCGGCATGTCGGGCCGATCAGGTCAGCACAGGATTATATGCCACTACGTGGTACATATTTCGACCTGGCCGAATGGCCTGCCCGAATGGCCGGCTTCGAGCCGATACGGGGTCGGGACGGCTTCGCGGGGCCGTCCCGGTCGTCCCGCCTTACTCCACCGTCACCGATTTCGCGAGGTTCCGCGGCTTGTCGACGTCGGTGCCGCGCGCGCACGCGGTGTGATACGCGAGCAGCTGCAGCGGCACGACGTGCAGGATCGGCGACAGTTGCCCGTAATGCTCCGGCATCCGGATCACGTGCAGGCCGTCGTCGTTGACGATCTGCGTGTCGGCATCGGCGAACACGTACAGCTCGCCGCCGCGCGCACGCACTTCCTGCATGTTCGACTTCAGCTTCTCGAGCAGCGTGTCGTTCGGTGCGACCGTGACGACCGGCATCGCTTCCGTGACGAGCGCGAGCGGCCCGTGCTTCAGTTCGCCGGCCGGATAGGCCTCGGCGTGGATGTACGAGATTTCCTTCAGCTTCAGCGCGCCCTCGAGCGCGATCGGGTAGTGCAGCCCGCGGCCGAGGAACAGCGCGTTTTCCTTGCGCGCGAATTCCTCCGACCACGCGATGATCTGCGGCTCCAGTGCCAGCACGCTGTTCAGCGCGGCCGGCAGGTGGCGCAACTGCTTCAGGAACTCGGCTTCCTGCGCGGCATCGACGTGACCGCGCAGCTTGCCGAGCGTCGCGGCCAGCACGAACAGCGCGACGAGCTGCGTCGTGAACGCCTTCGTCGACGCAACACCGATCTCGGTGCCCGCGTGCGTCAGGAACTGCATCTCGGTGAGGCGCACCATCGCGCTCGTCGCGACGTTGCACACGGCGAGCGTGTGCGTGTGGCCGAGCGACTGCGCGTGCTTGAGCGCCGCGAGCGTGTCGGCCGTCTCGCCCGACTGCGAGATCACGAGCACGAGCTGGCGCGGGTTCGGCACCGATTCGCGGTAGCGGTATTCGCTCGCGATCTCGACCTGGGTCGGGATCTTCGCGATCGATTCGAGCCAGTACTTGGCGGTGAGGCCCGAGTAGTAGCTCGTGCCGCATGCGAGGATCAGCAGGCTGTCGATCTCCGCGAACGCGGCGGGCGCGGCGTCGCCGAACAGCGTCGCGTCGAAGGCTTCGGTTTGCGGCACGGTATCGCTGATCGCGCGCGGTTGCTCGAAGATTTCCTTCTGCATGAAGTGGCGATACGGGCCCAGCTCGACCGCGCCGCCGTATGCGCTGACCACGCGGATCTCGCGCTGCGCGAGCGCGCCGTCCCGGTCGACGATCTTCACGCCGTCGAGCGACAGCTCGCACACGTCGCCTTCCTCGAGGAACGTGAAGTGGTCGGTGCTGCCCGCGAGCGCGAGTGCGTCGGACGCGAGGAAGTTCTCGCCGTCGCCATGGCCGACCACGAGCGGCGAGCCCTGGCGCGCGCCGACGACGGTGTGCGGCTGGTCCTTGTGGATCACGGCGATCGCATACGCGCCGTGCAGCTGCTGCACGGCTTCGCGCACCGCGTCGAACAGGTTGCCGCGATACAGGCTGTGCACGAGGTGGGCGATCACTTCGGTGTCGGTTTGCGACACGAATTCGTAGCCCTTCGCGCGCAGCGCTTCGCGCAGCGGCTCGAAGTTCTCGATGATGCCGTTGTGGACGAGCGCGAGCGCGTTCGACGAGAAGATCGGGTGCGCGTTGTGCGTGACGGGTGCGCCGTGCGTGGCCCAGCGCGTGTGCGCGACGCCCGTCGTGCCTTCGAGGTGCGATTCGCGCACCTGCGCGTCGAGATCGGCGACGCGTTCGACGCTGCGCGCGCGCTTCGGCGCATCCGGCTCGAGCACGGCGACGCCGCACGAGTCGTAGCCACGGTATTCGAGGCGCCGCAGACCTTCGATCAGCACCGGAACGATATTACGTTGCGCAACTGCGCCGACAATGCCACACATGAGGATCAGTCCTGTAAGTCGACGCGGGCGCCGCCGGGGCGCCCGCAAAAGGTTCAGCTTTTCTTCTTGACCGGGCGGACGTAGCCGCTCTTCGCGGTCTGGGTCTTCTCGTTCAACGCGAGCAGGCCTTCGGCCACGTCCTTCCAGATCGTCGTGCCGGCGGCGATCGTCACGCCGCGGCCGACGCGCACGGGCGCGACCAGCTGCGTGTCGGAGCCGACGAACACGTCGTCCTCGATCACGGTGCGGAACTTGTTCGCGCCGTCGTAGTTGCAGGTGATCGTGCCCGCGCCGATGTTCACGCGCGCGCCGATGTCGGCGTCGCCGATGTACGTGAGGTGGTTCGCCTTCGAGCCGTGGCCGATCACCGCGTTCTTCACCTCGACGAAGTTGCCGACGTGCGCTTCGTCCGCGAGCTGCGCGCCGGGGCGCAGCCGCGCGTACGGGCCGATCACGGTGTGCGCGCCGAGCTCGGCGCCGTCGATGTGCGTGAACGCGTCGATGCGCGTGCCCGCGCCGACCGACGCGTTGCGGATCACGCAGTTCGCGCCGATCGTCACGTTGTCCGCGAGCGTCACGTTGCCCTCGAACACGCAGTTCACGTCGATCGACACGTCGCGGCCGCAGCGCAGCGTGCCGCGCACGTCGACGCGTGCCGGATCGGCGAGCGTGACGCCGTCGACGAGCAGCGTTTCCGCGATATTGCGCTGATGAATGCGTTCGAGCTCGGCAAGCTGCGCCTTGCTGTTCACGCCGAGCGTTTCCCATTCCTCGTCGGGCTGCGCGGTGACGACCTCGAAACCGGCCTCGATCGCGAGTTCGACGACGTCGGTCAGGTAGTACTCGCCCTGCGCGTTCTCGTTCTTCAGCGCGCCGAGCCACATCGACAGCTGGGCCGTGGGCGTGACGATGATGCCCGTGTTGATCTCGGCGATCTTCAGCTGGTCGGGCGACGCGTCCTTCTGCTCGACGATGCGCGTGACGAAGCCGGCCGCGTCGCGCACGATGCGGCCGTAGCCGGTCGGATCGTCGAGCGTGACGGTGAGAATCCCGTAGCGGCCTTCGCGCGCGGCATCGACGAGGCGCTGCAGCGTCGACGCGCGCGTGAGCGGCACGTCGCCGTACAGCACGAGCGTCGGTTGCGCGGGATCGAGGAGCGGCAGCGCCTGACGCACCGCGTGGCCGGTGCCGAGCTGCTCGGCCTGCACCGCGAACTGGACGTCGGGCGCGGCGACGGCGGCCTGGACCTGCTCGGCACCGTGACCGACGACGACGACGAGCCGGGACGGCTGCAGCGTGCGCGCGGTGTCGATGACGTGGGAGAGGAGCGGCCTGCCGGCCAGGGGGTGAAGCACTTTCGGCAGCGCGGAACGCATGCGCTTGCCGGTGCCTGCCGCCAAAATCACGATATTCATGGCGCCAGCTTGTCAGAGGAGTTCGAAGCCGACCATTTTAGCATGCGGCCCCCGCCGTTCCGGGCCTGTCGCGGCGGGGCGACGGCGCCGGAAAAGGGCCGCGCGGCCCCGTTCCGGCGGGTGTTCGGGCCCTGCTTACAGGTCGTCGAACTGGACGATCGAGATCGGCCGGGCCGCGATCGGCTCACCCGGCGCCGCTGCGTCGTCGCCCGACGCGCATGGTTCCTCGTCGAACGCGATGTCGCCTTGCGGATCGGCCTCGCCGGTCGCACGCAGCGACTGGAACGGGTACAGCGTCGTGTCCATCAGGTGCGACGGCACGACCTTCGCGAGCGCGTTGAACATGTTGTCGACGCGGCCCGGGAAGCGCTTGTCCCATTCGCGGATCAGCGCCTTCATTTCCGCGCGCTTCAGGTTCGGCTGGCTGCCGCACAGGTTGCACGGGATGATCGGGAATTCGCGAAGCTCCGCGTATTTCTCGAGATCGGTTTCCTTCACGTACGCGAGCGGGCGGATCACGATGTTCTTGCCGTCGTCCGACTGCAGCTTCGGCGGCATCCCCTTCAGCTTGCCGCCGTAGAACATGTTGAGCAGCAGCGTCTGCACGATGTCGTCGCGGTGATGGCCGAGCGCGATCTTGGTCGCGCCGAGCTCGCCGGCCACGCGGTACAGGATCCCGCGGCGCAGCCGCGAGCACAGCGAGCAGGTCGTCTTGCCTTCGGGCACGAGCCGCTTGACAATGCTGTAGGTGTCCTGGTTCTCGATGTGGAACGGCACGCCGACCTGCTTCAGGTACTCGGGCAGCACGTGCTCGGGGAAGCCCGGCTGCTTCTGGTCGAGGTTTACCGCGACGATGTCGAAATCGATCGGCGCGCGCTCGCGCAGGCGCAGCAGCACGTCGAGCATCGCGTAGCTGTCCTTGCCGCCCGACAGGCACACCATCACCTTGTCGCCCTGCTCGATCATGTTGAAGTCGCCGATTGCCTGGCCGACCTGGCGCACGATCCGCTTGAACAGCTTGTTGTTCTCGTACGCTTCCTTCTGTTCGCGGCGCGTCAGCGCCTGGCGGCCGGCCGGGGCGGCGGCTGCGTCGTGGGTGGCGGCATCGGCCGCCGCGTCATTCATGTGGGGGGCGTTCATGCGCGCTCCTCGTCCTTGATGCGAAAGACTTCGACGCCGACGGCGTCGCAGTCCGGATAAGCGTCCGGTTTCTCGGTACAGACGCGTACCGCGCGCACGGCGTCGTGCGCCAGCAGGTGCGCGGCGATCGCGTCGCACAGCGTTTCCTGCAGGTGGATGTGGCCGCGCGCCACGCATTGCGCGACGCTCTGCTTCATCAGGTCGTAGTCGACGACTTCATGCAGCCGGTCGTCCACGGGAGTGGACAGCGCGAGCGGCACGAACAGGTCGACGTTGATGACGACGCGCTGCTCGCCGCGCTTCTCGTGTTCGAAGGCACCGATGTTGATGTGCACTTCGTAGTCGCGCAGGTAGAGCCTGCGGCAGTCCGCGAGGCGGGGGTGCAGGAGAGCGGAAAACATGGTCGTCCCAGTCAAATTGGCGTGCGCACACGCAAAGCGGCGCGGGCGGCGGCAGTCAGGCCGCGCGATCCGCGCAGTTCATTCATTCGGGCCGGCGGCCGGCGGCACGAGGTGCTCGCCGCCGTCGACGGTCAGCGTCGCGCCCGTGACGCCGGGCGCGCTCGCGAGATAGCAGGCGGCCGCGGCGATGTCGTCCGCGTGCGCCGCGTGGCCGCGCACGAGCGCCGCGACCCGCACCTTCGGCGCGAGCGCCAGCGCCAGCGCCGACGTCGCGCGGTTCAGCGCGGCCTGCATCAACGCGTGCGACAACTGCGCAGGCGCAGGGTGAAACAGCGCCTGGTCCAGCACGTGGATCGCGCATGCGCGCAGCGCTTCGTGCTCGCGCGCGGCGTCGGGCGTCGCATCGGCGAGCGCGCGGGCCAGCGCGAGCGGCGCCGTCACGTTGCGCGCGAGTGCGCCGGCGAGCGACGCGCCGTCTACCGTGTGCGCGTCGTCGGCGCCTGCGCTGGCGCTCACGAACACCGCGCACGCGGGCCGGCCGAGCGCCGCGCCGCACGCGGCGACGAGTGCGGCGGCTTCGGCTTCCAGGGCCAGATCGGCGTCGAGCACGACCGCGCGGCGGCCGAGCGCCGCGACTTCGGCGACGAGCGCGTCGGCGGCCGCATGCGGCGTGCCGGGGCTGCGCTGCAACGCGACGTCCCAGCCGTGCCGGGCGAATCCCGTCGCGAGCGCACGACCGATCGACGCGGCGTCGGCCGCGCTGCCCAGGGCACCGGTGACGAGCGCCACGCGCAGGGTCGACGTATCGGCTGAAACGGTCATTTACAATGCCGGGATGAACCCGAAAGCTCACGAACCCGCTAGTTTACCTGCTCCCGGCCCTGACGCGCTTGCGCAGTCCGAAACCCTTGCTGCGCAACTGCGCGACGAGATCGCGGCGGCCGGCGGCTGGCTGCCGTTCGACCGCTTCATGGAGCGTGCGCTGTACGCGCCCGGCCTCGGCTATTACAGCGGCGGCGCGCGCAAGTTCGGGCGCCGCGCCGACGACGGCAGCGACTTCGTCACCGCCCCCGAGCTGTCGCCGCTGTTCGCACAGACGCTCGCGCGGCCGGTCGCGGAAGCGCTCGCGGCGAGCGGCACGCGTTGCGTGATGGAATTCGGCGCCGGCACGGGCAAGCTCGCGGCCGGTCTGCTCGCGGCGCTCGACGCGCTGGGCGCCGGACTCGACGAATACCTGATCGTCGACCTGTCCGGCGAGCTGCGCGAACGGCAGCGCGACACGATCACGGCCGCCGCGCCGGCGCTCGCCGCGAAGGTGCGCTGGCTCGACGCGCTGCCCGAGCGGTTCGACGGCGTCGTGGTCGGCAACGAGGTGCTCGATGCGATGCCCGTGCGCCTGTTCGCGAAGGCGGGCGGCGCATGGCAGGAGCGCGGTGTCGCGCTCGATGCGCGGCAGGCGTTCGTGTTCGAGGACCGTCCTGCTGCGCCGGCCGGCCTGCCGGCGGTGCTCGCGGGGCTCGACGAGGCGGGCGACGGTTACGTGACCGAGACGCACGAGGCCGCGCTGGCGTTCACGCGCACCGTCTGCACGATGCTCGGGCGCGGCGCGGTGCTGCTGGTCGACTACGGCTTTCCCGCGCACGAGTACTACCACCCGCAGCGCGGCCGCGGCACGCTGATGTGCCACTACCGGCACCATGCGCACGACGATCCGTTCCTGTACCCGGGGCTGCAGGACATCACCGCGCACGTCGAATTCACCGGCATCTACGACGCGGCCATCGCGACCGGCGCCGACCTGCTCGGTTACACGTCGCAGGCGCGCTTCCTGCTGAACGCGGGCATCACCGACGCGCTGGCCGCGATCGATCCGTCGGACATCCGTGAATTCCTGCCGGCCGCGAACGCGGTGCAGAAGCTGATTTCCGAGGCCGAGATGGGCGAGCTGTTCAAGGTGATCGCGTTCTCGCGCGGCATCGACGGCACGCTCGACGCGTTCGCGCGCGGCGATCGCTCGCACGCACTCTGACAGGCCCTAGCATGCTGCGCTGGCTGTTGACGACGTTCGTCGCGGTGATGATCCTGACGCGCTGCTGGCCGTGGCTCGGCAAGCTCGGCATCGGGCGGATGCCGGGCGACGTCACGCTGACGCTCGGCGGGCGGCGCTACCCGTTCCCGTTCATGTCGACGCTGGTGCTGACGATGCTGGTATCGATGGTGGCGCGGCTGCTCTGAGTCGCGCCTGAAGGTCGGTGGGCGTTACAGCTCGATCTCGCCGAGAATCCGGTGCGCGAGCGCTTTCGCCTCGTCGAACGCCTCTTCCTCGCTGGGGCTCGTCGAGTGGACGTCGTAACGCGTGTTCTCGGTGTCGTCCCCGTCGTCGCGCGAGAGGATCACGTAACCCTGGAACTGCCCGTTGCCCGCGTGCTGGGTATGCGCCTTGGCCGTGTAGATGCCTTTCGTGAACGTGTTCGTGTCCATGGTGCTCTCCCGCAAAAGGACACTTCATCGTAGCACTGCGGCGCAGCATGTACAGCGCCGCTTATCGGTGACCGAACAGCGTCCGGTCACCGTTCGTGCCATCGGCGTGCCGTCAGCGTTCGATCAGTGCGACGACCTCGTCGAGCGTCGGCGCGTGCGCACCTGTATGCCGGCACGCCGCTGCGCCCGCGGCCAGCGCGAACACGAGATGCTCGCGCCACGTGCGCTGCGGTGCGGCCATCAGGCTGAACAGCATGCCGCCGATCGACGCGTCGCCCGCACCGACGGTGTCGGCCACCTCGACGCGCGGCGGGCTGGCTTCATGCACGTCGCCGTCCGCGTAGAGCGTCGCCGCCTGCGCACCGCGCGTGACGAGCACGGCCGCGCGCGGGTTCAGCGTGCGCACCGCGGCAATCGCGTCGGGGCCGTCGCCGCCGAACAGGTGCCGCAGGTCCTCGTCGGACACCTTGATCAGGTCGGCGAGCGCGGCCATCTTTTCCAGCGTCGGCCGGTACGCGGCCGTCATCAGGTTCCGGACGTTCGGGTCGAAGCTGATCTTCACGCCGCGCGCGTGCAGGTCGGCCGCGAGCGCGGCCAGCGTGCCGGCGAGCGGCTCGCGCACGAGGCTGATGCAGCCGAAATGTGCCCATTTCACGTGGTCGGTCCAGCCGGCCGGCAGCCGCGCCGGATCGAACGAGAGATCGGCGCTCGCTTCGCCGATGAAGAAATACGCGGGCGGGCGTGTCTCGTGAACGATCGCGAGCAGCGGCGGCCGTGCGACGCGCTGCAGGAAGCGCAGGTCGAGCCCGGCCGCGTCGCTCGTGCGCCACAGCACGTCGGAGAAGCAGTCTTCGCCGATCGATCCCGCGAGCGCGCTCGGCACGCCGAGCCGCGCAACCGCGCGCGCGACGTTCCAGCCGGCGCCGCCCGGTACCGACGTCCATTGCGCATCGCCCGCGCGCACCATGTCGGTCAGGATGTCACCTGCCGACACGAAAGCCGGAAACGTGCCGCCGCTCATTGCGTCGGCTCGCTGCGCTGCGCGCGCGCGAGGGTTGTCAGCACGTCGTAGCACGCGCCCATCGTGTGATAGTCGGTCTTGCCGGCCGGACTCTTCTCGTCGCTGTACTTGCGGTTGTCGCAGGTGAGGATGCGGTACCACGCGCCGTAGCGGTGATCGACGAAGTGCGCCCAGCTATAGCGCCAGATCTCGTCGTACCAGTCCCAGAAGCGCTCGCTGCCGGTGCGCGCGCCGAGCATCGCGGCCGCCGCGAAGGTCTCCGCCTGCACCCAGAAATACTTGTTGTGGTCGCAGATCGTGAAGTCGGGGCCGAAGCCGTAGTACAGGCCGCCGTGGTCGGCGTCCCATGCGTGCGTGAGCGCGGCGTCGAACAGCTCGGCCGCGCGCGGCACGAGCCAGTCGAGCGGGCGGTGCCGTTCGAGGATCAGCAGCAGCTTTGCCCATTCGGTCTGGTGCCCGGGCTGGAAGCCCCACGGGCGGAAGATGTTCGAGCTGTCTTCCTTGTTGTAGTCCCAGTTGACCGACCAGTCCGCATGGTAGTGCTCCCACACGAGCCCGCCCGACAGCGCGGCCTGGCGCTGCGTGATGTGGGACGCGAGCTTTTCCGCGCGATCGAGGTACGTGAGGTGGCCGGTCGCCTCGTGGGCCGCGAGCAGCGCCTCGGTCATGTGCATGTTCGCGTTCTGGCCGCGGTACGACGACACGATCCAGTTCGGCGTCGCGTCGTCCGCGTAGAGGCCCGCAGCCGCGTCCCAGAAGCGGTGCTCGGCGAGCTCGTAGGTGGCCGCGATCAGCGGGCGTGCCTCGTCGATGCCGGCCATCGTCGCGTGCGCGGCCGCGAGCAGCACGAACGCGAGCCCGTAGCAGTGGCGCGTGCCGTCGAGCGTCGCGCGCTTCGCACCGTCGCGCCAGTCGAGTTCCCAGTCGTAGCCCTGCAGTTCGTCGTCCCAGTGCGCGTCGCGCAGGAAGCGCAGCCCGTGGCGCGCGTATTCCAGGTGGCGCGGATCGCCGAAATGCCGGTATGCCATCGCGTAGTTGAAGACGAACCGGCAACTGCTGACGAGGTGGCGCGACGTGCGGTTGTAGATGCTGCCGTCGTCGCGGAAGTAGTGGTAGAAGCCGCCCGTCGGGTCGAACGCGTTGGTTGCGTAGAAGCGCAGCGTGTCCTCGATGTGCGACAGCAGGAACGACGGATCGCGGAAACTCGCGACGAACGGCGCGGCTTGCGTGTGGGCGGCCGGCGCGGCCGTGCAGGGTTGGACCGGGGGCATGTTCATGATTCGGTGACCGTGGCGGTATCGAGTGCCGGGGAGCCGGCGGGCTGACTGCTGGCCCGCACGATCAGCTCGACGGGCAGGGAAATCTCGGTGCGTTCGGGCGAGTCGGCGAGCAGCAACTCGACGCCGCGGCGGCCGAGCGCTTCCTTGTCGACCGCGAGCGTCGTGAGCGGCGGGCTCGCGTGCGCGGCGGCCGGGATGTTGTCGAAGCCGACGATCGCGATGTCGTCCGGAATCCGCAGGCCGCGCGCGGTGCACACGCGCTGCGCGGCGAGCGCGGCCGCGTCGTTGTACGCGAACACGGCTTCGGGGCGCGGGCCCGGCGCGTCGAGCAGCTGCTCCATCGCGCGCGCGGCGCCCGTGTCGGGATCGAGCCCCGCGTCGATCGTCACTTCGTAGGCGGGATCGAACAGCCGCCCGGCTTCGAAGAACGCGCGCCGGTAGCCGATCGCGCGCTGCGCGATGCTGTAGTGCGCGGGCGAGCCGCCGATGAACGCAATCCGCGTGCGGCCGGTGGCGAGCAGGTGGCGCATCGCGAGCGCCGCACCCGTTGCGTTGTCGATGTTCACCGAGCGCAGGCCGGGCGCCCACAGGTCGATCAGCACGAGCGGCCGGCCGGTCGCGGCGAGCGCCTCGATCGTCTCCGGCTCGATGAAGCCGGCCACCGCGATCGCGTCGGGCGCGTGCGGGCGCATCTGGCGCAGCACGTCGTCGTTCGGCCCGACCGTGAGCAGCGTCGGCACGATGCCGCGCTCGCGGCAGGCGTCCTCGACGCCGTGCAGCACGTGCGAGAAGAACGGGCTGGCCGGAAAGCGGTTGTGCTGGCGATGCAGCAGGAAGGTGAGCCGGCGGATGCGCGGCCGCAGCTGCGCGGGATCGTAGCCGAGCCGCTGCGCGATCTGGACGATGCGCGCACGCGTGGCTTCGGACAGGCCCGGCTGGTTTTTCAGCGCGCGGGAGACGGTGCCGATCGAGACCTCTGCCGCCCGCGCCACATCGCGAATGGTGGTACCCATCGTTCGGGGTCCGGTTTGTTTAGGGTGGAAGCGATTGTATAGTAAAACGTATCGCGGAATTCGGGCCGGATAACCGGGGAATACCCGAAAATTACCGGTTTTTAAGCGCTAATCTGCGAAAACGACGTTACTAAAAATACTAAACAAAACACGAAAAAGGCAAGGCGGACGTGCGGGTGCCCGGCGAGCGGGAAGTGGCGGCCAGCGTGCCGGCTTCGCGCGTGCGCGCACGCGTGCCCGGCGGCTTGCTCGGGCCGGCGGGAAGGCCGGGCGCAACGAGCGGCCCGGCAGTGCGGCGGGCGTCCGGGCGCGACGGACGACGGCGCATCGCCGCCGTATCGCCGCCGCAGCCGGCCTCCCGCGTCCGCGAACGAGGGAGGCCGGCTGCCCGCCGGTCAGCGTATTGCCATGGCCGGCGGTTCGCCGCGATCGCGCAGCGCGGCGCGGCCCGCATCGAGGTCGACGACCGCGAGCCCGTCCGGCTGCTGCTTCGCGCGCCGCTTCGCGAGCGCGGCGACCGATGCGATCTCGTCGCTGCCGTAGCGCTTCGCGCCGTGCGCGCCGGCCGGCACGCCGACCGCGCCGATCGCCATCGTCACGAAACCGAAGAACGCCGGGTTGCCGTGGCGGTCCTCGCCGCGCAGCCCGCCCGCCTGCCGGTCGGCCTGCGTGTAGAAGCGCTGCGCGCCGTCGTTGAAGCGCGCGATCGCGTCGGCGGCGCGTTTGCGCCAGTCGTCGCGCTGGAACAGCACGAGGAAATCGTCGCCGCCGACGTGCCCGAGAAAGTCGCGCTGCGGATCGCACACGCCGGCCAGCACCGTCGCGGCGAACTTCAGCACCTCGTCGCCCTGCCAGTAGCCGTACTGGTCGTTGAACGGCTTGAACTGGTTCAGGTCGACGTAGCACGCATGAAAGCCGGCGTCGCGCTGGAGCAGGCGGTCGATGTGCGCGCTGATCGGGATGTTGCCGGGCAGGAACGTCAGCGGGTTCGCATAGCGCGCGGCCTCGATGCGCATCTCGGTCACCGCGCGCACGAGGCTCTCGCCGGTGCCGAGCCCGACGTAGCGGCCGTGTTCGGTGATCACGAAGCCGTCCGCGAGGTAGCGCTGGTCGTGGCTTGCGAGCAGCATCGCGAGCTGCTCGAACGTCGTCGCGTTGTCGATCATCAGCGGCGCGTCGTTCGCGAACTGCAGGCACGGCTTCTTCCCGAACACTTCGCGGTGGTACGGCAGCGCGAAGCGGTCGATGAAGCCGCGGCGATTCACGAGCGCGACGGGCCGCCCGCGTTCGACGAGTGCGACCGCGTGCAGGTCGGGCATCCGGTTGAACAGGTCGAGCACGTCGTTGCTGGTCGCGTCGCGCGGCAGGGCCGGCGCCGGAACCAGCATCTTCCCGGCGATCGTGCCGGCCGGCCGCACCGGGCGCGTCGCGCCGGGAAACACCGCGATGTGCGGCGCGCGGATCGCGTCGCGCGCGGCCGGTGCGACGACCCGCGACGGCCGCGCGTTCGGCCGGCCGAGCAGGAAACCCTGCACGCAGCAGATGCCCATGTCGCGCACGACGATCAGGTCGCTTTCGTTCTCGATGCCTTCCGCGATCAGTTGCGCGCCGCTCGCCTGCGCGAAGTGCTGCATCGCCTTCACGGCTTCGAACTTCAGCGGGTCGCGCGCGATGTCGTGGATGAAGAAGCGGTCGATCTTCACGACGTCCGGATGCAGGCGCAGCCACAGGTTCATGCTCGCGTTCGCGGTGCCGTAGTCGTCGAGCGCGAACTGGATGCCGGCGTCGCGCAGCGACGCGACGGCCGGCCCGATATGGGCGATGTCCGTCGTCGCGTTCTGCTCGGTCAGTTCGATCACGATGCGCTCGGCGCCGACCCGCGCACGGTCGAGCCGTTGGCGGGCGCGCTCGCGTTCGCGCGCGAGCTGCAGGATCGTGCCCGCGCTGAAATTGAGGAACAGCTTGCCGTCGCAGCCGAGCGCCGCGAACGCGTCGAGGCAGGTGAGCGCGGCGGCCTGTTCGAGCGCGATGGTCTCGCCGTCGCGCGCGGCCTGCGCGAACAGCGCGGCGGGCGTTTCGAGGTCGGTGCCGCGCGGGCCGCGTATCAGGCCCTCGTAGCCGACGACCGTCCCCGACCCGAGATCGACGATCGGCTGGAAGACGGCGGCCAGCGCACGCTCCGCGATCAGGCGGGTGGTGCGGGCGGCGGCGGAGTCGGGGTGGGGCGCGGGCATGGGCGAGGGCAGCCGAATCGACGGGACGCCCGACTTAACGGCACCGCTCGTGGAGAATTGAATGAAGATTTCGTGACGCGACGGGCGTTGCTGGTGCATCGCGTGGGGGCGTGTCGGTGCGTGGGTGGGAGGGCGTTGCGGTGGGAAGACGGGAAGGCGGGAAGGCGGGAAGGCGGAAGGCGGAAGGCAGAAGGCAGAAGGCAGAAGGCAGAAGGCAGAAGGCGGAAGGCGGAAGGCGGAAGGCAGAAGGCGGAAGGCGGAAGGCGGAAGGCGGAAGGCGGAAGGCGGAAGGCGGAAGGCAGAAGGCAGAAGGCAGAAGGCAGAAGGCAGAAGGAACGGCCCCGGGACGGCACCACCCGGCGGCCGTCCCGCCGCCCCGATCGTCAGCGCTTGCCCGCGCTCAGCGCGCCGGGCGCCGATGCCGCGTCGCCCTCGTCGTGCTCGCCGCTCATGTCGCGCGCGCCCCAGCGCTGCGCGAGCGCCGCGCACGCCATCAGCTGGATCTGGTGGAACAGCATCAGCGGCAGCACGATCGCCCCGACCGCGTTCGCCGAGAAGATCACCTTCGCCATCGGCACGCCGGCCGCGAGGCTCTTCTTCGAGCCGCAGAAGATGATCGTGATCTGGTCGGCGCGGTTGAAGCCGAGCCGCTTGCTGACGAACGCGGTCAGCAGCAGCGCGATCGCGAGCAGCACGAGGTTGACGACGAGCAGGCCGCCGAGCGCGCGCGGCGGGATCTGGTGCCAGAGGCCTTCGTTGACGGCCTCGCTGAACGCGACGTAGACGACGAGCAGGATCGAGCCCTGGTCGACGAAGCGCAGCACGCCGCGGTTGCGGTCGATCCAGCCGCCGATCACGGGCCGCAGCAACTGGCCGGCGATGAACGGCACGAGCAGCTGCATCACGATGCTGCCGACGGTGCTCCACGGCGACGCGGCGGCGGCCGATTGCGACGTGATCATCAGCCCGACGAGCGCCGGCGTGACGAAGATCCCGAGCAGGCTCGACGCGGATGCCGCGCACACGGCGGCCGGCACGTTGCCCTTCGCGATCGACGTGAACGCGATCGACGACTGGACCGTCGACGGCAGCGTGCACAGGAACAGCACGCCCGCATACAGCGTCGGCGTGACGAGCGGCTGCAGTACCGGCTTCAGCGCGAGGCCGAGCAGCGGGAACAGCGCGAACGTGCTGAGCAGCACGACCGCGTGCAGCCGCCAGTGGGTCGCGCCCGCGACGACGGCTTCGCGCGACAGCTTCGCGCCGTGCAGGAAGAACAGCAGGCCGACGGCGATGTTGGTCGCCCAGTTGAACGCATGGGCGGCCGGGCCGCGGCAGGGCAGCAGGCTCGCGAGCACGACGGTGCCGACGAGCGCGAGCGTGAAGTTGTCGGGAAGAAAACGGGGACGGGCCATCGGGAACTCGATTCGGAAACGACGGGGGCGCGCGTCGCGCGCGCGGATGGCGCCATTGTCCCGGTTGATGATTCACTACACAAATTCATTGTGAGAATCGATTGATGAATCGATCTCATGCGATAGTGTTCGCGGCACCTGCCCGACCATGCGCAAAACGGCAGAAGAATGTTCTGTCCCGGTCGCGTGCCGAAGTGAAAAAACCTAGCAGTAACATGGTGTTACACCGATGCCGGCGACATAACACTTTTTGGCTCGACACGCTTTCGGCGCGCTCATAAATTACTGCTGAAAGCCTTGGGTCGGCCGAAAGGAGCCGGCGGCGGGCATGGACAGGCATTGCACGATGACGGAACGGGTGAAACGGAAGATCGGACGATGGGTGGCGGGCGTGCTCGGCGCATTGCTGATGCCGTTCGCGCTCGCGCAGCCGCCGCACGGCGGTCATGCATTCGGCGGCCACGGTTTCGGTGGCGGCGACATGCGCGCGTACGGTCAGCCGGCCGGCGGTGCTCCCGTCTGGCGCCACGTTACGCCCCCCGGCGGTGCACGCGCCGGCGGCGTGAGCGGCTACGGTTCCCGCTGGGGGCTGCGGCCGACGCCGTCGTATGGTCATTACGCCGCGCAAAGCCCGTATCGCCCGATCAGCGCCGACGTGCGCCAGATGCCGCGCCCGCCGGGCGGCGGCAACGTGCCGTTGCGCGCCGGTTCGATCCGCGCCGACGTCGCGCGCTACAACGAGGAGCGCGGCGGCCGTCCGATGCCGCCGCCCCGCTCGCAGGAAGAGCCTGCGCACTCGCCGTATTTCTCCCCGTTCTACCGAAACTGAGCGCCCGCGCGCTCGTCCCTCCGGCGGCTGATGCGAATTCGCCACAGTCGCGCACAGATTTCCGCTGATTTTCCCGTCGCATTGCGCTATCTTTCGCGCCCGGCTCGCATGTGCCACGCGGCTGTCCGGCCGTGCGACCGCGTCCACGCCGGGCCGCCGGCGGGTACCCGGCCATGTATCAATTCCGCGAAGTTAATGCTGCCGCTATACCCGCAATAAGTGTGCGCAATTTTGACCGGACGAATGATCCGTAAAGATGGCTGCGCCCCATACGACGCAAGCACTCGGCTCCAAAAAACAACGCTCGCGCCACTTATCGACAATTCGACAAAATCTGGAGATCCAATGAAAGCATTCGCTCGCCGTGCGTCGCGCACGTCCGTCAAGCTGATCGCCGCGGCTGCCTGCGTGGCGGCTACCGCTCCCGTCCATGCACAGTCGAGCGTGTCGCTCTACGGTCAGGTCGACGAATGGGTCGGCGCCACCAAGTTCCCGGGCGGCGACCGCGCGTGGAACGTGAGCGGCGGCGGGATGTCGACGTCGTACTGGGGCATGCACGGCGCCGAGGATCTCGGCAACGGCTACAAGGCGATCTTCACGCTGGAAAGCTTCTTCCGCGCGCAGAACGGCCAGTTCGGCCGCTTCCAGGGCGACACGTTCTTCGCACGCAACGCGTACGTCGGCATCGATTCGCCGTACGGCACGGTGACGGCCGGCCGCCTGACGACGCACCTGTTCCTGTCGACGATCCTGTTCAACCCGTTCTACGACTCGTACACGTTCTCGCCGATGGTGTACCACGTGTTCCTCGGCCTCGGCACGTTCCCGACCTACCCGAGCGACCAGGGTGCCGTCGGCGATTCGGGCTGGAACAACGCGCTGTCGTACACGTCGCCTTCGTTCGGTGGCCTGAATTTCGGCGCGATGTACGCGCTCGGCAACCAGGCCGGCGACAACGGCTCGAAGAAGTGGAGCGCGCAGTTCAACTACGCGAACGGCCCGTTCGCGGCGACCGCGGTCTATCAGTACGTGAACTTCAACAACGGCCCGCGTGACCTGAGCGCGCTGGTGGCCGGCATGAAGAGCCAGGGCATCGCGCAAGTCGGCGCGACCTACGACCTGAAGTACGTGAAGCTGTTCGGCCAGTACATGTATACGAAGAACGACCAGGTCGCGGGCAGCTGGCACGTGAATACCGCGCAGGGCGGCGTGTCGGTGCCGCTCGGCGTGGGCAACGCGATGGCGTCGTACGCATACTCGCGCGACGCGGGCGGCCTCGACCAGACGCGCCAGACCTGGGCCGTCGGCTACGACTATCCGCTGTCCAAGCGCACGGACGTCTACGCTGCTTACATGAACGACCACATCAGCGGCCTGTCGACCGGCAACACGTTCGGCGCCGGCATCCGCGCGAAGTTCTGACGCGCACGCGCGACCGCCGCGCCGGACGCGCGCGAAAAGCGCGTTCGGGCTGCATGTTTTCCCGCCGGAACGGCGCCGCGACCCGCGGCGCCGTTTTGCCTTTCTTGACCTTTCTGTTTCCCCGCCTTTGTTACCCTATCTCGTAATTGGATCATTCCCCCGTCATTACGAGCGAGTTCGATGGATACCCTCGTCAGCATGAATGTGTTTCGCTACGTCGTCGAAGTGGGCAGCTTCGTCGGCGCGGCCGAGCGCATGCAGATGTCGGCTGCGATGGCGAGCAAGCACGTGATGCATCTCGAGCAGCAGCTCGGTGCGCGGCTGCTGCATCGCACGACACGACGCGTCGCGCCTACCGAGGCCGGACGCGAATACTACGAGCGCCTCGTGCAGGCGCTGTCGGAACTCGACGAAGCCGGGCAGGCCGTCGGCGCCGCGAGCGTGGTGCCGCAAGGCAGGCTGCGCGTCACGTCGCTGTCCGCGTTCGGGCTGCGGCACGTGATGCAGGCCGTCACCGATTATGCGGGCCGGTTCCCGGACGTGACCGTCGACATGACGCTGTCCGATCGCGTGGTCGACCTGATCGAGGAAGGCTACGACGTCGCGGTGCGCGCGGCGCCGAACGGATTGAAATCGTCGTCGCTGGTCGCGCGGCAGATCGCGACCGCGCACATCCTGCTGGTCGCGTCGCCCGAGTATCTCGAGAAGCACGGCACGCCCCAGACGATCGCCGATCTCGCGCACCACAACTACCTGCGGCGCGATTCGAATTCGACGATGCTCGACGCGCTGGTGATCGACGCGGCCGCCGCGTCGCGCGTGAACCTGAACGGCAACCTGATCGTGAACCATCTCGAAGGGCTGCGTGCGGCCGTGCTCGCGGGCGCGGGCATCGCGCTGCTCGGCACCGAGGTGGTCGGCGACGACATCGAGTCCGGCCGGCTCGTGCCGGTGCTGATCGATGCGGTGCCGCCGCACGAGGCGCCGATCTATGCGGTCTACGCGAGCCGTCGTCACGTGTCCGCGAAGGTGCGTTCGTTCGTCGATTTCCTGGCGGCGCGTTTCGAAGGGCAGTCGCTGTGCCCGTCGATCGAATCGCGCCTGCGCGTGCTGCCGATCACGCGGATGAAGCGCGCGGTGTGAGCCGTGCATCCCGCCGCGGCGGGGCGATGAAAACAAAAAGCGCGAGCCGTTGCAGCTCGCGCTTTTTTGTTTGGTCCGACGGGATGCGCGCCGGCGGCGGCCGTCATGGCCGCCGCATCCGTCAGCGCGGGATGCCGAGCCGCGCCTTCGCGTCGTCGTACTCGCGCTTCAGGCGCTCGACGAGCGCGCCCACGCTCGGCAGGTCGTCCATCAGGCCGACGCCCTGGCCGGCGCCCCAGATGTCCTTCCACGCCTTCGTCTTGTCGCTGCCGAAATTCATCTTGGTCTTGTCGGATTCCGGCAGCGCGTCCGGATCGAGGCCGGCCTTCTCGATGCTCTCGCGGATGTAGTTGCCGTGCACGCCCGTGAAGAGGTTCGTGTAGATGATGTCCGACGATTTCGCGTTCAGGATCGCGTGCTTGTAGTCGTCGATCGCGTGCGCTTCCTGCGTCGCGATGAAGCGCGTGCCCATGTACGCGAAATCGGCGCCCATTGCCTGCGCGGCGAGGATCGAGCCGCCGTTCGCGATCGAGCCGGACAGCACGATCGGGCCGTCGAAGATCTTGCGGACTTCGCCGACGAGCGCGAACGGCGACGTCGTGCCCGCGTGGCCGCCTGCGCCGGCCGCGACGAGGATCAACCCGTCGACACCGGCTTCGAGCGCCTTCTGCGCGTGACGCAGGTTGATCACGTCGTGCAGCACGATGCCGCCGTAGCTGTGCACCGCGTCGACGATCTCGCGCGCCGGCGCGCGCAGGCTCGTGATGAAGATCGGCACCTTGTGCTCGACGCACACGCGCACGTCGTGCTCGAGCCGCGCATTCGACTGATGGACGATCTGGTTGACCGCGATCGGGCCGATCACTGCGTCGGGGTGCTTCGCCTTGTGGTCGGCGAGCTCGGACTGGATCTGCGTGAGCCACTCGTCGAGCAGTTCGGCCGGACGGGCGTTGAGCGCGGGGAACGAACCGACGATGCCCGCCTTGCATTGCGCGAGCACGAGTTCGGGGTAGCTGACGATGAACATCGGCGACGCGATGACGGGCAGCGTCAGGTTCTGCAGGACGGTGGGCAATGCCATGTAATGTCTCCAGTCTCCAGGGGCGGCCGCGCGGTCGCGCCGCCGCCATGCTTTGCGGTCGAACGGTCGTTCGAGTGTAGCTGCGGAACGACGCTGTAAAAACGAAGCTGTAAAACGAAGCTGTAAAACGAAGCTGCAAAAACGAGGTCGTCCTTATTAATACGAACGATCGTGCGATTCTACGCGAGCTTAACAAATCGCGCGGTGTGGCGGCAATCGAGTGAGTGTTCTCTTTCTAGGGATTCTGGTGTTTACCGCGCTGTGAAGACGCGCCGGCGCTCCTAAAATAAACGCCATAACAAACCAACGAGAAACAAACCATGTCGTTTGAGGCGTTTGCACCGTTTCGCGTGACGGTGCAGGACACCGACATTTTCGGTGTCAAAGGAGGCGCGGGTCCGCCGCTCCTGTTGCTGCACGGACATCCGCAAACCCACATGATCTGGCATCGCGTTGCCGCGACGCTCGCGAATCATTTCACGGTGATCGCCACCGACCTGCGCGGTTACGGCGCGTCGGGCAAGCCGCCGAGCGACGCGCAGCACGCGCCGTATTCGAAACGTGCGATGGCGGCCGACCAGGTCGCCGTGATGCGGCATTTCGGCTTCGAGCAATTCCATGTGTGCGCGCACGATCGCGGCGCGCGGGTCGCGCACCGGCTCGCGCTCGATCATGCGGACGCCGTCGAGCGGATGATGCTGCTCGACATCGCGCCGACGCTCGCGATGTACGAGAAAACCGATCGCGCGTTCGCGACCGCGTATTTCCACTGGTTCTTCCTGATTCAGCCGGAGCCGCTGCCCGAGACGCTGGTCGGCGCGCATACCGATGCCTACATCGAGCGCGTGATGGGCAACCGGTCGGCCGGGCTCGCGCCGTTCGCGCCCGAGGCGCTTGCCGCGTACCGGGCCGCGCTCGCGCAGCCGGGCGCCGTGCATGCGATGTGCGAGGACTACCGCGCGTCCGCGACGATCGACCTCGAGCACGACCGTGCGGATCTCGAGCGCGGCAACAAGGTCGCGTGCCCGCTGCGCGTGCTGTGGGGCGAGCACGGGATCGTCGGCCGCTGCTTCGATCCGCTCGACGAATGGCGCCGCGTCGCGCGCGACGTCAGCGGCCGCGCGCTCGACTGCGGGCACTACATTCCGGAAGAGGCGCCCGTCGCGCTGATCGACGAACTGCTCGCGTTCTTCGAGGCGCGCGACGCGGCCGCCTGACGGCACGCGGGCGGCGCGTGCCGGTGCTCAGCGGTGCGCGCCGTCGTCCTCGACGAGCGGCGGCAGCCGGCGCGGCACCGGCGTCGATTTCACGATCGCGGTGCTCGTCTCGGCGCGCTCCGTCACTTTCGACAGGATGTCGTCGAGGTGCGCGATCGTGCGCAGGTAGAGCCGGCAGATGAAGCAGTCGTCGCCGGTGACCTTGTCGCACTCCACGAATTCGGGAATCCGGCGCAGCATCTCTTCGACGAGATGCAACTGGCCGGGCAGCGGCTTCACGCGGACGATCGCCTGCAGCGTGTAGCCGAGCGCGCGCGGGTCGAGCTCGACGGTGAACGCGGCGATCACGCCTTGCGCCTCGAGCCGCCGCACGCGATCGGCGGTTGCGGGGGCCGACAGCCCGATCTGCCGGGCGAGTTCACTGGTTGCGATACGCGCGTCGTCGGCCAGCGCCGCGAGGATCGCGCGGTCGGTCGCGTCGAGCGACGCGACGGCGGGCGGGGAAAGGCGTTTCGGCATGATCGCTTTGCTTTCGAAGGTCAATCGGCTGATTCGCTTCAGTTTAGCCGTGGTTGCGGCGAAAGCAAGTTTCTAGAATCGAGGTCATCCACTCTCTTTCAATGGAGTTCATGATGGCCTCGAATGAAATTCGCCGCGGTGCCGCCGAGATGGTCGTCGCGATGCTGATGTCCGGCACGATCGGCTGGCTCGTGATGTCGTCGCAGCAGCCGCTGACGAACGTCGTGTTCTTCCGCTGCCTGTTCGGCGCCGCGACGCTCGCGATCGTCTGCGCGGCATTCGGCTTCCTGCGCCGCGCGCTGTTCTCGCCGCGGATGCTCGCGCTCGCGACGCTCGGCAGCATCGCGATCGTCGCGAACTGGCTGCTGCTGTTCGCCGCCTATTCGCGTGCATCGATCTCGATGGCGACCGCCGTCTACAACACGCAGCCGTTCATGCTCGTCGCGCTCGGCGCGATCGTGTTCCGCGAGCGGATCACCGCGTCGACGCTCGCGTGGCTCGCGCTCGCGTTCGTGGGGCTCGTCGCCGTCGTGCGCGTCGAGCCGGCCGTGCTCGCGGTGCCGGGCGAATATCTGGAGGGCGTCGCGCTGTCGCTCGGCGCGGCGTTCCTGTATGCGATTTCGTCGATCGTCACGAAGCACCTGAAGGGGACGCCGCCGCACCTGCTCGCGTTGCTGCAGGCCGGTATCGGCATCGTGCTGCTCGCGCCGTTCGCCCACTTCGGCACGCTGCCCGCGACGGCCGGGCAGTGGCTCGACCTGATCGTGCTCGGCGTCGTCAACACGGGCCTGATGTACGTGCTGCTGTACGGCGCGATCCAGAAGCTGCCGACCGCGATGACCGGCGCGCTGTCGTTCGTCTATCCGGTCGTCGCGATCGTCGTCGATCACTTCGCGTTCGGGCAGACGCTCGCGTGGACGCAGGTGCTCGGCGCGCTGCTGATCCTGCTCGCGGCGGCCGGCGTGAATCTCGGCTGGCGCATCGTGCCCGCGCGTCGCGCGGCAGTCGGCAACTGAAACGGTCGTACGATTCGGCGTCGCGGCGGGCGTCGCGGCGGCGCGTCGAATGCGAATTTCAGGAACGGGTATTGCACGCGGATGGCGTGCACATGGCAAGCAAAAGCGGGGCCCGCGCACGCGTGGAAGACGCTGTAAGAAGTTGTAGGGAAACACCCGATGCGAGCGGTGCGCGTCGCTCGTATGATGCGGGCTGTGACGTTGATCACGTTCACAGGATTCCGATCTCGATGCCGTTCGCCCGTCAGGCTGAACGGCTTTTTTTTATGCGCCGCTCCTCGCAATCAGGCGCCGCCGCGCGTCGAGCCGCGCGAGCAGCACGCGCCTCGCGTCGTCATCCGACGTGCGCCATCCCTTGATCTCGTCGCGCGTACGGAGGCAACCCGCGCACCAGTCGGTGCGCGGATCGATCCGGCATACGTCGGTGCACGGCGAGGCCACCGTGCCGATCGGTGCCACGACGTCGCTCATGCGGATTCCCGCAATGCGACGTCCGCGACCGGCGCGCCCGTCAGCGACACCAGTTCGTTCGGCGACAGGTTGAACACCGCGTGCGGATGGCCGGCGGCCGCCCACAGGCTGTCGAGCTCGAGCAGGTCGGCGTCGATCAGCGTGACGGGTTCGACGAGATGGCCGATCGGGCAGACGCCGCCGATCGCGTAGCCGGTGTTGTCGCGCACGAACTTCGCGTCCGCGCGGCCGACCGCG
Organism: Burkholderia sp. KL41; assembly: GCF_057005415.2. Classification (NCBI taxonomy): domain Bacteria; kingdom Pseudomonadati; phylum Pseudomonadota; class Betaproteobacteria; order Burkholderiales; family Burkholderiaceae; genus Burkholderia; species Burkholderia sp. KL41. Next base: position 3,524,358 of record NZ_CM174446.1, on the reverse strand, counting down.
CCGACCTGCGCGGCGACCTTCTTCTCGTCGACACGATTGACGCCGCTCGCGACCACGAGCACCGGCGCGCCGTCCGACTGGCGGCGAAACAGGATCGACTTCGCGATCTGCGCGACCGAGCAGCCGAGCCCGGCCGCGGCCTCGGCCGACGTCTTGCCGGTTTCGGCGAGCATCACGATGCCTTTCGCATGGCCGCGCTCGCGCAGCAGCAGCGCGACGCGTCGCGCGGAATCGGGGAGGGAATCGAATGAAGCGGGTGTCGTCATGTTGAGGAATCCATCGAATACCGGGGTCATACGCAGTTCGCGGCATCGGCCGCGCTCTGCGCCTTGGCGAGCAGTGCGCGACCGGCGCGCGACACGTTCGCGCGGCCGATCGCGTTCGAGATGAAGTCGCCGGCAGCGACGACCTGCGCGAGATCGATGCCGGTGTCGATGCCGAGGCCCTGCATCAGGTACAGCACGTCCTCGGTCGCGACGTTGCCGGTCGCGCCCTTCGCGTACGGGCAGCCGCCGAGGCCCGCGACCGACGCGTGGAAGATCTCGATCCCTTCGAACAGCGCCGCGTAGATGTTCGCGAGTGCCTGGCCGTAGGTGTCGTGGAAGTGGCCCGACAGGCGTTCGCGCGGGAACACGCGCGTGACGGCCGACAGCACTTCGCGCGTGCGCTTCGGCGTGCCGACGCCGATCGTGTCGGCGATGTCGATCTCGTCGCAGCCGAGCGCCGCGAAGCGCTCGACGACGTCGACGACCGATGCGACCGGCACTTCGCCCTGGTACGGGCAGCCGAGCGTGCACGACACGCTGCCGCGCAGCCGCACGCCGGCATCCTTCGCCGCCTTCGCGACGGGCTCGAAGCGCGCGATGCTCTCGGCGATGCTGCAGTTGATGTTCCGCTGCGAGAACGCCTCGCTGGCCGCGCCGAAGATCACGACTTCGTCGGCGCGCGCGGCGAGCGCATTCTCGAAGCCTTTCAGGTTCGGGGTGAGCACCGAGTACACGGTGCCCGCGCGGCGCTCGATGCCGGCCATCACGTCGGCGCCGTCGGCCATCTGCGGCACCCATTTCGGCGATACGAACGACGCGGCCTCGACGTTGCGGAAGCCGGCGCGCGACAGCCGGTCGACGAGCGCGATCTTCACGTCGGTCGGCACGAAGGTCTTCTCGTTCTGCAGCCCGTCGCGCGGGCCGACTTCGACGATCTTGACGGCGGTGGGGAACGTCATGGTTGTCTCCAGGTTTGCTTGCAGGTTCAGTAGCCGCGCGTGTAGTCGACGATGCCGCCGATGCGCTCGCCGCGCTCGAGCGCGCGGATCTTGCCGGCGATCTGCTCGACGGCCTCCGCGCGCAGCGTCTCGGCCGAGCTGTGCGGCGTGATCGTGATGCGCGGCGCGCGCCAGAACGGGTGATCGTCGGGCAGCGGCTCCTGGTGGAACACGTCGAGCGTCGCGGCGGCGATCCGGCCGCTCGCGAGCGCATCGAGCAGGTCGGCCTCGACGAGATGCGCGCCGCGCGCGACGTTGACGACATACGCACCGGGCGCGAGCCGCGCGAATGTGCGGGACGACAGGATGCCGTCGGTGTCGGGCGTGCTCGGCAGCAGGTTGACGAGCACCTTCGCGCCGTCGATGCACGCATCGAACGCACCGTCGCCGGCGAAGGTCGTGACGCCGTCGAGCTGCTTCGCGCTGCGGCTGTAGCCGCGCACGGGCAGGCCGAGTGCGGCGAGCGCGAGCGCGACCTGCGCGCCGAGCACGCCGAGGCCGAGCACGGCGACGGTGAAGCTGGCGCGCGCATGCGGCTCGAGCGGCTGCCAGCGGCGCTCGCGCTGCTGCGCGTCGTATTCGTCGAAGCGGCGCAGGTAGCGCAGCACCGCGTGCGTCACGTATTCGACCATCTGCTGCGCCATGCCCGAATCTTCCAGCCGCACGAGCGGCACGTGCGGCGGCAGCGTGCCCGGTTGCGCGCGGTCGAGCGCGAGCAGCGCGTCGACGCCGGCGCCGAGGTTGAAGATCGCGCGCAGGCCGTCGCGCGGGGTGAAGAATTCGCGCGGCGCGCGCCAGACGAGCGCGTAATCGGCGGCGGCCGTGTCGCCCGGCTGCCACGCGCGCAGTTCGGCTTCCGGCAGCGCATGCGCGATCTCGTCGCGCCACGCGCCTGCTTCCTGGTGCGGGGAATGGAACAGGATCTTCATTGGACGACTGCGCGCGCGCCGGCGAGGCGCGTCACGGGAACGGCGAGCGGAGCCGGGCGCGGCGCGCCGGCGGGCGTAGCGGACATCGGGCGTCTCCTGACGACCGGGCGCCCGGCGCGCATCGGCGCCCGGCCCCGGTTCCGTGTGAAGCTGACGGGAAGCCCACATTCTACGGTTTCGCGGCGCATCGCGCGCCGGTGCGCGGGGCGGGCGACCGGCGTGGGCGACCGGCGTGGGCGCCCCGCGGATGGCCGCCCCGCGGATGGCCGCCCCGCGCAAAAGCAAAGCACAAAATATTGGTTCGGCCGCCGGGCGCGCCGCGCCACAATCGAATCCCGTCTTCAAGCAAGCGAGGGCAATCATGCGCGCATGCAGCAAATCGGCGTGGCCGCCGCGCCTCGTTACCGTTCCGGGCCTGCACGGCAGCGAAGGCGCGCACTGGCAGACCTGGCTCGAACGGCAGTTCCCGCGCTCGCTGCGCGTCGAGCAGGACGACTGGGACGCGCCCGACCTCGCGCGCTGGGCGCAATCGGTGCGCACCTTGCTCGACCGCGAACGCGGCCCGTTCGTGCTGGCCGCGCACAGCTTCGGCTGCCTCGCGACCGCGCATGCGCTTGCGCAGTGGCCGCGTACGGGCGATGTCGCGGGCGTGCTGCTCGTCGCGCCCGCCAGTCCGAAGAAATTCACGTTTGCCGGGCCGTTCGACGCGCGTCGGCTCGCCGTGCCGTCGATCGTGATCGGCAGCGAGACCGATCCGTGGATGCCGCTTGCCGATGCGCGCACGCTCGCGCAGCACCTGGGCAGCGCGTTCGTGAACCTCGGCGACGCCGGACACATCAACACCGCGGCCGGCTTCGGGCCGTGGCCGCGCGCGAAGTACTTCATCGACACGCTCGTCCACTGCGCGGCACCGCTGCGCTTTCGCGACGCGGACGACGGCTTCGAGGCCGCGCTCGTCGATCGCGCGCTCGCGCACGCGATCTGATTCCGCCGGGCCGGGCGGGCGACCCGTGCGGCGCGGCGGGTGCCGCGCCACGCCGTGCCGTCGCGCTTATGCCGCGGACACGGGCCGCACCGCCGCCGGATCCGAATAGCTCGGCCGGCCGTTTTCGACGTGGCCAGCGAGACGGCGCGAGAACGCGCCGGCCGCGCCGTCGATCGCCGCGTGCGTCTTGTACCACGAGTGGTCGAGATCGCCGACGCACTGCGCACTCGTCGTCAGCGTGTTCAGCCGGAACGGCAGCACCGGCTTGCCCGGGTCGGCCTTCGACGGCTGGTACCACACCGGCTTGCCGTTGGGCAGCGGGATCGGGAAGCGGTCGTTGTCGCCGCGCACACCGCGCAGGTATCCGAAGTAATGATCGAACGAGCGGTTTTCCTGCATGAACACGACGATGTGCTCGACATCGCGGATCGTGCCGGTACCGTGCGCGGCGGGAATCGCGAGCGCGCGGCGGATCGATTCGGGGAAGGCGTTGAGCGCGACGGCGGCGCCCGCGGATTGTGCGACCGTATGCAGGAAACGGCGGCGGCTCGATGACGTCGTGCTATTTCACCTCGGTTCTGCGGTCGGGGAACGGAAGCGGCGGGATCAGCCCGGCGACGACGCGGCGGCACTCGACGCGGCCGCATTCGCCGCGGGTTTCGCGTCGTCGTCGTCATCGGGCGGGTAGTGCACGACGGGCGGCGCGAGCGGCGCGGCATCGGACGCGGCGGCGTTCGCGGTTGCATCGTGGTTGAATGCGCTGGCGGAGCCGGCCGATGCGCCGGCCTGTTGGGACGCGTCGGTCGTGTGTGCGTCGTGCGGCGCGTCGTCGCTGCAGGCGGCGACGAAAGCGGCGGCACAAAAAACGACGACGGCGGAAACGCGACGCATGACTTCTCTCCTGGCAGGCTGATCGGGAAACGTTTTCGAGTATGCCGGTGCGATGCGACGTTTCGGTGAATCGTTTGCGACCGGCGCGTGATCGCGGAATGCTTTCGATATCCCGACCATCCGCTTGCACGGCGTGGCGGGCGCGCAATCTTTCCCGGTGGACGTTGCGAGCCGGGCACTTTTACCCGGGCGCGCGATGCGATGCGTGAGCGCGCCCAAGGCAGCCTGACCGTTGACGATGAACGCGAGCAACCGATCGCGTTGCGTCAGTGCCGCGGCGTGCGCCGCCGCACTTCGCTGCGCAGCCAGTCGAGCCAGGTTCGGATCGCCGATTCGTGCGGATGGCCGGGGCGCCACACGACGTAGTGCGCATACACGTCGGTCACGCGTATCGACGATACGCGCACGAGCGTGCCGTCCGCGAGTTCGGGCTCGATCAGCGAGCGGCGCGCGAGGGCGACGCCGCGTCCTTTCAAGGTTGCGTCGATCAGCGCGTTCGCATCGGTGAAACGCGGCGCACGCGCGGATTCGGTGAGGTCGAGCCGCGCGGCCTGGAGCCACGGTTCCCACGGCTGCGCGGGATGGCGCAGCAGCGTGGCGCGCACGAGATCGGCCGGCGCGCGCGGTGCGACGCCGTCGCGATTGCGGTACGCGGGGCTCGCGACCGGGAAGATCGTCTCGTTCATCAGCTTCTCGGCGACCACGCCGGGCCACGTGCCGGGCCCGTAGCGCAGCGCGACGTCGATGCGGTCGCGCTTGCGCAGCGGCGCGAGCGCCACGTCCGGGTGCAGCGCGATCGCGATGTGCGGATGCGCGGCCGAGAAGCGCGGCAGGCGCGGCGCGAGCCAGCGTTCGGCGACGCTCGGCAGCACGCTGACGTTCAGCGTGACGTCGCAGGTGCGCGGGCGGCTGCGCGCGGCGAGGGCCGGCTCGAACGCGCGCTCGAGCACGCTGAGGCCCTGGCGCACCTGCAGCGCGAGCGCGTGCGCGGCGTGCGTCGGTGTCGCGCCGTTGCGCTCGCGCGTGAAGAGCGGGTAGCCGAGCTGCGCCTCGAGCGCGCGGATGTGCTGGCTGACGGCGCCTTGCGTGAGCGCGAGCGCGTCGGCCGCGCGCGTGAAGCTCTGCAGCCGCACGGCGGTCTCGAACGCGCGCAGCGTCTGCAGCGGAGGAAGGTGGATGCGTTTCATGCGGGTATTAGTAGCACTAATGCCCGAGCACGACAATTCATCGTTTGCGGCGGGCATGCACGCGTTCCTACACTCGGTTCCGTCTTCCACAGTCCCGTCGGGCCACGCCACCATGAACGCATATCGACTCTATCTTTCGCCGGGCGCCTGCTCGCTCGCCGCTCACATCGCGCTGGAGGAAACCGGCGCGCCGTTCGACGTCGAGATCGTCTCCGTGCAGAAGCAGCAGAACCTCGAAGCGCGTTATCTCGCGATCAACGCGAAGGCACGCGTGCCCGTGCTCGAGATTCCGGGCGAGCCGCGCGTGCTGACCGAAACGCCCGCGATCCTCACGTATCTCGCGCGCCGTTATCCGGACGCGCAACTGCTGCCGCTCGGCGATCCGCTGCGCGAGGCGCGATGCCACGAATGGCTCGCCTGGCTGGTCGGCTGGGTGCATGGCGTCGGCTACGGTGCGCTGTGGCGGCCGGGCCGCTTCATCGTCGATCCCGCGCTGCACGGGGCAGTCAGCACGCACGGGCGCGGCGTGATCGAAGCCGCGAACGAGACGATCGAAGCCGCGCTCGCCGACGGCCGCAGGTGGGCCGAGCCGGGCGCGCATTCGATCGTCGATCCGTTCCTGTTCGTGCTGTATCGCTGGGGTGTCGCGATCGGGCTCGACATGGCGCGGCATCCCGCATGGACCGCGCACGCGCAGCGCGAGGCCGACCGGCCGGCCGTGCGCCGCGCGCTGGCGCGCGAAGCGGCCTGACCGAGGTGCGGGCGTCGTGCGGGGGCCGCGGTGCCCGCGTGCCGTGCGCGGCCGCTAGCGCGTGGCGAACAGCGGATAGGTCGCGCCGGCGACCAGCGCGGCCGCGAGCCAGACCACGCTCCACGAGCTGACGGCGAGCAGCGGCGGGATCGCGAGCGGCGTTGCGAACAGTCCGAGGTAGACGACCGTGTTCGCCATCCCGAGCGCGGTGCCCGCGTGGTTCGCACCTGCGAGCGTCGCGAGCTCCGTGTACGCGACGCCATGCCACGCCGATACGCACACGCCCGCGAACACCAGAATCGCGACGATCGCGGCGAGCGGCACGTGCGGGCTGCCGGCCGTCGCGGCGGCAAGCAGCGTGAACGAGCCGGCCGCGACGAGCACCGAGCCGCGCAGGTACGCGCGCCGGTTGCCGTGCCGGTCGGTATGGCGGCCGCTCCAGACGCGCATCACCATCGCGCCGAGCTGCAACACGACCATCGCCGCGCTGATGCCGGCGAGGCCGAGCCGGCCGAAGTCGTGCAGGAACACCGTCGCGAACGTGAGCACCGCGAACTGCGGCGCGCACAGCAGGCCGATGCCGAGCACGATGCGCCACACGCGGGCGCTCGCGAGCGGGCCGTGCGCGAGCCGCATGGGTTGCGTGGGTTGCGGCCGAGCGGCCGGTCGATGCGCGGCACCGTGTGCGACAGCCGGTTCGGCGGGCGGTTCGTGCAGCCAGCGCCAGGTCAGCACGGCCGACCCGGCGCACAGCAGCATCAGCGCACCGAATACCGCCGCGAAGCCCAGGTGCGACGCGAGCGACGGCAGCAGCGCCGCGCCGACGCCGCCGCCGAGCGGCACGGCCGTCTGGCGGATGCTCATCGCGAGCCCGCGTTCGCGCTCGCCGAACCAGCGCATCACCGCGCGTCCGCTCGATCCGTTCACGCTGCCGCCGAGCAGGCCGACGCAGCACATCGCCACGACGACGCGCGCCAGCGGCGGCACCGCGTGCGCGCCCGGGACGATCGTGCACACCATCAGCGCGAGCATCGCGGCCGTCGCGACGAGCCCGGTCAGCAGCACGCGGCGATCGCCGAAGCGGTCGGCGGCGATCCCCCACGGCAGCTCGGACAGCGCGACGCCGAAGCCGAGCGCGCCGAGCACGAGGCCGAGTGCGCCGTTGTCGAGGTGGTAGGCCGAGCGCATCCACACGGCGGTGGTCGGGATGCCGGCCGCCGCGGCCGAAAAGCTCATGTTCGCGGCCACGCCGGCGGCCAGTACGCGCCAGCGATGGGCCGGACCGCGCACGTCGCGGGCGGGCGAGGAGGGGGAGGCGATGCAGGTGGTATCCATGGCGGCGGGCCCGGTTGGAAATTGACATCCACAGTCTGGCGACCTACATTCATCCTGAAAATCGGAAAGTTCTTGATGAATCGTTCGATAAAACAGGATGGTTGAGATGCCCGGACAAGACATTCCACGCGGCGGCGAGTCGCTCGCGCTGGCCGATGCCGCGCTGGCCCGGCCCAACTTCGACGTGGCGGCGCTGCGCAGCCTCGTCGCGGGCGTGGATCTCGGCAGTTTCGCGAAGGCGGCCGACCGCGTCGCGCGCTCGTCGTCGGCGGTGAGCGCGCAGATCCGCAAGCTCGAGGAGCAGGCCGGCACGCCGTTGTTCGTGAAATCCGGGCGCGGGCTTGCGCTGACCGATGCCGGCGACGCGATGCTGCGTTATGCGCGGCGGATGATCGAGCTGAACGACGAGGCGGCCGCGGCCGTGCGCGGCGTCAATCTCGACGGCTGGGTGCGCGTCGGGTTGCAGGAGGATTTCGGCGAGGCGATTTTGCCCGACGTGCTCGGGCGGTTTGCGCGCGCGCATCCGAAGGTGAGGATCGAGGCGCGCGTGGCGCGCAATGCCGACCTGCTCGACCGGCTCGACGCGAACCAGCTCGATCTCGCGCTGGTGTGGGGCGATCCGGTGTCGGCTGCGCTGCTGTCGCGGCCGGGTATCGACAGCGACGTGATCGCGCAGGTGCCGATGCAGTGGGTCGGGGCGGCGGGGGCGGGCGGGTTCGGCGGGCCGGGTGGGGCCGACGAAGGGGCGGAAGTCGGGGTGGCCGCCGCGCACGCCTCAACGGGCGGCCGTGCCGCGGGCGAGGCGCTGCCGCTCGTCGTGTTCGACCGGCCGTGCCGGTTCTTCGGCGCCGCGACCGATGCGCTCGACCGCGCGGGCGTGCCGTGGCGCGTTGCATTCACGACGCCGAGTCTCGCCGGGTTATGGGCCGCGGCGGCGGCCGGCCTCGGGTTGACGGTGCGTTCGCATTACGGACTGCCCGCGTCGGTGCGCGTGCTCGATGCGGCTTCGCTCGGATTGCCGGCGTTGCCGAGCCTGCCGTTGATCCTGCTGCGGCGCACGTCGTCGGCGACGCCGACCGTCGACCGGCTCGCGTGGATCGTGACGCAGGCGGTGCGGGATGCGACGGAGGGGGCGGTGGCGGCGCTGGCGGCGTGACGATACGTTCGATTGCCGCCCGGGTTGCGGTTCGGCAGTCCCTCTGCCGATTGGCCGAATGGATCGATCGGGTGAACCTGACTACAGTGATGATCACTTGAAACGGAGGTCATCATGCAAAACGCGAATACGCCCGGAGCCGGTGCGGTCGATCCGGCCCAACGGGCAGATACCACGATCCGCGGCGACGGGGCGTCAGCAGACCGCCCCGCGTCTGCCAATCCGCCCGTTCGGTTCGGTGTCCTGCAAGGGCAGGCCCGGATTGCGGACGATTTCGATGCGCCGCTGCCCGATTACCTGCTGGATGCGTTCGAAGGGCGCTGATGCGGCTGTTGCTCGATACGCACGTCTTTTTGTGGATCGTGACCGATGACCCCAAGCTCAGCGCACGGGCGCGCAGACTGATTTCGGCCGCCGACGAGCGTTTCGTCAGCAGCGCGAGTATCTGGGAGGCCGCCATCAAGGCCGGCTTGGGGAAGCTCGATATCGACGTCGGCAAGCTGATCCGCGCGATCGGCTCGAGCGGGATTCGCGAGCTACCGGTTCGGGCCGTGCATGGTGCGGCAGTGCGCGACTTGCCGCACCACCATCGCGATCCGTTCGATCGCTTGCTGGTCGCGCAGGCACGGCTCGAGCCGCTTCGGCTCGTGACGGCCGATACCCATCTTGCACGGTACGGCCTGTCTCTCGTTCTGACAGTTTGAAGCAATTTGTCGGCACGAAAGCCGTCGGTCGCCGGCGCCTCACGGGGCGTCGCGGGTCATGCCGCTGCGGCGTCCGGTGCGGTTTCGTCCAGTTCCGCGCAGAGCGCGGCCAGCCGCTCCCGCAATCCTTCGCTCGCCGGCACGAACGGCAGCCGCAACCCGTCCTCGCACCACCCTTGCGCGGCCAGCACGGCCTTCACCGGTGCCGGATTCGGCTCAGCGAACAGCGCCGCGACGAGCGGCTGCAACGCGACCGACAGGCGCCGCGCATCGGCGAGCCGGCCGTCGCGCAGCAGCGCATGGATGCGCACATGCCATTCGGGCAGCACGTGCGCGCTGCTCGCGATCGCGCCGTGCGCACCGGCGCACATCGCCGCGAAGTTCTGGTTGTCGTCGCCGGACAGGATCGCGAGCGGCGTGTCGTGCACGAGCCGGTTCATCCGGTCGAGCGTGCCGCCGCATTCCTTGATGCCTGCGACGCGCGGGTCGCGCGCAAGCGCCTGCAGCGTGTCCAGTTCGACGTTCACGCCGGTGCGGTACGGGATGTTGTAGACGAGCACCGGCAGGTCGGCCGCGTCGACGATCGCCTCGACGTGGCGGCGGATGCCGTCCTGCGTCGGCCGCACGTACACGGGCGGCGTGACGAGCAGCCCGTCCGGCCGCAACTCCGCGAGTTCGCGCGCACGCGCGGCCGCGAAATGCGTCGCGCTCGCGGTCAGCCCGACGACGATCGGCAGTCCGGGCGCCGCGTCGCGCAGCGTCGCGAACACGGCGTCCTGTTCGCGTGCGTCGAGCAGCACGCCTTCACCCGTCGTCGCGCCCGCGACGAAGCCCGCGATGCCCGCGCCCGCATAGTGGCGCGCGAGTCGCGCGAGCGCGGCATGGTCGACTTCGCCGTGGTGGAACGGCGTGATGATCGGCAGCCAGATACCTTCGAAACGTGTGTTCATGCAAAGCCTCATGGTGGAAACGGAGTGGGAAGGAACCGTTCCGCCGGCGGAGGGCCGGAGCGAGGCATGCGTGCAAGGAGAATGAAACGACCCGCGGGCATCCCGTCCGGCATTCGCCTGACGGGACGCGACGTCCCCGTCAGTCGAGGAGTCGTTTTTTCAGTTTCAGCCCGGCCGCGCGCGTACCTGCCGCGACGGCGGCGAGGATCGGAAGCGAGCGCAGGGCAGCGGACATTGAGGAACCGTGAATGGGCTGAGCGGCGATCTTAACACCGGAATCGATGCGCACGCGAGTGTCCGCCGCCGTTTAGCAGGAATCGAGATTTGCTTTCCACGACTGATTGGAAAGCGCGCCGCGCCCGGCCGCTAGAATGCCCGCTTACGTTTCGATGACAGCGCGTACGCGTGCCGTCACGCACATTCACCACCACTGGAAGCGGGGCATATCACGATGGCAAGCATGAAGGGGATCGGCCGCTGGCTGCACACGGGCGCGGCGGCGGCGCTGGTCGTGGCGGCGTCGGCCGCGCACGCGGACACGTCGATCCTGAACGAGTCGTACGACGTGACGCGCGAGCTGTACAAGGACATCAACACGGGTTTTGCCGCCGCGTACAAGCAGAAGACCGGCGAGACGGTCGCGATCAAGCAGTCGCACGGCGCGTCGAGCGCGCAGGCGCTGTCGGTGCTGCAGGGGCTGCAGGCCGACGTCGTGACGATGAACCAGCCGAACGACATCGACCTGCTCGCCGAGCGCGGCCAGTTGCTGCCGAAGGACTGGCGTGCGCGTTTCCCGGACAACAGCTCGCCGTACTCGACCACGATGGTGTTCCTGGTGCGCAAGGGCAACCCGAAGGCGATCAAGGACTGGAGCGATCTCGCGAAGCCGGGTGTCCAGGTGATCATCGCGAACCCGAAGACGTCGGGCAACGGTCGTTATGCGTATCTCGCCGCATGGGGCTTCCAGAAGCAGAAGGGCGCGACCGACCAGCAGGCGATCGACTTCGAGAAGGCGATCTTCCGCAACGTGCCGGTGCTCGACTCCGGCGGCCGGGGCGCGACGACGACGTTCACGCAGCGCGGCATCGGCGACGTGCTGGTCACGTTCGAGAACGAAGTCGCGCTGATGGACACCGGTGCGTCGGGCGCGCAGTTCGACGCCGTGTATCCGTCGGCGAGCATCCTCGCGGAGCCGCCCGTCGCCGTCGTCGACAAGGTCGTCGACAAGAAGGGCACGCGCAAGGTCGCGCAGGCGTATCTCGACTACCTGTACACGCCGGAAGCGCAGGAGATCATCGCGCAGCACCATCTGCGCCCGCGCGACGCGAACGTGCTGAAGAAGCATGCTGCCGAGTTCAAGCCGCTGAAGACGTTCAGCGTCGAGCAGGTCTTCGGCAGCTGGGCGAACGCGCAGAAGACGCATTTCGCGGACGGCGGCACGTTCGACCAGGTGATCGTCGACCGGAAGTGAGCGCCGCGCACACCGCGCGCCTGTCCGCACGCTGACGACGCAGCCGGCCGCTACCGCGGCCGGCTTTTTTGTGCCTGGCGGCCGGCGGCGCGGCGGACGTCCATTCCGAACCGGCACGCATACCCGGCCGCGGCCGCGCGTGCTACGCTCATCGCCTTCCTGCTTCCGGCCCCGCGCGATGAATGTCGATTCGTCCTCCCCAGCCTCCCGCGGCCGTGGCCGCAAGATCTGGTCGGGCACACGCCCGGTCATCGCGTACGGGATGCCGCCGCTCGGCTGGCGCGACCTCTATCACCGCGCGCTGACGGTGAGCTGGCCCGTTTTCTTCCTGTCGCTCGCCGTGCTGTTCCTGCTGCTCAACGGCGGCTTTGCAACGCTCTACCTGCTCGGCCACGCGTCGATCGCGAACCAGTCGCCGGCCGGGTTCGGCGGCGCGTTCTTCTTCAGCGTCGAGACGCTCGCGACCGTCGGCTACGGCGACATGCATCCGCAGACCGTCTATGCGCACCTGGTCGCGACGTTCGAGATCTTCATCGGGATGTCGGGCATCGCGCTGGCCACGGGGCTCGTGTTCGCGCGGTTTTCGCGGCCGCAGGCGAAGATCCTGTTCGCGCGCTACGCGATCGTCCGGCCGCTGAACGGCAGGATGACGCTGATGGTGCGCGCCGCGAACGCGCGCCAGAACGTGATTGCCGAGGCGCAGGCGAAATTGCGGCTGATGCGGATCGAGGGCACGCACGAGGGCTACACGCTGCGCAAGATCCACGACCTGCCGCTCGTGCGCAGCGAGCACCCGATTTTCCTGCTCGGCTGGAACCTGATGCACGTGATCGACGAATCGAGCGCGCTGTTCGGCGAGACGCCCGAATCGCTCGCCGCGCGCGACGCGTCGTTGCTGATCACGATCGAAGGCTCGGACGAGACGACCGCGCAGGTGATGCAGGCGCGTCACACGTGGGTGCATGGCGAAATCCGCTGGCGTCACCGCTATGTCGACCTGATGCACGACGAAGACGGCATCACGCACATCGACTACACGCATTTTCATGAAGTCGTGCCGGTCGACACCGATACCGACGAGCGCGGCTCGCCGGGCGCGGTGGTCGATGCCGACGCGGCGGCGCCGGGCCCGGCCGCGTAGGTGCGCCCGCGGGCGGCTGGCGGCACCGCCCGCGCGCTACGCGTCACGCATGCAGCAGGCGCGCCGCTTCGCGCTGTTCGATCGCGACCGCGCGGCGGAATGCGTCGCGGTCCTCGGCGCGCGCGACGTAGTCGCCGAGCACGCCTTCGTGCGGCAGCAGATGCGCGTCGAATGCGATCTTCAGCGTGCTGGCGAGCAGCAGGTCGGCCGCGGTGAAGCGGTCGCCGACGAGCCATGGATGATGGGCGAGCGCTTGCGCGAGTGCGCGTTGCACGCGCGTGATGTTGCCCCAGCCGAATGCGACCGGATTGCCCGACGCGCCGGTGAATTTTTCGGCCATCGCCGGTTCGAGGCAGGTCGGCGTGAAGAACATCCATTGGAGAAAGCGGCCGCGCAGCGGATCGTCGGGCGCGATGCCGAGCCCGGCACCCGGGCAGCGGTCGGCAAGATAGAGCAGCACGGCGCCCGATTCGGCGAACGGCACGCTGCCGTCGTCGAGCGCGGGCAGCTTGGCCATCGGGTTGACCTGCACGAACGCGTCGCTGCCCTGTTCGTGCGAGCGCAGGTCGATCGGCACGAGTTCGTACACCACGCCGAGTTCCTCGAGCATCCACAATGCCCGGAATGCCCGGGTCTTCGGCCAGTAGTAGAGCTTCATCGTGCCTCCGTGATTGGGTGCAGCTGTCGGTCCGGTGGATGCTCAAGCGTACCCGAGCGCAAGAGGTTCGGACAGGGGCGCCCGGCTAGGGGCGTCCGGCAAGGGGTGCCTATCGGCGAGTGATGGCCGGACGCGCGGCGTTTCGAGTAGAAAGCCGGGCAGAGTCCCATGGGACAAGGAGGTTCATGAATAACTAGTCATATTGATACTAGTTATGAACAGGGTGAAAATTTCCGGCGCAAGCCGGCGTCACTTGCCCGGCATCGCGGCGCCCGCAGTGCTCCCGCGCACGGCAAGACTCGCATCCGGCCGCGTTCGCCGATGCGACACGAAACAGGGAAATCAGGGGAGACAACTCACGCATGGCAAACGACGATCGCACCACGATCATTCCACGCAGAACACCGGAATCGGCGGCCATGGTGGCCGAGGTCAAACGCGCGATGGCGATCACCGCGCGGATCAACCGCCTGACGTTCGACGATGCAGGCGAGGTTCGCGCATTGTTCGGCAAACTGATCGGCACGCAGGTGGACGACGGCTTCGTGCTGATCCCGCCGTTTCATGCGACGGGCGGCACCGGCATGAAGCTCGGGCGCAACGTGTTCGTCAACCAGAACTGCACGTTCTACGATCTCGGTGGGCTCGCGATCGGCGACGACGTGATGATCGGGCCGAACGTCAGCCTGATCACGTCCGGCCATCCGGTCGAGCCTTCGCGGCGGCGCGATTTCGTCGTCGCGAAGCCGATCGTGATCGAGCGGAATGTGTGGATCGGCGCCGGCGCGACGATCATCGGCGGTGTGACCGTGGGCGAGAACTCGGTGGTCGCGGCGGGGGCCGTCGTCACGCGGGATGTTGCGCCGAATGTGCTGGTTGGCGGTAATCCGGCAGCGGTCATCCGGTCGATTGCCGAATGACGCGGCACGAGGGCGCGCGCCCGTTCGAAGCAGCCTGGCCGGAAGGATGTGGACAACTGCCCCCGAGGCGACTCGAAACGCTGTGCATTTGAATGGTGAGGGTGCCGTCGAAGCCGTCCGGATGGGGCTTTCCGGTGTCTGCCCGATAGTCGCCGGTGGAGGCTCGGGCCGTGCCTGCCGATGTTTCGACGAAGGTCGCGCAGTGCGATCGGATGTGGATATCCTCGCGCCGAAACGACTCGGCGCCCTGTGCATTTCACAGGTGAGGGCACCGGATGATGCGAAGTGCATGAAGCGGGTTGTGGACAACTCGCCCACGGAACGAGGCGAAATGCTGTGGAATTCGACGGTGAGGGGCGCCGCGCGATCCCGCTGCGCGCCTTTCCCGGCGGGGTTTCCTGACTTTTGTCGAGGTTCGGCGCGCCGCGCATTCTAGCCGAACGCGCGCATCGTGGCCGAACCGCGGATGCGCCGCGACGTGGATATCCCGCCATCGGCTGCCACCCGAAGGGCCGTGCATTCTAACGGTGAGTGCGGTGGAGTGGTCTGCAATGCGCCGATTTTGCTGCGCATCGCAGCGTTCGCGAGCGACTCGACGTGCCCGGCGATGCAAAGGTGCGCATCAATACGCGATGAGTGGTCAGTGCGCCAGAATGCGATCATTCGGCCGCCCAAGCCCAAGCCCAAGCCCAAGCCCAAGCCCAAGCCCAAGCCCAAGCCCAAGCCCAAGCCCAAGCCCAAGCCCAAGCCAACACCACCTGAAGCGCCGTGCATGTCCGGTTCGCACGCGAGCGTGAGGGCGAAGACAACTGGGGCTCCCGTGTGGATATCCGGCAGCCGAAACGACTCGCGGCACTGTGCATTTCCACGGTGAGCATCAGCGCTCGACCGGCCGATGAGCCACTTCCAGCACGGAATGCCGGCGCGGTAGCGCTTCCGGGGCGCGCATCCGCTGTCGCTCGGCGGATTCTCGCCCATGTGGATATCCTGCGCGCCGGATCACTCGAAGCGCTGTGGTTTTCAACGGTGAGGGTGCCCGCGTGGCTGGGCGGTTCTGCCGGATCGGACGTGGATAACCGCCATGGCAGCCACTCGAAGCCCTGTGTATTGCAACGGTGAGCGCGAGCCCGCGATTGTGCAGCATGCGGGTTCCGGCCGACCTGTCCGGGCCGGATACCGGCCGACAAACCCAGTCGCGTCCCTGTGTATTCGATCGGTGAGGGTGAACGCAGGATCGACGCCATGCGCCATTTCCAGTGTGGATATCCATCGCCGAAACCCACTCGCCGCGCTGTGAATATCAACGGTGAGCGCCGGCACTCGAGCGTGCCGCATGCCGATAACGGTGTGGATATCCCGGCCCCTGCGCCACTCGAAACCCTGTGCAATCGAATGGTGAGCGCGCGAGCGGGATTGTGGACATCCCGCTCCGCCACCGAATCGGGACGCTGTGCATTTCAACGGTGAGCGTGACCGCCTCCGCCCGCCGAAACCCTTGTCACACGGGGCGCGAGCGTCGGCCGACGCATACCTGAACCGTCGTCGGGCAATCGTGCGCGTTCCCGGCAAACAGCCTGTCTGCCCCGACACGTCGCCCATCCCGCCCGGCCACCGCGCGCGAGAACTATCTCAAATTCGGCCAAAAACCTGCGCAGTTTTTCTCGCTACAGCGCCGTCCGAGCAAGATGAGAAAAAACATTCTCGGCTGCGCGCGAAAAAATAGAGCCATTCGCTGCCGTCCCCCAAGCGTCGTCCGGCGCCTGCCGCGCAGCCCAGAACAGCACAATCAGGAGACTTCCCCCATGACCGCCCGCTTGCCCGTCGATGGCACGCCCGCCCTGTCCGACTACCGCCTGACCGACAACCTGACCGCGACGCGCGGCCGGATCTTCCTGACCGGCACGCAGGCGCTGGTCCGCCTGCTGCTGATGCAGCGCACGGTCGACGCCGAACAGGGGCTCAACACGGCCGGCTTCGTCAGCGGTTATCGCGGTTCGCCGCTCGGCATGGTCGACCAGCAGCTGTGGAAGGCGAAGAAACTGCTCGACGCCGGCGGCGTGCGCTTCCTGCCCGCGATCAACGAGGAACTCGGCGGCACGGCCGTGCTCGGCACGCAGCGCGTCGAGGCCGATCCCGAGCGCACGGTCGAGGGCGTGTATGCGATGTGGTACGGCAAGGGCCCGGGCGTCGATCGCGCGGGCGACGCGCTGAAGCACGGCAACGCGTACGGTTCGTCGCCGCATGGCGGCGTGCTGGTCGTCGCGGGCGACGACCACGGCTGCGTGTCGTCGTCGATGCCGCACCAGAGCGACTTCGCGATGATCGCGTGGCACATGCCGGTCGTGAACCCGGCGAACATCGCCGACATGCTCGAATTCGGCCTGTACGGCTGGGCGCTGTCGCGCTACTCGGGCGCGTGGGTCGGTTTCAAGGCGATCTCCGAAACGGTCGAGTCGGGCTCGACCGTCGACCTCGACGCGCTGCAGACGCACTGGCCGGCGCCTGAAGGCTTCACGCCGCCGGCGGGCGGCCTGCACAACCGCTGGCCGGACCTGCCGAGCCTGACGATCGAAGCGCGCCTCGCCGCGAAGCTCGACGCGGTGCGCCATTTCGCGCGCACCCACAGCATCGACAAGTGGATCGCGCCGAGCGCGCAGGCGAACGTCGGCATCGTCACGTGCGGCAAGGCGCACCTCGACCTGATGGAAGCACTGCGCCGCCTCGACCTGACGGTGGCCGACCTCGACGCGGCCGGCGTGCGGATCTACAAGGTCGGCCTGTCGTATCCGCTCGAGATGACGCGCATCGAGACCTTCGTCGACGGGCTCGCCGAAGTGCTCGTGATCGAGGAGAAGGGCCCGGTCATCGAGCAGCAGATCAAGGACTATCTGTACAACCGCACCGAGGGCGCGCGCCCGCGCGTGCTCGGCAAGCACGATGCCGAAGGCGCCTGCCTGCTGTCCGAGCTCGGCGAGCTGCGCCCGTCGCGCATCCTGCCCGTGTTCGCCGAATGGCTCGCGCGCCACAAGCCGGCGCTCGACCGCCGCGAGCGCGTCGTCGATCTCGTCGCGCCGCAGATCCTGTCGAACGAAGCGGATGCCGTGAAGCGCACGCCGTACTTCTGCTCGGGCTGCCCGCACAACACGTCGACGAAGGTGCCGGAAGGCTCGATCGCGCAGGCCGGCATCGGCTGCCACTTCATGGCGTCGTGGATGGAGCGCGACACGACGGGCCTGATCCAGATGGGCGGCGAGGGCGTCGACTGGGCCGCGCACGCGATGTTCACCAACACGAAGCACGTGTTCCAGAACCTCGGCGACGGCACCTACTTTCACTCGGGCATCCTCGCGATCCGCCAGGCCGTGGCCGCGAAGGCGAACATCACGTACAAGATCCTCTACAACGACGCGGTCGCGATGACGGGCGGCCAGCCGGTCGACGGCAGCATCTCGGTGCCGCAGATCGCGCGGCAGGTCGAGGCGGAAGGCGTGTCGCGCTTCGTCGTCGTGTCCGACGAACCGGAGAAGTACGACGGTCACCACGGGCTGTTCCCGAAAGGCACGACGTTCCATCACCGCAGCGAGCTCGACACGGTGCAGCGCGAGCTGCGCGAGACGCCGGGCGTCACCGTGCTGATCTACGACCAGACCTGCGCGGCCGAGAAGCGCCGCCGCCGCAAGAAGGGCGAATTCCCCGACCCGGACAAGCGCCTGTTCATCAACGACGCGGTGTGCGAAGGCTGCGGCGATTGCGGCGTGCAGTCGAACTGCCTGTCGGTCGAGCCGCTCGAAACGCCGCTCGGCCGCAAGCGCCGCATCGACCAGTCGTCGTGCAACAAGGACTATTCGTGCGTGAACGGCTTCTGCCCGAGCTTCGTGACGGTCGAAGGCGCGGCGCTGAAGAAGGCCGCCGGTGCCGCATTCGACGAAGCCGCGCTCGCCGCGCGCGTCGATGCGCTGCCGGTGCCCGCGACGCATCTCGACGCGGCGCCGTTCGACATGCTCGTGACGGGCGTGGGCGGCACGGGCGTCGTGACGGTCGGCGCGCTGATCAGCATGGCCGCGCACCTCGAAGGCAAGAGCGCGTCGGTGCTCGACTTCATGGGCTTCGCGCAGAAGGGCGGCTCGGTGCTGTCGTTCGTGCGGATCGCGTCGAGCGACCGGTGGCTGAACCAGGTGCGCATCGACACGCAGCAGGCCGACGTGCTGCTCGCGTGCGACATGGTCGTCGGCGCGAGCGCCGAGGCGTTGCAGACGGTGCGTCACGAACGTTCGCGGATCGTCGTCAACACGCACCGGATCCCGAATGCATCGTTCGTGCAGAACCCCGACGCGAACCTGCATGCGGACGCGCTGCTCGAGAAGATGCGTCACGCGGCCGGCGACGGCTACCTGTCGAGCTGCGACGCGCAGGCGCTCGCCGCGAAGTTCCTCGGCGACTCGATCGGCGCGAACATCCTGATGCTCGGTTATGCATGGCAGCTCGGCCTCGTGCCGGTGTCGCTCGCGGCGATGATGCGCGCGATCGAGCTGAACAACGTCGCGGTGCCGATGAACAAGCTCGCGTTTTCGATCGGCCGGATGGCCGCTGGCGACGCGGCGGGCCTCGATGCGTTGTGGAACGCGCGCCACACGGTGGCCGCGCATGCCGCGCCGGAGACGCTCGCCGAGCTGATCGCCGATCGCGAAGCGCGTCTCGAGGCGTACGGCGGCGCCCGTTATGTCGAGCGCTACCGTGCGCTCGTGAGCGCGGCGCGCGCGAAGGGCGACGACGTGCTCACGCGCGCGGTCGCGACGACGTTCTACCGGCTGCTCGCGGTGAAGGACGAATACGAGGTCGCGCGGCTGTACACGGACGACGCGTTCCGCACGGCGCTCGAAGCGCAGTTCGAAGGCGTGCCGGGGCAGGCCTATCGCGTGAAGTTCAACCTCGCGCCGCCGACGGTCGCGAAGGCCGGCAGCGACGGCAGCGTGCCGAAGAAGCGCGTGTTCGGCCAGTGGATGTGGCCGGTGTTCGGCGTGCTGGCGCGCGTGCGCAGCCTGCGCGGCACGTGGCTCGATCCGTTCGGCCGCACCGTCGAGCGCAAGATGGAACGCGCGCTTGCCGACGACTACGAGACGACGCTCGCACGGGCGCTCGCCGCGATGACGGCCGGCAATGCGGCGCAAGTCGCGCAACTGGCCGACCTGCACGCCCGCGTGCGCGGCTTCGGTCACGTGAAGGTGCGCAACCTGGCCGGCGTGAAGCGCGCGGAGCGCGAGCTCGCGCTGCAGCTCGGCATCGAAGCGGCGACGAGCGCGGCCGTGCAGCACGCGCTCGACGAGATGAAGGGCGCGGGGATGCTGAAGGGGATTCCGGTCGTGGTCGCGAAGTAACGCGCGCCCGGGCGGAGGTGGGCGGATGTGAAAACGGCGACGCGGGTGCGTCGCCGTTTTTTTCATGAGCGGCGGCTGCGCACCGGCAGCGGCGGCCGTCCGTCAGAGAATGCCTTTCTTGCGCGTCGACAGCGCCGTTTCCGACAGGTCGATCTCGCGCAGCAGTTTCGTCAGCGTCTCGTCGGAAATCTTGCTGTCGCTGCGCAGCCGGTACAGCGCGGTGCGTTCCGCGCGCACGGCCGCGATCCGCATCTGCAGTTCCATCGTTTCGGCCTGCTTCGCTTCGGCGCGCGGCGTGGGGCCGTCCTCGGCGAGCGTCGCGAGGCGGCGGCGGTACTGGTCCATCACGCGTGCGGAGATATCCGCGCAGCGCGCGGCGCCCGATTCGTCGAGATCGGCCGAGATCGCGTCGTGCGACGAGTCGATCGCGCGGATCGCGGCCTGCGCGGCGGCCGCGCGCGCGGCGCGTTCCTCGTCGCCGAGCGGGCTGCGCGACGAACGCACGCCGCGCAGCAGCAGCGGCAGGCCGATCACCGCGACGACGAGCGAGCCGAGGATCACCGCCGACGCGACGAAGATCGCGGTGTCGCGGCCCGGCAGCGGCACGCCGTCGGACAGCGCGACCGGAATCGACAGCACGCCGGCGAGCGTGACCGCGCCGCGCACGCCGCCGACCGTCATCACCGCGATCGTGCGGATGCCGGCCATCGTGCCGGCGAGGCCCTGCCGCGCGGCGCGACGGCTCGCGAACCAGCGCAGCAGCCAGACCCACAGGAAGCGGATCGCATACAGCGCGAGCATCATCGCGCAGACGTTGAAGATCATCCGGCCGACGAGCGCGTCGCTCGTGTGGTGCGCGTCGACGAGCGTGCGGCCGATGATGTGCGGCAGCTGCAGCCCGAGCATGATGAACACCATGCCGTTGAACACGAACTCGATCATCGCCCACGTGCTTTCGGCGCGCACGCGCGATGCGACGGTGCTTTTGCGCGAGAAGCTCGTGTAATTCATCATCATCCCGGCCGACACGGCCGCCAGCACGCCCGACAGCTCGAGGTGCTCGGCGAACAGGTAGGCCGCGAACGGCACGAGCAGCGTCATCACGATGCCGGGGGCCGGATCGCCTTCCTGCTCGGCGTTCAGGAAGCGCGTCGACAGCGCGCTGAACACCCACGACACGATCGCGCCCGTCGCGAGCCCGCCGGCCGCGACGATCACGAACGTGACCGACGCGTCGCGCAGCGAGAACATGCCCGTCAGCGC
Source organism: Burkholderia sp. KL41 (assembly GCF_057005415.2). Taxonomy (NCBI): domain Bacteria; kingdom Pseudomonadati; phylum Pseudomonadota; class Betaproteobacteria; order Burkholderiales; family Burkholderiaceae; genus Burkholderia; species Burkholderia sp. KL41. The sequence continues at coordinate 3,503,378 of NZ_CM174446.1, read as the reverse complement.
GGCCGCGATCGCGAATTTCAGCGCGACGAGGCCCGACGCGTCGTTCATCAGCGCCTCGCCTTCGAGGATGTGCATCAGCTGCGGCGGAATCCGGCCCTTTCCTGCGATGCCCGACAGCGCGACCGCGTCGGTGGGCGACAGCACGGCCGCGAGCGCGAACGCGATCGGCAGCGGCAACTCGGGTATCAGCCAGTGCGCGAAATAGCCCACTGCGAGTACCGTCATGAACACGAGCCCGAATGCGAGCATCAGGATCGCGCGGCGCTGCAGGTACAGCTCGCGCTTCGGAATCCGCCAGCCGTCCGCGAACAGCAGCGGCGGAATGAACAGCAGCATGAAGATTTCGGGATCGAACGTGACATGCAGGTTCAGCTTCGGCCACGCGAGCATCGCGCCGAAGGCGATCTGCATCAGCGGCAACGGCAGCTGGAACGGCAGGATGCGCGTGACGGCGCCGGACAGCGCGACGGTCAGCAGCAGGATCAGGACGGTGAAGACGATTTCCATCGATACGGCGAATACGGGGAATGAAACGATCGTACGGAGTGTAGCGTGACAGCGTGACCGGTGCGTTCGAGCGGCCGGTGCGTGCGCACGAAACTGGTGCGTCGCGCGTGTGCCACGGTGGTGCGGCGGCCCGGTGAGCCCGCGCGGCGCATGGGTTCTACGCGCCTTGCACGGAGCTTGCTTGATGCTGGTCAACCGTCCGGCGTCGACCGGGCAACCGAGGGTCCAACCATGACATTGCACGCGCCGTTCGCCTTGCCGGGCGCCGCGTTCGAAGGCATTACCAGGAGGAAGGCATGACGATCGTGCAACAGGAGCGTCCGGCCGCTGCGTCGCCGTACCGGTTCGAGCGGGAGGTGAGTTCCGGCCTCGAACGTCTGGCGACGCAGCACCGCGACCTGACGCTCACGACCGTGTTCCAGCCGATTTTCAGCCTGTCGCACCAGCGTGCGGTGGGTTACGAGGCGCTGCTGCGCGCGCACGATGCGCTCGACCGCGCGGTGTCGCCGCTCGACGTGTTCGGCGAAGCCGCGCGCCAGGGCGAACTGCTGCAGCTCGACCGGCTCGCGCAGGCGCTGCATCTCGAGAACTTCGCGCTGCTCGGCGCCGAGCGCGAGTGGCTGTTCCTCAACGTGCATCCGGGGGTGCTCACCGACCCGTTCCAGGCGGCCGCGCTGCTCGCGAACCTGAAGCGGCTCGGCATGCCGCCGCGCCGCATCGTGCTCGAAGTGCTCGAACAGCGCGCGGAGGACGTCGAGCGGCTGGCCGAGGCCGTGCGCGAATTCCGCACGCACGGTTTCCTGATCGCGCTCGACGATTTCGGCGCGGGCCACTCGAATCTCGAGCGGATCTGGCAACTGAACCCGGACATCGTGAAGCTCGACCGGATCATGCTGTCGCACGCGGCGCACCGCACCGGGCTCACCGCGATCCTGCACGGGCTCGTGACGCTGCTGCACGAGGCCGGCAAGCTGGTGCTCGTCGAGGGGATCGAGACCGAGCACGAGGCGCAGATCGCGCTGTCGTGCGAGGCCGATTTCGTGCAGGGCTACTACTTCGGCCGGCCGGCGCCGGGGCTGCCCGACAGCGCGGCCGCGACGGGCTGCATCGGCGAGCTGACCGAGCGTTTTCGCCAGCAGACCGAGGCGCGCGAGCGGCGCGATGCGCAGCGGCTCGCGCCGTACCTGCGCGCGTTCGAACGCGCGGCCGAGCGCCTCGCGGCCGGCGAGCCGCTCGACGAGGTGTGCTGGAACTTCCTCGCGCTCGACGCGGCCGCGCGCTGCTTCCTGCTCGACGCGCACGGCCGCCAGTCGGGCCGCAACGTCGTGCTGCGCGCCGACCGCGCGCTCGCCGAGGCACGCTTTTCGCCGCTGGCGGACGCACAGGGCGCGAACTGGCTGCGCCGGCCGTATTTCCGCTCGGCGATCGCCGAGCCGGGGCGGGTGCAGGTCACGCGGCCGTACCTGTCGATCAACGAGGCGCAGCCGTGCGTGACGCTGTCGGTGGCCGTGCGCGTCGGCGATACGCAGCGCGTGCTGTGCGGCGATATCGACTGGGTCGACGACGAAGCGGACGCCGGCTAGCGATGCGCGCACCGCAGGCGGCGAGCAGGGCGATCCGGGCGATCCGGGCCGGCGCGGGCGGCCCGTTGCGCTCGCCCCGCGCTTCCCCGACAATGGCGCGACCGCGGCCATCGTGACCGCGGGCGCGCCGTCCCGGGGGCCACCATGGCGGCGAATAACAAGGAAAACACAATGAAAAGACCGATTTCGCTGACCATTCTCGCGTGGATCATCATCGTGACCAACGCGATCACGTGCATCTATACGCCATTCACGATCGGCATGCCGACCACCCAGGCGCTGCTGTCGCACTACCTGCTGCCCGTCTGGGCGACGCTCGGCATCAGCGTGCTCATCGAAGCCGTGAACGTCGTGATCGGCATCGCGATCCTCAAGGGCCGCGAATGGTCGCGCAAGGCCTACATCGTGACGGCCGTGTTCGGTTTCGCGTTCTCGTTCGTCAACATGCCGGCGTCGATGTTCGCGGTGCTGATCCCCGGCTTCCTGCTGTTCGCCCTGTTCGTCTACCTGCTGTTCCGGCGCCCCGCGACCGCGTATTTCCGTCAGGCGAGCGCATGAGCGTCGTGCGCAACGCGCTCGCGATCGTGCTGTTCGCGATCGCGGGCATGTGCGTGATCACCGCGCAGATGATGGCGTTCATGAAGCTCGGCCATACGCGCGCGATGCTCGTGTTCGTTGCCGTGTTGTTCGTGCTGTCGGCCGTGTTCCTGGCCGTGGGCGCGTTCGCCGGCGCGTTCCGGCCGCGCGCGCGTGGCGCGGGCATCGCACTGCTCGTCGCGACCGCGACCACCGCGTTCGGGATGATCGGCTGGGTGACGCTCCTGCTGGCGCCGGGGATCGTCGACGTGATGCAGCAGCAGGGCGTCGACGTGAACGCGCGGATGTTCCGGTTCGCGCCCGGCGCCGTGGTGACCGGCCTGTCCGCGCTCGTCGGCGTGTGGCTCGCGCGGCGCGGCTGACGGTGGCACTCGCGATGGGACCGACCGGGCGCCGCTGACGGCGGGGCGCCCCGTCACGCTGGCGCCCGTCGCACGGCTCGGCTAGGATGCGCGAATTGTCCTGACGATTCGCGGGCCGCCCATGAGCCGAAACGCCGCTTCTTCCATCCTCCTTGAAGTGATCGCCACGACCGTCGGCGACGCGAAGGCCGCCGCCCGCGCGGGCGCCGACCGCCTCGAACTCGTGACCGCGATCACCGAAGGCGGGCTGACGCCGAGCGTCGGCCTGATCGAAGCCGTCGTGGCCGCCGTGCCGATTCCCGTCAACGTGATCGTGCGGCCGCACAGCCGGTCGTTCGTCTACGACGCCGACGACCTGCGCGTGATCGAGCGCGACGTGCGCGCGGCCGTCGCGGCCGGTGCGAACGGCGTCGTGTTCGGCGCGCTCGACGCGCGCGGCGACGTCGATCTGGGCGCGCTGGCCCGCATCGCGGCCGCGGCGGACGGCCGCGCGCTGACGTTCCACCGCGCGTTCGACGTGTCGCGCGATCTCAACGCCGCGTTCGACGCGCTGCTGCGCGTGCCGGCCGTCACGTCGGTGCTGACGTCGGGCGGCCATCCGTCGGTACTCGACGCGGTCGCGACGATCACGCGGCTGGTGCGGCAGACGGCAGGCTCGACCTGCACGGTGCTGGCCGGCTCGGGGCTCACGGTCGATGCGGTCGGCGATTTCGTCCGCGCGACCGGCGTGCGCGCGGTGCATTTCGGCTCGGGCGTGCGGCCGCGCGGCGAGGTGCTGGCACCGGTCGACGAACTGCTCGTCGCGAAGGTGCGCGCGACCATCGACGGAGCCGCATCGCACGTGTGACGCGCGGCGGCCCGCGGCGGCCACGGCGCGACGAATCACGCCAGCGCGCGGCAGACGATCGCGCGGCCCGCGGCGGCACGCGTACCCCGTCACGTATTGCGCACGAACCAGGTACGTTTTGCGGTGCCCAGCAGCGCGCGATAGACGACCCACGACACGACGAACGTCGCGGGCGCCGACAGCGACGCGGCGAACCCCGTCGCCTGGTTCAGCGCGAGTCCCGTGAACGCGCCGGCGAACCATGCGGTCAGCCCGCCCGGATTGAAGGTCGGCACATGGGCGTCGCGGCATTCGACGTCGTCGCCGACGAGTTGCCCGTACCGGCCGGACAGGATGTGCGCGAGCGCGACGCCGACCCACGCGACGACGAAGATGCCCTGATACGCGAGCGCCTGCAGGATTCGCGAGAAGATGTCGGCCATCATCAGCGCATAGACGACCGCACCGACCACGAGTGCCCACACGAACTTCGGCGCACGCACGCCGGCCACCTTCAGGAAGAACGCCTGCATGTTGACGGTCGCGAGGTAGTAGTTCGCGGTGTTGATGCGGGATTGCGTGACCCACACGAACAGCAATCCCCACACCCCCATCAGCTTCAGCAGCGCGAGCACGACCGATACTTCGGAGAGCGTACCGAGCCCCGGAATCGTGCTGACGAGATAGATGCCGGCCGCGCCGTTGACGAGAAACGTGACGAGGTAAAACGGCATCCCGAAGTTGAAGCGGCCGTGATAACCCGCGTCTTCCTTGCGGCCGAAGCGCGCGTAGTCGAACGTGAACATCATCAGCACCCACACGCCCATGTAGTAGACGAAGCAGTGCCACCAGCCGCCGGCCGGCGCGTTGCCGGCCGGCCCGAAATCGAGCCACGCCGCGTTGTAGCCGTATTCGGCCGTCGCGAGCCCGACCGCCGCGAGGAGCCCGAGCAGGTAGAACGGCAGCAGTACGCCGTTGAACTTGTCGAGCCAGTGCTGCACGCTGCCGAACACGAGCGGCACGCTGTAGCAGACGACGATCAGCGCGGCCCATTTGTAGTCGAGCGCCGGAAACTGGTGGTGCGCGGCAACCGCGATCACCGAGCCCTCGAACACCGCGTAGTAGATCGCGGTCGCGAAGAAGATCAGTGTCGCGAGCGCCGCGCCGGCGCTGCCGAACAGCACGCGCGAGAACAGCGCGACCGAGAGTCCGGTGCGGATCGCATAGCGGCTGATGATCGTGTTGACGAGGCCGTACGACACGACCGACAGCGCCATCCCGATCAGCGCGTTGCGCGCGCCGTAGGTGAGCGCGAGCGTGGCGCCCACGACGATGTAGAACACCGCGCTGCACACGGCCCACCACGCCATCGTCAGCGAGAAGGGCGGCATGCGCGCGTGGTCGGGGACGGCGAGCGTCGACAGGTCGAGATCCTCGTCGGTACGGGCCTGAGCCAGGTTGGCCATGATCGTGCTCCTTGATGCGCAGAAGTTGCGAACGACGTCTCGGCCGCGGCACAGGCGATCCGCAGGGTTGCCCCGACGTCGGGCGGGCAACCGGTTCGGCAGGAACAGCGCGCAGGCGTCCCCGCCGCGCGGCGCTCGGCCGGGCGGGCGGAAGACGGACAGCGAAAAGGGGGCGGCGACGAACGGCGCCCGGCACGCGAACCGGGCGCCCGGTGCTCAGTCCCGCAGCACGGCGCGCAGCAGCGCGAGGCGCCGCTGGTACTCGCGGCGCGCGGCGAGCGCGTCGGCCATCGTCACGCGCACGAAGCGCGCGCGGTGGTTGGGCTGCATCTGGCCGATCAGGTCCATGTCGGCGCTGATGACCGTGCCGATCGTCGCGTAGCCGCCGCCCGACACCGCGTCGCGGTGCAGGATGATCGGCTCGAGCCCGGCCGGCACCTGGATCGAGCCGATCGGGTAACACGCGTCGACGATGTTCGACGGATCGGCGCCCGCGCCGAATGGCTGCTCGCGCGGCCGGAACTGCAGCGCGCGGCCGTTCTTGTAGCGGTAGCCGATGCGATCGGCTTCGGGCGCGACCGTCCATTCGTCGTCGAAGAAGGTGCGCGCCGAATCGTCGGTGAGCCGGTAGTGGTACAGGCCCGTCAGGACCCGCAGCTCCACCTGGTTGTCGAGCGGCCGGCTCACGGCCGCCGGCAGCTCGCGCCCTTCGCGGGGTGTGCCGACGGGGGCGCCCAGCGGCAACCGGTCGCCTTTCTGCAGGCGCCGGCCCGCGTGGCCGCCGATCGCGCCGAGCGCGTAGGTCGAGCGGCTGCCGAGCACGACCGGCACGTCGATACCGCCCGCGACGGCGAGATACGCGCGAGCGCCCGCCTTCACGTAATTGAACGACAGCACGCTGCCTGCGCCGATCCGCAGCGCGACGTTGCAGCGCTGGCCGATGCCGTCGATCTTCGGCGTCATCTCGGCGCCGGTGACGGCGATCAGCGCATCCGTATGGAACAGCAGCTCGGGGCCGAGCAGCGTGCATTCGAGTACGGCGGCTTCTTCGGGATTGCCGACCAGCAGATTCGCCGCGCGCGATGCGTACTGGTCGAGCGAGCCCGACGGCGGGATGCCGACGTGGTAGTAGCCTTGCCGGCCCATGTCCTGGACCGACGTCGCGAGGCCGGGTTTCACGACCTCGATCAGGTTGTGCGCGTCAGCTTGCATGCAGCACCTCGACGAGAGAGCGGTTGTACGCATCGGGATCGCGCAGGAATGCGTCGAGCGAGAATTTCACCGGGCGCACGCGCAGGGAAAAGGTGCCGGCCTCGACGTCGGCCACCGCGGCGTCGTAGGTCGCGCGATCGATCGGCTGGAATTTCACGATGTCGCCGGGCCGGAAGAACACCATGAACTCGCGCAGGTAGTCGAGCCGCTGCGCGGGGTCGAAGATCGGCGCCGGCGTCACGCCGAACATCTGGTAGCCGCCCGCGCCGCGCACCGAGTAGATGCAGCCGAAACAGCCGCCGTGGCCCACGGTGAGCTTCGGCGTGTCGGTGCGCGGCCGCAGGTATTTCGGCACTTCGAGCTGGCGTTCGCGCTCGACCATCTGGTACATGAACGGCAGGCCCGCGACGAAGCCGACCATCGACACGAACCACGGCGACCCCGAGTGGGCGGCGATGAAGGCATCGACGTCGCGCTTGCCGTTGATGCGCGCCGCGTATTCGAGATCGGTCGACGACGGATCCTGGTGGCGTTCGCGAAACCGCATCAGCGTCTCGTGCGTCCATGGGTCGTTGTACAGCACCGGCACCTCGACGATGCGCGTATCGAGTTCGAGTGGCGCGTCGCCGACTTCGGCCTCGATCGTCTTCAACAGCGCGACGAGCGCATCGGGCTCGATCACGTCCGGGTCGTAGCGTACCTGGTAGGACGCATTCGCCGGACAGATCTCGGTGATGCCCGGCACCGCGCGGCGCTGCAGTTCGCGCGTGATCGCCGTGCCCTTGAAAAATGCGTCGAGCGACATCGATTCGCTGATTTCGACGAACACGAATTCGTCGCCGCCGAAGGTGTAACGGGTCGTCACATCGCCTCCCCGACGCGCACGGCGTCTGCATGTTCGGCTGCGTGTTGCTGCGTGGCGGCTGTTGCGGCCTCACGCCATTGCGGCATCCACGCTTCGAGGAAATTCGTGTGATAGCGCCCGGCGCGCACGTCTTCGTCGGCGAGCAGCGCGACGTGCAGCGGCGCGGTCGTCTTCAGCCCGCCGACGTGCAGCTCGCCCAGCGCGCGGGCCAGGCGCTGCAGCGCGGCCGCACGGCTCTCGTCGTGCACGATCAGCTTCGCGAGCAGCGAATCGTAGAACGGCGGCACGACGTAGCCCGGATAGAGCAGCGAATCGACGCGCACGCCGGGGCCGGTCGGCCACACCAGTGCGTCGATCCGGCCGGGGTTCGGGCGGAAGTCCTGCAATGGATCTTCCGCGTTGATCCGGCATTCGAGCGCCGCGCCGCGCATCGCGATGTCCGGCTGCGCGAAGCGCAGCGGCTCGCCGTCGGCGATGCGCAGCGTCTCGCGCACGAGATCGATGCCGGTGATCGCCTCGGTCACCGGATGCTCGACCTGGATGCGTGTGTTCATCTCGATGAAGTAGAACTCGCCGCGCGCGTCGTCGAACAGGTATTCGAGCGTGCCCGCGCTGCGATAGCCGACCACCTGCGCGAGCCGCGTGGCCGACGCGCACAGCGCGTCGCGCTGCGCGGGCGTGAGCGAAGGCGACGGCGCTTCCTCGAGGATTTTCTGGCGGCGCCGCTGCAGCGAGCATTCGCGCTCGAACAGGTGGACGACGTGACGGCCGTCGCCGAGCACCTGCACCTCGATGTGGCGCGCCCGTGCGATGAAGCGTTCGAGGTACACGCCGCCGTCGCCGAACGCCGCCTGCGCCTCGCGCTGCGCGAGCGGCAGCTCGGCGTCGAGCTGCGCGGCGTTATGCGCGACGCGGATGCCGCGCCCGCCTCCGCCGGCGGCCGCCTTGATCATGATCGGATAGCCGATGCGCGCGGCGACGTCCCGCGCCTCGTCGAGTGACTGCACGACGCCGTCGCTGCCGGGCACGGTCGGCACGTTGGCGCGCCGCGCGGTTTCGCGTGCGCGGGCCTTGTCGCCCATCGTGGCGATCACCTGCGAGTCCGGGCCGACGAAGATCAGGCCGGCCGCCTCGACCTGCGCGGCAAAGGCGGCATTTTCGGACAGGAAGCCGTAGCCGGGATGGATCGCGTCCGCGCCGCACTGCCGCGCGGCGTCGAGGATCGCGGCGGGATTCAGGTAACTCTTCGCCGCGTGCGACGAGCCGATGTGGACGGCTTCGTCGGCCATGCGCGCGGCGAGGCTGTCGCGGTCCGCGTCGCTGACCACGGCGACCGCGCGCATGCCGAGCTCGCGCGCGGCACGGATCACGCGCACCGCGATCTCGCCGCGGTTCGCGACCAGCACGGTGCGGATGCGTGACGGCCGGTAGAACGCGCTGGAGGAGGTTGCCGGATTCATCGCATCACCCCTCGATCCGCATCAGCACCTGGCCCGCGTCGACCGGCTCGCCGTCCTCGACGAGCAGCTCGACCACGCGCCCTGCCGCATCGGTTTCGATCTCGGTGAACTGCTTCATCACCTCGACGAGGCCGACCACCGCGCCGGCGGCGACCGTCGCGTCGACCGCGACGTAGTAGTCCGCATCGGGCGACGGGCGCCGGTAGAAGGTGCCCGGCAGCGGGCTGACGATATCGTGCAATGCCATCGTGTGTCTCCTCGAATCAGTGATGGGCGGCGAGCGGTTGCGGCCCGGCGGTCCGGATGCCTTCGCGGATCAGCGCGTGGCGCGTTTCGCGCACGAGGTCGAGCGCGCCCGGCGTGTCGCTGTGGATGCAGACCGAATCGAAATCGATGTCGATGTCGTCGCCGTCGATCGTCCGCACCTTGCCGTCGATGCACGCGCGCAGCACCTTGTCGGCGACCTGGCGCGGATCGAGCCGGCCGACGCGGCGCGTGAACACGATCGAGCCGCTGCGGTCGTAGTCGCGATCCGCGTAGAACTCGCGGATGACCGGCTGTCCGTACTCGACGGCGACGCGGTACGTGACCGACGCCTCCATGCAGTACAGCCACAGGCCCGGATCGACGCGTTGCAGCGTTTCGATCAGCATCCGCGAGAACGCTTCGTTGCCTGCCGCATGCATGTAGAGCGCGCCGTGCGGCTTCACGTGCTGCAGGCTGACGCCGTTCAGGCGCGCGAACTCGCGCAGTGCGCCGAGCTGGTACAGGATGTCGTTGACGAGCGCCTGCGGCGTTTCGGCGATCGTGCGGCGGCCGAAGCCGACGAGATCGCGAAAGCCCGGGTGCGCGCCGATGCCGACGCCGGCGTCGCGCGCGAGCTGCACCGTGCGCGCCATGATGTTCGGATCGCCGGCGTGAAAACCGGTGGCGATGTTTGCCGAGCTGATCAGCGGCATGATCTGCTCGTCGACGCCGTCGCCGATCGTCCACGGGCCGAAGCCTTCTCCCATGTCGGAGTTCAGGTCGACGCTGTGCTTCCTCATACGATGTGCTCCTCCAGGTTCTCCGGTTCGCGTGCGTCGTGGCGCATGCCGAAACCGTGTTGAACGCAGGTTAGCCGCGTGGGGTGCGTCAAAAAAGTTCTATTTTTATATGCGACTGTATCGATTTTTTCGATACCGTGGAAAACGGCTGCCAGGTGCCGTCGGAGCTGGGGCGGCAGGGTTTCCACGAGGTCGGGTTCATGGGCGTGGCGCGGTTGTTATGATGTTTGTCGCGTGCCCATCTGTTTTCTCATCGACCATGGCCCTGACTCTCAGACAGCTCAAGTATTTCGTCGCGACCGCCGAGCTCGGCCAGATCTCGCAGGCCGCGATCCAGCTCACGATTTCGCAGTCGGCCGTGACGAGCGCGATCAGGGAACTGGAGGACAGCCTCGGCACGCAACTGTTCCTGCGCACGCCGTCGGGTGTGACGCTCACCGACACGGGGCGGCGCTTCCTGAATCACGCGTACACGATCCTGTCGTCGGTCGACGAGGCGATGCGGATTCCGAACCTCGAAAGCACGCTGACCGGCACGCTCGCGATCGCCGCGAGCTACACGGTGCTCGGCTATTTCCTGCCGCACCACGTGCTGCGCCTGAACACGCTGTATCCGCGGCTGACGATCCACCTGCACGAGCTGAACCGCGAGTCGATCGAGGAAGGGCTGATCGCGGGCCGCTACGACATGGCCGTGCTGCTCACGTCGAACGTGTCGAATCCGGCGCTCGTGCTGGAGCCGGTGATTCACTCGGTGCGGCGGCTGTGGGTCGGCGCGCATCATCCGCTGCTCAGGCACGAGAGCGTCACGTTCGCGGAAGTCGCGCGCGAGCCGTTCGTGATGCTGACGGTCGACGAGGCGGGGCAGACGGCGCTGCGTTACTGGAACGAGACGCCGTACCGGCCGAACGTGATCCTGCGCACGTCGTCGGTCGAGGCGGTCCGCAGCATGGTCGCGAACGGCAGCGGCGTCGCGATCCTGTCCGACATGGTGTATCGGCCGTGGTCGCTCGAAGGGCGGCGCATCGAGACGATCGTGCTGCGCGATGCGGTGCCGCCGATGAGCGTCGGTCTTGCGTGGCGCAAGGACATCGAGTTGAGCCCCGCGATGCATGCGGTGCGCGATTATTTCCGGCACACGTTCATGGAGCCGCGCGCGCTCGGCGGCGCGGCCTGAACGACGGGGCCGGATACGAAAAAGCCGGGGCGTGCCCCGGCTTTTCCGTTTGCAGATCCGGCCCGACGGCCGCTCCGCTTACGCGTTCGCCGACATCGCGTCCGCGTCGCTCGCGCGGATGCCGAGGCGCTCGAACAGCGCGCGATCCTTCTGCGACTGCGGGTTGCTCGTCGTCAGCAGCTGGTCGCCGTAGAACATCGAGTTCGCGCCGGCGAGGAAGCACATCGCCTGCAGCCCGTCGTCGAGCTGTTCGCGGCCGGCCGACAGGCGCACGACGGCCTTCGGCATCGTGATCCGCGCGACCGCGATCGTGCGCACGAATTCGAACGGGTCGAGCGGCGCGGTGCCTTCGAGCGGCGTGCCTTCGATCGCGACGAGGTTGTTGATCGGCACCGAATCCGGATACGGGTTCAGGTTCGCGAGCTGCGAGATCAGGCCCGCGCGTTCGCGGCGCGATTCGCCCATCCCGATGATGCCGCCGCAGCACACGTTGATGCCGGCGTCGCGCACGCGGTCGAGCGTGTCGAGGCGATCCTGGTAGGTACGCGTCGAGATCACCTGGCCGTAGAACTCCGGCGACGTGTCGAGGTTGTGGTTGTAGTAGTCGAGGCCCGCATTCGCGAGTTCCTGCGCCTGCTCGTCTTCCAGCATGCCGAGCGTCATGCAGGTCTCGAGGCCGAGTTCCTTCACACCGCGCACCATCTCGGTCAGCGCCGGCATGTGGCGCTCCTTCGGGTTGCGCCATGCGGCGCCCATGCAGAAGCGGCTCGCGCCGTTCGCCTTCGCCGCCCGTGCGGCATCCAGCACGGCGTCGACGTCCATCAGCTTCTCGGCCTTCAGGCCCGTGTCGTGGTGCGACGACTGCGAGCAGTAGCCGCAATCTTCCTCGCAGCCGCCCGTCTTGATCGACAGCAGCGTCGACAGCTGCACCGCGTTCGCGTCGAAGTGCTCGCGGTGCACCTGCTGCGCGCGGAAGATCAGGTCGTTGAACGGCAGCTCGAACAGCGCGACGACGTCGGCGACGCGCCAGCGTTGCGAGGCCGGAGCGGCCACGGGAATCGCGTCGGGTTGCACGGTGGCGGCGGTCTGGGCTTGGGTCATATCGTTTTCCTGTCCTGGTCGGGGATGAGGGATCGGGGGATCGGGGATCTGTTTCTGTCGGGTCAATGCCGCGCGGTGCGCAGCGTATCGACGAGCGCGGCGATGTCGAGCATCGCCGCGGCGGATTCGGGGGCGGCCGGGCTCATGTGCGGAATGCGGCCGAGCAGCGGCGCGCCGTGCTCGCGGGCGAGCCAGTCGCGCATCGTCGCGACGTTCTCGTCGGGGAACGACATCGCCGGGTCGACGTGGTTCGCGACCCAGCCGGCGAGCTTGAGGCCGCGTTGGCGAATCGCGTCGGCGGTGAGCAGCGCATGGCTGATGCAGCCGAGCCGCACGCCGACGACGAGCACGACCGGCACGCCGAGCGCTACCGCGAGATCGGCCATGTCCTGCGTGTCGTTCATCGGCACGCGGAAGCCGCCGGCGCCTTCGACGACGACGATATCCGCGCGCGTCAGCGCTTCGCGATGGCACGCGACGATCGTGTCGATGTCGAGCGTCACGCCTTCCCGCGCGGCGACGATATGCGGCGCGGCCGGCGCCTTCAGCAGGAACGGCGTGCGCAGCTCGGGCGGCAGCATGACGTTCGCGGCCGCGTCGAGCTGGTCGGCGTCCTCGTTGCGCCACACGCCGTCGCGTTCATATGCGCCGGCCGCGACGGGTTTCAGCGCGGCTGCACGCAGGCCGTGCCGCGCGAAGCCGTGCAGCATCGCGGCCGACACGAAGGTCTTGCCGATTTCGGTGTCGGTGCCCGTGACGAAAAGCGAGAGCGGGGCGGTCATGCCGCAGTCTCCCGCCGGGCCGCCCCAAGGGAGGCTGCAGCCCCCTCGGGGGGCAGCTCACGAAGTGAGCGTGGGGGCGGTTCCGTCTCCCGCGGGGCCGCGTGAGCGGAGGCTGCGGCCCCGTCGCTGGCTTCGACCAGCGCGGCTTCGAGCCGCGCGAGATCGTCGAACGAATGCGCGGCCGACAGCGACACGCGCAGCCGCGACGTGCCGACGGGCACCGTCGGCGGCCGGATCGCGGGCACCCACAGGCCGTGCGCGTCGAGCGCGCGCATCGCCGCGAGCGTCGCGTCGTTGCTGCCGATCACGAGCGGCTGCACGGCCGTGTGCGAATCGACCGGCTCCCAGCGCGTATTGCGCAGCAGTGCGCGCGTGCGTTCGATCAGTGCGGCGAGATGCGCGCGCCGCGCATCGCCTTCGTCGCCCGCGATCACCTTCAGGCTTGCCGATACCGCATGCGCGACGGCCGGCGGCGCGGCCGTCGTGAAGATGTAGCTGCGCGCGCGCTGGATCATCCATTCGATCACGGTCTCGTGCGCGATCACGAATGCGCCCGCGACGCCGGCGGCCTTGCCGAGCGTGCCGACGTACACGAGATGCGGCGAACGCAGCGCGGCGGCCGCGAGCGCGCCGCGGCCCTGCGGGCCGAGCACGCCGAAGCCGTGTGCGTCGTCGACGACGAGCCACGCGCCATGGCGCTCGGCCAGCGCGACGAGTTCGGCGAGCGGCGCGATGTCGCCGTCCATGCTGAACACGGTGTCGCTGACGATCAGCTTCGTTTCGGCATCCGATGCGTCGAGCAGCGCGGCGAGCGCGGCCGTGTCGGCATGCGGATAGACCTGTACGTTCGCGCGCGACAGCCGCATGCCGTCGATCAGCGATGCGTGGTTCAGCGCGTCGGAGAAGAGGGTTGCGCGCTTGCCGGTGAGCGCCGTCATCGCGGCGAGGTTCGCCATGTAGCCGGTGCTGAAGTAGAGCGCGCGCGGCGCGTCGGAGAAGCCGCCCGAGAAGGCCGCGAGCTCCTCTTCGAGCGTCGCGTGCGCACGCGAGTGGCCGCCGAGCAGGTGCGAGCCGCCGCTGCCGGCGCCGTAGCGCTGCGCGCCTTCGGCGAATGCGGCGACGAGCGCCGGATGCGCGGCGAGGCCGAGATAGTCGTTGCTGGCGAAGCCGACGATCTCGCGGCCGTCGACGGTCATGCGCGCATCGCACGCGGTGTCGGCGGTGCGGCGCACGCGGCGCAGCCCCTGGGCGTCGAGATCGGCGAGGCCGCGTTGCAGCGCGTCGAGCAGCGGGTGTGTCATCGTGCGATCTCCGCGAGCGTGGCGTCGAGCGTGTCGCGCGTGCGTTGCGCGAGCCACGCGATGTCGTCGTCGGTCATCACGTACGGCGGCATCAGGTACACGGTCGTGCCGATCGGGCGCAGCAGCAGCTCGCGTTCCAGCGCGCGTTCGAAGAAGCGTCGCGAGAAGCCGCGCGCCGCGTCGCCGTCGAGCGCGACGTCGAACGCGAACAGCGTGCCGCGCTCGCGCAGGTGGCGTACCTGCGGATGTGCGTCGAGCGGCGCGAGCGCGGCACGCAGCGTGGCCGACTTGCGCGCGTTCGCCGCGAGCACGTCGTCGCGTGCGAAGAGGTCGAGCGTCGCGACCGCCGCGCGGCACGCGAGCGGGTTGCCCGTGTACGAATGCGAGTGCAGGAAGCCGCGCGTCGTGTCGTCGTCGTAGAACGCGGCGAACACGTCGTCGCGCGTGAGCACGAGCGACAGCGGCAGGTAGCCGCCGCTGATGCCTTTCGACAGGCACAGGAAGTCGGGCCAGACGCCGGCCTGCTCGCACGCGAAGAAGGTGCCGGTGCGGCCGCAGCCGACCGCGATCTCGTCGGCGATCAGGTGCACGCCGAATTCGTCGCACAGCGCGCGCAGCCCGCGCACGTACGACGGATCGTGCATCGCCATGCCGGCCGCGCACTGCACGAGCGGCTCGACGATCAGCGCGGCGATCCGGTCGCCGCGTTCGACGAACAGGCGCCGCACGTCCGCGAGCGCGCGGCCCGCGACGTCGGCGGCCGTTTCGCCCGGCAGCGCGCCGCGCGCGTCGGGCGACGCGACGACGTGCGCATGGCGGATCAGCGGATCGTACGCGTCCTTGAACAGCGCGACGTCGGTCACGCCGAGCGCGCCGATCGTTTCGCCGTGATAGCTGTTCGCTACGCAGACGAATTCCTGCTTGTTCGCGCGGCCGCGGTTGCGCCACGCGTGGAAGCTCATCTTCAGCGCGATCTCGACGGCCGACGCGCCGTCCGACGCGAAGAACGCATGGCCGAGCGTGCGCGCGGTCAGCGCGTGCAGCCGCTCCGCGAGCTCGATCGCGGGTTCGTGCGTGCAGCCGGCGAGCATCGCGTGCTCGAGCGTGTCGAGCTGGTCCTTCAGCGCCGCGTTGATGTCCGGGTTCGCATGGCCGAACAGGTTGACCCACCACGAGCTGATCGCGTCGAAATAGCGGCGGCCGTCACGGTCGTACAGCCACACGCCCGCGCCACGCGCGACGGGGATGAGCGGCAGGCGCTCGTGGTGCTTCATCTGGGTGCAGGGATGCCAGACCGCGCGCAGGCTGCGCGCGACCCAGTCGTCGGTGGCTGGCGTACTCAAGGCGGCTCCGGGGGATAAAACGGCCGCGCGGCATCGATGGGATGCCGCGCGGCGGGACAACGGGACAACGAAACGCGCTGAGATTAGCGTGTTCCGCGACGGGTTGCACTACCGGTTACAAAGGCCGCGAAGCCTTGCTGGACGGGAGTTCGGCGCAGATCGGAGCGGCTCGGGACGGTACGGTTCAGAAGTCCGGAAATGACCGCAGATGACGACGTTCGAGTGAGACCCCCCAACCGAAAAAAATCGGGGGGCGGGGCGGTGCGGCAGGGTGAGAAATCGGGGAGCGAAGGGGCGAAAGGGCGAATCGGGCGGGGTGTTGTGGCCCCAACGCGACCGGAAGGCGAATGACTGCAAGCGGTGACGAGGGCGCGCGCGGGCATCGCGCGAGGAGGCGGCGCGCTCGGGCCGGCACACGATGCGAACGGCGTACGCGGCATCCGATGCACAAACGCGGCATGCAGCGCGTGCGCGAAGCGATGAAAAACGGGGAGAAGGAAAAGCGAAACGGGGGGCAGCGAAGGCCGCCGCCCGTCAGCGCGAAGCCAGCGCGCGCGTATCGATATCGTGCGTGGTATTGGTGTCGCCGTTGTCGGCCGTCTGCGTGTTCGTGTTCCACACGACCCGGTCGTTGACCGCATACAGCCGGCACGCGCCCGCGCCCTGCTTCGCGCAGTTGTCGAGCGCGAGCGCCATCGGGTCGTCGCCGCCTTCGGCCCACGACCACGCGCCTTCCGACGACACCGCGAACGCGCGGCTCGGATGCTGGTTCAGGAAGCGGCGATAGCCTTCACGGCCGGCTTCGTCGACATACGGCACCGCGTTGACCGCGTCGATCGACGCGTAGCCGGTGGCTTTCGGCTCGTGCGGGTTCGCGACCGCGTAGCGCACCGAGGTCGGCAGGTTCAGCTGCGCGAGGAACGCGTTGACGGCCGGCCACCACACGGGCACGCCGTCGCGATCGACGATCAGCCGGTGCGCGTCGTCCTTGTAGCGGCCGAAATCGATGAACTGGGCCTGCGTGCCGTGCGACACGTACGCGTCGTGCATCTGCGCGACGAGCCCGGGCGTCCACACCGAATCGTTGTCGCCGTACAGCCACAGCGACCGCACGGCCGTGTGCGCGCCGTACTGGTCGAACGCGTCGACGAGGTTGCGCTGCCAGCCGTCGCAGAGGTCCTGGCGCAGCCCGCCGGAGAAGTTGATGATGCCGCGCACGCCCGGTGCGGCTTCGGTGCCGTACGCGACCGATACGAGGCCGCCGTGCGACGTGCCGGCGACGACGATGCGCGACGCATCGACATACGGCTGGCGCGACATGTAGCGCACCGTCGCGTCGACGTCGGCCGCTTGCGCGAGGCCGTTCTTGCCGACGTTGCAGCCTTCCTGCTGGTAGGTGCCGTCCGAGCCCGCGAAGCCCTGGCGGTTCGGCGCGATCACCGCATAACCGCGGCGCACGAATTCGCGCGCGAACGCAAGCGGCCGGCTGCGCGGCTGCAGATGGAGATCGCCGGTGTTCTTGCCGTGGTTGAAGACGACGAGCGGGAACGGGCCGGAGCCGTTCGGCTTGAAGAGCGTCGCCTCGAGCGTGACGGTGCCCGATGCGTCGGCCGGAATGCGGAGGATCTGTTCGTTCAGGTCGGCGGCGACCTGCGGCAGGTTCGAATCGCCGTAGTCGAAGCGTTCGGCATGGGCGAGCGACCCGCTGGCGCCGGCGCCCGTCCCCGTATTGGCGTTCGACAGCGTACCGGCCTGAGCGGCCGACAGCGCGCAGGCCGCCATCCATCCCACCAATACCTTGCTGAACGCCATTCGTAAGCCCTGCCATGCAACATGACTGATCTGAGGGCCATCCTAGCCCGACAAATTCAGGTTGTGCAATGCGGGAATTACCCGGCGTCTGACACAGCAACTATTTGTCAACGTTCACTTACTTCGCCGTCGACGTAACGCCAGAAACCGTGCTCGTCGCGCTCGAAACGGCTCGTCTCGTGGAGCCGGTAAGCGCGTCCGCCGATCTTGTAGCGGGCCACGAATTCGACCTCCGCGTGCCGTTCGTCGAGCGGCGCGTGGCGTTTGACCGTGAGGCCGAGCCAGCGCGGTGCGTCGGGTGCCTCGGGGTCGGTGTCGAGATCGGGCGGGCAGGTGCGCGCGGCCCACGTCGCGCGCAGGTAGCCGGTCGCTCCGAGCACGTACGCGCTGTACCGCGAACGCATCAACTCGAGTGCGTTCGGCGCGGCTTCGCCGCCGTCGATGAAGCGGCCGCAGCAGGCCGCGTAGCGAGGCGCCGGCGCTTTGCCGGCGGGAGCGGGGGACGCGCCGCCGCACGGGCACGCGTCAGGTCGGTTCAAAATCATGCGAAACGGGAATTAACGACGTCTGGTTGTCGGTTGACCACCGGCTGACTACCAGCTCAGCTCGATGCCGTCGTACTGGAAGAAACGGCCGTTTGCCTGCGACACGTCCGCGCCGGATTCGGCGATCACGCGGCGCATGCCGGTCACGCTGGTTTCCGGATCGATCGCGGCCTGCGCGCCGCCCATGTCGGTGCGCACCCAGCCGGGATGGAGCGAGATGCACGCGGCGTGGCGCGTCTGCAGCGACGCGATGCGCAGCACGTCGTTCAGCGCGGCCTTGCTCGCGCGGTACAGCCAGCCGGTCGTGCCGGTCGCCTCGGCGATGCTGCCCATCCGGCTCGACACGACGGCGAGCACGCCGCGTGCGTCCTCGACGAGCGGCAGCAGGATCGGCAGCAGCTGCATCGGCCCGCGCACGTTCGTATGCATCACCGCGTCGAAATCCTCGGCGGTGATCGTCTCGACGCCCTCGGTGCGCGGCCCGTAGACGCCCGACACCATCACGGCCGCATCGAGCCGCTCGCCGTCGAGCTTCCAGCCGAGCGCCGCGATCTGCTCGGGCTGCGTGATGTCGAGCGCATGTGCTTGCGCGCCGAGCGCGCGCAGCGCGTCGAGCGAGGCGTCGTCGCGCGCGGTGGCGATCACGTTCCAGCCGTCGCGCCGGTATTGCCGGACGAATTCGCGGCCGAGGCCGCGCGATGCACCGACGATCAATGCGGTTTTCATGCCCGTCGCTCCTTTGCTTGGCGCCGCCCTGGCGGTACCGGTGTCAGATCCGTTCGATGCGCATCGCGGCCGCGCGGCGTCGGCCGCCCGGCGGCTTGCGCGTTACTTCGCGTCGTCGCACGGCTTCAGCGTGTCGGCGACCGCCTGCGCGACGCCTTCGAGCCGCCGCGCGGCGTCCGCCGCGATCATGTCGTTGTCCGGCGCATGGTTGCCGCCGGCGGTGAGCGCGGCCACGCAGCGCTTGTAGGTCTCGTCGAGCGCGTCGAAGTTCGACACGGCCATCCCGAGGTTGCGCATCCGGCCGTCGTGCACGCCGTACACGAGCCCGTGCACGGTGAGCGACTGGCCGCGGGCCCACGCGTCGTTGACGATCGTCGTGCGGCAGACGTTGACGACCTGCTCGATCGCGTTCAGCTCGATCAGGCGGCGATAACGCGCTTCGCCGACCGGCCAGTCCTCGAGCAGCGCCGCGTGGCGCTCGCGCACGTCCTGCACGTGATGCAGCCAGTTGTCGGCGAGGCCGACGCGGCGGTTGAGCAGCGCGGCATTCACGCCCGAGCAGCCGTAGTGGCCGACGACCATGATGTGCTTCACGCGCAGGATGTCGACCGCGAACTGGATCACCGACAGGCAGTTCAGGTCGCTGTGCACGACCACGTTCGCGATGTTGCGATGGACGAACACTTCGCCCGGCGGCAGGCCGATGATCTGGTTCGCGGGCACGCGCGAATCCGAGCAGCCGATCCACAGGTATTCCGGCGCCTGCTGGTCGGCGAGACGCGCGAAGAACTGCGGATCGTCCTCGAGCTTGCGTTTGACCCACGCATCGTTGTTGTCGAACAGGTGGGAAAGCGGATTGTCTTGGGTGTTCATCGGTGTGGCTTCCGTTGACGGAAATCGGGTCGGTACGGTATCGGGTTCGGTGTAACCGGCGTCAGGCGGCGCGCTGCGCGTCGCCTTCGCCGTCGTTCTGGTCCGTCGCGCCGAAGCGGTCGGGGTAGCGCACGCTGAAGCGCAGCGATGCGTCGTAGGGATAAAAATCGGGCAATTCACCCTGCAGCAGCTTGTCCTTGCTGGCCTGCCACAGCGCGGGATCGAAAAAGTCCGCGTGATGCTTCATGAAGACGTCGCGCACGCGCGGATCGCCGAGCAGGAACGGCCCGTAGGTCTCCGGGAAGATGTCGTGCGGGCCGACGGTATACCACGGTTCGCCGGACAGCTCGTCTTCCTCGTTGCGCGGCGGCGGCACGCGGCGCACGTTGCAGTCGGTCAGGTACTCGATCTCGTCGTAGTCGTAGAACACGACGCGGCCATGGCGCGTGACGCCGAAGTTCTTGTACAGCATGTCGCCGGGGAAGATGTTCGCCTTCATCAGCTCCTTCACCGCGTTGCCGTACTCCTTCACGCCGTGCTCGACGTCGGTATCGGTGCCGTTCTGCAGGTACAGGTTAAGCGGCGTCATCCGGCGCTCGATGTACAGGTGCTTGATCACGAGATTGTCGTCCTCGTATTCGAGCAGCGACGGCACTTCCTTTTCCAGCTCGCGCACGAGCGCGTGGTCGAGCCGCGCGAGCGGCAGCGCGACGCTCGAATACTCGAGCGTATCGGCCATCCGCCCGAGGCGGTCGTGGCGCTTCACGAGCTGGTACTTCTCCATGATCTGCGCACGCGTCGTTTCCTTCGGCGGCGGGAAGTGATCCTTGATGATCTTGAACACGTACGGGAACGACGGCAGCGTGAACACGAGCATCACGAGGCCCTTGATCCCGGGCGCGATGATGAAGCGGTCGCTCGAATGCGACAGGTGGTGCAGCAGGTCGCGATAGAACAGGTTCTTGCCCTGCTTCTGCAGGCCGACCGACGTGTAGATCTCGGCCTTCGGCTTGCCGGGCATGATCGTGCACAGGAAGTCGACGTACGCGGACGGCACGCCCATGTCGACGAGGAAATACGAGTGCGAGAAGCCGAAGATGATCATCAGCTGGTCGCGGCGCAGCAGCACGGTGTCGAGCGAGAGCACGCCCGGACGCACGTGGCGGATCGGCACCGCGAACGGCAGCACGCGGTCGGCGTTGATGATGCGGCCGACGATGTACGCGCTCTTGTTGCGGAAGAACAGCGACGACAGCACGTGGATCTGGAAATTCGGCGCTTCGTCGAAGTGGCCGAATTCGTCGTGGATCGCCTGCATCACGCAGCCGATGTCGCGCGGGAGATCGTCGAACGCCGGCTCGAGCTGGAAGTTCGTGACGATGCGCTCGAGGGTGGCCGCGAGCCCGTCGGTGCCCGGATAGTACGCGCGGTAGGTCGGCTTCGCGGCCGGCTCGTCGTTCTCGAGATACTCGGTCGAGATCGCCGGGCGCACGAAGATGAAATCGTTGCTGAAGTACGAGCGGTGCAGGATCTTGCAGCACACCGAATTGAAAAACGTCTCCGCGCACTCGGGCTGGCGGTGCGACGTGAGCAGGCCGATGTAGTGCAGCTTGATCTGCTGCCACACTTCGTCGTCGATGTTTTCCGCGTCGTATTCGTCTTCCAGCACCTCGACGCATTCCTTCACGCGATCGTCGTACGACGTGATCCGCTCCCGCGCGAGCCGCTGCAGCCCGTGCCAGTCGCCGTGCTCGAACAGCGTCTTCGCTTCGACGGCCGCGTCGCGGAAGATCCGGTAGTGGCGGTCGAAGTTTTCGAGCATCGTCTGCGCGACGTCGAAACCGATCTGCGAAGACAGCAGTTTGGGGAAGTGATTCATTGCGTGCAGGCTCGTTCGGGAGGGGCTGTAAGCACTCGCCATTTTAGCGCCCAAGTCGGCGTTTCAATGACTTTCGGGGTGACGCGCCCACGGCCTTCAATCGGCGCGTTGTTCGCCGTTGCGTGCCGTTCGGTGCATCTTCGCGTAAAGATACGGGTACGGAACCGATTCTGGCACGAACTTTTTTTGACGGGGCGGCGGCCGCCGGGCACGCGTTGAGCGCGACGGCGATAGAATCGACGCGACGCCCGCCGCGGCCTGCCGCCGGCGCGCATTCGCACCGATAACGACGAGACGCCCCACCGATGAACGCACTGGAACACCAACTCGACTACCCCTTCGCCGACACGCTGCCCGCCGCGGGCGACACGTTCGAGGTCGCGCCCGGCGTGCGCTGGCTGCGCATGCCGCTGCCGTTCTCGCTCGATCACATCAACCTCTGGCTGCTGCGCGACGAGATCGACGGGCAGGCCGGCTGGACGATCGTCGATTGCGGGATCTCGTCGGAGGCGATCCGCACGCACTGGGAGCAGATCTTCGACACGCATCTCGACGGCCTGCCCGTGCTGCGGGTGCTCGTCACGCACTGCCACCCCGATCACTTCGGCCTCGCGAACTGGCTGTGCGAAGGCGGCGACAAGGGCCGCTGGAACGTGCGGCTGTGGATGACGCTGGGCGAGTACATGTTCGGCTGCCTGATGGCGGCCGGCAACGGCTCGAACGCGGGCGGCGCGGCGGCCGCCGATCACTTCGCGCGCCACGGGCTCACCGATCCGGCCGCGCTCGACAAGCTGCGCAACCGTCGCAACTATTACTCGGATCTCGTGCCGGCCGTGCCGCCGCGCTACCGGCGCCTGCGTGAAGGCGATGCGGTGACGATCGGCGCGCGCACGTGGCGCGTCGTGACCGGCTTCGGCCATTCGCCTGAACATTGCGCGCTGCATAGCGAAGCGGACGGCGTGCTGATCTCCGGCGACATGGTGCTGCCGCGCATCTCGACGAACGTGTCCGTGTTCGACCTCGAGCCGGAGGCGAATCCGCTCGCGCTGTACCTGCAGTCGCTCGGCCGTTACGAGACGATGGCGCCCGATACGCTGGTGCTGCCGTCGCACGGCAAGCCGTTCCGCGGCGTGCGCACGCGCATCGCGCAACTGCGCGAACACCATGACGCGCGCCTGGCCGAAGTGCGCGTCGCATGCGCGGAAAAGCCGATGAGCGCGGCCGACATCGTGCCGATCATGTTCCGCCGCCGCGAACTCGACATCCACCAGATGACGTTCGCGCTCGGCGAGGCGCTCGCGCACCTGAACCTGCTGTGGCTCGCGGGCGAGCTCGTGCGCGAGCAGGGCGACGACGGCGTGCTGCGGTTCCGCATCGCCGGCTGACACCGCTTCGTTCTCCTCATGCGACGGGTTCGTAGCGCCACCCGTCGCGATGCCACTGCATCGTGTGCGTCGGGTCGAGCGCCGCGAGAAACGCGGTGTCGTGCGAGGCGACGACGATCGCACCGGGGAAGCCGGCCAGTGCGGCTTCGATCGCGCGCACCGATTCGAGATCGAGGTGGTTGGTCGGCTCGTCGAGCAGCAGCAGTTGCGCGGGCGTGCCGCGCCACAACGCGCATGCGAGCGCGGCCTTCAGCCGTTCGCCGCCGCTCAGCTGACGCGCCGGCTGCGTCGCGCGCGCCGCATCGAGCTGCAGCAGCGCGAGCCGGCTGCGCAGTTCGCCCTCGGCGAGCGGCGTATCGAGCAGCCCAAGTTGTTCGACGATCGAGCGCTCCGGATCGAGCAGCGCGAGCCGCTGGTCGAGATACGCGGCGCTCACGTGCGTCGTGCAGGTGCCCGAGCACGGCGCGAGGTCGCCCGCGAGCATCCGCAGCAGCGTCGATTTCCCGCAGCCGTTGGGGCCCGTCAGCGCGATGCGCACGGGGCCGCTCGCCGACCACGTGATCGCATCGGCGGTGCCGGCGATGCCCCACGGCAGTCGCGCGCGTTCGAGCGTGAACAGCTGGCGGCGTGCGCTGACCTCGGTGCCCGGCAGCGACACCAGCACGGGCGCATCGGCTTCGACGCGCGCGGCCGCCTGCTGCACGCGTTCGTCGAGTGTCGCCTTGAAGTCGTTCTGGTGGCGCCGCACCTGCCCCATGATGTTGCGCGCCGCGCCCTTGCGGCTTTGTTTCGCCCCCGACGACAGGTTGGCCGTCTTCGCATCGCGCAGCGACGCGGCCGCGTGGCGCTGGATCGTGTCGTGTTCCTGTTCGAGCCTGCGCCTCGCGCGCCCGCGCTCGGCACGCGCGTTGTCGAGCGCCGCTTGCGCGGCCTCCTGATCCGCGTCGCGCTGCGCGCGGTAGAACGCGTAGTTGCCGCCGTACGAACGCGCGCCTTGTGGCGTCAGCTCGACGATGCGCTGCACGTCGGCGAGCAGCGCACGGTCGTGGCTCACGATGACGAGGCCGCCGCGCCAGCCGTCGAGTGCCGCGCGCAGCCACGCGCGGCCCGGCGCGTCGAGGTGGTTGGTCGGTTCGTCGAGCACGAGCAGGCCGGCACCGGACAGCAACGCGCCGATCAGCGCGACGCGCGCGCGCTGCCCGCCGCTGAGCGCCTGCGCGGGTGTGCCGGCGCACACGTCGTGCAGGCCGGCCGCGTCGAGCGCCGTGCGCAGCCGTTCCGCGAGATCCCAGCGATCGCCGACCCGGTCGAAGTCGTGCGGCTCCGCGCGGCCATCGGCGAGGCGCGCGAGTGCACCGAGCGGCGCATCGAGTGCGGCGAGCTGCGCGACGGTTCGCGGGCCGGCGGCGGCATCGTCATGCTGCTGCGCGACGTAGACGACGGGCGTGTGCCGCTCGATCGTGCCCGCGCTCGCTGCGCGGCGACCGGCGATCAGTTGCGCGAGCAGGCTCTTGCCGATGCCGTTGCGGCCGACGATGCCGGTCGGCGTGCGGTCGATGGACAGGTCGAGCGAATCGAACAGCGTGATGCCGTCGTCGAAGCGGAAGGAAACGTGATGAAGCGCGACAAGCGCGCCGGTGGGCGTGGCAACAGCCATAAGCACCTCCAAAAATGCGTGAAGACCTTCGCGCGCGGCGTGCGTGGCACGGCGGCGAAAACATTTTGGGAAGGCTTAGTTGTTCACTTTGGCTGGCGTCCGGTATGAGGAATGAGCGCGCAGTGTAGCAAGCGCGGCGCGCGGGCCGCAAGCGACGGCCCGACGCACCGTCGCTTGCGTGCCACGCGCGAGGGTCGCGTTACTGCACGGCGACCGTCGTGAAGTTCTGCCGCCCGAACGGGCTCACGTGGTAGCCGCTTACGCTCGTACGCGTGAGCGCGGCCGCGGTCGGGTAGCCGAGCGGAATCCACAGTGCCTGGTCGTGGATGATCTTCTGCGCGGCTTCGTACAGCTTCGCGCGCCTCGCCTGGTCGGCGGTCGACTTGCCGTCGGCGATCAGCTTGTCGAGCTGCGCGTCGCAGAAACGTGCGAAGTTGATGCCCGACTTCACCGCGTTGCAGCTGAACAGCGGCGACAGGTAGTTGTCCGGATCGCCGTTGTCGCCGGCCCAGCCCATGAACAGCATGTCATGCTGGCCGAGCTTCGCCTGCTTGATCAGTTCGCCCCATTCGATCACCTTGACCTCGGCCTTCACGCCGATCTTCGCGAGATCGGCCTGCAGCAGCTCCGCGCCGACCTTCGGGTTCGGGTTCAGCACGCTGCCGGTCGGGCGCGTCCAGATCGTCGTCGAGAAGCCGTTCGGGAAGCCGGCCTGCGCGAGCAGCTGCTTCGCCTTCGCGGGATCGTACGCATACGGCGCGACGTCCTTCGCGTAGCTCCACGTATTCGGCGGATACGGGTTGTTCGCGGCCGTCGCGGTGTTGTCGAACACGACCTTCAGGTAGGTCGCGCGGTCGAACGCGAGGTTCAGCGCTTCACGCACCTTGTCGTTGTCGAGCGGTTTCTTCTGCGTGTTCAGCGCGACGAACGCGGTCATGAACGCGGGCGTCTGCACGACCTTCAGCGCGTTGTCGCCCTTCGCGGCGAGCACGTCCTGCGGCTTCGGCGACAGCGCGATCTGGCATTCGCCGGCCTTCACTTTCTGCAGGCGCACCGACGGGTCGGGCGTGATCGCGTAGATCAGCCGGTCGACCTTCGGTTTCGTGCCCCAGTACGTCGGGTTCGCGTCGTAACGGATCAGCGCGTCCTTCGTATAGCTCTTCAGCACGAACGGGCCGGTGCCGACCGGCTTCGCGTTCAGGTCGGCCTGCTTGCCGGCCTTCAGCAGCTGGTCCGCGTATTCGGCCGAGTAGATCGACGCGAAGCCCATCGTCAGGATCGGCACGAACGTCGCGTTCGGTTCGTTCAGCACGAACTTCACGGTGCTGTCGTCGACCTTCGTGACCGATTTCACGAGCTTCACCAGGCCCATCGACTGCGCGTGCGGGAAGCCGCTCGCGCCGGCCACCTTGTGCCACGGGTTCGAATCGTCGAGCATCCGCGAGAACGTGAACACGACGTCGTCCGCGTTCAGCGCGCGGCCCGGCTTGAAATAGTCGGTGGTCTGGAACGCGACGTTCGGGCGCAGGTGGAACGTGTACGTGAGGCCGTCGGCGCTCGCTTCCCATTTGTCGGCGAGCGCGGGCACGACCTTCTTCGCGGCTTCGTCGTACGACACGAGCGTGTTGAAGATCACGTCGGCCGACGCGTTGGTCGTGACGAGCGAGTTGTACTGCACGACGTCGAAGCCGTCCGGGCTCGATTCCGTGCAGACGGTGAGCGGCTTGGCGGCGGCGAGGCCGGGGGCGGCGAGGGCGGCGGCGAGTGCGGCCGCGGCGAACAGCTTGACCTGCATAGGATCTCCCACGTGGCTTGTGTTTTTTGCTGGGTGACGGGATGCGGGCGCGGCCCGGAAGCGGGCAGGGCCGGCGCGGCTGGCGAATAGCATACCGTCAAAGCGCGCGACGCGTGGAAAAAGGCGCCTGAACGCGGTGAATTGACCGAAAAACGGCTGCGTTCGCGACGGAACGGGTGTTGGGGCGGCGAGCGGCGGAGCGCTGGCGCCGGGGAGGCCGGGCAGCGGCACGGCGAGGACGGCGCGGAAGCGTTGCGGGCCGGCCCCGCGAATCAAAGTGTCGAAGCCGTCAGGCGTCGGTGCGGAGAAGCGGAGAAGCGGCCCGCGATGCGTCACGCGGGCCGCTTGGCCGATCAGTGCGCGCCGGCCTTCGGCTTGCGCGGCGCCTTCTCGAACAGGCGGTCGTAGAGCCAGCGCGGCAGCACGTGCAGCACCTTCGCGACGACACCCATCTGCCACGGAATCACGCGGAACGCGTGCTGCCGCGCGATCGCCCGGGCCGCACGCGCGGCGAAGCGGTCGGCATCCATCAGGAACGGCATCCGGTACGGATTGTGCGCGGTCATCGGCGTGCGGATGTAGCCGGGCGCGATCGTCACGACGCCGACACCGGCCGGCCGCAGCTCGACGCGCAGCGCTTCGAGGTACTTGATCGCGGCCGATTTCGACGCGCTGTACGCGCCGGAGCCCGGCAGCCCGCGCACGCCGGCGACGCTCGCGACACCGACCAGCGTGCCGTGGCGCGCGGCCGTCATCGGGCCGACGAACGGCTCGAACGTCGCGACCATCCCGTAGTAGTTGATGTCCATCACGTCGCGGAACGTCGCGAGATCGCCCTGGCCCGTGACGGCGCCCTGGCTGATGCCTGCGTTCGCGATCACGACGTCGGGGCAGCCGTGCGTCGCGATGAACGACGCGGCGGCCGTCGCGAGCGCGTCGGCGTCGCGCACGTCGGCGGAGTAGACGGAGATGGACAGCTTCGGGAAGCGTCGCGCGAACGCGTCGAGGGCATCGGTGCGTCGCGCGACGAGTGCGAGTGTGGCGCCCTGGCGGGCGTATTCCTCGGCCATCGCGAGGCCGAGGCCGCTCGATGCGCCGGTGATGAAGACCTTCAGCGGAGTAGTCATGCCGGCGCGCGGGCGGGGATCAGAGCTTCTTGTCCTGAACCTGCTTCACGAGGAAGTCGAGCACCTGGGCGGTACCCGGGATGCTGTTCGCGTAAGCGGGGCCCGTCTTGTACTTGCCCTGGACGACGACCGTCGGCACGCCGTCGATCGCGTAGTCCTTCAGCAGCTTGGCCGACTGGTTCACTTCGCCCTGCACGCTGAACGAGTTGTACGCGTCCATGAACTGCTTCTTGTCGACGCCCTGCGTGGCCAGGAAGTCGGCCTGCGCCTGCGGCGTCAGCAGGTAGTTCTTCTGCTTGTGGATCGCGTTGAAGATCGCCGGCGTGACCTTCTCGGAGATGCCGAGCGCGGACACCGCGTAGAACAGCTTCGAGTGCGGGACGAAATCGTCACGGAATGCGACCGGGACGCGCTTGAAGTCGATGTTGCTGCCCTGCTTCTTCACCCAGGCCTCGATCGTCGGCTCGAATTCGTAGCAGTGCGGGCAGCCGTACCAGAAGAACTCGATCACCTCGACCTTGCCGGCGGGCGCGGACACCGGCTGCGGCGACTTCATCACCTCGAAGTCCTTGCCGGCGACCGGCGCGGCGGGCGAAGCCTGCGCGAGGCCGGCGGCCAGGCCCAGGGAAAGAAGGAGCGTGCTAAGCAGTTTTTTCATGTTGTGAACGTCGAATCAGTTGCTCGGGTTACGGAACGTAACGGGTTCTGAGTGGGCTCGGCCGGTTGCTTACTGCTTCGTGAAACGGATCACCGCCGTGTCGACACCTGCATCGGACAGGCGCTGGCGGGCCGAGTTCATATCCTCGAACTTCGAGAACGGGCCGACGCGCACGCGGAAGTACGTCACACCGCTGACATCGCGCTTCGACACCTTCGACTCGAAGCCCTGGAAGCCGAGGCGCGCGCGCTGCTGCTCGGCGTCGCCTTCCGTCTTGTACGCGCCCACCTGCAGGAAGTAGCCGGTATTCGCGTCGTTCGCGGTCGGCGGCTTCGCTGCCGCGGCGGCCGTGGCCGACGAGGTCGGCTTCGGCGTGTTCGCGGCCAGTTGCTGCTGTTGCTGCTTTTGTGCGGCGGCTTGCTGCGCCTGCTTCTGCGCGGCGAAGCGTGCGAGGTCGTCCTCGCCGCCTTGCTGCTGCTGTTGCGCCTGCTGCGTCTTCTTCGGCGGCGGCGTGGTGTCGGCCGGCTTCGGCGCGACGGCGACGCCGTTGCCCGACGACGCATTGTTCGACGACGTGTTGTTCGACGCGGTCGTGCCGTTCGAGCTGCCCGTATTGTTCGAGCCGTTCGACCCGTTGGCCGACGGCGGCACTTCGACGATCTGCGGTTCGGGCAGCAGGCCGCCCTGGGTCTGGTTCGCGGCCTGGCCCGGCGCGGTGTTCGGCGGTGCCGACTGGGCGGCCTGCGGCACCGGCTGGCCGGGCGTCTTGCCCTGCAGCGCGCGGTTCGGATCGAACTGCTGCGGCTGGCTCGCGCCGTTGTCGGCCGGCGGCGGCGCGACCTTCGACACGAACGGCGACGGGGAACGCGTAATGTAGAGCGCCACCACCACCGCGATCGCGAGGCCGACGATCAGGCCCAGCACGATTCCAAGAAATGTCCCTCCGGCTTGTTTCGATTGTTTCGAAGTGCGGCGTGGTTGTGCCATTGCTTGAGTCACCTGCAAAAAGAATCGTGAAAAGGCTGCGGCGGGCGTCCGACGGCGGGCATCCGACGGCGGGCGCTGCCACGGCCATTCGCTGCCCGGTTCGGGCCGCTTGCGTCGTTACATCTTGGCGGGCGCGGACACGCCGAGCACCGCCAGGCCGTTCTCGAGCACCTGCCGGGTCGCGGCGAGCAGCGCGGCGCGCGCATTGCGCGGCGCTTCGTCGTCCACCAGCACGCGCTCCGCATTGTAGAACGAGTGGAATTCACCAGCGAGGTCGCGCAGGTAGAACGCGACCGCGTGCGGCGCCAGCTCGTTCGCCGCGTGCGTGAGCATGTCCGGGTACTCGGCCAGCTTCTGCATCAGCGACGCCGCCTGCGCGCTCGTCAGCTGCGACAGGTCGGCACCCGGCAGCTGCGCGGCGTCGACGTTGTAGCGCGCCTTCAGTTCGTTGAGCACCGAGCAGATCCGCGCATGCGCGTACTGGACGTAATAGACCGGGTTCTCGTCGTTCTGTTTCAGCGCGAGGTCGATGTCGAACACGAACTCGGTATCGGCCTTGCGCGAGATCAGGAAGAACCGCACCGCGTCGCGGCCGCGCGTGATGGTCGCTTCGTCGATCAGGTCCGGCGCCGCTTCCTGGCCCGCCGCCGCGCCGCCCGACCATTCGATCAGGTCGCGCACCGTCACGTAGCTGCCTGCGCGCTTCGAGATCTTCACTTCCTGGCCGTCGCGCATCACGGTGACCATCTTGTGCAGCACGTAGTCGGGGTAGCCCTTCGGGATCCCGATGTGCAGGCCCTGCAGGCCGGCCCGCACGCGCGCGATCGTGCCGTGGTGGTCCGAACCCTGGATGTTGATCACCTTCGTGAAGCCGCGCTCCCACTTCGTCACGTGGTACGCGACGTCCGGCACGAAGTACGTGTACGTGCCGTCCGACTTGCGCATCACGCGATCCTTGTCGTCGCCTTCGTCGGTCGTGCGCAGCCACAGCGCGCCGTCCTGTTCGTAGGTCATGCCGGCCTTGATCAGCGCGTCGACCGTCTTCTCGACGCGGCCTTCGCTGTACAGCGACGACTCGAGGTAGTACTGGTCGAACTTCACGCCGAACGCCTGCAGGTCCATGTCCTGCTCGCGACGCAGGTACGTGACCGCGAACTTGCGGATCGCGTCGAGATCCTCGACGTCGCCCGTGCCCTTGACCGGCTCGCCGTCCGACGCGGCGACCGTTTCGCCTGCCAGGAAGTCGCGTGCGATGTCGGCGATGTATTCGCCGTTGTACGCGGCTTCCGGCCAGCCCGCGTCGCCCGGCTTCAGCCCGCGTGCGCGCGCCTGCGTCGAGATCGCGAGGTTGCCGATCTGCACGCCCGCGTCGTTGTAGTAGAACTCGCGGTGCACCGCGTAGCCCTGGCTCGCGATCACGTTCGCGAGCACGTCGCCGAGCGCGGCCTGGCGCCCGTGGCCGACGTGCAGCGGGCCGGTCGGGTTCGCCGACACGAATTCGAGCAGCACCTGCTTGCCTTTCTCGCGATCCGACGTGCCGAACGCGCGGCCCTGGTCGAACACGGCGGCGATCACCGCCTGCTTCGCGGCGGCCGACAGGCGCAGGTTGATGAAGCCGGGGCCGGCGATCTCGGCGGCTTCGACGAGGCCTTGCGCGCCCGGCTGGGCGGTCAGGGCGGCGACGATCTGCTCGGCGAGCTGGCGCGGGTTCGTGCCGAGCGGCTTGGCGAGCTGCATCGCGACGTTGCACGCGACGTCGCCGTGCGCGGCGACCTTCGGGCGCTCCAGCGTGATGGTCGGGGCGACGAACGCCGCGTCGGCGCCTTTCAGCGCGT
This sequence comes from Burkholderia sp. KL41, assembly GCF_057005415.2. Lineage (NCBI taxonomy): Bacteria > Pseudomonadati > Pseudomonadota > Betaproteobacteria > Burkholderiales > Burkholderiaceae > Burkholderia > Burkholderia sp. KL41. Next base: position 3,472,471 of record NZ_CM174446.1, on the reverse strand, counting down.
GTGCGACCTGCTTGACGCTATCCGCGAGCAGGGCTTCGAGGGTCTGTTTGTGTGCTGGCAGCATGCTGGTAGAAGGCTTCGTTGGTGGCGGCCGGAAACGCCGGCCCGCCGGCGCGCTTTTCAAGCGCGCGTTTCAGGGATCGCAGAATTTTAACAGGTGCTAATATGCCGCTCAGGCGGCCCGCGTCCGCGAGGCCGGACGCCGGTCTGCCGGCGTTCCCCAACCTCGCCGCGCAGGCACAACAAGATGAAAAGGGAATTGTCATGATTACGTTCAAGAGCAAGGCGGCACAGGATCTCGACGTGCTGAAGGATTTCGCCGTGTATGTGCTGGGTCTCGTCGGCAAGCAGCTGGGCGAGCGCGGCGTGATTACGCACGACGAGCTGGACCACGCGATCGCCAAGCTGGAAGGCGCCGTTGCGCAGGCGAAGCAGGAGCGCGCCGAGCATGCCGGCCATTTCCACGAGGACGAAGCCGACCACGCGCACCACGAAGTGCCGCCGAGCCTGGCCCAGCGCGTCGCGCCGTTCCTCACGATGCTGCGCGAAGCGAAAGCCGGCGAAGCCGACGTGCACTGGGGCTTCTGAGCGTCCTTGCCCGGCGGTCCGAAAGGATCGAAAGGCAGAAAAAAGCCCGCTTCCGAGCGGGCTTTTTCTTTTGTCTGACGATAGCGGGCGACGGTGCGTCCGCCGAAGGGCCGGTCAGAGCTGCGGCGCAAGCGCGCGGCGCGCGTCGTCGAGCGACAGCGCCATGCGCTGCGCGTAGTCCTCGAGCTGATCCTGTCCGATTTTCCCGACCGAGAAATACGTGCTGTCCGGATGCGCGAGATAGAAGCCCGACACGCTCGCGGCCGGCAGCATCGCCAGCGAGTCGGTCACGCTCATGCCGATCTCGTCCGCGTGCAGCACGTCGAACATGTCGCGCTTCACGAGGTGGTCGGGGCAGGCCGGGTAGCCGGGTGCCGGGCGGATGCCCGCGTACTTTTCCGCGATCAGCGCATCGTTGTCGAGCGTCTCGCCGCTCGCATAACCCCACAGCTCGCGCCGCACGCGCGCGTGCATCGCTTCCGCGAACGCTTCCGCGAAGCGGTCGGCGAGCGCCTTCAGCATGATCGCGCTGTAGTCGTCGTGGTCGGCTTCGAACTGCTTTTCCTTCACGTCGACGCCGAGGCCGGCCGTCACCGCGAACATCCCGATGTAGTCGGCAACGCCCGATTCCTTCGGCGCGATGAAGTCGGCGAGCGAGCGGTTCGGCCGCATCACGCCGTCGACCACCGGACGCACGCTCTGCTGGCGCAGGTTGCGCCACGTGAGCAGCACCTCGCTGCGCGACTCGTCGCTGTAGATCTCGATGTCGTCGTCGTTGACGGTATTCGCCGGCAGCAGCGAGATCACGCCGCTCGCGGTCAGCCAGCGGCCCTGGATCAGGCGCGCGAGCATCGATTTCGCGTCGGAGAACACGCGGCGGGCCGATTCGCCGACGATCTCGTCGTTCAGGATCGCCGGGTACGGGCCCGCGAGATCCCAGGTCTGGAAGAACGGGCCCCAGTCGATATAGTTCGCGAGCTCGTTCAGGTCGTAGTTCTTGAACACGCGGCGGCCGATGAACTTCGGCTTCACCGGCTGGTAGCTCGCCCAGTCGACCCGGGTCTTGTTCGCGCGCGCCTCGGCGAGCGTGACCATCGGCTGCGCCTTGCGGTTCGCGTGCTGGTCGCGGATGCGTTCGTAGTCGGACTTCAGTTCGTCGAGGTACTTCGCCGCGCCTTCGTCGGACAGCAGGCTCGATGCGACCGATACCGAGCGCGACGCGTCGGGCACGTAGACCACCGGGCCTTCGTAGTGCGGCGCGATCTTGACCGCCGTGTGCACGCGCGAGGTCGTCGCGCCGCCGATCAGCAGCGGGATCTTCTTCACGCGGAAGTAGTCGTCGCGCTGCATTTCCGACGCGACGTATGCCATTTCCTCGAGGCTCGGCGTGATGAGGCCCGACAGCCCGATGATGTCCGCGCCCTCGACCTTCGCCTTTGCGAGAATCTCGTTGCACGGGACCATCACGCCCATGTTGACGACTTCGAAGTTGTTGCACTGGAGCACGACCGACACGATGTTCTTGCCGATGTCGTGCACGTCGCCCTTCACGGTCGCGATGACGATCTTGCCCTTCGCGCGCACGTCGCCGCCCGCTTCCGCGAGCAGGCGCTTTTCTTCCTCGATGAACGGGATCAGGTGCGCGACCGCCTGCTTCATCACGCGCGCCGATTTCACGACCTGCGGCAGGAACATCTTGCCCTGGCCGAACAGGTCGCCGACGATGTTCATCCCGTCCATCAGCGGGCCTTCGATCACGTTGATCGGACGGCCGCCGGCCGCGGCGATCTTCGCGCGGACTTCTTCGGTATCCTCGACGATGAAGTTCGTGATGCCGTGCACGAGCGCATGCGAGAGCCGCTTCTCGACCGGCTGGTTGCGCCACTCGAGGTTCTCTTCCTTCTTCGCGCCGCCCGCCTTGAACTTGTCGGCGATTTCGAGCAGGCGGTCGGTCGAATCGTCGCGGCGGTTCAGGATCACGTCCTCGACGCGCTCGCGCAGTTCCGCGTCGAGCTCGGCGTACACGCCGAGCTGGCCCGCGTTCACGATGCCCATGTCCATCCCCGCCTGGATTGCGTGGTACAGGAACACGGTGTGGATCGCCTCGCGCACCGGGTCGTTGCCGCGGAACGAGAACGACACGTTCGACACGCCGCCGCTCACCTTCGCGTACGGCAGGTTCTGCTTGATCCAGCGGGTCGCCTCGATGAAGTCGACCGCGTAGTTGTTGTGCTCCTCGATGCCGGTGGCGACCGCGAAGATGTTCGGGTCGAAGATGATGTCTTCCGGCGGGAAGCCGCACTGGTTCACGAGCACGTCGTACGAGCGCTTGCAGATCTCGGTCTTGCGCGCGAACGTGTCGGCCTGGCCCTGCTCGTCGAACGCCATCACGACGGCCGCGGCGCCGTAGCGGCGGATCAGCTTCGCATGATGGACGAACGCCTCCTCGCCTTCCTTCAGCGAGATCGAGTTCACGATCGCCTTGCCCTGCACGCACTTCAGGCCGGCCTCGATCACTTCCCACTTCGACGAGTCGATCATGATCGGCACGCGCGCGATGTCCGGTTCCGATGCGATCAGGTTCAGGAAGCGCACCATCGCCGCCTTCGAATCGAGCATCGCCTCGTCCATGTTGATGTCGATCACCTGCGCGCCGTTCTCGACCTGCTGGCGCGCGACGGCGAGCGCCTCGTCGAACTGGCCGTTGAGGATCATGCGTGCGAACGCCTTCGAGCCGGTGACGTTGGTGCGCTCACCGACGTTGATGAAGAGCGTTCCGGACGTGACGTTGAACGGCTCGAGGCCGGCGAGGCGCATCATGTGATCGGTCATGGCGGTGCGAATTCTGGTGATGAAGGGCGTGGGGCGGTCGGGTCAGGCGTTGTCGCTGTACTGGTTCGGCCAGCGGCGCGGCTTCACGTCGGCGAGCGCCTTCGCGATCTCGGCGATGTGTTCGGGCGTCGTGCCGCAGCAGCCGCCCGCGAGGTTCACGAGCCCGGCTTGCGCGAATTCCTTCAGGAGCCCCGACGTGACGTCCGGCGTCTCGTCGAAGCCGGTCTCGGCCATCGGGTTCGGCAGGCCCGCGTTCGGGTAGCACGACACGTAGGTGTCGCACAGCTTCGCGAGCTCGGCGATGTACGGGCGCATCAGCGCCGCGCCGAGCGCGCAGTTCAGGCCGAACGTGAGCGGCTTCGCGTGACGCAGCGAGTTCCAGAACGCCTCGACGGTCTGGCCCGACAGGATCCGGCCCGACGCATCGGTGACGGTGCCCGAGACCATGATCGGCAGGCGCTCGCCGGTGTCCTCGAACAGTTCGTCGAGCGCGAACAGTGCGGCCTTCGCGTTCAGCGTGTCGAAGATCGTCTCGACGAGGAACAGGTCGACGCCGCCGTCGAGCAGCGCTTTCGCCTGCTGGTAGTACGACGCGCGCAGCTCGTCGAACGTGACGTTGCGGGCGCCCGGGTCGTTGACGTCCGGCGAGATGCTGGCCGTTTTCGGCGTCGGCCCGATCGCGCCCGCGACGAAGCGCGGCTTGGCCGGCGTCGCGTATTTCGCGGCCGATTCGCGTGCGAGCTTCGCCGATTCGACGTTCATCTCGACGACGAGATCTTCCATCTCGTAATCGGCCTGCGCGACGGTCGTCGCGCCGAACGTGTTGGTCTCGACGATGTCGGCGCCGGCCGCGAAGTACTGGTCGTGGATCTCGCGGATGATCTGCGGCTGCGTGATCGACAGCAGCTCGTTGTTGCCCTTGATGTCGCGCGGGAAATCCTTGAACCGCTCGCCGCGATACGCGGCTTCGTCGAGTTTGTAGCGCTGGATCATCGTGCCCATCGCGCCGTCGAGGATCAGGATGCGCGATTTCAGCAGCGCAGGCAGAGCGGCGCCGCGCGTGTAGTGCGCGTCGAGCGGGACGGAAGCGGCGAGAGGAGTCGCAGACATGGGCGAAAGACCGGCGAAGACGGGAAAACCGTCATTGTAGCCGGTGCGCATGGGCGCCGCCCGGCCTTGCGCGGCGCCGGCCGGGCCGCCAAATGAAAACCCCCGCCCGGCGAACCGGGCAGGGGCATGATCGGAGTGCTCGCGGCGCCGCGTCGATGCGCGGCGAATGGCCCGGCCGCGCGAGGCGCCGGGCCGCGGGTCGTCAGTGCAGTACGACGGGCATCATCATCAGGCTGTCGAATTGTCCGAGGAATTCGTCGACTTCATCGAGCGACGGTTCATCTTCGATCAGCTGCTTCACGTGTGCGCGGAATCGTTCGGCAAGTTCGCCGTCGATGAAGATCTCGCGCTGTGCGTTCTTGTCGACGATTTCGTATCCGCCGGCATTCATCAGGTGGTGGCCGGCCTGCGGCGCGAATTCGACGACGCAGTAGTTGGGGCTGTTGTAGATCATTTGCATGGCGGCACTCCTCTTCGCAGTGGCATCTGGCCTTGTTGTCCCCTAGGTGGGGCGAGCCTTGCCGGTTTCAAGGGGCTTGCGCTGCACACCCCGTACCCGTTTGCGTGGGGTGTATCGGTTAGAAGCCGATGTCTATGAAACGTTTCCCATTGTCGACCGGTGGACTGAAATAGTTGTTAAAGAGTGTCATCGGCGATTTCACGGAAATCTGTAATCGGTCGAAATTGCCGAATCACGCGCATTCGCGTGCGAGTTCACTGTGTGACAGGTGATGTGACAGGCGAAGACGCGGGCGGTGCAGCCGGTTGTGCAGCCGGCGGTTGCACGGCGGCGGGCGGCGCGGGTTGTGCCGGTTCGGCGGCCGGTGCGGCCGACGGTTCGGGCGCCGGTGCAGCGGCGGGCGCAGGCGTGGCGCCGCCTGCCGGTGTCTCGTCGGACGGCGCGCCCGGCGCCGCGAGCGGCCCGTGCCACAACAGTTCGATCTGCGCGCCGTTCGGTTCGGTCTGCACGAGCCGCGCGGGCAGCCAGCCGAGCGACGGTGCGAGCCACATGTCGATGCGGCGCGTGTCGCCGTCGCGCCGCGGCAGGCGCATGAAGTGCCGCGCGCCGATGATGCCGGCCTGCGTCTGCACCTGCTCGTCGCCGATCACGGTGATCGGCCAGGTCTCGCCGCTGTTGTTGTCGATCACGAAGAACTGCTGCGTGACGCCCGGCCTGTAAGCAGACGGATTGCCGCGCACGAGCCCCGACAGCTGCATCAGCATGCTGAAGCGGTCCTGTATGCCGTCGGGCAACGGTGCGTTGTTCGGCGTGCGCGTGAACACGACCTGCCGGATCTCGCGATTGAAGATCGCGATGTCTTCGGGACGCTTGCCGCGCTTCTCGACGTAACGGTCGGGCGCGACGCCGAACGCGTCGATGCGGCCTTCGCTGCGATAGGAGAACGGGCCGACGAACGGCACGGGCATCGACACCGACAGGTCGTAGGTGCGCCCGTCGGTACGCCAGTGGATCGTGCCGATCATGTTCTGCATGCCGTTGTAGAACGTGTCGTACTGCAGGTCGCCGGAGGGCGGCGCGGTGAACTTCACGCCGTTCGTCGCGGGGCCCGGTGTCGTGGCGCCGGCGGCGCTGGCGGCACCTGCTGCCGACGCGGCGTGCGCGCCCGACGCGCCCGGTACGCCACTTGCTGCGGACGCGGCGGCCGGCGGCTCGCCGTGTTCGGCCGTTTGCGTCGACGTGAGGATCGGCTCCGGCGCGGGTTTCGGCGCGGCGGCCCTGGGAGCCGCCGGTGCGGGCGCGGCCGGATGCTCGACCGGCTTCGGCGCAGGTGGCGCGGGCTGGCGCTCGATCGGCTGCGGTTTCAGCAGCTCGATCTGCACGGGGACTTCGGCGGGCGCGGGCGGGGTGAACGCGTCGCGGTTGCGCATCAGCCAGAACGCGGCGAGCGTGTGCAGCACCAGCACGACGACGAGCGCAATGCCCACGCGCAGCCAGCGGCGGGGCAAGGCGTGACTCGGGCGGATGTCGGCAGGCTGCATGGGCATCGGAACAGGATCGGGGCGCTCGCGTGATGTCGGGCGCGCGGCGCGCGCCACAGGAATCGGACTGTCGAATGCGCCGCGCGTTCGCGCGCGTGCCGTGACGGGGGCGGAATGCGTCAGGCGTCGCGCGCGTCGGGACTATAGCCGAGTTCGTAAGACAGTTTCTGCGCGCATGCGCGCAGCGCCGTGTCGATCTCGCCGCCCCATGCAATGTCGAACGAGCCTTCCTGGCCCAGCGCGACGATGGCGAGTGCGAGTTCGCCGACCGCATCGAACACGGGCATGCAGAACGCGTGGATCGTCGGCAGCAGCATCCCCTCGACGCGCGCGGCCTCGTGCTTGCGCACGTCGGCGAGCACCGCGTCGACCTCGTCGAGCGTGCGCGGGCCACCGTGGTGCGGCGAGCGGCGCGTATCGGCGAGTTCTCGCTCGAGCATCGCGGCGGTCTTGCTGCGCGGCAGGTACGCGGCGAACAGCAGGCCCGTCGCGGAGCCGAGCAGCGGCATCACGTCGCCGAGCTTCAGCGACGCCTTCGCCGGGTGGCTCGATTCCATCCAGTGCACGATCGTCGGCCCCTGGTTGCCCCATACCGCGATGCCGACCGTCTGGTCGAGGCGGTCGCGGAATTCGGTCAGCGCGATCCGCGCGAGCTTCACGCCGTCGACGCGCGCGAGCCGCGCGAGCCCCATCTGCAGCGCGAAGCCGCCGAGCTCGTAGCGGCCCGAGACGGGGTCCTGCGACACCACGCCGAGACGCGAGAAGCTGACCAGGTAGCGGTGCGCCTTCGCGGGACTCATGCCCGCGCGCTGCGCGAGGTCGCGCAGCATCATCGCGCGCGGCTCGCTCGTCAGCACGTCGAGCAGGCGGAAGCCGACCTCGATCGACTGGATGCCGGAACGGACTTTCTCGCTGTTTTCGCCGTGCTCGCCGGAAGCGGCGTCGTCGGGGTCGGAGTCGGCGAGATCGTCGTCGGGAAGCGGGTTGGCGGGCATGGGCGGCAGGTGCGCGAAAATGCGGCAGGAATGGGGGTGAAAATTCGGGGCGAAAAATCGGGACGAAAGCGGCGTGCACGATCGTGGCGCGCCGCCGGGATTCACCATCGTAAAATAGATTCCCTCCATCGTCACTACAACGGCAGAGTCCCCCTTATGAAACTTGCTTCGCTGAAGGACGGCACGCGCGACGGCCAGCTGATCGTCGTGTCGCGCGACCTGCACACTGCGGCGATCGCCGACGCGATCGCGCCGACGTTGCAGCGTGTCCTCGACGACTGGGCGTTCTACGCGCCGCAGCTGCGCGACCTGTACGACGCGCTGAATCACGGCCGCGCGCGCAATGCGTTCGCATTCGATCCGGCCAACTGCATGGCGCCGCTGCCGCGCGCGTTCCAGTGGGCCGACGGCTCCGCTTACGTGAACCACGTCGAGCTCGTGCGCCGCGCGCGAGGCGCCGAGATGCCGCCCGAATTCTGGACCGACCCGCTGATGTACCAGGGCGGCAGCGACGATTTCCTGGGCGCGCGCGACGACGTCGTGTGCCCGTCCGAGGAATGGGGCATCGATTTCGAGGCGGAAGTCGCGGTGATCACCGGCGACGTGCGGATGAGCGCGTCGCCCGACGAAGCGCTGAAGGCCGTCCGGCTCGTCACGCTGGTGAACGACGTGTCGCTGCGCAACCTGATTCCGGCCGAGCTCGCGAAGGGCTTCGGCTTCTTCCAGAGCAAGCCGGCCACCGCATTCGCGCCGGTCGCCGTGACGCCCGACGAGCTCGGTGACGAATGGCGCGAAGGCCGCGTGCACCGGCCGATGATCGTCCACTGGAACGGCAGGAAGGTCGGCCAGCCCGATGCGGGCACCGACATGGTGTTTCACTTCGGCCAGCTGGTCGCGCACGCGGCGAAGACGCGCAACCTGCGCGCCGGGTCGATCGTCGGCTCGGGCACGGTGTCGAACAAGGACGCGAAGCGCGGCTACTGCTGCATCGCCGAGAAGCGCTGCCTCGAGACGATCGAGCACGGCGCGCCGCAGACCGAATTCATGCGCTATGGCGACACCGTGCGCATCGAGATGTTCGACGCGGCCGGCAAGTCGATCTTCGGTGCGATCGAGCAGTCGGTCGCCCCGCCCGACGGCGCGGCGTAAGTCGCGCGGCGCTTGCGCGAAACCCGGCTTCGGCCTGCGCGCCGGGTTTCGCCTGATGTTTGCCCGCGCGGGCTTGGCTACACTCGATTCAAGAGCCTCGACTCGAAGGAGCGGCACATGGCGGATCTCTCCGCATACGGCGGTTACGAAGCACTGAAGGTGACGCGCCGCGACCATGGCGTGCTCGACATCGTGATGAGCGGCGAGGGCGCGAACCGCAGCGGCCTCGCGACCGCGAACGCGCGCATGCATCGCGAGCTCGCCGACATCTGGCGCGACGTCGACCGCGATCCCGACACGCGCGTCGCGGTGATCCGCGGCGAAGGCAAGGGCTTCTCGGCGGGCGGCGATCTCGCGCTCGTCGAGGACATGGCGAACGACTTCGACGTGCGCTCCCGCGTGTGGCGCGAGGCGCGTGACCTCGTCTACAACGTGATCAACTGCAGCAAGCCGATCGTATCGGCGATGCATGGCCCGGCCGTCGGCGCGGGGCTCGTCGCCGGGCTGCTCGCCGACATCTCGATCGCCGCGAAGGACGCACGCATCATCGACGGCCACACGCGCCTCGGCGTCGCGGCCGGCGACCACGCGGCGATCGTGTGGCCGCTGCTGTGCGGGATGGCGAAGGCGAAGTACTACCTGCTGCTGTGCGAACCGGTGAGCGGCGAGGAGGCCGAGCGGATCGGGCTGGTGTCGCTCGCGGTCGAGCCGGCCGACCTGCTGCCGAAGGCGTACGAAGTGGCCGAACGGCTCGCGCACGGTTCGCAGTCGGCGATCCGCTGGACCAAGTACGCATTGAACAACTGGCTGCGCACGGCCGGGCCGACCTTCGATACGTCGCTTGCGCTCGAATTCATGGGGTTCGCCGGGCCCGACGTGCAGGAAGGCCTCCGGTCGTTGCGCGAGCGGCGCCCGCCCGAGTTCCCCGGCGACGCCCCGTTCTGACACGCGCCGGCGCTATGATCGATCCAGGCGCGGCTCGCGCGACCCATGGCGGCCGCCTCGCCCTCACCCAGTCAACCAGGATGCCCGTATGACGACCGATGCCTCCGGCTCCAATCCTTTCGCCGGCTTTGCCGGCTTCAAGCCCGCCGACATGATGGACCGGATGTGGGACATGATGCGGATGTCGCCGTTCGGCGCGATGACGCCGTTTCCGGGCGGCGCGCATGGGCTGCCGCCGTCGCTGTCGAGCATGTCCGACATGATGGCGCCGCTCACGAGCGTCGAGGAACTCGACAAGCGCATCACCGACCTGCGCGCGGTCGAGCAGTGGCTGAAGCTCAATCTCGGGATGCTGCAGTCGGCAATCCAGGCGCTCGAGGTCCAGCGCGCGACGCTCGCGACGCTGCGTGCGTTCGGCGCGTTCGCGCAGAGCTCGATGTCGGCGGCCGAGGAAGCGGCCGTCGCGGCGGCGCAGGCGGCGAAATCCGCGTCGGCCGCGCCGGGCGATGCGCCGGCGGCGGCGGATGCCGATGCTTCCGCCGCGGATGCAGCCGCGGGCGACGCCGCGCAGGCCTTCGATCCCGCCGGCTGGTGGAACCTGCTGCAGTCGCAGTTCAACCAGCTCGCGAGCCTCGCGATGGCGCAGCCGGGCATGCAGCCCGCCGCGCCGGGCGATGCGCCGCCGGACGCGGCCGCTGCGCCGGAGCAGGCCGCGAAGCCGGCACCGGCCGCCGCCGCACCGCGCAAGCCCGCCGCGAAGCGTGCCAAATCGACCGGCGCGACCGGTTCGGCCGCGGCGCGCGCGGCGGCCGCATCGTCGCCCGAAACCCGTCCGCCGAAGCGTTCGACGTGACGCGGCGCAGATAACAGGTCGATCATGCGGCTCGCGCTCGTTCTGATGGGAGGCGGCGCGCGTGCCGCCTATCAGGTCGGCGTGCTCAAGGCGCTGGCCGAGATCGCGCGCGAGGCCGATCCGCAGCGGCATACGCTGCCGTTCGCGGTCGTGTGCGGCTCGTCGGCCGGCGCGATCAACGCAACGTCGATCGCGAGCCACGCGGACGACTTTTCCCACGGCGTGCGGCGCCTGCTCGAATTCTGGGAGCCGTTGCGTGCCGACTACGTGTATCGCACCGACTGGCTCGGCATCGCGGCCGCCGGTGCGCGCTGGCTCGCAACGATGACGTTCGGCTGGGCGGCCCGCCGCTCGCCGCGCGGGCTGCTCGACAACGCGCCGCTCGCGCACCTGCTGCAGCGCGAGCTGAGCTTCCACCGGATCGAGCAGATGCTCGAGGCGCGCCTGCTGCACGCGCTGTCGATCACGGCGCTCAGCTATTCGAGCGGCCGGCACCTCACGTTCTACCAGGCGGCCGAGCCGATCCAGGCGTGGCGGCGCGCGCAGCGCACCGCGCGGCTCGTCGACCTGTCGGCGTCGCACCTGCTCGCGTCGTCGGCGATTCCGTTCGTGTTCCCGGCCGTGCCGCTCGTGCTCGACGGGCAGATCGAGTACTTCGGCGACGGGTCGATCCGGCAGATCGCGCCGCTGTCGCCGGCGATCCACTTCGGCGCGCACCGGATCGTCGTGGTCGGTGCGGCCGACCCGCGGCCCGAGATTCCGGCCGCGAACGGCACGGGGCTGGTACGCGGCTACCCGACGCTCGCGCAGATCGGCCAGCAGGTGCTCGCGAGCGTATTCCTCGACTCGATCGGCTCGGACATCGAGCGCATCGAGCACATCAACCGGATGATCGAGCACCTGCCGCACCAGGTCGAGGTGGACAGCGGCTGGCGGCACGTCGACGTGCTCGCGATCGCGCCGTCCGAGCGTATCGAGCTGATCGCCGCGAAACACCTGAAGCAGATGCCGGCGACGATGCGCGGGCTGCTCGGCGCGATCGGCGGCAGCCAGCCGGCCGGCGCGTCGTTTGCGAGCTACCTGCTGTTCGAGGAGGCGTTCACGCGCGAACTGATCGAGCTCGGCTACCGCGACGGGCGCGCGCAGCGCGACACGCTGGCCGGCTGGATCGCGCTGGCGGACGGCGGCAGCGCGCCGGCCGTCGGCATGCCGCCGGAAGACGGTTTCGCGACCGGCGAAATACGGGTCTGATGCGCCGGGAGGGTGGCGGGGTTGCATTTTCGCGACGCCCGGCCGCGACCGATCGCCGCACCGCGATTGGCGGCGCGCGACCGGGCAGGCGTCTCGGAACCGTCATGCACGCGTGCTATCATGGCCGCCGCCGTATACACCATATCGAACAGCCCGCCGATCCGGCATCCGCACGGGGCCCTACGGGGAACCCGCCTGGGGCAGGGGACGGGCTCGTCAGCGAGCCGGCCAGCGCCGGCCCCCACTCAGGCAAGCGCGTAGCCGGTTCCGTTCGCACGGAGCGCGGCTGCGGCATGCCGCAACGGCGGCGGCGCGGCCGCCCGGCTGCCGGACGAGCAATCGGCGTCCGGCCGGTCGGTTTCACGCGTAAAATTACAGTCTTGGCCGCAAAAAGCGCGCTTGGCGCGCCTTTGCGGCAACAGTCACGTTTAGAGAAGTCGCATTGCGCAGAACAGGGGTGGGACCATCATGAACACCATGCTTTATCCGGAACTTTACAGGTCGCTCGAAGCTGTCCGCTGGGACATGGAGAAGGACATTCCGTGGGACAAGTTCGACGCTTCGCTGCTCACCGACGAGCAGGCGAAGACGATCAAGATGAACGCGATCACCGAATGGTCGGCGCTGCCCGCGACGGAAATGTTCCTGCGCGACAACCAGCACGACAGCGACTTTTCCGCGTTCATGAGCGTGTGGTTCTTCGAGGAGCAGAAGCATTCGCTCGTGCTGATGGAATACCTGCGCCGCTTCCGGCCGGAGATGGTGCCGACCGAAGAGGAACTGCACGCGGTGCGCTTCGAATTCGACCCGGCGCCGCCGCTCGAGACGCTGATGCTGCACTTCTGCGGCGAGATTCGCCTGAACCACTGGTACCGCTGCGCGGCCGACTGGCACACCGAGCCGGTCATCAAGCAGATCTACGAAACGATTTCGCGCGATGAAGCGCGCCATGGCGGCGCCTACCTGCGCTACATGAAGAAGGCGCTGAACAACTGCGGCGACGTCGCGCGCGCGGCGTTCGCGAAGATCGGCGTGCTGATGGCGTCGGCGCGCCGCACCGAGAAGCCGCTGCACCCGACCAACCTGCACGTGAACCAGGCGCTGTTCCCGCGCGATACCGTGCAGTCGCGCCTGCCCGATCCGGAATGGCTCGAGCGCTGGCTCGACGAGCAGATCCGGTTCGACGGCGAGTGGGAAAAGAAGGTCGTCGAGCGGATCCTGCACAACCTGTCGATCCTGTTCGAGCGCACGTTCGCGACCGCGCAGGAGCTGAACCGCTACCGCAAGGAAGTCACCGGCCGCCTGCAGGCCGAAAGCGGCCCGTCGTCGGCCGCGCAGCCGGCCTGAGGCCGGCAGGCGCCGCCGCCGGCGTGAATCGCGCCGGCCGGGTGGTGCCGCCGTGCCGTATCCGTTGCATGAAGCCCGCCTGGCCAGCCCGGCGGGCTTTTTATCTGGCGCCGCCGTCGCGCGCGCCGTTGCTCATTCCATCCGACCTTCACCATGTCCGCCACCTTCGAACGCAAGCTGATCACCCGTGATGCCCTCGTCGCGCTGCGCGCGTCGCTGCCGTCGCCCGTCGTGTTCACCAACGGCGTATTCGACATCCTGCACCGCGGCCACGTCACGTATCTCGCCGACGCGAAAGCGCTCGGCGCGTGCCTGATCGTCGGCGTGAACAGCGATGCGTCGGTGCGCATGCTCGGCAAGGGCGACGACCGGCCGATCAATCGCGAGGAAGACCGCGCGGCACTGCTCGCGGCGCTGGAAAGCGTCGACTGGGTCGTGACGTTCGGGGAAAAGACGCCGGTGTCGCTGATCGAGGCCGTCCGTCCGGACATCCTCGTGAAGGGCGGTGACTATGACATGGATGCGCTGCCGGAATCGGCGCTCGTGCGCGGCTGGGGCGGCCGTGCGCTGGCGATTCCGTTCGAGCACGACCGCTCGACCACCGCGTTGCTGAAGAAGGTGCGCGCGCAGCAGTCCTGAGTACGGCCCGGCGCCGTCAGGGCGCGGACGCCGCGAGCGGGGCGGTCGTGACGGCCGGCGGCGCGATCGGGCCACCGACGACGGGTTGGTCGGTCGCCTGCGCGAGCGGCGTCACGCGCAGCGCATCGGGCCGGACCTGCCGCGACAGCACGCCGGGTTCGCGCGGGCCGGCCGACGGCAGCGGCCCGAACACGCCGCGCGCCACCACGAACGCGAGCATGTTGGCGAGAAAGAGAACAGCGATCAGCCAGCGCAGCATCGTCGAACCTCCTTGTCGTCATCGACGTCGTTCACGTCATTCAGTCGAGCCGGCCGCATGGCCGGCTTTTTCATGGCTTCCGCCGGTCGATTGCACGGGCTGTTGCAGCTGCCCCGCGCGTACCGCTTCGTCAGCGTGCCGCATGTCCGTCCGGACCCGCGTCGCCATACGCCGGCGCGATGCCGGCGCCGGTTCCGTCAATCCTGCGCGGCGTCGGCCGCAATCAGCGCGAGCCCGGACAGGATCAGTGCATCGTGCCGCGTATGCGGCACCGTCAGCGCGCGCGCGACGTCGTCCGCCGCGCCGCCGGCCAGCACGAGCCGCACGGGTGCGTGCCACGCGTCGGCAAGGTCGCGCCACGCGCGTTCGATCAGCCCGGCCTGCGCGTACAGGCAGCCGGCCGACAGCGAGCGCGGCGTATCGACCTGGAACGGATCGGCCTGCGCACCCGCGAGCAGGCCGCTCGCGATGTCGGTGGTCAGCGTCGGCAACTGCGCGGTGTGCGTGCCGAGCGCGCGCATCATCAGCGCCCAGCCCGGCGCGATCAGCCCGCCGGTGAAGCGGCCGTCCGCGCGCAATGCCTCGAGTGTCGTCGCGGTGCCGAACGTCGCGATCAGCAGGTGCTCGCCCGGAAACGCCGCGTGCGCGCCGATCAGGCCGGCCCAGCGGTCGCTGCCGAGCTGTTCGGGCGTCGTATAGCCGTTCGTCACGCCGCATTGCGTGAGACGCGAGCGTATCGTCGTGCGCGGCAGGCCCGGCCAGCGCGCGTCGAGCAGCGCGTCGAGCCGGGTGGCCACGTCGGCGCCCGCGACGTTCGAGATCCACGCGCCGCGCGGATGCGGCAGGTTCGACCAGTCGGGATCGGAGCCGCCGTCGCGCGTGTGGCCGAAGGCGCCCGTCTCGACGAGCGTGCGCTGCGCATCGGCGAGCGCCCACTTGATCCGGCTGTTGCCGGCGTCGATCAGCAGGTGCGGTTCGTTCATTGCGCTTCGCGCAGCGACACGTCGCCGGCCGCGATCGCCTGGATGCCGTCCGGCGTGTCGAGCAGCAGCTGGCCGGTCGCGTCGATGCCCGTCGCGATGCCGCGCGCGCGTTCGATGCCCTGTTCGAGCAGGACGACTTCGCGCCCCGCATACGCGTGCAACGCATGCCAGCGCGGCACGAACGGCGCGAGCCCTTCGGCGCCGAACTGCGCGAGCGCGGGCGTGAGCGCGTTCAGCGACGCGGCGAGCGTATCGGTGAGGTTGGCCGATGCGCACGCGATCGACAGTGCAGCGGGCGGCAGCCCGCTCGCGAGCGTCGCTTCGCGCGCGCGCAGCGCGTCGACCTGCGCGGCGACGGCTTCCGCGCCGCGGACGTTGATGCCGAAGCCGATCACGACGGCGGTCGCGTCGGCGCTGGCCCAGGCGGTTTCGATCAGGATCCCGGCGAGCTTGCCGACGATGCGCGGCGTGCCGTCGTCGGTGGCCGTCAGCAGCAGGTCGTTCGGCCATTTGAGCGCGACGCGCGAGCGGGCGTCGAGCGGCAGCGTGGCCAGCCCTTCCGCAAGCGCGACGCCGATCGCGATGCTGAGGCCGCCGAGCGCGTCGACGGGGCGCGGCACGATGCAGCCGACCGAGCACAGCAGCGCGTTGCCGGGCTGTGCGAACCACGGGCGGCCCTGCCGGCCGCGGCCGGCCGTCTGCTCGAACGCCACGCGCACGAGCGGCGCGGGCAGCGCGTTCGCGTGGCGCGGCAGCGCCTTGAGCCGGGTGGCGACGTCGGCGTTGGTCGAGCCGGTTGCGGCGACGATGTCGAGCGGCCACGCACGCGGCGCGGCGTCCAGGTGCGCCTCGAGCCGGTTGCGCGCGATGTGCGCGTCACCGGAATCGGGCGTGTCGGAGGAGGTGGGGGCGTTCATGGCGCCTATTGTAGCGACAGGGGGCGGTGGCGCGCGTCGAGCGGCGCGCGCCACCGGCAGTGATCGACTGGCAGTGATCGACCGGCAGAGACCAACCGGCAGTGATCGACCGGCAGTGATCGACCGGCAGTGATCGATCGGCAGTGACTGACCGGCAGCGACCAACCGGCCGCGACTGACCGGCGGTGACCGATCGGCAATGACCAACCGGCAGAGACCGACCGGCAGAGACCGATCGGCAGCGACCAATCGGCAATGACCGACCAGCATCTACCGCCAGGGCGGCGCGCGGCCGCCCGCATGCGCGCGGCGCCGGCGCGCCGCCGCTCGACTCAATGCTTTTCCATCTGCTCCAGCGCCTTGATGTCTTCTTCGGACGTCATTTCGCACGCGAGCAGCGTCTTGCCCTTCAGCGCCGGGCCCTGGCGGGCCGACACGAGGATCAGCGCGCCGCCCGGGCCGCGCACCGTCAGGCGGCGTGAATAGCCTGCCGACGACGCGCCCAGCAGGTGCCCCATTTCAGGCGCGAGCTTGTAGCGTTGCGCGAGCTGGCCGGCGACTTCGCCGTCCACGAGCACGCCGATCCCGGTGCTGGTGAACACGACGTGCTGCGTCGTGAAGCCGTCCCGGTGGATCGGCTCCGGCAGACGGAAGACCGCGGCGCCCAGCATCGATTCGTCCGGCTTCGGATCGGTGGCCTTGACGGTGTTGTAGATCGAGTCCATCAGGTCCGACGTGAACGGCGGATTGCAGATCGCGGCGTTGAAGATGTCGGGTTGGGCGGGCGGCGCGGCGAATGCAGCAAGTGGCGCGGCGGAGAGGGCAATGGCAATGGCGGCGGCGCCGACGGCAGCGGCGCGACGCCCGGACAGGCGAAGGGACATGAATGCAGTTCTCTCAGGTTTTATTGTGAGGCTGCATGTTAATGCATCGCCGCACGCCGGCCGATCGACGGGGAGCGGCCGGGTGGCGGCAATGCAACAGGCTCGCGCCCGCACCCGCGCGCCGCGATCGATTCCGTTGCCGGATGATCGATGCGCGGGGCGTCGGGGCTTGCGCGTCAGGCAGCCGATGCGATGCGGGTTCGCGTTACGGCGCGACGACCGGATGCTTCAGCGCATGCGCGGTCTCGATCCACTGCGCGTGGAATTCGTCCGCGTCGGGCTTGAGCCCGAGCTCGCCGTTGCGATAGGCCATCGCGAGCGTCTGCACGGCTTCCGGCAACTCGTGCTCGGCGGCCCGGCGATACAGCGCGAGCGCGCGTGCGTCGTCGCGCGGCACGCCGCTGCCGTCGCGGTACGCGTTCGCGAGCATGAAGTCCGCGGCCGGGATGTCCGCGCGCGACGCGACCTCGAACCAGTGCGCGGCCTGCACGGGATCGGCGGCGATCCCGTAGCCGCTGCGATAGATCAGCCCGAGGTAATACGCGGCGGCCGGGTCGCCCTGCGCGGCCGCTTCGCCGAGCAGCGTGCGGGCGCGTGCATAGTCCTTCGGCATGTCGCTGCTGCCGAGCAGCAACGCCTTGCCGAGCGCGAGCTGCGCCCGCCGGGCGGCCGGCGCGTCGGCCTTGCCGTCCGCCGTCGCGGCCGTTTCCAGCCAGCCGCGCCCCTCGTCGCGCAGCCCCGGTTCGCGCGCGTCGACGAGCGCGATGCCGAGCGCCGCCTGCGCGTCGCCCGAGCCGCGGCGCGCGAGCGTGCGCAACTGCGCGAGCGCGTGCGGCTCGGTGGCCTGCGTGACCATTGCCTGCCACTCGTCGAGCTGCGCGGCGCTCGGCGTGGAGCCGGCGCCGCGCAGGCCGGTCGCCGCGACGACGGCCGCGACGGTCACGGCCGCCGCCGCGAGCAGCGCGGCCGGCGGAAGTTTCGCGCGCAGCACGCGCCGCGCGGCAGCGGCGAGGCCGGATTCGGCCGGCCGCATCGTCCGGATCGGTTGCATCGCGTGTCTCATTGCGTGAGGTCGATCTCGTAGGTGGCGAGGTTCTTGCCCGAGCCGTCGTCGGCCGCGACCTGCGTGATGCCGGTCAGGCCGGCCGCCGCCGCGTCGCCGAGGCGGTTCGGCGCGGACGCGAACTGCACGTGCGCGACCGAGCTCGCGAGCTTCGTGAAGCGCCAGCTGCGCTGCGCGCCGTCCGCCGTGCGCGTGATCGCGCCGCGCTTCTTGATGAACGCGATCAGCACGTCGCGGTTCGCATCGGGCGACGCGAAGATCGTCTTGCTGCCGTCGAGGCCCGGGAAGTTGCCGCCGCCGCTCGCGCGGTAGTTGTTGGTCGCGACGATGAGCTGCGCGTTCGGGTCGATCGGCGCGCCCTTGTACGTCAGGTTCCTGATCCGGCTGCCGACCGGCTGCGTGACGTCGATTTCATACGCGAGATCGGCCGACGTGAACATGTCGAAGTTGTAGCCGGGGAAGGTGCTGACGAGCGGCTGCACGGTCGCCTTGGTCGGGTCGATCCGGTTGAAGCGCTTCGCAGCGGTTTCGAGCCAGTTCTTCACGTCGGCGCCGCTGACCTTCACCGCATACACGGTGTTCGGATACAGGTACAGGTCGGCCGCGTTGTTGATCGCGAGCGCGCCCGGTGCGACGTCGGTGTAGTCGGTGCCGCCGCCGAAGCCGCTCTTGAACGGCGCGCTGACCGACAGCACCGGCAGCGACGCGTATTGCGGCAGGTTCGCCTGCACGTAGGTCTTCACGTAGTCGGCCTGCGCCTCGTTGACGATCTGGATCGCACCCGGATCGCCGACATCGGCGAAGTACGAGTTCATCCGGTAGTCGGTCGAGCCGATCGGCGTCTTCACATAGTCGATCGTCGCCTGGTGCTCGGCGGCGATCGCGGCGGAAACCGACGGATCGGCCGCCACGTAGCTCTTGTCGGCGTTCTGGATCGGCCGCGCCTCGACGGTCGTCTGCGACTTGTCGACGCTCCACGTCTTGCCGTCGAACTTCAGGCCGAGCTTGATCACGCCGAGGTGCTTGCCCCAGTAGTTGGCCATCACGGTCGGCACGCCGTTGACGGTGCCCTTGACCTTGTCGACGCCCGGCAGGTTGAACTGCGACACGGTGCTGTTCGCGTCCGGGAACACCTGGTGCGAGTGGCCGATCAGCATCGCGTCGATGCCGGTCACCTTCGACAGCCACCAGCTGCCGTTCTCCATCGTCGGCGAATACGCGGAATTGTCGAGGCCGCCGTGCGAGATCGCGACGACGAGATCGGCGCCCTTCGCGCGCATCTCCGGAATGTATTTTTCGGCCGCTTCCTTCAGGCCGGTCGTGTAGACCTTGCCGTCGAGCCAGCGCTTGTCCCAGTTCATGATCGCGGGCGGCGTGAAGCCGATGATGCCGATCTTCACGGGCGCGCTGACCGTCTTGCCGTCCGGCGTGGTCGCGGTCACGGTGCGGGTCAGGATCGTGTACGGCGTGAACAGCGGCGCGTTGGTCTTCGCGCTGATCACGTTCGCGAGCACCTGCGGGAAGTTCGGGCCCGCGCATTTCTTCTGCTGGGCCGGCGCCGGCAGGCCGTCGACCTCGAACGTGTTGCCGGTCACCTGCGACAGGTACGGCAGCCCGTAGTTGAATTCGTGGTTGCCGATCCCGCCGCCGTCGAATTTCGCGGCGTTCATCACCTTGTAGATGGCGAGCGTCTGGTCGCAGCCGACCGGCTTCACGAGCGCCTGGTAGTCGGACAGCGCGGTGCCCTGGATCGTGTCGCCGTTGTCGAGCAGCAGCGTGTTCGGGTACTGCTTGCGCGCCTGCGCGATCAGCGTCGACACGCGTTCGAAGCCGAGCGAATTGTCGGCGGCGAGCTTGAAATAGTCGTACGACAGCACGTTGGTGTGCAGGTCGGTCGTCTCGAGCAGGGCGAGCGTGGCCGTCGTGCCGACGGGCGCCTGGGCTGCCGGCGGCGTCGCCGGCGGCGAGGTGACGTCGTCGCCGCCGCAGGCGGCGAGGATGAAGGCGAGGCTGGCGAGCGCGGCGATGGCCGGCACGCGACGGCGGGAAAGCAGGGGGAGACGCATCGGTTGTCCTGTTCGGTGTTCTGTTTTATGAAACGCGAGGTGCGCAACGATTGGCGGCGCGGGGCGCCGACGGCCTGATGTGCGGCGCGAGAGAGTATCGAAAGGAAACGTGACGGAAGAATGAAAGGTGGTGACGTCGGCATCGGGCAACGGGCGGCGGCTTCCTCGCGCACGCCGGGGCGGGCGCCCGGCCGCCCCCGGCCAGGCTCCCCGGCTGCGCGCCCCGAGCTTGCCGCCCGCACGGAAATCCTCACGTCGCGGCGACGGGCGGTTCGCTACAATGGCCGCTGTCACCTTTTTGCAAACAACCTGCCCTTGGACTTCGAGACTCCTCCCGGCCTGTCGGTCGACGCCGGCGGCCAGGGCCAGACGGTGCGCCTGACCGGCCAGTGGACCGCACTCTCGCTTGCACGCAATCGCGGCGCGGTGGCGCGCCGTGTCGCGAGCATCGCGTCCGGGCGCGTGAGCGAATGGGATCTGTCCGGCATCGAGCGGCTCGACCACGTCGGCGGCCAGGCGCTGTGGCGCGTGTGGGGCCGCAAGCTGCCGGACGGCGTCGCACTGAGTGCCACGCAGCGCACGATCTTCGAGCGCATCGAGCGGCTCGACAGCGAGCGCGAGGCGCCCGAGCGCGTCGTGCGCGTCGATCCCGTCACGCGGCTCGGCCAGGCGATCTTCCGGTTCGGCG
This sequence comes from Burkholderia sp. KL41, assembly GCF_057005415.2. NCBI lineage: Bacteria > Pseudomonadati > Pseudomonadota > Betaproteobacteria > Burkholderiales > Burkholderiaceae > Burkholderia > Burkholderia sp. KL41. The sequence goes on along the minus strand of NZ_CM174446.1, from coordinate 3,451,901 downwards.
AGCACCTGCAGGGCGGCATCGCGCTGTTCGGCCTCGTGATCCTCGATGCGCTGTCGGTGTTGCGCCGTCCGCAGACGATGCCGTGGAAGGAGACCTCCGCGAACATCTACAGCGCGGGCGCCCAGGCGCTGCCGATCACCGCGCTCGTCGCGTTCCTGATCGGCATCGTGCTCAGCTACCTGTCCGCGCAGCAGCTGCAGATGTTCGGCGCGAACCGCTACATCGTGAACATCCTCGGGCTGTCGGTGATCCGCGAGCTCGGCCCGGTGCTGTCGGCCATTCTCGTCGCGGGCCGCTCCGGCTCGGCGATCACCGCGCAGATCGGCGTGATGCGCGTGACCGAGGAGCTCGACGCGATGCGCGTGATGGGCATCCCGCACGGGCTGCGGCTGATCCTGCCGCGCGTGCTCGCGCTCGGCGTCGCGATGCCGCTGCTCGTGATGTGGACCAACATCATCGCGCTGACGGGCGGCGCGCTCGCCGCGAAGCTCGTGCTCGGGATCGACGTCAACTATTTCGTGCGCTCGCTGCCGGGCGTCGTGCCGATCGCGAACCTGTACATCGGGGTCGGCAAGGGCGTCGTGTTCGGCATGCTGATCGCGCTGGTCGCCTGCCATTTCGGCTTCCGGATCAAGGCGAACTCGCAGAGTCTCGGCGAAGGCACGACCACGTCGGTCGTGACGTCGATCACGGTCGTGATCCTTGCCGACGCGGTGTTCGCGATCCTGTTCCAGAACGTGGGGCTCGGATGAACGCATCGAACGAAACGACCGCGCACGCCGCGGCCATCGGTGCCGGGTCGGTCGGCGAGCGGCCGGCCGCGGCGGCCGCTCCCGGCGATCTCGTGATCGAGGTGCGCAACCTGACCAAGCGCTACGGGCGCAACATCATCCACCAGAAGCTCGACTTCGACGTGCGGCGCGGCGAGATCGTGTCGATCGTCGGCGGCTCGGGCTCCGGCAAGACCACGCTCGTGCGGCAGATCCTCGGCCTCGAGCGGCCGACGTCCGGCACGATCAAGGTGTTCGGCGAGGACACGGCGACGATCGACGACGCGAGCGCGCGGATGATGCGCACGCGCTCCGGGATGCTGTTCCAGCAGGGCGCGCTGTTCTCGTCGATGACGGTGTTCGACAACGTCGCGCAGCCGCTGCGCGAGCTCGGCCGCGTGCCGCCGGACCTGCTGCACGACATCGTGATGCTCAAGCTCGAGATGGTCGGGCTGCCGTGCAAGCACGCGTCGAAGATGCCGGCCGCGCTGTCGGGCGGGATGGTCAAGCGGGTCGGCATCGCGCGCGCGATCGCGCTCGAGCCCGAGCTGCTGTTCCTCGACGAGCCGACGGCCGGCCTCGATCCGCAGGCGTCGGACGAATTCGTCGAGCTGATCGCGACGCTCCACCGCACGCTCGGGCTGACCGTCGTGATGGTGACGCACGATCTCGACACGATGGTCGCGCTGTCGACGCGCGTCGCGGTGCTGGCCGACCGCAAGGTGCTGGTCGCCGCGCCGGTGGAGGAGGCCGCGAACGTCGACCATCCGTTCATCCACGAATATTTCCTGGGGCTGCGCGGGCGCCGCGCATTGCAGGCGCTGCCGCCCGAGCGGCGCGCGAAGCTGCCGAAGGCGGCCCTCGAACCGGCGCTGTCGAGCGTCGAGCTGTAGGAACGAAGGAATCCGCGAATGGAAAACAAATCACATGCGTTCTGGGCCGGCCTGTTCACGATCGCGCTGACGCTCGCGATCGCGGGCACCGTGTTCTGGTTCAACGTCGACCGCACCGTGCGCGTGCCGTACGACCTGCTCGCGCGCACCAACGTGACGGGGCTGTTCCCGGACGCGGCCGTGCGCTTTCGCGGCCTCGACGTCGGCAAGGTGCAGTCGATCGGCTTCGACCGCGCGCACCCGGGGCAGATCCGGATCCGGATCCTCGTCGACCACGACGCGCCGATCACGCAGTCGACCTACGGCAGCCTCGGCTTCCAGGGCGTGACGGGGATCGCGTTCGTGCAGCTCGAGGACACGGGCCGCGACCTGGCGCCGCTGCCGTCGTCGCCGAAGGCGATCGCGCAGATCCCGATGCGGCCGAGCCTGTTCGACCAGATCCAGGAGCGCGGCGACGTGCTGCTGCGGCAGCTCGAACTGGCCGCGAAGAGCGCGAATGCGCTGATGTCGCCCGAGATGCGCGAGCAGTTGCGCGCGACCGCCGAAAGCCTGCAGCACGCGGCCGACGGTGCCGCCACGCTGACGAAGCAGCTCGGCCCGGCGGTCACTGCGCTGCCGGAAACGATGCACGAGGTGAACCGCGCGATGGCGTCGGCGAACACGCTGCTGCAGCCGAACGGGCCGCTCGTGTCGAACCTGAACAAGGCCGGCACGGCCGCCGAGCAGGTCGGCGTCGCGCTGAACGATCTCAACGCGCGCGTGCAGTACGACACGCTGCCGCGCTTCAACGCGCTGGCCGGCAGCGTCGGCGATGCGTCGCGGCAATTGAAGGACGTGGCCGGTGAACTTGGCCGCAACCCGCGCAGTCTGTTGTTCGGTTCGCCCGGCGCGGCGCCGGGGCCCGGCGAGCCGGGCTTCGTCTGGCCGGGCGCGACGGCCGGGCAGTGACACCCATCGAAACCGGAAACATCATGCAGGAACACGCCATGCCACGAATCCTTGACCGCGCGCTGCGTCCGGCCGCGGCCGCGCTTGCCGTGCTGACGCTGACGCTCGCGGCCGGCTGCGCCGGCAACAGCGCGGCGCTGTCGAATGTCCGCTACGACCTCGGGCCGGCCACGCAGGTCGTGACCGCGGGCACGGCCCCCGCGCTGAAGGTGCTCGACGTCGTCGTGCCCGACGCGCTCGACTCCGACAAATTCGCGTACCGCCTCGCATACGTGGACGCGCAGCACGTGGCCGTCTATCGCGACAGCCGCTGGACGGCACCGCCCGCACAACTGCTCACGCAGCGGCTGCGCGGCGCGCTGTCGTCGCGCGGCACGGTGCTCGAAGGGGCCGACGGCGTGCGCGCGCCGACCCTCAAGGTCGACCTGAACGAATTCGAGCAGGTGTTCGACGGCCAGTCGCAGAGCTACGGCGCCGTCACCGCGCGCGCGACGCTGACGCTGGACGGCAAGGTGCTCGGCCAGCGCACGTTCGTCGCGCGCGCGCCGTCGAGCACGCCCGACGCGGCGGGCGGCGCCCGTGCGCTCGCGGCGGCGAGCAACGAGCTCGTGTCGCAGATCGCCGCATGGGTCGGCATCCAGGCGTACGCGGGCACGCCGTGACGCGTGCCGCGCAGCCGCGATGAGCGCGACCGGCACGCCTCGCGCATCGCCGCTCGCGCGGCAGGCCTTTGCCGCTTACGCGGCACTCATCGTCTACGCGTCGCTGTATCCGTTCGCAGGCTGGGTGTCGCTCGGCATCGGGCCGTTCGACTACCTGTTCGCGCCGATGCAGCGCTACGTGACCGCATTCGACGTCGTCACGAACGTGCTCGGCTACCTGCCGTTCGGCGCGCTCGGCGTGCTCGCGCTGCACCCGCGCTGGCGCGGCGTGGCCGCGACGCTGATCGCGGCCGGGCTCGGCGTGCTGCTGTCGGGCGCGATGGAAGCGCTGCAAACCTACCTGCCGACGCGCGTCGCGTCGAATCTCGATCTCGCGGCCAACGCGCTCGGCGCGCTGCTGGGGGCGGCGCTCGTCGCGCCGGCCACCGGTGCGCTGCTCGATCGCGGCGCGCTGCGCCGGCTGCGCTTCGCGTGGTTCGAGGACGACGGTGCGACGCCGCTGCTGCTCGCCGGGCTGTGGCCGTTCGCGATCCTGTTCCCGTCGCCGTTCCTGTTCGGCATCGGCGACTGGCCGGCCGCGCTGTGGGAGCGTGCCGACGCGTCGATGCAGGACACGCTGCTCGCGTGGCTGCCGGCCGCGTGGCGCGTGGGCGAATGGCCCGAGCGCGTCGACGGCTGGCTGTCCGACTCCGCGTGGGAGGCCGCGCTCGGCGGGCTGATGCTGTTCGCCGCGCTGGCGATCGCGTCGCTCGCGATGCGGCCGCGCGCACCGCGCATCCGGCTGCTGATCGCGCTCGTCACCGCGACGCTCGTGCTGAAGGCGGCCGCGACCTTCATGCAGTCGGCCACCGGCCTCGTCGTCGTGTGGGCGACGCCCGGCGCGCGGCTCGGGATCGAGCTCGGCTTCGCGGCCGCGCTCGTCGCGCTGCACGTGCCGGCGACGTGGCGCGCGACGCTGGCGGCGCTCGCGCTGCTGGCCGGCGTGGCGCTCGTGAACCTGCTGCCCGTCAACCCGTTCTTCGACTTCACGCTGTCGGGCTGGCGGCAGGGCCGCTACGTGCACTTCAACAGCCTCGCACGCTGGCTCGCGTGGATCTGGCCCTACGCGGCGCTGATCTGGCTCGGCCAGCGCGTCGAGCACGCATGGCTGCCGGCCGTGCTGCGCCGCTGACGCGAAGGCTGCGGCGGTTACGCCGCGATGGCCGCGGCGGTACCGCGGGCAGCGGCGTGCGCCCCTCGTTATAATCGTCCGCACGAGTGCAGTGTTCGGCACCAATCGGCACTTGTGTGCGGCGCCTTCGCACCCGTGGCCGCGTTGCAAATCCTCGCGATGCCACCAGGCATCGCTGCGGTTTGCGCGTCGCCACGAGCACGAATCCGCTGGCACACAAGCGCCGCCGGGCACCGAACACTACACGCCCGTTGCCCCGCGCAGCGGCAACCGCTCCTCTTTCCGCACGGCCTTGCGCCGGGCAGCTCGCCACCACCATGGATTCCTACTACCAGCACCACGTTTTCTTCTGCCTGAACCAGCGCGAACCGGGCGCCGAACGCCCGAGCTGCGCGCAATGCGACGCGCAGACCATGCAGGAATACGCGAAAAAGCGCGTGAAGGAGCTCGGCCTCGCGGGGCCCGGCAAGGTTCGCATCAACAAGGCCGGCTGCCTCGACCGCTGCGAGGAAGGGCCGGTGATGGTCGTGTATCCGGAAGGCACGTGGTACACGTACGTCGACCAGGCCGACATCGACGAGATCGTCGAATCGCACCTGCGCGACGGCAAGGTCGTCGACCGCCTGAAGATCTGAGCGGGCCTGCCGAATGAACGTTCATACGCAGAAGTCGCTGATCGCGGGCCCGGTCGGGCAGATCGAAATCGCGGTCGACCTCCCCGATGCCGTGCGCGAAGGCGGCGCCGCGCCGCGCGGCATCGCGCTCGTCGCGCACCCGCATCCGCTGTTCGGCGGCACGATGGACAACAAGGTCGCACAAACGCTCGCGCGCACGCTCGTGCAGTTGAACTACGTCGTGTTCCGGTCGAACTTCCGCGGCGTCGGCGCGACCGAGGGCGTGCACGACAACGGCACCGGCGAGGCCGACGACCTGCTCGCGGTACTCGCGCACATGCGCGCGCAGCCCGCGTATGCGGACCTGCCGCTCGTGCTTGCGGGCTTCTCGTTCGGCACCTTCGTGCTGTCGCACGTCGCGAAGCGGCTGCGCGACGCGGGCGGGACGATCGAACGGATGGTGTTCGTCGGCACGGCAGCGAGCCGCTGGCAGGTGGCCGACGTGCCCGAGAACACGCTCGTGATCCACGGCGAAACCGACGACACGGTGCCGATCGCGTCGGTGTACGACTGGGCGCGGCCGCAGGAACTGCCGGTCGTCGTGATCCCCGGCGCCGAGCATTTCCTGCATCGCAAGCTGCACGTGCTCAAACGCATCATCGTCGACGCCTGGCGCTAGCCGGCACGCGGGAGGCCGGCGCGACGCCGGCGACCCGCGCGGTGTTGCATGCACGTGCTCCGGCCGGCGCCGGACGCGCGTTTCCCTTCTCGCGACATCGCGCCGCGGCGTGCGGCGCGACCCGACTTCTCCTTCGCTTGCGCACACCTTTCGCACACCTTCGCGTGCGATGACGCGCAGCTTGCCGGCACCCCGCGCCCGATGAAGATGGACGGCGGTCCGGCGCCAGGTTCGCGAAAACGCGCTGCGCGGCCACGTATAATGGCCGGATTCCGCGTCGCCCGCGGCCCGGCTGGGCCCATGCGGCGCTCGTTTCGCCGCCTGTCCGCCCGCTTGCGACGGCCGCGAACCGAACGCGTCCGCACGAGTCCAACCGGCGCGTTTCGCGTCGCCCGACGATTTCGGGCGAGTGCCCGAAACGCCCGCCGCCTTGCCGTTCAACCCTGCGCGTTTCGCACCGCACTTTCTGCCATCAGCCTGAATCGATCATGCGTCTGTCTTCCCAAGGCCTCAAGTCCCTCGCTTCCTCCATCGCCTTCGGCACCGCCGCGCGCAACGTCGCGCTCGGCGTGATGCTGCCTGTCGCGCTCGCGTCGACGATCGTCGTCGCCGAGGCCAAGCCGGCCGCCAAGGCCAAGGCCGCGCATGCGGCGCCGGCCGCCGAGCAGTTCACCGGCGCGCCCGCGACCTACATGCCGGGCGCGGTGCCGCCGCCGGGCGTGAATGCGCGCTCGTGGGTGCTCGTCGATGCGACCAGCAACACGGTGCTCGCGTCGGGCAATGCCGATGAACGCGTCGAGCCCGCATCGCTGACGAAGCTGATGACGGCGTACCTCGTGTTCGAGGCGCTCGACAAGAAGAAGATCTCGATGGAGCAGATCGTCACGCCGAGCGAAGCCGTGCGCCGCGTCGGCCGCGACGAGTCGCGCATGTTCATCGAGGCGAACAAGCCGGTGTCGGTGCACGACCTCGTGTACGGGATGATCATCCAGTCGGGCAACGACGCCGCGATCGCGCTGGCCGAACTGGTCGGCGGCAGCGAAGGGCAGTTCGTCACGATGATGAACGACGAGGCGGCGCGCCTCGGCATGAAGGGCACGCACTTCGCCGACGTGAACGGCATGCCCGACCCGAACCACTACACGACGGCCGGCGACCTCGCGAAGCTGTCCGCGCACCTGATCCGCGATTTTCCGCAGTACTACAGCATCTTCTCGGAGAAGGAATTCAAGTACAACAACATCCGCCAGGGCAACCGCAACCGCCTGCTGTGGCTGGATCCGACGGTCGACGGCCTGAAGACGGGCCATACGCAGGCGGCCGGCTACTGCCTGATCGCGTCGGCGAAGCGCGCGATCCCGGGCGTGGACGGCCAGCGCCGCCTGGTGTCGGTGATGATGGGCGAGCAGAAGGAAAGCGAGCGCACGCAGGACAGCATGAAGATGCTGAACTACGGCTACAGCGCGTTCGATTCGGTGCGCCTGTTCAAGGGCGGCCAGGCGATGTCGACGCCGCGCATCTACAAGGGCAAGGAAAACACCGTGCAGGTGGGCGTGAAGGGCGACCAGTGGGCGACCGTGCCGCGCGGCCTCGGCGACAAGGTCAAGACGGAAGTCGACGTCAACGCGCCGCTGATCGCGCCGCTCGCGGCAGGCCAGCAGGTCGGCACCGTGAAGATCGTCGCCGACGGCAAGACGCTGTCCGAATTCCCGGTCGTCGCACTGCAGGCCGTGCCGGAAGCGGGTATCTTCGGGCGTATCTGGGACTCGATCCTGCTGATGTTCAGCAAGAAGAAGTAAGCACGACGGGCCTTTGTTTTCACGACTTCATCCCCATCTGTCATAGCCATGAGCCAAGCCGAATTCGAACCGATCGTCTACCTCAGCGTGTCGTCGCAGGAGGAAATGGTGCCGCTGTCGGAAGCCCGTGTACCGGTGCTCGACCGCGGGTTCATCTTCGGCGACGGCGTGTATGAAGTTGTCCCCGTTTATGCACACGACGGCGCGCACGTGCCGTTCCGGATCGAGCAGCATCTGGCGCGGCTCGAGCGCAGCCTGAAGAAGATCGGCATCGCGAGCCCGCACGACGACGCGGGCTGGCGCGCGCTGATCGAGCGCGTCGTCGCGGCGAATGCCGAAGGGCTCGGCGACGGCAACGCGCTCGTCTACCTGCAGGTGACGCGCGGCGTCGCGAAGCGCGGCCACGCGTTCCCGGCGAACGCGGTGCCGACGGTGTTCGTGATGACGAGCCCGCTGCGCCTGCCGTCCGCCGACGAACGCGCGCAGGGCGTGCGCTGCGTGACGGCCGAGGACCGCCGCTGGCTGCATTGCGACATCAAGTCGATCTCGCTGCTCGGCAACGTGCTGATGGCGCAGCATGCGGCCGAACGCGATGCGTTCGAGACGCTGCAGCTGCGCGACGGCAACCTGACGGAAGGTTCGTCGTCGAACGTGTGGATCGTGAAGAACGGCGAGCTGCTCGCGCCGCCGCGCAGCAACAAGATCCTCGAAGGGATCCGCTACGCGCTGATCGAGGAGCTGGCCGACGAATGCAAGATCCCGTTCGTCGCGCGCGAGATCAGCGAAGTGGAATTGCGCGCGGCCGACGAGATCATGATCACGTCGGCCACGAAGGAAGTGCTGCCCGTCACGTCGCTCGACGATCTGCCCGTCCACGGCGGCAAGCCGGGCCCCGTATTCGCGGCGTTGTATGACGCGTACCAGCGTGCGAAGGCACGCGAGTTTGAACAGTTTGACCTAACCCGGAGAAAATGATGAGCGAACCGACCAAAACCATCGAGGTGACCGGCGCGATCGATACCCGGAAGGAGTCGCTGCTGGAGTTTCCGTGCGATTTCCCGATCAAGATCATGGGCAAGGCGCACCCCGAGTTCAAGGACACGATCTTCAAGGTCGTGGCCGTTCACGACAACGAGATCGACGTCGAGAAGATCGAGGAGCGTGCGTCGAGCGGTGGCAATTACACGGGCCTCACGATCACCGTGCGGGCGACCAGCCAGGAACAGCTCGACAACATCTACCGCGCACTGACCGGCCATCCGATGGTCAAGGTCGTACTTTAAGCGCCTTCCATCCTCCTTCCTGCGCGCACTCGGCGGGGGTCTTCCCCGCCGCGCGCCGCGCGTCCAGCTCGTCGCACAGCCGCTGGTATTCGGCGACTTCCTCGAGCAGCCAGGTCCTGAATGCCTGCACGCGCGGCGCGTTCAGCAGCGGCGGCGGACACACGAAAAAATAGTGCCACGGGCTCGGCCCGTCGATGTCGAACAGGCGCACGATGCGCCCGTCGAGCAGGTCGTGCACCGCGAGCGAGCGGCGCACGAGCGCGATGCCCTGGCCGTCGATCGCGGCCAGCAGCAGGTTCGACGAATCCTGGTACAGAATCCCCCGTTTCGGCTCGGTCAGCGTCTTGAGTCCGGCCGCGTCGAACCACGGCCGCCACAGCTCGTCGTCCGAGCGCAGCAGGTTGTAGTGCACGAGATCGGCGGGCGTTTGCGGCAGCTTGCCGCCGTTCAGCGTCGGCGCGCATGCCGGAAAGAACACTTCGTCGAACAGCGGCTCGACATGCAGCCCCGGATAACTGCCGTGGCCGAAGCGGATCGCGAGATCGACGTCGTCGCGCGCGAAATCGGTGAGCGAGTTGGTCGACTGCAGCTCGACGTCGATTTCCGGATGCCGTTCGATGAACGAGCCGATGCGCGGCGTGATGAAGCGCGCGGCGAACGACGACAGCATCGACACCACGAGCCGCCGGTCGCGGTCGCTCGCGCGCACGTCGCGCGTCGCGTCGGCGATGACCATCAGCGCGGTGCGGATCTGCTGCGCGTAGCGCATGCCGGCGTCGGTCAGGCACAGCCGCTTGCCGTTGCGCGTGAACAGCTGCACGCCGAGCTCCTCCTCGAGCGCGCGCACCTGGTGGCTGACCGCGCCGTGCGTGACGTACAGCTCGTCGGCGGCGCGCGAGAAATTCTCGTGACGGGCGGCGGCTTCGAACGCGCGAATCGCGTTCAGCGCAGGCAGCTGGCGGAGGTCCATTTGCTAATTTTCCTCACATCGACGTGAAAATTGGTCGTTTTGTCGGACGCCTTGAAGTGACTACGATTGTAGCCATCGAAGCACTTATTGGCGGAGTCGATCATGCAAGAAATTTCTTCAAGCATCACGTTCGAAATCCCGGTGGGCGAAACCGTGCCGTTGAAGGTACAGCGCAGCACGCGGCTGGTGGTGCAGTGCGGGCCGGTGTGGGCGACGCGCAGCAACGACGTCGACGATTACTTCCTGGTCGACGGCGAGACGCTGAAGCTGCGCCGCGGCGAGCGGCTGTGGCTCAGCGCGGAAGGCCGGGAGGGCGCGCGCGTGGCGTTCTCGGTGTCGCGGCCGCCCCGCGAAGTCGCGCTCGGCGGGCTGGCACGGCTGCGCGAACGCGTGAGCGCGCTGCTCCACGACGGATGGCGCACCGTCTGACCATCATTTCCTCCGACGGATACCGGCGATCCGTCCCCCCTCCGAGGCCGGCGAGACCGACGGGTTTTCGGTAAACTACCGCCCATGTCCGTTTCGCCGGTTTCCATCGTGTCCACGCCTGTCGCCGTTTCCGCATCGCCCGCCGGGTCCCCGGATCAGCCGGCCCCGCCGGTCACCGTGCGGTGGCGGGGCGTCGAGACTTACGAAACGAGCTTCGACGCGATGCGCGCGTTCACCGACACGCGCACGGCCGATACCGGCGACGAGATCTGGCTGGTCGAGCATCCGCCCGTCTACACGCTCGGCCAGGCCGGCGACCCGGCCCACCTGCTGGTGGCCGACAGCGGCGTGCCGCTCGTGAAGGTCGACCGCGGCGGGCAGATCACCTATCACGGCCCCGGCCAGATCGTCGCCTACCTGCTGCTGGACCTGCGTCGGCGCAAGCTGATGGTGCGCACGCTCGTGACGAAGATCGAGGAGGCCGTGATCGAAACCCTCGCGGCGTATAATCTCGCTTCGGTCCGCAAGGCGGGCGCGCCCGGGATCTACGTGGCATCCGGCGTGCACGAGGGCGCGAAAATCGCGGCCCTCGGCCTGAAGATCCGCAACGGCTGCAGCTATCACGGGCTGAGCCTGAACGTGAAGATGGATCTGCGCCCGTTTCTTGCGATCAACCCGTGCGGCTATGCCGGACTGGAAACTGTCGACATGGCGAGCCTCGAGGTTGCCGCCGACTGGAACGACGTCGCCCATACGCTGGTGCGCCGTCTGATCGCCAACCTCGACGGCGCATCCGCGGCCGCCGACAAGCCGCAGGCACTGGAACAACATTCGAATGACTGACGTTACCGCTTCCCCCGCACCGGCCGATCCGGCCGCGACCCCTGCCTACGATCCGACCGCCAAGCAGAAGGCGCAGGCGAAGACGGCGCGCATCCCGATCAAGGTCATTCCGATCGAAAAGCTGAAGAAGCCCGAGTGGATCCGCGTGAAGGCGGCCACCGGCAGCTCGCGCTTCAACGAGATCAAGACGATCCTGCGCGAGCACAACCTGCATACGGTGTGCGAGGAAGCGAGCTGCCCGAACATCGGCGAATGCTTCGGCAAGGGCACCGCGACGTTCATGATCATGGGCGACAAGTGCACGCGCCGCTGCCCGTTCTGCGACGTCGGCCACGGCCGTCCCGATCCGCTCGACGCGGATGAACCGAAGAACCTCGCGCGCACGATCGCGGCGCTGAAGCTCAAGTACGTGGTGATCACGAGCGTCGACCGCGACGACCTGCGCGACGGCGGCGCCGCCCACTTCGTCGAGTGCATCCGCGAAACGCGCGCGCAGTCGCCGGACACGCGCATCGAGATCCTGACGCCGGACTTCCGCGGCCGTCTCGACCGCGCGATCTCGATCCTGAACGCCGCGCCGCCGGACGTGATGAACCACAACCTCGAAACGGTGCCGCGCCTGTACAAGGAAGCGCGCCCGGGTTCGGACTACGCGCACTCGCTGAAGCTCCTGAAGGACTTCAAGGCGCTGCATCCGGACGTCGCGACGAAGTCGGGCCTGATGGTCGGCCTCGGCGAGACCGAAGAGGAAATCCTGCAGGTGATGCGCGACCTGCGCGCGCACGACGTCGACATGCTGACGATCGGCCAGTACCTGCAGCCGTCCGAGCACCACCTGCCGGTGCGCGCGTACGTGCATCCCGATACGTTCAAGATGTACGAGGAAGAGGCGTACAAGATGGGCTTCACGCACGCGGCCGTCGGCGCGATGGTGCGGTCGAGCTATCACGCCGATCTCCAGGCGCATGGGGCAGGGGTGGTCTGAGCCCCCTTGCTTCGTCGTCCTCAGGCGAACCCGAAAAAAGCCCGCAGCGATGCGGGCTTTTTCGTTGGTGCGGCCGCCGCCCGCGCATTCGCACGGCAATCGTCACCCGACCGGACACGCAATCCGGTCGAGCATGGAAAGCAAAGCTGAAACGGCATCGATAGCTTCGCAGGATAAGTTCGCTCCCGCCGTGCGCAAAACTCCTATAGTCGGCTCTCCCGCAGCAATGCCCGCATTCGAAGGAGAGCCGCATGTCCCGTTTCAGCTTCATCCGCCGCGCCGTCGTCGCGCTGACCGCCTTTGCCGCGCTGGGCGCGGCGCACGCCGAATCGCGCGAAGTCGTGATCGCGTACCAGGACATGGTCGTGCCGTGGCGCTATGCGCAGGCGAGCGGTGAAGTCGAAAAGGCGACCGGCTACAAGGTCACGTTCCGCAAGCTCGACAGCGGCGCCGACGTGATCCGCGCGCTCGCATCGGGCTCCGTGCAGCTCGGCGAAGCCGGCTCGAGCCCGATCGCGGCCGGGCTGTCGCAGGGGCTCGACATCTCGCTGTTCTGGGTGCTCGACAACATCAACGACGCCGAGGCGCTCGTCGCGCGCAACGGCTCGGGCGTCACCAACGTCGCCGCGCTGAAGGGCAAGAAGATCGGCGTGCCGTTCGTGTCGACGTCGCATTTCCATACGCTCGTCGCGCTGCAGGCCGCGGGCGTCAATCCGAACGACGTGAAGATCGTCAACCTGCGTCCGCCCGAAGTCGCGGCTGCGTGGGCGCGCGGCGACATCGACGCGACCTACATCTGGGATCCGGTGCTCGCGAAGGTCAAGCAGTCGGGCACCGTGCTCACGACGTCGGGCCAGGTTGCGAAGGAAAGCGGCAAGGCGACCTTCGACGGCTTCGTCGTGAGCCGCAAGTTCGCGCGCGAGAACCCCGAGTTCGTCACGCGCTTCGTGAAGGTGCTCGCGGCCGCCGATGCCGACTATCGCGCGCACGCTGCCGCGTGGAAGGTCGGCTCGCCGCAGGTCGCGGCGGTCGCGAAGGTGTCGGGCGCGAACGCGCAGGACGTACCGGCCAGCCTCGCGCTCTACGCGTTCCCGACGCCGGCCGAGCAGGCGTCGCCGACGTGGCTTGGCGGCGGTGCGCAGTCGGGCGCCGCGAAATCGCTCGCGGCCACGGCCACGTTCCTCAAATCGCAGGGCACGATCCAGACGGTGCTCGCCGACTACTCGGCCGGCGTCGATCCGCAGTTCGTGCAGAAGGCCGCGCGCTGAGTGCGGTCGCACAAGCTACTCGTCGCGGAGTCCTGAACATGAGCACGCTGGAAGTCCGTCAGGTATCGGTCGACTATCCGGGCGAACGCGGCCGGCCGACGACGCAGGCGCTCGCGCACGTCGACCTGCGCATCGAGGCCGGTGAATTCGTCGTCGCACTCGGCGCGTCCGGCTGCGGCAAGACGACGTTGCTGAACTGCATGGCCGGCTTCGTCGCGCCGACGACGGGCGACGTGCGCGTCGACGGCGTGCCGGTCACGGGCCCCGGCGCCGATCGCGGTGTCGTGTTCCAGAAATACGCGCTGCTGCAGTGGCTCGACGTGCTCGACAACGTCGCGCTCGGGTTGCGCTTCGCACGCGTGTCGAAGGCCGAACGCGAAGCGCGGGCGCGGGAGATGCTCGCGCTCGTCGGGCTCGACAGGCATGCGCATGCGCGCGTGTACGAGCTGTCGGGCGGGATGCAGCAGCGCGTCGGCATCGCGCGCGCGCTCGCGAGCGACCCGCGCGTGCTGCTGATGGACGAGCCGATGGGCGCGCTCGACGCGATGACGCGCGGCACGATGCAGGCGCTCGTGCTCGACGTATGGGCACGCACCGGCAAGACGGTGTTCTTCATTACGCACGATGTCGAGGAGGCGCTGTTTCTCGCGACGCGTCTCGTCGTGATGACGCCCGGCCCCGGCCGGATCGCGGAAACCTTCGAACTGCCGTTCGCGCGCCGCTACGTCGAATCGCGCGATGCGCGCGCGGTGAAGTCGTCACCGGATTTCATCGCATGGCGCGAACGGCTGATCGCGTACCTGCATCGCGACGAGGCCGCCGAGGCGGCGGCGTGATGCACGAACTCGCGCGACAGGGCGCGTCGGTCGGACGCGGTCGGATCAGCACCTTGCACAGGCAGGACAGCATGAGCACGCAGGATTCTTGGGCGGCCGATCGCACGGCCGCGGAGCCCGGGCAGGATCAACGCGCGACGCAACGGCGTCACGCGGCGCGTCCGGCTCGCGCATCGCATCGCTACCGGTTGCCGGGGCAGGGGAAGACAGCCGGGCTGAGCGCGGCGACGGTCGCGGCACTGGCACTGCTGTGGTGGGTCGCCACCCATCGCCAGTGGCTGCCGCCGCTGTTCCTGCCCGCGCCGGAAGCCGTGTGGACGGCATTCGTCGACGCATGGCACGGCCGCATCCAGGGCGGCCTGCCCTTGTCCGAGCATTTGTTGTGGAGCGCCGCGCGCGTGTTCGGCGCGTTCCTGCTCGCGACCGCGATCGGCGTGCCGGCCGGCATCCTGATGGGCGTGAGCCGCATCGCGCGCGGCGTGCTCGATCCGCTGCTGGAGTTCTACCGGCCGCTGCCGCCGCTCGCGTACCTGCCGCTCGTCGTGATCTGGTTCGGCATCGACGAAACGGCGAAGCTCGTCGTGATCTTCCTCGCGTGCTTCGCGCCGATCGCGATGGCCGCGCGCGCCGGCGTGCGCGCGGCGACGGTCGAGCAGATCAACGCCGCGTATTCGCTCGGCGGCAGTTTCGCGCAGATCGTGCGGCACGTGGTGCTGCCGGCCGCGCTGCCGGAGATCCTCACCGGGCTGCGGATCGCGATCGGCTTCGGCTGGACGACGCTCGTCGCGGCCGAGATGGTTGCCGCGACGGCCGGGCTCGGGCAGATGGTGCTCAACGCATCGAGCTTCCTGCGCACCGATATCGTCGTGATGGGCATCCTCATCATCGGCGCGATCGCGTGGCTGTTCGACCTCGCGATGCGGTGGGTCGAGCGGCGGGTGGTGCCGTGGAAGGGGCGCGGTTGACGCAGCGCGCAGGGCGCTCAGATGTGCTGGTGCACGACCGTCAGCGGCCGGCCGTACGCGGCGGTGAATTCGGCGATGAACGCATCGCTCAGCAGCCAGTTCTGGAAATTGAAGCCGAGATGGCCGAAGGCCCACGGCGGATCGTAGCGCCATTGCGTGACGGGTTGCCGATGGCCGCACGCGCCGCATACGAGCGGAGCCGCATCGTCACCCTCGAACCAGTCGGAAAATGCCTCACCCCATGCGGCGCCGAGCGCGGTCTGCTCCGCGTTGCACCCCGGGCAGAAAATCTCGAGGCCGTTCCCGCCTGCATCGAAGATGCGGCGTTCCACGGCGACCTCCAGCCAGTTCGGGATGGACGGCGGCAAATTTGCGCGCGCGTCGCAGGCGTTCGCATAAAGCGGGCCGGGTGGGTAACCGGTTCGGTCGATGGCCGTCAGATCGCTCTCCTTGAGCCCCCAGGTCGTGCCCCAGTCGCGGTACAGGTCGCCGACGCGCGTCGCCGCGCCGACGATTCCGCGCGCCTGCAGCCACGCGATCATGCGCTGTGCCTCGGCGGGCGCTTCAGCGAGCGAAACCACCGGATCGACCAGATAGGTGAAGTTGTCGCTCATCGCACTCATTCCCCCATCGCCACACCTTCCCGCCGCGGATCCGCCCCGCCGAACCACACCGTCTGCCCCTGCACGTTCAGCCGCTGGATTCCCTGCAGCCCCGAGTTCATCTCGACCACCCGCACGTCGTGCCCGCGGCCCTTCAGCCCGTCGGCGAGCGCATCGGACACGCGGCCGCGTTCGAGTTGCGTCGGCCCGTTCATCGACCCGAAGTTCGGCAGCGCGATCGCCTGCTGCATCGTCATCCCCCAGTCGAGCACGCCGACCAGCGTCTTCGCGACGTGATTGATGATCGCGGGGCCGCCGGCCGAGCCGACGATCATCGTCACCTGTTTCGTCTTCTTGTCGAACACGAGTTCCGGCGACATCGCCGAGCGCGGGCGCTTGCCGGGCTGCACGCGGTTCGCGACCGGCCGGCCGTTGTCGTTCGACACGAACGAGAAATCGGTGAGCTGGTTGTTCAGCATGAAGCCGCGCACCATCAGCCGCGAACCGAACGCATCCTCGATGCTCGTCGTCATCGACAGCGCCTGGCCGTAGCGGTCGACGATCGCGATGTCGGAGGTCGACGGCAACTCGGGGCTGCGGTCGTCGGCCATCGCGAGCGTCGCGCCCTGCGGCGTGCCGGCCTGCGCGACGCCCATGCTGCTGTCGCCGATCAGGTGCGCGCGCTGCGCGAGATAGGTCTTGTCGGTGAGGCTCGCCCAGCTGCCGCCCGGCAGCGGCACGAAATCGGGATCGGCGACATAACGCGCGCGGTCCGCATAGGCGAGCCGCCCGGCTTCGCTGAACAGGTGCGCGGCGAACGGCGTCGGCTCGTAGCCGACGTCGTTGCGCACCGGCTTCTGCGCGCCGATCTGCTGCCAGTCGGGCATCGCTTCGAGGATGCCGAGCATCTGCGCGATCGCGAGGCCGCCCGACGACGGCGGCGGCATCCCGCACACCACCGAGCGCCGGTAATCCGCGCACAGCGGCGCGCGCACCTTCGCCTTGTAGCGCGCGAGATCCTGGAGCGACAGCAGGCCCGGGTTGGTCGGGTGCCTGCGCACCTTCGTGACGATGTCGCGCGCGATCGCGCCGCTGTAGAACGCGTTCGCGCCGCGGTCGGCGACTTGCCGCAGCACGGTCGCGAGCGCGGGGTTCTTCAGCACCGTGCCGGCTGCCTTCGGCGTGCCGTCCGGGTTGTAGAAGTACGCACGCGCAGCCGGGTCGTTCTTCAGGTACTTGTCGTTGGCGATCAGCGTCGCGAGCCGCGGGCTGATCGTGAAGCCGTGCTCGGCGAGCCGGATCGCCGGCTGGAACAGCCGGCGCCACGGCAGCTTGCCGTGTGCACGGTGCGCGGCGTCGAGCATGCGCAGCACGCCCGGCGTGCCGACCGAGCGCCCGCCGACGACACCTTCGTAGAAGCTCATCGGCTGGCCGGTCGGCCCGTAGAACAGGCGGTCGGTCGCGGCGGCCGGCGCGGTCTCGCGGCCGTCGTAGGCCTGCGTCGCCTTGCCGTCGAAGTACAGCAGGAATGCACCGCCGCCGATTCCCGACGATTGCGGCTCGACGAGCGCGAGCACCATCTGCGTGGCGATCGCCGCGTCGATCGCGGTGCCGCCCGCCTTCAGCATGTCGTAGCCGGCCTGCGTCGCGAGCGGATTCGCGGCCGCGATCATGAAGTGCTGCGAGGTCCAGCCCGGCTTGTCGGTCCAGCCGGACGACAGCTCGGGCGCATGGACGCCGGGCAGCGGCACGGCGGCGCCCGATGCGGCGGCGACGGGCACCACCGCGCCCGACGGCGGCGTGGACGGGGACGTGCAGCCGGCGTTGAACGCGACGAGCGCGACGGCGGCGAGCAGCGTCCAGGAGCGCGAATGCGGACGAATCCGGTCGAACATTGAACCCTCGGCAGCAGTGAATTCGAAGGAGGCGACGATGCCGGCGCAACGCGGCTGCCCGCCCCGGCGCGCTATTGTCGCCGCGCGGCCGGCGGGTTGTCACCCGACAGGAAACCCTGACGCATCGCGCCGGGCCCGCCCCGGCCGGTCTTTCCGGCCTGTTCGAGGATGAACTCTATGAACGTCGACGTCGCGCGCGTGTGGTGCCGGTTCGGCATGTAGAGCATGTACATGTGCGTGCCGAAGATGCTGAGCCGGTACGCGTCGAGCGACGTGACGACCGTGCCGCGCCGGATGTCGTCCTGCACCACGTAGTCGGGCACGATGCCGACGCCGATCCCGCCGAGGATCGCCTGCCGCAGGAACAGGAAGTTCTCCGAAATCAGCGTGGGCTCGAGCAGCACCTCGTGGCGCTCGTCGCCGAGATACGCGGCGATCCTGAGCTGCCGGCCCATCACCGTCGCGGTGACGACGGGGGAGGCCGACAACGCGCCGAGGCTCGCCGGCATCCCGTGCTCGGCCGCGAACGCGGCCGATGCGCACGCGACGTAGCGCACCGCGCCCATGTCGCGCGCGACGAGGTTCTGCGGCGGCTCGGGCATCACGCGCACGGCGATGTCGATCTCGTCGCGCATCAGGTCTTCCACGCGGTTCTCGAACACGACGTCGAGCACGATGCCCGGATGCAGCCGCTTGAACGCGAGCAGCCAGTCGGACATCACCATCTGCCCGTAGCCGCTCGGCACTGACAGCCGCACGCGGCCCTGCAGATCCTGGCCGAGCGTCGTCACCGACTCCTGCGCGGCGAGCAGTTCGTTGCGGATGCGCCGCCCGTGCTCGTACAGCTTCAGCCCGATTTCGGTCGGCTCGATGCGCCGCGTCGTGCGCCGCACGAGCTGCTGGCCGATCGAGCGCTCGAGCTGGTTCAGCCGGTAGCTGACGTTCGCGCGGCTCATCTTGAGCCGCTGCGCGGCCTTGCTGAGATTGCCGGCGTCGAGGATCTCGACGAGCAGCGTCAGCGCGTTCAGGTCCATGCGTCGCGTCTCCTGATCCGTCCCGTTTAACGGTCGGAAGCATTCAGTGTCAAGTCAGACTTGACAGCTTGTAAAAGCGGGAGGGAATTGTCAATGAATCTCGATCAATCGAGAATCAGGTCATGCCCGGCGTACGGCCGGATCTTGTCCCGCTTCGTGCGGGACCGGGGCAGGCGCCCCGGCGCCGCTCGCGTGGCCGCGAGCCACGAACCGGCGTCGCCGCGCCTGCCGCCGCGTCAAGGAGACACGATGAACTCACCCGCTTCCCCCACCGGCCCGGCCGGCACCGTCACGCGCGAGCGGCGCGACAAGGTGCTCGTCGTCACGATCGACCACGCGCCCGTCAACGCGCTGTCCGCCGACGTGCGGCGCGGCCTCGCCGACGCGCTCGACGCCGCGCAGGCCGACGACGCGATCCGCGCGGTGCTGATCGTCGGCGCCGGCCGCAACTTCATCGCGGGCGCCGATATCCGCGAATTCGGCAAGCCGCCCGTGCCGCCGTCGCTGCCCGACGTGTGCGAGCGGATCGAATCGGGCACGAAGCCGGTCGTGGTCGCGCTGCATGGCGCGACGCTCGGCGGCGGCCTCGAAGTCGCGCTGGCCGCGCATTACCGGCTCGCGGTGCCCGGCGCGAAGCTCGGCCTGCCCGAAGTCACGCTCGGCCTGCTGCCCGGCGCGGGCGGCACGCAGCGCGCGCCGCGCCTGATCGGCGCGAAGGCCGCGCTCGACCTGATGCTGACGGGCCGCCACGCGAGCGCGGACGAAGCGCTCGCGCTCGGCCTCGTCGACCGCGTCGCACACAGCGACGACACGCTCGCCGAAGGCCTCGCCTACGCGCAGGAGCTCGTGTCGCTCGGCGCACCGGTGCGCCGCACGCGCGACGCGCAGGGGCTGGCCGACCGCGCGGCCGCGCAGGCCGCGATCGACGCGGCGCGTGCCGAGTTGCCGAAGAAGTCGCGCGGCCTTTTCTCGCCCGCGAAGATCGTCGACGCGGTCGAGGCCGCGCTCACGCAGTCGTTCGACGCGGGGATGAAGCTCGAACGCAGCCTGTTCCTGCAGTGCATCGACAGCCCGCAGCGCGCGGGCCTCGTGCACGCCTTCTTCGCGGAGCGTGAAGCGGCGAAGGTGCCCGAGGCACGTCGCGCGAGCGCGCGGCCGGTCGAGCGGATCGGCGTGGTCGGCGGCGGCACGATGGGCGCGGGCATCGCGGTCGCGGCGCTCGATGCCGGGCTGCCGGTGACGATGATCGAACGCGACGAAGCGTCGCTCGCGCGCGGCCGCGCGCACGTCGAGAAGGTGTACGACGGCCTCGTCGCGAAAGGGCGGATGACACCGGCCGCGCACGCTGCGCGGCTCGCGCGTTTCAAGGGCAGCACGTCGTACGACGCGCTCGCGCAGGCCGACGTCGTGATCGAGGCCGTGTTCGAGGACATGGCCGTGAAAAAGGCCGTGTTCGCCGAACTCGCGCGCGCGTGCAAGCCGGGTGCGGTGCTCGCGACCAACACGTCGTATCTCGACATCGACGAGATCGCCGCGAGCATCGACCGGCCGGCCGACGTGATCGGCCTGCATTTCTTCTCGCCGGCCAACGTGATGAAGCTGCTCGAGATCGTCGTGCCGGCGCGCGTGAGCGCCGAAGTGGTCGCGACCGCGTTCGCGCTCGCGAAGCAGTTGAAGAAGACGCCGGTGCGCGCCGGCGTGTGCGACGGCTTCATCGGCAACCGGATCCTCGCCGTCTATCGCACGGCGGCCGACTACCTGATGGAAGACGGCGCGTCACCGTACCAGATCGACCGCGCGGTGCGCGAATTCGGCTTCCCGATGGGGCCGTTCCAGGTCGTCGACCTCGCCGGCGGCGACATCGGCTGGGCGACCCGCAAGCGCCGCGCGGCGACGCGCGACCCGCGCGCGCGCTACGTGGAGATTTCCGACCGGCTGTGCGAGCGCGGCTGGTTCGGGCAGAAGACGGCGCGCGGCTACTACCTGTATCCGGACGGCGCGCGCGTCGGCACGCCGGACCCGGAAGTCGAGGCGATCGTCGCGCAAGAGCGCGCGAAGAAGGGTATCGCGCCGCGCACGTTTACCCACGACGAGATCATGCGCCGTTACCTCGCGGCGATGATCAACGAAGGTGCGAACGTCGTGCACGAGAAGATCGCGCTGCGCCCGCTCGACGTCGACGCAGTGTTCCTGTACGGCTACGGCTTCCCGCGTTATCGCGGCGGCCCGATGCATTACGCGGACACGGTCGGCCTCGCGAACGTGCTCGCCGATATCCGCGCGTTCGCGAAGGAAGATCCGCTGTTCTGGAAGCCGTCGCCGCTGCTCGTCGATCTCGTCGCGCGCGGCGCGGATTTCGCGAGCCTGAACCGCCTCGACTGAACGCCAACCGCATTCGCCACGGACTGACGATGGACCTCAATTTCACTCCCGAAGAGGAAGCCTTCCGCACGGAAGTGCAGCGCTTCCTGCAAGCCGAACTGCCCGGGCGCATCGCGCGCAAGGTGAAGGGCGGCCTGCATCTCACGCGCGACGACATGCGCGAATGGCACGCGATACTCAACGCGCGCGGCTGGCTCGCGAGCCACTGGCCGCGCGAGTACGGCGGCCCCGGCTGGAGCGTCGCGCAGAAGTTCCTGTTCGACAACGAATGCGCGCTCGCGGGTGCGCCGCGCATCGTGCCGTTCGGCGTGAACATGCTCGGCCCCGTGCTGATCAAGTACGGCGACGAAGCGCAGAAGCGCCGCTGGCTGCCGCGCATTCTCGACGGCACCGACTGGTGGTGCCAGGGCTATTCGGAGCCGGGCGCCGGCTCCGATCTCGCGTCGGTGAAGACGAGCGCGGTGCGCGGGCTCGACGCGCAGGGCGAGCACTACATCGTGAACGGCCAGAAGACGTGGACCACGCTCGGCCACTACGCGAACATGATCTTCTGCCTTGTGCGCACCGCGACCGACGTGCGCAAGCAGGAAGGCATCAGCTTCCTGCTGATCGACATGAACACGCCGGGCGTCGAGGTCCGCCCGATCATCACGCTCGACGGCGAGCACGAAGTGAACGAGGTGTTCTTCACCGACGTGCGCGTGCCGGCGGAGAACCTCGTCGGCGAAGAGAACCGCGGCTGGACCTACGCGAAATACCTGCTCACGTACGAGCGCACCAACATCGCCGGAATCGGTTTTTCGACGGCCGCGCTCGACCGGCTGCGCGCGGTTGCCGCGAAGGTCACGAAGAACGGCCGGCCGCTCGCGGACGATCCGTTCTTCGCGGCGCGCGTCGCGCGTGTCGAGATCGAACTCGAGAACATGCGCACGACCAACCTGCGCGTGCTGGCGGCGGTCGCGGGCGGCGGGGTGCCGGGCGCGGAAAGCTCGATGCTGAAGATCCGCGGCACGCAGATCCGCCAGGAGATCACCGCGCTGATGCGGCGCGCGATGGGGCCGTATGCACAGCCGTTCGTCGACGAGGCGCTCGATGCCGACTACGACGGCGAGCCGGTCGGCCCGGACGAAGCGGCAAGCGCCGCGCAGCAGTATTTCAACAACCGGAAGCTGTCGATCTTCGGCGGCTCGAACGAGATCCAGAAGAACATCATCGCGAAGATGATGCTCGGGCTGTAACGAGGAGCGCGACGATGGATTTCCAGCACACAGAAGACCGCCGGATGCTGGCGGACACGTTGAACCGCTTCATCGCCGAACAGTATGCGTTCCCGGTGCGCGATCGCATCGCGCAGTCGCCCGAGGGCTTCGATCGCGCGATGTGGCAGCGCTTTGCGGAACTCGGCACGGTCGGCGCGCTGTTCGCGGAAGCCGACGGCGGTTTCGGCGGCGCGGGCTTCGACATCGCCGTGGTGTTCGAATGCCTCGGGCGCGGGCTCGTCGTCGAGCCGTTCCTCGGCGCGCTGCTCGCGGGCCGCGCGCTGTCGCTCGCCGGCGGCGACGCACATCGCGAGCGGCTCGCCGCGCTGATCGACGGCAGCGCGAGCGCCGCGTTCGCGCATGACGAGCCGGGCTCGCACTACGAACTGACGACCGTGCGCACGCGCGCCGAACGCTCGGGCGACGGCTGGGTGCTCACGGGCGCGAAGGGCGTCGTCGACCAGGCTGCGCAGGCGGCGTTCTTCGTCGTCAGCGCGCGCGTGTCCGGGCAGGACGACGACGCGGCCGGCATCGGCCTGTTCGTCGTGCCGGCCGACGCACCGGGCGTGTCGCTGCGCGACTACCGGAAGATCGACGGCGGCCGCGCGGCCGAAGTGCGCTTCGAGCGCGTCGTGCTGCCGGCCGATGCGGCGCTCGGCGCGCACGACGGCGAAGCGGGCGCCGAGTTGCTCGAACGCGTGCTCGGCTACGGGCTGCTCGCGCTGTCGGCGGAAGCGCTCGGCGCGATGGACGTCGCGAAGGAGCACACGCTCGAGTACCTGCGCACGCGCAAGCAGTTCGGGCTGCCGATCGGCAGTTTCCAGGCGCTGCAGCACCGGATGGCCGACCTGCTGCTCGAAGTCGAGCAGGCGCGCTCGGCCGTGATCAACGCGGCCGCGCAGCTCGATGCGCCGCGCGTGGTGCGCGAACGCGCGCTGGCCGCGGCGAAATTCAGCATCGGGCGGATCGGCACGCTCGTCGCCGAGGAGAGCATCCAGTTGCACGGCGGGATCGGGATGACGTGGGAGCTGCCGCTGTCGCACTACGCGAAGCGCCTCGTGATGATCGATCACCAGCTCGGCGACGAGGATCACCATCTCGCGCGCTACATCGCGCTGTCGAAACAGTAAAGACGAACGACGCGAATGGAGGAGACAAGGATGACGAACGAATCGCGCGTTTTGCCGCTGGCCGGCGTGAAAGTGCTCGACTTCTCGCGCGTGCTCGCGGGGCCGTGGTGCGCGATGGTGCTCGCCGATTTCGGCGCGGAAGTGATCAAGGTCGAGCATCCGGCGCGCGGCGACGACACGCGCGACTGGGGCTTGAGGATCGGCGCCACCGAAACGACCTACTTCAACAGCGTGAACCGCAGCAAGCGCTCGATCTGCCTCGACCTGCAGACCGACGAAGGGCGGCGGCTCGCGCGCGAGCTGGCCGCGCAGGCCGACGTGGTGCTTCACAACTTCAAGTTCGGCGGCGCGGAGAAGCTCGGGCTCGGCTACGACGCGCTGGCCGAACTGAACCCGCGCCTCGTGCATTGCGCGATCTCCGGCTACGACCGCTCGGGCGCCGAGGCCGCGCGGCCCGGCTACGACCTCGTCGTGCAGGGCGAGGCCGGGCTGATGGCGCTGAACGGCGAAGCCGGCCAGCCGCCGCTGAAGTTCGGCGTCGCGGCGGTCGACCTGTTCACCGGCATGTATTCGGCGCAGGCGATCCTCGCGGCGCTGTACGAACGTCATGCGACGGGGCGCGGGCGGCGCATCGAGATGGCGCTGTTCGACTGCGGGCTGATGATCACCGCGTACTACGGGCTCGACGCGCTGCTGATGGGCGAGGACCCGCCGCGCTACGGCAACGCGCATCCGTCGATCGTGCCGTACGGCGTGTTCGACGCGGCTGACGGCCCGCTCGTGATCACGGTCGGCAACAACACGCAGTTCGCGCGCTTTTGCGACGCGATCGAGCGACCCGACCTCGCCGCGGACGAACGCTACAAGACCAACCTCGGCCGCTCGGAGAACCGCGCCGACCTGCTGCCCGAGATTCGTCGCGAACTCGCGCGCCGTTCGCGCGCGACTTTGCTCGCGGCGCTGGCCGACGCGGGCATTCCGTGCGGCGAAGTGCTCGGGCTGCACGAAGCGCTGACGTCGGAACGCGCGACGAGCGCGGGGCTCGTGACGCGGCAGCCGCATCCGGTCGCGGGCGTCGTCGACGTGCTGGCGCCGCCGTACCGGTTCGACGGCGCGCGGCTGCCGGTGCGCGGCGCGCCGCCGGTGCTCGGCGCCGATACGGCCGACGTGCTCGGCGGCTGGCTCGGGATGTCGGCCGACGAGGTCGCGCGGCTGCGCGCGGATCGCGTCGTGTAGATCGCTTTTTCCGCCACGGCGCGGGCGGGGTAGTCGACGCGCGCCGACCATTCCACACAACACCCTCGCAATGACGAGTTGGTTTGCCCTGCGGGGGCCTGAGTAGGCGCTGAAGCGCCAACTCAGGTCGACCGCGAAGCATGGGACCTGAGTAAGCGCTAAAGCGCTAACTCTGGTCGACAGGAGACACCATGGAGCTTTCGTTCATCGAATCGGTCACGGCGCGCCGCGACTATCAGCAGCTCGTGCGTGCGCGGCGCCGTTTCAGCTTCACGCTGACGGCACTGATGATCGCCACGTACTACGGCTTCATCCTGCTCGTCGCGCTCGCGCCGCACGTGCTCGCGGCGCCGCTGTATCGCGGCGCGACGACGACGGTCGGGATCGCCGCGGGCGTCGCGATCATCCTGGTCGCGATCGGGCTGACCGCGTGTTACGTGCTGCGCGCGAACCGTGCGTTCGACCGCCGCGTCGACGCGCTCCTGCAGCGTTCGTGAAGGAGGCCGACATGCGACGTACCTCGATCGCGCTCCGCGCGCTTGCCGTTCCCGCGGCCCTCGTTTCGTCTGCCGCGCATGCGGTATCGGTCGCGGGCCCGATGCCCGACAAGGTCGAACTGAACCCGGTCGCGATCGGGATGTTCTTCGCGTTCGTGTTCGCGACGCTCGCGCTCACGCGCTGGGCCGCGCGCCGCACGCGCTCGACGCGCGACTTCTACACGGCCGGCGGCGGCATCACCGGGCTGCAGAACGGGCTCGCGATCGCGGGCGACTACATGTCGGCCGCGTCGTTCCTCGGGCTGTCGGGGATGGTGTTCATGTTCGGCTTCGACGGGCTCATCTACTCGATCGGCTTTCTCGTCGGCTGGCCGTTCGTGATGTTCCTGATCGCCGAACCGCTGCGCAATCTCGGCAAGTTCACGTTCGTCGACGTCGTTGCGTACCGCTTCGCACAGCGGCCGATCCGGCTGCTGACGTCCGCGAATTCGCTGACCATCGTCGTGCTGTACCTCGTCGTGCAGATGGTCGGCGCGGGCAAGCTGATCCAGCTGCTGTTCGGGCTGTCGTACGGCACGGCCGAGCTGATCGTCGGCGTGCTGATGGTCGTCTACGTGTTCTTCGGCGGGATGACCGCGACCACCTGGGTGCAGGTGATCAAGGCCGTGCTGCTGCTGTGCGGCGCGACGCTGCTCGTCGTGCTCGCGCTCGCCGAATTCGGCTTCAGCGTCGACGAGATGTTCCGCCGCGCGGTGGCCGTGCATCCGGGCGCGCTGTCGATCATGGGCCCCGGCAAGCTGATCCGCGATCCGGCCAACGCGCTGTCGCTCGGCATCGCGCTGATGTTCGGCACGGCCGGCTTCCCGCACATCCTGATGCGCTTCTTCACGGTGCCGAACGCGAAGGAGGCGCGCAAGTCGGTGCTCTATGCGACCGGCTTCATCGGCTACTTCTACCTGCTGACCTTCGTGATCGGCTTCTCGGCGATCGTGCTGCTCGCGCAGCATCCGGAATTCTTCAAGCTGGGCGCCAACGGTTCGTTCAATCTCACGCACGACCTGCTCGGCGGCTCGAACATGGTCGCGGTGAAGCTCGCGCAGGCGGTCGGCGGGAACTGGTTCTACGGGTTCATCGCGGCGGTCACGTTCGCGACGATCCTCGCGGTGGTCGCGGGCCTCACGCTCGCCGGCGCGACGACGATCTCGCATGACCTGTACGCGCAGATGTGGGCGCGCGGCAAGCCCGACGAGCGCCTCGAGATGCGTATCTCGCGCGCGGCGACGATTGCGTTGTCGGCGGTCGCGATCGGGCTGTCGATCCTGTTCGAGCACGTGAACGTCGCGTTCATGGTCGGCCTCGTCGCGGCGGTGGCCGCGAGCGCGAATTTCCCGGTGCTCGCGATGTCGATTTTCTGGCGCGGGATGACGACGCGCGGCGCGGTGCTCGGCGGCGGCCTCGGCCTCGTGTCGGCGGTCACGCTCACGGTGCTGTCGAAGTCGGTGTGGGTCGACGTGCTGCATCACGCGCACGCGCCGGTGTTCCTCGACAACCCGGCGCTCGTGTCGGTGCCGCTCGCGTTCGTCGGGATCGTCGTCGGTTCGCTCGCGGATCGCGGCGAGCGTGCGCGGCGCGAGCGCGACGCGTTCGCGCAGCAGGAGTTCTACGCGCAGACGGGCTTGCTGGCGGGCGAGGCGGTGCAGCACTGATTCATCGGAAGAATGCGCCAATCCGTCCGAATCCCCGGACGGATATTTTCCGGAAATCCGGAAAGCCGGATTTCCTTGCCTGCCGCATTATGAGAAATACAATGAAAACAACGGTTTGAGGGGTTACGGAAACCTGGCATCGACCTTGCGATATAAAGCGCACGGCCACCCCCCCGGCCGAACTACTACAGCAAGCAAGGAGACAATCGATGACCACTGCCTTCCTCCCCTGTCGGATGTCCTGAGGCATCGCTTGTTGCGGCACGACAGCCGCGCGGGCGATTTGTTTCCCCTGACATTCGTCCGCGCGCGTGACGCCGTTTCCATCGGCTCATCTACTTCAGCAGGAACCATCGTGAAGAAGAAACCCTTCTACAAAGTGCTCTATGTGCAGGTGATCTTCGCCATCATCGTCGGCGTGATCCTCGGCCATTTCTACCCGTCGATTGCCACCGACATGAAGCCGCTCGGCGACGGCTTCATCAAGCTGATCAAGATGGTCATCGGCCCGATCATCTTCTGTACGGTCGTCACCGGCATCGCCGGCATGGAGGACATGAAGAAGGTCGGCCGCGTCGGCGGCAAGGCACTCCTGTACTTCGAGATCGTGTCGACCTTTGCGCTGGTGCTCGGCCTCGCGGCCACGCACATCCTGCGTCCGGGCGTCGGCTTCAACATCGATCCGGCGACGCTCGACGGCAAGGCCGTCGCATCGTACGCGGCGAAGGCGCACGGGCAGTCGACGGTCGACTTCCTGATGCACATCATCCCGAACACGATGGTCGATGCGTTCGCGCAGGGCGAAATCCTGCAGATCCTGCTGATCGCACTGCTGTTCGGCAGCGTGCTCGCGCACCTCGGCGAGCGCGGCAAGGTCGTCACCGACTTCATCGACGGGCTCACGCGCGTGCTGTTCGGCATCGTGCACATCGTCACGAAGCTGGCACCGATCGGCGCGTTCGGCGCGATGGCGTTCACGATCGGCAAGTACGGCGTCGGCTCGCTGGTGCCGCTGCTCAAGCTGATCGGCACGTTCTACCTGACGTCGGTCGTGTTCGTGCTCGTCGTGCTCGGCACGATCGCCCGCGTCACGGGCTTCTCGATCATCCGCTTCGTGTCCTACATCAAGGAAGAGCTGCTGATCGTGCTCGGCACGAGCTCGTCGGAAGCCGCGCTGCCGCAGTTGATGGAAAAGCTCGAGAAGGCCGGCTGCTCGCGCTCGGTCGTCGGCCTCGTCGTGCCGACCGGCTATTCGTTCAACCTTGACGGCACCAACATCTACATGACGATGGCCGTGCTGTTCATCGCGCAGGCGACCAACATCGAACTGACGTGGATGCAGCAGCTCACGCTGCTGGCTGTCGCGATGCTGACGTCGAAGGGCGCGAGCGGCGTCACCGGCGCGGGCTTCATCACGCTCGCCGCGACGCTCGCCGTCGTGCCGACGATCCCGCTGTCGGGCATGGTGCTGATCCTCGGCATCGACCGCTTCATGAGCGAATGCCGCGCGCTGACCAACATCGTCGGCAACGGCGTCGCGACGGTCGTCGTGTCGGCATGGGAGAAGGAACTCGACCGCAACAAGCTGCGCCAGGCGCTGAAGGGCGGCGGCGAAGTCACGCCGACCGAGACGGCCGGCGTCTGACGTCATGAAGGAGCAGGCGGCGGCATCGCCCGCGGGCGGTGCGGCCCGCGGCGGCCAGGGCGGGCAGGTGGAGGCCTATGACACAATAGGCGATCCGCATCGCCAGGAAGCCTCGACCGTGACGCGCCGCCTGCTCATTCTCGTCGTGCTTGCCGCCGCGCTCGCCGCGGCGTGCACGCTGACGTGGACGATCACCTGGCGGCGCGGCGTCGCAGAGTTGCAGCGCAACGCCGCGGTGCGCGTCGACCGCACCACCAACGCGCTCAAGAGCACGCTCGACCGCTACGAATCGCTGCCTTATCTGCTCGGCAGCCATCCGTACGTGCAGGACCTGCTCGCCGAGCCGAAGCGCACCGACTACACCGCACGCGTCAACCGCTATCTCGAAGACCTCAACGAACACGCGCACGCGACCGTCACCTACGTGATCGGCGCGGACGGCCTGTGTGTCGCCGCCAGCAACTGGCGCGCGCCCGACAGCTTCGTCGGGATCGAATACCGCTTCCGCCCGTATTTCCTCGATGCGATGAACGGCCAGGTCGGCCGTTTCTTCGGGATCGGCACGATCTCGCGCGATCCCGGCTACTACATCTCGCAGCCCGTGTGGCGCGACGGCAGGATCGCAGGCGTTGTCGTCGTGAAGCTCAACCTCGAATGGTTCCAGGGCGCCGATGCGTCCGAGCCGCTCGTCGTCGCGGACGACCATGGCGTCGTGTTCCTGTCGTCGGTGCCCGCCTGGAAGTACCACACGCTGCGGCCGCTGACGGGGCCCGTTGCCGCGTCGATCTACGAGACGCGCCAGTACGCGCAGCAGCCCGTCACGCCATTGCCGCTGCGCATCGAGCAGGTGCTGGGCCCCGATGCGGAGATCGTGCGTCTCGGCGCGGGCCTGCGCGCGCCGCGCTACCTCGCGAGCAAGCGCCGGA
The DNA here is from genome assembly GCF_057005415.2 of Burkholderia sp. KL41. Lineage (NCBI taxonomy): Bacteria > Pseudomonadati > Pseudomonadota > Betaproteobacteria > Burkholderiales > Burkholderiaceae > Burkholderia > Burkholderia sp. KL41. The sequence goes on along the minus strand of NZ_CM174446.1, from coordinate 3,422,474 downwards.
TCGGCGAGCCCGACTGGCTGCTCGTCACGCTGGCGCCGATCGCGCCCGTCGACGCCGACGCGCGCAACGCGACGATCGTCACGGGCTTCGGCTTCGTGTCGGTCGCGCTGCTCGCGTTCTACTGGCGGATGCGCCGTGCGCGCGTGCGTGAAATGATTCGCGGCCGCGCGCTGCTGCAGCAGGCGTACGCGGAGTTGAACCGGCGCGTCGAAGAGCGCACGGCCGACCTGTCGGAAGCGAACGAGCAACTGCAGAAGGAGGTCGGCGACCGGATCCGCGCGGAACAGGAACTGCGCGCCGCGCACGACGAACTGATCCAGGCGAGCAAGCTCGCCGCGCTTGGCCAGATGGCGGCCGGCATCACGCACGAACTGAACCAGCCGCTCGCGGCGCTGCGCAGTTTCTCGGACAACACGCGTGTGCTGCTCGATCGCGGTGAGCAGGCGGCCGCGCGCGAGAACCTCGAGGCGATCGCCGCGCTCACGGAGCGGATGGGCAAGATCACGAACCAGCTGAAGCTGTTCGTCGGCCGCGCGAAGCCGCGCAACGAGCAGGCGCTCGTCGTGCGCGCGCTGCGCAGCGTGCTGTCGTTGCTCGACGAGCGCCTGCGCGGCGTCGCGCTCACGCTGACGTTGCAGGATGCGACCGTGTCGCCCGCGCACGATGCGCCGCTCGACCTGGCGCGCGACTATCCCGAGCTCGTCGCGCGCTGCGAGGACCTGCGCCTCGAACAGGTGCTGATCAACCTGCTCGGCAACGCGCTCGACGCGGTCGCCGGCGTGGCGGCGCCAGCGATCGAGGTGACGATCGCGGTGTCGGCGGCGACGCTCGCGATCGAGGTGCGCGACAACGGCTGCGGCATTGCGCCCGACCTGCTGCCGCGCCTGTTCGAGCCGTTTTTCACGACCAAGGAAATGGGGCGCGGGCTCGGGCTCGGGCTCGCGATCTCGTCGTCGATCGCGAGCGACGCGGGCGGGGCGCTGACCGCGCGCAACGCGCCGTCGGGCGGCGCGCTGTTCGTCTTGACGCTGCGGCGCGCCCGCACGCATCATCCGGACTCCGTGTCCGAGCCGGCGGGCTCGCGCTAGGCGCGCCACGCCGCCCGCCCGATCGGTGCACGACCGGTATCAACGCCGCCGCGCGCGCTGCTGCCGCGCGGCCCGTCAGGAGCAAGTGAGTACGATGGCCAACCGCCTGCAAGTGATCTATATCGAAGACGATGCGCTCGTTCGCCGGGCAAGCGTGCAGAGCCTTCAGCTGGCGGGGTTCGACGTCGCCGGCTTCGAGTCGGCCGAGGCAGCCGAGAAGGCGATCGTCGCGGATACCGCCGGCGCGATCGTCAGCGACATCCGGCTGCCCGGCGCGAGCGGGCTCGACGTGCTCGCGCAGTGCCGCGAGCGCGTGCCCGACGTGCCCGTGATTCTCGTCACGGGGCACGGCGACATCTCGATGGCCGTGCAGGCGATGCGCGACGGCGCATACGACTTCATCGAAAAACCGTTCGCGGCCGAGCGCCTGATCGAGACGGTGCGCCGTGCGCTCGAGCGGCGCGAGCTCGTGCTCGAGAACCACGCGCTGCGGCGCGAGCTGGCCGGGCAGAACGTGGTCGCGCCGCGCATCATCGGCCGCAGCCCCGCGATCGAGCAGGTGCGCAAGCTGATCGCGAACGTCGCGCCGACCGACGCGTCGGTGCTGATCAACGGCGACACGGGCGCCGGCAAGGAGCTGATCGCGCGCAGCCTGCACGAGCTGTCGCCGCGTCGCGACAAGCCGTTCATCGCCGTGAACTGCGGCGCGCTGCCCGAGCCGATGTTCGAATCGGAAATGTTCGGCTACGAGCCCGGCGCGTTCACCGGCGCCGCGAAGCGCCGGGTCGGCAAGCTCGAGTACGCATCCGGCGGCACCTTGTTCCTCGATGAAATCGAAAGCATGCCGCTCGCGCTGCAGGTGAAGCTGCTGCGCGTGCTGCAGGACGGCGTGCTGGAGCGGCTCGGCTCGAACCAGCCGATTCGCGTGAACTGCCGCGTCGTCGCGGCCGCGAAGGGCGACATGAGCGAGCTCGTCGCGGCCGGCACGTTCCGGCGCGACCTGCTGTACCGGCTCAACGTCGTGACGATCGCGCTGCCGCCGCTTGCCGAGCGCCGCGAGGACATCGTGCCGCTGTTCGAGCACTTCATGCTCGATGCGGCCGTGCGTTACGCGCGGCCCGCGCCGGTGCTGACCGACCGGCAGCGCGCGAGCCTGATGCAGCGCGACTGGCCCGGCAACGTGCGCGAGCTGCGCAACGCGGCCGACCGCTTCGTGCTCGGCGTGGCCGACATGCCGCAGGAGACGGGCGCGAACGGCGGCGACGCCGACAACGAGCAGACGCTGAAGGAGCGCATCGAGCAATTCGAGCGCGCGGTGATCGCCGAGGCGCTGAACCAGACGGGCGGCGCGGTCGCCGCGACGGCCGACCGGCTGCATGTCGGCAAGGCGACGCTGTACGAGAAGATGAAGCGCTACGGGCTGTCGGCGAAAGGCGAAACCGAGCGCTGAAAAGCGAACGGACCGCGGAACCGGGTTGCCCGGTCGTGCGGTCCGTCGTGCGGGGAAGGGCGCGGCGCGCGGCCCTTCGAGCCGGATCGGGCGGCGCTCAGGCCGCGTTGCTGTCGAGTGCCTTCTTGAGCAGTGCGTCGAGTTCCGCGAACTGCGGTGCGCCGACGTAGCGCTTCAGGATCTTGCCGTCCTTGTCGACGACGAAGGTCGTCGGCGTGAGCTGCACGTTGCCGAACTGCTTCGCGACGCTGCCGTCGTCCAGCGCGACCTTGAACGGCAGCTGGCGCGTCTGCGCGTAGTTCGCGACGTACATCGGCGGATCGTAGTTCATCGCGACCGCGACGAACTCCAGCCCCTGACCCTTGAAGCGATTATAGGTATCGACCATCTGCGGCATTTCCTGCATGCAGGTCGCGCAGCTCGTCGCCCAGAAGTTCACGAGATAGACCTTCCCTTTCAGGTCGCCTGCGGTCGAGACCTTCTGGCCCGACAGCAGCGTGAACGTGGCGTCCGGCACGGTGGACTTGCCGTTGAACGCGAAGAAGCCGGCAACGGCGATCGCCGCGACGACGGCGGCGGCGACGATGTAGCGGACGGGGCCGGCGCTGCGCCGGGCGGGAGGCGTGGTGTTCATCTGGAGCTCTCGGAGTCGGTCGATGACGCGGATCGAAGCAAAGGACATCGAAATTCGGCGCTCATTTTAGCGCGAATGCAGGATGTGCACCGACGGCGGCCACGCATCCCGGAATTCACGTTCGGCGGATAATGCCCGTTTTGCCTGCCCGCTCCACGCCATGCCGAAGGAAGTCACCGATTCGTTGCGCCCCCTTTTTCGTCCACTGCGACACTTCGCCGCGCTCGCGTGCATGAGCGTCGCGCTGGCCGCGTGCTCGCCGTCGTACGACTGGCGCACGCTGCACAACGACGCCGGCTACACCGTCGACCTGCCGGCGAAGCCGACCGTCGAGCAGCAGCCGGTGGCGATCGGCGGCGCGTCGATGCCGATGCGGATGCAGGCCGCGCACGTGGACGGTGCGGTGTTCGCGGTCGGCACGCTGACGCTGCCGGACGACAGCGACGACACGCGCCGCGCGGCGCTCGAGTTCCTGCGCACCGGGCTGTCGCGCAACCTCGACGGCGCGCCGCAGACGGCTGCGGTGCCGGTGCCGCTTGCAGCCGGCGGCGCGGTGAACGGGCTCGAGCTGCGCATCGCGGGCGCGGCCGCCGGCGGCGATCGCGCGCGCAAGACGATCGTCGCGCGGCTTGCCGCGCGCGGCCGGCATGCGTACCAGGCCGTCGTGATTGCCGACGGGCCGCTTGCCCAGGAGCAGCTCGACCAGTTTTTCGGGTCGTTCAAGCTCGACTGACGGCATCGGCGAGGGCGCCGGGATACCCCGTGACAACTGAAAGTTCGTTCGCAACTTTCGGCGCTAGTCGCCGGATTTTGCGAGGTTTTTTCGGCTATCCACAGCGCATGTGGATAACTTTGTTGAAAAGTTGCCCGAATTTCCCGCCAAGCCGCGCGGGACGGCCTTCCGGCCCATTTGGTCGCTCGCTCGTGTTTTGGGAAACGTCAATCAAAACAACGAGATACGGATTCCGTGCTGCAAAGGTCCCGCCGAGCCCCGATCCGGGGCCGGATTCGTGGAATTGTGCATAAGTCAAGTCTTGACAGCCGGATTTTGTCCTCCGCAGGCACTCACAGCGCCGTCAGCGCACGCCGGTAGCGGATCGCCTCGGCGATCTGCGCAGCCGTCGGCAGCGGGTCGCCGGCCAGGTCGGCGATCGTCCGCGCGACCTTCAGCACACGGAAATACGCACGCGCCGACCAGCCGAAACGCTCGCCGGCCTCGCGCAGCAGCCGCTCGCCTTCGTCGGTCGGCCGGCACAGGTCGTCGGTTTCGCGGCCGCTCAGCATGTGATTCGTCTTGCCCTGCCGGTCGAGCTGCAGCGCACGCGCGTGTGCGACCCGTGCGGCCACCGCGGCACTCGGCTCGCCGGGCGCCGTCGCGCGCGACGCGAGTTCGGCCGGCGACAGCGCGGGCAGGTCGATCTGGATATCGATGCGATCGACGAGCGGCCCCGACAGCTTGCGCAGGTAGCGCGCGGCGACGTCCGGCGTGCAGCGGCAGCGTCCGGACGGATCGCCGTGCCAGCCGCACGGGCAGGGATTCATCGCGGCGATCAACTGGCATGCGGCCGGGAAGTCGGCCTGCTGCGCCGCGCGCGAGATCGTGATGCGGCCGGCTTCCAGCGGCTCGCGCAGCATTTCGAGCACATGCCGGTCGAATTCCGGGAGCTCGTCGAGAAACAGCACGCCGAGATGGGCGAGCGTGATTTCGCCCGGCTGCGGCGGGTTGCGGCCGCCGACCAGTGCGGCGGCGCTCGACGAATGATGCGGCGCACGGAACGGCCGCCGGCGCCACTGTGCCGGTGAAAAGCCGAGGCGGCTCGCGGAGAGGAGCGCCGCCGACGTCAGCGCCTCGTCGTCGGTCAGCGGCGGCAGGAGGCCCGGCAGCCGTGCGGCCAGCATCGACTTGCCGGCGCCCGGCGGCCCGACCATCAGCATGTGATGGCCGCCCGCGGCCGCGACTTCCAGCGCGCGGCGGGCACCGCGCTGGCCGACCACGTCGGCGAGATCGGGGGCGGCCGGCATCGGCAGGCCGTCGAGGCATGGCGCCGCGACCGGCGCGAGCCGGGCGTCGGGCGTGCCGGCGAGGTGGGCGCACAGCGCGGGCAGGTCCGGCGCACCGAACACGGTGACGCCCGGCACGAGCGCCGCCTCGGCGGCGCTGGCGAGCGGCAGGTACAGCTCGGGAGCATCTGACGCGACGGCGGCCGGATCGGGGGCGGCCCGTTGATCGCCGTTGCCCGAGCCGGAAAGCGCGCCGGCGCGTGAACCGGAAGCCGCACCGCTTTCCGCGACCTGCCAGTCCCGCGCGACCCCGCACGCCATCGCGAACGCGCCGCGCATCGGCCGCAGCGCGCCGGTCAGCGACAGTTCGCCCGCGAATTCGCGGCCGGCCAGTGCGTCGGCCGGGATCTGGCCGTTCGCGGCGAGGATGCCGAGGGCGATCGGCAGGTCGAACCGCCCCGACTCCTTCGGCAGGTCGGCCGGCGCGAGGTTGACGGTGATGCGGCGCACGGGGAATTCGAAGCCGCAGTTCTGCAGCGCGGCACGCACGCGCTCGCGGCTTTCGCGGACCTCGAGATCGGGCAGGCCGACGATCGAGAACGACGGCAACCCGTTGGCGAGATGGACTTCGACGGTGACGTCCGGCGCACGGCCGGAGGCGGGCGCGCGACTGCGCACCACGGCGAGCGACATGGCGAGGCTCCTGTAAACAAGACGGACGGGCGACGGCCGTTCGTGGCCGCATGCCGCGGGAATCGGAGGAATCGGTGCGCGCTTGCCGGCGTGGCGCGAGGAAAGAACGAGGTGTTGCGAACGACGAACAGCGAAGAGCGGAGGGTGCTGCGAAGAACGACGGACGACGAAGTGCGGAGGAAGGTGGCGGGCGCGGGCCGCACGAGGCGGCCCGCGCCCGGACCTTGCGGCCGGGTGGGGCGTCAGGCTTGCGGCGCGGCGAGCTTCTGCTCGAGTTCGGCGACGCGCTTTTCGAGTTCCTCGAGGCGCACACGGGTGCGGGCGAGCACTTGCGCCTGCGTGTCGAATTCCTCGCGCGTGACGAGGTCGAGTTTCGAAAAGCCTTGCGACAGCATGGCCTTCACGTTGCGCTCGACGTCCTTGGCCGGCGAGTTTTTCAGCAGATCGCTGACGCGCGACTGCAGATCGTTGAAAACGTCGCTGGGTTGCTTCATGTGATTCCCCTTCCTTGCACAAAAAATGTGCATCTTCAGTTGCGTACGTGCCCATGATGCACGCATGACCGGAAATGGTGCGCCGGGGGCGCGAATTCCGGGCATGGCGCCGGCATGGGTGAATGGCCCGGTGACCCGGGACGTGCGTGCACTCTAGCAACGTTCCTTTCGCCGCGCCAGCAAACCCGCCCGCGTTGGCCATTCGGCCGGGCTTGCGCACCTTACATCGCGGGATGCGACCCCTTGATGAAGCCCTTTGAAACGGTGCTCGAACCGACATGGCATGCGAGTTGCTGAGGAGAGTCCGTTACAACATTCCAACCAATTCGACGGGACAACTCAGCGAGAGGACTTCATGAAACTCATTACCGCAATCATCAAGCCGTTCAAGCTCGATGAGACGCGCGAGGCGCTGTCGGCGCTTGGCGTCTCGGGAATCACGGTGACCGAGGTAAAAGGGTTCGGCCGCCAGAAGGGGCACACCGAGCTGTATCGCGGCGCCGAATACGTGGTCGATTTCCTGCCGAAGATGAAGATCGAGGCAGCGGTGTCCGACGATCTGGTCGACCAGGCGGTCGAGGCGATCGAGCGGGCCGCGCGCACCGGCAAGATCGGCGACGGCAAGATCTTCGTCACGGCGATCGAACAGGTGATCCGGATTCGCACCGGGGAGACGGGCGCAGACGCGCTGTAACAGAACAGACAAGACAAGCGACAAGAGGAAACCCAAGATGCGCAAACTTCTGATGTCCCTGCTGATGGCCGGCTCGCTGATCGCGGCAGGCGTCGGCTCCGCGCTTGCCGACGACGCGGCGTCCGCCGCCGCTGCGTCCGCGCCCGCCGCAACGGCTTCCGACGCCTCGGCTGCCGCCGCGCCGGCCGCTTCGGCACCGGCCGCAACCGATGCATCTGCACCGGCCGCTGCCGCCGCACCGGCTTCGGGCGCCGCCGACGCATCGGCCGCCGCCGCCGCGTCCGCGCCGGCCGCACCGGCTGCGCCGACCGCACCGTTCTCGGTCGATTCGTCGAAGATCAGCGCGGGCGACACCGCGTGGATGCTGACGTCGACCGCGCTCGTGCTGTTCATGACGATCCCGGGCCTCGCGCTGTTCTACGCGGGCATGGTCCGCAAGAAGAACGTGCTCGCGACCGTGATGCAGAGCTTCGCGATCACCGCGGTGATCACGGTGCTGTGGACGGTGGTCGGCTACAGCCTCGCGTTCACGCCGGGCAACGGCTTCATCGGCGGCCTGTCGCGTGCATTCCTGCACGGCATGAACTACATCAAGGGCGACAAGGCGACGACGCTGACCGTCAGCCATCTCGCGACGACGATTCCGGAATCGGTCTACTTCGTCTACCAGATGACGTTCGCGATCATCACGCCGGCGCTGATCTGCGGCGCGTTCGCCGATCGCATGAAGTTCTCGGCGATGCTCGTGTTCATGACGCTCTGGTCGCTGATCGTCTACGTGCCGGTCGCGCACATGGTGTGGGAGCCGACCGGCTGGCTGTCGGCCGACGGCGTGCTCGACTTCGCGGGCGGCACGGTGGTGCACATCAACGCCGGTATCGCGGGCCTCGTGTCGTGCCTCGTGCTCGGCAAGCGCGTCGGCTACGGCCGTGAATCGATGGCGCCGCACAACCTCGTGCTGACGATGATCGGTGGCTCGATGCTGTGGGTCGGCTGGTTCGGCTTCAACGCGGGCTCCGCGGTGGCCGCTGACGGCCGTGCCGGCTTCGCGATGCTGACCACGCAAGTGGCGACCGCCTGCGCGGCGCTCGGCTGGATGTTTGCCGAGTGGATCGCGAAGGGCAAGCCGTCGGTGCTCGGCATCGTGTCGGGCGCGGTCGCGGGTCTCGTGGCGATCACGCCGGCCGCCGGTTTCGTCGGCGTGGCGGGCGCACTGGTGATCGGCATCGCCGCCGGCGTCGTCTGCTTCTGGTCGGCGACCTGGCTCAAGTCGAAGCTCGGCTACGACGATTCGCTCGACGCGTTCGGCGTGCACGGCATCGGCGGGATTCTCGGCGCGCTGCTGACGGGTGTGTTCGCGGTCAAGGACATCGGCGGCGCCGACGGCAGCCTGCTGCTGCAGGCGAAGGGCGTGCTGATCACGCTGGTCTACAGCGGCGTGCTGAGCTTCGTGCTGCTGAAGCTGATCGACCTGACGATGGGCCTGCGCGTGTCCGAAGAGGAAGAGCGCGAAGGTCTCGACGTGATCCTGCACGGCGAGCACGTGGAATAAGTCACACGAATCAATGGCGGGCCGCCGCGACGACGGCGCCCGCCCCGAATGAGCGCAGCGACTTCGGCCCGCCCACCCGGCGGGCTTTTTTTCTCCTGTCACGCACTGACGTAGCGGATAACCCTTCACTCTATCGGGTCAATAGCCGAAAACTTCCTGCATATCCTTGTGAAGCCGGGAACAATCCCCAAATGGGCAAGGCAATTGCTCTACAATCTTCATTCTCCCGCTCGCGAGTGATTCATGGTTCCCCACCTCGTTACGGCGTTGAACGGTCCGCTGCTCGAACTCGAGCAGAAGATCCTCGACGCGACGCCTGCGATCGAACGCTGGTTCAGGCTCGAATGGCAGGAACACACCCCGCCGTTCTATTGTTCGGTGGACCTGCGCAATGCCGGCTTCAAGCTGGCGCCCGTCGACGCGAACCTGTTTCCCGGCGCGTTCAACAACCTGCCGTCCGAAGTGCTGCCGCTCGCCGTGCAGGCCGCGATGGCCGCGATCGAGAAGATCTGCCCGGACGCGAAGAACCTGCTCGTGATTCCCGAGCTGCCGACCCGCAACGCGTTCTACCTCGAAAACGTCGCGCGCCTCGCGACGATCATGCGCCAGGCCGGCCTGAACGTGCGCTTCGGCTCGCTCGACCCGAGCATCACCGACATGACGCCGATCACGCTGGCCGATGGCCAGAAGATCGTGCTCGAACCGCTCGAGCGTTCGCAGCGCCGCCTCGGCCTGAAGAATTTCGACCCGTGCTCGATCCTGCTGAACAACGACCTGTCGGCCGGCATCCCGGCCGTGCTGGAAAACCTGCACGAGCAGTACCTGCTGCCGCCGCTGCACGCGGGCTGGGCCGTGCGCCGCAAGTCGACGCACTTCGCGTGCTACGACGACGTCGCGAAGAAGTTCGCGAAGATGGTCGGCGTCGATCCGTGGATGGTGAATCCGTATTTCGCGCACGTGGAAGGCGTCGACTGGCAGGCGCATGAAGGCGAGCAGGCGCTCGCCGACGCGATCGACGGCGTGCTGAAGAAGATCGCGCGCAAGTACCGCGAATACGGGATCAGCGAGAAGCCGTACGTCGTCGTGAAGGCCGACGCGGGCACGGCGGGGCGCGGCGTGATGACCGTGCACGACGCGGCCGAGATCGGCCGGATGTCGAATGCCGAGCGCGCGCAGATGGCCGAGTCGAAGGCCGGCCTCGCGGTGCGCGACGTGATCGTGCAGGAAGGCGTGTATACGTTCGAGCGCGTCGGCGACGAAGTGGCCGAGCCCGTTGTATACATGATCGACCGCTACGTGGTCGGCGGCTTCTACCGCACGCACGCCGGCCGCGAGCGCGACCAGAACCTGAACGCGCCCGGCATGCACTACGTGCCGCTCGGCTTCGAGCACACCGCGCTGCCGGATGCCGGCGCGAAGCCGGGTGCCGCACCGCCGAACCGTTTCTACATGTACGGCGTCGTCGCGCGGCTGTCGCTGATCGCGTCGTCGATCGAACTGGAAAAGACCGACCCCGAAGCCATCCAGGTATAACGGACCTTCGCCAAGTACAGGACCTCATGGACATTCTCTTTATCGCCGACCCGCTCGAGCGCTTCAAGATCTACAAGGATTCGACCTACGCGATGATGGCCGAGGCCGCGCGGCGCGGGCATGCGGTGTACGCGTGCCAGCCGCACCAGCTCGCATGGACGGGGAGCGGTGTCGAGGCGGACGTGCAGCGCGTGACGATCGTCGGCGACACGGCCGACCTGCACCGCGAACCGTGGTACGAGGCGGCCGCTCACGAGTCGCGTGCGCTGACGTCGTTCGGCGCGGTGCTGATGCGCAAGGATCCGCCGTTCGACATGGAATACGTAACGGCCACGTGGATGCTCGAGCTTGCCGAACGGGCGGGTGCGCGCGTATTCAACAAGCCGCAGTCGATTCGCGATCACTCGGAAAAGCTCGCGATCGGCGAGTTTCCGCAATTCGTCGCGCCGACGCTCGTCACGCGCGATGCGGCGCGCCTGCGCGCCTTCCACGCCGAGCACGGCGACGTGATCGTGAAGCCGCTCGACGGGATGGGCGGGATGGGCGTGTTCCGCGTGAAGGCCGACGGCATGAACCTCGGTGCGATCATCGAGATGCTCGGCCATGACGGCACGCGCTCGCTGATGATCCAGAAGTTCATTCCCGAGATCAAGGCCGGCGACAAACGCATTCTGCTGATCGCGGGCGAGCCGGTGCCGTATTCGCTCGCGCGGATTCCGCAGGGCAGCGAGGTGCGCGGCAATCTCGCGGCGGGCGGGCTCGGGGTCGCGCAGCCGCTGACCGCGCGCGATCGCGAGATCGCCGACACGCTCGGGCCCGTGCTCGCGGCGCGCGGGCTGTTGCTGGTCGGCCTCGATGCGATCGGCGACTGGCTGACCGAGGTGAACGTCACGAGCCCGACGTGCTTCCGCGAGATCATGGAGCAGACGGGCTTCGACGTTGCCGCGATGTTCATCGACGCGCTGGAGCGTGCGGCCGCGTAGGCCGTCTCCCGCGCAACCCCGGCGGCGGCCGCGCAGGTCCCCCGTCGCCGGAGCAGTTCGACCGGCCTGCTACAATGCCCGCTTGCCCGGTGCCGCGATCGCGCACCAAAGGCCCGGCGGTCGGGCCGAAACTGTTGCAAGGCTGACCATGAAACGTTTCCCACACTCGCTACGCTCATTGCCCCGCCGCGGGGTATCGGCCCGCCAGGGGCGGCCGGGAGCGATCTGACATGGCCGGGATCCTGATCATCGCGCATGCCCCGCTCGCCACCGCGTTGCGGGACTGCATCGCGCACATCTATGGCGGCGTGCCCGCCCGCATCGGCTGTATCGACGTGATGGCGGACAGCGATCCGACCCAGGTGATGGCGTTCGCGCATGCGGAGCTCGCGCGGCTCCGGGAAGACAACGGCGTGGTCGTGCTGACCGACATGTACGGCGCGACGCCGGCGAACATCGCCGGCCAGCTCGCGAAGCTCGACAACGTGCGCGTGCTGGCGGGCGTGAACCTGCCGATGCTCGTGCGGGCCGTCTGCTACCGCACCGTGCCGCTCGACAAGCTCGTCGACAAGGCGTTGTCCGGCGGGGCGAAGGGCGTCCACGAGGTGTCGGCCGGCACGCCGCCGCCGCCGACGGAAACCGGCTGCGGCCAGTGCGCGCCGATTCCGCCGGAACCGCAACCGCGCACCGAGTCGCACTGATTTCCCGTTTTCCGTTTTAGACAGCACCGCCGGCGCGCGCCGCCGGCGGTCCCGACCGACCCGACCGAGAATCATGCTTCAACAAGAAACCACCATCGTCAATAAATTGGGGCTCCATGCGCGCGCATCGGCCAAGCTTACGCAACTGGCCGGTAACTTCCAGTCGGAAGTCTGGATGACGCGCAACGGGCGCAAGATCAACGCGAAGAGCATCATGGGCGTGATGATGCTGGCGGCGGGCATCGGCAGCACCGTGACGATCGAGACCGAAGGGCCCGACGAGCGGGAAGCGATGGACGCACTGCTGAAACTGATCGCGGACAAATTCGGCGAAGGCCAGTGATCCGCGCGCGCCGCGCACGGGATCGTTGCCGTTTCCAGTCAGAATGCCGCGGATTCCGCGGCATTTTTTTCGTCGGAAGCATTGATGCGGAATGTGCAATGCTGCGGTGCATGCAGTCAGCGGGGAGTCGCGGAATTTATAATCGCTAACCGGGGTCATAAGCGCATCGCAGCAGTGTGCCGCGGCTTTACTTGTACAGAGGAGGTGCGCGTGTCCTTCACGCTGCATGGCATTCCCGTCTCACGAGGTATCGCGATCGGGCGAGCGTACCTGATCGCGCCGGCGGCGCTCGACGTCGCCCATTACCTGATCGACGCAAACCAGATCGATGCCGAGGTCGAGCGCTTCCGCACGGCGCTCGATGTCGTGCATCACGAACTCGAGGCGCTGCGCGCCGACCTGACCGACGACACCCCGAGCGAGGTCGGTGCATTCATCGATGTCCACGCGATGATCCTGAGCGACGAGATGCTCGTGCAGGAAACCATCGACCTGATCCGCACGCGCCGCTACAACGTCGAGTGGGCGCTGACCGAGCAGCTCGAGCTGCTCACGCGTCACTTCGACGACATCGAGGACGAATACCTGCGCGAGCGCAAGGCCGACATCGAGCAGGTGGTCGAGCGCGTGCTGAAGGCGCTCGCCGGCGCACCGTCCGCGTCGCAGGCGCTCGACCGCGCGGCCGCGAACGGCACGAACGAGATGATCGTCGTCGCGCACGACATCGCGCCGGCCGACATGATGCAGTTCAAGTCGCAGTCGTTCCAGGCGTTCGTCACCGACCTCGGCGGCCGCACGTCGCACACGGCGATCGTCGCGCGCAGCCTCGGCATTCCGGCCGCGGTCGGCGTGCAGCACGCGAGCGCGCTGATCCGCCAGGACGACCTGATCATCGTCGACGGCGACCAGGGCATCGTGATCGTCGATCCGGCGCCGATCGTCCTCGAGGAGTATTCGTACCGGCAGTCCGAGAAGCTGCTGGAGCAACGCAAGCTGCAGCGTCTGAAGTTCTCGCCGACGCAAACGTTATGCGGCACCAAGATCGATCTGTACGCGAACATCGAGCTGCCCGACGACGCGAAGGCGGCCGTCGAGGCCGGCGCGGTCGGCGTCGGGCTGTTCCGTTCCGAGTTCCTGTTCATGCATCAGAAGGAGATGCCGGAAGAGGAGGAGCAGTTCGCCGCCTACAAGCGGGCCGTCGAGTGGATGAAGGGCATGCCGGTGACGATCCGCACGATCGACGTCGGCGCGGACAAGCCGCTCGAGGCGCTCGACGAGGGCTACGAGACGGCGCCGAACCCCGCGCTCGGCTTGCGCGCGATCCGCTGGAGCCTGTCCGAGCCGCAGATGTTCCTCACGCAGTTGCGTGCGATCCTGCGTGCGTCCGCGTTCGGCCAGGTGAAGATCCTGATCCCGATGCTCGCGCACGCGCAGGAGATCGACCAGACGCTCGACCTGATCCGCGAGGCGAAGCGCCAGCTCGACGACGCGGGGCTCGCGTACGATCCGAACGTGCGCATCGGCGCGATGATCGAGATCCCGGCCGCGGCGATCGCGCTGCCGCTGTTCCTGAAGCGGTTCGATTTCCTGTCGATCGGCACGAACGACCTGATCCAGTACACGCTCGCGATCGACCGTGCGGACAACGCGGTCGCGCACCTGTACGACCCGCTGCACCCGGCCGTGCTGCACCTGATCGCCTATACGTTGCGCGAAGCGAAGCGCGCGGGGGTATCCGTGTCGGTGTGCGGGGAGATGGCGGGCGACCCGGCGCTTACGCGCCTGCTGCTCGGGATGGGGCTCACCGAGTTCTCGATGCACCCGAGCCAGCTGCTCGTCGTGAAGCAGGAGATCCTGCGCGCGCACCTGAAGGCGCTCGAAAAGCCGACGGCCGACGTGCTCGCGGCGTTCGAGCCGGAGGAAGTGCAGGCCGCGCTGCAGCGCCTGTCGGTCGCCGAGCCGCGCGCGGATGCGGCCGCATAGGCGCCCACGTCGACGCTAAGACAGTAGCGAAGTGTCACCACGCATGCGCCGCCTGGCGCATGCCCGTCGCGCGTCAGTGCCGGCCCCCGCACACGGGGCAGTCGGCCTGGCGCGCGATTTTCATCGTCGTCCATTCCATCCGCAGCGAATCGAGCATCATCAGCCGCCCGTTGAGCGTCTTGCCGATGTCGCCGATCACGCGCAGCGCCTCGGCGGCCTGCATCGCACCGATGATCCCGACCGTCGGCGCGAACACGCCCATCGTCGCGCACGCGACCTCCTCGAACGGCTGGTCTTCCGGAAACACGCACGCATAACAGGGCGCGGCCGGGTCGCGGAAATCGAACGTGCTGATCTGGCCGTCGAAGCGCAGCGCGGCGCCCGACACGAGCGGCACGCCGTGCGCGACGCACGCGCGGTTGATCGCGTGCCGCGTCGCGAAGTTGTCGGTGCAGTCGAGCACGACGGTCGCGTTCGGCACGTGCGCGTCGAGCCATGCGTCGTCGACGCGCGCGGCGACCGCGTGTACCTTCACCTCGGGGTTCAGTTGCGCGAGCGTGTCGCGCCCCGATTCGACCTTGCTGCGGCCGACCGAGGCCGTCACGTGCAGGATCTGCCGCTGCAGGTTCGTGAGATCGACCGTATCGGCGTCGACGAGCGTGATCGTGCCGACGCCCGATGCCGCGAGGTACATTGCGGCGGGCGAGCCGAGGCCGCCCGCGCCGACGACGATCGCATGCGCATCGAGAAAGCGCTGCTGCGCCTCGATGCCGATTTCGTCGACGAGGATGTGGCGGGAGTAGCGAAGGAGTTGATCGTCGTTCATGGGGGGAGTCGTGGGCGAAGCGGCGGACGTGTCGTTATTTTAGGCGCGCATGAAAAACGGGCCATCGCGGTCTTCCCGCGATGGCCCGTCGGATGCCGGCCGGCGCTTACTTCGGCGCCGACGCGGGCTTCGGTGCGGAAGCCGGCTTCGCGCTTGCGCCCGATGCCTTCGGGGCCGTGGCGGCCTTGCCGGCCGTGCCCTTCGTGCTTTCGGCGAGCAGCGACTTCGATTCCTGCACCGGCTTGCCTTCGAGCTTGTTGAGCGCCTGCTGCATCATGAAGTCGTCGGCGCTGCCGAACTCGATCGGCTTGCGATCGCGATCCTTCTGGCGCTGCTCCGGCGTCTTCTTGTCGTTCTGCTCTTCGAGGACGCGCAGTTGATCCATCCGGCGCTGCTCGCGCTCTTCCTGTTCCTTCTTCTCGTTCGGATCCTGCGTGTTCGCGAGGTGGTTCGTGTAGTCGACCTCGCGCGTCACGAGCACGTCGTCCGGATCGCCGTCCGCGTACTGATCGACCGGCACGTCCGGCGTGATGCCCTTGTTCTGGATCGAACGGCCGCTCGGCGTGTAGTAGTACGCGGTGGTCAGGCGCAGCGCGGTGTCGGCCGTCATCGGGCGGACCGTCTGCACCGAACCCTTGCCGAACGTCGTCTTGCCCATGATCTGCGCGCGCTTCGAATCCTGCAGCGCACCGGCGACGATTTCCGACGCGGACGCCGAATAGGCGTTCGTCAGCACGATCATCGGCACCGTCTTGAAGACCGGCGGCAGGTTCTTCAGCGGATCGCCGTCGAAGGACGGCAGGCGATAGTTGTCGTACGTATCGCGGTAGACCTGCTTCGAATCGGGGATCTGGCCGTTGGTCGACACGACGACGGAGTCGGGCGGCAGGAACGCGCCGGCCACGCCGACCGCGCTCTGCAGCAGGCCGCCGCCGTTGTTGCGCAGGTCGAGGACGAGGCCCTTCAGGTTCGGCTGCTGGCGTGCGATGTCCTGCAGCTTCTGCGCGAGATCGGGCGTCGTGCGCTCCTGGAAGCTCGTGATGCGGACATACGCATAGCCCGGATCGAGGATCTTCATCTTCACGCTCTGGACCTTGATGATCGCGCGCGTGACGGTGACCGGGAACGTGCGGTCGTCGCTCTTGCGGAAGATCGTCAGCGTGACCTTGGTGCCCGGCTCGCCGCGCATCTGCTTCACGGCCTTGTCGAGCGTCATGCCGCGCACCGGCTTGTCGTTGATGCGCGTGATCAGGTCGCCCGGACGGATGCCGGCGCGGAACGCGGGCGTATCTTCGATCGGCGAGATCACCTTGACGAGGCCGTCTTCCTGCGAGATCTCGATGCCGAGACCCGCGAAGCGGCCCTTCGTCTGCTCCTGCAGCTCGTCATAGTCGGTCTTGTCGAGGAACGACGAGTGCGGGTCGAGGCTCGACACCATGCCCTTGATCGCGGCCGTCAGCAGCTTCTTGTCGTCGACCGGCTCGACGTACTCGCGCTTGATCTGTCCGAAGACTTCCGCGAACAGGCGGAGCTGGTCGAGGGGAAGCGGCGCCGTGGCGGTCTGCTCGGCCGATGCGGAAACCTGCAGCGTGGCGAACACGCCCGTGGCGAGGCCCGCGGCAATCAGGCCGATGTTCTTCAATTTCATTCGCATAGAGATCTGGTGCGGTCGGGAAGCGCGTGGCGGTAGCGGGGATGTAGCGGACAAGTATAACTGTTCGTCCGAAGACTCAGTGGAACGGCGCGAATTGCGTCGCAGCGGGCGTCGCGGCGGGCCCGGAGGCGGCCCGGCCGGGCACCGCCGGACGCGCCGCGGGTTCGAAAGCGGATTCGACAGCGCCGGGGGCGCGAAGGTTCGCGCGGTGCGCCGGCAAGGGGCGGGGCCGGGGTCGGGCATGCCGGGCCGGACGCGGCCCGCCCGGCCCGGCAGGCTCGCCCGGCCGACGGGCGTCAGCCCGCCTTGCCCTGCTTCGCGACGGCGGCCTGCGCCTGCGCGATCGCGTCCTGGTCGCCGAGGTAATAGTGCTTGATCGGCTTGAGGTTCTCGTCGAGTTCATACACGAGCGGCACGCCGTTCGGGATGTTCAGGCCGACGATGTCGCTGTCCGAGATGCCGTCGAGGTACTTGATCAGCGCGCGCAGCGAGTTGCCGTGCGCGGCGATCAGCACCTGCTTGCCGGCGCGGACCGCCGGGGCGATCGACTCGTTCCACAGCGGCAGCACGCGCGCGACCGTGTCCTTCAGGCACTCGGTGAGCGGCAGCTGCTCGCGCGGCACCTTCGCGTAGCGCGGGTCGTTGAACGGCGCGCGTTCGTCGGTCGGCTCGAGCGCGGGCGGCGGCGTGTCGTAGCTGCGGCGCCACACGAGCACCTGGTCGTCGCCGAACTTCGCGGCCGTTTCCGCCTTGTTCAGGCCCGACAGCGCGCCGTAGTGGCGCTCGTTCAGGCGCCACGAGTGGACGACCGGCAGGTACATCAGGTCCATCCGGTCCTGCACGTGCCACAGCGTGCGGATCGCGCGCTTGAGTACCGACGTGTACGCGATGTCGAACGTGTAGCCGGCCTCCTTGAGCAATTCGCCGGCCTGGTAGGCCTCGTTGCGACCCTGTTCGGTCAGGTCGACGTCGACCCAGCCGGTGAAGCGGTTTTCCTTGTTCCACGTCGATTCGCCGTGGCGGATGAGAACGAGTTTGTACATGGATCTTGCGGTCGGTAGTGATAGGGAAGCGGGGCGCGTCGTACGGGACCCGACCGGGGCCCGCCATCGCGCAAGACGGTTATTTTATAATGGCGGGATTGTCCTCATCCGATTTCTCTTTTTCCGGCGGAATTCCGTGACGTTCTTTACCGATTACACCAACCTGGCCCTTATCGCGATCCTGGTGGTATCCGGCGGCCTGCTGGCCTGGCCCGCGCTGCGCCGCGGTCGCGGCGGCCTGTCGGCCGCAGAGGCGACGCAACTCATCAACCGCCGCAATGCGGTCGTGATCGACGTGCGCGCCGCGTCCGACTTCGCGGCCGGCCACCTGCCGTCGGCCCGCCAGGTCGCGGCGGGCGAGATCGGCGCGAAGATCGCGCAGGTCGCGAAGAACAAGAGCACGCCGGTGCTGCTCGTCTGCCAGAACGGCCAGCAGTCGCAGAAGGCGGCGCGCGAGGTCGAGGCGGCGGGCTACGCCGAGGTGCACGTGCTCGAGGGCGGCGTGGCTGCCTGGCAGCAGGCCGGGATGCCGGTCGTCAAACAAGGAGTGGCGAAGTGAACAAGGTTTTGATGTACAGCACGCAGGTGTGTCCGTATTGCATCCAGGCCGAGCGCCTGCTGAAGCTGCGCGGTGTCGAGCAGATCGAGAAGGTGCTGATCGACCGCGATCCGGCCCGCCGCGACGAAATGATGTCGCGCACGGGGCGCCGCACGGTGCCGCAGATCTATATCGGCGACACGCACGTCGGCGGCTACGACGATCTGTCGAAGCTCGACCGCGAAGGCGGGCTCGTTCCGCTTCTGCAAGCGGCCTGATTAGGGCAGAATGGCCGCCGGCCGCGCCGCGGCTTGGGCGCGCAGGATTCATCCGTGGCGGCCGGCGCGAAGCCGGGCCGCCCCGTCACCACTTTTAGGGAAACACCATGTCCGACGTCGAAAACCAACCGTTCTTCAACATCCAGCGCGTCTACCTGAAGGATATGTCGCTCGAGCAGCCGAATTCGCCGGCCATCTTCCTCGAGCAGGACATGCCGTCGGTTGAAGTCGAAGTCGACGTCAAGGCCGACCGTCTCGCGGAAAGCGTGTTCGAAGTCGTCGTGTCGGGCACCGTCACCGCGAAGGTGAAGGACAAGGTCGCGTTCCTGATCGAAGCGAAGCAGGCCGGTATTTTCGACATCCGCAACATTCCGGACGAACAGCTCGACCCGCTCGTCGGCATCGCGTGCCCGACGATCCTGTTCCCGTACCTGCGTTCGAACATCGCCGACGCGATCACGCGCGCGGGCTTCCCGCCGATCCACCTGGCGGAAATCAACTTCCAGGCGCTGTACGAACAGCGTCTCGCGCAGCTTCAGCAGCAGGCCGGCGCCGCAGCAGGCGCGCCGAACGGCACGACGCTGAACTGACGTTTTGCTCGGAGGACCGGTGCTGGGTATGAAAGTAGCCGTTCTCGGCGCCGGTGCCTGGGGCACCGCGCTCGCGGGCCATCTGGCCGCGCGGCACGATACGCTTCTGTGGGCGCGCGATGCCGCGCTCATCGCCGGGCTGCAGGCCCGGCACGAAAATTCCCGCTACCTGGACGGCATCGCGCTGCCTGACGCGTTGCGCTACGACGCCGATCTCGGCGCCGCGCTCGCGCACGGCGCCGCGGACGACGCTCTGTGCGTGATCGCCGCGCCGGTGGCCGGGCTGCGCACGCTGTGTCACGCGATGCGCGCTGCGGGCTGCGTGCCCGCGCACATCGTCTGGGTTTGCAAGGGCTTCGAGGCCGACACGCATCTGCTGCCGCACCAGGTGATCGCGGCCGAGCTGCCCGAACAGCACAGCAACGGCGTGCTGTCGGGGCCGAGCTTCGCACGCGAGGTCGGGCAGTCGCTGCCCGTCGCGCTGACGGTGGCGAGCACGTCCGCCGAATGCCGCGAGCGCACGCTCGCCGCGTTCCATCACGGTGCGATGCGGATCTATACGGGGGACGACGTGGTCGGCGTCGAGGTCGGCGGCGCGGTGAAGAACGTGCTCGCGATCGCGACCGGTATTGCCGACGGCCTCGGCCTCGGGCTGAACGCGCGTGCCGCGCTGATCACGCGCGGCCTCGCCGAAATGTCGCGGCTGGGCGTCGCGCTCGGCGGCCGTGCGGAAACCTTCACGGGCCTGACCGGCCTCGGCGACCTGATCCTCACCGCAACGGGCGACCTGTCGCGCAACCGCACGGTCGGCCTGCAACTGGCGGCCGGCCGCACGCTGAACGATATCCTCGGCGCGCTCGGCCACGTGGCCGAAGGCGTGCGCTGTGCGCAGGCCGTGCTGGCCATCGCGCGGGCGCAGTCGATCGAAATGCCGATTACCGAAGCCGTGTGCGGCGTGCTGTTCGACGGCATCGCGCCGCGCGACGCCGTCAGCGGCCTGCTGCGGCGCGACGCGCGCGCCGAGTAGCGCGGCCGGGCGCCGCCTGGCGCCGTGTTCGCCGCGGGCGCGCGGCGTCAAAGCGCGCTACGCTTGAACAGTCTCCGGCGTTCCGGGAGGTTGTCATGCTGCAGATCCATTCCACCACGCTCGATGCGCAGGTCGTCGACATCACGACGCTCGATGTCGACGCGATCGTCAACGCCGCGAACGGCTCGCTGCTCGGCGGGGGCGGCGTCGACGGCGCGATCCACCGCGCGGCCGGCCCCGGCCTGCTCGCCGAGTGCCGCACGCTCGGCGGCTGCGACACGGGCGACGCCAGGCTCACGCGCGGCCACGGGCTGCCGGCGCGTTACGTGATCCATGCGGTCGGGCCCGTGTGGCATGGCGGCGGGCGCGGCGAGGCCGACCTGCTCGCGTCGTGCTACCGCCGCGCGATCGAGCTGGCCGAGGAGGTCGCGGCGACGTCGATCGCGTTCCCGGCGATCAGCTGCGGAATCTATCGCTATCCGGCCGAAGAAGCCGTCGATATCGCCGTGGGCACCGTCGCCGAAATGCTGCCACAGGCGCCGAACCTCGCACGCGTGGTGTTCGCGTGCTTTTCCCCCGACATCTACGACCTGTACCGCGCGCGGCTCGCTCGGACGTGACGCCTTCCGCGGGGCGGGAGGCGCCGTCCCGGCGTCATGCGCCGCCTTCGAAACCGGCCTGGCGCCACGCCTCGAACACGACCACCGCGACCGTGTTCGACAGGTTCAGGCTGCGGTTGTCCGGCCGCATCGGCAGGCGCACGCGCTGTTCGTTCGGGAAGCGCTCGAGCAGTTCGGCGGGCAGGCCGCGCGTTTCCGAGCCGAACACGAACCAGTCGCCCGGCAGGAACGCATGATCGTGGAAGCGGCCCGAGCCGCGTGTCGTGAACGCGAACATTCGCGCCGGATCGGGCGTTTCCGCCGCGATGAACGCGTCCCAGTCGCGGTGTACGCGCATCTGCGCATACTCGTGATAGTCGAGGCCCGCACGGCGCATCCGCGCGTCGTCGAGCGGGAAGCTGAGCGGCTCGATCAGGTGCAGGCGCGCGCCCGTGTTGGCGCACAGGCGGATCACGTTGCCGGTGTTCGGCGGGATTTCGGGGGCGACGAGGACGACGTTGAACATGTTTCGGTTTGGCTGGGCCGGCCGGGGCGGCGCTACGCGCGTGTTCCCGGCCGGCCGGTTCGTGACGGCCGCCGCCGTGTCCGGTCGGTCGGCCTCTCTATCTAATTAATCCCTGGCGGTGCGCAGCGCAACCAGATTCGTCACGCGTGCGGCGCCCGCCGCCTTCAGTGCGTGCGCGGCGGCCGCGAGCGTCGCGCCGGACGTCATCACGTCGTCGACGAGCGCAACGTGGCGGCCGGCGACGCCGCCCGTCACCGCAAATGCCGCGATCACGTTGTCGCGCCGTGCGTGCCGGTCGAGCCGCGACTGCGGCGCGGTGTCGGCGACGCGCGCGAGCAGCGCCGCATCCGCGCGCACCCCGAGCCGCCGCGCGAGCGGGCGCGCGATCGCCCACGCCTGGTTGTAGCCGCGCGCGACGAGCCGCCGGTGCGACAGCGGCACCGGCGCCACCAGGTCGAAGCCGCTGGCGCCGGGCGTATCGTCGATCAGCCGCGCGAGCCGTGCCGCGAATTCGGTGCCGAGCGCGAGTTGCCGGTGAAACTTCAGGCCGCGCGCGAGCCCGTCGAGCGGCGCGCGGTAATCCGCCAGCGCGAGCGTCGCATCGAACGGCGGCGGTGCCGCACGGCACGCGTCGCAACGGTACGCGGCCGCGCTGCCGGCGCGAGCGCCGCGGGGCCGGTGCGAACGCGGTTGCCCGATGCCCAGCGGTATCGCGCAGACGCCGCAGCGCAGCCGCGCTTCATTCCAGTACGCGGCGTCGCAGGCGACGCAAATCATCGTGTGTGACAAATTGCCGCACAGTGCGCAGCGATTCGGCAGCGCGACCGCGGCGACGCGCGCGGCCAGCGCGCGAACCTGCGACAAAGCGACGCGCATCGTGCGCCGGGCGGAACTGCGGATCATCGCAACACTCCTGACACCCCGCCTCAATGAAGCCTGCGGGGCGAGCGAGTATACTTCGGGCTCTTCGCCAGTGTGCCCGACATGTCCCCAGCTTCGACTTCAACCGGCCGTCCGGCCAATGACGCAAGGCGCCTGCGGCGGATCTTCGATCGCCGCGCCGCCACGTTCGACGCGGTCGCGTTCCTGCCGCGCGAGATCGCGCAGCGGATGAACGAGCGCCTCGAATACATCAAGGTCAGCCCCGCGGCCGTGCTGGACGCGGGCTGCGGCCCGGGGGACGACCTGCCGGCGCTGCGCGCGCGCTTTCCGGAGGCACCCGTATTCGGCGTCGACCTGTCCGGCGCGATGCTCGCGCGAGCCGGTCAGCGCGAGGTCGAGCAGACGAGCTGGCGCCGCTGGCTGCCGGCCTCGCTCGGCCGTGCGCTGGGCCAGCGCGGCCCCCGCGTCGCCCAGGCCGACTTCGCCGCGCTGCCGTTCCCGGGCGGCGCGTTCGACCTGATCTGGTCGAATCTCGCGCTCCACTGGCATTCGCGTCCGGACACGGTGCTGCCCGAATGGCAGCGCGTGCTGCGCGTGAACGGGCTGCTGATGTTCAGCACGCTCGGCCCCGATACGCTGCGCGAACTGCGCGCGGCCTGCGCGGATGCGGAAGCGGCGCTCGGCATCGTGCCGCCCGCCGCGCGCGTGATCGATTTCGTCGACATGCACGACCTCGGCGACATGCTCGTCGAGAGCGGCTTCGAGATTCCCGTGATGGATCAGGAAGTGCTGACCGTCACCTACAAGACCCCCGACTCCCTGCTGGCCGACGTGCGCCGCTGGGGCGCCTATCCGTTCGAGCGCGAGGCGCCGCAGCGCGCGACCCGGCGCTTTCGCGCGGCGCTCGGCGACGCGCTGGAGGCGCGCCGGCGCGCGGACGGCACGATCGCCCTGACGTTCGAAGTGATCTACGGCCACGCGTGGAAGGCCGTGCCGCGCACGACCGCCGAGGGGCACGGGATCGTGCGCATCGAGGACATCGGAAAGGGGCGTCCGAAGAATCGGTAGAGCGGTAAAGAGGGGTTTTGTTATGTCTGAAATTAGCGGCGCAAAGCGGGGTCGAATTGGCGCCTGAAATGGCCGGAAAGCTTGTCGCGCTTGGCTTGCGGGGCGATAGCCGCTTGCTTGTGGATGCCATTGAACCCGCCTATAATGCGTCAGCTTGTCGTCCCGGGGTCCCCGCAATACGGGGCGACGAGTCCGATGCAGGCATGCATCGCATGCCATTCGCGTGAGGCGGCGATGGAAGCAGCGAGGGTTTTGGCGGAGACGACGAACGGCGAGCCGGTCCTCGAAGACTGGCTGATGAAACGCAACTGTTCGGCGTCGCCGCGCCAGTTCGTGCTGTTTTACGCGTCGCTCGCGGGCTTCTCGCTGGTGATCGCGACATTGCTGATGTGGCGGGGGGCCTGGCTCGTCATGCCCTTCACCGGAATCGAGTTGCTGGCGGTGGGTGTCGCATTTGCGATCTATGCTCGCCATGCGGTCGATTACGAACGCATCAGGCTGTATCCGCACCGGCTCGTGATCGAGCGGATGGATGCGGAGCGGCTCACGCAGATCGAATTCAACCCGCGCTGGGTGCGGGTCGAGCCGGGTGCGACGCCACGCGATCCGATTCGGCTGGTATCGCGCGGGCAGACCGTCGTAATCGGGCAGCATCTCGCGCAGTACAAGCGTGCGCAGTTCGCCGACGAACTGCGTGCATCGCTCAGGCGCTGCGGCTGACGAGGCGCGGGCACTGGCCGGAAACGGGCCGGAGGCTTGCGACGGGGGAGGGTTTGAATGGAAATTTTGGGTAAGGATGCTATGAAAACAATCAAGCGAGCCCTCACGGGCGTGCTGGCATGCAGCGGATTGCTCTTTGCCGGTGCCGCCCTGGCGGTCGGTGATAGCCCGGGCGGCCCCCGCGTCAACGAGATCAACTTTCAGCCGCCGGTCACGAAAATCGCCGAGGAGCTCTACGATCTCCACACGATGATGCTGATCCTGTGTACGGTGATCTTCGTCGGCGTGTTCGGTGTGATGTTCTATTCGATCTTCGCGCACCGCAAATCCAAGGGCCACAAGGCCGCCAATTTCCATGAAAGCACGACCGTCGAGATCATCTGGACGATCGTGCCGTTCGTCATCGTCGTGCTGATGGCGCTGCCGGCGACGAAGGCCGTCGTCGCGATGAAGGACACGACCAACGCCGATCTCACGATCAAGGTCACCGGCTACCAGTGGAAGTGGGGCTACGACTACGTGAAGGGCCCGGGCGAGGGCATCGGCTTCCTGTCGACGCTCAGCACCCCGCGTGACGAAGTGATGGGCAAGAAGCCGATCACCGACACCTACCTGCAGGAAGTCGACAACCCGCTCGTCGTGCCGGTCAACAAGAAGATCCGCATCATCACGACCGCGAACGACGTCGTCCACTCGTGGTACGTGCCCGCGTTCGGCGTGAAGCAGGATGCGATCCCCGGCTTCGTGCGCGACACGTGGTTCAAGGCCGACAAGGTCGGTACGTTCCGCGGTTTCTGTACCGAGCTGTGCGGCAAGGAACACGCGTACATGCCGGTCGTCGTCGAAGTCCTGTCGGACGAAGACTACGCGAAGTGGGTCACCGCGCAGAAGGCCAAGCTGGCCGGCGCCGCAGTCGATCCGAACAAGGTCTACACGATGGCCGAACTCGTCGCGCACGGCGAGGAAGTCTACAAGGCGAACTGCGCGGCCTGCCACCAGGTGAGCGGCAAGGGCCTCGGCGCATTCCCGGCCATGGACGGCAGCCCGATCGTGAACGGCCCGATCGCCGGCCATGTCGAGCGCGTGCTGCACGGCAAGGGCGCAATGCCGTCGTGGGCGTCGCTGTCGGATCTCGACATCGCTTCGGTCATCACGTACGAACGCAACTCGTGGGGCAACCACAAGAACGACCTGCTGCAGCCGAAGCAAGTGGCCGACGCGCGTAACGGCAAGATGCCGGAAGACACCGCAGGCGCCGCAGCACCGGCCGAAGCGGCTTCGGCGCCGGCGCAAGCCGCGTCGGGCGCAGCCGAACAGCCGGCGGCAGCGTCGGCATCGGCCGCACTGTCGACGATCTACTTCGAGACGGGCAAGAGCGTGCTGCCGGCCGACGCGAAAGCGGCGATCGCCGCCGCGGCCGACTATGCGAAGGCACATCCGGACGCGAAGCTCGCGCTGTCGGGTTTCACCGACAAGACGGGCTCGGCCGACGCGAACGCCGAACTGGCGAAGCATCGCGCGCAAGCCGTGCGCGACGCGCTGAAGGCAGCAGGCGTGGCGGAAGACCACATTATTCTCAAAAAGCCGGAAACGATCACGGGCGGGGCGGACGCGAAGGAAGCCCGGCGTGTCGAGATTGGGCCGGCGGCTTGACGTGTCGCTGAGTTAGTCGACGTATTCGCATTAGGAGATTCTCATGTCTAGCATCGGGCACGACGTAGCCGCGGACCACGCGCACGACGACCACGCGCACGAAATGCCGCACGGCTGGCGGCGCTGGCTGTTCGCCACCAACCACAAGGACATCGGTACGCTGTACCTGCTGTTCTCGTTCATCATGTTCCTGTCGGGCGGCGTGATGGCCCTCGGCATCCGGGCCGAGCTGTTCGAGCCGGGCCTGCAGATCATGCGTCCGGAGTTCTTCAACGAACTCACGACGATGCACGGCCTGATCATGGTGTTCGGCGCGATCATGCCGGCGTTCGTCGGCTTCGCGAACTGGATGATTCCGCTGCAGATCGGCGCATCCGACATGGCGTTCGCGCGGATGAACAACTTCAGCTTCTGGCTGCTGCCGGTCGCTGCCGTGCTGCTGGTCGGTTCGTTCTTCGCGCCGGGCGGCGCGACGGCCGCCGGCTGGACGCTCTACGCGCCGCTGTCGACGCAGATGGGCCCGGGCATGGACTTCGCGATCTTCGCGGTGCACATCATGGGTGCGTCGTCGATCATGGGCGGGATCAACATCGTCGTGACGATCCTGAACATGCGCGCACCGGGCATGACGCTGATGAAGATGCCGATGTTCGCATGGACGTGGCTGATCACGGCGTACCTGCTGATCGCGGTGATGCCGGTTCTGGCGGGCGCGATCACGATGGTGCTGTTCGACCGTCACTTCGGCACGTCGTTCTTCAACGCGGCAGGCGGCGGCGACCCGGTGATGTACCAGCACATCTTCTGGTTCTTCGGCCACCCCGAGGTGTACATCATGATTCTGCCGGCGTTCGGGATCGTGTCGCAGGTGATCCCGGCGTTCGCACGCAAGACGCTGTTCGGCTATAGCTCGATGGTGTACGCGACGGCTTCGATCGCGATCCTGTCGTTCATGGTCTGGGCGCACCACATGTTCGCAACGGGCATGCCGGTCACCGGCCAGCTGTTCTTCATGTACGCGACGATGCTGATCGCGGTGCCGACCGGCGTGAAGGTGTTCAACTGGCTCGCGACGATGTGGCGCGGCTCGATGACCTTCGAAACCCCGATGCTGTTCGCGATCGGCTTCCTGTTCGTGTTCACGTTCGGCGGTCTCACGGGCCTGATGCTCGCGATGGCGCCGCTCGACATCCAGTATCACGGCACCTACTTCGTGGTGGCGCACTTCCACTACGTGCTGGTGGCCGGCTCGCTGTTCGCGCTGTTCTCGGGCTGGTACTACTGGGCGCCGAAGTGGACGGGCTGGATGTACAACGAGACGCGCGGCAAGATCCACTTCTGGTCGTCGATGATCTTCTTCAACCTGACGTTCTTCCCGATGCACTTCGTCGGTCTCGCCGGCATGCCGCGTCGTTATGCGGACTACCCGGCGCAGTTCACGGACTTCAACCAGGTCGCGACGATCGGCGCATTCGGCTTCGGCCTCGCGCAGGTGTACTTCCTGTTCGCGGTCGCGCTGCCGGCCTACCGTGGCGGCGGCGAGCTGGAAAAGGCGTCGGACAAGCCGTGGGATGGCGCGACGGGCCTCGAGTGGACGGTGCCGAGCCCGGCTCCCTTCCATACGTTCGAGCAACCGCCGCACGTCGAATAAGTTTCACCCTGCGCTCCGCCGTTGCCTGCCGCGCAGGCAGGCGCGGCGGGCGCGGAATTGAAATGTCAGCGAAGTTTCAGATGAACCGGAATCCACAACAAAGACGAACGCCCGAGCAGATCCGCGCGGGCAACAAGCGGCTCGGCCTCATCCTGCTCGTCATCGCCGCCGTTTTTTTTGTGGGTGTCGTGATCAAGCAGTGGTGGCTGTCCACTCACTGATGCAGCAACAGACGCAGTAGCGAGGAAGTTGTCGTATGTCGAAGCCGGAAGAGGGCGCCGTCGATCGCGCGTTCAATCGTTCGATGCTGGTGAAGCTCTTCGTCGTGGCCGGGCTGATGTTCGGTTTCGGCTTCGCGCTGATCCCGATGTACCGGGCGATCTGCCAGATCACCGGCATCAACAACCTGGTGCAGCGCGACGTGAGCGAGCGCGAGGTGAAGAATTCGCAGGTCGACACCAGCCGCACGGTGTCGGTCGAGTTCGACGCGAATGCGCGCGGCCCGCTCGGTTTCAAGCCGGAGCACAACAGCCTCGACGTGCATCCGGGTGAGCTGACGACGATCGTGTACGACGTGACGAACGGGCAGGGCAGGCCGGTCGTTGCACAGGCGATTCCGAGCTACGCGCCGAAGCAGGCGACGGAGTTCTTCAAGAAGATCGAGTGCTTTTGCTTTACGCAGCAGACGCTGGCCGCGAACGAATCGCGCAAGATGCCGGTGGTGTTCGTGATCGATCCGAAACTGCCGAAGGACGTGAAGACGATCACGCTGTCGTACACGTTCTTCGAGCTGAATACGCCGGCCACGCCGGCGCCGGCGCCGGGCAAGACCGCGGCGCAGGGCGCGGCGAAGCCGGACGCATGACGACGGAGGCGGGGCGATGACGGAGGTCAAGCGGGGCGGGTCGTTCGGTCAGGCGCTGAAGGCCGTGCTGTGGTCGTTCTTCGGGGTGCGCAAGCGGCGCGACCTGGAGGCCGACGCGACGCAGCTGAATCCGCTGCACGTGCTGATCGTCGCGTTGCTGGCGGCCGGTGTGTTCATCGGCGTGCTGATCCTGATCGTGCGTGCCGTCGTGGGCTGAGGCGTACGGCTAGCGGCGCGCGGTCACGAAAGAATGCAGTGCGCGGCGCCACGGCGCCGCGTGCAGGAAAGAGCGGTGGCGGTCACGCCGCGCAAGAAATAAAGCCGGAGCGGTTTCCGGTACACAAATTGGACAGAAGTGGAGAATCAAGCATGAGCGGTCAAAACCAGACCCCGTACTATTTCGTGCCGCATCCGTCGCACCATCCGATCAGTGCGGCCATCGGCCTGCTCGTCATGCTCGGATCGGCGGCGCTGTGGATCAACGGTCACGACTGGGCGCCGTTTACGGCACTGCTCGGCCTGCTGTGGTTGCTCTTCACGCTGTATCACTGGTTCGGCGACGCGATCGCCGAGTCGGAAGGCGGTCATTACGGCAAGAACGTCGACAAGTCGTACCGCTGGAGCATGAGCTGGTTCATCTTCTCGGAAGTCATGTTCTTCGGCGCGTTCTTCGGCGCGCTGTTCTATGCACGCGAAATCGCGCTGCACCAGCTCGGCAGCCTCGACTACAAGCTGATCTGGCCGGATTTCTCCGCCGTGTGGCCGAACGAAGGCCCGGCAGCACTCGCCGGTCACTTCAAGACGATGGGCCCGTGGCCGATCCCGACGCTGAACACCGCGTTCCTGCTGTCGTCGGGCGTGACGCTGACGATCTCGCACCACGCGCTGCGTGACGACCATCGCAAGAAGGCGATCGCATGGCTGGCCGCGACGCTCGTGTTCGGTATCTGCTTCCTGTTCCTGCAGGGCTTCGAGTACTACCACGCGTACAACGAACTGAACCTGACGCTGAACTCGGGCGTGTACGGTTCGACGTTCTTCCTGCTGACGGGCTTCCACGGCTTCCACGTGTTCCTCGGCGGCACGATGCTCGCGGTGGTGCTGGTGCGGATGATCCGCGGCCACTTCAAGCCCGATCACCACTTCGCATTCGAAGGCGCCGCGTGGTACTGGCACTTCGTCGACGTCGTCTGGCTCGGCCTGTACGTCGTCGTCTACTGGCTGTAAATGGAAAAACGGCCCGCGCAGCAATGCGCGGGCCGTTTTCATTGGTGTCGTGGGCGCGGCAGCGAGGCTGCGAGCGACACCACCCTGGCGCCGCCGCGACTCAGTCAGGCGGCGCTTTTGCTTGGTGGCGCGGCCGTGCGGCGAAATGTCACAGCGGCGACCGCGGCAACGGCATCAACGCCCGATCGGCAGGCCGGTCGAATGGATCCAGCCCATCCAGTTCGCGACCAGGATGAGCAGGAACAGCGAGACCGACAGCCCGACGCGGGTGGCGAGCGACCAGACCATGCGTTTCGTGTGGCCTCGGTCGTGCATCATGAAGTAGAGCGCCGAGCCCATGCTGGCAATGATGAGGACGAAGGCGATGGGAACGAGTATGTGCATGACACGAACCGGACGACGGCAATTCGGAAGGAAGAGGATAATTATCGCACTTCGCATTCCGGCACATGCCGGGCGGGCCGCATGATGAAGATTCGCTGGCTGCCTGCGCTGCTGATTCTCGTCGTCGTCGCGGTCACGATCCGTCTCGGTTTCTGGCAGCGCGACCGCGCGCACCAGAAGGAAGTGCTGCAGGCGAGCATCGAGCGCTACGAGCAGGCGGCGCCCGTCGACGTCGGCGCGCAGCCGATGCCGCTCGCGTCGATCGAGTTTCACCGCGTGCGGGCGAAGGGCCGTTTCCTGCCTGAACAGGCGGTGTTCCTCGACAATCGGCCGTATAACGACCAGCCGGGTTTTTACGTCGTGATGCCGTTTAAACTCACGGGCGGCGGCGTCGTGCTCGTGAACCGCGGCTGGCTGCCGCGCAATATCGCCGATCGCACGGCGATCGAGCCGTTCGCGACGCCGGCGGGCGATGTCGAGATCGTGGGCATCGCGCGTGCCGACGCGTCGCGTGCGTTCGAGCTCGGCGAAGGCGGGTCGGCGGCGCACCAGAAGATCCGGCAGAACCTGGACGTCGCCGCGTATGCGAAGGAAACGGGGCTGCCGCTGCAGCCGTTCGTGATCCAGCAGACGAGCGACGACGGCGACAAGCTCGTGCGCGACTGGCCGGCGGCGACGACCGGCGTCGAGCGCAATTACGGTTACATGTTTCAGTGGTGGGCGATGGCGGCGGCCGCGCTCGGCTTCGGCCTGTACGCCGCGCGGCGTGCGGCGAAGAAGTCGGCCGGCGCGTGAGCGCCATGCCAGGACGCGGCGCCGGCGCCGCGGGTTCGTTTCGAGAGGTTTGATTTGTCCATGCAATCTTCCCGTCAGGGTTCGGCCGCTGCGCCGATGTCGCCGGCGGCCCGCAAGCGCGGCCGCTGGATGCTCGTGCTGCTGGGTCTCGTGTGCGCGGCACCGATGATCGCGTCGTACTTCACCTATTACGTGATCAAGCCGAAGGGCGGCTCGACGAACTACGGCACGCTGATCGAGCCGCAGCGTCCGATCCCCGCGGATCTGCAGGTGACCGACGAAACCGGCAAGACCGTGCCGCTGTCGTCGCTGCGCGGCGTGTGGCTGTTCGTGATGACCGACCGCAGCGCGTGTGACGACGCATGCGCGCAGAAGCTCTATTTCATGCGCCAGATCCGCGTCACGCAGGCAGGCGAGCGGCACCGGATCACGATGGTGTGGCTGCGCAGCGATGCGGGCGCGATGCCGCAGAAGGTGCTCGACGCGTACCCCGACACACGCCGGCTCGTCGCCGATCCGGCCGCGGTGGCCGCATGGCTGCCGGCCGATGCCGGCACGAAGGACAGCGACCACCTCTACATGGTCGACCCGAACGGCAACCTGATGATGCGTTTCCCGAAGGATCCGAACCCCAGCAAGATCAAGTCGGACGTGACGAAGCTGCTGAAGTGGTCGAGCATCGGCTAAGGCAAGACGAGAGGCAAAGAACCGATGTCGTATCTACTGCAACTCGGCCTGATCGGCCTGTGCATCGCGCTGCTGCCGCTGTCGTACGTGTGGGTGAAGGCCGACGACAACAAGTTTCGCAAGCTGGTGTGGATCACCACCTTCCTGACGCTCGACCTCGTGATGTTCGGCGGCTTCACGCGGCTGACCGACTCGGGGCTCGGCTGCCCTGACTGGCCGGGCTGCTACGGCACGTCGTCGCCGTTCATCGCGCACGCCGCGATCACGGCCGCGCACCAGGCGATGCCGACGGGCCCCGTCAGCATGACGAAGGCGTGGATCGAGATGATCCACCGCTATTTCGCGATGGCGATCGGCGTGCTGATCATCGCGCAGGTCGTGATCGCGTGGTCCGCGAGGCTGCGCCGCCGCCCGCTGCACGTGTCGCCGTGGTGGCCGACGAGCCTGCTGCTGCTGATCCTCGTGCAGGGCGCGTTCGGCGCGTGGACGGTCACAATGAAGCTGCAGCCGGTGATCGTCACGATCCACCTGCTGCTCGGCCTCACGCTGCTCGGCACGCTCGGGTGGCTTGCGGCGCGGCAGACGCCGCTGCCGTCGTACGATCCGGAAGCCGGCCGCTATCGCGCGGCCGCGCTCGCGGCGCTCGTGCTGCTGGTCGTGCAGATCGCGCTCGGCGGCTGGGTAAGCACCAACTACGCGGTGCTCGCATGCACCGACTTCCCGACCTGCAACGGCCAGTGGATTCCGCCGATGGACTTCCAGCACGGCTTCCACCTGTGGCGCGCGCTCGGAATGACGAAGGACGGCGACGCGATCACGCAGGACGCGCTGGTCGCGATCCACTGGACGCACCGCACGTTCGCGTTCGTCGTGGTCGCGTATCTGGTCGCGTTCGCGCTGAAGATGCGCCGCTTCGAATCGCTGCGGCGGCCCGCGAACGGCGTGCTGCTGGTCGTCCTGCTGCAGTTCGTGACGGGCCTGACCAACATCGTGCTGCAGTGGCCGCTGCCGGTCGCCGTCGCGCACAACGGCGGGGCCGCGATCCTGCTGCTGCTCGTCGTCATGTTAAACTTTCGCATCCTTTCAAGCCGCCCCGGCCGTGTCGCGCAGCCTGCGCGCGACGCCGCCCCGGCGTGACCGCCCCCATGCAAAGCACCCTCTCCCAATCGCCCGGTAGCCGCTTTTCCCAGTACATGGCGCTGACGAAGCCGCGTGTCACGCAGCTCGCGGTGTTCTGCGCGGTGATCGGCATGTTCCTCGCGACGCCGGGCATGGTGCCGTGGCACGTGCTGATCGGCGGTACGGTCGGTATCTGGCTGCTGGCCGGCGCGGCGTTCGCGATCAACTGCCTCGTCGAACAGAAGATCGACGCGATGATGCGCCGTACCGCGTGGCGCCCGTCCGCGCGCGGCGAGATCACGACGCCGCAGATCCTGCTGTTCTCGGCCGTGCTCGGCAGCGTCGGCGCATGGACGCTCTATACGTTCACGAACCCGCTGACGATGTGGCTGACGATCGCCACCTTCGTCGGCTATGCGGTGATCTACACGCTGCTGCTCAAGCCGATGACGCCGCAGAACATCGTGATCGGCGGCGCGTCGGGCGCGATGCCGCCGGCGCTCGGGTGGGCCGCGGTCACCGGCGCGGTGCCGGGCGACGCGTGGATCCTCGTGCTGATCATCTTCGTGTGGACGCCGCCGCATTTCTGGGTGCTCGCGCTGTATCGCCGCAAGGATTACGAAAACGCGGGGCTGCCGATGCTGCCCGTCACGCACGGCGAGAAGTTCACGCGGCTGCATATCCTGCTGTACACGGTGATCCTGTTCGCGGTCACGCTGATGCCGTTCATCTCCGGGATGAGCGGGGCCGTCTACCTGACGAGCGCGGTGCTGCTCGGCGCGGTGTTCCTCGCGTATGCGTGGAAGATCCATCGCGACTATTCGGACGAACTCGCCCGCAAGGCCTTCCGCTACTCGATCGTCTACCTGTCGCTGCTGTTTGCCGCGCTGCTCGTCGATCACTATGCACGCCCGCTGCTCGGCGTGTAACCGCACGGTTTGAACGCAATGCTCCAATCACGGTTCGGGCGCCGCGCGCGCCAAGGCTGGATGCTCGCATGCGCATTCACGGCAGCGCTGCTGCTCGCCGGATGCGACAACGCGCCGAAATTCCAGAATCTCGACATCACCGGCAACACGCAGTTCGGCAGCGACTTCTCGCTGCCCGATACGGCCGGCAAGGTGCGCACGCTCGGCGATTTCAAGGGCAAGGCCGTCGTGATGTTCTTCGGCTATACGCACTGCCCGGACGTGTGCCCGACGACGATGGCCGAGCTGTCCGAAGCGTTGAAGCAGCTCGGGCCCGATGCCGCGAAACGCGTGCAGGTGCTGTTCGTCACCGTCGACCCGGAGCGTGACACGCCGGCGCTGCTCGGCCAGTACGTGCCCGCGTTCGATCCGTCGTTCATCGGCCTGCGGCCGGCCGACGAAGCCGCGCTGAAGAAGGTCACGAAGGATTTCCGCGTGTACTACGCGAAGGTGCCCGGCAAGACGCCCGGCAGCTACACGATGGATCACACCGCCGCGAGCTACGTGTTCGACCGCGACGGCAAGCTGCGCCTGTTCGTGCGTGACGGCCAGGGCCCCGGCCCGTGGGTCCACGACCTGAAGCTGCTGGTCGACTGACCGGCAGCCGCCGGGCGCCCGGCCCGGCGTTGCGCGTGACGGCCGTCACGCGTCGTCACCCTGGTTCTCTCCTCGTTGTTGGCATGCGCCGCCCGTCGGGCGGCGTGTCGGCGCGCGCGCATCGCGCACGCGTCGCATGTCGCGTTACGGCAGCGCGGGTACGTTGAAGCCGGATGCGGCGCGCGTGATCCGGAATTCCGTCACGCGATACGTGGCGAGCCCCTCGGTGACGAACGGATCGGTCTTCAGGATCGCGTCCAGCTCGTCGCGATCGATGCGGGCCGCGAGGATCACGCCGCCTTCGCGCGGCACCTTCGGCCCGGCCGCGATGAAGATGCCCTTGTCGAACTGCGGCTGCAGGAATGCGCGATGGCGTTCGAGCGCATCGTCGATATGTTCGAGCGATGCGGTGTAGTGGATGTCGATGACGTACATGGATGGCCCCCGGAATGGTGCCGGCTCCTCGTGTGCCGGCCAGCCGGTCTTTTTAGCACAGCGGATGCGGGCTGTCGCGCTGCGGGCGGCCGACCGACCGGCGGTTTGCCGCACCCGCGCGTATTCAAGTTGTAAGCCTCGGTGCCGTAAATAAAAAGGCAAGCGTTTGCGCGGGGCGGGCCGTTCGCGCGCAGCGTGCGCATCGACATCGACAAAGGCACGCAGATGAGCAGAATGAGTTTGAACCGCAAGCTGTGGCTCGCGCTTGCGCTGGTATGGATCGGTCTCCTGGGCGTCGGCGCATGGAGCGCATACGAGACGCGCGCGACGATGCTCGCCGAACGCAAGGCAGGCATCGCGAATCTCGTCGACTCGGCGGCCGGCATCGTGAAGGCGTATCACGCACTCGCGCAGGGCGGCACGCTGCCCGAGGCCGACGCGAAGCGCGACGCGCTCGCGAGCCTGGCCGCGATGCGCTATGGCGATTCGGGCTACGTGTTCGTGATGGACTCGAAGCCGGTCGTGCTGATGCATCCGACGCTGCCGAAGCTGGTCGGCACGCCGGTCGGCGACTATCTCGACCCGGACGGCAAGCCGCTGTTCGTCACGATCCTGAACGCCGCGAAGGAAACCGGCAGCGGCTTCGCCGAGTACCGCGGGCGCCTGCCGCACAGCGAAACCGCCGTGCCGAAGATCAGCTACGTCACGCGCTTCACGCCGTGGGACTGGAACATCTCGAGCGGCGTCTTCCTGAAGGACATCGACACCATCTATTACCGGACGCTGCTCGGCCACCTCGCGGTCGTGTTCGTGATCGGCTTCGTGATCAGCGCGGCGATGCTGGTGATCATCCGCAACGTGCGCGGCAGCCTCGGCGGCGAGCCCGACGAAGCCGCCGCGCTCGCGGCGCGCATCGCGCAGGGCGACCTGACGCAGCCGGTGCCCGTGCGCGCGGGCGACCGTACGAGCATGATGGCCGCGATGCACGACATGCAGGCCCGCCTGCAGGCGACGATCGGCGGGATTCGCCAGTCGGCCGGATCGATCGCGTCGGCGAGCCGCCAGATCTCCGCCGGCAACGACGACCTGTCGCAGCGCACCGAGGAGCAGGCCGCGTCGCTGGAGGAAACCGCCGCGAGCATGGAGCAGCTGACCGCGACGGTGAAGCAGAACGCCGACAACGCGCGACAGGCGAGCGGGCTCGCGAACAACGCATCGGAGATTGCACGCACGGGGAGCGACGTCGTGAACCGCGTGATCGGCACGATGGGCGAGATCGACGACAGCTCGCGCAAGATCGCCGACATCATCGGCGTGATCGAGGGCATCGCGTTCCAGACCAACATCCTCGCGCTGAACGCGGCGGTGGAAGCGGCGCGCGCGGGCGAGCAGGGCCGCGGCTTCGCGGTGGTCGCGGGCGAAGTGCGCTCGCTCGCGCAGCGCAGCGCGACGGCCGCGAAGGAGATCCGCGAGCTGATCGTCGACTCGGTCGAGCGCGTGCGCAACGGCTCGACGCTGGTCGGCCAGGCCGGCACGACGATGGGCGAGATCCTGCAGGCCGTCGCGCGCGTGACCGACATCATGGGCGAGATCGCGGCCGCGTCCGAGGAGCAGGCGAGCGGCATCACGCAGGTCGGGCGCGCGGTCACGCAGATGGATCAGGTGACGCAGCAGAACGCGGCGCTCGTCGAGGAAGCGGCGGCGGCCGCCGCGTCGCTGCAGGAACAGGCCGCGCGGCTGCGCGATGCGGTCGGCGCGTTCCGGGTCGTCGATGCAGACGGCCTGTCGCCGCGCCGGGCCGGCGGGCAGAGGGGCGAGCCTGCATTCGGCACGAAGGCGGCCGACCATGCGACGGCGGCGTGACGCACACCGGCTGACGCGCACGTCGCTCAAACGCAACTAACGGCCGAGTCGCGCAGCCTCCGCCGGCACCGCTGCGGTGCATACCCATATGAGCGGGATGTATTTCACTTCCCGCCGATCCTGTGACACCATTTGCCCCTTCCTGCGAGTCGGGGCATACCCGTATCGCGCCCCATTTCCAGTAAGCAAGAAAGCGAGAAACAGATGAAGCGTCGCAGTCTCCTGAAGGTATTTTCCGTGCTGGCCACCGGCGCAGCGCTGACGCTGTCGGCAGGCGCGCACGCCGAAGACAAGGTGATCAAGGTCGGCACGGTGGCCGGCCCGGATGCGGAAGTGTGGCAGCTCGTGCAGAAGGTCGCGAAGGAGAAGGAAGGCCTGAACGTGAAGGTCATCGAGTTCAACGACTACGTGCAGCCGAACGCGGCGCTCGATTCGGGCGACCTCGACGCGAACAGCTTCCAGCACCAGCCCTACCTCGACAGCCAGGTGAAGCAGCGCGGCTACAAGATCGTCAGCGCGGGCCTGACCTACATCTCGCCGATCGGCGTGTACTCGAAGAAGTTCAAGACGCTGAAGGACCTGCCGCAAGGCGCGAAGCTCGCGGTGCCGAACGATCCGTCGAACGAGAACCGCGCGCTGCTGCTGCTGCAGACGCAGGGCGTGATCAAGCTGAAGGCGGGCGCCGGCACGGGCGGCAACAACGCGACGGTGCTCGACATCGCCGAGAACCCGAAGAAGCTGAAGATCTCCGAACTCGACGCCGCGCAACTGCCGCGCGTGCTGTCGGACGTCGACGCGGCCGTGATCAACACGAACTACGCGCTCGCCGCGAACCTGCAGCCGACCAAGGACGCGATCGCGCTCGAATCGCTGACGAGCCCGTACGCGAACCTGATCGCCGTGCGCGCGAAGGACAAGGACCAGCCGTGGGTGAAGAAGCTGGTCAAGGCGTACCAGTCGCCGGAAGTGCGCGAATTCATCAAGAAGCAGTTCAAGGGCTCGATGGTCGCGTCGTTCTGAACGCCGCACACCGGCCGGACCGCTGAACGAAAGGGCCTGCATCGAGCAGGCCCTTTTTCATTGGCGCGGCCGGTCGGGGGCCGCGGGATGCCGCGTCCGGCGTCGTCTCACATCTCGCCGCGCCGCGAGCAGATCGACATGATCTGCTGGATCGCATAGTTGTCGCGCACGCCCGGCAGCGACTGCACGACGCACTCGTGAAAGCGCCGCTCGCGCGGCAGCAGCATCGCGTTGTTGCGGTACAGCGCGTCGCACGAGCGCTGGATCAACTGGGCCGCCGCACCGTTGCGGCTCTCGCGCAGCGCATTGAGCATGCAGTCGTCGTATTGCGCGCTGCCGTCGGTCAGCGCGAACGCCGCCCCCGGCAACACCAGCGCGACAGCCGCGAATGCGATGGCTCGGATCTCCCGTTTCATGTCGCCTCCGATGGTGTGGACTGGGTCGGCCGACAGCATAACGTAAAGCCGCGAGCACGGCTGACGCGTTGCGCCGGGGCCGGCCGAAACTGCCGCCGGCCGGGCTTCGCGCGCGGTGACGGCGCCCCGGCGGGCGCCGCGGCCCGGCCTTTTCAAGAAAGCTCGGAGTCAGGCGGTGGTCTGCGGAAATGGTATCCTCGTGCGTTCGCCGCTGCGCACCTTCCCGGGGGGCGCACGGGCCGGCCGCCACCGCGTCGCACGTGTGGCGGCGCCCGCATGACGGCGGCGGAAATTCATCATCCAGAACCGACACAATACGGGGGAGACACACCCATGAAGCGTTTCAAGACTTTCGCGATCCGTTCGATCACGGCCGGCGTGGCCGCGCTCGCGCTGGCCGGTGCCGCGCACGCCCAGACCGTCAAGGTGCTGTCGATCGTCGACCACCCGGCGCTCGATGCGATCCGCGACGGCGTGCGCGCCGAACTGAAGGCGGAAGGTTACGGCGACGACAAGCTCAAGTGGGAATACCAGAGCGCGCAGGGCAACACGGGCACGGCCGCGCAGATCGCGCGCAAGTTCGTCGGCGACCAGCCCGACGTGATCGTCGCGATCGCGACGCCGGCCGCGCAGGCGGTGGTTGCATCGACGAAGAGCGTGCCGGTCGTCTATTCGGGCGTGACCGATCCGGTCGCCGCGCAGCTCGTGAAGGGCTGGGGCCCGTCGGGCACCAACGTGACGGGCGTGTCCGACAAGCTGCCGCTCGATCGCCAGGTCGCGCTGATCAGGCGCGTCGTGCCCAACGCGAAGACGGTCGGCATGGTCTATAACCCGGGCGAGGCGAATTCGGTCGTCGTCGTGAAGGCGTTGAAGGAAATCCTCGCGAAGCAGGGGATGACGCTGAAGGAAGCGGCCGCGCCGCGCACCGTCGACATCGGCCCGGCGGCGAAAAGCCTGATCGGCAAGGTCGACGTGATCTACACGAACACCGACAACAACGTCGTGTCCGCGTACGAAGCGCTCGTGAAGGTCGCGAACGAAGCGAAGATCCCGCTCGTCGCCGGCGACACCGACAGCGTGAAGCGCGGCGGCATCGCGGCGCTCGGCATCAACTACGGCGACCTCGGCCGCCAGACGGGCAAGGTCGTCGCGCGCATCCTGAAGGGCGAGAAGCCGGGCGCGATCGCGTCGGAAACGAGCAGCAACCTCGAGCTGTTCGCGAACACGGGCGCGGCCGCGAAGCAGGGCGTGACGCTCGCGCCGGATCTGCTCAAGGACGCGAAGACGGTCATCAAGTAAGCCGCGGCCCGACCGCCGCGCCTGCAGGCCCGATCCGGGCCTGAACGACACCGCCGGACGGGCGGCTCCCACCCGGGGCCGCCCGTTCGCTTCGCCCGGCCGTACACGTCCGGCCGGGAAGCAACAGGATTTCCCCATCATGTCTCTGTTCTCGTTTCTGGGCGCCCTGGAGATCGGCCTGATCTTCAGCCTCGTCGCCCTCGGGGTGCTGATCTCGTTTCGCATCCTCAACTTCCCCGACCTCACCGTCGACGGCAGCTTTCCGCTCGGCGGCGCCGTCGCCGCGACGCTGATCTCCGCCGGCTACGACCCGTTCAGCTCGACCTGCATCGCGATCGTCGCGGGCGCGGTGGCCGGCTTCATCACCGGCTGGCTCAACGTGCGCCTGAAGATCATGGACCTGCTCGCCAGCATCCTGATGATGATCGCGCTCTATTCGGTGAACCTGCGGATCATGGGCCGGCCGAACGTGCCGCTCATCACCGAGCCGACCGTCTTCACCGTGCTGCAGCCCGACTGGATGCCCGATTACGTGCTGCGCCCCGCGCTGCTCGCGATCGTCGTCGTGGTCGCGAAGCTCGGCCTCGACTGGTTCTTCTCGTCGCAGCTCGGCCTCGCGATGCGCGCGACCGGCGCGAACCCGCGGATGGCGCGCGCGCAGGGCATCGCGACCGGCCGCGCGACGCTCGCCGGGATGGCGCTGTCGAACGCGCTCGTCGCGCTCGCCGGTGCGTTGTTCGCGCAGACGCAGGGCGGCGCGGACATCTCGATGGGGATCGGCACGATCGTGATCGGGCTGGCCGCGGTGATCATCGGCGAGACGCTGCTGCCGGCGCGCCGGCTCGTGCTGACGACGCTCGCCGTCGTGCTCGGCGCGATCGTCTACCGCTTCTTCATCGCGCTTGCGCTGAACAGCGAATTCATCGGCCTGAAGGCGCAGGACCTGAACCTCGTGACGGCCGCGCTCGTCACGATCGCGCTGGTGCTGCCGGCAACGCGCAAGAAGCTGTTCGCGCGCAAGAACGGAGGGGCCTGACATGCTGTCCGCACAAGACCTGAAACTGACGTTCAATCCCGGCACGCCGATCGAGACGCGCGCGCTGCGCGGGCTGTCGCTCGAGATTCCCGACGGCCAGTTCGTCGCGGTGATCGGCTCGAACGGCGCCGGCAAATCGACCTTCCTCAATGCGATCAGCGGCGACCAGGCCGTCGATGCGGGACGCATCTCGATCGACGGCACGGACGTCACGCGCAAGGCCGCGTGGGATCGCGCGCACCTCGTCGCGCGTGTGTTCCAGGATCCGATGGCCGGCACCTGCGAGGCGCTGACGATCGAGGAGAACATGGCGCTCGCGATGGCGCGCGGCGCGCGGCGCGGCTTTCGCGCGGCGCTCGACCGGCCGTCGCGCGAGCTGTTCCGCGACAAGCTGCGGCTGCTGAACCTCGGGCTGGAAAACCGGTTGACCGACCGGATCGGGCTGCTGTCGGGCGGCCAGCGGCAGGCGGTGAGCCTGTTGATGGCGTCGCTGCGGCCGTCGCGGATCCTGCTGCTCGACGAGCACACGGCCGCGCTCGACCCGAAGACGGCCGCGTTCGTGCTGGAGCTGACCGCGCGCATCGTCGCCGAGAGCAAGCTGACGACGATGATGGTCACGCACAGCATGCGGCAGGCGCTCGACTACGGCGACCGCACGGTGATGCTGCACCAGGGGCAGGTCGTGCTCGACGTGTCGGGCGACGCGCGCAAGGGGCTCGACGTGCCGGACCTGCTGCAGATGTTCGAGAAGGTGCGTCACGAGCAGCTCGACGACGACGCGCTGCTGCTCGGCTGACGGGCGGCTGGCGGGCCGGCGCGGCGCGGGGTGTTGCATCGTGCCGGTTCGCGTGAGGGGTGGTGTGTCGGCCCGGCGAGTCGGGTCGACAAGTCGGCCCGACGAATCAGCCCGACGAATTGGGGTGGCGCGGCGGGTCGGCAATTCGGCCCGGTTGGCGGTGGCGCGCGTTCGGGCGGCACGGTCCGGCCACACCCGCTCCGGTGCGGCGTAACATGACGACCGCGCCGGCTTGCCCGTCGTTTCTCCTCTGACGAAAACCGGTTTCGCGCCGGTGCTGTGCGACGCGAGCGCATTGCCATATACTGTATATCCATACAGTTGTGGGTGGCGTCATGCTCGCATCCTCCATTTCTCCCGAATCCCTTCATCCGTCGCTGTGGCGCGGTTCCCAGCTCGCGCGCGGCGGCCCGCGCACGATCGATACCGGCTTCGCCCCGCTGTCGGCCGAGCTGCCGGGCGGCGGCTGGCCGGTCGGCGGGCTCGTCGAACTGCTGGCCGCGCAGCCGGGCTGCGGCGAGATGCGGCTGCTCGCGCCCGCGCTCGCACGCACCGTCAGCGCGCGCCGTCCGCTTGCGCTCGTCGCGCCGCCTCAAGCGCCGCATGCGACCGCGCTCGCCAGCCTCGGCGTACCGTCCGACGCGCTGCTGTGGCTGCGTGCCGGCAGCCGCACCGATGCGTTGTGGGCTGCCGAGCAGGCGCTCAAGACGGGGTGCTGCGGCGCGCTGCTGCTCTGGCAGGATGCGCGGCCCGATGCGCTGCGGCGCCTGCATCTCGCGGCCGCGCGCACGGGCGACACGCTGTTCGTGATGCTGCGCCCGCTGTCGGCCGGGCGGCAACCGTCGCCGGCCGTGCTGCGCGTCGCGCTGTATCCGGTGCCGGGCGGCGTGTCGCTCGACATCGTCAAGCGTCGCGGCCCCGCACGCGGCGAGCCGCTCGTGCTCGACCTGCCGTCGCCCATCGTGGAGAGCCGCTATGCGCGTCTTGCTCGGCATCCATCTGCCGCGCCTGCCGCTCGACGTGTGCGCCCCGCCGCCGTCTGACGGCGCGGCGCAACGCGTAGACGAAGCGGACGAAGCAGGCTGCGCGGTGCTCGAGCAGGGTGTCGTGCTGATCGCCGATGCGCCCGCGCGCCGGCAGGGCGTGCGCGCGGGCATGAAGCGCGGCGGCGTGCTTACGCTCGCGCCGCACACGCGGCTCGTCGAACGCGACCCCGCGCGCGAAGCCGATGCGCTGCGCGCGGTCGCGCTCGCGTTGCTGCGCTTTTCGCCGTGCGTTGCGCTCGACGACGAAGCCACGCTGATCGTCGACGTCGGCCCGAGCCTGCGCCTGTTCGGCGGCCTGCCGTCGCTGTGCCGACAGGTGCGCGCGACGCTCGCGGCGCTCGGCTATGCGGCGCGCCTGTCCGCCGCACCGACCGGGCGTGGCGCGTGGCTGCTCGCGCGCGTGTCGGCCCGTGCACGCCTCCGGCGCCGCGTCGCCGGCCAGGTGTCGCTCGTGCGTTCGCTCGACAGGCTGCCGTGCGTGCTGCTGCCCGATGCGCGTCCGTATGCGGGCTGGTTCGACGGCCTCGGCTGCCGCACGCTCGCCGACCTGCGCAACCTGCCGCGCGCGGGGCTGCAGCGCCGCTGCGGTCCCGCGTTGCTGGCCGCGCTCGATCGCGCGTACGGCGATGCGGTCGAGCCGCTCGCATGGATGGCGGTGCCGCCGGTGTTCGACGTGCGGCTCGAATTGCCGGAGCGCGT
The DNA here is from genome assembly GCF_057005415.2 of Burkholderia sp. KL41. Taxonomy (NCBI): domain Bacteria; kingdom Pseudomonadati; phylum Pseudomonadota; class Betaproteobacteria; order Burkholderiales; family Burkholderiaceae; genus Burkholderia; species Burkholderia sp. KL41. The sequence continues at coordinate 3,380,018 of NZ_CM174446.1, read as the reverse complement.
CGAATACGCGGAAGCCGTGCTGTTCGCCGCGCGGCGGCTCGTCGTGCAGCTGTGCGGCTGGCTGGCCGCGCGGCAGCTGTCGCTGGCCGCGATGACGTTCGATCTCGAGCACGAGCGCGGCCGTCAGGCCGTGCCGCCGACGCCGCTCGAACTCGCGTTCGCCGCACCCGTGCGCGACGAGACGCATTTCATGCGGCTGCTCGGCGAGCGGCTCGCGCGCGTCGAGTTGCCGGCCGCGGTGATCGCGGTGCGTCTGAAGGCCACGCGCGTCGAATCGGTCGCGCCGCCGGCCGACGATCTTTTCCCCGAGCCGGGCGGCACGAAAGAGACGCGCGCGCGGCTGTTCGAGCTGCTGGTCGCACGGCTCGGCGCGGAGAACGTGCTGCGCGCGGCACCCGTCGCCGATCACCGGCCCGAGGCCGCGAACCGCTGGCTGCCGCTCGATGCGCAGGTCGGCAAGCCGGCCGGCGGGCCGCCGGCCGTGCCGCCGAGGCCCGCGTGGTTGCTGGACGAGCCGCTGCCGCTGTTGATGCGGGGGGAGCGGCCGGTATTTCATACGCCGCTCAGGATGATGTCGTCGGTGGAACGGATCGAGGCCGGGTGGTTCGATGGCCAGCTCGCCGCACGCGATTACCACGTCGCGCAGGACGAAACCGGTGCGTGCTACTGGGTGTTCAAGGAGCGGGCAGCGAGCGAGGCCGCGCCGCGCTGGTTCCTGCACGGCCTGTTCGGGTGAACGGTCATGGTTGCGGAATTCAGCTGGCTGCCCGATTACGCGGAGTTGTTCTGCCGTTCGAACTTTTCGTTCCTGCATGGCGCGTCGCATGCGGAAGAACTGGTCGAGCGTGCGGCGGAACTCGGCTATCGCGGGATCGCGATCACCGACGAATGCTCGCTCGCCGGCGCACCGCGCATGCACGTCGCGGCGAAGGCGAAAGGGTTGCCGCTCGTCATCGGTTCGTACTTCGAAGTCACACCGGATGAAGTCGCACCGGGCCACGATCCGGGCCCCGGCGCGTTCGGGCTCGTGCTGCTCGCGCAGAATCGGGAAGGCTACGGCAACCTGTCCGAGCTGATTTCGTGGCGGCGGATGGAAGCGCCGAAGGGGACGTACACGCTGACGTCGCACATGCTGTCGAGGCCGCCCGAGGCATTCGCACACCTGCGCGGCATGCCCGACTGCTTCGCGATTCTCGTGCCCGCGTACCCGGTGCGCGCGGACGTGCTCGATGCACAGGTCGCGTGGTTTCGCGCGACGTTCGGCGAGCGTGCACGGCTCGGGCTCGTGCAGTTGCAGCGCGCGCTGGACGGTGCGCAGCGCGAAGAGATTCGTGCGGCGGGCGAGCGGCGCGGCGTGCGCATCGTCGCACTCGGCGACGTGACGATGCACCGGCGCTCGTGCAAGGAACTGCAGGACGTGATGACGGCGATCCGTGTCGGGATGCCTGTCGCGGAATGCGGTTATGCGCTCGCGCCGAATGCGGAGCAGCATCTGCGTGCGCGCGGGCGGATCGGGAAGCTGTTTTCGCCGGAAGAGATCGCGGAAACGTGCGCGATGCTCGACGGCTGCAATTTCTCCCTCGATGACCTGAAGTATGAATACCCGCTCGAACTCGTCCCGCGCGGGCATACGCCGACGAGCTACCTGAAGCAGGAGACCTGGGCGGGTGTGGCCCGGCGTTACTGGAATGGTGTGCCGGAGAAAGTAGCCAGGCAGATCCGGTATGAACTCGCCCTGATCGCGAAACTGAATTACGAGCCGTTCTTCCTGACCGTCTACGACATCGTCAAATTCGCGCGCAGCCAGAACATCCTGTGCCAGGGACGCGGCTCGGCGGCGAACTCGGTGGTCTGCTATTGCCTCGGCATTACCGAGGTCGATCCCGATCAGAGCACGATGCTGTTCGAGCGCTTCATCAGCGTGGAGCGCGGCGAGCCGCCCGATATCGACGTCGATTTCGAGCATCAGCGCCGGGAAGAAGTGATTCAGCATATCTACGAGAAGTACGGGCACGATCGCGCCGCACTGGCGGCAGCCGTATCGACCTATCGCCCGCGCGGCGTGCTGCGCGAGACCGGCAAGGCGCTCGGTGTCGATCCGGTGCTGGTCGATCGCGTCGCGAAAGCGCATCGCTGGTTCGACGGCAGTCGCGACCTGCTGCAGCAATTCTCGACGACCGGGCTCGATCCCGAGACGCCGCTCATCCAGGCGTGGGCCCGGCTCGCCGCGCGGCTGCTGAACTTCCCGCGCCATCTGTCGCAGCACTCGGGCGGCTTCGTGATCAGCCGCGGCAAGCTCACGCGGCTCGTGCCGGTCGAGAACGCGGCGATGGACGGGCGGCGCGTGATCCAGTGGGACAAGGACGATCTCGAAGCACTCGGGCTGATGAAGGTCGACGTGCTCGCGCTCGGCATGCTGTCGGCGCTGCATCGCGCGTTCGACATGCGCACCGCATGGCGAGGCCCGCCGAAGGCTGACGGCAAGCCGTTCACGTTGAAGCACATTCCGAAGGATGACGACGCAACTTACGACATGATTTGCCGCGCCGACACGGTCGGCGTGTTCCAGATCGAATCGCGTGCGCAGATGTCGATGCTGCCGCGCCTGCGGCCGCGCACTTATTACGACCTGGTGATCGAGGTGGCGATCGTGCGGCCGGGGCCGATCCAGGGCGGGGCAGTGCACCCTTATCTGAAACGACGCCAGGGCATCGAAAAGGTCAGTTATCCAAAGGAGGACCTGAAGCCCGCGCTCGAACGGACGTACGGCGTGCCGATCTTCCAGGAACAGGTGATGCAGATCGCGATGATCGCGGCCGGCTTCACGGCCGGTGAGGCCGACCAGTTGCGTCGCGCGATGGCCGCGTGGAAGCGCAAGGGCAATCTGGAGCAATATCACGGCAAGATCGTCGACGGGATGCGCGAGCGCGATTACCCGCCCGAGTTCGCCGAACAGATCTTCGAGCAGATCAAGGGCTTCGGCGATTACGGTTTCCCCGAGAGCCACGCGGCGAGCTTCGCGAAGCTCGCCTATGCCAGCAGCTGGCTCAAATGCCACGAACCGGCGATCTTCCTCGCCGCATTGCTGAACAGCCAGCCGATGGGTTTCTATCCGCCGTCGCAACTCGTGCAGGACGCGAAGCGTCACGGCGTGCAGGTCCTGCCGATCGACGTCACGCAAAGCGGCTGGGAGGCATCGCTCGAAGCGCTGCCCGGCCAGCCGCCTCCGCACGGACAGCCGGCCGTCCGGCTCGGGCTGTCGCTCGTGAGCGGTCTGGGAGAAGCCGCTGTCCGCAGGATCGAAGCCGCACGCGCGGCGGGCCCCTTCGACAACGTCGACACTCTCGCGCGTCGCGCGCAGCTCGAGCGCCGCGATCTCGAAGCGCTCGCCGCCGCGAACGCGCTCGCGACCCTCGCCGGCCATCGTCGCGACGCGCTGTGGCAAGCGGTTGCAGCGGCACCCGAGCGTGACCTGCTCGCGACCGCACCGATCGACGAAGTGGAGAAGCCGGCACTCGGCGCGCCGTCGGAAGCCGACGACATCCTCGCCGACTATCACACCACCGGCCTCACGCTGAACCGTCACCCGGTCGCGCTGCTGCGGCCCGAGCTGCGCGCGCGGCGGCTGTCGTCCGCGGCCGAACTGCACGACCGCCCCGACGGCCGGCTCGCGCGCGCGTGCGGGCTCGTGACCGCGCGCCAGATGCCGGGCACCGCGAAAGGCGTGATGTTCATGACGCTCGAGGACGAAACCGGCTGCGTGAACCTGATCGTCCGGCCCGAGCTGCTCGCGCGGCAGCGCCGCGAAACCCTCGATTCGCGGCTGCTCGCCGTGTCCGGCGTGTGGCAGGTCGCGAGCGACGTGAGGCACCTCGTCGCGCAGCATTTCGAGGATCTGACGCCGCTGCTCGGCGGCCTGCGCACGTCGAGCCGCGAGTTCCATTGATGCCAGGTGCACCGCGCGTGGCACGACGGGCGTGAAGCCGATCGATCGTCGCGATGCCGTGAACGCGTCGCGCGTTACGGCATGACGGGCGGATGGTAGGCGAGTGTGCCCGCGAGTGCCCAGAGCATGAAGATCACGAGCGGCAGGTGAACCGCCAGTTGCGTGAACGTGAAACCGACAATGTCGCGGGCACGCAACCCGAGCACCCCGAGTAGCGGCAGCATCCAGAACGGGTTGATCAGGTTCGGCAACGCCTCGGCTGCGTTGTAGACCGTCACGGCCCAGCCCAGATGAACCTGCAGCAGTTTCGCCGCCTCGATGACGTACGGCGCCTCGATGATCCACTTGCCGCCGCCGGACGGCACGAAGAACCCGAGCACGGCCGAATACACGCCCATCACTGCGGGAAACGACGCATGCGACGACATCGCAACGAAGAAATGGGCGAGGTGATCGGAGAGCGGCAGTCCGGCGGGTGCCGCGGCTTTTGTCAGGATGTAGGCGATCCCGCCGTACAGCGGAAACTGGATCAGCACACCCGCAACAGACGGCACCGAACGCGCGACGGCATTGAGGAATCGTCTCGGCCGCCAGTTCAGCAGCATGCCCAGCAGCAGGAACAGAAAGTTGTACGTGTTCAGATTCGAGATCGCGATCAGCGGATTCTTCGTCGTGAACTCGTGCCAGGCCCAGATCGCGCCGATCGCCACGATGGCAATGGTGACGAGCGGACTGTACTCGAGCCAGTCCCCCGGGCGGGTCGGACGTGCGAGCGTCGCATGGCTTTCGTCGAGATGAATGCCCAGCTCCGCCGCGGTTTTCGCCCGTGCGTCGTTGGGCGCGGACAGATACGCGATCAGCAGCGACGCGCCGGTCAGCACGGCGGCCATCAGCATCGACTGCGGGAGAAAGATCGTCTCGGTGAAGGGTATGACGCCGGAGATGGCCAGCAGCGCCTTGGGCAGGCTGTCCGGATTTGCCTGCAATTGCGAGGCGGATGAACTCAATCCCAGCGCCCACGTCGCACCCATCCCGAGATAGGCCGCCGCGCCCGCTGCCCGGTAATCCATGCGCAGATCGGTGCGGCGGGCCAGCGCACGGACCAGAAGGCCGCTGAAGATCAGGCTGATCGCCCAGTTGAACAGCGATGCGACGATACTGACGAGCGCAACGAACGTTACCGATGCGCGCCCGGACGAAGGCAGGCGCGCGAGCGCATCGATCAGCCTCGACGCGGGCGGCGACACCGCGACGACATAGCCCGAGATGGCGACGATCGCCATCTGCATCGTGAACGGGATAAGGCTCCAGAAGCCATCGCCGAACGCAACGCCGATCCGCGTGACCGGCGCACCGGCTGTCAGTGCGCCCACCGCCACGATCACCACGGCGAGCGCGGCGAAGATGTAGGCGTCCGGGAACCACTTTTCCGACCAGCGTGCCATGCCCGCGGCCATCCGTTCCAGCATGCGTTCACGGTCGACCGCCGGCGCGTCGCAGTCCTGCACGTCCATCAGCTCTTTCATTTCGATCTCCTTGCCCGTCACGGCTTCAGTTTGTCTTTTCAACTATTTGAACGGCCGCGGCCAGATCCTCGAGTGCGGTGCCGACCGCCTTGAACACGGTGCGCTGGCTGTCGTTCGTCCGCCCCTGTGCTTCGCCCCGGCATAGCGCCGTCAGCGTCCGGTTCAGGCGGTCGGGCGCAATGACGTTGCGCGCGAGCGGACCCAGAAGGTCGCCGGATTTCTGCGGTGCCTCGTCCGTATCGACATAAATCTCCGCCTGCCGGAAGCAATCGTCGTCGGCTTCGCGCATGCGCGGCGTAAAGCTGCCGATCAGGTCCAGGTGCGACCCCGGTGCGAGCCACGCGCCGCGGACAATCGGTTCCGTCGCAAGCGTCGTGCAGGTGACGACGTCCGCGCGACGGATGCTTGCCTCGAGGTTCGTGACGGGTGAGGCGTCGAAACCGAGCCGGGTCAGCCCGTCGACCAGTCGTGCAACCGCGTCGCGATCCCTGTCCCAGACCTCGACGACCGAGATCGGCAACTGGCTGCGATAGGCGGGCGGAACCAGGCTGCCGACCCGGCCGGCCCCCATCAGCACGAGGCGCGACGCATCCGGGCGGGCCAGATAGGTCGCGGCCAGCGCGGACGCAGCCGCGGTGCGGCGCGACGTGATTTCGTTTCCGTCCAGCTGCGCAAGCGGCTGGCCTGTCCGCCCGTCATAGAGCACGTAGGTCGAGTGCAGTCCGGGCAGGCCGTGTCTCGCATTGCCCGGGAAGATGTTGACCGTCTTGATGCCCAGGTAGCCGTTGTCTTCCCACGCGGGCATGATGAGCACCGTGCCTTCGTCTTCGCCGTCGGCATGGAGTGTGTGCGCATGGCGAAGCGGGACGTGGCAGCCGTCGATGAACGCCTGTCGCAGGCGTGCGACCAGCGATTCGAAATCCAGTGCGTCGCGTGTCGCGACGGCGTCGAAAAATTTCATGGTGAACCTTTCCTCGAACGGGGGTTATGCGTCGATGCTGACGTCGGTGGCCGGAATGGCCTGGCAGGCGAGGCACATGTCCGGTTCGTCCGGTCCATGCCCGCTCGAATGCGTGACTTCGCCCGATATGACCTTGACCGCGCAGCTCTCGCATTGCCCGACCCGGCAACCGCTCGGCAATGCGATGCCGAGACGTTCCGCGAACGACAGCAGGCTGCCGTCGCGAGGCGTCCAGGTGGCCGTGCGACGCGATCGCGCGAACTGCACCGCGTATTGCTTCGACGGGTCGGGCGTCGGCCTGGACGGCGATCTGAACGCCTCCTTGAAGATGTCGAACGGCGGTACGCCGCGCTCGATCAGTCCCGACGCAATCGCCTGCATCATCGGTTCGGGGCCGCACAGAAAAAAACGCGCGCGCCGCCGGATCAGGTCGTCGTCGACCACGTCGGCCGACAGATAGCCGAGCATCTGATAGTCGTGTCCCGGCGTTTCGTCGTGCGGCTGGTTGTAGCAGTTGATGACCTCGAGCGTCGGCAGCCGCCGCTTCAACGTCTCGATGCGTTCGCGGAACGCGTGGGTCGTGCTGTTCAGGTTCGCATAGAAGAGTCTCGACTCCGGCGCACGGTCCGCCTGGTCCCGGATCGATTCCAGGTACGAGATGAAGGGCGTGATGCCGATGCCGCCGGCGAACATCACGACCGGCTGCCGCGATGCCGGCGGCACGACGAACGTCCCGCCGGGCGCACCGAGCAACACGGGGTCGCCGACCTTGAGCGTGCCGTGGATGTACGACGACATCGCGCCTTCGAATGCCGTGCCGTCGCGGGCCAGGCCTTTCTGGTGGCGTACCGAGATGGAATACGTGCGGCGATCGTCTTCGCGGGCGGCGCCCGTCAGCGAATAGGCGCGTGTCGTCCCGCCGTCGCCGAGCGACGGGACATGCAAGGTCACGTGCTGGCCGGGCAGATAGTCCGGCAGTGCGCCGCCGTCCGCGGCGCGAAACGTGACGGTTCGCACGCCGCTCGCTTCTTCGTGCATGGCGGATACGACAAAATCCCGCAGGCCTTTCCACGATCGGCGCGACGGATCGACCGACGGGTCGAGCCTGATGCGGCAACGCACGGAACGCAGCGGCGACGATCCGCTGACCGGATCGAGTTGCGCCGCCGAGACGAGGCGGTTGAAATTGCTGTTGTCGTGCCCGTCCACCGGGAGCGCATCCTGGCCGACCTCGTCGCAGGCTTGCCACCAGCCGTATTCGGCCACGATCACGTCGCGCGCGAGTTCCGGGACGACGCGTGCCTTGAAGCGTGCCGAGCCGTTCGTCGTTTCGATCAGGCACCAGTCGCCGTCGACGATGCCGTGTTCCGCCGCCCGTTCGTCATTGAGTTCCGCTACCGGGTACGGCGCGCGGCGACGCAGGCTTGGCAGGCCGCGATGCTGGCTGTGGCAGTAGTACCCGTTCTTCATCGAGGTCAACGTACAGGGGAAGCGACGGCGATTGTCCGCCCGCGCGTCTTCGCCGTGCTGCGGCGGTACGTACCGCGGAACGGGCGGGTAGCCGTGACGATGCAGTTTCTCGGAGTACAGTTCGACACGCAGCGTCTCCGTGTTGAAACCACGCAGGCCGTCGGGCGTCGCCGCCGCGTACTGCCGCTCGCTTTGAGGCAACGGCCTGACGATGCCTTCCGGATGGGCGCGCAGCGACGCAACGTCCAGCCCGAGCGGTTCGAGCACGTGATTCCATCCCGCCTCGATGCTGCCGCCGAAGAATGTGTCCTGCATGCCGAGTCGCACGGCGAGGTCGAAGACGATGTCGTAGTCCGCGCGGCTCTCTCCTCTCGGCGGCACCATGCGCTGCCTGAGCTGCACGAGTTCGACCGCGCGCTCGTCGATCTCGAAGCCGAGACGCAGGCCTTCCCGTTCCCACGGTGTGTTCACGGGCAGCAGGATGTCCGCATAGCGTGACGACGGCGTTTCGAAGAGATCGCAGTGAACATGGAAGTCGAGCGCGCAGAGCGCGTCGTGCGCGACGCCGCCGTCCGCCTGGGACAGCACCATGTTCGTACCGAACGCGACCAGCGCGCGAACGCGGTAGGGCTCTCCGTCGAGGATGGCGCGATAGACGTCGCGCGCCGTGACCCAGCCTTGCGACGGCGGGCCGAGCGGCCGATCCGCGAGGCCGAGCGCTTTTGCGCGTTGCTGCGGGTTCAGCATCGCGTAGCTGCTGACCGGGTTGGCCGGCTGCTTCGTCCATTCCCGATTCGAGCCGCGCGTGTCGAACGCACCCGTCAACGCGTACAGCGTCGCAATCGCGCGCTCGGTCTGGGTGGCGTTGGTGTGCATGCCGACGCCCGACCACGCGTGATAGGCGATTGCCTGATGCGGCCGCAGCATTCGGGCGGCTTCGACGATGTCGGCTGCGTCGACCCCGGTGATCGTCGCCGCATGTTCCGGCGTATAGGCGTCGAGCGCTGCCGAATAGAGGTCGAAGGCCGGTGTGCATGCCACGTGCATGCCGTGCCCGGCCGAATCCCGGACCGCCACATGGCGGACGCCGGCCATCAACAGATCGGAAGGTCGGGTCGCGGTTTCCTCTCCGGCCGGTTCCAGCCGGTCGAGCGTCGCGTTCCAGAGCATGTACCGGTTGCCCGGCGCATCGCCGTCGATGTCGCGCTCGCGCAGAAACCGCCCGGTGTCGGCACGCACGAGCAATGGGCCGTTCGTCCATTCCCGGACGAACGCATCGTCGACGTTGCCGGTTGCGATCATCTGCCGTGCGATCGCCATCGCGAGCGCGCCATCCGTCCCGGGATTCACGCGCAGCCACAGATCGGCCTCGCGTGCGAGCGCGGTCGGCCGCGGATCGACGACGATCAGCCTGGCCCCGTTGCGGCGGCCCTTCGCGATGGCGTCGGCCTGCGCCAGCCAGGTGTTGGCGGGATTGTTTCCCCACAGCATGATGAGCTCGGCATTCCGGTAATCCGCGGCTGGAATGCCGCAACCGAACGTAAAGGCATGCGCGCTGTCCTTGTGCCAGTTGCAGATCTCGGTCGCATAACAAATGTTCGGGCTCCCGAATGACCAGACGAATCGCTCGACCCAGTCGATGCTGTCGCTCATCGGCGTCCCGCTTGGCGTGGTGACGCCAAACGCGACCGACTCGGCCCCGTTTTCCCGTTTGAAATGAGCAAGACGTTCCGCGATCTCGGAGAGCGCCTCATCCCAGCCGATGCGTTGCCAGCCGGGATCGGCGGCATCCTTCGGGCGCGTGCGCCGCATGGGATGCAACACCCGATTCGGGTGATGTACGAGTTCGGGCGCGGCCTTTCCCTTCATGCACATCGCGTGGCCGGTCGGATGCGTGTCGTCGGGGCGGACCTTGATCATCGTGTCGCCGCGCACGACGTTGACCGTGCCGCAGCGCGACCGGCACAACGTGCAATAGCCTTTCTTTTCCTGCGTCTCCATCGGTTCGCATCGTCCACTTCATGTTTGCGACTATGCTAGGAAGCGGAGGCAGCCATGACAAATTCATCCTTTCGATGGTCCGATATATATTGAATCAATATCGCGACCGTCGATCCGATGTACCGTCCGCACCATCGGGACAACGCTGATCCTGCGCTGCCCGCACTTCCCGGACCCTTTCCCGTGAACACGCACATCACCCTGCGCCAGATCGAATACTTCGTCTCCGTTGCCGATACGGGGCAAATTTCGAAGTCGGCGAATCTTTGTTCGGTGTCTCAATCGTCGATGACGATCGCATTGAGGAAACTCGAGGATTCGGTCGGCGTCACGCTGCTTCTGCGTCATCCGAAAGGCGTCCGTCTGACACCGGCCGGCGAGCGATTCCTGCGTCATGTGCAGCACGCGACGATGTCCATCGACCGTGCCGTTTCCGCCGCGCAGGAGGACCCCGAGCAGATCTCGGGGCATGTCCGTATCGGGATGACCGAAACCATCTCGGCGTATCTGATGCCGTCGCTGATGTCCGCCATTTCGCGGCGGTTCGGCAACCTGGGCGTGAGCATCGTCGAAAACGAACGCGAAGCAATCGAGGAGATGCTGGCCGACGATCGCCTCGATATTGCGTTGCTGCTGGTGTCGAACACCGCGGAAGTCGACGACCTGAAATACGAGACGATTCTTCGTTCGCCTCGCCGGTTGTGGACCCATCCGGATCATCCGCTGCAGGACGCCCGTCGCGTCACCCTCGAAGACGTCGCGCGCGAGAACTATCTGCTGCTGGACATGGACGAGCACCTGCGAACCGTCGGCAAGTACTGGGGAAGCTACGGGATCACGCCGAACGTCTGGATGCAGAGCAAGTCGATCGAGGCCGTGAGAAGCCTCGTCGCGCTCGGGCACGGGGTGACGATCCTCTCGGACCTCGTGTACCGGCCCTGGTCCCTGGAAGGCAACCGGATCAGCCGCCGCAATCTCAGCGTGACCGTGCCGACGATGGACGTCGGCGCGGTGTGGCGACGGGGCGGGGCGACGTCGACGCCATGCCGTGCGCTGCTGGATCTGTTCCGCTCGTGGAAAAGGACGGCCGAGTAGGACAGGGCCTTCGGACATCACGGTCGTGCCGGATGCGGATCTCGAGCCGGCGGACGACAGCGTGAGATTCGGCTGCGGTAAACGTTCGTCCCGTCCACGATTGCAGGGTGTGTGCCCGCGGCTTTCCGGTGCCGGGCGATCCACGTGCCCCCGTCGTACCGGCACCCTCGACGTCGATGCATACCAGTCGGCCGAACTGGTTCTATTCCGGTATCGTTTCCATCCCTCCGAACCCGGCAAATCCGGCGCTTGAACTGTCCCCTTGCATACCAATCCGGGTAAATCCCTATCCCGCATCGCGTTGTAAACAAAGGCTTTCTCGCAACTAAAACGCTTGCCGGGCAAGGCTTTCGGCGATTTCCACGTCGCTAATACCAGTTCGTTGACTGGTATTATGGTGGTTATATAATGCCCTCACTTTCGACGGCCTGCGGTCGTCGTCCGACACCCGGAGGCACATGGAAACCGGCTGGTCCGAACTGGCGCCCGATCCCCTCAGCGATACGCCGCTCTATCTGCAGCTCGCCCGCAACCTGGCGAGCGCGATCCACGCCGGCGCGTGGCGGGCCGGCGAGGCGCTGCCGTCGGAGCGGTTGCTGTCGGTGTCGGTCGGCGTATCGCGGATCACGGCCCGTCGCGCACTCGCGCTGCTGGTCGAGCAGGGGCTGATCAAGCGGGCGCGCGGGGCGGGCAGCTTCATCACGCCGCGCGTCGCCGATCCGCTGTCGCGTCTCGTCGGCTTCACCGCGAAGATGAAGCAGCGCGGCTTCGTGCCCGATTCGGTATGGCTGTCGCGCACGCTGCGCGCCGCGAGCCGCGACGAGATCACGCATCTCGGCCTCGCCCCCGGCGCGACGGTGGCGCGGCTCGAGCGGCTGCGCCGCGCGGACGGCATCGTGATGGCGGTCGAGCACTCGACCCTGCCGGCCGCGGTGGTGCCCGATCCGCAGGCGCTCGGTGCGTCGCTGTACGAGTACCTCGACGCGCGCGGGATGACCGTCGTGCGCGCGCTGCAGCACTTTCGCGCGGCGAACGCGACCCACGCGATCGCGAAATGGATGGCGGTGAAACCGGGCTCGGCGCTGCTGGTGATCACGCGGATCGGCTACGGTGCCGACCAGCGCGCGATCGAAGTGAGCGAAACGTATTGCCGCGACGATTACTACGACTTCGTCGCCGAACTGAAACGCTGACGCGCGAGATTGCCCGCGCGCGACAGCCGTGAAGCAACGACACGGAATTGCAAATCACGACGCGGATACCCGCGTCACCAGATCATCAAGAGAACGTCATGCTGACTGGAAACATCCTTACCCCCGACGGCTGGATTCAGGGTTCGCTCGATAGCGAGAACGGCCGCATCACGACACTCGACGGCAAGCCCGTCGATCCCGCGAAGAACGACGCGCCTTACATCCTGCCCGGCTTCATCGACCTGCACGTGCACGGCGGCGGCGGCGCCGACGTGATGGAAGGCGGCGACGCGATCGAGACGATCGCCCGCACGCACGCGCAATTCGGCACGACGAGCCTGCTCGCGACGACGATGACCGCGCCGCGCGACGAACTGATGAAAGTCGTCGGCAACCTCGGCAGCGTCGCGCGTACCCGCACGCCGGGCGGCGCGCGCGTGCTCGGCGTGCATCTCGAAGGCCCGTACATCAACCCCGGCAAGCTCGGCGCGCAGCCCGACGCGGCCGTCTCGGCCGTGCTCGACGAAGTGCTGAAGTACCTGTCGATCGCGCCGATCCGCGTCGTCACGCTCGCGCCGGAAATCGCCGGCCACATCGAGATCATCGGCGAGATGGCCGCGCGCGGCGTGCGCGTGCAGCTCGGCCATTCGCTCGCGACCTACGACGACGCCGTCGCCGCGCTCAAGCACGGCGCGTGCGGCTTCACGCACCTGTTCAACGCGATGTCGCCGCTGCATCACCGCAACCCCGGCCTGGTGGGCGCGGCGCTTGCTCACGCCGAATACGCGGAAATCATTCCCGATCTGCTGCACGTGCACCCGGGCGCGATTCGTGCGGCGCTGCGCGCGATCCCGCGCCTGTACGTCGTGACCGACAGCACGTCCGCGACGGGCATGCCCGACGGCGAATACCGGCTCGGCAGCCAGCACGTGACGAAGTGCCTCGGCGGCGTGCGTCTTGCCGACGGCACGCTCGCCGGCAGCACGCTGACGATGGACCAGGCGCTGCGCAACCTCGTGTCGCTCGGCCTGCCGATCGCCGATGTGTCGAACCGGATGTCGCGCTATGCGGCCGACTACCTCGGCATCGCCGATCGCGGCCGCCTCGAGCGCGGTGCATGGGCCGACCTCGCGGTGTTCGATCGCGACCTGAACCTCACCGCGACCTACGTCGAAGGAGAATCGATTGTCGAATATGCTTAAGGAAGCGCGCGAGTCCGCCCAGGTCGTCGCCGCGCAGATCGCCGACACCACGCGCGTCGAAGCGCTCGCCGGCCAATTGCTCGATCACCCGCCGGCCGTCGCGCTGACGGTCGCGCGCGGCAGCTCGGATCACGCCGCGAGCTATTTCGCGAGCCTGACGATGAGCCGCCTCGGCGTGCCGGTCGCGTCGCTGCCGATGTCGGTCGCCACGCTGCAGCAGGCGCCGCTGAAGGTGCAGGACCAGCTCGCGATCGCCTTCTCCCAGTCGGGCAAGAGCCCCGATCTCGTCAACACGATGGCCGCGCTGCGCGAAGCCGGCGCGCGCACCGTCGCGGCCGTGAACGTGCTGCCGTCGCCGCTCGCCGACGCGTGCGAGCACCAGCTGCCGCTGCTCGCCGGCCCCGAATTGTCGGTCGCCGCGACGAAGAGCTATATCGCGATGCTGTCGCTGTCCGCGCAGATCGTCGCGTACTGGCAGCGCGACGCCGCGCTGATGACCGCATTGCGTGGCCTGCCCGACGTGCTCGCGCAGGCCGGCCGGCTCGACTGGTCGCAGGCCGTCGCCGCGCTGGCGGGTGTCGAGCGGATGATCGTGATCGGCCGCGGCCTGGGCCTCGCGATCGCGCAGGAAGCCGCGCTGAAGCTGAAGGAAACCTCCGGTATCCAGGCCGAGGCGTTCTCGAGCGCCGAAGTCCGTCACGGCCCGATGGAGCTGATCGACCGCGACTATCCGCTGCTCGTGTTCGCCCCGCCGGGCCCCGAGCAGGCCGGCCTGCTGCAGCTCGCGCAAGACATGCGCGCACGCGGCGCCGCAGTGCTGCTCGCGGCGCCCGCCGGCACGCCCGGCGCGACCTTGCCGCTCGCGCAGTCCGCCCACTCGGCGCTCGACCCGATCGCCGCCATTCTTTCGTTCTACGTAATGGCGGCGGATCTCGCCGTCGCGCGCGGCCGCAATCCCGACACGCCGCGCCACCTGAACAAAGTCACCGAAACGCACTGATAGCCGAGACAGCCGATGAGACGCGCCGAGGAGTCCCAGTTGAAGAGTTCCACCCATGATCAGATCGTCCTGCTCAGCCCCTTGACCGGGCCGATCGTCGCGCTGGCCGACGTGCCCGATCCGGTGTTCTCCGGCGGGATGTTCGGCGACGGCATCGGCATCGACCCGCTCGCGGGCCAGCTCGTCGCGCCGTGCGCGGGCGTCGTGTCGCATCTCGCGCGCACCGGCCACGCGGTGACGATCACGACGCCGCAAGGCGCGGAAGTGCTGCTGCACATCGGCATCGACACCGTCGAGCTGAACGGGCAGGGCTTCACCGCGCACGTCGAGGCCGGCGCGCGTGTCGAGGCGGGCGCGCTGCTGATCGAGTTCGACCAGGACGCGGTGGCGCGCAGCGCGCATTCGCTCGTGTCGGTGATCGCGATCGCGAACTCGGATGCGTTCGAGGTCGTCGATCGTGCCAGCGGCTTCGCGACGGCCGGCAAGACGCCGCTGCTCACGTTGCGCGGCAAGGGCGAAGCGGCTGCGCAGGCGGCACAAACCGGCGCAGCGGCGCATCACGAAGTGCGCCGTGAAATCGTGCTGGCCCAGCCGGGTGGCCTGCACGCACGGCCGGCCGCGCGTGCGCGCGAAGCCGTGCGCGGGTTCGACGCGACCGTCGACGTGCTGTTCGACGGCCGCAAGGCGTCGATCGCGAGCGTCGTCGGCCTGCTCGGCCTCGGTGCGGGCGAAGGCGCGACGGTCGAACTGGTCGGCCGTGGCGCGCACGCACAGCAGGCCGTCGATGCGGTCGAGCACGAGCTGCTGCGCGAAGCACACGGCGAAGTCGAAGAAAAGCCGGCGCGGCTGAGGTCGCCCGCGCCGCAGACGGTTGCGCGCAACGTCGGCGCACCCATTGATCCGAACACGCTCGCGGGCGTGTGCGCGGCACCCGGCATCGCGGTCGGCACGCTGGTGCGTCTCGACGATGCGGAGATCGTGCCGCCCGAACAGGCCGCCGGCACGCCCGCGTCGGAGAGCCGCCAGCTCGACCAGGCGCTGAAGGCCGTCGACGCCGAACTCGACGAAACGGTGCGCCACGCATCGGCGCGCGGCGCGGTCGGCGAAGCGGGCATCTTCGCGGTGCACCGCGTGCTGCTGGAAGACCCGACGCTGATCGACTCAGCACGCGACCTGATCAGTCTCGGCAAGAGCGCGGGCTTCGCATGGCGCGCGACGATCCGCACGCAGATCGACACGCTGTCGAAGCTCGACGACGCGCTGCTCGCCGAACGCGCGGCCGACCTGCGCGACATCGAGAAGCGCGTGCTGCGCGCGCTCGGTCATACGAACGGTGCCGCGCGTGCGCTGCCCGACGAGGCGGTGCTCGCGGCCGAGGAATTCACGCCTTCCGATTTGTCGTCGCTCGATCGCCAGCGCGTGACCGCGCTCGTGATGGCGCGCGGCGGCGCGACGTCGCACGCGGCGATCATCGCGCGCCAGCTCGGCATTCCGGCGCTGGTGGCGGTCGGCGATGCGCTGTACGCGATCCCGGACGGCACGCAGGTCGTCGTCGATGCGAGCGCGGGCCGGCTCGAACATGCGCCGACCGCGCTCGACGTCGAGCGCGCGCGGCACGAGCGCCAGCGCCTGGACGGCGTGCGCGAGGCGAACCGGCAACTGGCGGGGGCCGCGGCCGCCACCGTCGACGGGCGCGCGATCGAGGTCGCCGCGAACATCGCGACGCTCGACGATGCGAACACCGCGGTCGACAACGGCGCCGACGCGGTCGGCCTGCTGCGTACCGAGCTGATGTTCATCCATCGCCAGGCCGCGCCGACGGTCGTCGAGCACCAGCAGAGCTACCAGTCGATCGTCGACGCGCTGCAGGGCCGCACGGCGATCATCCGCACGCTCGACGTCGGCGCCGACAAGGAAGTCGATTACCTCACGCTGCCGCCCGAACCGAACCCGGCGCTCGGCCTGCGCGGCATCCGTCTCGCGCAGGTGCGCCCCGACCTGCTCGACGATCAGTTGCAGGGCCTGCTCGCGGTGAAGCCGTTCGGCGCGGTGCGCATCCTGCTGCCGATGGTGACCGACGCGGGCGAGCTCGTGCGCCTGAAAAAGCGCATCGACGAATTCGCGCGCGCCCAGGGCCGCACCGAGCCGGTCGAGGTCGGCGTGATGATCGAGGTGCCGTCGGCCGCGCTGCTGGCCGACCAGCTCGCGCAGCACGCGGATTTCCTGTCGATCGGCACCAACGACCTGACGCAGTACACGCTCGCGATGGACCGCTGCCAGGCCGATCTGGCCGCGCAGTCCGACGGCCTGCATCCGGCCGTGCTGCGCCTGATCGACATCGCGGTGCGCGGTGCCGCGAAGCACGGCAAGTGGGTCGGCGTGTGCGGCGCGCTCGGCGGCGATCCGCTCGCGGTGCCGATCCTGGTGGGCCTCGGCGTGACCGAGCTGTCGGTCGACCCCGTATCGGTGCCGGGCATCAAGGCGCGTGTGCGCCGTCTCGATTACCAGTTGTGCCGTCAGCGCGCGCAGGATCTGCTCGCGCTCGATTCGGCACAGGCGGTAAGGGCAGCAAGTCGCGAGGTCTGGCCGCTCGACTGAGCGTCGACGGCAGGTTCGCGACCCGTATTACGACGAAAGCAATCAGCTCAACGACGATTAACGACGCTTAACGACGAGACAAGGATTGGAGGACTGAATGAACGGGAATCCGTTTCTGAAAATACAGGGCCTGGGCCGGGCGCTGATGCTGCCGATCGCGGTATTGCCGGTTGCCGGCATCCTGCTGCGACTCGGCCAGCCTGACGTGTTCAACATCAAGATGATCGCCGACGCCGGCGGCGCGATCTTCGACAACCTGCCGCTGCTGTTCGCGATCGGCGTGGCGGTCGGTTTCGCGAAAGACAACAACGGCGTGGCGGCACTCGCGGGCGCGATCGGCTACCTGATCGAAACCGCGATCATGAAGGACATCGATCCCAAGCTGAACATGGGCGTGCTGTCCGGGATCATCGCGGGTGTCGTCGCGGGCCTGCTGTACAACCGCTACAAGGACATCAAGCTGCCGGACTACCTTGCGTTCTTCGGCGGCAAGCGGTTCGTGCCGATCATCACGGGGCTGGTGTGCGTGGTACTCGGCATCGCGTTCGGGTACGTGTGGCAGCCGGTCCAGCATGCGATCGACGCGGCCGGCCAGTGGCTGACGACGGCGGGCGCGATCGGTGCGTTCGTGTTCGGCTTCCTGAACCGCCTGCTGCTCGTCACGGGCCTGCACCACATCATCAACTCGCTCGCGTGGTTCGTGTTCGGCAACTTCACGCCGCCCGCCGGCGGCGAGATCGTGCACGGCGACCTGCACCGCTTCTTCGCGGGCGACCCGACCGCGGGCACCTTCATGGCCGGCTTCTTCCCGATCATGATGTTCGGCCTGCCGGCCGCGTGTCTCGCGATGCTGCACGAGGCACCGAAGGAGCGCCGCGCGATGGTCGGCGGCCTGCTGTTCTCGATGGCGCTCACGTCGTTCCTGACCGGCGTGACCGAGCCGATCGAATTCAGCTTCATGTTCCTCGCACCGGTCCTGTACGTGATCCACGCGGTGCTGACGGGGCTGTCGCTCGCGATCTGCCAGATCCTCGGCGTGAAGCTCGGCTTCACGTTCTCGGCCGGCGCGATCGACTACGTGCTGAACTACGGGCTGTCGACGAAGGGCTGGATCGCGATCCCGCTCGGCATCGCGTACGGCGCCGCGTATTACGGGCTGTTCCGCTTCTTCATCCGCAAGTTCAACATGGCCACGCCGGGCCGTGAGCCGGCATCGGCCGACGCGGCCGCGGAATCGTACGCATCGGGCGGCTTCGTCGCGCCGGCGGCGGGCGCCGCTGCGGCTGCGCCGCGTGCGCAGCGCTACATTGCCGCGCTGGGCGGAGCCGGCAACCTGTCGGTCGTCGACGCATGCACGACGCGCCTGCGCCTGACCGTCGTCGATCCGGAGAAGGTCTCGGAGCCGGAACTGAAGTCGATCGGCGCGCGCGGCGTGCTCAAGCGCGGCGGCAACAGCGTGCAGGTGATCATCGGGCCCGAGGCGGACATCATTGCCGACGAGATGCGTGCCGCGATCGGCAGCGGCGCGACCGGTGCCGCGTCGACGGCGACGGCCGCCGCGGCGCAGCCCGTCACGGGCGCGGCCGCCGGTCCGCTCGATCCGGAGCCGGCGCGCTGGCTCGCGGTGTTCGGCGGCGCGACCAACGTCGTGTCGCTCGACGCGATCGCGACCACGCGCCTGCGTGTGGTCGTGCGCGATCCGTCGGCGGTCGATCGCGATCGTCTCGGTGCGCTCGACGTCGCGTGGGTGTCGCTCGACACGTTCCACATCGTCTGCGGCAATGCGGCGGCACGCTATGCCGAACAGCTCGGCGCGCGCCTGCCGCCGTCGGGCAGCGGGGCGGCCGCGCAGCCGGCCTGATGTGATCAGGCCGGCCCGATCCGCGATGCGGATTCGGGCCGGCCGGCAAAACGAAAGCGGCTTGCGATCATTGCGTCGCAAGCCGTTTTTTCTTGGTGCGGGCGATGGCGCGATGCACGTGTTTGCATCGCGCGTCGCCCGGTCGTTCAGCCGATCACGGATTCGTCAGCGTGAAGGTCGGCTTCCGGTAGCCGACACCGGCCCGGTCGAGCTTCGGCAATTCGCGTTGCGTGAGCAGCGTCGCGAAGCCGGCCCAGTCGCGCTGCAGCGCGGCGACGTCGACGTGGTGCGTGTCGCCGCGCTTGAAGCGCACGCCGGCCGCATACGGCAGCTCCCAGTCGGCCCGGTGCCACGCGCGCTCGGCCAGCGCGAGCAGCCGCGGATAGGTCATGTACTCGAGGAAGGTGTCGTTGCGCATGACTTCGCCCCACGCCTGGCCCTGCATGCCTTCGATGCGCGGCGCGGCGCCCGTGCCCGTCACCTCGAACGCGTTGCCGTCACGGTCTCCCATCACTTCGGCGTTCTGCGGCAGGTTCTCCGGTGCGAGCGAGAACACCTTGTACTCGTCCGTCGCGTGCGAGCCCCAGTAGTAGCCGCGCTCGCGCGGATTGAGCGTGTACGGGAAGTCGAAGTACAGGTAGTCGGGCAGCGCGAGCACCGTCAGGTAGCCCTTGCCGCTCAGGTCGCGCGCGCTGTCCGACGCCCCCCAGAAGATCGTGTCCCACAGCGACACCATCACATGGCGCGTGCTGAAGTCCTGCGGCCCGTTCGCATGCTTGATGCCGTCCTGCCACGCGGCCATCGTGTCGATCCCGTTCGCGCCGACCGCCGCGCTCACCTGCTGAGCGAAACGCGTCGGCAGCTCGTCGATCGACTTGATCTCGCCGCGCTGGAGCAACGCCGTGCATGCGGGCGAACGCGCCCACGGCTTGTCCTGCGCGGCGAGATCGATGCGCCCCTTGTTCGGATCGGTGCCGTTCAGCGGCTGGAAGCCCGCGCCGAGGAAGATGTTCTTCGCCTCGTCGCCGCCGTAATGCCAGATGTGCAGCGGCGCCTGCGCATCCGCATGCATCGCCGCGATCTCGCGGATCACCTTCGATGCGAAATTGAGCGCGCCCGGCACGCACGGGTTCAGGTCGCTGCGGCGGTCGTAGAACTGCACCGTCGTCAGGTTCGACGTGTCCTGCGGATCGAGCAGCCGGTATGCGTTCGCTTCCTGCTCGCGCCCGGCCGCATGCAGCCGCCGGTAACGTGCCTCCATCGTCACGACGGCCGCGCGCGCATGCGCGGGCATGTCGATCTCGGGGACGATCTCGACGAAATGCGCGGCCGCGTAACGCACGAGCGCCACGTAGTCGTCGCGGGTCAGGTAGCCGCCGCCCGAGCGGTTGTCCGGGCCGGAGCCAAGCTGCGGCAGCAGGCAGCGCGTCTCGCTCGGATCGTGGCAGCGGCGCGAGCCGATCGCGGTCAGTTCGGGCAGGCCGGGAATCTCGATGCGCCAGCCCTCGTCGTCCGACAGGTGCAGGTGCAGGCGATTGAGCTTGTACGCGCTCATCTGGTCGATCAGGCGGCGCAGCGTCGCCGGGTGCTTGAAGTTGCGTGCGAGATCGACGTGCATCCCGCGATGCGTGAAGCGCGGCGCATCCTCGACGAGCATCGCCGGGATCGGGCCGCCGCCGGCCGGTGCGAGCGAGTAGAGCGTCTGCACGCCGTAGTAGAGGCCGGCGCGATCGTAGCCCTCGATCAGCACGCCGCGCGGCCCGATCGCGAGCCGGTAGCCGCCCGGCGTCGCGATGTCGGCCGGCAGCCGGCGCGGCGCGACGGCGCCCCGCACCGGCACGCGCGCGCCGTCGAGCCCGAGTGTCGTCGCACGTTCGCGCAGCGCCGCGACCTGCGCGTCCGGCAGATCGGGCAGGGCGAGCTCGACACCGCGCAATTCGAGCGTGCCGGGCAGCGGCTGCTCGCGCTTCACGCTCGGCAGCGCGCGGCTCGGGTCGGGCCGTGCGGCCACGGGCGGCGCGTTGCCCGTCGAGTTGTTCTGCGCGTCGGCCGGCAGCGATTCGACGTAGCGCAGCTCGTCGTCGGTGTCGTCGTAGCGGAGCACGGCGGGCGGCGCGCCCTCGACGACCACGTACGGGCGCGGGATCACGTCGCTGTAGCGCAGCAGCCAGTATTCGGCGACGAACGGCAGTTCGATGCGTTCGCCCGGTGCCAGCCGCACCGAGCCGGGTTGCGGTGTCAGCTCGTACAGGTCGCCGGTGAGCCGCCGCAGCGCGAAGCCGGGGCGATCGATTCGCAGCAGGCGGCGGATGCTGTGCAGGTAGAGCTTCCAGCCGCCGTCGGCGATCGCCTGGTGGCCGCGGTTCTGCAGGATCAGGCGGCCCGTCGCGCAGGCCGCGCCGTCGGCGCCGAGGTCGGCGCACGGCACGCCGGCCGAGGCCGCGTGATTGTTGTCGACGGTGACGCGCAGCGCGAGGCCGTTCGACAGCCGCGCCGCGAGATCGGCCGGCGGCACGGTTGGACGGGCGGCACCGGCTGCCGCGACCGCCGCACTCGACGCGGGCAGCGCGCCGAGCGCGACCGGCGGCAGTGCCGCGATCAGCACGCCGGCAAACAGGGTGGACAAGGTTCGGCTCATGCGGACTCCTGAGAAAAAAGGGGGGCGTAGCGGCGTCACGGGATGACGTCGCTGCGGGCGGGTCTTTCAACGGAGCTGCGGGGACAACAGGGTGCGCGGGCGATGCGGCTGCCCTGCGCGCAGTCGGCACGCGGATGCGTGCGTTACGGAACGGGCGGCGGGCAGGCGTGCCGGTCGGATCGGCGCGGACGGGTGCGTGTCCTCATCGGCCGGGCACGATGGCGGCCGCGGCTGCGGACGACGCTGACCCTGACGCGGTGGCGACGCGCCCGATGACAAAGGCGCACGCGCGGCCGGCGCGGACGACGGCGGCGCGGGTCGTGGACGAAGCGCAACCGGCCGCCGCGCGGCGACGGCGAGATGGCGCGCACGCGCGCGCCGCATACGGGATTCGCATGTCTCCCCCACCCAGGTGGATTCGGCCTGTCAGCGGCCGTGTCCAAAGATCTTATGAAACCTTTTATTGGTATTCAAGTGGTATCAATCTGGCGCTAAATTGGCATCGGCGTGTCCGGCTTGTCCGGCCTGCCGGGGCGAAAAAAAACCTCGCGCGAGGCGAGGTTCCTTCCGGGCGGCGGCAGCCCGATCGGCCGAACGCGTCAGTTGCGGGGTACGCGTGCTTCCTGCGTCTTCTGCCGTGCTTCGAGCCACATCGCATTGACGATGCCGAACGACAGCGCGACGCCGATACCGAGAATCCAGCTGAAATACCACATGATCCGACTCCTTGCGAAACGGGGGCGGCGGGGCGCCTGCGCGCCCCGGCCGGGTTCAATACATCGAATGCGTGTTCTCTTCGAGCACCTCGCGCGTGACCTTGCCGCGCATCACGCGATACACCCAGCTCGTGTAGAGCAGGATGAGCGGCAGGAACACGATCACCGCGAACAGCATCACCTGCAGCGTCATGTGGCTCGACGTCGAATCCCACACGGTCAGGCTGCTTCTCGGGTCGAGCGACGACGGCATGATGAACGGGAACATCGAGAAGCCGGCGGTCAGGATCACGCCGACGATCATCAGCCCCGTGCAGAAGAAGGCCGTCTTTTCCTGCTTCGAGCCGGCGAGCAGCATCGCCAGCAGGCCGCCCGCGATCCCGACGACGGGCGCCGCGATCATCCACGGGAATTCGCCGTAGTTCGCGAGCCACAGGCCCGAGCCCGCGGCGACGTCCTTGAGCAGCGGGTTCGCGACCGTATCGGTCGGCGCGGCGTGCGTGATGTGGAAGCCGCCGACATACGATGCGATCAGCACGCCGGCCAGCACGAACAGCACGACGGCGAGGAACGACGCCACGCGCAGCGCGATCGATGCGCGGCGCGCGATCACGCCTTCCGTCTTCATCTTGATGAAGGCCGCACCGTGTGCGACGAGCATCGTGAGGCTGACGAGCCCGCACAGCAGCGCGAACGGGTTCAGCAACGCCCAGAAGCCGCCGTAATAGGTCACGCGCAGGTCGCTGTCGAACTTGAACGGCACGCCTTGCAGCAGGTTGCCGAACGCGACGCCGAACACGAGCGCCGGCACGAAGCCGCCGACGAACAGGCCCCAGTCCCAGCCCGCGCGCCAGCGCGGGTCAGGGCGCTTGCTGCGGTAGTCGAAGCCCACCGGCCGGAAGAACAACGCGAACAGCACGAGCAGCATCGCGAAGTAGAAGCCGGAGAACGACGCCGCGTAGACGAGCGGCCAGGCCGCGAACATCGCGCCGCCGGCCGTGATCAGCCACACCTGGTTGCCTTCCCACGTCGCACCGACGGTGTTGACGATGATGCGGCGTTCCTCGTCGGTCTTGCCGAGGAACGGCAGCAGCGCGGTCGCGCCCATGTCGAAGCCGTCGGTGACGGCGAAGCCGATCAGCAGCACGCCGACGAGCAGCCACCAGATCACCTTGAGAGTTGCATAGTCCATAGCGATTCCTTGTTCCGTTTCAGGTGCGTGCTCAGGCCGGGGCGCGCTCGCTGGCCGCCTCGAGTTCGTGGTGATAGCGGCCGGTATGCAGCGACGACGGGCCGAGGCGCGCGTACTTGAACATCAGCTTGATCTCGATGACGAACAGTGCCGTGTAGAACGCGATGAAACCGGCGAGGCTCAGGTACAGGTCCGTCGACGTCAGGCTGGACGCGGACAGATGCGTCGGCAGGATGCCCGCGATCGTCCACGGCTGGCGGCCGAGCTCGGCGACGACCCAGCCGAATTCCGCGGCGAGCCACGGCAGCGGGATTGCCCACACCGCATAGCGCAGGAACCAGCGGCGGTTGTCCTGCAGCAGCTCGCGGCGCGCGCAGAACCAGAACGCGGCTACGAAAGTCGCGAGGAACAGGATGCCGAGGAACACCATCATCCGGAACGAGAAGAACACGGGCGCGACCGGCGGGATGGTCTTCTTCGCGGCGGCCTTGATCTGCTCCGGCGTCGCATCGGTCACGTTCGGCGTGAACTGCTTGAGCATCAACCCGTAGCCGAGATACTGCTTGTGCTGGTCGAACGATGCGCGGGTCGCGTCGCTCGTGTCGCCTTCCTTGATCTTCTGCAATGCGCCGTACGCGACCATCCCGCTCTGGATGTGCTCCTCGCTGCGCTTCGCGAGCTCGCGCAGGCCGATCACCGGTTCGTCGATCGAGCGCGTCGCGATCAGGCCGAGCGCGTACGGGATCTTGATCGCGTAGTCGGTGCGCTCTTCCTTCTGGTTCGGAATGCCGATCAGCGTGAACGAGGCCGGCGCCGGCTGGGTTTCCCATTCCGATTCGATCGCGGCGAGCTTCATCTTCTGCACTTCGCCGGTCGTATAGCCCGACTCGTCGCCGAGCACGATCACGCAAAGCGTCGACGCAAGACCGAAGCCGGCCGCGACCGCGAACGAGCGCAGTGCGAAGTCGGTGTCGCGCTTCTTCAGCAGGTACCACGACGAGATGCCGAGCACGAACATCGCGGCCGTCACGTAGCCGGCCGACACGGTGTGCACGAACTTCACCTGCGCGACCGGGTTGAACAGCACGTCGAACAGGTTCGTCAGCTCCATGCGCATCGTCTGGTAGTTGAACTCGGCGCCGACCGGGTTGTTCATCCAGCCGTTGGCGACGAGGATCCACAGCGCGGACAGGTTCGAGCCCAGCGCGACGAGGAACGTGACCATCAGGTGCTTGACCTTCGACAGGCGGTTCCAGCCGAAGAAGAACAGGCCGACGAACGTCGATTCGAGGAAGAACGCCATCAGGCCTTCGACCGCGAGCGGCACGCCGAAGATGTCGCCGACATAGTGCGAGTAGTACGACCAGTTCGTGCCGAACTGGAATTCGAGCGTGATGCCGGTCGTCACGCCCATCGCGAAGTTGATCCCGAACAGCTTGCCCCAGAACTGGGTCATGTCCTTGTAGACCTGTTTGCCGGTCATCACGTAGACGGCTTCCATGATGACGAGCAGCCAGGACAGGCCGAGCGTCAGCGGCACGAACAGGAAGTGGTAGAGCGCCGTGATGCCGAACTGCAGACGCGACAGATCGACGACTTCGCTACTTATCATGGTGGTCTCCCTCGGTGGGTGCAGGCGCCGGCACCGAGAGCAGCTTCTCGGCGACGGCGGCAGGCGGAAGCGACATGTGCTCGGCCTGCGGATGATTGAAGAATGCGTATTTGAGCGACATCAGGAGGATCAGCTTGACGATCAGCACCAGGCTGATGTCGCGGGCGAGGGTCGGGCCGCGTGCCCACGCGGCGATGCGCGCGCGCCAGCCGATCGAACCGGCCGGCCGCGGGGGAGGCGGCGCTGGCTCTTTATTGATCGAGATCAAGGCGATTTTCCTGAATCGACTTACGTCGGAATTGGGGCGACTTTACGTCGGATTTATGACGGCCGTGAAGCTGTTTTAATCCTTTTGCGCCTGACATGCCAATTTTAAAAGGACGGCTTTCCGCTGCCGAGTGCTGCGCTGCGGCAGACCGTCGCGAAACACGGCCCGAAACTTGAGGCAGATCAAGCTTATGCGGAAGGGGCCCGCGAACCGTCCAATACCTGATCAAACAGGTCGATTAATCGACGGAGAAACGAGCGAAGAGGCGGGCGGAAAGGCGAGTGATAAACCGGCCAAAAACCGGTGAAAAAGGCGGGCAAAAAAAACGCTGCCGGTCAGGCAGCGGTTTTCGATGAGGCGCTTTGAATCGCCAGTGATTTACGCGTATTCGGCGAGGGCAGTGCGCATCTTTTTCATTGCGCTCGCCTCGATCTGGCGGATGCGTTCCGCCGACACGCCGAACTCGGCGGCGAGATCGTGCAGCGTCGAGCCGCCCGAGCCGTCGTCGTCGACGTGCAGCCAGCGCGCCTCGATGATGCGGCGGCTGCGCGCGTCGAGCGCGTCGAGTGCCTGCGCGATGCCGTCCGTCTGCAGCGAGTCGCGCTGACGCGCGGCGAGCACGGCGGTCGGTTCGTTGTGCGAGTCGGCCAGGTAGGCGATCGGTGCGTACGACTCCTCGCCGTCTTCGACCTGCCCTTCGAGCGCGATATCGCCGCCCGACAGGCGCGTTTCCATTTCGGTCACGTCTTCGCGCTTGACGTTGAGCTCTTGTGCGAGGCCGTCGATTTCCTCGGGCGTCATCGCCTGCATGCTCTTCTTGTGGCTGCGCAGGTTGAAGAACAGCTTGCGCTGCGCCTTCGTCGTCGCGACCTTCACCATGCGCCAGTTGCGCAGGATGTACTCGTGGATCTCGGCCTTGATCCAGTGGATCGCGTACGACACGAGACGCACGTTCTGGGCCGGATCGAAGCGCTTCACGGCCTTCATCAGGCCGATGTTGCCTTCCTGGATCAGGTCGCCGTGCGGCAGGCCGTACCCGAGATAGTTGCGCGCGATCGACACGACGAGCCGCAGGTGCGACAGCACGAGGCGGCGTGCCGAGTCGAGATTGTTGCTTTCGCGGAATTCGGTCGCGTACTGGCGTTCCTCTTCTGCCGTCAGCAGCGGAATGCGATTGACGGCCTGGATGTACGCGTCGATGTTGCCAAGCTGGCCCGGCAACATTGATTGAGCTGCGAGCGCCAGCGAGCCTGCCGATTCGGCCTTGGCCGGCGTCGGGCTCAGGATGTTCGGGAGGGTCAGGGCGTTGCTCACTAAAAACTCCTTTGGAATCAGGGACAAACCCCCGGTCTCGAATGAGATTCCGTGGGGCATCTTAGCACTCCCGCAAGCTGAGTGCTAATTCCTTAGAGCAAGCGTGGGCATCGGAGTTCCCGTTTTTCTATCGAGTTAGTCGAGTCGATAGTCTATTCTGCGACAGGGGACGCGCGGCGAAGTTCCGTAAGCCGTTGTTTCAGATGGTAATCAGTAGACGATTTCAATTTTTGTTGTTTTGGAAGGAAGCCATTTCGCTTCGTGATGCCGATCCGAAAAGTCCTTTACCATACCATTCAGTTCGCTTGAGCCGGCCGAAGCGGCAGGTTCCATTCAACCCACAAAGTTGGAGTGTCAGATGAACAATAAGAAGAATCGCCGGCCCCGCAGCCGGCTTGTCCTGCACGCGATGCTGGCGGCGTCCCTTCTGGGAGGATCGGGCGCGGCATTCGCGGATCGATGGGGGATTCAGGCGGGCGGCGGTTTTTCGGATCGCCACGGGGTCGACAAGGGCGATCTCGGCGTGGTGTGGGATCCGGGCTGGAACTGGTGGGAAATGGGCGGTTGGCACTTCGCGTTCGTCGTGGAAGGGCACGCCGGCTACTGGCACACGGGCGGCAACGTTCACGGCAGCATCGGCGAATTCGGCGTGACGCCGCTGTTCCGCTTCATCAAGAGCGCCGGGGAGATTCGCCCGTTCATCGAGGCCGGCGGCGGCGTCCGGCTGCTGACGCACCCGACGATCTCGGATCATTTCTCGCTGGGAACGGCGTTCCAGTTCTCGCCGACCGCGGGGGTGGGCGTGCAGTTCGGCCAACGGCAACAGTATCAGGTCGGCTACCGTTTTGAACATGTGTCTAACGCGGGTATCAAAGAGCCGAATCCTGGTATAAATTTCCACCAGTTCTACGTGCAGTACAACTTCTGATCCGCACGCCCGCGCACGGCGTGCGCGTTGCCGAGGAGTCAGGCGATGGCGAAGGTGATCGATGCGATCCGCGCGCTCGAGCGCGATCGGTTCCGGGCGATGGTGGACGGCGACGGCGAGGCGCTCGGCGCGCTTTTGTCGGACAAGGTGTTCTTCGTGCACACCAACGGCAAACGCGAAACCAAGCAGCAGTTCATCGACGCCATCGTCGCCGGCCGCCGCCGCTATCGCCAGATCGAAATCCAGTCGCAGGATGTGCTGCCCGTCGGCGATGAAACCTGCGTCGTCACCGGGCGCGCGTTGATCGAGATGGAAACGAACAACGGCGGCCTGGTCTTCCCGATTGCGTATACCTCCGTCCACACCCACGAACAGGGCCGCTGGAGCCTGTTCGCGTGGCAGGCGACGCGGTGCGCGACCGAGACATGAGCGCGCGTGGCGCCCGTTTTCATGTCCCGATCGAAGCGGCCTTCTGGGCCGCTTTTTGCTGCCTCGTGCGGCGCGGATCGCGCGGCGCACGAGCGGTCACGCACCGCTCGCTGACGTTTGAACCCTGAAACGGAACCGGCCGTCAGGCCGCCGCGCGGCGATCCGCGCAGTGCCATGCCGAGCGATTGATCGCGCTGACGAGCGCATCGAGCGCGGCGCCCGCCGCATCGGCGTGCAGGCCGACGCCGTGCCGCAGCGGCGCATCGCCGACCCGGCAACCCACCGATACCGCGAGCCGCCCGTCCGTCGTGCGCGCGTGTTCGCACGAAGCAATGTCGATCGCGACGCCGGCGGCGGCCGCGAATGCCGCGGCCAAACGTCGCACGGCATCGTCAGGCGCGATATCCGCCGCGGGCGCCGTCGCGATCTCGCGGTTCTGCCAGCGCGCGCCGTTGCCGTGGCGCGCGGCCGGGCCGTCGGTCTCGAAGAATTCGCGCGCGAACAGCGCGCAGATCGCGTCGCCCGTCACTTCCTCTCCCGACGCGTCGGCAAGCGTCTGCACCGCGTGGCTGAATTCGATCTGCACGCGCCGCGTCGGCGTGAAGCCCATCCCGCGTTCGAGCAGGAACGTCGCGCCGCCCTTGCCGGACTGGCTGTTGACGCGGATCACCGCGTCGTAGCTGCGGCCGAGGTCGGCCGGGTCGATCGGCAGGTACGGCACTTCCCACGGCGCGTCGGGGCGCTGCTGCGCGAAGCCCTTGCGGATCGCGTCCTGGTGCGAACCGGAGAACGCGGTGAACACGAGGTCGCCCGCATACGGATGGCGCGGATGCACCGGAATCTGGTTGCAGCGTTCGACGACGCGGCGCACCGCGTCGATGTCGGAGAAATCGAGGCCAGGATCGATGCCCTGCGTGTAGAGGTTCAGCGCGAGCGTGACGAGATCGACGTTGCCGGTACGCTCGCCGTTGCCGAACAGGCAACCCTCGATGCGGTCGGCGCCCGCGAGCAGCGCAAGTTCGGCCGCCGCGACCGCCGTGCCGCGGTCGTTGTGCGGATGCACGGACAGCACGATGCTGTCGCGATACGCGAGGTTGCGGTCCATCCATTCGATCTGGTCGGCGAACACGTTCGGGCTCGCGGCTTCGACGGTGGCCGGCAGGTTGACGATCATCTTGTGGTCGCGGGTCGGGCGCCAGGTTTGCGCGACCGCGTCGCAGATCTCGCGTGCGAACGTCAGCTCGGTCATGCTGAAGGTTTCCGGCGAGTACTGGAAGGTCCACTGCGTGTCGGGGCGCGCGGCGGCGTGCTCCTTGATGATGCGCGTGCCGTCGATCGCGAGCGCCTTCACGTCGGCCTTCGACATCCCGAACACGATGCGGCGGAACGACGGGCAGACCGCGTTGTACAGGTGCACGATCGCGCGCGGCACGCCTTCGAGCGCGTCGAACGTGCGTGCGATCAGGTCTTCGCGCGCCTGCACGAGCACTTCGATCGTCACGTCGTCGGGAATCCGCTTGTCGTCGATCAGCTTGCGGACGAAATCGAAGTCGGTTTGCGACGCCGACGGAAAGCCGACTTCGATCTCCTTGAACCCGATCGCGACCAGCATCTCGAAGAATTCGAGCTTCTGCTCGATGCTCATCGGCTCGATCAGCGACTGGTTGCCGTCGCGCAGGTCGGTGCTCATCCAGACGGGCGCGCGCTCGATGGTGCGCGACGGCCATTTGCGGCCATTGAGGCGGACGGGCTCGAACGGACGGTACTTGTCTTGCGGATTGCGCTGCATCTTCTGGACCTCGGGTCTCAAGTCGCGAGCGAAGACGGGCGGCATGGGCGACGGTTGGCGCTGCCTCGCTCCGCGGCACGTGAGCGCGCTGCGGATGCGGATGATCTTCGCGAATCGGCCGACGGATAGACGGACGAATGCTGACGACTTCGGGTTGTAAAAACTGCGAGAGGGGTACTGCGAGGAACTGCTGGGAGGGACCGTGCGGACAGCACACGGCGCTACGACAGCCTTAGGCTAGTCGTAGCGATAGCGGCCGCGCTAGGCGGCCGGAGGTAATTCGGAGGGTGTTCGGAAAGGAACGCATGACGGCAACTCTATGCCAGGATGCGCCCGCGTGTCAAATGCCCGGCGCGCGGGGCCGGTTCGCGGGCGTGCCGTCAGCGCGCGATGCGGGTGATCTGCACGATCGTCGCGACCTGGCGGGCGACGGTGTCGGGCACCGGCACCTCGCCGCGCAATACGGCGTCCGTCCACGCGGCCGTCGTGGCCGCATCGCGCGATTCGGGCAGGGCGACGGGGGGCGCATCGGTCGACGAGCGCTCGGCCTCGATCAGCGTGTCGCACACGCCGTCGTGTAACCAGTCGACCTGTACCTGGCGCCGCGTGTCGGCAACGGCTTCGCCCTCGGTGCCGCGCGCCAGCAGCGCGCCGCCGAGCGCGGCGTCCGGATGGTCGCGGAACAGCTGCGCGAGGCTGTCGCGGTACGGCGGGTGCGTGTAGTTGACGAGCCGCAGGCCGGCCGGTGCGAACGGCTGCAGGATCTTCACGAGCGTGTGCGTCGAATTGCGCACGCCGAGCACGCGACGCATCGACAGCAGGTGGGCGATGCGCGGCGCCAGCACCTCGATCGACGCGAACGCGACGCGGCGCTCGGCAAGCGTGTCCTCGATCGCATCGTGCGACGCCGACGGCGCGAGCGACAGCGCCGAGAAGATCTCGGCGCTCGTCACACGGCCCGGATCCTGCTCGACACCATGCACGAGCACCGGCACGCCTTCGCGCGCGAGCAGCAGTGCGAGCAGCGGCACGAGGTTCGGCTGCTTGCGCGCGCCGTTGTAGCTCGGGATCGCGACGGGGCGGAACGCCGCGTCCTGTACGTGCACGGGCTCGAACGACGCCTGCGCGGCGGCGAGCATCGCGGCCAGCTCGTCGGCGGATTCGCCCTTCAGCCGATAGGCGATCAGGATCGCGCCGAGTTCGACATCCGACACGCGCGCGTCGAGCATCGCGCGATAGAGCTCGAACGTGTCCTCGGCGGACAGCGCGCGTGCGCCGTTCGGGCCGCGGCCGATTTCCTTGATGAAGCGGGCGCACGGGAACGGAACGGCGGCGGGGTCGTGGGAAGCGGTCATCGGGGCGTGGGGCGGGCGGCCGGCATCGGGCCGCGCTGTGAGCGGTGAGGAATGCCCGAGTATCGCATGGGCACGGCCGGCGCAAGCAAGGGGGCGCATCGCGGCGCGCTACACTCTGGTTCCCGGCGGTGCGCGCGCCGGCTGCGCCGCGCCCGTGCCGTTGCCGGCCGAATACGACTACGAGAGACATCCCATGAAGCTTTACAGCTATTTCCGCAGTTCCGCGTCGTACCGCGTGCGGATCGCCCTGAACCTGAAGCAGCTGCCGTTCGACTACGTTCCCGTGCACATGCTGCGTGACGGCGGCGAGCAACTGAAGGACGCGTACCGCGCGCTGAATCCGGACGCGGTCGTGCCGACGCTGACCGACGGCGACGCGACGCTGCAGCAGTCGCTCGCGATCATCGAATATCTCGAGGAAACCCATCCGGAACCGGCGCTGCTGCCGAAGCAGCCGGTCGATCGCGCCTATGTGCGTGCGGTGGCGCTGCAGATCGCGTGCGAAATCCATCCGCTCAACAACCTGCGCGTGCTGAAGTACCTGAAGCACACGCTGAAGGTGCCCGAAGAGGCGAAGAACGCGTGGTACCGCCACTGGATCGAGGCGGGCTTCGAATCGCTCGAGACCCGTCTCGCGAGCGATCCGCGCACCGGCAAGCTGTGTTTCGGCGACACGCCGACACTCGCCGACGTGTGCCTCGTGCCGCAGGTGTTCAACGCGAACCGCTTCTCGATCGACACGACGCGTTATCCGACGATCCAGCGGATCGTCGACCATGCGTCGACGCTCGAGGCGTTCAAGGCCGCCGAACCCGGCGCGCAGCCCGACGCCGAATGAGCGCGGTGCGCCCGGCATGCATGACCGGGCGCGCATGAAAAAGGGCGCCCGAAGGCGCCCCGTGCGATGCGTGCCGGCGGTGTTCAGCCGAGCAGCGCGTCCGCGAATTCGACTGCGCTGAACGGCTGCAGATCCTCGACCTTCTCGCCGACACCGATGAAGTAGACCGGCACCGGGCGCTGCCGCGCGATCGCGGCGAGAATCCCGCCCTTCGCGGTGCCGTCGAGCTTCGTGACGATGAGACCGGTGAGGCCGAGCGCGTCGTCGAATGCCTTGACCTGCGTGAGCGCGTTCTGGCCGGTGTTCGCGTCGATCACCAGCAGCACTTCGTGCGGCGCGCCGTCGTGCGCCTTCGAGATCACGCGCTTCACCTTCTTCAGCTCTTCCATCAGGTGGAGCTGCGTCGGCAGGCGGCCGGCCGTGTCGGCCATCATCACGTCGATCTTGCGCGCGCGCGCGGCGCTGACCGCGTCGAAGATCACCGCGGCCGGATCGCCGCTTTCCTGCTGCACGACCGTCACGTTGTTGCGCTCGCCCCAGACCGCCAGCTGTTCGCGCGCGGCCGCGCGGAACGTGTCGCCCGCGGCCAGCAGCACCGACTGGTCGAAGCTCTGCAGATGCTTTGCGAGCTTGCCGATGCTGGTCGTCTTGCCCGCACCGTTCACGCCGGTGATCATCATCACGAGCGGCTGCGCGCGGCCGAGCATCAGCGACTTCTCGAGCGGCGTCAGCAACTCGACGAGCAGGTCGTGCAGCGCGGCCTTCACCTGCTGCGGGTCGGTCAGGCGGCCCGCGCGCACCTTTTCGCGTAGCGCGCCGAGCAGGTACTCGGTCGCGTCGACGCCCGCGTCGGACATCAGCAGCGCGGTTTCGAGCTCCTCGTACAGATCCTCGTCGATCTTCGTGTTGACGAAGACGCCGGTGATGCTCGAGCCCGTCTTGGCAAGCCCCGTTTTCAGGCGGGCGAGCCACGATTTCTTCGCGGTGGCGTCCTGCAGCGGCGGCGGAACGATTTCGACCGTCTCGACGACTTCGTCGCGCCCGTCGTTGGTCGGCGTGACCGTCATCACGACGGCCGGCGCGGCCGGTTGCGCGGGCGCTTGCGGCACCTCGGCCGCAGGCGGGGCCTCGACCGCGGGCGCATCGGACGGTTCGTCCGTTTGCTGCGCGTCGGCCGATTGCGATTCCGCCGGATCGGGCTCCTGCGTTTTCTTGAATCGTTTGAAGAAGCTGAACATGGTCTGACGTCGGGAAGAGGGCGGGCCGCCGCCAGAAGCGGGGCACCGGACGGGCCGTCCTGCGTTCGCGCGGGCGCGGCGCACGGCGGCCGAAACCGTGCATTTTATCAGCGCGGCGTGGCGCTCGCGTCAGTGCGCGCCGCCGCTGTGGTAACGTGCGCCTGTTTGGCGGTGCGCCCCTGCGCGCGCCCGGTCCCTCCGTCGTCGATATTCCGTATGTCCCGTTCCTCTTCCGGCCGCCCGGCGGCCCCTTCCAGCCGCGGCAAGCCGCACACGATCCGCATCATCGGCGGTGACTGGAAACGCACGCCGCTCGCGGTGCTCGATCTCGACGGCCTGCGGCCGACGCCCGATCGCGTGCGCGAGACGCTGTTCAACTGGCTCGGCCAGGATCTCGAAGGCCGCCGCTGCCTCGACCTGTTCGCGGGCACGGGCGCACTCGGTTTCGAGGCCGCGTCGCGCGGCGCGGCGAGCGTCGTGATGGTCGAGCGCCATCCACGCGCCGCGCAGCAGCTGCGTGCGATCAAGGACAAGCTCGGCGCGCGTGCGGTCGAGGTCGCGGAGGCGGACGCGTTGCGGCTCGCGGCCGGGCTCACGCCGGGCGCGTTCGACGTCGTGTTTCTCGATCCGCCGTTCGGCGAACCGGCTGTGCTCGATCGCGCGGTCGCGCTGGCGGCGCCGCTCGTCGCGGCGGGCGGCGCGCTGTACGTCGAAACGGGCGCGGAACTCGACCCGGCCGCGCATGATGCGCTCGCGGGCTGGGAGGTGGTGAAGCACGGCAAGGCCGGTGCGGTTCACTATCATTTGCTGCGGCGCGAAAATGATGAATAATGCGCGTTCCATACGAGGCGGCGCGCTGCAAAGGCGACGCATGCCCATCTCGGCAGTCGCGTGCGCATGGCACCGCTGCCATCCCGTTTGCGTGATGACAGGAGGAGCGACATGGTAGTCGCCGTGTATCCCGGTACGTTCGATCCGCTGACGCGCGGGCACGAAGACCTCGTGCGGCGTGCGTCGAGCATTTTTGATACGCTGGTGGTCGGTGTGGCCGACAGCCGCGCGAAAAAGCCGTTCTTCTCGCTGGAAGAACGTCTGACGATTGCGAACGAGGTGCTCGGCCATTACCCGAACGTGAAGGTGATGAGTTTCACCGGCCTCCTGAAGGACTTCGTCCGCACCAACAACGCACGCGTGATCGTGCGCGGCCTGCGCGCCGTGTCCGATTTCGAATATGAGTTCCAGATGGCGGGGATGAACCGCTATCTGTTGCCCGACGTCGAGACGATGTTCATGACGCCGTCCGACCAGTACCAGTTCATCTCGGGCACGATCGTGCGCGAAATCGCGCAGTTGGGCGGTGATGTCAGCAAGTTCGTGTTCCCGTCCGTCGAGAAGTGGCTGACCGAGAAAGTGACGGCGATGGGAGGCCCTGCCGCGTGACGCGGCGCCGGCCGGTTTCGTCGCGAAGCCGGCCGCCGGCCTGAAGAAGTGAGATCAGTATGGCTTTGATGATTACCGACGAGTGCATCAATTGCGACGTGTGCGAGCCCGAGTGCCCGAACGGCGCGATTTCGATGGGCCCGGACATCTACGTGATCGACCCGAACAAGTGCACCGAGTGCGTCGGCCATTTCGACGAACCGCAGTGCCAGCAGGTGTGTCCGGTCGAATGCATTCCGCGCGATCCGCAGCATGACGAATCGCACGCGCAATTGATGGAGAAGTATCACGCGTTGATCGCCGTGAAAGGCGACGACGCGTCGTGACCCCGTGGTGACGCGCGCGCCTGGGTTCTTCGGCACGCACGTCACGCATCCGGATCGGCGCCGCCTGGCGCCGGTTCCTTCATGTCAGGCCAGCAGCTCGCGCAACGCCGCGACGAGCGCATCGCATTCGGCATCGGTGCCGACGGTGATGCGCAGGTGCTGGTCGATTCGCGGCAGCCCGAAGTGCCGCACGAAAATTTCCCGTTCCTTCAGTTTGGCCGCGATGGCGCCCGCGTCGTGCGCGGGATGGCGTGCGAACACGAAATTCGCGGCCGACGGCACGACGTCGAAGCCGAGCGTGCCGAGCGCGTGCGTGAGCCGCGTCCGGCTGTCGATCACGCGCCGGCAGGTTGCGCTGAAATAATCGGTGTCTTCGTATGCCGCCTGCGCGGCGACTTGCGCGAGCCGGTCGAGCGGATATGAGTTGAAGCTGTCCTTCACGCGGTTCAACGCGTCGATCAGCGCGGCATCGCCGAATGCGAAACCGACGCGCATGCCCGCGAGCGAGCGTGCCTTCGACGTCGTGTGCACGACGAGCAGGTTCGGGTAGCGGTCGATCAGCGCAATCGCGGACTGCGCGCCGAAGTCGACATAGGCTTCGTCGATCACGACGACCGACGACGGATTCGCGGCCGCGATCCGCTCGACATCCGCGAGCGGCAACGCGCGCCCGGTCGGCGCGTTCGGGTTCGGAAACAGCACGCCGCCGGCATCGTCGAGATAGTCGTCGACACGGATCGAGAGGTCATCCGCGAGCGGGACGACCGTCGTCTCGACGCCGTACAGGCGTGCATAAGTCGGATAGAAGCTGTACGTGATGTCGGGGAAGCGCAGCGGCCGGTCGTGCTTGAGCAACGCCTGGAATGCGTGCGCGAGCACCTCGTCGGAGCCGTTGCCGACGAACACCTGCTCGGGCTGGATGCGGTGATGGGCCGCGACCGTTTCGCGCAGCGCGCGTGCAACCGGGTCCGGATAGCGGCGCAGCGTGTCGCCGGTCGCGCCGAGTTCGCGCGCGATCGCCGCGACGACGCGCGGCGACGGCGGATAGGGATTTTCGTTGGTGTTCAGCTTGACCGGGTGTGCGAGCGCGGGCTGCTCGCCCGGCACGTAAGGCACGAGTTGCTGAACGACGTCGCTCCAGTAACGGCTCACCGCTTGGCTCCTGTCGGGCAAAGCGACCAGATTACCGCAAGTATGCGCAGGATGGGGCGGGCGGGGCCGCCCGGCGACGCCGGACGGCGCGATGATCGCGGAGGAGCGCTGCGGTCAGTTGCGATGCAGCTGCATCGTCGCGCGGTCGAGTTCGCCCTTGACGACCATCGGCATCACGGCGAGCGCGCGTTCGATCGACGCGTCGATCACGTCCTGTTCCTCGCGGCGCGGCGGCTTCAGCACGAAGTTCGCGACATCGGGCTTCGCGCCGGCGCGGGCGCTTTCCGGAATCAGGTCGCGCGGATGGCCGATGCCGATTCGCAGCCGCCAGTACTGTTGTGACGACAGGTGTGCGGTGATGTCCTTCAGGCCGTTGTGGCCGCCACTGCCGCCGCCGAGCTTCAGCTTCACGGTGCCGGGCGGCAGGTCGAGCTCGTCGTGTGCGACGAGGATCTGGTCGGGCAGGATCTTGAAGAACTGCGCGAGCGCGACGACCGACTGGCCGGAGCGGTTCATGTAGGTTTGCGGCTCGAGCAGGTGGACTTCCTCACCGTGCAGGCGCGCTTTCGCGTAGAAGCCATGGAAGCGGCGTTCGTCGCGCAGCGTCGCGCCTGCTTCGCGGGCGAGCTGGTCGATCAGCCAGAAGCCGGCGTTGTGGCGCGTCGCGGTGTATTCCGCCCCGGGATTGCCGAGGCCGACGATCAATTTGATCATGACGTTTCGAAGGCGGCAGCCGCCGCCTGGGCGCAGAAAAAGAAAAACCCGCCGGGCAAGCCGCGGCGGGTTGCGTCGACCGTTTCGTGAAACGGATCGATGGGGCGCGTAGGCAGCCGCTTAGGCAGCCGGCGTTTCGCCTTCGGCTGCGTCCGACACGGCACCAGCCGGGACCGTCGCCGATGCGACAACCGGGTTTTCCGCGTCGACGTGCGCGACCAGCGCGACGCCCTTCGGCAGTGCGATGTCCTTCGCGTGCAGCGATTGACCGGCTTCGATCTTCGACAGGTCGACTTCGAGGAACTCCGGCAGGTCAGCCGGCAGGCACTCGATTTCGATTTCCGTCGCGACGTGCGAAACGATCGCGCTCGACAGCTTCACGGCCGGGCTGATTTCAGCGTTCAGGAAGTGCAGCGGAGCCTTCGTGTGCAGCTTCTTCTTCGCGTCAACGCGCTGGAAGTCCACGTGCAGCACCAGTTGCTTGAACGGGTGGTATTGCACGTCGCGCAGCAGAACCTGTTGCGACTGGCCAGCCACTTCGAGGTCGAGGATCGACGAGTGGAAAGCTTCCTTCTTCAGGGCGTGCCACAGGGCGTTGTGATCGAGTTCGATCTTTTGCGGGGCTGCTTCGCCACCGTAAACGATACCCGTGGTCTTACCGGCGTTGCGCAGGCGGCGGCTCGCACCCGTACCTTGCTGTTGGCGCTCGAAAGCGACGACTTTCATATGATTCTCCAATGGCTGCCCGCGACCAGGCAGTAAAACGGGGCCGTCAAATGTCGGCCCCCGATGAAGCGGACGGGGTTTCGTCTATCCCGTCCGATTGTGCAAAAAGCGAAGCGTTGCCGCTTCGCTTTCTGCGCATGCTTTGTTCAGTCGATTCGCGATCAGGATTCCGCGAACAGCGACATCACCGAATCGCCGCGGCGGATCCGCGAGAACGTTTCGGCCAGCAGGCTCGCGCTCGTCAGTGCACGGATCTTCGAGCAGCCGAGCGATTCGGCGGACAACGGGATCGTGTCGGTGACCACCAGCTCGTCGAGTGCCGACGCGGCGATGCGATCACCCGCGCCACCCGACAGCACCGGGTGCGTCGCGTAGGCGAAAACCTGTTTCGCGCCGCGCTCCTTCAGCACTTGCGCGGCCTTGCAGAGCGTGCCTGCCGTATCGACCATGTCGTCCATGATCACGCAGGTGCGGCCTTCGACTTCACCGATGATGTTCATCACTTCGGAGACGTTCGCCTTCGGGCGACGCTTGTCGATGATCGCGAGATCGCAGTTGAGCTGCTTCGCGAGTGCCCGGGCACGCACCACGCCGCCGACGTCCGGCGACACGACGAGCAGATCCGGGTAGTTCTGCTTGCGCAGGTCACCCAGCAGGATCGGCGTTGCGTAGATGTTGTCGACCGGGATGTCGAAGAAGCCTTGAATCTGGTCGGCGTGCAGATCCATCGTGATGATCCGCTCGACGCCGGCGATTTCCAGCATGTTCGCGACGACCTTCGCCGAGATCGCAACGCGCGCCGAACGCGGGCGGCGATCCTGACGGGCGTAGCCGAAGTAGGGGATGGCTGCAGTGATCCGGCCGGCGGATGCGCGCTTGAGCGCATCGACCATGATCATCAGTTCCATCAGGTTGTCGTTCGTCGGTGCGCATGTGGATTGCAGGACGAAGACGTCCTTGCCGCGCACGTTTTCCTGGATCTCGACCTGGATCTCGCCGTCGGAGAAACGGCTGACCATTGCTTTGCCGAGGGGGATACCAAGGATATTGACGACTTCCTGGGCGAGCGCGGGATTCGCGTTGCCAGTAAAGACCATCAGGCCATCATGGCTGTGGCTGCTCATCGTGCACCTGCTTCAGGCTTGGGCGGGAAATGCGGGAAAATTTTTTGGCAGGGGAGGAAGGACTCGAACCCTCGCATGCCGGAATCAAA
Organism: Burkholderia sp. KL41; assembly: GCF_057005415.2. Lineage (NCBI taxonomy): Bacteria > Pseudomonadati > Pseudomonadota > Betaproteobacteria > Burkholderiales > Burkholderiaceae > Burkholderia > Burkholderia sp. KL41. Next base: position 3,341,277 of record NZ_CM174446.1, on the reverse strand, counting down.
ATCCGGTGCCTTGACCAACTTGGCGACTCCCCTACACTTAACTGACTGCTTCACCGAACTCGTGTAGGCCGTTCGGCAAAGTAAAACTTCATGACGCGAAAGCGAAGAGCGGATGCTCGTCCAGACTCTCGGCAACTGCACCATTCCAACTGGCGGGCAGCTTGGCTTTCGCCGCTTCTGCCTCGTGCTTGCTGTGAAACGCTGCAAACACGCTTGCTCCGGAGCCGGTCATCCTCGCGGGGGTCAAATCATACAACCATTTAACCGCCTGCGCAACTTCCGCGTACTTCCTTGTTACAACTTCCTGCATGTCGTTCCGGCCGAAGCTGTCTGGCCATCCCGCATCGCTGGTTTGCTGTGCAAGAAAGTCAGCAATTGTGACGGGCTTCGTATCTCTTGTCAACAACTCATCTGAAAATATTTCAGCGGTCGGGACATGAACGCTTGGCGTCACAACCAAGAACCAGCGAGTCGGCAATTGTACCTCAGCTAATTCTTCTCCGATACCCTCTGCGAACGCATTTTTTCCAAAAATAAAAAACGGGACGTCTGCGCCGAGTTTGACCGCGAGCGACTGAAGCTCGGCGCGCGGCAGGTCGAGTCGCCACAGGCGGTTCAGTGCGAGCAGCGTCGTTGCGGCGTCGGAGCTGCCGCCGCCAAGGCCGGCCCCCATCGGCAGGCACTTGTCGATCTCGATGTCGACGCCGTGCACGGTGCCCGTATGTGCTTTCAGCAGGTTGGCCGCGCGCACGACGAGGTCGCTTTCCTCGGGCACACCGGGCACGTCGGTGACGCGCACGACGCGACCGTCGTCGCGCAGCGTGAAATGCAGCGTGTCGCCCCAGTTCAGCAACTGGAACACGCTCTGCAGATCGTGATAGCCGTTCGGGCGGCGGCCGGTGATGTGCAGGAACAGGTTGAGTTTCGCGGGCGCAAGGCAATTGCGCAGCGAGCGGGTCGAATCGGTCATGCGTATGTCTGGGCTGGGCCGGTGCTCACTGGTCGAGCACGAGCTTGATGTCGAGCGGCGGGGTCGCGCGCACGAGGTTGACGCGTTTGACGCCCGTGGCCGGGGCATCCGCGTAGGCGAGGTAGTCGATCGTCCAGCCGTCCTGGCGGATCTGCTTGACGCGCGTGCCGTCGGCCGGGTCGCGCACCGTCTCCGCAGGGGTCGCGGGCGCGGCCGTGGGCAGCAGCCAGTAGCGCAGGCCCGCGAGCGGCAGTTCGAAGCCGAGCGTTTTCTGCATCAGGTCGCCGACGTCCGGCGCATATTGCGTCGGACGGTTCGGCAATTCGAGCGATGCCGCCTGCGGCGTCGATTTCACGACCGCGAGCGTCTGGCCGAGCGGGCTGCGCAGCTCGAGCGACACGTCGTCGCCGTGCTCCTGCCAGTCGAAGTTGCCGTACACGTTCTGCTGCTTGCCGAGACGGTCGTCGTACTGCACCGCGAAGCGGCCATGGTAAGCGTGCGTTGCGGCGGTCTGCAGCGGCGCGCCCGTCGGCGCGCTGGCCGACGGCGGCGTGCTCGCGCAGCCGGCGAGCGCGAGCGCCGCGCCGGCTGCGGCCAGCGTGCGCTGCGCGCGGGAGGACAGGGAAAACGTCGGGAACATCTGCATCAGAGGCCGTTGATCTGGAGGCGTTTCAGCGTCTGCACGAGCGTGTCGTTGTCCGGCTCGAGCTTCTGCGCGTCACGCCACGCGGAACGCGCGTCGTCCTGCGCGCCGCTCTTCCACAGCACTTCGCCGAGATGCGCGCCGATTTCGGCGTTCGGCTGCAGTTCGTACGCGCGCCGCAGCACCTTCGCCGCGCCGGCCGTATCGCCCATCCGGTACTTCACCCAGCCGAGACTGTCCATGATGTAGGCATCGTTCGGCGCGAGCGTCATTGCCTTGTCGATCAGCTTGCTGGCTTCGGGCAGCCGCTGGTTGCGGTCGGCGAGCGAATAGCCGAGCGCGTTGTACGCCTGCGGATTGTCGGGCTGCGTGCGGATCAGCTCGCGCAACTGCTTTTCCATCGTCGTGTAGTGGCCGGTTTTTTCGGCCGCCATCGCGTAGTCGTAGCGCAGGTCGGGATCGTCCGGGAAGTCCTGGACCGCCTGCCCGAGCCGGGCCTCGGCTTCCGGATAGCGCTTCGCGGTGAACAGGATCGACGCGTCGGTGCGAGCGACCACGGCGGCATCGCGCGGATCCGTGATCGGCAGGTCGTCGAGCACCTTGCGCGCCTCGTCGGTCTTGCCCTGTTTCTGCAGCAGTTGCGCGCGCGTGATCTGCGCGGGGAGATAGTGCTGGCTCGTCTGGTCGACCTTGTCGAGCCATTGCGACGCCTGCGCATCGTTGTTCTGGTCGATCGCGATCTGCGCGAGGTAGATGTAGCCCTGGCCGACGTCGAGGTTCGGCTGCTTGTCGCCGAGCTGCACGTACTGCTTCAGGTAGGCGGTGGCTTCGTCGAGCTTCTTCTGCTGGATCTTGATCAGCGCGAGCGCCATCAGCGGCGTCGGATCCTTCGAGTCGAGCTTGCGCATCGTCTCGAACTGCTTCTGCGCGTCGTCGAGGCGATCGTCGGCGAGATAGAGCTGCGACAGCGCGAGCCGCGCATCGCGCGACTTCGGATTCTGCTGAACATACTTCTCGAACGACGCGATGCCCGCCGCGCGTTCCGCAGGCCCCATCTGCGACAGCATCAGGGCCGCCGGCAGGTAGTCGGGGCGGATCTGCAGCGCCTGCTTCAGCGACTGCGCGGCGCCGTCCTTGTCGTCGACCGCAAGCTGCTGGCGCGCGATCGCGAGCTGAGCCTCGGGCCGGTTCAGGTCGTTCTTCAGCATGTCCTTCAGCACCGCGAGGCCGCCGACGCGGTCGGGGCCGCGCACGAGCAGCGCCTGCAGCGCGAGGATCGCCGGGCCGCGCGTCTCGCCGGTCGCCCTGGCCAGCTCGCGCGCGAGCATCGGCTGCGCGTCGGCCGGCTTGCCGGCGAGCACCAGCAGCGCGGCGTCGACTTGCGACGCCCGGTTCGATTCCGGTGCGTACTGGCGCCACAGGTTCGCGGCGGACAGCGCGTCGGCAGGGCTCTGCGCACCGAGCGCGATCTCGGTCGCGCGCTGGGCCATGCGCGGATCGCGCGTGTCGCGGGCAAGCGCGAGGTAGGTCTGGTAGGCCGGCGCGGGCTGGTTGCGCTGGAGCGCGACCTCGGCGGCGAGCACCTGGTAGACGATCTGGCTCGTCAGCGGAACGCCGGGGAGATTCTTCTGCTCGTCCGGCATCACGTGCTCGAACGCACCCTGCGGTTCCGCGTCGTCCGATGCCGGATCCTGCGCGTGAGCCGGGAAGGCGGTGAGGGTCCAGGCGGCGAACAGCGCGGCGCCGAGCGCACGGCGGACCGGGAAGGCACGCGCGCCGCGCACGGCGGCGGGGCGCTTCAGAAGCAGCTTCGAGGGCAGGGTCATGGAAATCCGTTCGATGTTTCAACCGATTGTAACGCGCTCGCTACAATACACGCACGATCGTGAATCCAGCCTCAGACCCGTAAAACATGCCAGAGTTGCCAGAAGTCGAAGTCACGCGCCGGGGCATCGAGCCCTTTGTCGCGGGCCGCCGCGTCGAGCGAGTCGACGTCCGTACCGAGATGTTGCGCTGGCCCGTGCCGGCAGGGCTCGCCGAGCAGTTGCGCGCGCGCGAGGTGCTCGCCGTCGAGCGTCGCGGCAAGTACCTGCTGTTCGAGGTCGACGCCGGCTGGTTCATCGTCCATCTCGGCATGACGGGCACGCTGCGCGTGCTGCCCGCCGACGGCGTGCCGGTCGCCGCCAGGCATGACCACATCGACTGGATCTTCGACGAATTCGTGCTGCGGTTCCGCGATCCGCGCCGTTTCGGCGCGGTGCTGTGGCACCCGCGCGAAGCAGGCGACGTGCATGCACATCCGCTGCTCGCGAGCCTCGGCGTCGAGCCGTTCTCGCCGGCGTTTACCGGCGCGCTGCTGCACGCGCGCACGCGCGGCCGCACCGTGTCGGTCAAGCAGGCGCTGCTCGCGGGCGACATGGTCGTCGGCGTCGGCAACATCTATGCGTCGGAGAGCCTGTTTCGCGCGGGCATCCGGCCGACGACGGCCGCCGGCAAGGTCTCGCTGCCGCGCTACGAGCGGCTGGCCGACGCGGTGCGCGCGACGCTCGCCGACGCGATCGAGCGTGGCGGCAGCACGTTGCGCGATTTCGTCGGCAGCAACGGCGAAAGCGGCTATTTCCAGCTCGACTGCTTCGTCTACGACCGTGCCGGCCAACCCTGCCGCGTATGCGGCACACCGATTCGCCAGATCGTGCAGGGCCAACGGTCGACTTATTTTTGCCCGACCTGCCAGCGTTGAAACCTCAGCGTTGAAACCTTATTCCCCGATCAGATAACTTGAAGCCGCCCCGCATCGCCCCCGCTCCGTTCCCCGTCACGCCGCTGCATCGCACGTTCGCCACGCGCCTGGTCGCATGGCAGCGCGAGCATGGCCGCCACGACCTGCCGTGGCAGAACACGCGCGATCCGTACCGGATCTGGCTGTCGGAAATCATGCTGCAGCAGACGCAGGTATCGACCGTCATCCCGTATTACACGCGCTTTCTCGAACGCTACCCGGACGTCGCCGCGCTCGCGGCCGCGCCGACCGACGACGTGATGGCGCTGTGGGCGGGGCTCGGTTACTACTCGCGCGCGCGCAATCTGCACCGCTGCGCGCAGGTCGTCGTGGCCGAGCACGGCGGCGCGTTTCCGGCGACGCCCGACGCGTTGGCCGAACTGCCGGGTATCGGCCGTTCGACGGCCGCGGCGATCGCGTCGTTCGCGTATGGCGCGCGCGCGACGATCCTCGACGGCAACGTGAAGCGCGTGCTTGCCCGGGTTTTCGGCGTCGAGGGCTTTCCGGGCGAGAAGCGTGTCGAGAACGACATGTGGGCGCTCGCCGAATCGCTGTTGCCCGACGCCGCGAATGCGGCCGACGTGAGCGCGTACACGCAGGGGCTGATGGATCTCGGCGCGACACTGTGCGTGCGCGGCAAGCCCGATTGCGCGCGGTGCCCGTTCGCGGGCGATTGCGTTGCGCAATCAACGGGCCGCCAGCGCGAGCTGCCGGCCGCGCGGCCGAAGAAGGCGGTGCCGACACGCAAGACCTGGATGCTCGTGCTGCGCGACGGTGACGCCGTGCTGCTCGAGCGCCGGCCGCCGACCGGCATCTGGGGCGGGCTGTGGAGCCTGCCGCAAGCGGACGGCGACGCCGCGCTTGCGGAACTCGCGCGCGGCTTCGGCGGTGGCGGCACGGTGCCGCTCGCGCCGCTCACGCACACGTTTACGCATTTCCGGCTCGAGATCGAGCCTCGGCTGAGCGACATGGCCGACGGTGGCGGCCTGCCTTCGGGGGCGCGGGATGCGGATACCGCGTGGGTCCCGCTGAGCCGGCTCGACGCGTACGGCGTGCCGGCGCCCGTGCGCAAGCTGCTCGATGCGCTGAGCGGGCCGCTGTTGTAACGAACGGGAAGGGCGCGGCGCGGGCCGCGTTCGGGAACGCGCGGGATGCCGCTTGCGGGAAAGGTCTTCCGGCGGGTGCGACGCGCGACGGAATCGGCCGCGGTAGTTACAGCCAGCCGTGCCGGTCGAGTACGTGGTGCACGGCATCGATGCGTGCGCCGACGTCCGGAAACTCCATCAGCTTCTGCCGCGCGCGCAGGTCGAGCGGCAGCAGTTCCGCGAGGCGGTTCGACACCCAGCTCGGATCGTCGAGGCGGAACGGTTCGCCGAACGGCATTTTCTCCGGATCGGACTTCTTCAGCGCGTCGATGATGCGCTCGAGCACCTCGGCGCACGAGCCGAATTGAGCGAGCGCCTGCTCGCCTTCGAGCGGGATGTCGTCGGGCAGCGGCTCCGCGATGCCGACCAGCAGCCCGTTGCCTTCGACGCGATACGACAGCAGCTCGAAACGCTGCGTGCCGACGGCCTGCAGATAAAGCATGCCGAATTCGCCGGTATCGCACTCGGTGATGCGCGCCATGCAGCCGATGGTCTCGGGCACCGACACGGCGCCGTCCTGTGCGACTTCGGGCCCGCTCTTCAGCAGGCACACGCCGAACGGCGCGTTGTCGCGCAGGCACGCGCGGGACATGTCGAGATAACGCGCCTCGAACACCTTGAGCGGGAGCAGCCCCCCCGGAAACAGCACCGTGTGCAGCGGAAACAGCGGCAGGTCGATCAGGGTGGTCGATAGGGAGGACATGGCGCGCGGGCGTTGGGGCGTGCGTCGCTAGGGTCGGTCGACCTCGGAGACGAGCCGCGACGACGCGTCGACATCCACTGGCGCGTCACGATGCCGCACGATCACGTTCGCCTCGCGCGCAAGGCGCGCGGCAAGCGTTTCCGCGATGAACACCGAACGATGCTGCCCGCCCGTGCAGCCGATGGCGACGGTCAGGTAGCTGCGGTTGTCATCGCGGAAGTGCGGCAGCCATTTCATCAGGAACGCATGGATGTCGTCGATCATCTGGTGGACGATCGGCAGTGCGTCGAGAAAGGCGATGACCGGTTGGTCGAGCCCGGTGAGCGGGCGCAACTCGTGGTCGTAGTACGGGTTCGGCAGCGCGCGCACGTCGAACATCAGGTCGGCGTCGAGCGGCACGCCGCGCTTGAAACCGAACGATTCGAACATCACCATCAGGTCGTTGTTCTTCTGCTCGATGAAGCGCTTGACCCACGTACGCAGCGCGTTCGCGCGCAGCGTGCTCGTGTCGATCTGGTGGCCGAATTCGGCGAGCGGCGCGACGAGGTGGCGTTCGCGCTCGATCGCTTCCTCGAGCGACGACAGCAGGCCGACGTCCGCATCGTGCGACAGCGAGCCGGACAGCGGATGACGGCGGCGTGTTTCGGAGAAGCGCTGGATCAGCGACTGGGTGCTCGCGTTGAGGAACAGCACGCGGACGTCGTGCTCGCGCGACAGCTCGCGAATCAGGCCGGGCATTTCGTCGAGCGATGCGCTCGAGCGCGCGTCGATCGCGACCGCGAGCCGGTGCTGGCCATCCTCCGCGAGGTAGCGGGCAAGTTCGGGGAGCACGTGCGGCGGCAGGTTGTCGACGCAGTAATAGCCTGCGTCTTCGAGCGCGTTCAACGCGACGGACTTGCCTGAGCCGGAGATGCCGGTGATGAGGACGATGCGCATGGGAAGCAGAGAATCCTGACGTTTCATCATAGCACCGGCTCGACGCGTCGGCGTTGCGTGGCCGGCGCGTGCGGGTTACACCAGTTTGCCGGGGAATTGACTGTCGGGATCTTGCATCGCGAGTCGTTGCCGATCCATGAAATCGCGCAACGTGTCGATTCCGCGCAACTGCAGGATCGTGTTCCGGACGGCTGCCTCGACGAGCACCGCGAGGTTGCGGCCGGCCGCAACCTGGATCGTGACCTTGCTGATCGGCAAACCGAGCACGTCGACGGTCTGGCTTTCGAGCGGCAGGCGCTGGAATTCGCCGTCGGGGCGCCGCACGAGCTGGACGATCAGCTTCAGCTTCATTTTCCGCCGCACGGCGGTTTCACCGAAGATCGTCTTGATGTCGAGCAGGCCGAGGCCGCGCACTTCGAGCAGGTTCTGCAGCAGCGGCGGGCAGCGCCCTTCGACGAAATCGGGGCCAAGTCGGACGAAATCGACCGCGTCGTCGGCGACGAGGCCGTGGCCGCGGCTGATCAGCTCGAGGCCGAGCTCGCTCTTGCCGAGGCCCGAATCGCCGGTCAGCAGCACGCCCATCCCGAGGATGTCGATGAACACGCCGTGCAGCGTCGCGCGCGGCGCGAGGATCCGCGACATGTAGAGCCGCAGGCTGTCGATCACCGCGGCGGCCGACATCGGCGTCGTGAACAGCGGGGTCGACGAGCGCGTACAGCGCAGCACGAGTTCGGGCGGGGCGGCGGCGCCGCCCGCGACGACGAGGAACGGCGGTTCGAGGGCGATCAGCTCGGCCATGTGGCGCGAGCGGTCTTCGTCGGTCTGCCGCTGGTAGTAGTCGATTTCGGCTTCGCCGAGCACCTGGATCCGGTTCGGGTGGATCAGGTTCAGGTGGCCGACGAGGTCGGCGCTCGAAGTTGCATTGCCGACGGTGTCGGCCGAAAAGCCGCGTTCCCAGCCTTCATGCCCCGTCAGCCAGCTCAGCTTCAGCGTGGCCGCGTTGTCGTCGAAGATGCTCTGGGCGTTGATGCTGGACGTATCCATGACTGCTCCGTCACTCCAATGGGCCGGTGCATGCGCGCGGCGACGGACGTCGCCATGCCGGGCCGGCGCCGGGCGGCCCTGGACGGCGGCATGTGCCGCCTCGTACGGGAAAATAATCCGCCCGGATCAACTCAAGGTTGCCACTGAGTGAGCAGGCGATGCAACTCGGCGATATCCGTTTCGTTGTGCAGACGCTCGCGCGCGTCGCGATCGGACAGCAGTTGCGCGATTTCCGACAGGATCTCGAGGTGTTGCTGGGTGGCTTGCTCGGGCACGAGCAGGAAGATCAGGAGGCCGACCGGCTGGCCGTCGGGGGCTTCGAACGGGATCGCATCGGCGAGCCGGACGAACGCGGCGAGCGGGTGCTTGAGACCCTTGATGCGCCCGTGCGGAATCGCGACGCCCTCGCCGAGCCCGGTCGAGCCGAGGCGCTCGCGCGCGAACAGGTTGTCCGTGACGGTGCTGCGGGCGATGCCGTTCTGATTCTCGAACATCAGCCCGGCTTGTTCGAACACGCGTTTCTTGCTGGTGACTGAGAGGTCGATGACGACGTTCTCTATGGGCAGGATTTTGGCTAGGCGATTCATGTTGGCAGGCGATTGGGCGGCCTGGGGTCTCCTTGCGGCGGCAGACTGATCATCCATGTTCGGCGATATCAAGGCGTTCTGCATCGGCAATCTGCAAGGCAGCTACCGCATCCAGCGCCCCCCGGCGATAACCGGAACATTATAGAGCACAGCTGCGTGCGTGGCGCAGCGTGGACGGACCGGTTGCACCACCGCGCGGAGTCGCAAAAAAAACGCCCGGCGAGCCGGGCGACGTGTGTGTTGCGGTGAAGGTTACTGCGGCGGCAGTTCGATCTGGTCGATCGACGGTTGAAGCTTGATCGGGTCGTGCGCGTGCGTTTGCAGGCGCTCCATGTGCTTGACGACCTGACGGTCCAGCTTGTCGATCAGCAGGTCGATCGCCGCATACAGGTTACCGTTCGCGCTTTCGACGAAGATGTCCTTGCCCTTCAGGTGCAGATTGATTTCCGCGCGCTGCTGCTTGTCCTTTTCCTTGTGATTGTCGACCGAGAGGATCACAGTGCCATCGATCACCTGATCGCTATGCCGTAGCACCCGGTCCAGCTTGGTGATCACGTATTCGCGAATTGCAGGCGTGACTTCGAGATGATGTCCACTGATCTTCAGGTTCATAGTGCTTCTCCAAGCGAGTGACCACCCGGCCGCATCGAGGCGGCGCTCCGGTCGACTTGCCCATGCCGCACGAGGCGGCGTATCGCGGACAGGTCGCCCGGCCTGTTCCCCGTGTGCGCGGTGGCCGGAACACGCCTGCCGCCGGGCAGGCAGCAGGCTTAAAGAGACTTGCGCAGATTCACTGCCGGGATCTTGAGGGCTTCGCGATACTTCGCAACCGTGCGGCGCGCGACCACGAACCCCTGTTCTGCCAGCAGCTCGGCAATGCGGCTGTCCGAAAGTGGCGATTTTGGGTCTTCAGCTCCTATCAGTTGCTTGATGAGGGCTCGGATGGCGGTCGACGAGGCGGCGCCACCGGTGTCGGTCGAGACGTGAGATCCGAAGAAGTACTTAAATTCAAGCGTCCCGAACGGGGTCAGCATGTACTTCCCGGTTGTCACACGGCTGACAGTCGACTCGTGTAGGCCCAGCGTATCAGCTATTTCCCGCAAAACCAAGGGGCGCATGGCAATTTCACCGTGCGCAAAGAAGTTCTTTTGACGCTCGACAATCGCCTGCGCGACACGCAGGATCGTGTCGAATCGCTGCTGGATGTTCTTGATCAGCCAGCGTGCTTCCTGGAGCTGCTGCTTGAGCGAACCGGCCGACGGATCGCCCCGGCTGTTGCGCAGGATGTTCGCGTAGAGGTTGTTGATCCGCAGGCGCGGCACGACCTCCGGATTGAGCTCCGCGAGCCATCCCTGGCCGGCCTTCTTCACGATGATGTCGGGCACGACGTAGTCGGCCTCGGCCTTACCGTATGCGGCGCCGGGGAACGGCTCCAGCGAGCGGATCAGCGTGTGCGCGTCGCGCAGCGCGTCGTCGCTCGCCTTCAGGTGCTTGCGCAGCCGCGTGAAGTCGCGGGCGGCGAGCAGTTCGAGATGCTGCGACACGATCTCGAGTGCGAGCGTGCGTGTCGGGGACGGATCGAGGCGCAGCAACTGCAGCTTCAGGCATTCGGATGCCGAGCGGGCACCGACCCCGGCCGGGTCGAAGCTGTGCAGCAGCGCGAGCGCCGCGTTCAGTTCGTCGCAGTCGATTTCCAGCTCGGGCGGCAGGTCGGCGAGCACTTCGTCGAGCGTGGCGGTCAGGTAGCCGTCGTCGTCGAGCGATTCGATCAGGAACATCACGAGCGCGCGATCGCGCGGGCCGGCCTGCGTGACACGCAATTGCGCGGACAGGTGGTCGCGCAGCGACGTCGCCGCTTCCTGCACCTGCAGCGGCGGGAGGTCGTCGTCGTCGGACGCGCCGCTCGCGCGGCCGAATTCGTCGAGGTTCCACTGGGGGCCGTCGTTGCCGTCGCCGGACGCGTAACCGTCGTATTCGTCCGCGCCGGCCGGTTCGTCGCGCTCGGCGCGCTCGCTCGACGAACTGCTACTGTTTGTCGCAGCGGGCTCGGTGTTCTGGGCGGGAGGCGTCTGCGCGATCAACGATCCGTCCGCTGCGACACGCAGCGGGCTCGCTATCCATTCGTCGTCGTTCTCGAGCAGCGGGTTCTGCGCGACGGCCATCGCGACTTCCTGCTGCAATTCGAGCGTCGACAACTGCAGGAGCCGGATCGACTGCTGTAGCTGGGGCGTCAGCGCCAGATGTTGCGACAGGCGGAGTTGAAGGCTGGCTTTCATGGCAAGGAGGGAGTCATACCGGCAGTTTGCCACGACCCAGGCGCGTTGAGCCATCCGCGATTACGCGCGGCGCGCCGCCCGGCCGCGGGCACGGCCGCGGGCGTGGTTGCAAAGCAGGGCGCAGCCCCGCGCGGCGATGCCGGGCGGGGTGCAGCCAGCCACGAAGGGGAGTTACATCCGGAAGTGTTCGCCGAGGTACACGCGGCGCACGCTTTCGTTTTCGATGATTTCGCTCGGCGCACCGGCGGCGAGCACCGAACCGTCGCTGATGATGTATGCGTGGTCGCAGATGCCGAGCGTTTCGCGGACGTTGTGATCGGTAATCAGCACGCCGATGTTGCGCTGCTTCAGGAACTTGACGATCTTCTGGATCTCGAGCACCGCGATCGGGTCGACGCCGGCGAACGGTTCGTCGAGCAGGATGAAGTTCGGGTTGGTCGCGAGCGCGCGCGCGATTTCGACCCGGCGCCGCTCGCCGCCCGACAGCGACAGCGCGGGGTTCTCGCGCAGGTGGCCGATCTGCAGCTCGTCGAGCAGCGCTTCGGTGCGCGACGCGATCGCGTCCTTCGACAGCCGCTTGCCGTCTTCGCCGTGCTGCAGCTCGAGCACCGCGCGGATGTTTTCCTCGACGGTCAGCTTGCGGAACACCGACGCTTCCTGCGGCAGGTACGACAGGCCGAGCGATGCGCGCTTGTGGATCGGCAGCAGGCTGATCGAGCTGCCGTTCAGCGAGATCTCGCCCGCGTCGAGCGGCACGAGGCCGACGATCATGTAGAACGACGTGGTCTTGCCGGCACCGTTCGGGCCGAGCAGGCCGACGACTTCGCCGCTCTTCACGTCGAGCGACACGTCCTTGACGACCGTGCGCGAGCCGTAGCGCTTCTTCAGGTTGCGGACCACGAGCGAACTCGTGGTGCCGGCCGGCTGGCGGTTCGGTAGTGCGTTCATTGGCCCGGCGCCCCCTGGATCGTGGTCGACGGCGACAGCTTCGCCGGCGCGCCGTTCAGCGGCGCGGGGCCGCCGTTTTTCGGCGACAGCATCGCGCGCACGCGGCCGTTCGGGTTGCCCGGCGCGGCGACGTCCTTGCCGCCCTTCGCGGTGTAGAAGTCGCGCTGGCCGTCGTACGTGATCACGCTGCCGTGCACGGTATCGGCGACGGTCGACGTGCCCTGCAGGCGGCGCACGGTCGCGGCGGTGGTCAGCGTGGTCAGGTCCTGCTTGCCGTCGTAGTCGATGCGTTCGGCGTCGCCGTCGATGTACTCGTCGAGGCCTTCGCGCTTCTGGCGGAACGTCGCGTGCTTCTTGCCGCTGCCGAACGAGGTGGCGTACTGATAGCCTTCCGGGTCCTGGCGCACTTCGACGCGATCGCCCTTGATGATGATCGTGCCCTTCGTGATCACGACGTTGCCGGTCGCGACCGTGACCTGCTTCAGGTCGTCATAGGTCAGGTTGTCGGCCTCGACGTTGATCGGCTTGTTCTGGTCGGCCTTCTCGGCATGGGCGAGCGGCGCCAGCCCGGCCAGCGGGAGCGCCACGAGCGCCGCGGCAAGCGCGGCGCGGACGGCGCGCGCAGCGCCGCCGGAATTCTGTCGAGGGAACGGTTCGTTCATGCAGTCACGTGAGGGATGCGTCACTTGGGTTGACCTTTCGAGCCGCCGGACGTGTCCGCCGCGGCGATCGTGCCGCGCACGTTGCCGTAAAGCTCGATGACCCGGGTGACGTTGTTGTACTTCATGCCGTCGGTCGCGTTGACGAGCGACAGGCCGCGCTGAAGTTTAACCGGCTTTTCGGTCTGGATCACATCGTCATTGACGAAGATCCGGAAATGCTGGGAATCGGCCTGCATCTGCGGATCGCCGCCGCCGGCCGCGCGCAGGATGCGCGCGTCGTCGTACAAGTCGACGATCGACACGTCGCCGTTGACGATGCCGCGCTTCGCGGTGGTCGTCACGACCGGCTTGCCGGGCTGGAACGCGCGCATGGCCGGATCGGTCAGGTCGCTGTTTTCGGTGTCTTCGTAGTGGATCAGCTTCGCGGCCGTCAGCCGGTACTGGGTCGTGCCGGACTGGTCGAGCTCGGTGACCGAGAAGTTGTCCGCGAAATAGTCGGGCGTATGGCGTTTCGGCTGCGCGATGCCCTCGCCGGGCGGCGGCAGCGTGGCCTGCAGCAGCCACCACGTGATGCCCGCGAGCGCGGCGACCGCGACGAGCGGCAGCAGCTGGGTCCAGCGGAAATGCGTATTCATCCGTCAGGCTCCGCAGGCGGCCGCGAGCAGCGCGTCGTAGCGGCGCTGCGCGCGCAGGATCGCGTCGCAGACTTCGCGTACGGCGCCGTGGCCGCCGCGGGCCTCGGCCACCCAGTGCGCGCGGGCGATCACCTCGGGGTGCGCATTCGCGGGGGCAGTCGCGAAGCCGCAGCGCAGCATCACGGGCAGGTCGGGCCAGTCGTCGCCCATGTAGCCGCATTGGTCGGCGGCGAGGCCGAGCGATGCGATGAGATCGGCGAACACGGCAAGCTTGTTCTCGACGCCCTGGAACAGGTGCGCGATCTTCATTTCCTTCGCGCGTGCCGCGACGATTTCCGAGCGGCGGCCCGTGATGATCGCGGTTGCGATGCCGGCTTCGCCGAGCAGCTTCACGCCGTGGCCGTCGAGGGAATTGAACGACTTCATCGTGTCGCCGGCCGCCGTAAACAGCAGGCCGCCGTCGGTCAGCACGCCGTCGACGTCGAAAATCATCAGCTTCACGCGACTCGCGCGTTCGGCCGCAGTCAGCGCTGCGCTCATCAGATCACCTTCTTCGAAAACAGGTCGTGCATGTTCAGCGCGCCGATCAGCGCGCCGTCGGCATCGACCACCAGCATCTGGTTGATCCGGTGGCGCTCCATCAGTTCCACGGCCTCGACCGCCAGGTGATCCGGTGCGATCGTGCGCGGGTCGCGCGTCATCACGTCGGTGATCGACAACGTGCGGAAGTCGCCGTCGCGCGCGAGCACGCGGCGCAGGTCGCCGTCGGTGAAGATGCCGGCGACCTTGCCGTCGGCGTCGACCACGGCGGTCATGCCGAGGCGCTTCGCGGTGATCTGGAACAGCGCGTCCGACAGCGTCGCGTCGAGCCCGACGGACGGGACGTCGTCACCCGAGCGCATCACGTCGCGCACGTAGGTGAGCAGGCGCCGGCCGAGCGCGCCGCCCGGGTGCGAGCGCGCGAAATCTTCCGAACCGAAGCCGCGCGCGTCGAGCACCGCAACGGCGAGCGCGTCGCCGAGCGCGAGCGCGGCGGTCGTGCTCGCGGTGGGCGCGAGGTTCAGCGGGCAGGCCTCTTTCGAGACCGCGGCGTTCAGGTTTACGTCGGCGAGCGTGCCGAGGCTCGATCCGGCGCGGCCCGTGATCGCGATCAGTTTCGCGCCGATCCGCTTCACGAGCGGCAGGATCGCGACGAGTTCTTCCGATTCGCCGGAATAGGAGATGCCGATGAAGACGTCGTCGGAGGTGACCATCCCGAGGTCGCCGTGGCTGGCCTCGGCGGGGTGGACGAAGAAGGCCGGCGTGCCGGTGCTGGCCAGCGTGGCCGCGATCTTGCGGGCGATATGCCCCGATTTGCCGATACCGGACACCACCACGCGGCCGCGGCAGCCGAGCAGCAGCGCGACGGCCTGGACGAAGCCGCCGTCGAGCTGGTCGCGCAGCGCGCGCACGGCGTCCGCCTCGATGTCGAGCACGTCGCGGGCGAGCGCGAGCGCCCGATCATCATTGATTTTCGCTATCATGCGCGGAGTATAGCAAAGGCGTTTGTTCGCCGCGCCGGGCCTTCGGACTCGTCCGATGTCGCCTGTCCACCGCCACCCTGCCGCGCCCGCTTTCCCGTGGCCCCGACGAACGAGGACGCTTTGCCCGTGATTTCCCCGCTCGAAATGACGCTCCTGCTGCTGCTGGCATCGGTGGTGGGCGTCGTCGTATTCCGTTCGCTGAACCTGCCGCCGATGCTCGGCTACCTGACCGTCGGCATCCTGGTCGGCCCGCACGCCTTCGGCATCGCGGCCGACCTCGAGCGCGCGGAGCATCTCGCGGAATTCGGCGTGGTGTTCCTGATGTTTTCGATCGGCCTCGAGTTTTCGCTGGCGAAGCTGAGGGCGATGCAGCGGCTCGTGTTCGGGCTCGGGCTGCTGCAGGTCGTCGCGACACTCGTGCTCGCGCTCGTGCTCGGCATGCTGTTCGAGCACTGGGTGCACATCACGTGGCAGGGCAGCATCGCGCTCGGCGGCGCGCTCGCGATGTCGTCGACGGCGATCGTGTCGAAAATGCTCGCCGAGCGGCTCGAGATCGAGACCGAACACGGCCGCAACATCTTCGGCGTGCTGCTGTTCCAGGATCTCGCGGTGGTGCCGCTGCTGATCGTGATCGCCGCGTTC
Source organism: Burkholderia sp. KL41 (assembly GCF_057005415.2). Classification (NCBI taxonomy): domain Bacteria; kingdom Pseudomonadati; phylum Pseudomonadota; class Betaproteobacteria; order Burkholderiales; family Burkholderiaceae; genus Burkholderia; species Burkholderia sp. KL41. Next base: position 3,325,784 of record NZ_CM174446.1, on the reverse strand, counting down.
GGCGCCGAATCGTCGAAGGACCTCGCGCTCACGCTCGGCTTCGCGGCCGTCAAGATCGTGATCGCGCTCACGCTGCTGCTGGTCATCGGCCAGCGCTTCATGACGCGCTGGCTCAACGTCGTCGCGCGGCGCCGCTCGCAGGAGCTGTTCGTGCTGAACCTGCTGCTCGTCACGCTCGGCGCCGCGTTCATCACCGACCGCTTCGGCCTGTCGCTCGCGCTCGGCGCGTTCATCGCGGGGATGCTCATTTCCGAGACGCCGTTCCGCCATCAGGTGGAGGAGGACATCAAGCCGTTCCGCGACGTGCTGCTCGGCCTGTTCTTCGTGACGACGGGCATGCTGCTCGATCCGCGCGTGATCTGGGAGCATCCGTTCCTCGTGCTCGGTTTCTTCGTCGGGCAGATCCTGTTCAAGGGGACGATGATCGCCGGGCTCGCACGGCTGTTCGGCGCGACGCCGGGTGTCGCGATGCGCACCGGCATCGGGCTCGCGCAGGCCGGGGAATTCGGCTTCGTGCTGCTGAACCTGATCCTCGACCGGCATCTCGTCGATTCGACGCTGCTGCAGGCGATCCTCGCGTCGATGCTGCTGTCGATGCTCGCCGCGCCGTTCCTGATCCAGAACGCCGACCGGATCGTGATGCGGCTTTCGTCTACGGAATGGATGCAGCAGTCGCTGCAGATGACGCGGATCGCGACGCAAAGCCTCAAGCAGCGCGGCCACGTGATCATCTGCGGTTATGGCCGCGCGGGCCAGAACCTGGCGCGGATGCTCGAACAGGAAGGCATTTCGTACGTCGCGCTCGACCTCGACCCCGATCGCGTGAGCGCGGCCGCGGCGGCCGGCGAATCGGTCGTGTTCGGCGACGCGGCGCGCCGCGAGTCGCTGCTCGCGGCCGGTATCCATCGCGCGGCAGCGGTGGCGATCACCTATGCGAACACGCCGTCCGCGCTGCGCGTGCTTCACCACGTACACGAACTCGAGCCGACGCTGCCCGCGATCGTGCGCACCGTCGACGATGCCGATCTCGAGAAACTGCTCGCGGCCGGTGCGACCGAGGTGATTCCGGAGATCGTCGAGGGCAGCCTGATGCTCGCGTCGCACACGCTGGTGCTGGTGGGCGTGCCGATGCGCAAGGTCGTGCGGCGCGTCGAGGAAATGCGCGACGAGCGCTACAGCCTGCTGCGAGGCTATTTCCGCGGTGCGGACGATGCGGACGACGACGACCACGAGCAGGTGCGGCTACAATCGGTGCCGGTCGATGCGCGCGCGGACGCGGTCGGGCGTTCGCTGGAAGAACTCGGGCTGTATGCACTCGGGCTCGAAGTCACGGCGATCCGCCGGCACGGCATCCGCGGCGTCGAACCCGATCCGCAGACCAAGCTGCGCGCGAGCGACATCGTCGTGCTGCGCGGGCTGCCCGAGGCCCTCGCGCTCGCGGAGGAGCGGCTGTCGCGCCATCGGCGCGATCCGCCGGCCGCGGCAGCCTGAGCCGCGCATGGATTGATAACCTGACCCGTATTTATTCGAAACGGTGCCCGATCTTCGCGCACCGTTTTTTTCGGAGAGTTTCATGCCGCATTCGTCGTCGGGCGCACCGCTCGATCCGGTCGCCTTCATCCACAGCCAGATCCGCACGGTGCCCGACTGGCCGCAGCCGGGCGTGATGTTCCGCGACATCACGACGCTGCTGCAGAGCCCGAAGGCGTTGCGCATCCTCGTCGACCTGTTCGTCGAGCGTTATGTCGATGCGAAGCTCGACTACGTCGCGGGCCTCGACGCGCGCGGCTTCATCATCGCGCCGATCGTCGCGTACGAGCTGAGCGTCGGCTTCGTGCCGATCCGCAAGGTCGGCAAGCTGCCGTACAAGACGCGCTCGGAATCGTACGACCTCGAATACGGCAGCGCGACGGTCGAGATCCATGAAGACGCGTGCCGCCCCGGCGACCGCGTGATCATCATGGACGACCTGATCGCGACCGGCGGCACGATGATGGCGGGGCGCAACCTGCTGCAGCGGCTCGGCGCGGAGGTCGTCGAAGGCGCGGCGATCATCGACCTGCCCGATCTCGGCGGCTCGGCGCTGCTGCGCAACGCGGGATTGCCGGTTTATACCGTCACCGAATTCGCCGGCCACTGATCGCCGGCACGCCTGATTCCACGTTACACAGCGAGGTCTCGATGCCCAACTTCATGCTGTTTCTCGCCACGTCGATCGCGATTACGTTCGCGCCGGGTCCCGACAACCTGCAGGTGCTCGCACGCGGCATCTCGCAGGGCCGCGCGGCCGGTTTCGTCGCCGCGCTCGGCTTCACCGCCGGGATCCTGTTCCACACGACGCTCGCGGCGCTCGGCGTCGCGGCCGTGCTGCGTTCGTCGCCGGTCGCGTTCGAGATCCTGAAGCTCGCAGGCGCCGCGTACCTCGTGTGGATCGGCATCAAGGCGCTGCGCAGCCAGGGCCTCGCGAACGCGCACGAGCGTCCGCCGCAGCCGCTCGGCACGATCTTCCGGCAGAGCGTGATCGGCAACCTGATGAACCCGAAGGTCACGCTGTTCTTCGTCGTGTTCCTGCCGCAGTTCGTCGATCCGCACGGCGGGCAGGGCGTGACGCTGCAGATGTTCGAACTCGGCGCGCTGTTCATGCTGCAGACGGCCGTGGTTTTCTCGCTGTTCGGCGTCGGCGCGGGCATGATCGGTGCGTGGCTGAAGCGCCGCCCGAAGGCCGGCGTGTGGCTCGACCGGATCGCGGGCGCGACGTTCATCGCGATCGGCATCCGCGTGGCGCTGAAGGACTGACGACGATGACGTTTCCGTGCATTGCGGCCGCGCGCCGTTTCGACCCGGCCGCGCACCTGCGTTTCGAGATGGCCGGCCAGGCGGTCGGCTGGGTGCGCCGCCAGGATGTCGCGATGCTCGCCCGCTGGCCCGACGTGTTCGAGCTGACCGACGAGCGCGTCGTGCTGGCGGCGCGCTACGACTCGGTCGACGCACGCAGCATGGCGCTGGCGAGTGCCATCGGCGCGCTCGCGGCCGAAGGCGCGATTCCCGGCTGGCGCGACGAGATCTACGCGATCCGCAACCGCTTCGACGATCCGCCGCTCGCGTACATCGAGCGCGCTGCGTCGCGCTTCTTCGGCACGCAGACTTACGCGGTGCATCTGAACGGCATCGTAGAATATGCGGTTGCGCCGGGCGAGCCGCCCGCCGCGGCCGTCCCGCAGATGTGGCTCGGCCGCCGCAGCGAGACCAAGGCAACCGACCCCGGCATGCTCGACAACGTCGTCGCGGGCGGGATCGGCTGGGGCCTGGGCGTTCACGAGACGCTCGCGAAGGAATGCTGGGAAGAAGCCGGCATTCCCGCCGAACTGGCCGCGCGCGCGATCGCGGGCCGCGCGGTGCAGGTGCTGTGCTCGCTGCCGGAAGGCACGCAGTCCGAACTGATCTTCGTGTACGACCTGCCGCTGCCGCGCGACTTCGCGCCGCGCAACCAGGACGGCGAAGTGGCCGAGCACCTGCTGGCCGGCGTGCCCGAGGTGATCGGCTGGCTGCGCGCCGGCCGCGCGACGATGGATGCGAGCCTCGCGACGCTCGACACGCTGCTGCGCCACCGCTGGATCCCGGCGGCCGACGCGGCGGGCATCGACGCCCTGTTCGCACCGGCCGCGTGACGCGTGCCGCGCACGCAGTCCGGCGGCGCGAACGGGCAATTTGACGAATACGGAAACGAAGGGAGTAGCGGTCATGCCGACCGATCACAGCTTTATCTTGAAACTGTCGTGCCCCGACCGGCACGGCATCGTCCATGCGGTCTCGGGCTTCCTGTTCGAGCGCAGCAACAACATCCTCGATTCGGCGCAGTTCGGCGACAGCCGCACCAGCGAATTCTTCATGCGCGTGCACTTCGAGCAGGACGGCGGCGGCGCGGATGCCGCGACGGCGCTCGACACGCTTCGCAAGGAATTCGCGCCGCTCGCCGAGCAGTTCTCGATGCGCTGGGAACTGCATGACGCGGCCGTGAAGCCGCGCGTCGTGATCATGGTGTCGAAGATCGGCCACTGCCTGAACGACCTGCTGTTCCGCTATCGCACCGGCCAGCTGCCGATCGAGATCCCGGCGATCGTGTCGAACCACAAGGAGTTCTATCAGCTCGCCGCGAGCTACAACATCCCGTTCCATCACTTTCCGCTGATCGGCGGCTCGTCCGATGCCGCGAAGGCCGCGCAGGAAGCGCGCGTGCTGGAAGTGATCGACGAGCACCAGGCCGATCTCGTCGTGCTCGCGCGCTACATGCAGATCCTGTCGCCGAACATGTGCGAACAGCTCGCCGGGCGGGCGATCAACATCCACCATTCGTTCCTGCCGAGCTTCAAGGGGGCGAAGCCTTATTACCAGGCGTTCGATCGCGGCGTGAAGCTGATCGGTGCGACCGCGCACTACGTGACGACCGATCTCGACGAAGGCCCGATCATCGAGCAGGAAGTCGAGCGGGTCGACCACAGCATGACGCCCGACCAGCTGACCGCGATCGGCCGCGACGTCGAGTGCGTGACGCTCGCGCGTGCGGTGAAGTGGCACGTCGAGCACCGGATCGTGCTGAACGGGACGAAGACGGTCGTGTTCCGCTGATTCGCCGGCGCAGGCCCGTTACAAGCAAAAACGCCGCACCCTTTACGGGGTGCGGCGTTTTTTGTTGCGTGAGCGCGCCGGCTGCTTCAGATCAGCCGCAGCAGGTACAACTCGCGCTTCAGGTACGCATAGAAGATCGGCGCGGCGATCACGCCGGGCAGCCCGAACGCGGCTTCCATGATCAGCATCGCGAGCAGCAGCTCCCACGCGCGCGACTCGATCTGGCCGCCGATGATCTTTGCGTTCAGGAAGTACTCGAGCTTGTGGATGACCACGAGGAACGCAAGCGACGCGATCGCGGTGCCCATGCTGACCGACAGCGACACGGCGACGATCAGCGTGTTCGAGATCAGGTTGCCGATCACGGGCAGCAGGCCGACGATGAACGTGACGAGCACGAGCGTTTTCGACAGCGGCAGCCGCTGGTGGAAAATCGGCAGCGCGACGAGCAGGTAGATGCCGGTGAACACCGCGTTGATCGCCGAGATCTTGATCTGCGCGAACACGATCCGGCGGAATGCGTCGGCGAAGCGCGACACGCGCGTGACGAGCGCGGTGGACAGCGGCCGGCGCACCTTGCCGTGCTCGACGCCGATTGCGATCATCGCGCCGATGATCATCCCGAACAGCACGTGGCCGAAGCCGCGCGCGACGCTCTTGCCGCTTTGCTGAAGCTGGTCCATGTGCGAGTGCATCAGCACGGCGGCCTTCGTCTTCATCTGCTCGACGTCGACGGGCAGCAGGTTCGCGATCCAGGCCGGTGTGCGCGCGCGGGTCTGCTCGACGATCTGCATCAGCTGGTCGAGCAGGCTCTGCAGGTTCGGCACCGTGCGTTCGAAGTGCTCGATGATGCCGATCGTCAGGCCCGTCAGCGCGCCGACGATCGCGATGGCCAGCAGCACGACGGCGACCCAGCGCGCGCGCATGCTCGTGGTGTGACGTTCGATCACGGGGGCGATCGTGTGGATCAGCTGATAGACGAGCAGGCCGGCCAGCAGCCCGCCGAGCAACTTGAGCTCGATCACGAGCCACATCGCGAGGATCGCAAACGCATAGCTGCCGATCTCGAGTGCCGACAGCTTCGGCAGGCTGAAATCGCTCGTCAGCCGCACGCTGCGCAGGTGCGGTTCGCGATTCTGCGTATCGCGAGACGAGTCTGGTTGCTTCTCCATCGTGGATTCCTGTCGTTCGTGTGTCATGCCGCGGAATGCACGGCAGAGCCGTGTTCGCCCGGTACCGCACCGGATTGGTGCGTACGGCGAACCTTACGACCGTAAAGTATAGCCGCCATTATGGGCCGCAACGGGGCCGTTTGGCGCATGGTGTAAACGCAGAAGGGAAAACGAGAGGAGGCCGGTTGCGCGGTGCGGGCAGGCGCGCGCGGCCGGGCGGCCGCGCGCGGGAGGGACAGGGCGGCGCGAAGCGTCAGCCCGCCGCGACCTTGCGGGTCGGGCGCTTGAGCAGCGGCGCGAGGTACTTGCCGGTAAAGCTCGCTTTCGTCTTCGCGACCTGCTCGGGCGTGCCCTGCGCGATGATCTGGCCGCCGCCGGCACCGCCTTCGGGGCCGAGGTCGATCACCCAGTCGGCCGTCTTGATCACGTCGAGGTTGTGCTCGATGATCACGACCGTGTTGCCCTGGTCGCGCAGCCGGTGGATCACTTCCAGCAGCAGCGCGATGTCGTGGAAGTGCAGGCCGGTGGTCGGCTCGTCGAGGATGTACAGCGTGCGGCCGGTGTCGCGCTTGGAGAGTTCGAGCGACAGCTTCACGCGCTGCGCCTCGCCGCCCGACAGCGTGGTGGCCGACTGGCCGAGGCGGATGTAGCCGAGGCCGACGTCGAGCAGCGTCTTCAGCTTGCGCGCAATGACCGGCACCGCGTTGAAGAACGCATACGCGTGCTCGACGGTCATGTCGAGCACTTCGCTGATGTTCTTGCCCTTGTACTGCACTTCGAGCGTTTCGCGGTTGTAGCGCTTGCCGTGGCACACGTCGCACGGCACGTAGACGTCCGGCAGGAAGTGCATCTCGACCTTCAGCACGCCGTCGCCCTGGCACGATTCGCAGCGGCCGCCCTTCACGTTGAACGAGAAGCGGCCCGGATCGTAGCCGCGTTCCTTCGAGGTCGGCACGCCCGAGAACAGCTCGCGGATCGGCGTGAACAGGCCCGTATAGGTGGCCGGGTTCGAGCGCGGCGTGCGGCCGATCGGCGACTGGTCGACGTTGATCACCTTGTCGAAGTGCTCGAGGCCCTCGATCGCCTCGTGCGGCGCCGGTTCGGCCGACGAGCCGTACAGGTGGCGCGCGACCGCGTGATACAGCGTGTCGTTGATCAGTGTCGACTTGCCGGAGCCCGACACGCCGGTGATGCAGGTCAGCAGGCCGACCGGCAGCTCGAGATCGACGTGCTTCAGGTTGTTGCCGTGCGCGTCGACGATGCGCAGCATCCGCTCGGGATCGGGCGCGAGCCGCTCGTCCGGGTACTCGATCGTGCGCTTGCCGACCAGGTACTGGCCGGTGAGCGACTGCGGGTTCGACTGCACCTGCTTCGGCGTGCCTTCGGCCACGATCACGCCGCCGTGCTCGCCGGCGCCCGGGCCCATGTCGACGACGTAGTCGGCCGTGCGGATCATGTCCTCGTCGTGCTCGACGACGATCACCGAGTTGCCGAGGTCGCGCAGGTGCTTGAGCGTCGCGATCAGGCGGTCGTTGTCGCGCTGGTGCAGGCCGATCGACGGCTCGTCGAGCACGTACATCACGCCCGTCAGGCCCGAGCCGATCTGCGACGCGAGCCGGATGCGCTGCGCCTCGCCGCCCGACAGGGTCTCGGCGCTGCGCTCGAGCGACAGGTAGTCGAGGCCGACGTTGTTCAGGAACGTCAGGCGCGCGACGATTTCCTTGATCACCTTGTCGGCGATCTCGCGCTTCGCGCCTTCGAGCGTCAGGCCGTCGAAATAGCCGAGCGCGTCGCGCAGCGGCCAGCCGCTGATTTCATAGATGCCGCGCGCGTGGTCGCCGGTGCCGATGCGCACGTGGCGCGCTTCGCGGCGCAGGCGCGTGCCTTCGCACGACGGGCACGGCTGGTTGTTCTGGTACTTCGACAGTTCTTCGCGCACCGCGACCGAGTCGGTCTCGCGGTAGCGGCGCTCGAGGTTCGGGATGATCCCTTCGAACACGTGCTCGCGGATCGTCGTGCGGCCGCGCTCGTTGATGTACGAGAACGGGATCGTCTGCTTGCCCGAGCCGAACAGCAGCACCTTCCGGATCTTCTCCGGCAGGTCCTCGAACGCGGCGTCGATGTCGAACTCGTAGAACGCCGCGAGGCTCTGCAGCATCTGGAAGTAGAACTGGTTGCGGCGGTCCCAGCCTTTCACGGCACCGGCCGCGAGCGACAGCGACGGGTGCGCGACGACCCGCTTCGGGTCGAAGAACGTGATCTGGCCGAGGCCGTCGCATTCCGGGCACGCGCCCATCGGGTTGTTGAACGAGAACAGGCGCGGCTCGAGCTCCTGGAGGGAGTACGAGCAGATCGGGCACGCGAACTTCGAGCTGAACAGGTGCTCGTGGTCGGTATCCATTTCCAGCGCGATCGCGCGGCCGTCGGCGAGGCGCAGCGCCGTCTCGAACGATTCGGCGAGGCGCTGCTTCATGTCCGGGCGCACCTTGAGACGATCGACGACGACGTCGATCGTGTGCTTGTCGTTCTTCTTCAGCTTCGGCAGCGACTCGACCTCGTAGATCTTCGCGACGCCTTCGTTCGCGGCGCCGCCGCCCGAGCGCACGCGAAAGCGCACGAAACCCTGCGCCTGCATGTCCTCGAACAGCTCCGCGTGTTCGCCCTTGCGGTTCGCGATGACGGGCGCGAGGATCATCAGCTTGGTGTCCTCGGGCAGCGCGAGCGCCGCGTCGACCATCTGCGACACGCTCTGCGCTTCCAGCGGGATGTCGTGATCGGGGCAGTACGGCGTACCGACACGTGCGTACAAAAGTCGCAGGTAGTCGTGGATTTCCGTGACCGTGCCGACGGTCGAACGCGGGTTGTGGGACGTCGCCTTCTGCTCGATCGAGATCGCGGGCGACAGACCCTCGATCAGGTCGACGTCGGGTTTCTCCATCAGTTGCAGGAACTGGCGGGCATACGCGGACAGGCTTTCGACGTAGCGGCGCTGGCCCTCGGCATAAAGGGTGTCGAACGCGAGCGACGACTTGCCCGACCCGGACAACCCGGTAATCACGATCAGCTTGTGGCGCGGCAGGTCGAGATTGACGTTTTTCAGGTTGTGGGTACGTGCCCCACGGATACGGATCTGTTCCATGAACCTGGCGAAAATGGAGGGAACCAAACCTGCTACTATAACGGCTTTTCGAGGCCGTCGTTTGGGGCCCCCGGCCTTGGCCGCAGGTGGCAGCAAGGCGGCGCCTGCGCCGGGAAAGCGGCCGCGCCGCGCGGTTCCGGGTGGCCTGCGGGCTGCCTGAATCCTGCCCCGACGTGTCGCCCGCCAAGCCTCCCGGGCCGCTGGTCCTGATCTTCCGCCGCCCGGTGTCGGGCGGTCATCCCGATCATTCGAAATTCATTCCCGATGTCCAATCCGTCTGCCACGTCTTCCCGCATGACTGCGCCCGAATTGCGCGCGACCACGTCGCTCGCGGCGATCTTCGCGCTGCGCATGCTCGGCCTGTTCATGATCATGCCGGTGTTCTCGGTCTACGCGAAAACCATCCCGGGCGGCGACAACGTGCTGCTCGTCGGCATCGCGCTCGGGGCCTACGGCGTCACGCAGTCGCTGTTCTACATCTTCTACGGCTGGGCGTCGGACAAGTTCGGCCGCAAGCCGGTGATCGCCACGGGCCTCGTGATCTTCGCGATCGGCAGCTTCGTCGCCGCGTTCGCGCACGACATCACGTGGATCATCGTCGGCCGCGTGATCCAAGGGATGGGCGCGGTCTCGTCCGCGGTGCTCGCGTTCATCGCCGACCTGACCTCCGAGCAGAACCGCACGAAGGCGATGGCGATGGTCGGCGGCTCGATCGGCGTGTCGTTCGCGGTCGCGATCGTCGGTGCGCCGATCGTGTTCCACTGGGTCGGGATGAGCGGGCTGTTCGCGATCGTCGGCGTACTGTCGATCCTCGCGATCGGCGTCGTGCTGTGGATCGTGCCCGACGCGGCGAAGCCCGTGCACGTGCCCGCGCCGTTCGCCGAGGTGCTGCACAACGTCGAGCTGCTGCGCCTGAACTTCGGCGTGCTGGTGCTGCACGCGACGCAGACGGCGCTGTTCCTCGTCGTGCCGCGCCTGCTCGTCGACGGCGGCCTGCCGGTCGCCGCGCACTGGAAGGTCTACCTGCCGGTGATGGGGCTCGCGTTCGTGATGATGGTTCCGGCGATCATCGTCGCGGAAAAACGGGGCAAGATGAAGCCGGTGCTGCTCGGCGGCATTCTGGCTATCCTGATCGGTCAATTGCTGCTGGGCAGCGCGCCGCATACCATCCTGATTGTGGCGGCGGTCCTGTTCGTCTACTTCCTCGGTTTCAACATCCTGGAAGCGTCGCAGCCGTCGCTCGTGTCGAAGCTCGCGCCCGGTTCGCGCAAGGGCGCGGCCACGGGTGTCTACAACACCACGCAGTCGATCGGGCTCGCGCTCGGCGGCATCGTGGGCGGCTGGCTGCTGAAGCACGGGGGCGCCAACACGGTGTTCTACACGTGCTCGGGGCTCGTTGCCGCGTGGCTTATAATCGCGGCCAGCATGAAAGCGCCGCCGCGCAAGGCCTGAACTTACTTCGGGCAGGCACCGGCGGCGTTCGCCGGCTTGCCCGGCGGGCCGCACCGGCAGCGTGAGCGGGCGGCCCGGCATCGAATTTACTGGAGAAACACATGGCATCCGTCAACAAGGTCATCCTCGTCGGCAATCTCGGCGCCGATCCTGAAGTCCGTTACCTGCCGAGCGGCGACGCGGTTGCGAACATCCGTCTCGCGACGACCGACCGCTACAAGGACAAGGCCAGCGGCGATTTCAAGGAAATGACCGAGTGGCATCGCGTCGCGTTCTTCGGCCGTCTGGCGGAAATCGTCAGCGAATACCTGAAGAAGGGTTCGTCGGTCTATATCGAAGGCCGCATCCGCACGCGCAAGTGGCAGGGCCAGGACGGCCAGGATCGTTACTCGACCGAAATCGTCGCCGACCAGATGCAGATGCTCGGCGGCCGCGGCGGTGCGGGCGGCGGCGGTGGCGGTGGTGACGAAGGCGGTTACGGCGGCGGCTACGGTGGTGGTGGTGGCGGCGGTGGTCGCGGCGAACAGATGGAACGCGGCGGTGGCGGCGGCGGTCGTGCCGGCGGCGCGGCGCGTGGCGGTGCTGGCGGCGGCGCGCAAAGCCGTCCGAGCGCACCGGCAGGTGGCGGCTTCGACGAAATGGACGACGATATCCCGTTCTGATCGACACGCCGGTATCCCGCATCACGATGGGCCCGAATCTCCGAGTCAAGCCGATTGCTTGGCCCGGGTCTTCGGGCCTTCTTTCGTTTACGTCGATGCTCCTTGCACGCCAGGCAAAACGTGGCTGACGAACTTCCCGACCTCATCGCTCCGTATCTCGACGTGCTGTTCTGCGGGATCAACCCCGGCCTGACCGCGGCCGAGACCGGGCATCACTTCGCCGGGAGGAGCAACCGCTTCTGGCGCGTGATCCATCTCGCGGGCTTCACGCCGGCGGAAATTTCGCCGCGGGACGATCGCGCGATACTCGGCCATGGCTGCGGCCTGACGGCGGTGGTGAAGCGGCCGACCGCAAGCGCTGATCAGCTTTCGCGCGCGGAATTCATGGCCGCGGCCGCGGGGTTCGAGCAAAAGGTGGCGCGTTATCGGCCGCGCTTCGTTGCCTTTCTCGGCAAGGCGGCGTACTCGGCGCTTTCCGGCCAGCGTGAGGTCGGGTGGGGCTTGCAGCCGGCCCGCATGCAGGGGGCAAGTGTCTGGGTGCTGCCCAATCCCAGCGGGAGAAATCTCGCGTTCGGCCTCGACGATCTGGTCGATGCCTACCGTCAGCTGCGTCTGCACGCGAAGGCCGGTTCCGGTCTTCAACCGGAGGGGCGGGATGCGGCGCGGTGAACCCGCGCCTGCGTGGCCGGGCGCCGTGCTGCCCCGCGCGTTCTTCGACCGCGCGGCCACCGACGTCGCGCCGCAACTGCTCAACAAGATCCTCGCGGCCGCGGACGGCCGGGCAGGGCGGATCGTCGAAGTGGAAGCCTATGCCGGTGCGATCGACCCGGCGGCGCATACCTATCGCGGCAAGACGCCGCGCAACGCGACGATGTTCGGGCCGCCGGGGCACCTGTACGTCTATTTCACCTACGGCATGCACTGGTGCTGCAACTGCGTGTGCGGCCCGGACGGCACGGGAACGGGCGTGCTGATCCGTGCGCTCGAGCCGCTGCACGGGATCGAACGGATGCGTGCGGCTCGGCCGCCGCAGACGCGCGATCGCGACCTGTGCCGCGGGCCGGCGCGGCTGACGCAGGCGATGGGCATCGGTGGTGCGCAGGATGGCGTCGATCTCGTCGCTGCGCGCGAAGGGTTCGCGATCGTCGGCGACGGCACGGCGCCGCCCGTGAACCTGGCGGGCGGGCCTCGCATCGGCATTCGCGTCGGCATGGACTTCCCGTGGCGGTGGTGCGTGCCCGGCAGCCGGTACGTGTCGGGGGCGCTGCCGCGCACCTGATGCGTGCCGTACACAAGTCGCACGCAATTCGACCTGCGTCACGCGGTCGCCATTATTGACCGGCTAAGCTGCTCTTTTCGACGTTCGATCGAGGGGGCACCATGCGGCGGGTCGTATTCAACCAGAAGGGCGGCGTGGGCAAGTCGACGATCGTCTGCAACCTGGCGGCGATCAGCGCGAGCGAAGGATTGCGCACGCTCGTCATCGACCTCGACGCACAGGCGAACTCCACGCGCTACCTGCTCGGCGACGCGACGGCCGACGCGCAGCCGGGTGTCGCCGATTTCTTCGAAACCGCGCTGACCTTCAACTTCCGTCCGGTCGACGTCGCATCGTTCATCCATCCGACCCCGTTCGAAGGGCTCGACGTGATGCCCGCGCATCCGGATCTCGACACGCTGCACGGCAAGCTCGAATCGCGTTACAAGATCTACAAGCTGCGCGACGCGCTGAACGAGCTCGATGCCTACGACGCCGTGTACATCGACACGCCGCCCGCGCTGAATTTCTATACGCGCTCGGCGCTGATCGCGGTCGAGCGCTGCCTGATCCCGTTCGACTGCGACGATTTTTCACGTCGCGCGCTGTACACGCTGCTCGAGAACGTGAAGGAGATCCAGCAGGACCACAACGCGGCGCTCGAGGTGGAAGGGATCGTGATCAACCAGTTCCAGCCGCGAGCGAGCCTGCCGCAGCGGCTCGTCGACGAACTCGTCGAAGAAGGGCTGCCGGTGCTCGCGTCGAGGCTGTCGGCCTCGGTAAAGATCCGCGAGTCGCATCAGCAGTCCAGGCCGGTGATCCATCTGGAGCCCGGGCACAAGCTCGCGCAGGAGTTCCTCGCGCTGCATCGCGAACTGGCCGGCTGATCTTCCGCGCCTGCCTGACCAGCACGCGGCCGCATCATGCGGCCGTTTTTTTATTGCGACCCGCAATTCGTCCGATCATTGATTTCGTCATTAATAATCCCGAAAACGATTTCATAATAAATCCGCAAAAAACGATTACATAAGCGACTGCTCCATTTTCAATGTGCGCCGGTTTTCTAATAAACGGAATAATGAATTGGTAAATGTTGCGCGACGTCATGATGGGCTATCCTGTAAAAAGGTAAAAATGCATTGCGGGACAGAGTGAAGCGCCGTCTCGTCTGCGATGTCGGCGCATCACGGGTTCCAGCGGTCGCCCGGGATTAAGATAAGGGTTTACACCTAGTATTAATGCCATTTAATTGACAATTAATCGATCTAGAATGGGCTCCTTCAACTTCCCGTACTCAAACAAGTGACGGGTTGTCAATAAGGAAGTCCGCTATCGAGCCGGCTTCCGATTTTCCTTACGTCGTCTCTCGCATTGCCAACAGGAGCGTGCCCGATGTCCGTATTTGCCCCCGAAAAACTCAACGCCGATTATCAGTCCGGTATCGCCGCGTGGTTTGCGATCGCCCGTCCGGCTATCCAAGGTTTCGAGGCTGTCGTCGAACTCAACCTGCAAGCGGCCCGGACGGCGCTCGAGGAATATGAGGACAAGCTGAAGAACGCGTTCAACAGCAGCAATCCGGCCGTGGGCTTCGCGCAGCAGATCGCCGTGCCGCAGGAAGCGGCCGGCAAGGCCGTGTCCTACGGCCGCCACCTGTTCGACATCGCGGTGTCGACGCAGTCCGAATGGGCAAAGGTCGCGCAAGCCCAATACGAACAGAACGACAAGCGCCTGAAGGACGTGCTGGGCGAGCTGTCGAAGCACGCGCCGGCCGGCTCGGCGCCGGTGGTGGCCGCGCTGAACTCGGCGCTGTCCGCGGCGACTGCCGCGGCCGACTCCGTACGCGCAGCGACGGGGCAGGCGATCGAAGCCGCCCAGAGCGGCTTCGACGCGGTCAGCGAAACGGCAACGCGTGGTGCGAAGCAAACGGCCGCCGCCGCGCGCAAGGACGCCGCGGCCGCCCGCGAATCGGCTGCGTGATCGCGTAGCCGCGCAAGCATGTGTCGCGCACGGGCGCGACACGATTGACCGGCGCCGGATGGCGCCGGACGCCGCGTGTGCCGCGCGGTGTCCGGCTCACGTCCGGTTTGCCGCAACGCGCCGGTGACCGGCGAGACGTGCGGGTGTGCCGCCCGTGCGAACGGGCGCGGTTCGCCGTACGGAGGCATGCGACCGCTACCGCGCCGGATGGCCCGGGGAGCGCGTTCGCCGGCCGAGACCGGCTCGCACCGGCGTCGGAACGACGAACTGATTTCAATGCAGGAACTGGACATGACGGACGTAGTGATCGTATCGGCCGCGCGGACCGCGGTCGGCAAATTCGGCGGTTCGCTTGCGAAGATTGCGGCGCCCGAACTGGGCGCGACGGTGATCCGCGCGGTGCTGGAGCGCGCGGGCGTGAAGCCCGAGCAGGTGAGCGAAGTGATCATGGGCCAGGTGTTGACGGCCGGCTCGGGCCAGAACCCGGCGCGGCAGTCGCTGATCAAGGCCGGGCTGCCGACGGCAGTGCCGGGGATGACGATCAACAAGGTGTGCGGCTCGGGCCTGAAGGCCGTGATGCTGGCAGCGAACGCGATCGTCGCGGGCGACGCGGACATCGTGATCGCGGGCGGCCAGGAGAACATGAGCGCGTCGCCGCACGTGCTGCCGGGATCGCGTGACGGCTTCCGGATGGGCGATGCGAAGCTGGTCGACACGATGATCGTCGACGGCCTGTGGGACGTGTACAACCAGTACCACATGGGCATCACGGCGGAGAACGTCGCGAAGGAATACGGGATCACGCGCGAAGAGCAGGACGCATTCGCGGCGCTGTCGCAGAACAAGGCGGAAGCCGCGCAGAAGGCGGGCCGCTTCGACGACGAGATCGTGCCGGTGTCGATCCCGCAACGCAAGGGCGAGCCGCTGCAGTTCGCGACCGACGAGTTCGTGCGACATGGCGTGACGGCGGAGTCGCTGGCGGGGCTGAAGCCGGCGTTCTCGAAGGACGGCTCGGTGACGGCGGCGAACGCGTCGGGGCTGAACGACGGTGCGGCGGCGGTGCTGGTGATGTCGGCGCAGAAGGCGGCGGCGCTGGGTCTGACGCCGCTGGCGAAGATCAAGGCATACGCGAACGCGGGTGTCGATCCGAGCGTGATGGGGATGGGCCCGGTGCCGGCATCGCGCCGGTGCCTGGAGCGCGCGGGCTGGACGCCGGGCGACCTGGACCTGATGGAGATCAACGAGGCGTTCGCGGCGCAGGCGCTGGCGGTGCACAAGCAGATGGGCTGGGACACGTCGAAGGTGAACGTGAACGGCGGGGCGATCGCGATCGGTCACCCGATCGGCGCGTCGGGCTGCCGGATCCTGGTGACGCTGCTGCACGAGATGGCCAAGCGCGACGCGAAGCGCGGGCTGGCGTCGCTGTGCATTGGCGGCGGGATGGGCGTCGCGCTCGCGGTCGAGCGCGCCTGAGCGGGGCCTGACGATTCGTCCCGCGTGCGGCGCCGGTGAGCGCCGCACGCGGGTGAAGCGGTTTTCGCGCACGACAAGTGGTCAACAACAAGCGCGAGGTGCCGGTGCGGGCCGTGCCCGCGACGCGGGCGGTTGCGCATCGAAGCGGTGGGGCGGCAGCATGTGCGATGCCGTCGCCCCGCTTTCATCGATTACTTTTTTGTCGGTAATTTATAGGATGACTAAGCGAATTGCAGTTGTGACTGGTGGAATGGGCGGCCTCGGCGAAGCGGTCAGCATCAGGTTGAACGACGCGGGCCACCGGGTAGTCGTCACGTATTCGCCGAGCAACACCGGCGCGGACCGCTGGCTGACCGAGATGCATGCGACCGGCCGCGAGTTCCATGCGTATCCGGTGGACGTGGCCGACCACGATTCGTGCCAGCAATGCATCGAGAAGATCGCCCGGGACGTCGGCCCGGTCGACATTCTCGTGAACAACGCGGGCATCACGCGCGACATGACGCTGCGCAAGCTCGACAAGGTCAACTGGGATGCGGTGATCCGCACGAACCTCGATTCCGTGTTCAACATGACGAAGCCGGTCTGCGAAAGCATGGTCGAGCGCGGCTGGGGCCGCATCGTCAACATCTCGTCGGTGAACGGCTCGAAGGGTTCGGTCGGCCAGACCAACTACGCGGCCGCGAAGGCCGGCATGCACGGCTTCACGAAATCGCTCGCGCTCGAGATCGCGCGCAAGGGCGTGACGGTGAACACCGTGTCGCCGGGCTACCTCGCGACGAAGATGGTCACGGCGATCCCGCAGGACATCCTCGACTCGAAGATCCTCCCGCAGATTCCGGCGGGCCGGCTCGGCAAGCCCGAGGAAGTCGCGGCGCTGGTCGCTTACCTGTGCTCGGAGGAGGCCGGCTTCGTGACGGGCTCCAACATCGCGATCAACGGTGGCCAGCACATGCACTGACGCACGGCGGCCCGGACGGCGCGCATGCCCGTGCCGGGCCGTGTTCCGCTGGTTCCAGTGCCGCGGCGGCACAGGTGTGCCGGTGCGGCCCCGCATTCCGGAGAAGGCATGAGCGACACCTGGATGGGACTCGCGATCGGCGGCGCGGCACTGGCCGTCGCGCTGACGATGGCGATCTCGCTCTTCTGGCTCGAACGGCGCCGTGCGCGGCTGCTGCGGAACTTCGATCATCGCGATTGCTGGCTCGTCGCTTACGGCAAGTGTTTCGCGCGCGTGCGGGCCAGGCCGGCACGCCGCATGCGCGGCGCGCGTTGACGGCAGCGGCATGGCGGCAGTTACGCATCCGTTGACGCGCGGTCACGCATCGCGCGCATGCCGCAAGGCGGTGCGCGCGATGTCCGTCGTCAATCGCTCAATCGCTCTTTTCGCTCTTTCCGCCCGACTCGCCGGAGCCGTTCTTGTGGAAGACCCGCTTCGTCGCGCGCTTGGTGGCATCCCAGCCTTCGCGCGACGCGTGTGCGACCCCGTGCCCGACCGCCTTCGCCGCACTCGCGGTCGCGTGGCCGAAGCTGCGGGCCGCCTCGCCGGTCTTGTGCGCGGCTTCCTTCGAATCGCGCTTGATGTCCTGCTTCACTTCCGACATGTCCGCGTGCGCGATCGGGCTGATCAGCGCCAGAACGAGCGCGGTACCAATGAACTGACGAACTTTCACGACCTGGTTTCCTTCCGTTGATCAAGCCTCTTCAGCGAGGATTCGCATCGCCGGCGGGCGCCGGGCGATGCACGCCGGCCGCCGATGCGTCGAGCATCACCGCGGCGCGGCCGGACAGCAGCACGCGCTCGCCGCAGCGCAGCGCGAAGCCGTACAGCACCGAGCGGGCGTCGCCGCTCACGCGTTCCGCTTCGACGACGAGCGGCTGCGTGAAGGTGTCGAGCCGGTCGACGAACGCGTCGACGTTGCGCACGCTCGCCAGATAGCCGACGCGCGGGCGCGCTTCGTGCGCACCGAGCAACGCGCCGTGCACGGCCATCGCCTGCGCCGCGTATTCGATGCCGCAGACGGACGCGAGCCGGCCGTGCGCGCGCAGCGGGTTGTGCGGATCGCGGTGGCTCGTCGCGGTGCAGCGGATGCGGGCGGCATCCCACGCATCGACCGTATCGAGCACGCACATCGCGCCGTCGTGCGGAATGTGCGCGGCGATCCACGCGTGGTCGAGCGGCGGCGCGAGCGGGATCGTCGCGGTCATCACGCACGCTCCGCGAACGTATCCGGCATCGCGACATCGACCTGCACGCGTGTATCGGCCAGGTAGTCGAGCACGACGCGTGTCGAACGCCGTGCGGCGAGCGCCTCGAGCAGCGGCAGCACGCGCGCGGCCGGATTGCCGGCACGCAGCGCGTCGAGCCCGGCGTGCGCGAGCGTCGTGGCGGGGGTGTCGGTGAGTTGCACGTCGATGCGGGCGAGCGCGTGTTCGCTCGCGTCCGGCGCGAGCACGAGCGCGACGCCGAACGCATCGTCGATCGGCCGCACTGCGCGCAGCGGTTCCGGATAGTCGGTGTCGTACGCGATCAGCAGCGTCGGCACGCGATCGACGACGACTTGGCACAGGCTCTCGAGCAGCCCGGCCGCAAAGCTGCCGTCGTGCGCGCACAGCACGTTCGACGTCGCCATCGCGCGGGTCGCGATGCTCCAGTAGCCGGCCGGCGCGTTGTGCACGGAGTTGTGGAAGCGCGTCGGCGACAACTGGCGATCGTCGCCGGCGAGGGTTTCGCAGATCGCATGGCAGTTCTGGCCGTCGCCGCCCGACGCGCTGAACACGGTCGCGAGCGTCGCGGCGTCGCGTGCGCTTGCGGCCACCGCTTCGTGGCCGGCCGCGAGCGCCGTGCGCACGACGGGGCCCGTGCGGCGCCGCTCGGCCGACGGCAGGCCGGCCGGCGGCGGCAGCTCGGTGCGGGCGGGCGCATACGGCGCGCGGCCCGCGAGCACGTCGGCCGCGTGCGGCCAGCCGCTCAATCCCGGGCCGACGAGGCCGATGCTTTCGATGAAGGCGGTCAGTGTCATGGCGGGCCTCAACGGCGTGCGTGGTCGGCGCGGCCGAGGATCAGGCTGCAATTCGTGCCGCCGAAGCCGAACGAATTGGAGAGGACGGCGCGCACGCGCGCATCGCGGCTCGCGAGCACGTAGTCGGCGACGAGTGTCGGGTCGGGTTGCGTCGTGTTGACGCCGGCCGGCACGAACTGCTCGCGCAGCGCGAGCGCGGCGACGACCGCCTCGAGCGCGCCCGCCGCGCCGAGCGTATGGCCGGTCGCGCCCTTCGTCGAGCTGCACGGCGTGCCGGCGAACAGCGCGCCGATCGCGCGGCTTTCGGCCGCGTCGTTGCTCGGCGTCGCGGTGCCGTGCAGGTTCACGTAGTCGATGTCGTTCGCGCCGAGGCCGGCGGATGCAAGCGCCTGCTCGATGGCGACGCGCGCGCCGAGCCCGTCCGGATGCGGCGACGACATGTGATGTGCGTCGCTCGATTCGCCGATGCCGAGCAGCAGGATCGCATCGGCGTCGAGCGGGGCGGGCGGGTCGGGCACGCGTTCGACGAGCGCGAACGCGGCGGCCTCGCCGATCGAGATGCCGTCGCGCGCGACGTCGAACGGACGGCACGGCCGGCGCGACAGCAGTTCGAGCGAATTGAAGCCGTACAGCGTCGTCAGGCACAGCGAATCGACGCCGCCGACGACGGCCGCATCGATCAATCCCGCCTCGATCATGCGGCGCGCGGAGCCGAACACTTTCGCGCCGGACGAGCATGCGGACGAGATCGCCATCGCCGGCCCGCGCAGCGCGAAAAACGCGCGCACGAACGCGGCCGGCGAATACGGGTTGTGCGTGTGGGCGTAGCGGAAGTCGGCGGGCAGTGCGCCGCTCGCCGGGTCGCGGCGCTGGTATGCGCGCTCGGTCTCGAGGATGCCGGCCGTGCTCGTGCCGACGAACACGCCGACGCGCGCCGCGCCATGGCGCGCGACGGCCGCCGCGACGCGTGCGTCGAAGCCGTCCTGCATGAGGCCGAGCTGCGCGAGGCGGTTGTTGCGGCACTCGAAGTCGGCGAGGTCGGCGCGCACGGGCTGCGCGTCGACGCCGTCCACCGAGCCGATCCACGTGTCGAGATCCGCACGCTCGAAGTCGCAGGGCGTGAGCCCGCCGCGCGCGTGGCGCAGTGCATCGAGGGTCGCGTCGAGGCCGCGGCCGATGCAGCTGGTGGCGGTGAAGTGCGAGAGCAGGAGAGGTTTCACGAGGGTCGCATCCGGTGGCCGGAACGGGCGCCGCAGCAGGGCTGGCAGGCGCGCCGCTCGAGGTCAGATTTTATCAAACGGGGGGGCCGAACCGGCCGGCTCGCGTGGCCCGGCCGGCGGTTCGGGCGCGAGCGCCGCGCGCAGCGTGACCCAGTGCAGCTGCGCGTCGGCGGCCGCGCGCAGCACCGTTTGCAGCACGTCGAGCACGACCGGTTCGCCGCGCGCGTCGCGCGCCGCGTGGCCGTCGTGCACGAGCAGGATGTCGCGCGGCGCGAGACCGTGCAGCAGACGGCGCGTGACGGTCGCGGCATCGTGCGCGCGCGTGTCGAAACCGCGCCGCGTCCAGCTCGCCAGCTGCAGGCCGAGCTCGCACAGCACCGGTTCGAGGAACGGATTGCGCAGGCCGGCCGGTGCGCGGAAGAACAGCGGGCGCGTACCGGCGATCTCGGTCAGCGTCCGCTGCGCGGCGGCGATCTCGCGCCGCAGCGCGGCGGGCCCCGACAGCGAGAACGTATGCCGGTGCCGTTGGCTGTGGTTTTCGATCGCGTGACCGCGCGCGACGATCGCCTCGATCCAGCGCGGATGACGGCGCGCGAGATCGCCGATGCAGAAGAACGTCGCGCGCGCGTCGTAACGGTCGAGCAGGTCGAGCACGCGCGGCGTGACGTCGGGGTCCGGGCCGTCGTCGATCGTCAATGCGATGCGGCGGCCGGCGCCGGGCGGCAGGCGCGTCCAGTTCGGCCCGAGCAGTGCGCTGCGCGGCCACAGGCCGGCGGCGGTCAGCGCGAGATGCGACGCGACCACGCCGCCGACCGCCCACGGCCACACGGTCGGCTGCGCGACGACGGCGGCTGCCGCGCCCGCGTGCAGCGCGGCGGTGCCCGCGATCAGCGGCGTGGGCCGCCAGCGGCGCGCATCGCCGGGCTGTCGATGCGGAACGGACGACGGTGCATTCATGCGCGGCTTCCTTGATGACGGTTGCCGGCCGCGGCCGCGGCTGCGCGCGGTGCGAGGATCGCCGCGAACGCGAGCGCGAGCATCGCGCCCGGGCCGACGGTCAGCCCGAAGGTTTCGAGCAGCGGCACGCGCGACAGCGCCAGCAGCCCGAAGCCGGCGACCGTCGCGAGGTTCGCGATCAGCAGCGACACGAGCGTGTGGGGCGTGACGGGCTGCGCGTCGTCGCGCTTGCAGAAGAACAGCGCGTAGTTCGAGCCGACCGCGACGATCAGCAGCATCCCGACGAGGTGCAGGATCGTCAGCGGCACGCCGGCGAGCGCGAAGCCGGCCGTCACGACCAGCACGGCCGCGACGAGCGGGGCGAGTGCGCGCACGACACGGCGCGGCGAGCGCAGGGTGATCAGCAGCAGCACGGCGATCGCGGCAAAACCCGCGAGCGACAGCCGGATGTCCTCGTGCACGTAGCTCACGTACAGGCGATCGGCTTCGGC
This sequence comes from Burkholderia sp. KL41, assembly GCF_057005415.2. Taxonomy (NCBI): domain Bacteria; kingdom Pseudomonadati; phylum Pseudomonadota; class Betaproteobacteria; order Burkholderiales; family Burkholderiaceae; genus Burkholderia; species Burkholderia sp. KL41. The sequence continues at coordinate 3,304,334 of NZ_CM174446.1, read as the reverse complement.
CTTCATGTCGACGAACAGCGCATCGGGCACGCCCGCGCGCGCGACGGCCGCGCGGATCGGTGTCGCATCGAGACTCGATGCCGGTTGCGCGGTGCGGGCGGCGTCCGGCGCGCGCAGCGGCAGCATCGCGCTCCAGCGGCCGTCGCGTTCGGTCAGCAGCGCATCGACGGCGAGCGCCATCGACGTGCCGCGCAGGTCCGCGCGCGTCAGCAGCCGTGCGTGGCGCGCGGCTTCGACGTCGGCGATGAACGGTGCGAACAGGTCGGGCCTGACCGCGATCGGCTGGTTCGCGACGGCGTCGCGCATCCGCGCGGCGAGCACATCGGCATCCGGCAGGCTCGCGAGGCGCGCGCGCTGCGCGGCGTCGCTCGGCAGGAAGCGCGCGGGAGTTTCGAAACCCGCGAGCGCGCCCCGGTCGACGAGCGGCTGCAACTGCGCGGCGAGCCGTTCCGCGCGCTCGAGCGCGGCCTGTTCGGTCGGCGCGGCAATCACGACGAGGTAGCGCACGTCGGGCGCGCCGACATCGGCGCGCAGCCGTGCGTCGAGCGCCTGCGCTTGCGCGGGCACGGGGCTCAGCGCGGCGAGTTCGCGGCTCCACAGGCCGTCGCGATGCAGCACGAGCGTCGCGCCCGCGGCGATCACCAGCACGGCGAGCGGCCAGCGCAGCCGCGGCGCGGCGTCGGCCGCGCGCGCGAGCACGGCGCCGATGCGTGACACGTCGCGGATCGCGACATGCTCGCCGCGCAGGTGCGGCAGCACGAAGCGCGTGACGAGCGCGGCGGCCGTCAGCCCGACGATCGAATACAGCCCGAGCTGCACGAGGCCGGGGAACCCGGAGAACAGCATCGACGCGAAACCACACACGGACGTCAGCACGCCGAGCCGGATCGTCGGCCAGTACGCGGCGACCCAGGCGCGCGTCGCATCGGCCGGGCGCGACGCGACGCGTGTGCCGGCCTGCGCCGATTGCACGAACAGGTAGATCGAATAGTCGACGGCTTCGCCGATCAGCGTCGTACCGAAACCGAGCGTCAGCCCGTGGACCGTGCCGAACGCGACGTTGACCGCCGCGATTCCCGCCGCGACGCCCGTCAGCACCGGCAGCAAGCCGAGCGCGAGCGTGCGCGGCGAACGGTACAGCGTCAGCAGCAATGCGACGATCAGCACGACGCTCGCCGTCGACAGCCGTTCGACGTCGTGCCGGATCGTGTCGCGCGTGTCGACCGAGAACACGCCGGGGCCCGTCATCGCGAGCGTGGCGGCGGCGTTCGGCACGGCCTGCTTTGCGGCGGCGAACGCGCGGCGCACCGCGTCGATCGCACGGGCCTGGGCATCGGTATCGGAACCAGCGGCGGCCGTCTGCACGACGAGTACCGCGCGGGTGCCGTCGCGCGACGCCCACACGCCGTCGCGGCTCGCCGGTTGCGCCGCGCCGTCGAGCAGGTCGACGAGCGCGGCGACTTCGCCGGTCGGGTCGCGCGGCAGCATCGCCTTGGCCACGAGGCCGGCCGACGAGCTCAGCAGGTCGAGGCTGTCGCCGAGCGCCCGGTGCAGGCCGTCGGCGCTGAAGCGCTGCGGCGTGACGGCCGGGCTCAGCAGGTAGCGGTGATCGAAGATGAACTGCCGGTCGCGCGCGTCGTTCGCCGCTTCGCCGTTGTGAACCGCCGCGAACTGCGGGTCGGCGCGCAGCGTGCCGGCCACGCGCCGCGACAGCGCGGCGCGCGTGGCCGCATCGCCGCCGTCGATCGCGACGAGGATCAGCCGCGACACGATGCCGTCGCGCAACTGGTCGACGAGCACGCGCTGCCCGGCGCTCGGCGAACTCGGCAGGAATGCGGACAGGTCGGCCGTGAAGTGCGCGCGCCCGATCGCGACGCCGCACGCGACGAGCGCGAGCAGCCACACGAGCACCGCGCGCTGCCGCAGCGCGTGCAGGCGGCGGGCGACCGGCGAAGAGGGGGGCCGGGTGCGTTGGTCCATCAGTTCGGGTTCGCCGGAACGGGTTGCAGGCGCATCACCGAACGGTCGCCGTCGGCCTGCCGGATCGCGACGCTGCGCAACAGGTCGCGCGTGCCGTCGAGGGTGATCGTGCTGACGACCTTCAGCATCCGCGAGTCGAGCGGCGTGAGCGTCAGCGTCCAGTCGTCGCCGCGCCCGGCGAGTGCGACCTGGTAGACCTGTTCGAGCGCGAAGCGGTTGCCGGCGAGCGTCGCGCGGATGCTGTCGATGAACGCGCCGAGTTCCGGATAGCGCGCGAGCGCGAGCGTGTACTTGCGGTTGTTGCGCTCGACGGTGAGCATGTCGCCGTCGACGACGAGGTGTTCGGGCTTCGGGCTCAGCGTGTGCTTCTCGAGATGGTCCGGCGCGACGAACACGAGTTCGCCGGACGATTCGACCGGCTGCGTCGCGATCGACAGGTACTTCGTCTCGGTGAACGTCGCACGGCCCGACTTGTGCTGCGCGAGCGTCGACATCAGCCGGTCGAGGGTCCACGCGGGCGCCGCGTCGGCCGCCCGCGCGGGCGCGGCGGCCAGCGCGATCGCGGCGGTGCTTGCGGCGATGGCGGTGGCCAGCGTGCGGACGGCGCGACGCAGGGCGGGCGTGAGCGTGGGCAGGCGGCGAACGGCGGTCATGCGTCGGAATCCCTCGTGGCGGACAGGCCGGCACCGGCGCACGCGGCGTCGCCGCGCGCGGCCGCGGTCGCGGTATCGCCGCCGTGCCAGAAGTCGAAATAGTTGAACCAGTTGTACGGTGCCGAGCGACAGTACCTGTCGAGCAGCGCGACGTAGCGCGCGAGTGCCGCGTCGACGGCCGCCGCGCGCGCGTCGCGCCGCACGTCGGAGAAATCGGCGAGCGTCTCGAAGTGCACGTCGTAGCGGTTGCCGTCGCGATAGAGGCCCGTCATGAAGATCACCGGGCGCCGCAGCATCGCGGCCATGTAGAGCGGCCCGAGCGGGAACGCGGCCGGCGCGCCGAGCAGCGGCAGCCGCCGCAGCGACGCGGCCGCGTCGTCGAGCAGCGTGCGGTCGGCGAGCATGCCGACCATGCAGTTCGCGTCGAGGCGCTCGCGTACCTTCAGCATCGAGTCGACTTGCCCGAGCGGAATCACTTCCGGCTGCGCGGCGGGATTCACCGCTGCGAGCGTCGCGTTGATCTTGCGCGCGTTCTTCTCGTACATCGTCACGACGACGCGCAGGTCCGGGTGCGTGCGGCCGATCGCGCGCACGACCTCGAAGCTGCCGAGATGCGCGCCCATCAGGAACGCGCCGCGTCCGCCCGCGAGCGCTTCGTCTACCAGCGTCTCGCCGTGCAGCCGGATGTCGAACAGGTCGAAGCGCCCGTTCATCAGGTAGATGCGGTCGTGGATCGTCGCCGCGAACGTGAACACGTGCCGGTACACGTCGCGCCAGCGCGCGGGGCGGCCGAGCACGCGACACAGGTAGTCGCGCGACGCCGCGCACGCGACCGGCGAAAACAGCACGAAGTACGTCGCGATGAGGTGCAGCACGACGCGCGCGCGCTGCCGGCCGAAGCGCAGCGAGATCCACGTCATCGCGCGCAGCAAGCCCGCATTGCTGCGCTCCTGGCGTTCGGCCCACGCGGTGCGCTTCATGGCTGCGCACCGTCCTGCCCGGCCGGCGGCGCGGACAGCACGCCGCTCGCGACGTCGCGCGCCCCGGCGCGCAGCGTGAAGCGGATCGCACCGCTGGCCGCGGCGTCGTACGCGAGATCGAGCGGCTCGCCGGGCGCGACCGGGCTCAGGAATTTCGCGGACCCGAGCCGCCACGCGTGCAGCGGGCGGTTCAGCGCGGTGCCGAGTGCATGGATCGCGTGATCGAGCAGCACGACGCCCGGCACGACCGGATGGCCGGGGAAGTGGCCGGGCAGTGCCGGGTGATCGGCGGGGATCGTGAACCCGAGTGCGGGCGTGCCGGCCGGATCGGGCACGGGCACGGGGCGCGCATGTTGTGCAACGAGTGCGGCGAGCACGTCGCGCGGCAGCTTGCCGGTTTCGTTGCGCGGCAGCGCGTCGACGAACACGAGCGGGCGCGGCATGAACGCGGGATCGATCCGCTCGCGCAGCGCGCGCTGCAGACCGGCTGCCGTGAGCGTCGGCGCGACGACGAGCGCGACGAGGCGCGTGACCGGCTCGAGGCGGGTGTCGTCGTGTGCCGTTGCGGCTTCGTCGGGCATGAAGAATACGCCGTCGAGCACCTGCGGAATCGCGTTGAGCTGATGGTTCAGGTACGCGAGCGACGTGCGCTTGCCGGCGATGTTGACGAGGTCGGCCTTGCGGCCGTGCAGCAGGAACCGGCCGTCGCCGAGCAGTTCGAGTGCATCGCCCATCGGCACGGGCGCCTCCACATGTCCGCCCGACACCCACACGGTCGGGCCGCTGTCGTCGTCGTCCGGTTCGGCGCGCGCGTCGAGACGGATGTCCGGGAACAGTTCCCATGCCGCGCCCTGCGACGTGCGGCGGGTGGCGATCTGGCCGGTCTCGGTGCTGCCGTAGATCTCGACGAGCGGCGCGTCGAGCGCGGCCTCGGCTTCGCACGCGAGCTTTTCCGACAGCGGCGCGGTGGCCGACAGCACGAGCGCCGCGCGCGGCAGCGCATGGCCGGCCGCCAGCAGCGCACGCAGGTGGATCGGCGACGTGACGAGCACGCGCGGTTGCGGGATCGCGTCGAGTTCGTCGCGAATGTCGACCGGGTAGAACGGCTGGCGGTTGCTGAACGCGAGGCCGCCGATCAGCGCGAGCAGCACCGTCGACTCGAACCCGTACATGTGCTGCGCGGGCACCGTGCCGATCAGCGTGGCCGCGCGGCCGTCGAGCAGCCCGAGGCGGTCGGCCGCCGCGCGCACACAGCCGACCAGGAAGCCCCAGGTCTTGCGGTGCGGCACCGGCGCGCCGGTCGAGCCGGACGTGAACACGTAGGCCATGATCCGCGCCGCATCGATCTGCGGCACGGCGAACGGCGCGTCGTCCGCGAGCGCGCCGGGGGCGGCATCGGGGTACGCGAAGCGCGGCAGGTCGATCGTGCAGTCGGGCGCGTCGTGCAGGCAGAACGCGTCGGGCGCGAACGACGCGAGCTGGCGGACCATTTCCGGCGTATGCGTCGACGGCAGCAGGCTGACCTTGCCGGCGACGAGCGCGGCGCACAGGCTGACCGCGAAGCGGTAGCGGTCGCGGCACACGTTGAACACGTGCGCGCCGGCGGGCAGCGCGGCGGCCACGCGCGCGACGTCGGCGACGAACGTGCGCACGGTGACGGGCGCGCCGTCGCGCCAGGCGATCGTCTGGTCGGGCGACGAATGGAAAACCAGCGGGTGAGTCGGCATAAATCGGTCGAAACAGGAGCGAAGGCCGGCGCGGCCGCGTTGCGGCGCCGCGCCGGCCGTGAATTCATCGTGATGCCTGCGACGCGTGTGTCGTCGCGCGATACGCGCGCACCGCGTCGACCATGCGCGGCCGCGGTTCGTGCGGCAGGGCGAAGCGTCGGCACGCATGCTCGGCCGCGAACATCACGGCGACGAGCGGCAGCGACAGGTAGTTCGCGAACGTCGACCACGTGACGATCGGTGCGGTCGCGAACAGCAGCGTCGACACGGCGGCGATCGCGACGAAGAACAGCGTCCACGCGAGCGTGATCTGCCGCGTGTAGTGCGCGACGGCCGGCGTGATCGCGCCGTGGATCATCGTCGCGAAATGCGTGCACAGCGGCACCTTGCCGGCCGCGAGTGTGCGGCCGAACAGCAGCGCCATCGCGAGGTTGAAACTCGCGTGTTCCAGGTACAGGCCCCATTCGAAGTGCCGCGCGAGCGGCACGCGCGCGGCCCACAGCGCGGCGGCGGCAAGCAGCCATGCGGACACGAACCCGATGCGGTGCGGCGAGCGCAGCGCCGCGCCGAGCGCGAGCAGCAGCGGCGGCACGAGCGCCATCGCGAGGCCGAGGCCGTGCGCGCCGGGCGTTGCGGCCGCGTAGTGCGCGCCGGCCTGGTATGCCGCGACGGCGCCGACCGCGGCGATGCCGCGTGCGACAGGCAGCAGCCGGCTCATCGGCGGCCTCCGCGCGCACGGCGCGGGTACCCGTCACCGGCGGCCGGGCGGCGGCGGACGGACGGGCGAACCGGAACGGAGCGGAAGGACGGGCGCGGCATGACTGGCGACATCGGGCGGATCGTGGCCGGACGCGAGGGTCGGGCCGTCAAACATCATATGAAAGGCGGCCGGGACGGGTCCGGGCCGGTGGTCGGGCACGCTCATTTTAGGGCCGCGGCACCGCGTGTTCGGAGCGGGCGCGAACGGGTTTTGTAACCGATTGTATGGCGCCGGACGAACGGTTTCGCGGGGTCGGTCCATTTCCATCCAAAGCGGCTCAAGCATCTGCTGCGTTCGGGTCTCGCAACGGGGCGCGGCGCCGGCTCGCCAGTCTGTAACCATTGGCGGTATACGGCCCGATACCCGTTCGTCTAGAATCCGCGTAACTTTTACAAACGATCCCCAAAAAACGCAGGCGGGGAAGCCGGCAGACGCCGGAGGGACGGAGATTCGCACGCGCCGGGCGTGCATGGCGATTGCCGTTTCCGGGCGCCTTCCGCTGCCACGGGCCGCCTGCCCGCACGCATGATGAACGCACTGGAACAAGAGCTCGCCACGCTGATCATCGGCGAACTGAATCTCGAAGACGTCCCGCTCGAAACAGTGACGGCCGACACCCCGCTGTACGGCGAGGGTTTCGGGCTCGACTCCATCGACATCCTGGAAATCGCGCTGCTGATCTCGAAGAAATACGGCTTCGAGCTGCGTTCGGACAATCCGGACAACCAGAAGATCTTCGCGACGCTCGGTGCACTGGCTGCGTACGTCGCCGCGCACCGCACGAAGTGACGGCGTCGCGCACGGGCGCGGCGCGCAGATGATGACGGCACGCGGCCGCGATCGGCAGACGATACGCGGCCGCGTCGATCGAGGTGGAACGCGATGAACGGAGCAATTCGATGCGGGCGCTCGTGACGGGCGGCAGCGGCGCACTCGGGCAGGCGATCTGCACGGCGCTCGCGCAGGCCGGCCATGAAGTATGGGTGCATGCGAACCGCCATCTCGCGCAGGCGGAGGCGGTCGCGCAGCAGATCGTCGCGGCCGGCGGCACCGCGCGCGCGATCGCGTTCGACGTGACCGACGCCGATGCGACGCTCGCCGCGCTGGCGCCGCTGGCCGACGATGCGCCGGTGCAGATCCTCGTCAACAACGCGGGCATTCACGACGATGCGCCGATGGCCGGCATGTCGCGCCGGCAGTGGCACAGCGTGATCGACGTGACGCTCAACGGCTTCTTCAACGTCACGCAGCCGCTGTTGCTGCCGATGATCCGCACGCGGCGCGGACGGATCGTCAACATCGCGTCGGTGGCCGGCGTGACCGGCAATCGCGGGCAGGTCAACTACGCGGCCGCGAAGGCGGGGCTGATCGGCGCGACGAAGTCGCTGTCGCTGGAGCTCGCGTCGCGCGGCATCACCGTGAACGCGGTCGCGCCCGGCATCATCGAATCGCCGATGGCCGAACAGGCGTTTCCCGCCGAACGCATCAAGCAGCTCGTGCCCGCGCAGCGCGCGGGCCGGCCCGACGAAGTCGCGGCGATGGTCGCGTACCTGGTGTCCGACGCCGCGGCCTATGTGACGGGACAGGTGCTGTCCGTCAACGGCGGGCTCGCATGACGAAGGGCGCGGCGTCGGCGTGACGTAATGCAACGCGGCATAACGCAACGCAGCGCATGCCGCGAGGTTGCGCGGCCAGCGCCGCATAGTGAGGAAATCGAAGTGTCCGTGCATCCAGTCGACGCCGAACGGCGCCCGTGTTCCCTGTCGTCCTCCGCTGCGCCGCTCGCGCGCGGGGAGGCGGCGGCCGGGCCGGCCGCATCGCGACCGGGCGTGCCGCTCGTGCCCGACGAGGGCCGCGCGCTGCGGCTCGTCCGGATGAGCCATGCCCGGCTCGCCGCGTTGCTGCACGATGCACGCAGCCGTGACGACGGATTCGACCACGTGTTGCCCGGCGCACTGGGCGCGGTATGCATCGGCGCGGGCGACCTGCTGCGCGCTTCCCGAACCGGATCGCACGCGGACGCGGCGGCGCGGATGCTGGCCGAAGTCGTGCCCGACCTGCCGGTCGCGCCGGTGCCGATGGCGCTGCTCGGCGCGGGCATCGCGCCGGACGACGCCGTCTGCGAAATCTGGCAATGCCATGCGCGCGACCTGCGCAGCGAACGACGCGGCGCGCTGCACTATCGCTACAGCGAAACGGCGGGTCTCGTGTTCGGCAGCATCGTCGTGCACGAGCACGACACGCCCGACGCGCATCGCGACGGCGGCACGCCGCTCGAACGCGCGACGCACGATGCGTACCGCGCGCTGTTCGACGTGCTCGATTCGCTCGGCATGCCGCATCCGCTGCGCATCTGGAATACGGTGCCGGCGATCAATGCGGTGCAGTTCGGGATCGAGCGCTATCGTCAGTTCAATATCGGCCGCCAGCATGCGTTCGACGCGTGCCGGCGCGCACTGACGGGCGGCGTGCCGGCCGCGTGCGCGCTCGGTTCGGTCGTGCCGGTCGCGGGCGATGCATCGCCGGCCGCGCCGCTCGCGATCCATTTCCTCGCGAGCCGCACGCCGGCCGATCCGGTCGAGAACCCGCGCCAGGTCAGCGCGTATCACTATCCGGCGCAGTACGGCCCGCGGGCACCGACGTTCGCGCGCGCAGCCGCATGGCCGGCGGGCGATGCCGCGCCGGTGCTGTTCGTGTCGGGCACCGCGAGCATCGTCGGGCATCGCACCGTGCATCTCGGCGACGTCGTCGCGCAAACGCGCGAGACGGTCGCGAACCTCGCGGCCGTGCTCGAGCAGGCCGCGCGCCAGGGTCACGGCCCGTTCACGCTCGCCGACCTGAGCTATCGCGTCTACGTGCGCGACGCCGGCGATGCCGCGGCGCTGGCCGCGATCGGGCAGGTGCTGCGCGACGCGGCCGGCCCCGGCGTGCGGCCACTCGTCGTCCATGCGGACGTGTGCCGCGACGACCTGCTGGTCGAGATCGAGGCCAGCGCGGGTCATGAGGAGGCGTGGCTGTCATGAAGCGCGAGAGCCTCACGATCCGGCAACCGGCTCCGCATTCGGACGGCGCCGACGAAGCCTGCCGGCGTTCGCCGGCAAGTCATAAACTTTTGTCAGGATCCCCGTCTTCGCAATCGGCCGTTTCCATGTCCAAGCTGCACGCCTCGTCCACCCATCTCGTCCTGATTCCGAGCTACAACCCGGGCACCAAGGTCGACACGACCGTGCGCAATGCGCGGGCGCAGTGGAATCCGGTGTGGGTCGTCGTCGACGGCAGCACCGACGGCAGCGCCGAACGGCTGCAGGCCATGGCCGAACGCGACCCGGGGTTGCGCGTGATCGTGCTGCCCGAGAACCGCGGCAAGGGCGCCGCGGTGCTCGCCGGGCTCGACGCGGCAGCCGCGAGCGGCTTCACGCATGTATTGACGATGGATTCCGACGGCCAGCATCCGGCCGACCTGATTCCCGCGTTCATGGCCGCGTCGCAGGCCGCCCCCGACGCGATGGTGCTGGGCGTGCCGAAGTTCGACGCGAGCGCGCCGCAGTTGCGCGTGCAGGGCCGCCGGCTGTCGAACGCGTGGGCCGACCTCGAGACGCTGTGGGCCGGAATCGGCGATTCGCTGTACGGGTTTCGCGTGTATCCGGTCGCGCCGCTGGCCGCGATCATGCGCCGCCAGCCGTGGATGCGCGGCTTCGACTTCGATCCCGAGGCGGCCGTGCGGCTGTGCTGGGCCGGCGTGCGTCCGATCCGCATCGACGCGCCGGTGCGCTATTTCGGCCGTCACGAGGGCGGCGTCTCGCACTTCCACTACGGCCGCGACAACGCGCTGCTCGCGTGGATGCACCTGCGCCTTTTCACCGGCTTCGTGGCGCGGCTGCCGATGCTGGTCGCGCGGCGGTTGGCGCGCCGCCACGATCAGACCGCCTGAGCACACCCGATTTCCACGCCGATCGTCGCCCGGTCGCGGCGATTGCCCCGCTTTTTGTCGTCAATCCCGCGCCGGCGCACCGCTTCGTTCCAGTTTGCTGAGTAATGAACGTGTCATCCGATGTAAACATCTGGTAATTTTCTGCCGGATTATGCAAAATCGCCGCTCCCAAATAAAACTATCGAGGGATCCGGGATGCAACTCAAGAAAGCGGTGGCAGCGTGTGGCGTGGCGTTTCTGTTGAGCGCGTGCGGCGGGGTACAGAGCCTTGACGCGAACAGCCTGACGTCGGCGGGGACGAGCCTGTACAAGGCAGCGACGTTGTCGGATGCCGACATCGCCGCGCTGTCGAACGATTCGTGCAAGTCGAGCGATGCGGAATCGAAGGTCGCGCCGGCGAACAGCGCGTACTCGAAGCGTCTGACGAAAGTGATGAAGGGCTTCGGCGACATGACGCTGAACGGCCAGAAGATCAACTACAAGGTCTACATGACCAAGGACGTCAACGCGTGGGCGATGGGCAACGGCTGCGTGCGCGTGTACAGCGGCCTGATGGACATGATGAACGACGACGAGCTGCGCGGCGTGATCGGCCATGAAATGGGCCACGTCGCGCTGGGTCACTCGAAGAAGGCGATGCAGACGGCCTACGCGGTCAGCGCGGCGCGCACCGCGGCCGGTGCGGCATCGCCGGGCGTGGCGGCGCTGACGAGCTCGCAGCTCGGCGACATCACCGAGAAGTTCATCAACGCGCAGTTCTCGCAGACGCAGGAAAGCGCGGCCGACGATTACTCGTTCGACCTGATGAAGCAGAAGAACATGAGCCAGAAGGGCCTCGTCACCGCATTCCAGAAACTCGCGCAGCTCGATGGCGGCAAGAGCTCGATGATGAGCTCGCACCCGTCGTCGTCGAGCCGGGCGCAGCACATCCAGGATCGCATCGCGAAGGGCAGCTGATCGCCGCCCGATGCGCCGGCTCCGTCCGGCGCCCTGGATGAACGAAACCCCACGCTTCGCGGCGTGGGGTTTTTGTTTTTCGGGGGACCGGAAAACGGCCGACCGCTTGCTTACGGCACCATCCCCGGCAACACGTACGCCTGCACGAGCGTGATCAGGCCGACGATCACCGCGAACAGCAGGCTGTGCCTTACCGTGAAGCGGAACAGCTCCGACTCCTTGCCGACGAGGCCCGTTGCCGCGCAGGCCACCGCGATCGACTGCGGCGAGATCATCTTCGCGGTCACGCCGCCCGTCGTGTTCGCGGCCACCGCGAGCGTCTCGGGTACGCCGAGCTGATGGGCCGTGGCCTGCTGCAGCGAGCAGAACAGCGCATTCGACGACGTGTCCGAGCCCGTCAGGAACACCCCGAGCCAGCCGAGGAACGGCGAGAAGAACGGGAACGCGGCGCCGGTCGCGGCCAGCATCAGCGCGAGCGTCGACGACATCCCCGAATAGTTCGCGACGAACGCGAATGCGAGCACGAGGCCGATCGACAGGATCGGGCGGGTCAGTTCCTTCAGCGTCTCGCCGAACGTGACGAGCGCGTCGCGCGGCTTCATCCGCAGCAGCACCATCGAGATCAGCGCGGTCACGAGGATCGCGCTGCCCACCGCCGACACGAGATCGATCTTCAGCACGGCGTCGAGCGCCTTCGGCGTCGCGGCGATCGGTGCGGTCTTCACGACGAGCTGGTCGAGCCCCGCCACGTGGAATTTCAGTACGGTCGACGCGAGCGCGCCGTGGGCGGCGAACAGTGCCTTGAACGGCGCGATGCTCCACACGGTGACGACGGCCGTCAGGATCAGGAACGGCGACCATGCGCGCACGGTCTGCGCGAGCGTGTACGGCGATGCCTGCCGGCTGGTGCCCGCGCCGAAGCCGTTGCGCGAGCCCGCGCCGCCGAAGCCCGCGAGCGCGGCGCCGCCGCCCGACGCGACGACGCTGCCGGCCGCCTGCTTCGCGGTGCGCGGCTGCCAGACCTTCAGGAACGCGGCGAGCGCGACGAGGCTGACGAGCGACGACGTGATGTCCGGCAGCTCGGGCCCGATGTGGTTCGACGTGAAGTATTGCGTCACCGCGAAGCTGCCGCCCGCGACGAGCGCGGCGGGCCAGGTCTGCCGCACGCCGCGCAGCCCGTCCATCATGAACACGAGCCAGAACGGCACCGCGAGCGACAGCAGCGGCAACTGGCGGCCGGCCATCGCGCCGATATGGAACGGGTCGATGCCCGTCACCTGTCCGGCGACGATGATCGGGATTCCCATCGCACCGAACGCGACCGGCGCGGTGTTTGCAATCAGACACAGTCCAGCCGCGTGCAGCGGCTTGAAGCCGAGCCCGACGAGCAGCGCGGCCGTGATCGCGACGGGTGCGCCGAAGCCGGCCGCGCCTTCGAGGAACGCGCCGAACGAGAAGCCGATCAGCAGCATCTGCAGGCGCTGGTCGTCGGTGATCGACAGCACGGACGCGCGGATGATGTCGAACTGGCCGGTCTTCACGACGATCTTGTACAGGAACACGGCCGCGACGATGATCCACGCGATCGGCCACAGGCCGTATGCGAAGCCGAAGCCGGCCGCCGCGAGCGCCTGCGGCACGGGCATCCCGTATGCGAGGATCGCGACGCCGAGCGACAGCAGCAGCGTGATCGCCGCGGCGACGTGGCCCTTGAGCCGCAGCGCGGCCAGCGCGACGAAAAAGAAAATGATCGGGATTGCGGCGACGAACGCCGACAGCCCGAGGCTGCCGAGCGGCGTATAGATCTGGTGCCAAACCTGCATGGGTGTCTCCTCCATCTGTGTCTGTCTATCTATGGGTATGGGTGGGTAAAGCGGGGGCTACTCGGGCTGGCCGCGTGCGCGCAGCAGGTCGGACAGGCTGCGCGGTGCCGGTTCGAGCGGCGTGCGGTGCTGCGTCCAGCCCATCTGTTTCGCGGGTGTCAGCGCACGCAGGCGCGTCGCGGTCCAGCGGAACGCGCGGTACGCGCGCGGATGCGCGAACGCGCCCGACCAGAAGCGCCACACGAGGTCTTCCGCGCGGGTGTAGTTCGCGCCCTGGCCGCGCAGCGGATGCGCGACGGGTTCGTCGGGCTTGCGGTTCGCCTCGGTACGCAGCCGCACGAGCAGTTGCGGGATCGGGATCCGCACCGGGCACACCTCGCCGCATGCACCGCACAGCGTCGACGCGGTCGGCAGGTCGGCCGTCGCGTCGAGGCCGAGCAGGTGCGGCGAGATGATCTTGCCGATCGGGCCCGGATAGGTCGTGCCGTACGCGTGGCCGCCGATGCGCGTGTAGACGGGGCAGTGGTTCATGCACGCGCCGCAGCGGATGCACTGCAGCGTCGCGCGCAGCTGTTCGTCCGCATAGGCCTGCGTGCGGCCGTTGTCGAGCAGCACGAGATGCAGCTCGCGCGGGCCGTCGCGTTCGCCGTCGCGGCGCGGGCCCGAGATCAGGTTGAAGTAGGTCGTGATCGCCTGGCCGGTGGCCGAGCGCGTGAGCAGGCTCGACAGCGGCACGATGTGCTCGAGTTTCTCGACGACCTTCTCGATCCCCATGATCGCGACGTGCGTGTCGGGCACCGTCGTCGACAGGCGGCCGTTGCCTTCGTTCTCGACGAGCCACAGCGTGCCCGTGTCGGCCGCCGCGAAGTTCACGCCGGACAGGCCGATGTCTGCATCGGCGAACGCGCGCCGCAGGGCGCGCCGGCCGGTCTGGATCAGTTCGTCGACGTCTTCCGTGTAGCGCGTGCCGGGGATGTGCTCCTCGAACAGTTCGGCGATCTCGCCGCGCGTCTTGTGGACCGCCGGCATCACGATATGCGACGGCTTCTCGCCCGCGAGCTGCACGATGAACTCGCCCATGTCGGATTCGATGCAGTCGACGCCGTGCTCCGCGAGGTAATGGTTCAGCTCGATTTCCTCGCTCGCCATCGACTTGCCCTTGATCACGCGGCGCGCCTTCTTCGCCTGTGCGATGTCGAGCACGATCGCGTTCGCGTCGGCGGCCGTCTCGGCCCAGTGCACGTGCACGCCGGCCTCGGTGAGCTTCGTCTCCAGCCGTTCGAGCAGCGCGGGCAACTGCGCGAGCGCGTGTTGCCGCACCGCTTCGCCGAGGTCGCGCAGCTGCTGCAGCTCGGCGTCGTCGGGGAACTGCGTCGCGCGCTTGCCCTGCAGGAAGTCCATCGCGCCGCGAAAGCTCCGGCGCAATGCGGGATCGTCGAGCGCGGCGCGCGCGCGGGCCTTGAAGTCGCCGGGGGCGACGAATTGCAGCGTGTGGTCGCTCATTGTGGGAGGTCCTCGCGGGCGGTTGCAGCCGGCCGGGCGGCGGAATCGGTGACGATCACGACCCACAGGCGGCGCGGGCCGTGTGCGCCATAGGCGAGCGTCTGCTGGATGTCGGACGTCTTCGACGGGCCCGACACCAGCACCAGGTTGGTCGGCATGCCGGCGTGCCAGCGCTCCGCGTGGACGGCCGCGTGCAGGTCGGAATGCAGCGTGCTCGCATGGACGAGCGCGACATGCAGCGGCGGCACCAGCGACACCGTGCGCGGCGTGCCGGCATCGGGGGCGAGCACGACGGTGCCGGTGGCGGCGATGCCCGAACGCGCGACGGTGAAGCCCGCGTCGATCGTGTCGAACAGCTCGGCCTTCCACGCGTCGATCGGCCGGTCGAACGGCACAGGCGCAACCGTGTCGGGCAGCGCGCGGGCGAGTGCAGCGGATTCGGCGCGGGCCGGATCGAGCAGCAGCCGGCGCACGCCGGCTTCGGCGAGCCGCGCGGCGAGCTGCGCGGGCCATGCGTCGCCGGTCGCGCACCAGACGTCCGCGTGCGACGCGGTGAGCGCGGCCTGCATCGTGTGGGCGAGCGTGTGCGGATCGTGTGCGGTCTCGGCCTGCGAGCGGCGCGTGTCGTAATGCGTGTCGATGCGTGCGTCGAGCGCGCGGCCGGACGTTGCGGCGACGCCCGGCGCGGCGGCGCGCAGCCGCGCGAGGATCGCGTCGCGCGCGCTCATGGCTGGTCTCCGCGCAGCGACGCGGCGCTCGCGGTGCGCCGCCACAGGAAGCTGGCGAGGTGTTCGACCTGCAGCGGCGCGCCGGCCTTGGCCGCCGCGTGGCCGATGTTCAGCAGGCAGCCGCAGTCGGCGGACACGAGCCGGTCGCAGCCCGTCGCGCAGGCCGACGCGACCTTGTCGCGCACCATCGCGCCGGAGATGTCGGGATGCTTCAGCGAGAACGTGCCGCCGAAGCCGCAGCATTCGGATTCGCGTTCGTGTTCGATCCGTGTCACGCCCGGCAGCGCATCGACGAGCGCGACGCCGTGCCCACGCGTGCCCATCTCGCGGCGCGCCGCGCATGACGTGTGCAGCACGACGCGTTCGTCGGGCCCGGCGCCGGCCGTCGCCGCGTCGAGCCGCACGTCGAGCACGTGGACGAGGAATTCGGCGAGTTCATAGGTCCGCTCCGCGATCGCGCGGGCTTGCGGGCCGTGCACGGGATCGTCGGCGAATAGCGCCGGCCAATGGTGGCGGATCATCCCCGCGCACGAGCCGGAGGGCACGATCACGGGCCACGGTTGCGCGAACAGGTCGAGCTGCGCGGCCGCGACGCGGCGCGCTTCGTCGGGATTGCCGCTGCTGTAGGCCGGCTGCCCGCAGCAGCTCTGGCCGCGCGGATAGTGGACGGTCAGGCCTTCGCGTTCCAGCAGGCGGACCGCGTCGAGCCCGGCTTCGGGGACGAACAGGTCGACCAGGCAGGTCGCGAACAGATAGACGTGCGCGGGGGCGGCGGCGGGGTATTGCCTTTCGTTCATGTCTCGCTCCAGTGGCGACGGCCCGGCATGCGGATGCGGGACGACGATTTCGCTGCATAATTCCCGCGACGGCGCTGCGGCTCAAATTGGTTGGGCCAATCGGCGCGGCACGCATTGAGCGGGGAGACGCGACGATGGCAGCGATGACGGCACGGGGCCGGACCGAAGGAGTGATGCGCAAGATCGAGACGGCACTGCTCGACGGCACGTGGCCGGCCGGTGCACGCCTGCCGGCCGAGCGCGTGCTCGCGCAGCAGTACGGGGTTGCGCGCAATACGGTGCGCGAGGCGACCCAGCGGCTCGTCGCGCGCGGGCTGCTGCAGAGCCGGCGCGGCGCGGGCGTCTACGTGACGGACCAGTTGCGCGCCGGCATCGCGTCGCCGTGGGGGCAGCTGGTCGCCGATCACCCCGCGCTGCGCGACGACATCCTCGAATTCCGGCGCGTGCTCGAAGGCGCGACCGCGTATTTCGCCGCGCTGCGCGCCGACGCGCACGACCGGCGCCGGATCCGTGCGCTGCTGCGCGAGCTCGAAACCGCGCACGCGAACGGCGCGGCGGCCGTCGAAGCCGCGACCGACGCGAAGCTGCACGAGGCAATCGCGCTCGCGTCGCACAACACGATGTTCCTGCACCTGCATACGAGCGTGATCGGGATGCTGCGCGAGCACATCTCGATCAACGTGGCGGGCATGACGACGCACGACGAGCACGCGTCCGAACTCCTGCTGCTGCAGCACCGCGTCGTGTGCGATGCGATCTGCGCGCAACGGCCCGAAGAGGCGCGCACCGCGATGCAGACCCATATCGACTACGTGCGCAGCCATTTCGAGCGCAGCGGCGACGAGGCCTGAGATTGGTCGGACTACTTCGGTGCGAGGCCCGCCCGGCGGGCACCTCCGGTGCGGCGGGTCTCGATGCCCGGCACGCGCGCGCACGCCTGCGGTTCGAGGCCGTCGGTGCCGCCCGCGCGATTGACCGGTTCATCGGGCGCCTACTAGAATCGGCCGGAACCGCGCGCCAGCCGCGCGCCGCGGCGCATGCGGGCCCTGTGTTCCGCCAGTCGAGGAAGTCTTCGTGTTCACGTCTCTGATCCGGCGCGCACCGGCCGCGCTGTCGTGGCGCGCCGCATGCCGCCCGGCCCGCGCGCTGGCCGCCGGCGTACTCTTGTCGCTCGTCGCCGCGTGCGCGACGCATCCGCCCGCCACCACGCTCGATCGCCCGGTCTCCCATGCGTTGCCGCCCGATACCGCGACGCCGTTGCGCGATGCGCTGGCCGCGCCCGAGGCCGCGCATCCGGGCCAGTCGGGTTTCCGGCTGCTGGCCGACGGCGCGCAGGCGTTGCAGATGCGCATCGCGCTCGCGCGGGCCGCGACGAAGACGCTCGACATGCAGTACTACATCGCGACCGAGGACACGACCGGCAAGCTGCTGCTCGCCGCGGCGCTCTACGCGGCCGATCGAGGCGTGCGCGTGCGGATGCTGGTCGACGACCTGAATTTCCGCGACATCGATCGCGTGATGGCCGCGCTGAACACGCACCCGAACGTCGAGATCCGCGTGTTCAACCCGTTCGGCGCATCGCAGGGGATGGTCGAGCGCACGGCCAACTTCTTCACGCGCATCGACAGCTTCACGCGGCGGATGCACAACAAGGCGATGATCGCGGACAACCAGATTGCGATCGTCGGCGGCCGCAACCTCGGCGACGAATACTTCAGCGCGAGCCCGACGCTGCAGTTCCGCGATCTCGACGTGCTCGCCGCGGGCCCCGTGACGAACGACATCTCGGCGAGCTTCGACACCTACTGGTCGAGCGCGAGCAGCTATCCGCTGCGCGTGCTGAATCATCAGTCGTTCGATACGAAGGATCTCGACGCGATGCGCGACGAGCTGCGCGACCACTGGCGCAAGAATGCCGATCCGTACAACGCGAAGCCGCTGAACGCGACGCCGCTCGCGCGGCAGATCGCGCGCGACGAGCTCGGGCTCGTGTGGGCGCCGGCCGAGTTCACGGCCGATGCGCCCGACAAGGTCGCGAAGCCGACCGACGCGTACGTGAGCCCGCCGATGCAGCGCCTCGTCGAACTCACGCGCGGCGCGCAGCGGGAATTCCTCGCGTTCTCGCCGTATTTCGTGCCGCACGACGCGGGCGTGAAGATCCTCGGCGACACGACCGCGCGCGGCGTGCGTGTCGCGATCCTGACCAATTCGCTCGCGGCGACCGACGCGGTCGCCGTGCAGGCCGGCTACGGGCCGTACCGCGTGCCGCTGCTGCAGCACGGCGTCGAGCTGTACGAGTTCAAGGCGCAGCCGGGTCGCCAGCGTCCGCGCCTGTTCGGGTCGCGTTCGCGCGCGAGCCTGCACGCGAAGGCGTACGTGATCGACCGGAAGATCCTCGTGATCGGCTCGATGAACCTCGATCCGCGTTCCGCGCACCTGAACACCGAACTGGCGCTGGTGATCCATAGCCCGACGCTCGCCGAGCAGGTCGCGCAGATCTTCGCGCGCGCGACGCAGCCGGACGAAAGCTACCGCGTGAGCCTCGTGACGCCGGCGGGCGGCGGCACGCCCGAACTCGAATGGACGGGCACGGACGACGGCAAGCCGGCCGTCTATCACGTCGATCCGCACGCAGGGCTGCTGCGCAACCTGATGACCGGCGTCTTCATGCTGCTGCCGGTCGACGACCAGCTTTAGGGGCCGGAAGCGCTCCGGCTAAACCCGCGTTTCCGGTGCGCGGGCAAAGGTGATATGGTTGTGCGCGCAACGAGTGTGGCGCGCAGGACGGCGCCGCCGGGCGGCCCGTGCCACGCGTGCCGCGCACATCCGCAACCGGAGTTCCCCATGCAACGTGTCCCGAACCAGCCGTTCACGCGTCCCGCCCGTTTCTCCGAGGCCGAATGGCAGGCGCGCGTGCAGCTCGCGGCGGCTTACCGCATCTTCGACCATCTCGGCTGGACCGAGCTGATCTACAACCATATCTCGCTGCGCGTGCCGGGCGAGGACGAGCACTTCCTGATCAACCCGTTCGGACTCCATTACCGCGAGGTGTGCGCGTCGAACCTCGTGAAGATCGACATCGACGGCAACGTGATCGGTCATTCCGACTGGCCGATCAATCCGGCCGGCTTCACGTTCCACAGTGCGATCCATGCGGCGCTGCCCGATGCGCACTGCGTGATGCACGTGCACACGACGCCGACGATGGCCGTGTGCTGTTCGCGCGACGGGCTGTCGTTCTCGAATTTCTATTCGGCGCAGCTGTACGGGAAGATCGCGTATCACGACTTCGAGGGCATCACCGTGCATCTCGAAGAGGGGCGGCGCATCGTCGAGAGCGCGGGCGGGCGGCCTGTGCTGCTGCTGCGCAACCATGGGCCCGTGACGATCGGCGCGACGCTCGCGCAGACGTTCTCGCTGATGTGGCTGCTCAATCGCGCGTGCGAGGTGCAGGTCGCCACGCATGCGATCGGCGACGCACTGCCGATCGCGCCGCCCGTGCTCGAAGGGTGCGTGCGCGATTCGCTGAATTTCGATCCGAAGCATGGCGCGGGGCAGGATGCGTTCGACGCGCTGCAGCGTATCGTCGATCGCATCGATCCCGGCTATCGGGCGTGACGCGGGGCGGCGTGATCGCTGCGTCGTGCTCGATGCGGCAGGACCCGAATCTGGCGGCGTGCAAAAAAAACGCGGCCGGGTGGCCGCGTGAATACTCGCAGACTCCTTCGGACGAAGGAAACAAGCAACTGTGAGATGAAGTGTAGCGAAAGGCCGCACGCGGATTCAGCCATCAGGCTGCAAAGGTCCATTCCAGCCTGAGGCAGACTGGCCTGCCGAGCGCGCTGCGGCGTTTTGCGGCATGGCCGTTCGACGGGCTCCCGGATCGGCGGCGATCGACTACCATCATGTGTGGCGCCGCCGTTCGGTCGGCGTACAACGTCGTACAAGGAGAGCCCATGCTCAAGCTGCGTTTGCTCCAGGTCGCGTTACTCGCGGGTGTGCTGGCCGCCGGCACCGCCGCCGCCGAAACGGTGCGCCTGTCCGCCAATCTCCAGCCGTCGAGCGAGGTGCCGCCGACGGCGACCAAGGGCTCGGGCGACGTCGAGGCCACCTACGACACGGCAACGCACATGCTGCAGTGGACGGTCCGTTACGAACACCTCACCGGCCCGGCCACCGCCGCGCATTTCCACGGGCCCGCGCCGGTCGGCCAGAACGCGGGCGTGCAGGTGCCGATTCCAAAGGACGAGCTGGCGAGCCCGATCAAGGGTTCGAAGGCACTCACCGACGCGCAGGTCACCGACCTGATGGGCGGCAAGTGGTATTTCAACGTCCATACGAAGGAGCACCCGGCCGGCGAGATCCGCGGCCAGGTGATGCCGGCGAACTGAGCGCCGGCGTTTGATATGGAGGCACCTGTCGAGCGGTGCGGGAACGATCGCACGTACCATCGTCACACTGCGAATACGGAGTGCGTCCGATGAGTTGGCAAAGCAAGTTCGCCTGCTGGCTGCTGCGCTGGCAGTTCCGTCCCGAGACTACGCGCGAGGTGCTCGATCCCGCCCGCGCACGGCGCTTTACCGACCTGCGGATGATGGTGCCGCGCCGCGCGCCGTCGGGCTACCGGTTGCGCCAGCGCTACGGCGCGGGCGACGCGCCGCTGCGCGGCGAATGGCTCGAGCGCACCGACGCGGGCGCGGGGCGCGGGCCGGGCCGCACGCTGCTGTACTTCCATGGCGGCGGCTATTACTTCTGTTCGACGAAGACCCATCGGCCGCTGGTGTTCGGCCTGACGAAGCGCGCGGGCGTGCGCTCGTTCTCGCTCGACTACCGGCTTGCGCCCGAAAACCGTTTCCCGGCCGCGCTCGACGACGCGCTGGCCGCGTACCGGCAGCTGCTGGCGCTCGGCACGCCGCCCGAGTCGATCGTGTTCGGCGGCGATTCGGCGGGCGGCGGCCTCGCGCTCGCGACGCTCGTCGCGCTGCGCGATCGCGGCGAGCCGCTGCCGGCCGGCGCGATCCTGTTCTCGCCATGGACCGACCTGGCCGCCACCGGCGCCACGCTGCGCACGAACGACGGCGCCGATCCGATGTTCGCGGGCGCGGCGCTGCCGAAGGCCGCGAAGCTGTACCTCGGCGACGAGCCGGGGACGAATCCGTACGCGTCGCCGCTCTATGCGGATTTCGCGGGCCTGCCGCCGCTGTATATCCAGGTCGGCAGCACCGAGGTGCTGCTCGACGATTCGCGCCGCGTCGCCGAGAAAGCGAAGGCCGCTGGGGTGGCGGTGGAGATCGAGGTGTGGCCGGACATGCCGCACGTGTGGCAGCTGTACGCACCGATGGTGCCGGAAGCACGCGACGCGCTCGACCGCGCGGCCGCGTTCCTGCGCCGCGTCGCGGTCGAGCGCGCGGTTCAGCGGGCCGGCGAGACGTCGATTGCCTGATAGGCGGCCTTGACGGCCGCCGAGCCGTACTTGCGCTCGAGCCGGCGGACGGTGAAGTGGCCGTGCGCCATCTGCTGGAAGTGGTCGATGAACAGCGTATTGACGGTCGCGCCGAGCACGGCGCCGATCGCCGGAATCGACTTCGCGGCCATCTGCTCGGTCACCTGCACCGAGAAGCGCGACGCCACCGTCTGCACGAGCTTGAACACGGCCGCCGAGCTGTGCGCGGCGATGCCCTTCGTCGTGATGTCGGACGAGGCCTTCGAGATCGCCTGCGCGAGCGCGCCGCGCAGCACGAAATAACCGAGATCGGCGTCCTCTTCCTGCTTGTCCGGGTTGCCGCCCATGCCGAGCACGGCCAGGCATTGCAGCTGCGTATCGACCGAGCCCAGGTCTTCACCCTCGCTGCGCGCGATGTCGCACACGGAGCGGAAGATCAGCGTCGTCGTCACCGGCAGCTCGACCGGCAGCGCGAGAAAGCCGAACGCGCCGCCCGCCGCGCCGGTCGTCGCGACCGCGAGCTTGTGCAGCAGGTTGCTCGGCTTGTCGGGTTCGGCGTCCGGCGCGGGCGGCTTGCCGAGCGTTCGCAGCGCGATGTTCAGGCACTTGCGCAGCGCGAGCTGCGTCGCGTCGTTGATCTTGCCGGTCGCGAAATCCGGCAGCCGGGCGATCATTTTCTCGACCGGTGCGCCCAGCATGCCCGTCAGCTTCATCGTCAGCGACGGACTTTCCAGCACCTGCTTCGCGCGCCACAGCGCGTCCCGATCGTCCTGCGACAGCGTGGTGGCGGGGGGGATTGAAATCGGTTCCATCTTTCTCCTTGGCGGTCTGGAACGGTTTGACCGTCGCCAGCCTAGATTACTCCCGCATGCTAGAATTTCGAGATTGTTTGACTCGTCAAAAGTTGCGCCAACAAAAAATGGCCGTCCATACAGCCGCCCACCATTCGAGCGGGCAAGTCCTGCCGTTCCGCGAATCGCTGCTGGCGATGATCGGAATCTCGTTCGTCACCATGCTCGTCGCGCTCGACCAGACCGTCGTCGGCACCGCGTTGCCGACCATCGTCGCCGAGCTTCGGGGGTTCGACCTGTACGCGTGGGTCGCGACCTCGTACCTGCTCAGTTCCGTGATCACGGTGCCGATCTTCGGCCGGCTCGGCGACTATTACGGGCGCAAGCCGTTCGTCATCGTGTCGATCGTCGTGTTCACCGGCGCGTCCGTGCTGTGCGGGATGGCGAACGACATGCTGATGCTCGTGCTCGCGCGCGGGCTGCAGGGGATCGGCGGCGGGATGCTGGTCGGCACCGCGTTCGCGTGCATTCCCGACCTGTTCCCCGATTCCGTCGTGCGCTTGCGCTGGCAGGTGCTGATGAGCTCCGCGTTCGGCATCGCGAACGCGGTCGGCCCGTCGCTCGGCGGCGTGCTGACCCAGTCGTTCGGCTGGCGCTCGGTGTTCTACGTGAACCTGCCGATCGGCCTGCTGTCGCTGCTGTTCGTGTGGCGTTACCTGCCGCACCTGCGCCATGTCGAGCACGATCGCAAGATGCGGCTCGACTGGCCGGGCGCGCTGCTGATCGCGCTGTCGCTCGGCGCGCTGCAGCTGTTCGTCGAATGGCTGCCGAAGTACGGCGTCGCGAGCTGGGCGTCGCTGTTGCTCGTCGTCGCGGTCGCGGCCGGTTTCGGCCTGTGGCACTGGGAGAAGCGCTGCGCGCAGCCGATCTTGCCGTTCGACATGTTCGGCAACCGCGCGCTGTCGGCGCTCTTCGTGCTGGCGATCCTCGCCGGCTTCTCGATGTTCTCGCTGCTGTTCTACGCACCGCTGCTGTTCCAGGGCGGCTTCGGGATGTCGCCGAAGGAGGCGGGGCTCGTGATCACGCCGCTCGTCGTGTTCATCACGATCGGCAGCATCATGAACGGCCGTGTCGTCACGCGCATCCGCAATCCGAATGCGATGCTGCACGTCGGCTTCGTACTGTTCGCGATCACCTGCGCGGGCGTCGTCGTGTCGACCCACACGACGCCGAAATGGCTGCTGATGGCGCTGATGGTCGCGGGCGGCATCGGGCTCGGCTTCGTGCTGCCGAACCTCACCGTATTCGCGCAGCAGACGGCCGGCCGCGAGCACCTCGGCATCGCCACGGCGCTGCTGCAGTCGCTGCGGATGGTCGGCGGGATGATCGGCACCGCGCTGACCGGCACGCTTGTCAACCAGATGTACTCGGGCGGCGTGCGCGATGCGCTGTCGGCCGATCACGCGATGCAGTGGCACGCGCAGCTCGCCGATCCGCAGATCCTGATCGATCGCGCCGCGCAGGGCGGCCTTGTCGCGGAGCTGACCCGTGCCGGGCATAATGGCGCGCTGCTGCTGGAAGCGGCCCGCGAATCGCTCGTCGGCGCGATTCACGTGGGCGTCGCGATGGCGGCCGTCGTCGCCGTGGTGTCGGTGTGGCAGTGCCGCCGCGTGCCGCCGATCGCGCTGCGGCGCAAGATCGAACCGCATGTCGCGGCCGATTGAACGATTGAACGAGTAGAACTGAGCGCATGGAAGAACAGGACCGCGTCGCGATCTTGCAGCAATTCGGACGGACGTATCGCGCGTTCATGACCGCATTCGAGACGCACGTCGGGCAACCGATGCCGCGCTGGCGCATCATGGTCGCGTTGCACACGATGGGCGGGCATTCGTCGCAGAAGAAGCTCGTC
This sequence comes from Burkholderia sp. KL41, assembly GCF_057005415.2. NCBI lineage: Bacteria > Pseudomonadati > Pseudomonadota > Betaproteobacteria > Burkholderiales > Burkholderiaceae > Burkholderia > Burkholderia sp. KL41. Next base: position 3,280,349 of record NZ_CM174446.1, on the reverse strand, counting down.
GAAGTGCTGCGCATCGATCCGGGCGCGCTCACGCGCCAGTTGAAGTCGCTCGACGCGCTCGGCTGGATCGAGCGCGAATCCGACGCACGCGACAATCGCGTGACCAACGTGACGCTGACGGACGCCGGCCGCGCCGCGTTCGACGCGTGCCTGCCGCGCCGCAAGGCGTTTCTCGAACAGACGATGGCGCAATTGCCGGACGACGTGCTGAATGCGCTGTCGGGCGCGCTGGCGATGCTGGAGTCGCGGATCGCGGACGTCGGCTCGACGCCGGCCGCGCGTTGAAGCACGGGGCAGGGCGGCGCAGGCCGGCGTGAGTACGCCGCGCCGGCCCGGCACTTCATCTCATTTCGATTCCCTGCGGGTTCAAAGCTCGATGCGCGTGCCCAGCAGCGCGAGGAACTGCGCGAGCCAGGCCGGATGCGCGGGCCACGCGGGCGCGGTGACGAACGGCGCGTCGGTCACGGCCGCGTCGACCGGAATGTCCGCATATTCGCCGCCCGCGAGCTTCACCTCGGGCGCGCAGGCCGGGTAGGCCGAGATGCGCTTGCCGCGGATCACGTCGGCGGCCGCGAGCAGTTGCGCCGCGTGGCAGATCGCGGCGATCGGCTTGCCGGCTTCGGCGAACTCGCGCACGAGCGAGATCACCTTCGGATCGAGTCGCAGGTATTCGGGGGCACGGCCGCCCGCGATCGCGAGCGCGTCGTAGCGCGAGGCGTCGACGTCGTCGAATGCCGCGTTCAGCGTGAACTGGTGGCCGGGCTTCTCGGTGTAGGTCTGGTCGCCTTCGAAATCGTGGATCGCGGTCTTGATCTTGTCGCCCGCGCGTTTGCCCGGGCAGACTGCATCGACGTGGTGGCCGACCGCCTGCAGCGCCTGGAACGGCACCATCGTTTCGTAGTCTTCGGCGAAATCGCCGGTCAGGAACAGGATCTTCTTCGCGGCCATGGCTTTCTCCAGTGGAGCTGCGTTGAGGGCCCGCCGCGGCAGGCGATTGCCATGCCCGCCCGGGGCCCCGAGGACGAAAGCGCAGTGTACTCCGGCCGCTTGAAGCGCGCGTGACGGCCGCCCCGCGCGAGCGGCGGGGCGGGGCGCGCGACGTGCGTCAGAAGAAGGTTTCGACGACTTCCGTCACGCGGAACTGCGGATCGAGCACGAGCACCTGGCGCCACTTGTCGAACGTCAGGCACGGGTGCGAGATGTCGAACGCGACCATGTCGCCGACCTTCACGTCCGCGCCCGGCGGGATCTGCAGGTACGCGTGCTGGTCCATCATCCCGGTGACGGCCCAGCCTTCGGCGGCGGCGACGTCGCGCGGGGCGGTGTCCCGGCCCGGGCGGAAGTGGCGCGCCGGCTCCGGTAGCCCCGCGTCGAACGCCGCGTCGCGCTTGCCGAGCGCGACGATCGCACGGTCGGCCTCGGGCACCGACTGCACGTAGGCCCACAACTGCAGCGCGGGCAGCAGCCCTTCGCCCATCGTGCGTGCGATCGGGTTGCGCGCGAACACGTCGGTCTGCGCCTTCTTGTAGATGCCGACATCGTGCGTCAGGTAGCAGCCCGGACGCAGCACGACTTCCGCGAAGCCCGCGTCGGACGCCTTCGCGAATTCTTCCGCGACCACGTCGTACCACGCCGAACCGGCGCCGGACAGGATCGCCGGCGTACGCGCGAAGCGGCCTGCCTCGGCCAGTTCGCGCGTGAGCGCGACCGCTTCCTGCAGGAACGTGCGGATCTCGCCTTCCTCCTTCAGCACGCCTTCGTAGAGTTCGATGCCGGCCAGCTTCAGCGTGTCCGGATAGCGCGCGATCGCGGCGAGCACGGCCTCGCGCTGCGCGGCATCGCGCACGCCCGCGCGGCCGCCCGGTACGCCGAGCTCGAGCAGCACGTTCAGCGGCTTCTTCAGCGCGCCGAAGAAGCGGCCGAGCTGGTCGACGCTCTCCGCGGAATCGACGAGGCAGAAGAATTCGAAGTCGGGATCGGACAGCAGCCCCGCGATGATCGTCATGTTCTGGCGGCCGACCAGCTGGTTCGCGAGCAGCACGCGCCGCACGCCGCCGTGATACGCGGCCTGCGTCTGGTGCGCGGTCGCGAGCGTGATGCCCCACGCGCCGGCGTCGAGCTGGCGGCGGAACAGTTGCGGCGCCATCGTCGTCTTGCCGTGCGGCGCAAACTTGACGCCGTACTTCTGGACGAATGCCTGCATCCAGTTCAGGTTGTGTTCGATGCGATCCTCGTAAAGCACGGCGGCCGGCAGGCTGACGTCTTCCGCGAGCAGGTTCCACTCGAGGCGGCCCGCGTCGCCGAGCGGCACGCTCGCGCTCGGCAGATTGCCGAGGCCCTTGCCGAACGGATCAATCGTCGCTTCCTGATAGTTTGTAACTTTCATGTCATCCCGCTCCATCATCACTATGCATTGCACTGAAGTTGACACGCAGATGGTACAGAAAGTAGCATCTGCGCGGTGATGTTATTTAGTAACATCGAGCTTCGCACCCTTTTCCGCAGATGAATACGCCCGCCAATCCGTCCGCTCCGCACGCGGCCGAGCCCTATCCGGCACCGGCCGCCCCGCCGGTCCTCGACATCGTCGCGCGGATCGCCGAATGCGCGCCCGAGCTGCGCGAAGCCGAGCGCAAGGTCGCCGCGTTCATCCTCGCCGATCTCGCGCGCGCCGCACATGCGAGCATCGGCGCGCTCGCGCGCGACGCGGAGGTCAGCGTCGCGACGGTCACGCGTTTCGCGAAGGCCGTCGGCTGCCGCGACGTGCGCGAACTGAAGGTGCTGGTCGCGCAGGCGGCGGCGGTCGGCCAGCGCTTCCTCGTGCCGTCCGACGACGCGCCGGCCGACGATACGAGCCCCGCGTCGATGGTCTACGACGAGATCCGCGTGGCGCTCGCGCACAACCACCAGTTGCTGCGCAATACGTCGTTCGAGGAAGCCGCCGACCTGCTCGCCGGCGCGAAGATGACCTATGTGTACGGGCAGGGCGGCGGCTCGACCGCGCTCGCCGACGAGCTGCGTTTCCGGCTCGTGCGCTTCGGCCGGCCGGTCGCGAGCTACCAGGACAGCCTGCTGCAGCGGATGGTGGCCGCGACGCTGTCGCGCGACACCGTCGTCGTCGCGCTGTCGGTGAGCGGGCGCGTGCCCGAGCTGCTCGAGAGCTGCCGGCTCGCGAAGCGCTACGGCGCGAAGCTGATCGCGATCACCGCGCCGGCCTCGCCGCTCGCGAAGCTGGCCGACCACCTGATCCCGGTCGTCGCGTTCGAAACCGATTTCATTTACAAGCCGTCGACATCGCGTTACGCGATGATGATGGCGATCGACGTGCTCGTCACCGGAGTCGCGTTGCGGCTCGGCGATGCGGGCCGGGAATCGCTGCGTCGCATCAAGCACGCGCTCGATGCGCACCGCGGCGGCGGAGACCGTCAACCGGTAGGAGACTGACCATGCATTCGCATCCCGAAGCCGCCGATACGCTGATCGTCGGCGCGCAGCTTTACGACGGTACCGGCGCGCCGCCCGTCACGCGCGACGTCGCGATCCGCAACGGCGTGATCGCGGCGATCGGCAACCTGTCGAACTGGCTCGCCGAAACCGTCGTCGATGCGAACGGCCGCGCGCTCGCGCCGGGCTTCGTCGACGTGCACACGCACGACGACACCCATGTAATCCGCGCGCCGCAGATGGTGCCGAAGATCTCGCAGGGCGTGACGACCGTGATCGTCGGCAACTGCGGGATCAGCGCGTCGCCGGTGACGCTCGCGGGCGATCCGCCCGACCCGATGAACCTGCTCGGCGAGCGCGGTGCGTTCCAGTACCCGACCTTCGCTGACTACGTCGCGGCCGTGAACGACGCGCGTCCGGCCGTGAACGTCGCGGCGCTCGTCGGCCACACGGCGCTGCGCAACAACCAGATGGACCGCCTCGACCGCGCGGCGACCGACGGCGAGATCGCCGGGATGCGCGCGCAGCTCGAGGAGGCGCTCGCGAACGGCGCGCTCGGCCTGTCGTCGGGCCTCGCGTACGGCTCCGCGTTCGCGGCGCCGACCGAAGAGGTGATGGCGCTCGCCGAGCCGCTCGCGAACGCCGGCGCGTTGTACACGACGCACATGCGCACCGAATTCGACGCGATCCTCGATGCGATGGAAGAGGCGTACCAGGTCGGCCGCCATGCGCGCGTGCCGGTCGTGATCTCGCACCTGAAGTGCGCGGGCCCGTCGAACTGGGGGCGCAGCACCGAAGTGCTCGCGTCGCTCGAAGGCGCGCGTCGCTACCAGCCGGTCGGCTGCGACTGCTATCCGTACAGCCGCAGCTCGTCGACGCTCGACCTGAAGCAGGTGACGGGCGACATCGACATCACGATCACCTGGTCGGAGCCGCACCCGGAAGTGGCGGGCAAGCTGCTGAAGGCGATCGCGGCCGACTGGGGCGTGACCGAGCAGGAAGCCGCGCAGCGCATCCGCCCGGCGGGCGCCGTGTACCACAACATGTCCGAGGAGGACGTGCGCCGGATCCTGTCGCACCCGGCGACGATGGTGGGCTCCGACGGCCTGCCGAACGATCCGCTGCCGCACCCGCGGTTGTGGGGCGCGTTTCCGCGCGTGCTCGGCCATTACGTGCGCGACACGAACCTGCTGCCGCTCGAGGAGGCGATCCGCAAGATGACGTCGCTGTCCGCGCGCCGCTACGGCATCGCGCGGCGCGGCGAGGTGCATGTGGGCTACCACGCCGACCTCGTGCTGTTCGACCCGGCGCGCGTGATCGACGCCGCGACGTTCGAGAAGCCGCAGCAGCCCGCGCACGGAATCGACGCCGTGTGGGTGAACGGCGTGCTGACCTACGAAAACGGCCAGCCGACCGGCGAGCGCGCCGGCGGCTTCGTCGCACGCGGCGAGCGCGTGCCGGCGAGTGCCGACGCCGCGTTCTGAACGCGGTTGTTGTTCCGATCTGCCGCGCGCGCCATCGTCGGCGCGCGCATCCGCAACCGTGCGTTGCATGGGACCGGCGCCGGCGCAAAAGCGTCGAGGCGGTCGACAAACAAGGAGTGAAACGATGAAGCGATATGGCGTAGGCGAAGCGAAGGGGACGGGCGGCCAGGTGATGCCGTTCGCACGCGCGGTCGAGGCCGACGGCTGGCTGTACGTGTCGGGCCAGACGCCGATGGTGAACGGCGAGGTCGTCGAAGGCGGGATCGTCACGCAGTCGAAGCAGACGATCGAGAACGTGATCGCGATCCTGAAGGAAGCCGGCTACGGCCTCGAGCACGTCGTGCGCTGCGGCGTGTGGCTCGACGACGCACGCGATTTCGCGTCGTTCAACAAGGTGTTCGTGTCGTACTTCGGCGAGCATCCGCCGGCACGCGCGTGCGTGCAGTCGAGCATGGTCATCGACTGCAAGGTCGAGGTCGACTGCATCGCGTACAAGGCGCCGGCGAAGTAACGCCGCAACGGCGAGCCGCTCCAGAACGGGCCCGGCGCATTCACGTGCGCCGGGCCCGTTTTGTCGTGTGTCGCGCACGGTTCGATTGTTGCCCGGTGCGCCACGGCGGCAACCGCCGCAACGCCGCCCGCCCGTTCATGTAATGTGCCGCGTGATCGTACGGAGGGGAAATACATGGAATGGGCTGCGCTGGTGCCGGAGCTGATCTGCTCGGACCTCGCCGGAAGCGTGCGCTTCTATCGTGACGTGCTGGGATTCCGGATTCGCTTCGAACGTCCGGAAGACGGCTTCGCCTATCTGGAAATCGGGCGGGCTCAGCTGATGCTCGAGCAGTACGGCGCGGAGGGCTGGCTGACCGGCCCGCTGGAGCCGCCGTTCGGGCGCGGAATCAATTTTCAGATCGAGGTCGATGCGCTCGACCCCATTCTCGACAGGATCCGTGCCGCGGGCGTGCCGCTGTTCGTCGAGCCGCGCACGTCCTGGTATCGGGAGGGCGAGATCGAGCATGGCCAGATCGAGATGCTGGTGCAGGATCCCGACGGATACCTGTTGCGTCTGGTGGAGATCCTGCCGGAGCGGCCGGTGAGCGGGTGATCGTCGGTCGTCCGCGCCTTTCCCGCACAATGAAAAACAGCCCGGCCGGTTGATTCCGGTCGGGCTGTTGTATTTGGGGTGGCGGCTGCGCGTCGCCGGCGGCAAAAGGCAAACGGCAAACTGCGGCGGCCACCCGCCGCCGTCACTGCCGCGCGTTGCGCGCGTTGTCCGGCATCGGCTGGTTGTAGTTCGTGCGGAACGGGTTGATGTCGAGCCCGCCGCGGCGCGTATAGCGCGCATACACCGCGAGCTTCACCGGTTTGCATGCGTGCAGGATGTCGAGGAAGATCCGCTCGACGCACTGCTCGTGAAAGCCCGTGTGGTTGCGGAACGAGATGATGTAGCGCAGCAGGCCCGCGTGGTCGATCTGCGGCCCGACGTAGTGAATCTGCACGCTGCCCCAGTCGGGCTGGCCGGTGACCGGGCAGTTCGAGCGCAGCAGGTCGGACACGAGCGTCTCCTCGACCGGCGCTTCGTCGACGGCCGCCGACAGCAGCGACGGATCGGGTTCGTACACGTCGGTGTCGAGGTCGAGCCGGTCGAGCGACAGCCCGTCGAGTTCGTCCATTTCGAGCTTGCCGAAATCGTGCGGCGACACGAGCTGCACGGCGACGCTCGCACCGCACGCGGCCGACACGTCGCGCTTCAGCGTGTCGCGCACCGCTTCGATCGAGTCGAATTTCGTCTGCGCGAACGAGCCGAGATACAGCTTGAACGACTTCGATTCGACGATGTTCGGCGATTCGGCCGGCACGTAGAAGGTCGCAACCGCGATCTGCGGCTTGCCGCGCGCGTTGAGCCAGGACAGCTCGTATGCGTTCCAGATGTCGGTGCCGAAGAACGGCAGCGCCGACGCGATGCCGAGCTGCTCGCGCGCGCCGGCGCGCGGGATCGGGAACAGCAGCGACGCGTCGTACTGGGCCGCGTAGACGGTGGCCTTGCCGAGCGGGGAATGTTCGGGATTCATGCGTGACGCCTTTACGACAGGAAGAGGCGGTAAGCCGGGTTGGCGCTCTCTTCGACATACGGGTAGCCGAGTGCCGCGAGGAAGCGTTCGAATTCGGCGCGATCGGCCTGCGGCACCTGCAGCCCGACGAGGATCGAGCTGTAGTCCGCGCCCTGGTTGCGGTAATGGAACAGGCTGATGTTCCAGTCCGGCGCCATCGACGACAGGAATTTCATCAGCGCGCCCGGCCGTTCCGGGAATTCGAAGCGGAACAGGCGCTCGTCGAGCGCGAGCGGCGAACGGCCGCCCACCATGTAGCGGATGTGTTCCTTCGACAGCTCGTCGTGCGTCAGGTCGACGGACTTGAAGCCGTGCGATTCGAAGTTCGCGGCGATCTCGGCCGATTCGCCGCGGCGCTTGATCTGCACGCCGACGAAGATGTGCGCGGCCTGCGCATCGGCGATCCGGTAGTTGAACTCGGTGACGTTGCGGTCGCCGACGAGCGAGCAGAACCGCTTGAAGCTGCCGCGTTCCTCGGGGATCGTGACCGCGAACACGGCTTCGCGCGCTTCACCCACTTCCGCGCGCTCGGCGACGAAGCGCATCCGGTCGAAGTTCATGTTCGCGCCGGACGTGACCGCGACGAGCGTCTGGTTCTCGATGCCTTCGCGTTCCGCGTAGAGCTTCGCGCCCGCGACCGCGAGCGCGCCGGACGGCTCGAGCACGCTGCGCGTGTCCTGGAAGACGTCCTTGATCGCCGCGCACAGCGCGTCGGTGTTCACCGTCAGGACGCCGTCGAGGTATTCGCTGCAGAGCCGGAAGGTTTCCTCGCCGACCAGCTTCACGGCGGTACCGTCCGCGAACAGGCCGACCTCGCTCAGCTCGACGCGCTTGCCCGCGTCGAGCGACTGCGCCATCGCGCACGAATCCTCGGCCTGCACGCCGATCACCTTGATCTCCGGTCGCACCGCCTTCACGTAGGCCGCGACGCCGGACGCGAGCCCGCCGCCGCCGATCGGCACGAAGATCGCGTGGATCGGGCCCTGGTGCTGGCGCAGGATCTCCATCGCGATCGTGCCCTGGCCGGCGATCACGTACGGATCGTCGAACGGATGGACGAACGTGAGGCCGCGCTCCTCCTGCACCTTGACCGCGTGTGCATACGCGTCGCTGTACGACTCCCCGGCCTGGATCACCTCGACGCTCGGGCCGCCGTGCGCGCGCACCGCATCGACTTTCACCTGCGGCGTCGTGACGGGCACGACGATCACGGCCTTGACGCCCATCCGGGCCGCCGAGAACGCGACACCCTGCGCATGGTTGCCGGCCGATGCCGTAATCACGCCGCGCGCGAGCGCGTCCGCCGGAATGTGCGCCATCTTGTTGTACGCGCCGCGCAGCTTGAACGAGAACACCGGCTGGTTGTCCTCGCGCTTGAGGTAGACGGCGTTGCGCAGCCGGGCGGACAGGTTGCGGGCGGATTCGAGTTCCGTCTCGATCGCGACGTCGTAGACGCGCGCGGTGAGGATTTTCTTCAGGTAATCGTGGGATGCCATGGGCGCTCGCGTGCAGTGCGGTAGCAGACGGTAAAGGATCAATGATAGCGCCAAGGGTCCGCCTGTACGCAAGCGGCATGCCGGGCGCTCGCTCGCGGGGCCGCGCGGACGGGGCATCGGCGACGTTGCGCGGCCTCTTTTGCCGGCTTAACCGTGTGGTTACCGACCGGACGGACGGCGAATGGCCGTGTGAAATCGCGCCGAGCCAGGCCTGGCGCGGCTCGCGGCGATAGCCCCACGACCTGTCCGACGTGTCACGCGTAGCCCGATCATGGGTTAGAATTCCGTTTTGAATCAAGGATTCGGAAGATGCAGAGGCACCCTCGGATCGCACCGTTGAAGCCGACGCCGCGCGCAGCCAGCCCCGCGGCGGAACGGCATGCGCGCCGCGCGCGATCGTGCTGATGATCGAGTGCCGCCAGGCCCTGTCGCCGGCCAGGAGGAGCGAATCGTCGCCCGCTCCGGCCCCATGAAGGACAGCCGCGCGCCTGGTAACAGAACAGATTTCCCCAAGATTGCGCCCACGCGCTTGCCGACGCCCGTGCACGGTGTATCGGCCCTCCGAGTCGTCCGAACATGAACGCACCACAAGTTTTCGATCCGCATGGCGCGGCCGCCGCCGTCGCCGCCGACCCCGCGCCCCGTTTGCGCGAGATTCCCTACAACTACACGTCCTTCTCGGATCGCGAGATCGTGATCCGCCTGCTCGGCGAAGAGGCGTGGTCGGTGCTCGACGAGCTGCGCGCCGAGCGCCGTACGGGCCGCTCGGCACGGATGCTGTATGAAGTGCTCGGCGACATCTGGGTCGTGCGCCGCAACCCGTACCTGCAGGACGACCTGCTCGACAACCCGAAGCGCCGCGCGCTGCTGATCGAGGCGCTGAATCACCGGCTGACCGAAATCGGCAAGCGCCGCAGCGCGGATCTCACCGAGCACCGCGACGACGCGGGCCGCGAACGCGCATTGCGCGTCGAGATGCTCGAAACCGCCGCGCAGCGCGCGGTCGACGAGTTCGCCGACGAATTCGAGAAGATGGCCGACCTGCGTCGTCGCGCGACCAAGGCGCTCGGCCGCTGCACGCAGAAGGACAACATCCGCTTCGACGGGTTGTCGCGCGTGTCGCACGTGACCGACGCGACCGACTGGCGGGTCGAATACCCGTTCGTCGTGCTCACTCCCGATACCGAAGCCGAGATCGCCGGCCTCATCAAGGCCTGCTTCGAGCTCGGCCTGACCGTGATCCCGCGCGGCGGCGGCACCGGCTACACGGGCGGCGCGGTGCCGCTCACGCCGTTCTCCGCGGTGATCAACACAGAGAAGCTCGAACAGCTCGGCGCGGTCGAGCTGACCGAGCTGCCGGGCGTCGCGCACAAGGTGCCGACGATCTTCTCCGGCGCGGGCGTCGTCACGCGTCGCGTGACGGAAGCCGCGGAAGCGGCCGGCTACGTGTTCGCGGTCGATCCGACCTCGCTCGACGCATCGTGCATCGGCGGCAACGTCGCGATGAACGCGGGCGGCAAGAAGGCCGTGCTGTGGGGCACCGCGCTCGACAACCTGGCGTGGTGGCGGATGGTCGACCCGGACGGCAACTGGCTCGAAGTCACGCGCCACGAGCACAACCAGGGCAAGATCCACGACATCGCGGTCGCGCGTTTCGAGCTGAAGTGGTTCGACGGCGCGTATGCGCCGGGCGAGAAGCTGCTGCGCACCGAGATGCTTGAGATCGAAGGCCGCCGGTTCCGCAAGGAAGGCCTCGGCAAGGACGTGACCGACAAGTTCCTCGCCGGCCTGCCGGGCGTGCAGAAGGAAGGCTGCGACGGGCTCATCACGTCCGCGCGCTGGGTGCTGCACAAGATGCCCGCGCACACGCGCACCGTCTGCCTGGAATTCTTCGGCCAGGCGCGCGAGGCGATCCCGAGCATCGTCGAGATCAAGGACTACCTGTTCGAGACGTCGAAGCAGGGCGGCGCGATCCTCGCGGGCCTCGAGCACCTCGACGAGCGCTACCTGCGCGCGGTCGGCTACGCGACCAAGAGCAAGCGCAACGCATTCCCCAAGATGGTGCTGATCGGCGACATCGTCGGCGATGACGCCGACGCGGTCGCGCACGCGACGTCCGAAGTGATCCGGATGGCGAACGGCAAGAGCGGCGAAGGTTTCGTCGCGATCAGCGCGGAGGCGCGCAAGCGCTTCTGGCTCGACCGCAGCCGCACGGCCGCGATCGCGAAGCACACGAACGCGTTCAAGATCAACGAAGACGTCGTCATCCCGCTGAACCGGATGGGCGAGTACACCGACGGCATCGAGCGGATCAACATCGAGCTGTCGCTGAAGAACAAGCTGCAGCTGGTCGACGCGCTGGAAGCGTTCTTCCGTGCCGGCAACCTGCCGCTCGGCAAGACCGATGACGCGAACGAGATCCCGAGCGCCGAACTGCTCGAGGATCGCGTCCAGCAGGCACTGGAGCTGCTCAAGCGCGTGCGCGCGCGCTGGGAATTCGTGCGCGACCGGCTCGACCAGCCGCTGCGCGAGGCGCAGCACTACCTCGTGCAGCTCGGTTACGAGGCGCTCGCCGAGAAGTTCGCCGATCGCGCGGACGAGCAGCCGGGCGCGACCGTGTTCCACGTCACGCAGGACCGCACGGTGCGCATCTCGTGGAAGCAGGAGATCCGCGCGGAGCTGCGCGCGATCTTCAACGGCGGCGCGTTCAAGCAGATCCTCGACGAAGCGCAGGCGATCCACAAGCAGGTGCTGCGCGGCCGCGTGTTCGTCGCGCTGCACATGCACGCGGGCGACGGCAACGTCCACACCAACCTGCCGGTCAACTCCGACAACTACGAGATGCTGCAGGACGCCCACGCGGCGGTCGCGCGCATCATGACGCTCGCGCGTTCGCTCGACGGCGTGATTTCCGGCGAGCACGGCATCGGCATCACGAAGCTCGAGTTCCTGACCGACGACGAGATCGCCGAATTCCGCGCGTACAAACAGCGTGTCGACCCGAACGGCCGTTTCAACAAGGGCAAGCTGCTCGAAGGCGCCGATCTGCGCAACGCCTATACGCCGAGCTTCGGGCTGATGGGATACGAGTCGCTGATCATGAAGCAGTCCGACATCGGCGCGATCGCCGATTCGGTGAAGGACTGCCTGCGCTGCGGCAAGTGCAAGCCGGTGTGCGCGACGCACGTGCCGCGCGCGAACCTGCTGTACAGCCCGCGCAACAAGATCCTCGCGACGTCGTTGCTGGTCGAGGCGTTCCTGTATGAGGAACAGACGCGCCGCGGCGTGTCGATCAAGCACTGGGACGAGTTCAACGACGTGGCCGACCACTGCACGGTGTGCCACAAGTGCGCGACCCCGTGCCCGGTGAAGATCGATTTCGGCGACGTCACGATGAACATGCGCAACCTGTTGCGCAAGATGGGCAAGAAGAAATTCAACGCCGGCAATGCGGCGGGCATGTTCTTCCTGAACGCGACCAACCCGCAGACGATCAACGCCGCGCGCAGCGTGATGATGGGCGTCGGCTACAAGGTGCAGCGCTTCGCGAACGACATGCTGAAGAACGTCGTGAAGAAGCAGACGCAGCACCCGCCGGCGACGGTGGGCAAGCCGCCAGTCGTCGAGCAGGTGATCCACTTCGTCAACAAGAAGATGCCGGGCAACCTGCCGAAGAAGACGGCACGCGCGCTGCTCGACATCGAGGACAACAAGATCGTGCCGATCATCCGCAACCCGAAGTCGACGACCGTCGATTCGGAAGCGGTGTTCTACTTCCCGGGCTGCGGCTCCGAGCGTTTGTTCTCGCAGGTCGGCCTCGCGACGCAGGCGATGCTGTGGGAGGCGGGCGTGCAGACCGTGCTGCCGCCGGGCTACCTGTGCTGCGGCTATCCGCAGCGCGGCTCGGGCCAGTACGACAAGGCCGAGAAGATCGTCACCGACAACCGCGTGCTGTTCCACCGCGTCGCGAACACGCTGAACTACCTCGATATCAAGACGGTGGTCGTGTCGTGCGGCACCTGCTACGACCAGCTCGCCGGTTACGAATTCGACAAGATCTTCCCGGGCTGCCGGATCATCGACATCCACGAGTTCCTGCTCGAGAAGGGGATGAAGCTCGACGGCGTGACGGGTACGCGCTACATGTATCACGACCCGTGCCACACGCCGATCAAGACGATGGACCCGGTGAAGCTCGTGAACGAGCTGATGGGCACGGAGAAGGACGGCTACAAGATCGAGAAGAACGACCGTTGCTGCGGCGAATCGGGCACGCTCGCGGTCACGCGCCCGGATGTGTCCACGCAGGTCCGCTTCCGCAAGGAAGAGGAGATCCGCAAGGGCGCCGCGAAGCTGCGCAGCATCCCGGTCGTGGCCGGCAACGCGCCGGCGCCGGCCGCCGCGGCCGCGAACGGCCCGGACGTGAAGATCCTGACGAGCTGCCCGTCGTGCCTGCAGGGCCTGTCGCGCTACAGCGAGGATGCGAACCTCGAAGCCGACTACATCGTGGTCGAAATCGCGCGCCAGGTGCTCGGCGAGAACTGGATGGCCGATTATGTCGCACGCGCGAACAATGGCGGGATCGAGCGCGTGCTGGTCTAATGCGGGCATGACGACCGCCCGACCGGGCTGGGGATGAGCGGGCGCCGGCGCGGCAATGCCGGCGCCCGTCCACATGGGAGCGACGATGGAATGCGTGTTTTGCCGTGAAGACGGCGGCGAGGTGCTCTGGCAGGACGACGCGCTGCGCGTCGTCCTCGCGACGGGCGAGCACGAGTATCCGGGCTTCTGCCGGGTGATCTGGGGCAAGCACGTAGCGGAATTCTCCGATCTCGGCGAGCCCGAGCGGGCCCACCTGATGCGCGTGGTCTACGCGGTCGAGCGGGCCGTGCGCCGCGTGATGCAGCCGAACAAGGTGAATCTCGCGAGCCTCGGCAACATGGTGCCGCACGTGCACTGGCACGTGATCCCGCGCTTTTCCAACGATGCCCACTTCCCGCAGCCCGTCTGGGCGCCGCGCCAGCGCAGCGTGTCCGAGGCGCTGCTGCGCACGCGCGCGGCGCAGGCCTCGCTGCTGCACAATGCGGTGCGCGAGGAAATTCAACGCATGACCGATTCGAGGCAGCCATGAGCGGTTTGACTTCCACGACGCCGATTCCGTCCGGCGTCGTCGTGCACGCGGTATCGCGCGTGCTCGAATTGCAGTACCCGAACGGTGAAAGCTACCGGATTCCGTTCGAGCTGATGCGCGTGTATTCGCCGTCGGCCGAGGTGCGCGGCCACGGGCCCGGCCAGGAGACGCTGCAAACCGGCAAGCGCGAGGTGACGATCACCGCGCTCGAGGGCGTCGGCAACTACGCGCTGCAGCCCACGTTTTCCGACGGCCATTCGACCGGCATCTACTCGTGGGACCTGCTGTACGAGCTGGCCACGCAGCAGGACGCGCTGTGGCGCGACTATTTCGACAAACTGAAGGCGGCGGGCGTCGAGCGCGACGCCCCGATGCAGGCGGCCTCCGCGTCGCACGGCCACTGCCACTGAAATTCGACGGCGCCCGCTCGGCGCCGTCTTGCCATTTACTGAGGATCAACGCGATGAGCAAAACCCACTTCGGCTTCGAAAGCGTCGAGGAAAACGAAAAAGCGAAGAAAGTGGCGGGTGTGTTCCATTCGGTCGCGAGCAACTACGATCTGATGAACGACCTGATGTCGGCGGGCATGCACCGCGCGTGGAAGGCGTTCACGATCGCGCAGGCGAACGTGCGTCCCGGCTTCAAGGTGCTCGACATCGCGGCCGGCACCGGCGACCTGACCAAGGCGTTCGTGAAGGCAGCCGGGCCGACGGGCGAGGTCTGGCACACGGACATCAACGAATCGATGCTGCGCGTCGGTCGCGACCGGCTGCTCGACAAGGGCATCGTGACGCCGTCGCTGCTGTGCGACGCGGAGAAAATTCCCTTCCCGGACAACTACTTCGATCTGGTCACGGTCGCGTTCGGGCTGCGCAACATGACGCACAAGGATGCCGCGCTGGCGGAGATGCGCCGCGTGACGAAGCCCGGCGGCCGCGTGATGGTGCTGGAATTCTCGAAAGTCTGGGATCCGCTGAAAAAGGCGTACGATCTGTATTCTTTCAAAGTATTACCGTGGCTTGGCGACAAGTTCGCGAAAGATGCTGAAAGTTACCGGTATCTTGCTGAATCTATCCGGATGCACCCCGATCAGGACACGCTGAAGACGATGATGGAACAAGCGGGCCTCGATGCCGTCAAATATTACAATTTGTCAGGTGGCGTGGTAGCTTTACACATGGGAGCCAAGTACTAAGGGGCTCTTTCCATACATTTGTCTTACATCTGGAGAAGCTGATGTCCGAAACGCGTTCGTTGTTCAACCGTAGCAAGCCGTCGAAGCCGTGGGCTCGACGAGTCGGCACACTGCTGATGGTCGGCCTGCTCACGGCCGGCACGTTCGCATCGCTCGACGCTGAAGCCAAGCGCATGGGCGGCGGGCGCAGCATCGGCCGCCAGAATTCCACCGTCACGCAGCGTCAGGCCACGCCGCCGGCGCAGCAGCCGATGCAGCAGGCCGCGCCGTCGCAGGCGCAGCGTGCGAACCCGGCCGCGCCCGCGCCGGCCGCGCAGCCCAACCGCTCGCGCTGGCTCGGGCCGATCGCCGGCCTCGCGGCCGGCCTCGGCATCGCGGCGCTGCTGTCGCACTTCGGCCTGGGCGGCGCATTCGCGAGCATGATGGCGAACGTCATCGTGATCGCGCTGCTCGCGATGGTCGGCATCTGGCTGATCCGCAAGTTCATGAACCGCCGTCGTCCGCAGGAGCCGGCATACTCGGTCGGCGGCTCGGCGTCGTCGTCGGGCGGCTACTCGCAGAGCCCGTCGTTCCAGCAGGGCGGCACCGGCAGCAACTATGCGGGTGGCGGCAGCAGCTACGCGAACGAAGCGCAAGGCGTGTTCGGCGGCGGTGCCGCGGCCGCAGGCGCGGCGGCGGCGGCGGCCGCGCCGCTCCAGGTGCCGGCCGGCTTCGACACCGAAGCGTTCCTGCGCAGCTCGAAGGTTTATTTCGTGCGCCTGCAGGCCGCGTGGGACCAGGGCAACCTGGCCGACATCCGCGAGTTCACGACGCCCGAAATGTTCGCCGAGATCAAGATCGACCTCGATTCGCGCGGCAACGAGTCGAACCAGACCGACGTCGTGCAGCTCGACGCGGAACTGGTCGCGATCGAGGATCGCGGCATCGAGCAGTCGGCGAGCGTGCGTTTCCACGGCCTGATCCGCGAATCGGCGAATGCGTCGGCCGCGCCGTTCGACGAGGTGTGGAACCTGTCGAAGTCGGGCAGTCAGGGCTGGCTGCTCGCGGGCATCCAGCAGATCAACACGCACTGAGCGTGTCCGGCGGCCACGCCGCCGGACACCCGGGCAACGGCCGTCGCACTGCGACCGCTTGCCGCCCGGGTGTGCGGTCAGGCACGGCCTGCCGACGATCCGACGTTACAATAGAAACCCGCGTGGGCGCCCGGCCTGCGCGGGTTTTTTCTTTCCCAGCCCGATGACCTTTGCCGCCAAGCCTTTTGCTGCTGCCGTCAATCACCTGCTCGCCCGCGAATCGTGGGCGCGCGACCGCCTGATTCCGTATGCGGGCAAGACTGCCCGGATCGACGTGCCTCCCGTTACGCTCACGCTGCTGGTGCAGCCCGACGGCTATCTGTCGGCCGTCGACGCGCACGATGCGCAACAGGTCGACGTGTCGATCGCGCTCGCGGGCGACACGGTCGCCGCGTTCCTGCAGGGCGGCCAGGCGGCCGTGATGAAGCACGTGAAGATCGAGGGCGATGCGGAGTTCGCGACGCAGATCGCGAAGCTGGCCGAGCACCTGCGCTGGGAACCTGAAGAAGATCTCGCGAAGCTGGTCGGCGACGCGGCGGCATACCGGATCGCGACGGTCGTGCGCGACGCCGGTGCGCGCGCGCGACGTACCGGCCGCAACGTGCTCGATTCCGTTGCCGAATACTGGCTCGACGAGAACCCGCAAGTCGTCCGGCGCGCGTCGCTCGGCGGCTTCGACGCCGAACTGGCGCGCGCACGCGATGCGCTCGCGCGGGTCGAAAAGCGGGTCGAGCGACTCGAACAAAAAATCGGCGCGCGCACGGGTTCCGGCCCGCGCGGCGCGCACTGAGGGCCGCAGGGCATGCGCATTTTCCGTTTCATCAAGATTGTCTACACCGTCATCCGCTTTGGTCTCGACGAAGTGATGCTGTCCCGGATCGACGACCGGCGCGTGAAGCTGCTGCTGCGGATCACGACGATCGGCCGCCGTTATTCCGATCCGCCTGCGGTGCGGCTGCGCCATGCGCTCGAAAGCCTCGGCCCGATCTTCGTCAAGTTCGGCCAGGTGCTGTCGACGCGCCGCGACCTGCTGTCGGTCGATTTCGCGAACGAACTCGCGAAGCTGCAGGACCAGGTGCCGCCGTTCGATTCGGCGGTCGCGATCGGGATCATCGAGAAGTCGCTCGGTGCGCCGGTCGACGAGCTGTTCGACGAATTCGAGCGCGAGCCGGTCGCGAGCGCGTCGATCGCGCAGGTGCATTTCGCGAAGCTCAAGCAGGGCCAGCACGCGGGCAAGGCCGTCGCCGTCAAGGTGCTGCGCCCGAACATGCTGTCCGTGATCGATTCCGACCTCGCGCTGATGCGCGACATCGCGATCTGGACCGAGCGCATGTGGGCCGACGGCCGGCGCCTGAAGCCGCGCGAAGTCGTCGCCGAGTTCGACAAGTACCTGCACGACGAGCTCGACCTGATGCGCGAGGCCGCCAACGGCAGCCAGCTGCGCCGCAACTTCGCGGGCCTCGACCTGCTGCTCGTGCCCGAGATGTTCTGGGATTTCTCGACGTCGCAGGTGCTCGTGATGGAGCGCATGACCGGCGTGCCGATCAGCCAGGTCGAGACGCTGCGTTCGGCCGGTGTCGACATCAAGAAGCTCGCGCGCGAAGGCGTCGAGATCTTCTTCACGCAGGTGTTCCGCGACGGCTTCTTCCATGCGGACATGCACCCGGGCAACATCCAGGTGAGCCTCGATCCGAACACCTTCGGCCGCTACGTCGCGCTCGATTTCGGGATCGTCGGCGCGCTGTCCGATTTCGACAAGAACTACCTCGCGCAGAACTTCCTGGCGTTCTTCAAGCGCGACTACCACCGCGTCGCGACGCTCCACCTCGAATCGGGCTGGGTGCCGCCCGAGACGCGCGTCGAGGAGCTCGAAAGCGCGATCCGAGCGGTGTGCGAGCCGTATTTCGATCGCGCGCTGAAGGACATCTCGCTCGGCCAGGTGCTGATGCGCCTGTTCTCGACGTCGCGCCGCTTCAACGTCGAGATCCAGCCGCAGCTCGTGCTGCTGCAGAAGACGATGCTGAACGTCGAGGGGCTCGGCCGATCGCTCGACCCCGAGCTCGACCTGTGGAAGACCGCGAAGCCGTACCTCGAGCGCTGGATGACTGAGCAGATCGGCCTGCGCGGCTGGTACGAGCGCTTCAAGGTCGAAGCGCCGCAGTGGAGCAAGACGCTGCCGCAACTGCCGCGCCTGATCCATCACGCGATGGCGGCGCGCCACGACGCGCCGCGCGCGGCGAGCGAGGACCTGATGCGCCAGGTTCTCGTCGAGCAGAAGCGGACGAACCGGCTGCTGCAGGCGTTGCTGATCTTCGGTCTCGCCGTCGGCGTCGGGGCGCTCGTCGCGCGCGTGCTGCTCGCGCTCGCGTACGGCACATGACCGAAGGGAGCAGGGCGATGTCCGATCCGAAGCCACCGGCCACACCGGCAGCCGCCGATTTCGCGACGCGCGATCCCGGCAACGCATCGTTCTGGGACGAACGTTTCGCGCGTGGCGTGACGCCGTGGGAATTCGGTGGCGTGCCCGACGGGTTTCGCGTGTTCGCGCACCGGCTCGAGCCGTGCGCGGTGCTGATTCCCGGCTGTGGCAGTGCGCAGGAGGCCGGGTGGCTCGCGCAGGCCGGCTGGCCCGTGCGTGCGATCGATTTCTCCGCGCAGGCAGTGGCAGTTGCGAAAGCGCAGCTCGGCGTGCACGCGGAAGTCGTCGAGCAGGCCGATTTCTTTTCGTACCGGCCGCCGTTCGACGTGCAGTGGGTGTACGAGCGCGCGTTCCTGTGCGCGCTGCCGCCGGCCATGCGCGCCGGCTACGCGGCACGTATGGCCGAGCTGCTGCCCGTGGACGGATTGCTGGCCGGCTATTTTTTCCTGATGGCGAAACCGAAGGGGCCGCCGTTCGGGATCGAGCGTGCCGAACTCGATGCGCTGCTCACGCCGCACTTCCAACTGATCGAGGATTTGCCGGTGAGCGATTCGCTGCCTGTGTTCGAAGGTCACGAGCGCTGGCTCACGTGGCGCCGCCGCTGATGCGCGGGTGTCGCGGACATTGCCGGAGCGCAGCAGGGTTTCGGCTATAATTCAAGGTTTTGCAAGCCGTTTCCAGTTTCCGCGGGAAAAATATCATGCCGATCTACGCCTATCGATGCGAAGCGTGTGGTTTCGCGAAGGACGTGCTCCAGAAGATGAGCGACGCGCCGCTGTCGCAGTGCCCGGAATGCGGGAAGGATGCATTTCGCAAGCAGGTCACCGCGGCGGGCTTCCAGCTGAAGGGTTCGGGTTGGTATGTCACCGATTTCCGCGGCGGTTCGGGCGGCACCAGCGCGCCGGCGACGGCGTCGGGCGACGCAGCGCCGGCCGCACCGGCGGAAGCTGCGCCCGCCGCGGCCGCGCCGGCTGCATCGAGCAGTTCCGAAAGCACGACGACGAGCGCTGCGCCTGCCCCGGCAGCCGCGCCCGCCGCCAGCAGTTGACCGTCGCGGCCCGGCCGGGCTGCGACCAACCCGCGCCGCCGGCGCGGTTCATTGACGGCAGATGATGAAAAAGACGACCCTGAAATCGGTGTTTCTGACCGGCCTGCTGGTTCTCGTCCCGCTCGCGATCACGCTGTGGGTGCTCGGTCTCATCATCGGCACGATGGACCAGACACTGCTGCTGCTGCCCGAATCGTGGCAGCCCGAGCGGATGCTCGGCTTCCACTTGCCGGGGATCGGCGCGGTGCTGACGCTCGCGTTCATCTTCGTCGTCGGGCTGGCCACGCGGAACTTCATCGGCCAGAAGCTCGTCACGTGGTGGAACGCCGTGGTGCGTCACATCCCGGTCGTCGGGCCGATCTACACGAGCGTCAAGCAGGTGTCGGACACGCTGCTGTCGAGCAGCGGCAATGCGTTCCGCAAGGCGCTGCTGATCGAATACCCGCGTCGCGGCTCGTATACGATCGCGTTTCTGACCGGCACGCCGGGCGGCGACGTGCTCAATCATCTGACGGAAGAATACGTGAGCGTCTATATTCCGACGACGCCGAACCCGACGTCGGGCTTCTTCCTGATGCTGCCGAAGAGCGAAGTCATCGAACTCGACATGTCGGTCGATGCCGCGCTCAAGTACATCGTCTCGATGGGCGTGGTGGCGCCCCCGGCGCCGGTTCCGGCGCCTGCGCGCCGCCCCGTCGAGCCGCCGCTGTAAGTAAAGAATCATCGCCCGGGCCGCGCGTTGCGGCGCCCGTTGATCAAACCGAACGAAAGCAAACATCATGTCGATGCGTACTGAATACTGCGGTCTCGTGACCGAACACCTGCTGGGCCAAACCGTGTCGCTGTGCGGCTGGGTGCAGCGCCGCCGCGATCACGGCGGTGTGATCTTCATCGACCTGCGCGATCGTGAAGGCCTCGTGCAGGTGGTGTGCGACCCGGATCGCGCGGAAATGTTCGCGACCGCCGAAGGCGTGCGCAACGAGTTCTGCGTGCAGATCAAGGGCCTCGTGCGCAACCGTCCGGACGGCACGGTCAACGCTGGCCTGAAGAGCGGCAAGATCGAAGTGCTGTGTCACGAACTGAACGTGCTGAACGCGTCGGTCACGCCGCCGTTCCAGCTCGACGACGACAACCTGTCGGAAACGACGCGCCTCACGCACCGCGTGCTCGACCTGCGCCGCCCGCAGATGCAGCACAACCTGCGCCTGCGCTACCGCGTCGCGATCGAAGCGCGCAAGTACCTCGACGAGCAGGGCTTCATCGACATCGAAACGCCGATGCTGACGAAGAGCACGCCGGAAGGCGCGCGCGACTACCTCGTGCCGTCGCGCGTGAACGCGGGCCAGTTCTTTGCGCTGCCGCAGTCGCCGCAGTTGTTCAAGCAGCTGCTGATGGTCGCGAACTTCGACCGTTACTACCAGATCACCAAGTGCTTCCGCGACGAAGACCTCCGTGCCGACCGTCAGCCGGAATTCACGCAGATCGACTGCGAAACGTCGTTCCTCGGCGAGCAGGAAATCCGTGACCTGTTCGAAGACATGATCCGTCACATCTTCAAGACGACGATCGACGTCGAGCTCGACGCGAAATTCCCGGTGATGCCGTACTCGGAAGCGATGGCGCGTTTCGGTTCGGACAAGCCGGACCTGCGCGTGCAGCTCGAATTCACCGAGCTGACCGACGCGATGAAGGACGTCGACTTCAAGGTGTTCAGCACGCCGGCTAACGCGAAGGACGGCCGTGTCGCGGCGCTGCGCGTGCCGAAGGGCGGCGAGCTGTCGCGCGGCGACATCGACGGCTACACCGAATTCGTGCGCATCTACGGCGCGAAGGGCCTCGCATGGATCAAGGTCAACGAGAAGGCGAAGGGCCGTGACGGCCTGCAGAGCCCGATCGTCAAGAACCTGCACGACGCGTCGATCGCGGCGATCCTCGAGCGCACCGGCGCTGAAGACGGCGACATCATCTTCTTCGCGGCCGACCGCGCGAAGGTCGTCAACGACAGCCTCGGCGCGCTGCGCCTGAAGATCGGCCATTCGGAATTCGGCAAGGCGAACGGTCTGGTCCAGGCCGGCTGGAAGCCGCTGTGGGTCGTCGACTTCCCGATGTTCGAATACGACGACGAAGATGCGCGCTACGTCGCTGCGCACCACCCGTTCACGAGCCCGAAGGACGAGCACCTCGAGTACCTCGAGACCGACCCGGGCCGCTGCCTCGCGAAGGCCTACGATATGGTGCTGAACGGCTGGGAAATCGGCGGCGGCTCGGTGCGTATCTATCAGGAGGAAGTGCAGAGCAAGGTGTTCCGTGCGCTGAAGATCGGCGCGGAAGAGGCTCAGCTCAAGTTCGGCTTCCTGCTGGATGCACTGCAGTACGGCGCGCCGCCGCACGGCGGTATCGCGTTCGGTCTCGACCGCATCGTCACGATGATGGCCGGCGCCGATTCGATCCGCGACGTGATCGCGTTCCCGAAGACGCAGCGTGCGCAGGATCTGCTCACGCAGGCACCGAGCCCGGTCGACGAGCGTCAGCTGCGCGAACTGCACATCCGCCTGCGTCAGCCGGAGCAGCCGAAGGCGTAACGCGCTTCGCATCCGGTCGTGTGTGCGTTCGCGCGCACACGACGCTCATGAAAAAGGCGCAGCGATGCGCCTTTTTCGTTTTTTGCGGTACAGTCGCAGCACTTGCCGCCCGTTCGGAGCCTGTGTCCGTCGCGCGGCCCCGTGCTGCATGAAACGAAGATGACGAAGCCGCCGAAAATCCCCGAATCCGTTCTTGTCGTGATCTACACGCCCGACCTCGATGTGCTCGTGATCAAGCGTGCCGACCAGCCCGATTTCTGGCAATCGGTGACCGGCTCGAAGGACGCGCTCGACGAGCCGCTCGCGGTCACCGCCGCGCGCGAAGTGGCCGAGGAAACCGGCATCACGATCGGCACCGCGGATGTGCCGGCCAGCGCGCTCGTCGACTGGCGCCACCGGATCGAGTACACGATCTATCCGCAATACCTGCACCGCTATGCACCGGGTGTCACGCGCAACACCGAGCATTGGTTCGGCCTGTGCGTGCCGCATCGCGTCGGCGTGACGCTGTCGCCGCGCGAGCACGTCGACCATGCGTGGCTGCCGTTCCGCGAGGCGGCCGCGCGCTGCTTCTCGCCGTCGAATGCCGAGGCGATCCTGCAATTGCCCGCGCGCGTGGCACTCTCGCGCGCGCCGCACGGCTCGTCCGCATGACGGCGGAAGCCCGCAAGCGCTTCGCGCAATTGCGGCAGATGTTCCTGCAGGAACGCGGTTCCGCGTCGCGGCTCGCCTTTACGTCGGGCAACACCGTGCGGCTGTGCGAGGGCGGCGGCGCATTCTTCCGGGCACTGATCGAGCGGATCGATGCCGCCCGCGAGCAGGTGATGCTCGAAACCTACATCTTCTGCGACGACGCGGCCGGCCGGCCGGTGTCGGACGCGCTGATCCGCGCGGCGCAGCGCGGCGTGCGCGTGCGCGTGATCACCGACGGCATCGGCACCGCGCGCCTGCCGCTGTTCGACACGTGGGTAGCGGCCGGCGTCGAGCACTGCATCTACAACCGTTTCCTGTTCGGCCGCTTCGGCTTCTCGCGCACGCATCGCAAGCTCGCGGTGATCGATCACGCGGTTGCATTCTGCGGCGGCATCAATATCGTCGACGACTACGCGCAGGGCGGCACGACGCTGCGGTTTCCGCGCTGGGATTTCGCGGTCGAGATGGCGGGCCCCGCGGTGTCGGACGTGCGCGCCGCGTTCGAATTGCAGTGGCACCGGATCATGTTCGGCCACAAGCCGTATGCGCAATACGCGGCCGGGCTGCATGGCGGGGAAGCGTTCCCCGACATGTTCCGGCGCTGGATGCGCAGCCATCGCTGGATCAAGGCCGGTGCGCTGCGGGTCGTGACGGAGCCGAGCGTCGCGTTCGTCGCGCGCGACAACGTCGTGAACCGTCGCGCGATCGAGAAGGCGTATCTCGCGGCGATCGGCCAGGCGCGCCAGCGGATCCTGCTGGCCAATCCGTACTTCATGCCGGGGCGCAAGCTGCGCCGTGCGCTGACGGGCGCGGCGCGGCGCGGCGTCGACGTGCGGATCCTGATCGGCCGCAAGGAATTCGCGGCACTCGATACGGCCGTGCCGTTCCTGTATCACGCGCTGCTGCGCGCGGGCGTGCGCGTGGCCGAGTACGACAAGACGATGCTGCACGGCAAGGTGGCCGTGATCGACGACAACTGGGCGACGGTCGGTTCGTCGAATCTGGACGCGCTGAGCCTGATGTTGAACAATGAGGCGAATGTCGTGCTGGTGCGCTACGATGCTGTCACGAACGAACTGCGCGACGCGATCGCGGCCGCGTTCGCCGACGGCCGCGAAATCGACCCCGCCCGATTCGCCGCGCGCCCGCGCATCGAGCGCATGCTGAACTGGCTCGCCTATACGGCGTATCGCGTCGTGATGAAGGCGCTGACGGTCGGTGGTTACGACTGACGCAGACTAAGCGTTCGCTTCAAAAATCTGTCCGCACGTTCGTGCGGAAAAGCCGCTCCGGTCCCGCCGGAATCGCGCAAAATAGCGGCTCGGTTAGACACCGGTTTCTAATAATTTCCTTGTTTCGCGAGCGGCCGCACTCAATAATAGTACGGCCGTTCGATTTTATTCGAACCCCCGAACGGTTACAGAAATAGCTATGCGAAAAGGCGAACAGACGCGTGCCGCGATACTTGAAGCTGCTTTGGACCTCGCCAGCCGTGACGGGCTGGAGGGGCTGACGATCGGCCTGCTGGCCGAGCGCATGCAGATGAGCAAGAGCGGCGTGTTCGCGCACTTCGGATCGCGCGAGGACCTGCAGGTCGAGGTCGTCCGCGAGTATCACCATCGTTTCGAAAACGAGGTGTTCTTTCCGAGCCTGCGCGAGCCGCGAGGCTTGCCGCGCCTTCGGGCGATGCTGGCCCGCTGGACGGAGAAGCGCATCCAGGAGGTGACGACCGGATGCATCTACATCAGCGGGGCCGTCGAGTACGACGACCGGCCTGACAGCCCCGTGCGCGAGCAGTTGATCGCGAGCGTGACGGCCTGGCGTGCCGCGATGCTGCGTGCCATTTCGCAGGCGAAGGAAGAAGGCCATCTGCGTGCGGATACCGATCCGGACCTGATGCTCTTCGAGTTGTACAGCTTCACGCTCGGCCTGCATCACGACGCACGTTTCCTGCATTCGCCGGATGCCGTGCGCCTCACGTGGGCCGCGCTGGAAAAGACGATTGTTTCGTATCAGAGCGAGAGCCGTTAGCGGCGCGTGATCCGCCCGCCAGGAGCTCGAGCCGTTTTGCCCACCTTTGGAGAGAGTCATGGGACAGTACGCCGCGCCGCTGCGCGACATGCAATTCGTGTTGCACGAGCTTCTGAACGTCGAAGCCGAAGTCAAGCAAATGCCCAAGCATGCGGACCTCGACGCCGACACGATCAACCAGGTCCTCGAGGAAGCGGGCAAGTTCTGCTCCGAGGTACTGTTCCCGCTGAACCAGGTCGGCGACCGCGAAGGCTGCACGTATGAAGGCGACGGCGTCGTGAAGACCCCGACCGGCTTCAAGGAGGCCTACCAGCAATATGTCGAGGCCGGCTGGCCGGCGCTCGGCTGCGATCCGGACTACGGCGGCCAGGGCCTGCCCGCGTTCGTGAACAACGCGCTCTACGAAATGCTGAACTCGGCGAACCAGGCATGGACGATGTATCCGGGCCTGTCGCACGGCGCGTACGAATGCCTGCACGCGCACGGCGCGCCGGAACTCCAGAAGCAATACCTGCCGAAGCTCGTGTCGGGAGAATGGACGGGCACGATGTGCCTGACCGAGCCGCACTGCGGCACCGACCTCGGCATCCTGCGCACCAAGGCCGAACCGAACGGCGACGGCTCGTACTCGATCAGCGGCACGAAGATCTTCATCTCGAGCGGCGAGCACGACATGTCGAAGAACATCATCCACCTCGTGCTCGCGCGCCTGCCGGACGCGCCGCAGGGCACGAAGGGGATCTCGCTGTTCATCGTGCCGAAGTTCATTCCGGACGCTTCGGGCGAGCCGGGCGAGCGCAACGGCATCAAGTGCGGCTCGATCGAACACAAGATGGGCATCCACGGCAACTCGACGTGCGTGATGAACCTCGACGGCGCGAAGGGCTGGATGGTCGGCGAGCCGAACAAGGGCTTGAACGCGATGTTCGTGATGATGAATGCCGCGCGTCTCGGCGTCGGCATGCAGGGCCTCGGCCTCACGGAAGTCGCGTACCAGAACTCGCTCACGTACGCGAAGGAACGCCTGCAGATGCGTTCGCTGACGGGCCCGAAGGCACCGGACAAGCCGGCCGACCCGATCATCGTGCACCCGGACGTGCGTCGCATGCTGCTCACGCAGAAGGCCTATGCCGAAGGCGCGCGCGCGTTCACGTACTGGTCCGCGCTGCAGATCGACAAGGAGCTGTCGCACGCCGACGAAGCCGTGCGCAAGGAAGCGGCCGATCTCGTCGCGCTGCTCACGCCGATCATCAAGGCGTTCCTGACCGACAACGCGTTCGAGTCGACCAACCACGCGATGCAGATCTACGGCGGCCACGGCTTCATCTCCGAATGGGGCATGGAGCAGTACGTGCGCGACGCGCGGATCAACATGATCTACGAAGGCACGAACTCGATCCAGTCGCTCGACCTGCTGGGCCGCAAGGTGCTCGGCGACATGGGCGCGAAGCTGAAGAAGTTCGGCAAGCTCGTGACGGAATTCGCGGAAGCCGAAGGCGTGAAGCCGGAAATGGCCGAGTTCATCAACCCGCTCGCCGACATCGGCGACAAGGTGCAGAAGCTGACGATGGAAATCGGCATGAAGGCGATGCAGAACCCGGACGAAGTCGGTGCTGCCGCCGTGCCGTACCTGCGCACCGTCGGCCACCTGGTGTTCTCGTACTTCTGGGCGCGCATGGCACGCCTCGCCCTCGACAACGAAGCGTCGGGCGATCCGTTCTACAAGTCGAAGCTCGCGACGGCCCGCTTCTACTTCGCGCGCCTGCTGCCCGAGACGGCGTCGACGATCCGCGCCGCACGCGCCGGTTCGAAGACGATGATGGAAGTCGACGAATCGCTGTTCTGACGCGAGTCCGGGCGGGGCGCGAGGCGCGCCGCCCGGATGCATCGGTTCCTGGTACTCACTTCTCCGTGCAGCCCCAACCTCCGCGCTGCACGACACTATCCGGAGACATCCCGTGAGCAATTTCCTGATTCGCAAGGTCGCCGTGCTGGGCGCCGGCGTGATGGGCGCGCAGATCGCCGCGCACCTCATCAACGCGCGCGTGCCGGTGCTGCTGTTCGACCTGCCGGCCAAGGAAGGCCCGAAAAACGCGATCGCGCTGAAGGCGATCGAGAACCTGAAGAAGCTGTCGCCCGCGCCGTTCGGCGTGAAGGACGACGCGAAATACCTCGAGGCCGCGAACTACGAAGACGACATCGCGAAGCTCGCCGAGTGCGATGTCGTGATCGAAGCGATCGCCGAGCGGATGGACTGGAAGCACGACCTGTACAAGAAGGTCGCGCCGCACATCGCGCCGAACGCGATCTTCGCGACCAACACGTCGGGCCTGTCGATCACGAAGTTGTCCGAAGGTTTCTCGGACGAGCTGAAGTCGCGCTTCTGCGGCGTGCACTTCTTCAACCCGCCGCGCTACATGCACCTCGTCGAGCTGATCCCGACCGCGCATACGCGTCCGGAAATCCTCGACCAGCTCGAAACCTTCCTGACGAGCATCGTCGGCAAGGGCGTCGTGCGCGCGAAGGACACGCCGAACTTCATCGCGAACCGCGTCGGCATCTTCTCGATCCTCGCGGTGATCACCGAGGCCGCGAAGTTCGGCCTGCGCTTCGACGAAGTCGACGACCTGACGGGCAGCCGCCTCGGCCGCGCGAAGTCGGCGACGTTCCGCACCGCGGACGTGGTCGGCCTCGACACGATGGCGCACGTGATCAAGACGATGCAGGACAACCTCGCCGACGATCCGTTCTTCCCGGTCTACCAGACGCCCGCCGTGCTCGCCGAACTGGTGAAGCAGGGCGCGCTCGGCCAGAAGACGGGCGGCGGTTTCTACAAGAAGGAAGGCAAGGCGATCAAGGTGCTCGACGCGAAGACGGGCACCTACGTCGACTCGGGCGCGAAGGCTGACGAAACGGTCGGCCGCATCCTGAAGCGCCCGCCGGCGGAACGCCTGAAGCTGCTGCGCGAGACGGACCATCCGCACGCGCAGTTCCTGTGGTCGATCTTCCGCGACGTGTTCCACTACATCGGCGTGCATCTCGAGTCGATCGCCGACAACGCGCGCGACGTCGACCTCGCGATCCGCTGGGGCTTCGGCTGGAACGAAGGCCCGTTCGAAGGCTGGCAGGCCGCCGGCTGGAAGCAGGTCGCCGAGTGGGTGCAGGAAGACATCGCGGCCGGCAAGGCGCTCGCGAACGTGCCGCTGCCGTCGTGGGTGCTCGAAGGCGCGGTTGCCGAGAAGGGCGGCGTGCACACGGCCGAAGGTTCGTGGGCACCGGCTGCGAAGCGCTTCGTGCCGCGTTCGGACCTCGCGGTCTACGACAAGCAGGTATTCCGCGCGCCGCTGCTCGGCGAAGCGGGCGCCGATCCGAAGACGTACGGCAAGACGCTGTTCGAGACCGACGCGGTGCGCGCATGGGTCGACGATCGTGCGGGTGAAGACGACGTCGTGATCGTGTCGTTCAAGTCGAAGATGAACACGATCGGACCGAGCGTGATCGACGGCCTCGTGCAGGCGATCGAACTCGCGGAGAAGGACTACAAGGGCGTGGTGATCTGGCAGCCGACGTCGCTGAAGCTCGGCACGCCGGGCGGCCCGTTCTCGGCCGGCGCGAACCTCGAAGAGGCGATGCCCGCGTTCATGATGGGCGGCGCGAAGGGTATCGAGCCGTTCGTGAAGAAGTTCCAGGAAGGCATGCTGCGCGTGAAGTACGCGAACGTGCCGGTCGTCGCGGCCGTGTCGGGCATCGCGCTCGGCGGCGGGTGCGAGCTGATGCTGCACAGCGCGAAGCGCGTCGTCCACGTCGAGAGCTACATCGGCCTCGTCGAAGTGGGTGTCGGCCTCGTGCCGGCGGGCGGCGGCCTGAAGGAAGCGGCGCTGCGCGCAGCGGACGCCGCGACGGCCGCGAACGCGACCACCGACATCCTGAAGTTCGTCACGAAGTCGTTCGAGAACGCGGCGATGGCGAAGGTCTCGGCCTCCGCACACGATGCACGTGCGATGGGCTACGTGAAGCCGTCCGACACGATCGTCTTCAACGTGTTCGAACTGCTCGACACCGCGAAGAAGGAAGCGCGTGCGCTGGCCGCCACCGGCTACCGCGCACCGCTGCGTGCGAAGGACGTGCCGGTCGCGGGCCGCTCGGCGATCGCGACGATCAAGGCATCGCTCGTCAACATGCGTGACGGCCGCTTCATCAGCGACCACGACTACCTGATCGCGAGCCGCATCGCCGAAGCCGTGTGCGGCGGCGACGTCGAAGCCGGCAGCCTCGTCGACGAGCAGTGGCTGCTCGCGCTCGAGCGCCGTGCGTTCGTCGAGCTGCTCGGCACGCAGAAGACGCAGGAACGGATCATGGGTATGTTGCAGACCGGCAAGCCGGTGCGTAACTGAGCGAGCGATAAGGCAAGGAGTGTCAAATGAGCAAACAATTGCAAGACGCATACATCGTCGCCGCCAGCCGCACGCCGATCGGCAAGGCCCCGCGCGGTGTCTTCAAGAACACGCGCCCGGACGAGCTGCTGGTCCACGCGATCAAGTCGGCGGTTGCGCAGGTGCCGGGCTTCGACACGAAGCTGATCGAGGACGCGATCATCGGCTGCGCGATTCCGGAAGCCGAGCAGGGCCTGAACGTCGCGCGGATGGGCGCGCTGCTCGCGGGCCTGCCGCAGACGGTCGGCGGCGTGACGGTCAACCGCTTCTGCGCGTCGGGCATCACGGCGCTCGCGATGGCGGCCGACCGCATCCGCGTCGGCGAATCGGACGCGATCTTCGCGGGCGGCTGCGAATCGATGAGCATGGTGCCGATGATGGGCAACAAGCCGTCGATGTCGCCGCACATCTTCGATCGCAATGAAGACTTCGGCATCGCATACGGGATGGGCCTGACGGCCGAGCGCGTCGCCGAGCAGTGGAAGGTGAGCCGCGAAGACCAGGACGCGTTCTCGGTCGAGTCGCACCGCAAGGCGCTTGCTGCGCAGCAGGCCGGCGAGTTCAACGACGAGATCGCCGCGTACACGATCACCGAGCGTTTCCCGAACCTCGCGACCGGCGAAGTCGACGTGAAGACGCGCGAGATCAAGCTCGACGAAGGTCCGCGCGCGGATACGTCGATCGAAGGCCTCGCGAAGCTGCGCACGGTATTCGCGAACAAGGGCTCGGTCACGGCCGGCAACAGCTCGCAGACGTCGGACGGCGCGGGCGCGCTGCTCGTCGTGTCGGAGAAGGTGCTGAAGGAATTCAACCTGACGCCGCTCGCGCGCTTCGTGAGCTTCGCGGTGCGTGGCGTGCCGCCGGAAATCATGGGCATCGGCCCGAAGGAAGCGATTCCGGCCGCGCTGAAGGCCGCCGGCCTGAAGCAGGACGATCTCGACTGGATCGAGCTAAACGAAGCGTTCGCCGCGCAATCGCTGGCGGTGATGCGCGATCTCGGCCTCGATCCGTCGAAGGTCAACCCGATGGGCGGCGCGATCGCACTCGGCCACCCGCTCGGCGCGACCGGCGCGATCCGCGCGGCGACCGTCGTGCACGGCCTGCGCCGCCGTAACCTGAAGTACGGGATGGTCACGATGTGCGTCGGCACCGGCATGGGTGCCGCGGGCATCATCGAACGCCTGTAAGCAGGACACGACGCAAAGCGACGACGGTGCGCGGGCCACAAGCTTGCGCACCGTTTTTTCGTTCCGGTAGAGGAAAGTCAAAGGAGACGGTTGTGGCTGAAATTCAAGTGGAACGCGCCGAAGGCGTGATGACGATCACGATCTCGCGCCCGGCAAAGAAGAACGCGCTGACGGCGGCGATGTACCAGACGATGGCCGATGCGCTCGCCGACGCGCAGGAAGACAAGGCGATCCGCGTGATCCTGCTGCGCGGCAGCGACGGCAATTTCACCGCGGGGAACGATCTCGAGGATTTCATGAAGGCGCCGCCGAAGGACGACACCGCTCCGGTGTTCCAGTTCCTTGCACGGATCAGCACCGCGAGCAAGCCGATCGTGGCCGCCGTGCCGGGCCTGGCGATCGGCGTCGGCGTGACGATGCTGCTGCACTGCGATCTGGTGTACGCAGCCGACACCGCGACGTTCTCGCTGCCGTTCGCGCAGCTCGGCCTGTGCCCGGAAGCCGCGTCGAGCGTGCTGCTGCCGCGTCTGGCCGGCCATCAGGTCGCCGCCGAGAAGCTGCTGCTCGGCGAGGCGTTCGATGCGCTGGAAGCGCACCGGATCGGCATCGTCAACCGCGTGCTGCCGGCGGCCGAGCTCGACGCGTTCGCGGCGAAGCAGGCGGCGAAGCTTGCGGCGCTGCCGGCGGCATCGCTGCGCGTGACGAAGGCGCTGCTGAAGGATACGGGCGGTGTGGCGACGTCCGCGCGGATGGCCGAGGAGGCGGGCCACTTCGCCGCGATGCTGCGCGCGCCCGAAGCGCGCGAGGCGATGACGGCGTTCTTCGAGAAGCGCAAGCCGGATTTTCGTCAGTTCGACTGACGGAGCAGGCCGCGCCGGCGATGGCTCGCCGGCGCGCCGCCGCGAACGCGATCAGGCCGTGCCGTAGTCGACGTGGCCGGTTTCGCGGCAGAAGCTGACGAGCCGCAGGCCGGCCGCTTTCGCGATTTCGATCGCGAGCGACGACGGCGCGGAGATCGTCGCCACCAGCGGGATGCCGACCCGTGCGGCCTTGCGCACGAGCTCGTAGCTCGCGCGGCTCGACAGGAACACGAAGCCGTCGGTCGCGTCGGCGCGCGACAGCACGAGCGAGCCGATCAGCTTGTCGAGCGCGTTGTGGCGGCCGACGTCCTCGAACGCCATCCGGATCGCGCCTGTTGCGTCGCACCACGCGGCCGCGTGCAGGCCGCCCGTGAGCCGCGTGAGCGCCTGATGCGCCGGCAGCGCCTGCGCCGCGCGCGTCAGCGCGTCGGGGGCGAGGCGCGCGAGAAAGCCCGTATCGGGCACGCGCTCGGGCGCGAGGTCGAGCAGGTCGATGCTTTCGATCCCGCATACGCCGCAGCCGGTGCGCCCCGCGAGCGCGCGGCGCCGGTCCTTCAGCGCGGCGAACGCCTGCTGGACGACCTCCAGGTGGACCTCCGCATGCGGCAGCGGGGCGTCGGCGTGCAGGATCACCTCGATGTCCTTGATGTCGCTGCCGCGCGCGACGATCCCTTCCGAGATCGCGAAACCGACCGCGAACGCTTCGAGGTCGCACGGCGTACACATCATCACCGCGTGCGAGATGCCGTTGAAGACGAGGGCGACGGGCCATTCCTGGCCCACGTAGTCGTGCGCGGTTTCGACGGCGCCGCCGCGCGTGCGGCGCACGGACAGTTCGATCGCGCCGCGCGGTTCGTCGCGCATTTCACCGGATTCGGTCGGATTCACGAGCACTCCCGTTGATTCGGCGCGCGGGCGGCGGCATTCGTATCCGCCGCCCGCGCGCAGAGGTTCTAAAATACCCCAGGCAAGCCGGCCGCGCCGGCATCCGCCACATCAGGTAACGATCATGGGACTCAGCGACGCTCCACTGCTATTCGCCTTCGAACACGAATCGTCGGAAAACTTCACGTACATCCCGATGATCGTGCGTTTCAATCTCGACCGTTTCGGTCTGCGGATTTCGCTGGAGCAGTGGCAACTGCTGCCGCTCGAGGACCGCAAGCTGCTCGCACGCTTTCCGGCCGACGACGACACCGCGATCGAGCCCAACTTCGATCACGCGCTGTTCGAAATGCTGCGCACGCACGCGGATCTGGAACCCTCGTGGTTCCAGCCGGACGAGCAGCCGGCCTGGCGCGCCACCAACATCGTGCCGGAGTCGCTCGTGCAGCAGAGCGCGCTGGCCGGGCTGACGGCGCCCGGGCTCGCGCAGTGGCAGCGGCTTGCGCCGTTCCAGCGCTACGTGCTGGTGAAGCTGTCGCGCAAGCCGAAGCTGAACCACGATTTCCTGCCCGCGATGCGGGAGTTCGGGCTGACGGCCACGCACTGAGGTGGCCGCAGCCAGGTGGAGGGCGAGCGCCGCTCGGCGCTCGTCCGTCAGAGCGGCGGCAGTTGCCGCGGCTTGCGGTCGGGGCCGGTCGCGACGTAGGTGAGCGTCGCTTCGGTGACCTTCACGATTTCACCCATCAGGCGCATGCGCTGCGCGTACACCTCGACGTCGACCGTGATCGACGTGTTGCCGGTGCGCGTGATGGTCGCGTAGAAGCTCAGCAGATCGCCGACGAACACCGGCTGCTTGAACACGAACGAGTTGACCGCGACCGTCGCGACGCGACCGTTCGCGCGCTGGCTCGCGGGGATCGAGCCGGCGATGTCGACCTGCGACATGATCCAGCCGCCGAACACGTCGCCGTGGACGTTCGCGTCGTGCGGTTGCGGGACGACGCGCAGCGCGGGCTGTTTTTGCGGGAGTTCGAGGGTCGAATCGGTCATGGCGGGGGCTTTCATCCTGTAAGAAACATGCCGCCGTGCGCAGGCCAGCCGGCGAGGGCGCCGGCAGCGGCGCGAAGCGGCTTCTGCGACAATACAACGTTCGCAAATTGTACGAGAAAGTGAGCGAGCCGGCCGCCGATCACGCGCCCGGCACCGCCGCCGATCCTTCCCCTCATGCGCCGATTTCCTGCTTCCGGCGAGCCCGCGCCGGCTTCGACCGGGCCCCGCAACGACTGGCAGACCATCCGGTCGCTGCTGCCGTACCTGACCACCTACAAATGGCGCGTCGCGCTCGCGCTCGGCTGCCTGATCGGCGCGAAAGTCGCGAACCTCGGCGTGCCGGTCGTGATGAAGCGCATCGTCGACCACCTGTCCTACGTCCAGCAGATCACCGCGTTCGGCCGCGCCGAACAGTCGGCCGGCATCGTGCTCGCGGGCGGCGTCGGGTTGCTGGTCGTCGCGTATGCGTTCGTGCGGCTGTCGACGTCGCTGTTCACCGAGCTGCGCGAGATCCTGTTCTCGAAGGTCACCGAGAGCGCGGTACGCCAGCTCGCGCTGCAGGTGTTCCGGCACCTGCACGGGCTGTCGCTGCGGTTCCATCTCGAACGCCAGACGGGCGGCATGTCGCGCGACATCGAACGCGGCACGCGCGGCATCCAGCAACTGATCTCGTATTCGCTGTACAGCATCCTGCCGACGCTCGTCGAGGTCGGGCTCGTGCTCGGCTTCTTCGTGGTCAAGTACGAGGCCTATTACGCGTACGTGACGTTCGCGGCGCTGGTCACGTACATCGTGTTCACGGTGAAGGTCACCAACTGGCGTACGCATTTCCGCCGCACGATGAACGAACTCGATTCGCGCGCGAACTCACGGGCGATCGATTCGCTGATCAACTACGAGACGGTGAAGTACTTCGGCAACGAGGAGTGGGAAGCGCAGCGCTACGACGAGAACCTGAAGCGCTACCGGAAGGCCGCGATCCGTTCGCAGAATTCGCTGTCGGTGCTGAACTTCGGCCAGCAGGCGATCATCGGCACGGGGCTCGTGTTCATCCTGTGGCGCGCGACGCAGGGCGTGCTCGCGGGCAAGCTGACGCTCGGCGATCTCGTGCTGATCAACACGTTCATGCTGCAGCTGTACATTCCGCTGAACTTTCTCGGCGTCGTCTATCGCGAGCTGAAGCAGAGCCTCACCGACATGGACCGGATGTTCGGGTTGCTGTCGGCCGCGAAGGAAGTGGCCGACCTGCCCGATGCGCGGCCGCTTGCGGTCGCCGGCGCGCAGGTGCGCTTCGAGCACGTGAATTTCGCGTACGAGGCGTCGCGGCCGATCCTGCACGACGTGTCCTTCACGATCGACGCGGGCACGACGACCGCGGTGGTCGGCCACAGCGGCTCCGGGAAGTCGACGCTGTCGCGGCTGCTGTTCCGTTTCTACGATCTCGACCGGCAGGCGGGCGGCGCGATCCGGATCGACGGCCAGGACATCCGCGACGTCACGCAGGATTCGCTGCGTGCGTCGATCGGGATCGTGCCGCAGGACACCGTGCTCTTCAACGACTCGATCTACTACAACATCGCGTACGGCCGGCCGAGCGCGACCCGCGACGAGGTGATCGCGGCCGCGCGCGCCGCGCACATCCACGATTTCATCGAAAGCTTGCCGAAGGGTTATGACACGCCGGTCGGCGAGCGCGGGCTGAAGCTGTCGGGCGGCGAGAAGCAGCGCGTCGCGATCGCGCGCACGCTGTTGAAGGATCCGCCGGTGCTGCTGTTCGACGAGGCGACTTCGGCGCTCGATTCGCGCTCGGAGCGGGCGATCCAGCACGAGCTCGACCAGATCGCGCGGCATCGCACGACGCTCGTGATCGCGCACCGGCTGTCGACGGTCGTGCACGCGCAGCAGATCCTCGTGATGGATCACGGGCGGATCGTCGAGCGCGGCACGCACGACGAACTCGTGCGCGCCGACGGGTTGTATGCGCAGATGTGGGCGCTGCAGCAGCAGCGCGCGGCGGCGGGCGGGGAAGAGGCCGAGGCCGCGTAGGCGCGGGTATTGCGCGGTGCGCGGCAGGAACGGGCGGTGTGGTGCCGTCAGGGCCGGGGGATTTGGCGGAGCGTCGGCGACATCGGATCCCGGAGCTTGGTCCGGCGCCGATCGGCCGCGCAGTCGTTGACGAGTCGGGGTATCGACCGCCGAACCGCCGAACCGCCGAACCGCCGAACCGCCGAACCGCCGAACCGCCGAACCGCCGAACCGCCGAACCGCCGAACCGCCGAACCGCCGAACCGCCGAACCGCCGCTCAGCCGCTCAGCCGCTCAGCCGCTCAGCCGCGAAACGATCAGCCGCGAAACGATCAGCCCGCGGCGCGCAGCCGCGCGTCGAGCTCGCCGAGCTGCGCGGGCGTGCCGACGTTCTCCCAAAATCCTTCGTACAGTTCGCCGCTCGCGCGGCCGGCTTCGATCGCCGCGCGATAGTACGGCGTCAGCGCGCGCCGCGTGCCGGGCGCGAGATCGCGGAACATGCGCGT
The DNA here is from genome assembly GCF_057005415.2 of Burkholderia sp. KL41. Taxonomy (NCBI): domain Bacteria; kingdom Pseudomonadati; phylum Pseudomonadota; class Betaproteobacteria; order Burkholderiales; family Burkholderiaceae; genus Burkholderia; species Burkholderia sp. KL41. Next base: position 3,244,696 of record NZ_CM174446.1, on the reverse strand, counting down.
GTCGTACAGGCCGATGTTGCCGAACGTGAAGCGCGCGGCGCCGTCGAGCGCCAGGCGGCCGTCGTCGCCGAGCGCGAAGTCGCCGGCCGGGTGGAACGGCGGGTTCGGCACCATCACGAGGTGCATCGCCGGCGCATCGAGCGCGGCCATCCGGGCGGCGCGCGGCGCAAGCGTCCGGTAGTCGAAGGCGCAGTACACGTCGCCGCTGACCGCCGCGAACACGGCCGGTTGTCCGTCGCGCTCGAGCAGCGGCAACGCCTGCGCGATGCCGCCCGCGGTTTCCAGTGCCTCGCCTTCGGCCGAGTACGCGAGCCGCACGCCCCAGCGCGACCCGTCGCCGAGCGCGGCCTCGATCTGTTCGCCGAGCCACGCGTGGTTGATCACGATCGTCTCGATACCCGCGCGTGCGAGCGCTTCGATCTGCCACACGATCAGCGGCTTGCCGCCCGCTTCGAGGAGCGGCTTCGGGCGGGTGTCGGTGAGCGGGCGCATCCGTTCGCCGCGCCCGGCGGCGAAGATCATCGCCGTCGTCAGGGTGGTGCTCATGTTCGGCCGGGTGTCAGGAGAGTCGGAACGATCAGAACGTATAGCCCACGTCGGCCGGCGCGTTGCCCTCGAGCTCGTCGAGCAGCTTCGCGAACGGCACGAGCGGGCGGTAGCGCAGCGCGACCTTGCGCGCATACGCGATGAAGCGCGGCAGGTCGTTCAGGTAATGGGGCTTGCCGTCGCGGTAATTGATGCGCGCGAACAGGCCGAGCACCTTGATGTGGCGCTGCAGCCCCATCCATTCGAGCTGGCGGTAGAACTCGCCGAAATCGGGATCGACCGGCAGCCCGGCCTTTTTCGCCTTTTCCCAGTAGTACGCGAAGCAGTCGAGCTCGAACTCCTCGTCCCAGCTGATGAAGGCGTCGCGCAGCAGCGACACGACGTCGTACGTCAGCGGCCCGTAGACGGCGTCCTGGAAGTCGAGGATGCCTGGGTTCGGCTCGCACACCATCAGGTTGCGCGGCATGAAGTCGCGCAGCATGAAACCCTGCGGCTGCGCGTGGGCGCTCGCGACCAGCAGCGCGAAGGTGCGGTCGAGCGTGCCACGCATCGCGTCGGTGACGGGCTTGCCGAGGTGGCGGCCGACGAACCATTCGGGCATCAGCTCCATCTCGCGGCGCAGGAACGCCTCGTCGAACGGCGGCAGCACGTCGGGTTTCGACGTGAGCTGGAAGCGGATCAGTGCGTCGAGTGCCTCACGCATCAGCGGTTTTGCGGCGGCCGGGTCGGCCGGATCGAGCACCGAGATGTACGGCGTGCGGCCGAGATCGGTCACGAGCATGAAACCCGCGTCGAGATCGTGGGCCAGCACGTCCGGCACGTGGTCGCCGGCCGCGGCGAGCAACTGCGCGACCTGGACGAACTCGCGGCACTTCTCGGGCGGCGGCGCGTCGACGGCGATCAGCGTGCCGCCGGCGCTGGTGGCCGACGCAATCCGGAAATAGCGGCGGAAACTGGCGTCCGACGATGCGGGCGCGAGGGTCGACAGGTCGAGCGCGTAGCGCTCGGCGAGCGGGTGCAGCCACGCGGTGAGCGCTTCGAGGCGGGCGTCGGGCTGGGATGCGGCGGATGGGGGCGTCATGAAACTCGGAGGAGGGGGGAACGTCTTGCCATATAATACCCCACGACTTTTTTGACGCACCCCGCGTCAGCTTTCCGCCGCGCAGGCCCGCCGCCTGTCGCGCCGCCATCCGATCGCCCCCCCGGTTTGCGCTCAGCCGCAGTCGCGGTGCGACGGCGCGGCCCGCTGTGCGCGAATGTGCCGCGACGGCGCGGTTGACAAGGGGCGATTCGCCAAACGATAGATGCCGCCCAAACCGCTATTCCCGAATGTTTTCCCCGGTGACGGGGTGCCGCGCAAACGGCGGCTCGCGCTCGCGCTCCTGGCCGTGCCCGGCCTCGTGCCGGCCGTGTCGTACGCGCAGCTGTCGGGCGCGGCCGCGCAGCCGCAGCCGCTCGACTCGCCGTGGGATCTGCGTCTCGCGCCCCAGCTCGAGGATCGCCCGCTGAAGGAGGGCGCGAAGCCGGCCGCCTTCGTGATCGCCGACCACACGAGCGGCACGGCCGAGCAGGATCTCGCCGCAAAGGGTTCGGCCGAGCTGCGGCGCGGTGACGCCGTCGTGAAGGCCGACGCGATCCACTACGATCAGGATACCGACATGGCCGATGCGTACGGCCAGGTCAGGGTGATCAATTCCGGCACGTCGTTCGCGGGCCCCGAGGCGCACCTGAAGATCGAGGCGAACCAGGGCTTCATGACGGCGCCGAAGTATCACTTCAACGTGACGGGCGGCTCGGGCAGCGCGGAGCGTGTCGACATGGTCGACAACGAGCGCTCGGTGTTCGTCAACGGTACCTATACCGCGTGCCAGTGCTCGACGAACCCCGCGTGGTACATCAAGGGCAGCCGCTTCGACTTCGATACGGGCGCCGACGAAGGCACCGCGCGCAACGGCGTGCTGTTCTTCCAGGGTGTGCCGATCTTCGCGAGCCCGTGGATGACGTTCCCGCTGTCGGGCGAGCGGCGCAGCGGCCTGCTGCCGCCGACGTTCTCGGTGAACTCGAGCAACGGCTTCGAGCTGACGCTGCCGTACTACTTCAACATCGCGCCGAACCGCGACCTGACGCTCACGCCGCGCATCATCTCGCGGCGCGGCGTGATGACCGAGGCGACGTTCCGCTACCTGTCGCCGTCGTATTCGGGCACGTTCACGGCCAATTACCTGCCGAGTGACCGGCTCGAGCACCGCAACCGCTACGCGATCTACTGGCAGCACCAGCAGAACTTCGGCGGCGGTTTCGGCGGCTACGTCTACTACAACAAGGTCTCGGACAATCTGTATCCCGAGCAACTGGGTTCGTCGAACCAGTTCATCAACGGGACGCAGACGCTGTACCAGCAGGAAGCGGGCCTCACGTACAACAACGGCCCGTGGTCGGTGCTCGCGCGCTACCAGCACTGGCAGACGCTGCCGCCGTCGATCGCGCCGTACAGCCGCGAGCCTCAGTTGAACGTGAAGTACACGAAGTACAACGTCGGCGGCTTCGACTTCGGCGCGGAAGCCGACTATTCGCGGTTCCGCATCACGACGGCCGATGCGACCCAGGGTGACCGGATCGTCTTCAACCCGTACATCGCATACGGCGTGTACGGCCCCGGCTACTTCGTCGTGCCGAAGGTCCAGTACCACTTCGCGTCGTACGACCTGAACTACCTGTCGTCGACAACGCCGAACAGCCCGAAGCGCTTCACCGAGTCGATCCCGACCGTGAGCTTCGATTCGGGCCTGATCTTCGACCGCTCGGTGCGCCTGTTCGGCCAGGATTTCATCCAGACCCTCGAGCCGCGCCTGTACTACGTGTACACGCCGTATCGCGACCAGTCGAACGCGCCGCTGTTCGACACTGCGGAGTCGGACTTCGGCCTCGCGGAGATCTACCAGCCGAACACGTTCGTCGGCAACGACCGGATCGCCGATGCGAACCGCATCACGGCCGGCCTGACGTCGCGCTTCATCGATCCGCGCACCGGCGACGAGCGTGCGCGTTTCGTGATCGCGCAGCAGTACTACTTCGCCGATCAGCGCGTCACGCTGAATGCCGGGCAGAGTGCGGTGCTGGCGCGCCACTCGGACCTGATCGTCGGGGCCGCGCTGAAGCTCGGCTCGGGTTTCATGTCCGAGACGGCGTTCCAGTACAACCAGAACAACAACCAGCTCGTGAAGTCGAGCGTCGGTTTCGGCTACAGCCCGGGCGAGCGCCGCGTGATCAACGTCGGCTACCGCTATACGCGGGCGAACACCACGCTCGACAACCAGCCGATCAACCAGTTCCTGGTGTCCGCGCAATGGCCGCTCACGCGCCGCCTGTATGCGATCGGCCGCTTCAACTACGATCTCGCCGGCGATCGCGTGGTCGACGGTCTGGTCGGCTTACAATACGACGCGGATTGCTGGGCGCTCGGGGTCGGGGTGCAGCGGGCGGCGAACGGCATCAATTCGTCCGGACAGCAGAATTCGTCGACGCGCTTCATGATGCAGCTCACGCTCAAGGGCCTGTCGACCGTCGACAACGGCCTCGTGTCCGCGTTCCGCGCCGGGGTGCCGGGCTACACGCCGCTGCCGCCGCCGCCGCCGCCGATGTCCCGCTTCAGCAACTACGAGTAACGCCGGCTTGTCTGCACCGGTCAGCACGATTTCAATGGAGTTCCAGTGGCAATGAAGAAAACCCTTCGTTTCGCGGCAGTCGTGTCCAGCCTCGCTGCGGCCGCCGCGCTGCTCGCCTCTGCGCCGGCCGCGGCGCAGGCGCTCGGTTCGCAAGGTGCGCAGCTCGCCGACGAAGTCGTCGCGGTCGTCAACAACGACGTGATCACGGGCCGCGAACTCGACCAGCGTGCCGGCCTGATCGCGCGCCGGCTGCAGCAGCAGAACGCCCCCGTGCCGCCGACCGACCAGTTGCGCGCGCAGGTGCTGAACCAGATGGTGCTCGAGCGTATCCAGGTGCAGAAGGCCAAGGACGACGGGATCCGCATCGACGACGCGACGGTACAGTCCACGCTGCAGCGCCTCGCGCAGGCGAACGGCATGACGCTCGACCAGTACCGCGCGCGTCTCGAGGCGCAAGGCGTGCCCTGGAGCATCTTCACGAGCGACGCGCGCACCGAACTGATGCTGTCGAAGCTGCGCGAGCGCGAGGTCGACGGCAAGATCACCGTGTCGGACGCCGAGGTCGCGAACTACATCGCGAGCCAGCGCGGGCCGAACGCGTCGCAGCAGCAGGACCTGCGCTTCCAGCACATCTTCATCAAGGCACCGACCAACGCGCCGCAGGCCGACATCGAAGCCGCGCAGAAGAAGGCTGACGCGTTGCTGCAGCAGGCGAAGTCGGGTGCCGATTTCGAGAAGCTCGCGAAGAACAATTCGGAAGCGAACGACGCGAAGAAGGGCGGTGACCTCGGCTTCAAGTCGCCGAGCGCGCTGCCGGCCGACGTCGTCGACGCCGCATCGAAGCTGCGCCCGGGCCAGGTCAACCCGACGCTGATCCGCGTGCCGGACGGCTTCGAGATCGTGCGTCTCGTCGATCGTCGCCAGAGCCAGGGCGCGTCGGCCGCCGCACCGAAGATCGTCCAGACGCACGTGCGCCACATCCTGTTGCGCGTGGGCGAAGGCAAGTCCGAAGGCCAGGCGCGCCAGCAACTGGCCGACATCCGCAACCAGGTCGAGGCCGGCGGCGATTTCGCGAAGTTCGCGCGCACGTATTCGCAGGACGGTTCGGCGTCGCAGGGCGGCGATCTCGGCTGGATCAGCCCGGGCGAGACCGTGCCGGAATTCGAGCGCGCGATGAACAACCTGCAGGACGGCCAGATCAGCCAGCCGATCCGTACCGAGTACGGCTATCACCTGATCCAGGTGCTGGGCCGCCGCGAAGCGGAAGGTTCGGTGCAGCAGCAGATGGATATCGCGCGTCAGGCGATCGGCCAGCGCAAGGCCGAGCAGGCGTATGCCGACTGGCTGCGCGAGCTGCGCGATTCGTCGTACGTGCAGTACAAGATCGGCGGCGTCGGCCCGGCGAACTGAGCGAGCTTCCGATGACCACGCCCGCGCTGCAGATCGCGATCACGACCGGCGAACCCGCGGGGGTCGGCCCGGAGCTGACCGTGCAGGCGCTGCGTGATGCCGCGCAGCGCTGGCCCGACGCGCATTTCACCGTGCTCGGCGATGCGGCGCTGCTCGACGCGCGCGCGGCGGCCGTCGGCGCCGACCGGGCCACGCTGGCCGGCAGCGGGCCGGTGTCGGTCGCGCATCACGCGCTCGCCGTGCCCGCGCAGGCGGGCAGGCTGGACGCGGCGAACGGCCCTTACGTGCTCGGGCTGCTCGACGCGGCGATCGACGGCGCGCTGGCGGGCCGGTACGACGCGATCGTCACCGCGCCGTTGCAGAAGAGCACGATCAACGATGCGGGCGTGCCGTTCACCGGCCATACCGAATACCTGGCGGAGCGCACGCATACGCCGCGTGTCGTGATGATGCTGGCCGGTATCGGCCACCGGCCGCTGCGCGTGGCGCTCGCGACCACGCACCTGCCGCTGAAGGACGTAGCGGCCGCACTGACGGTCGACGGGCTCGTCGAGACGCTCGCGATCATCGATCGCGACCTGCGGCGCGACTTCGGTCTGGCCGCGCCGCGCATTCTCGTGACGGGCCTGAACCCGCACGCGGGCGAGAACGGTTATCTCGGCCGCGAGGAGATCGACGTGATCTCGCCGGCACTGGCCCGCGCGAACGCGCAGGGCATCGACGCGCGCGGCCCGTATCCGGCCGACACGCTGTTCCAGCCGCGCCATCTCGCCGATGCCGATTGCGTGCTCGCGATGTTCCATGACCAGGGCCTGCCCGTGCTGAAGTACGCGACGTTCGGCGAGGGCATCAACGTGACGCTCGGGCTGCCGATCATCCGTACGTCGGTCGATCACGGCACGGCACTCGATCTGGCCGGCACGGGCCGCGCGGATCCGGGCAGCATGATCGCCGCGCTCGACACGGCCGTCACGATGGCGCGCCATCGCCGCACCGCCTGACGCGGCCCGGCTTTACCTCATTCGTCGTATTTTTCGTTTTACTCAGTCGATGTCGAACAGCAGACAGCACCAAGGCCATTTCGCGCGCAAGCGCTTCGGGCAGAACTTCCTCGTCGATCACGGCGTGATCGACTCGATCGTCGCGACGATCGGCCCCGCGCGCGGCCAGCGCATGGTCGAGATCGGCCCCGGGCTCGGCGCGCTGACCGAGCCGCTGATCGCACGCCTCGCGACGCCCGAGTCGCCGCTGCATGCGGTCGAGCTCGACCGCGACCTGATCGGGCGCCTGCAGCAACGCTTCGGCGCGCTGCTCGAACTGCATGCAGGCGATGCGCTCGCGTTCGACTTCCGCTCGCTCGCGGCACCCGGCGACAAGCCGTCGTTGCGGATCGTCGGCAACCTGCCATACAACATTTCCAGCCCGCTGCTGTTTCACCTGATGACGTTCGCCGACGCGGTCATCGACCAGCACTTCATGCTGCAGAACGAAGTCGTCGAACGGATGGTCGCGGAGCCGGGCACGAAGGCGTTTTCGCGTCTGTCGGTGATGCTGCAGTACCGCTACGTGATGGAAAAGATGCTCGACGTGCCGCCGGAATCGTTCCAGCCGCCGCCGAAGGTCGATTCGGCGATCGTCCGGATGATTCCGTACGAGCCACACGAACTGCCGGATGTCGATCCCGGGCTGCTCGGCGAAATCGTCACCGCGGCGTTCTCGCAGCGCCGCAAGATGCTGCGCAATACGCTCGGCGACTATCGCGAGACAATCGATTTCGATGCGCTCGGCTTCGATCTCGCGCGCCGTGCGGAGGATGTGAGCGTGGCCGAATACGTCGGCGTGGCGCAGGCGCTGGCGAAGGTGCGCAAGGCCGCGGAGTAACGGCGGCGCGTGCGTCATGCGCGCGTCGCACGCCGGCTCGAGGTTCACGAGGCTGCCCTGGCGGGCAGCCTTTTTCATTTTCCCCGCGCCGTTTTCGTCGATGCCGGGCCGCGACCGGGCGGCCGCCGGGTGTCGTTACGTGCGCCGGCGCGGCGGCGCGTTGACGAGCGCGATGCCCGTCAGCACGAGCGCGGCCGCCGACATGAAGCGCCAGCCGACCGATTCGCCGAGCAGCAGCACGCCGAACGCGACGCCGAACAGCGGCGACAGGAACGTGAAGACGGACAGACGTGACGCGCTGTAGCGCGTCAGCAGCCAGAACCACGACAGGTAGCTGACGAACGCGACGATCACCGACTGGTACGCGAGGCTCGCGACCGCGACCGGCGTGACGTGCGCGAACGACATCTGGCCGAACAGTGCGGCCAGCGCGACCAGCACGACCGCCGATACCGCGAGCTGGTAGAACAGCGTCTTGCTCGCGCTCGCCCGTGCGAGCGCCGTCGAGCGCACGACGACGGTCGTCGCGGCCCACATCGCGCCGCCGAGGATCCCGAGTGCGTCGCCGGCGAGCCCGGCCAGCACGGATGCGCCGGGCACGCGCGGCTTCAGGAAGCCGTCCGCGAACGCGAGCGCGATGCCGGCGAATGCCAGGCCGACGCCGGCCCACTGCGTGCGCTGCAGCCGTTCGCCGGGTGCGAACAGGTGCAGGCCGAGCGCGGTGAAGCACGGCGCCGTGTACAGGAAGATCGCCATGTGCGACGCACTCGTCAGCGTCAGCCCGAAGAACACGCAGATGAATTCGCCGGCGAACAGCGCGCCGGCCGCGAGGCCCGCGCCGAACGTGCCGTCCGCCTGAAACAGCGGCGTACCGCGCGAGCGGGCCCAGCCCCACAGCAGCGCCGCCGCGATCACCGAGCGCAGCCCGGCCTGGAACATCGGCGCGATCGCGGCGTTCGTGCTCTTGATCGCGACCTGCTGGAAGCCCCAGATCGCGCACAGCAGCAGCATCAGGCCGACGGCGCGCATGTCGAGCGCGCGGCGCACGGGGCCAGCGAGTGCACTCATTGGCGAACCTCGCCGGTTCGGTGCGGCTGCTGCGGGGTCGGGAGGGGGGCGCATCCGGCGCGCTCGAATCGGCGGTATCGCACGGCAGTGTGGCGGTAGGGGGGAGTGGGTGGTCGCGTTCGGGCGGTGGGTCGCATGCCCGCTTTTGGTGCGAGGTGGAAGGATGTTACCCGATCCGCGCGGTGGCCGGGCGAGCAGGGTCGTGCTGTTTTCAGCCGTTGCCCTTGCGCCGGCAGGCGTCACCCGCCGGGCGCCCCCAGCCAGGCGCCCCCAGCCAGGCGCCCCCAGCCAGGCGCCCCCAGTCAGGCGCCCCCGACGAAGTTCACCCGACTCTGGTAGAGTTCCCGGTTCTGGAAAGTCCCCACAGGAGTACAACACATGCGATTTCTGCATACGATGCTGCGAGTCGGCGATCTCGACCGCTCGATCAAGTTCTACACCGAATTGCTCGGCATGAAGGTGCTGCGCCGCGACGACTATCCGGAAGGCAAGTTCACGCTCGCATTCGTCGGCTACGAGGACGAGAGCACGGGCACCGTGATCGAGCTGACCCATAACTGGGATACGCCGGCCTACGATCTGGGCAACGGCTTCGGCCATCTCGCGCTGGAAGTCGACGACGCGTACGCGGCCTGCGACAGGATCAAGGCGCAAGGCGGCAAGGTCACGCGCGAAGCGGGCCCGATGAAGCACGGCACGACCGTGATCGCGTTCGTCGAGGATCCGGACGGCTACAAGATCGAGTTCATTCAGAAAAAGGCGCACTGAGCGCCGGATGAACCGGGCCGCGGCGTGCGATGTGCGTGGCGGCAAAAAAGGGCGATGCGGAGTGACCCGCATCGCCCTTTTTCGTTGGCGGCGAAGCCGTGCGCGTCAAAGCGACGGCAGCAGCTCGGGCGGGTGATGCTTGAGCGTGTGGCGCGCTTCGCGGAACTCGGGGAAGATCGACTCGACGGTCTGCCAGAAGGCCGGGCTATGGTTCATTTCGCGCAGGTGCGACAGCTCGTGCGCGACGACGTAGTCGATGATCGACATCGGGAAATGGATCAGCCGCCAGTTCAGGCGGATCTTGCCGTCGCTCGAGCAACTGCCCCAGCGCGTCGCGGCCGACGACAGCGCATACATCGAATACGTGACGCCGAGCTTCTCCGCGTACACCGCGAGGCGTTCACCGAAGATCCGCCGGGCTTCGCCCTGCAGCCAGCCCTGCACGCGATCCTTGATCTGCTGCATGTCGGCCTGCACGGGCAGCGGCAGCGAGAGCCGCAACGCATCGGCGTCGAATGCGACGGCGCCCGCGCCGAGCGCGATCGTCACCGTCTTGCCGAGATAGGGCAGCTGCGCGCCGTCGCGCCAGTCGATCTGCGGCAGCGCGCGCTGCTCGGTGCGCGTCTTCCACTCGGCGAGCTTCGCGAAGATCCAGCGTTGTTTCTCGGCGATCGCGGCTTCGATGTCGGCGAGCGTGACCCAGCGCGGCGCGGTGATCGACAGCCCGCTGCCGTCGATCGTGAAGCCGATCGTACGGCGCGCCGAGCGTTTCAGGCGGTATTCGAGCACGCGGCTGTCGAGTGCGAACGTCCGCACGCGCGAGCGGTCGGGCGCGGGGCCCGGATCAAGGGGCGCAGCGGGGGCCGCTTCGGCCGGCGCGGGCGGGGCGGCGGGCGCCGACGGTGCGGCGGCCGGCCCGTCGAAGAGCGGCAGATCCATCTGGCGATGATCGAGGGCCACGACGGCAGGCCGTGGCCGCGGACGCTGTTTCATCAGTTCGCTTCTTTTTGTCGTACGCAACGGCTGCCACCCGGGGGCGTCAGACACGCGCGGCATCGCGCGTGCCGGCGTTGCCCGCCTGGCGATACGAATCCGGATCGATCCGGCGCATTTCCGCTTCGATCCATGCTTCGACCTGCGAGTTCAATGCATCGGGCGTCAGCCCCTCGCTGGGGATCGGCTTGCCGATCGACACGGTGACGACACCCGGGAATTTCGTGAACGAGTTGCGCGGCCACACCCGGCCTGCATTGTGCGCGATCGGTACGACGGGTGCACCGGTTTCGATCGCGAAGCGCGCGCCACCCGTCTTGTACTTGCCCTGCTTGCCGACAGGCGTGCGCGTGCCTTCCGGGAACATGATCATCCATGCGCCTTCCGACAGGCGCTTCTTGCCCTGGCGGATCACCGACGTGAACGCGTTCTTGCCTTCCTTGCGGTTGATGTTGACCATGTGCAGCAGCCCGAGCGCCCAGCCGAAGAACGGCACGTACAGCAGCTCGCGCTTGAACACGTAGCAGAGCGGTTTCGGCATCAGCGCGGGAAACGCGAGCGTTTCCCATGCGGACTGGTGCTTCGACAGCAGCACGGCCGGGCCGTCGGGCAGGTTCTCGTAGCCTTCGATCCGGTAGCGGATGCCGTTCAGCCAGCGCACGACCCACAGCGTGGACTTGCACCAGCCGGCCGCCATCCAGTAGCGCGCGTCGGCGCGCATGAACGGAAAGGCGATGAAGCACGCGGTGGCGTACGGCACCGTGTACACGACGAAGTAGATCAGCAGCAGCAGGGAGCGGACGAAGCGCATCGGCGTAAGTCTGGCGTTAGGGAGGATGCGCGCGGCGGCCGCATCACTCGTGTTCGTGTGAAAGGAAATCGAGCGCGAACGCGCGCAGGTCGTCGTGCACCTTCGTGCCGGGCGGCAGGTTGCCGGCGGCGAGCGTCTTCTTGCCCTTGCCGGTGAGCACGAGGTGCGGCTGGAAGCCGACCGCGACGCCGGCCTGCAGGTCGCGCAGCGAATCGCCGACTACCGGCGTGTGATCGGGATCGATCTCGAAGCGCTCGGCGATCATCTGCATCATCCCGGGTTTCGGCTTGCGGCAGTCGCAGTGATCCTCGGCCGTGTGCGGGCAGAAGAACACCGCGTCGATCCGCGCGCCGACCGCGGCCGCCGCGCGATGCATCTTCAGGTGCATCTCGTTGAGCGCGGCCATGTCGAACAGCCCGCGACCGATGCCGGACTGGTTGGTCGCGACGACCACGCGATACCCCGCGTGGTTGAGCCGGGCAATCGCCTCGAGGGCGCCGGGCAGCGCGATCCATTCGTCGGGCGTCTTGATGAACGCATCCGAATCGACGTTGATCACGCCGTCCCGGTCGAGGACGACGAGCTTTCGGTTGGGGCTGGTCGGCATCGTGCGGCCCTTATGCGGCGAGCTTCGAGATGTCGGCGACGCAGTTCATCTGCTGGTGCAGCGCGGACAGCAGCGCGAGACGGTTCGCGCGCAGTGCCGGATCTTCCGCGTTGACCATCACGTCGTTGAAGAACGTGTCGACCGGTGCGCGCAGCGCGGCGAGCGCCGACAGCGCGCCCGTGTACGCACGCGCCTCGAGCTGCGACTGCACGTGCGGCGTCACGGCCGCGAGCTGTTCGTGCAGCGCCTTCTCGGCGGCCTCGACGAGCAGCGTCGGCTGCACCGCGCCGTTCGCGCCGCCTTCCGACTTCTTCAGGATGTTCGAGATCCGCTTGTTCGCGGCCGCGAGCGCTTCGGCTTCCGCGAGGTGCGTGAATTCGCGCACCGCGTCGAGGCGCGCGACGAGATCGTCGACGCGCGTCGGGTTCAGGCTCAGCACCGCGTCGATTTCGCCGGCCGAATAGCCGCGCTCGCGCAGCAGGCCGCGCAGGCGATCCATGAAGAACGCGAGGATCGCGTCGGTCGATTCGGCGACGCCCGGCACGCCTTCGAAGCGCGCATGGGCCGTGCGCAGCAGCGACACGAGATCGAGCGGCAGCTGCTTCTCGAGCAGCAGGCGCAGCACGCCGAGTGCGTGGCGGCGCAGCGCGAACGGATCCTTCTCGCCGGTCGGCGCGAGGCCGATCCCCCAGATGCCGACGATCGTCTCGAGCTTGTCGGCGAGCGCGACGGCGGTCGACACGGGCGTGGTCGGCAGTGCGTCGCCGGAGAAACGCGGCTGGTAGTGCTCGGCGCACGCGAGCGCGACGTCGTCGGCTTCGCCGTCGTGACGCGCGTAGTACGTGCCCATCGTGCCCTGCAGTTCCGGGAACTCGCCGACCATGTCGGTCAGCAGGTCGGCCTTCGCGAGGCGCGCGGCGCGCTTCGCGTGCGCGGCGTCGGCGCCGATCGCGGGGGCGATCTCGCCGGCCAGCGCCTCGAGGCGCTCGACGCGCGCGAGCGCCGAACCGAGCTTGTTGTGATACACGACGTTCGCGAGCTGCGGCACGCGGTCGGCGAGCGGCTTCTTCTTGTCCTGCTCGAAGAAGAACTTCGCGTCGGCGAGGCGCGGGCGCACGACGCGCTCGTTGCCTTCGATGATCTCGCCCGGCGTCTTCGTCTCGATGTTCGACACGATCAGGAAGCGCGAACGCAGCTTGCCGCCGACGTCGGTCAGTGCGAAATACTTCTGGTTCGTCTGCATCGTGAGGATCAGGCATTCCTGCGGAACCTGCAGGAATTCGTCCTCGAAGCGGCACGGGTAGACGACCGGCCATTCGACCAGCGACGTCACTTCGTCGAGCAGCGCTTCGGGCATCACGACGGTATCGCCGTTCGCGTGTTCGTTCAGCTGCGTGCGGATCGTTTCGCGGCGATCGGCGAAGTGCGCGATCACGCGGCCCTTGTCGCGCAGCGTGTCGGCGTATGCGCGTGCATGCTGGATCGCGACGAGTCCGTCGGACAGGAAGCGGTGGCCGAGCGTCGTGTCGCCGGCGTCGATGCCGAACGCGGTGACGGGCACGATGCGGTCGTCGTGCAGCACCGTCAGGCGATGCACCGGGCGCACGAACTTCACGTCGGAGCCGTCCGGGCGCTGGTAGGTCATGAACTTCGGGATCGGCAGCTTCGCGAGCGTTTCGTCGAGCGCGGCCTGGAGGCCGTCGGCGAGCGTCGCGCCGGCTGCCGAATAGTTGATGAAGAACGCTTCGGCCTTGCCGTCCTGCGCGCGCTCGAGATCGGCGATCGACAGGTTCGGGTGGCCGAGCGCCGCGAGCTTCTTCGCGAGCGGGGCCGTCGGCTTGCCTTCGGCGTCGAGCGCGACCGACACGGGCAGGACCTTTTCGCGGACCTGCTTTTCAGGTGCGACGGCGCGCACGTTCTGCACGACGACGGCGAGGCGGCGCGGTGTGGCGTAGCGCTCGAACACGAGTTCGCCGTCGACGAGGTCGCGTGCCGCGAGGCGTTGCGCGAGGCCTTCGGCGAATGCGTCGCCGAGGCGCGCGAGGGCCTTCGGCGGCAGCTCTTCGGTCAGCAGTTCGACGAGCAGGGGGGCGGGATGATTGTGCGTCATGATTGGAATGAATCTCGTCTCGTCAGTCCTGATCGATCTTGCGTTCGACCTTGAGCGGCGGCGCCCATGCCGGCTGGGCGGCGTCCTGGGCGTCGGTGGTGAGGCCCGGCACGCCCGGCGGGTTGCCGAGCATCGGGAAGCCGAGCTTCTCGCGCGAGTCGTAGTAGGCCTGCGCGACGAGACGCGACAGCGCGCGGATGCGGCCGATGTATGCCGCGCGTTCGGTGACCGAGATCGCGCCGCGCGCATCGAGCAGGTTGAACGTGTGGCCGGCCTTCAGCACGAGTTCGTACGCGGGCAGCGCGAGCTGCGCGTCGATCATCTTCTTCGCTTCCGCTTCGTAGCTGTTGAAGAACGTGAACAGCAGGTCGACGTTCGCGTGCTCGAAGTTGTAGGTCGACTGCTCGACCTCGTTCTGGTGATAGACGTCGCCGTACGACAGGCGGCGCAGCTCGGGGCCGTTCGGGCCTTGCTCTTCCCACTCCGTCCACACGAGGTCGTACACGTTCTCGACCTTCTGCAGATACATCGCGAGGCGCTCGAGGCCGTACGTGATCTCGCCGAGCACCGGCTTGCATTCGATGCCGCCGACTTCCTGGAAATACGTGAACTGCGTGACTTCCATCCCGTTCAGCCACACTTCCCAGCCGAGGCCCCACGCGCCGAGCGTCGGGTTTTCCCAGTCGTCCTCGACGAAGCGCACGTCGTTCTGCTGCAGGTCGAAGCCGAGCGCCTCGAGCGAGCCGAGGTACAGGTCGAGGATGTTTTCCGGTGCCGGCTTGAGCACGACCTGGTACTGGTAGTAGTGCTGCAGGCGGTTCGGGTTCTCGCCGTAGCGGCCGTCCTTCGGGCGGCGCGACGGCTGCACGTACGCGGCGCGCCACGGCTCGGGGCCGACTGCGCGCAGGAACGTGTGCACGTGCGACGTGCCTGCACCGACTTCCATGTCGATGGGCTGGAGCAGGGCGCAACCCTGCTTGTCCCAGTAGGACTGCAGCGTCAGGATGATTTGCTGAAACGTAAGCATGAAGAGCCTTCGTGGCGCTGGCGCTCCGTTGCGGGCGGCGCTCCGGGCGGGGCCCGGAGGGTCGGCTCGCGCGGCGGCGCGGCTTGTTAGTGTGCTGAAACGCGTAATTTTACCGGATCGGCGAGCGGATGCGGCCGGAACGCGGGCGGGCGTGCCGTCGGCCCCGTCCGGGCGACCTGCGCGGGCATGGCCGGCGCGCGCCGGGCGGCCGCGCGCGGCAGGTCGCGACGCGCGTGCCGCACGGCTTCGCACGGGCGTTAAGATGCGCGTATTGCGGTGCGCGCGACGCGTGCCGCGCCACCGCTTGCCGATCCCGACTGCATGGACGATCCGACCGACATCCTCATTCCGCTGCTTCCGCCCTTCCTCGCGCTGCTCGGGCAGGCCGCCGACGCGCAGGCGCGCGGCGAGGCCGCCGCGCACGATCTGTGGCTGGCCGCCGCCGCGCACCTGCATGCGGTCGACGCCGATGCGCTCGCGCAGCTCGCCGGCGCGCTCATCACGCGGCAGCGCACGGCCGATGCGGTCGCGCTCTCCGAATGCGCGGCGCGCGTGCAGCCGGGCGCGACCGCGTACTTCAATCTCGGCTACGCGCTGCAGATGGCCGGTCGTCACGCGGATGCCGTGGCGCCGTATCGCGCGGCGCTGGCGCTCGACGCCGGGCGGCCGTCGCTGCGCAACAACCTCGCGATCGCGCTGCGGCTGTCGGGCAGCGACCGCGCGGAGGAGATCGCGCTGCTCGACGCGGCCGTGCGCGCCGATCCGTCCGACGTGCAGGCATGGATCAACCTCGTCGTCGCGCGGATCGCGACGCACGACCTGGACGGCGCGCTCGCGTGCGCCGCGCGGCTCGTGGAGCTCGCGCCCGACAACGCGCTCGCGATGAACAACGTCGCGATGGCGATGAAGGAGGCGCAGCGCTGGGACGATGCCGAGCGCTGCGCGGCGCGTGCGTGCGAGCTGGCGCCCGACGACGCGTCCTACCGTTTCAACCTGGCGATCATCCAGCTCGTGCGCGGCAACCACGCGGCCGGCTGGCGCGGCCACGAGGCGCGCTGGGACGGCGCGGGCGAGTTGCGCGGCCGCCGGCCGGTGTTGCCGGGCCCGCGCTGGCAGGGCGAGCCGCTCGCCGGCAAGACGCTGCTCGTGTGGGGCGAGCAGGGGCTCGGCGACGTGCTGCAGTTCTGCCGCTTCGTCGCGCCGCTCGCCGAGCGCGTGCATCGCGAGGGCGGCCGGCTCATATGGAACACGTTCCCGCAGGTGGGCACGCTGATGCAGCGCAGCCTCGGCGCGCATGCGGATGCGTTCAGCGCGGGCGGCGGCGTCGACGTGCTGCCCGCCTTCGATTACGAAATACCGCTGATCGGCCTGCCGCTGATGCTCGGCATGGAAGCGTCGACGCTCGCGTCGTCGGTGCCGTACCTGCATGCCGATCCGCCCGCGCGCGACGCGTGGCGCGCGCGGCTCGCGGGCGACAGCCGGCTGAAGGTCGGGCTCGTGTGGACGGGCAGTGCGGGGCACCAGCGCAATCCGTTCCGGCGCGTCGGGCTCGAGCGTTATGCCGACGCATTCCGCGGGATCGACGGCATCGCGTTTCATTCGCTGCAGCCGGGTGCGCAGGCGGATGTCGCGGCGGCGCGCGCGGCCGGCTTCGCGATCGAGGACTTCACGGCGGAACTGACGAGCTTCGACGATACGGCCGCGTTCATCGGCGCGCTGGATCTCGTGATCACCGTGTGCACGTCGGTCGCGCACCTGGCGGGCGCGCTCGGCGCGCGCACGTGGGTGCTGCTCGACGTGAATCCGCACTGGCCGTGGTTGCTCGAACGCACGGACAGTCCGTGGTACCCGACCGCGACCCTGTACCGGCAGCCGGCGTTCGGCGCGTGGGAGCCCGTGATGGCGGCGGTGAGCCGCGACCTGCGGCGCCTGTCTGCGCAGCCGGTTCAGGCGGCGGAGTCGGCGGAGTCGGCCCGGCAGGCCTGAGCGGCCGGCCGGTTCGCGGTCAACGGCCGCTGCATGCGGCGGCCGCCACCACGCGCTGCGCGGCGGCGGCGTGCCGCATCATTTCGGCGGGGCGTCGCCGTTGTTCCGGCCGTTGCGCCGGCGCAGCCCGGGGCCGAACGTGAAGCCGAACGCGAGCAGCACGAACGACACCGCGAGCACGATGTTGTTGCCGCTCGTCACGTAAGGCGTGAAGCCGCTCGTGCCTTCGATCCGCACGTCGAGCGAGCCGATCGTGAACGGCTTCAGCTGGCCGAGCACGCGGCCGCGCGCATCGATCGCGGCCGTCATCCCCGTGTTGGTCGAGCGCAGCATCGGCCGGCCCGTCTCGAGCGAACGCATCCGTGCGATCTGCAGGTGCTGGTCGAGCGCGATCGTGTCGCCGAACCACGCGAGGTTCGTCACGTTGACGAGCACGCCCGGCGGCTGCGGGTTGTCGCGGATCGTCGCGGCGATTTCCTCGCCGAACAAGTCCTCATAGCAGATGTCGGCCATCACCGGCTGGTTGTGCACGAGGAACGGCTTCTGCACCGGCGCGCCGCGCGCGAAGTCGCCGAGCGGCATCTTCATCAGGTCGACGAACCACCGGAAGCCCCACGGGATGAATTCGCCGAAGGGCACGAGGTGGTGCTTGTCGTAGTGATAGATGTCGCGCGAATTCGGCGTCACGCCGTACAGGCTGTTCGTATAGTCGACGTAGTGGCCGTCCTCGGTCACCGAGGCGCCGACCGCGCCGAACAGCACGGCCGAGCCCGTCGTGTCGCTGAACTTGCGGATCGCGACGGCGAACGGCTCGGGCAACTCCTGGATCATCACCGCGATCGCGGTTTCGGGCGTGACGATCAGGTCGGCCGGCTTCTCGACGATCATCTGCGTGTACATCTTGATCGCCGCGTCGATGCCCGCTTCCTCGAACTTGATGTCCTGCTTCACGTTGCCCTGCAGCAGCCGCACGGTGAGCGGCGCGTTCGCGGGCACGGTCCACGTGACCTGCGACAGCCCGAGACCGGCCGCGATCAGCGCGACCGCGATGCCGGCCGGCGCGGCGATGCGCACGCGCGCATTGCCGGCACGGGGTTCGGCGAGCGGCGACGGCCGGGCGGCGGCGAGCGCCTGCACGACGAGCGCGGCGAACAAGGCGAGCACCCACGCGATCCCGTACACCCCGGCGACCGGCGCGAAGCCCGCGAACGGGCCGTCGACCTGCGGATAGCCGCTTGCGAGCCACGGGAAGCCGGTGAAGACGGTGCCGCGCAGCCATTCGCCGAGTGCCCATGCGCTCGCGAATGCGAATGCGCCGTGCCAGGTCGGCGAAAACGGCCGCGGTTCGGGCGTGCGGCGATGCCACGCATGGCCTGCGCAGAACGACCACAGCCCGGCGGAGAACGCCGGGTACAGCGACAGGTACAGCGAGAACAGCACGAGCGCGCCGCCCGCGAGCGGCGCGGCCATCTCGCCGTAGACGTGCATGCTGATGTAGAGCCACCAGATGCCGCTGATGAAGTTGCCGAAGCCGAACGCGCCGCCGGTGAGCGCGGCGCTGCGCCAGCTCGCCGTGCGCGTGAGCTGCGCGAAAAACCAGACGAATACGACGAGTTGCAGCCAGCCGCCATGCGGCGTCGGCGCGAAGCTGAGCGTATTGGCGGCGCCGGCGAGCAGCGCGGCCGGGTAGTGCCAGCGCGGCAGCGCGCGCCCGGGGGGCGGCGCGAGAAGGCCGCCAGCCGGGCGGGACAGGATCGGATCGTCCATGTGAAGCGAAAGTGGGCGAGCGGTTGTGGAACGCGCGGCTGGCGCGCGACGGTCAGTCCTCGTGCGAGGTTTCGGCGCGACGGCTGGCGAGCGGGTTGCGGCGCACCAGCAGCACGTGGACCTGGCGCGCATCGCCGCGCTGGATCTCGAACACGAGGTTGCCGAGCTGCAGCTTCTCGCCGCGATGCGGGACGCGGCCGAAATGATGCGTGATCAGTCCGCCGATCGTATCGACTTCGTCATCCGGGAAATCGGTGCCGAACGTCTCGTTGAACTGTTCGATCTCGGTGAGCGCACGCACGCGGTAGCGGCCGTCGGGCCCCGAGATGATGTTGCCGGCTTCCTCGTCGAAATCGTATTCGTCCTCGATGTCGCCGACGATCTGCTCGAGCACGTCCTCGATCGTGATCAGGCCCGCGACGCCGCCGTATTCGTCGACGACGATCGCAAGGTGGTTGCGGTTCACGCGGAAGTCGTGCAGCAGCACGTTCAGGCGCTTCGATTCGGGAATGAACACGGCCGGGCGCAGCATCCCGCGCACGTCGAATTCCTCTTCGGCATAGAAACGCAGCAGATCCTTCGCGAGCAGCACGCCGATGACGTTGTCGCGGTTCTCCTCGTACACGGGGTAGCGCGAGTGCGCCTTTTCGAGGACGAACGGGATGAAATCCTCGGGCTTGTCGGCGATGTTGATCGCGTCCATCTGTGCGCGCGGCACCATGATGTCGCGCGCGCACAGGTCGGACACCTGGAACACGCCTTCGATCATCGACAGCGAATCGGCGTCGATCAGGTTGCGTTCGTGGGCGTCCTGGAGGATTTCCAGCAGCTCGCCGCGGGATTCGGGCTCGGGCGAGATGAAGTCGGTCAGGCGCTCGAGCAGCGAGCGCTTTTCTTGCGGTTTGTCGGTTGGCTTACGACTGGGATACGAATCGTTCATGGTGGTGCGCCCGGGTCATGCCGGAGCGCGCTGTCACGGAGTAGGCAAGGATACACCAAGGGCACGACGCGACCGTGTCACACCGGCCGCACGGCCAGGGTGGGCAGCGCGTACGGGCCCCGCTCTCGGACGGCCGCGCCGGGCGCGACATCGTCCTCGCGTCCATCCTATCCCAGAAAAGGGCGGCGGGGCAGCGGCGAAAAAAACGGGTGCGGAGGGGAAGCGGAGCCGTGACGCGGAAAAGCGTTCGGCCGAGGCGGTGAGCGGCGGCATTCTGCCGCATGCGGACTTCGCCCGGCCGCGGTTCAGAACCGCATGCCGGCCGAGCAGCCGCCTGCGGCCGCGCCGTTGGTCGCGGCGCCGCCGCAGCCGAGTATTCCGCAGCCGGACAGCGCGACGCTCGCGGCGACGATCAGCGCGGCAACCCTGCAACACGACCAGCGAGACGGTTTCATCGGTCTTGACCTCGCAAGAATGCGCCCACGGCGCGGCAGCGCGTGGCGGCGAGCCGGGCGCCGTGCCGCGTCACCGGCATCGCGCGAGCAGCCCTTCCAGCGCGCGATCGGGGATGCCGCTCGCGCGCAGCGCGTCGACCGTGCGGCTGACGTAGTCGAGCGTCGTGCCGTAGCGGCCGGCCGCGCAACTGAACACTTCCTTGACGACGGGGTCGGACAGCTTGCCCGTATAGGTCGGCGCTTCGCGGCGCATCACGAACGCGAGGGCGTTCACGCGCTCGCCGTTCTCGAGCGAGCACGGCAGCCATGCGGGCCGGTACGAACCCATCGGCATCTCGCGTTTCCACAACGTTTCGAGGTGCGGTTGCGCGGTCGGGCCGGCGAGCCGGAACGCGATGCCCGAGCACGAGCCGCCGCGATCGAGCGCGAGCACGAGGCCCGGGCGTTCGGGCGTGCCGCGGTTCACGCGCGACCACAGGTAGAGCCCGCGATGATAGCCGTGCACCTTGCCGCGTATGGCTGCGACGGTCGGCAACCCCGGGTTCCAGATCAGCGAGCCATAGCCGAACAGCCACAGATCCTGACGGCCGTCCCAGTCGCGCATCGTGTGCGCGAGCGACGCCGCGAGTTCGTCTTCCGTCAGCAGGCGCCCGTCGCCGATCGACGGCGGGTAGGCGGGCGAGAGCGTCGCGGCGTTGCGCATCGTGCGGACGGCTTACTGGTACGGGTTCGGGAAGCCCAGCTTCGCGAGGATGTCGACTTCGAGCGCTTCCATTTCGGCTGCGTCCTCGTCGCTCGTCTCGTGGTCGTAGCCCTGCGCGTGCAGCGCGCCGTGCACCAGCAGGTGCGCGTAATGGGCGGTGAGCGGCTTGTCCTGGTCGTGCGCTTCCTTCTCGACGACCGGGCAGCACAGCACGAGGTCGCCGATCACGGTGCCGTCGGGCGCCGCGTCGTACGCAAAGGTCAACACGTTGGTCGGATAGTCCTTGTGGCGGTAGCCGGCGTTCAGCGTGCGGCCTTCTTCTTCGCCGACGAAGCGCACGGTGAGCTGCGCGCTGGCGAACAGCGCCGGTTCGAGCCATTCGGCGATCAGCTTGCGCTTGGGCAGCGTCTTGCGCACGTCGCTCGTGATCTCGTCGCCGTACTGCACGGACAGGTCGAGCTCCGGCTCGCGCAGTGCGTCTTCGGTGTCGTCCTCGCGCGGTGCGGGCTCGGCACCCACGTGCAGCGTCACGCTGTCGTAGTGCTCGGGCTGCAGCGCGATCTTCGCGCGCATGGCCGGATCGTTGTGCTGCGCGACGATCGCGACGGCGGCTTCCCCGGAACTGCCCGACAGGTCGAACATCAGGCTGCGGCCGTCAGGGAAGTCGATGCGCAGCCCTTGCGCGTTGACGGTCCGGGCCTTGCCTTTCGCATCGAACAGCGAAAGGCGGGGGGAGGCGGGCGCGGCGGACTGGGCGCGCCCGGACTTGCGGGAACGGGAGGATTTCATGACGCGTGTGGCGATTGGGACGCGTTGAGGATACACCAAACGGCCGATCGCACCCGAATTCGCACAGGCGAAAAAAAAGCCCGGCGCGCCGTCTGGCGGGCCGGGCCGGGCTGTCAGGCCGGGCGGCGTGCAGGTGCCGCCGGCCGGTCAGCCGTCCTGGTGCTGCGCGTGGAATTCGTCGTACGCCTCGACGATGCGCGCGACGAGCGGATGGCGCACGACGTCCGCGCTCGTGAAGCGCGTGAGCGCGATGCCGCGCACGCCGCCGAGCACCTGCTGCGCCTCGACGAGGCCGCTCTTGTGGCCGCGCGGCAGGTCGACCTGGCTCGTGTCGCCGGTCACGACCGCCTTCGAGCCGAAGCCGATCCGCGTGAGGAACATCTTCATCTGCTCGGGCGTCGTGTTCTGCGCCTCGTCGAGGATGATGAACGCGTGGTTCAGCGTGCGGCCGCGCATGTACGCAAGCGGCGCGATCTCGATCATCTGGCGTTCGAACATCTTCGCCGTCTTGTCGAAACCGAGCAGGTCGTACAGCGCGTCGTACAGCGGACGCAGATACGGGTCGACCTTCTGCGCGAGATCGCCCGGCAGGAAGCCGAGCCGCTCGCCGGCCTCGACGGCCGGGCGCGTCAGCACGATCCGCTTGACCTGGTCGCGCTCGAGCGCGTCGACCGCGCAGGCGACCGCGAGGTAGGTCTTGCCGGTGCCGGCCGGCCCGATGCCGAACGTCACGTCGTGCGACAGGATCTGCTTCAGGTATTCGCGCTGCGCCGGCGTGCGGCCGCGCAGGTCGGCACGCCGCGTGTAGAGCTTCGGCGCGGGCTCCTCGTCCGGCTCGCTGGCGTCGAGCTGGACGACGGGGTCGTCGAACGGATGGTCGGGGTCGCCGCGGAAGCGCACGTCGAGCGTGTCCTGGCGGCCGTTGCCGCCCGTGTGGCGCACTTCGACCAGCGCGAGCTGGATGTCGTCGACCGACAGCGCATCGCGCGCGCGGTTGTAGAAGTTCTCGAGCGCGGCGAGCGCGAGCTTGGCGCCGCGCCCGCGGATCGCGATCCGGTGGCCGCGTCGCGACAGCGTGACGTCGAGCGCCTGTTCGATCTGCCGCAGGTTCTCGTCGAGCGGGCCGCAGAGGTTGGCGAGGCGTGCATTGTCGTCGCGCGGCGCGACGAATTCCAGTGCTTGGGTCGGCTTCAAAGTGGCGTCGGGCTCCAGTGGAACGTCAGTGCGTGGCCGCGCTCGCGTCGTCGCTCACGAGCACGAGCTCGCCGCGCAGCGAATGCGGGTACGCGTGGTTGATCTTCACGTCGATCATCTGGCCGATCAGGCGCGGGTGCGACGCGAGCGGCGCCGGGAAATTCACGACCCGGTTGTTCTCGGTGCGGCCCGCGAGTTCGTTCGGGTCCTTGCGCGACGGGCCCTCGACGAGGATCCGCTCGACCTTCCCGACCATCGACTGGCTGATGCGCGCGACGTTTTCCTCGATGGTCGCCTGCAGATGTTGCAGGCGTTTGAGCTTGACCTCGCGCGGCGTGTCGTCGTGCAGGTTCGCGGCCGGCGTGCCGGGGCGCGGGCTGTAGATGAACGAGAAGCTGGTGTCGTAGCTCATCTCGTGCACGAGCGCCATCATCTTCTCGAAATCCTCCTCGGTCTCGCCGGGGAAGCCGACGATCATGTCGGTCGACAGCGACAGGTCCGGGCGGATCGCGCGCAGCTTGCGGATCACCGACTTGTATTCGAGCACCGTGTAGCCGCGCTTCATCGCCATCAGGATGCGGTCGGAGCCGTGCTGCACGGGCAGGTGCAGGTGGCTCACGAGCTTCGGCACCTTCGCGTAGGTGTCGATCAGGCGCTGCGTGAATTCCTTCGGGTGCGACGTCGTGTAGCGGATCCGCTCGATGCCGGGGATGTCGGCGACGTATTCGATCAGCGTCGCGAAATCGGCGATCTCGGACGAGCCGGCCGCCAGCGCGCCCCGATAGGCATTCACGTTCTGGCCGAGCAGCGTGACTTCGCGCACGCCCTGGTCGGCGAGGCCGGCCACTTCGGTCAGCACGTCGTCGAGCGGACGCGACACTTCATCGCCGCGCGTGTACGGCACCACGCAGTAGCTGCAGTACTTCGAGCAGCCTTCCATGATCGACACGAACGCGCTCGGCCCCTCGACGCGCGCCGGCGGCAGGTGGTCGAACTTCTCGATCTCGGGGAAGGTGATGTCGACCTGCGCGCGGCCGCTCTCGCGGCGCGCGTCGATCATCTGCGGCAGGCGGTGCAGGGTTTGCGGGCCGAACACGAGGTCGACGTACGGCGCACGCGACACGATCGATGCGCCTTCCTGGCTCGCGACGCAGCCGCCGACGCCGATCAGCAGGCCCGGCTTCGCTTCCTTCAGCTCGCGCACGCGGCCGAGATCGGAGAACACCTTCTCCTGCGCCTTCTCGCGCACCGAGCACGTGTTGAACAGGATGATGTCCGCGTCTTCCGGCGTGTCGGTCTTTTCGAGGCCTTCGGCCGCATTCAGCACGTCCACCATCTTGTCCGAGTCGTACTCGTTCATCTGGCAGCCGAAGGTCTTTACGTAAACTTTCTTGGTCATGGGGATTCGCCGTTCGCAGTGGTTGACCTGGGGGCGTCGTCAAGAGTGAATCGGGACGGCCGCGCGCGCTGCACGCGGATGGCGCGCAGCCAGCATGTGAAAAGCCGTCGGGAAAGCTTTCCATTATAGCTTTTCACGCTGCCCGGGACGGGCGGCGGGTTGCGGCCGCGCGACGCCGGCCGGCGCGTTCCGACCCTCGAGCCGCGATGCGCCGGCCGTCAGCGGCACGCGTTCAGCAGGTCGTCGTGCGCCGCTTCCTCGCGCGCGAAGCGTTCGGCGAGAAAGTCGAGCAGCACGCGCACGCGCGGCGCCATGTAGCGCTTGCCGGGATAGATCGCGTGCAGCGGCGCGCTCTGGTGCCGCCAGTCGGGCAGCAGGACCTTGAGCCGCCCGGCGCGGATGTCGTCGGCGACATCCCAGATCGAGTTCAGCACGATGCCGCGGCCGCGCAGCGCCCATTCGCGGGCGAGGCCGCCGTCGTTGGTCTCGAACGCGGTGGCGAGCGGCACCGTGCAGGTCTGCGTGTCGTCGCCGCGCGTGAAGCGCCACGTGTTCATCGGCCCGGACGCGACCGTGATCACGTTGCATGGAAATCGGGCCAGATCGTGCGGATCGCGCGGCATGCCGTGGCGTTCGACGAACGACGGCGCCGCGCACGGCACGCGCCGGTCCGCGGCGAGCCGGCGGGCGATCAGCGCGCCGTCGGGCGGCGCGGCGAAACGGATCGCGAGGTCGATCTCGTCCTGCCACAGGTTCACCGTCGAGTCGGACGCCGTCAGCGAGAACGTCACGTCCGGGTGAAGCGCGGTGAATTCGTCGAGCCAGTCGAGCAGCCGGCGGCGGCCGAAATCGGACGTCGCCGACAGCCGCACCCGGCCGGCGACCACGTTGCGGCCGGCCTGGAGCAGCGCGTTTGCGTCGTCGAGCGCCTGCAACGCCTGCCGGCAGCCGTTCAGGTACAGGCGGCCCTCGTCGGTGAGCCGCAACTGCCGGGTCGAACGGTCGAACAGCCGGGTGGCGACCGCCGCCTCGAGCTTCGCGAGGCGCGCGCTCGCGGCGGCCGGCGTGAGGTTCAGCTTGCGCCCGGCGGCGGACAGGCTGCCCAGTTCGGCCGCCTCGACGAACAGCCGGATATCGCCCAGTCGGTCCATGCGATTTTTCGGAAATATTTGAAAATGGTTCAAACGCCACGCCAATTATCAAATATCGATGTCTTCGGGACAATGCGCACATCCTGCCTTTTGTGCGGTGCGGCACCGACCGGGCGCCGCGTCCGCCGCCTTCCGGAGAACGTCATGCCCATTCCGTTACTGGCGCTTGCGATCAGCGCCTTCGCCATCGGTACCACCGAGTTCATCATCATGGGCCTGCTGCCCGAAGTGGCGCACGACCTGGCCGTGTCGCTGCCGTCGGCCGGCCTGCTGGTCACCGGCTACGCGCTCGGTGTCGCGGCCGGCGCGCCGCTGCTCGCGGTGCTGACGAGCCGCATGCCGCGCAAGGCCGCGCTGCAGCTGCTGATGGCGATCTTCATCGTCGGCAACGTGCTGTGCGCGACCGCGTCCGGCTACGCGATGCTGATGGTCGCCCGCGTCGTCACGTCGTTCGCACACGGGTCGTTCTTCGGGATCGGCGCGGTGGTCGCCGCGTCGCTCGTGCCGGCCGACAAGCGCGCGAGCGCGATCGCGCTGATGTTCACGGGGCTCACGCTGTCGAATGTGCTCGGCGTGCCGTTCGGCACGTTCGTCGGGCAACTGCTCGGCTGGCGCGCGTCGTTCTGGATCGTCGCCGTGCTCGGCGTGCTGGCGCTCGGCGGCGTCGCCGCGCTCGTGCCGAACCGTCACGACAGCGGGCCGGCCGGCCTCGGCCACGAAGTGCGCGTGCTGAAGGAGCCGCAGGTGTGGCTCGCGCTGTTGATGACCGTGCTCGGCTTCGGCGGCGTGTTCGTCGTGTTCACGTACATCGCGCCGATTCTCGAGACCGTGTCGGGTTTCTCGCCGCGCTCGGTCGCGCTGATCCTCGTGCTGTTCGGCGCGGGGCTGACGATCGGCAACACGCTCGGCGGCAAGTTCGCCGACCGCGCGCTGATGCCGTCGCTGATCGCGATCCTCGTGGCGCTGATGGCCGTGATGGCCGTCTTCGCGAAGACGAGCCACCTGCCGGTCGCGGCCGCCGTCACCGTGTTCGTGTGGGGGATCGCCGCGTTCGCGACGGTGCCGCCGCTGCAGGCGCGCATGGTCGAGAAGGCCGCGAGCGCGCCGCATCTCGCGTCGACGCTCAACATCGGCGCGTTCAACGTCGGCAATGCGGGCGGCGCGTGGCTCGGCGGCCTTGCGCTGGAACACGGCCTCGCGCTCGATGCGCTGCCGTGGGTCGCCGTCGCGGTGACGTTCGCGGCGCTCGTCGTCACATGGTTCGCGATGCGGCTCGACACGCGCGGGTCGGCACGCGGTGCGGCGCCGGCGCCGCAATGAGCGAGCGCGGCGCGACGCGATAGCGGCAGGAAACGGGGCGCGAGAAACGCATTCCTCCGCGATGCTGATAACGGTGTGAAGATAACTTCGTTTGCCGGTGCAAGGCCGGGTGATAGCGTTTCGATACGCGCCGTTGCTGGCGCAACCCGATTCCCTATCCCGGCTTACCCCATACGCAGGGCCGCACAGCGGCCCGGAGGCAATGCTATGTCTTCATCCCTGGCGCTCGTGCGCGACGTGTCTTCCTTCGAGTCCGGTGACGCCGCCGATGCGCGGGCGTCCGCGTCGCTCGACGTTCTCGAGCAGGTCGTCGGCGTGAACCTCGCGCGCTTGCGTGCCGAGCGGCAGTTGTCGCTCGATGCGCTCGCGCGGCTGTCCGGCGTGTCGCGCGCGATGCTCGCGCAGATCGAGTCGGCGCGCAGCGTGCCGTCGATCAAGGTGCTCTGCAAGATCGCCGCGGCGCTGAAGGTTTCGGTCGCCGCCTTCCTGCGCCGCCATGCGGTGAACGGCTTCGAGCACCTGGCGGCCGAGCGCGCGTCGCGCGTCGTCAGCTCGAACGGCCGCTTCTCGGCACGCGCGCTTTATCCGGAAGGCGAGCCGGCCGCGGCCGAATTCCACGAGCTGCGGATCGCGCCGCTGCACACGGAGCCCGGCGCACGCCGCGCGCCCGGCACGACGGTCAACCTCGTCGTCAGCGAGGGCACGCTCGAAGTCAGCGTGCACGACCGCCGCCAGTTGCTCGCGACCGGCGATGCGATCGTGTTCGATGCCGACCAGCCGTACAGCCTGCGCAACCCGGGCGACAGCGAGGCGCGCGCGTTTCGCGTGACGGTGAGCCCCGAGGTGCCGCCGCGCTGGCTCGTGCCCGATGCGGCACACGCCGCGCATGCGGCCGGCTGATCGCGCAGGCCGCCCGGAGCGGGCCGCGTTCCCGTCGTTCGGGCGGGAGCGCGGGTCGTCCGTCGGCCGTTCGGACGATGCCGTTAGACGGGGTCGTCGGTAAGGTTTTAGCTGGAGTTCACTGCGCCGCGCGCGCAGCTGTTGTATGCTTGGCCCGCCGCTGACGGGGTTGTCCCGTCCGGCAATCAGTGCGTCTTCAGGGCGGGGCGAAATTCCCCACCGGCGGTAGGCTGGCGTAAGCCGGCGAGCCCGCGAGCGCCCGCGCATCCGCGCGGGGTCAGCAGATCTGGTCGAATGCCAGAGCCGACGGTCACAGTCCGGATGAGAGAAGATGTGCAGATAGTCATGTCCGCCAGGGCCGCTTCGCCACATGTGCGAAGCGGGTTGTCGTTCTGTCTGTTTGCAATGCCCTGAAACGTTTTTCGCCCAAACCGTATTTGCGAGGAGCGTTTCACATGTCCTTGATGTCCGTTTCGTCGGCACCTGCCGACGCCTTTGCCGATCTCCCGTTGCTGGATTCCGAACCGGTGCCGCCGCGCATCGCCGCCGCGCTCGATGCGATGCGCGCAGGCCGTGCGGTCGTGCTGCAGGACGACCACGACCGCGAGAACGAAGCCGACCTGATCGTTGCCGCCGAGCGCATCACGCCCGAGACGATGGCGCTGCTGATCCGCGAGTGCAGCGGCATCGTGTGCCTGTGCCTGACCGACGACACGGTGCGCGCGCTCGAGCTGCCGCCGATGGTGCAGACCAACGAGAGCCGCAATGGCACCGCGTTCACCGTCTCGATCGAGGCACGCGAAGGCGTGCATACGGGCGTATCGGCGGCCGATCGCGTGACGACGATCCGCGCGGCGATCGCCGAAGGGGCGAAGCCGCACGACATCGTGCGCCCCGGCCACGTGTTTCCGTTGCGTGCGCAGCCGGGCGGCGTGCTGGCACGCCGCGGTCACACCGAAGGCACGGTCGACCTGTCGATCCTCGCGGGCCTGAAGCCGGCCGGCGTGCTGTGCGAGCTGATGAATCCCGACGGCACGATGACGCGCGGCGACGATGTCGAGCGTTTCGCGCAACGGCACGGGCTGCCGATGCTGACGATCGCGGAACTCGTCGAGTTCCGCGAGGCGCTGGCCGCCGCGCGCGAGCGCTGCTGCGAACCGGCCTGAGTGAAGGGAAGGGGAAAGCGGGCGCGTTCATGCGCCCGTGGCACGGCGTGCGTGAAGCGGCGCACGCCGGACAGGCCCGGTCAGCCTGACCGGGCCGGAACGACCGTCAGGACTGTACGTCCCCGAATTCGCCGCGCATGCCGGCTTCGACGAACGCCGGCAGCTCGTCCATCCTGCGCATGATCCGCGTGATGCCCATCGCGCGCAGCGCGTCCGCGTAGTTGTCGGGGATGTGGCTCGCGCCGACGAACGCGATCGTCTTCATGCCCGCCGCACGCGCGGCATTCAGCCCGGACACGCTGTCTTCGACGACGATGCAGCGCGCCGGCGCGACGCCGAGCGTTTGCGCCGCATGCAGGTAGACGTCGGGGTAGGGCTTCGGCCGCGCCACCTGCTCTGAGCTGAACACGCGATCGCCGAAGATCTCGGTGAGCGATGCGCGCTTCAGCGAACTGCGCACGCGCGCGAGCCGGCTGTTCGACACGACGGCCGCCGGCAGGCTCACCTGCAGCAGCGCGTCGCGCACGCCGGTGATCGGCGCGAGCGATTGCGCCAGCGCGCTCTCGATGTTGTGCTCGATCGTTTCGATGAAGTTGGCGGGCATCTCGATCCCGAAGCGGGATTCGATCCCGGCCAGGAAGCGCGACGTCTGCTGGCCGAACGCCGACTTCGCGGCGGCTTCGAAATCGATGTTCGGGAACGTGGCGGACAGCGTATCGAGCAGCACGCGGTCGGCGATGACTTCGCTGTCGACGAGCACGCCGTCGCAGTCGCAGATGAGGTGATCGAGCATGGTGGTGAAGAAGCGGAATGTCGGCGACGCAGATCAATTCGCCATCATACGTGCTTTCACGCGCATGCCGCGAGACGCTTCGGCAAGTTTTCCCGATGCCGCGCGTGCCGCCTGGCGATTCCGGTCGCGCGGCTCGTCGCCGCGCGCGGGTTCGGCCGTGCGGCGGGGTTCGTCGAGGAAATGCGCGTGGCGAGCATGCTGGTCGAACGCGGGATCGATGCGAGCCCGGCGGCCGTGGCGGATGCGGGCGTGACGCTGAAGTCGCTCGTGTCGGCCGGGGGCGACCGGTAGCGCGAACGTGGCGGGGGAGGCGCGAAGAAAGGAGCATGAAGCGCGCGGCGGTGGCGGCCGCGCGCTTCGGTCAGGCCGAGATCAGGTCGCGATCAGGCCATCGCGTGCAGGTGCAGGTACAGGCCGGCCGCCGCGGCGCCGCCCAGCAGCGGGCCGACGACGGGCACCCACGCATAGCGCCAGTCGCTGTCGCGCTTGCCGGGGATCGGCAGCAGCGCGTGCATGATGCGCGGCGACAGGTCGCGCGCGGGGCTCATCGCATAGCCGGTCGGGCCGCCGAGCGAGATGCCGATGCCGAGCACGAGCAGGCCGACGGGCAGCGCGTCGAGCGCGCCGAGGCCGACCTGCGGCGACGCGAGGTACAGCACGCCGAGGATCAGCACGAAGGTGCAGATCGCTTCGGTCAGCACGTTGTGCGTGACGCTGCGGATCGCGGGCGCCGTGCAGAACACCGCGAGCTTCAGGTCCGCATCGGCTTCCTTCGCGAAGTGCTGGCGATACGCGAGCCACACGAGCAGGGCGCCCGCCATCCCGCCGAGCATCTGCGCGAGGATGTAGCCGCCGACTTTCGACCACGCGAACTTGCCCGCGAGCGCGAGACTGATGGTGACGATCGGGTTCAGGTGCGCGCCGCTGAACGACGCGGTCACGTAGACGGCGACGAATACGGCCATCGCCCAGCCCATCACGATCACGATCAGGTCCGCGCCTTTGCCCTTGGTCTTTGCAAGCAGCACGTTTGCGACCGCGCCGTTGCCGAGCAGCACGAGGATCGCTGTGCCGATGAACTCTGCAATATAAGGTGACATGGTTGTCTCTCGTATGTCATCGCGGACTCGCGCGCGAGCGCGGTCCGCCGGTGTTGTTGTATTTCGTATGGATGGCTGACGATTACTGGGTATCGTCGGCCCACGCCTTCGCGGCGCGTACCGCGCGCTGCCAGCCGGCCATGCAGCTTTCGACCTGCTCCTTCGGCATCGACGGCGAGAAGCGGCGATCGAGCTGCCACTGGTCGCGCACTTCGTCGAGGTTCTTCCAGTAGCCGATCGCGAGGCCCGCGAGGTAGGCCGCGCCGAGCGCGGTCGTCTCGGTGATCTGCGGACGCACCGCGTCGACGCCGAGCAGGTCGGCCTGGAACTGCATCAGCAGGTCGTTCGCGCTCGCGCCGCCGTCGACGCGCAGCTCGCCGATGCTGATGCCCGAATCGGCTTCCATCGCGGCCAGCACGTCGAGCGACTGGTACGCGATCGAATCGAGCGCCGCCCGTGCGAGGTGCGCGGAGGTCGTGCCGCGCGTGACGCCGAACACCGAGCCGCGCGCCCGTGCGTTCCAGTGCGGCGCGCCGAGGCCGGCGAACGCGGGCACCAGGTAGACGCCGTCGGTGTGCGGCACGCTCGCGGCGAGCGCCTCGATTTCGGCGGCCGACTTGATGATGCCGACGCCGTCGCGCAGCCACTGCACCACCGCGCCCGCGATGAAGATGCTGCCTTCCAGCGCGTACTGCACGTTGTCGCCGATCTGCCAGGCGATCGTCGTGACGAGGTTGTTCTTCGATTCGATCGGCTTGTCGCCGGTGTTCATCATCAGGAAGCAGCCGGTGCCGTAGGTGTTCTTCACCATGCCGGACTGCGTGCACATCTGGCCGAACAGCGCCGCCTGCTGGTCGCCCGCGATGCCCGCGAGCGGGATCTTCGACGCGAACACGGTGGTCTTCGTGTGACCGTAGATTTCCGACGATGCCTTCACGTCCGGCAGCATGCTGCGCGGGATGTCGAGCAGCTCGAGCAGTTCGCTGTCCCACTCGCGCGTGTGGATGTTGAACAGCATCGTGCGCGACGCGTTCGTCACGTCGGTCACGTGCAGTTCGTGCTTCGTGAAGTTCCACACGAGCCAGCTGTCGACGGTACCGAACGCGAGCTTGCCCTGCCTGGCCTTCTCGCGTGCGCCCGGCACGTTGTCGAGGATCCAGCGGATCTTGGTCCCGGAGAAGTACGAGTCGATCGGCAGGCCGGTCTTCGCGCGCACCTTCGCCTCGAGGCCCTGTGCTTTCAGCGAATCGCAGAAGTCGGCCGTGCGGCGATCCTGCCAGACGATCGCGTTGTAGACGGGCTGGCCGGTCTCGCGATCCCAGACGATCGTGGTTTCGCGCTGGTTGGTGATTCCGATCGCGGCGATCGACGTGCCGTTCAGGCCCGTGCGCGTGACGGCTTCGGCGGCGACGCCGGCTTGCGTCGACCAGATTTCCTGCGGGTCGTGCTCGACCCAGCCGGGTTGCGGGTAGATCTGCTCGAATTCCTTCTGGGCGATCGATACGATATTGCCCTGGCGATCGAACAGCATCGCGCGGGAACTCGTGGTGCCCTGGTCAAGCGCGAGGATGTACTGATCCTGCATGTCTCTCATCTCCATCCGTGGATTTGGCTTAGTTGTGATGCGCGCCGCATGTGGGGCGGCGCGTCGGTGAGTCAACGTCGGTACGGCAACTGCTACTGCATTCGGGTCAGGCCTGCGGCGCGTGCGCGGCGGCGAACCACGCGTCGATCGCGGCCGTCACCGCGTCGAGCGTGCCCGGCGCGATGTGCAGGCCGAGCTTCGAGCGGCGCCACAGCACGTCCTGCGCGCAGGTCGCCCATTCGGCGTCGCGCAGGTAGCGCAGTTCGGCGTCGTGGATGCCCGGGGCGATTTCGGTGCCGAGATCGGCGAGCGACTTCGCGCCGTCGATCACGCGCTCCGCGCGCGTGCCGTACGCACGCGCATAGCGGCGCGCGAGCGCGGCGGGCAGCCACGGGTGGCGTTTCGCGAACGCGGCGGCGAACACGTCGAAGTTCGCGTTCGCGATGTCGCCGCCCGGCAGCGCGACGCCGGCCGTCCAGGTCTTCGCGTCGCGGCCGAGCGCGCGGCTCAGCATGTCGCCGGCTTCTTCCGCGAGCTTGCGGAACGTCGTGATCTTGCCGCCGAACACCGACAGCAGCGGCGCACCCGCGCCTTCGTCCATTTCGAGGCGGTAGTCGCGCGTGACGGCCGATGCGTTCGCGGCGTTCTCGTCTTCCAGCAGCGGGCGCACGCCCGAGTAGGTCCAGTGCACGTCGGCCGGCGAGATCTTGCGCTTGAAGTAGCGGTTGATCGAATCGCACAGGTACTGCGTTTCGTCGCGATCGATCGCGACCTTCGCGGGATCGTTCGTGTATTCGACGTCGGTCGTGCCGATCAGCGTGAAATCGTGTTCGTACGGAATCGCGAAGATGATCCGCTTGTCCGGGTTCTGGAAGATGTACGCGTGATCGTGATCGAACAGGCGGCGCGTGACGATGTGGCTGCCCTTCACGAGCCGCACGCTGTGATGCGCGCCGCGGCCGAGCGCGCCGTGCAGCAGTTCGCCGACCCACGGGCCGGCCGCGTTCGCGATCGCACGCGCATGCACGACGCGGATCGAACCGTCGGCGTTCTGCAGCCGCGCTTCCCATTCGTCGCCGCGACGTTCGGCGGATACCAGCTTCGTGCGCGTCAGGATCTCGGCGCCGCGCTCCTTCGCGTCCAGCGCGTTCAGCACGACGAGGCGCGCGTCGTCGACCCAGCCGTCCGAATAGACGAAACCGCGCTTGATCGAATCGATCAGCGGCGCGCCGGCCGCGTGGCGGCGCATGTCGATGCCGCGCGAGCCGGGCAGCAGTTCGCGTTTCGCGAGGTGATCGTAGAGGAACAGGCCGAGACGGATCAGCCAGGCCGGACGCAGGTTCGGCATGTGCGGCATCACGAAACGCAGCGGCCCCATGATGTGCGGCGCCGCGCGCAGCAGCGTCTCGCGCTCCTGCAGCGCCTTGCGCACGAGCCCGAACTCGTTGTACTCGAGGTAGCGCAGGCCGCCGTGAATCAGCTTCGTGCTGCACGACGACGTGTGCGACGCGAGATCGTCCTGCTCGCAGAGCAGGACCGACAGGCCGCGGCCGGCCGCATCGCGCGCGATGCCCGCGCCGTTGATGCCGCCGCCGACGACGAGCAGATCGTAGCGATTCGGTTGGGTCACCTGCTGTCCTTATCGTCTGAGGGAAATGGTTGAACAGAAAATGTTCGAATTCGAAATTTAACGAACGAAATCGAAAAAGTAAAGTTCGATAAAGCGGGGCCAGTAGCGCGCCACGCGATCCCGGACGATACTGGCGGAATCGACCGTTTCACGAGGTGAATCATGCGTATTGGGATGTGGGCCGGCGTGTGCGCCGTCCTTCTGGCGGGGTGCAGTGCCGGTATGCCGCCGCTCGTCGGCAACTGGCGCACGCCGTCGTTCGTCGACCTGCAGACGTCGTGCGGCGGCGCGGCGCGCGACTGGGGCACGGACGCGCAGCCGGTCTATTCGACGCTGTACGACGCGTATGTGGCGAAACGGTATCGCGGGCTGACCGAAGCGAACTATTGTGCGTTCGTAAACGAACTTTCGACGCGCTATGCGGCGCCCGACGCGGCGGCGCGTGCCGGCTGGATCGCGTATTTCAACGGCGCGCGCGCGCAAGCCATCAGCTGGCGGGCGGCGGTCGATCCGACGCTGCGCGGCGGCTGAAGCAGGTGGGGGCGACGAGGCGGGGAAGCGAGGAAGCAGGAACGGCCACGCGGCCCGGAATCCGGGCCGCGCGGTCAGGTCGGCAACGGTGTGGTTTTACGAATAGCGGTATTTGATGGATCGCAGCGCGGCGTCGCCGGTCTCGGTCACGCAGTACTTGCGCCCCGATCCGAGCCCTTCCAGGCGGACGAGCTGCTGCTCCAGCAGTGCGTCGATTTCGTCCCGATCCATCGAGGTTTGATCGGGAGCGTCCTTCACAAGCAATAGCGTGGCGAATTCATGCGGACTCAGCATCGTTCTCTCCATGGCGACCAGTCAGCCCGCGCGGCCGGCGCGACTGCCGGCGCGCGATACCCAGCGGGGTATGGTTTGGGGGGAAAAGCTGCATTCGCCGGCCATGCCATTCGTCCGCGCCCTGGCACAGGCGGAACGGTCGGACGGGCCGGGGAACTGGAGTCTAGTCGAGCACGCGGGCAACCACAAATCGTGCCCCGTTAATTTTCCGTTTGACAGCCGGGCCCCGCGCAAGCGGTTTGCTCGCAGCGCCAACTTCTTGATTTCACTTGAAGTTTCAGGTGCGGTGCAGCATCCCGGCCGTCACTCCGCGACGTACACCTGCGTGCCGGCGGTCGCCACCGCGTCGGCCATCTCCGGCGGCAGCGGCTTGTCGGTGAAGAGTGCGTGCACCTGGCTCAGGTGGCCCTGGCGCACCAGCGCCGGGCGGCCGACCTTCGAATGGTCGGCGACGAGGTAGACCGTGCGCGCATGCTGCATGATCGCCTCGGCCACACGCACCTCGCGCGTGTCGAAGTCGCGCAGCGTGCCGTCGGCCTCGATCGCCGACGTGCCGATGATCGCGTAGTCGACCTTGAACTGGCGGATGAAGTCGATCGCGAGCTCGCCGACGATCCCCTTGTCCCACGGCCGCACGATCCCGCCCGTGATCAGCACCTCGCAGTCGGGGTAGCCGCTCATCATCGACGCGACGTTCAGGTTGTTCGTGATCACGTGCAGCCCGTGGTGGCGGTTCAGCGCGCGTGCGACTTCCTCGGTGGTCGTGCCGAGGTTGATGAACAGCGACGCCTGATCGGGAATGTGCGACGCCGCGAGCGCCGCGATGCGCCGCTTCTCGTCATGGAACATCCGCTGGCGCGCCGTGTACGACACGTTCTCCGAGCTGGTCGGCAGGCTCGCGCCGCCGTGATAGCGGCGCAGCAGGTTCAGGTCGGCGAGCCAGTTCACGTCGCGGCGGATCGTCTGAGGCGTCACCGCGAAGTGCGCGGCGAGATCGTCGACGGTCACGAAGCCGTCGCGCTGCACCCATTCGAGCAGTTCCTGCTGGCGCGCGTTGAGGGTGAGGCGGGGATCTCGGGTCATGGCTCGGTGGTCGTGTCGTGAGACGGAGCGGGTATTGTAAGGGCGGCAACGCCGTTAGGCCGGTATGGCCGGCAGGGTCGCCTGCAATTCATGCGGAAATTGCATTGATTCATGTGACAAATGAATTTGTGCGATTGCACTGATCGCGCTGCAATGGCGGATTGCCCGCGCGCGCGGGTGCGCGCCCGGCGCTTCATTCAGCTTTCGACGAGGTGGAACCGATGACTGGCTTCAACTGGCACAACCCGTATCCGACGACCCGCATTCCTGTGTTCGCGCGCAACGTCGTGTCGACGTCGCACCCGCTCGCCGCGCAGGCCGGGCTCCGGATGCTGTGGAAGGGCGGCAACGCGGTCGACGCGGCGCTGGCCGCCGCGGCTGCGATCACGGTCGTCGAGCCCGTGTCGTGCGGGCTCGGCGGCGACGCGTTCGCGCTCGTGTGGGACGGCGAGCGGCTGTCCGGGCTGAACGCGTCGGGCGTCGCGCCGGCCGCGTGGAACGTCGACTATTTCCGCCGGCGCCACGGCGAGGCGGCGAACGGCATCGCGAACAAGCCGACACGCGGCTGGGATACCGTCACCGTACCGGGCGTGATCGCGGGCTGGGAAGCGCTGCATGCGAAGTTCGGTTCGCTGCCGTTCGCGGACCTGCTCGAGCCGGCGATCGAGATCGCGGAGCGCGGTTATGCGGTGCCGCCGATCGTCGCGCACAAGTGGGCGGCCGCCGTGCCCGAGCTGCAGGGGCTGCCGGGCTTCGCGGAGACCTTCATGCCGCGCGGCCGCGCGCCGCTCGTCGGCGAGCGCGTGCGCCTGCCCGGTCATGCGCAGACGCTGCGCACGCTCGCGAAGGAGGGGGCCCGCGCGTTCTACGAGGGCGCACTCGCCGAGCGCATCGCCGCGTTCTCGCGCGAAGGCGGTGGCGCGCTGACCGCGGCCGACCTGCGAGCGTACCGGCCGGAATGGGTCGAGCCGATCGGCAAGCGCTTCGGCCGCCACACGATCCACGAGATTCCGCCGAACGGGCAGGGCATCGCCGCGCTGATCGCGCTCGGGATCGCCGAGCACGCGGGCGTGACGGAATGGCCGGTCGATTCGGTCGACTCGCAGCATCTGCAGATCGAGGCGATGAAGCTCGCGTTCGCGGATGTCTATCGCTACGTCGCCGATCCGCGCGCGATGGAGGTCACGCCCGAACAGATGCTCAACGACGCGTATCTCGCCGAACGCGCGAAGCTGATCGATCCCGCGCGCGCGACGCACTTCGGCGCCGGCCGGCCGCATTCGGGCGGCACGATCTACCTGTCGGCGGCCGACGAGCGCGGGATGATGGTGAGCTTCATCCAGTCGAACTACATGGGCTTCGGTTCGGGGCTCGTCGTGCCCGGCACCGGCATCGCGCTGCAGAATCGCGGGCACGGCTTCTCGATGGACCCGGCGTCGCCGAACGTCGTCGCGGGCGGCAAGCGGCCGTTCCACACGATCATCCCGGCGTTCGTCACCGAGGAGGCCGACGGCCGCACGCAAGCCGTGATGAGCTTCGGCGTGATGGGCGGCGACATGCAGCCGCAGGGGCACCTGCAGACCGTCGTGCGGATGCTCGGCTACGGGCAGCAACCGCAGGCCGCCTGCGATGCGCCGCGCTGGAAGGTCAACCGCGACTTCACGCTCGACGTCGAGGCCACGATGAATCGCGCGACCGTCGATGCGCTGGCCGCGCGCGGCCATACGATCAAGTCGATCGACGATCCTTACATGGATTTCGGTTCCGGGCAGTTCATCTGGCGTCTCGACCGAGACGATCGCGAGCGCGGCTACGTGGCCGCGAGCGACAGCCGGCGCGACGGCCTGGCGGCAGGTTTCTGACGGATTGCCGCCGGCTTTCACCGGCATTTCCTGCGCTTCACGGGCGGCCGGACGGCCGCCCGTTTCGTTTGTCGCGGCCCGTATCGTCGAGCGGGCGCAAGCGGTTTGAAGGACTCATCTAACGAACGGCAACAGACGTCGTGGAACTGCGCTTGTCAGGTATGGTCAGTGCTCTGGAGCACGAACATCAAAGTCCGGCTAAGATGCCAGCATGGTTCGGCCGGACCAATCCACTATAAACGCAAGTAAAACGCCGCCTGCGGGTCGGTCGGCGCCTGTGCCGAAGGCATGGGCCGGCCCCCGTGCGACGACTGGGAGCGCACCACCATGGACACCAAAACGACGCATGTGATGCCGTGGCGCATCGAGGACATCGACCTGAACCGGATCGATCGTCAGCGTGCCGCCGCGAACGAGGATCTGTTGTTGCTGCTGTGCGCGTCGTCGTTCATCGAAAGCGGCTCGGATCTCTACACGAGCAATCTGAGCCAGTTCTTCAACGACGATCCGGAAGTCTCCGCATGGCTCAACAATGCATGGGAGCACGAAGAATTGCAGCACGGGCGCGCGCTGAAGGCGTACATCGCGCACGTGTGGCCCGAGTTCGACTGGGATACCGCGTTCGCGAATTTCTTCGCCGAGTATTCGTTGACCTGCAAGGTCGAGGCATTCGAGAAGACCCGCGCGCTCGAGATGGTCGCACGCTGCGTCGTCGAGACGGGCACGGCCACGCTCTATCGCGCGATCAACGAATGCTCGGACGAGCCCGTGCTGAAGGAAATCACCGACAACATCCGCACGGACGAAGTGCGTCACTACAAGCACTTCTTCAAGTTCTTCAAGAAGTACAACCAGCTCGAAGGCAATGGCCGGCTCGCGGTGCTCGGCGCGCTCGCGCGCCGCGTGATGGAAATCAAGAACGAGGATTCCGAGATCGCGCTGCGCCATGTGTTCGCGGTCCGCTATCCGGATCGTGTCGGCGACAGCCAGTACAACCGAGAGCGCGCCGCGCGCATCAGCAAGCTGGTGCGGCGCAACCTGTCGGCCGACATGTGCGTGAAGATGCTGCTCAAGCCGCTCGACCTGCCCGCGAAGATCCAGCCGGGCGTCCACTATCCACTCACGAAGATCACGCGGCACGTGTTCCTGCGCTGATCGCCGCGGCGCGGCCCGTCGCGCGTATGCTGCGGCTTGTTCATCCGCTTTCCACCGGGGCCACGCCATCATGACCGATACCCATCGCCACGCACTCGAACAATGGACGTTCGATGCGTGGCCGCCGGCCGTCGTCTCGCTGTTCGACGGCACGGCGCTCGAGCGTCATGCCGACTTCGCCGCATCGCTGATCGTCGCGACCGACGACGGCCAGTTGCGCACGACGCTGCTCGGCGTCGGCGAGATCTATGCACACGATGCGCGCACGCTGCTGCTTGCGCTCTGGCCGCAATCGCGTGCGGCGCGCGCGGTCGCGCAACGGCGCACGGCCGCGCTGACGCTCGTCGCGGACGGCGCGTTCTTTCAGGCGCAATTGACGATGGAGCCGCTCGAAGGGGACTTCGGCGGGCTGGCCGGATTCGCTGCGACGATCGCGCATGGCGATGCGCAGCGGGTCGGCTATGCGCGTCTCGCGACAGGCGTCACGTTCACGCTGGAAGGGGAGCGCACCACGGTGCTCGAACGCTGGCAACGCCAGGTCGAGCACCTGCGGCGCGCGGCCGCGCGGCTTCAGTGACCGCGCTGGCCGCTGCGCGACGAACGGTTGCGGTTCGGGTGCGCGGCGTTGCCGTTCGCGGGGCGTGCGCCATTGCCGCCGCCCGCCGGGCGTCCGCCGCTGCCGCCGGCACCGCCTTGCGTGCGCGGCTTCGCGGCCTTCTGCTGCGATGCTTTCGGCTGTGCGTTGCCGTCGCGTTTCGCGGCCGGCTGGCCTGAGCCGCCCGCACGCGGCTGGCGATTGCCGCCACCGCCACCGCCGCCGCCGCCACCGCCGCGCGGCTGCTGTTGCCCGCGGCGCTGCTGGATCGGTTCCGGCTTCGCGTTCGGATCGGGTTCGAAGCCCGCGATCACTTCCTGCGGAATCTCGCGCTTGATCAGCCGCTCGATGTCGCGCAGCAGCTGCTTTTCGTCGACGCACACGAGCGACACGGCTTCGCCGGTCGCACCCGCGCGGCCCGTGCGGCCGATCCGGTGCACGTAGTCTTCCGGCACGTTCGGCAGGTCGAAGTTGACGACGTGCGGCAACTGGTCGATGTCGATCCCGCGCGCGGCGATATCGGTCGCGACGAGCACCTGCAGCGTGCTGTTCTTGAATTCCGCCAGCGCGCGCGTGCGGGCCGACTGGCTCTTGTTGCCGTGGATCGCCATCGCGCTGATGCCGTCCTTCGTCAGCTGCTCGGCAAGCCGGTTCGCGCCGTGCTTCGTGCGCGTGAACACGAGCACCTGGAACCAGTTGTGTTCGCGGATCAGGTGCGTGAGCAGTTCGCGCTTGCGGTCGCGGTCGACCGGGTGGATCTTCTGCGCGACGCTCTCGGCGGTCGTGTTGCGGCGTGCGACCTCGATCAGCGCGGGCGAATCGAGCAGGCTGTCGGCGAGCGCCTTGATCTCGTCGGAGAACGTGGCCGAGAACAGCAGGTTCTGGCGCTGCGGCGGCAGCTTCGCGAGCACGCGCTTGATGTCGTGGATGAAGCCCATGTCGAGCATCCGGTCGGCTTCGTCGAGCACGAGGATGTCGAGGTCCGACAGGTCGATCGTCTTCTGCTGCATGTGATCGAGCAGGCGGCCCGGCGTCGCGACGACGATGTCGACACCGCGCTTGAGCGCGTCGATCTGCGGATTGATGCTGACGCCGCCGAACATCACGGTCGAGCGCAGCTTCAGGTACTTGCTGTAGGCACGGACGCTTTCCTCGACCTGGGCGGCGAGTTCGCGCGTCGGCGTGAGGATCAGCGCGCGCACCGCGCGCTTCGCGCCGCGATGCTCGGCGTAGAACGTGTGCAGGCGTTGCAGGATCGGCAGCGTGAAGCCTGCCGTCTTGCCGGTGCCCGTCTGCGCACCGGCGAGCAGGTCGCCGCCGCCGAGGACGGCAGGGATCGCCTGCTGCTGGATGGGAGTCGGCGACGTATAGCCGAGCTCGTTGACCGCCTTGACGAGCGGTTCGGCCAGGCCGAGAGATTCGAAAGACATAGATACCACTCTTCAGTTTTATGATCGGCGACGTCTCGCGCGGCCCGCGCGGGAGGTGACATCGCAAATTGCAAAATGCAAAAGGGCGCGGCCGCGGTTTCCCGCAGCCGCGCCCCGTGTTTGTCAGCCGCTTCTTAGTCGAGCGGCGCGGAACGCAGGTCGCTCACCTGTTGCGGTGAGATCGGCGTACCGTTGTTGCCCCACGACATCCGGATATACGTGACGACCGCCGCAACCTCCTGGTTCGACAGCGACTGTGCGAACGGCGGCATCCCGTACGGACGCGGATTCTTGAACGTGCTCGGCGGATAGCCACCGTTGAGCACCATGCGGATCGGGTTGACCGCCGATTCCATCACGATCGAGTGGTTGCCCGCGAGCGGCGGATAGGCCGGCGGCTTGCCCGCGCCGGTTTCGGCGTGGCAGGTCGCGCAGTTGTCCGCGTAGATCTTCTTGCCCTGGTCGAACAGCGCGTTGCCGAACTGCTTCGACGGCTCGTACTGCATGTTCTTCGGCGCTTCAGCCTTCTGCGGGATCGACTTCAGGTACGTCGACATCGCGCGCGTATCTTCGTCGCTCATGTACTGCAGGCTGTTGTGCACGACGTCGGCCATCGGGCCGAACACCGCGCCCTTGTTCGACACGCCGGCTTGCAGCAGGTCGGACAGCTCCTGCACGTGCCAGTCGCCGAGGCCGAGTTCCTTGTCGTTCGTCAGCGACGGCGCATACCAGTTCTGCAGCGGGATCAGGCCGCCCGCGAAGGCTGCCGAGCTCACCGGGCCGCCCATCATGTTGATCGACGTATGGCACATCGAGCAGTGGCCGAGGCCCTCGACGAGGTACGCACCGCGGTTCCATTCGACCGACTTGGTCGGATCCGGCTTGTACTCGCCTTCCTTGAAGAACAGCGTGCGCCAGCCGATCAGCAGGTTGCGGTTGTTGAACGGGAACTTCAGTTCGTGCGGACGGCTCGGCACCGACACCGGCGCGACCGAGCGCAGGTACGCGTAGATCGCGTCGGAATCCGCGCGCGTGACCTTCGTGTAGCTCGCGAACGGGAAGCCCGGATAGAGCAGGCTGCCGTCCTTCGAACGGCCGGTGTGCATCGCGCGGTAGAAGTCGTCCGACGTCCACTTGCCGATGCCGTCCTTGTCGTCCGGCGTGATGTTCGGCGTGTACATCGTGCCGAACGGCGTCGCCATCGGCAGGCCGCCCGCGAACGACTTGCCGCCGCGCACGGTGTGGCACGCGATACAGTCGCCGACGCGCGCGAGGTACTCGCCCTTCTTGATCAGCGCAGCCTGGTCGGCCGGCGTGGCCGCGACGGCGGCAGCGCCGTGCAGCGTGTCGTTGCCCGGCCACAGGACCGGCACGAGGGCGGCGGCCGCGACGATCGCGACAGCCGAGAGTGCAAACAGGGACTTGCGTTTCATTGTGTCTGTCTCCCTTGCCTTATTGCGGTTCGCTGCCGCAGGCGAGCGGAGTCTTCATCGAACGCGCCGGAGCCGGCACGGGGTTGGCGGGCGCCGGTTGCGCGGCGAGCCATGCGGTCACGGCCGTCACGTCTTCGTCGGAAAGCTTCGAAGCGACTTCATGCATGCAATCGGGCGCCTTCGCGTGGCGGTTGCCCGAGCGCCATGCACCGATCTGCGCGCTCAGGTAGTCGGCGTGCAGGCCGACCAGGCCCGGGATCGCCGGCTGCATGCCGGTGAGCGTCG
Organism: Burkholderia sp. KL41; assembly: GCF_057005415.2. Lineage (NCBI taxonomy): Bacteria > Pseudomonadati > Pseudomonadota > Betaproteobacteria > Burkholderiales > Burkholderiaceae > Burkholderia > Burkholderia sp. KL41. Next base: position 3,202,264 of record NZ_CM174446.1, on the reverse strand, counting down.
CGCCGTGGCAGGCCACGCAGGCCGGCAGCTTGCGGGACGGGTCGCCTTGCGTGACGAGCTGCTTGCCGCGCGCGAGCGTCGCGGCCGGCAGCGTCGGCTTCGCCGGCGTCGGGTACGGCGGGCGTTCGGCCGAGAAGTGCTCGGCCATCTCGCGCAGGTAGTCGTCGTTCAGGTACGTCAGCAGGTAGTTCATCGGCGGGTACTTGCGCCGGCCGTCACGGAAGTTGACGAGCTGGTTGTACAGGTACTCGGCCGGCTTGCCGGCAAGACGCGGGAAGTAGTCGTTGTCCGTACCCTGGCCATGGACGCCATGGCAGGCCGTACAGCCGCGCACGCGCTCGGCCATGGTATCGGGTGCCTTGAGCGGCGCCTGCTGGGCGTGCGCTTGCTCCGTGGGCTTGGTCTGCGCTTGGGCAGCGCTCATAAGGCCCGCGCCGCCGAACATCAGAACGGCGAGCAGCGGACGGAAGAGGCGTCTTGAAGACACACGAGACTCCATGTTTATTCGACGGGGACCTGTCCGGGCTACGATCGGCTCGGCGCATGACGGCAAGGCAGCCGGGCTGCTGCGACGCGGCATTCTATCATCGATGGGTAATGACGGCTATTTGGCAAAAGGACATCGGTTCCTGTCCGTTTGCGACTTGCGACAATTTGACGCGCATTGCGCCGCACCTGTGTGAACCGGCGTGCGTTTTCACCATCGAAGACCGTACACTCGCGGGTCGCGCGGCGCCGCCTCCGCCGCAGGTCCAGTCATTTCTCCCGTTTCCGGATTCATCGATGACGTTTTCTACCGTGCCGTTGCCTTCCTCACGCTGTCCGTCCCGTTGCCGCTTCGTCGGCCTGCCGCTTTCGGGAGGGTGTGCGCGATGAAGTTCGACAGCTTGTGGATCGGTCAGGTCGCGCTCGCGGCGCTGATGGACGCCGCGTTCGCGATGGCGGTCGGCTCGGCGCTGCTCAAGGCTTGGCTCGGCAAGGACGGTGCACGTCCGGTCGTCGCGCCGTCCCATCCCGCGTGGCTGCGCGCGCAACATTCGCTGGTTGCGGCGGCGCTGGCGCTGGTGCTCGCGGATCTCGGCTGGCTCGTCTACGAGGCCGCGACGATGAGCGGCGCGGGGCTCGGCGGCGCGTTCGCCGCGATTCCCGTGATGCTGACGCAGACCCATACGGGCTTCGCATGGAGCGTCGCATTCGCCGGCGCCGTGGTGCTCGCGATCGTCGCGCTGGCGAAGCCGGAAGGTCCGGCCGCGCACGCGGTGCTGTGGCTCGCGGTGATCGTGGTCGCGGCCGGCAAGGCTTCGCTCGGCCATGCGGCCGATACGGGCGCGCTGTCCGCGGCGGTCGGCGTGCAGACGCTGCACCTGCTCGCGACCGCCGTGTGGGGCGGCCTCGTGCTCGCGGGCGGGCTCGCGGTGCTGCCGGCGCTCGGTTCGTCGGTCGCGCGCGGCGCGCTGATCCGCATCGGCCAGCACCTGTCCCGCACGTCGATCGTCGCGGTCGTGTTCGTGCTCGGCACCGGCGCGCTCAATGCGATCCGCGGGCTCGGCGGGTCGCTTGCGCCGCTCGACGGCAGCACGTGGGGGCGCGTGTTGCTGCTGAAGCTGCTGCTCGTCGCGCTCGCGCTCGTGCTCGGCAGCCTGAACCGCTTCTCGGCGCTGCCGCGCCTGCGCCGCACCGCGTCGACCGAGGATGCGCACACGTTCCGCAACATCCTGCATCTCGAGGCGCTGACGATGATCGGTGTGTTCGTCGCGGCCGCGGTGCTGTCGTTCAGCGTGCCGGGGTTCGCGGCGCTCGGCTGACGGCCGGTTGCGCGCGGCGCGACGCCAGGCCGCCGACGCGCATCCGCCACATGCATTCACCATGTGCCCGGCGCCGCGCCGGGCATGCAAAAACGGCTGCCTGTCGGGCAGCCGTTCTCGTATCGATACTTGTCGCGACTCAGCGCGACTCAGCGCGACTCAGCGCGCACGCCGCGCATCGCGCTCACCACTCGGCGACGCTGCCGTCCGCGTGGCGCCACACCGGGTTGCGCCAGCGGTGGCCCGTCTTCGCCATCTCGCGCACCTTCTCCTCGTTCACGTCGATGCCGAGCCCCGGGCCCTGCGGGATCGCGACGAAGCCGTCCTCGTAGCGGAACACCTCGGGGTTGCGCAGGTAGTCGAGCAGGTCGTTGCCCTGGTTGTAGTGGATGCCGAGGCTCTGCTCCTGGATGAACGCGTTGTAGCTGACCGCGTCGAGCTGCAGGCACGCGGCGAGCGCGATCGGGCCGAGCGGGCAGTGCAGCGCGAGCGCGACGTCGTAGCTCTCGGCGAGCGTCGCGATCTTGCGGCACTCGGTGATGCCGCCCGCGTGGGACGCGTCGGGCTGGATGATGTCGACGTAGCCGCCCGCGAGGATGTGCTTGAAGTCCCAGCGCGAGTAGAGCCGCTCGCCGAGCGCGATCGGCGTGTTGGTCTGGTTGACGATGTCGCGCAGCGCCTCGGCGTTCTCCGACAGCACCGGCTCCTCGATGAACATCAGCTTGTACGGGTCGAGCTCCTTCGCGAGTACCTTGGCCATCGGCTTGTGCACGCGGCCATGGAAGTCGACGCCGATTCCGACGTGCGGGCCGACCGCGTCGCGCACGGCCGCGACGTTCGCGATCACCTGCTCGACCTTGTCGTAGGTGTCGACGATCTGCAGTTCCTCGGAGCCGTTCATCTTCACGGCCTTGAAGCCGCGCTCGACCACCGCGCGCGCATTGTTCGCGACGTCGCTCGGCCGGTCGCCGCCGATCCACGAATACACCTTGATGCGATCGCGCACCTGGCCGCCGAGCAGCGCATGCACCGGCACGCCGTGATGCTTGCCCTTGATGTCCCACAGCGCCTGGTCGACGCCCGCGATCGCGCTCATCATGATCGGGCCGCCGCGGTAGAAGCCCGCGCGGTACATCACCTGCCAGTGATCCTCGATCAGCAGCGGGTCGCGGCCGACGAGGTAGTCGGCCAGCTCCTGCACGGCGGCCTCGACCGTGTGCGCGCGGCCTTCGACGACAGGTTCGCCCCAGCCGACGATGCCCTCGTCGGTTTCGATCTTGAGGAACAGCCAGCGCGGCGGGACGACGAAGGTTTCGAGGCGGGTGATTTTCACGATGCGGGTCTCCAGGATTGACCGGCGCGGGCAGTCGGGCGCCGCGCGCGGTCGCGTGCTTTCGCGGTTATCCTAGCGCAGGCCGATAAAAAATAGTATTAATAGCACTATTGTGCAGATAGTGGGCAGCCGGACCACCCGGGTACCGGCATAACGGAGAACGATCATTCGACGCGACCTGCATGGACAGACGGCCTTCAGGCTTGCCACGGCGATCCTGCGCGGCGACTACCCGCCCGAATCGCTGCTGCCGAGGGAACCCGATCTGATGGAGATGTACGGCGTGAGCCGCACGGTGATGCGCGAGGCGCTGCGCACGCTCACGTCGAAGGGGCTCGTCGAGTCGCGGCCGAAGATCGGCACGCGCGTGCGGCCGCGCGGCGTATGGAACCTGCTCGACGCCGACCTGCTCGACTGGTATGCGCGCGTCGCGCCGCCGCTCGCGTTCGCGCTGAAGCTGCAGGAGATGCGCGAGATGGTCGAGCCATACGCGGCCGCGCTCGCCGCGCGCATGCATACACCGGAAACGTTCGATGCGATCGACGGCGCGGCGTGCGCGATGGCCGCCGCGCGCAACGTCGACGAATGGGTGCGTGCCGACCTGCGCTTTCACCTGAGCGTGCTCGAGGCCGGCGGCAACGAGCTGCTGGTGCCGCTCGGCACGCTGATCGATCGCACGCTCGAGGCGCAGCTGCACCTGAATGCGCGCCGCGCGGACGTGTACAACGCGTCGCTCGCCGAGCACACGGCCGTCAGCGACGCGATCCGCGTGCGCGACGAGGACGGTGCACGCCGCGCGATGGCGGCGCTGCTCGCGGTGACGCGCGCGCGGATCGAGATGTCGTGACGCGAAACGGCGGGCGGCGCGGCGCGGTCAGGCGTTCGCGCAGCCGCCCGGCCTGTGGATGCGCTCGGTCGACGCCGGGTACTTCGCGAGCAGGCTCGCCGGTCGCCGCGGGCGCACGACGAAGTCGCCGCCGCAGTTCGGGCAGCGGCCCTTCAGCACGTCGTCGGCGCAGGTCGCGCAGAACGGCTCGCCGCCCGCGTGCATTCGAACGTACAGATGCGGGCATCCGCCGAATCGGGCGGCAGGTCCTTGTCGCGGCATTCGCAGCCGGGGCGCATTTCGAGCATGACGGTTTTGCTTGGTTCGGACAGGGGCGGGAAGGGCGCCGCCGGACATTGCGTGCGGCGCATCTGCGCGCTACTGTACCCGCCTGGATCGGCCTGGCCAACGGTGTCCCGCCGGGGCGCCGCCGATGCGCACGGGCCGCACCGGGAGACGACCATGCTTTATCGCGGAAGCTGTCATTGCGGAGACGTGAAGTTCGAGGCGGAAGGCGACCTGCAGGGCGTGATGGCGTGCAACTGCTCGATCTGCCAGCGCAAGGGCGCGCTGATGTGGTTCGTGCCGCGCGATCACATGACGCTGCTCACGCCCGACGCGCATCTCGCCACCTACATGTTCAACAAGCACGTGATCAAGCACCGCTTCTGCAAGCGCTGCGGGATTCACACGTTCGGCGAGGGCGTCCACCCGAACGGCACCGCGATGGCCGCGATCAACGTGCGCTGTCTCGAAGGTGTCGATCTCGACGCGCTGCCGGTCACGCACTACGACGGCCGCTCGCACTGAGCGGCGCGTCGGCGCATGACAGGACGCGCGGCCGTCAGGACGGTTGCGCGGCCGCGGTGCCCGTCGCGGGCGCTGCCGCCTGCGGGGCGGCGCCCGCGGTGTGCGTGCCGGTGCCGGCCGGGCGTTCGATCAGCGGCGCGAGTGCCGGCGCCATCGACTTCAGCAACTGCACGGCCATCGCGCTCGTGAAGTCGTAGCGTGCCGCGTACGGTTCGTGCGCGGTCGCCGTCAGGACCCCGAAGAACCGGTCGCCGAGCACGAACACGAACGTGCCGCTGCGGTTCACCTTGCGCGACTCGATCAGCCGCGCGCCGCGTGCATAGACGTTGAAGCGCTGGTCGCCCGTCCCGGTCTTGCCGTACACGTCGAGCGTCTTGCCGTCGGGCAGCGTGAAGCCGCCCGCGAGGCGGCGCGCGGTGCCGTTGAGCACGACGTCGCGCAGCAGCGTGTGCGCGACGTTGACGATCTCCAGCGACAGCATCGGTTGCGGCTGCGCGGCCGCGCGCACGAAGCGCGTTTCGTACGGCGTGCCCTTCGCGAAGTCGAGCCGCGTGATCGTCTCGGTCGGCGCTTTCTGGCCGCCGTTCGCGATCAGGCCGATCAGTTTCGCGAGCGCGTCGGGCTGGTCGCCTGATGCGCCGATCGCGGCCGCGTACGACGGCGTGACTTCCGCGAACGGGTAGCCCAGTGCCCGCCACGACTTCGTGATCTCCGCGTACGCGCGCAGTTCGACCATGCGACGGATGCGGCGGTCCTGGGTCGCGTGGTAGCGCGTCTTGTACAGCCACGAGTACGTGTAGAAACGCGCGTCGCGGCTGTCGCGCTGGACATCGGCAAGCGGCGCCGCCGGGTGGGCGCGCAGGTAGTTGAGCGTCCACAGCGCGAGCGGATGCACGCTCGCGATATAACCGCGATCGTTGAGGTTGAAGCGGTCGATCGCATACTTCGCGTAGAGCCTGGCGAGATCGTCGTCGGACAGCGTCGCGGCCGGCGTGCCCTTCAGTTGCGCGCGCATCTGCGCGTCGAACCATGCGAGCGATTCGTTCGGCGCGACGCTGCGCAGCACCGTCGCGATCTTCGGCGGCGACTTGCGCACGTCCTTCAGCATCAGCGCGAGCGCGTCGTCGGGCGCCTTGCCCGCATAGCGCGTGTAGTAGCGCTTCACGTAGACCTGGCTTTCGCCGTCGACGAACTGCTGCAGGTAATGCCGGCGCTGTTCGGGGTCGCCGAGCCACGACGACGACGGGCCGGCTGCCTGCAGCGTCTCGTAGTGGACGATGTCGCGCATCAGCCGCACGAACACGAGGTTGACCGAGTGCTCGAAGGCCGCGTGCAGCGTCAGGATGCGGCCGTTGTCCGACTTTTCGAAGTTCGAGAACACCTGTGCGCCGCCGCCCGTGTAGAACACGTCGGGGCTCGCCGAATACTTGCGTTCGACGGCCGCGTCGAGCATCGCCTGCAGCGAGCGGTCGCGCGTATGCGACAGATAGTCGAGCGCCCAGTGCGACAGCCCGTCGATCGGGTCGGGCTTCACGCGGGCCAACTCCGCGTTCGACAGGTTCGCGTAGCGTGCATGCAGGTCGGACACGATCTGCAGGTAGGTGATCAGCGTGCGCAGCTTCGCGGTCGAGCCGAGGTTGATGCGGCCGCCGCGATTGACGTCGAACGGCTCGTTCACGCTGTCGGTCTGCACGCGCAGCAGGTTCGCGCCGTTGCGGTGTTCGTACAGCGTGAAGCTGTACGTGAGGTGCGACGGGTCGTCCTTCGGCGCGAGCATCTCGAAACCGTACAGGCCGGCCGCCTGCGCGCCGTCGCGCGTCGACGCCCGTGCGAGCCGTTCGGCGACGGCCTGCTGCACGCCGTTGTCGAGCGTGCTGGTCGCCTGCAGGTCGAACTGGTCGAGCTGGTACAGGTCGCTGATGCCGAGCGCCGACAGCAGCGACGCGCGCGCGGACGTCACGGCCTTGCGCGACACGAACGACTGCACGTGCGCGGCGGCCGGCGGCGCGCTGCGTTCGATCTGCGCGGCAAGCGCGGCGTCGCGCAGCGCCGGCGAGATCACGCCGCCGTTCGACAGCAGCCTCAGGTAGCTGTCGGTCAGCCGCTCCAGGGCCGGATAGCCGCGATTGAGGAAGTACGATGGCGCGCGCTGCGCGATGATCAGCGACAGCACCTCGCGGAACGCCTTGCCCTGTTCGTCGACGTTGTCGCCCGTCGTCGGCGCGGACAGGATGCGGTTCACGTCGTTGAAGTCGCGGCCGTACCACGCGGCGAGGCCGTCGCCGATGCCGGTGATCTCGCCGATGTGCGGCCGCGCGGCGAGCGGGACGGAATTCAGGTAGCGCACGACGATGGTGCGGCGCGCGAGCATCGTCTGCGGGCCGTTCAGGTACGCACGCACCGACGCCGACGCGATCTGCCGCAGCTTCTCGGGCGGCGTCGCGGTGCGGCCCTCGGGCGAATGGCGGAACTTCTCGATCTGCGTCGCGAGCGTGCTGCCGCCCGGGCGCGCCTGGTGGCGGTTGACGACGTGCAGCGCCTGGTCGGCGAGCGCGCGGCTGAAGCGCCCCCAGTCGATTGCCGGGTTGCGGTTCGGCTCGTTCGCGTCGAGCAGGTAGCGATCCTCGATGAACAGCAGCGAATCGGCGATCACGCGCGGCACCCCGTCGAAGTCGGCATAGACGCGCTGCGGGAACACGGTCGCGAACAGCGGGGCACCGGTCGAGTCGAACAGCGTCAGGCCCGCCTGGTCCTTCTCCTCGAACGGGAGGAACAGCCCGTGATCGCCGATCGACAGCATCCGCTGCGAATCGCGCGCCTGCTTGCCGACGACGAAGCCGCGCGCGAGCAGCCGTTCCTGGAACGCCGGAATCATCGCGTAGCCGAGGCGCTGGTCGTACGGGCCGTTCGCGGGGAAGCGGATGCGATCGCTCGGGCCCGCCTCGAGCGTGTAGCCGACGTCGCGGGTGAGATCGGACAGGTAATGCGCCTGCAGCCGGGACGTTTCGATCTCGCTCTGCACGAGCCGCGCGACGATCGCCGCCGCGATCAGCAGCGCGGCGAGCAGGGACCACTTGACCCACGTCCAGACCGATGCGGGACCGGTCACGCGCGGCAGGATACGATTCAGCGGCCGATTCATGGCGGCGTCTCCCTGAAGGCGCGGGCTCCGGCCGCACCCCATTAAGGATTAGTGTAGTCCTCCGCAGCGGGCTGCCAAGGGCGTCGACTACCGAGATGCGTCGACGCAACGTGCATGCCTGTGAGGCGCGGCAACGGGCGCCGCGCCGCGATGGTGCGCGCCGCTGCGGCTTAAACGTTTGCGCGTTGCGCGCGGCGACGTCCGCGTGGCAGGGGCGGCGGCGGGCAGGCCCGCGTGGCCGGGCCGACGGACGATGCACGGATTTCGTGCGCTGCGGCATCGTTCCAATTCGGGCCGGAACCCGTTCGTGAAAGGGGGGCGTCGCACGGCGACGCTACGGGTTTCCGCGATAGCCGCGCGCGCCGGCGGCGGGTACGATCGCCGGATGTGCGGCGCATGTCCGCTTCCGCCAGGAGTCCCATGGCGATCCATCCCGTCGCACTCGTGTGCACGGCCATCCTCGGGCTGCTGCTGTTCGGGCTCGGGTTCGTCGTGTCCGTCACGCGCTTTCGATGCACTATCGGGGCCGGGTGTGCGTCCGATCCGACCAACGGGCTGCACAAGATCGTGCGCGCGCACGGCAACACGGCCGAATACGCGCCGTTCCTCGCGGTGCTGTTTCTCCATTTCGGCGCCCACGATCCGTCTCGCGCGATCCTCGCGCTGATCGTCGCGGCAACCGTGTGCCGCTGCCTGCTGGTCATCGGATTGCTCGCGTGGCCGACGATGGCCAACCCGAATCCGGTGCGTTTCATCGGCGCGCTCGGCACGTATCTGTGCGGCGCCGCGCTGTGCATCGCGCTGTTCGTCTGAACGGCGGCGCTACCGCCACAGCAGCGTCGCGCGATCGTGCCGGCGCACGGCTTCGACGAAGCAGTGGATCAGGTAGTCGCAGGCAATCGTGTTCAGCGCATCGCGGCGCGTGAGCACGCCGACCGACACGGCCGGAATCGTTTCCTCCACGTCGATCGCGACCATCCGCTCGCGAATCCAGTCGATTTCCATGAAGCTTTTCGGCACGCACGACACGGTGTCGGTGTGCACCGACAGCGAAAACGCCGCGCTGAACGACGTGCATTCGACGATCGGCTGCGGCGCCGGATAACCGTGCGCGACGAACACGTCCTGCAGCAGCCGGCCGATGCTTTCAGGCGACGTGTTGAGAATCCACTGCGCGTCCTGCAATTGCGCGAGCGACGTGCAGTGACGCAGCGGATTGCTCGCGCGCGTCATCAGGATCAGTTCCGATGCGAGCAGCGGCCGGAACGTGAACTCCGGCGACAGCCGGGTCGCATCGACGATCGCGATCACGAAGTCGAGCGAGCCGTCGCGCAGCCGCGGCAGCGCCGTGTCGAGAAATCCTTCGCGCACGTCGAGGCGGATCGTCGGCATGCGCTGGCGGAACGCGTCGAGCGCGGCCGGCAGGAAGCCGAGCGACATCAGCGGCGTCAGCGCGCATGCGAGCGCACCTTCCTTGCCGCCCGACAGCTGGATCACGTCGTCGCGCGCGTGCTGCATCTCCGCGAGGATCAGCCGCGCGCGTGCATAGACGGCCTGCCCGAAACGCGTGAGCTGCGCGCCGCGTGCGTTGCGCGTGACGAGCGGCACGCCGAGATCGAGTTCGAGTTCGCGGATCGCCTTCGTCAGCGCGGGCTGCGACAGGTGGATCGCGCGCGCGGCCGCGCGCAGGCTGCCGTGTTCGGCGATGGCGGCAAGCGCCCGGAGCTGGTGGTGTTTCACGGCGAGGCGGGGCGCGGCGGCGGTGGCGACGTTCGTATCCTACACCGCGTTTCCGCGCGGAAAGCACGCGATAACCGTGCGTTATCACGATCGAAAAATGTCGCTCCGGGCTGCGTATTTTGAATGCCTAGACTGCATGCGCAGGCCGTCCAACGGGCCGTGCACACGACACGCATAACCAGTACGGAGACATACCTTCATGAAGGCGCCCCGAGCAGGCAGCATGTTCGGCGGGCATGTCGGCGACGTTGCCGCATCCCCGTCCAATCGTCAGCTGATTGTCGCGATCACGATCGGCAACGGCCTCGAATTCTTCGATCTCACCGTGTTCAGTTTCTTCGCGGTGCTGCTCGGCAAACTGTTCTTTCCCGCGGTCTCCGCGCAGCAGCAGTTGCTGATGTCGGTCGCGACCTTCGGCGTCGGCTTCATAGCGCGGCCGATCGGCGGTGTCGTGATCGGGCTCGTCGCCGACCGCTTCGGCCGCGTGCCCGCGATGAACCTCACGCTGGTCACGATGGCGATCGGCACCGGGATGATCGGCGTGCTGCCGACCTATGCGCAGATCGGCATCGCGGCGCCCGTGCTGGTCGTCGTCGCGCGGCTGCTACAGGGCTTTTCGGCCGGCGGCGAGGTCGGCGTATCGACGTCGCTGCTCGCCGAACGCGCGCCGGCCGGCGAACGCGGGTACTACACGAGCTGGCAGTTCGCGAGCCAGGGTGCCGCGGCGCTGGCCGGTTCGTTCGTCGGCTTCCTGCTGTCGCATTTCCTCGATACCGCCTCGCTCGAAGCGTGGGGCTGGCGCGTGCCGTTCCTGCTGGGCGTGCTGATCGCACCGATCGGCCTGTACCTGCGCGCACGCTTCAGCGCGCTCGAGCAGCACGCGCCGGCCGCGGCCGCGCGGCGTTCGTCGGCCGTGCTCGGCACCGTGCTGCGGCGCGACGGCGGCGCCGTGCTGACCGCGCTCGGCCTCGTGGTCGGCGGCACGGCCGCGCACTTCATCGTGCTGTATTACATGTCGACGTATGCGATCAAGGTGCTGCACCTGCCGATGGATACCGCGCTGTGGTGCGGGATCCTGTCCGGCGCCGTGATGTTCGTCGCCGCGCCGGTCGGCGGGCGGCTGGCGGATCGCAACGGCAGCAAGCGCGTCGCGCTGTGGTCGCGCCTCGCGCTGACCGTGCTGATCCTGCCGGGCTTCTGGCTGATCCGCGCGGTGCCGTCGATCGCGACGATGTACGCGGTCGTGATGCTGCTCGCCGCGCTGCACTCGATCAACGCCGGCGCGAACGGCGTGATCCTCGCCGAGCTGTTCCCGAAGAGCACGCGCGCCACCGCGCTGTCGATCGCATATGCGGGCGGCGTGTCGATCTTCGGCGGCTTCGCGCAGTTCATCGTCACGTGGATGATCGGCGCGACCGGCAATCCGGCGGCGCCCGCGTGGTACGTGATCGTCTGCGGCGTGCTGTCGCTCGTCGCGCTCGCGTTCGCATCGGATCGCAGCGAACACGATGCGTGACCGCTGCCGCCGCCTTCCTTCCCGCTTTATTTCCCGCTTTCTTCCTTCTTCGCCCCGAACCGTATGACCGCCACCGTTTCGCTATCGTCCCCGCCCGCCGACGTGATGGCCGGCGACCTGTGCGACCTGTCCGCCCGCACGATGCTCGACCTGCTGAAGACACGGCAGATCAGCGCGTGCGACCTGCTCGATGCGCATCTCGCGCGGATCGCGACGGTCAACCCGCGCGTGAATGCGCTCGTGACCGTCGTCGATCCCGACGTGCTGCGCGCCCGTGCGCGCGACATCGACGCCCGCTGGATGCGCGGCGAATGGCAGGGGCCGCTGCACGGGCTGCCGGTATCGCAGAAGGATCTCACCGCGACGCGCGGCGTGCGCACGACCTACGGTTCGCCGTTGTTCGCCGATCACGTGCCGCTGCATGACGCGCTCGTCGTGCGCCGCTGCGCGAGCGCCGGTGCGCTGATGATCGGCAAGTCGAACACGCCCGAATTCGGCGCCGGGTCGCATACGTTCAACGACGTGTTCGGCGCGACGCGCAACCCGTGGGACCTGACGCGTTCCGCGGGCGGCAGCAGCGGCGGCGCGGCGGCCGCGCTCGCGTGCGGGATGAATCCGCTCGCGTGCGGCAGCGACATGGGCGGTTCGCTGCGCAACCCGGCCGCGTGGAACAACGTCGTCGGATTGCGGCCGTCGCCGGGCCGCGTGCCGCGCGCGCCCGACCTGAACGGCTGGGCGACGCTCGGCGTCGACGGGCCGATGGCGCGCGACGTGGCCGATACCGCGTTGCTGCTGTCGGCGATCGCCGGGCCGGGCGGCGAGACCGCGACCGAACTCGCGGACCCGGGCGCACGCTTCGCGCAGCCGCTCGAACGCGACTTCCGCGGCACGCGCATCGCGATGTCGCGCGGCCTGCCCGGCGTGCCGGTCGATCCCGAGATCGCGCGGGCGGTCGATGCGCAGGCGCGTGTGTTCGCGGCGCTCGGTTGCGAAGTCGAATTCGACGATCCCGATCTGTCGGACGCCGAGGACGTGTTCCGCATCGAGCGCGCATGGATGATCGGCACGCTGGTCGACGGGTTCGACGATGCGCAACGTGCGGCGCTGAAGCCCGAGATTCACGATGAATACCGGCTGCATCGGTCGCTGACGGCCGCCGATCTCGGCCGCATGTTCGTGCGCAAGACGCGGCTGTTCGAGCGGATGCGCGCGTTCATGCAGCGCTACGCGTTCTACGTGCTGCCGACGACACAGGTGATGCCGTTCGACGTCGGCCTGCGCTCGCCTGCGCACGTGCAGGGGGCCGCGAGCACGTCGTACATCGACTGGATGCGCGTGTGCTGGTACCTGTCGTCGACCGAGGCGCCGATCCTGTCGGTGCCGTGCGGCTTCGGCGCGACCGGTTTGCCGATCGGCATGCAGATCGTCGGCCGCTATCGCGACGACTGGGGCGTGCTGCAGTTCGGTCACGCGTACGAAGCCGCGGCCGGCCGCCGCCGGGCCCCGCCGGCGGTCGTCGCCGACGCGATGCGCTAGCCGTCCTCCCCGATTTACCCCTGACCGTTCCGGTTTGCTCCGGAGCAGGCCGCGCGCCTGCGGGGGACGCGCACGCCTGCGTTTTGCCATTCGACCCGCGCAATGGAGACCTTCCGATGAAAAAACGGCTGTTGGCAGGCGCGGGCGTCGCGCTGATCTCGGGTGCGGCGCACGCACAGAGCAGCGTGACGCTGTACGGCATTATCGACGAAGGGCTGACCTACACGAGCAACGTTGCGGTCGCCGGCCCGAACGGCACCGTGAGCGGCAAGCCGGCGTGGCGGATGCTCGGCGGCGTGCAGCAGGCGAGCCGCTGGGGGCTGCGCGGCGTCGAGGATCTCGGCGGCGGGCTGGCGGCCGTCTTCACGCTCGAGAACGGCTTCGACCCGAGCACCGGCAAGCTCGGGCAGGGCGGGCTGATCTTCGGCAAGAAGGCGTTCGTCGGGCTGTCGGGGCCGTTCGGCACCGTCACGCTCGGGCGCCAGTACGACACCAACGTCGACTTCCTCGGGCCGCTCGAGGCCGCCGCGCTGTTCGGCGGCTACATGGTTGCGCACCCCGGTGATCTCGACAACGTGAACAACGCGAACTCGACCAACAACGCGATCAAGTTCACCAGCAACGACTACGGCGGATTGCGCTTCGCGGCCATGTATGGCGTGGGCGGCATCGCGGGCGCGGCGACGCGCAACCAGGTGTGGTCGATGACGGCCGGCTACACGCGCGGGCCGCTCGTGGTCGCGGCCGGCTACCTGAATGCGCGCAACCCGAACGTGTCGTTCTTCGGCACGACCGGCAGCCCCGCGCCGGTGGTCGGCGGCGTGCCGGGCAACAACATGCTGTCGCCCGTGTATTCCGGTTATGCGTCGGCGCGCACGCTGCAGGTCGCGGCGGCGGGCGGCACCTACGCGATCGGCGCGGTGACGCTCGGCGCGATGTATACGAACACGTCGTTCCGCGGGCTCGGCGACCTGTCTTCCGGGCCGAACCCCGGCGGCGTGTCCGGCAACGCGGTGTTCAACAACGTCGAGGCCAGCGTGCGCTACCAGTTCACGCCCTACCTGTTCGGCGGCGTCGCGTACGACTACACGCGCGGCGGCGGCGTGAACGGCCGCGACGGCGCGACGTACCACCAGGTGGCGGCCGGGCTCGACTATTTCCTGTCGAAGCGCACCGACGTGTATGCGACCGCCGTCTTTCAGCGCGCATCGGGCACCGATTCGACGGGGCACGCGGCGGTTGCCGCGATCAACGGCCCCGGCGCGTCCGCGAACGACCGCCAGTTCGAGGCGCGGATCGGCATCCGGCACAAGTTCTAACGGATGCGGCGATCGGCAGGCGGCGGCCGCGAGCGGTGATATGCTCGCGGCACGCCCGCGATCGACGGGTGGATTCCGATTGCCCGCGTGCGGCCGTGATGCTGCGCTGCACGGCATTTCCGAGGGAAGAACCGACACATGAGCCGCAAATTCATTCTGAAGGGCGACACGACCGACCACGGCGGTGTCGTGCTCGACGGGATCGCCAATTCGTCGTTCGACGGACGCGAACTCGCCTATCTCGGCGGGTCCGTGTTCTGCGCCGCCTGCAAGTCGCCCGGCGTGATCGTGTCCGACGGCGGCGAGCGGACGATGACCGTGATGGGCAAGGTCGTCGCGCTCGAACACGACCTGTGCCAGTGCCAGTGCACGCCGCAGCCGAAGCTGATCGCGTCGCAGGCCACCGGGACGATCTCCGGATGAAACCCGCCGCGCGGATGCGGTCGGCATCCACGTGGCCCCGGCGCACGGCCAACGGCCGTCAGGCGCTGCCTTCGGTTTCGATCACGAGGATGCGTGCTTCGCCGAGCGGATGCGCGACATGCTCGGTGCCGGCCGTCGCGTGGAACACGTCACCCGTTTCGAGCACCGTCGCGTGCTCGACGCCTGCTTCCCGATAACGCATCTCGACGCGACCGTCGAGCACCGCGAACACTTCCTCGCCGTCGTTCAAGTGCCATCGATACGGCTGGTCGGTCCAGTGCAGGCGAACCGTGATGCCGCCCAGGTTCGCGATGTCGAGCGCGCCCCACGCACGGTCCGCGGTGAACGCGGCGCTGCGGACGATGTTCATCGATATGTTCTCCGGCGCGAGTGCGCGTCGTCTTTCTGTCATCGAGGCAATTTCCCCGTACCCGCATTCAGCGCGACACCGCGCGCAGCGCCTGTTCGATCGTCGCCTTGCGCTTCGCGAAACTGGCCGCCGAACGTTCGGTGACGCGCTTCACGACGGCTGCCGGCGCGGTGTCCGGCGAACCGGCGTCGAACGGCGGTGCGGGCGCGTATTCGAGTTGCAGCTGGATCGCCTGCGCTTCCTCGTCGCCGGCCAGTTCCGCGGCGATCGTCAACGCGAAGTCGATGCCGGCCGTGACGCCGCCGCCCGTGATCAGGTTGCCGTCGCGCACCACGCGCTCGCGCACCGGCACCGCGCCGAGCGGTTCGAGCAGCGTGTGGAATGCCCAGTGCGTCGTCGCGCGCCGGCCGCGCAGCAGGCCGGCCACGCCGAGCAGCAGCGCGCCCGTGCAGACCGACGTCACGTAGCGCGCGGTGGCCGCGCGCTGCTGCACGAAGGCGATCGTTTCGGCATCGAGCAGCAGTTCGTTGATCCCGATGCCGCCCGGAATGCAGATCACGTCGAGCGGCGGGCAATCGTCGAACGTGCAGGTCGGCGCGAGCGCGAGCCCGCTGCTCGACGCGACGGTGTCGCGCGACTTCCAGACCAGGTGGACGGCCGCGTCGGGCAGTGATGCGAGCACGTCGTGCGGGCCGGTGAGATCGAGTTGCTGGACGCCCGGGAACACGAGAAAGCCGATATGCAGGGTCATGCGAAGACTCCGGTTGGAAGGGGGGCGCACCGTTGCCGGCGCGGGATGGACAGATCGATTCTAGGCGCGTAGTGTTTGGCGAAATTGCCATATCACCCACGTTTTCAGCCAATCGCCATGCCTGCCGCCCCGCGTTCGATCCTGGTCCTCGCGTTCCCTCGTGCCCAGCTGCTCGACGTGTCGGGGCCGCTGCAGGTGTTTGCGTCCGTCAACGAGCTCGCGCTGGAGCGCGGCCAGCCGGCGCCCTACGCGCCGCGTGTCGTCGCGGCCGAGGCGGGGCCCGTCGAGACGTCGTCGGGTCTCGTCGTGATGGCCGAGTCGCTGCGCTCGGCCGCACGCCATCCCGATACGCTGATCGTCGCCGGCGGCAAGGGCGTGCATGCGGCATCCCGGGACGCGCGGCTGGTGCGCTGGGTGCGGCAGCAGGCGGCGCGCACGCGGCGCGTGGCGTCCGTCTGCACCGGCGCATTCCTGCTCGCCGAGGCCGGCCTGCTCGACGGGCGCCGTGCGGTCACGCACTGGGCGCGCTGCGACGAGTTCGCGGCGCGCTATCCGAACGTGCGCGTCGAATCCGATCCGATCTTCATTCGCGAAGGCGCGTTGTGGACCTCGGCCGGCGTGACGGCCGGCATCGATCTCGCGCTTGCGCTGGTCGAGGAGGACCTGGGGCGGGCGACCGCGCTCGACGTCGCGCGCGAACTCGTCGTGTTCCTGAAGCGCCCGGGCGGACAGGCTCAGTTCAGCACGATGCTGTCGATGCAGCGCACCGACGACCGGTTCGGCGAACTGCATGCGTGGATGGCGGAGCACCTGACGGCCGACCTGTCGGTGCCCGCGCTGGCCGAGCGCGCAAGCATGAGCGAGCGCAGCTTCGTGCGCCACTACCGCGCGGGCACCGGCCGCACCCCCGCGCGCGCGGTCGAGCAGCTCCGCGTCGAGGCCGCGCAGCGCCTGCTCGGCGAAACGGCATGGCCCGTCAAGCGGATCGCCGCGCGTTGCGGCTTCGGCTCCGAGGAGACGCTGCGACGCTGTTTCGTGCGGGTGCTCGGCGTGTCGCCGCAAGGCTATCGCGAGCGATTCGTGCGATAACGCACGGCGTGCGGCTGCGCTCGGGGCCGGAACGATCGCCGAGTGCGACTGAACGAAAATCGATCGATTTCCAGTCCGAAACGCAGAAACTATTCAGGATCAGAGAACAATGGACGGGGGCTTGTGCCGTGCCCGTCGCGCGCTCTATTCTGTTCCGTTGGCGATTCGAAGGGGGAGCGGCATGGACCGAATCCAGGCAATGGAAGTTTTTACCCGTGTGGTCGACGCGAACAGCTTCACACGCGCGGCCGACACGCTCGCGATGCCGCGCGCGTCGGTGACGACCATCATTCAGAACCTCGAGGCGCTGCTGGGCGTGCGCCTGATGCACCGGACGACACGCAGGCTGTCGCTCACGCCGGAAGGTGCGGCGTACTACGAGCATTGCACGAAGATCATCTCGGAGATCGCGGAGGCCGACGCGAGTTTCCAGACGGGCAACCGCAAGCCGAGCGGCGTGCTGCGTGTCCACATGCCGAGTTCGCTCGGGCGGCGCATCGTGCTGCCGTCGCTGTCGATTTTCCGGCAGCGCTACCCCGACATCACGCTCGAACTGGGGCTCTCCGACCGCTACGTGGATCCGGTCGAGGAGGGCATCGACTGCATGATCCGGGTCGGGCCGCTCGAGGATTCGTCGATGGTCGCGCGGCGGATCGGGATGCTGAAGCGCGTGACCTGCGCGTCGCCCGATTACCTCGCGCGTCACGGCGAGCCGCACGAGATTGCCGATCTCGCCGACCATCACGCGGTGAATTTCCGTGCGAGCCACGGCGCGCGTGCGATTCCGTGGGTGTTCATGATCGACGGCAAGCCGTTCGAGGTGCGGATGAACGGCAGCGTCACGGTCAACGATTCGGATGCCTATGTGACGTGCGGGCTCGAAGGGTTCGGGATGATCCAGCCGACGCTGTTCATGGTGCTGCCGAACCTGCTCGACGGCTCGCTGGTCGAGGTGCTGCCTGACTGCAATCCGAAGCCGAAGCCGATTTCGATCGTCTATCCGCACAACCGGCACCTGTCGCAGAAGGTGCGTGTGTTCGCCGACTGGGTCGCGGAGGTGTTCGAGGCGACGCCGTCGCTGGAAGGCGGGGAGAACTGGCGCGGGCGGGTGGGAGCGCAGGCGGCGAAGCTGCAGCGCGGGGCGGTGGCGGCGTGAGGCGCCGGGGCGCGGCCGGGGTGGCCGTGCCGCCGGTCACCGCGGTGTTGGCGTCCCGGAAAAGCCGCGTGTCGATGCCACGGTTTCAGTTGCGGGATTGATCCGGAACAGCGCCTTGCCCCGCGCGATCGCGCAGTGCGGCGGGCAATTTCCACAGCATCAGTTCGCGCGTGCCGATTGCCCACAGCGCAGAACCGTCCCACGAAAAGGCCAGCGCCTGGATCTCGCTGTTTTTGGGTAGCGACGATGCGTCGAGCTGTACGGGCGTGCGGCCCTGTGCGACATCCCAGAGTGCCACGCGATGTTTCCAGCCGCCCGCTTTGCAGGTCGTACCCATCGCAAGGAAGCGACCGTTTGCCGAACGGGCGGCGGCCTTGAAGGTGTCGGCAGCGCCCAGCAGGGCCGACAGTACGTGCCCGTTCTTGAGATCCACCACGTGCATGCCGGCGAAGCGCGCCCGTTTCGGGCCCGGGTCCTTCACGGGAGGTGGCGTGCTGCCGTCGTCGTCGAGCAACAGCGCGAAGCCTGTCGCGATCCATTGACCCTGCGGCGAGCCGAGCGGCTTGGGCACCCATTGCGCGACGCCGGCGGCGCTGAAGGAATCCGGTGTGCCGATGCGCCGGGGCAACGCGATCGTACGCAGCGTGCGGCCGGTGCGGGCGTCCAGCTCGGCGAGCCCTTGCGCATCCTCCGTCCAGTAGCTCCCGGAAGGCCGCCAGCGTACCGGCCAGATCAGCGCATTGCTGCCGTTGCTGATCTCGTCCATCAGCGACTGGCGTACCGACGACAGCGTCGTGACGAACGGCCATGGATCGTCGTTGCCCGGCGGCGGTGACGCCGGGCGCTGCACGGTCAGGAACTCGGAGCCGACCGGATTCGTGTCCTTCTCGCCATGCCGGAGGTCATGCCAGAAATTGGCCGGCAGATCGTCATCGAGAATCCAGGACATATCGCTCATCTGATGGTCTCGCCAATCGGTCTCGCTCGGCCAGACGACTTCATGACGATCGACCTTGCTGCTCGCGATGTCGTATCGGTACAGGCATGGCTTGCTCTTGGCGTCGGGCTGGCCGTCGAACCAGACGGCGCTGCCGTCGCCGTTGATCATCATCTGTCGCGGCCCCTCCTTGCCGTGCCAGATTTCGTCCGCCTGCAACGCGCCGTTGGCCGCGCGCAGCCGCCACACGTACTCGTTCCAGCCGCGGTTGTCGGCCACCTGGGCGCTGAACAGCAGGCTGCCATCCGGCAGGCCGAGGATGTCGTGCGGGTACAGCAACGTGCGTTGCGACGGGTCGGTCACGAACGTGTCCCAGCGGATGATCGACGGCTTGATTACCGGGGCGCTCGGGTCCGGCGCCACCGGCTTGATGGCGGGGGGCGGCATCGACGGTGCCGAGGGCAACTGCCATGCAGCGGGCGACGTGGCGATTTCCAGCGTGGCCGGCAGTGCGGACAACGCGTCGGTCAATGCCGTGAACACGTCGGCCGGGACGACGGAGATGCCGGTCCTGCTGGATTGCGTCCGGTTGCCGCTGAACACGTCCAGGTCCTGGAGTGTCAATGCTTTCCACAGGCTGTAGTCGGGGTTGGGCCGGGAGTCGATGCGACCGAACTGAACGACCGTCGCCGGATGCCCGAATATGGCGCTCGTGTCCTGCACCCTGACGGACAGCGCGCTCCGGTACTGGCCGGTGATGCCGTCGCTGTGATCCTGACGGGCCTCCCAGAACGCGTAGGTGGGTTGCAGCGCGGGCAGGCCGGAGCCGCGGAACAGCCGGTCGACGCGGGCCCGAGCCTGATCCATGCGCCAGTCCAGTTCCTGACGGGTGATTGCGCCTTGTTGCAGCGCCTGCTGCAGTTTCGGCAGGGTCGCATGGTCGGCGATGGCTGCGCGCAGGTCCGGCCGGCGCGACAACAGGACATGGCTCCAGGGGGCCGGCATATTCTGCAACTGCCAGCTATTGGCACTGGCCTTGACCGGGCTCGTCCGTTGCAGCACGCGCTCCACCAGCGGCTGCACCTGATCATAGGGAGCGGAGACCAGCAGGAACACGGCTCCTGCATAAGCTTGCCGGTTCTTGCCATTGTCCCAGATCAGCACCTGTTCGCCTCGACGGGCGGCTACTTCGTAATCGTCATCGTGCCCGGTGTCGTGCAGTTGCTCGAATCTCCAATGCAGGCCGTCGACGGTGGTGTCTGGCAGCGGGTCGGCCCGGCAGGCGAGCGGGATTGCGATGCCGATCAGAATCGACAGGAAGCATGCGAGGCGTTTTCTCATTGACGTTATGCCCGGATGCAGCGGGAATTTGGACGTACCGATTCTAAGCGCGGTGTCGTGTGCGTACTGCGGTGTGCCGGGCGGCATTGCGCGGGGTATCGATTTTTGCGCCGTTCGGTATCACCGCGTACAGGCGTCGATGATGCCTTGCTTGAGATTGATGCGAAATTTGTTCAGGTCGCCGGGTGCTGAGCGCAGCTTGAAGAGATTGAGGGCGACCCGGAGATACCAGATGCGGGGGTGTCAGGATTTCCGTGTTCAAGGCGGGTTGAGATTCACACGGATGGTCGAACGAATCGATCCTCGTAAAGGATGGCGAACTGGTTCATAGCCGCCTTCCAGTCATGAGCAGCACGCCCCCAATCGGCGGTGATGTTGCGCAGTGCCAGCCAGATGAGCTTGGTGGCAGCCTCATCGGTCGGGAAGTGTCCTCGAGTCTTGATGATCTTGCGCAGCTGCGAGTTGATGTTCTCGATGGCGTTCGTAGTGTATATAACCTTGCGAACCGCCGGCGGAAACGCGAAGAACGGAATCACACGATCCCAGGCGTTGCGCCATGCCGCACTGACTGTCGGGAATTTCTGGCCCCATGGCCCTGCGGCAAAGGCGTCGAGTTCTGCCTGAGCCGCCTCCGCACTCGGTGCGCAGTAGATTGGGCGAATCACTGCGGCTAATCCTCGACGGTCTTTCCAGCTGGCGTAATCGAGGCTGTTGCGGATCAGGTGAACGATGCAGGTCTGCAGCGTGGTCGCCGGAAACACGGCAGCCAGCGCCTCGGGCATGCCTTTGAGGCCGTCGGTCACGGCGATTAGGATGTCGTGAACGCCACGTGTCTTGAGATCGTTGAACACCTTCATCCAGAACTTGGCGCCTTCGGTGCCTTCGATCCACAAGCCTAGAATATCGCGCGTGCCGTCGGGCAGAACGCCCAGCGCAAGGTAGATCGCCTTGTTGCGCACCACGGCGTCTTCGCGAATCTTGACCCGCAGCGCGTCAAAGAACACCACCGGATACATCGGCTCGAGCGGCCGCGCTTGCCAGGCGGTCACTTCGGCCATGACCTCGTCGGTGACCGAGCTGATGAAATCGGGCGAAACCTCGGTACCGTATTGCTCTTGCAAAAATCCCTGAATCTCACGCACGGTCATGCCCCGGGCGTACATGGCGACGATCTTGTCGTCGAAGCCCGTGAAGCGTCGTTCGTGTTTGGGAATCAGCAGCGGTTCGAAGCTGCCGTCGCGGTCACGAGGCACCTCGATACGGATCGGGCCGTCCTCGGTCAGCACCGTCTTGGCGCCCGTGCCATTGCGCTGATTGGTTACGGCGCTCGGCTTGGCCGCGCCAGGCGGGTAGCCCAGATGATGACTCATCTCACCGCCCAGTGCTCGCTCGATCAGCGCCTTCTTGAGGGCCATCGTTGCGGCGTTGATCGCTTCGGCCGTCATCGGACCGCTGCCGAATTGCTCAAGCAACGCGGCGGGAATCGCCGGCAGGTCTATCGGTTTGGCTTTCGGTTTGCGAGGCATATAGTCTCCTTCGGAGCATCATATGCCTTGAACACGAAATTGCTGACAGGCCCGACGAGGGCGGTCACGGCCACAGCCTCCGAATCGCGATGCTTCTCGAACCGGCAACGCTTGTAATACGCTTGCCGGCTGATGCCCATATAGCGGCAGGCCCGCTCGACGCTCAGCTTTTCGATCCGCTTTTGCGCGACGACCTGCCCGAAGGCTTTTTTACGGTGATCCCGTAATCCTTGCGCATCACGTCGAGCACGGCCTCGAACAGCGCAGCCTTCTCCTGCGCTTCGCGCAATTGCGTTTCCAGTTCCTTGATGCGCTGCTCGGGCGTGGGCGGCTTCGATCCTTGCTTCGGCATGGTGGAGTCCGATGAGGCACGACCGGATGGATCGGCCCAATCCTGCAAGCCGTGCTTGCGTAACCATACCAGCACGGTCGAGCGACCCTGGATGCCGTAGCGTCGCTGCGCCTCTTTGTACGTCAGCTCGCCTTTTTCGACCTGCGCCACGACCGACAGCTTAAAAGCCAGACTGTAGTCTTGCTGCGTCCGCTTGATCCCTTGCTCCACTTGCCACATCTTCGATTCGTCGAAAAAGTGTCAACCTATTGCAGGACGGGTCAGAGCAAAGAAAAAGGGCTCAGCTTGCGCTGAGCCCTTTCTACATTTGGTGGCGAATCAGGGACTCGAACCCCGGACCTGCGGATTATGATTCCGTCGCTCTAACCGACTGAGCTAATTCGCCGAAGACTTGAATTATGTAGATCGACGCTCGGGCTGTCAACACCTTTTTTCATCTTCCGCGAAAAAAGTTGCCGGCGGCCCGTGCCGGCCTCGCCGTGGGGCGGGTTGTCGTTCGCCGGAACCCGCGTCCGGGAAACGACAACCCGCCCTTCACCCTCAATCCTGCGCGTAGATGTTCGAGTCCTTCGTCTCCTTGACGAACAGCAGGCCGATCACGAACGTGGCCAGCGCGATCACGATCGGATACCAGAGACCCGAGTAGATGTCGCCCTTCGCCGCGACGATCGCGAACGCGGTGGCCGGCAGGAAGCCGCCGAACCAGCCGTTGCCGATGTGATAGGGCAGCGACATCGACGTGTAGCGGATCCGCGTCGGGAACATCTCGACCAGCATTGCGGCGATCGGGCCGTAGACCATCGTCACGTAGATCACGAGGATCGTCAGGATCACGATCGTCATCGGCCAGTTGAGCTGCGCCGGGTCCGCCTTGGCCGGGTAGCCGGCCGCCTTCAGCGTCGACGCGAGCGTCTTGTCGAACGCCGCGCCCTGCGCCTTCGCGTCGGTCGCCTTGCCTTCGTAGGCCGGGATCACCGTGTCGCCCACCTTGATCTCGGCCGTTGCGCCGGCCGGTGCCGCGACGTTCTCGTAGTTCAGGCCGGCCTTCGCGAGCGCGCTCTTCGCGATGTCGCACGAGTTCGTGAACTTCGACGTACCCACCGGGTTGAACTGGAACGAACAGGCGGCCGGATCGGCGATGACCGTGATCGGCGCCTTCTGCGTGGCGATCTCGAGTTGCGGGTTCGCGTAGTGCGTGAGCGCCTTGAACAGCGGGAAGTAGGTCAGTGCCGCGATCAGGCAGCCCGCGAGGATGATCGGCTTGCGGCCGATCTTGTCCGACAGCGAACCGAAGAACAGGAAGAACGGCGTGCCGATCAGCAGCGCGATCGCGATCAGGATGTTCGCGCTCGCCCCGTCCACCTTCAGCGTCTGCGTGAGGAAGAACAGCGCGTAGAACTGGCCCGTGTACCACACGACGGCCTGGCCGGCGGTCAGGCCGACGAGCGCGAGGATCACGATCTTCAGGTTCTTCCACTGGCCGAACGCTTCGGTCAGCGGCGCCTTCGACGTCTTGCCTTCCGCCTTGATACGCAGGAACACCGGCGATTCGTTCAACTGCATCCGGATCCACACCGACACCGCGAGCAGCAGGATCGACGCGACGAACGGCACGCGCCAGCCCCAGCTGCCGAACGCTTCCTCGCCGATGAAGGTGCGCACGCCGAGGATCACGAGCAGCGACAGGAACAGGCCGAGCGTGGCGGTCGTCTGGATCCACGCGGTGTAGAAGCCGCGACGGTTGGCCGGCGCGTGCTCGGCGACGTAGGTCGCCGCGCCGCCGTACTCGCCGCCGAGCGCAAGACCCTGCAACAGCCGCATCGCGATGAAGATCACGGGCGCGGCGATGCCGATCGACGCGTAGCCGGGCAGGAAGCCGACCACGAAGGTCGAGATGCCCATGATCACGATCGTCACGAGGAACGTGTGCTTGCGGCCGACGAGGTCGCCGAGGCGGCCGAACACGATCGCGCCGAACGGCCGCACCGCGAAGCCGGCCGCGAAGCCGAGCAGCGTGAAGATGAAGGCGGCGGTCGGGTTGACGCCGGAGAAGAAGCTCTTGCTGATGTAGGCCGCGAGCGAGCCGGCCAGGTAAAAGTCGTACCACTCGAACACGGTGCCGAGCGACGACGCGAAGATCACCTTCTTCTCTTCGCCCGTCATCGGCGAGTGCGAAATTTGCCCGCCTAACGTTGCCATGAGTCGTCTCCAAGTCCCTTTGTAGGTGTGCGGCCGCCTTGGGTGGGGCGGGCCTGTTGACGATTATTGGTAGGGAAACTTACGGCGGACTGACTCGCGTGTGCAAAGCGGGTGCGCGTTAACTTTCGTCTAATTTTCGGCTTTGAGTGCCTATCGCTCTTTTAACGTCGCCAAAATCGTCGATTTTGACGTAATCGAGGCGGGCCGCGGCGGCGCGCGTCAGGGTTAATCCGGGGCGGCTTCGGTCAGCGGCAGGCTGACGCGCACGAGCGTGCCGGCGAGGCGCGGGGCGTGCTGGTAGACGTGATCGTCGAGCGTCAGCGTGCCGCCGTGCTGCGTGGCGATCTCGCGCACGATCGCGAGCCCGAGGCCGCTGCCGTCGCCTTCGCGGCCGAGGATCCGGTAGAAGCGCTCGACGACGCGCTCGCGTTCGGCGGCCGGGATGCCCGGCCCGGTGTCCTCGACTTCGAGATGCACGAACCGCGCGGCGGGCTCGGCGCGCACGCGCACCGTGATGCGGCCGCCTTCCGGCGTGTAGCGGATCGCGTTGTCGATCAGGTTGCCGAGCATCTCGCGCAGCATCACCGGGTTGCCGTCGACGTCGAGCGGCGTGTCGTCCGGCGGGCCTTCGTAGCCGAGATCCATGCGTTTCGCGAGCGCGGCCTGCACCCAGTCGCGCACCGCGCGCCGCGCGAGCGAGGCGATCTCGACCGGCTCGAACGTCAGCCCGCTCGCGCGGTTCTCGGCGCGCGCGAGCGCGAGCAGTTGCGTGACGAGCCGCGCGGCCTGCTCGGAGCTCGTCGCGATCTGTTCGAGCGAGCGCTGCACGTCGGGCGGCACGGGGTGGCGCAGCGCGAACTCGGCCTGCGTGCGCAGGCCCGCGAGCGGCGTCTTCATCTGGTGGGCGGCGTCGGCGATGAAGCGCTTTTGCAGCGCCATGTTCTGTTCGAGACGGGCGAGCAGGTCGTTGAACGACGTGACGAGCGGCTCGATCTCGGGCGGCGCGCGCTGCGCCTCGACCGGCGACAGGTCGTCGGGCCGCCGCGCGCGGATGTGCGCCTGCAGTGCGTTGAGCGGCGCGAGCCCGCGCGACAGCCCGAACCAGACCAGCAGGATCGCGAGCGGCAGGATCACGAACTGCGGCAGGATCACGCCCTTGATGATGTCGTTCGCGAGCGCGTTGCGCTTGTCCAGCGTTTCGCCGACCTGCACGAGCACGGGCTGTGTGCTGTCCGATTGCGGCAGCGCGACCGTCGTATACGCGACGCGCACGTCGTTGCCGCGCAGCAGGTCGTCGCGGAACATGACGACGCCCGGCGGCGGGCGGTCCTCGTCGCGCGGCAGCGGCATGTCGGCTTCGCCCGCGACCAGTTCGCCGCGGGTGCCGAGCACCTGGAAATAGACGCTGTCGACGTTGTCCGCGCGCAGGAAGTCGCGCGTCTGCTGCGGCAGCGTCAGCTCGGCGACGCCGTTTACCGGATGGATCTGCCGCGCGAGCACGTACGCGTTGGTCTCGAGCGCGCGATCGAACGGGCCGTTCGCGATCGTCTTCGCGACGAGGTAGGTGACGGCGATGCTCATCGGCCACAGCAGCAGCAGCGGCGCGAGCATCCAGTCGAGGATCTCGCCGAACAGCGAGCGCGGGCGCGGCGCCTCGGGCGCATCGGTTTCGTCGGGCGGCGCGAACGGGTTCTCGTAGCGCGCGTCGCGCGCCTCGTCGGCGGCCGACGACGGCGCGCCGGTCGGGTGGCGGGTAGGGGCCGGCGTGGCCATCGCGGCAACGCCCGGGGTCAGCGCAGCGGCGTGCCGGCCACCGCGGGCTGGGGCGCGGCCGAGTCGGCGGGCGCGGCGGGCGCGGCCTTCTCGAGGCAGTAGCCGAGGCCGCGCACGGTCGAGATCCGTACGCCGCTGGGTTCGATCTTCTTGCGCAGCCGGTGCACGTAGACTTCGATCGCGTTGTTGCTGACTTCCTCGCCCCATTCGCACAGATGGTCGACGAGCTGCTCCTTCGACACGAGCCGGCCGATCCGCTGCAGCAGCACCTCGAGCAGGCCGAGCTCGCGCGCGGAGAGGTCGAGCACGCGATCGTTCGCGTACGCGATGCGGCCGACCTGGTCGAACGCGAGCGAGCCGTGGCGCACGACGGTCGGGCCGCCGCCCGCACCGCGCCGGGTCAGCGCGCGCACGCGCGCCTCGAGCTCGTTGAGCGCGAACGGCTTGGCCATGTAGTCGTCGGCGCCGAGGTCGAGCCCCTTCACGCGCTCGTCGACGCTGTCGGCGGCCGTCAGGATCAGCACGGGGAGGTTGGAATTGCGGGCGCGCAGGCGCTTGAGCACGTCGAGCCCGGACATTTTCGGGAGCCCGAGGTCGAGGATCAGCAGGTCGAACGTCTGCATCGACAGTGCCGTATCGGCATCGACGCCGCTCTTCACGTGGTCGACCGCATAGCCCGATTGGCGGAGTGACCGGGTGAGGCCGTCCGCGAGTATGCTGTCGTCTTCCGCGATGAGAATTCGCATGGTGCTGACCGATGGCCGGCAGGGCGTTCGCGCCGGCCGGCTGTCTCCGAAGTTATTCGTGTACAACGCAGCCTGCATTGCGGGCTTGCACAAAACACTGTTTTTTTATACAGTGTCTGCATTCGTGGGCGGCGCTTGAAAGCGGGCGCGCCTCTGACAGACGCTGCTCATCATAGCAAAGGACGATTCATGGAAGATAGCAAGAAGGGCTCCGGGATGACCGCCGAGAAGAGCAAGGCGCTGGCCGCCGCGCTTGCCCAGATCGAGAAGCAGTTCGGCAAGGGCTCGATCATGCGCATGGGCGACGGCGAGGCGGCGGAAGATATCCAGGTCGTCTCCACGGGTTCGCTGGGCCTCGACATCGCGCTTGGCGTCGGCGGCCTGCCGCGCGGCCGGGTGGTCGAGATCTACGGCCCGGAATCGTCCGGTAAAACCACGCTCACGCTGCAGGTCATCGCCGAGCTGCAGAAGCTGGGCGGCACCGCAGCGTTCATCGACGCCGAGCACGCGCTCGACGTCCAGTACGCGTCGAAGCTCGGCGTGAATGTGCCGGAGCTGCTGATTTCGCAACCGGACACCGGCGAGCAGGCGCTGGAAATCACCGATGCGCTGGTGCGCTCGGGCTCGATCGACATGATCGTCATCGACTCGGTCGCGGCGCTCGTGCCGAAGGCCGAAATCGAAGGCGAGATGGGCGATTCGCTGCCGGGCCTGCAGGCCCGCCTGATGTCGCAGGCGCTGCGCAAGCTGACCGGCACGATCAAGCGCACGAACTGCCTGGTGATCTTCATCAACCAGATTCGTATGAAGATCGGCGTGATGTTCGGCAACCCGGAAACCACGACGGGCGGTAACGCGCTGAAGTTCTATGCGTCGGTGCGTCTCGACATCCGCCGGATCGGCTCGATCAAGAAGAACGACGAGGTGATCGGCAACGAAACCCGCGTGAAGGTCGTCAAGAACAAGGTGTCGCCGCCGTTCCGCGAAGCGATCTTCGATATCCTGTATGGCGAGGGCATTTCGCGTCAGGGCGAGATCATCGATCTCGGCGTGCAGGCGAAGATCGTCGACAAGGCAGGCGCCTGGTACAGCTACAACGGCGAGAAGATCGGCCAGGGCAAGGACAACGCGCGTGAATTCCTGCGCGAGAATCCGGAAATCGCGCGCGAGATCGAGAACCGCATCCGCGAATCGCTCGGCGTCGTCGCAATGCCCGATGGTGCAGGCAACGAAGCCGAGGCGGTGGACGAAGAAGAGTGATGGTCGGGCGCCGAGGTCAGGCTGGCGAGCCGGAGGAGAGCGACGCGCCCGAAGCGGCGGGTCGCCCCGGCCGGCGAGCCGGGTCCTCGAGCGCCGATCGGCGGATCGCGGGCAGCCATGCCGCGAACCGCACCGCGACGAGGGCATCCGACGATGCCCTCGTTTCGTTTGAGATTGCCGCACCGGACGATCCGTTCGACGACGATGAATCGTTCGACGCGCACGACCGCTCCCGTCGTCGCGTGTCCGGTGTCAGTTTCCCTGGCGATCGCGCATCCGATGCGTCGGCGCCTGCGACGGAAGATGTCTATACGCGCAGCAGCCAGCATCCGAGCCGCACACGCCGTGCGTCGGGCGGTGCTTCAAGCGCTGCTTCCGGCGACGATCCGGGTGCCGGCACGCGCAAGTCGTCGAAGCCGCCGCGTTCGTTGAAAGGCCGTGCGCTCGGCTATCTGTCGAGGCGCGAATACAGCCGCACGGAACTCGCGCGCAAGCTCGCGCCGTATGTCGGCGAAGACGAGTCCGTCGAGCCGGTGCTCGATGCGCTGGAGAAGGATGGCTGGCTGTCCGATGCGCGTTTTGCCGAGAGTCTCGTGCATCGCCGCGCGTCGCGTGTCGGCGTCGCGCGCATCGTCAGCGAGCTGAAGCGTCATGCGGTCGGCGATACGCTCGTCGAGGAGGTGAACGAGCAGCTTCGCGAGACCGAATGGGCACGTGCGCAGGCGGTCTGGCGCAAGAAATTCGGTGCACTGCCGCAAACGCCGGCCGAGCGGGCGAAGCAGGCGCGCTTTCTCGCGGCGCGGGGCTTCTCGAGCGCGACCATCGTGAAGTTGCTGAAGGTCGGCGACGATTTCCCGATCGACGACTGACCGTGCCGATCGCGCGCGTGGCGCGCGATTTTGCTGCAACGCAACTGCTTCCGGACAGGCGGGAATACCCGCCGTCGCGTCAAAGTGTCTCAAATACCCAATATGCTAAAATCCGTGGGTTTTCCTCTTCGGCCTCAACCTCCAGCATGCCGCTATCCGAGCCCGTGCCCCGTCAGTTGCGACATCGACGCGCAATCCGAGCGGAAGCTTACGAGCGCGGCGACGGCTTGTGGGACATCGAAGCCTGCCTGACCGACCACAAGCCGCGCGATGTCGCGCTTGCGTCGGGCATCCGGCCCCAGGGCCTGCCGATCCACGAACTCTGGCTGCGCGTGACTATCGATCGTGACCTCAATGTCGTCGACGCCGAAGCGTCTTCGGAATGGGTTCCCTATCCCGGTCACTGTCAATCCGCCCCTCCTGCCTATCGGGCCCTCATCGGGCTCAATCTCTTCCGCAATTTCCGCCGCAACGCGAACCGGCTGCTCGCCGGCGTCGCAGGCTGTTCCCATCTCACCGAACTGTGCGCCGTGCTGCCGACGGCAGCGATCCAGGCGTTCGCCGGTGACGTGTGGAACGTGCGCGAGGAGGGCGGCGAAGGGCCGGATCAGGGCGACGTGCACGCCGAACCGCCTTTCCAGCTCGGCCGCTGCCGTGCGTTGCGGTTCGACGGCGAGGTCGTGCGGCAGTATTACCCGCGGTGGTATGGCCCGCTTCGGCCGGATTTGCCCGGTGATGGCAGCACGAAGGAATGAACGGAAATCATTCGAAGAAGCGTCTAAAGCGACTTTTCATCCAACTCTCAGACTGAAGGGAATCACGCATGAAGATTCACGAGTACCAGGGTAAGGAAATCCTGCGGAAATTCGGAGTCGCGGTACCGCGCGGCAAGCCGGCGTTCTCGGTTGACGAGGCCGTCAAGGTGGCAGAAGAGCTCGGCGGCCCGGTATGGGTCGTGAAGGCTCAGATTCACGCGGGTGGCCGTGGCAAGGGCGGCGGCGTGAAGGTGGCGAAGTCGATCGAGCAGGTCCGCGAATACGCGAACCAGATCCTCGGCATGCAGCTCGTCACGCACCAGACCGGTCCGGAAGGCCAGAAGGTCAACCGTCTGATGATCGAAGAAGGCGCGGACATCAAGCAGGAACTGTATGTCAGCCTCGTCGTCGATCGCATCTCGCAAAAGATCGTCCTGATGGGTTCGAGCGAAGGCGGGATGGACATCGAAGAAGTTGCCGAAAAGCACCCGGAACTGATCCACAAGGTCATCGTCGAGCCGTCGACGGGCCTGCTCGACGCCCAGGCAGACGATCTGGCCGCGAAGATCGGCGTGCCGGCTGCTTCGATCCCGCAAGCGCGCGCGATCCTGCAAGGCCTGTACAAGGCATTCTGGGAAACCGACGCATCGCTGGCTGAAATCAACCCGCTGAACGTCTCCGGCGACGGCAAGGTCACCGCACTCGACGCGAAGTTCAACTTCGACTCGAACGCGCTGTTCCGCCACCCGGAAATCGTCGCGTACCGCGACCTGGACGAAGAAGATCCGGCTGAAATCGAAGCGTCGAAGTTCGACCTCGCGTACATCTCGCTCGACGGCAACATCGGCTGCCTCGTGAACGGCGCAGGCCTCGCGATGGCAACGATGGACACCATCAAGCTGTTCGGCGGCGAACCGGCGAACTTCCTGGACGTCGGCGGTGGCGCGACGACCGAGAAGGTCACGGAAGCGTTCAAGCTGATGCTGAAGAACCCGGACCTGAAGGCGATCCTCGTGAACATCTTCGGCGGCATCATGCGCTGCGACGTGATCGCGGAAGGCGTGATCGCCGGTTCGAAGGCCGTGAACCTGAACGTGCCGCTCGTCGTGCGCATGAAGGGCACGAACGAGGACCTCGGCAAGAAGATGCTGGCCGATTCGGGCCTGCCGATCATCTCGGCGGACAGCATGGAAGAAGCTGCGCAGAAGGTCGTCGCGGCTGCCGCAGGCAAGTAACGCTATCGAATACGCATGGCGGCGCGGCTTGCACGCGACGCCAATCGAACAGAGGTCAAAATACATGTCGATTCTGATCAACAAGGACACGAAGGTCATCACGCAGGGCATTACCGGCAAGACCGGTCAGTTCCATACGCGCGCCTGCCGTGAATACGCAAACGGCCGCGAAGCATTCGTCGCGGGCGTGAACCCGAAGAAGGCCGGCGAAGATTTCGAAGGCATTCCGATCTACGCGAGCGTCAAGGAAGCGAAGGCAGAAACCGGCGCGACCGTGTCGGTCATCTACGTTCCGCCGGCAGGCGCAGCTGCTGCGATCTGGGAAGCGGTCGAAGCCGACCTCGATCTCGCGATCTGCATCACGGAAGGCATTCCCGTGCGCGACATGATCGAAGTGAAGGACCGCATGCGTCGCGAAGGCCGCAAGACGCTGCTGCTCGGGCCGAACTGCCCGGGCACGATCACGCCGGACGAACTGAAGATCGGCATCATGCCGGGTCACATCCACCGCAAGGGCCGCATCGGCGTCGTGTCGCGTTCGGGCACGCTGACGTATGAAGCCGTTGCGCAGCTGACGGCACTGGGCCTCGGCCAGTCGTCGGCAGTCGGTATCGGCGGCGACCCGATCAACGGTCTGAAGCACATCGACGTGATGAAGATGTTCAACGACGATCCGGATACGGACGCAGTCGTGATGATCGGCGAAATCGGCGGTCCGGACGAAGCCAATGCCGCCGAGTGGATCAAGGACAACATGAAGAAGCCGGTCGTCGGCTTCATCGCTGGCGTCACGGCGCCTCCGGGCAAGCGCATGGGCCACGCCGGCGCGCTGATCTCGGGCGGTGCGGATACGGCCGAAGCGAAGCTGGAAATCATGGAAGCGTGCGGCATCACCGTCACGCGCAACCCGTCGGAAATGGGCCGTCTGCTGAAGAAGGCACTGTAATATTTCCCCTTGGGTTCGTCCTGCAAAAAACGCCGGCCTTGCCGGCGTTTTTTGTTATGCTCGCGCAATGAATTCGTAAGCACCCACCGGACATGCGTCGTGCATGTGCCGGCGATGAACCCGGCCGCCTGCCAGGCCGCCACTGTCCTGCACATCACCCCATGCTCGAATTCCTGACGTCGCTGCACTGGGGCGCCGTGCTCCAGATCGTCATCATCGATATCCTGCTCGGCGGCGACAACGCCGTCGTCATCGCGCTCGCCTGCCGCAACCTGCCCGCGAACCAGCGGCTGCGCGGTGTCATCTGGGGCACCGCGGGTGCGATCCTGCTGCGCGTCGCGCTGATCACGTTTGCGGTCGCGCTGCTCGACGTGCCGTTCCTGAAGTTCGGCGGCGGGTTGCTGCTGCTGTGGATCGGCATCAAGCTGATGGCGCCGGCCGCCGACGCGCACGACGACATCAAGCCGGCCAGCCGGCTGTGGGACGCCGTGAAGACGATCGTGATCGCCGACGCGGTAATGAGCCTCGACAACGTGATCGCGATCGCCGGCGCGGCCGAGCAGGCCGACCCGTCGCACCGGATCCCGCTCGTGATCTTCGGGCTCGTCGTCAGCGTGCCGATCATCGTGTGGGGCAGCACGCTGGTGCTGAAGCTGCTCGACCGTTTCCCGATCGTCGTGGCGCTCGGCGCCGGGCTGCTCGGCTGGATCGCGGGCGGCTTGATCGTGAACGACCCGGTCGGCGACCGCTGGCCGGTGCTCGATACGCAGCCGGTGCTCTACGGGGCGAGCATCGCGGGCGCGCTGTTCGTGGTGGCGATCGGTTACGCGCTCAGGCGGCGCAGCGGCGCACCGCGCGCACACTGACACTGGCCATCCGGCGGACTGCCGGATTCACGGCCTGCTGGCTACGATCGAGACGCCTGCCTTTAACGGCAGGCGTTTTTCGTTTCCGGAGCCTGCCATGTTCGAAGCCTTTTCCGTTTCCCTGTTCCGTCGTGTTGCCGCCGACCTGCGGCGCGCAAACCGGTCATCGCCGCGCTGGCGGCCGGCCGGCTTCACGCTGATCGAACTGATGATCGTGCTGGCGATCGTCGGCGTGATCGCCGCCTATGCGATTCCCGCGTACCAGGATTACCTTGCGCGCTCGCGTGTCGGCGAGGGGCTCGCGCTTGCGTCGTCCGCGCGGCTGGCCGTCGCCGACAACGCCGCGAGCGGCGCGGGCCTCGACGGCGGCTACAGCCCGCCGGCCGCGACCCGCAACGTCGAATCCGTCGCGATCGACGGCGAGACCGGCCAGATCACGGTCGCCTTCACCACGCGCGTCGCGGCGGCGGGCGCCAATACGCTGGTGCTCGTGCCGTCCGCGCCCGACAAGGCCGACGCGCCCACCGCACGCGTGCCGCTCAAAAAGGGCGCGATGCAGGCCGGCGCGATCGCGTGGGAGTGCTTCGCCGCCGGCAAGGACGCGTCGTCGCTGCCGGCGCCGGGGGCCGGGCCGTTGCCGGGCGATGCCGCGACGCTGCCTGCGAAATATGCGCCGGCGGAGTGCCGTGCGTAGTGCCGGCAGCGGAGCAGGGCGGCACGGGCAGCATGCCGGCCGCCGCTTCGGTCGGCCGGGGCGGCCGCCCCGCGCCGGGGCGCGGCGCGAAGGCCCCGCACAGAGGGGGGAAAGTTTTGTATAGTGCGCCGGTTGCTGACATCCGGTTCGCTCATGCCTTCTACTTTTTCCCGTTCGTTGCCGCTCGTTGCGCTGGCTGTCGCCCTGATCGTGCCGTACGCGATCACGAATCACACGTATCCGATCCCGACCTTCTATTCCGAGTTTTCCGCGCTGGTGCTGTATCTGCTGGTGGGGGTGTCCGTCGTGCTGCTCGCGCGCACCGGTCGCCCGGCCGAACCGTTCGCCGCGCCGGCCGCGTTCGTTGCGCCGCTCGGGTTCGCGATGGTGCTCATCGCGCAGGTCGCGCTGATTCCGCTCAAGGTGCCGTCGATGAACTGGCTCGCGGTCGGCTATCTCGCCGCCGCGCTGGTCGCGATGCAGGCAGGCTTTACGCTCGCGCGCGACGGGCTGGCCGAGGCCGTGTCGCGGATGATGGCCGGCGCGCTGCTCGTCGGCGGCGTGTTCGCGGTCGGCACCCAGATCGTGCAGTTGTTCCACCTCGAGTCGGCGCTGTCGCCGTTCGTCGTGATGTACAACGTCGCAGTCGATCGCCGCCCGTACGGCAACATGGCGCAGGCGAACCATCTGGCCAGCTACATCGCGTTCGCGCTTGCGGGCGCGCTGTATCTCGTGCAGACGCGCCGGCTCGCGGTGTGGGCGTGGCTCGCGCTGTCGCTCGTGCTGTCGGTCGGTCTTGCGCTGACGGTGTCGCGCGGGCCGTGGCTGCAGGTCGCGGTGATGGTCGTCGCGGGCTTCTGGATGGCGTGGCTTGAAACGCGCCGCGCGCCGGGCAATGCGCGCGCGTGGCTGATCCCGGTCGTGCTCGCGGTGGCGTTCATCGCGGTGAACGTCGCGGTGCGCTGGGCCAACGTGCACTATCACCTGAACCTCGCGGAATCCGCGGCCGACCGGATGCGTGACGCGGGGCAGATCGCGCCGCGCCTCGCACTGTGGAAGTACGGGCTCGCGATGTTCCGCGAGCACCCGCTGCTCGGCGTCGGCTGGGGCGAGTTCCCGTCACACCAGTTCGCGCTCGTGCGCGCGCTGGGCGGCGTCGAGATCGCGAACAACTCGCACGACATCTTCATCGACCTGCTGGCGAAGTCCGGCCTCGTCGGCCTGGGCGTGCTCGTCGTCGCGCTCGTGACGTGGTTCGTGCGTGCGGTGCGCGCGCCGCAGTCGAGCATGCGCGTGTTCGGCTTCGCGCTGATCGGCATCCTGCTGATGCATGCGCTGGTCGAGTATCCGCAGCAGTACATGTTCTTCCTGTTGCCGGCGATGTTCGTGATCGGGCTGCTCGACGTGAAGCCGCTGCGTTTCCTGCCGGGGCGCGCAGCCTTCGGGCTGTTCGCGGTGCTGTCGGTCGGCGGCGTGCTGGCGGCGGTGCCCGTGCTGCGCGACTACCAGCGCGCGGAAGTGCTGTATTACGGCAGCGATCCGGCCGCGCAATACCGCGACGCGCCGTCGTTGCTGTTCGGCGCCTGGGGCGAATACGGCGCGGCCACGCTGCTCCCGATTTCGGCGGACGACCTGCCGGCCAAGCTCGCCGCGCACGAGCGCGCGATCGCGCTGCTGCCCGGCGAGACGGTGCTGCGCCGCTATGCGGTGCTGCAGGCACTGGCCGGCCGCGAAGCCGGCGCGCTCGACACCGTCGCGCGCCTGCACGTGTTCGCGAAGGAGCTGAAGGACTGGCCGCAACAGCTGGCGGCGCTGTACAAGCTGTGCGACCAGCAGCCGGCGCTGAAGACGTTCAAGGCGGCGGTCATCGCGAAATACGGCGAAGTTCCGGCCGACGCGGCCGACGACGAGGACGACGACGATTCCGATTGATACGCGCGGCCCCTGCCGGAACGGGGAATGCCCGCAGGGGCCGTGCCGTGCGGGAGCAGCGGCGCGTGCCGAACGCAACCGCCCGGCGTGAACCGGGCGCGGGCGAATCCGGCGCGTATCGATTACCTCGTGGATTGCGCGGATTCCGGCTGAAGGCACGGCGATTCGCGTCAACCATTGTCAATTCGCCGCCGCTCGCCGGGCGGCGCGTGCACAATGCGCGAAAGCGCTCGCGTGCCGGCCCGTGTGAGGCAGGGGCGACGCGAACACCGGCAACACCGGGCTACCCGGGAAGTCCGCCACGCAGGATCGCGGCCGAGCATCGATCGGCCGTGCGGCCGTAACGGGGCGCCGGTCCGATGGCCGCGGCGCGGTGTGACGCATGCGATGCGGCCGGGCGATGTTCCCCGGCGCGCGGCGCGTTCGTCCGCAACAGTGCTGAAGAACGATATTCGACCATGGTTATTCGCTCGACCTACCTGATCCTGCCCGCCGTCGCGATGCTGTTTTCCGGCTGCGCGATGCTGTCGTCGTCGCAGGAAAGCAAGCTGACCTGCCACATTCCGCGCGCCGTCTATCCGGATACCGCGAAGCCGCTCACGCGTCCGGCGACCGTGCTCGTGCGCGCGCTGATGACGACGTCTGGCGAAGCGCAGAACGTCACCGTGACGACGAGCAGCCGTAATGCGGCGGCCGATCGCGCGGCCGTCGACGCGATGACGCACGCAACCTGCGTGC
This sequence comes from Burkholderia sp. KL41, assembly GCF_057005415.2. NCBI lineage: Bacteria > Pseudomonadati > Pseudomonadota > Betaproteobacteria > Burkholderiales > Burkholderiaceae > Burkholderia > Burkholderia sp. KL41. The sequence continues at coordinate 3,166,279 of NZ_CM174446.1, read as the reverse complement.
AGACGGGCGCGACCGCGAATCCGTTCCTGCTGACCCAACCGTTCGTGTTCGAGCCGCAGCGCGGCAAGTGATGCGCGGGCGGCGCGGCGTGCGTGCCGGTTGCCGTCCGGTATGGTTTCCTGCCGGCTCCTTCGTGGCGCGCGGCCGCCGAATGTCGCTGCGCGCGGCCGTGGGGCCACGCGTGCCCGACGTTCAGTGCCGCGGCATCAGGTTCGCGCCGCGGCAAGCCGGCTCGGCCGCCGTGCTCAGCCCGAGCAGCGTGAACCCGTTGCGTTCCTGGCGTATCTGCGCATAGTGCCGCGCAACCGTTTCCCCGGTGTTGCCCGTCAGATCGAGTTCGACCTGAAAGCGGTCCTTGCTGTCCGAGCAACTGCGCACCGGGCCGTACTCGAACCCGGTGCCGGGTGCCTTGCGGGCCTTGTCGAACGCCTGCCGGCCCTTTAGCGCGGCAGCCGCGGCGGCGGGTTCGCTCCATTCGCGCGCCTGCACATCGTTCACGTTCAGCCATTCGTCGACGAAATCGCGGCCGTTGAGCGCGACGGGTTGGACGCGCTGCACGGTGTCGCCGTCGACGCGATAGCGGAAGACGCCGGGCCGCGTCAGCACTTCGCTGTCCATCGAGCCGACCGTTGCGCGCACCTCGAAGCCGTCGGGGCGCACCTTGAACCGGAGCGGGTTTTCGTCGAGCACGTAGCTGTTCTCGGCATGGAACAGCACGCGTTGCGCGGTCGGGCCGTTGGCCGGTGCGACCACGTCCGCGGCGAACTGGCTCCAGCGCGACGCGCACCACGGCGTGCCGTGGACGACCGCGACCTGCCCGCCGGGCAGCGCCGAGAACCAGAAGCCGCCGCCGTACGCGCCGCCGATGTCCTTGTAGTCGTCGGCCTGCCAGCGCAGCACGCGCCGCCAGCCGCCGTTTTCCCATGCGTAGGCGGTCAGCAGGTTGTCGTCACCGCATGCGATGTCGAAGCCGGCGCGCACGAAGAGCAACGGGCGGGACGTGCCGCCGCGTTCGACGTCGACGTCCGGATTGCGGCCGAACGCCGATTCGCCGTCTTTCGGCTGGACGGGCCGGGCCGGCACGCCGAGCGCGGCTGCGAGCGTGCGTTTCAGCGCGGCCGGGTCGACCTGTTCGTCGCTGCAGGCGAGCCGCGCATCGATCGCGCCGGCGAGCGCCTGCTTGTACGTACGCAGCGCGTCGCGCAGCGGCGGCGAAATCTCGACGCCGGGCCCGTCGCTCGGCGGATTGCGGACCTGCTGTACGCGGTGCTGCGCGTCGATGGCCGCGCGCGCGGCGGTGTCGGCGGCGGGGCAGGCGCCAGCGGCCGATGCGGCGGCCGGCAGCAGGAGGAACGCGCACAGCAGCGGCGCGGCGCATTTCAGCGTGAGATTCTTCATGAGTGAGGCGTTTTTCTGGTTTTTATCGTTCGAACGGGGCATCGCTACGGCCGGCGCTGCCCCGTGAATGGCTGCTCTTACCGCTGGCGGTCAACTCGCGACGTCTTCCGCTTTCCAGTCTCCCGACTTCCCGCCGCGTTTCTCGCGCACGCTCACGTCGGTGATCACCATCCCGCGATCGACGGCCTTGCACATGTCGTAGACGGTCAGCAGCCCGACCTGGACGGCCTTTTAAATCAAGGGCTTACCGATGGCGATTCATTCGATCTTGTCCCACTCGGTTGATAAAGTGGGACAGCAGTGGGACGGATTTGGGACAACAATCGGGCCGCACTGTGCCGCAAGTTTACGCGATTGGACCGTTCGGGCGGAAGTACATATCGCAGCACGACAGGATGTCCTGGACGCTTTCATTCGGTGCATTGTTGGACGCGCGCCGAAGCGTTCCGACGTGCTGTACCGGGCTGGATCAGATTCACTTAGAGTTGCTGGCGGGGGCATCGTGATTCCGTCAGGTGTCGAGGAATTGGCTGAACGGCATAATGTCGGCTTCGTGGCTTGATCGTCACAATAACAAGCACCTCAGCACTATGACCGCACTCGAAATGCTTCTCGACGCCTTCCGCCAAACCTCCGTTACTGAACGGGAGAAGGGAACATACTTCGAAGAGTTGATCGTCACCTATTTGCGGAACGAAGCCACGTACCGCGACCTATACAGCGACGTGTGGACGTATGCGGAATGGGCTGACCTCCAAGGGCTGGACAAGCGCGACACTGGTATCGACCTTGTGGCAAAAACGCACGGTACGGGTGAATTCCATGCGATCCAGTGCAAGCTATATGCCCCGGACTACAAGGTCCAGAAAGGCGACATTGACAGCTTCTTCACGGCATCGGGCAAGAAGCCATTCATGCGCCGGATCATCGTCGCCACGACGAACCACTGGAGCGAACACGCCGAAGATGCGTTGCTGGATCAGCAGCCACCCGTCAGCAAGATCGATCTGACCGCCCTTGAAGAAAGCCAGATCGATTGGGGCCAGTACCATCCCAAGGCCGCGCCGGTCATCAAGGCGAAGAAGGAACTGCGCTCGCACCAGACCAATGCACTGAATGCAGTTGTTCATGGTCTGGCCGATGCCGACCGTGGCAAGCTAATCATGGCCTGCGGCACCGGGAAGACGTTCACCAGCTTGAAGGTCGCCGAAGCGATGGCCGGTGCTGGCAAGCGAGTGCTGTTCCTTGTGCCAAGTCTGTCGCTGCTTTCCCAGACCTTGACGGAATGGACACAAGAAAGTGCGACGCCGCTGCATAGTTTTGCCGTGTGCTCGGACAGTGATGTTGGCAAGAAGCGCAAGAAAGAAGACGACATGGTGCAGACCTTCGTCCACGAATTGCGCTACCCGGCCACCACGGATTCGGCCCGGCTGGCGGCAGAGATGGCGAAGCGGCACGACGCGGCGCATATGAGTGTCGTTTTCTCCACCTATCACTCGATTGATGTCATCAGCCGTGCGCAGAAACAGTTCGGGATGGCCGACTTCGACCTGATCGTCTGCGATGAAGCGCACCGCACCACTGGCGCGACCTTCGGCGACGATGACGAAAGCACGTTCGTTCGGGTTCACGACGCCGACTACATTCGCGCTTCCAAGCGCCTGTACATGACGGCGACGCCACGTATCTATGGGGATTCGGCCAAGGCAACGGCTGAACGTGACAACGTTGCGCTTTGCTCGATGGACGACAAGGCGCTGTACGGTGACGAACTGTTCGTCATCACGTTCTCGGAAGCGGTCAAGCGTGGGTTGCTGGTCGATTACAAGGTGATCGTGCTGGCAGTTGAAGAAACACACGTCAACCGGCGTCTGCAAGACCTGCTGCGGGATGAGAACAACCAGTTGAAGGTGGACGATGCTGCCAAGATCGTCGGCTGCTGGAAGGCGCTTTCGAAGCAGGGCTTGACCGAAGACTTGGTTGGCGACGGCGATCCTATGAGCCGTGCGGTGGCCTTCTGTCAGGTCATTGAAGTTTCGAAAGGGGCCAAGACGCACAAGGTCAGTTCGAAACAGATCGCCGGGATGTTCCAAGCGGTCGTTGAAGCGTATCAGGAGTCTGAAGAGACGGAAGAATTCGAACAGGCGACGCGACTTCAGTGCGAAGCCGAACACGTTGACGGTGGCATGAATGCCAGCGAGAAGGAAGCGAAGCTGGCATGGCTGAAGGCCGAGACGCCCGAGAACACCTGTCGCATTCTCAGCAACGTCCGGTGCCTGTCCGAAGGTGTGGACGTTCCCGCACTGGATGCCGTGCTATTCCTGACGCCGCGTAACTCTCAGGTTGACGTAGTGCAGTCGGTCGGTCGCGTCATGCGCAACGCACCTGGCAAGAAGCGCGGGTATGTGGTTCTGCCGGTGGTGATTCCGGCTGGCGTCGAACCACACGAAGCCCTGAACGACAACAAGACCTATGCCGTGGTCTGGCAAGTTCTACAGGCACTTCGTTCGCATGATGACCGCTTTGATGCGATGGTGAACAAGCTCGAACTGAACGGGCCGAACACCAGCAAGATGGAAGTCATCGCGATCACTGACAAGATTCAGAAAAAGCAGCAGAAAACCAGCGGAACGAAGAACAAGGACGCCGGTAAGGGCGGATTCACAATCGGCGAAGCGGTCAAGAAGCGCACGACGCCGGAACAGGGCGAACTGCAATTCGAGATCGGCGAGATCGAGAAAGCTATCTATGCCAAGCTGGTCCAGAAGGTCGGCAACAGACACCATTGGGAAGATTGGGCGAACGACATTGCGAAGATCGCCCGCACCCACATTGACCGCATTACGGCCATCGTCGAGAACCCTGCCAACGCGAAGGAACGAGACGCGTTCAATGAGTTTGCCGCAGAACTGCGTGATGACCTGAACGGCAGCATCACGGATGGCGAAATCATCGAGATGTTGGCGCAGCATCTCATCACGAAGCCGGTATTCGATGCGTTGTTTGCGGACTACAGCTTCGCGAAGCACAACCCGATGTCGCTGGCGATGCAGCACGTGTTAGACGTGCTGGAAGAGCACCGACTGGATAAAGAAGCCGACACGCTGGAAGGGTTCTACGAGAGCGTTAAGATGCGGGCCGAAGGCATCGACAATGCCGGTGGCAAGCAGAAGATCGTCGTCGAGTTGTACGATAAGTTCTTCCGCAACGCCTTCCCGAAGATGACCGAGCGGTTGGGGATCGTCTATACGCCGGTGGAGGTCGTGGACTTCATCATCCATAGCGTAGCCCACGTGTTGCAGACCGAGTTCGACCAGACCTTGGGTAGCAAAGGCGTTCATATCATCGATCCATTCGTGGGGACGGGTACATTCGTGACACGTCTTCTGCAAAGCGGCCACATCACACCCGAAGAACTGCCGCACAAGTACAAGCATGAAATTCATGCGAACGAGATCGTGCTGCTGGCTTACTACATCGCAGCCGTGAACATAGAAGCGGTGTATCACGGCATCGTCGGCGGCAATTACCAGCCGTTCGAAGGCATCTGCCTTACAGATACGTTTCAGATGTACGAGACGGAAGACATGGTTGACGCGCTACTGGAGCAAAACAGCGCCCGCCGAAAGCGTCAGAAGAAGCTAGACATTCGCGTGATCATGGCGAATCCGCCCTATTCAGTCGGACAGGAGACGGCCAACGACAATAACCAGAACGTCGAATATCCACATTTGGATGCCCGCGTCCGTAATACCTATGCGGAACGCTCCAAGGCTACAAACAAGAACGCGTTGTATGACAGCTATATTCGTGCGATCCGTTGGGCCAGCGATCGGATTGGGAAGAGCGGCGTGATCGGTTTCGTGACCAACGCGAACTTCTTGGATACAGGCACCTTCAGTGGTCTACGCCAGTGTCTGGCTGACGAGTTCAGCAGCATCTATGTGTTCCATCTACGCGGCAACGCACGCATGTCGGGCGAATTGCGCCGCAAAGAGAAAGATAACGTGTTTGGTATGGGAAGTCGCGCTCCTGTCGCAATTTCGATACTTGTGAAGAACCCGGATGCCGAGCAGCACGGCCAGATTTATTTTCACGACATCGGTGACTACCTGACCCGAGAAGAGAAACTGAACAAGGTCGGTGCGTTTGGCAGCATCGCAGGAATCACGCAAAGCGGTGGCTGGAAAATCATCACACCTGACACGCATGGTGACTGGCTTAAACAGCGGGATGATCGCTTTGGCGATTACATGGTGCTCGGCGACAAGGGAGATGTGGACGAAAAGACTCTGTTCGAGAACTATTCGAGCGGCGTAAAGACGCAACGCGATGCGTGGTGCTACAACGCATCGCGGGCCGGGGCCGAATCAAATATGGCGCGGATGATCGATTTTTATAACAACGAAGTTAAACGGTTCAACAAGACGCATGCTGGACTCGACAAGAAGGCCCGAGAAGCTAAGGTAGACAGATTTATTAACACGGACCCGTCGAAGATCAGTTGGACACGGGCCTTGAAACAGGAATTGGCGAAGGACCGGTGCTTTAAGTTCGACTCGGACCGCCTTAGTCCGAGCATGTACCGACCCTTCACGAAGCAGTGGCTGTATTTCGACCGCCGATTCAACGAAATGGTCTATCAAATGCCACGCATGTTCCCAGATGTGATGGCGCAGAATCGCGTCATCTGCATTAATGGCGTTGGGGCGCAGAAGGAATTCTCGGCCTTGATGACGGATTACCTTCCCGACCTTCATTTGCTACAGACCGGTCAGTGTTTTCCGCTGTACCTATATGATGTCGCCAGACCCGATAACGACGATGAAGGACCGCAAACCGGGCTATTTGCTTCAGACGGTCATGAGAAGGCAAGTCACCGATATGCACTGACCGATGCAGGACTGGTGCACTTTCAGGCAGCCTATCCCGCCGAACAGATCAGCAAGGAAGACATTTTCTACTACGTCTACGGCTTGCTGCATTCGCCGGACTATCGCGAACGCTATGCCGACAATCTAAGCAAGGAACTGCCGCGCATCCCATGCGTGAAGACTGCTGGCGACTTCTGGGCGTTCTCGAAGGCTGGTCGGAAACTGGCCGACCTGCACGTCACCTACGAGACGGTGGAGAAGTACCCGTTGCAAATCGAAGGCGGCGGATTGCTGTTGACCGATGCGGACTACCGCGTCGAGAAGATGAAGTACGGAAAGAGCGGCAAGGACAAGGACCTGACTACTTTGATCTACAACGACAAGATCACTGTGAAGGGCATTCCGTTGGAAGCCTACGAATATGTAGTCAACGGCAAGCCCGCGCTGGATTGGGTGGTCGAGCGCCAGTGCGTCAAGACCGACAAGGACAGTGGCATTGTCAACGACGCGAACGACTACGCGATCGAGACAATGAACAATCCTCGCTACCCGCTGGAATTGTTTCAGAGGGTTGTGACGGTCAGCCTGGAAACGATGAAGATTGTGAAATCATTGCCGAGTCTGGACGTTCAGCAGCCAGTTCACTCCGGCGCCTGCTTGCCGGAAACCACGCCGTGGGTAGCAAGTTAGTGCTTGCGTTCCTCTGCCTGGGGTGATGCCTCCCGTTGCTCATACGGCCCGCTGCACGTTCGGCGGGCCGACACACATTCTCATTCCGCTGACTACTTCGATTCGACCATGAGTGCAGCCACTTTTAAGTTCAAGACCGATTCGCTCAGAAAGCTACAGCTACGCCTATCGTGGGAGTCACCTGAGTTCGCGGGGAAAATCGGAGAAGCTTTGGCGAGAGAGGCTTTCGACGCACTGGGGATCATTTTCGCTGAGGTTGACCAGTCGAGAGGTGCGATCAATCAGGACCTCTGGATGCGTGGAGGCAAGCGCCCAGACTTTATTTTGGAATCTTCTGCTAGTAACCACATCGTCTTGGCCGATGCCAAATACCACAAGACAGCGGGCCAAACCGCGTTCGCACTGACCAGAGACGAGATAGAGAAATACAGAAACCTCAAGGCATACACCGAAGATGAATTTCCGAACCATATAGTGGACGTGGTGTTTTTCCTGTTTCCGCAAGAAGGTCTGGGAGAAAGTCTTGCGCTGATTCTTCTCAGCGACTTCGACAAGGGCACGTCGTGCTTCCTTCAAGGCGAGGATGCGATCTGCGTTAGTCTCGCTGAAAGGCTTCGAGACCCCAAAAGCGGCGAAGTGATTGGTTAAGGAGGAGGCGGTTTGTTCGATAGTGTCAGGCTATAACTCCGTAGAGGGGCAACCCGAACAATATCGGTCGATGCGACGATCGAATGGTTTCGAGAGACCGATGCTCACACGTACCATCATTGCGCACCACCTCCGGTGGCCACTGCTATATCGCAATTGATGGCGCGGGCCACTGCCATTGTGCCACCGCCACCAACGATAGCTCGCTGCGGCGGAAGCCGGACGACTGCAATGCTTAACGCGGCGGCGGATTGTTCAGCTTAAAGTAGGTCAATCCACGGATAGGGACACCGTCTTTCTCATAGCGCCCAAACCCCCAAACGTCATGGTGCTGTTGAAGGACGATCCATACGAATAGTCCAAAGCACTTGCCCGATTCGACTTCATCGTATTCACACGCTTTCCGGTAGATCGGATCGTACACCGTGCCAGACCAGTCGTTCCCGGGCATCCAACTAGACGTGTGAATGTCGTCGCCGTCGATCCGGTTGTTCAGTTCCCCCACGATGGCATCGTATTCGGACTGTGAGAGACGACTTTTCCAGCGATGAAAGTCCTTCTCATAGGGCACGTCCATGATGTACTTCCCGCTGTCGATTGAATAAAGCATTCGATTCCGGTCTCCGTGATGGTTGTTTGTGCGTATGCGACAACGATCTAATTGTAGTTGCATCTCATCGCCATTGAACGGTACGTTCAGCGCGCAACGCTGACTATCGGACAGTGGATGGAAGCGAAGAGGGAATCGGATGCGCTCACTTGGGGATTGGTTCGTGACGGTCCGTGTATGTATGAGCTGATCGATGCCTGGTGGATAGTGGTCGGTTGGATCGGCATCCCCATTGGGAGCGACGAAGTACTGCTGCCATCAATGGACGCAATGTAATGGCTTCGCCGCATCGAGTACGCACCTGGCACCATTGCCGCTGCGGCCTGCCGTTGTCATTGGTGTCGCGTTGCCTCATCGGGATTCATGTACTGCGGTATGGCCGCCATCGGGACCACAAGAATGATGGCGGTGACGCGATTGGTTGCAATCGCCGGGACACCGTTCGACCGGTTCTGTGGCGACCTATGGAGGGCACGGACGATGCGGTACCATACAAAACAACGACCGTCAAATTTTATTGACGTGCCGGTCGCTTTCCTGTATAATGTCAGCTTCTTGGTCAGGATTCTTTCCGAAGTCCAGGTCGAGAATTCTCAAAATTCTCGAATGTATAAATAGTAAGTACGTCCGAATGTCTATTGGACGAAGTCAACGGATACCTGTTCTGGTTCCGTCTACATGAATCTCCCTGATGTTGTCGAACGGCCCCTTGGGCGATTGCATTTGCCTTGCCTCGATGCGAATTATCTTTGATGAAGAACGGAAGGCGTAAACAGCGCCCTTCTATGACAGGGAACAGACACCCTCACAAACAGAAACGAGACGACAAACCTACCTGTCGTTGGCGCTCGAAGACCCTTGTGCAGTCGAGTCAAAATAAAAACACGGAGACAGTAACCAATCTGTCGGGTTAGCCGGAACTAACTTTCAACCCGTCCCTGAAGGTCAGGCTCCTGTTCGTCTATTGGTTTTAGTTGGGCGGTCCCCCTCGTCACGCTATCGTTTTCCTCAAAACGTAAAGTGGGGAGGTAACGATTGTTCTTCATTGTTAACAATCGGTGACCGGTTGGTTCCTAATAAATTAAAAAAAGAGGTTGAGAGCGAACGAAGTGAGCGAACCACCTGCCCAGGGCAGGTGTATAAAAAGAAGACCAACTAATTCATAAATTGTGTTCTTCATATAGCAGCCAACCAGTTCACGTGATGGTCCGAGCGCAGCGAGGACCAGCAACGTTGTTCGGACGCACAGCGGACGAACATATTTGTCCATTGACGAGAACTCAATGAAATCTGATTGCTGCTGGATTTCTGCCGAACAATGAACAAAGAACTTCGGCCTGCGGCCTCAGCAATCAGTGAACTACTTGGACTTCATTCCTAGCACCTGCCATGTGCAGGTGGCTCGCTCCCGGTGGTCGCTCACCAGATCATCTCTTTAGTTCAATGATGAATCAACGAGACGAATGACGACCGATTGGTTCTGCACTACTTGTGACCAATATTCACCGGTCATCACTTCTGCTTGTCTTCTGTGCCTCATTGCCCCGATGGGTTCCGATTGGCCTCATCTTATATGATTGGTGATCTCCGGGTCTCGATTTGCGGTCAACTTCGTGCAATCGAAATCAAAGGCGATGTGGAACTTCATCGATGAACAGAGAACGTCCGCTGCGCGTCCGTGCCGTTGCCGACCCACGCTGCGCTCGGGCCGTCACGTCGTACTGGTCGATGGAATGTGCAAGTCCCCAGTTGCTTCCTACTCGATCTCCACCTCAGTGAATCAATTTTTTCTAGTTGACTTCCTCGTTGTTGGACCGATTCCGCTTGCACTCATCGCGGCCTGCGGCCTTGGTGCGCGTACTAGTTGATGTCATGGCGACCTATGATCGACCTGTGATGCACATCAATGACCTGATCGGGTCAATTGCGAAGCCCAAGCAGAAGAAAAAATTGGATAATCACACCATCAGAAACGCGGCGCGTCCCACCAACTGCGGGAAGAGGGAATCCTACATGGACAATCAACTAGTCAAGTTTTTGAGACAGAAAGACTTCGTGCTTGAGAGGCGCCTCGGGCAAGGAGCGACTGGCAATACAGTGTTGCTTTTTGATAATGTGATTAATGAATATTTTGCCTGCAAGAAGTATGAGCCGTCCCAGCAAGCCTTAGCCACGAAGCTTTTCGATACGTTCGTGCGAGAAATCAAACTCTTGCATCAGGTCAATCATCCAAACGTGGTGCGGGTGTTTAACTACTACCTGTACCCTGACAGGCACTTGGGTTATATTTTGATGGAGTATGTCAAGGGCGCGGATGTTGGAACCCATCTTTTGTTTTCGCCGGAAGATATTAATCGGATATTCGAACAAACGATCAATGGATTCGCATATCTTGAGGAAAGCGGTGTGTTGCACCGAGATATCCGGGAAGACAACATCCTTGTAACTGAACAAGGTGTTGTGAAGATCATTGATTTCGGTTTCGGGAAGCGCGCCAACACACCATCTGATTTTGAAAAAAGCGTGTCTTTAAGCTGGTGGTGTGATCTTCCCGCTGAGTTCAAAAATTCGATCTACGATTTTCGTACGGAAGTGTATTTTGTCGGAAAGCTATTCGAGAAAATCATATCCGATATGAGTATTGAAGTTTTCAAGCATGGTGATCTGCTTGATAGCATGTGCAAGATTGAACCGGATAATCGGATATCATCATTCGCTGAAGTTCGAAATGCCGTATTGACGGCGGATTTTTCCGGTTCAACTTTTGGTTTTTTCGAGCGCCAGATTTATCAGGATTTCTCTCAGAAATTGAGTGATGTCCTCATTGGTATCGAGGCAAGCGCAAAATACTACACGGATGCGTCTACCGTATTAAATAATCTCGAAAGCACCTACAAAAAAGTAATGCTTGAGAAAGATGTGCCGAATTCAAGTGTCGTTTTGCTTTGCTTCGTCAAGGGTGGCGTAAAATATCGCACTAAAATAAAATTTTCCGTAGAGGATCATCTGCGAAAATTTATCGATATGTTTCGATCGGTATCGCGTGAAAAGCAAAACATCACCATTGCCAATCTCTCGAATAGACTTGATGCGGTTGATCGATATACGGACGAAATGGACGATGACATTCCTTTCTAGGTGGCAGCATTCCGGTTTCTGCGACCGTCGAGGCTAGCCAAACGCCCGGTTAAAGCATCGAGTAGAAAATCGAACGTGTGAATTTCTATTTTCGACTCGCGACTGATCTGACGACGCATGTGTCTGGTGTCTTCGGACTCGGTTGCGCGACGCCCCATCAAGATCAGTCCAGGCACTTCGGCATCGATGTCGGTAAGGCCCAGGCCGTCGTCACTGCGCGGTCGCGACGCGTAGTTCTGGTTGTGGGAGAGCCATATGCGCCAGTCTCGAATTTGGCGGATGGCGTGATTCAGCGTCGCAGAAGGGTTACCGGCCTTGGTGAACATGTTTGCCAACGGGCTTTCGAGTTCCACCGCAGTCCAATGAAAGCCCATCGAGTCACAATCGGCGATCATGAAGTCGGTGACGTGCTCACTGCCGAGTCGCTGTTTCGGGATGATCCAGCGTCCATGACCGCCCCCTAAATGCTGGATCAAGAGCAACGGATTCTTTTGCAGGAACTGCTGGATGTCTTCTTCGCGCGTTGCCGTATTCAACACATGACGGAGTGTTTCTACGTCAGACGGCTGCACATCGTCCCACGGGCTGAAAAAGTCCCTGAGCGGGTCGCGTGCACGCAACTTTTCATAAGCTTCACGTGCCGGAGTCAGTTTCATGTGGTTACCGCGTAGAAGTGGTTTGTCAAATTCTATCCTTGACCACCGTGGCACTGAACGGAAGCCACGGAAAACGCCGAAGCAACTTTCGCAAATGCGTCGCTGTCCGAAATCGACCGGTTCCGGACCCCCTAACTTCGCTATGTCCGAAAAATAGCTTGTATACGTATCGGACAGGGAGTATTATTCGTACGTCCTTTTCGGACATGCTGAGGTGTGAATGACACGAATCTTCGCTTACTGCCGGGTATCCACCGCCGAACAGACGACGGACAATCAAGTACAAGAAATCGAAGCAGCCGGTTTTGCAGTAGCGAAGCAGCGGGTCATCAGTGAAACGACCAGTGGATCAGTTCCGGCATTCGAGCGGAAGGCATTCGCGAAGCTGGTAGATCGACTGGAAGATGGTGACGTTCTGATTGTCACAAAACTCGATAGGCTTGGCCGCAACGCAATGGACGTGCGGGCCACGGTCGAACGACTGGCATCCAACGGGGTTCGCGTTCATTGCCTCGCCCTTGGTGGCGTGGACCTGACCAGTGCAGCCGGGAAGATGACGATGGGTGTGATTAGCGCCGTCGCCGAATTCGAACGCGACCTTCTCGTTGAGCGCACTCAGTCGGGGCTTCGCCGCGCCAAGGCAGAAGGCAAGACATTCGGGCGTCCATCTGTACTGACTGAGGCACAGCGTGCGACCGTCATGGACCAACTGAATGCAGGCGTATCCGTTGCGCAGATTGCACGAGACATGATGACCAGCCGTCAGACCATCATGCGGGTACGGAAGTCGGCAATTGCGCCAACGGTCTCATAGTCCAGCTTCGGCCATTAGTTCAGTCATCGTCATTCCGAGCGCATCGGCTATCCGCTTGAGCCTTAGAACGGCGACATTGTTGTCGCCGCGTTCCACTCGCCCGAGATAGCTCATATCGACTTCGGCGGACAGCGCGAGTTGTTCCTGCGACATGTCGCGTTCTTTGCGCATGCGGCGGATCGCTTGCCCGAGGGCGACGAGTACGGGGTCTTGGCGGTGGCTGCTGAGGTTTGGCATCCACCGAATCATTCGGATATGATGCGACCACCACTACGGTACATGTACCTTATTAAATGAAGCCCTGAAATTTGCTGTCGTGAAGCAAGCGTCTGTGCGGGGAATCACAACAATCCGGGGAGTCCAATATGAAGAAATGCCCTTACTGCTACGAAGCCATACAAGATGAAGCCATCCGGTGTAGGCACTGCGGGGCGGACTTTGCCGCTGCCTTGGCGAGCGCGCGGGCAGCCGAAGCCGCAGAAAAGGCTGAGGCACGTGATCGAAGGGACGCAAAGGTGATTGGATGGATCGTGGGCCTTGTCGGGGCCGCGATCTTCTGCATCGTGGCCTTCTTTGCAGTTGCTCTACTAGGGCTGAAGTACGGGGTCATCAGCGTAGTATTCGCGCTCGCGTTTCCGTGGGTCGGTATGCGTGCATTCGCTTTTGGGGCGGCCGTTCGACATGACATGAAGCCTGACATGATCATCGCGTCCAGCATGACCGATCTGTACGTGTCAGCGTCGGATAGATACTCCCCACTTTCGTCGAAGTAAATTTCCCCAGTTTTCATGAGTGCGGTGCGCGGCAGGGATGCCGCGCACCGCACTGACTGATCACCGACCATATCGCCCTTGAGATCCGTCCTGGGAGGTGTCGGTGGTCGAGCTGGGAGAAGTGATGACGATTCTGGAACTGCACCGGCAGGGGCTGAGTATCTCTGCCATCGCCGCTCGACTGAACATGGATCGCAAGACGATTCGCAAATACATCAAGGATGGCGTTCAGGCGCCGCGCTACGGCCCGCGTGCACCGCGACCGTGTGTAGTCGACCCCTTCGTCAGCTATGTGACCGAACGCGTACGCACGTTCCCGGAACTCAGTGTTGAGCGGCTGCTGCGCGAAGTCCGGGCGATGGGTTACAAGGGTGGTCGCACTGCGCTGGGCGACCTGGTACGGGAGGTTCGGCCGCCACGCCAGCGCGGCTTCGAAGTGCGCTTCGAGACCGCCGCCGGCCATCAGGCGCAGGTTGACTTCGCACACTTCAACGTTGAATTCGACGACGCACCGGGCCAGCGACGCTCGATCTGGCTGTTCTCGATCGTCCTCGGACATAGCCGGTACCTGTGGGGCCGATTCGTTGAGCATCAGGACCTGCAGACGGTGCTGCGCTGTCACATGGAAGCGTTCGAACATCTGGGCGGAGTGCCGCGCGAGATTCTCTACGACCGGATGAAGACCGCTGTGCTGGGCGAGGTCGAGAAGCACATCGTCTACAACGCGAAGCTGGTCGCGTTCGCGCAGCACTACAGCTTTACTCCACGGGCTTGCAAGGCTTATCGCGCCAAGACCAAAGGCAAGGTCGAGCGCCCCTACCGGTACATCCGGCAGGACTTCTTCCTGGCTCGCCGCTTCCAGAACCTCGGCGACATGAACCGTCAGTTGCGCGAATGGCTCGACACGGTTGCCAATGTCCGCCTGCATGGCACCACGCATCGTGTCGTCACCCAGCACTTCAGCGAGGAGCGGCCCGCATTGCAGGCCTTACCCGCTGGAACGTTTAACGGTGTGATCCGGCTTGAGCGGCGCGTCAGTCACGAAGGGCTCGTATCCGTCGGCGGCAACTACTACAGCGTGCCGGACCGTACCCGCAGGCGCACGCTCGACATTCACAGCCTGGCTCACGAGATCCGCATTTACGAGGACGGGGAGCTGCTGGCCGTTCATCCAGTGCTCGAAGGCCGTCGACGAACATCGCTGCTGCCGGGGCACCGACGTTCACACGACCGTCAGAAGCAGGCTACACAGCATGCCGCTCCACTGCCAGCGACGCCGGTTGTGCGTCGCCCGCTGGCGTTTTATGACCAGGTGGCCAAACGCCTGGCCGGTGCCGGGAGGCCTGCATGAACAGCATGCCATCATCGACACTCGAACGGATTCGCCGATACCTGGTTGGCCTGCGCATGCCGCGAGCGCTCGAAGCGCTGGACGCCACCATGAAGCGTTTCGAGCAGGGCGACAGCTCCATGATGGAGGTGCTCGAAACCTTGTTGGGCGAGGAGTTCACGACACGTGAAACCCGGCGCATCAAGATGGCACTGCAAACTGCGCGGCTCGGTACGATCAAGACGTTGGCTGGCTACGACTTCAGTTTCCAGCCCAGCCTGGACCGTGATCGCATCATGGCGCTCGCGCAGCTCGAGTTCATTGAGCGGCGGCAAACAGTTCACTTCCTCGGCCCGCCTGGAACCGGGAAGTCCCATCTATGCGTCGCGCTCGGCGTCGAAGCCGTGCGAGCTGGCAAGAGCGTCTACTTCGGCACGCTTGCCGAAATTGTTGCCTCGATGGCCAAGGCCGAGCGCGAGGGCAATCTCACGCAACGTGTGCGATTCCTTGCACGCAACAGCCTGTTGATCGTTGACGAAATCGGGTACCTCCCGATCGGCTCGAACGGCGGCAACCTGTTCTTCCAGCTCGTCAATGCCTGCTATGAGCGATGCGCCATCATCCTGACTTCGAACCGCAGCTTCGGCGAATGGGGCGAAGTGTTCGGCGATAGCGTGGTCGCAGCGGCGCTGCTTGACCGTCTGCTACATCACGCCATTGTGGTGCAAATCGAGGGGTCGTCGTATCGCCTGCGTGAGCACGCCGATCTGCTGCCTGACCATCTGCGCAACCGCACATCCTCGCTGACCCCCGTGCCCGTTGAACCCGCTCGCCGGCGACCGGGCCGCCCCCGTAGGAGTTCACCTGATCACGATGGCGGCTGATCACCGTTCGCACAGGGTGGGGATTTTTACTTCGACACTTCTGGGGAAATTACGCCCGACGTTGACAGTACGCGCAGGAGATGAAGCTTGAAGTGGGGCCGCCGTTTTTCATGGCTGCCGTGGCGTTCGTCGGTGCTGCGTGCCTCTTGGCGGCAGTGCTTTATGGCGTTCATCGAATCGACGGTGGTTCAGCACCTCATGCCGATACCGAACATGTCGTGGCGACCATTGCGGGTGCAA
Organism: Burkholderia sp. KL41; assembly: GCF_057005415.2. NCBI lineage: Bacteria > Pseudomonadati > Pseudomonadota > Betaproteobacteria > Burkholderiales > Burkholderiaceae > Burkholderia > Burkholderia sp. KL41. The sequence goes on along the minus strand of NZ_CM174446.1, from coordinate 3,150,224 downwards.
CAACCCGACAAGGGGCATCAGTTGCATCCCCGGCAGTTGCATCCTCTACTGGCGAGCGGGCAGATGCGGGCAATGCGACGACGCGAGTTCAATCGACCGTAGAGACGGCTGACAATCAACGTGCCGGCGCGTCAGTTCCTGAGAATGCTGACGTAGTCGGAGCGCATGCGGCGTTTGGCGTCGCAAATGCCGGAAATTTCGCATCCGCCACCTCGGTGATTCAGGCGAGCTTCGACTGCGGTAAGGCTGTGTCAAAGATCGAGAAGCTGATCTGTTCGACGCCTGAAACAGCCGACGCGGATCGCCGACTGAACGCTGCTTATTCCGCCGCACGCTCGAAAACGAACGATCCAGTTGGCCTGAAAGATGATCAGCGCCAGTGGTTGAAGGAGCGCAACGCATGCGACGATGCGGCATGCCTGCTGAATGTGTCCCAAGTCCGAATCGAGAGGCTGTCTGCGATGTAGCGGTAGCGAGATGCGATCAGCAGATGTCGAGATTCGGCATAAACGGAGAACCGCCTGATGGTGAAAGCCTGAAGGCGGTTTTTCTCTTTAGTGACCCGGTATTGGACGCGGGTCCAGTAAAGTGACATGTCCAAGGGGGATCGGATGAACAGTGATCAAGGGTATCTCGGGCTGCGCGACTGCCCTGATGTAAGGATCGGCGGAGTTATCGGCTTGCTTGTCGGTGACGCACTGGGCGTCGGTTTCGAGTTCAAGCGACCAAGCCAAATTCCTGCGCGTGATCGGATTGAAATGACCATGCCCGTGAGCTTCAACCGAACATATGCCGATGTGCAGTCCGGCACGTGGTCGGACGATGGTGCGCAGACGCTATGCTTGCTTGCTAGCCTGCTTGAATGTGGGCGATTCGTCTTGACGGACTTCGCGGATAAGCTGCTTCGTTGGCGGGATGAGGGCTATATGGCCGTCGATGGCGATGTGTTCGACTGCGGAGTCCAGACCGCGCGCAGCCTAGATCGGCTGCATGACGGGGCGTCCCCCGTTGAATCGGGCGGCGTGTCCGTCATGGACAACGGCAATGGCAGTCTGATGCGAACATTGCCGCTCGCCCTGTGGCACAGAGGTTCTGATGACGACCTTGCTCGGGACGCCCACCTTCAATCGTTGCCGACGCACGCACATCCACGTTCGTTGGTTGCTTGCGCGTTCTACTGTCTTGTCGCGCGCGGATACCTGAAGCGGTTGGCTAATCCTTGGTCATCGGCAGACCAACGTCTTGAAGAGATTTACGACGGGTGGCCCGATCAAGCCGAAAGAAAGGCTTTTCAGGCCGAATTGGACGTGCTAAGGCGTTTCCCGAAAACTGATCTGCCCCGTGGCACCGGCTACGTGCTGGACACGATCTGGTCAGTCAGGAAGGCGCTCGAAGAGGAATCGTTCGAAGACGTTGCCCGAACCGCGATCCTGTTCGGGCACGACACCGATACGACGGCGGCGGTCGCGTGCGGACTGGCAGGAATCCGCTTCGGCGTTGATGGAATCCCGAATCGATGGCTAAGACTGCTTCGGGGCTTTGATCTCGTCGAACCGCTGCTTCGAGACTGTCTCGCGCACAGGTAACGAACGCGGTTCGAGAGTGGGACTCGCACGATATTGGATCGTAGAGTCAGGTTGTGCCCGACCGGTCTCTGCTCGGTAGATCAAGCCGCATTTGCTCGGTGGCCCATCGATTGTCCAGCAAAATCGCGATTCCATCGGGCAAAACACCGGACCCTTCAGCAAATCGGCGTTCCGACAAATATCTCGCGACAGAGGTGAACTGACGATTTTCGAGCATCGTCAATACCTTAGTTGGCAGGCCAACCGATATCCCGAGTTCCTCAATCACGCCAAATCGGAACTCATCGCCAGCTATTGACATCTGCTTTGGGTTGGAGTGGATCGCGCGTACTGTGTACGCGTAGTACCGCTCGAAGGCGAGATCGATATTGCCCTGAAAATCGGGCGCGTCGTCGTCGTAGTCATCGGGATCGTCTACCGAAAATTCAAGCTCAGGTGAGAAGAACGCTTGAACCGCAACTCGAACAAACGGGAAGTGACCATTGATCTTCCGAAGCTGTCTGGTTTGTAATTTTGCGGCGGTGGCTGCATCAGGGCTATGGCGATTTGTCCGGCCTTTTGCTTCCACTACGGCCCACTCCATTCTTCGATTGAGACCGATCAAGTCCGGTGCCGACCGGCCAATGAGCGTTGCCGTGCCGCCTAAAGACTGCAACATCGACAAGTGAAAGAGCCATGGTACATCCAGCACATCAGCGGCGACAATTTTTGCCGCCATCATCCCGAGAAAGTAAGAGACAAACCCCTTCTCGGTAGGATCTAACGATTCGTAATAGCTGGATTTGTAGTAGCGGCCAGTGCCTTCACGAAGGTTCGCGTACACCATGTGGCTCCGCACGATAATGTCGCTGACGGAGTGCCAACCGTGATTGGTGAGGAATGGAAAGCCCGGTTTGCCCACTGTTATCGCGGCCCAAACCAAGGTGGGCCATGGTGCCGAAAGTGGGTGGCTACCATTGAAACTTCTACCCCAAGCCGGGCCGAAGGCAGATCGCTTGCAGGGAATGGTTGTCATTGATATGTCTGGACTTCGCGTCGTTCGGCTTATTGTGGCGCAAGGGGGGGCTGGCGATAAACATTCATCTCGCAGCAGCCCGCCGATCCGCCAGTCATTCAGTCGCTTCAGGTATCTTGAACAGGTCGAACCGCACTTTATACTCGTACAAGGACACATTCGGGACCGCTGCTACTGAGTACCGCAGCGTTTCGTTGATTCCCCGCGCGACGATCACTCCATGCACTTCGCGGTCCCGCGCGATGGTTTTCTTCAGCCAGCCCATGTATCGCGCAAGCTGCCCGATTGCATGATCTGGCGCTCGTCCCCGTTTCAATTCGAAGACGACAAATCCACCGTCAGCGTCAGTTGCAAGCACGTCGATGCGTCCAACGGGCGTCTGGAATTCGATGCCTTTGGAACCGCTGGTCGGATCGACGTAGAGCGTCAGCCGTTTGCCGTTGATTGGTACGGATTGGATGTTATACGCGATGAAGTCCTGTAGTTGGGCTTCCAATTCGAACGCTGTTTCGCGGATGTCTTCGTCGTTGTCGAGGGCATCACCGGTACCAAGCATCTCTTGAACACGTCCATCATCGACGAAGCCCGGTGGGAACATGAGGACTTGGGTGTCACTTTCCTCTACCTTCCAGCCAATGCGTCGAAGTTCGTCCCTGACTCGATGCGAATTGACCTGCTTGATGTTTAAACCGGCCGGCATCTCGTCTGGGTGATTGAGACACCACTCTCTCATGGGAAACAGTTCGACACCGCCACCCGGTTTGGCTTGGACTACGAGGAATTGTCGTGACATGTTTGTGCGTTGTTCTTGTGATGCGGGTTTCTCAAGAGTAAGCGACCGACGGTGCGGCTTGTCGTTGTCAGCCATGCCAGAGCGTTGATCGTACCTTGTTCCGGACGAGAAAGTGGCCATCGGGCGGTGCCTTGTCCTTCACCCTAGTTTTCGGGCCAATTCGGTCGCTGACGGGTGGTAATACCGCTTCAGCATGGTCAAGCTGCGATGTCCGGAGACTGCCGCCAGCTCGATGACATTCGGCAGTTTCTGGGCCATTCGCGTGATGGCCGTATGCCGTAGGTCGTGCCAGTGGAAGTCGGTGATCCTTGCTCGTATGCAAGCTTTCCGTAACGCTGCATGCAATGTGAGTCCCTTGACCGGAATGACCCGGCCATCGATGGATCGCGGTAATGCTGCCAACGTGGCGATAGCCTTCTTAGACAGAGGGACGGTTCGTGCTGTCCCGTTCTTGGTCATTGGCAAATGCGCCGTCTGGGCTTCGAGATTGACGTTCGACCACTGAAGTTCGACCAGTTCGCCGCGTCGCATGCCCGTCTCCAAGCTCAGGATTGTTGCCGGAAGCAGCCATACGTTAATGCGGCCGACCGGAACCAGTTCGGCAAGAAGCCGTGTTTCTTCTTCTGGAGACAGTACCCGGTCCCTGCCTTGCGGGGTGGTTGGCTTGCGAATCAACGCAACGGGATTCGTGATGTTGATGTCCCATTCGCGACGAGCGTGGTTGATGATGGCCGAAAGCAAGGCCAGTTCGCGAATTACCGTGGCTGGCTTCACTTTTTTCAGTCGTTCGTCCCGGTAGGCTGCGATAGCCTTGGGCGTCAGTGCAGCCATACTTAGCTTTGCCAGCGTGTTACGGCAAGTAGCACGAAGCCGAATGATTGCGTCCGGGCCACTACGTTGCGTCGGACATACGTCGGTGATGTAGAGGTTGATGATGTCTTCGAGCGTGTTCGCTTCGGCCTCACTGCGACTGACGAAGCTTCCGCGATCCATCTCCGTTTCGATGGATCGCGCCCATCGCTCCGCATCGGTGCGCGTGTTGAACGTTTTTGCTTCGTCGGCGAATCCTCGACGCCGAACACGTACCTGCCATTTCCCGTCTCGTTGGCGAATTGAAGCCATTCCAGTCTCCCGTGGGACAGGAGTGGGACAAGATCGATTTTTCGTATGCCAGCAGTCAGATTCGAGGCGATTTCGTCAGACGAAGGTGATACCGGACGGCAGCTATGGAATCGAGGAAAGGACTTACGAAACAAAGCCTTACTCTTCCGCCTTCCAGTCCCCCGACTTCCCGCCGCGTTTCTCGCGCACGCTCACGTCGGTGATCACCATCCCGCGATCGACGGCCTTGCACATGTCGTAGACGGTCAGCAGCCCGACCTGCACGGCGGTCAGCGCTTCCATCTCGACGCCGGTCCGGCCGAACGTCTCGACCTGCGCGACGCAGTGGACGCCCGGCAGCGCGTCGTCGAGCTCGAAATCGACGGCCACGCGCGTCAGCGCGAGCGGGTGGCACAGCGGGATGAGGTCGGCCGTGCGCTTGGCGCCCTGGATGGCGGCGATGCGCGCGACGCCGAGCACGTCGCCCTTCTTGGCCTTGCCGTCGCGGATCAGCGCGAACGTGGCCGGCAGCATCCGGATCGTGCCGCGCGCGATCGCGATGCGTTGGGTTTCCTGCTTGCCGCCGACGTCGACCATGTGCGCATGGCCGGCGGCGTCGAAATGGGTGAGTCCTGACATGTCATGCTCCAGTGGAACGGCGTGCTTGCACGAGCACGTCCGTCGATCCTGCTTCGCGATCGGGCAGCGCGCGGCATCCGAAACCGGCTCCCCGACCCGATGCAACGCTTCAACGGGCGCTTATCATAGCAGCGGCGTTCGCGTCGCCGGAGCGCAGATGGCGCCGGCGCGGCACGGGACAGTCATCGCGGCGCCGGTACAATGGCCCGAATATTCAGACCAAACGCCGCGATGCGCGCCCGGCGCGCGGGACGGCGTCGTTTTCATCCTGCCATGCGTGTCAAACAGTTGCTTGCCGTGTCGTTGTCGGTGGCGCTCGCATTGCCGCCGAGCGGCCATGCGCAGCGTGCGTCCGCACCGCCGCTCGAAGCGGCGGCCGACGGCGCCCGCTCGATTTCCACCGTGCCGTCCGGCATCGCGGCCGGCGTATTCGGTACGTACGGCGGCGCGGAGAGCCGGTTCTCCGACGCGGGAGGCGCATCGGCACCGGCCGCGAGCCTGCGCGCGCCGCTGCGCGCGCTCGAGCTGCCCGACCTGGGCGACGGCTCCGGCGGTTCGCTGACGCCGCAGGCCGAGCGCCGGCTCGGCGAGCGGGTGATGCGCGAAGTGCGGCGCGATCCCGACTACCTCGACGACTGGCTCGTGCGCGACTACCTGAATGCGATGGCGGCGCGGCTCGCGGCTGCGGCGGCCGCGCGCTTCATCGGCGGCTACACGCCGGACTTCGACCTGTTCCCGGTGCGCGATCCGCAGATCAACGCGTTCTCGATGCCGGGCGGCTTCATCGGGATCAACAGCGGGCTCGTCGTCACGACGCAGACGGAGTCGGAACTCGCGTCGGTGGTCGGCCACGAGATGGGCCACGTGCTGCAGCGGCACATCGCGCGGATGATCGGCGCGAACGAGAAGACCGGCTATACGGCGCTCGCGACGATGCTGCTCGGCGTGCTGGCCGGCGTGCTCGCGAGAAGCGGCGACCTCGGCAGCGCAATCGCGGTGGGCGGGCAGGCATACGCGGTGGACAACCAGCTGCGCTTCTCGCGTTCGGCGGAGCGGGAGGCCGATCGCGTCGGCTTCCAGTTGCTCGCGGGCGCGGGCTACGACCCGTACGGGATGCCGGGTTTCTTCGAGCGGCTCGATCGCGCGTCGATGGGCGATGCGGGCGTGCCCGCGTATGCGCGCACGCACCCGCTGACCGGCGAGCGGATTGCCGACATGGAGGATCGCGCGCGCCGCGCGCCGTACCGGCAGCCGCGCCAGTCGCCCGAATACGGGTTCGTGCGCGCGCGGCTGCGGGTCCTGCAGAACCGCGTGCCGACCGACATCGCGGCCGAAGTGCGCCGGATGCAGTCCGAGATCGACGATCGCACGGCGCCGAACGTCGCGGCGAACTGGTACGGCATTGCGCTCGCGAACGCGCAGCTCGGCGAGTACGACGCGGCCGGCAAGGCGCTCGCGTCGGCACGCACTGAGTTCGACGCGCGCGAGCGGCGCGAGGACGATCCGGCGACGAGTTCGCCGAGCCTCGACGTGCTGGCCGCCGACATCGCGCGCCGTGCGGGGCGCACCGACGAAGCGGTGCGGCTCGCGGCGCTCGCGCAGCGGCGCTGGCCGGCGTCGCACGCGGCGATCGTCGGGCATCTTCAGGCACTGATCGCGGCGCGCCGTTTCGCCGACGCGCAGGCGCAGGCGCGCGCGCAGGCGAAGGCCGACCCCGAGCAGCCGGACTGGTGGGACTATCTCGCGAAGGCGAGCGACGGCAAGGGCGACGTGCTGGCGCGGCGCCGCGCGCTCGCGGAGAAGCTTGCGCTCGACGGCGCGTGGCCGTCGGCGATTCGTCAGTTGAAGGAAGCGCGCGACGCGAAGGACGTCTCGTTCTACGAGCAGTCGATGATCGGCGCGCGGCTGCTGGAATTCGAGGCGCGCTACAAGGAAGAGCGCGACGACGAGAAGAACGGCCGCGGGTAGCGTCCGGCGCGCGCCGGGCGCGGGCGAAGCCGCTGCGGGTCAGGCGTCGCCGCCGGCCGCGGCGCGGGCCTGTCGTGCCGGGCTGGCGACGTAGCCGAACCGTGCAGGCACGTCCGCGCAGACGATGCTGCCGAGCGGCAGCGTGCGGCCGTCGCGCCAGCGCAGTACCGGCGGTGCGGCGTCGAAATCCGCGTGATCGGCGAACAGCCCGAGATCGTGATCGTGCAGCGCCGCGAGGCGCGGCGCCGTGCCGGCCGAGCGAAACAGCACGCCGCCCGCGTCGTCGAGCCATGCTTCGTCCGGTTCGAACGGCGTACCGGTCTGGTCGGTAAGCGCGAGTTGCCCGTCGCGTTCGGCCAGGCGGACGACCCACGGCGTATAGGCAAGCTCGACGTACACGCGCTGCGGTCCGTTCTGGAAAAACCACTGGCCCTGCGCGTCGCATTCGTAGTTGCGGCCGATGAACGCGTTCAGCGCCGCATGCCGGATCGGCGAGCCGAGCTCGCCGGCCGCCTGGGCCGCGTCGTCGCGCAGCCGCCATTCGCCGCGCCGGTCGAGCAGCAGCCAGCCGGTACAGTGCGGCACGTTCGGCCATTTGGCGAGGGCCTGCCTGACGATGTCATCCATGGTCGACGAATTTGGAGCAATAGCCGAACACCCGCGCCGACAGCCAGTCGAGACGGCCGGGGAACGGCCCGGTCATGAATCCCGCGTGTCCGCCGTCCGCGGGCTGGTCGAGCTCGACGGCCGGCGATACGTCGGCCGGGCCGGGCAGCGCGGATTCGGGCAGGAACGGGTCGTTGCGGGCGTTGAGGATCAGCGTCGGCACGTCGATCGCGGGCAGCAGCGGCCGGGTCGTCGCCTTCGTCCAGTAGTCGTCCGCGTTCGCGAAACCGTGCAGCGGGGCGGTCACGACCTCGTCGAAGTCGCGCATCGTCACGGCCTGCAGCATCGCTTCACGGTCGAACAACCCCGGATACTGGTCGAGCTTCGCGAGTGCCTTGCGCTTGAGCGTCTTCAGGAAGCTGCGCGTGTAGACCATCGCGAAGCCCTGCGATAGCGCGCGCCCGCCCGCGTGCACGTCGATCGGCGTCGAGATCGCGGCGGCGGCCCGCAGGATCGACGTGTCGCTGCGATGCTCGCCGAGCCAGCGCAGCAGCACGTTGCCGCCGAGCGACACGCCGGCCGCAACCAGCGGCCCGCGATGCTGCGTGGCGAGCCGGCGCAGGATCCAGTCGACTTCGGCGCTGTCGGCGAGATGGTAGAAGCGCGGCTGGCGGTTGATCTCGCCGCTGCAACTGCGAAAGTGCGGGACGACCGCGTGCCAGCCCTTCGCGCGCGCGGCGGCCATCATCGCGAGCGCGTAGTGCGAGCCCGAGCTGCCTTCGAGGCCGTGGAACAGCACGAACAGCGGCGCATCGGGCGGCGGCGCCGCGCTGTCGAGATGCGCGACCCAGTCGAGATCGATGAAATCGTGGTCGGGGGTTTCCCATCGCTCTCGTCGGTAAGCGACGGCCGGGCGCCGTGCGAACAGCGCGGGCACGATGGTCTGGGCATGGCTGTTCGGCAGCCAGCGCGGTGCGCGATAGCGCGATGAATCGTCGTTGGGGGCCGGGGCCCCGGTCAGCGGCGAGGTGGGCGGAGAAGCCGTACTCATGATCGCCCCGCTAATGCGTTGCTTCGTTCTTCGTCAGTGCAGCGGACCCTGCCCGTGACGGATTTTCGCGGCGAATTGTCCGGCCGCCTGTTCGGGAATCGGGCTCGCGTGAATATGCGCGATGCGCCACTCGCCGCGCTCGTGAATCATCACGTACGTGGCGAAAACCATGTCGGGTTCGGCCGTCAGGTCGGCCTGCTGATGCGCTTCGGCGATCGTATAGACGACCGTGCCGAGGCTGTCGTACACGCGGATGTCGAGCGGCTCGATCGTCACGGGGCGCGTGGCGAGCCGGTTGGCGAGCCCGCTGCGGATCTGGTCGAGGCCGTGCAGATGCTCGCCGTCCGCCCATACGCAGCTGGCGAAATCCTCGTCGATCCACAATCCCAGCAGCGCGTCGAGATTGGCATCGGCGACGGCCTGGTAATAGGCGTTCAGCGTATCGGCGGCGGCTTCGAAGAGGCGGGCAAAACGTGGCATCGGGGTTATCTCTCGCGCGCGTCGCGCGCCGTATTCAGCACGGCGGCCCGGATGGAGCCGCCGTACACCGGTGAATCGGATTGCCCGGCGCGTCGTGCGACGCTGCCGGCCAGGGTCAGCGTTGCCCGACGAGCATGCCGCGCAAATCGCCGAATACCTGCTCGGGACCGAGTTCGCGCAGGCACTTCAGGTGGCCGAGCGGGCACTCGCGTTCGAAGCAGGGACTGCATTCGAGATGAAGCCATTGTACCTTCGCCAGGTCCGACAGCGGAGGGGTGTGGCGCGGATCCGTCGAGCCGTACAGCGCGACGAGCGGCCGGCGCAGCGCGGCGGCGACGTGCATCAGCCCCGAATCGTTGGTGACCACCGCGTTCGCGCGCGCGATCAGCGCGCATGCCTCCGACAGCGACGTCTGCCCGCACAGGTTGCGCACGTTCGGCGCGTGGTCGGCGATCGCCTGCGCGGCCGCGGCGTCCTTCTGCGAGCCGAGCGCGACGATCTGCGTGTACGGGAACGACTGGTGGACGATGGTGGCGAGCGACGCGAAGTGCTCGGGCGGCCAGCGCTTGGCCGGGCCGTATTCCGCGCCGGGGCAGAACACGACGAGCGGCTTGCGGGTGTCGAGGTTGAAGCGCGCGGACACGCGCGCCGTCTCGTTCAGGTCCGCGTCGAGGCGCGGCGCGGGCAGCGTCTTCATCGACTCGGGCAGCTTCGCACCCGGCGCGTACGCAAGCGCCGCGTAGTGGGTCGTCATCGGCGGCCGCTCGCCCGACTTGGTCGGGTTCGCGTGCCGCACGTTCAGCAGCCCGTAGCGGTGCTCGCCCGTGTAGCCGATCCGCAGCGGGATGTTCGCGAGCCACGGGATCACCGCGGACTTCAGCGAATTCGGCAGCACGTACGCCGCGTCGTAGCCGACGTCGCGCAGGTCGCTCGCGAGCTGCCAGCGGCGCAGCAGCTGCAGCTTGCCGTGCGCGAGATCGGTCGCGTAGACATCGTGGATCTCGGGCATCCGCTCGAGCACGGGCGCGACCCACGAGGGCGCGACGGCATCGATCGCGATGCGGGGATGGAGTTTCTTCAGCAGCGCAAAAAGCGGCTGCGCCATCAATGCGTCACCGATCCAGTTCGGTGCGATAACCAGCGCTCGACGCATCAGGTCGACTTCCGATGTCTTGATGAAGCGCGGCGCCCAGGCGCCGCGTTCGGGTTGCCAGAATGGAGAACGGCGGCGCGCCGGAAGCCCGGCTGCGCCGCGTTGGGTCGGCGGGCCTGCAAGCCTGCAGGCCCGGCCGCCGGGGCTCAGTGGCCCTTGACGACCTCGCCGTCGCGCAGCTTGTAGCGCGTGCCGCAGTACGGGCAGCGTGCTTCGCCGTGCGAGACGTCGATGAAGACGCGCGGGTGCGCGCTCCAGCGCGCCATGGCCGGGTTCGGGCAGTACGCGGGAAGATCCTTGGCCGTCAGCTCGACCAGCGGCATTTCCTTGATTTCACTCATGAGACTTTCTCTTATCACTCTTTTGTGGGGCGGTCGGTGGCGCGGCGCGCTCAGACCTTCGTCAGCCAGTGCGCGTACTTCGCGTTCTTGCCCGACACGATATCGAAAAACGCCGACTGGAGCTTTTCCGTGACGGGGCCGCGCGCGCCGCTGCCGATCGTGCGGTTGTCGAGCTCGCGGATCGGCGTGACTTCAGCGGCCGTGCCGGTGAAGAACGCCTCGTCGGCCGTGTAGACCTCGTCGCGCGTGATGCGCTTCTCGATCACCTCGATGCCGGCGTCCTTCGCGAGCGTGATGACCGTGTCGCGCGTGATGCCGTCGAGGCACGACGACAGGTCGGGCGTGTACAGCTTGCCGTTGTTCACGAGGAAGAAGTTTTCGCCGGAGCCTTCCGACACGTAGCCGTCGACGTCGAGCAGCAGCGCCTCGTCGTAGCCGTCGGCCGTTGCTTCCTGGTTCGCCAGGATCGAGTTCACGTACCAGCCCGACGCCTTCGCGCGGACCATCGACACGTTCACGTGGTGGCGCGTGAACGACGACGTCTTCACGCGGATGCCCTTCGCGAGGCCTTCCTCGCCGAGGTACGCGCCCCACGGCCATGCGGCGATCGCGACGTGGATCGTGTTGCCCTTCGCGGCCACGCCGAGCTTTTCCGAGCCGACCCAGATGATCGGGCGCAGGTAGCACGACTCGAGCTTGTTCTCGCGCACGACTTCCAGCTGCGCGGCTTCGAGCGTTTCCCGGTCGAACGGCACGTCCATCTGGAAGATCTTCGCCGAATTCAGCAGACGTTTCGTGTGCTCGTACAGGCGGAAGATCGCGGTGCTGCCGTCAGCCGACTTGTATGCGCGCACGCCCTCGAAGACACCCATGCCGTAGTGCAGCGTGTGGGTCAGGACGTGGATCTTGGCGTCGCGCCAGTCGATCAGCTTGCCGTCCATCCAGATCTTGCCGTCGCGGTCGGCCATTGACATAGGATTCTCCTGGGAAGCAGTTGTACAGCGGGTTGTATGCAGCGTTGAGCCGGAAAGACGCTTATTTTAGCGTCATTTGCCGGCGATCCGGTCGGTCGGCACGGGGCCGGCGCTATAATCGCCCGGTACCGATTCCAATAACGACGGGTCGTACCGGCAGGAGGCGCCGGCGGCCCGACGAACCGCCCGCCGCGGCCCGCTTCCCATGCTCGCTCGATTGTCCGCCACCGACCGCTTCGCGCTGATCCAGGGCGCGCGCGACTATTCCCCGACGCTGATGGCGATTCTCTCGTGGGGGCTCGTCACCGGCATCGCGATGAGCAAATCGGTCATGACACTCGCGCAGGCGAGCGCGATGTCGCTGCTGGTCTACGCGGGCTCGTCGCAGCTCGCGGTGCTGCCGCTCCTCGCGGCGAAGCTGCCGATCTGGACCATCCTGCTCACGGCCGCGATGGTCAACACGCGCTTCGTGATCTTCAGCGCCGGGCTTGCGCCCCATTTCTCCTACCTGCCGCTGTGGCGGCGCCTGGCGATCGGCTATTTCAATGGCGACGTGATCTACCTGCTGTTCCAGAAACAGGGCTTCGCCTACGGTCACGTGCCCGGCAAGGAAGCGTATTTCTGGGGGATGGCGCTCGCGAGCTGGCTGTCCTGGCAGGTGTCGTCGCTCGCCGGCATCCTGCTCGCGAGCTTCTTCCCCGCGAGCTGGGGGCTGGAGCTGGCCGGCACGCTCGCGCTGATCCCTATCATGGTGTCGGCGGTCGCAAACCGCTCGACGCTCGCGGCCGTCGCGGTCGCGGGCATCGTGGCGCTGGTCGCGTTCGACCTGCCGTACCGGCTCGCGCTGCCGCTCGCGGTGCTCGCCGCGCTCGCGGCCGGCTGCACGGCCGACTTCTTCGTCGAACGGGCCGACTGGCGGCGCATCCGCACCGAAACCGTGCACGAGAAGGAGATCGAATGAGCGCGACGGAGATCTGGATCGTCATCATCGGGATGACGATCGTCACGGCGGTCACGCGCGCGCTGTTCCTGATCGGCGGCGAGCGCACCGTGCTGCCCGAACGCGCGCAGCGCGCGCTGCGCTACGCGCCGGCCGCCGCGCTCGTCGCCGTCGTGCTGCCCGACGTGCTCGAAACGCCGGCCGGGCTGTCGTTCGCGCTGTCCAACCATCCGTTCTACGCGGCGCTTGCCGGCCTCGGCTGGTTTTTGTGGCGCCGCAGCATGCTCGGCACGATCGTCGTCGGGATGCTCGTGTTCACCGCGCTGCGCGTGATCTTCTGATGAGCCGCCGTCCAGGCCCGCCGGGCACCGGCCGCTCGCGCAGGTGCATTGCTGCATTGCGGCAATGTGTCCGTTCCCGCGCGCGATCCCAAATAGGCGGAATTCGCCGCCGCACGGGTCAGTCTGCCAGGTGGATCGGCTAGAATGCCCGTTCGAGATTTTTTACCCGTGCGCGTCATGCGAACCGCCAGCCACGGCCGCATCCGGCGCCCTTTCGCGGCAGCCCGCGCACGTCCAGCGTGAACCCCCTTTCCCCATCCACTACTTCAATCTGTTCAACATGAGCCAAGTCAAGCGTCTTACCGACCTGATCGCCGCCGGCCAGCTCGCCGGCAAGCGGGTATTCATCCGCGCCGACCTGAACGTCCCGCAGGACGACCAGGGCAACATCACCGAGGACACGCGCGTGCGCGCGTCCGTGCCGGCCATCCAGGCCGCGCTCGACGCCGGTGCGGCCGTGATGGTCACGTCGCACCTGGGCCGCCCGACCGAAGGCGAATTCAAGCCGGAAGATTCGCTCGCGCCGGTCGCGAAGCGCCTCGCCGAGCTGCTCGGCCGCGACGTGCCGCTCGTCTCGAACTGGGTCGAGAACGGCGTGAACGTCGCGCCGGGCCAGGTCGTGCTGCTCGAGAACTGCCGCGTGAACAAGGGCGAGAAGAAGAATTCGGACGAGCTCGCGCAGAAGATGGCGAAGCTCTGCGACGTGTACGTGAACGACGCGTTCGGCACCGCGCACCGCGCGGAAGCGACCACGCACGGGATCGCGAAGTACGCGCCGGTCGCGTGCGCGGGCCCGCTGCTGGCCGCCGAACTCGACGCGCTCGGCAAGGCGCTCGGCAACCCGGCCCGTCCGCTGGTGGCGATCGTCGCCGGCTCGAAGGTGTCGACCAAGCTCACCATCCTGAAGTCGCTGGCCGGCAAGGTCGACCAGCTGATCGTCGGCGGCGGCATCGCGAACACGTTCATGCTCGCGGCCGGCCTGTCGATCGGCAAGTCGCTCGCGGAAGCCGACCTCGTCAACGAGGCGAAGGCGATCATCGACGAAGCGCGCGAGCGCGGCGCGTCGGTGCCGATCCCGACCGACGTCGTGACGGCCAAGGAATTCTCGCCGACGGCCGTGGCCACGGTGAAGCAGGTCGCCGACATCGAAGCGGACGACATGATCCTCGACATCGGCCCCGATACGGCGAAGGCGCTCGCGAGCCAGCTCGAGAAGGCCGGCACGATCGTGTGGAACGGCCCGGTCGGCGTGTTCGAGTTCGACCAGTTCGGCAACGGCACCAGGACGCTCGCGGAAGCGATCGCCAAATCGTCCGCGTTCTCGATCGCGGGCGGCGGCGATACGCTCGCGGCCATCGCGAAGTACGGCATCCACGACCAGGTCAGCTACATCTCGACGGGCGGCGGCGCCTTCCTCGAGTTCCTCGAGGGGAAGAAGCTGCCGGCGGTGGAAGTGCTCGAAACGCGGGCGGCCTGAGCGTGGCGGCGCGCGCAGGGGTGACGAAGGCCGCGCGCTCCGCGAAAGCGGAGCAGCCGGCCGGCGCGGGCAAGCGCAAACGCGCGCCCGCGCGGGCGAACACCGCCCCGCGCGCACCGGCGGCCGCTGGCGACGCGGCCGAGCAGCACCACGAGATTCAGAACAAAGCGATGCCGGGCGCAAGCACCGGCACGCCCCCCGGAACGGCCGCCGCTGGGCCTGCCGCTTCCGGCTCTCGCAGCGTTTCACCCAGCGCATCCACCTTGATCCAGATGAGGAGTTTCATGCAGCGCGCCACCAAGATAGTCGCCACGATCGGCCCGGCTTCCAGTTCGCCGGAGATTCTGCTGCAGATGATGCAGGCGGGCCTCGACGTCGTGCGGCTCAATTTTTCGCACGGCACGGCCGACGATCACCGCCAGCGCGCCGAGATGGTGCGCGAGGCCGCCCGCAAGGTCGGCCGCGAGATCGCGATCATGGCCGACCTCCAGGGCCCGAAGATCCGCGTCGGCAAGTTCGAGAACGGCAAGACGACGCTGACGCCGGGGCAGCCCTTCATCCTCGATGCCGGTTGCGAGCTCGGCAACGACGAGCGCGTCGGGCTCGACTACAAGGAACTGCCGCGCGACCTGAAGCCGGGCGACCTGCTGCTGCTGAACGACGGCCTGATCGTGCTGACCGTCGAGCGCGTGCTCGGCGACGAGATCCACACGATCGTCAAGGTGGGCGGCGAGTTGTCGAACAACAAGGGCATCAACCGCCAGGGCGGCGGCCTGTCGGCCCCCGCGCTGACCGCGAAGGACATGGAAGACATCCGCACCGCGATGTCGCTTGGCGCGGACCTGGTTGCGGTGTCGTTCCCGAAGAACGCGACCGACATGGAAATGGCGCGCCAGCTCGCGAACATCGCGGGCGCGCCCTACGGCATCAAGCCGAAGATGATCGCGAAGATCGAGCGCGCGGAAGCGATTCCGGCGCTGCAGAGCATTCTCGACGCGTCCGACGGCATCATGGTCGCGCGCGGCGACCTCGCGGTGGAAGTGGGCAACGCGGCCGTGCCGGCGCTGCAGAAGCGCATGATCCGGATGGCGCGCGAGTCGAACAAGCTCGTGATCACCGCGACGCAGATGATGGAGTCGATGATCCACGCGCCCGTGCCGACCCGCGCGGAAGTGTCGGACGTCGCGAACGCGGTGCTCGACGGCACCGACGCGGTGATGCTGTCGGCCGAGACGGCTGCCGGCAAGTACCCGGTCGTCACGATCGAGACGATGGCGGCCGTGTGCGTCGAGGCGGAGAAGTCCGAAGAGGTCGAGCTCGACAAGGATTTCCTCGACCGTACGTTCACGCGGATCGACCAGTCGATCGCGATGGGCGCGCTGTTCACCGCGTACCACCTCGGCGCGAAGGCGATCATCGCGCTGACCGAATCGGGCGCGACCGCGCTGTGGATGTCGCGTCACTACACGCACGTGCCGATCTTCGCGCTGACGCCGCGCGTCGGCAGCGAGCGCACGATGGCGCTGTACCGCAACGTGACGCCGCTGCACGTCGACTTCAACAGCGACCGCGACTCGGCGCTGCAGGCGGCGCTCGAGATCGTCGTCAAGCAAGGTTACGTGCAGCACGGCGACATGGTCGTGCTGACCGTCGGCGAGCCGATGGGGCAGGCAGGCGGCACCAACACGCTGAAGATCGTGCGGGTCGGCGAGCACTATTGAGCACCGACTGAGCATCGCGGCGGCCAGTGCGCCGGCCGCCCGGATCGGCTGAAAAATCGATCCGGCACCGTTTTATACGCGAAAGCCGCGTGGGGTCCGAAGCCCCACGCGGCTTTTTTTCTCTTTTTTGCCCGCATTGTGCCGTGCGAACGTAACAAATTGCGAGCCGGCGCCACCGGGCGGTCGGAATCGGAGGCGCTTCGCGATAAAATGCGGCTATTCGACGCTCAGCCGCGCCGCGCCACCCCGGTTCGAACGGGAGCGAGCGCCGCGCCGGCGTCAGGGCGCACCGGTTTTCATTCCAAGGAGTTCCACAATGCCTCTCGTATCAATGCGTCAATTGCTGGACCACGCGGCAGAGCACGGTTACGGCCTGCCGGCCTTCAACGTGAACAACCTGGAGCAGGTCCAGGCGATCATGGCGGCGGCGGACCAGGTCGGCGCGCCCGTGATCATGCAGGCATCGGCCGGCGCGCGTAAGTATGCGGGCGAGCCGTTCCTGCGCCACCTGATCGAAGCGGCGGTCGAATCGTACCCGCACATCCCGGTCGTGATGCACCAGGATCACGGCCAGTCGCCGGCAGTCTGCACGGCCGCGATCCGCAGCGGCTTCACCAGCGTGATGATGGACGGTTCGCTGGAAGCCGACGGCAAGACGGTCGCGTCGTACGAGTACAACGTCGACGTGTCGCGCAAGGTCGTCGAGATGGCGCACTCGATCGGCGTGACGGTCGAGGCCGAACTCGGCGTGCTCGGCTCGCTCGAGACGATGAAGGGCGACAAGGAAGACGGCCACGGCGCGGAAGGCACGATGACCCGCGAGCAGCTGCTGACCGATCCGGAGCAGGCCGCCGACTTCGTGAAGCTCACGCAGTGCGATGCGCTCGCGATCGCGATCGGCACGTCGCACGGCGCGTACAAGTTCTCGAAGAAGCCGACGGGCGACATCCTGTCGATCCAGCGCATCAAGGAAATCCACGCGCGCATCCCGAACACCCACCTCGTGATGCACGGTTCGTCGTCGGTGCCGCAGGAGCTGCTGGCCGAGATCCGCGAATTCGGCGGCGACATGAAGGAAACCTACGGCGTGCCGGTCGAGGAAATCCAGGAAGGCATCAAGCACGGCGTGCGCAAGATCAACATCGACACCGACCTGCGTCTCGCGATCACCGGCGCGATCCGCCGCTACCTGTTCGAGAACCCGGGCAAGTTCGATCCGCGCGACTACCTGAAGCCCGCGCGCGAAGCGGCGAAGCAGGTGTGCGTCGACCGCTACCTCGCGTTCGGCTGCGAAGGCCAGGCCGGCAAGATCAAGCCGCTGTCGCTCGACAAGATCGCCGAGCAGTACAAGTCCGGCGCGCTCGCGCAGGTCGTGCGCTGAGACTGTAGTACGATTGCCCCCGCCCGGTACTGCCGCCGGGCAAGGGCTGGCCGCCCGGTTGCCGGATCCGATCCGGCCCCGGTAGCCGCTCCGTCCGGCCGAACAAGGGCCGGCCGGCAACCGCCGGGCGCCGTCGCCCGCCGGTTCGCCGACGTATTGCAAGACCGCCGTTCCCGCCTGCCGCGGGGAACGGCGTTTCCCTTTTTGTTTGGCTCCTTATCTGCGAAAAGACGATGTCTACCCTTTACGAATCCACGCTCCGCTCGCTGCCGCTCCTCGGTCGCGGCAAGGTCCGCGATAACTACGCGGTCGGCAACGACAAGCTCCTGATCGTCACGACCGACCGCCTGTCGGCATTCGACGTGGTGATGGGCGAGCCGATTCCGAACAAGGGCCGCGTGCTGAACCAGATGGCGAACTTCTGGTTCGACAAGCTCGCGCACATCGTGCCGAACCACCTGACGGGCGACGCGCCGGAAGCGGTCGTCGCGGCCGACGAGGTCGAGCAGGTGAAGGGCCGCGGCGTGGTCGTCAAGCGCCTCGAGCCGATCATGATCGAAGCGGTCGTGCGCGGCTACCTGGCCGGCAGCGGCTGGAAGGAATACCAGGCGTCGGGCGCCGTGTGCGGCGTGCAGCTGCCGGAAGGCCTGCAGAACGCGCAGAAGCTGCCCGAGCCGATCTTCACGCCGGCCGCGAAGGCCGAGATGGGCGAGCACGACGAGAACATCACGTTCGAGGAAACCGAGCGCCGCATCGGTACCGAGCTGGCCGCAACCATTCGCGACATCTCGATCAAGCTGTACAAGGAAGCGGCCGATTACGCGGCGACGCGCGGCATCATCATCGCCGACACGAAGTTCGAATTCGGCCTCGACAACCACGGCAAGCTGTACCTGATGGACGAAGTGCTGACCGCCGATTCGTCGCGCTTCTGGCCGGCCGACCAGTACGAAGTCGGCACCAACCCGCCGTCGTTCGACAAGCAGTTCGTGCGCGACTGGCTCGAGGCGCAGCCGTGGGGCAAGACGGCGCCGGCGCCGGCGCTGCCGGCCGACGTCGTCGAGAAGACGGCCGCGAAGTACCAGGAAGCGCTCGAGCGCATCACCGGCCAGGCGCTCGCCTGATCGAGGTACATACGACATGAGCGAAATCCAGACTGCCCACACGCACAGCGCGCCGCTCGTCGGCGTGCTGATGGGTTCGAGTTCCGACTGGGACGTGATGAAGCACGCGGTCGCCATCCTGCAGGAATTCGGCGTGCCGTACGAAGCGAAGGTCGTGTCCGCGCACCGGATGCCCGACGAGATGTTCGACTATGCGGAGAAGGCGCGCGAGCGCGGGCTGCGCGCGATCATCGCGGGCGCCGGCGGCGCAGCGCACCTGCCCGGCATGCTGGCCGCGAAGACCACGGTGCCGGTGCTCGGCGTGCCGGTCGCGAGCAAGTACCTGAAGGGTGTCGATTCGCTGCACTCGATCGTGCAGATGCCGAAGGGCGTGCCCGTCGCGACGTTCGCGATCGGCGAGGCCGGCGCCGCGAATGCCGCGCTGTTCGCGGTGTCGATCCTGTCCGGCACGTCGACCGACTACGCGAACCGGCTCGCCGCGTTCCGCGTGCGCCAGAACGAAGCCGCGCACGCGATGGTGCTGCCGCCGCTGGAATGACGGCATGGCGCGCGGCCGCACGACGCGGCCGGCGCCGGATTTTCCCACTGCGGCGGGCATTTTCGCGTTCCGCCGCGACCGACCACTGACATGACCGCAACTCCTGATTCCGTTTCCCCGATCCTGCCCGGCGCGTGGCTGGGCATGGTCGGCGGTGGCCAGCTCGGCCGCATGTTCTGCTTTGCCGCCCAGTCGATGGGCTATCGCGTCGCCGTGCTCGATCCCGATCCGACGAGCCCTGCGGGCGCGGTCGCCGACCGCCACCTGCGCGCCGCATATGACGACGAAGCCGCGCTCGCGGAACTGGCCGACCTGTGCGAGGCCGTATCGACGGAGTTCGAGAACGTGCCGGCCGCGAGCCTCGATTTCCTCGCGCGCACGACGTTCGTCGCACCCGCCGGCCGCTGCGTCGCGGTCGCGCAGGATCGGATCGCGGAGAAGCGTTTCATCGAGGCGTCGGGCGTGCCCGTCGCGCCGCACGTCGTGATCGAATCGTCGGCGGCACTCACCGCGCTCGACGATGCCGCGCTCGACGCGGTGCTGCCGGGCATCCTGAAGACGGCGCGCCTCGGCTACGACGGCAAGGGCCAGGTGCGCGTCGCCACCGCGCAGGAAGCGCGCGACGCGCATGCCGCGCTCGGCGGCGTGCCGTGCGTGCTCGAGAAGCGCCTGCCGCTGAAATACGAAGTGTCGGCGCTGATCGCGCGCGGCGCGGACGGCCGCTCGGCCGCGTTCCCGCTCGCGCAGAACGTGCATCACAACGGCATCCTCGCGCTGACGGTCGTGCCCGCGCCGGCCGCCGATGCCGCGCGCGTCGAAGAGGCGCAACAGGCCGCCGTGCGGATCGCCGATACGCTCGGCTACGTCGGCGTGCTGTGCGTCGAATTCTTCGTGCTGGAAGACGGCTCGTTCGTCGCGAACGAAATGGCGCCGCGCCCGCACAACTCCGGTCACTACACGGTCGATGCGTGCGCAACGAGCCAGTTCGAGCAGCAGGTGCGCGCGATGACGCGCATGCCGCTCGGCAACCCGCGCCAGCATTCGCCGGCCGCGATGCTGAACATCCTCGGCGACGTGTGGTTCCCCAACGGGGCGGCGGCTGACGCCGTCACGCCGCCGTGGGACACGGTCGCCGCGATGCCGGCCGCGCACCTGCACCTGTACGGCAAGGAGGACGCACGCGTCGGCCGCAAGATGGGCCACGTGAACTTCACGGCCGAAACGCGCGACGAAGCCGTTGCCGCGGCCACCGCGTGCGCGCAGCTGCTGCGCGTGCCGCTCGACTGAGGCGCCGGCCGATGTCCATCGATCTCCCGAACGCCGTGACGGCCGCGCAGATCGACGCGGCCGCCGCGTTGCTCGACGCGGGCCAGCTCGTCGCCTTTCCGACCGAAACCGTCTACGGGCTCGGCGGCGACGCGGCGAATCCCGAGGCCGTCGCGCGCATCTACGCGGCGAAGGGGCGGCCGGCGAACCATCCGGTGATCGTGCACCTGCCGCCGGGCGGCGATCCCGGTTACTGGGCCGACGATCTGCCGGCCGATGCGCAGGCGTTGATCGATGCATTCTGGCCGGGCCCGCTGACGCTGATCCTGAAGCGTCATGCGCGCATTCCGGACGCCGTGAGCGGCGGCCAGGATTCGGTCGGGCTGCGCTGCCCGTCGCATCCGGTCGCGCAGGCGCTGCTGGCCGCGTTCAGCGCGCGGCGTGGCGGGCATGGCGGCGTGGCCGCGCCGTCCGCGAACCGGTTCGGCCATGTGAGCCCGACCACCGCGCAGCACGTACGCGACGAATTCGGCGACACCGTGCACGTGCTCGACGGCGGCGCGTCCGAAGTCGGCATCGAATCGACGATTCTCGACCTGTCGCGCGGTTTCCCGGCGCTGCTGCGCCCGGGCCACGTGACGCCGCAGCAGATCGCCGACGTGCTCGGCCGCGCGCCGAAGCTGCCGGACGGCAGCGACGCGACCGCGCCGCGCGCATCGGGCACGCTGAAGGCGCATTACGCGCCGCGCACGCCGCTCGCGCTGCTGCCGTTCGACACGCTCGAGCCGTTGCTCGCGGCCGCGCAAGCCGACGGCGAGCGTGTCGCGCTCGTCGCCCGTGCGTCGCGCGCGGGACGCTGGGCGCAGGCCGATGGCGTGCATTTCGTCGCGGCGCCGGAAGATCCGCAGGCGTATGCACGCGACCTGTACGGGATGCTGCGCGCGCTCGACCGCGCGCAGGTCGCACGCATCCTCGTCGAGAAGCTGCCCGAGACCGTCGAATGGATCGCGGTCAACGATCGTCTCGGCCGTGCGGCGGCCGCGTTCGAAGCGCGCGACTGACACGCTCGACGGCTGATCCAGGAATGAAAAAACGCCCGACCGGCGAACCGGTCGGGCGTTTCTGTTTGGGCGCGTGGCCGGCGGCTTACTTGCCGACGCCCGACTTCGCGATCTGCTGTTCGACGAACTGCGCGAACAGCGCGTGCAGGTGCGTCGTCGGGTGGACCGTGTCGGCGAACATGTAGGTCTGGTCCGCGTTCGCGACCGTGTAGGTCTGCGGCGAGCAGAACAGCGACGAGCCGAATGCGGTCGCGTTCGCGACGCCGTACTGCGTGGCGGCCTGGACCATCGCCTTCAGGTTGCAGGCGGTATCGGTGTTCGACACGCTGAAGCCGTTCGCCTTGTAGTTCGCCGCGATGCCGTCCTGCCACGTGAACGTGTCGAGCAGCGCGACCTTCGTCGTGTCGACCTTCAGCGCGGCCAGCGTGCCGGCGAGCGTCTGGTTGAACAGCCCCGACAGTTGCGTGAACGCGGCCTGCGTCGGCGCGCCGCCCTGCAGCGCGAGCGGCGTGCCGCCGATGTCCGGCACGTTCGATACGTACACGTGCGTCGCGCCTGCCGCGACGATCTGCTGGACGATGCCGCCGAGCTGCTGCGCGGCCAGGCCGATCGCCTGCGCCGCCGCGAGTTGCGCGGCCGGCGTGTTGCCTTGCGCCTGCGCGACCTGCGCCTGGTAGAAGATGTCGTTCGCGCCGCCGTTGACCAGCACGATCTGGCCGGCGTTGAAGCTGCCGTGCTGCGACAGGTACTGCTTGACCTGGTCGGCGATCGGCGTCGTGGTGGCCTGCGCGTAGTCGGCGTTCGGCACGCTCGCGTCCGCGTGACCGATACCCGGCTGCAACGTCACGCGCGAGCCGCCCTGTGCGTAGCCGAGACCGCCGGTGGCCTGCAGCGGAATGCCGAACCCGCCCTGGTTCGCGGGCTGCAGCGTGTCGCCGTAGTACTGCGCGACGTTCTGCGTCCATACCTGGCCCGGGTTGGTCGTGAAGCGGCCGCCGCCGAAGCCGAGCTTGATCTGCGAGTAGGTGCCCGCGTCGGACAGGCTGTCGCCGAACGACACGACCTGCATCTTCACGCCCGACGGCGGCGTGTTCGACGCGCTGTTGTTGTTGTCGTCACCGCCGCCGCCGCATGCGGCGAGCAGCGCGAGCGCGGCGCCGGCGATCGCGACCTGCGCGGTGCGCAGCATGCGCTGCCGGGTGCGGGAAGGTGCGTGTTGTTGTGTCTGCATCGTTCGATCTCCTCGTAGATATGGCCTGATGTGTTTCTCATCTGCCGCGTGCCTGCTCGGTTCCGGGCTGCGCGGCGGCCGTTGGCTGAAACGGTTTATTGGTTACGCGCAGCCGCCGGCGGCACGGTGCGCGGATCGGGGTTCGCGGCCTCGGCAATCTGCGCATGATAAGCGCTCGCCCATTCGGGCGGGCCGAAAATCGCGCGCAGCTTGTTGCGCCATCCGTCGACGCGCAATGCGTCGCCGGCCATCGATATCCACTCGTGGAACGTCGCGACGAGCGGGTTGTTCGAGCCGAGCCGCTCGACGATCCCGTACCGCGGCGGATCGTCGGGCGTTTCCTCGACATAACTCCCGAACAGGCGATCCCAGATCACAAGGACGCCTGCGTAATTGCGGTCGATGTAGCGCGGATTGCGCGCATGGTGCGCACGGTGGATCGACGGCGTGTTCAGCACGTATTCGATCCAGCCGAGCTTGCCGATCGCCTGCGTGTGCACGAAGAACTGGAACGCGAGGTTGATCAGCACGATGCCGACGACCTGCTGCGGCGGAAAGCCGGCGAACGCGAGCGGCAGCCAGAACACCCACATGCCCGCGACGGGGTACATCAGGCTCTGGCGGAACGCGGTCGAGAAATTCATCCGCTCGGACGAGTGATGCACGACGTGCGCGGCCCACAGCCAGCGCACGCGATGGCTCGCGCGGTGGAACACGTAGTAGAGGAAATCCTGCGCGACGAACAGCACCGCGAACGACAGCCAGCCGTCGTGCCACGTGAACAGGCGGTAGTGCCGGTAGCAATACGCGTAGACGGGGATCACGAACAGCCACGCGATCTTGTCGGCGCCCTGGTGCATCAGCGCGAGCGCCGCGTTGCACAGCGTGTCGCGCCACGCATAGAGATGGTCCTGCGCGCGGGTGCGGGCGAGGTGCCAGGCCTCCCACGCGATGCAGAGCAGGAAGACGGGCGCCAGCGCGAGCAGAAGCAATTCGACGTCGAATCGCATGGGCGTGTCTCCTTCTTTCCCCTGCAAGCCTTGAGGCCGGGCGTATGGCCCGTTGTAGATATCGGTCAGGCCAACAGCCTACGCAATCGCCACGCGCTAGGCGAGGGGGCAGCGTAGAGGGTTCCCTCTGAGGACAGGGTTTCTACGGAAGCCGCGCGGCACGGGGCCGGGCGGTGTGGCCCTGTTTTGTCGGTGTGATCGGTGCGCGGTGTGTCGCGCGAGGGCGGCGGCTGCCGTTTCAAACCGGGGAGGGCGGGATTCCGTGCGCGGGGGCGCTTGCGGGCCGCCCCGATTGCCCGTCGGGGCGACCCGCTGCGCGGTGCGGCCCCGTGGCCGGTACAAGCCGGCGCGGGCCGGCAGCCGGCGGCGCCGCGCCATGCCGCGGCGCGCGGATCGTCATTGTGCGCCGGCGTAGATCCATTCGAGCAGCGTGTCGTGCGCGGCGCGCGCGGCTTCCGCGTGATCGTTGTTGATGAAACTGACGACGATGTAGCTCTGGCCGTCGGCGCCCGCAACGTAGCCGGCGATCGCGCGCACGTCGCGCAGCGTGCCGGTCTTGATGTGCGCATTG
Source organism: Burkholderia sp. KL41 (assembly GCF_057005415.2). Lineage (NCBI taxonomy): Bacteria > Pseudomonadati > Pseudomonadota > Betaproteobacteria > Burkholderiales > Burkholderiaceae > Burkholderia > Burkholderia sp. KL41. The sequence continues at coordinate 3,125,856 of NZ_CM174446.1, read as the reverse complement.
CCGAGCACGCCGGCGTTGGTGAGGCGGTTCTTCATCGTGCCGTCGATGCCCGCGATCGGCAGCGAATCGATGAAGGCCTGCGCGACGGGGCTCGCGTTCGCGGCCTGCAGCAGCGCGGCGAGCGACAGCGCGCTCACATGCTCTTCGCGCGACAGGCCCGAGCCGTTTTCGAGCACGAGGTCGGGCATCGCGATGCCGTTCTTCTGCAGGAACGCCTGTATCACGCGGCTCGACTGCTCGGGCGTCGCGGGCGGCCTGCCGCCGACCGCGCCGATCGTCAGGAACAGGTTGCGCGCCATCACGTTGTTGCTGAACTTGTTGATGTCGTAGACGATGCTGCCGAGCACCGGGCTGTGATGCACGGCGAGCGGCCGCGCGGTGGTCGGCACCTTGCCTTCGCTCACGGGCCCCGTGATCGTGCCGCCGTCCTGCTGCCACAGCGCGAGGAAGCCGCGGGCGAAGAACGTCGTGTGATCGAGGATCGCGAGGTTGGTCGTGTGCGCGCCGCAACGCAGCGGGTAGTCGCCGGCGAACGAAGCGGTCATGATCCCGCTGCCGGCCGTCAGCGTCGGCCGCGCGGCCGCGGCGGCCGCGCTGCACGAGCCCGAGCCTTCGACCAGCTGGTTGTCGATCGACAGGTCCGCGAGCGGCGGCAGCACGTCGACGGCCACCTTGCCGTCGTCGCCCGGCGTGACGGTGAACGACACGGCCTTGAACGCGTACAGCAGCGGATCGGGGCCGACGTTGTACGGCGCGCTCGCATCGTCGTCGAACGAAGGGAGATCGCGCGTCGACGCCGCGAAGTAGCTCTTGTCGAGCACGAGGCCGCCGGCTACGCGCTTGACGCCGGCCTTGCGGAGCTTGTCGACGAGGTCGATCAGCTCTTCGGGGACGAGCTTCGGATCGCCGGTGCCCTTGATGTACAGGTTGCCCTGCAGCGTGCCGTCGGGGTCGACCGTGCCGTCCGTGTAGGCGGTCGTGCGCCAGCGGTAGTCGGGGCCGAGGATCGACAGGCCCGAGAAGGTCGTCACGAGCTTCATCGTCGAGGCGGGCAGCATCGGCCGGCTCGCATTCCACGCGATCAGCGGTTCCGGATCGCCGACGCGCTCGACGACGACGCTCATCGCCGACGCCGGCACCTTCGCGCGCTGCAGCGCGACGAGCACGGACGCCGGCAGGCCGGCCGCGCGCGCGGCCGGCGACACGACCGCGGTCTTGCGCGCTTCCTTGTGGGATTTCTTGCGGGCCTGCGCGGCAGGCGCGAAGGCGAGGGCCGTGCAGGTGGCGACGATGGCGGCCGCCCGCAGGCAGACGCGGGCGCGGGGGGCGAACCGGTTGGAAAGATCGGAAATCGGCATGAGCGAATACGGGGAAAGCACGACGTTCGGGCAGGGCGCGCGCGGCGCCAAAGCGCACATTGTAGAGACAAGTCCGGACAGCCCCCTTGCAATCCGCCTTTCTGTTGCATTGCACGGTGCCGCGCGCCGGGTTCGCGGCGCTACAATGGTCGGCGTGTTTGACTCGCCCCATGGATGCCTGTCCCGATGCGGATTCTGCTTGTCGAAGATGATCGAATGATTGCCGAAGGCGTGCGCAAGGCGCTGCGCTCGGACGGCTTTGCAGTCGACTGGGTGCAGGACGGCGACGCCGCACTGACGGCGCTCGGCGGCGAGACGTACGACCTGCTGCTGCTCGATCTCGGGCTGCCGAAGCGCGACGGCATCGACGTGCTGCGCACGCTGCGCGCGCGCGGGCTGGCGCTGCCGGTGCTGATCGTCACCGCGCGCGACGCGGTGGCCGATCGCGTGAAGGGTCTCGACGCGGGCGCCGACGACTACCTCGTCAAGCCGTTCGACCTCGACGAGCTCGGCGCGCGAATGCGCGCGCTGATCCGCCGCCAGGCGGGGCGCAGCGAATCGCTGATCCGCCACGGCGCGCTGACGCTCGATCCCGCCTCGCACCAGGTGACGCTCGACGGCGCGCCCGTCGCGCTGTCCGCGCGCGAGTTCGCGCTGCTCGAGGCGCTGCTCGCGCGGCCCGGCGCGGTGCTGTCGAAGAGCCAGCTCGAGGAGAAGATGTACGGTTGGGGCGAGGAGATCGGCAGCAACACGGTCGAGGTCTACATCCACGCGCTGCGCAAGAAGCTCGGCTCCGACCTGATCCGCAACGTGCGCGGGCTTGGCTACATGGTCGTCAAGGAAAGCTGACGCGTGAGGTCGATTCGTCATCAATTGCTGATCTGGCTGCTCGCGATCGTCGTCGCGGGCGTGGGCATCGCGGGCTGGCTGATCTACCGGCAGGCGCTCGCGGAGGCGAACGAACTGTTCGACTACCAGTTGCAGGAAATCGCCGCGGCGCTGCCGTCGGAACCGTTCTCGCAGGTATTCGGCTCGCGTACCAACGGCGACGAAGGCATCGTGATCCAGATCTGGAACCGCAACGGCGTGCTGATGTACTTCTCGCATCCGCGTGCGCCGATCGCGCCGCGCGCGGAGCTCGGGTTCTCGACCGAGCGCACCGATCGCGGCGAATGGCGCGTGTACGGGGCGATCGTCGGCGACAACGTCGTGCAGCTCGCGCAGCCGCTGTCGGTGCGCAACCGGCTCGCGGCGAACGTCGCGCTGCGCACGCTGTGGCCGCTGATCGTGCTGCTGCCGTTCCTCGGCGCGGCCGTGTGGGTGATCGTCGGGCGCGGGCTCGCGCCGCTCGGCCGCGTGACGCGCGCAGTCGAGGCGCGCCGGCCGGAAGCGCTCGATCCGCTGCCCGATGCGCGCCTGCCGCTCGAGGTGCAGCCGCTCGTGCGGGCGCTGAACGGGCTGCTCGCGCGGCTGTCGGCCGCGCTCGACACGCAGAAGGCGTTCGTGGCCGACGCCGCGCACGAACTGCGCACGCCGCTCGCGGCCGTGCAGATCCAGGCGCAACTCGTCGCCCGCGCGAAGGACGACGCATCGCGTCGCGAGGCGGTCGCGGATCTCCAGGATGGCGTGTCGCGCGCGACGCGTCTCACGGAGCAACTGCTCGCGCTGGCTCGCGCCGAACCCGACGGCGCGACGATGCGCGAACCGGTCGACCTGCAGGCACTGCTCGCCGAATGCGTGGCTGCGCTTGCGCCGCTCGCGCAGCGGCGCGACATCGATCTCGGCTTCGAGGAGACGCACGCGGCGAGCGTCGTCGCGGACGTCGGCGCGCTGCGCGTGATGTTCGGCAACCTGCTCGACAACGCGGTGAAGTACACGCCGGACGGCGGCCGCATCGACGTGTCGCTCACCCGCGACGCGGCCGGCCGCGCGTGCGTGCAGATCGGCGACAGCGGGCCCGGCATCCCGGCCGACGAGCGCGAGCGCGTGTTCGACCGTTTCTACCGCGACAGCTCCGCGCGGGCGCGCACCGATGTGTCGGGCAGCGGGCTCGGGCTCGCGATCGTCAAGCGCGTGGCGGCGCAGCAGGGGGCGACGGTGTCGCTCGGCGACGCGGCCGCGGGCGGCCTGCTCGTCAGCGTCGTGTTCCGCGACGCCGAGATGCCGGCCGAGGCGCCGCAGCCTTCCGAATCCGCGTGACGCGTGCCGCCGGGCGGGCGCCGGCGGCCGCTTAAGCCCCGCTTAAGGCTGATTAAGCCTCCTTTAAGTCAGGGTCGTTACGCTGCGTCCTAACAAAGAGGAGGTCCTACGATGAATACCCGATTCCTTGCGCGCGGCGCCGTCGCGGTCGCCGTGGCGGCCGCCCTGTCCGCCGGTTATGTCGCCGGCACCCGCCGCGCCGATCCGCAGATCATCACGCCCGCACAGGCTGCCGCGCTGATGCCGGCCGAAGCGGCCGCCAAGACCGGCATTCCCGATTTCTCCGGGCTCGTCGAGACTTACGGCCCGGCGGTGGTGAACATCAGCGCGAAGCACGTCGTGAAGCAGGTGTCGCGGCGCGTGCCGCAGCCGCAACTGCCGATCGATCCGAGCGATCCGTTCTACCAGTTCTTCAAGCACTTCTACGGCCAGGTGCCGGGCATGGGCGGCGACGCGCAACCGGACGACCAGCCGAGCGCGAGCCTCGGTTCCGGGTTCGTCATCAGCTCCGACGGGTACATCCTCACCAATGCGCACGTGATCGACGGCGCGAACGTCGTCACGGTCAAGCTGACCGACAAGCGCGAATACAAGGCGAAGGTCGTCGGCTCGGACAAGCAGTCGGACGTCGCGGTGCTGAAGATCGATGCGAGCGGCCTGCCGACCGTGAAGATCGGCGACCCGGCGCAGAGCAAGGTCGGCCAGTGGGTCGTCGCGATCGGCTCGCCGTACGGCTTCGACAACACGGTCACGTCGGGCATCATCAGCGCGAAGTCGCGCGCGCTGCCGGACGAGAACTACACGCCGTTCATCCAGACCGACGTGCCGGTGAACCCCGGCAACTCGGGCGGCCCGCTGTTCAACCTGCAGGGCGAGGTGATCGGCATCAACTCGATGATCTATTCGCAGACGGGCGGCTTCCAGGGCCTGTCGTTCGCGATCCCGATCAACGAGGCGATCAAGGTGAAGGACGAACTCGTGAAGACGGGCCACGTGAGCCGCGGCCGCCTCGGCGTCGCCGTGCAGGGGCTGAACCAGACACTCGCGAGCTCGTTCGGACTGCAGAAGCCGGACGGCGCGCTCGTCAGCTCGGTCGATCCGAACGGCCCGGCCGCGAAGGCCGGCCTGCAGCCGGGTGACGTGATCCTGTCGGTCAACGGCTCGCCGGTTGCCGATTCGACGTCGCTGCCCGCGCAGATCGCGAACCTGAAGCCGGGTTCGAAGGCCGACCTGCAGATCTGGCGCGACAAGTCGAAGAAGTCGGTCAGCGTGACGCTCGGCGCGATGGCCGATGCGAAGCTCGCGTCGAACGACGGCGGGCCCGTCGAGCAGGGGCGCCTGGGCGTCGCGGTGCGTCCGCTGTCGCCGCAGGAGCGCAGCGCCGACAACCTGTCGCACGGCCTGATCGTGCAGCAGGCCGGCGGGCCGGCCGCCAACGCGGGCATCCAGCCCGGCGACGTGATCCTCGCGGTCAACGGCCGCCCGGTCACGAGCCCCGAGCAGTTGCGCGACGCGGTCAAGGGCGCGGGCAACAGTCTTGCTCTACTGATCCAGCGCGATAATGCCCAGATCTTCGTGCCGGTCGACCTGAGCTGACCGGCCACGGCCGACGGCCGGCCAGGCCGGCCGCGGCGGGCGCCGCCGCCGCTCGAATGCGTGACGCCGCGCCCTGTATGTGTTCCGACCCCAAGGAGAGAGCCATGCAATATCTACGCAACGTGTCCCGATTTGCCGTCGCCGCGGCGCTGGCCGCCGGCCTCGCGGCCGGAGCGACCGGCGCGTACGCGCAGTCGGACGGCTTGCCCGCCGCGGGCCAGCAGGGCGACGTCACCTTCGTGTCCGGCGGCGTCGGGCAGGACGAATCGACGGCGTTCCAGCGCAACGAGCCGAAATGGCCGCTGGCGCTGCGCTTCACCGGCAAGGGCGGCGAGTTCCTGGCCGACGTTCATGTGCGGATCGTCGACGGCAAGGGCGACGAGGTGCTGAAGACCGACGCGCGCGGGCCGTACATGCTCGTGAAGGTGCCGCCGGGCCGCTATACGGTGCATGCGTCGTACCAGGGCAACGAGGAATCCCGTGCCGTCACGGTCGGCGCGAAGGGCGGCGCGAAGACGGCGTTCCAGTGGAGCGCGCAGTAGCCTGTCGCGCGCGGCGCCGGCCCGGGTCGCGCATTCGGCTGCGGTTTCGCCGATAATGAAAGCCACGGCACCCGTGCCGTGGCTTTTTTCGTTTCCTGAGCCCGGCCAGCCGGGCCGCCCCAAGGAGAAACGATGTCCGACGCCGCCGACCCTCGTCTCGAAATCGTGCCGAACCGTCATCGTGTGCGCGTGATCCATCGCGGCATCACGTACGCCGATTCGCACGGCGCGCTGACCGTGCGCGAAACGGGCCTGCCGGACATCCACTACCTGCCGCGCCGCGACGTCAACATGCGCCGGCTCGTGAAATCCGGTGTCACGTCGGTCTGCCCGTTCAGGGGCGAGGCCGTGCACTTCGACTTGCAGACGGAAGACGGCGTGATCGAGAACGCCGCATGGAGTTACGAGGAACCGAAGGAGGCGGCGTCGGCGCTCGCGCTCTACGTCGCCTTCGACGCCGCACGGATCGACAGTCTCGTCGAGACATCCTGATGCGGCGCGTGTTCACCGGGGAGGCGTCATGGAACTGAACGACACATTGCGCATACCGCTCGCGCCGCCCGTCGTGCGGGAGGCATTCGAGGATCTCGCGCTGCTGCGCGCGAGCTTCGATCATTGCGAATCGTTCGTGAAGCTTGCGGACGGCGAGTTCGCGCTGACGATCACGGTGCCGCTCGGCCCGCTGCGCGCCCGCTACGACGTGCGTGCGCATGCGGCCGCCGAGCAGGGCGATGCGGAAGGCCAGCCGCGCCGCGTGCTCAATTTCAAGGCGCGGGCCGACGGGCTCGGCGCGCTGCGCGGCCAGGTCGAACTCGTGCTGATGCCGGATGACGACGCGAACGCCACGCGTATCGAGTACGTGGTCTGGGCGACGGCGAGCGGCCCGCTCACCGAGCTGCCGGGGCGGCAGATCGAAAATACGCTGCGTGAATGGACCGACGATTTCTTCCGTGAATTCTGCGCGGTCGTACAGGCGAAGCACGGTCTCGCACCGAATCGCGCGCGCTCGGCCGCGCCGCGGCGCCAGCACGTGTTTCTGCGGCCGGCGTCGCTGGTGGCCGCGACGAAGCGGGCGCTGCCGCCGCACCTCGGTGGCGCGCTGACCGGGCGTGCCGCCAGCGCACTCCCGCATCGCGGCTCCGGCACGGTGCCCGTGTGGGCGTGGGCCGCGATGATCGTCTTCGTCGCGCTGCTGCTCTACGCGGCGCGCTGGATCAACGGCGGCTGAGCGGCCGGCCGTTTCCGCTGCGAGGTTCGCCCGCCGCGCGCCTACCGCGCGGCATCGGCGCCGGCTCCGGCGCCGCGAAATTCCCTTCGATACGCCGACGGCGACGTGCCGAGCGCACCCGCGAAATGCTGGCGCAGCGACACGCTCGACCCGTAGCCGGCCGCCTGCGCGATCGCATCGATCGACTGCCCGGTGGTTTCCAGCAGATGCTGCGCGCGCGCCAGCCGCTCGGCCTGCAGCCACGCGGTGACGGTCGTGCCGGTCGCCTGGCGGAAGTGGCGCGTGAACGTGCGCCGGCTCATCAGCACGCGTTCGGCGAGCGAGTCGACGCTGTGCGCGGCGTCGAGGTGCGCGCGCACCCAGTCGAGCAGGCCCGCGAGCCGCGCATCGCGCGGGTGCGCGGCGACCGGCTGCGGCACGTATTGCGCCTGCCCGCCCTGACGGTGCGGCGGGATCACGAGGCGGCGCGCGATCTGGTTCGCGGCGTCCGAGCCGAAGCGCCGCCGCACGACGTGCAGGCAGCAGTCGAGCCCCGCAGCCGTGCCGGCCGACGTCATCAGGTTGCCGTCGTCCACGTACAGCACGTCCGGATCGAGCTTCACGCGCGGGAAGCGTTGTGCGAAGTCGTCGGCCCATGCCCAGTGCGTGGTGGCCGGGCGGCCGTCGAGCAAGCCGGCCGCGGCGAGCACGTATGCGCCGAGGCACAGCCCGACGAGCTGCGCGCCGCGCGCGGCGACCGCGCGGACGGCGTCGAGCAGCACGTCGGGCGGCGCTTCGTCCGGGTCGCGCCACGCCGGCACGATGACGATGTCCGCGTCGTCGAGCCCGTCGAGGCCGTAGGGCGCGGTGATCGTGAAACCGCCCGTCGTCGACAGCGGGCCGCGCTCGGCCGAGCAGACGCGAAACTCGAACGCGGGCGACGCGGCCGCGTCGCGTTCCTTGCCGAACACGACGGACGGCACCGACAGGTGAAACGGGCTGATGCCGTCGTACGCGATCACGGCAACGACGGTCGGGGCGGGCCGGGTGGACGAGGCGGCGGTCATGGCGGGCTCCGGATGGGTGATGGCCCGATTCTATCGAAGAATGGCTATCGGGCCACTGTCCACGTGAGCGTCGCGCCCCGACAATGCATCGCATCGCGCCGCTGACCACCCCGTTCCGGGGCGGGGCCGCGCCCCCGGACCAGGAGCCAGCCATGTCGAACGCCGTCCCGCATTCCGTTTCCCATTCTGCTTCCCGCCGCGCGCTGATCGTGATCGACGTCCAGAACGAGTACGTGACGGGTAACCTGCCGATCGAATATCCGCCGCTCGACGTGTCGCTCGCGAACATCGGCCGCGCGATCGATGCCGCGCATGCGGCCGGCGTGCCCGTGATCGTCGTCCAGCACGTCGCGCCGGCCGGCGCGCCGATCTTCGCGCCCGGCACCGACGGCGTCGCGCTGCACGCGGTCGTCGCCAGCCGGCCGTATGCACACCTGATCGAGAAGACGCACGCAAGCTCGTTTGCCGGGACCGACCTTGCAGCGTGGCTCGATGCGCACGGGATCGACACGCTCGCGGTGGCCGGCTACATGACGCACAACTGCAATGCGTCGACGGTCTATCACGCGGCGCATGCGGGGCTGAATGTCGAATACCTGAACGACGCGACGGGCGCGCTGCCTTACGAGAACGAAGCAGGCGCGGCGAGCGCCGAGGAGATTCACCGCGCGTACGCGGTGGTGTTCCAGTCGAATTTCGCGGCCGTGATGTCCACCGATGCGTGGATCGCGGGGCTGGCAGGTGCGCCGATGCCGAAGCGCGATTCGGTCGCCGCGTCGAACCGGCGGGCCCGCGCGCAGCGCGCGAAGGCGGCCTGAACCGGGCGGGGAGAAGGGGAGGCGGGTCGGGCGTCGGCGCGATTGGCGGCCCGCCCGATGAAACGAAGACCCGAACCGCTGGCGAACGCACGTCGCGCGGTCATTCGCCGTCCTTCAGCATCGCCGGGCTGTAGCGCAGCATGTCGAAACAGCCGTCGACGAGCTTTTCCGCATGCTGCTCGGCGTCGATCTCGTCGGGCAGCATCAGCATGTCGCGCACGAAACCGCTGACGAGCGTGTGCAGCATCAGCGTCGCGCGCCACGTATCGAGCCGCTCGGGCAGCAGCTTGAGCCGCACGGCTCCCGCGAGATCGGCGTCGATCGCGTGCAGTGCCTCGCTCATCCCCGCGCGGTTGCGCTGCAGCAGCGGCTCCAGGTCCGCGACGTATTCGCACTTCATGAACAGGATGCTGAACACGCGGCGCAACTGCGCGTCGCGCTGCACGCCGAGCAGGCACCAGATCAGGATCTGGCGGATCTTGTCGAGCGGATTGCCGCCCGGCGCGTCGAGCGGCATCCGCTTCAACTCGTCGATCGGCAGAAACACGCGATCGAACATCGCGTCGAACAGTTCGCTCTTGTTCGCGAAATGCCAGTAGATTGCGCCGCGCGTCACGCCGGCATGTTGCGCGATGTCCGCGAGCGACGTGTGCGACACGCCTTTCTCGAAGAACACGTGCTCGGCGGCGTCGAGAATGCGATTGCGCGTCTCGAGCGCCTCCTCCTTGGTACGTCTGACCATGTGCAGGCCTGATTGGATCGATCGTAGGTGAATATAGGGTCTGCAACCCTCGGCGCCGTCATATAGACTGGCTATGCTCGCGGCTGGTAACAATCCGTAAGACTGGACAGCCGGTCGCGCACAAGCGGGCTTTTTACATACATTCATGAATGTATATACAATACCACCCTACGATCGAATGACCCAAGTGGCAATCAGTTAATATCCCACTCTGCTGATTCCCGCCAAAGTACCAGTCCGCAGTTGCGGGGCATCCTGTCGGCACGGAGGTTTCGTGCCGCTTGCTGTATCTAGCAGTCCAGTAATTCAGGTGTTCGATCTGCGCCGTGAGGCGCATCCGTGTTGCGCTCGCTCCGGTCGGGTGTGGCACTTATTCCATTGGTTATACACAGAGGTCGCTCCATGCGCGTCGAACGGGTTCCATACCGCTTAATCACTGTCGCGACGGCCGCCGTTTTCCTGGCCGCGTGCGGGAAAAAAGAATCGGCACCGCCGCCGCAAACGCCGGAAGTCGGCGTCGTCACCGTCCAGCCGCAAGCCGTACCGGTCTTCACCGACCTGCCGGGCCGCACCAGCGCGTTCCTCGTCGCGCAGGTCCGCGCGCGGGTCGACGGCATCGTGCTGCGTCGTGAATTCACCGAAGGCACCGACGTCAAGGCCGGTCAGCGCCTCTACAAGATCGACCCGGCGCCTTACATCGCCGCGCTGAACAGTGCAAAGGCAACGCTCGCGAAGGCGCAGGCGAACCTCGTCACGCAGAACGCGCTGGTCGCACGCTACAAGGTGCTGGTGGCCGCGAACGCGGTCAGCAAGCAGGACTACGACAACGCGGTGGCCACGCAAGGCCAGGCCGCGGCGGACGTCGCGGCCGGCAAGGCGGCGGTCGACACCGCGCAGATCAACCTCGGCTATACCGATGTCGTGTCGCCGATCACCGGCCGCGTCGGCATCTCGCAGGTGACGCCGGGCGCGTACGTGCAGGCGAGCCAGGCGACGCTGATGTCGACGGTGCAGCAGCTCGACCCGGTGTATGTGGACCTCACGCAGTCGAGCCTCGAAGGGCTGAAGCTGCGCCAGGACGTGCAGAGCGGCCGCCTGAAGACGTCCGGCCCGGGCGCGGCGAAGGTGTCGCTGATCCTGGAAGACGGCAAGACCTATTCGGAGCCGGGCAAGCTGCAGTTCTCGGACGTGACGGTCGACCAGACCACCGGCTCGGTGACGATCCGCGCGGTCTTCCCGAACCCGGGCAAGGTGCTGCTGCCGGGCATGTTCGTGCGTGCACGGATCGAGGAAGGCGTGAACGAGAACGCGTTCCTGGTGCCGCAGATCGGCGTCACGCATGACCAGAAGGGGCAGGCGATCGCAATGGTGGTGAACGCCAGCAACAAGGTCGAGCCGCGTCCGCTGAAGACGACGGGCATGCAGGGCCCGAACTGGGTGGTCGAAGGTGGTCTGCAAGCGGGTGATCACGTGATCGTGCAGGGCGTCGACAAGGTGCGCCCGGGGGCGACCGTGAAGACGGTCCCCGCGCAGCTCGCACCGGCGGCCGATGCCGCGTCGGGTGCGGCTGCCGCGTCCGCCGCGCCGGCTGCCGCCGGTTCCGGCGCCGCTGCCGCTTCCGGTGCTGCCGCATCGGGCGCTGCGCCGGCGAGTGCTGCCGCTGCTTCGAGCGCGCAATAACAGGGAGCCTGTTTCATGGCAAAGTTTTTTATCGATCGCCCGATCTTCGCGTGGGTGATCGCCATCATCCTGATGCTGGCCGGGGTTGCGGCGATCTTCACGCTGCCGATCTCGCAGTATCCGACGATCGCGCCGCCATCGATCCAGATCACCGCGAACTACCCGGGCGCTTCCGCGAAGACGGTGGAAGACACGGTGACGCAGGTGATCGAGCAGCAGATGAGCGGTCTCGACAACTTCCTGTACATGTCGTCGACCAGTGACGACTCGGGCAACGCGACGATCACGCTGACATTCGCGCCGGGTACCAACGCCGACATCGCGCAGGTCCAGGTGCAGAACAAGCTGTCGCTCGCGACGCCGATCCTGCCGCAGGTCGTGCAGCAGCTCGGCCTCTCGGTGACGAAGTCGAGCAGCAGCTTCCTGCTGGTGCTCGCCTTCAACTCCGAAGACGGCAGCATGAACAAGTACGACCTCGCGAACTTCGTGGCGTCGCACGTGAAGGATCCGATCAGCCGGTTGAACGGCGTCGGTACCGTCACGCTGTTCGGCTCGCAGTACGCGATGCGGATCTGGCTCGACCCGAACCGCCTGACGAACTACGGCCTCACGCCGGTCGACGTCAGCTCCGCGATCACCGCGCAGAACGTGCAGATCGCGGGCGGCCAGATTGGCGGCACGCCGGCGAAGCCGGGCACCATGCTGCAGGCGACGATCACCGAATCGACGCTGCTGCAGACGCCCGAGCAGTTCGGCAACATCCTGCTGAAGGTCAACCAGGACGGCTCGCAGGTTCGCCTGAAGGACGTCGCGCAGATCGGCCTCGGCGGCGAAAACTACAACTTCGACACGAAGTACAATGGTCAGCCGACCGCGGCACTCGGTATCCAGCTCGCGACCAACGCGAACGCGCTCGCAACCGCGAAGGCCGTGCGCGCGAAGATCGACGAACTGGCACCGTTCTTCCCGCACGGCCTCGTCGTGAAGTACCCGTACGACACGACGCCGTTCGTGAAGCTGTCGATCGAGGAAGTGGTCAAGACGCTGCTCGAAGGTATCGTGCTCGTGTTCCTCGTGATGTATCTGTTCCTGCAGAACCTGCGGGCGACGATCATCCCGACGATCGCGGTGCCGGTCGTGCTGCTCGGCACGTTCGCGATCATGTCGATGGTGGGCTTCTCGATCAACACGCTGTCGATGTTCGGCCTCGTGCTCGCGATCGGCCTGCTGGTCGACGATGCGATCGTGGTGGTCGAGAACGTCGAGCGCGTGATGGCCGAAGAGGGCTTGTCACCGAAGGAGGCGACCCGCAAGGCGATGGGCCAGATCACCGGCGCACTCGTCGGCGTGGCGCTGGTGCTGTCGGCGGTGTTCGTGCCGGTGGCGTTCTCGGGCGGTTCGGTCGGTGCAATCTATCGCCAGTTCTCGCTGACGATCGTGTCGGCGATGGTGCTGTCGGTGCTCGTCGCGTTGATCCTGACGCCGGCACTGTGCGCGACGATCCTCAAGCCGATCCCGCAAGGGCATCACGAAGAGAAGAAGGGCTTCTTCGGCTGGTTCAACCGCACGTTCAACAACAGCCGCGACAAGTACCACGTCGGCGTGCACCACGTGATCAAGCGCTCGGGCCGCTGGCTCATCATCTATCTGGTCGTGATCGTCGCGGTCGGCCTGCTGTTCGTGCGCCTGCCGAAGTCGTTCCTGCCCGATGAAGACCAGGGCCTGATGTTCGTGATCGTGCAGACGCCGTCGGGTTCGACGCAGGAAACGACCGCGAAGACGCTCGCGAACATTTCCGACTACCTGCTGAAGGACGAGAAGGAAATCGTCGAATCGGCGTTCACGGTCAACGGCTTCAGCTTCGCGGGCCGCGGCCAGAACTCCGGTCTCGTGTTCGTTCGCCTGAAGGACTACTCGCAGCGTCAGCATGCGAACCAGAAGGTGCAGGCGCTGATCGGCCGGATGTTCGGGCGCTACTCGGGTTACAAGGACGCAGTGGTGATCCCGTTCAACCCGCCGTCGATTCCTGAACTCGGTACGGCTGCCGGCTTCGACTTCGAACTGACCGACAACGCCGGTCTCGGCCACGATGCGCTGATGGCCGCGCGTAACCAGCTGCTCGGGATGGCTTCGAAGGATCCGACGCTGCAGGGCGTGCGCCCGAACGGCCTGAACGATACGCCGCAGTACAAGGTCGACATCGACCGCGAGAAGGCGAATGCACTCGGCGTGACGGCGGATGCGATCGACCAGACGTTCTCGATCGCATGGGCATCGAAGTACGTGAACAACTTCCTGGATACCGACGGCCGGATCAAGAAGGTGTACGTGCAGGCGGATGCACCGTTCCGGATGACGCCGGAAGACCTGAACATCTGGTACGTGCGCAACGGATCGGGCGGGATGGTGCCGTTCAGCTCGTTCGCGACCGGTCACTGGACGTACGGTTCGCCGAAGCTCGAGCGCTACAACGGCGTGTCGGCGATGGAAATCCAGGGTCAGGCCGCACCGGGCAAGTCGACCGGTCAGGCGATGGCCGCGATGGAAGGGCTCGCGAAGAAGCTGCCGGTCGGTATCGGCTATTCGTGGACCGGCCTGTCGTTCCAGGAAATCCAGTCCGGCTCGCAGGCGCCGATCCTGTACGCGATCTCGATCCTCGTCGTGTTCCTGTGTCTCGCGGCACTGTATGAAAGCTGGTCGATCCCGTTCTCGGTGATCATGGTGGTGCCGCTCGGCGTGATCGGTGCACTGCTTGCGGCGACGATGCGCGGTCTGGAAAACGACGTGTTCTTCCAGGTCGGCCTGCTGACGACCGTGGGCTTGTCCGCGAAGAACGCGATCCTGATCGTGGAGTTCGCGCGCGAACTGCAGCAGACGGAGAAGATGGGGCCGATCGAGGCCGCGCTGGAAGCAGCGCGCCTGCGGCTGCGTCCGATCCTGATGACGTCGCTCGCGTTCATTCTCGGCGTGATGCCGCTCGCGATCAGCAACGGCGCGGGTTCGGCCAGCCAGCACGCAATCGGTACGGGCGTGATCGGCGGGATGATCACGGCGACGTTCCTCGCGATCTTCATGATCCCGATGTTCTTCGTGAAGATCCGTGCGATCTTCAGCGGCGAGAAGGAAGACGTCGACGAGGCGCTGCGCCTGGCTCAGGAGCACTCGCACCACGAAGAGAAGCCGGGCAACGGCGACGAAGGCAACAAGGGACAGTGATGATGCAAAAACACGCTTTGACTGCAATCGCGGTCGCGCTCTTTGCCACGGGCTGCACGATGGCGCCGCATTACAAGCGGCCCGACGCGCCCGTCGCACAGGCGTACCCGGCCGGCGGCGTCTACGCGACGCAGCCGGGTGCGGCCGGCGCGCGCAGCGCGAACGGCCAGGCAGCGACCGCCATCGGCTGGCGCGAGTTCTTCGTCGATCCGCGCCTGCAGCGGCTGATCGAGATCGCGCTGAAAAACAACCGCGACCTGCGCGTGTCGGTGCTGAACATCGAGGCGGCGCGCGCGCAGTACCAGATCACGCGCGCGGAGCTGTTCCCGACGCTCGACGGCACGGGCACGGGCAGCATCCAGCGCGTGCCGCAAGGTCTGTCGCAGACGGGGGCGCCGTATATCTCGCGTGCCTACAACGTCGGTTTGTCCGCGTCGTGGGAGCTCGACCTGTTCGGCCGCGTGCAGAGCCTGAAGGACCAGGCACTCGCGCAGTACCTGTCGACGTCGTATGCACGGCAGGCATTCGAGATCTCGCTGGTGTCGCAGGTGGCCGATCAATACCTGACGCTGTTGTCGACCGACGACCTGCTGAAGGTCACGGAGGACACGCTGAAGTCCGCTCAGGCGCAGTACGACCTGACCAAGCTGCGGTTCGACAACGGCACGGGCTCCGAGCTCGAGCTGCGTCAGGCGCAGACAGTGGTCGAGCAGGCGCTGTCGAACCAGCAGCAGCAGGCGCGTGCGCGCGCTCAGGCACTGAACATGCTGGTGCAACTGATCGGCGAGCCGCTGCCGGACGACCTGCCGGCAGGCATGCCGCTCGACGCGCAGAACCTGCTGACGGACGTGCCGGCCGGGTTGCCGTCGGATCTGCTGACACGTCGTCCGGACGTGATGCAGGCCGAGCAGACGCTGCTGGCCGCGAATGCGAACATCGGTGCGGCACGCGCGGCGTTCTTCCCGCGCATCTCGCTGACGGGCGCATTCGGTACCGGCAGCCCGACGCTGGGCGGCCTGTTCAAGGCCGGCACGGCGGCGTGGTCGTTCGCGCCGCAGATCACGATGCCGATCTTCGAAGGCGGGCAGAACATCGCGAACCTGAATCTCGCGAACGTGCAGAAACGCATCGAGATCGCGAACTACGAGAAGGCGATCCAGTCGGCATTCCGCGAAGTGGCGGATGGTCTTGCCGCACGCGGCACGTACGACCAGCAGATCGCGGCGCTCGAGCGCAACGAGCACGCACAGCAGCGACGTTTCGACCTGTCGGACCTGCGTTACAAGAACGGCGTCGACAGCTACCTGTCGGTGCTGACCGCGCAGACGGATCTGTACTCCGCGCAGCAGACGCTGATCAACGCACGTCTGGCGCGCTGGACGAACCTCGTCACGCTGTACCGCGCATTGGGCGGCGGGTGGATCCAGCGGGCCGGCGAGACGCCGCGCGCGCCGGATGCGCCGGTCGACTACGACAAGGCGGCCGCTCCGGCGCCTGCGTCGTCGGCGGCGACGAACGGGTAAGTGAAAGGCGGGGCAGGAGCGGGCAACCGCTTCTGCCTGCCGGACCGGCGCGATGCAAAAGCGAAAACGCCACGGATGAAAATCCGTGGCGTTTTCGTTTTTGCGGCCGAATCGTGCGAGACCACGACGGTCGGCGTGACGATGACTGCATCGGATGCCGCTGATGCCGATCACGGCAGATACGCGTCCAGGTGCGATCAACCAGGCAGCCTGTACCGCACCGCACCGCACCGCACTGCAGGCGGCCCCCCCGAGCGCGCGAGGCACCCCGCGTAGCCCGGCCCCGCCAAGCAAAAACGCCACGGCATGCCGTGGCGTTTTCCGTTACCGCTTCGCGCCGTCGTCCGGCGCGTCGTGATCAGTGATGCACGTCGGCCGGGCGGCCGTCGAAGTCGTGTCCGGCGCGGCGGATCTCGCAGCGCGCATCCTTCTCGCCTTTCACGCCGTTGAACACGATGTTCAGGATCACGGCCGATGCCGACGCCAGCAGGATGCCGCTGTGCAGGATCGGGGCGAGCGCGGGCGGCAGCTTCGAGAAGAAGTGCGGCGACACGACCGGCACGAGGCCCATGCCGACGCTCACGGCGACGATGAACAGGTTGTGCGAGTTGTTCACGAAGTCGACCTTCGACAGCACCTTGATGCCGTTCGCGGCCACCATCCCGAACATCACGATGCCCGCACCGCCGAGCACGAACGGCGGCACCGATGCGACCACCTGCGCCATCTTCGGGAACAGGCCGAGCAGCACGAGAATCACGCCGCCCGTCGCACACACGAACCGGCTTTTCACGCCCGTCACGCCGATCAGGCCGACGTTCTGCGAGAACGACGTATGCGGGAACGAGTTGAAGATGCCGCCGATCAGCGTGCCGAGGCCGTCGACGCGCAGGCCGCGCACGAGGCGCTCCTGGTTGACCGGACGATCGACCATGTCGCCGACCGCGAGGAACATGCCGGTCGATTCGATGAACGTGACGAACATCACCGTGACCATCGTCACGATCGACAGCGGGTCGAAGTGCGGCATGCCGAAGTGGAACGGCATCACGATGCCGACCCACGGTGCGTGCGCGACGCCGTCGGTATTCACGCGGCCGATCGCGAACGCGATCGCGAAGCCGGCGACGATGCCGAGCAGCACCGAGATGTTCGCGATGAAGCCGCGGCCGAACTTGTTGATCAGCAGGATCAGCGTCAGCACGAGCAGCGACAGGCCGAGATAGACGGGGCTGCCGTACTCGGGGTTGCCGACGCCGCCGGCCGCCCAGTTGATGCCGACTTCCATCAGCGACAGCCCGATCACCGCGATCACGGTGCCGACCACCACTGGCGGGAAGAACCGCAACAGCTTGCCGATCATCGGCGCGAGCACGATGCCGATGATGCCGGCCGCGATCGTCGAGCCGAAGATGTCGAGAATGCCGAGGCCGGGGTTCGTGCCGATCGCGATCATCGGGCCGACTGCCGCGAACGTGCAGCCCATGATGACGGGCAGGCGGATCCCGAAGATCCACAGGCCCAGCGTCTGGATCAGCGTGGCGATGCCGCACGAAAACAGATCGGCGCTGATCAGGAACGCGATCTGGTCTTTCGGCAGCTTGAGTGCGGCGCCAACGATAAGCGGCACGGCAACAGCGCCGGCGTACATGACGAGGACGTGTTGCAGGCCAAGCGTTACCAGCTTGCCGGTCGGCAGCACCTCATCGCACGGATGGACCGTGTTCGATTGCATCTGTCTCACTCCATGATCTTGTTTTCGGGGTGATACGAAGTTATGCGGAATGAATCCACGCAACAAGAGCGCTGGGTACTATTCCGCTCTTTGCTGGTTCGATATGCCATTTCGGCATGAAACAGGGTGTCGATCATCGGGAAACTGCCGCAGGAGTGAGGGTTCCCGGTTTTATAGCCCTTCAAAATAGCGCTGGCCCCCATGTCAAATATCGGCCGCTTTATGGTGTGTATCGGGCAGGGCGCATAGCGGCAAAAAGTGCCTGGGGAAAATCGTGCCGGGTTAACCCGCGAGCGGCCGCTTTCACCGCCAACGTGCAGCCGGGTGAAACCCGGCCGGCCATGGCGATTTCGGCCGGCGCGGCGGCCGCAAAAGACGGGGCGTGCATCGCGATCCCGTTATCATCGACATCCGTTCATTCGAATTCGCCCTCACGTCATGCGCCTGCTCGGAATCGACCTCGGCACCGGCTCCGTCAAACTCGTCACGCTCGATGCCGACGGCGTCGAGCGTGCGGTCGCGAGCGAACCCTATGCGCTGTCGTCGCCGCGGCCCGGCTGGGCCGAGATCGCCCCCGACACGTGGTGGCAGGCGCTGGTGCGCGCGGCCGCGCGGTTGCCGGCCGGCGAGCGTGCGCAGGTCGCGGCGATCGGGTTCTCGGGGCAGATGCACGGCGTCGTGCTGATCGACGCGGCCGGGCAGCCGGTGCGGCCCGCGCTGCTGTGGCCCGACACGCGGGCGGTGCGCGAAGCGGATGAGGCCGGCTGGCCCGTCACGGGATCGCCCGTCGCCGGATTGCCCGTGGCCGGATCGCCCGTCGCCCCGAACCCCGTCGCGCCGGGTATGGCCGGCCCGCTGTTGCGCTGGCTGGCCGCTCACGAACCCGATGCACTGCGCGCCGCGCGCTGGGCCGTGCAGCCGAAGGACTGGTTGCGCATCGCGCTGGGCGGCGACGTCGCGGCCGATCCGAGCGACGCGTGCGCGACCGCGCTCGCGACGCCCGACGGCGCATGGGATCTCGCATTGATCGACGCACTCGGCCTGCCGGCCGACCGGTTCGCATCGGTGCAGCCGTCGACCGCGCGCTGCGGCACGCTCGGCGCACCGGCGGCGACGGCACTCGGCCTGCCCGCCGGCGTGCCGCTGGCGACGGGCGCGGCCGACACCGCATGCGCGGCCCTCGGCAGCGGGCTCGCCGCCGCCGGCGATGCGCTGCTGACGACGGGCAGCGGCGGCCAGATCGTCGTGCTCGCGGATGTGCTGCCGCCCGCGCGACGCGGGCTGCATCGCTATCGCGCGGCGGCCGGCGGCGGTTATTACACGATGGCCGCGATGCAGAACGTCGGGCTCGCGCTCGAAGCCGTGCGCGGCTGGCTCGGCTACGCGCAGTGGGCCGATGCGTACGACGATGCGTTCGCGCAGGCTGCGTCGGAACGTCTGTGCTTCCTGCCGTACCTGACGGGCGAGCGTTCGCCGTGGATGAACCCCGACGCGCGCGGCGGCTGGCTCGGCCTCGGGCTCGGTGACACGCGCGGCGCGATGATGCGCGCCGCGTTCGAAGGCGTCGCGTTCGCGTTGCGCGCCGGGCTCGATGCGATCCGCGATGCCGACCGCGGCGACCCGGTGACGACGCTGCGTCTCGCGGGCGGCGGCTCGGTCGATCCGCGCTGGCGCCAGCTGCTTGCCGACTCGCTGGGCGCGTCGCTTCACGCGATCGACTGCCCGAACGCCGCGACGCGCGGCGCCGCGCTGCTGGCGGGAGTCGCGATCGGGCACTGGCGGGAAGACGCGCTGCACGCGCTGGCGCCGGCCGCGTCGCCGGTTGCCGAGCCGCGTGACGATCGCTCGCTGGCCGCGCGCCACGCGCGCTTCATCGACCTGTATGCCCGGACGGATGCATGGTTCACGACGGGCGCTTAAAATCGGGCACTTGTTCTTTTGCGTCAGCGATGACGCATCGTGGCAAGCCGGCGGCCGTTTCCCGCACGCGATGCGCGGCGGAACCGGCCATCATGGCGAGCACGAGATTCTTTCGCCGTGCCGCGCGCGACGCCGCGCGGCACGGTTTCGACAGCTTTGCATGGAACCCGGTGCGAAGCATTGGGCCGGCGTCGGTGCTGGCGCACCCACGCCGGTCGACATGAGCGCCGACGCGCGAACCCGGGCCGACCTCACACACAGACAGGAGTCACACGATGAAGACGAAAGCCGCGATTGCATGGAAGGCGGGCGCACCGCTGACGATCGAGGAAGTCGATCTCGAAGGGCCGCGCGCAGGCGAAGTGCTGATCGAGGTGAAGGCGACGGGCATCTGCCACACCGACTACTACACGCTGTCGGGCGCCGATCCGGAAGGGATCTTCCCGGCGATCCTCGGCCATGAAGGCGCGGGCGTCGTGGTCGACGTCGGCCCCGGCGTCGGCACCGTGAGGAAGGGCGACCACGTGATTCCGCTCTACACGCCCGAATGCCGCGAGTGCAAGTTCTGCCTGTCGCGCAAGACCAACCTGTGCCAGAAGATCCGCGCGACGCAGGGCAAGGGCCTGATGCCCGACGCGACGTCGCGCTTCTCGCTCGACGGCAAGCCGCTGTTCCACTACATGGGGACGTCGACGTTCTCGAACTACATCGTCGTGCCGGAAATCGCGGTCGCGAAGGTGCGCGAGGACGCGCCGTTCGACAAGATCTGCTACATCGGCTGCGGCGTGACCACGGGCGTCGGCGCGGTCGTGTACTCGGCGAAGGTCGAGGCCGGCGCGAACGTCGTCGTGTTCGGCCTCGGCGGGATCGGCCTGAACGTGATCCAGGGCGCGAAGATGGTCGGCGCGGACAAGATCATCGGTGTCGACATCAACCCGAAGCGCGTCGAGCTCGCGAAGAAGTTCGGGATGACGCACTTCATCAACCCGAACGAAGTCGAGAACGTGGTCGACCACATCGTGCAGCTGACCGACGGCGGCGCGGATTACTCGTTCGAATGCGTGGGCAACGTGAAGCTGATGCGCCAGGCGCTCGAGTGCACGCACAAGGGCTGGGGCCAGTCGTTCATCATCGGCGTGGCGGCAGCGGGCGAGGAAATCAGCACGCGTCCGTTCCAGCTGGTGACGGGCCGCGAGTGGAAGGGCTCGGCGTTCGGCGGCGCGCGCGGCCGCACCGACGTGCCGAAGATCGTCGACTGGTACATGGAAGGCAAGATCAACATCGACGACCTGATCACGCATACGCTGCCGCTCGAGCGGATCAACGAAGGCTTCGACCTGATGAAGGCCGGCGAGTCGATCCGTTCGGTCGTGCTGTACTGACCGGGAGCGCACCGCGATGCTCGAACTCGTTTCCTCGCATGCGTGCCACGGCGGCGAGCAGCGTTTCTACCGTCACGATTCGGCGGCCATCGGCCTGCCGATGAAGTTCTCGGTGTACCTGCCGCCGCAGGCCGCGCACGGCCGCGTGCCGGCGCTGTTCTATCTCGCGGGCCTCACGTGCACCGACGAGACGTTCGCGATCAAGGCCGGCGCGCAGCAATTCGCGGCGCAGCACGGCATCGCGCTCGTGATGCCGGACACGAGCCCGCGCGGCGCGGGCGTGCCGGGCGAGACCGACGCGTGGGACTTCGGCGTCGGCGCGGGCTTCTATGTCGACGCGACCGAAGCGCCGTGGTCCGCGCATTACCGGATGGAATCGTACGTGACGGGCGAGCTGCGCGAACTCGTCACGGCCGAACTGCCGATCGACGGCGCGCGGCTCGGGATCTTCGGTCACTCGATGGGCGGGCACGGCGCGCTGACGCTTGCGCTGCGTCATCCCGGGCTGTACCGGTCGGTATCGGCGTTCGCGCCGATCGCCGCGCCGACACGCTGCCCGTGGGGCGAGAAGGCGTTCTCGGGTTACCTCGGCGCCGATCGCGACGCCTGGAAGGCACACGACGCGAGCGAACTCGTCGCGCGCGCCGATGCGCCGAAGTTCGCGGACGGCATCCTCGTCGATCAGGGCCTCGCGGATCAGTTCCTCGCGAACCAGCTCAACCCCGACGTGTTCGAAGCCGCGTGCGCGAAGGCCGGCCAGCCGCTGACGCTGCGCCGCCATCCGGGTTACGACCACGGGTACTACTTCATCTCGACGTTCATTGCCGATCACATCGCGCATCACGCGCGCGTGCTCGCGCGATGAGCGGGAAGGGGAGGACATAACGCATACGGCGACACGCGGCGCGCCGCACGAGCGGGTGCATGAAAAAACGCCGGCGCTGCCCTCGGGCACGCCGGCGTTTTCCATGGTCGTCGGGCGTCGATCAGTGGCGCCGCAACAGGCTTGCGCCGTACACGAGCGCCGACAGCGCGGTGATCCAGAAACTCGTCGGCCAGTCGGTGTGATACGCGAGCACGATGCCGAGCCATGCTTCGAACAACGCAAACAGCGCGGCGAGCAGCACGCCGGTCGACAGCCGCGTCGTCACGTTCTGCGCGGCGGCAGCCGGCCCGACCAGCAGCGTGAACACCAGCAGCACGCCGACGATCTGCGTGGCCGCGGCCACGGCGAGCGCGCACACCGCGAGGAACAGCATCGACACCGTGCGCAGCGACACGCCCTTGGCTTCGGCCAGTTCGGGCTGCAGCGACGCGAACAGCAGCGGCCGCGCGATCAGCGCGAGCGCGAGCAGGCTCACGGCGCCGATACCGGCGAGCACCGCGAGCGTGTCGTGGCTCACGGCGAGCACGTTGCCGAATAGCAGCGCGGTGACCTGCGTCGCGAACGACGTGTAGAAATGCAGGAACAGCAGGCCGAAACCCAGCGCACCCGACAGGATCACGCCGATCGCGACGTCGCGGCCCGCGAGCTTTTCGCCGAGCGCGCCCATCCCGATCCCGGCCGCGAGCGTGAAACCGACCATCCCCCAGATCGGCGAGATGCCGAGCAGCACCGCGCCCGTCGCGCCGGTGAAGCCGACGTGCGACAGCGCATGGCCGGCGAAGGTCTGCCCGCGCAGCACCAGGAAGTAGCCGACGATGCCCGCGAGCACCGCGACGATCCCCGACGCCGCGAAGGCGTTGATCATGAAGTCGTATTCAAACATCGTGCGAGTGCCCGGGATGAGCGTGTCCGTGGTGGTGATGGCCGTGGCCGCCGCCACCGCCGTGCGAGTGGCCGTCGTCGTCCTCGTGTTCGTGGTCGTGCTTCTCGATCTCGACGTCGCCCGACATCACGAAGATCTTGCCGTTCACGCGCATCACGTCGATCGGCGATCCGTAGAGCCGCGACAGCACGGGCTTCGTGATCACCTCGTCGACGGTGCCGAGCGCCGCGACGCCGTTGCCGAGATACAGCACACGGTCGAGCGCGTTCAGCAACGGATTCAGTTCGTGCGCGGAGAACAGCACGGTGATGCCGAGCTCGCGCTGCACGTTGCGCACGAGCTCGACGACGCCGCGCTGGTGGTTCGGGTCGAGGCTGATCAGCGGCTCGTCGAGCAGCAGCAGCTTCGGGCTGCCGAGCAGGCATTGCGCGAGCAGCAGGCGCTGCCGCTCGCCGCCGGACAGTTCCGACAGCGGCCGGCGGGCAAGCGCCGGGCCGCCGACGAGATCGAGCACGCGGTCGACGTCGCGGCGCGTCGCCGCGTTCGTGTGCGGCAGCCCCCAGCGGTGGCCGTCGGCGGCCATCGCGACGAAGTCGTAGCCGCGCATCCGGCGGTTCGCGAGGCCGCTGCGAATCTGCGGCATGTAGCCGATCGACGGGTTGCCGCGTACGACCGGCACGCCGCCGACGGACAGCGTGCCGGCCGACACGGGCACGAGGCCGAGCACCGCGCGCATCAGCGTCGTCTTGCCCGCGCCGTTCGGCCCGAGTACGCCGACGAATTCGCCGGGTTCGATCGCGAAGCTGACGTCGCGCAGGATCGTGCGTCCGCCCAGTTCGAGCGTGACGCGATCGACGGCGAGTGCGTGGGGAGTGGCGGTCATGGCGTTACGGTCGTTTATTTCTTGCCGGCGGCAAGCGCGGCCGAGAGCGCGTCGAGCTGGCCGGCCATCCATTGCTGGAAAGTCTTGCCGGCCGGCTGCGTCTCGGTGACGCTGACGGTCGGCACGCCGCCGTCGCGTGCGATCTTCAGCATGCGCTTGGTCATCGGTTCTTCGGCCTGGCTGTTGTAGATCAGCGCGCGTACCTGCTTCTTGCGCAGGTCGTTCTCGAACGCGGCGACGTCCTGCGCGCTGGCTTCGGTGTCGTTCATCGTCGCGAGCTGGAAGCGCTGGTTGCGCATGTCGAGGCCGATCGCGTCGGACAGGTAGCCGAACACCGGCTCGGTGGCCGTCACCGGCACGCCCTTGTACTGCGCGCGCAGCGCGGCGACCTTGTCGTCGACGGGCTTCAGCGACGCGACGAACTTCTGCAGGTTCGCATCGTATTCGGCCTTGTTCGCCGGATCGGCGCGGCCGAGTTCGGCCGCGATCGCGCGTGCGGCGGCCGGCATCGTCGCCGGGTCGTACCACAGGTGCGGGTTGTCGCCGGCCTTCTTGCCGACCAGGTCGGCGACGACGATCGTCGCGCGCTTCGCCTGCTTCGACGCGCCGAGCAGCTTGCTCATCCACGGATCGTAGTTGGCGCCGTTGTAGATCACGACCTGCGCGTGCTGGAGCGCGCGGGCCGTCTTCGGGCTCGCTTCGAACAGGTGCGGATCCTGGTCGGGATTGCTGAGGATGCTCGTCACCGCGACATGGCTGCCGCCGATCTGCGACGCGACGTCGCCGTAGAAGTTCTCGGCGGCGACGACGTTGACGGTCGCGGCCTGCGCGAACGCGGGCGCCGCGAGCGACAGCGCGGCGGCCGTGGAGACGGCAGCGGCGAGCCAGCGGACAGGCGTCAGGGCGCGCCGCGGCGCGCGCTTCAGGGCAATGGGCATGGAACTCCTCGTTGGAAGGGGGCGGCGCGTGTGCCGCCCGATACGCGTCAGCGTTGCGCGGGCTTGCGCTTGCAGTGTCCGCACAGGCCGCTCAGCTCGACGACCTGATGGTGGACTTCGAAACCGTGCGCGGGCTCGCTCGCGGACAACTGCTTCGCGAGGTCGCCGCCGGGAATCTCGACGGTGTCGCCGCACGAATCGCAGATCAGGAACTGGCCTTCGTGCGGGACGCCGATCTCGCAGCACGCGAAGAACGCGTTCTTCGATTCGATCCGGTGGATGAAGCCGTGCTCGACGAGGAAATCCAGCGCGCGGTAGACGGTCGTGGGCGGCACGCGGCCGCGCTGCGGCTCGAGCTCGGCGAGCAGGTCGTACGCGCCGATCGGGCGCTGCGCGGCCAGCACGCGTTCGTAGACCTGGCGGCGCAGCGGCGTCCACGCGAGCCCGTGCTCGGCGGCGAATGCGTCGGCCCGGGACAGCCGGGCGTCAATGGACGATGAGGTAGCCATGGCGTGAAGCTGGGCGTGAAACGAAGTATGGCGATGATATAACGTATCGCCGCGCCGTGCAGCGCGAATTCCCCTTTTCGTTCTCGCTCCGTCCCCTTCATCGCCGATCCGACCGCGCCGCACCGCGCGCGCCGCGCCTTGCCGGGCGCGCGTGGCGGGCCGCCGCGGTGCGCCGTCGTGCCGCAGCGCATCATAGAAAGCCGTCATGTTGCCTTGACAGCGCGAATCGCGTATCCGATCATTCGATCAACAACAGAGCAATTGATCGGTCGGCGAGCGTTAGTTCATATCGCGGCCGTCGTAAAGCAGAACGAACCGGAGACAGCCAGTGAGACTGGAAGACAAGGTTGCGATCCTGACGGGCGCCGCAAGCGGCATCGGCGAGGCGGTCGCGCAACGCTATCTGGACGAGGGCGCGCGCTGCGTACTCGTCGACCTGAAGCCTGCCGGCGGCTCGCTCGCGCGGCTCATCGAGGCGAACCCCGGCCGCGCGGCGGCCGTCACCGCGGACGTCACGCGCCGCGACGACATCGAGCGCATCGTCGCCACGGCGGTCGAGCGCTTCGGCGGCGTCGACATCCTGTTCAACAACGCGGCGCTGTTCGACATGCGCCCGATCCTCGACGAATCGTGGGACGTGTTCGACCGGCTGTTCGCGGTCAACGTGAAAGGGCTGTTCTTCCTGATGCAGGCCGTCGCGCAGCGGATGGTCGAGCAGGGGCGCGGCGGCAAGATCGTCAACATGTCGTCGCAGGCCGGGCGTCGCGGCGAGGCGCTCGTTTCGCACTACTGCGCGACCAAGGCCGCGGTGATCAGCTACACGCAGTCGGCCGCGCTCGCGCTCGCGCCGCACCGGATCAACGTGAACGGCATCGCGCCTGGCGTCGTCGACACGCCGATGTGGGAGCAGGTCGATGCGCTGTTCGCGCGTTACGAGAACCGGCCGCTCGGCGAGAAGAAGCGGCTCGTGGGCGAAGCCGTGCCGCTCGGCCGCATGGGCGTGCCGGGCGACCTGACGGGCGCCGCGCTGTTCCTCGCGTCGTCCGACGCCGACTACGTCACCGCCCAGACGCTGAACGTCGACGGCGGCAACTGGATGAGCTGACTTGACGCCGCTCGCATGCGTCACCTGCCGGCCGGCCTGCGACAGGGCGGCCGCGCCGCTCACCGCGGCCGCCGTCGAACGAGGAGGGCACGCCTGATGGCAGAGATCGTCGTCGCCGGCGAACTGCTGGCGGAATTCGTCGCCGCCGAGCGCGGCCAGGGTTTCGATTCGCCGGGCCTGTTCGCCGGGCCGTTCCCGAGCGGCGCGCCGGCGATCTTCGCCGACCAGGCCGCACGGCTCGGCGCGCGCGTCGCGTATGCGGGCTGCGTCGGCCGCGACGCGTTCGGCGATGCGATCGTCGCGCGGCTCGAGCGCGACGGTGTCGACGTCGCGCGCATCCGCCGCGTCGCACGTCCGACCGGCACCGCGTTCGTCGCGTATCGCGACGACGGCTCGCGCAGCTTCGTCTACAGTCTGTCCACCAGTGCGGCCGCGTGCGTCGATGCGTCCGATGTCGATACCGCGATGTTCGACGGCTGCCGCTATTTCCACGTGATGGGCTCGTCACTGACGAGCGAATCGGCGATCGCGGCCGTGCAGCGCGGCGTGATCGAGGCCGCACGCGCCGGCGCGAAGGTGTCGTTCGATCCGAACGTGCGCCCCGAGATGCTGAGTTTTCGCCCGATGCGCGCGGCGCTCGAGACGATGCTCGCCGCGTGCCACCTGTTCATGCCGAGCGAGGCCGATTTGCCGTTCTTCTGCGGGCCGCAGCCGGCCGAGCGTGCGATCGCGGGCCTGCTCGCGACGCATCCGCTGCTCGAGCGTGTCGTGCTGAAACGCGGCGCGCACGGCAGCGTTGCATTTGACCGCGCCAACCGCGTCGAAGCACCGGCCTTTCAGGTCGACGAAATCGACCCGACCGGCGCCGGCGACTGCTTCGGCGGCACGCTCGTGGCGAGCTTCGTCGCGGGCGTGCCGATCGATGCCGCATTGCGCCGCGCGAACGCGGCCGGTGCGATCGCGGTCACGCGGCGCGGCCCGATGGAAGGCAACAGCAGCGCGGCCGAGATCGACCGCTTCCTGACCGAACGAGGTATCGCATGTCCGGCCTGACGACCTTCGCCGAACGCCCGCGCACCGCCCACGCGGACGCAGTGCTGCGGATGATCTTCGATGCGAACCGCGCCGACGCGCAGCGCGGCATCTATTCGATCTGCAGCGCGCACCGGCTCGTGCTGGAGGCCGCGTGCGAAGCGGCGCGCGCGGATGGCTCGCCGCTCCTGATCGAGGCGACCTGCAACCAGGTGAACCATCTCGGCGGTTATACGGGCATGACGCCCGCCGATTTCCGCCGCGACGTCGACGCGATCGCCCGGCGTTGTGGGCTGGCGCCGTCGGCGCTCGTGCTCGGCGGCGACCATCTTGGGCCGAACCCGTGGCGGCACCGCCGCGCGGCCGATGCGATGCGCGAGGCGGGCGCGATGGTCGCCGCCTATGTGGAAGCCGGCTTCGAAAAGATCCACCTCGATGCGAGCATGGCGTGCGCGGACGATCCGGTGCGGCTCGACGATCGCACGATCGCCGCGCGCGCGGCCGAACTGTGCCGCGCGGCGGAAGCCGCGGCGGCGCGCGCCGGCATCGCGCCCGTCTACGTGATCGGCACCGAGGTGCCGACGCCGGGCGGTGAAGTCAGCGGCAACGACGGCGATGCGGCGATCGCGCAGATCGCGGTCACGCGCAGCGACAGCATCGCGGCGACGCTCGATGCGCACCGCGCCGCGTTCGCGGCGGCCGGGCTCGACGACGCGTGGGCGCGCGTCGTCGCGATCGTCGCGCAGCCGGGCGTCGACTTCGACGATCGCCACGTGCTCGACTACGACAGCGCGAAGGCCGCGGCGCTCGGCGCGAGTATCCTGCAGACACCGCGCCTCGTGTTCGAGGCGCATTCGACCGATTACCAGACCGAGGGTGCCCTCGCCGCGCTCGTGCGGGACCACTTCGCGGTGCTGAAGGTCGGCCCCGCACTGACGTTCGCGCTGCGCGAGGCGCTGTTCGCGCTGACCTTCATCGAGGACGCGCTGACCGGCGACGCCGGGCAGCGCTCGCGGTTGCGCGACGTGGTCGACGCCGCGATGCGCGCGCAGCCCGAGCACTGGGCGCCGTACTACCGCGGCGACGAAACCGAGCAGCGGCTCGCGCGCCAGTTCAGCTACAGCGACCGGATTCGCTACTACTGGCTGCAGCCGGCCGTCGCGGCCGCGGTCGAGCAACTGTTCGACAACCTCGCGCGGCAGCCGGTGCCGGAGACGCTCGTCGCGCAGTGGCTGCCGGATGTCTACGCGGCGTGCCGCACGGGCGGGCTCGCGAAGGAGCCGCGCGCGTGGGTGCGCCACCGGATACGCGACGTGATCGCGCACTATGCGCGCGCGTGCGGAATGCAGCGGCCGGCGTGACGGGCCGCGAAGGAAACGCAGGACCGACGACACTAGGGTCTGTTTCCATATGGAACGCACATGCGAATGCCCGAAATCGCTCGTCCCCCAAGGGGACTTCCTAACGGGGCGCAGGCAAGAAGTGAGGAGCGCCGTTTGGCCGAGCCAAACGCCCCGCAGGAAGTCCCCTTGGGGGACAAGCGACGAGCGACGCCGCCATGTGGGCGATTTCGGGCATTCCCGTGGAATGTATTTTTTTAGTTTGGGGTTGCCACGAGAACGGCCGCTCGCCGCGTTGCGCTCCTTGCGAATACGTCCAGTATTCGCAGCGTCGCGCGCCTCGCGAGCGGCCGTTCTCGTGGCAACGCATGTGCGTTCCATATGGAAACAGACCCTAACAAACACAGGAGACATGCCATGCAACGAAAGATGCTCGACGCCGCCGCACGCTGCTTCGCCGGAGCCGCGCTCGCGACGGCGGCCTGCGCCGCGTCCGCCGGCACGCTGACGATCGCGACGCTGAACAATCCCGACATGATCGAGCTGAAGAAGCTGTCGCCGGCGTTCGAGAAGGCGAACCCTGACATCAAGCTGAACTGGGTGATCCTCGAGGAAAACGTGCTGCGGCAGCGCGCGACGACCGACATCACGACCGGCAGCGGCCAGTTCGACGTGATGGCGATCGGCACCTACGAGACGCCGCAGTGGGGCAAGCGCGGCTGGCTCGCGCCGATCACGGGCCTGCCCGCCGACTACGACCTGAACGACATCGTGAAGACCGCGCGCGACAGCCTGTCGTACAACGGCCAGCTGTACGCGCTGCCGTTCTACGTCGAGAGCTCGATGACGTTCTACCGCAAGGACCTGTTCGCGGCGAAGGGGCTGAAGATGCCCGACCAGCCGACCTACGACCAGATCGCCGAGTTCGCGGACAAGCTCACCGACAAGGCGAAGGGGACCTACGGGATCTGCCTGCGCGGCAAGGCCGGGTGGGGCGAGAACATGGCGTACGTGTCGACGGTCGTGAACACGTTCGGCGGGCGCTGGTTCGACGAGAACTGGAATGCGCAGCTGACGTCGCCGGAATGGAAGAAGGCGATCACGTTCTACGTGAACCTGCTGAAGAAGGACGGCCCGCCGGGAGCGAGCTCGAACGGCTTCAACGAGAACCTGACGCTCACCGCATCGGGCAAGTGCGCGATGTGGATCGACGCGACGGTCGCGGCCGGGATGCTCTACAACAAGCAGCAGTCGCAGGTGGCCGACAGGATCGGCTTCGCGGCCGCGCCGGTCGCCGCCACGCCGAAGGGCTCGCACTGGCTGTGGGCGTGGGCGCTGGCCGTGCCGAAGACGTCGAAGCAGCAGGACGCCGCGCGCAAGTTCATCGCATGGGCGACGTCGAAGCAGTACATCGAGATGGTCGGCAAGGACGAAGGCTGGGCGTCGGTGCCGCCGGGCACGCGCACGTCGACCTACCAGCGCCCCGAGTACAAGGCCGCCGCACCGTTCTCGGACTTCGTGCTGAAGGCGATCGAGACGGCCGACCCGAACGATCCGTCGCTGAAGAAGGTGCCGTACACGGGCGTGCAGTACGTCGGGATTCCTGAATTCCAGTCGTTCGGCACGGTGGTCGGCCAGTCGATCGCCGGTGCGGTCGCGGGCCAGATGACGGTCGACCAGGCGCTCGCCGCCGGTCAGGCCGCCGCGGACCGCGCGGTGCGGCAGGCCGGCTACAAGAAGTAACGCGCCGGCAGTCACGCGGCCCGCGGCGTGCGCCGTTGCGCATGCCGCGGGCCGGCGAAGCCGAAAGGCGGGCGGGCCGTTCGCGCCCGCGCATCAACCGGAGGAACGCCGATCATGCGTCATTTACGTCTTCCCCTGAGCCATGCTCATGCGCCGTCGGTCGGCGACGCGTCGTCGCCGCCCGGCGCGCCGCGCCGCGCGCGCGGCGGCGCGAGCTGGCTCGTCTCGCCGTCCGTCGCGGTGCTGCTGCTGTGGATGTCGATCCCGCTCGCGATGACGATCTGGTATTCGTTCTCGCGCTACAACCTGCTGAACCCGGACGTGAAAGGTTTCGCCGGGCTCGACAACTACCGCTTCCTCGCGACCGATCCGTCGTTCCTGCCCGCGATCTGGCACACGCTCGTGCTGATCGGCGCGGTGCTCGCGATCACGGTGGTCGGCGGCGTGCTGATGGCCGTGCTGTTCGACCGCAAGTTCTACGGGCAGGGCGTCGCGCGCCTGTTCGCGATCGCGCCGTTCTTCGTGATGCCGACGGTGTCCGCGCTGATCTGGAAGAACATGATCCTGCACCCGGTGTACGGGCTCGTCGCGAATGCGATGCGCGCGCTCGGGATGACGCCGATCGACTGGTTCGCCGATTACCCGCTCACCGCGGTGATCATCATCGTCGCGTGGCAGTGGCTGCCGTTCGCGTTCCTGATCCTGTTCACCGCGATCCAGTCGCTCGACCAGGAGCAGAAGGAAGCCGCGCGCATCGACGGCGCGGGCCCGATCGCGATGTTCTTCTACATCACGCTGCCGCACCTGAAGCGCGCGATCGCCGTGGTCGTGATGATGGAGACGATCTTCCTGCTGTCGATCTTCGCGGAGATCTACACGACGACCGGCGGCGGCCCCGGCGACGCGACGACCAACCTGTCGTACCTGATCTACGCGCTCGGCCTGCAGCAGTTCGACGTCGGCCTCGCGTCCGCGGGCGGCATCATCGCCGTCGTGGTCGCGAACGTCGTGTCGTTCTTCCTGGTGCGGATGCTCGCGCGCAACCTGAAGGGGGAGTACGAGAAATGAGCGACCTGACCTTCGAAGGCCGGCGCGTGCCGGCCGTGTTCGACCTCGTGCGGCGTGCGCTGCCCGGCACGCTCGCGTGGCTGATCGCGCTCCTGCTGTTCTTCCCGATCTTCTGGATGGCGATCACCGCGTTCAAGACCGAGCAGCAGGCGTATGCGTCGACGCTGTTCTTCATGCCGACGCTCGACAGCTTCCGCGAGGTATTCGCGCGCAGCAACTACTTTTCGTTCGCATGGAATTCGGTGCTGATCTCGGCCGGCGTCACGGTGATCTCGCTGCTGTTCGCGGTGCCGGCCGCGTACGCGATGGCGTTCTTCCCGAACCACCGCACGCAGAAGGTGCTGCTGTGGATGCTGTCGACGAAGATGATGCCGTCGGTCGGCGTGCTCGTGCCGATCTACCTGCTGTGGAAAAACGCGGGGCTGCTCGACACCGTGTCGGGCCTCGTGATCGTCTACACGCTGATCAACCTGCCGATCGCGGTGTGGATGACCTTCACGTACTTCAACGAGATCCCGAAGGACATCCTCGAAGCCGGGCGCATCGACGGCGCGTCGACGTGGCAGGAGATCGTCTACCTGCTGATGCCGATGGCGCTGCCGGGGCTCGCCTCCACCGCGCTGCTGCTCGTGATCCTGTCGTGGAACGAAGCGTTCTGGAGCATCAACCTGTCGAGCTCGAACGCCGCGCCGCTCACCGTGTTCATCGCGTCGTACTCGAGCCCCGAAGGGCTGTTCTGGGCGAAGCTGTCCGCAGCTTCCCTGCTGGCGGTCGCGCCGATCCTGATCGTCGGCTGGCTGTCGCAGAAGCAGCTCGTGCGCGGGCTCACGTTCGGAGCCGTCAAATGACCGCGAACGTCCTGATCTGCGATTGCGACGGGGTACTGATCGACAGCGAGGCCGTGGCGGCCGACGTGATCGTGCGCGAGCTCGACGCGCGCTGGCCGGGCGTCGATGCGCGGCCGGCCGTGATGCCGTTGCTCGGGCTGCGCATCGAGCGCGTGCTGGCCGGCGCGGGCGACGCCGTCGGGCGCACGCTGTCGGCCGGCGATGTCGACGCGATCCGCCGCGCGGTCGAGGCGGCGGCCGTCAACGCGCCGATGGTCGACGGCATCGATGCGGCGCTGGACGCGATTCAGTTGACGACGGCCTGCGCGAGCAACAGCTACCGCGCCTACGTCGAGGCGGCACTGGCGCGCACGGGCCTCGCGCGCTTCTTCGGCGACCGGCTGTTCTGCGCGGATGCCGTCGCACGGCCGAAGCCCGCGCCGGACGTGTATCTCGCGGCCGCGCGTACGCTCGGCGTCGTGCCTGCCCAGTGCCTCGTGGTCGAGGACAGCGCGACCGGCATCACCGCGGCTGCCGCGGCCGGCATGACCGTGCTCGGCTTCGTCGGCGGCGGGCATGCGTCGGCCGCGCAGATCGACGCGCTGCGCGGGATCGGCGCGCGCCACGTATTCGACGACATGCACGAACTGCCCGGCTACGTCGCGCGCTGGCAGGCGACCGGCGCGGTGCTGCCGAACTAGCAACCACGAACGATTGCGCGCCGCGTTCGACGCGGCGCGTCTCGCATCACGAACGAACGGAGACAGATCATGGCAAGCGTGCTCCTGCGCAACATCGCGAAGCGCTACGACGAAACCGAAGTGCTGCGCAACGTGAACCTCGACATCGCCGACGGCGAATTCGTCGTGTTCGTCGGCCCGAGCGGCTGCGGAAAATCCACGCTGATGCGGATGATCGCGGGCCTCGAGGACATCTCGAGCGGCGACCTGCTGATCGACGGCGCGAAGGTCAACGACGTGCCGAGCGCGAAGCGCGGCATCGCGATGGTGTTCCAGTCGTATGCGCTGTACCCGCATATGACGCTGTACGACAACATGGCGTTCGGCCTGAAGCTCGCGGGCGCGAAGAAGCCCGAGATCGACCAGGCGGTGAAGAACGCCGCGAAGATCCTGCACATCGACCATCTGCTCGACCGCAAGCCGAAGCAGCTGTCGGGCGGCCAGCGGCAGCGTGTCGCGATCGGCCGCGCGATCACGCGCAAGCCGAAGGTGTTCCTGTTCGACGAGCCGCTGTCGAACCTCGACGCGGCGCTGCGCGTGAAGATGCGGCTGGAGTTCGCGCGGCTGCACGACGAGCTGAAGACGACGATGATCTACGTGACGCACGACCAGGTCGAGGCGATGACGCTCGCGGACAAGATCGTCGTGCTGTCGGGCGGCGCGGTGCAGCAGGTCGGCACGCCGAACGAGCTTTACCACGCGCCGGCGAACCAGTTCGTCGCGGGCTTCATCGGGTCGCCGAAGATGAACTTCCTGACGGGCACCGTCGATTCGGTCGATGCCGGCGGCGTGCTCGTGCGCTTCGACAGCGGCGAGACGCAGCGCGTCGCGGTCGAGGCGGCGGGGCTGCAGCGCGGCGCGGCGGTGACGGTCGGCGTGCGGCCCGAGCACCTGAAGGTCGAAACGGCGGCCACCGGCGTGGCCGCGCGGACGATGGCCGTGGAATCGCTCGGCGATGCCGCGTACCTGTATGCGGAGTCGGCCGTCGCGCCGGACGGGCTGATCGCGCGGATTCCGCCGCTCGACACCTACCGCACCGGCGAGGCCCTCCACGTGCACGCGCAGGCCGAGCACTGCCACCTGTTCGACGAACACGGCCAGGCGTTCCGCCGGCTGAGCGTGCACGCGAAGGCCGCATGACGGCCGGCCGCGGTCACAGCGGCAGGTGCGCGGCCATGTAATCGACGAACGCGCGCAGCTTCGGCGTCGGGTGGCGGCCCGACGGCCACAGCACGTAGATCGGCGTGCAGCTCGCGACGTGTTCGTCGAGCACCGCGCGCAGCGTGCCGTCCGCGAGCGCCTCGCGCACGAAGAAGACGGGCAGGCACGCGATGCCGAGCCCGCGCAGCGCGAAGCACAGGCGCGCTTCCGCACTGTTGCTGACCATCGCGACCGGCACTTCGGGCGGCGTGCCCGCGCGCGGCACGCGCAGCGGCCAGGTCTCGAGCTTGCCGCTGGTCGGGAAACGGTAGTGCAGGCAGCGGTGCTGCGCGAGATCGGCTGGCGTGCGCGGCGTGCCGTGCCGGTCGAGATAGCCGGGGGACGCGACGAGGTGCTGGCGGAAGTGGCCGAGCAGCCGCGACGACAGCCGGGAATCCGAGGGCTGGCCGGTGCGCAGCACCGCGTCGAACCCTTCGTCGACGACGTCGACGAGCCGGTCGCTGAAATCGATGTCGAGCTCGATCTCCGGATACGCGGCCATGAAATCGGCGAGCACCGGCAACAGCAGCGTGCCGATCGTCGGCAGGCTCACGCGCAAGCGCCCGCGTGGCGCTTCGGCACTGTGCGTCAGTTCCTGCTCGGCCGCGTCGAGCTCGGCGATCACGCGCCGGCACCGTTCGAGAAAGCGCGTGCCTTCGGCGGTCAACGTGATGCTGCGCGTGCTGCGGTGAAAGAGCCGCACCTTCAGCCGCGCCTCGAGCCGCGCGATGCGTTTGCCGATCGCCGAAGCCGACAGCCCGAGCGCACGTCCGGCCGCGACGAAACTGCGCGTTTCCGCGACCTGAACGAACACGACGAAGCCGCCGAGGTTTTCCATGCGAGTTCCCGATTGCGGACGCCGGCGTCCGGATTGTCCGGAACTCTACCCCGGTTTTTCTTCTTGCGTCGGCTCCCTACGATGAGCGCTCGTTCATTGTCGAGAGGTCACGTATGTCATCCCTGCCTGTCACCGCCTTGCGCGTGGAACCGGACGCCGCGCTGCGCCACCGGCTCGACGACGCGCTGGATCGCGCGCTCGCCGACGCGCGCATGGTCGGCGCGGTCGTGCTGGTCGCGCAGGACGGCGAGCTGCGTTATGCGCGTGCCGTCGGCCTTGCCGATCGGGAAGCCGGCACGCCGATGCGGGACGATGCGCTGTTCCGCCTGTCGTCGGTCACGAAGCCGGTCGTGGCGGCCGCCGCGATGCGGCTGGTCGCGGCGGGGCGCATCGAGCTCGACGAACCGGTCGCCCGCGCGTTGCCCGGATTCCGCCCGACGTTGACCGACGGCACGCCTCCCGTCATCACGTTGCGTCATCTGCTGTCGCATACGGCCGGCCTCGGCTACCGTTTCCTCGAAGCGGACGGCGACGGCCCGTATGCACGCGCCGGCGTGTCCGACGGAATGGACCGCTCGGGTCTCTCGCTCGCCGAGAACCTGCGGCGCGTCGCCAGCGTGCCGCTGCAGTTCGCGCCGGGTACGTCGTGGGGCTATTCGCTGTCGATGGACGTGGTCGGCGCACTGATCGAGGCAGTCGACGGGCGGCCGCTCGCCGACGCGGTCGCCGCGCTCGTCACGACACCGCTCGGGATGACCGACACCGCGTTCGTCGCGCACGACGCCGCACGCTTCGCGACCCCTTACGTGAGCACGCCGGGCGCCCCGCGCCGGATGGCGGACGTCGATCTCGTGCCGGTGTTCGACGGCACGATCGGCATCCGCTTCGAGCCGGCGCGCGTGTTCGATGCCGATGCGTGGCCGTCGGGCGGCGCGGGGATGGTCGGCACCGCACGCGATTGCGTGACGCTGCTCGACGCGCTGCGCACGGGCCGCGACGGCTGGCTCGAACCCGCATGGGTCGACGAGATGGCGCGCGTCCAGCCGGGTGCGCGCGAACTGCGGGATGCGCCCGGTTTCGGCTTCGGGCTCGGGTTCTCGGTGCTGCGCGATCCGGTGGCCGCGCGGTCGCCGGAGTCGGTCGGCACCTGGCGCGGGGGCGGCGCGTACGGGCATACGTGGTTCGTCGACCGCGCGGCGGGGCTGACGGCCGTCGCGCTGACCAACACGCTGTACGAGGGCCTCGACGGGCGGATCGTGACCGCGGTGCGCGATGCGGTCTACGGCGTCGAAACCGGGAGCGCGGCATGAGCGACTGCACGACGATCGATGACGAGCTGGCCGTTCAGCCGGTGCAGGCCGGTGCGCGCCTGCCGGTTGCGAACCTGCTGGCGCTCGCGACGGCCGCGTTCATCACGATTCTCACCGAGGCGTTGCCGGCCGGCCTGCTGCCGCTGATGAGCGCCGACCTGCGCGTGCCCGAGGCGCTGATCGGCCAGCTCGTGACCGTATATGCGCTCGGCTCGATCGTCGCGGCGATTCCGCTCGTCGCCGCGACGCGCGCGATGCGCCGGCGCACGCTGCTGCTCGCGGCGCTGGCCGGCTTCGTCGTGTCGAATGCGCTGACGGCCGTGTCGCCGTACTACGCGCTGACGCTCGCCGCGCGCTTCGTCGCGGGGATGGCGGCCGGGCTGCTGTGGGCGCTGCTCGCCGGCTACGCAAGCCGGATGGTCGATGCCTCGTTGCGTGGCCGGGCGATCGCGGTCGCGATGCTCGGCGCGCCGGTCGCGATGTCGATTGGCATTCCGGCCGGCACCGCACTCGGCGCGGCGCTCGGGTGGCGCGTCGCGTTCGCGGGTATCACGCTCGCGGCGCTCGTGCTGATCGGCTGGATCCGTTGGCGTCTGCCCGATTATCCGGGGCAGCAGGCCGGCGCGCGCGAGCCGGTGCTCGGCGTGATGACGCTGCCCGGCGTGCGGCCGGTGCTGATCGTGATGTTCGCGTACGTGCTGGCGCACAACATGCTGTATACGTACGTCGCGCCGTTTCTCGCGGGCGTGCGGATGGGCGCGCAGGTCGATGCGGTGCTGCTCGTGTTCGGTATCGCGTCGCTGGTCGGCATCGCGCTGACGGGCGCGTGGATCGGCGCCGCGCAGCGGCGGCTGACGCTCGCCAGCATCGCGTTGTTCGCCATCGCGGCGGCGATGCTCGGCGCCGGTTCCGGCATGGCGATCGTCTATGCGGGCGTCGCGCTGTGGGGGCTCGCGTTCGGCGGTGCGCCGACGCTGTTCCAGACGGCCACCGCGAACGCCGCGGGAGAGGCGGCGGATGTCGCGCAGTCGATGCTCGTGACGGTGTGGAACCTCGCGATCGCGGGTGGTGGTATCGCGGGCGGGATGCTGCTCGGCGCAACCGGGGCGGGCGCGATTCCGTGGGTGCTCGTCGCGCTGCTGGCGGCTGCGTGGGTCGGCGCATGGCGTGCTCGCCGGCATGCGTTTCCGGCGCCGCGCGCCGCGTGAGTTTGCAGTGCGCAGATGCGGGCGCGATCGCTGACGGCGCGTGAGAAGGAGGGGCTGAAACGGACTGCGGCAGGCAAGACGTATGCGGATATCGGATGGATTCTGTCCATCTATGACCGGACTGCGAAGTTTCACCTGATGACCGTGATGCGCAAGCTTCGTGCGGCCGACAAGGCGGAGGCCGTCATGAGGGCCACGATGCCCGGGTTTCTGCAGTGATGCGCGGTTAGTCCGGACGCGTCGGCGATCCGGTGTGCGGCGACCGTATGCGGTGACGGGAAGCCGGCACGCCGGCTACGCGTCCAGCGCCGCTCTCGCGCACGTCTCGTCGGTGACGAGCCCCGACATCCAGCCGCCGCGCAATGCGGCGATCACCGCATCGCGTTTCTTCGGGCCGCCCGCGAACGCGATCGTCGGGCGCTTCGGCGGCGTGGCGAGCGACACGCTCGTCACGCGCGTGCCGGTCGACACATCGATCAGCTTGCCTTGCGCGTCGATCGGCACGCCGAGCAGTTCGGCCACCGCGCCAAGCGCGGTCATCTCGTCGCGCTCCTGTTCGGTGATGAAGCCGTCTTCGTAGAGCGGGCAGTGCGGGCCGATGTTGCCGATCCCGACGAACGCGACGTCGGCCTGGCCCGACAGCGCCTCGACGATCCGGTACAGCCGGTGATTGCACCACTGCGCGCGCTCGGCGGCGCTGTCGGCGAACAGCGGCGCGGGCAGCAGGAAGTGCTTGCTGCCGGTTTTCTCGGAGATGTACTGCGCGACGTCGTAGCGGTTCGACGAACCGTCGGCCGCGATCGCGCCGACCATCGACACGAGGCGGTGCTGTGGGCGGTCGATCTGCGCGATCTGTGCGACCGCGGCCTTCAGCGTCCGGCCGCTGCTGACCGCGATCACCATCGGCCGTGTTTCGTTCAGGTAGCGCTCCATCACCTGCGCGCCGGCGACCGCCAGTTTGCGGTCGATCGCGTCGGGCGCATCGGCATCGACGGGCACGACTTCGCACATCGCGAGGCCGTAGCGCTTCGACAGCTGTGCGCCGAGGTCGAGACAGTCGGCGAGCTGGTGGTCGACGCGCACGCGGATCAGGTTCTTCTCGACCGCGAATGCGACGAGGCGCTGCGCGACCGGGCGCGACACCTGCAGCTTTTCCGCGATCTCGTTCTGCGTGTCGCCCGCGACGTAGTAGAGCCACGCGGCACGCGTGGCGAGATCGAGTTTTTCTGAGGACTTGGACACGATAGCGATTCGGTTCGGAGCTGGGGGGCCGCCCGCGGGCCGGCCGGCGGGCCGCATGACGGCATCCACTGTACCGCATGTCGCGCATGCGGCCGACGGCCGGCACGCGTGACGGGCGGCGCTTACGCGAGCCGTGCGCGCGACGGTTCGTACAGCGGCCGCACGTGGCGGTACAGCGAGCGAAACGCATCGAGGCGTTCGCGCAGCAGCGCATGGCGGGCGGCATCCGGCGTGTATTCGGCCCGCACCGGCGGCTTGGCCAGCACCGCATGCGGATCGCCGCCGACGGCCAGCCAGCCGAGCCGCGCCGCGCCGAGCGCCGCACCCGTTTCGCCGCCGCCGTGCTGGCGCGTGCGCACGTTCAGCGCATCGGCGATCAGTTGTGCCCAGTACGCGCTGCGCGCGCCGCCGCCGATCAGCGACAGCTGGGCGGTTTCGACGCCGGCCGCATGCAGCGCGTCGAGACCGTCGGCGAGGCCGAGCGTCACGCCTTCGAGCACCGCGTAGCCGAGATGCGCGCGTTCGGTCGCATGCGTCATCCCGAAGAACACGCCTTGTGCGTACGGATCGTTGTGCGGCGTGCGCTCGCCGGACAGGTAGGGCAGGAACAGCGGGGCCGTCGCGAGCGCGTCGGCGTCGAGCGCCTCGACTTCGGCGAGCAGGGCGGGCTCGTCGGTGCCGGTCAGCTTGCAGACCCAGCGCAGGCAGCTCGCGGCCGACAGCACGACGCTCATCAATTGCCAGCGGTCGGGAATCGCATGGCAGAACGCATGCACGGCCGATGCGGGGTTCGGCATGAAGCGATCGCCGACCACGCTCAGCACGCCGGACGTGCCGAGCGACACGAAGCCGTCGCCTGCGTGGATCGCACCGATGCCGAGCGCGCTCGTTGCGTTGTCGCCGCCGCCGCCGGCTACCACGACCGCCTCCGACAGCCCGAGTTCGCGCGCGATGTCCGCGCGCAGCGTGCCGGACGGCGCATTGCCTTCGACGATGCGCGGCATCTGGTCACGCGTCATTCCGCATGCGGCGAGCAGTGCATCGGACCAGTCGCGGCGCGCGACGTCGAGCCACAGCGTGCCGGCTGCGTCCGATGGATCGGACACCTTTGCACCGGTCAGCCGGAACCGCAGGTAGTCCTTCGGCATCAGCACGCAGGCAGTGGCCGCGAACACATCGGGTTCGTGCTTCGCGACCCACAGCAGCTTCGGCGCGGTGAAGCCCGGCATCGCGAGATTGCCGGCGAGGGCGTGGAGATCGGGCGCGCGTTCGGTGAGCAGCGCGCACTCGTCGGCGCTGCGCATGTCGTTCCACAGGATCGCGGGGCGCAGCACGCGATCGTCGCGGCCGAGCAGCACGGCGCCGTGCATCTGGCCCGACAGGCCGATGCCGCGCACGGCCGCGAACGCTTGCGGATGTCGTTCGCGCAGCGCAGCGAGCGCGGCGAGCGTGCCTTGCCACCAGTCGTCCGGATGCTGTTCGGCCCAGCGCGGATGCGGCCGCGACACGGTGAACGGCGAGCCGGCGGTGCCGACGACCGTGCCGTCCGGGGCGAGCAGCAGCACCTTCACTTCCGAAGTGCCGAGGTCGATGCCGAGATACATGAGCGATCCGTTCCGTCAGTGGGGAGTCGCTACTTTAGCCGCGCGGCCGTGCACGTGCCAAGGCAGGTTCGCCCCAATGCGCGTCAGTGCGCCGCGAGCCATGCATCGACCCGCGCGAGCCCGGCGCGCAACGCCTCGAACAGCGCCGGGTTGCCGGCGAGCGAACCCCACAGCGCGCGGCTTGCGCACAGCGCGGCGACCTGGTCGTCGGCCTCCGGATGGCCGGCCCCCGGACGGCCGGACCCCGGATGGCCGGCCCCGACGATCGCACGCGCGGCGCTTTCGTCCATCACGCCGTCCTGGTACGCGTACGGCAAGGTGCCGCGCGCCCAGCGTTCGAGAAAGCGCAGGAACAGCGCGGGCAGCACGGCGGTGGCGACCGGTGCCGCGCCGCGTGCGAACGATTCGACGAGCGTCGGTGCGATGAAGCCGGGGATCTTCGAGAAGCCGTCGGCCGCGACGCGCTGGTTCGTGTCGAGTACGTACGGGTTGCCGAAGCGTTCGAGCACGACGTCGCGGTAGCGCGCGAGATCGAGCGGGCTCGGCGTCAGGCACGGGATCACGTCCTGCGTCACGTAGTCGTGCGCGAAGCGCCGGATCGCCGCGTCGTGCGTGCCTTCGTGGATATACGTGTGGCCCGCGAGCGTGCCGGCCCACGCGATGCAGCTGTGCGTCGCGTTGAGGATGCGGATCTTCGCTTCCTCGTACGGGTGCACGTCGTCGACGAGTTCGGCACCGGCCAGCTCCCAGCGCGGCCGGCCGGCCGCGAAGCGATCCTCGATCACCCACTGGATGAACGATTCGCCCATCACCGGGCATGCGTCGTCGATGCCGGTGGCGGCCAGCACGCGCTCGCGCACGTCGGCGGTCGGGCGCGGCGTGATGCGGTCGACCATCGCGCTCGGTGTCGCGACGTTCGCATCGAACCACGCGAGCAGGTCGGCCTGCCCGCGCCGCTCGAGGAATTCGCGCATCCCCGCGCGAAAGCGCGCGCCGTTGTTGCGCAGGTTGTCGCAGCTCTGCAGCGTGAGCGGGCCCGCGCCGCGCTTCACGCGTTCGGCGAGCAGCGCCGCGAGCGCGCCGTACAGCGTCGTGCGCGCACCCTGTAGGTCGGCCGCGAGATCGGCATTCGCGACGTCGAGCCGGTTGTGTTCGTCGAGGTAGTAGCCGCCTTCGGTGACGGTGAACGACACGATCCGGCAGGCCGGATCGGCGCCGGCGTCGATCAGCGCGGCGAGATCGATCGACCAGGGCAGCACGCGCGTGATCGCGCGGATCGTCTCGTAGGCGCGCTCGCCTTGCGGCGTGACGGTCTCGAGCGTGTATTCGCCGTGCTGCGCGGCGAGCGCGTCCATCGTCGCGCGCATGTCGTCGCGGATGTTGCCGACGGTCAGCGACCAGCGCTCGTCGGGCGGCACGGCCGCGTTCACGCGATGCAGATACCACGCCTGGTGCGCGCGGTGAAACGAGCCCGCGCCGATGTGCAGCAGCACGGGCGTGCGGGCGGAGGGCGATGCGCTCATCCGGTGTCTCCTGTTCGTGCTAGATTTTCCTGCCGAGTACGAATACGATCATTTGCTCTGTGTGTGAGCGAATGATCGTATTCGGGCGAGCGAAAGTCAAGGCGGGGAAACGGCATTTCGATGGTGCGCTGCGGCGGCGGGCGGAATGAGCGGGCGGAAAGGGCGGACGGGCCGCCGGCCGGGAAGTGCCGTCAGCGTTCCTCGCGCGTCAACGCGACGAGTTCCTCGAGCAGCTTGCCGGCCGGAGCCGGCAGGATGCCGTGGCGGCGCCGGAACGCGGTGAGCGTGCGCACGGCGACGACTTCGCGCACGGGCAGCGTGTCGATCGTGCCGGCGCGCTGCTCGGCGCCGTACATCGGCTCGGCCATCCAGCTCGGGAAGCCGGCATGCGCGACGAGGCTTTTCAGCGTCGTGACCGAGCGCGTTTCGACCGCGCTGCCGACCGCCACGACGATGACGGCCGAATACACGCCAGCGCGGCGCCGCACGATGATGGTGACCGCGACGATCGTCTGCGTGCCGCTCGGCGGAATGCTGGCCGGCCTGTTCGCGCACGAAGTGCTGCCGCGCTACGGCTGGCGCGGGCTGTCCTTCGCGGGCGGCGCGTTGCCGCTCGTGCTCGGTTTCGTGCTCGTGCGTGCGCTGCCCGAATCGCCGCGCTATCTCGCGCGGCGCCCCGCGCGCTGGCCGGAACTCGGCGCGCTGCTCGCGCGGATGGAGCGGCCCGTCGCGCCGGGCACCGCATTTACCGACCTGAAGGACGCACGCGTGGCAGGCGGCCGCGGCGGCTTCGGCGCGCTGCTCGCCGTGCGGCGGCATATCCCGCGACTGTCACGTGCGGCAGCGCAGCCGCGCGAAGGGGAGGAACTGGCCCGCACGTCGTCGTGACGGCGGGCGAGTGGGGCGTTACAGCGTGGTGCGCACGTGCCAGAGCTCGGGGAACAGCACGACGTCGAGCATCTTGCGCAGGTACGGCGCACCGCTGGTGCCGCCCGTGCCCTGCTTGAAGCCGATGATGCGTTCGACGGTCGTCACGTGACGGAAGCGCCACTGGCGGAATGCATCCTCGAGATCGACGAGTTCCTCGGCCATCTCGTAGAGCTCCCAGTGCTGCTGCGGGTGGCGGTACACCTCGAGCCACGCGGCTTCGACCGTTTCGTCGTGCTGCGTCGGCTGCGTCCAGTCGCGCTCGAGCCGCGCTTGCGCGATCGGGAAACCGCGCCGCGCGAGCAGGCGGACGACCTCGTCGTAGAACGACGGCGCCTCGAGCGTCGTGCGCACCTGTTCGAGGATGTCGGGCCGGTGCGCATGCGGCTGCAGCATCTGCACGTTCTTGTTGCCGAGCAGGAATTCGAG
Source organism: Burkholderia sp. KL41 (assembly GCF_057005415.2). NCBI lineage: Bacteria > Pseudomonadati > Pseudomonadota > Betaproteobacteria > Burkholderiales > Burkholderiaceae > Burkholderia > Burkholderia sp. KL41. The sequence continues at coordinate 3,082,636 of NZ_CM174446.1, read as the reverse complement.
CTGGCGGTACTGATACGACTGGAAGCCCGACGACTGCCCGAGATACGGCCGCATCGCCGAATACTCGGACGGCGTCATCGTCGACAGCACGTTCCACGCCTGCACCAGTTGCTCGAGGATCCGCGACACGCGCGCGAGCATCTTGAACGCGGGCGGCAGCGCGTCGGTGCGCACCGCGTCGAGCGCGCCGCGCAGCTCGAACAGCGCGAGCTTCATCCACAGCTCGCTCGTCTGATGCTGGATGATGAACAGCATCTCGTTGTGATCGGGCGACAGCGGATGTTGCGCGTCGAGGATCGAATTCAGCGACAGGTAGTCGCCGTAGCTCATCGACTTCGAGAAATCGAGCTGTGCGTTGTGCCAGCCGGCTTCGCCCGAGGCATCGCCCGGCACGTGCGGCGCTTCGTGTGCCGCTTGCGCCGCTTGTGCCGAAGGTGCGGCGCGTGCGCCCGAGAACGGGCAGCCCGCCGGCGCGTCGCCGCCGGGTGGCTGCATATGACCAGAATTCACGACTATCTCCAGATTTGAATGACGGGGCGCGGCGCGCAATCCGCGTGACCGCGGTGCGCGCCGGGCAAGGCCGGTCAGGTCACCGCGCCGCGTTCGGCGAACTCGGGCGCCTTCCAGGCGTCGGTGGCGAGGATGTCGCGCAGCGTCTCGACGGCATCCCACACGTCGACGAAGCGCACATAGAGCGGCGTGAAGCCGAAGCGCAGCACGTACGGCTCGCGGTAGTCGCCGATCACGCCGCGCGCGATCAGCGCCTGCATCACCTCGTAGCCGTGCGGATGCTCGAAGCTCGCTTGCGAGCCGCGCTGGTGATGCGCGCGCGGCGTGACGAGCTTCAGCGACAGGCCCGCGCAGCGTGCTTCGACGAGCGCGATGAAGGCATCGGTCAGCGCGAGCGATTTGCGGCGGATCGCCTGCATGTCGGTTTGCAGGAACACGTCGAGCCCGCATTCGACCATCGACATCGACACGATCGGCTGCGTGCCGCACAGAAAGCGCGCGATGCCCGGATCGGGCGCGAAGCCCGGCTGCATCGCGAACGGTGCGCGGTGGCCCCACCAGCCGGACAGCGGCTGCGAGAAGTGTGCGTGATGACGCTGCGGCACCCACACGAATGCGGGCGAACCCGGGCCGCCGTTCAGGTACTTGTACGTGCAGCCGACCGCGCCGTCGGCGCGCGCGCCGTTCAGGTCGACCGGCACCGCGCCGGCCGAGTGCGCGAGGTCCCACAGCATCAGCGCGCCCGCGTCGTGCACGAGCTGCGTGACGGCCGGCATGTCGTGCATGTAGCCGGTGCGGTAATTCACGTGCGTGATCATCGCGACGGCCGTGTCCGCGCCGAGCGCGGCCGGCAGGTCGGCCGGATCGTCGATCAGGCGCAGTTCATAGTTGCCGCCGAGCTGCTCGATCAGCCCCTGCGCGATATACAGGTCGGTCGGGAAGTTCGAGCGCTCCGACACGATCACGCGGCGCTCGGGCGCGCGCTCGGCCTGGTGGCGCAGCATCGCCGACAGCAGCTTGAACAGGTTGATCGAGATGGTGTCCGTGACGACCGTTTCGCCCGGCGCGCCGCCGATCAGCGTCGCGAGCTTGTCGCCGAGACGGCGCGGCAACGCGAACCAGCCGGCCGCGTTCCAGCTGCGGATCAGGCCTTCGCCCCATTCGGCGCCGATCACCTGCTGCGCGCGGGCGGCCGATGCGCGCGGCTGCGCGCCGAGCGAGTTGCCGTCGAGATAGATTACGCCGTCGGGCAGGGAGAACTGGTCGCGCAGCGGGGCGAGCGGATCGTCGCGGTCGAGCGCGAGCGCGTCTTCACGGGTCTTGATCATGATGTGGGTCGTCAGTCGGGGTAATCAGGAGGCACGCGCGGGCAGCGCGCGCAGCACCGCGCGCACGGGGCTCGCGTCGAGCGTCGCGAATTTCAGCGGCAGTGCAATCAGTTCGTAGTCGCCGGGCGGCACGTCGTCGAGCACGATGCCTTCGAGGATCGCCATCCGGTGCGCGCGCACGCGGTGATGTGCATCCATCGTCTTCGATTCCTGCGGGTCGAGCGACGGCGTATCGATGCCGATCAGCTTCACGCCGTGCGCGGCGAGCAGGTCGACGGTCCCGGGCGCGACCGCGCAGAAGTCGCTGTCCCACCGTTCGACGCTGGCGCGTGCATACGTGCGCAGCAGCACCCGCGGCGGCACGCCGTCGAGCGCGGCCGCGACATCGGCCGGCTGCACGACCGGCGATGCGCCGATGCAATGGATCACGCGGCACGGGCCGAGATAGGTGTCGAGCGGCACGGCGCCGATCGGCGCGCCGTCGGCGTCGTAATGCAGCGGCGCGTCGCAGTGCGCGCCCGTGTGCGGCGACAGCGTCAGGCGTGCGACGTTGACCGGCGAGCCGGCCTCCATCCGCCACACGCGTTCGACGGAAACCGGCGTATCGCCCGGCCACACGGGGGTGGCGGGGCTGACAGGCGGCGAGATGTCCCAGAGGGTGTCCATGGCATGACGATTCGGTGAGTCGATGCTTCGAATGATAGGTGGACGCTCGCAGAAAGTGCTTGCGAAATAAACATGGACAAACCGCCAGATTGGCAGATAATTCGACTCAGAGGGAAAACGGGGACCAAAAATGCACGCGATCACGCTCGATGCCACCGACTGCCGGATTCTGGCGGTACTGCAGGAAGAGGGCAGAATCAGCAATCTCGACCTGGCGGAACGCATTTCGCTTTCGCCATCCGCCTGCCTGCGCCGCATGCGCCTGCTCGAGGAGCAGGGCGTGATCGAGCACTATCGCGCGTGCCTGAGCCGCGAGAAGCTCGGCTTCGAGCTCGAGGCGTTCGTGCAGGTATCGATGCGCAACGAAGAAAATCAATGGCACGAGCGCTTCGCGGAAGCGCTGCGCGAATGGCCGGAGGTGGTCGGCGCGTTCGTCGTGACGGGCGAGAGCCACTATCTGCTGCGCGTGCTCGCGCACAACCTCAAGCATTACTCGGATTTCGTGCTGAACCGGCTCTACAAGGCGCCGGGCGTCATGGACATCCGTTCGAACATCGTGCTGCAGACGCTGAAGGACGAAGCCGGCGCGCCGGTCGGGCTGGCGCGCACGGGGGCGATCAAAGCGGTGTAAGGCCGTGGAAGCCGCCGCCGTGGAACACGAGCGGCGGTGTCGTGTCCGATGCGGTGCGCACGCCGCAGCGTTCGACCTCGCCGACGAAGATCACGTGGTCGCCTTCGTCATAGCGGCTGCGGTTGTGGCATTCGAACCATGCGAGCGCACCGTCGAGCACGGGCATCCCGGAGTTGCCGGCCGCATGCGCGATTCCTTCGAAGCGGTCGCCCTTGTAGGTCGAGAAGCGCTTGCACAGGTCGAGCTGCGAGGCCGCAAGCACGTTCACCACATAGTGGCTGTTGCCGCGGAACACGGGTGTCGACGCCGATTTGTGCGCGAGGCTCCACAGCACGAGCGGCGGATCGAGCGATACCGAGTTGAACGAGCTGGCGGTGATGCCGATCAGCTGCCCGGACGGCGCGCGCGTCGTGATCACCGTCACGCCCGTTGCGAACTGGCCGAGCGCCTGCCGGAAAGCGGCCGAGTCGAAATCCGGGGGATTGGCCTGGCTCATCGGGCAGCCTTCCGGAACGAGACGGGCGGGCGCGGCGCGACGCGAGCGGGGCGGGCACGGCGGACGAAAGGCGACAAGGCGGTCGATGGGGAAGGGGTGCGCATGGCCCGATTTTAGCGGAATCGGGGCCGCCGGGCCCGGCCAGGCGGCGCATCGAGGGGGCAGGGTGGCGTAGCGAACACTGCGGCGCGCGGCAGGACGGGCAATCGCGCGGGGCCGGCAACGCCGTTCTGTCGCGTTTTTCGAGCGGTGCCGCCGCGCGATCCCGCGCAGTTGCATTTCCCGACCGCCGATCCCCGCGCCATCTATCGCGCCGCCGCCAGTCCGAGCGACAGCGCGCCCGTCACGATCAGGCTCGACGCCCACACCGCATCGAGATTGAACCAGCTCCGCGACACGAACTTCAGCCCGAGATAGCGGTACACGAGCCACGCGAGCCCGCCGCCGGCGCCGATCATCGCGATTGCATGCACGGCCGCGACGACGAGCGCCATCCCGAGATGCGCATCGACGAGCGTGGCCGCTGCCCGGTGGCCGGCGTCCCGGTCGAGCCCGCAGAGCCCGAGGTAGATCGGCACCAGCATCAGCCCCGCGCCATGCGCGATCGCGACCGCGAACGACCACAGGCCGAGCCGCGCGGGCGGGATCCGCGCGAGCGCACGCGGATGCCGGCGCCGGATCAGCAGCACGGCGCCGAAGCCGATCACGAGCGCGCTCGCGCCGATCCGGATCGCCGACTGCCAGGCAAGCAGCGCGGCGAGCAGCCCGAACGGCAGCATCACCGCGAAGACCGCGAGCGCATGGCCGAGCGCGAGATAGCCGAGCGCCGCGACGAGCGCGCCGCCGCGGCGCGTCATCAGCGCGTTCGACACCGCGAGCGGCCAGCCCATCGCGGGGTTGAGCCCGTGATACACCCCGCTCGCGAGCACGGCCGCCCACAGCGCGAACTGGGCGTGAAGGCCGGCGTTCAACGCTTGACCGACGGATAGCAGAACGAGTCGGTCGAGCAGTCGCCGCCTTCGAGCCGGATCTGGTGCGCGCGATAACCTTCGGGGAACTCGACCCAGTAATCGTCGGCGAGCGTCAGCCCGCCTTCCGGCCCCGCATGCGCGAGCACCTGCGCGGCCGGCACGCCATCCGGATAAAACTGGTCGTCCCACGTCGAATAGAGCGAGTTGGTCCAGTACACGCGCCGGCCGTCGCGGCTGATCTCGACCATCTGCGGGCCGCCCGCGAATGCGCGGCCGTTCGAGTGCGGCGCACGGCGTGCGATGCCGCCGATGCGGACCGACCCCGCGAGCACCGGGTTGTGCGGGTCCGATACGTCGTACTGGCGCATCTCGCCGGTGCCCCAGCACGACACGTAGAGGAAGCGGTCGTCGAGCGACAGGTCGATGTCGGTCACGAGCGGCGGCACCGCGCCGAACGATTTCAGCAGCGGCGGCAGTTCGTCGGCCGCGGCCGGTTCGGCCGGGATGGTCGCGGTCTTCTTCACATGGAACTTGCCGCCTTCGCGCCACCAGGTCCAGATCGAGCCTTCGAGATTCGTCGTGTCGACCACGACGCCGACGAACCCGTATTCGCGCACCGGGTCGTGCGCGGGCCGCACTTCGAGCGCCATCTGGTGCTGCGCGCCGAGATCGATCGTCTGCACGTTGCGCCGCGCGCGCAGGTCCCAGAAATGCAGCCGGTGCCCGTATTTGTTCGCGAGCAGGTCCTCGGGCACGATGCCGTTCTCGAATTGCGGCGGCAGCGCCCATTCGCTCGACACCATGTAGTCGCGCGGCAGGTTCCACCAGAAGTCGTAATGCTTGTCCTGCGGGCCGCGGTCGATCTCCCAGCGGCCGAGCACGTCGAAGGTTTCGCAATCCATGATGAAGATGCCGGGCGCGCCGTCGGTGCCGTCCTTGCCCGCGCCGCCAAGCGTGCTCACATAGATGCCTTCGGGCCCGCAGTGAACGGTGTGCGGCCGCGAATAGCCGGTTTTCGAGAAGATCTCGTCGGGCTCGACGATCTTGTGGATGCGCGCCTGCGTCGGATGCGGCTTCGTGTCGATCACGTAGATGCGCGACGAGCGCAGGCCGGGGATGATCAGGAAGCGGCGTTCGAGGAACGCATGGCCGGTCAGCGGCGACAGCGACGACGAACAGGCATTCCAGCCGAAGTGGTGAAACTCGTCGCCGGTGTTCGGCATCGTCACCGTATGCACGATTTTTCCGTAGGTCGGCGAGCCGGGCTTCACGTCGATCACGGCGAGCGCGTCGGGTCTGGAAAAATCGGGGCTCAGCAACAACGTATAGGCAAACTCTTCCGCCGGCGCCTGCATCGCAAGCTCGGGCGAAGCGTGAAACGTCGGGTCAGGTCGCATGCTCATGGTGATGCCCTCTCGATGGGTTCGGATCGTTGACGCACGGCCGTTCGTTGCGGGCGTGCGGGTCGGGGTTGTCGCGCGGCGCGCGTGGCGCCGGCAGGCGCGATCGGCAGGCGGGTGCACGCGTCGGCGACACGTGCGGCGCGCCGTGCATCAGATCGTGAAAGCGGAGAAAGGCGGTGTTCCGGGTCGCCGCACGCGGGGCGAGACGGACGCACGGCAAGGAGGTGGCACGGTCGAAGCGGTAGCCCGCGATGCGGCGACGGCCGGGCGAGTGACGCGGGTGATGTCTGTTAAGGCATGCATATCGATGTTCCGGCAGATGATGTTTGCATCAGGGTCGGGCACGCATCGGGCGCTTTGCGCGAGGCAGCGGGTTTGCCGCCGCGCTCGCGCGTGCCTAAGTGTAGACGAGAAAGCGGGCGGCCGGTCGTGCGCGGTACCTGTGCAACCTGTCAGGTTCGCGCGCGAGTGAGATACTTGCCGCAGTGCCGTTGCGACCCGCCCCCGGGTGGGCAGCGGCGAGACGGAACGGTGGCGCCGGCGCATGCGTGCCGGCTGCCGACATCAACGAAGGACTGATTTCATGGTGAACGAGATGCTTGAAACCGCGACATTGGGAGGCGGGTGTTTCTGGTGCACGGAGGCGGTGTTTCTCGACGTCGACGGCGTGACGGCCGTCCAGTCGGGTTACGCGGGCGGCCATACGCGCAATCCCGGCTATCGCGACATCTGCGAAGGCGACACGGGCCACGCGGAAGTCGTCAACGTCACGTTCGATCCGGCGCGCATCGGCTATCGCGAGATCCTCGAGATCTTCTTCGCGACGCACGATCCGACCCAGTTGAACCGGCAGGGCAACGACGTCGGCACGCAGTACCGATCGGTCGTGTTCACGCATTCGGACGCGCAACGCGACACGGCGCTCGACGTGATCCGCGAGCTGGAGCGCGAGCAGGTGTTCGGGCAGCCGATCGTCACGCAGGTCGTGCCGCTCGACGGCAACTACTGGCCGGCCGAGGACTATCACCAGAACTATTACGCGCGTAACCCGGGGCAGGGCTACTGCTCGGTCGTGATCGGGCCGAAGCTCGCGAAATTCCGGCAGAAGTTCTCGCACCGGCTGAAGTCGCTGCGCGGCGCGTAAGCGCCGGAGCGGCGGGAGCCGGCGCAAACGGGCGTCAGGCCGCCTCGTTGCGCCACTGCGCGCACGCGGCGGCGATCTCGCGCGCGAGCGCGATGCACGACAGCGGCGCGGAGCCTTCCGCCTTGTTGTTGATCGTGATGATCACCGGCTGCCCGGCCAGCGCATAGCGCGCGGCCAGTTCGGCGAGCGCCGAGCGCGTGGCCGGATCCTCGTCGACGAGCTTGTCGAACGGCTCGTATTTCGCTTTCGCCTGTTCGTACCTGAAGCCGCTGTGCAGGCTCCAGCGCACGATCAGCGGGCCCGGCGCGTCGCCGTCGAGCAGGGCGAGCGCGGCCGCCTGGCGCAGCGCGTCGGGCATCCGTGCGTGCAGGCCGACGCAGTAGCGCACACCGAGCGCGGCGAGCGCGCGGATGAAACGCGGCGTGAGCAGGCTCGCGTCGCGAATCTCGATCGCATAGCGGGTGCCGTCGGCGTCCGGCGGCAGCGGCGGCAGCGCCGCGAAGAACGCGGCGAGCCGGTCGATCAGCGCGGCCGGCTGCGCGAGCAGCTGGTCGGGCAGCGGCGAGAACTGGAACACGAGCACGCCGGCTTTCCGGCCGAGCCCTTCGAGGCACGGCTGCACGAACTCGCGGGTGGCGAGCTGCGCGTCGAGGAAGGTCGGGTTCGGCCCCGACGGCTCGCCGCGCCGGCCGCGGATGACCGCGTCGGTCACGGAGGCCGGCGCCTTCACGACGAAGCGGAAATCGTCGGGCACCTGCTGCGCATAGCGCAGGTAATCGGCGACCGACAGCGGGCCGTAGAACGACCGGTCGAGGCTCACGCTCTTCAGCAGCGGATGCGCGCCGTACGCTTCGAGCCCTTCGCGCGACAGCTTGGTCTGCGCGAAATCGCCGTCGTAGACGATGCCGTCCCAGCCGGGGAAGTACCACGACGACGTGCCGAGCCGAACGTTCGGCGGCAGGCCGGCCGCTGCGTCGGCGACCTCGGGTGCGATCGGCGCGGGCAGCACGCCGCGTCGGCGCCGGCCTTTCTTCAGCGGCGCGGCCGGCGGGGACGGTTCGTCCCACAGCAGGCCGGAAGCGGCAGGCGGTGTTTCGTCGGAAGAACGGGAGCGGGAGCGCGGTGCCGGCTGCGCGTCGTCACGCGCGTCCGGTTTCACGTGTTCGTCGGTGCGGGCAGGCGGGCCGTCGTCCTCGGGCGACGCGCGTGCAGCGTCGGCCGGCACGCCGAACAGGTCGAATTGCCCGTCGGCGTGCGGCGCGTGCGCGTCGTCGTGCTGCTGTCGTTCCGGCGGCCCCTTGCGCCGCGTCCTGCCGTCACCCATGCATGCCCAGCGTGAAGCGCCGCCTAGCGCGGCAGCGCGTGTTCGTACATATAGCGCCGCGACCACGGCAGCGTTTTCGCGCTGCGTCCGGCCTTGCGGCACACGATCTGGAAGATCGACACGTCGTCGTGCTCGAACGCATACGCGCAGCCGGCGAGATATACGCGCCAGATGCGGAATTTTTCGTCGTCGACGAGTTGTCGCGCCGCTTCTGCCTTCGCCTCGAAGTTTTCCGTCCAGATGTCGAGCGTGCGCGCATAGTGCCGTCGCAGGCTTTCGACGTCAATCGCCTCCAGGCCGCCGCGCTGCGCGGCTTCCAGCGCGAGGCTGATGTGCGGCAGCTCGCCGTCCGGGAACACGTAGCGGTCGATGAACTCGCCGCCGCCGAGCGCCGTCTCGCCGCTTTCCGCGTCGGTCGACGTGATCCCGTGGTTCATCGCGATGCCGTCGTCGACGAGCAGGTCATGAATCCGCGTGAAATAGAGCGGCAGGTTCTTGCGCCCGACGTGCTCGAACATCCCGACACTCGTGATGCGGTCGAACTGGCCGTCGATCTCGCGGTAGTCCTGCAGCCGGATCTCGATCCTGTCCTCCAGCCCGGCCGCCTTCACGCGCGCGGTCGCGAGGTCGAACTGGTTCTGCGACAGCGTGACGCCGAGGCACCGCGCGCCGAACTTCTGCGCGGCGCGCAGCACGAGCGCACCCCAGCCGCAGCCGATGTCGAGCAGGCGCTGGCCGGGCTCGAGCTGGATCTTCGTCAGGATGTGATCGATCTTCTTGATCTGCGCGGTGGCGAGATCCTCGTCGCCGTTCTCGAAGTAGGCGCACGAGTACACCATGTTCTCGTCGAGCCACAGCTTGTAGAACTCGTTCGAGACGTCGTAGTGATACTGGATCGCCTTCTTGTCGGTGCTCTTCGAGTGATTGAAGTAGCGCTTCACGCGCGCGAGCTTGCTCGCGCTCGTCACCGTGCTGCGCGCGAGCGAGTAGCCGATGTTGATGATGTCCGACAGCTTGCCTTCGATGTCGATCTTGCCCTTCACATAGGCCTCGCCGAGATTGTCGAGGCTCGGTTCGAGCAAGAGCGGGAGCGCCGACGCGCTGTTCACCTTCAGCGTGACCTGCGGCGCGCTGAAGGTGCCGAAATCGAGTTGATCGCCGTTCCACAGCACGAGGCGTGCCGGTATGTTCGCTTTCGCCCGTACGTCGTCCGCCCACTGTGCCAGCTTCTTTTCCCAGAACATTTGGATTCTCCGTTTGTTCGTTGAATCGAATACAGCCAAGTATCTTGACCGGCGCCCGCCGCTTGCGTGGCGGGCGCCCGGATGCAACACGAGACACGACCGGCGTGCGCCGGCGCCGCGCTTACGGCGACAGGCGCGAGATCGACCAGCCTGACGAAGTGTTGGCGTCGCGCGTATAGAGCAGACGGTCGTGCAGCCGCGACGGGCGGCCCTGCCAGAACTCGATCGAGTCGGGCACGAGGCGGTAGCCGCCCCAGTGGGGCGGGCGCGGCGGGTTGTCGCCGTAGCGTTCGCTGACGGCCTTTTCCTGCGCTTCGAGCGTCGCGCGGCTGTCGATCACCGCGCTTTGCTCGGACGCCCATGCGCCGATGCGCGAGCCGAGCGGACGCGACGCGAAATAGCGGTCGCTTTCCTCGGCGCTGGTTTTCTCGATCCGGCCTTCGATGCGCACCTGGCGCTCGAGTTCGATCCAGTAGAACAGCAGCGCTGCCTGCGGATGCGCGGCGAGGTCGTGCCCCTTGCGGCTTTCGTAATTGGTGAAGAAGACGAACCCGCGTTCGTCGACGCCCTTGATGAGCACGATGCGTGCCGACGGCCGGCCGTCGGGGCCGACGGTCGCGAGCGTCATCGTGTTCGGCTCGGGCAGCTTGGCGGCAAGCGCCTCCTTGAACCAGCGGTCGAACTGGGCGAAGGGGTCGTGGGCGACATCGGCTTCGTCGAGCGAAGCACGCGAATAATTGATGCGGAGATCGGCGAGAGTCGTCATGTTATGCAAACGCTTCAATCTGGAACCATTGTAGCCAACGCGCAAGAAACGTGCGTGCACAGTGGCGCGTGCGAGCGGGGAGTTCAGGCAAAATAGAGGGCTGCACGACTTACGTTTTCCTTGCTGCCATGCCCGCCGCCGACACCGCCCCGCCCAGTTCTTCTGATCTTACCCCGACCCCGGAAATCCAGCTTGACGTGGATCGCGCGCGGCGCTTCGGCGGCGTCGCGCGGCTGTACGGCGCGCCGGCCGCCGCCGCGTTCGAGCGCGCGCACGTCGCGGTGATCGGGATCGGCGGCGTCGGGTCGTGGGTGGCCGAGGCGCTCGCACGCAACGCGGTCGGCACGCTCACGCTGATCGATCTCGACAACGTCGCGGAAAGCAATACGAACCGGCAGATCCACGCGCTCGACGGCAATTACGGCAAGCCGAAGGTGGACGCGATGGCCGAGCGGATCGCGCTGATCGATCCCGCGTGCCGCGTGAACCGGATCGAGGATTTCGTCGAGCCCGACAACTTCGACGCGCTGCTCGGCGGCGGTTTCGACTACGTGGTCGACGCGATCGACAGCGTGCGCACGAAGGTCGCGCTGATCGCGTGGTGCGTCGCGCAGCGTCAGCCGCTCGTCGTGGTCGGCGGCGCGGGCGGCCAGCTCGACCCGACGCGCATCCGGATCGACGATCTCGCACTGACGATCCAGGATCCGCTGCTGTCGAAGGTGCGCGCGCAGTTGCGCAAGCAGCACGGCTTTCCGCGCGGGCCGAAAGCGCGTTTCAAGGTCAGCGCCGTGTATTCGGACGAGCCGCTGATCTATCCGGAAGCGGCCGCCTGCGATCTCGAGGACGGCGCGGAGCCGTCCGCGGCCGCGCACGTCGCGGGGCTCAACTGTGCGGGATTCGGTTCGAGCGTGTGCGTGACCGCGAGCTTCGGCTTCGCGGCCGCCGCGCATGCGCTGCGCGCGATCGCGGCGCAGGCCGCCGGCTGAGCGGGCGACACGCGGGCGCGGGCGCCGGCGCGATGCCGCAGCGCGTGATGCGCGCCGCATGCGATGCGGGGCTGTTGCGCAGTCGGGCCGTTACGTGGTCGGGCTGTTACGCAGCCGGGCCGTTGCGGCCCGGCCGGTCGTCTCTCAGTTGAGCGCCATGCTCAGCTTGCGCCGCCACCCGGCGACGAGGTCCGGGCGGTCGCCGGCCAGCTCGAATACCGAGATCATCGTGCGGCGGCCGAGATCGTCGCCGTACGTGCGGTCGCGCGTGACGATTTCCAGCAACTGCTCCAGCGCCCCTTCATACGCACGCCGCGCGATCAGGCTCTGCGCGAGATCGAAGCGCGCGTCGAGATCGGCCGGGTTGGCCGCGATGCGCGCTTCGAGTGCGTCGGTCGGCGGCAGGTCGGCCGTGGCTTCGAGGGCGTCGAAACGAGTCTTGATCGCCTGGTAGCGCGGGTCGCCGCCTTGCACGGTCTGCGGCGACAGGCGTTCCGTCTCGGCGCGCGCGGCGTCGACCTGGTTGCTCGCGAGCAGCAGTTCGATCAGGTCGAGGCGTGCGTCGTCGAAGCCGGGATTCAGCGCGAGCGCTGCCTCGAGGTGCGTGAGCGCGTCGTCGTGGCGCTCTTCGGCCATCGCGTATTGCGCGGCGCGCCGTTCGGCTTCCTCGGGGGCCGGCAGCAGCCGGTCGAGAAAGGCGCGCAGCTGGCCTTCGGGCAGCACGCCGACGAACTGGTCGACCGGGCGCCCGTCGGCGAACGCGATCACGTGCGGGATGCTGCGGGTCTGGAAGTGCGCGGCGAGTTCCTGGTTCTCGTCGACGTTGACCTTCACGAGCTTCCAGCGGCCTTCGTAGTCGCCTTCGAGTTTTTCCAGCAGCGGGCCGAGCGTCTTGCACGGGCCGCACCACGGCGCCCAGAAGTCGACCAGCACGGGGGCGTCCAGCGACGCCTCGATGACGTCTTTCTCGAATGTGGCAAGCGTGGTGTCCATGTCGTTCTCTTTCGTTCGAATGTCGTCAGGATGGGGGCGGAGCGCCCCTTTTTCAACGCGGCTTCGACTCGGGCAGCGGAATCCACTCGGTCTCGCCCGGCACCTTGCCCATTTCCTGGCGCGTCCATGCTTCTTTCGCGCGTTCGATCGCCTCGCGGCTGCTGGCGACGAAGTTCCATTCGATGAAGCGTTCGCCGTCGATCTTGTCGCCGCCGAGCAGCATCGCGCGCGCGCCGCTGCCGCTCGTCAGCGTGACGGCGGCACCGGGCGCGAGCACGGCCATCTGCTCGGCGGGCACCGGCGTGCCGTCGATCGCGAGCTCGCCGTCGACCACGTAGACCGCGCGCTCCTCGTGCGACGCGTCGAGTTCGAGGCGGCCGCCGGCCGCGAATTCGGCTGCGACATACAGCGTGCGCGAGAACGTCGTGACCGGTGAGCGCAGCCCGAACGCATCGCCGGCGATCACCGTCAGCGACACGCCGTCCTCGTTGCGCTTCGGCAGCGTGTCGGCCGGATGGTGCTCGAACGACGGCTCGGTCGTCTCGTGCGCGCGCGGCAGCGCAACCCAGGTCTGGATCCCGTGCACGGTGTGGCCGTTTTCGCGCTGCGCGTCGGGCGTGCGTTCGGAGTGGACGATTCCACGGCCGGCCGTCATCCAGTTCACGTCGCCCGGCACGATCTCCTGCAGCGATCCGAGGCTGTCGCGGTGCAGGATCGCGCCGTCGAACAGGTAGGTGACGGTGGCCAGACCGATGTGCGGGTGCGGGCGCACGTCGAGCCCCGTGCCGGGCGGCAGCGTGGCGGGTCCCATGTGATCGAAGAAGATGAACGGGCCGACGAGGCGCGCGGCGAGTGCGGGCAGCGTGCGGCGCACCTGCAGGTTGCCGATGTCGCGCACGTGCGGCTTCAGCAGGGCTTTGATCGGGGCGGTCATGGCGGATCCTGTGGGGTGGCGGGGGAGATGCCGGTCATTGTACTGGCCGTCCGCCGCCGATTCCATTCGCGCCGCGCGGGTATCGGGCCGGGTGCCGAAACCCGGTAGACTGACCGGCTTCCCGGGAAAACGCCGGGCCGCCCCGGTATTTTTTGCCCCGCAGGCAGTCCCTTTGGGGGATCGCCTCCTCGGGCGCCTGGCGCAAAGCGACAGGGCTCGAGAGCACCTTGCACAACGATTCGACAATCGAGGAGACGCCGATGATGGCCCCGAAGGACTTGCTGCTTGCGCTGATCGTGATTCTGGCGTGGGGCGTGAACTTCGTCGTGATCAAGGTCGGCCTGCACGGCATGCCGCCGATGCTGCTCGGCGCGCTGCGCTTCACGCTCGCGGCCGTGCCCGCCGTGTTCTTCGTGCGCCGGCCGCAGATTCCGTGGCGCCTGCTGGTGCTGTACGGCGCGACGATCCAGCTCGGCCAGTTCGTGTTCCTGTTCACCGGCATGTACGTCGGCATGCCGGCCGGCCTCGCGTCGCTCGTGCTGCAGTCGCAGGCATTCTTCACGCTCGTGTTCGCGATGCTGTTCCTCGGCGAGCGGCTGCGCATGCAGAACCTGCTCGGGCTCGCGATCGCCGCGGGCGGGCTCGTCGTGATCGCGGCGCAGGGCGGCCGCGCAATGACGCTCGCGGGCTTTCTGCTGACGATCTGTTCGGCCGCGATGTGGGCGTTCGGCAACATCGTCACGAAGAAGGTCGGGAAAGCGAACCTCGTGTCGCTCGTCGTGTGGGCGAGCCTCGTGCCGCCCGTGCCGTTCTTCCTGCTGTCGCTGTGGTTCGAAGGGCCGCAACGGATCGCGACCGCGCTCGCCGGGCTGAACGGGGCGTCGATCTTCGCGGTCGTCTATCTCGCGTTCGTCGCGACGCTGCTTGGCTACGGGCTCTGGAGCCGCCTGCTGTCGCGCTATCCGGCCGCGCAGGTCGCGCAATTCTCGCTGCTGGTGCCGATCGTCGGCCTGGCTTCGTCGGCGCTGCTGCTCGACGAGCATCTGACGCGCGCGCAGCTGATCGGCACGGCGCTCGTGATGGGCGGCCTCGCGGTGAACGTGTTCGGCGGGAAACTGATGCGCCGCTTCGCGGCATCGTGACGCGCCGGCACGCGCTACGTGCCGGCGGCGGGGCGGGGTGGCCGAGTATGGCTGGATACGGCCGTCGGGCCGTCAGGCCATCCGGCTCTTCGCGAGCGGCGGGTTCGCGGCGAAATAACGCTTGATGCCGCGGAAGATCGCGTCGGCCATCTGGTCGCGATAGCTGTCGTCGTTCAGCCGGCTCTCCTCTTCCGGGTTGCTGATGAACGCGGTCTCGACGAGGATCGACGGAATGTCGGGGGCCTTCAGCACCGCGAACCCGGCCTGTTCGACCGAGCCCTTGTGCAGCTTGTTGATGCCGCCGACTTCCTTCAGCACGTAGTTGCCGTAGCGCAGCGAGTCGCGGATCTGCGCGGTCGTCGACATGTCGAACAGCGCGCGGTTCACGGCCGCATCCGCCGTCTTGATGTTGATGCCGCCGATCAGGTCGGACGAATTTTCCTTGTTCGCCATCCAGCGCGCCGCGGCGCTCGTCGCGCCGTGATCGGACAATGCGAACACCGACGAGCCGCGCGCGGACGGCGTCGTGAACGCGTCCGCATGGATCGACACGAAGAGATCCGCGCCCACGCGGCGCGCCTTCTGCACGCGCACGTTCAGCGGCACGAAGAAGTCGGCGTCGCGCGTCATCATCGCGCGCATGTTCGGCGCGGCGTCGATCTTCGCGCGCAGCTTCTTCGCGATGTCGAGCGCGATGTGCTTCTCGTACGTGCCGCCGCCGCCGATCGCGCCCGGATCCTCGCCGCCGTGGCCCGGATCGATCGCCACCGTCAGCAGGCGCACGGTGCCGCCCTTGCCGGATTTCGGTGCGGTGAACTTGTAGGTGTCGCCGTCGTCGTCGCTGTCGTCGCGGCGCGCGATGACCGGCGGCGGCTTGACGGCCGGCTTCGCGGGCGTCGAAGGCGTGCCGGCGGCGGGCGGCGTGTGCGGCGTGGCCGGCGTGTTCTGCGCGAAGCGCTGGAAGAACGCATCGCTGTTGTCGCCCGCGGCGGGCGGCGGGGTGCCCGGGCCGGCCAGCGTGGACGGCGGCTGCATCTGCTGCGCGCGCGCGGAGTCGTTGAGCGCCTGTTCCTTGCGTTCCGTCTGCGCGATCAGGTCGGACAGCGGATCGGGCGCGACGGCCGGATACAGGTCGAACACGAGCCGGTACTTGTAGGCGCCGACCGGCGGCAGCGTGAACACCTGCGGCTTCACCGAACCTTTCAGGTCGAACACCATCCGCACGACGTGCGGCTGATACTGGCCGACGCGCACCGACTGGATCTGCGGATCGTTCGGCGCGATCTTCGACACGAGATCGCGCAGCGCCTGGTCGAGATCGAGGCCGCTCAGGTCGACGACGAGGCGGTCGGGACCCTGCAGCAGCTGTTGGGTATTCTGCAGCGGCTGGTCGGATTCGATCGTGACGCGCGTGTAATCGCGTGCGGGCCACACGCGCACGCCGAGCACCGACGACGCGTGCGCGAGCCGCGGCGCGACGAGACCGAGCACCAGCGTCGACGCGCCCGCGCGCAGGATCTGGCGACGCCGCCAGTTGTGCGTCGCGGTGGCCGCCGATTCGATCGAGCGGAACGGTTTGATCAACATCTTTCGAGACATGCCTTTCCTGAAGCGCTGTACGCCCGGACGGTGAGGACGCGGCCGTCGCCATCCACGTCGAGCGAGAAAACCAGATCGGGTACGCCGAGCAGCGTGCCCGCCTGTTGTGGCCATTCGACGAGGCAGATCGCGCTGGAATTGAAATATTCGCGAAAGCCTGCGTCGGACCATTCGGCCGGATCGTTGAAACGATACAGATCGAAGTGATAGACCTCGAGTTCCCCATCCTCGCGTTCGAGTGCGTACGGCTCGACGAGCGTATAGGTCGGGCTGCGCACGCGCCCCGTGTGGCCGAGGCCGCGCAGGATGGCGCGCACGAGGGACGTCTTGCCCGCGCCGAGGTCGCCGACCAGCTGGATCTGCAGCCCGTCGAATGCATGCGCGCGGGCGAGCTCGGTGCGCGCCGCGTCGAGCGCGTGCGCGAAGCGGGTGCCGAAGGCCTCGGTCGCCGCTTCGTCGGCGAGCGCGATCACGCGCTCCGCGAGCAGGGCGGGCAGCATGGCGTCGTGAGGCGGTTGGCTGGGCGTGGCTGGCATTCTCGTAAAATAGTGCGATGAACCGATTACCGGAACTCGCCGCATCCGACAGGCCTTCGACTCGTGCCGAAGGCGCGGCACCGTGCGCGCTCGACGATGCGGCGTTGACTGCGCTCGCCGCGCGCATCAGGGCGTGGGGGCGCGAATTGGGTTTCGGGGCGATCGGCATCAGCGATACCGATCTCTCGGATGCCGAAGCAGGCCTCGCCGCCTGGCTGGAAGCCGGATACCACGGCGAAATGGATTATATGGCGAAACATGGGATGAAACGCGCGCGTCCGGCCGAACTTGTGGCCGGTACGCGACGCGTGATCTCCGCGCGGCTCGCCTATCTGCCGGCCCAAACACTCGCTGACGGTGCGCCCGGTGCACTCGTGCCGCACGACTGGCGCGCGCGCGAACGGGCCCGGCTCGACGATCCGCAGGCGGCCGTCGTGTCGATCTATGCGCGCGGCCGCGACTATCACAAGGTGCTGCGCAACCGGCTGCAGACGCTCGCCGAGCGCATCGAGCAGGCGATCGGCGCGTTCGGCTACCGCGTGTTCACCGATTCGGCGCCCGTGCTCGAGGTCGAACTCGCGCAGAAGGCCGGCGTCGGCTGGCGCGGCAAGCACACGCTGCTGTTGCAGCGCGATGCGGGTTCGCTGTTCTTCCTCGGCGAGATCTACGTCGACGTTCCGCTGCCGACCGACGCGCACACGTCGCCCGACACCGCGCCCGAGACGCCCGGCGCCCACTGCGGCAGTTGCACGCGCTGCATCGACGCATGCCCGACCGGCGCGATCGTCGAGCCGTACCGCGTCGACGCGCGCCGCTGCATCTCGTACCTGACGATCGAACTGAAAGGCAGCATCCCCGAGCCGCTGCGGCCGATGATCGGCAATCGCGTGTACGGCTGCGACGATTGCCAGCTCGTGTGCCCATGGAACAAGTTCGCGCAGGCCGCGCCCGTCGCCGATTTCGACGTGCGGCACGGCCTCGACCGCGCGACGCTCGTCGAGCTGTTCGCGTGGGATGCGGACACGTTCGATACGCGAATGCAGGGCAGTGCGATCCGGCGCATCGGCTACGAAAGCTGGCTGCGCAATCTCGCGGTCGGGCTCGGCAACGCGCTGCGCGCGGGTGAGGACCGGCTCGCGCCGCAGGCGCGCGAGGCGATCGTCGACGCGTTGCGCGCGCGGGCCGACGATCCGTCGCCGGTCGTGCGCGAGCATGTCGAATGGGCACTGCGTGCCGCGTGAAGGCGGCGTAAAGTGTCGTCGGCGCGCGGTGCTGCCGCGTGCATCCATCGGTCAGGAGAGGGCCATGTTCAATGCAGTCATCGACGCACCGTTCGGCAAGGTCGGCATCCGCACGGATGCCGCGGTGGTGCGCGAGATCGTCTATCTGCCCGAATCGGTGAAGCCGGTCGATCCGGATACGCCGCTCGCGAAGCGCGCGGTCAAGCAGATCGAACGTTACTTCGCGCGCGCGTCGGCGCGCTTCGACCTGCCGCTCGCCGAGGTCGGCAGCGCGTTCCAGCACCGCGTGTGGGACGTGATCAGCGATATCCCGCCCGGCACGGTGCTGACCTACGGCCAGGTCGCGAAGCGGATCGGCAGCGCGCCGCGCGCGGTCGGCCAGGCGTGCGGCGCGAACTACTTCCCGCTCGTGATCCCGTGCCATCGGGTCGTCGCGGCGGGCGGCCTCGGCGGTTTCGCGAACCACGACGACAACGGGTATTACCAGAAAGTGAAGCGCTGGCTGCTGGCGCACGAGGGCGTGCCGTACTGATGAGTGAATCGCTGATTTCCCCCGAAGCCGACGGCGATGCCGCCGCGGCGTCCCCCGCGCTGCTCGCGAGCCGCGCATCGATCGACGTGTTTTGCGATGCGCTGTGGCTCGAGCACGGGCTCGCACGCAACACGCTCGAGGCTTACCGGCGCGATCTGGTGCTGTTTTCCCAATGGCTGGCCGCGACCCACGACACGTCGCTCGATTCGGTCGACGAAGCGATGGTGACGGGCTACATCGCCGCGCGCAGCGACGGCAAGGCGACATCGTCGAACCGGCGGCTGTCCGTGTTCCGGCGCTATTACGGCTGGGCCGTGCGCGAGCATCGCGCGAGCGCCGACCCGACGCTGCGGATCTCGTCCGCGAAACAGGCGGCCCGGTTTCCGTCGACGTTGTCGGAGGCGCAGGTCGAGGCGCTGCTCGGCGCGCCGGATATCGGCACGCCGCTTGGCCTGCGCGATCGCACGATGCTCGAGCTGATGTATGCGAGCGGATTGCGCGTGAGCGAACTCGTGACGTTGAAGACCGTCGAGGTCGGGCTCAACGAGGGCGTCGTGCGCGTGATGGGCAAGGGCTCGAAGGAGCGGCTCGTGCCGTTCGGCGAAGTCGCGCACGGCTGGATCGAGCGCTATCTGCGCGATGCGCGGCCGGCGCTGCTCGGCGCGCGCGCGGCCGACGCGCTGTTCGTGACCGCACGCGGCGACGGGATGACGCGCCAGCAGTTCTGGAACATCATCAAGCGTCACGCGCAGCACGCGGACGTGCGCGCCCACCTGTCGCCGCACACGCTGCGGCATGCGTTCGCGACGCACCTGCTGAACCACGGCGCCGACCTGCGTGTCGTGCAATTGCTGCTCGGTCACAGCGACATCTCGACCACGCAGATCTATACGCACGTCGCGCGCGAGCGGTTGAAGACGCTGCACGCGCAACACCATCCGCGCGGTTAGCGCACGTTTCGCTGCGCAGGCCCCGGTGCGCGTACCGGCCTGCCTGCGTCAGACCAGCTCGCGCAGCTTGTGCTTCAGCACCTTGCCCGTCGATGCGGCCGGCAACGCGTCGAGGACGCGGATATGTGCGGGGCGTTTGTAAGGCGCGAGCCGCTCCGCACACCATGCGTGCAGCGCCGCTTCGTCGGCGGTCGCACCGGGCACCCGTTCGACGAACGCGAGCACTTCCTCGTTGCCTTCGACCGCACGGCCGATGACGGCCGCCTGCACGACGTCAGGGTGCGCGTTCAGCACCTGCTCGACTTCGACCGGATAGACGTTGAAGCCCGAGCGGATGATCAGCTCCTTGCTGCGACCCGCGATCGTTACCGCGCCGTCCGCCTCCTGCCGCGCGAGATCGCCGGTGCTCAGCCAGCCGTCCGGCGACACGGTCGCGCGGGTGGCGTCCGCGTTGCGGTAGTAGCCGAGCATCACGTTCGGCCCGCGTACGCGAATCTCGCCGACTTCGCCGGGCGGCACGTCGGTGCCGTCCGGTGCGACGATCCGCATCTCCACACCGGGAATCGGCACGCCGACCGAGCTGTCGGTGCGTGGCGCGTCGAGCGGTGTCTGCGTGATCGTCGGGCTGCTCTCGGTCATTCCGTAGCCGTTGTGCAGCGGCACGCCATACAGGCGCTCGACGCGTGCCTTCAGGTTCGTGTCGAGCGGCGAGCCGCCCGAATACGCGAAGCGCAGGCGCGGTGCGTGCCATGCGTGGCCGTGCGTGTGCAGGTGTTCGAGCAGCTTCGCGTGCATCGCGGGCACGCCCTGAAAGATCGTGACGCCTTCGTCGGCGAGCGCGACGCGCACGGCTTCCGGCGAGAAGCGCGGCGCAAGCCGCAGCGTCGCGCCCGCGTACAGGCTGCCGAGGCAGACCGACGCGAGCCCGTACACGTGCGACACGGGCAGCACCGTGTAGACGACGTCGTCGGGCGACACGCGGCGCAGCGCGCTCGACGTCGCCGCGATGAACAGCAGGTTGCGATGCGACAGCATCACGCCTTTCGGCGTACCGGTCGTGCCGGTCGTATAGATCAGTGCCGCGCATTGCGCGGCGCCGTCGGCGGCAACCGGTTCGCCCGGCGCGCTGGCGTCGACGCGATACGACCACGCGCCGATGTCGACCGGCAGTGCGCCGGCAGGTGTCGCGCCGTGCCGCGCGGCATGCGTGCGTGCGTCAGGCGATACGTCGGTGGTGAACGCGATCAGCTTCGGGCGCGCGTGCGCGGCGATCGCGTCGAGTTCGCCGGCCGACAATCGCGCGTTCGACACGAGCGCCCACGCGTCGAGGCGGGCGACCGCGAACAGCAGCACGATCTGCGCGACGCAGTTTTCGGCGACGATCATCACGCGGTCGCCGCCTTGCACGCCGAGGCCGGCGAGCAGCGCGGCCGCCGCATCGACGGCTTGCGACAGGTCGCCGTACGACAGCCGGCGTGCGTCCTCGATCAGCGCCGGATGCTCGGGCGCCTGGGCGGCCCGGCGTGCGGGCACGTCGGCGATGCGGCGGGGCAGCGCGGCGAGCAGTGCATCGACGTCGAGCGGCTCGGAAGAACGGAGGGGCGAGGACATGGCGTCTCCAGAAAAGGGGCGGGCGGCGGCCGACGAGGTTGGCGAACGATCGTGCCATGACGGCGCGTGCGCCACAATCGGCCATTCGGGCAATAGCGCTTCGCGATGTCCGCAATGATGATGGACGGAATCGCTGCGGCGACGCAGCAGGCCGCCCGGCGGAAAACGGGCCGCGAGTATACCGCCGGCGCGGGTGCGAGGGCCCAAGCGCCGAAGGGCGCGATTGCGCGCCAGCCGGTCGTTCACCATTAAAATGCCGCCATGAGCAAATCCAGACACGTGTCCGAAACCCCTGCCACCCAGCTGTTGCGCCGCCACGGCGTGGCGTTCGGCGAGCATCCGTACGACTACGTCGAGCACGGCGGCACCGGCGAATCGGCGCGCCAGCTCGGCGTCGACGAGCACAGCGTCGTGAAGACGCTCGTGATGGAAGACGAGCACGCGAAGCCGCTGATCGTGCTGATGCACGGTGACCGCACGGTATCGACGAAGAACCTCGCACGGCAGATCGGCGCGAAGCGCGTCGAACCGTGCAAGCCCGAGGTCGCGAACCGCCATTCGGGCTATCTCGTCGGCGGCACGTCGCCGTTCGGCACGCGCAAGACGATGCCCGTCTACGTCGAGGAGACGATCCTCGAACTGCCGACGATCTACCTGAACGGCGGCCGCCGCGGCTACCTCGTCAGTCTCGCGCCGGCCGTGCTCACGTCGCTGCTCGGCGCGCAGCCCGTACAGTGCGCCAGTGTCGACTGAGGGTTTCACCTTCGTGGCAGGCCGCGCCCGTTCGGTAGAATGGGCGCCGTTTCGGCTTGCGGGCTTGCCGCGCAGCCGTCCCTTTACCGATACGTTGAAAGAAGAGTCCACCGCATGCAGATCCTGCTCGCCGCCCTCGTTGCCTACCTGATCGGTTCGGTGTCGTTCGCCGTCGTCGTCAGCGGCGCGATGGGCCTGGCCGACCCGCGTTCGTACGGGTCGAAGAATCCCGGCGCGACCAACGTGCTGCGCAGCGGCAACAAGAAGGCCGCGATCCTGACGCTCGTCGGCGATGCGTTCAAGGGCTGGATTGCTGTCTGGCTCGCCCGCCACTTCGGCCTGCCCGACGTCGCGGTCGCATGGGTCGCGATCGCCGTGTTCCTCGGTCACCTGTATCCGGTGTTCTTCCGCTTCCAGGGCGGCAAGGGCGTCGCGACCGCAGCTGGCGTGCTGCTCGCCGTGCACCCGGTGCTCGGGCTCGCGACTGCGCTCACCTGGCTGATCGTCGCGTTCTTCTTCCGCTATTCGTCGCTCGCGGCGCTGGTGGCGGCCGTGTTCGCGCCGGTGTTCGACGTGTTCCTGTTCGGCACGGGCCACAACCCGGTCGCGTGGGCCGTGCTCGCGATGAGCGTGCTGCTCGTGTGGCGTCACCGCGGCAACATTTCGAAGTTGCTGGCGGGGCAGGAGAGCCGGATCGGTGACAAGAAGAAGGCGGCCGCGGATGGCGGCGCGCAGGACGGCGGCAAGGCCTGAGAAGGCGCGGCGCTTGCCACACGCCGGGCGCGCCGCGTGTGCGGGGCCCGGCAGGATGACGTGACGGATCGTCCGGCGATCAGTCGCGGAAGTTGTTGAAGTCGAGCGGCGTGTCGGTCACGTCCTTGCGCAGCATCGCGATCGTGCTCTGCAGGTCGTCGCGCTTCGTGCCCGACACGCGCACCGCGTCGCCCTGGATGCTCGCCTGCACCTTGATCTTGCTGTCCTTCACGAGCCGCACGATCTTCTTCGCGAGATCGCCGGTCACGCCCTTCTTCACGGTGACGATCTGCTTGACCTTGTCGCCGCCGATCTTCTCGACCTTGCCGTAGTCGAGGAAGCGCACGTCGACGTTGCGCTTGGCCAGCTTGCCGATCAGCACGTCCTTGACCTGGCCGAGCTTGAAATCGTCATCGGCGAACAGCGTCAGCTCGCGCTCCTTCTGCTCGACGCGCGCGTCGGAGCCCTTGAAGTCGAAGCGCGTCGAAATTTCCTTGTTCGACTGCTCGATGGCGTTCTTCACTTCGATCATGTTCGCTTCGGAAACGACGTCGAACGATGGCATGGCATTCCTCCCTTGAGATGCGGATGCCCGGCTCGCGCGCGGGCACTCGCTATAATTGCGGACTGTTTGCCATTTTACCGATGCCCCTCCGTTTGCCCAAGGCCGGCCATGCGCCGCCCGGGCGGACGTGACCGCGAATGCCGATGCCTCCTGACGATTCCGCCCTGTCGCTGCTTCCCGACCATCCGCTCGCCGCGCACAACACGTTCGGCATTGCCGCGACCGCGCGCCTTGCCGCGCGCGTCACGCATGCGTCGCAATTCGAGGCGCTCCATCGCGACCCGCGCGTCGCGAACCTGCCGCGGCTCGTGCTCGGCGGCGGCAGCAACGTCGTGTTCACGCGCGATTTCGACGGTATCGTGCTGCTCGACGAAATCAAGGGCCGCCGCGTCGTGCGCGAGGACGACGATGCCTGGTACGTCGAGGCCGGCGGCGGCGAGAACTGGCACGCATTCGTCGCATGGACGCTCGAGCACGGGATGCCCGGTCTCGAGAACCTCGCGCTGATTCCGGGTACGGTCGGCGCCGCGCCGATCCAGAACATCGGCGCATACGGTCTCGAGATGAAGGTGTATTTCGACTCGCTGGTCGCGGTCGAGCTGGCGACCGGGCGCAGCGAGCGCTTCGACGCCGCGCGCTGCGCGTTCGGCTATCGCGACAGTTTCTTCAAGCGGGAAGGGGCTGGCCGGTTCGCGATCGTGTCGGTGACGTTCCGGCTGCCGAAGCAATGGGCGCCGCGGCTCGGCTACGCGGACGTCACGCGCGAACTCGACGCCCGTGGCATCGCACCCGATGCGGCTGCGCCGCGTGACGTGTTCGACGCCGTCGTCGCGATCCGCCGCGCGAAGCTGCCCGATCCGCTCGTCCTCGGCAACGCGGGCAGCTTCTTCAAGAATCCGGTGATCGATGCCGCGCAATTCGATGCGCTGCGCGCCCGCACGCCCGAGATCGTGTCGTATCCGCAGCCGGATGGCCAGGTCAAGCTCGCGGCCGGCTGGCTGATCGACCGCTGCGGCTGGAAGGGGCGCGTGCTGGGCGCGGCGGCCGTGCACGACCGCCAGGCGCTCGTGCTCGTCAATCGCGGCGGCGCGACGGGCGCCGACGTGCTCGCGCTGGCGCGGGCGATCCAGGCCGACGTGCGCGCGCATTTCGGCGTCGAGCTCGAGCCCGAACCCGTCTGCCTGTAAGCGGGGTTTCGCACCGCTTTTCACATGGGTTGCCGGGTGCCGGCGCGTCAGTGCTTGAGGCGGCCGAGCAGCAGGAACTCCATCAGTGCCTTCTGCACGTGCAGGCGGTTTTCCGCTTCATCCCATACGACGCTCTGCGGGCCGTCGATCACGCCGGCCGTCACTTCCTCGCCGCGGTGCGCGGGCAGGCAGTGCATGAAGAGGGCGTCCGGGTTCGCGTGGCCCATCATCTCCTCGTCGACGCACCAGTCGGCGAATGCCTGCTTGCGGGCCTCGTTCTCGGCCTCGAAGCCCATGCTCGTCCACACGTCGGTGGTGACGAGATCGGCGCCCTTGCACGCTTCGTTCGGATCGTCGAACACTTCGTAGAACGGCGCGCTGTCGGGCGACACGAGCTTCATGTCGAGCGCGTAGCCGGGCGGCGTGGACAGGCGCAGCTTGAAGCCGAGGATCTGCGCGGCTTCGATCCACGTGTAGAGCATGTTGTTCGCGTCGCCGACCCACGCGACGGTCTTGCCGGCGATCGGGCCGCGGTGCTCGTAGTACGTGAAGATGTCGGCGAGCACCTGGCACGGGTGGTATTCGTTCGTCAGGCCGTTGATCACCGGCACGCGGGAGTTGTCCGCGAAGCGCTGGATGATCTCCTGCTCGAACGTACGGATCATGATGATGTCGACCATCCGCGAGATCACCTGCGCGGAATCCTCGACGGGTTCGCCGCGACCGAGCTGCGTGTCGCGCGTGCTCATGAAGACGGCGTGGCCGCCGAGCTGGAAGATCCCGGCTTCGAACGACAGGCGCGTGCGCGTCGAGTTCTTCTCGAAGATCATCGCGAGCGTGCGGTCGTGCAGCGGGTGATAGGTCTCGTAGTTCTTGAACTTGCGCTTCAGGATACCCGTGCGTTCGAGCACGTACTCGTAGTCTTCCAGCGAGAAATCCTTGAACTGCAGGTAGTGACGAATGGTTTTGGCGGTCATGAAGCGAAATGCGGCGGGTTGCACCCGGCAGCAAGGCCGGACGGCGCCGCCGTCGGGTGTGGATAACTCAAAGCAGCATAAAGGATTTTCTGTGCTTTGACGAGCCGGGGAGAGAAGCGGGGCGCGATCGCCGTGCGTTGCGGGCGGCACAGGAGGAGGGGTGTCGGAACGACGCGCGATGGCGCGCTGCGGTATAATCCAAAAGTTTTCTCCAGCCCGGCAGGCAAGCCTCTTCGCGCTCTGCCGGACACAAGCCGTGCGCTGCACAAATCCGGTGCAGTCCGCCGGCGGCACACGTCGACGTCTCGTTTTCGGGATCTCGGAATGCTTGTGCCGCCGTCCGTTTCAGCTTTGTGTTCGCGTATCCAGGCGCCGTTGCCTGGACATCGCCGGGCCGTCACTTGGGTAACCACATGGCTGAAACCCCTCCGACCGAATTCTTCATCCAGGGCATCACGAAAGACGGGAAAAAGTTTCGCCCGAGCGACTGGTCGGAACGTCTGGCCGGTGTGATGGCCTGCTTCGGGCCGGGGGCGAGCGGGCCGAACGCGCGCCTCAAGTATTCGCTCTACGTGCGTCCGACGATGCTCGGCGACCTCAAATGCGTGATCCTCGATTCCCGGCTGCGCGACGTCGAGCCGATGGCGTTCGATTTCGTGCTGAATTTCGCGAAGGACAACAACCTCGTCGTCACCGAGGCGTGCGAACTGCCGGACTACGACGCGAAGAAGTGATGCCGGCACGGGCGAGGGCGCATGCGGCGCCCACCCTGGCACATGTCGCCGGCCCGCAGGATGTGCGCGGGCGACAGGCGACAAAAAAGCCCGCCTAGGCGGGCTTTTTTGCGATCGCAGGAAACAGGAACGCCCGCGTGAGCGGGCGTACCGGAGTTACGCTGCTGCCTGCAGACCCTTGACGGCCGCGGCGAGGCGGCTCTTGCTGCGAGCGGCCTTGTTCTTGTGAACGATCTTCTTGTCGGCGATCGTGTCGATCGTTTTCACGGCAGCCTTGAACAGCTCGGCAGCCTTTGCCTGGTCGCCGGCTTCAACAGCCTTGCGAACCGACTTGATCGCGGTACGGAATTTCGAGCGCAGCGCCGAGTTGTGCGAGTTTGCCTTCGCGGCCTGGCGGGCGCGCTTGCGTGCTTGTGCGGAGTTAGCCATGACGGTTCCTTATCCTGTCCTGTTTCCAGAGCTTGGAGCCTGACGGCCAAGCGCTGCTTTTCGATCCGTCCCCTGAGAACGATTGCCCAGGGGCGCATAAAAAAACGGTGATTTTAACCGAGGCCGGGACATGAAAACGGCAGTTGCCGTGCATGTACGAGCCCAGAAACCGGCGATTATAGCAACAAAATCAAGCGAGTGGCAAGTTGAACGTGACAACCGTCGGGCGGGGCACCGGCGGCGTGCGCGCTTTTCGGCATCGGCCGCTGGCCGGGCCACGCAACGTCCGTATAATAAGCGCCCCATGAATCTATTCCGAGCCCTGCTGACGGTCAGCGGCTTCACGCTGCTGTCGCGCGTGACCGGACTGGCCCGCGAGACGCTGATCGCCCGTGCGTTCGGCGCCAGTCAATACACCGACGCGTTCTACGTCGCCTTCCGTATCCCGAACCTGCTGCGCCGCCTGTCCGCCGAAGGCGCGTTCTCGCAGGCGTTCGTGCCGATCCTCGCCGAGTTCAAGAACCAGCAGGGGCACGATGCGACGAAAGCGCTCGTCGACGCGATGTCGACGGTGCTGGCGTGGGCACTTGCCGTGCTGTCGGTCTTCGGGATCGCCGGCGCATCGTGGGTCGTGTTCGCGGTCGCGTCCGGCCTGCACACCGACGGCCAGGCGTTCCCGCTCGCGGTCACGATGACGCGGATCATGTTCCCGTACATCGTGTTCATCTCGCTGACGACGCTCGCATCCGGCGTGCTGAACACGTACAAGAGCTTCTCGCTGCCCGCGTTCGCGCCGGTGCTGCTCAACGTCGCGTTCATCGCCGCGGCCGTGTTCGTCGCGCCGCACCTGAAGGTGCCGGTGTTCGCGCTTGCATGGGCCGTCATCGTCGGCGGCGTGCTGCAGTTCCTCGTGCAGCTGCCGGGCCTGAAGAAAATCGACATGGTGCCGCTGATCGGCCTCAACCCGGTGCGCGCGCTGCGCCACCCGGGCGTGAAGCGCGTGCTCGCGAAGATGGTGCCCGCGACGTTCGCGGTGTCGGTCGCGCAACTGTCGCTGATCATCAACACCAACATCGCGTCGCGGCTCGGGCAGGGCGCCGTGTCGTGGATCAACTACGCCGACCGCCTGATGGAATTCCCGACGGCGCTGCTCGGCGTCGCGCTCGGCACGATCCTGCTGCCGAGCCTGTCGAAGGCGCACGTCGACGCCGATTCGCACGAGTATTCGGCGCTGCTCGACTGGGGGCTGCGCGTCACGTTCCTGCTCGCGGCACCGAGCGCGCTCGCGCTGTTCTTCTTCGCGACGCCGCTCACGGCGACCCTTTTCAACTACGGCAAGTTCGACGCGCATACCGTCACGATGGTCGCGCGCGCGCTCGCGACATACGGGATCGGCCTCGTTGGCATCATCCTGATCAAGATCCTCGCGCCGGGCTTCTATGCGAAGCAGGACATCAAGACGCCCGTCAAGATCGCGATCGGCGTGCTGATCGTCACGCAGATCTCGAACTACGTGTTCGTGCCGCTGATCGGCCACGCGGGCCTGACGCTGAGCATCGGCGTCGGCGCGTGCCTGAATTCGCTGCTGCTGTTCCTCGGGCTGCGCAAGCGCGGCATCTACCAGCCGTCGCCGGGCTGGCTGCGCTTCTTCGTGCAGCTGATCGGCGCGGCGCTTGTGCTCGCGGGCCTGATGCACTGGCTGTCGATCAGCTTCGACTGGACCGGGATGCGTACGCAGCCGCTCGATCGCATCGCGCTGATGGCCGCGTGCCTCGTGCTGTTCGCTGCACTATATTTCGGTATGTTGTGGGTGATGGGCTTCAAATACGCTTATTTCAGAAGGCGCGCCAAGTGACGACCGCAATGACCCGCGTCCTCGACTACTTCAGCACGCTCGTGGCAGACGACGACAGCCTGCCCGTCACGGAAGCGGCGCTGTCGCTGGCACAGGACGCCTATCCCGACCTCGACCTGCAGGGCACGCTGGCCGAACTCGACATGCTGGCGGCGCGGCTGCGCCGGCGGCTCGCCGACGACACGGACCTGAAGGGCCGCGTCGCCGCGCTGAACGGCTTCTTCTTCCGCGAGCTCGGCTTCGCGTGCAATCACAACGATTACTACGACCCCGATAACAGCCACCTGAACGCCGTGCTGAAGCGGCGGCGCGGGATTCCGATCTCGCTGTCGGTGCTGTACCTGGAGCTTGCCGAGCAGATCGGCGTGCCGGCGCGCGGCGTATCGTTCCCCGGCCATTTCCTGCTGCGCGTCACGCTGCCGGACGGCGACCTGATCATCGACCCGGCCAACGGCCATTCGCTGTCCGAAGCCGAGATGGTCGAGATGCTCGAGCCATACGTCGCGCGTGCGGCCGGTGCGGTCGACAGCGCGTTGCGCGCACTGCTGCAGCCGGCGACGAGCCGCGAGATCATCGCGCGGATGCTGCGCAACCTGAAGACGATCTATCTTCAGACGGAGCGCTGGCAACGGCTGCTCGCGGTGCAGCAGCGGCTCGTGATCCTGTTGCCCGAGCATCTCGACGAAGTCCGCGACCGCGGTTTCGCGTATGCGCGGCTCGACTACCTGCGCCCCGCACTCGAGGATCTCGAGCAGTATCTCGGCGAGCGGCCGGACGCGGACGACGCGACCGTCGTCGAATCGCAAGTGACCGAGTTGCGGCAGCGGATGCAGCGCGACGGCGAGGACTGAGCCGCCGCCGTGCTGCCTGCCGGAACCGTGAATGACAAAACGCCCGCGATGCGGGCGTTTTTTTGCGTGCTCATTTTGGCTGCATCCGGATCGCGCCGTCGAGGCGGATCACTTCGCCGTTGAGCATCGGATTCTCGACGATCTGACGCACCAGCAGCGCGTATTCGGCCGGTTTGCCGAGTCGCGGCGGGAACGGCACCATCGCGCCGAGCGCGTCCTGGACGTCCTGCGGCATGCCGAGCAGCATCGGCGTCTCGAACAGGCCGGGCGCGATCGTCATCACGCGGATGCCGTTGCGCGACAGGTCGCGCGCGATCGGCAGCGTCATGCCCGCGACGCCGGCCTTCGACGCCGCGTACGCGGCCTGGCCGATCTGCCCGTCGAATGCGGCGACCGACGCGGTGCTGACGATCACGCCGCGCTCGCCTTCCGCGGTTGGCGCGGTGGCGGCCATCGCGGCGGCCGCGAGCCGGATCATGTTGAACGTGCCGACGAGGTTCACGTTGATCGTCTTCGCGAACACGTCGAGCGGATGCGCGCCGTCCTTGCCGAGGGTCTTGGCGGCGGGCGCGATGCCGGCGCAGTTCACGAGGCCGCGCAGCGTGCCCGCGCGCGTCGCTGCGTCGACGGCCGCCTGCGCGTCGGTCTCGCTCGACACGTCGCAGTGCACGAAGATGCCGCCCAGCTCGGTCGCGAGCGCGGTGCCTGCCGTGTCGTTCAGGTCGGCGAGCACGACCGTGCCGCCTGCTTGCGCGAGCATCCGCGCCGTGCCGGCACCGAGGCCGGATGCGCCGCCCGTGATCAGAAATACGTTGCCACGAATGTCCATGACTGTCTCCGTGTCGACCGCCCTTGGCGCTTCAGCGCTTAGGGCGGTCTCATGCAAGGCGGTCCCATGCAAGGCGGTCCCATGCAAGGCGGTCCCATGCAAGGCGGTCGACCGCTCTTGGCGCTTCAGCACAAGTTACGCTTCCGGGGCAATGCGGTTGCCTGATTCTTGCCCCGTGATCGGTTGAAATGCCGGCGCACCGGTAATGCAGACGCCCGCACCCGGCCGATTGTACGGGGCCCCCTCACGCGGCGGCGATACCAGAACGGTCGTGCGAATTCCGCCCGGGCAAAAAAAAAGCCGCCCGGGGAGGGCGGCTTGCGGTTGCGCGACGCGCTGCTTACTTCAGTGCGTCAAACGCGCGCTCGCGGATTTCCTCGACGGCGCCGAGGCCCGAGATCTTGCGATACTGCGGCGCCTTCAGGCCGTTTTCCTCGCCGCGCTGCGCCCAGTCGCCGTAGTACGTGATCAGCGGCTTGGTCTGCGCTTCGTACACTTCGAGACGCTTCTTGACGGTTTCTTCCTTGTCGTCGTCGCGCTGGATCAGCGGCTCGCCCGTCACGTCGTCGTGGCCTTCGACCTTCGGCGGGTTGAACTTGACGTGGTACGTGCGGCCCGATGCCGGGTGCGTGCGGCGGCCGCTCATGCGCTCGATGATTTCCGAGAACGGTACGTCGATCTCGAGCACGTAGTCGATCGCGACGCCCGCTTCCTTCATCGCGTCAGCCTGCGCGATCGTGCGCGGGAAGCCGTCGAACAGATAGCCGTTCGCGCAGTCGGCTTCCTTCAGGCGCTCCTTGACGAGGCCGATGATCAGCGCATCCGGAACGAGCTTGCCGGCGTCCATGTAGCCCTTCGCCTCGACGCCGAGCGGCGTGCCGGCCTTCACGGCCGCGCGCAGCATGTCGCCCGTCGAGATTTGCGGGATGCCGAACTTTTCCTTGATGAAGTTTGCCTGGGTGCCCTTTCCCGCGCCGGGCGCGCCCAACAGGATCAAACGCATGGTGATATCTCCAGTATGTAGATTCGTGTGGCGAGACGCAAAAAGCGCCGCGACGGTGGGCGCGGCGCTTGCCTGGCGCGCGGCGGACCGGTCTGATGCGGCGCGTCGGGTTGAGCGACGCGCGGCTGCCGGCAGGGCCGCGGGCGGGGTCAAGCGAGGACGCGCTGGTCGCGGACGGCTCGCACAATCGCCTGATTATGCCACGGGTTATTTTCGTCCCGGCTGAAAAAGGGCCTGCACGCGTGCGAGATCGGCCGGCGTGTCGATGCCGGCTTCGGGCGCGGACTCGGTGATCAGCACCGCGATGCGCTCGCCGTGCCAGAGCGCGCGCAGCTGCTCGAGCTGCTCGGCCTGTTCGATCGGCGCCTGCGCAAGCGACGGATACGTGCGCAGGAAACGCGCGCGATACGCATAGAGGCCGATGTGCCGATAGACCGGGAAAGCAGGCGCAGGCATGGCTGCGACGTCGGGCCAGTGCGGCTGGTACGCGTCCCGGCTCCATGGAATCGGCGCGCGCGAGAAGTACAGCGCGACGCTCTGCGCGTCGAGCGCGACCTTCACGACGTTCGGGTTGAACACGTCGGCCGCGTCGTGGATCGGGTGGGCGGCCGTCGCAATCGCGCACGCCGGATGCGCGGCGAGGTGCGACGCTACGTCGCGCACGAGTACGGGGTCGATCAGCGGCTCGTCGCCCTGAACGTTGACGACGACGGTGTCGTCGCTCCACCCGAACGTCGCCGCGACTTCCGCGAGACGGTCGGTGCCGGACGGATGGTCGGCGCGCGTCAGCACCGCTTCGAAGCCGTGATCGCGCGCGGCATCGAGCACGCTCTGCGCGTCGGACGCGACGAGCACCTGCTGCGCGCCCGCTTCACGTGCACGCTCGGCGACGCGCACGACCATCGGCTTGCCGCCGAGATCGGCGAGCGGCTTGTTCGGGAGCCGCGTCGACGCGAGCCGGGCGGGAATGACGGCGATGAAGGGTTGCGGGTGAGTCATCGGGACGGGCGGTGAAGAGAACGGAGCGGGCGGCGCGCCTGGCGCGGGTCGCCCGGAGGGTTCGGCGCCCTGGCCGCGGACGGGCCGCGGCTCGGGCTGGGTCGGACGGCTTAGCGGCCGGCCGGGTCGACCGGCGTGCCTTCGACGGTCTGGCGCGCTTCGTCGACCAGCATCACGGGGATGCCGTCGCGGATCGGGTAGGCGAGCTTGTCCGCGTTGCAGATCAGCTCCTGCGCGGCACGGTCATAGTGGAGCGGGCCTTTGCAGATAGGGCACACAATGATTTCAAGCAGGCGAGCGTCCACGGAGTTTCTCCACAACGAGGGCAATGAGGCGAGGGTCGAGCGCGGCTTCGACGGGGACGACCCACAGTCGAGCGTCGCGCCAGGAAGCGCCCAATTTTACTGCATCCTTCTCGGTGATCAGGATCGCGTCGACGGCGTCGTCGACGAACGGATTGTCGGCGAACGCATAGTGATCGGGCAGCGCGCGCGTCGCGGGCGCGAGACCGGCCGCGCGCAGCGTCGCGAAGAAGCGTTCCGGCGCGCCGATGCCGGCCGCGGCGAGGACGCGCTCGTTCGCGAATTGCGACAGCGGGCGGCGCAGCGCCGGCTGGTCGAGGTGCCACGCGGCGCCCGGCGTGAGCGCGAGCGAATAGGTGTCGGGCCACGGCGGCAGCGCGCCGCTGTACGGATCGTTGACGAGCGTCGCGTCGCGGTGCCGCGACAGCGGCTCGCGCAACGGCCCGGCCGGCAGCAGGAAGCCGTTGCCGCCGAGCCGGTGGTCGAACACGACGAGCTCGACCGTGCGCGCGAGGCGGTAGTGCTGCAGGCCGTCGTCGCTGACGATCACGTCGACGTCCGGATGCGCGGCGCGCAGCGCCTGCGCGGCCGCGACACGATCCGGGCAGACCCAGACCGGCGCACCGGTGCGGCGTGCGATCAGGAGCGGCTCGTCGCCGCCCGCGCCGGCGCGCGACGCGGCCGTGACGGCGGTCGGCGCCTTCACGTTCGCGCCGTAGCCGCGCGACACGATGCCGGGTGTGAAGCCGGCTGCCCGCAACGCGTCGACGAGCGCGATCACGGTCGGCGTCTTGCCGGTGCCGCCGACGGTCACGTTGCCGACCACGACGACGGGCACGCCGACGTCGACCGGCTTCTTCCAGCCCTGCGCGTAGGCGGTGCGCCGCAGCGCCGCGCACAGGCCGAACACGCACGCGAACGGCGTGAGTGCCCACGCGAGCGCGCCGCGGCGCTGCCATTCGCGCGTCAGGCGCGCTTCGAGCCGGGCGAGCGGGCCGTCGGGCGCGCTCATCGGGCCGGGCGCGGCAGGTCGTGCGCCGCGGCGTGGGACGGATTCGTCAAGGCGGATTCTCCGTTGGGCGGCGCATGCCGCGGGGTCTGCGGAAGGCGGCACTCTAGCGCGCCGCAGGCGGGCGCGGCAAGCGCGACCGGCCGACGCAGCCCACGGGGCCGGATCGCGACGGCTTGTGGATAACTCTGTGAAGAACTCCCCGCTCGAATGAGTCAAACGCCCGCCGGGTGGGCCTCGAATCGGATGAGAATCGTTTCGAAAGTTTTAAAAATATATAAAAATCAATGTGTTATCTCAAATCGTCTGGATTTTTCCGCGGTTTTCGGGCGTTTCAAGCCGACGATTGCCAAAGTGTGGACACCTTCCGCGCGTCACCGCGCCCGCGCCCGGCGCTGGACGTCGCGCGCGTGTCGGACTATCGTGTCGCCGCCAGCATTCATCCGACCGTCCATGCCTTCCGACTCCCCATTTGCCGCACCGGGTGCCACCCGCGGCGGCGACGAAGTGATACCCGTTTCGGCGCTCAATCGCGCGATTTCGACGATGCTCGAGCGCTCGTTTCCGCTGCTGTGGATTTCGGGCGAAGTGTCGAATTTCACGCGCGCCGCGAGCGGCCACTGGTATTTCTCGATCAAGGACCAGCAGGCGCAGATGCGCTGCGTGATGTTCCGCGGCCGCGCGCAATACGCGGAATTCACGCCGCGCGAGGGCGACCGCATCGAGGTGCGCGCGGTCGTGACGATGTACGAGCCGCGCGGCGAAGTGCAGCTCAACGTCGAGGCCGTGCGGCGCACGGGCCAGGGGCGCCTGTACGAGGCGTTCCTGAGGCTGAAGGCGCAGCTCGAGGGCGAGGGGCTCTTCGCGCCCGAGCGCAAGCGGCCGCTGCCGGCCCACCCGCGCGCGATCGGCATCGTCACGTCGCTGCAGGCCGCCGCGCTGCGCGACGTGCTGACCACGCTCGCGCGCCGCGCGCCGCACATTCCGGTGATCGTCTATCCGGCGCCCGTGCAGGGTGCGGGCTCGGCGGAAAAGCTCGTCGCGGCCGTCGAGACCGCGAATGCGCGCCGCGAGGTCGATGTGCTGCTGGTCTGTCGCGGCGGCGGCTCGATCGAGGATCTGTGGTCATTCAACGACGAGGCGCTGGCGCGCGCGATCGCGGCGAGCGAACTGCCGGTCGTGAGCGGCGTCGGGCACGAGACTGATTTCACGATCGCGGACTTCGCGGCCGACCTGCGCGCGCCGACGCCCACCGGCGCCGCCGAGCTCGCGAGCCCGCAGCGCGCACTGCTGCTGCGCGAGGTCGGCGAGCGCCAGCGTGCGCTCGCACGCGGCATGGAACGCCGGCTGGAGCAGCGCGCGCAGCAGCTCGACTGGCTCGCGCGCCGGCTGGTGAGCCCGGCCGAGCGGCTGCAGCGGCAGCGCACGCACGTCGAGCAGCTTGCCGTGCGGCTGGCGTCGGCGGCGTCGCGGCCGGTGCGCGACGCGCGCGCGCGGTTCGCGCTCGCGCAGTTGCGCTGGCAGCGCGCGCGCCCCGATCCGTCGCAGGCGCGCCAGGCACTCGCGGGGCTGTCGCAGCGTCTTGCGCTCGCATTGCAGCGCCGTCACGAACGCGACACGGCTCGCGTGTCAGCCTGTGCGGCAAGGCTCGAGGTGTTGAGCCCGCAGCGCACCCTCGAGCGCGGTTATGCGGCGCTGATCGATGCGCAGACGGGCCGCGCGGTGCGCACGCCGAACGCATTGAAGCCGCAGCGCCGCCTGACCGTGCATCTTGCCGAAGGCTCGGCCGACGTGTCGCTCGCCGACGTGCAGCCGCGCCTCGCCGATACGATCTGACGTGAGCGGCGCACGCGCCGCGACCGGGGAAAACGCGCGGGAACGGCGGTTGCGCGGTATCGGCTCGTCCCCGTGGACGATGCGCGAACATCGCTTTTCCGCATACCGCGGATAAATGGCCCGTGAGTTTGCGGGGTTATTCGTCCTCGCCTACAATCGGACGCTCGGCAGCATTCAACACAAGCCCCCCTACATACTCAACGAAGGAATCGCCATGGCTCATACGCTCCCGCCGCTCCCGTACGCTGAAGACGCACTCGCGCCGACCATCTCGCTCGAGACGATCCAGTACCACTACGGCAAGCACCATCAGGCTTATGTGACGAACCTGAACAATCTGATCCCGGGCACGGAATTCGAAAACCTGTCGCTGGAAGAGATCGTGAAGAAGTCGTCGGGCGGCATCTTCAACAACGCCGCGCAAATCTGGAACCACACGTTCTTCTGGAACAGCCTGTCGCCGAACGGCGGCGGCGCACCGACGGGCGCACTGGGCGACGCGATCAACGCGAAGTGGGGTTCGTACGACGCATTCAAGGAAGCGTTCACGAAGGCCGCAGTCGGCACGTTCGGTTCGGGCTGGGCATGGCTCGTGAAGAAGGCTGACGGTTCGCTCGACATCGTGTCGACGAGCAACGCAGCAACCCCGCTGACGACGGCCGACAAGGCACTGCTGACGATCGACGTGTGGGAACACGCGTACTACATCGACTACCGCAACGCACGTCCGAAGTTCGTCGAAGCGTTCTGGAACATCGTGAACTGGGACTTCGCAGCGAAGAACTTCGCGTAAGGTCCGGCACCTGCGCGCCGCTACGGCGCGCGGTACCCAGCAGAAAAGCCCTCGAAACGAGGGCTTTTTTGTTTTTGCCGCTGCGGAACGTGCCGCGCGTGCCCGGTCAGGCGAGGAGGCCGAGCCCCCAGCCGAGCGCCGCGCTCGCGATCACGACGGCCCACGGCGGCACGCGCCAGAACACCAGCGCGACGAATGCGACGAGTGCCGCGGCCAGGTCGCGCGGCGCCATGATCGTGTCGGTCCAGACCGGGTGATAGAGCGCCGCGAGCAGCAGCCCGACGACGGCCGCGTTCACGCCCGCGAGCGCGGCCTGCATCCGCGTGCTGCGGCGCAGGCGCTCCCAGAACGGCGCGGTGCCGGCCACCAGCAGGAACGACGGCGCGAAGATCGACACCAGCGCGATCGTGCCGCCGAGCCAGCCGGTCGGCGCCTGGCGCAGCGACGCGCCGAGGAATGCCGAGAACGTGAACAGCGGCCCCGGCACGGCCTGCGCGACGCCATAACCGGCCAGGAACGCCGCATCGCCGACCCAGCCGGGCGCGACCACGGCCGCCTGCAGCAGCGGCAGCACCACGTGGCCGCCGCCGAACACGAGCGCGCCCGTACGGAAGAACGCATCGACGACGGCAAGCGTATCGGAGCGCAGCGCGCGGGCCGCGAACGGCAGTATGACGAGGAGTGCGGCGAACAGCGCGAGCCACAGCACGCCCGCGCGCGGCGACACGTGCAGCGGCAACGGATCATGGGTGCCGCGCGCCGGCTGCGGCAGCAGCACGAGGCCGGCCAATCCGGCCGCGACGATCACGGCAACCTGCGTCCACGCGGCCGGCGCGAGCAGCGCGACGCTGGCGGCCGCGGCCATCAGCGTGACGCGGCGCGCATCCGGGCACAGCGTGCGTGCCATGCCCCACACGGCCTGCGCGATCACGGCGACCGACACGATGCGCAGCCCGTGCAATGCACCGGCTTCGCTCGGCGCGCCCGTCGCGTGCACGCCGAGCGCGAACAGCATCATCAGCAGCGCCGACGGCAGCGTGAAGCCGAGCCACGCGGCGAACATGCCCGCGTAGCCGGCGCGCGCGAGGCCGATCGCCATCCCGACCTGGCTGCTCGCGGGCCCCGGCAGGAACTGGCACAGCCCGACGAGATCCGCGTAGGTGCGCTCGGTAAGCCAGGCGCGCCGTGTGACGAACTCGGTGCGGAAGTAGCCGAGATGCGCGACCGGGCCACCGAACGACGTGAGGCCGAGCCGCAGGAATGCGATGAACACCGGCCACGGATGGCGGGAGGGAGCGGAGGCGGTCGACGTGCTCAAGGCGGGGCGGACGGATGAACGGACGAGCCGCCACGATAGCGCAACGCGGCGACGGCGGGGTGGGCCGCGTGACGGCGCTGCCGCGGCTCAGCGCATGCCGTCGGGCAGCCCGCTCGCACGCCGCAGCGCGTCGACGTCGACGAGCTCGATTTCACCGACGTGCAGCCGCACGACGCCGTCGGCCTGCAGCGCCTTCAGCAACTGGTTGGTGGTCTGCCGCGTCAGCGACAGCATCGCCGCGAGCTTTTCCTGCGACAGCCGGATGCGGGTGCGGCCGGCGCTGATCCCGCCGTAGCCGTCGGCGATCATCAGCAGGCGGGCGGCGAGCCGCTGCGCGGCCGGCATCACGCTCATCGACTCGACGGTCAGGAAGCTCAGGCGCAGCTTCTGCGCCATCAGCAGCGCGAATTGCCGCCAGTATTGCGGCGTCGCGTCGAGAATCGCGAGCAGCGCGGCCTGCGGGACGTGCAGCAGCAGTGCGTCGTCGAGCGCGATCGCGTCGTGCGTGCGCGGCTGGCCGTCGAACAGCGCGATTTCGCCGAACCACGTGACGGGCTCGGCGACCGTCAGCAGCGCCTCCTTGCCCTGCGGATCGACCGCACCTATCGTGAGTGAACCGGCCAGTACCGCGTACAGCCCGCACGGCGGGTCGCCACGCCGGAACAGCGCATGGCCGGCCGGCAGCCGGCGCAGCGCCGCGCGGGCGAGCAGGTCCGCGCGCAACGCGGGCGGCAGCGCGGCGAACCACGAGTTCGCTTCGATCTGCGGCAGGTACGGGGCGAGCGAAGAGGGCATGGGTACGCGATGTCGGGTAGCTGACAGAGGTTCTCGGGCGTGACGCGCATCATAGCGCCCAACAACCTGCCAGGAGACGCGATGAAGACGCTCGAAGACCATCTTTCCCAGTATGCGGCCTACCACCGCGACGCGCGCAACATCGCGACGCATCTGGTCGGGATCCCGATGATCGTATTCGCGGTCGAGGTGCTGCTGTCGCGGCCGGTGCTCGGGATGCTGGCCGGCGTCGCGCTGTCGCCGGCGCTGCTGCTCGGCGCCGCGTTCGCGGTGTTCTACCTGCGGCTCGACCTGCGGTTCGGGATCGTGATGACCGCGCTGTTCGCGCTGGGCCTGTGGGGCGCGCAGGCGCTCGCGTTGCTGCCGACCGCGCAATGGCTCGCGACCGGCATTGGCGCGTTCGTCGTCGGCTGGATCGTCCAGTTCGTCGGGCACTGGTTCGAAGGGCGCAAGCCCGCCTTCGTCGACGATCTGGTCGGCCTGATGGTCGGGCCGCTGTTCGTCGTCGCCGAGGTCGCGTTCTTCGCGGGACTACGCGGCGAAGTGCGCCGCGAAGTCGAGCGGCGGGCCGGCCCCGTGCACGGCGGCGCGCATTCGCATGTCTGACGCACCGGTCTGCGTATTCGGCGCAGGCGCCGTCGGCTGCTATCTCGGCGGACGGCTCGCGGCGGCCGGCGCGAAGGTGACGCTCGTCGGCCGCGCACGGATCGGCGATGCGATTCGTCGGCACGGGCTGACGCTGACCGACCGGCGCGGCTATCGCGCAACGCTCGCCCCGGCCGATGTCGTGTTCACGACCGATCCGGCGGTTGCGGCGGCCGCGCGGCTCGTGCTCGTGGCGGTGAAATCGGCCGCGACGCGTGAGGCCGCGGCGCAGCTTGCCGGCGTGCTGCGGCCCGGCACGGTCGTGATCAGCTTCCAGAACGGCCTGCACAATGCCGACGTGCTGCGCGAGGCGCTGCCGCAAGCAACCGTGCTGGCCGGCATGGTGCCGTTCAACGTGATCGAGCGCGAGCCCGGCGCGTTTCACCAGGGCTCGGCCGGCGCGCTTGCGGCCGACGCGTCTCCCGCGCTGCAGCCGTTTGCCGACGCATTCGCGCGCGCCGGGCTGCCGCTCGAACTGCATCGCGACATGCGGGCCGTGCAGTGGGCGAAGCTGCTGCTCAACCTGAACAACGCGGTCAATGCGCTCGCGAACCTGCCGCTGCGCGACGAACTCGCGCAACGTGCGTACCGGCGCTGCGTCGCGCTCGCGCAGCGCGAAGCGCTGCACTGCCTGGCG
The DNA here is from genome assembly GCF_057005415.2 of Burkholderia sp. KL41. Taxonomy (NCBI): domain Bacteria; kingdom Pseudomonadati; phylum Pseudomonadota; class Betaproteobacteria; order Burkholderiales; family Burkholderiaceae; genus Burkholderia; species Burkholderia sp. KL41. Next base: position 3,043,359 of record NZ_CM174446.1, on the reverse strand, counting down.
CGGGCCGCGATCCGGCCCGCGCGGTTGACGCCGTTGCCGGCCGCGTGGATCCCGGCCGTGCTCGACTTGCCCGATTTCGCGTTCCGCGTGCTCGGCGGCCGGATGCTCGCGATCGACCCGCTCGCGCGTTCGTCGATGTCCGACGATCTCGCGGCGCAGCGTGCGACGGAAGTCGAGTGGATCAACGGCGAGGTCGTGTGGCTGGCCGCGCGCTTCGGCACGCAGGCGCCCGTCAATGCGCGACTGTGCGCGCTCGTGCATGACGCGGAACGTGCGGCGGTGCGCCCGGCCTGGCGCGGCGACGCGCTGTGGGCCGAGTTGACCGCGCAGGCGGTGCGCGCGGGCGACGTGCGGGCCGCGTAGGGGCCGCGCAAGCCGACGCGCGGGGCGTGGGGGGCCGCACGGCAGGTGCTGCGGCCAAGATGCCGGGCGGCACGTTGTACATGAGCTGGCGGGTGGCCGGCAACGGCGCGTTGCGCGACGAGCGCGGCCGCCTTTACATGCTGCTCGATTCGTCGCGGATGCGGGCGGCGCTCGGCGCGGGCACGCAGGTGATCGACGATCACGAGGTCGTCAGCGCATCGTCCGGCAAGCGCGTGCACCGGCTGATCGTGCGCAGGGCCGCCGCCGCGTGAGCGCGGCGCGGCGGCGCGCTCATTCGCGGTTGAGTGCCGCTTCCCAGTTGATGTCGACGCACAGCACCTGCATGCCGGTCGCGACCGGCGCGGCGATCGACGCGGTCACGCACAGGTGCGCCTCGTTGATCGACAGGTAAGGGGACGTCAGGTGCACGTGGCCCGGCGCGCGCATCGCGTCGATGAAGTACGGGCGCCGTTCCCAGCTCGCGCCTTCCGAGTGCAGCAGCGGCCGGAAGCGCTTGGCGCGCTGCGATACGCTGCCGCGCGCGAGCACGTTGTCGCCGATCTGGCGCCCCGATGCGTCGAGCAGGAAACACCGGGCGGTCTCGGGCAGCCCGAGTACGACGGCCGCCGCATCGGTAAGCGGCTCTCCCGCGCCGAGCTTCCGGCTTGCTTCCTCGAGCGCCGCGACGTACGGCGCGAGCCGTTCCGCCTGCGTGCGCTCGCGTTGCGCGACGCGCAGCCGCAATGCGGCCGACAGCGTATCCATGCAGCCCGCGGCGGCCTGCGGCTGCACCGGTTCGACGCTCGGCCCCGCGAAATACTGGCCCTGCACGAAATCGACGTCGCACTCGAGGGCGATCAGCGCGTCGCGCTCGGTTGCGAGCCCGCCCATCAGCACGAGCTGACCGGATTCGTGCAGCAGCGACACGAGCCCCGGCAGCACGCGTTCGAGATGCGAGTGCTCGCTTGCCTGCGCGAGGATGCCGCGATCGAGCGTGACGATGTCGGGATGCAGGTGCCACACGCGGTCGATGTTCGAATGCTTCGCGCCGAACCCGACCAGCGCGATCAGGAAGCCGGCCTTGCGCAGCCCGTCGACGATCGCCGCGTAGCGCGGCGTTTCGCCGCCCGCCTGCTCGGGCACTTCGAGCACCACGCGATGCGGCGGCAGCCCGAGCGCCTTCAGGTTCGCGAGCAGGGCGTCGCTGTAGACGGTGTCCATCAGCGCGGCCGGATGCAGGCTCAGGAAGAGCCATTCGTCATGACTGTCGAACGCGTGGAAGTTGCCGAGATGCAGCGATTCGGCGAGCCGGCCGAGCTCGAGCAGGTCGCCGCGCCGCGCCGCCTGCGTGAACACCTCGTGCGACGCCACCTGGCGGCTGTCCTCGTCGTGCGCACGCAGCGACGCGTGATAGCCGATCGCGCGGCGGTGCGACACCGAGAAAACGGGCTGGAACACGCTGAACACGGTGTAGCCGCCGTACAGCACGGTGCGCCGGTTCCCGTCGTCGCCGGCGATGGGGCGGGGCGGCTGAAAGCCGGGGGGATCGATTTCGATCATGCTCATGATGTCGGCCGAAGGAAGACTGCCAGTTTACCTAGAGAATAGGCGAGCAAGAAGCGTGCACGGCATCGTACCCCGTGCGGCGGCGCGTCGCGGCCGGGCCGTCGGTCATCGCCGGCGCATCGAACGGCCCGCGCTGCACCGCAATGGTGCGCGCCGACCCGGTTCGGCGCGCGCCGCGCGTCACGCGCGTTCGGAAGGGTCGGTCTTGCGCGCGGTGCTGCGGATCTCGGGCGCGAGCTGCGCGAAGATCCACGCGGAAGCGGCCGTGATGATCCCGACGCAGATGAAGGTCGCATGGAACGCCGGCAGCGTGTTGCTCGGCGTCACGGTGCGCAGCATGCCCGTGAACGTCGCGAGCAGCGCCCCCGCGACCGTGACGCCGAGGCTCATCGACAGCATCTGCACGAGCGAGAACAGGCTGTTGCCGCTGCTCGCGCCGCCCGTGCCGAGATCCTTGAGCGTCAGCGTGTTCATCGCGGTGAACTGCATCGAGTTGAAGCCGCCGAACAGCGCGAGATGCACGACCTTCACCCAGACCGGCACCGTGTCGCGCATCAGCGCGAAGCTCGCCATCATCACGCCGACCATGATCGTGTTCACGAGCAGCACCTTGCGATAGCCGTAGCGCGTGATCAGGCGCGTGATGATCCGCTTCGAGAACATTCCGGCCGCCGCCACCGGCAGCATCATCAGCCCGGCCTCGAACGCCGAGTAGCCGAGGCTCACCTGCAGCAGCAGCGGGATCAGGTACGGCATCGCGCCGCTGCCGATCCGCGCGAACAGGTTGCCGAGCAGCCCGACGCTGAACGTGTGGATCCTGAACAGCTCGAGCGAGAAGATCGGCTGCGGCGCGCGCACCGCGTACAGGCCGTATGCGACGAAGCACGCAAGGCTCAGGATCAGCAGCACGAGCACGGCCGCGTGCTGCATGCCGAGATCGGCGAGCCCGTCGAGCGACAGCGAGATCGCGACCATGCCGATCGTCAGCAGCAGATAGCCCTTCAGGTCGAAGCGGCCGACGGCCGGGTTGCGCGAATCGGGCATCGAATAGAAGGTCGCGATGCAGCCCGCGACGCCGACCGGCACGTTGATCAGGAAGATCCAGTGCCACGACGCGATCTTCACGAGCCAGCCGCCGAGCGTCGGCCCGATCAGCGGGCCGATCAGGCCGGGAATCGCGACGAACGACAACGCGGACAGGTAGCGTTCGGCCGGGAACGTGCGCAGCACCGCGAGTCGTCCGACCGGCAGCAGCATCGCGCCGCCGACCCCCTGTACGACGCGGAACGCGACGAGTTGCTGCAGCGTATGCGCGTTCGCGCACAGCAGCGAGCCGAGCGAGAACACCAGGATCGCGCTGAAGAACACGCGCCGCGTGCCGAAGGTATCGGCGAGCCAGCCCGACACGGGGATCATCACCGCCATCGTCAGCGAGTACGCGATCACGACCGATTGCATGCGCAGCGGCGACTCGCCGAGGCTCGCGGCCATCGACGGCAGCGCCGTGTTGACGATCGTCGAGTCGAGCGTCTGCATGAAGAAGCCCGTTGCGACGAGCCAGAGCATCACGGTGAGGTTCTTTTCGCCGGGAGCGGCGGCAGGCGGGCGCTGGAACATGGGGACGGGGCGGTGGTGCGGGACAGCCGACATTGTAGGGAAAGCCGTCGCGCCGTGCAGGTTCGGCGCAAGGGCGGTGCGAAGTCCGGCCGGCGGGTGCCTGTCCTCGTCGAGCGACCGGTACAGTTCAGCCGAAAGTGTTCGTCGCCGTATCTGTCCGTGTGCTGCCGCTGTCCGAAATACTGGTGCCATCGGACCCGTGCGACCAGGAGGCTGCCATGCGCGAACTGCGACTTTACGTGATCGAAGGCGACGAGCCGGCCGGTCGGTGGCGGATCGTCGATCGCACCGCGCTGGAGGTGGCCGACGGCGAGGTCTGGGTGACGATCGAGGGCCGGATCGACGATCACTGGCTCGGCGCCGGCGATTCGCTGACGCTCACGCCCGGCATGCGCGTCTGGGTCAGCGCGGGGGCGCACGGCGCGACGTTCGCGTTCGGTCCGCTCGACGCGCCCGCCGTGCGCGCCGCCCAGGCGTGGTGGCGGCCGCTCGTCGCATGGCGCGACGGCCGGCGTCACGCGCCCGCATCGCTGCCGACGTAGCCCCCCGGCGCTGGCGGATCGGCTTGCGTCCTCGTATTGCTCGGGCGCATGCGCGATCCGGCCGGCCGTGCAGTCATCGGCGATCCGCGTGGTCGGCGAGCCCGGTGCCGGGATGCGCCGGTCGCGCGAATGCCCGCCGACGTATCCCGAGCGTTTCGCTGCGGCACGGCGGCGTGCGAACTGCCGCATTTCGTCCGCGCGGTAGCAGCGGAGCCTGGCCGTGCCGCCCGGCAGCGAGCGCAGCGGGGCACGGTTCACATGCGCATGGAGGGGCACGCCGGCACCGAGGATGCCGGCGGACTTGCCGTGCGTTGGGGATGTCGGGCGCGGCTGCGCCCGCCGGGGAGTTGGCGATACATCCGCGCTACGACCGTGTGCGAGGTGCCGATTCGCACAATCAGGATTGCTCGCGACGGTCGCGAATTCTAGACTCGATCCTGTCTCCCCCACGGCCCGTCCCGCCATGACACCCGAATTCGCGTTGACGCATCTGTGGCGGCTCGCACACGGCGACCCCGACGCGCTCGCACGCGCGACCGTGACGGGGCAGGACCCGACGCTGCCGTCGACCTTCCGGGTCGGCACGCTGGCCGCGGCGACGATCGCGGCAGCCGGGCTCGCGGCGGCCGAATGCCATCGGCTTCGCACGGGCGTTGCGCAAACCGTCGACGTATCGGTGCGCGACGCGCTCGTCGCGTTCCGCAGCGAACGCTATCTGCGCGTGGACGACGGCCCGCCGCCGGAGTTGCGTCATCCGGTGACGGGCTTCTACGAGACGCGCGACGGACGCTGGATTCAGTTGCACGCAAACTTCCCGCATCACCTGCAGGGGATTCTCGGTGTGCTCGGCTGCGGCGCGCAGCGGGACGATGTCGCCGCGGCGATCCGCACGCGGGACGGCGCAGCACTCGACACCGCGCTGGCCGAGGCCGGGCTGTGCGCCGCATTGATCAGAACGCCTGACGAGTGGGCGGCGCACGAGCAGGCGCGTGCGATCGCCGCGCTGCCGCTGTTCGAGATCGAGCGGATCGGCGATGCCCCCGCCGAGCCGATCGGCGAGGGCGATGCCGGCCAGCCGCTCGCCGGTGTGCGCGTGCTCGATCTCACGCGGATCATCGCGGGGCCGGTCGCGGGCCGCACGCTGGCGTCGCACGGCGCGCAGACACTGCTCGTCAACGGCCCGCACCTGCCGAACATCGCGCCGCTCGTGATCGACAACGGGCGTGGCAAGCGTTCGACGTGGATCGACCTGCGCGACGACGCGGGCATCGATACGCTGCACGCGCTCGCTCGTGATGCGGATGTGTTCCTGCAGTCGTACCGGCCCGGTGCGCTCGCGGCGCGTGGCTTCGGGCCGCGAGCGCTGGCGGCGCGGCGGCCCGGCATCGTGTGCGTGTCGATATCCGCGTACGGGCATGCGGGGCCGTGGGCGCAGCGGCGCGGCTTCGACAGTCTCGTGCAGTCGGCGAGCGGGATCGCGTGGCAGGAACAGCAGGCCGCACACGCGAACGCGCCGCGCCACCTGCCGTGCCAGGCGCTCGATCACGCAACGGGTTATCTCGCGGCGTTCGGCGCGATGATCGCGCTCGCGCGCCGGGCACGCGAAGGGGGAAGCTGGCACGTGCGACTGTCGCTCGCGCAGACGGGACGCTGGCTGCAGTCGTTCGGTACCGTGCCGGACGGCCTGCAGGCACCCGATTTCGCGCGCACCGATGTATGCGACCGGATCGAGCGCGTCGCGTCGCCGTTCGGCATGCTCGACGCGGTGCGGCCCGCCGAGCGGTTATCGGTGACACCGCCGTCGCTTGCGCGCCCGTCCGTGCCGCTCGGCACCGACGATGCGTGCTGGCTGTAAGCGCCGGCGGCGCGGCCGGCGTTACTTGCGCAGTTCGACGACGAAGTCGTAGTAGTCGTTGCGGCAGTAGGTATCGGTCAGTTCGATCGCGCGCTGGTCCGACGTATAGCCGATTCGTGTGATCAGCAGCAGCGCGTCGTGCGGTGCGATGCCCATCTGCTCGGCGATCTCGTCGGTCGCGTTGACCGCGCGGAAATGCTGCAGCGCGCGCACGATCGGCGTGCCGCGTGCTTCGAGATAGCTGTACAGCGACCCGCCGATTGCCTGTGGATCGGGGATCAGCGTCGCGGGAAACGTCGAATTCTCGACGGCCATCACGATGCCGTCGGCGAGGCGCAGGCGCTTCAGGCGCGTGACCGATGCGGCCGGCGACAGCCCGAGCTGGATCACTTCGTCGCGGTTCGCCGGCTGGATCTCGCGTGCGATCCATTGCGAGCTCGGCTTGAAGCCGCGCCGTTCGAGCATTTCGCTGAAGCTCGACAGCCGCGACAGCGGATCCTCGTAGCGCGGCTGGATGAAATTGCCGGCGCCCTGCGTGCGGCGAATCAGGCCTTGCTCGACGAGCAGCGCGATCGCCTTGCGCGCGGTGATGCGCGATACGCCCAGTGCATCGGACAGCACGCGCTCGGAGGGCAATGCCTCACCGGCTGTCCAGCGGTTGTCGTGGATCGCGTCGCCGAGCTTGCGGGCGAGCTGCAGGTAGAGCGGCGTGTCGTTGTCGGGGTCGGGGCGCAGGTCCTGCCAGCGGTCGTCCGTGGATGCCTTCATGGAGTGGGTATCGATCAGGTTGCGGCCATTCTAAGTCATCACGTGGCGCCGTTATAGCCGGTTTTTGCCGTGCAATAGGTGAATTGCGCGCCGATTGACTACACTGATGCGTCGTATTCCATGCCTGGGTCGCGGTGCGCGGCCACGAATCCGCAACGAGGAACGCATGACAGACACGATCGCCACGGTCGTCCTGCCGGACGGCGAGACGATTCCGAAGCTTGGCCTGGGCACGTGGGAGATGGGCGAGCGGCCGGCCCGGCGCGCGGACGAGATCGCCGCGCTGCGCGAAGGCGTCGCGCTCGGGATGACGCTGGTCGATACGGCCGAGATGTACGGCGACGGCGCGACCGAGGCGCTCGCGGGCCTGCGCGACGACGTGTTCCTCGTCAGCAAGGTCTATCCGCACCATGCGAGCGGGCGCGGTGTCGTTGCCGCGTGCGATGCGAGCCTCAAGCGCCTGCGTACCGATCGCCTCGACCTGTATCTGCTGCACTGGCGCGGCTCGGTGCCGCTCGACGAAACGGTCGAAGGCTTCGAAGCGCTGCAGCGCGCGGGCAAGATCCGTCACTGGGGTGTCAGCAACTTCGATACGGCCGACATGGCCGAGCTCGTCGATGAAGCCGGTGGCGGCGCGTGCGCGACCAACCAGATCCTCTACAACATCGCGCGGCGCGGCCCGGAATTCGACCTGCTGCCATGGCTTGCCGGGCACGGGATGCCGGCGATGGCCTACAGCCCGGTCGATCATGGACGGCTGCCGAAGCGCTCGCCGCTCGACGAGATCGCACGGCAGCGCGGGGTGTCGGTGATGCGCGTCGCGCTTGCGTGGGTGCTCGCGCAGCCGGGGGTTTTCGCGATCCCGAAGGCGTCGCGCATCGAACACGTGCGCGACAACCGGGCTGCGCTCGATTTCATGTTCAGCGACGACGAACGCGCGCAGCTTGACGCGTACTTCCGTCCGCCACGCAGCAAGCGCGCGCTCGAGATGCTCTGACGACGCCCGGCCGGGCAACGCGGCAGGTCAGTGGTTGCCTCCGGAGGATCCGCCGTTGCCGTGACCGCCGCCATGGCCGTTCCCGCTGCCATGGCCATTGCCGACACCGTTGGCCCCGCCATTGCCGGCGCCGCCGCTGCCGTTTCCATTGCCGTTGCCACCGCCATTGCCGTGGCCGCCGTTGCCACCGTCGCCATGGCCGCCGTCACCGTGGCCGCCGCCATCGCCGTTGCCATGGCCACCGCCGTTACCGTGACCGCCGCCATCGCCGTTGCCATGGCCACCGCCGTCACCGTGGCCGTCGCCGCTGCCGTGACCACCGCCGTTACCGTGACCGCCGCCGTCGCCGCTGCCATGGCCACCGCCGTTACCGTGACCGCCGCCGTCGCCGCTGCCATGGCCGCCGCCGTTACCGTGACCGCCGCCATCGCCGCTGCCATGGCCACCGCCGTCACCGTGACCGCCGCCATCGCCGTTGCCATGGCCGCCACCATTGCCGTGACCACCACCATCGCCGTTGCCATGGCCACCGCCGTTACCGTGACCGCCGCCGTCACCGCTGCCATGGCCACCGCCGTCACCGTGGCCGCCGCCGTCACCGTGGCCGCCGCCGTCACCGTGGCCACCGCCGTCACCGTGGCCACCGCCGTCACCGTGGCCGCCCCCATCGCCGTGACCACCGCCGTCGCCATGGCCGCCACCGTTGCCATGGCCGCCACCGTTGCCGTGACCGCCGCCACCGGAAGAACCGCCGCCGGAAGAACCGCCACCGGAAGAACCGCCACCGGAAGAACCGCCACCGGAAGAGCCGCCACCGGAAGAGCCGCCACCGGAAGAACCGCCGCCGGAAGAACCGCCACCGGAAGAACCGCCACCGGAAGAACCGCCACCGGAAGAGCCGCCACCGGAAGAGCCGCCACCGGAAGAGCCGCCACCGGAAGAACCGCCGCCGGAAGAACCGCCACCGGAAGAACCGCCACCGGAAGAACCGCCACCGGAAGAGCCGCCACCGGAAGAGCCGCCACCGGAAGAGCCGCCACCGGACGAGCCACCACCGGAAGAGCCACCACCGGAAGAGCCACCACCGGAAGAGCCACCACCGGAAGAGCCACCACCGGAAGAGCCACCACCGGAAGAGCCACCACCGGAAGAACCACCACCGGAAGAACCACCACCGGAAGAACCACCACCGGACGAGCCACCACCGGACGAGCCACCACCGGAAGAACCACCACCAGAAGAACCACCACCGGACGAGCCACCCCCGGAAGACCCTCCCGAACCACCGTTACCAGACGCGTTGCCACCGCGGCCCGAGCCACCCGAACCGCTCGTGCCGCCGGATGTTCCGCTCGTCGTTCCGCCGACGCCGGCAGGTCCGACGGTACCGTTCCCGTTGCTTCCGCTTCCGCTGCCGCCGCCACTGCCATTTCCGCTACTGGGGCTGCTGCCGCTGCCATTGCCGGTCGCACCTGCGCCGTTCCCGCCGGCGTGCCCGCCGGCGAAGACGTGCACCGAGCACGCAGCCGGATTCGCTGCGCACGGCGAAGCGTCGTCGACCAGCATCATGATGGCGTCCGCGCCGGCAACGGCATCGGGCGCGGAGTCCGGTGTCGCGTCCTGTGCGACGGCATACGAGCAGCAGCACGCGAACGCGGCTGCGGCGAACAAGGTTGCGCGATGGCACCGTCCCGTCGTGCGGAACGGTCGTTTCGTCTTGAGCATCATGGCCTCCCCATGCGCGCGATGCCTCGTCGCCGCGCGGCAATCTACGTGTAGTGCAGGGGGCCGGTAAAGGTTCGTAGTCCTGTCGGCAGCCGATCGCCTTCGGGCCGGCGCTGGACGCCAGCCTCGATCGCGGAGCGGCATGCGGGCCCGCCGTGCGAAGCCCTATCTGCTAGATCCGTGCCATCGGCCGCTTGAGCCCGCGGCACAAGGCGCGCGCAGCGCGCGACGGCGCATGCAACGTCTTTGGTAGGAGTTTTGTTTCCGGAATGAAACGTCTGAGCTAAGTTCAGCGCGCGGGCGCATCGGCCGCGCGCTGCCAGCGGTGGAACAGGATCGATGCGATCCAGCAGACGAGGAACAGGGCGACGATGCCGTAGCCGATCGAGCCGAAGCGCTCGCCGACCGCATCGAGCGCGTCGCGCAGGGGGCCCGTCAGCGACAGCTTGTCGGCCAGCAGGCCGGCTGCCTCGATCCCGCCGATCGCCAGCGCGACGGCCGCCGACACGAACGTGATGCTCGCGTTGTAGAGCAGCTTGCGCTGCGGATCGTCCATCGCCCAGCCGTACGCGTGAATCATCAGCACGTTATCGGTCGAGTCGATCAGCGTCATGCCGGCGGTGAAAAGCGCGGGAAACAGCATGACCGTATAGACCGGCAGCCCCTGGCTCGCCTGTGCGGCCGCGATCGCGAGCAGGCCGATTTCGGTTGCAGTATCGAAACCGAGCCCGAACAGCACGCCGACCGGATACATGTGCCAGCTCTTCGACACGAACCGGAACAGCGGACGCAGCAGCCGGGACACGAGCCCGGCCGGGCGGTGCACGTGCGCCGCATCGTGCGCGTGCCCGTGCCCATGCCCGTGCGTGCCGCGATAGCGCCGCCACACGTCGCGCAGGATCGCCAGGTTCACGCACGCGAGCACGAGCAGGAAGGTGGCCGATACCGCCGTGCCGATCGTGCCGCCGATCTCGCGGAACGCATCGAACCGGTCGCGCAGCGCGAATGCCGTCAGCGCGATGCCGAGCGTCGCGGCGATCACGATCGTCGAATGGCCGAGCGAGAAGAACAGCCCGACGCTCACCGGACGCTGGCCGTCCTGCATCAGCTTGCGCGTCGCAACGTCGATCGCGGCGATGTGATCGGCGTCGACCGCGTGACGCAGCCCGAGCCCGTAAGCGATCGCCGCGGTGCCGAGCAGCAGCGGATGATCGCGCAACACGGCGAGCGCCCACAGCCAGACGGCGGCGTTCGCGGCGATCAGGCCGGCATAGAGGATCAGCAGGCGGCGCAGGGCAGGGGTGGGCGGCATCGGGATGGTTCCATCTGACGAATCGCGCTGCATTGTGGCACGCGAAAAAAATACCGGTCGTGCCGATCAAAAAAGCCGCGCGCACGGCGTGCACGCATGAAAAAAGGCCCGTCCGGTTCCGGACGGGCCTTGCTGCGTGCGACAGCGCGAGATCGCGCCGCGCTTACTTCACTTTCGCGCTGATCACGCCTTCCGATACGTTGGCCGGCGTTTCCGCGTACTGCTTGAACTCCATCGTGTAGGTTGCGCGGCCCTGCGTGGCCGAACGCAGCGACGTCGAATAGCCGAACATCTCCGCGAGCGGCACCTCGGCGCGCACGAGCTTGCCGCCGCCGCCCGCGATGTCTTCCATCCCCTGCACGATGCCGCGACGGCTCGACAGGTCGCCCATCACGTTGCCCATGAATTCCTCGGGCGTCTCGACCTCGACCGCCATCATCGGCTCGAGCAGCACCGGCTTCGCACGGCGCATCGCTTCCTTGAACGCCATCGAACCGGCCATCCGGAACGCGTTTTCGTTCGAGTCGACGTCGTGGTACGAGCCGAACGTCAGGTGCACCTTCACGTCGACGACCGGGTAGCCCGCGAGCACGCCGCTCTTCAGCGTTTCGGTGATGCCCTTGTCGACGGCCGGGATGAATTCACGCGGAATCACGCCGCCCTTGATCTCGTCGAGGAACTCGTAGCCCTTGCCGGGGTTCGGCTCGAGCGTGATCACCGCATGGCCGTACTGACCGCGGCCACCCGACTGCTTGACGAACTTGCCCTCGATGTCGGACGCCGTCGTGCGCACCGTCTCGCGATACGCGACCTGCGGCTTGCCGACCGTCGCTTCGACGCCGAATTCACGCTTCATCCGGTCGACCAGGATTTCGAGGTGAAGCTCGCCCATCCCCGAAATGATCGTCTGGCCGGACTCTTCGTCGGTCTGCACGCGGAACGACGGATCTTCCTGCGCGAGACGGTTCAGCGCGAGGCCCATCTTTTCCTGGTCGGCCTTCGTCTTCGGCTCGACGGCCTGCGAGATCACCGGTTCCGGGAATTCCATCTTCTCGAGGATGATCGGCTTCGTCGGGTCGCACAGCGTGTCGCCGGTGGTCGCTTCCTTCAGGCCGACGGCGGCCGCGATGTCGCCCGCGCGCACTTCCTTGATTTCCTTGCGCTCGTTCGCGTGCATCTGCAGGATCCGGCCGAGCCGTTCCTTCTTGTCCTTGGTCGCGTTCAGCACTGTGTCGCCGGATTCGACGACGCCCGAATACACACGGAAGAAGATCAGCTGACCGACGAACGGGTCGGTCATGATCTTGAACGCGAGCGACGAGAACGGCTCGTCGTCGCTCGGATGACGTTCCGCCGGCTTTTCCGGATCGTGGAAGTCGTGGCCGAGGATCGCGGGCACGTCGACGGGCGACGGCAGGTAGTCGATCACCGCGTCGAGCATCGCCTGCACGCCCTTGTTCTTGAACGCGCTGCCGCACAGCATCGGCACGATCTCGTTCGCGATCGTGCGCTTGCGCAGCGCGGCCTTGATCTCGTCCTCGGTCAACGATTCATGGTCGTGCAGATACTTCTCGAGCAGTTCCTCGCTGGCTTCGGCCGCGGCCTCGACCATCTTCTCGCGCCATTCGTGCGCGAGCTCGACGAGGTTCGCGGGGATGTCCTCGTACGTGAACTTCACGCCCTGGCTTTCGTCGTCCCACACGATCGCCTTCATCTTCACGAGGTCGACGACGCCCTGGAAATGATCCTCCGCGCCGATCGGAATCTGGATCGGCACGGCGACGCCTTTCAGGCGCTCGCCGATCTGCCGCTGCACGCGGAAGAAATCGGCGCCGATGCGGTCCATCTTGTTGACGAACGCGATGCGCGGCACCTTGTACTTGTTGGCCTGGCGCCAGACGGTTTCGGACTGCGGCTGCACGCCGCCGACCGAGTCGTAGACCATGCACGCGCCGTCGAGCACGCGCATCGAGCGCTCGACTTCAATCGTGAAGTCGACGTGCCCGGGCGTGTCGATGATGTTGATCCGGTGCTCCGGATAGTTGCCGGCCATGCCCTTCCAGAAGGCCGTGGTCGCGGCCGACGTGATCGTGATGCCGCGTTCCTGCTCCTGCTCCATCCAGTCCATCGTGGCCGCGCCGTCGTGCACTTCACCGATCTTGTGGCTCACGCCGGTGTAAAACAGGATGCGCTCGGTCGTCGTGGTCTTGCCGGCATCGATGTGAGCACTGATCCCGATATTGCGATAGCGCTCGATGGGGGTTTTGCGGGGCACGTGAACCTCCTTAGGTTCGGATCGTAAGCGGGCCGGCTGGGCCGGCCCGGGCTGGACTAGCGAGATTTAAAGGATAGCGCTTGTCCGTGGCTTTTGCAGATGCGGGCAGTGTTTGCCGAATCAAGGCGGGCGCCGGCGGCGGCAGGCGAAAAAAAGCCGGCGCGCAACGGGCGGCCGGCTTCGGTCGGTACGCGGCGCGGGTCGGCGGCGCGGCGATATCCGTTACTGGGCTTGCGGCAGCCCTTCGAGCTTCATGCCGGGCTTGATGCCCTTCGCCGCGAACCAGCCCTTGCTCATTTCGAGGGCATAGACGCCGTTGTTGCGCGGGCAGTGGTTGTCGGTCGTCTCGGCCTTCATCTCGTCAATGTCGGTGATCGTGCCGTCCGCGCGGATGAACGCGATCGACAGCGGGATCAGCGTGTTCTTCATCCAGAAGCAGTGCACCGCGTTCTCGTTGAACACGAACAGCATGCCTTCGTTCGGCGCGAGCTGCGAACGGTACATCAGCCCCTGTTCGCGGTCGGGGTCGTTCGCGGCGACGGCCGCGTCGATCACGTACATGCCGGCGCGCAGCTTCACGCGCGGGAATTCGCTCGGCTGCTTGGCGCCGGGCGGCACTTGCGCGCTGGCGGCCTGCATGCCGAGCGCGAGGACGGCGAGCGCGGCGGGAAACACGGCGGCGCGCGCAAGGCGGCCGAGCGACGAGCGCAGGGAGAATTGCACAGCAAGGCTCCTATCTGGAAAACAAGACCCGCATGGTACGCGATGCGCGCAGACGGGCACAAAAAAGAAAAAGGCAGATCGCCTTGCGGTGATCTGCCTTTCAACGCCGTAAGAACGGCAAGACTGCGTGTTCTTGACTGCGTTATTACAGCAAGCTTACTTAGTTCGAAGCAGCTGCCGGTGCTGCTGCGTCGCTTGCTGCAGCCTTCTTCGATGCCTTGTGGTGCTTCTTGGCTGCGTGGTGCTTCTTAGCAGCGTGCTTAGCCGGTGCCGAAGCAGCTTCAGCAGCAGCCGGAGCAGCTTCCGGAGCCGATGCTTGTGCGAATGCAGCCGTTGCGAAGAGGCCAGCGACCAGAGCGGCGATCAGTTTGTTCATGTTGTGTTCCTCAGCTTTAGTTAATTAACCAAATGACCCGGCAATAGGAGTCATGTCGTCTAACGGTGCCATCCACCTTTCGGTTGACAGACGCTTCGAGAAATTTCTCATTGCGCTGCGGGCGCCGAATCGTATTCGATAAAAACGTCGCTTTCGTGACGCAAACACGGCTCGGCTGCCAATGCCGGATAGCTAAGGTTGGCATCTGCGTGGTTTAACGCGCGATCTTCGCGGGCGGTTGACGAAAAAGATGACGAAAAATTCGCCCGTCCCGAATTCGTCATCCGGCGGGCGCGAAACCGTCCCACGGCGCGCGCGGCGGCAGCGCGATTGTTTCTCCCGGTGCAATGTCGAGCGCGAATATATCCAGTGCACCGATGCCGACGCGTACCAGGCGCAACGTCGGGAAGCCGACGGCCGCCGTCATCCGGCGCACCTGCCGGTTCTTGCCTTCGGTGATCGCGAGTTCGATCCACGTCGTCGGGATCGCGGCGCGGTAGCGGATCGGCGGGTTGCGCGGCCACAGCGCGTCGGGCGGTTCGATGAATTCGGCGCGGCATGGCCGCGTCACGTAGTCGCCGAGGTCGACGCCGCGCGCGAGCGCCTTCAGGTCGGCGGCGCCCGGCGCGCCCTCGACCTGTGCCCAGTAGCGCTTCACGAGCTTGTGGCGCGGCTCGGCGATGCGCGCCTGCAGCGCGCCGTCGTCGGTGAGCAGCAGCAACCCCTCGCTGTCCGCGTCGAGCCGGCCGGCCGCGTAGACGCCGGGCGTTTTTACCCAGTCGCCGAGCGACGGGCGCGTCTCGTGCGCGGAAAACTGGCAAATCGTGCCGAACGGCTTGTTGAGGGCGATCAGGTTCATGGCGGGTCGTCCGCCCGGCGCGCCGCGGGAGGCGGGGGCGGGCGGTCTATGGCAAATGGCGGAATCTTAATGCATAATACGGAACGCCAAGTCCTCTGTCTTATATAAGACATAAGTGGGGTCTTGATACGCAGTGCCGCGGTTCATGCCGAAGTGCCCGGTTGGGGCGCTAGAATAGCGGCTCGCTGTTGCCGTCACGGGGTGGCCATGCCGCGCCCCCGCCGCGCGCGCAGCTTCGACCAGCATCACCTGCTCAGCCACGTCACTGGAGTCGATCATGCCGTATCAGCACATCAAGGTTCCGGAAGGCGGTGACAAGATCACCGTCAACAAGGACTTCTCGCTCAACGTTTCCGATCAGCCGATCATTCCCTATATCGAAGGCGACGGTACGGGCTTCGATATCACGCCGGTCATGATCAAGGTTGTCGACGCGGCGGTCGCGCATGCCTACAAGGGCAAGCGCAAGATCCACTGGATGGAGATCTTCGCGGGCGAGAAGGCGACGAAGGTGTACGGCCCGGACGTGTGGCTCCCGGACGAAACGCTGCAGGTGCTCAAGGAATACGTGGTGTCGATCAAGGGGCCGCTCACGACCCCGGTCGGCGGCGGCATCCGTTCGCTGAACGTCGCGCTGCGCCAGGAACTCGACCTGTACGTGTGTCTGCGCCCGGTGCAGTACTTCAAGGGCGTGCCGTCGCCGGTGCGCGAGCCGCAAAAGATCGACATGGTGATCTTCCGCGAGAACTCGGAAGACATCTACGCGGGCATCGAATGGGCCGCGGGCTCCGAGCAGGCGAAGAAGGTCATCAAGTTCCTGCAGGACGAGATGGGCGTGAAGAAGATCCGCTTCCCGGAAACCTCGGGGATCGGCGTCAAGCCCGTGTCGACCGAAGGCACCGAGCGTCTCGTGCGCAAGGCGATCCAGTACGCGATCGACAACGATCGCAAGTCGGTCACGCTGGTGCACAAGGGCAACATCATGAAGTTCACGGAAGGCCTGTTCCGTGACGCCGGCTACGCGCTGGCGCAGAAGGAATTCGGCGGCGAGCTGATCGACGGCGGCCCGTGGATGCGCGTGAAGAACCCGAAGACGGGCAACGAGATCGTCATCAAGGATTCGATCGCCGATGCGTTCCTGCAGCAGATCCTGCTGCGCCCGGCCGAATACGACGTGATCGCCACGCTGAACCTGAACGGCGACTACATCTCCGACGCACTGGCCGCGCAGGTCGGCGGCATCGGGATCGCACCGGGTGCGAACCTGTCGGATTCGGTCGCGATGTTCGAGGCGACGCACGGCACGGCGCCGAAGTACGCGGGCAAGGATTACGTGAACCCGGGTTCCGAGATCCTGTCGGCGGAAATGATGCTGCGCCACCTCGGCTGGACGGAAGCAGCCGACACGATCATCGCCGCGATGGAGAAGTCGATCCTGCAGAAGCGCGTCACGTACGACTTCGCGCGCCTGATGGAAGGTGCGACGCAGGTGTCGTGCTCGGGCTTCGGTGAAGTGCTGATCGAGAACATGTAAGTCCCCTTCCGGGGTGGGCCGGCAGGTTGCCGGCCGCCCCGGCGCTGACTGCCGGCGCCGGAGCGTTTCGTGGATGGCAGGTTTGTTGGCAGGGCGGTCCGGCATGCGGGCCGCGGCGCCGCGATGCGGCCCGGAGGCCCTGCAAGGTAGAACATGACGGCCCTCGCAACACCACCGCCCGGCTGAGCCGGCGCGCCCCTTTCGCGACCGACCCGGTCGCTCCCCGCCGGTTACCGCCGGCGCTCCTCAGTCCAAATTTTCACGTAGCAACGCATCGACCATGTCCACTTCGCCCAAGATCATCTACACCCTCACTGACGAAGCGCCCGCGCTCGCGACCTATTCGCTGCTGCCGATCGTCAAGGCCTTCACGCGTTCGTCCGGCGTCGCCGTCGAAACGCGCGACATCTCGCTCGCCGGCCGCATCGTCGCGGCATTCGCAGACATCCTGCCGCCCGAGCAGAAGGGTTCCGACGATCTGGCCGAACTGGGCCAGCTCACGCTGAAGCCGGAAGCGAACATCATCAAGCTGCCGAACATCAGCGCATCGGTGCCGCAGCTCAAGGCCGCGATCGCCGAACTGCAGGCGCAGGGCTACGCGCTGCCGGCCTACCCGGAAGATCCGTCGACGGACGAAGAGAAGGCGGTCAAGGCCCGCTACGACAAGATCAAGGGCAGCGCGGTGAACCCGGTGCTGCGCGAAGGCAACTCCGACCGCCGCGCGCCGCTGTCGGTCAAGAACTACGCACGCAAGCATCCGCACAAGATGGGCGCCTGGAAAGCCACGTCGAAGGCGCACGTCGCGCACATGAGCGAAGGCGACTTCTACGGCAGCGAGAAGTCGGCGCTGATCGCCGAAGCCGGCAGCGTGAAGATCGAACTCACGACGACCGACGGCGCGAAGAAGGTGCTGAAGGAAAAGACGGCCGTGAAGGCGGGTGAAGTCATCGACGCATCGGTGATGAGCCGCAACGCGCTGCGCAGCTTCATCGAAGCGCAGATCGCCGACGCGAAGGCGCAGGACGTGCTGTTCTCGGTGCACCTGAAGGCGACCATGATGAAGGTCTCGGACCCGATCCTGTTCGGTCACTTCGTGTCGGTGTTCTACCGCGACGCGCTTGCGAAACACGCAGACGTGCTGGCGCAGGCCGGTTTCAACCCGAACAACGGGATCGGCGACCTGTACGCGCGCCTGAAGGACCTGCCGGCCGACACGCGCGAAGCGATCGAAGCCGACATCAAGGCCGAATACGCGGTGCGTCCGCGCCTTGCGATGGTCAACTCGGACAAGGGCATCACGAACCTGCACGTGCCGAGCGACGTGATCGTCGACGCTTCGATGCCGGCGATGATCCGCGATTCGGGCGGCATGTGGGGCCCGGACGGCCAGCTGTACGACGCGAAGGCCGTGATTCCGGATCGTTGCTACGCCGGTGTCTACCAGGCCGTGATCGAGGACTGCAAGCAGCACGGCGCGTTCGATCCGGTCACGATGGGCAGCGTGCCGAACGTCGGCCTGATGGCGCAGGCGGCTGAAGAATACGGTTCGCACGACAAGACGTTCCAGATTCCGGCGGATGGCGTCGTGCGCGTCACCGACGAAGCGGGCAACGTGCTGCTCGAGCATGCGGTGGAATCGGGCGACATCTGGCGCATGTGCCAGACGAAGGACGCACCGGTGCAGGACTGGGTCAAGCTCGCAGTCAACCGCGCACGCGCGACCGGCGCACCGGCCGTGTTCTGGCTCGATCCGGCACGCGCACACGACGCGCAGATCATCGCGAAGGTCGAGCGTTACCTGAAGGATCACGACACGAACGGCCTCGACATCCGCGTGATGACGCCGGTCGACGCGACGCGCTTCTCGCTCGAGCGCATCCGTGCGGGCAAGGACACGATCTCGGTCACCGGCAACGTGCTGCGCGACTACCTGACCGACCTGTTCCCGATCATGGAACTCGGCACCAGCGCGAAGATGCTGTCGATCGTGCCGCTGATGGCCGGCGGCGGGATGTTCGAAACGGGTGCGGGCGGTTCCGCGCCGAAGCACGTGCAGCAGTTCGTCGAGGAAGGCTTCCTGCGCTGGGATTCGCTCGGCGAATTCCTCGCGCTCGCGGCATCGCTCGAACACCTCGGCAACGCGTACCAGAACCCGAAGGCGCTCGTGCTCGCGAAGACGCTCGACCAGGCGACCGGCAAGTTCCTGGACGAGAACAAGTCGCCGGCGCGCAAGGTCGGCGGCCTCGACAACCGCGGCAGCCACTTCTACCTGTGCCTGTACTGGGCGCAGGCGCTGGCCGAGCAGACCGAGGACGCGGCGCTGAAGGCGCAGTTCGAAGGCGTGGCGAAGTCGTTGTCCGACAACGAAGCGCGCATTCTGGAAGAACTGGCTGCCGCGCAAGGCAAGGCGCAGGCCATCGGCGGCTACTACCGTCCGAACGTCGACCTGACGAGCCAGGCGATGCGCCCGAGCGCGACGCTGAACGCCATCGTCGACGCGGTCGCCTGACGCGGGCCGCGCGATCGCGCGAGTCGAAGCAAGTGACGGCGCGGCGGGCCAGGCTGCCCTCCGCCTGTTACAAGAAAAAAACGCCCTGGTCGCCCGGGGCGTTTTTTGTTGCAGGCTTGCCATTCAGACGTGAACGATTTCCCATTCGGCGATTTCGTGCGGCACTTCGAGCGTTGCCGTGTCCAGTTCGGACAGTTGCTCGCAGTCGCCGCGGGAGATGTGGTCGGCCGCCACTTCGGGGCACGAGAATGCGCCGAGCAGGGCGTTGCCGAACGTCGCTTCCCAGCCACCGTTACCCGGCAGGATGTAGAACGACCCGAGCGCTGAACCAAAGCGAAATCCCTTCATTTCCGTTCTCCCTTTCTGATCACAAGCGATTCTGTTGTGCCGCCTGCCGGTTCGACCGGCTGTGGCCCGACTGGCTGCTTGCGCCGCGTTCCGTATCGAACGTCGTGGCGAAGCGTCAGTGCATGGGACAAAGTCTACGTCCGCGACCCGGTTGGATGGTGCATGTTGAACGGCTCCACTAAACAAAAATTCTCTTTATAAAACAAATATTTGCATTCTGCATTTTGTATTGCGGAACGTTTTTTGGCATCGCGAAACGGGAAATTTGTGCCCTGCACCACGAATTTTTACAACGCAGAGACTTGTTCCGCATCGTGAAATATTGACGGGTTTGCGAACCGGTGACGCGGCCGACGCCGGGGCGCGGCTGAACGGCGGGTGCCGGGCGGCCGCCTGGAGACTGCATGGGGCGGGCGGTGATTGGTGTTGGGGGAGCGAGTGAAGGGCTGCGGATCGCCGATCGACGATGCCGGTCGATGCGTGCTGAATCCAGCGCGGCGTTGTCGAGTGTGCGGCGTATCGCCGCCCGTCCGGCGGCGAAGCGTCTCGATATGAGCCAGCGGTTATGATGACGCGGGCATCAGGATTGGCGTCGCGCATCGGCGCTTCAGCCGGCGGCGCGGGTGTCGCGGCGGCCGCGCGACGCAGCATGGATAACGAGGAACGATTTGATGATACGGAGAACCTTCCTGTCGCGCGCCATCGGAGTCGCGGCCGCGTCGCTGTTCGCCCGCGCCGCGTGGGCGCAGCATGCCGGTCACGCCGGCATGGCCGGCATGGACTCGATGGACGACATGCCCGGCATGTCGTCCATGTCAGGAATGGCGGGTCACGGGCAGCACGGCAAGTCCGCCCCGGCCGCGCTTGCTGCCGCCGACGCGCTGCCGGCCGGCGCGCCGCTCGCGGCGCTGCGTACGCTCGCGAACGAAAGCCGCGAGCCCGGCACGTTCCGGGCCACGCTGGTGGCGCAGCCGGTTGCGCGCCCGATGCTGCACGGTGCGCGGCCGACCACGTTCTGGCAGTTCGGCGCGGGCACGCAGGGCCCCGTCGTTGGTCCACTGATCGACGTGCGCGAGGGCGACACGGTCGAGATCAAGTTCGTGAACAAGCTGCCGCAATCGTCGACGATCCACTGGCACGGCCTGCCGGTGCCGCCCGACCAGGACGGCAACCCGTCCGATCCCGTCGCGCCCGGCGCGTCGCGCGTGTACCGCTTCACGTTGCCGAAGGGGAGCGCCGGTACCTACTGGTATCACCCGCATCCGCACATGATGACGGCCGAGCAGGTGTTTCGCGGGCTCGCCGGCCCGTTCGTCGTGCGCGCCGCGGACGATCCGCTGGCGGGCTGGCCCGAGCGCAACATGTTCGTGTCGGACCTGAAGCTTGCGCGTGACGGCACGATTGCGCCGAACGACATGATGGACTGGATGAACGGCCGCGAAGGCCAGTTCGTGCTGGTCAACGGCGCGCGCCGGCCGCGGATCGACGTCGCGGGCGACGAGCGCTGGCGCGTGTGGAACGCGTGCAGCGCGCGCTACTTGCGTATTGCGTTCGACGACGGCCGTGCATTCGAGCACGCGGGCACCGACGGCGGGCTGTTCGACGCGCCGCGCCGCGTCACGTCGCTGCTGATCGCGCCGGGCGAACGTGCGGAGCTGCTGGTGCGCGCCGGCGATCGCGCGTCGCGCGCGGTGCTGCAGGCGGCCGAATACGACCGCCGCAAGATGTCGATGTCGCACGATGACGGGCACGGCAGCCTGCCGGCCGATCCGGCACTGGCGCTGGCCGACGTCGCGTTTGCGCCGGCCACCGCGCGCGTGCTGCCGACGACATTGCGTGCGGTGCCGCCGCTGGGCGAGCCGGTTGCGCACAAGGAGGTCGCGTTCGGCGAGGAGATGGATATGGACGCGATGATGAAGGGGGGCGCACACGGCCGCCCGGCGGGCATGCGCTTCACGATCAACGGCGACACCTACGCGCCGCACCGTGCGACGCTGACGAGCCGCGCTGGCGATGTCGAGCGCTGGACGATCCGCAACGGCACCGACATGGATCACCCGTTCCACCTGCACGGCACGCAGTTCCAGGTGATCGAGCGGGCATCGGGCGGTTCGCGCACGAGCGAACCGTTCCGTGCATGGCGCGATACCGTGAACGTGCGCAGCGGCGAAACCGTGACGATTCTCGTCACGCAGGACATGCGCGGAGAGCGCATGTTTCATTGCCACATTCTCGAACACGAGGATCTCGGCATGATGGGCACGCTGAAGGTCGTGTAACGAAGTGACGATTATGTTTCACGTGCCGGATGAGTATCCGATCTGCGTGTGTGACAAGACAATATGTGTTCAATTATCGGGATTGAACGAAAAGGCCGGCCAATCGATAATCGATTGGCTGGCCTCGAAAAAAAAGAAACCCGGCGCAATGCGCCGGGTTTCTTCGTCTGATATCCGGTGCCTTATACGGCCTGGATGTTCGACGCTTGCTTGCCCTTCGGCCCTTGGACGACGTCAAAGCTCACCTTCTGGCCTTCCTTCAGCGTCTTGAAGCCATTCATGGTGATAGCCGAGAAGTGCGCAAACAGATCCTCACCGCCCTCATCGGGAGTGATGAAACCGAAGCCCTTCGCGTCGTTGAACCACTTAACGATACCAGTTGCCATTTCCTACTTCCCCTGTCACACAGTCGCTGCTACTTACCACGAGCACGCTCGAAAAGCTAAACGACCGGAAAATGCAGCCGTTCCCCCCTCACAAGCTCACCTCGGCCTCTTTCAACTTGCCGACCGGCCAATTGAAAAAAGTGCCAGCTTGATTGTTGGCGCTCTTTATTGGAGTGTCAAGTGGAATTTTTAGACGTTTAGAGGGACGTTGTAAAGAACCCATTTTCAGGGTTTTTCCGGCTTTGCTTGGCAGCACGCGGCCAAGCGCGAGGACTTGAAAAGCCGCATAATCGGCTCATATACCAGGCTCGAGTGACACGCGTTCGAGTCGTCCCGGCTTGTGGGATACTGGATGCGGACACGACGTTCCGGTGCGGTTCCCCCTGACGGTTCGTGTTCCGCGCCACGCGTGAAAGCCGGCACCGCAGCCGGCTTTCGTATGGCACGAAGAAGATCGCGTGTTCCGGGATTCCGGGGAGGGCGCCGGCCGGTCGGTCGGGTAATGGCAGGATTGCGGGCCTGTCCGAGTTGTTTAGAATGGGTGTATGGCGATTATCCCGGACAAGCAGGACAGCACCGTCCTGGAACGCAAGCAGCAGAAGCTCAAGCCGCCTTCGATGTACAAGGTGGTGCTGCTGAACGACGACTTCACGCCGATGGAATTCGTCGTGATGGTGGTCCAGGAGTATTTCAAGAAGGATCGCGAGACGGCCACGCAGATCATGCTGAAGGTCCATCGCGAAGGGCGAGGGGTTTGTGGGGTCTATACGCGGGACATCGCGTCGACCAAGGTTGAGCAAGTCGTTACCCATGCGCGGCAGGCCGGGCATCCGCTGCAGTGCGTGATGGAGGAAGCATGATTGCCCAGGAATTGGAAGTCAGCCTGCACATGGCGTTCATGGAAGCACGCCAGGCGCGCCATGAGTTCATAACGGTCGAGCATTTGCTGCTGGCCCTGCTGGATAATCCGACGGCAGCCGAGGTGTTGCGCGCGTGCGCGGCCAACATCGAGGACTTGCGTCAGAACCTGCGCAATTTCATCCACGACAACACACCTACCGTCCCGGGTACCGACGATGTCGATACCCAGCCGACGCTCGGTTTCCAGCGCGTGATTCAGCGCGCGATCATGCACGTCCAGTCGACGTCGAACGGCAAGAAGGAAGTCACCGGCGCGAACGTGCTGGTCGCGATCTTCGGCGAGAAGGATTCGCATGCCGTCTACTACCTGCAGCAGCAGGGCGTCACGCGCCTGGACGTCGTGAACTTCATTTCGCACGGCATCGCGAAGACCAACGGCGGCGAAGCCGCCAAGTCGGCCGACGCGAGCGCGGAAAGCGAAGACGC
Source organism: Burkholderia sp. KL41 (assembly GCF_057005415.2). Classification (NCBI taxonomy): domain Bacteria; kingdom Pseudomonadati; phylum Pseudomonadota; class Betaproteobacteria; order Burkholderiales; family Burkholderiaceae; genus Burkholderia; species Burkholderia sp. KL41. The sequence goes on along the minus strand of NZ_CM174446.1, from coordinate 3,019,978 downwards.
GAACGCGCAGAAGGAAACGCCGCTCGCGCAATTCACGCAGAACCTGAACCAGATGGCGAAGGACGGCCGCATCGATCCGCTGATCGGTCGCGAGCCCGAGGTCGAGCGCGTGGTCCAGGTGCTGTGCCGTCGCCGCAAGAACAATCCGCTGCTCGTCGGCGAGGCCGGCGTCGGCAAGACCGCGATCGCGGAAGGGCTCGCCTATCGCATCACGCGCGGCGAAGTGCCGGACATCCTTGCGAACGCGCAGGTCTACTCTCTCGACATGGGCGCGCTGCTCGCGGGCACCAAGTACCGCGGCGATTTCGAGCAACGTCTGAAGACGGTGCTGAAGGAGCTGAAGGAGCGTCCGCACGCGATCCTGTTCATCGACGAAATTCATACGCTGATCGGCGCGGGCGCCGCGTCGGGCGGCACGCTCGACGCGTCGAACCTGCTGAAGCCGGCGCTGTCGTCGGGCACGCTCAAGTGCATCGGCGCGACCACGTTCACCGAGTATCGCGGCATCTTCGAGAAGGATGCGGCGCTGTCGCGGCGCTTCCAGAAGGTCGACGTGAGCGAGCCGACCGTCGAGCAGACGGTCGCGATCCTGCGCGGGCTGAAGTCGCGCTTCGAGGAGCATCACGGCGTCAAGTATTCGTCGGGCGCACTGTCGGCCGCGGCCGAACTGTCGGCGCGCTTCATCACCGACCGTCACCTGCCGGACAAGGCGATCGACGTGATCGACGAGGCGGGCGCCGCCCAGCGCATCCTGCCGAAGTCGAAGCAGAAGAAGACGATCGGCAAGAGCGAGATCGAGGAAATCATCTCGAAGATCGCGCGCGTGCCGCCGCAGAGCGTGTCGCAGGACGATCGCAGCAAGCTGCAGACGCTCGACCGCGACCTGAAGAGCGTCGTGTTCGGCCAGGATCCGGCGATCGATGCGCTCGCCGCCTCGATCAAGATGGCGCGCGCGGGCCTCGGCAAGATGGACAAGCCGATCGGCGCGTTCCTGTTCTCCGGCCCGACGGGTGTCGGCAAGACCGAAGTGGCGCGCCAGCTCGCGTTCACGCTCGGCATCGAGCTGATCCGCTTCGACATGTCGGAATACATGGAGCGTCATGCGGTGAGCCGCCTGATCGGCGCGCCGCCGGGCTACGTCGGGTTCGACCAGGGCGGCCTGCTGACCGAAGCCGTCACGAAGAAGCCGCACTGCGTGCTGCTGCTCGACGAAATCGAGAAGGCGCATCCGGACATCTTCAACGTGCTGCTGCAGGTGATGGACCACGGCACGCTGACGGACAACAACGGCCGCAAAGCGGATTTCCGCAATGTCATCATCATCATGACGACGAACGCGGGCGCCGAGTCGATGCAGAAGGCGACGATCGGCTTCACGACGCGCCGCGAGACGGGCGACGAGATGACCGACATCAAGCGCCTGTTCACGCCGGAGTTCCGCAACCGCCTGGATTCGATCATCAGCTTCCGCTCGCTCGATGAGGAAATCATCATGCGTGTGGTCGACAAGTTCCTGATCCAGCTCGAGGAACAGCTGCACGAGAAGAAGGTCGACGCGCTCTTCACCGATGCGTTGCGCAAGCATCTCGCGAAGCACGGCTTCGACCCGCTGATGGGCGCGCGGCCGATGCAGCGGCTGATCCAGGACACGATCCGGCGCGCGCTGGCCGACGAGCTGCTGTTCGGCAAGCTCGTCAACGGCGGCCACGTGACGGTCGATGTCGACGAAAACGACAAGGTGCAGTTGTCGTTCGACAAGCTGGCGAATCCGCCGCACAAGCCGAACGAAGAGACGGTCGAAGTCGAGTAAGCGATAATTCGTTGTTCATGCGAACGGCGCGGGAAGTTCTCCGCGCCGTTTCGTTTTATCCGGCGCCGGCGGCGCGATGGTGGTGCAGGGGAGTGGTAACGCAGTGACACAACAACAACGGACGTTCGACGACATCGTCGCACGCGAACAAGGGTTGCGCCACGCGCTGACGTCGGGGCAGATGGCGATGATCGCGATCGGCGGCGCGATCGGCACGGGCCTGTTCCTCGGCAGCGGGTTCGCGATCGGGCTCGCCGGCCCGAGCGTGCTGGTCTCGTATGCGATCGGCGCGCTGATCGCGCTGCTGCTGATGGGCGCGCTCGCGGAAATGACGGTCGCGCATCCGACCGCCGGCTCGTTCGGCGCGTATGCCGAGCACTACGTCGGCCCCCTCGCCGGCTTCCTGGTGCGTTATGCGTACTGGTTCGCGGTGGTGTTCGCGATCGGCACCGAGATCAGCGCGATCGCCGTGTTCATGAAGTACTGGTTCCCGGCCGTGCCCGGCTGGTACTGGGTGATCGGCTTCTCCGCGCTGCTGATCGCCGTGAATCTCGCGAGCGTCACGCTGTACGGCACGGTCGAATACGCATTCTCGCTGCTGAAGATCGCGGCAATCGTCGTGTTCATCGTGCTCGGCGCGTATCTCGTGTGGTCGGCGCCGGTCGCATCCGGCATCGGGTTCGCGAACTACACCGCGCACGGCGGCTTCATGCCGAAGGGGCCGTGGGGCACCTGGGTCGCGGTGATCGTCGCGATCTTCAGCTACATGAGCATCGAAGCCGTCGCGATCGCGGCCGGCGAGGCGCGCGATCCGCAGCACGCGGTCACGCGCGCATTCCGCTCGACCGTGTTCCGGCTCGTCCTGTTCTACCTGCTGACGTTGTCGCTGATGCTCGCGATCGTGCCGTGGACGCAGGCCGGCACCGACGAAAGCCCGTTCGTGAAGGTGATGGCCGCGACCCACGTGCCGTACGCGGCGGGCGTGATCAACTTCGTGTTGCTGATCGCGGCGCTGTCGGCGATGAACAGCCAGCTTTACGTGACGACGCGGATGATGTTCAGCCTGTCGCGTGCGCGGCTCGCGCCCGCGGTGTTCGGCCGGCTCGGCACGAACGGCGTGCCGCGCGCGGCGCTGTGGATCTCGACCAGCGGCGTCGCGGTCGCGGCCGTGCTGGTCGCGCTCGTGCCCGACACCGCGTTCACGGTGATGATGGCGATCGCGATGTTCGGCGCGCTGTTCACATGGTTGATGATCTTCGTCACGCACCTGCGCTTCCGTTCGCGGTATCGCGGCCCCGCGCTCGCGTTCCGGATGTGGGGGCACCCGTTCGGCAGCCTGCTCGGTGCGGGGCTCGTCGCGGCGATCCTGTTCACGACCGCGTTCACGCGCGAATTCCGGATGACGATGGTGGTCGGCGTCGTGTTCGTCGTGCTGCTCACGCTCGCGTACGCGCTGCACTACCGGCACCAGCACGCACGCTGACGGTACCGGCGCGGCCGCCCGCGCCGTTTTTTCCGGTCGCTAAGGTTCCGTTAAGCCCGCGGCGACTACATTCGATCCTGCCTGCAAGGCGGGCGCGGCATGCGCCGGCTCGCCGCTTTCCTGCAAAAAGGGGTGCGAATGAACAAACTTCCCGAAATCACGCTCGCGTTCTGGATCATGAAGATCTGTGCGACGACGCTCGGCGAAACCGGCGGCGACCTGCTGTCGATGACGCTGAACGTCGGTTATGCGGTGAGCTCGATCCTGCTGTTCGGTTTCTTTCTCGTGACGCTGGGTGCGCAACTCAGGACGACGCGTTATCGCCCGGCGATCTACTGGGCCGTGATCGTCGCGACGAGCACGGCCGGCACGACGATGTCCGATTTCATGGATCGCACGCTCGGCCTCGGTTATGCGGCCGGCTCGTCGATCCTGGTCGCGATCCTGCTGGCCATTTTCGCCGTGTGGCGGCTCAGCGGCGAATCGCTGTCGGTCGACCTGATCCGCACGCGCAAGGTCGAGCTGCTGTACTGGATCGCGATCCTGTTCTCGAACACGCTGGGCACCGCGCTCGGCGACTTCCTCGCGGACAGCTCGGGGCTTGGCTTCGGCGGCGGCGCGCTGCTGATCGGCGGGTTGCTCGCGGCGATCGTGCTTGCGCACTATTTCACGCGGATCTCGGGCGTGCTGCTGTTCTGGGCCGCGTTCGTGCTCACGCGGCCGTTCGGTGCGACGATCGGCGATCTGCTGACGAAGCCGGTTGCGAAGGGGGGCCTCGCGCTCGGTACGATCGGTTCGTCGACGGTGCTGCTCGGCGTGCTGGTCGCACTGGTGATCTACGCGATCGTCGCCCAGGCGCGGCAGCGCGACCTTGCGCCCGCGCGGATCGCGCAACCCGTCGAAGAGTGACGGAGACGGAAAGGAAAAAGGGGCCGCGAGGCCCCTTTTTCATTGTGCCGTTCAGTGACGGCCGGTGCTGCCGAAGCCGCCCTCGCCGCGATCGCTTTCCGCGAAGTCGTCGACGATGTTGAACTGCGCCTGCACGACCGGCACGATCACGAGTTGCGCGAGCCGCTCGAACGGATTCAGTACGAACTCGGTCTGGCCGCGGTTCCACGTCGAGACCATCAGCTGGCCCTGGTAGTCGGAATCGATCAGGCCGACGAGGTTGCCGAGCACGATCCCGTGCTTGTGGCCGAGGCCTGAGCGCGGCAGGATCAGCGCGGCGTAGCCGGGATCGGCGAGGTGAATCGCGAGGCCGGTCGGCACGAGCGTCGTTTCGCCCGGCTGCAGCGTGACCGGCGCGTCGAGGCATGCGCGCAGGTCGAGGCCCGCGCTGCCGGTGGTTGCATAGGCGGGCAGGTAGTCGCGCATGCGCGCGTCGAGAATCTTCAGGTCGAGTTTCATGCGGTCGTCGAATCGGTCGGGAAGGGCGCGGCGGCAAGCACCGCCGCGCGGGAGATCAGATCAGGCGGTTGTCGGGCAGGCGTTTCGCGATTTCCGCGACGAGCGTGTGCGCGAGTTCGTCTTTCGGTGCGCGCGGCAGGCGCGTGAGGCCGGTGGCCTCGAACAGCACGACTTCGTTGTCGTCGCGGCCGAACGTCAGCGGGCCGAGGTTGCCGACGAGCAGCGGCACGTTCTTGCGTTTGCGCTTCTCGTCGCCGTGCACGTCGAGGTCGCCGCTTTCGGCCGCGAACCCGACGCAGTACGGCGGATCGGGCAGCGCCGCGACCGACGCGAGGATGTCCGGGTTCTCGACGAATGCGAGCGCGGGCATCTTGCGGTCGGCCGTCTTCTTCATCTTGTGCTCGGCCGGCTGGGCGACGCGCCAGTCGGCGACCGCGGCCACCGCGATGAAGATGTCGGCGTCGTTCACGGCATGCATCACCGCGTCGTACATCTGCTGGGCCGTCTGCACGTCCTGCCGGTAGACGCCCCACGGCGTGTCGAGCGCGACCGGCCCCGCGACGAGATGCACGTCGGCGCCGGCCTGCTGCGCGGCGCGCGCGAGCGCGAAGCCCATCTTGCCGCTCGAGCGGTTCGTGAGGCCGCGTACCGGGTCGAGCGGTTCGAACGTCGGGCCGGCCGTGATCAGCACGCGCCGGTGCGCGAGCACCTTCGGCGCGAAGTGCGCGACGATCGCTTCATAGATCGCCTCGGGCTCGAGCATGCGGCCGTCGCCGACTTCGCCGCACGCCTGCGCACCCGAATCCGGGCCGAGTACCGACACGCCGTCCGCGCGCAGTTGCGCGGCGTTGCGTTGCGTGGCCGGGTTCTGCCACATCTGGCGGTTCATTGCGGGGACGACGAGCAGCGGGCAATCGCGCGCGACGCACAGCGTCGACAGCAGGTCGTCCGCGAACCCGTGCGCGAGCTTCGCGAGGAAATCCGTCGACGCGGGCGCGATCACGATCGCGTCGGCTTCGCGCGACAGGTCGATGTGCGCCATGTTGTTGTCGATGCGCGCGTCCCACTGGCTCGTATAGACGGGCCGGCCCGACAGCGCCTGCATCGTGACGGGCGTGATGAACTGGGTAGCGGCTTCGGTCATCGCGACCTGTACGGTGGCGCCTGCCTTCACGAGCAGCCGCGTGAGCTCGGCGATCTTGTAGCAGGCGATGCCGCCCGTCAGGCCGAGAACGAGGTGTTTTCCTGCGAGTTCTGCTTGTGCCAACTCAGGCCTCCAAGGGTCAAACGGAACGGCCGGCGCGAAGCCGGCCGTCGACGCCGAGTATGCGCGCTTAGCGCGAGCCGCGCACGCGACGCAGTTCGTCGTAGATCAGCAGCACCGCGCCGATCGTGATCGCGGAATCGGCGAGGTTGAACGCCGGGAAGTGCCAGGCGCCGAGGTGGAAATCGAGGAAGTCGATCACGTGGCCGTAGACGAGCCGGTCGATCACGTTGCCGAGCGCGCCGCCGAGGATCAGTGCGAGCGACACGCTGAACAGCCGCTGGTGGCCGTGGCGCTTCAGCAGGAAGCAGATCACGAGCGTCGCGCCGATGCCGAGCGCGGTGAACGCCCAGCGCTGCCAGCCGCTCGCGGTCGACAGGAAACCGAACGCGGCGCCGCGGTTGTACACCAGCACGAGGTTGAAGAACGACGTCAGCGCATGCTGCGCGCCATACACGAACGTTTTCAGGATCGCGATCTTCGACAGCTGGTCGAACAGGATCACGATCAGCGAAATGCCCAGCCAGGGCGCAAGCGCACCGCTGGCCGGTTTCGACAGGGTTTTCGCCATATTCAAGCAGCGCTCCGGATTTCGCCGTTTTCGAACAGGTTGGAGAAGCAGCGGCCGCACAGCGTCGGGTGATCGGCGTGCGCGCCGACATCTTCGCGGTAGTGCCAGCAGCGTTCGCACTTCTGGTACTTCGACGCCGCGACGTCGACGCTTTCCTGCGCTTCGTCGTCGACCTTGACGACCGTCGCGGCCGACGTGATCAGCACGAACTTGAGATCGTCGCCGAGGCTCGTGAGCGCGTCGTAGCGTGCGCCGCTCGCATGCACGGCGACTTCGGCCTGCAGCGACGAACCGATGCGGTTCGCGGTGCGCGCTTCCTCGAGCGCCTTCGTCACGTTGCCGCGCACGTCGCGCAGCAGCGCCCACTTCTCGATCAGCGCGGCCGAGCCGGCGACTTCTGGATACGCGTAGTAGGTTTCCGTGAAGATCGTGTCGCTGGCCGGCTGGAACACCTTCCACGCTTCTTCCGCCGTGAACGACAGGAACGGCGCGAGCACGCGCAGCAGGCCGTGCGTGAGGTGGTACAGCGCGGTCTGCGCGGAGCGGCGCGCGCGCGAATCGGCCGCGCTCGTGTACAGGCGGTCTTTCAGCACGTCGAGGTAGAAGCCGCCGAGATCTTCCGAGCAGTACGTCTGCAGCTTCGCGACGACCGGGTGGAATTCGTACTTCTCGTAGTGGCCGAGCAGTTCCGTCTGCAGTTGCTGCGAGAACGCGACCGCATAACGGTCGATCTCGAGCCAGTCCTCGACGGGCACCGCGTGCTGCGCGAAGTCGAAGTCCGACAGGTTCGCGAGCAGGAAGCGCAGCGTGTTGCGGATGCGGCGATAGCCTTCGGTCACGCGCTTCAGGATTTCCTCGGAGATCGCGAGCTCGCCCGAATAGTCGGTCGATGCGATCCACAGGCGGATGATTTCCGCGCCGAGGCGGTTCGCGACTTCATGCGGATCGATGCCGTTGCCGAGCGACTTGCTCATCTTGCGGCCTTCGCCGTCGACCGTGAAGCCGTGCGTGAGCAGGCCCTTGTACGGCGCACGGCCGTCGATCATCGACGCGGTCAGCAGCGACGAGTGGAACCAGCCGCGGTGCTGGTCCGAGCCTTCGAGGTAGAGGTCGGCCGGGAACTGCAGCTGATCCTTGTGCGAGCCGCGCAGCACGTGCCAGTGCGTCGTGCCCGAGTCGAACCACACGTCGAGCGTGTCGCGGTTCTTTTCGTACAGGTTCGCGTCGTCGCCGATCAGCTCGCGCGGGTCGAGCGTTTGCCATGCTTCGATGCCCGACTGCTCGACGCGCTTCGCGACTTCCTCGAGCAGCTCGAGCGTGCGCGGGTGCAGCTCGCCGGTTTCCTTGTGCACGAAGAACGCCATCGGCACGCCCCATTGGCGCTGGCGCGACAGCGTCCAGTCGGGACGGTTCGCGATCATGCTGAACAGGCGCTGCTTGCCCCACGACGGGTAGAACGCGGTGGCGTCGATGCCTTCGAGCGCGGTTTCGCGCAGCGTCTTGCCGCCGTCGCGCGGCGTCACGTCCATGCCGGCGAACCACTGCGACGTCGCGCGGTAGATGATCGCCGTCTTGTGACGCCAGCAGTGCATGTAGCTGTGCTTGTAGTGCTCGCTGCGCAGCAGCGAGCCGGCTTCGCGCAGCGCGTCGACGACCTTCGGGTTCGCGTCCCAGATCGACAGGCCGCCGAACAGCGGCAGCGATTCGATGTAACGACCGTCGCCCATCACCGGGTTGATGATGTCCGAGTCGGTCATCCCGTGCGCCTTGCACGACTGGAAGTCCTCGATGCCGTATGCCGGCGACGAGTGCACGACGCCGGTACCGGTGTCGGTCGTCACGTAGTCGCCGAGGTAGACGGGCGCGGTGCGCTTGTAGCCGGGGTGGGCCGATGCGAGCGGGTGGTGGAAGCGCAGGTTCGCGAGCTTCACGCCCGGCGCGGTCGCAACGACGCGGCCGGTCAGCTTGAAGTCAGCCATGCAGGCTTCGACGCGTTCTTCCGCGATGATCAGCAGCCCGCGCTCGGTGTCGACCAGCGCGTAGACGATTTCCGGATGGAGGTTCAGCGCCTGGTTCGCGGGGATCGTCCACGGCGTGGTGGTCCAGATCACGATGCCGCCGTCGGCGCGCGGCAGCGCCGGCAGGCCGAACGCCTGCGCGGTCTTTTCCGGTTCCGCGAACGCGAACATCACGTCGATCGTCGGGTCGGTGCGGTCCTTGTACTCGACTTCCGCTTCCGCGAGCGCCGAGCCGCAGTCGAAGCACCAGTTCACCGGCTTCAGCCCGCGATACACGTAGCCCTTCTCGATGATCTTGCCGAGCGCGCGGATCTCTTCCGCCTCGTTGACGAAGTTCATCGTCTTGTACGGGTTGGCCCAGTCGCCGAGCACGCCGAGACGCTTGAAACCGACCTTCTGCTTCTCGATCTGCTCGGTCGCGTACGCGCGCGCCTTGCTCATCACTTCGGCCGCCGGCAGCGACTTGCCGAACTGCTTCTCGATCTGGATCTCGATCGGCATCCCGTGGCAATCCCAGCCGGGTACGTACGGTGCGTCGAAGCCGGCCATGTTGCGCGACTTGACGACGATGTCCTTCAGGATCTTGTTGACGGCGTGGCCGAGGTGGATGTCGCCGTTCGCATACGGCGGGCCGTCGTGCAGGATGAACTTCGGCCGGCCCTTGCTGGCCGCGCGGATCTTCTCGTAGAGGCCGCGTTCTTCCCATTCCTTGACCCACTGCGGCTCGCGCTTGGGCAGGTCGCCGCGCATCGGGAACGGCGTGTCGAGCAGGTTGACCGGATACTTGGCCTGCGGTTTCGAATCGGCTTTCTTGTTGCTCATGATGGGATCGCTATCTAAATCGGGAGACGCGCGAGCGTCGTGAATCGGGGATGCGCGCGAGTGAGCGGCGCGAGGGTGCGGCGCCAGGCGCCGCCGTCCGGATCAGCTAATTCGGTCGGTGGCCGACGTCGAGAAGCCCGTGGCGCGGCTGCCCGGCGCACGGTCGCGCTCGATGAAGTACGCGCGTGCATTCGCGACGTCCAGCGCGATCGCGCGCGACAGCGCCTCGAGATCGTCGAATTTCGCTTCGTCGCGCAGCTTTTTCAGGAATTCGACGCGGATGAGCTTGCCGTACGCGTCGCCGTGCCAGTCGAGCAGGTGGACCTCGAGCAGCACGCGGCCGGAATCGTCGACGGTCGGGCGCAGCCCGAGGCTCGCGACGCCCGGCAGCGGGGTGGGGCCGAGGCCGTGCACCTGCACGACGAAGATGCCCGCGAGCGCCGGACGCTTGTGCGCGATCGGCAGGTTCAGCGTCGGGAAGCCGAGGTCGCGGCCGAGCTTCAGCCCGTGCGCGACGTGGCCGCTGATCGCATAGCCGTGGCCGAGCGCCTGCGCGGCCGCGTCGAGATCGCCCGCGGCGAGCGCGGTACGCACGCCCGAGCTGGAGATGCGTGTGCCGTCGCTGCCCGCGACCGTACCCATTTGCTCGACCTCGAAGCCGTACTGTTCGCCGGCCGCCTTCAGCGTGTCGAAGGTGCCCGCGCGCTTCGCGCCGTAGCAGAAATCGTCGCCGACCATCATCCAGCGCGTGTGCAGCCCGCCGACCAGCGTGCGTTCGACGAACGCCTGCGGCGACTGGCTCGCGAACGTGTGATTGAAGTGCTCGACGACGACGCGGTCGACACCGTGGTCGCGCAGCGCCTCGAGCTTGTCGCGCAGCATCGCGATGCGCGGCGGCGCGCCGGCGGGGTTGAAGAATTCTCGCGGGTGCGGCTCGAACGTCATCACGCACACGGGCAGGCCGCGCGCGTCCGCTGCCGCGCGCACGCGCGCGAGCAGGGCCTGGTGGCCGCGATGGACACCGTCGAAGTTGCCGATCGTCAGCGCGCACGGGGCGCGGCTCTCGGCGTTGGGCAGGCCGCGGAAGACTTTCACGATAGCGGATGCAGCGTCGGGGAATGGGCGGTGGGATGCCGCAAAGCAGAAGATTATAAACGTTCGGGCGGGCCGGCGGCCGAGAAGGCGGGAAACGCGGGGGCGAATGGTAAAATTCGCGGATGAAAAAACTCGTGATCCTGATTTCCGGTCGCGGCAGCAACATGGAGGCCATCGTCCGCGCGTGCGCGCAGGAACGCTGGCCGGCCGAGATTGCCGCCGTGATCGCCAACCGGCCCGACGCGGCCGGACTGGCTTTTGCCGCGTCGCACGGGGTGGCGACGGCGGTGGTCGACCACCGCTCGTTCGATGGCCGCGACAGCTTCGACGCGGCGCTCGCCGCCGAGATCGACCGGTTCGCGCCCGATCTCGTCGTCCTCGCCGGCTTCATGCGCATCCTCACGCCCGCATTCGTCAGACGATACGAAGGCCGGTTGCTGAACATCCATCCGTCGCTGCTGCCGAGCTTCAAGGGCATCCACACGCATCAGCAGGCGCTCGATGCGGGTGTCGCGCTGCATGGCGCGAGCGTGCATTTCGTCATCCCCGAGCTCGACAGCGGCGCGATCGTCGCGCAGGGCGCGGTGCCCGTGCGCGCGGGCGACGACGCGGCGGCGCTCGCGCAGCGCGTGCTGGCGGTCGAGCATGTGCTGTATCCGCGCGCGGTGCGCTGGTTCATCGAGGGCCGTTTGCGCCTCGAGAACGGCCGCGCAGTGGTGGCGCCGGAAGAGGCGCGCTGGATTTTCGCGGATCAACCGCATACCGAAACGAGTGAGGGCGTATGAAGCTGCACGGATTCCTGATCGGCCAGACCGAGACTTTGCTGGCCGAGGTGCTGAAGTTCGCCGGCCCCGCCGACGCGACGACGAGCCGGTTCTTCCGCGCGCACCCGAAGCTCGGGCATGCCGAGCGCGGTGTGATCGCCGAGGCGGTGTTCGCGGTGCTGCGCCGGAAAATGGAGTTTTCGCACCTCGCCGAGAGCGGCACCGGTACGCCGGCACGACGCCTCACGCTGCTCGGCCTGATGCAGACGGTCGGCCGCAATGCGCTGAAGCCGTTCCTGTCGGACACCGAGTCGGCCTGGCTCGAGCACGTGTCGAAAATCGACCCGGCGAGCCTGCCGGTGCGCATTCGCACGAACCTGCCCGACTGGATTCATCAGGCGCTGTCGGCCCGTTTCGACGCCGACGAGCTCGCGCAGCTTGCCGCCGCGCTGAACTATCCGGCGCCGCTCGACCTGCGCGCCAACGCGCAGAAGGCGAGCCGCGACCAGGTCATCGACGGGCTGCGCGCGAGCGGCATCGACGCGGGCGCGACCCCGTTCGCACCGTTCGGCGTGCGCGTGGTCGGCAAGCCGGCGCTGACGCGCCTGAAGCTGTTCGAGGAAGGCGCGATCGAGGTGCAGGACGAAGGTAGCCAGCTGCTGTGTTCGCTGGTCGCGCCGCGCCGCGGCGAGATGGTCGTCGATTTCTGCGCGGGCGCGGGCGGCAAGACGCTCGCGCTGGGCGCGATGATGCGCTCGACCGGGCGCCTCTATGCGTTCGACGTGTCGGAGAAGCGCCTCGCGAAGCTGAAGCCGCGCCTCGCACGCAGCGGGCTGTCGAACGTGAACCCGGTGCTGATCGACAGCGAGCACGACGCGAAGATCAAGCGGCTCGCCGGCAAGATCGACCGCGTGCTGGTCGACGCGCCGTGCAGCGGCCTCGGCACGCTGCGCCGCAATCCGGACCTGAAGTGGCGCCAGACGCGCACCGCGATCGATGAACTCACGCCGAAGCAGGCGTCGATCCTCGCGAGCGCCGCGCGCCTGGTGAAGAAGGGCGGCCGGCTCGTCTACGCCACCTGCAGCGTGCTCGACGCCGAGAACGAACGCATCGTCGAGCAGTTCCTGGCCGACCATCCCGAGTTCGTGCTGGTGCCGGCGCAGAAGGTGCTGGATGACCAGCGCATCGCGCTCGAGACCGGCGACTACCTGTCGTTGTGGCCGCACCGTCACGCGACCGACGGCTTCTTCGCCGCGGTCCTCGAACGGCGCGCCGCGCAGTAACGGCTGCCCGGACTGACGATGGAAAATCTGCAGAGCCGCCTGCTGTCGCACCGGCTGGAATCGGTCATTCGTGACTTCCACCAGCCGGTGATGATCTGGCAGGCGGCGATCCTCGTCGGCGCGCTGTGTTTCGCATGGGTGACCGCGCGCTTCGTGCACGGCCGCATCGATGCACGCCGCCGGGCGGCCGGCCGCGCGCCCGGCGCGGGCGCGCAAAGCCTGAAGCGCGCGCTGTTCCCGTTGTTCGGCAGCGTCTTCGTCGGCGCCGCGCAACTCGCGTTCGACCCGTTCATGTCGACGTCGCTGCTGTCGCTGGCGCTCGTGCCGTTGTTCGGCATCGGGCTGATCTACGTGCTGTTCTTCTTCGCGCGGCGCGTGTTCGCACGCGACGGCCACACGCATGCGTGGCTGTCGATCGTCGAGAAGATCGTGTCGACCGTCGTGTGGGCCGCGATGGTGCTGACCGTGCTGGGCATTCAGCGCGACGTGCTGGGCTGGCTCGACAGCGTGCAGTTCCGCGTCGCCAACGCGCACCTCACGCTGCTGTCGGTGATTTCCGGCGCGCTGTGGGTATGCGTGACGCTGATGGTCGCGATGTGGCTGGGCTCGGTGCTCGAGGATCGCCTCACGCGCGCAAGCACGCTCGACGCGAACCTGAAGGTCGTGCTGTCGCGGGTCGGCCGCGCGCTGCTGGTATTCGCGGCGATCTTGATCGGGCTGTCGCTGGTCGGCATCGACGTGACGGTGCTCGGCGTGTTCGGCGGCGCGGTGGGTGTCGGCCTCGGTTTCGGGCTGCAGAAGATCGCCAGCAACTACGTGTCGGGCTTCATCATCCTGCTCGACCGCTCGCTGCGGCTCGGCGACGCGATCAGCGTCGGCGGGCTGCAGGGCGTCGTCACGCAGATTCGCACGCGCTACACGGTCGTGCGCGGCCTCGACGGCAACGAGACGCTGATTCCGAACGAGAAACTGATCACCGACGTCGTGCAGAACCAGTCGTCGTACCTGACGCGCGGCTACGCGAAGGTCGCGGTGCAGGTCGCGTACACCAGCGATGTCGAGCACGCGCTCGTGTTGCTCGCCGATGCGGCCAGGGATGTGCCGCGCGTGCTGGCGGAACCGGCTCCGACCCCGTATCTGGTCGGTTTCGGTGCGGACGGGATCGACCTGGAGCTCGGTTTCTGGATCGAGGACTCGGCGAAAGGGACGTCCGGCGTGCGTTCGACCGTGAACCGCAATATCTGGCGGCTGTTCAGCGAGCACGGGATTTCGATCCCGTTCCCGCAGCGCGAAGTGCGGGTCGTGGGGCTGCCCGACGGCCTTTCTGCCGCCGGCGTGGCGGCCGGCAACGGCGCGGTGGACGGGCGTGCACCGGCTGCTTAGCGCAGGCCGGTCGCCAAACGTATCGACCCCGCGGTCGGAACCGGATCGCGGGCCGTTCCGAGTCCGCCCATGGACTGCGCCTGTTGCGTCAGGGCAAGAAAATGTTCATTTTTTACAAAGACTTGGAACGGTTGAAGTAAAATTCTGGTCTACACGCGGTATGCTTTCATTTTTCTGACGCTTGGCGCGGGCCGGCGTCGCTCTCATCACAGGTAACTGCCTTGTTGAATTCCCTGCTCGATTTTCTTTCCCACGGGCTCCTGCATTTTTCGTGGTGGCAGGTCGCGCTGTTCGCGCTCGCCGTCACGCACGTCACGATCATCGGCGTGACGGTCTACCTGCACCGCTGCCAGGCGCATCGCGCACTCGAGCTGCATCCGATCGCGAGCCACTTCTTCCGCCTCTGGCTGTGGATGACGACCGGCATGCTGACGGGTCAGTGGGCCGCGATTCACCGCAAGCACCATGCGAAGTGCGAGACCGAGGAAGATCCGCACAGCCCGCAGACGCGCGGCATCTGGAAGGTGTTCCTCGAGGGCGCCGAGCTGTATCGCGCGGAAGCGAAGAATGAAGAGACGATGCGCAAGTTCAGCCACGGCACGCCGAACGACTGGATCGAACGCAACATCTACTCGAAGTACCCGATCCTCGGCGTGAGCCTGATGATGGTGATCGACGTCGCGCTGTTCGGCGTGCTCGGCCTGACAGTGTGGGCCGTGCAGATGGTCTGGATTCCGTTCTGGGCGGCTGGCGTCGTCAACGGCTTCGGTCACTTCTGGGGTTATCGCAACTTCAACTCGGCCGACGCGAGCACGAACCTGTTCCCGTGGGGCATCGTGATCGGCGGCGAAGAGCTGCACAACAACCACCACACGTTCGCGACGTCGGCGAAGCTGTCGAACAAGTGGTACGAGTTCGACATCGGCTGGATGTACATCCGCATCATGTCGGCATTCGGTCTCGCGAAGGTGAAGAAGGTCGCACCGACGCCGCGCCTGAACAAGCCGAAGACGGTGCTCGACCAGGAAACGCTGCAGGCCGTGCTGTCGAACCGCTACGAAGTGATGGCGCGCTACGGCAAGGCCGTGAAGCGCGCATACCGCCAGGAGCTCGCGCACCTGAAGGAAATCGGCGGCGAGAAGTACCAGCTGATGCGTGGTGCGCGCAAGTGGTTCCACAAGGATGCCGACGGCCTCGACGAGCCGCAGAAGAAGCTGCTGCCGGAAATCTTCGCGAACAGCCAGAAGCTGCACACGTACTTCCAGCTCCGCCAGGATCTGGCCGCGATCTGGGATCGTTCGACCGCATCGCGCGAACAGCTTCTCGCGCAATTGCAGGATTGGTGCCATCGCGCAGAACAAAGCGGCATCAAGGCGCTGCAGGAATTCGCGACGCGCCTGCGCCGCTACGCCTGATTCGAAATCGATTAGAATCTAAGGACGTCAAAAACCCCGCGTTGGCGGGGTTTTTTATTTGGGCTTCCGGTTTTTGAAGTTGACCGGTAGGGCCGGATTTGTATGAGGCTTGGGGTGGCGGCGAATGGTTGCCCCGGGGCGAGCACAGGGGTGAGGCCGGAGGGAGCGCCAAGGCGCTGATGCTGGTCGACCGCGAAGCATGGATCGAAGTAAATGCTAAAGCGCCAGCTTGGATCGACCGCGAAGCATGGGATCGAAGTAAGCGCCAAAGCACTAGCTTGGATCGACCGCGAAGCATGGGATCCAAGTAAGCGCTAAAGCGCCAGCTTGGATCGACCGCGAAGCATGGGATCCAAGTAAGCGCTAAAGCGCTAACTTGGATCGACAGGAGATATGGAGATGCAATCGACGATCAAACCCGTCGAATACGATCGGCCCGTCGCAGCAGGGACCGTGTGCGGCGTGGGGCAAGCATGGGCCAAGGTGCCCGACGCACCGTCCGCCGAAGAGCGCGCTGCACTGAAGGCACGTATCAAGGCGCTACTCGTGCGTGAAAAGGCCGTCCTGGTCGCGCACTACTACGTCGACGCCGAATTGCAGGAACTGGCCGACGAAACGGGCGGCTGTGTCGCCGACTCGCTCGAAATGGCCCGCTTCGGCCGCGATCACGACGCGCAGACACTGGTCGTCGCCGGCGTGCGCTTCATGGGCGAAACCGCGAAGATCCTGAGCCCGAACAAGCGGATCCTGATGCCCGACCTCGATGCGTCCTGCTCGCTCGACCTCGGCTGCCCGGTCGACGAATTCTCGGCGTTCTGCGATGCGCATCCCGACCGTACCGTCGTCGTCTACGCGAATACCAGCGCCGCCGTGAAGGCGCGCGCGGACTGGATGGTCACGTCGTCGATCGGGCTCGAGATCGTGGCCGACCTGCATGCGCGCGGCGAGAAGATCATCTGGGCGCCGGATCGCCATCTCGGCAGCTACATCCAGAAGAAAACCGGCGCGGACATGCTGTTGTGGCAAGGCTCGTGCCTCGTCCACGACGAGTTCAAGGGCATCGAACTCGACCTGCTGCGCGCCGAGTATCCGGACGCGAAGGTGCTCGTCCACCCCGAATCGCCGGAAAATGTCGTCGCACAGGCGGACGTCGTCGGCTCGACGACGCAATTGATCGACGCAGCCGTGAAGTTCGACGCGACGCGCTTCATCGTCGCGACCGATCTCGGCATCCTGCACAAGATGCAGCTTGCGGCGCCGGGCAAGACCTTCATCGCCGCACCGACGGCCGGCAACAGCGCAACCTGCAAGAGCTGCGCACATTGCCCGTGGATGGCGATGAACGGCCTCGCGAACCTCGCCGACGTGCTCGAACGCGGTCACAACGAGATCTTCGTCGATCCCGCGATCGGCGAGCGTGCACGTCTGCCGATCGACCGGATGCTCGATTTCGCAGCGGCGCACAAGAAGCGCGTGCAGGCGAGCGGCGATCTGCAGCGCGACCAGCAACTGTTTGCGAACGTGGGGGCTGCATGACGAACGCAGCCGTATCCCCGCTGTTCGACGTCGTCCGCGAGCAATACGGCGCGGCATTCGACGACGCGATCGCGCGCAACGTGGCCGATGCGATCGCGGAAGACGTCGGCACGGGCGACCAGACCGGGCGGCTCGTACCGGCCGGCGGGCGCCGCCGGGCGCGCATCATCGTGCGGGAAGACGCCGTGCTGTGCGGCGTGCCGTGGTTCGAGGCCGTGATTGCGCGAATCGATCCGGCGATCGTCGTGGAATGGCGTTATCGCGAAGGCGACCGGATGACGCCCGATTCGACCGTCTGCGAACTCGAAGGGCCGGCACGTGCACTGCTGACGGCCGAGCGCAACGGACTGAACTTCCTGCAATTGCTGTCGGGTGTCGCGACTGCAACACGCCGTTACGTCGAACGCGTCGAAGGCACGCGCGCGAAGATCCTCGATACGCGCAAGACACTGCCGGGCCTGCGGCTCGCGCAGAAATACGCAGTGCGTGTCGGCGGCGGCGAGAACCAGCGTCTCGCGCTGTATGACGGCATCCTGATCAAGGAGAACCACATCGCAGCGGCAGGCGGTGTCGGCGAGGCGCTCGACGCGGCGTTCGCGCTGGAGTCGGGCGTGCCCGTGCAGGTCGAAGTCGAGACGCTCGCGCAACTCGATACGGCGCTCGCGCATCGCGCGCAGTCGGTGCTGCTCGACAACTTCACGCTCGACATGATGCGTGAAGCGGTGCGTGTCGCGAACGGCAAGGCTGTGCTCGAAGTGTCGGGCGGCGTCAATTTCGATACGGTGCGTGCGTTCGCGGAAACGGGTGTCGACCGTATCTCGATCGGCGCGCTGACGAAGGACGTGCGCGCGACGGACTATTCGATGCGTATCGTCGACTGACCGCGCGACATACCGTCTGACGAAAAAAAGCCGCTGGCGCGCAAACGCCAGCGGCTTTTTTGTGGGCCGCAGCCGGGAACGGCGTGACGGTCAGCGGCGCGAGCGGGGCGTGAGCACGCTCGGCAGTGCCTTCGGCAGCGTGTTCGGCCAGTCGCGGCTGTAGTGCAGCCCGCGGCTTTCGCGGCGCGAGTACGCGCTTTTCACGATCAGTGTCGCCACGTCGACGAGGTTGCGCAGTTCGAGCAGGTCGCGCGTCACGCGGAAGTTCGCGTAGTACTCCTGGATCTCGTCGCGCAGCAGCGACAGTCGGTGCTTCGCGCGTTCGAGGCGCTTGTCGGTACGCACGATGCCGACGTAGTTCCACATCAGGCGGCGCAGCTCGTCCCAGTTGTGCGCAACGACGACTTCCTCGTCCGCATCCGACACGCGGCTTTCGTCCCACGCGGGCAGCGTGGCGGGCGTTTCGGCATCGAAGCCGGCCGCCTCGATCGCCCCGGCCGCCGCGCGGCCGATCACGAGACATTCGAGCAGCGAGTTGCTCGCGAGCCGGTTCGCACCGTGGAGCCCGGTGTACGACGTTTCGCCGACCGCATACAGGCCCGCGAGATCGGTGCGCCCGGCGAGATCGGTGACGACGCCGCCGCACGTATAGTGTGCGGCCGGCACGACGGGAATCGGCTGCTTCGCGATATCGATGCCGAATTCGAGGCAGCGCGCGTGGATCGTCGGGAAGTGCTCGCGCAGGAACGCTTCCGGCTGGTGGCTGATGTCGAGATATACGCAGTCGATCCCGCGCTTCTTGATCTCGAAGTCGATCGCGCGTGCGACGATGTCGCGCGGTGCGAGTTCGGCGCGCGGATCGTGCGCGGGCATGAAGCGCGTACCGTCGGGCAGCTTCAGCAGGCCGCCTTCGCCGCGCACGGCTTCCGAGATCAGGAACGACTTTGCATACGGATGGAACAGGCAGGTCGGGTGGAACTGGATGAATTCCATGTTGGACACGCGGCAGCCCGCGCGCCACGCCATCGCGATGCCGTCGCCGGTCGCGGTGTCGGGGTTCGTCGTGTACAGGTAGACCTTGCCGGCGCCGCCCGTTGCGAGCACCGTATGCGGCGCCTCGATCGTGATCGTGCGGTCGTTGTCGACGTCGAGCGCATACAGGCCGTGACAGCGGCGGCCGGGCAGGCCGAGGCGGTCCGACGTGATCAGGTCGATCGCGTGGTGGTTTTCGAAGAACGTAATGTTCGGATGCTGGCGCGCCCGCGCCGACAGCGTCGCGAGCACCGCGTGGCCGGTCGCGTCGGCCGCGTGGATGATCCGGCGGTGGCTGTGGCCGCCTTCGCGCGTGAGGTGGAAGCCGAGCTCGGCTGCGTCGTCCTTCGTGAACGGCACGCCCTGGGAGATCAGCCATTCGATCGCTTCGCGGCCGTGCTCGACGATGTAGCGCGTCGCGCCTTCGTCGCACAGCCCGCCGCCGGCGACCAGCGTGTCGTCGACGTGGTTCTCGATGCTGTCCGCCGAATCGAGGACGGCCGCGATGCCGCCTTGCGCGTTATCGCTTGCCCCCTCCATCATCGAACGTTTCGCGATCAGCGCGACACGTCGCGTGCTGGCCAGGTTGAGTGCGACCGACAGCCCTGCCAGGCCGCTGCCGACGATCGCCACGTCGAATTTCATGCTGCATCTCCATCGTTACGCTTTTGATCTTGTGCGTTCCGGCGGCCGCAGCCGCGGAAAGGGGAGAGCATACCGCGTCGCGCCGGAGCGTGCGCGCAAAACAAAAAGCCCCGCATGTGCGGGGCTTTTCGGTCGCCGTCAGGCTGGCAGAAACCGGAGATTACTTGATCTTGGTTTCTTTGTATTCCACATGCTTGCGGACGACGGGATCGAACTTCTTGATCGCCATCTTTTCCGGCATGTTGCGCTTGTTCTTCGTGGTCGTGTAGAAGTGACCCGTACCAGCGGTCGACTCAAGCTTGATCTTGTCGCGTGCGCCTTTTGCCATGATTGTGCTCCTTGGGCTTAGGCTTCGCCGCGTGCGCGCAGGTCAGCGAGCACGGAATCGATGCCGTTCTTGTCGATCAGGCGCAGGCCGGCGTTCGAGACGCGCAGGCGCACCCAGCGGTTTTCGCTCTCTACCCAGAACCGGCGGTTTTGCAGGTTCGGCAGGAAGCGGCGCTTCGTCTTGTTGTTGGCGTGGGAAACGTTGTTGCCGCTCATCGGCGCTTTCCCAGTTACTTGGCATACGCGTGCCATGAGAGCACTCCTAATACGCTAAATTCGGGGTTCGATCGCCGATGAAGGTTCCATCGTACCGCCACGTGATCCATGGCTGCACTCAGAACGCCGAAGCCCTTACAGACAAGGCCCTTCGATGGCTAGAACTGGTTGGAAAAAAGACAGACGGCGATTCTAGCAGAAAAAGTTCAGAAAAATCAAACCTAATTTCGCATCGCCGTTGCGGCGCCCTCAGGCGGGCCGCAATCGCACAGTCTACAGCCAACCGGCCCGTGCGAACGAAAAAGTATCACTGGTGCCGATGACGACGTGATCGAGCAGCTGAACGTCGACGAGCGCGAGCGCGTCGTGCAGCACGCGGGTCAGGCGCCGATCCTCCGCGCTCGGCTGCACCGCGCCCGACGGATGGTTGTGCGCGACGATCAGCGCGGCGGCGTTGTGCGCCATCGCGCTGCGCACGATCTCGCGCGGGTAGACGGCCATGCGCGTCAGCGAGCCGCGCGTGATTTCCTCGGTGTCGATCAGGCCGTGGCGCGCGTCGAGGTAGACCGCGGCGAACACTTCGTACGGGCGCGCGCCGATCTTCATCCGCAGATAGTCCTCGACCGCGCCGGGCGAATCGATCAGCCTCTTCTCGCGCGCTTTCTCCTTCAGTACGCGCCGCGCGATCTCGGTGACCGCAACCAGCCGCGCGGAGCGCGCGGGGCCGATGCCGGGGTGCGCCTCGAAATCGTCGGTGGTTGCCTCGAGCAGCCCGCGCAACGTCTTGAACTGCCCGACCAGCGCGCGGGCCGTGACGAACACGTCGTGCCCCGGCTGGCCGGTGCCGAGCAACAGGGCGATCAGTTCGTCGTTGGTCAGCGCGGCCGGCCCGCGCTCCAGCAATCGCTCGCGCGGCCGCTCGGGCCGCCAGTCGCGCGGGCGGCGCTTGCGCCGGCGGATCGGGAGGCCGCGGCCGGGCGGATCGGCCGGCAGATCGGTGGTGTCGCGGCATTCGACAGGCGGCAGGGTGAGGCAGGGTGACAGCATGCTCGAAACTCCATTGGCGGCGGGCGGTGTGCGCGACGTCGTCGCACTTTCCGCCTTGCGCGCTCAGGTGACTTACAATATTGGCTTTGCGCCGGGCCTTTCGGCCGTATCGGGCGCCGACCGAACGAGTAATTCATGAGCCTCATCGATCTATCCGAAGTGAAGCCCGGTTCCCACGTCACGTTGCATTACCGGCTGGCACTGGCCGACGGCGCCGACATCGTCAACACCTTCACCGACAAGCCGGCCACGCTGCTGCTCGGCGCGGGGCAACTGGCGCCGTCGCTGGAACAGATTCTGATCGGGCTCAGGGTCGGCGACCATTCGACTTTTCAGCTAACGCCCGAACAGGGGTTCGGTCCCCGCAATCCCGACATGCTCCAGCGCGTCACGCTGTCGACGCTGCGCGAGAACGGGATGGTCGGCGACGATTTCACGCCGGGCGAACTGATCGAGTTCAATGCGCCGGACGGCGGCCGGTACGCGGGGGTGCTGAAGGAAGTCAGCGAGACCTCGGCACTGTTCGACTTCAATCATCCGCTCGCGGGCCAAGCGCTCACGTTCGAAGTGAAAATCATCGGAATCCTGTAATCATGAGCACCACCGATACGCTGTCCGGGCAGACCGTCGCAGCCGACGCCGAAATCCTGCTGGCCCAGCCGCGCGGTTTCTGCGCGGGCGTCGATCGCGCGATCGAGATCGTCGAGCGCGCAATCGCGATGCACGGTGCGCCGATCTACGTTCGTCACGAGATCGTCCACAACAAGTACGTGGTCGAGGATCTGAAGAAGAAAGGCGCGATCTTCGTCGAGGAACTCGAGGAAGTGCCGGCCGGCAATACCGTGATCTTCAGCGCGCACGGCGTGTCGAAGGCCGTGCGCGACGAGGCCGACGTGCGCGGGTTGCGCATTTACGACGCAACCTGCCCGCTCGTCACGAAGGTGCACGTCGAAGTGGCGAAGATGCGCCAGGACGGCGTCGATATCGTGATGATCGGCCACAAGGGCCATCCGGAAGTCGAAGGCACGATGGGTCAGGTCGAGCGCGGCATGCATCTCGTCGAGAGCGTCGAGGACGTGCAG
Organism: Burkholderia sp. KL41; assembly: GCF_057005415.2. NCBI lineage: Bacteria > Pseudomonadati > Pseudomonadota > Betaproteobacteria > Burkholderiales > Burkholderiaceae > Burkholderia > Burkholderia sp. KL41. The sequence continues at coordinate 2,997,897 of NZ_CM174446.1, read as the reverse complement.
AAGCTCGAGCTCGCCGATCCCGAGCGCATCGCGCTCGTCACGCAGACGACGCTGTCCGTCGACGATGCAGCCGAGATCATCGGCGCGTTGAAGGCCAAGTATCCGAAAATCCGCGAGCCGAAGAAGCAGGACATCTGCTACGCGACGCAGAACCGCCAGGACGCAGTGAAGTTCATGGCGCCGCAATGCGATGTCGTGATCGTCGTCGGCAGCCCGAACAGCTCGAATTCGAGCCGCCTGCGCGAAGTGGCCGAGAAGCGCGGCGTGGACGCCTACATGGTCGATGCACCCGACCAGATCGACCCGGCATGGGTCGCGGGCAAGCGCCGCATCGGCGTGACGGCCGGCGCGTCGGCACCTGAAGTGCTCGCCCAGGCCGTGATCGCGCGCCTGCGCGAGCTCGGCGTGCGCAACGTCCGCGCGCTCGAAGGCATCGAGGAAAACGTGTCGTTTCCGCTGCCGCGCGGGTTGAACCTGCCGCCCGCCGCCTGATTGACGCAGCGCACCTGCGGACACACCGAAGCGCGCCTCCCGGCGCGCTTTTTTTTACTCGTCGGAATTGCAATCGCAACCATTCTTTGCATTCATGGTGCAACCGGGTTGCTCCCATCGTTTTCAAGCGTCTCTCAAAATTGGTTGCAATGCAGGAAAACCCCATCGAATCAGGATTATTGGCGTCCTATAAATGGAGTTACAATGCGCCCGTTTTCAGGCCTGAATGGCTTTGAAATCGGGTTTTGGCAAGGCGCGGGAGACCATTCGATGCATGTGAAGTTGGCTTACGCCGTGTCCGTCGCCGCACCGGTTGCAATGCATGCCGGCTGCAGCAAAAAGAGCGACGGCGGGGCGGGGAGGGAGGCTGCGGTGTTCGCGGCACCGCCGGCCAGCGGCGTGCGCGTCGCCGGAACCGGTCGTGCGGCACCGTTCGCGTGCCGCATCGCGCAATTGGGCAAGGACAAGGAAAACGGGGCACGTTTGGCGATCGAGGAAATCAACGCGCTTGGCCTGGCGAACGGTCAGGCAGCGGGCACGCAGGTTGCAGCGCAGCAAGCCGCCGGTCGTGGCGTGACAGCGACCGTGCGCGCCGATCGACGCAGGCCGGCCATGGTGCCCGGCGCTGCGGGCAGCGTGCCGATGTCGCCGGCCCCCTTTCATTTCGATTCGACGAAACAGCGTGTTGCCGCGAGCCATGGTGTCGCGGCGCGCGGTCTGGTTCGTACGATGGATTCCGACGCAGTCCTGACGAATGTCGGGCGCGGCGTTCGCGGTGCCTTGCGGGGCGGCGCGACACGGAATCCGATCTGCCCGGATGCGGGGCTCGCCTCGCACCGGACGGGAAAAGGCACGGATGCCGGGCAACCGGACGATGGCCGTCTCGGCACGCTGCCCTACGACTTCAAGGAGGCCACGAACACCGTCCTCGATGTCGTGACGATTTAGCGACGGGACTCATGACGGCACCGGAACAGTGCGGTGCCGTTTCTGTATCCGCTCCGGCGGCAGGTCCGGCCGTACAGGCCGGGCGGCGCGCGCCGGGACGATCCACCCTTACCGGTATCGACTAGTACCCGCAGTGTCGCCGAGAAGGCGCGATTCCTCGCTTACCCGCGGGGCGTACCGTCCTCCGGCAGCACGGGCCAAGGAGCTTTAAATGGATATTTTCGTCCAGCAGGTTCTCAACGGGCTGGTGCTCGGCAGTGTCTACGCCATCATCGCGTTGGGCTACACGATGGTGTACGGCATTCTCGGCATCATCAACTTCGCGCACGGCGACGTGCTGATGATCGGCGCGATGGTCGCCTTGTCGGCCATCACCGTGCTGCAGAACCATTTTCCCGGACTCGGCAACGTCGCGACGCTGACGATCGGCCTGGGCATCGCTGCAATCGTCTGTGCGTTCGTGGGCTTCACGATCGAGCGCGTCGCATACCGGCCGCTGCGCCGCGCACCGCGCCTCGCCCCGCTGATCACCGCGATCGGCGTGTCGATCCTGCTGCAGACCGCCGCGATGATCATCTGGTCGCGCAACCCGCTGCCGTTCCCGCAATTGCTGCCGACCGATCCGATCAACGTGATCAAGGCGACCGACACGACGCCCGGCGCCGTGATCTCGGTCACTGAAATCGTGATCATCGCGGTGGCGTTCCTCGTGATGGGCGGCCTGCTGCTGCTCGTGCACAAGACCAAGCTCGGCCGCGCGATGCGCGCGATCGCCGAAAGCCCGAACACCGCGAGCCTGATGGGCGTGAACCCGAACTTCGTGATCTCGGCGACGTTCATGATCGGCTCCGCGCTTGCCGCGCTTGCCGGCGTGATGATCGCGTCCGAATACGGCAACGTGCACTTCTACATGGGCTTCATCCCCGGCATGAAGGCATTCACGGCCGCGGTGCTGGGCGGGATCGGCAACCTCGGCGGCGCAATGGTCGGCGGCGTGCTGCTCGGCCTGATCGAGCAGCTCGGGGCCGGCTACATCGGCAACCTCACGGGCGGTGTGTTCGGCAGTAACTACCAGGACGTGTTCGCCTTCGTCGTGCTGATCATCGTGCTGGTGTTCCGTCCGTCCGGCCTGTTGGGCGAACGTGTCGCGGATCGCGCGTAACGGAAGGGAGCAAACAACATGACATCCATTCAACCGATTGAATCCTCGACGTCGCTCGTCGAAGAGCGCAACACCACCAAGACCGTCATCATCGGCATCCTGACCGCTGCGTTCGTGATCGCCGCGCCGATCATCATCGGCTCGGCCGGCGGCAACTACTGGGTCCGCGTGCTCGACTTCGCGATGCTGTACGTGATGCTCGCGCTGGGCCTGAACGTGGTGGTCGGCTTTGCCGGCCTGCTCGACCTCGGCTACATCGCGTTCTACGCGGTGGGCGCGTACACGGCGGCATTGCTGAGCTCGCCGCACCTGACCTCGCAGTTCGAGTGGATCGCGGCGCTCGCGCCGAACGGCCTGCACATCCCGTTCCTGATCATCGTGCCGATCGCGATGGCGCTGGCGGCGACCTTCGGGATCCTGCTCGGCGCGCCGACGCTGCGCCTGCGCGGCGACTACCTGGCGATCGTGACGCTGGGCTTCGGTGAAATCGTCCGGATCTTCATGAACAACCTCGACCGTCCGGTGAACATCACCAACGGCCCGAAGGGGATCACGGGCATCGATCCGGTGCACGTCGGCGGCTTCAACCTGTCGCAGACGCACTCGCTGTTCGGCCTGCAGCTGCCGTCGGTCTACATGTACTACTACCTGTTCGTGCTGTGCTCGCTGCTGGTGATCTGGGTGTGTACGCGCCTGCAGCACTCGCGTATCGGCCGTGCCTGGGCAGCCATCCGCGAAGACGAAATCGCGGCGAAGGCGATGGGCATCAACACCCGCAACGTGAAGCTGCTCGCGTTCGCGATGGGCGCGTCGTTCGGCGGCCTGTCGGGCGCGATGTTCGGTGCGTTCCAGGGCTTCGTGTCGCCCGAGTCGTTCACGTTCTGGGAATCGATCGTCGTGCTCGCCTGCGTGGTGCTCGGCGGCATGGGCCACATCCCGGGCGTGATCCTGGGCGCGGTGCTGCTCGCGATCTTCCCGGAATTCCTGCGCTCGACGATGAGCCCGCTGCAGCATGCGCTGTTCGGTCATGACGTCGTCGATACGGAAGTGATCCGTCAGGCGCTGTACGGCCTCGCGATGGTGGTCATCATGCTGTACCGCTCGGAAGGCCTGTGGCCCGCGCCGAAGCATGAGGACAAGATCGCGAAACTGGCGAAGCGCAACAGCAAGAAGCCGGTGCGCGCTTAACCTACGGACACAGGGGATATACACATGAGCGACAAGCAAATCCGACTGTCCGTCAAGGGCGTGAACAAGCGCTTCGGTGGCCTGCAGGCGCTGTCCGACGTCGGCCTCGAGATCAAGGAAGGCGAGATCTACGGGCTGATCGGCCCGAACGGTGCCGGCAAGACGACGTTCTTCAACGTGATCACGGGCCTCTACACGCCGGACTCCGGCGAGTTCAAGCTCGACGGCTCGGAATACAAGCCGACCGCGGTGCACCAGGTCGCGAAGACGGGCATCGCGCGCACGTTTCAGAACATCCGCCTGTTCGGCGGGATGACGGCCCTCGAGAACGTGATGGTGGGCCGCCACGTGCGCACCAAGCACGGGCTGCTCGGCGCGGTGTTCCAGACGCCGGCCGAACGCCAGGAAGAGCGCGAGATCAAGGAACGCGCGATCGAGCTGCTCGAATACGTCGGTGTGCTGCAGTACGCCGACTACACGTCGCGCAACCTCTCGTACGGCCACCAGCGCCGTCTCGAGATCGCGCGCGCGCTGGCGACCGACCCGAAGCTGCTCGCGCTCGACGAGCCGGCGGCCGGGATGAACGCGACCGAAAAGGTCGAACTCACGCGCCTGCTCGACAAGATCCGCTCGGACGGCCGCACGATTCTGCTGATCGAGCACGACGTGAAGCTCGTGATGGGGTTGTGCAACCGGATGACGGTGCTCGATTACGGCAAGGTGATCGCCGAGGGTCTGCCGCAGGACGTGCAGAAGAATCCGAAGGTGATTGAGGCATATCTCGGCGCAGGGGTGCACTGATGGCAGCGGCAATGTTGAAAATCAAGGGCTTGCAGGTCAACTACGGCGGCATCCAGGCCGTCAAGGGCGTTGACATGGAAGTCCGCCAGGGCGAGCTCGTGACGCTGATCGGCGCGAACGGCGCAGGCAAGACCACGACGATGAAGGCGATCACGGGTCTCAAGCCGTATTCGGCGGGCGACATCGAGTACGACGGCAAGTCGATCAAGGGCGTGCCGACTCACGAGCTGCTCAAGCGCGGCCTCGCGATGGTGCCGGAAGGCCGCGGGATCTTCGCGCGGATGTCGATCGTCGAGAACATGCAGATGGGCGCGTACCTGCGCAACGACACCGAGCAGATCAAGAAGGACGTCGACCGCATGTTCGGCTTCTTCCCGCGTCTGAAGGAGCGTGCGACGCAGCTCGCGGGCACGCTGTCGGGCGGCGAGCAGCAGATGCTGGCGATGTCGCGCGCGATCCTGTCGAAGCCGAAGCTGCTGCTGCTCGACGAGCCGTCGATGGGCCTGTCGCCGATCATGGTCGAGAAGATCTTCGAAGTGGTGCGCGAGATCTCGAAGGAGGGCATCACGGTGCTGCTCGTCGAGCAGAACGCACGCCTCGCGCTGCAGGCGGCCGACCGTGGCTACGTGATGGATTCGGGCACGGTCACGATGGAAGGCGATGCGAAGCAGATGCTCGACGATCCGAAGGTGCGTGCCGCGTATCTCGGTGAATGAGTGAGTGAATGAGCGGGCCTGATGGCGCGCGACGGCAGGTGCCGGGCGCGTCGCACACGGGCTTTCGAAAGGCTGTCACGGGATGCCGTGACAGCCTTTTTTTTCGTGTCATGCGATCCAGGGCGAACTTGTGCGTGCGGGCGCGACTCCATTCGACTGTTGCGCCGCGCACGAGACGCGGGAACGATGGGGCAGGGCCGCCCGGAGCCGGTCGCCCGAAGCCGGTCGCCCGCAGCCGGTCGCCCGAAGCCGGTCGCCTGCAAACCGACACACGGGCCGTGTAGCATCGACGGCCCATCGGGACACGGAGAGCACGCATGAGTCTGGACTACGGTTTCGTGAAGGCGAAGGTGACATCGGTGGCGAAGCTGAAGGGCTCGCCGCACGGCAGCGAGATCCAGTATCACATCCACCTGACGCTGGCGTTGCCGGGCGGCAACTGGGACGTCGCGATCAACGTCGGCACCAGCGACGCGGACGACTTGCTGAACTACAAGCTCGTCTACGATTTCCACCACCCGATCACGCAGACGCTCGCGGCCGCGGCCGAAGGTTATACCGACCTGACGGGGCAGGCCGCATTGCCCGCGCTCGACTACTTGCGCAGCGACATCCTGAACGAAACGGGGGCGTGGCGCGCGAGCGCCGTGATGGACGGCACCGAGAATCCGGAGCCGATCCCGTCGCTGCTGCGGCTCGTGAACGCCGCGCAGTCGCAGGGGCTCGACGTCGTCGTGTTCGGCCGCTCGTATGCCGAAGGCAACGGCATCCACGACACGCACATGAACCAGGGTTCGACCGGCTCGAACTACGTGCACCGTGCGGGCGACGACCACAACGACCACAACGACATCTGGCAGGACGGCGCGCTGATCGTGCGCGTGAGCGACACGCAGTGGGCCGCCTATTTCGCCGCGTTCGAGCAGCAGGTCGTGCCGACCGACGCGCTCGGCAATCCGCTGCCGGGCGCGGGGCCGATCACGCGCTGAGATCGCCGGCGGCCGGCTGTCGCGTCATGCGGCCGGCAGCGTCTTGCCGAACGAGATGCGCTCCTCGACGCGGTAGCCGAGCGCCGCGTAGAAGCGGCACGCGTCGTCGTTGCCCGGCAGCACCTGCAGGTTGATCTTCAGGCAGCCGCGCGCGGCGAGCGCGCGTTCCGCATGCGCGATCAGCGCGCGGCCGATGCCGAGCCGCCGCGCGTCGTTCGATACGCCGAACGAGTAGAGCCAGCCGCGATGTCCGTCGAAACCCGCCATCAGCGTGCCGACGACGCGTGCGCCGCTGGTCGCGACGAAAAACAGCTCCGGCTGCGTCGCGAGCTTCAGCTCGATCGATCGCATCGGATCGCGGTGCGGCGGCGCATCGGCTTCGTCGTACTGCGGGAACGCATCGCGCCATACCGCGAGCACGGCATCGGTGTCGGCGCGTTCGAACGGGCGGATTGCGACAGCATCGGCGGCGGCATCCATCGGCGGGCTCTCCTCAGAGCGTGTCGAGAACCGACCGCAGCATCGCCATCATCTGGTCGATCTCTTCGGTCGTCACGTTCAGTGCGGGCATGAAGCGCAGCAGGTTCGGCCGCGCGGCGTTCAGCAGCAGGCCGTCGGGCTGCATGTCGCGCGCCTTCTCGACGATCTGCGGGCCGATGTCCTTGCCGAGCAGCAGCGCGCGCAGCAGGCCTTCGCCGCGTTCGCCTTCGAAACCGCGCTCTTCCGACAGTTCGAGCAGCTTGCGCTTCAGGTATTCGCTGCGCGCGCGCACGCCTTCGAGGAAGCCGGGCGCGACGAGCTGCGAGATCACCGAATAGCCGACCGCCGTCATCAGCGGGTTGCCGTTGTACGTGCCGCCCTGGTCGCCGGCCTCGAACACCGCGACCTCGGCCTTCGACAGCAGCGCGCCCAGCGGGGCGCCGCCGCCGATGCCTTTCGCGAGCGTCATGACGTCCGGCTCGATGCCGGACAGCTCGTATGCGAACAGCGTGCCCGCACGGCCGCAGCCGCTTTGCACCTCGTCGACGATCAGCAGCAGGTTGTGCTGCTTCGTCAGCGCGCGCAGCGCCTGCATGAATTCGCGCGTCGCCGGAATCACGCCGCCTTCACCCTGGATCGGCTCGAGCATCACCGCGACGGTCTTGTCGGTGATCAGCCTCTCGACCGAGTTGATGTCGTTGAGCTCGGCCTTCGGGAAACCCGGCACCTGCGGTGCGTAGATCGTGTCCCAGCCCGGCTTGCCGCTGGCCGACATCGTCGCGAGCGTGCGGCCGTGGAAGCTGTGGTCGAACGTGATGATCTCGTAGGCGCCGTTCTTGAACTTGCGGCCCCACTTGCGCGCGAGCTTGATCGCGCCTTCGTTTGCCTCCGCGCCGCTGTTCGTGAAGAACACCTTGTCGAACACGCTGTGCTGCGTGAGCAGGCCCGCGAGCTTCGCCATCGGTTCGTTGTAGAACGCGGGCGACGGGTTCAGCAGCTTTTCCGCCTGCGTCTTCAGCGCCTCGACGATGCCGTCGTTGCAGTGGCCGAGGCTGTTGACGGCCCAGCCCTGGATGAAGTCCAGGTAGCGCTTGCCCGTGTGATCGTAGAGCCACGAACCCTTGCCGTGCGTAAACACGATGTCGGGGCGGTTCGTGATGTACATCAGCGAGTCGATCGGATAATCGTTCAGGGGCATGGCAGCAGACTCCAGCGGGCGTTGAAAGGGAAACAGGCAATAAAAAAGCCACGGAAGGCCGTGGCTGGTGGGTCGAACAGCTTGTGCGTAACCGGTGAAGCGGTGTGGGGGTTACGCGCGAGTCCGTGACGAGCCTGCGGCATCCGGGCGGAGCGGCGAGCGGCGACGTCGAAGGGCGGACAGGTAGCAGTTCATGTGCGCAAGCATAAGGCATCCCGCGCCTCACTGTAAACCGCCGCGATGCCACGGATGTGACATCGCGGTGCGCAACGCGGGACGCGGGTGGTCAGACCGGATGTGCGAGATCGGCGGCGCTCGTGAACGAGTCGGCATAGAACTCGTCGGCCGGCAGCGCGTGATGCTGCGTGAAGTCGCGTTGCGCGGATTCGACCATCACCGGCGCGCCGCACGCGTAGACCTGGTAGCCCGACAGGTCGGGCAGATCCTCGATCACCGCGCGATGGACGAAGCCGGTGCGGCCCGTCCACTGGTCGCCGGCGTCCGGCTCGGAGAGCACCGGCACGTACTTGAAGTTCGGGATCTCGCGTGCCCACTGCTCGGCGAGCTCGTCGAGGTAGATGTCCTTCTTGCGGCGCGCGCCCCAGTAGAGCGTCATCGGGCGCGTGATGCCCGTGTGCTTCACGTGCTCGATGATCGCCTTGATCGGTGCGAAGCCCGTGCCCGATGCGAGCAGCACGATCGGCTTGTCGGAATCCTCGCGCAGGAAGAACGTGCCGAGCGGGCCTTCGAAGCGCAGGATGTCGCGCTCCTTCATCGCGCCGAACACGTGGTCGGTGAACTTGCCGCCCGGCATGTGGCGGATGTGCAGCTCGATCGGGCCTTCCTCGTGCGGCGCGTTCGCCATCGAGTAGCTGCGGCGCGAGCCGTCCTTCAGGATGAACTCGACGTACTGGCCCGCGAGATACTGCAGGCGTTCGTTGGCGGGCAACTGCAGCTTCACGACCATCACGTCGTCGGCCTTGCGCTCGAGCGCGGCGATCCGGCACGGCAGCTTCTTGACCTGCACGCCGTCGACGCCGGCGATTTCGCGCACGTCGATTTCGAGATCGCACTGCGCCTTCGAGCAGCACAGCAGCGCGAGGCCGCGCGTGCGCTCGTCGTTGGACAGCGCCGACGCGGCGTGCGGGCCCTGTTCGATCTGGCCCGACACGATCTGGCCCTTGCAGGAGCCGCACGCGCCGTTCTTGCAGCCGTACGGCAGATGGACGTTCTGGCGCAGCGCAGCCGCCAGCACGGTTTCGTCCGACTCGACCTGGAATTGCCGGCCGCTTTGCTTGAGAGTGACGTTGAATGCCATAGAACCAAACTAGAACAAAATGTGGGGACCGTGCATGTCGAGCACGGCAGCTACAATGCAAGCCCGTTGCGCGTCGCGCAACGGTGGCTACTGATTTCGCAACCAACATGATCGCGACTCGAATCCTGCGCCGGCCGCGCGCACTGATCGTCGGCTGCGGCGACGTCGGCATGCGCTGCGTCGCGCAATGGCGCGACACGCACCGCAACCTGCGGATCTTCGCGCTGACGAGCCACCCGGCCCGCCGCGACGAACTGCGTGCCGCGGGCGCGACGCCGATCGTCGGCGACCTCGATCGCCGGGCGACGCTCGGCCGCCTCGCGGGCCTGGCCCGCACGATCCTGCATCTCGCGCCGCCGCAATCCGACGGCCGCGACGACCGGCGCACGCGTGCGCTGATCGCCGCAACGACCGTGCCCGCGCGTCGTCCATCGACTCCGCCGGCACCGGCGGTCGGCCGGCTCCGAACGCTGCGCACCGCTGCACGGCAGGCCGGCGCACCCGTTCGGGGAGCGCGTATTGTACCCGACGGCCTTCGCGCGCCGAGGCTCGTCTACGCGAGCACGACGGGCGTATACGGCGACTGCGGCGGCGCGCGCATCGACGAGACGCGGCCCTTGCGCCCCGCGAATCCGCGCGCGTTCCGACGCGTGTCGGCCGAGCGGCAACTGCGCGCGGCGACGGTGCGCGGCGTGCTGTCCGCGCGCATCGTGCGCATTCCGGGCATCTACGCGGCGAACCGCCTGCCGGTCGCACGGCTCGAGCGCGGCACGCCGGCACTCGAACCGGCCGACGACGTCTACACGAACCACATCCACGCGGACGATCTCGCGGCGATCCTGCGCCGCGCGGCCGAACGCGGCAAGCCGGCGCGCGCCGTGCACGCGTCGGACGACAGCGAACTGCGGATGGGGGAATATTTCGACCGGGTCGCGCAGGCGCTCGGCCTGCCGAGGCCGCCACGCGTCAGCCGCGCGGACGCCGAGCGTCAGCTCGAGCCGACCCTGCTGTCGTTCATGCGCGAGTCGCGGCGCCTGTCCAACGCACGGCTCAAGGCCGAATTGTGCGTGACGTTGCGGTATCCGACCGTAGACGATTTCCTTCAAACGCTCGCGCCGGGCAGCGCATCAGGTCAGCGCCGGTAATGCCTCGATCAGCAGGAAGCACAGCAGCGCGCCGATCAGCGCGCCAATCAGGTTCGGATGATATTTGTGCTTCAGGTGCATCGCGGCCAGCAGGCCGCCGATCACGATGACACCGATGACCGCGAACGCGATCATCATGTACGACAGTTCGAAAGTATGGTTGATGTTCATGATGTCTCCCCTGCATCGCTGCTCGTACAGCTTGTCATTTCAGTATAGCGGGGGAACATGCGGCCGGGACGCGGCCGGACGTCGAACGGTCGTGCGGATTTTCCCTTACAGGGTTTCGACGGAATTGCGCAGCGCTGAAAGGTCGGCGTCATCGAGCCAGCGCCACGCACCCGGTGCGAGATTGCCCGGCAGCGCGAAGCCGCCGATGCTTTCGCGATGCAGCGCTTCGACGCGATTGCTCGCCGCCGCGACCATGCGCTTGACCTGGTGATACTTGCCTTCGAGGACGGTCAGCGCGAGCGCGTGCGGTGCGCGCGCGTCGGCGGCGACCGCCGCGATCGGTTTCGGCTCGCCGTGCAGCTGCACGCCGGTGCGCAGCGCATTCAGCTGCGCATCGTCGAGCGGGTGGCGCACGGTCGCCACGTAGGTCTTCGGCACCTTGCGCTTCGGCGACGTGTACGCGTGCACGAACTGGCCGTCGTCCGACAGCAGCAGCAGGCCCGTCGTGTCCTGGTCGAGACGTCCGACGCACTGCACGCCGCGCGCGACGAGCGGCGCGGGCAGCAGGCTGAACACGCTCGCGTGGTGTTGCGGGTCGCGCGAACACTCGTAGCCGGCCGGCTTGTTGAGTGCGAGATATGCGCGCGCGTGGAACGGCCACGCCGTATCGTCGACCGAGAACACAAGGCCGTCGGTATCGAACGCGGCGTCGGGGTCGGTCGCGCGGGCGCCCGCCACGCTGACGCGGCCCGCTTCGATCAGGCCGCGGCACTGGCGGCGCGAGCCGAAGCCCTGGGTGTAGAGAATGCTTTCGAGATCCATAGCGCGCGCATTCTATCAAGCGACGGCGCGCGGCCGGCGTGAACCCGCATGCGCTGGTAAGCTGCCGGTACGCCGCGCGGGGCGCGGCACCCGTTCATTCTTCACGGAAAGTCCATGCCTTTCGCTTCGTTCCCGTTCGGCCGCAAGGCTGCCGCCGTCATCCTCGCCGCAACCGTCTCGTCGGTTGCGTTCGCGCACGCGCATCTCGCGAAGAGCGACCCGGCGGCAGGCGCGGCGGTGGCCGCCGCACCGGCTGCCGTCACGATCGACTTCACCGAGCCGCTGGAGCCGGCGTTCAGCTCGATCGTCGTCGTCGACGGCAACGGCAAGACGGTGTCGGACGGCCGTGCGCGCATCGACGCGTCGAACCGCAAGCGGATGACGGTGCCGCTCACGGCGGCCGGCACGGGCGCCTATACGGTGAAATGGGTGGCCGTCGCGACCGACGGGCACCGCACGCAGGGCGCGTACGGCTTCAGCGTGAAGTGACGTGACGCAACGGCGGCGGCAGGCCCGTGCCAGGGCTGCCGTCGCTTCCATTCGACAGGGAGTCCCGCATGAATCCGACGACGCTCGACGCACTCGCCGATTTTCCCCGTCAGCTCGAAGCTCATTTCGCGGCCGTCCCAGACGGCTACGCGCGCTGGACGCCCGACGACTGGGCCGGAATCCCGAGCGAGCACTTCTCGCCGCTCGGACAGCTCTGCCACGTGCGCGACATCGAGACCGACGGTTATCACGTGCGGCTGCGGCGGATGCTCGAGGAAGACCGGCCGCTGCTCGTGTCGATCGATGGCGACGCGCTCGCGGTCGAGCGCCGCTACAACGACGCGTATGCGTCCGACGTGCTCGCGGCGATCCGCGAAGCACGGCGCGAGACGCTGGACCTCGTGTCGCGCCTCACGCCCGAGCAGCTCGCACGCACCGGGGAGTTCGACGGTTACGGCTCGCTGACCGTGCGCGGGCTCGTCCACTACCTGTGCAGCCACGACCAGCAGCATCTGGCCGGCATGCAATGGCTGCTCGGCAAGATCGACGCGGCGCTGTACGCGCGCTGAGCCGGCCGGCATCCGCGGCATCGATCGGCGATTCCGGAAATCCTGTCGGTGCGGCAGGCCACATTGCCTTGCGGCGATTGGACGGATTTTCTGGATAATCCATCCAGCCGCGACCGGCTGACCGGTGCGTCGCGCGTGCCTACACTCCAGGATTCGTTCATCGAGAAAAGGAGTCCACCGTGGCAATTCATACGCTCGCAGACAAGGTCGTCCTGATCGCAGGCGGCGCAAAGAATCTCGGCGGCCTGATCGCCCGGGATTTGGCGAGCCACGGCGCGAAGGCAGTGGCGATTCACTACAACAGCGCCGCATCGCAGGCACAGGCCGAGGAGACGGCCGCCGCGGTGCGCGCGGCCGGCGCGGAGGCTGCCACGTTCCAGGGCGACCTGACGACGGCCGCCGCGGTCGAGAAGCTGTTCGACGACGCGAAACAGCGCTTCGGCAAGATCGACATCGCGATCAACACGGTCGGCAAGGTGCTGAAGAAGCCGTTCACCGAGATCAGCGAGGCCGAGTACGACGAGATGTTCGCGGTCAACAGCAAGTCGGCGTTCTTCTTCATCAAGGAAGCGGGGCGGCACCTCGAGGATCACGGCAAGCTCGTCACGCTCGTGACGTCGCTGCTCGGCGCGTTCACGCCGTTCTATGCGGCGTACGAAGGATCGAAGGCGCCGGTCGAGCATTTCACGCGTGCGGCGTCGAAGGAATACGGCGCGCGCGGGATCTCGGTGACGGCCGTCGGGCCGGGTCCGATGGACACGCCGTTCTTCTATCCGGCCGAGGGCGCCGATGCGGTCGCGTATCACAAGACGGCGGCCGCGCTGTCGCCGTTCAGCAAGACGGGCCTGACCGACATCGAGGACGTCGTGCCGTTCATTCGCCATCTCGTCACCGACGGCTGGTGGATCACGGGCCAGACGATCCTGATCAACGGCGGCTATACGACCAAATAAGCGACCAAATAAGCGACCAAGTAACCGGCCGGGCAACGCGCCGCTTCGGCGGATGTCGCGGGGTGCGGCGTGCACCGCAATGGCGCGTTTGCGTGGACAATGGACGGGCGCGCGGCCTCGCGGCTGCGCGCCCGTTTTTCTGTGCCGCCGAACCTTGCCGCGACGCGCGACAGCCGGCGGCGACGCGTTTCCGAACCTACGTTCCCTGCCGATGGACAAGCTGGATCAGGTCAGAATCTTCCTGCAGGTTGCCGAGATGGGCAGCTTCATCAAGGCCGCGCACGCGCTCGACGTGCCGCGCGCGACCGTGTCGGCGGCCGTCCAGCAGCTCGAGACGGGGCTCGGCACGCGCCTCCTGCATCGCACGACGCGCCAGGTGCAGCTGACGGCCGACGGCGCGTTGCTGCTCGAACGCGGCCGGCGCCTGCTCGCGGAAGCCGACGAACTCGACCGCCTGTTCCGCCGCCGCGATCGCGACGTGATCGGCCGGCTGAACGTCGACGTGCCGAGCCGGATCGCGCGCCGCGTGGTGGCGCCCGCGCTGCCGTCGCTGTTTCGCCGTTACCCGAAGCTGCAACTGTCGCTCGGCTCGACGGATCGGTCGATCGACCTGGTGCAGGAGGGTGTCGACTGCGCGATCCGCGTCGGGCGGCTCGCGGACAGCAGTCTCGTCGTGCGGCCGCTCGGGCAGTTCACGCTGATCAACTGCGCGAGCCCCGACTACCTGCGCGAATGCGGCGTGCCCGAGCATCCGGACGCGCTCGCGCACGGACACTGGGCGATCGGCTATGCGTCGCCGACGACCGGGCGTGAACTCGACTGGGAATACTGCTCGGACGGCCAGCGGTACACGCTCACGCTGCCGAGCCGCGTGATCGTCAACAACGCCGAAACCTATATCGCCAGCTGCATCGCCGGGATGGGGCTGATCCAGATTCCGCGCTTCGACGTCGAGCATCTGCTCGACAGCGGGGCGCTGGTCGACGTGATGCCCGGCCATCGGGCCGCGCCGATGGACGTGTCGGCCGTGTATCCGCATCGCCGGCACCGGTCGAGACGGCTCAACGCGTTCATCGAATGGTTCGCGGAGTTGATGGCGGATGCGCTGAACGGCACGGGCGCGACCGCGACCGGCGACTGAGGACCGGCGACCGAAAGGGGCGTCGCGCCCGCACGCGCCGACCGCGATCGGCGGGGGCGCGCCGGCGGCATTCGACATCCATTGCGACCGGCGCGCGTTCAGTCGGCGTGTGCGGAGAACTGCCGCGTGCGCCCGGTGGCCCGCACCGCGTCGATCAGCGCGGCGCCGGCGCCGTCGGGCTTCGACGCGAACGCGTAAAAGCGCGCGGCCGGCAACGCCGGCAGACCGTCTTGCGGCCCGCATTCGCGCAAGCCGTCGCGCAGCTGGCTGCGCGCCAGCGCGGTGACCGCGAAGCCGGCGAGCGCGGCCGACACGCAGCCGGCCATGCTGCCGCTCTCGAACAGCACGCGAAACGGGCGCAGCGCGGCGGCGAGTGCCGCGACGGCGGCTTCGCGATAAACGCACGGCTGCGGAAACAGCGCGAGCGGCACGTCGCCGCCGGCGTCGAGCGTGCGATCCGACGCGAACGCCCACACGAGCGGCTCTTCCCACAGCAGTTCGCCCGGCGTGTCGACCTGCCGGCACTGCTTGCCGAACACGACGTCGAGCCGGCCGAGCGTCTGCTCGCGCAGCAGCGACGCGGTGATGCCGACCTTCAGTTCGATCGACGTGCGCGGGTGGCGGTCGCGAAACGTGCGCAGCACATGCGGCAGCCACGCGCCCGCGAAATCCTCCGACGCGCCGACCCGCAGCGGCCCGTGCGCCGGCGCGCCGCGCAGCCTCGCGCGCACTTCGCGCTCCATGTCGACGATGTTGCGCGCGTACGCGTACAGCGTGTCGCCGGCCGGCGTGAGCGCGATGCGGCGAGTCGTGCGCGCGAGCAGCACCGTGCCGGCCGCCTGTTCGAGCCGCTTGATGTGGCCGCTGACGGCGGACGGTGTCAACGCAAGCCGTTCCGCGGCCGGCGCGAACCCGCGGCTGTCGACGACTTCGAGGAAGGTGCGCAGCAGTGTGATGTCGAGCGCGGTCGACGCGGGATCGGTCAGCGGTTCCATGGTTTGATTCAACACAATATGCGAAGAGTGAACAATGATACTCCGCGAATCGTAATGAACGACCGGCCTACCATCGTGCACTCGGATCGACCCAACGGAGTGCACGATGACGACCTACGCGCATGCGACGACCGCGTCGCTCGATATTGCCTATCTCGAATGGAACCCGCGCGGCGAACGCGTGGCGGTACTGCTGCACGGCTGGCCGGACAGCCCGATCGGCTGGGGCGCCGTGGCGGCGACGCTTGCCGCGCGCGGCTACCGCGTGCTCGCGCCTGCGCTGCGCGGCTTTGCGCCGACGCGCTTTCGTGACGCATCCGTGCCGCGCAGCGGCCAGCTCGCGGCGCTCGGACGAGATGTGCTCGACTTCGTCGATGCGCTCGGTCTCGAGCGGCCCGTGCTGGTCGGGCACGACTGGGGCGCCCGGGCGGCCGCGAACGCGTGCGGGCTGCGCGATGACGCCGCATCGCATCTCGTGATGCTGTCGGTCGGATACGGCACCAACGATCCCGGGCAGCCGCTGTCGCTGCAGCAGGCGCGCAATTACTGGTATCACTGGTTCATGGCGACACCGCGCGGCGAGCAGGCGTTGCGCGACGATCGCCGCGCGTTTGCCCGTTTGATGTGGGACACGTGGTCGCCACCGGGCTGGTATCGCGACGGCGATTTCGAGGCGGCGGCAGACGCATTCGACGGCCCCGACTGGATCGACGTCGTCCTGCATTCGTACCGGCATCGGTGGGGATTCGCGCCGGGTACGCCGGCCCATGCCGGTGACGACGCGCGCTTGAATCCCGCGCCGGTGCTGGCATTGCCGACGCTGGTGCTGCACGGCGGCGCGGATACCTGCAATCATCCGGACAGCTCGGCCGGGCGTGAGCGCTTCTTCACGGGCCGCTACGCGCGGCAGGTGCTGGACGGTGTCGGCCACTTTCCGCAGCGCGAGGCGCCGGTGGCGGTTGCGGAAGCGATCCTCGGGTTCTGCGAGCCGCGCTGATGCGCGCCGGCGTGCCCGGCACCCGGCGCGCACCGGATCAACTGCCGACGCGGGCGGCCAGCAGGTCGGCGAGGCCGATGTTCCTGAACATCTCGCGGCGCACGCGATCGCCGACGCGGAACACTTCCTCCGCGCCGTCCTGCGACGGATCGACGAATACGCGGTACGGGCGCTTGCCGGCGGGTGCGGCGACGATGTCG
Organism: Burkholderia sp. KL41; assembly: GCF_057005415.2. Classification (NCBI taxonomy): domain Bacteria; kingdom Pseudomonadati; phylum Pseudomonadota; class Betaproteobacteria; order Burkholderiales; family Burkholderiaceae; genus Burkholderia; species Burkholderia sp. KL41. The sequence continues at coordinate 2,981,123 of NZ_CM174446.1, read as the reverse complement.
GCAATCGCCGTCGCGACGGTGCCGGCATCGGCGTCTGCCGGTTCGAGTGCGGCGAGGCCCTGCAGCGCCTGCCCGGCGACGCCTGCATAGGGGCCGTCGTCGTAGGCGGCCTGCACGGCCGCATCGGCCGGCTTGCCCGCGTGGGCGAAGTGATTCGTGCCCTGGGTGAAGGCGCCCGGCACGACGATCGACGTCTCGATACCCCAGCGGGCGAGTTCGGCGGCATAGGACACCGCGATCGAATCCATCGCGGCCTTCGCGGCGAAGTAAGGGGCGAGGAACGGTGGCGTACCGCCGCGCGCGGAGGACGACGACACCCAGACGAGCAGGCCGCGGCCCTGACGGCGCAGGTGCGGCAGCGCCGCGCGGTTGACGCGCTGGGTCGACACGACGTTGATGTCGTAGAGCAGGGCGATCTGCTCGGGCGTGAACGCTTCGGCCGGACCGAACACCATGTGGCCGGCATTGTGGACGATGACGTCCAGGCGGCCGTTGTCCGCGATCACGCGATCGATGGCGGCACCGACGGACGCGTCGTCGCCGACGTCGAGCTCGACGGTGCGCAGGTCGACCCCGTGCTCCTGCGCGTAGGCGGCAATGGCGGCGACGCGCGGCGCGTTGCGGCCGGTGCTTTCGCGCATCGACGCGTAGACGGTGTGGCCGGCGCGGGCGAGCGCCTGGGCCGTCAGCAGGCCGAAGCCGCTGGACGCGCCCGTGACGAGAATGACTTCCTTCATGATCGGTCTCCGGTAAGCGGGGGGCGAGGCAGGCGGCCCGTCAGCACATGCCGCCGTTGGCGCGCAGGATCTGGCCGTTGACCCACGCGCCGTCGGGGCCGGCGAGGAATGCGACGACGCGCGCGATGTCGTCGGGCTGGCCGAGCCGCTCGAGCGGGTTCAGCTTCGCGAGCCGATCGACGAGTTCGGGGCTCTTGCCCTGCAGGAACAACTCGGTCGCGACCGGTCCCGGCGCGACGGCGTTCACGCGGACGCCGCGCCCGCGCATTTCCTGCGCGAGCACCTGCGTCAGGCTTTCGACTGCCGCCTTGCTGGCGACGTACACGCCGTAAGTCGGCATGCGCATGCCGATCACGCTGGTCGACAGGTTGATGATGCGTCCCCCGTCGCGCACCCGCCTGGCCGCTTCGCGGCATACGTTGAAGGTGCCTTTCACGTTGATGGCGATCGTTTCGTCGAAGAGCGCATCGTCGCAGTCGGCAATGGTCGCCAGCTTCATCACGCCCGCGGAATTGACCACGACATCCACGCCGCCGAATGCATCTTGCGCGGCGTCGAACAGCGCGGCCACGGCCGCCGGGTCGGCGACGTTCGCCTGCACCGCGACGGCATGGCCGCCGTCGGCGACGATCGCGTCGACCACTTCGCGGGCCGGGCCGGCGCTCCCTGCATAGTTGACGATGACCCGGAAGCCGTCCCGGGCGAGCTGGCGCGCGATTTCCGCGCCGATGCCGCGCGACGAACCCGTGACGAGGGCGACCTGTTCCGATGTGCTCATGTCCTGCTCCTTGGTTTGTGAGTGCCGTGCGATCCGGCGACAGGACTAATGTAGGCTTCCTCGGTCAATAAAAATAATGAATAATCGGAAGATCATGAATGACTGAAAGTATGTCTTATGGCATTCGACAGCAGGCTTTTGAGCGGTATCGGCGTGCTCTCCGCGGTGATCGAGGCCGGCACCTTCGCGCGCGCCGGCGAAGCGATGGGATTGACGCAGCCGGCGGTGAGCCGTGCCGTCGCCCGGCTGGAAGAGCGCGTCGGCATCCGGATCTTCAACCGCACGGCGCGCGCGATCACGCTGACCGACGAGGGCCGGCGTTTCTATGAGGCGGTCGCGCCGCTGCTGGCCGGCATCGAGGAGGCGGCGATCGACGCCGGCCAGTCGAAGGCGCGTGTCAGGGGGCGGCTGCGCGTCAATGTCGACGCGACCTTCGGCCATTACGTGCTGGCGCCGAAGATGGCCGGGTTTCTCGACCGCTTCCCCGACCTGTCCGTCGAGATCAGCGTGCGCGACCGGATGGGCGACCTCGTCGCCGACGGGTTCGACGTGGCCGTGCGATTCGGCATTCCGGAGCCGTCGTCGTATCGTGCGCGGCTGCTGCTGGAAACGCGCGTGCTCACCTGCGCGTCGACAGCCTATGTCGCGCGTCATGGCGAACCGCGGCATCCGCGGGACCTCGCGGACGGGCACCGTTGCGTGCTGATCCGCGACCCGGTGACGGGGCGGCCATTCGAATGGGAATTCCATCGCGGCCAGGAAGTGGTGCCGTTCGATGCCGCCGGCCGGCTGATGGTCAACGATACGGGCATGCTGCTCGGTGCGTGCCTGGGCGGCGCGGGGATTGCGCAATTACTGGAACTCTATGCGCGAGACATCCTGGCTGAAGGGCGGCTGGTGCTGCTGTTGCCGGAATGGGCGGACGAGACGTTTCCGCTTTACGCGTATCACCACGCGTCAAACCTCGTCTCGGCGAAGGTGAGGGTGTTTCTCGACTTCGTTCGCGAACTGATGGCCTGAGCGCGAGGCACGGCCAGCGCTTCATTCGGTGCGATGCGGGATGTTGTCCGGGAACGGATACGGTGCGTGCGGGCCCGGCCAGTCAGGCACCGGCGGCGCGGTCAGGACGTCGCATCCGCCCAGCACGAGCACGAGCGCCACGGCGAGCACGCGGCGGCGGAGCGGGGAAGAAATCGTGCGCATGGACATGGCGTGCCTCCGTGCCGCGCATCCTCATGATGCTTGGACTGTTGCGCGGGGGCGCGCGTTGCGGCGCGTGCGGCAAAAACAAAAAACCCGCGAAGCGGCGAGCTTGCGCGGGTTTCGACAGATGCAGCGCACGACGCTGCGAAATACTGGTGCCAGGGCCGGAATGAAATAATTCTATGTGAGGCCCGTAGTGTAAGGGTGTTGCTTGTGGAGCGTTGCTGAGTTGCCCCCAGAGTTGCCCCCCACGCTTCGGGCAGCCGCAGAATTCATATCGATCTGCTGCGTGTGCCGTTCGGGCGCGGTCGCTCGGAAGATTCCAACAGGCGTATCGGCGTAGGCTCGATCAGTCGAAGGCCGGTGCCATGCGGAACGTTGCTGTGCCGCCGGAAGCAAAAATATCTGGAGATTTGGAGATAGACGGTTGTATCGGCCCGTAAGCCTTGTCTGGTAAGGCTGTGGTTATCTCCAAGTCTATCTCCAAAGTACACATTTTCTTGGAGATAAAGTTGGAGACAGACTGCTGAGCTATGGCGTCCGCACGACGACGTTGAGAGTTGCCCTGCCTTCTGGAACGCTGCGCGCAAAGAATGCCCCGCGCGCCCACACCCCCGAGCCGGCGTTACGCTAGAAAGTTACTTTGCAACCGTCGCATCACGTCAGTGATTGGCACGAGGAAGCGCGGCATAATCGCGACAAGATCGATTCGGGAACTGGCCATGACAAACGCCGCAGTGCTATCGGCAGTGCTTGCCGCGCTCGCGTCCGGCTTATTCGCCCTAGTTGGCGTGGTGATTACGTCGATACTTGCTCAAAAGCGCGAACACACGCATCCGATTGGCGGCAAGTGAAGATAGATCGATACCAGGAATACATTGCCGCGCTGTCTGCGATTGTCTCAGGCCGATCAACACCCCGCTGCGCAGGACCGCTACGCCGACGCGGTGAATGCTTCGACATTGGTCGCATCTCCGACTGTCGTGGATGCCGTCCAAGCGTTTTCAGCGCGAGATCTCTTACCGCAACGCTGAGCGAAGCGATGAGATGTGCATGTCCAGACCTGATCTCTCAGTCGGAGGCAGATCAGGTCGGAGATTGCCTGGACGTCACCTCATCAAGGGCCGTAATCGACCCACTCCAACTCTTCGACGCTACCTGAATCAACGGCAGCTTGCGAGGTACAACGTCTATTCCCGCCATCGTCCACACCGGCGAAAGTTGGCTCCTTACCTGCGGTTCACGCCTTCGTGATAATCATCCAACTTCCGAGCCGAAGCCCGAAGTGAGATGAGCGAAACTGACCGAAAGGAAACCCTTGGTTTGCGGGCACCTTGGAAGGCCGCCTGACAGCAGACCGGTTGAGAACCGCTTGAAGTTTTTTGTAGTCGCCAGATCTGTCTGGGGTCTACGCGTCAATCGCCCCGCCTCTTGATACCGCCGGTCAACAATGAGATCGCGGTACGCAGTAGATCGTCAATGTGATCGACATCCAGTCGAAGGCTGTCGGGGCGCCACATCAGGCTGAAAATGCCATTCATCATTGCCCACAGCGCAGTCGACGCGTGTTCCGGATCGACATCTGCATCCACCCACCCTTCGTCGATACCTCGGCTGATCAATGCGGCCAATTTGGCGTTTTGCTGTCTGATCAGGGCAGCAATGCGCGCGAGCGCCTCCGGCTCATTCGGTGGTTCGACAAGGATACGGAACTGGTGCGGGCGCTCCTTGGCGAACCGCGCGTAAGCAGCTGCCACACAACGTAGTTTCGTCTCCACATCGCCATCAGATGCATAGGCCGCGTCCATGTACTCGCGGTTTTCTTCCAACGCGCGCTCTGCCACGGCAATGAGCAGCGCGGAACGGCCACCGACACGGTTATAGAGCGTCTGCACTGCGACATCCGCCCGGGTCGCAACCGATTCAGGCGTGACCGCGGCTAGTCCGCCCTCCGTCAGCAAAGTCTCGGCGGCTTGCAGGATCGCCAGGCGGGTCGCGGCAGCCCGACGCTGAGTTCTCGATTCCATACGGGGGTTTACCTCACTGGATGGATCGCATTACAAAGTTAGAATGCGTTACAACATTGGATCGAAATCTATTCTCGCACACCTTGGGGGACACATGGCCGGGCGAAAAAATGTCGAGTTCGTAGCAGGCGGCCGCGGAGAACATTGCCGTGGCTGGCTGTACGAGCCTCGCGGGACGGGCCCGTTTCCTGTCATCGTGATGGCGCACGGGCTGGGTGGAATCAAGGAAATGCGGCTCGATGCCTATGCGCAACGCTTTTGCGCGGAGGGCTACGCGTGCCTCGTGTTCGACTATCGACATTTCGGAGCGAGCGACGGCTCCCCTCGTCAATTGCTCGATATCGATCGGCAACTGGAGGACTGGTCGGGTGCGATCGCTTTTGCACGCGGGAACCGCAATCTCCGGCCGGATCAGGTGGTCCTGTGGGGGACCTCCTTCGGCGGCGGTCATGTGATTCTCTCCGCAGCACGCGACCGAACTATTGCCGCTGCCATCGCGCAATGCCCGTTCACGGACGGGGTCGCGTCGTTGTTCGCGTTGAACTGGCGTAGCGCGCTCAAGGTTACCGCGCTCGCGCTATTGGATGTGCTGCTATCCCTCGTCGGCAGGGCGCCGGTGATGGTGCCGACGGCGGGTCCGCCCGGTTCCGGCGCGTTGATGACCGCACCGGATGCCCTGGATGGCTATCTCGCGCTCGTACCTGACGGTACTGCATTTCGCAATCAGGTCGCAGCACGCTTCGGCCTGAACATCGTTCGGTACCGCCCCGGTCGCAAGGCAGCCGACATTTCCTGCCCGATTCTATTTTGCATTTGCGAAGCCGACTCCGTCGCTCCGGCGGAGCCGACGAAACGGTATGCCAGCCGCGCACCCAAAGGCGAAGTGCGCGCGTATCGGGCAGGCCACTTCGACATCTATGTGGGCAAGGACTTCGAACAGGTGATCGCCGACCAGCTGGCGTTTCTCCGCCGTCACGTTCCAACGAAGCAAGGAGGCGCGCATGTCGACTTATAAGCTGGCGAACAAGGTGGTGGCCATTACCGGTTCCACCGGAGGCCTGGGATCGGCCTTGGCCGAAGCGCTGCACGCACGGGGTGCGCGCCTCGCACTTTTCGACCTGGAGGCAGACAGGCTCGCGGCGCAAACTCGCAGCTTCGGCCGCCCTTCTGACGTTCTTGGCTGGACTGCCGACGTCCGCGATTTCGAAAGCCTCGAAGCCGCAATGGCCAATGCGGCGCATCACTTCGGTCAGGTTGACGTCGTCATCGCCAACGCGGGCATCGACACCATGGCCCCCATGGCCACCCTCGACCCGGCCGCGTTTGATCGTGTCATCGACATCAACCTCAACGGCGTGTGGCGTACGTTCCGTGCCGGCTTGCCATTCGTCCAGCAACAGCGCGGGTACATGCTGGCGATTTCGTCAATGGCCGCGTTTGTACATTCGCCGCTACAGGCGTCCTATACGGCCAGCAAGGCGGGCGTGTGGGCGATGTGCGACAGCATCCGTCTGGAGCTTCGTCATCTGGGTATCGGGGTCGGCAGCGCGCATCCGACGTTCTTCCCGACGCCGCTGATGGACGATGTCGTCGCCGATCCGGCCGGCCGTGCATTGTGGGGAGGCAACGATCGAGGCTTCTGGAAGATGATCCCGCGCGAGCAGGTCGTGCGGGACATCGTGGCAGGCATCGAGCGCCGCGCGGACATGATCGTCGTACCCAAGATCAACACGATCGTGGCCAAGGCGCCCGGCTTCTTCAGGCGCTTCGTCGAACGCGCCGGCTTTCGCGGCGGGGACATTGAACGCGCCATCAGTCTGGCATCGGCAACTGGCTGGAACGATTCGGCCGCGAACGCTCCGGCGAAATGAATGGCAATCGGTGGCCGCGGGAACCGATCGGCTTCGCATGATCTGCGGAGCCGATGACCCGGCATCCATCGCCCCTTGTTTGCGCAGCAATGGAAAACCAATAGCAGAGGAGCAGTACAAAGTGGCTTACGATCTTCAGGAAAAAGTCGTGCTTATCACGGGTGCTGCAGGCGGCATTGGCGCTGCGACCGCGCGTGCGTTGCATGCATGTGGAACACGACTTGTTCTAACCGATGTGACGCAGGCTTCAGTGGACCGCCTCGCCGCGGAGTTTGACTCCGAGCGCACGCTCGCCTTGGCGCTCGATGTCACCGATGCTGCCGCCACCAAGGCGGTCGTGCAACGCGCCGTCGATAGATTCGGTCGCCTCGACATTGCGTTCGCCAATGCTGGCATCTCGTGGCACGATCTACCCGCCACCATGTACAGCTGCGATGAACAGGAGTTCGAGCGAATCGTCGAGGTCGATCTGCTCGGGGTTTGGCGCACGGTCAAGGCCGCATTGCCGGAGATTCTGCGCAATCGAGGCCAGGTCCTGGTCACCTCATCGGCCTACGCATTCGTGAACGGCATGGTGAATGCGCCTTACGCAGCGTCCAAAGCCGCAGTCGAGATGCTCGGGCGTTCACTGCGCGCCGAACTGGGCGGCACCGGGTCCACGGCGAGCGTGCTTTATCCGGGATGGGTGGCGACAGCCATTGCCAAGGTCGGCTTTGGCGGAAATGCGCTAGCGACGAAATTGATTGAAAAAGGGTTTCCTGCACCGTTGCGACGACCGATACAACCGGATGACGTCGCTAAGGCCGTCATAAAAGGGCTGCGAGCCCGCCAACCGCGCATCGTCGTCCCGTTCCGGTGGGCACCGTTTTCGTGGACGCGAGGGTTGTTCAACATCGTGACCGACTGGCATCTCGGGCGACAACATGAAATGCATCAGTTGATGCGTGAGCTCGAGCGCTGTCGAGACCGACAAAGCTAGGGCAAGTTCTGAGCGGTATGTAGAGGGCGCCGGCGATCGGCTTTCCGTTTGAAAGGACGGCTCCTGCGCGCTAGCGAAGGACTCCCGGCGACTGAGACGATCGGATCGCCATCCAAATGGCCGCTTGCAAGTGAGGAACGGACGTCCACGCGTCCGAGTGACTGTACCGGCGACTGACGCCTCATGGCCGAACTCGGCTGGCCGCCGCCCGGCGCAGATCGACCCAGGGCGGCCACTCGTGACTCCACGAAGCGGCCATTCGGCAGCCGGCCCGTATACGTTTTTCAGACGATTTACTTCGCAGAGGCGAGCCAGTAGATTGGTGGTCACAACAATAAGCAAACCACTCTGGGGGACCGCATGAGAGAAACCAAGTGGCCGCTTCGGCTGGCAGTCGTGATATCTGTAGTGTGGGCAGTTGTCGCATACGCCCTTTCCTACGGAGACAGCAGCTTTTCGGGCGCGGCCTTCGCGGTGCTGGGGCTAATTCCGCTGTGTGTCTTTTGGGGCATTGGTTGGGTTCTGGCGGGAGTGTTTCGGCAGCGGGCAGGGCGGGTAGAGGCCGCAACCCCGATCGCAGCCCCGACAGGTCCAGAGCCCGCTGGAGCAATCGCGATGACCGTGATGAAGGGTGCTCCGGACGAGTTGGCGCAGGATTGGGCGCCTTCGACGGTTGCGTCGCCGCTTGCAGGTCCATGGCGTCGGTTTTTTGCCCGTACGCTAGACCTGTACATCTGGTCACTAGTGGTGGGGTTCGTGGTCGGAATCCTGAACGCAAGATTCGGGTGGTCTCTGCTCGCGTTCGCAGACATGCCGTCGTCGTCTCAGGACATGCTCAGTGGAATCCTGATTATCCCGATTGCCATCGTGTGCGACGTTCTGGTCTACGCCGCTTTTGGCAACTCGATAGGCAAGGGCTTGCTTGGCGTTAAGGTGCAGATGCTCGATTGTGCTCCGCTGCCTGCGCGCACGTACGCCGCGCGCAGCGTCGACGTCTGGATTCGAGGCATCGGATTGGGTATCCCAATCGTGGCACTTTTCACCGAACTCGCGAGCTATCGGGCCCTATTGGGCGGCAAGCGCACCAGTTGGGACATTAAGTACGGTTGCCGTGTTTCTCGGGCGCCTCGCAAGTTTGGCCACTATCTCACCGCTTTAGCGTTGTTTTTGGCTTTCATTGCGGCGTTGGGCTACGGGAGGATGGAAGAGCAGCGCCAGAAAGACACTCAGAACCTCCCGCCAGTCAGTTGGCAGAATCCCCTGACCCGTCAAACGGCAACCATTTTGCCAGCAGGCTGGCGGCTGTTGCCTCAGAGCAGCAACCTCCCACCGAACACATGGCTGTATGCCGACGCGACGAATCAGGTGGTTGTTGGCGTAGGCTTTGAGGCTGCGAACGTCGGTCTGGATGAGTATGCCGACGCACTGCTGAAGGGAAATCCCACGCTCGCAGTAATCCGGAACGGCAGCGTCGTTGCGGATGACGCTGGTCAGGTCTGGACTGGAAGCGGCGCAGGTGTGGCGTCAGATTCCACGGAAGCCATAACCGTTCGCGCGCATGTTCTCGCGGCAAACGGAGGATTTTGGCGTGTCTTCGCCGCCGCACCAGCAAGCCACGAGAGCGACATTGCGCTGGAGCCGGGCGTATTCCGTGCAGTCACCCGGACGCTTACGCCCTAAAAGCAGACGAGCTCTGCAATCAGGCGAACGAAAAAGCGGGCGTGCGCTCGCGGAGGCCGAGCTCGAAAGGCTTGGGATATGCCGAGCGCAATCTGCGCAGCATTTCCCTTGTCTCCAGAGGCGTCCACCAGGGTATCGCCCTTGTCGGTGATGCGATCGTCGGCGATCTTGGTGTCCGTGTCGAATGGCGGGTTCTGGCCGAACCGAGCCAGACAACCCGACACTGTTTGCTTGGTCTGGTCCAGTCTTATACAGATGAGAGACATGACGCATCTCTGAGTGCTGCCATTTGGGCAATGCGGACCGATATCCAACCCGGAACCGCGCATGCACCGCCTCGCGCCCTATAAGCTGCTCGCTCCACCACCCAGTGAGCCGGGCTCTAGCAGGGCGTGAGTTGAACGGCGCGCGCCGCTTAGACTGCGTCGCGTACCCGCATGATCGTCTGGCGGCTCGTGCCAAATCGCCGAGCAAGCGCGGCCACGCTTGTCCCCGCGTCCAACTCGCGCAGCACGTCCGCCCGCTGCTCGTCCGACAGGGCGGACGGCCGCCCCATCGCCTTGCCTTCCGCCTTCGCGCGAGCGATACCAGCGTGCGTGCGCTCAATCAACAGATCCCGCTCGAATTCGGCCACCGCGTTCAATACCTGCATCGTCATCCGGCCGGCCGCGCTCGTCAGATCTACGCCGCCCAGGGCGAGACAATGAACCCGGATACCGCGTTCGGCCAATCCCTCGACCGTGGCCCGCACGTCCATCGCATTGCGGCCGAGTCGATCGAGCTTCGTCACGATCAACACGTCGCCTTCTTCCATCTTGACGAGCAACTGCGCAAACCCCGGCCGCTGATCGGCGCTTACGCTCCCCGAAATGCTTTCCGACACAACGCGGCGCTTGTCGACCGAGAAGCCGGCCGCCTCGATCTCTCGTAACTGGTTCGCGGGGGTCTGGTCGGACGTACTGACGCGGGCATAGGCAAAGGTTCGGGACATATCGGGCACTCAATCTGTACGAAATAGATGTCCGAATGTAAGGCAATGTCCAAAACATTTCAACCCTTATTTCCGGACAGGGCAAAATGCCCCTGTCCGCAAGGGATCGGTTTTGGACAGGCTCATTGGATTGGAGGTCGATTGCCTTCTGGTCGGTCGCAGGGATTGACAGGAAGGTGCCACTATTCAAACGACAACAACCGACTCGTTGCGGTTCTTCGAGGTGTGACACCCATCAGCCGCTTTGCAGCGATCGCGGTCGGGAACTTCTTCACTGGACTTCCGATGCTGGCCAATGACCTGCCGTTCGAGCCTTTTGTTCCAACGACCTCCAAGGAGAAAGTCGGTCACGAATGCCGAGGGTTGACGGTATTGGTCCGGCATAGTCCCCTTCGTGCACTGCATTCATGGGGTATCAACCCCTATTTCTGACGTACCAGATTTGCCCCTAATTTCACCATTGGCCGAGTCGCTCGGGCTAGCATCCGATTGACGGAAGTATTTTTTAAGAGCAGATTGAACCGATCGCACGAGACCGTGTCTGCGCGTATACTTGCAGCGCAACAACCGGGGATTGACATGACGAAGAAACCCGCCACCACAATGGCTGGCAACGGTGGCTCGCTAGCCTTTCAGTATGCACATACGCTCGTGGCGCAACGCTTGAGTGGTAGCAATCAAGCACAGTCGACACATGGAAAGCGAACCGCGACAAGCGGAACGAAGCAAGCCGTGGCTGCGCAAACGAAAAAGAGCAAGCCTTTGCGCTAAGGATTAACCGACGTAGGAAGCCAAGCTATCGCTTGGCTTTTTTTATGCGAAAAAAACTATACAGCGACGGGGACTATATGCGCCTGAGTGGCGCCAATGGTATGGATTCCGAGAGGGAGCACGGCTGGAGCCCCTTTAGGAAAGACTATGCCCGCTTACTCCATGCTCCGTCGTTCCGGCGACTCCAGGGCAAAACCCAGCTCTTCCCTGGAATGGAGTCGGACTTTTTCCGGAATCGTCTGACTCACTCCTTGGAAGTCGCGCAGATCGCATGTGGAATCGCTGCAACAATCAACGCCAAGTTTGCCAATGAACTCGGTGGCGAAAAAATAGATACCGATTTAGTGCAGTTTGCTGCGATAGCACACGATCTCGGGCATCCGCCGTTTGGGCACAACGGCGAAAAGGCGCTAGATGTCCTGATGCTGAAGCATGGAGGCTTCGAAGGAAACGCCCAAACGCTGAGGATCCTTACGTCTGTCGAGAGAAAGCTCGTGCGCACCCCGGAAGGATTCAGCTCGGAATTCGGGCTGGACATCACGAATCGGGCATTGGCCGCAGTCATTAAGTACGATCACCCGATCGAGGCCCAACGTCCGAAGAACGATGAATTGCAAAAGGGCTACTATTACACGGAAGGAGACATAGTCAGGCGTGTCAAAGGAGCTGTTGCTCCCGGCTACAAGGGCCGCGACTTCAAAACCGTCGAATGCTCGATCATGGATTTAGCCGACGATATCGCATATTCGACTTACGACTTGGAAGATTCGCTTCACGCGAGTTTTGTTTCGCCGTTCAGCTTGCAATATGCGCTTCGGACCAATAATGCTCTTCAAGCTGAAGTGCTCCGAAAGTGCAACAAAGCACTAGAAAAATCAGGGTACGAAGAACTGGATGGAGCTGCTGAAGCAATTTCGACGCTAGAGCACATCTTCGAAGACCTCGCTAACACTGACTTGGCAACAGCCCAATCTGAGCAGCGAGAACTGCATTTTTGGGCGGCAAACCGCATGCTCAACGAGAGTGGTTTGATGCGCACCAGATTCACTGCTGAAAGAATAGGAAAGCTTCTCGACTCGGTTGAGCTGGTTCTGAATCAGGAGTATCCGCAATTGTCCTCAGTGCGATTAACGCGAGACGGATTGATCAAGGTTGAAATTCTCAAGCACTTGAACTACGAGTTGGTTATTCGCTCCTCTCGTCTTGCGGTAGTGGAACATCGCGGCCGCGATCTCGTAACGGATATATTTAACGCCCTATGGAAATCCAAAGGTGCTCTCCTCCCAGATGATTGGAAAGAAAGGTACGATTCCGTCGGTTCCAGCAAGCCCAATCGCGCGCGCTTGATTTGCGACTATGTCGCGTGCATGACCGATGCATATGCTGCGGAAGTGCACGATCGTCTATTCGGTCGAGGAGCATCGATGTTCAAACCGCTTTAGCTGGCCACTGAAATGCGTTTCAGGGTGATGTGCGTGCCCAATAGATATCTCCGCCCCGAAACGCGTAATTCCCGCGCGCTGCAAGACACATTGGATCTCGTCCCCAAGGGCCGGAGAGCTAGGGCCGCCATCGTCTATGTCGACTGGGTTGGCGGCAAAGAAACACGATGTCGTAAAATTCCCTAAAACAACGAGTGGAAGCGCGCAAATGAACCTTGAGACCAATGTGCCGGAGGATTTGTGGGAAGCGGTAAGGGCCAATTACGAGAGAGGAAATTTTACTGGGTCGATTTTAGATGCCTTCTATTTTCTCAGTGAATTGCTTCGTCAAAAGTCGGGCGCAGAGGGGGACGGTGCGTCGCTGGTGGGGCAGGCTCTGGGTGGGGCAGCACCTAAAATCAAGCTCAACAGGTTGCAAAGCGAATCCGAATGGAATGTACAGAAGGGTGTAGAGCAACTACTTCGTGGTTTCTATCAAGCATTCCGTAATCCTCGCAGTCATGAAAAAATATCTGACACTGAGAACGATGCGCGTATTTTGATTCTTTTTACCGGATATCTTGTCCGGCAGATCGACAAAGCTAAGTCGCAATTTTCGAGGCATGATTTTATTCGACGCGTCCTAGATCCTGATTTCGTTCCAAATTCGCGATATGCAGAACTCTTGGTGGAAGATGTACCAGTTGGGCAGCGCCTTGAGGTGTTTTTGGATGCGTATAGAGAAAAGGAGACGGTCAAAGGGGATCATTTGCGTCATTTTTTTAATGCATTGTTGCCCACGCTTACTGTCGATGAGCGGATCCAGGTCGATCAGATTATCTCTGATGAACTAAAGACAACCGACGATGATGCGACGGTTCGTGCGGTGATTGGTTCTTTGGGCGGTGATATCTGGCCACGACTCGCGGAGGTATCGCGTCTGAGAATAGAGCATAAACTTGTGCGATCTGTTCGGGAGGGGCGTTTCGACTCGAAACAAAAGGTCTGTCGCAGCGGTGGTCTAGGTACTTGGGCGAGAAATTTGTTCCCTCATTTCACTCTCAAGCGCGAGATGCTCGGTGCGATCACGGATAAACTTCGCTCTGGAAATCGGGCGGAGGAAGATTATGTGTTTCAGTATTTGTTCCCGGCCATAGGAGATTTGCATAGTTCGATTCCAGCTACGCTCGATATTGTTTTTAAGACGAGAATTCGAAATGGAAGCGAAAGATTCCATGCGGCACTCACCGTATATTCTCCATGGGAAAAGGGGGGGTGGAGTAAGGATCTTAGTAAGGCTGTTGATGAATTTAAAGCCTCGCCTGACTTCGACGAGATGGATGACGATATTCCGTTCTAGCGATAGGTGATTTTTTTCCTTCGGGCGGAGGGCGAAATTTCATGCGCCGTCTCTTGTGGATCGGTGAGCGACATCCACGGAAATCGACGTACATTCCCAAAAAAGTCGCCTGCACCGAAGTGACCGGCGACTCAGTTCCTGGCACCCTGCAAATAGTCAGGCAGCGTGAGGTGTGCCGGCGTCTATCGGTTTAACGTTCGCTCCACTCTGCTGGTCGAGGAAGTCCCCCCACCATTGCATCATGTGATGCCGCTCCGGCAGATGCTGCGCATGGTTGTACGCTGCCTGGATGTTGTTTTGCTCGGTGTGTGCGAGTTGCTACGCCGTTTCTCGGGAGGAGAGCCGCCATTCGAACTGCGGGTTTTAAAGTGACTGAACGACTCTTAATGGCCGAACAGTGACACCATGTATTGCGGTCTTAGATAATCCGAAACAAATCTTTTATGGGGGCAGACCTTTCGATATAATTGAGGTACTTGTTGGCACCTAATCGAACACGGCTCTAGGAATCTGTGGGCGATGCAAGGAAAAAGGCGGGCAATGCTCAGTCGTTGAGCATATTTCGTCGCGCTGACGAGAGGGTGCCGGGGGTGTGCTACCAACACATCCCACCGGCGATTTTTTGGCTTGGCTGCCTGTTCCATAACTGGAGGAACCACAAGAGCCACCGCGCCTAGGAAACGCATAGCTCTTGTTAGGACGGATGATACCGCGCGCGCCGCGCCGTGCAAAGTAACTTTGCAAAGTTACTTTGTGCGTCTCCCGCGAACTTCATTGCGCCCGTACTTTGATAGTACGGCGCGGTTTATTGCTGCCGCTTTCCTCTTTTTTGCGGAACAGGCCATTTCTAAACAGAAAATGGCTCTTAAGATTCTTCGACTTATTGGTGTGCTGGATTGCGTCGGCGTCAAGAAAACAACGCTGTATCGCTGGATTCGTGAAGGCAAGTTTCCAGCGCCGGTCCAGTTGGGTGCCAGGAGCGTCGGCTGGCGCGCCGCAGACGTCCAGCAATGGGTCGAATCCCGTCAGTCCACACGGGGGCAGGCATGAGCGCGCATGCCCCGCTGATCAGTCGCGGCGGCCCGTATGGTCGCGCAATGGGCGCGGCCGTCACGGCCCGCGACGCCGCGTTCGTGCGTTGCCGCGACGCCCGACTCCGCAAGCTCGCCGGAATCCTCGATGACATCGAGGGCTGCTTCTGGAACCGTGGCGACGACGCCGGGAAGCTCGTTGCGATCGCCGTCACGCTTGCCTCGACGCTCGCGCTCGAAGCCCCGCGTCTGACGACAAAGCAACTTGGCACCGCCTGCGAGAAGTTCGTCCAGGCGATCGCTGCTGCTGAACAGGATTCGGCGAACTATCGTCGTCGGCAGTATCGACAGCTGCGGACAGCCTATCGTGCGCTTTATAACGACGTCGATGCGCAGTGCACGGACAGGACGCGCCGCTTGCAAGTTAGCGCCCTGCTTCGGGGCGTCGCGCTCGGCCAATCACTGGCGCAGGGCAGCTCGCGACTGGATATCGAACAGCTCAAGCTGGCGACCGCTGTGCTCAAGGGGGAGGCCGCCTGATGCTCCCCCAAAGTCGCTTTGCACTAGGCAATATACGGCGAGGGGCGTCGCGATTTGCGTCGCCCAGCATCGCGCGGTATCCTGTGCGCGTCGCTGAGACAACAGTGACCCGGTTTGGCGACCGGAGATGCTCCAAGGCGGACAACCGCCTTCGCGCGGTTTTTTTACGTCCGTACACCTTGCGCCTTCTATGGTCGGGCCTTGGTGGGGGTGCGTTCGCGCACGCCGGTTCCCTTGGACGCCGGTTCGCCAACCCTGCCTTGTGCCCGGCCACCCCATTTGGCGATGGGGCCGGGTTCGTCAACCCGTCCAAGGAGGTCGCATTTAATGCGCCAGTCCACGCACGCCCATACCGGGCAGCAATCCCACCTCATTCAATCCATCGTCCGCGCAGCCTTGCGCGACGCGGCAACCGCCAATACGTATCAAGACGCGCTCGATGCGACCGGCGCGGCATTGGCCGCAATCGCGGCGCTCGTCCGTGCGGAGGTGCGTCATGGCTGAGCTGCGCTGCAAGATTGGCGATCTGGCGATCGTCACGAAGTGCGATGCGCGCTCGCGTATCGGCATGCTGGTTGAGGTGGCATCGGCTCGTCCGACGCCCGATCACGATTGGCGCGTGCGGATCTTGGGCGGCCCCGTCTCGGGGCGTAGCGTCTGCGGTCGCCGGTCTGGCGACTTCATGCACGCGGCCGTCTACGACTGGAACCTCACGCCGATTCGCGGCGAAGCGGAGCTGGATTGCACGATCGATGTCGGGCAACTCCTCGCGTCGATTCTGGAGGTCCGCCATGTCTAAATACCGCCTGCCGAACGAAGTCAAGATGATTGCCATGTGCGCGGCCCATCAGTTCGCCCAGCTCGAAGCGCTGTTCGATGCTGTGCGTTCGCATCTTGCGGAGGGCACCTACGAGCGCGCGCTCGTCGACATGGGGCAAAGCGTTGCGAGCCGGTATTCGGCCGAAATGCGCCGTACTGCGCAGCCGGAGGTGTGCCATGACTGATCAACGCATCCGGACCGCGGTTATCAATGGCTTCGACAACGCACCGCCACTCGATACCGGCGCTCCGATCGAGCTGCAATTCGCCGTCGACCTGGGCGCGATCTGCGCCGACGCATGGCTCGACCTGAAAGGCGACGTGCGCCTGCACGACTACGCGGCCCATCAAGCCGCCGCGTTCGCGCGCGGCATGGAAGCCTCCATGCAGGATGCCGGCGACGTCGATGCGCACCGCGTGACGATCAGCCGGCAAGCGTTCGCGGCCGGCTTGATGGGCCGAGTGCAACAGCACCTGTTCGCGGCGCTCGGCCTCGTCACGCGCGAACCGCGCACGACGCACTGAGAGGCGGCCATGGCAAAGACGAACAAGAATGCCGTGCGACCGCTCGCGTCACACTTCGTGGCTGAGGTGAACCGCCCCGATCGCAACCGCATCGGCACGCGCATCAGTGACGCGATGGAGCTGCTGGACAGCCTGCATTGGGCGGCTGACAAGGCCATGTCCGATGACGACTACTGGCTTGTGCTGAGCCTGTTCCGCGCGTCCCTTCCGTCGATCGGCGCGGCGCTGGAGGCGGCCAACGACGCCCTTGGCGAGTCGCGGCTCGGCCGCTACGTCTACAGCAACGACGTCACGGCCGGCGGTGCCGTTCTGTCGGTGCCGCGCGCGGCCGGCTGACGTTCCGCCGCTAGGCATCGTCGCATCATTCAATTCTTCGCGCGTCGGGTAGCTGCTTGCCCGATATGGACTACTAATCGGAAGCCTGCCGACGCGCGTCCAGTGGGAACCTATGAGTAACGCACCCATGTCCGAATTCGAGCGGGCGAGAGTCGCGCTCGGCTACGTCCCGCCTGACGACCGCGACACGTGGAGTCAGGTGGGGATGGCGCTCAAGGCCGAGTTTGGCGAGGAGGGCTTCGCCCTCTGGAACGAATGGAGCCAAGGCGCGCAGAACTACAAAAGCAAGGACACGCGCGATGTGTGGAAGTCGTTCAAGGGCGGCAAGATCACCATCAACACGCTGTTTCACCTCGCCAAACAAGGCGGTTTCGATCCGCGCGCGCATCGGGCGAAGCCGGTCGATCCAGCGGAGCGCGAGCGGCAGAAAGCCGAGCGCGCGGCACGCGAAGCGGCCGAGCTGGCCGAACTGACCGAGAAGCAGCAAGCCGCGTCGGCGCTCGCCGAGTCGGTCTGGTCGGCGGCCGAGCCCGCGCCGGCCGATCACCCGTATCTCGTTCGCAAGCGCATCCCGGTCGACGCGCTGCGCGTCTATCGCGGCGGCTTGTGCATCGGCACGGCCGCATGCGACGGCGCCCTCGTCATTCCGGCGCGCGATGCGGACGGCAAGCTGTGGACGCTGGAGTTCGTCCTGACGGACGGCCAGAAACGCTATCTGCCGAACGGCCGCAAGGCAGGCTGCTTCTCGATGATCGGCGGCCCGCTATCTTCCGCGCCGTCGACGGTACTGATTGGCGAGGGTTACGCCACGTGCGCGACGCTCGCGGCCGCGACGGGCTATCCGGCCGCCGTCGCGTTCGACGCAGGCAACCTGCACGCGGTCGCGACGGCGCTGCGCGGCCAGTATCCGGACGCCCGCATCGTCGTCTGCGCCGATGACGACCACGCGACGAAGGGCAATCCGGGCGTGACGAAGGCTCGCGCGGCGGCCGAAGCCGTCGCCGGCATCGTGGCCGTGCCCGACTTCGGTCCGAACCGCCCGGCAGCCGGCACGGACTTCAACGACCTGGCTGCGCACCTCGGCCCGGATGCGGTGGCCGCCGCCGTGCGCGCTGCGCTCGCGCCGGCCGGCTCGGCGGATGCCGGCAAGGCCAAGGCAGCACCGCCCGCCGCGAAGCCCGCCAAGCGCCCGAAAACAGCCCGCGCGCAGGACGGCAAGTCGCGATTCGTCGTCGACGACAAGGGCGTGTGGTTTCACGGCTTCAACAATCAAGGCGATCCGCTGCCGCCGCATTGGGTCAGCACGCGTATCGACGTGATCGCGGAGACGCGAAACGAGATGAACAGCGAGTGGGGCTACCTGCTCGAATTCACCGATCGCGACGGCATCCTGAAACGGTGGGCGGTGCCGGCTGGCCTCTTTGCCGGCGACGGTACGGAGCTGCGCCGCATGCTGCTCGACATGGGCGTGAAGCTTGGCGTGACGCAGATCGCCCGCACGCAGATCGCCAACTATGTGCAGATGGCGCAGCCCGACGAGCGCGTGCGCTGCGTGCCGCGCGTCGGCTGGCATCACGGCGCGTTCGTGCTGCCTGATCGTGTCATCGGCACCGGCAAAGAGGCGCTGATCTATCAGGCCGACACGCCGATCCAGAGCCAGTTCAAAGAGCGCGGCACGCTGGACGACTGGCAACGCGAAGTCGCGGCCTACTGCGTCGGCAATAGCCGGCTGCTGTTCTGCGTCGCTACCGCCTTCGCTGGTCCGCTGCTGCACTTCTCGGGGCTTCAGTCGGGCGGTTTCCACCTGCTCGGCACGACGTCGAAAGGCAAGTCGACAGGCGGCGTCATCGCCGCGTCCGTGTTCGGCTCGCCGGACTACGTGCGGAGCTGGAAGGCGACCGACAACGCGCTCGAAGCCGTCGCCACGCAGCATAGCGACGCGCTGCTGATCCTCGACGAAATCGGGCAGGTCGAGCCGCGCCTGGTCGGCGACGTGATCTACATGCTCGCGAACGAGTCGGGCAAGGCTCGCGCCTCGCGTAGCGGCTCGGCCAAACCCGTGCTCACGTGGCGGCTGCTGTTCCTGTCGAACGGCGAAAAGAGCGTGTCCGCGCTGATGGCCGAGGGCAACAAACCCATGAAAGGCGGTATCGAGGTGCGCTTGCCTGCGATCCCGGCCGAGGTCGGCGAAATGGGCGTCGTGGAGAAGCTGCACGGCTTCCCGACGCCGGCCGCGCTGATCGAACACCTAGAGCGGCACGCCGGTAGGCACTACGGCACGGCGGGGCCGGCCTTCATCGAATGGGCATCGTCGCAGGCCGACGAGCTGGCCGAGCATCTGCGCATGCGTGTCGACGAGCTGGTCGGGCAATGGGTGCCGGACGGATCGCATTCGCAGGTCGCGCGCGTCGCCAAGCGGTTCTGCCTCGTTGCGGTGGCCGGCGAGCTGGCGACGGCGCACGGGCTGACTGGCTGGCCGCAAGGCGAAGCGGTCGAGGCTGCGCGTCGCTGCTTCGAAGGCTGGCTCGAACTGCGCGGCGGCACGGGCAATTCGGACGAAGCGGATGCGGTGCGACAGGTGCTGCACTTCCTCGTCGCACACGGCGATAACCGTTTCGTGTGGATGAACCGGGCGCAGGACGACCATCGGCCGAACGCGCCGCACCGTGCGGGCTGGAAACGACTCGTGAAACACGACAAGAGCAGCATCGCCATCGAGTCGGATCAAGCGTATTACGCTGAGTTCGGCGAGAAGATGAGCGCCGAAGACGCGGAAAGCGTCGAGACGGAATACCTGATCGAGTCAACCGTGTTTCGCAAGGAAGTATGCGCCGGCTACGATCATCGGATCGTCGAGAAGGCTTTGATGAAGCGGGGTGTGCTGATGCCGCGTAGCGATGGGCGTCCGTATCGACAAGAACATATCCCCGGCATGACAAAGAGACTCATGGTCTATCGCGTCCTGCCGTCCATCTTCTCACTCGAAATCTAAGCTGCACCGCCGCCGTCCGGGAGGGCGGTGGCGGGCATCCCTTTGCGCGGCATTTTTCGCCTGAGCGTCAAAGTTACTTTGAGCGATACGCTCCAGATGGAACCGGGCCGGCGATTGCCGCAATTCTTGCTGCCACCGTAACAATCCGGGCTGGTTTATCTCCAGTATCTCCAGCGTTCTCCAAATCGTTTGGAGACACACGAAGCCTTACCTCACAAGGCTTTGCGGCCGATTCCGCCGTTTATCTCCAACTCTCCAACTCGTTTTGCACTCAGCGGACAGGCGTCGACCGACTGCATCAACCTTGAAGCAAAGCGGGGCGCGGCTCTCCGGGATTCCAAGGGCATCGACGACGTGTTTTCGAGGGGGGTGTCCGAGATACGCCCCGATCGGGCATTGTTGCGCCGGCCGCAAGTGTCGGGGCGGCCGGAAAGCGGGGGACCCTGCGTCTAGGGCAAAGACGCGGGGGCTCACACCCGCGTCTTTTCTCTACTGACGGCAAACATAGGGGGGGCACATAATAATAAGGGGCCAAATCATCGGCTTGCCCTATGCCTAGGCCGCTTGCGTTTTACTGGTGGGAAACGCGCGGAAGGGGGTCATACGCCTGGCGGCACGGACCTACCTCGCCATCGCGATTGGGATGATTTCCGCCCCGGCTTTGATCTTGTCGAGGTAGTCCGCCCACTGTTGCATCATCGAGCGTCGTGCCTTGATGAACTTTGTTCGGTTGTACGCCCGCCCAAGGCTGTCAGGGACCGTATGCGCTAGTTGGTGCTCGATCACTTCCGGCTTTTCCTCCAACTCTTCATGCAGGATCGTCCGTGCCATTGCCCGGAAGCCGTGACCGGTAATCTCGGTGCGAGTGTCGTAGCCGAGCCGACGAAGGGCTGCATTGATAGCGGCCTCGCTCATCGGCCGATTTCGGTCGCGAGCACCAGGGAACACGTAGACGCCTTCGCCAGTCAGGGCGTGAAGCTCGCGCAAAATCGTGACAGCCTGCGCGGCCAGCGGAACAAGGTGATCCGTTTTCGTTTTGTTGACGAAATAGCGCCATTCGCCTTTGTCGAGGTCGAATTGCGCCCATTCTGCCTTCCGCAACTCGCCCGGCCTAACGAACAGCATGGGGGCTAGCTTGAGCGCGCAGAGAACCGGGAACGTGCCCGTGAAGCCGTCGAATGCGCGAAGCATCTCGCCCACTTTCTCCGGCTCAGTGATTGAGGCAAAGTGTGTTGTCTGCGCGGGCGGGATTGCATCTACCAGATCGCGGGCCGGATCGGCCTTGCAGTGCCCCTCTTTGATGCCGTAGCGGAATACCCGGCTAATCTCGCTGCGGATGCGATGGGCGGTAAATCTGGCTCCACGCCCGTCTACGCGCTTCAGCACGGCCAGTATCTCCGGGGCGTCGATTTCAGCGATAGGGCGCTTGCCGAGCCATGGGAATACATCGTTCTCCATGCGGGCGAGCGTCTTGGCATGCTGCGCTGGCTCCACGGTCGTCTTGCGCTCGGCCATCCAGCCACGGGCGACAACCTCAAACGAATGGGCGGCCGCGAGCAGGCTGGCCCTTTTTTCCGCCTTCTTCGCTTCACCCGGATCGATGCCGGCAGCGAGCTTTTCACGGGCTTCGTCGCGCTTCTTCCGTGCGGTCGCCAATGTAACTTCCGGGTAGACGCCGAGCGAGTAGCGCTTTTCCTTGCCCCCAAATCGGTATTTGAGGCGCCACCACTTGCCCCCGCTCGGGGCGACTTCCAGATAGAGGCCGCCTCCGTCGAACAGGCGCACGGGCTTGTCGGCTGGCTTGGCGTTCCGGATGGCTGTATCGGTTAATGGCACGGGGGCAACTCCTGACGGGTAAGGCAACTTCGGATCGGTTGCCCCCAATGTTGCCCCCGCTTGCCCCCGGCTGTCTACGCACTACACGGCACTTTGCCGGAATGAAAAAACCCGCGAAGCCTTGTGCTGTCGCGGGTTTTGGGACTTTCGGGAATTTCCCGGAACTATGTCATGGTGCCCAGGGCCGGAATCGAACCGGCACGCCTTGCGGCGGGGGATTTTGAGTCCCCTGCGTCTACCAATTTCACCACCTGGGCTTGATCCTGGCCGCGCATGCGATTGTGCGCGGCGAAACGCGGATTATGTCTGAAATCCCGACGCCGGGCAAGTTGCCCCGGTGCCGGTCGCGCACGTCACTGGCTCAGGTAGACGAACCGGCCCTGCTTGACGATCCCCATCACGCTCGCGCGCTGATCGAGCCCCACATGATCCTTGTCGCTGGTAACGACGACGCCGTTCGGCACGACGAGCTCGTGCGCGCGTTCCAGTTCGCGCCGCAGCGCCGCACGGAACGCGGGCGTGCCGGGCTGAGCGGCCTTCAGCGCGCGGCCGACCGCATCGGCAAGGCGCGGGTAGACGCCCGCCGCGTCGCCCGCGAACTGCGTGACCGTGCCGGCGCCGTATTTCGCCTCGTACGCGTCGACGAACGCGAGCGCGGCCTTGCGGGCCGGATGATCGGCCGGCAGCGTGCGCGCGACGACCACCGGCTGGGTCGGGAACAGCGTCCCGTCGACGTCCTTGCCGCCGAGCTTGATGAATTCCGGCGTCGCGATCCCGTGCGTCTGGTAGACCGGGCCCTTGTAGCCGCGCTCGATCAGCGTGCGCTGCGGCAGCACGGCCGGCGTGCCCGAGCCCGCGATCAGGATCGCGTCGGGTTTCGCCGCGATCAGCTTCAATGCCTGGCCCGTGACGCTCGCGTCGGTGCGGTTGTAGCGCTCGGTCGCGACGACGCGGATCTTGCGCAGGTCGGCGAAGCGCGTGAACTCGTTCAGCCAGCTGTCGCCGTAGCTGTCCGCGAAGCCGATGAAACCGACCGTCTTCACGCCGTGGTTCGCCATGTAGCGCGTCATCACGTCGGCCATCGCGCGGTCGCTCTGCGCCATCTTGAACGCCCAGGTCCGCGCGCCTTCCTGCGGCTCGACGATCGCGCCGGAGCCGACCAGCGTGATCATCGGCGTCTGCCCGGCCGCGACCGCGTCGAGCGCCGCGAGCGCGGCCGGCGTGATGTTCGGCCCGACCACGACGTCGACGTGATCCTCGTCGACCAGCTTGCGGATGTTGCGCACGGCGGTGCCCGGGTCGGACGCGTCGTCGAGCACCGTCACCTGCACCGGCTGCCCGGCGATCGTCTTCGGCCACATCAGGATGGCGTTCTTGCTCGTGATGCCGATCGCGGCGGCCGGGCCGGTCGACGACAGGTCGACGCCGACCTTCAGGTCGGCATGGGCGGCGGCACAGGCGAGCGCGAGCGCGCCGGCGGCGGCGCGGCGCAACAGGGCGGGAAGCGTCATGCGGGATTCTCCGTCGGGCAACGAAAAGGGGCGCGGTTCGGATTCGCGCCCCTGTGTTTATACAGGCCGGTCAAAGCTCGTACGATTCGGATTCGCCCTTGAGCGCCTGTTCGATCAGCTTGCGGTTCAGCGTCGGCGACAGCAGTTCGACGAGCGTATACACATAGCTGCGCAGGTAGGCGCCCTGCTTGAGCGCGACACGCGTCACGTTGCTGCCGAACAGGTGGCCGACCGGGATCAGCCGCAGGTTGCGGTCGCGCTCGGGATTGAACGCGATGTCGGCCATGATCCCGACGCCGAGGCCGAGTTCGACGTAGGTCTTGATCACGTCGGCGTCGATCGCCTCGAGCACGATGTCCGGCGACAGCCCGCGCAGCGCGAACGCATGGTTGATCTTCTTGCGGCCCGCGAACGCGTCGTCGTACGTGATCAGCGGGTACTGGGCGAGATCGTCGAGCGTGACCGGCTTGCGTTCGAGCAACGGGTGGTCGGCCGGCACGACGGCCGCGTGATGCCACTGGAAGCAGGGCAGCGACACGAGCTCCTTGTAGTCGGAGATCGCCTCGGTCGCGATCGCGAGATCGGCCTGGTCGTGGATCACCATCTCGGCCACCTGCGTCGGGCTGCCTTGCAGGATCGACAGGTGCACCTTCGGAAAGCGCTTCTTGAATTCGGCGATCGCGGCCGGCAGCGAGTAGCGGGCCTGCGTGTGGGTCGCGGCGATGGTCAGGTTGCCCTGATCCTGTGCTGCGTAATCTTTCCCGACCCTTTTAAGGCTTTCAACCTCCTGAAGAATCCGCTCGACCGACGCGAGGATGATCCTGCCCGGCTCGGTGAGCGAGCGCACGCGCTTGCCGTGCCGCGTGAAGATCTCCACGCCGAGCTCGTCCTCGAGCTCGATGATCGCCTTCGATACCCCCGGTTGCGACGTGTAGAGCGCCTTGGCGGCCTCAGTGAGGTTGAAATTCTGCCGGACGGCCTCGCGCACGAAGCGAAATTGGTGCAGGTTCATTTATAACCCTTCCGCATATCAACAGAATTTTTTAGTCGTTTGAAATATAAGGCGAGTTTATTACGATTCACCGGAGTTTTTCAAATATGGATATCTGTTTTCGTCATTAGCAATCCATCCGCCAGCGGATGGGGGCGGTGACGGCGGAACGGAGATTCGGGCGCGACGTGGCTAGGACGTCGCGCGGTCACCACGAAAACCCTGGGGTCCCCGAATGTATCAGTACGACCAATACGACCAGACGATCGTCGACGAGCGTGTCGCGCAGTACCGCGATCAGGTGCGCCGCCGGCTGTCGGGCGAGTTGAGCGAAGAAGAATTCCGTCCGCTGCGCCTGCAGAACGGCCTGTACATGCAGCGCCACGCGTACATGCACCGCATCGCGATTCCGTACGGCAACCTGCGCAGCGACCAGCTCCGGATGCTGGCGCGCATCGCCCGCGAACACGACCGCGGCTACGGCCACTTCTCGACCCGCTCGAACATCCAGTTCAACTGGATCCAGCTCGAGGAAACGCCCGAGATCCTCGCGAAGCTCGCGTCGGTGCAGATGCACGGCATCCAGACGTCGGGCAACTGCATCCGCAACATCACGGCCGACCAGTTCGCCGGCGTCGCCCAGGACGAAGAGATCGATCCGCGCCCGTGGTCGGAAATCCTGCGCCAGTGGTCGACGTTCCATCCCGAATTCGCGTGGCTGCCGCGCAAGTTCAAGATCGCGGTGTCGGGCTCGAAGGACGACCGCGCGGCCGTGCAGATTCACGACCTCGGCGTGTACCTGAAGAAGAACGCGCAGGGCGAAGTGGTCGCGAGCATCCTCGCGGGCGGCGGCCTCGGCCGTACGCCGATCATCGGCGCGGTGATCAAGGAAGACCTGCCGTGGCAGCACCTGCTGACCTACTGCGAAGCCGTGCTGCGCGTGTACAACCGCTACGGCCGCCGCGACAACCTGTACAAGGCGCGCATCAAGATCCTCGTGAAGGCGCTGTCGCCCGCGAAGTTCGCGCAGCAGGTCGAGGAAGAGTGGCAGCACCTGAAGGACGGCCCGTCGACGCTCACGCAGGCGGAAGTCGATCGCGTGTCGCAGTACTTCCAGCCGCCCGTCTACGAGAAGCTGGCCGACACCGATGCATCGTTCGAACAGCACCTGCTCGAGAACAAGGCGTTCGCGCGCTGGGTCGAGCGTAACGTCGCACCGCACAAGGTGGCCGGCTATGCAGCCGTCACGCTGTCGCTGAAGGATCACCGCATCGCGCCGGGCGATGCGACCGACCAGCAGATGGACCTGGTGGCCGACTGGGCCGACGCCTACTCGTTCGGCGAGCTGCGCGTGTCGCACGAGCAGAACCTGATTCTCGCGAACGTGAAGAAGCGCGACCTGTTCGAGGTCTGGGAAAAGGCGAAGGCGGCCGGTTTCGCGACGCCGAACATCGGCCTGCTGACCGACATCATCGCGTGCCCGGGCGGCGACTTCTGTTCGCTCGCGAACGCGAAGTCGATCCCGATCGCGCTGGCGATCCAGCAGCGTTTCGACGATCTGGACTACGTGTACGACCTCGGCGACCTGTCGCTGAACATTTCCGGTTGCATGAACTCGTGCGGTCACCACCACGTCGGCAACATCGGCATCCTCGGCGTCGACAAGGACGGCGCCGAGTGGTACCAGGTGTCGCTCGGCGGCGAGCAGGGCACGGGCCGGAACGGCGCGCGCCTCGGCCGCGTGATCGGGCCGTCGTTCTCGGCGGAGGAAGTGCCCGACGTGATCGCGAAGCTGATCGACACGTTCGTCGAATCGCGCGTCGACGGCGAGCGCTTCGTCGACACGTACGACCGCATCGGCATCGCGCCGTTCAAGGAGCGCGTGTATGCGGCGCGCCAGGCAGTGAACGCGTAACCAACCGGGTAGAAGGAATTAGCAGATGGCTTCGATTATCAAGAACCGCGCAGTGATCGACGATGCATGGCAGGTCGTGCGCGCGGCGGAAGACGGTGCACTGCCCGCGGTCGACGCGTTGCCGGCCGGCAAGGTGCTGGTGCCGTTCGCGTTGTGGCAGGCCGAGCGCGCGGCGCTCGTCGCCGCGAAGACGAAGGACGAGCTCGGCGTGTGGCTCGCCCCGGACAGCGAGCCGGCCGATCTCGTGGCCGACTTCGGCGCGATTTCGCTGGTCGCCGTCGACTTCCCGCGCTTCGCGGACGGCCGCGGCTACAGCATCGCGCGCCTGCTGCGCGAGCGCCACGGCTGGACGGGCGAACTGCGCGCGATCGGCGACGTGCTGCGCGACCAGTTGCTGTACATGTCGCGTTGCGGCTTCGACGCATTCGCGGTGCGCGCCGACAAGGACATCCACGACGCGCTGAACGCGTTCACGGAATTCACGCAGCGTTATCAGGGCGCGTTCGACCAGCCCGAACCGCTGTTCCGCCGCCGCGCCGCGGCGGCCGGCGTGGCGCAAGCGAAGGTGGGCGCATGAGCACCGCCGCCGCCACCGCGCTGAGCCCGGAACTCGCCGCGAAGGTCGAGCGCCTCGACGCGCTGCTCGCGCAGATCGGCGCGCGTCACGAGAAGGTGAAGTTCGCGAGCAGTCTCGCGGCGGAAGACATGCTGCTGACGCACGCGATCCTGTCGAAGGGCGTCCGGATCGGCATCTTCTCGCTGAACACGGGCCGCCTGCACGCGGAAACGCTCGGCATGATCGACCGCGTGCGCGAGCGCTACGGCTACGAGATCGAGCAGTTTCACCCGCAGCAGGACGCGGTCGACCAGTACGTCGCCGAGCACGGCCTGAACGCGTTCTACGAAAGCGTCGAGCTGCGCAAGTCGTGCTGCCACATCCGCAAGGTCGAGCCGCTGAATCGTGCGCTGGCCGACGTCGGGGCATGGGTCACGGGCCAGCGCCGCGAGCAGTCGGTCACGCGTGCCGAGCTGCACGAGGAAGAGCAGGACGAAGCGCGCGGGATCGCGAAGTACAACCCGCTCGCCGACTGGACGGAAAGCGACGTGTGGGCGTACCTTAACGCGTTTGACGTGCCGGTGAACCCGCTGCATGCGCGCGGCTATCCGAGCATCGGCTGCGAGCCCTGTACGCGGGCGATCCGCCCCGGCGAGGACAGCCGCGCGGGCCGCTGGTGGTGGGAGTCGCGCGACACGAAGGAATGCGGCCTGCACATCACGATCACGCCGATTCCCGCGGACGCCGTTGCCGGCGCCACGCACTGAAAGCCTGACAAGAAACTGAATATTGCGCCGCCCGCGACAGCGGGCGGCACGAACCCAGAAGAGAAGGACTGAAATCATGAGCACGACGCTCGAGCAATCCGCCTTTGCCCCGCCCGCCGGTGCCGACAACCGCATGGGCCACCTCGACTGGCTCGAAGCCGAGTCGATCCACATCCTGCGCGAACTGGTCGCCGAATGCAGCAAGCCGGCGCTGTTGTTCTCGGGCGGCAAGGATTCGGTCGTCGTGCTGCACCTGGCGCTGAAGGCGTTCGGCCTCGGCGCGAACCGCAAGACGACGCTGCCGTTCCCGCTCGTGCACATCGACACGGGCCACAACTACGAGGAAGTGATCGACTTCCGCGACCGCCGCGCGAAAGAACTCGGCGCCGAGCTGGTCGTCGGTCACGTCGAGGATTCGATCAAGCGCGGCACGGTCGTGCTGCGCCGCGAAACCGATTCGCGCAACGCCGCACAGGCCGTCACGCTGCTCGAGACGATCGAACAGCACGGCTATACGGCGCTGATCGGCGGTGCGCGCCGCGACGAAGAGAAGGCACGCGCGAAGGAGCGGATCTTCTCGTTCCGCGACGAATTCGGCCAGTGGGATCCGAAAGCGCAGCGCCCGGAACTGTGGAGCCTGTACAACGCCCGCCTGCACAACGGCGAGCACCTGCGCGTGTTCCCGATCTCGAACTGGACGGAACTCGACGTGTGGCAGTACATCGCGCGCGAGAACCTCGAACTGCCGTCGATCTACTACGCGCACCAGCGCGAGATCGTGCGCCGCAACGGCCTGCTCGTGCCGGTCACGCCGCTCACGCCGATGCGTGACGGCGAGACGAGCGAGCTCGCGCAGGTGCGCTTCCGTACCGTGGGCGACATCAGCTGCACGTGCCCGGTCGAGAGCGACGCGGACGACGTCGAGAAGATCATCGCCGAGACGGCGGTGACCGAGATCACCGAGCGCGGCGCGACCCGGATGGACGACCAGGCCTCCGAAGCCGCGATGGAACAGCGCAAGAAGCAAGGTTATTTCTGAAGCACACGAGGACATTCACATCATGAGCATCATCGAGAACACCGAAGACCTCGGCGTGTTGCGCTTCATCACCGCAGGCAGCGTCGACGACGGCAAGAGCACGCTGATCGGCCGCCTGCTGTACGACAGCAAGGCCGTGCTGTCCGACCAGCTGTCCGCGCTGTCGCGCGCGAAGAACAAGCGCACGGTCGGCGACGAGCTCGACCTCGCGCTCCTGACCGACGGTCTCGAAGCCGAGCGCGAGCAGGGCATCACGATCGACGTCGCGTACCGCTACTTCGCGACCGCGAAGCGCAAGTTCATCATCGC
Organism: Burkholderia sp. KL41; assembly: GCF_057005415.2. NCBI lineage: Bacteria > Pseudomonadati > Pseudomonadota > Betaproteobacteria > Burkholderiales > Burkholderiaceae > Burkholderia > Burkholderia sp. KL41. Next base: position 2,952,138 of record NZ_CM174446.1, on the reverse strand, counting down.
CGATACGCCGGGCCACGAGCAGTACACGCGCAACATGGTGACGGGCGCATCGACCGCGCACGCGGCGATCATCCTGATCGACGCGACGCGCGTGACGGTCGAGAACGGTGTCGCCGACCTGCTGCCGCAGACCAAGCGTCACAGCGCGATCGTCAAGCTGCTCGCGCTGCAGCACGTGATCGTCGCGATCAACAAGATGGACCTCGTCGACTACAGCGAAGCGCGCTTCAACGAGATCCGCGACGCGTACGTCACGCTGGCGAAGCAGCTCGGCCTCACCGACGTGCGCTTCGTGCCGGTGTCGGCGCTGAAGGGCGACAACATCGTCGGCGCGAGCGAACGCATGCCGTGGTACGCGGGCGAACCGCTGCTCGACGTGCTCGAATCGCTGCCGGTCGAGACGCAGGCGCATGACGCGCTGCGCTTCCCGGTGCAGTGGGTTGCGCGCCAGGACGGCAGCTCGGCCGACGATTTCCGCGGCTACATGGGCCGTATCGAGTCGGGCGAAGTGAAGGTCGGCGACGAGATCGCCGTGTTGCCGTCGAACCGCACGGCAACGGTCGCCGAGATCGTCGCGCCGGTGCCGGGCGGCACCGCGTCGGTCGCGCACGCGTTCGCGGGCCAGACCGTGACGATCCGCCTCGCGGAAGATGTCGACGTGTCGCGCGGCGACATGTTCGTCACCTCCGGCGAGCCGGTTGCACCGGCGAAGAAGCTCGAAGCCGATCTGTGCTGGTTCGACGAGACGCCGCTGTCGCCGCAGCGCAAGTACCTGCTGAAGCAGACCACCAGCACGGTGTTCGCGAAGATCGGCGGCGTCAAGCAGGTGCTCGACGTGCACACGCTGTCGCATGCGACCGACCGTCACGACCTGAAGATGAACGACATCGGCCGTGTCGCGCTGACGCTGCAGAAGCCGATCGTCTGCGACACGTACGACGCGCATCCGGGTACCGGTGCGTTCGTGCTGATCGACGAGGCGACGCATCACACGGTCGCCGCGGGCATGATCCGGGCGTTCTCGGCGTAATCGTCAATCTGCGCGGCAAACCGCGCCGCCGCACGGCGGCGCGGGCCGTAGGCAAACGTCCGCACGGACGAAGCGAAGCGACAAACATGGGCAAGGTGTATCTGATCGGAGCAGGGCCGGGCGCGGCGGACCTCATCACGGTGCGCGGCGCGCGGCTGCTCGCGCAGGCGGACGTCGTGCTGCACGACGCGCTCGTCGAGCCCGCGATGCTCGACTACGCGCCGAACGCGCGCCGGATAGCGGTCGGCAAGCGCTGCGGGCAGCGCTCGACCGCGCAGCACTTCATCAACAAGCAGATCGTCGATGCGGCGCGCGAGCACGCGTGCGTCGTGCGGCTCAAGGGCGGTGACCCGATGCTGTTCGGTCGTGCCGAGGAGGAGATGCGCGCGCTGGAAGCAGCCGGCATCGACTACGAGGTCGTGCCGGGCATCACCGCGGCACTGGCCGGCGCGGCGACGCTGAAGCGTTCGCTGACGCTGCGCGGCGTGTCGCGCAGCGTCGCGTTCGCGACGCACAGCCGCGCGCCGGGCAGCGACGAGATTCGCGAAGCCGCGCGCGCCGATTCGATCGTGTACTACATGGGCCGCGACAGCGCGCCCGGCATCGCGCAGGAACTGATCGACGCAGGCCGTGCGCCGGCGACGCCCGTGGCGATCGTCGAGGCGTGCAGCACCGCGCGCGAGCGCACGCTGACGCTGACGCTCGCGCAGATGGCGGCGGGCGACGCGCAGGCGTGGCTCGATCCCGCGGAACCGAGCCTGCTGATGATCGGCGATGCGTTCGCCGAGCGGGCCGGACAGGCGAAAGAGGGCGATTCGCTGCGAAATGCGGCCTGAGCAGGGCGGCCTGAGCGGGATCCCGCCGCAGTCCGAAACAAAAAAGCGCCGGCTTCATCAAGCCGGCGCTTTTTCTTTGTGCACGCTAAACGCTAACCGCGCGGCTCACGCGTTGCTATCGATCTGGTCGATACAGTAGCGCGCGATCGCGTCGAGCACGCCGTCGTCTTCGCCGACGGCCGTCGCGCAGCGGATCTCGATGCCCGGATGCGCGGCGCGGCACGCATCGACGAGTTGCGGCAGATCGCGGCGGACATGGCCGCCCTGGCCGAAGAACACGGGCACCACGGTGATGTGCGAGCAGCCGGCCGCGACCTGCGCGGCGACCGCGTCACCGAGCGTCGGCGTCATCAGTTCGAGGAACGCGAGCGATACGTGGGCCGCGGGGGAGGCGGCGCCGCGCAGCCGCGCGGCGAGCCGCTCGAACGGCTCGGCCCAGCGCGGGTCGCGGGCGCCGTGGCCGAACAGGACGATGCCGTGCGAACTCATGTCGAAGCCTCCGTCATGACGCGGCGCTCAGTGCCGGTCGACCCACTTGAGCGCGAACAGGCCGAGCGCGAGATAGATCAGGCCCGGCGTCGCGGCAGTGAGCGGCGCGGGCCACGTGTTCAGCGTGCCGATGTGCGAGAACAGCGTGTTGAGGAGCTGGAAGCTCATGCCGAGCATGATGCCGCCGAACACCTTCACGCCGACCACGCCAGCCCGCGTGTGCAGGTAGGCGAACGGCAGCGACAGCACGAGCATCACGAACACGGCGAACGGATACAGCAGCTTGCGCCACAGTGCGATGTCGTAGCGCTGCGTGTCCTGCTGGTTCTCGCGCAAATGCTGGATGTAGCGGAACAGGTTGATGATCGACATGCGCTCCGGCGACACGAGCAGCACCGACAGGATCTGCGGCGTCAGGTCCGAACGCAGCCGGTATTCGGGCAGCGATACCTGCTGCGACCGGTACACCGGGTTGAGCGCGTCGGCCGGCTGGCCGCTGATCGGCTTGATCGGCGTCAGCTCGGTCTCGGAGACGCCCTTCAACAGCCAGTGGCCGGGCGGCTCGTAGCGTCCCGTCTGCGCGATCCGCACGTTCTGGAGCTGGAACTTCGAATCGAATTCGTAGATGCGCACGTTGCTGATCGTCGAGTCGGGCGACAGGCTGCCGACGTTGACGAAACGCGTGACCTGCTCGCCGTTTTCGCGGGCCGCGAGCGTGTCCTTCACCCACACGCCCGACTGGAAGTTCGACGACACCGATGCGCCGAGCGCCTGCAGTCGCACGCGCTCGGACAACTGATCGGCGTACGGGCCGACGAATTCGCCGATCAGGTAGGTGACGATCACGAGCGGAATGCCGATCTTCAGCAGCGAGCGCAGCGCCTGGTTGGTCGCGAGACCCGACACGCGGAAGATCGTGAATTCCGAGTTCGCGGCCATCTGCGCGAACACGTAGATCGCGCTGATCAGCGCGGCGACCGGGATGATCTCGTAGAAGCGCGACGGGGTCTGCAGCGCGACGCGCAACACCGCGTAGCCGAACTTGTAGTTGCCGTGCCCGACCGAGTTCAGTTCGCTGATCAGGTCGAAGAAGAAGAACAGGCCCGAGAACGCGAACAGGATGAAGACGAACGTGACGTAGATCTGTCGCGCGAAGTACTTTTCATAGAGCCGCATCGATCATGCTCCCGAGCGGCCGAACAGCGCGCGTGTAAACAGCGGACGATTGCGCACGCGCAACCAGAAGATGAACGCGACGATCGCGGCGACGACGAGGTGCAGGCCGACCAGGCCGACGCCGAACGACATCTTGCCCTGCTCGATCTGCGCCTGCACGACGTTCAGCAGGTTCGAGTACGTGAGGTAGATCAGCACGGCCATCACGAGGTTGATCGTGCGGCTGCGGCGCGGGTTCTGGTACGACAGCGGAATGCCGAGCACCAGCAGGTTGATCGCGATCAGCGGTAGCCCCGCGCGCCACGCGAATTCCGCGAGGTTGTCGCGCGTCGGGTTGCGCAGCAGGTCCGGCGTCGGCGTGCTGTTCGTGGTCGGCACGTTGGTGACCGGCGTGCTCGTGATCTTCACGCCGTAGCGCTCGAACTCCATGATCTTGAAGTTCGGCTGGCCGGGCGTGCCGTCGTAGCGGCGGCCGTCTTCCAGGACGACGAAGCGGCTGCCGTCGCGCGTTTCCGTGTGACCCGTCTGCGATACGACCACGTTGACCTTGCCGTTCTCGGTCGACGTGACGAACACGTTCTGCACCTTGCTCTGGTCGGGCGTCATCTTCTCGATGAAGAACACGCGGTGGTTCGTGGCCGACTCGCGGAACTGGCCCGGCGCGAGCAGCGAGATCTCGTCGCGCTGCTGGAAGCGTGCCTTGATCATCTTGCTTTGCTGGTTCGACCACGGCCAGCCGACGAACGCGAAGAAGGCGATCAGCAGGATGATCGGCGTGGCGAACACGCCGATCGGCTTGATGAGGCGCGTGAGGCTTACGCCCGACGCGAGCCACACGACCATTTCGGAGTCCCGGTACCACCGGGTCAGCACGAACAGGATCGACACGAACAGCGTGACGACGAGCATCACGGCGAGGTAGCCGATCACGGTGAGGCCGATCAGCACGAGGACGTCCCGCGGATCGATTTCACCGGACGCGGCGTAACCGACGATGCGGATCATCATCGTCGTGAGCATGATCGTGAGCAGCACCATGAACACGGCGCCAGCCGTATACGCAAGCTCGCGCTGGAGGGAGCGTTCGAAGATCATTCTTGAAGAGAAGAGGGCGGGAGGCTGCGCACGCGTAGCGGAGCGCTCGCGCCGCCACGGGAAAAATAGCGGATAATTGCGGCTTTCATCCTTAGCCCAGATTTTATCCGAGGACAAGCGCGATGGACTTTAGCATAAAAGGCTGTGATTGGAGCAAAGGCGAGGCGAAGGGGTTCCTGACCGGGAAGTCCGATTGCATCGTGCTCGGCATCTTCGAGGCGCAGACCCTCTCGGGCGCGGCGCTCGACATCGACACGGCCACCAAGGGACTGATTTCGCGCGTGGTGAAGGCCGGCGACATGGACGGCAAGCGCGGCAAGACGCTGTTCCTGCACGAAGTGTCGGGCATCGGCGCGTCGCGCGTGCTGCTCGTCGGCCTCGGCAAGCAGGATGCTTTCAACCAGAAAGCCTATAACGACGCAGCGACGGCCGCGTGGCGCGCACTGCTGGCGACCAAGGTCGTCCAGGTCACGTTCACGCTCGCGCAACTGCCGGTCGACGAGCGCAGCTCCGACTGGGGCGTGCGCGCGGCGATTCTCGCGCTGCGCAACGAGACCTACCGCTTCACGCAGATGAAGAGCAAGCCGGAACCGGCGTCGCACACGCTCAAGCGCGTCGTGTTCAGCGTCGATCCGTCCGACGAAAAGGCCGCGAAGGTCGCGGTCAAGCAGGCCGTCGCGCTCGCGAACGGGATGGATCTCACCCGCGACCTCGGCAACCTGCCGGGTAACGTCTGCACGCCGACCTACCTCGGCAACACCGCGAAGAAGATCGCGAAGGATTGGGGCCTGAAGGCGGAAGTGCTCGGGCTCAAGCAGATCCAGGCGCTGAAGATGGGCTCGTTCCTGTCGGTCGCGCGCGCGTCGGTCGAGCCGCCGCAGTTCATCGTGCTGCACTACCAGGGCGCCGCCGCGAAGGCCGCGCCGGTCGTGCTGGTCGGCAAGGGCATCACGTTCGACACGGGCGGCATCTCGCTGAAGCCGGGCGAGGGCATGGACGAGATGAAGTACGACATGTGCGGCGCCGGTTCGGTGCTCGGTACGATGCGTGCGGTCGCCGAGATGGGCCTGAAGATCAACGTCGTCGCGATCGTGCCGACCTGCGAGAACATGCCGGGCGGCAACGCGACGAAGCCGGGCGACATCGTCACCAGCATGAAGGGCCTGACGATCGAGGTGTTGAACACCGACGCCGAAGGGCGCCTGATCCTGTGCGACGCGCTGACGTATGCCGAGCGCTTCAAGCCGGCCGCCGTGATCGACGTCGCAACGCTGACGGGCGCGTGCGTGATCGCACTGGGCGGCCACAACAGCGGCCTGTTCTCGACGAACGACGCGCTTGCGGGCGAACTGCTCGACGCGTCGCGCGAGGCGAACGACCCGGCATGGCGCATGCCGCTCGACGACGAATACCAGGATCAGCTGAAGTCGAATTTCGCGGATCTCGCGAACATCGGCGGGCGCCCGGCCGGCGCCGTGACCGCCGCGTGCTTCCTGTCGCGCTTCACCGACAGCTATCCGTGGGCGCACCTCGACATCGCGGGCACCGCGTGGAAGGGCGGTGCGGCGAAGGGGGCGACGGGCCGTCCGGTGCCGCTGCTCGCGCAGTTCCTGATCGACCGCGCCGGCCAGTGATGGCGGTGCTGACGACGCTGCGGGTACGCGGGCAATGACGCGGATCGATTTCCACTCGAACGTCGGCGATTCGCTCGCGTACGCGTGCCGGCTGCTGCGCAAGGCCTACCAGGCCGGGCAGCCGGTCGTCGTGCTCGCCGAGCCCGCGCGCCTGCGCGCGCTCGACGAGCGGCTCTGGACGTTCTCGCCGCTCGATTTCATCCCGCATTGCGGTGTCGACAGCGAGCACGCAGCCGGCACGCCGATCGTGCTGGCCGCGGATCTCGACCGCGCACCGCATCATCACGTGCTGCTGAACCTCGGCGCGGCCGTGCCTGCGCAGTTCGCCCGCTTCGAGCGCCTGCTCGAAGTGGTCGGCAACGCGCCGGACGAGCTGGCCGCAGGCCGCGACCGCTACCGGTTCTACCGCGACCGCGGATACGCGCTGAACAACTACAAGCAGGGCAGCTAGCCGCAACCGTCGACGGAGTGTTCCCGTGACAGAAGCCGATTCATCCTCGATCCCGACGCTGACCGACGTGCTGGTGCCGGGCAAGCCGGTGCCGGCGCGCGGGCCCGCGCCCGACGCTCCGCGGCCGCCTGCCGGCGCGGCGATTCCGGTGCTGACCGACGTGGTCGCGCCACGCACCGCGGGTGCGGCGCCGGCCGATTCCATGCCCGACGCGTTCGACCCCGATTCCGTCGTGGTCGAACCCGTGCCGACGCCGCACGTGCAGGTGGTCGAACTGCCGGGCGACGAGGCGGTGGAGACGGCGACTGTCGCCGCCGCCGCGCTTGGCGAGACCGATGCGCCGGCGGAGCCCGGCGCCGCGGAGCACGTGGTTGCCGAAGACTCGGCGGCGATGAGTGCGCCGCTGCGCTCGTCGCTGGCCGACGACGATGTGCTGCCGCACGCGTTCGCCGCGGTGGCGCGTGAGGCGGTCGGGCACGCGCGTGAGGCGCACATGCCGGAGGCCGTCGCACCGGCCCCCGCAGCGGCCGCCGCGCCGCAGCAGGATGCGCAGGCAGTGGCCGGACTGACGCCGGAAGATGCCCAGCACATCGCCGAGCGCCTGCGCAATCGCCTGACGAACTATCTGACCGGGGAAGGGCGCGACGCCATCGAGGCCCGTTGTCGCGACGCGCTGCATGAGCATTCGGCCTGGCTGGTCGGCCAGATCACGCGCGAAGTGGCGCTGGCGCTGGAAACCGAGGTGATGGACTGGGTTCGCGACGCGGTCGACGAAGAAATCGCACGCCGCCGCACCGGTCATGCCGGTTGAGCGCGCGGCCTTCAGGTGAAAAACGGGGTGCGATTCCAGTAAGGGCCGGTGAAGCGGCCGGCGAGGTGCGGGTCAGCCGCGGCGGGCCTGCCTGCCGGCGGAACCCCGCGTGACGGCGGTTTCCGCCCGTTGAGCCCGGATCAGCGTACCGACAGCGCCCATTGCGCGAGCGTGTGGGCTTCGGTGCTCGTCAGTTGCGTATTGGCGGGCATCGGCACACTGCCCCATACGCCGACGCTCCCTTTAACGATCGATTGGGCGAGGTAATCGACGGCGTCGCCGCGCGCCGCATACTTGCCGGCGATGTCGCGGAACGACGGGCCCATCAGCGGTTTGCCGATCGCGTGGCAGGCCATGCAGTTCTTGCGCTGGGCAAGTGCGAGCCCGTCGGCCTGGTCGGCGCGCGCCGCCGCCCCGCTGCCGATCAGCAGCGTGGCGAGCAGGACGCGCAATATCGAGTGTTTCATGCGGTTCTCCGCCGGCGGGGACGGCCGGCTTCATGACCCGCGCATTATAAAAGCAAAGGGAAAGCGCGTTTTGCGCGTTCCCCCGGCGGCCGTGTTTAACGGGGTCGCATGCGCTGATGTACCCGTGTCAACCTGTGACGGCACCCTGGTTCGCGGGCCGGGCGAGTGCCGCGAATTTCGCGAGTACGCCACGCGTGTAGCGCGGTGCCGGCTGTTGCCACGCGGCGCGGCGGCGCGCGAGTTCCGCGTCGTCCACGTTCAACTGCAGCAGCAGCCGGTGCGCGTCGATCGTGATCGGGTCGCCTTCCTGCACGAGCGCGATCGTGCCGCCGACGAACGCCTCGGGTGCGACATGGCCGACCACCATGCCCCAGGTGCCGCCCGAGAAGCGGCCGTCAGTGATGAAGCCGACCGATTCGCCGAGCCCCTTGCCGATGATCGCGGACGTCGGCGCGAGCATTTCGGGCATGCCGGGGCCACCCTTCGGGCCGAGATAGCGCAGCACGAGGATGTCGCCTGCCTGGATCCGGTCGCCGAGAATCGCATCCATCGCGCTCTGCTCGTCGTCGAACACGCGCGCCGGGCCCGTGATCACGGGGTTCTTCAGGCCGGTGATCTTCGCGACCGCGCCGTCTTCCGCGAGATTGCCTTTCAGGATCGCAAGGTGGCCTTCCTTGTACAGCGCGCGGTCGATCGGGAAGATCACGTCCTGGTCCGCGCGCGGCACGGCGGGCACGTCCTTCAGTTCGTCGGCGATCGTGCGGCCGGTGATCGTCATGCAGTCGCCGTGCAGCAGCCCCGCGTCGAGCAGGATCTTCAGCACCTGCGGAATCCCGCCGGCCCGGTGCAGGTCGGTCGCGACGTACTTCCCCGACGGCTTGAGGTCGCAGATCACGGGCACGCGCTTGCGGATGCGCTCGAAGTCGTCGATCGTCCAGTCGACCTCGGCCGCGTGCGCGATCGCAAGATAGTGCAGCACGGCATTGGTCGAACCGCCCGTCGCCATGATCACCGACACCGCGTTTTCGATCGATTCCTTCGTGATGATGTCGCGCGGCTTCAGGTCGCGCTTCACGGCCTCGACGAGCACGCGCGCCGACTCGGCGGCCGAATCGACCTTCTCCTGGTCGGGGTTGGCCATCGTCGACGAGTACAGCAGCGACATCCCGAGCGCCTCGAACGACGAACTCATCGTGTTCGCGGTGTACATCCCGCCGCACGAACCCGACGTCGGGCATGCGTTCTGCTCGACCCCTTCGAAATCCTCCTGCGACATCCGGCCCGCGGTGAATTCGCCGACCGCCTCGAACGACGAGACGATCGTCAGGTCCCGGCCTTTCCAGTTGCCGGGGCGGATCGTGCCGCCGTACACGTAGATGCCCGGCACGTTCAGGCGCGCGAGCGCGATCATCCCGCCCGGCATGTTCTTGTCGCAGCCGCCGACGACGACCACGCCATCCATCCATTGCCCCTGCACGCAGGTCTCGATGCAGTCGGCGATCACCTCGCGCGACACGAGCGAGTACTTCATGCCTTCGGTGCCCATCGACATGCCGTCCGAAATCGTCGGCGTGCCGAAGATCTGCGGGTTCGCATCGGATGCCTTCACGGCCGCGACGGCTGCGTCCGACAGGCGCTGCAGGCCCGAATTGCACGGCGTGATCGTCGAATGGCCGTTCGCGATGCCGATCATCGGCTTGTCGAAATCGTCCTTCTGGTAACCGAGCGCGTAATACATCGAGCGATTCGGCGATCGGGCCACGCCTTGCGTGATGTGCTTCGAGCGGCGGTTGTAAGCCATGGGGGACTCCATCGTTGTCTGGGCAGCGCCGGTGAACGGCGCGCGCCGGTTCGGATCAGTCAAGCATGGAGTTTCCGGATTGGGATGTCCAATATATTATTTGTCGCCTATTAAGTCGTTTCCTGAATGAAAGACGCATGGTTGATCCGACTCCCGACCTGCGCCAGTGGCGCTATTTCGCGACCGTTGCGGACGAGCGCCATTTCGGCCGCGCGGCCGAACGCCTGTCGATGACGCAGCCGCCGCTGTCACAGGCGATCCGCGCGCTCGAGGACACGCTCGGCGTCGCGCTGTTCGTGCGCAGCAAGCGTTCGGTGGCGCTGACGGCGGTCGGGGCCGCGCTGTTGCCCGATGTGCGCCGGCTGCTTGCGTCGGCCGATGCGTTGCCGCCGCTGGCGCGACGGCTCGCGCGCGGCGAGGCCGGCTCGTTGTCGCTCGCGTTCGTGTCGACCGCCGATTACGGGCTGCTGCCCTCGTTGCTGCGTGCGTTCGGTGCACGTTATCCGCAGGTGCGCCTGCAACTCGCGGAGGCGACGAGCGACGTGCAGATCGACGAACTCGTCGCCGGCCGCATCGACGCGGGGCTCGTCATTCCGCCCGTGCCGCCGCGCCACGCGGCCGGGCTGTCGTACCTGCCCGTCCTGCGCGAGCCGCTGGTGATCGCGATGCCGGCGGCCGCGAGCGACGCGCCTGAAGACGAGCCCGTCCATCTCGCGGAAGTCGCCGCGTTGCCGCTCGTGATCTTTCCGCGTCGTTTGGCGCCCGGCTTTTATGACATCATTACGGGCTGCTACGGCGCGGCGGGGGAAACCCCGTGCATCGGCCAGGAGGCGATCCAGATGCAGACGATCGTCAGCCTCGTGTCGGCCGGCATGGGCGTCGCACTGGTGCCGCAATCGCTGCGTAACCTGCGGCGCACCGGCGTGGTCTACCGGCCGCTCGCCGGTCAGGCGCCGGTCGTCGAGACGGGCCTCGTGTGGCGTACCGGCGACGTGAGCCCCGTGCTGGCCGGCTTCCTCGACGTCGTGCGCGCGCAGGGGCTCGCCACGTGACGTGAACGATGGCGCGCCGGTGCCGTCCAACGCGCGGTGCTGCGCGTGTGCGACGGCCGCACCGCATTCGAAAACTTCTTCGCTAACCCATGATCATTCACCCGAATTTCGACCCCGTTGCGATCCATCTCGGGCCGCTGGCCGTGCGCTGGTACGGGCTCATGTATCTCGTCGGCTTCATCGCGGCGATCGTCGTCGGCCGGATCCGCCTGAAGCTGCCGCACGTCGCGGCGCAGGGCTGGACCGTGAAGGACATCGACGACATGATGTTCTACGGCGTGCTCGGCACCGTGCTCGGCGGCCGCCTCGGCTACGTGCTGTTCTACAAGGCCGATTTCTACTTCTCGCATCCGCTCGACGTGTTCAAGGTGTGGGAGGGCGGCATGTCGTTTCACGGCGGCTTCCTCGGCGTGACGCTCGCGATGATGCTGTTCGCGTGGCAGCGCAAGCGCCATTGGCTGCAGGTCACCGATTTCGTCGCGCCGATGGTGCCGACGGGGCTCGCGGCCGGGCGGCTCGGCAACTTCATCAACGGTGAACTGTGGGGCCGCGTGACCGATCCGTCCGCACCGTGGGCGATGCTGTTCCCGGGCGCGATGCGCGACGATGCGGCATGGTTGCCGAAGCATCCGGAACTCGTCGAGAAGTGGCATCTCGCCGACGTGTTCATGCAATACCAGATGCTGCCGCGTCATCCTTCGCAGCTCTATGAAATTGCGCTCGAAGGCATCGTGCTGTTCTTCGCGCTGTTCCTCTTCGCGCGCAAGTCGCGGCCGATGGGCGCCGTGTCCGCGCTGTTCCTGATCGGCTACGGCCTCGCGCGCTTCACGGTGGAGTTCGCGCGCGAGCCCGACGACTTCCTCGGCCTGCTCGCGCTCGGCCTGTCGATGGGGCAGTGGCTGTCGCTGCCGATGATCATCGCGGGCATCGCGTTGATGGTCTGGGCGTATCGCCGCCGCGCGGCGAATGCCGTTGCGTGAGGTGATGACGATGCACGCGCGATCGGCGCGTGCATCGTCCCACGCATTGAAATGAAAAACGCCGGCCTTCGGGCCGGCGTTTTTCATTTCGGACTGCCGCGCGCTGCGCGTTACTTCATCTGCACGGAACCGTTGACGGTGACCGACACGGTGGCCTTGCCGCCTTCGACCGCGATCGGTGCGCTCATCTTCGCGCTGTCCATCGGTGCCGCGGCCATCGCCATCATGCGCGGATACGGCTGCACGTTGCGGCCGCCGCCGACGTTCACGTCGCGGATCGTGTAGCTGCTGTAGCCGAATGCCTTCGCGGCTTCGTCCGCGCGGGCGCGGAACGACTTGATCGCCTCGGTCGTCAGCTTCTGCTCGGCTGCGCGCTGCGCTTCGGGCGACAGCGAGAACTCGACGTTCGCGACCTGCATCAGGTTCGACAACTGGCCGGCCAGCTTCGACGCCGCGGCGAAATCGCGCGATTCGAGCGCGACCTCGGTGCGGCCGCGCCATGCGGAAATCTTGCCGTCGCGATCGGTGCTCGGATAGACGGAGAATGCGCCCGTGTGTGCCGTGACGCCCGATACGCTTTTCGCTTGCGACAGGGCGGCGTCGGCGCGCTGGTTCAATTGCGCGGTGAGGCTGCCCGGATCCTTGGCCTGCTGCTCGTAGAACAGCGTGATGTGGATGATGTCCTGCGGCACGTCGGCGCTGGCCTGCGACGACAGCGACAGCACGCCTGCCGGCTCCGGAAAGTGCGGGTTCGCGGCCTGCGCGTGCGCGGCGGGTGACGCGAGCGTCAGCGCGACGGGAACGGCGGCGGCAAGGGCGAGCGACAGCGCGAGTGCGGATTTCTTGGTCATTGTTGGACTCCTTGTGCGAGGGCGCGCACGCGGATCACGCGTGCGCGACGCGGGCGTACCGCGCGACGAAAAAACGACGGCCGGCTTGATCGGCCGGCAGCGGTTGCTTAGGCCGCGCGAAAGTGCCGCGAGTTCCGTGGCGGCGGCGCGTACTGACCAGATTTGACGTTCGGCGTGCGCCTACTTCATCAGCTTTTCGGTGATGAACCGCCATTCGGCGCGCGTGACGGGCGTGATCGACAGCCGGTTGCCGCGTGCGAGCACGCGCATGTCGGCGAGTTCGTCGTGTTCGCGCAGCGCGGCGAGCGGCACGAGCGGCGATTTTTTCACGTAGCGCACGTCGACGAGCAGCCAGCGCGGCGCTTCCCGGGTCGACTTCGGATCGTAATAGGGGCTTTTCGGATCGAACTGCGTGGGGTCGGGGTAGGGTGTCGACGATACTTCGGCGAGGCCCGCGATGCCCGGCTCGGGGCAGCTCGAGTGATAGAACAGCACGCCGTCGCCGATCTTCATCGTGTCGCGCATGAAATTGCGCGCCTGATAATTGCGCACGCCCGTCCACGGCAGCGAGCGCTGCGGTGCGTTGGCGAGATCGTCGATGCTTGCTTCGTCCGGTTCGGACTTCATCAGCCAGTATTGCATGGATCGTGATCGACGCAGAAAGAGGCTGCTACAAAAGAAAACGGCACCGGGCTTCGCCCGATGCCGTTGGATAGGCCCCCGCCTTGGCCGCTAGGCCGGCATCCTGAACCTGAGGTTCAGAATTGGTCGCAGTTAGCAGCACTTCGGGTACATCAGACAGAGTGACGCGCGCGCCCGTGCTACAAATTTCCGCAACCGTGCACATGGCATTGGTTCAAGGAATATATGACCTTGGCGAACCAGGCAGGGAAGCTGACTGAACTGTGATTCGATGCGCCAATTTGACCACCGTTGATCGCCGAGATCAAGGGGAATCGACGCATCGATTAAAACGTTACTGCGTCTCGTGCTGTGCGAGCACCGCGCCGAGCTGTTCATTCATCTGGTGCATTGTACGACGGATTTCCTCCGCCGGAAATGCTTCACCGTGCCGCACGCTCGTTTGCAGCCGCAGCAATTCGGAAGCGAGCGACAGCGCCGCCATCACGGCGATGCGATCGGTGCCGCGTACCGAGCTGTTCGAGCGGATTTTCGACATTTCGGCGTCGACGCGCGCGACCGCTTCGAGCAGTGCCGCTTCGGTCTCGGCCGAGCAGGCGAGCCGATAGGCCTGACCGAGAATCGAGACTTCGATCTGCTTGGTGCTCATGCATGTTCTCCGTGGCTGGCCGCGTCATCGCCATCCGTACGCGCCTGCGCATCCAGCAGGTCGAGCTGGTTGTCGGCTTGCTCCGCACTTTTCGAGCGCGGCAGCTTTTCGAGAATCGCGTTCAGTTTCACCTGGGCGTCGTCGATCTTTGCCGACAGCGTGTCGCGCTCGGCCGCGAGCGCATTGCGTTCGTCGCGCAGTTGCGCGAGTTCCGCGCGGACCGTGTCCGCGTCCGCGCGCAATTGCGCGACCTGCTCCTCGAGCGCGAGCCGTTCCGAGTGATAGCGCTTGTTCAGCGAAATCAGACGGCCAATATTTTGAGATAGGGTTTCGAGTTCGTTGAGCATTTGCTGCGTCCTCTAAAGACCCAGCATTTTAGCGCGGAATAACGCGCAAACCGACATCTGTAACGTTTCCAGTCGTAACACCCCTGCTTCTTGCCGCGAATCGGCGCGTCACGTGCGTGCCCGGATGCTTCCTTGACGCTCGTGCGACCCGCTCCTAAACTGGCGCCGCCTCGGTGCTCGCGCGTGCAACGCGCGGTTAAACGGGAAGCAGGGCGCGGGCTCCGCCAGGACGCCGCCAACCTGCGCTGCCCCCGCAACGGTAAGCGGCCGCGTTGCATGACGCAGGCCGGCTCGGGCGCGTTCCGCATGCACGTTTCGCATGCGGACGCGGGCCACTGCGCGTCTTCGCGCGGGAAGGCGAGCCGGACCGCCGCCAGCCCGGATACCGGCCGAGGCGGGGAGCCCGCACGGGCTTCGTGACGCGCGGCCTGCGGGGAAGCGGGGCGTGCAGTGCTTCACGGGATTGATCTTCGATGCTGACCCCAATCGTCGGCGGCGCCGATTTCTGCCATCTTGATGACGTTCTCGAACCGGGCGACCACCGGAAGGTCGTCGCGCGCGTCGACCACCTGACCGCAAGGATCACGAGCTTGGGTATGCCTGCAACACGCTGCACTGCGCCGATGTCGCGCCCGGCCCGCAGCGGTAGCGCGCCGATGCGCGCAGTGTCGTCCGTCGCGCGGAGGGCCGCATGAGCGCCGTGCGCGCCACCGCGATCTGGGCCGCATTGGCCGCGGCGGTCGCATTGCTGTTCGTCGCGTCGCTGTCGATCGGCAGCGTACCGATGTCGCCGTGGCAGGCGCTCGCGTCGCTCGTGCCGCATGGCGGCGACGCGCTGTTCGCCGACATCGTCCGCACGCTGCGCCTGCCGCGCGCGCTCGCGGGCTTCGCGTGCGGTGCGCTGCTCGCGCTGGCCGGCTCTTTGTTGCAGGTGTTGCTGCGCAACCCGCTCGCCGATCCGTACGTGCTCGGCGTGTCCGGCGGCGCGGCCGGCTTCGCGCTCGTCGCGATGATCGCGGGCGGCGCATGGTGGCTCGTCGATGTGTCGGCGTTCGCCGGCTCGCTCGTGTCGGTCGTGCTCGTGCTCGGACTCGCGCGCCGCGAGCTGGGGCGCGGCGAGTCGCGCGATGCGTCGCCGCGGCTGCTGCTCACGGGCGTCGTGATCGCGGCGGGGTGGGGCGCGCTCGTCACGCTGCTGCTGTCGCTCGCGCCCGATGCGCGGCTGCGCGGCATCATCTTCTGGCTGACGGGCGACCTGAACGGCGTGAGCACACCGTGGTTCGCGTGGGGCGCGCTGCTGCTGGCCGCGTGCATCGCACTGCCGGCCGCGCCGCAACTGAACGTGCTGCTGCGCGGCGATGCGACGGCGCTCGCGCTCGGCGTGCCGGTCGCGCGCCTGCGTGTGCGGATCTATCTCGTCGCATCGCTGGCCGCCGCGGCCGCAGTGACGACCGCCGGCACGATCGGCTTCGTCGGCCTCGTCGTGCCGCACGCGCTGCGGCTCGCATTCGGCAACGACCAGCGGATGTTGCTGCCGGCCGCGATGCTCGCGGGCGGCGGTGGCGTGATGGCCGCCGACCTGCTCGCACGCACCGCGATCGCGCCCGCGCAACTGCCGGTCGGCGTGATGACCGCATTGATCGGCGTGCCGGTGTTCCTGTGGATGTTGCTCAGGAGGCCGATGCGATGACCCGTGCCGCATTGCGCGCCAGCGGCGACGAGATGAGCTGCGCGGCCGTCGGCCTGACGCTGAAGGCTGGCGCGCGCACGCTGCTCGATAGCTTCACGCAGGCGTTCCGTCCGGGCGAGATCTGGTGCATCGCCGGGCCGAACGGCGCAGGCAAGACGACGCTGCTTGCGACCCTCGCGGGGCTTCAGCCGCCGGCCGGCGGACACGTCGAGATCGACGGCCGGCCGCTTTCCGCATGGCCGCCCGCGCAGCTCGCGCAGCGCCGCGCACTGATGCCGCAGCAACTGCACGACGCATTCAGCGCGACCGTGTTCGATACGGTGTTGCTCAACCGCTTTCCGTATCTCGGCGGCTGGGGCTGGGAGCGCGACGGCGACCGCGCGGCCGCGCGCGACGCGCTGGCGACCTTCGACCTGACCGCGCTTGCGTCGCGCGACGTGCTGTCGCTGTCGGGCGGCGAGCGGCAGCGCGTCGCGCTGGCCGCGACGCTGTGCCAGGACGCGCCGTTGATGCTGCTCGACGAACCGCTCGCGCATCTCGACCTGCATCACCAGATCGATTGCCTGACCGCGCTGGCCGCCTGGCTCGACGCGGGCCCGCGCGCGGTGCTGTTCTCGTGCCATGATCTGAACCTCGCGCGGCGTTTCGCGACGCATGCGCTGTTGCTCGACGGCCGTGGCCACGCGTGGGCCGGCCCCGTGCACGACGTGCTGACACCCGAGCGCGCGAGCGACGCGTTCGGTTATCCGCTCGTGCTGATCCGCGAGAACGGCCGCGACGCGCTGCTGCCGGCGTGGCCCGAGCGACAATGACGTTTCCTTTTCCGATGCGCGGTGCACGCCGCGCCCACGACACGGCTTCCCGATGACGACCCCGACCCACTTCCCGCCCGCGATCGCACCGCTCGACGACGTGCTGCGCAAGCGCCTGCAGCATGTGATCGACCACAAGACCAAGCCGCCCGGCAGCCTCGGCCAGCTCGAGGCAGTCGCGCTGCAGGTCGGCCTGATCCAGCACACCGAGCGGCCGGTCGTGCAGCGTCCCGTGATGATCGTGTTCGCCGGCGATCACGGGATTGCCGCCGAAGGCGTGAGCCCCTATCCGCAAGCGGTGACCGCACAGATGGTCGCGAATTTCCTCGCCGGCGGCGCGGCGATCAATGCGTTCTCGGGCGTCGCGCAGAGCACGCTCGAGATCGTCGATGCGGGCGTCGCGTCGCCGCTGCCGCTGTCCGACCGCCTGGTGTCGCTGCCGGTCGCGCGCGGCACGCGCAACTTCGCGACGGAACCTGCGATGACGCGCGACGAGGCGATGACGGCGCTCGCAGCCGGTGCGGCGCGCGTGCGCCTGCACGCGTCGCTCGGCACGAACGTGATCGGCTTCGGCGAGATGGGGATCGCGAACACGTCGTCGGCCGCGTGCCTGATGAGCCGCTTGCTCAGCGTGCCGATCGACGCGTGCGTCGGGCGCGGCACGGGCCTCGACGACCAGGGCCTCGCGCACAAGCGCGCGGTGCTCGGCCGTGCGCTCGTCAAGCACTCGCACGCGATTGCGCCGCTCGACGTGCTCGCGACGTTCGGCGGCTTCGAGATCGCGATGATGACGGGCGCGTATCTCGCGGCCGCGAGCGAACGGATGACGATCCTCGTCGACGGCTTCATCGCGACGGCCGCATTGCTCGTCGCCGAGCGCATCGCGCCCGGCGTGCGCGACTACTGCGTGTTCTCGCATACGTCGCACGAGGCCGGGCACCGGCGCATGCTCGAGCATTTCGGCGCGAAGCCGCTGCTCGCGCTCGACCTGCGGCTCGGCGAAGGCACGGGCGCGGCGCTCGCGCTGCCGCTCGTGCGTGCGGCTGCCGCGTTCCTCACGGAAATGGCGAGCTTCGAATCCGCCGGTGTCGACGATCGTGACGCCTGATCGCGCGCGCGGCGTGCGGGCCGAACTGCGCTACTTCTTCGTCGCGCTCGGCTACTTCACGCGCGTGCCCGTGCCGCGCGCGATCGGTTACGCGGCCGGCGATCTCGACCAGGCCGCGCGATATTTCCCGCTCGTCGGCGCATGCGTCGGCGCGTGGGGCGCGCTCGTGTATCTGGTCGCGCTGCGCGCGCTGCCCGTGTCGATCGCGGTCGGGCTGTCGATGGCCGCCACGCTGCTCGCCACGGGGGCCTTCCACGAGGACGGCCTCGCCGACAGCTGCGATGCGTTCGGCGGCGGCTATACGCGCGACGACGTGCTGCGCATCATGCACGACTCGCGGATCGGCACGTTCGGTGCGGTCGCGCTCGTGATCGCGCTCGGCGTGAAATGGCAGGCGCTTGCGTCGATGCTGCCGTTGCGTGCCGCATGGACGATGATCGCCGCGCACGCGGCGAGCCGCGCGGCGGCCGTGAGCCTGCTGATGACGCTCGACTACGTGCGGCCCGAAGGCAAGGCGAAACCGGTCGCGCAACGGATGGGGGCACGCGCGGCGTGTGTCGCCGCGCTGTTCGGATTACCGTGGCTGTTCTGGCCCGACTGGCGCATGGGCGTCGCCGCCTGCGTGGCGCTCGTGCTCGTGCGCGCGTGGGCAGCCCGCTATTTCGTGAAGCGGATCGGCGGTTATACCGGCGACTGTCTCGGCTTCACGCAACAACTGTGCGAACTGGCGATCTATCTCGTGGTGCTCGGATGGACGTCGTCCTGATCCGTCATCCGGCCGTCGGTGTCGAGCCGGGCATCTGCTACGGACGCAGCGACGTGCCGCTCGCCGCGCCGGCCGACGCCGGCGCGCAGGCCGTGCGCGCGCATCTGTCGGTACTCGGCGCGCCGTTTCCCGAACAGGTCTGGACGAGCCCGCTGACGCGCTGCGTGTCCGTTGCCGAGCGGATCGCGCAGGCATGCGGCGTGCCGCTGCAACGCAATGCGGACTGGCAGGAAATGGATTTCGGCGCGTGGGAGATGCGGCGCTGGGACGATATCGACCGCGCGGCACTCGATGCGTGGGCGGCCGACCTGATGCATGCGTGCGCGCATGGCGGCGAAAGCGTCGCGCGGTTCGCTACCCGGGTCGCCCGGCGGGCCGATGCCGTCGCGCAGTTCGACCGGCCGCAATGGGCGGTCACGCATGCGGGCGTGATCCGCGTGTTCGCGGCGCATGTACTGCGCGTGCCGCTCGATACGCTGTTGTCGCGGCCGGTGCCGACCGGTGGTGTCGTCTGGCTGCGCGCGGATGCCGCCACGGGAACGTGGGAAGTGGTGCACTGGGACGAATAGGCGCACCGGCGTCCGCATCTGAACGACGCGGCGCGCGGTCGATCTGTCTCAAACACCGACGCATCGGGTTCAGATGCGCGACGGGCGCGCAAGCCGCCGGAACTCAGCGCGCCGGCCGCCGCCCACGCGCGGCTTCGAGATCCTCGCACAGCGCGGCCGCGCCCTGCGCGATCCGCGGCGACGGTCGCGTCAGCAGATCGCCGTCGATCGCGAACAGGTTGTTGCGCGCCACGGCCGTCAGCGCGGGCCACGTGCGCCAGCGCGCCAGGCTCGGCAACGGTTCGTCCGTACGCGACGCCCCCGCGCTCGTCGTCACGATCGCCTCCGGATTGGCCGCGAGCACGGCCTCGTCGGTGACGGTCGGCACGAGCGGCCGGAGCGATGTGAACACGTTGCGGCCGCCGCACAGCTCGATCACGTCGTTGATCAGGTGCGCGCCATTGAGCGTCATCAGCGGCCGGTCCCAGACCTGGAAGAACATCGTGACGGGCGCCCGCGCGGCATAACGTGCGCGTAGCGCCGCGATGTCGCGCGTATAGGCGGCCGCGGCCGCATCGGCAGCCGGTTGCGTGCCGAGCAGCGTGCCGAGCCGGCGCAGCGACGACGATACGTCGTCGAGGTGCTTCGGTTCGCTGAAGAACAGCGGGATATGCAATGCGCGCAATGCGTCGGTCTGCCGCTCGGCGTTGCCGTGCCGCCAGACGACGATCAGGTCGGGCTTCAGCGCGGCGATCCGCTCGAGGTCGAGCGCCTTGTTGTCGCCGACGCGCGGTATCGCTTGCGCGGCGGGCGGATAGTCGCTGTACGTGACCGTGCCGACGAGCTTCGCGCCGCCGCCGGCCGCGTAGACGAGCTCGGTCGCGTGCGGCGCGAGGCTGATCACGCGCTGCGCGGGTGCAGGCAGCGTGACGGTATTGCCGGCGTCGTCGCGCGTCGTGATGTCGGCGTGGACGAGCGGTGCGTGAGCGAGTGCGGTCAGCATCGCGACCGGTGTCAGCCGGCGCAACAGGCGCGCAATCATGCGGATTCCCGTTGCAGCAGCGGCACGCAGTGCGCGAGTGCGTCGCCGAGGCGCTGCCATTCGGCTTCGCTGCCCGGCAGGCCGACGCGTACGCTCGACGGTGTCGGGAAGTATCGCGTCCAGATTCCGCGTGCCGCGAGTACCGCATGCAGTGCCGCTGCCCGCGGGTCGTCGGTCCAGCTGAAGAGCGGCGTCGCGCGGGCAGCGAAGCCGTGCGCGCGCAGCAGTGCGGCGAGCCGCTCGCCGTCGGCCGCGAGCCGCTCGCGGGCGGCGGCCTGCCATGCGCGATCGGCGAACGCCGCGGCGACCGCATGGCGTGCGGGCCCGCCGACCGTCCAGGCGCCCAGCATGTCGCGCAGCGCGACGATCTGGCCGGGGCACGCGAGCACGAAGCCTGCGCGGATGCCGGCGAGCCCGAAGAACTTGCCGACCGAACGCAGCACGACGAGCCCCGGGCGATCGACCTGCGGCGCGAGCGACTGCGTCGCGCCCGTATCGGCGAACGCCTCGTCGACGATCAGCGTGCCGCCGCGCGCCGCCAGCTGCGCATGCCAGCCGAGCAGGCGTTCGGCCGGCACGAATTCGGCGGTCGGATTATTAGGATTCCCGACGATGACGTGGCGCAGCGTCGCAGGCAACGTATCGGTGCCGACGTCGAGTGCGACGACGCGATGGCCGTGTCGCGCGAAAGCGGGCGCGTATTCGCCGTACGCGAGCGTCGCGACGCCGGCGTCGCCGGCCGGCAGCAGCGCGGGTAATGCGCGGATCGCAGCCTGGCTGCCGGCCACCGGCAGCACGTGCGCGGGATCGGGCGCGTGGTAGTACTGCGCGGCGCGGGCCGCGAGGCCGTCGCCGTCGTCGGGCAGCCGGCGCCACGCGTCGGCCGGGACGGGCGGCACCGGATAGCCGGCCGGATTGATGCCGGTCGACAGGTCGAGCCACGTGTCGTACGGAATGCCGTGGCGGCGTGCGGCTTCATGCAGGTTGCCGCCGTGCGTGATGCGGGTGTCAGACATGATGGGTGGCCATGACGAGTGCGCCGCTCGCGACCAGCAGCGCGAGCCACAGGGCAAGCGTGCGCGTGACGAGCGACAACGCGGCGACGATATGGACTGCGCTCGCCGTCGCGCCGGTGCCGAGCGCGGGACGATCCTCGATCTCGCCGTGATAGACGGCCGGGCCGCCCAGCTGCACGTTCAGGCTGCCGGCGCCGGCGGCCATCACCGGGCCCGCGTTCGGGCTGTCCCAGTGGCGTGCCTGCGTGCGCCAGCAGCGCCATGCGGCGGCCGTGTCGCCGAGCAGCGCGTAGCTCGCGGCCGTCAGGCGCGCGGGAATCCAGTTGAGCGCGTCGTCGAGGCGCGCGGCGGCCCAGCCGAAGGTCAGGAAGCGCGGCGTGCGGTAGCCCCACATCGCGTCGAGCGTGTTCGCGAGCCGGAACAGCAGCGCGCCGGGGCCGCCTGCGACGACGAACCAGAACAGCGCGCCGAAGATCGCGTCGTTGCCGTTCTCGAGCGCGGATTCGACGGCCGCACGCGACAGCGTGCCTTCGTCCGCGTCGCTCGTGTCGCGCGACACGATGCGCGCGGTGAGCGTGCGGGCGGCGCCGAGGTCGCGCCGCAGCAGCGCCGCGGCGATCGGCGCGACGTGGTCGGCGAGGCTTTTCGCGCCGAGTGCGAACCACAGCAGGGCGATGTGCAGCGCGGCCGCGAGCGGCCATGGCAGCACGGCCGCGAGCCATGCCGCGACGGCGACCGGCGGCACGACCGCCGCGATCCATGCGGCGACGCCGATCACGCGGCCGCGCCGGCCCGTGTTCAGCGCGCCTTCGATGCGCGCGGCGAGGCGGCCGAACGCGACGAGCGGATGCCAGCCGGCCGGTTCGCCGATCGCGCGGTCGATGATCGCGGCCGCAACCGCGAACATCGCGACTACGGGCAGCGACAGCATCAGCATGACGGCGCTCCCGTCTTGAGGTCGAGCGTCAGCCCGGCGACGAGCAGCGTCACGCGCGTCGCGAGCGCGGCGACACGCTGGTTCAGGCGCCCGAGTTCGTCGACGTAGCGGCGCGTGACCGACCCGAGCGGCACGACGCCGAGCCCGATCTCGTTGCTGACGACGATCACCTTCGCGCGCGCGCCGCGCAACGCGTGCTCGAGCCGGTCGACCTGCGCCGCGTACTGCGCATCGTCGAGCGGTTCGCCGTCGGCCGGGCACAGCAGGTTCGTGAGCCACAGCGTCAGGCAGTCGACGAGCAGGCACGCGTGCGGATCGTCGAGCCGCGCGAGCGTGCCGGCGAGGTCGACGGGTGCGTCGGCGAAGCCCCAGGCGGCCGGCCGGCGCGCGCGATGGTGCGCGATGCGCTGCGCGAATTCGGCGTCGGCGGCGGTTGCGGTGGCGATGTAGGTGACGGGGCGGCCGCTGTCGGCGGCGAGGCGCTCGGCGTGCGCGCTCTTGCCCGAGCGTGCGCCGCCGAGGACGAAGGTGAGGTCGTGCGGAATCATCGCGTGATTGTAACGGCGCGGGCACGCCGGCGCGGGAGATAATGCGGCCTTTGCTTCGCGACGACCTTTACACGATGAATGCACCCGAGCCGCGGCCGCGCGGCACGCTGATGATCCAGGGCACGACGTCCGACGCGGGCAAGAGCACGCTGGTCGCGGGCCTGTGCCGGCTCGCGCGCCGCGGCGGCGCGCGCGTTGCGCCGTTCAAGCCGCAGAACATGGCGCTCAACAGCGCGGTGACGGCCGACGGCGGCGAAATCGGCCGCGCGCAGGCACTGCAGGCGCTGGCCGCGGGCGTTGCGCCGCATACGGATTTCAACCCCGTGCTGCTGAAGCCGACGAGCGACCGCGGCGCGCAGGTGATCATTCACGGCAAGGCGCGCATGAACCTCGATGCACGCGCGTATCACGGCTACAAGCCGGTCGCGTTCGAAGCGGTGCTCGAGTCGTACGCGCGCCTGCGCGCCGGCTACGACACGGTGATCGTCGAGGGCGCGGGGAGCCCGGCCGAGATCAACCTGCGCGAAGGCGACATCGCGAACATGGGGTTTGCCGAACGCGTCGACTGCCCGGTCGTGCTCGTCGCCGACATCGATCGCGGCGGCGTGTTCGCGCACCTCGTCGGCACGCTCGCGTGCCTGTCGGACAGCGAGCGCGCACGCGTGCGCGGTTTCGTGATCAACCGCTTCCGCGGCGACGTCAAGCTGCTCGAACCGGGGCTCGACTGGCTGCGTGCGCAGACGGGCAAGCCCGTGTTCGGCGTGCTGCCGTACCTGCACGGCCTGCTGCTCGACGCCGAGGACATGCTGCCCGCACAGGCGCGCAGCGCCGCCGCACGCGGCGATGCCGGCCTGCTGCGCGTCGTCGTGCCGGCGCTGCCGCGCATCAGCAACCACACCGATTTCGACCCGCTGCGCGCGCATCCGCAGGTCGAATTCACGTACTGGAAGAGCGGCCCCGTCCCGGATGCCGACCTCCTGATCCTGCCCGGTTCGAAGAGCGTGCAGCGCGATCTCGCATGGCTGCGCGACGCGGGCTGGGACACGCTGATCCGTCGCCATCTGCGCTACGGCGGCAAGGTGATCGGCATCTGCGGCGGGATGCAGATGCTCGGCCGCACGCTCGACGATCCGCTCGGCCTCGAAGGGGCGCCCGGCAGCGTGCCGGGGCTCGGGCTGCTCGATTTCGACACGACCCTGCAGCGCGACAAGACGCTGAAGAACGTGACCGGGCATCTCGCGCTGCCGGGCGGGGCGGCCGTGCGCGGCTACGAGATCCACATGGGCGACACGCACGGGCCCGCGCTCGGGTCGCCTGCGCTGACGCTGGCAGCCGATGCCGCACCCGCCGACGCCACACGCCCGGACGGCGCGGTGTCCGCCGATGGCCAGATTCTCGCGACCTACGTGCACGGGCTGTTCGACTCGCCCGACGCATGCGCGGCGCTGCTCGCGTGGGCCGGGCTCGACGGCGCGGAGCGCATCGACTATCCGGCATTGCGCGAGGCATCGCTCGAGCGGCTGGCCGACTCGTTCGCCGACCATCTCGATCTCGACGCGCTGTACGCCGAGTTTCGTTGACGCGGGCCGGGCCGTGCTCGCTTTTTCCGCCGGATCGCATACAACACAGGAGGGCGGATGTCCGCCTGGAGGAGTGCGACGATGAAGGCTCGATGGTGGTGGAGCGTGCTGCTCGCGGCGCTGCTGGGCGTGTCGGCGGTTGCGCACGCGTGCGATTCGTACGCACCGGGCGGCGGCCAGTCCGGTTCCGGCGACGCCACACAAGGCAAGAGCGGTTACTGAAGCAGGTCGCGGGGCATGATCGGTCATGCCCCTTTTTATGTCTCGATTGATTCCATTCGGGAATCAGTTAAAGCGAATTGGCGCGTTTATCGGTCGAATCGATTCGAATAGAGTGCGATCCATTCACACCACTCACGAAGGAATTCGCCATGAACCCCAATCGCCTCAACGATTTCGCCGCGACCCTGCTGCGCGTCGCGCTCGGCGTGCTGTACCTCGCGCACGTCGCGCAGAAGGTGTTCGTCTTCACGCTGCCCGGCACCGCGCAGTTCTTCGCATCGATCGGCCTGCCGGGCTGGCTCGCGTACCTGACGACGTTCGTCGAACTGGCCGGCGGCGTGGCGCTGCTCGCGGGCTTCCGCGTGCGCGTCGCCGCGCTGGTGCTGCTGCCGTTCATGCTCGGCGCGACCGCCGCGCATCTGCCGAACGGCTGGAGCTTCGCGTCGCCGAACGGCGGCTGGGAATACCCGGCGTTCTGGGCCGTCACGCTCGCCGTGCAGGCGCTGCTGGGCGGCGGCGCGTTCGCGCTCGGCGCACGGGAAGCCGCGGTTCAGCGTGCGTAATGGGGTAAGTGGGTAAGTCGGCGGGGTAAGCCGGCATACACGGCGCGGCGCAACCCGTTCCGGTGACACCCCGTTTGCCGATATCATCGCTCCCTGTATCCGCAATCGAGCGGCGCCTGCCCCGCGGCAGGCGCCGCGCGGCTTTTTCGGGGGAATTCATGACGGTGATCGTGGTGGCGAATCCGAAGGGCGGCGTGGGGAAGAGCACGCTGTCCACCAATCTTGCCGGCTATTTCGCGGCGCAGGGCGCGTGGGTCGCGCTCGCCGACCTGGACCGGCAGCAGTCCGCGCATGCGTGGCTCGACCTGCGGCCGGCCGGACTGCCGGCAATCGAGGCATGGGAACTCGATCCGGACGCGCCGACGAAGCCGCCGCGCGGCCTCGAATATGCGGTGATCGATACGCCGGCCGGGCTGCACGGCAACCGGCTCAACGTCGCGCTGCAACTGGCCGACAAGGTGATCGTGCCGCTGCAGCCGTCGATGTTCGATATTCTGGCCACGCAGCAGTTTCTGGAGCGCCTCGCCGGCGAGAAGGCCGTGCGCAAGGGCAGCGTCGAGGTCGGGATCGTCGGGATGCGGGTCGATGCGCGCACGCGCTCGTCGGACCAGCTTCACCGGTTCGTCGAAGGGCTCGGCCTGCCGGTGCTCGGCTACGTGCGCGACACGCAGAACTACGTGCAGATCGCCGCGCACGGCCTCACGCTGTGGGACGTCGCGAAGAGCCGGGTCGAGAAGGATCTCGAACAGTGGCGGCCGATCGTCGAATGGGCCGAACGCCGCGCGCCGAAGGCCGAGAAGACGGAGAGGGCCGCCAAGGCGTCCTGATCGCGCGGCCGCCGGGCCGGTACGCGATGAAATGAGAAAGGGCCGGATCCCGTGATATACGGCATCCGGCCCTTCGATCTTTCGACCGCAAGCGGCACAGCCGCTCCGCGCGCCGCGGCACGCGGGCGGCCGGTCAGGTCAGGTCCAGTTCTGCGTCGGCACGTGATCGCGGTGGCCCTTGATCTTGTTGCCGTCGTCGATGAACACGAGCTTCGGCTTCCAGCCGGCCTGAATCTCGGCTTCATCGACCATCGCGAATGCCGCGATGATCACGAGGTCGCCGAGCTGCGCGCGACGCGCGGCCGAGCCGTTCAGCGAGATCATCCCGCTGCCGCGCTCGCCCTTGATCGCGTACGTCGAGAAACGCTCGCCGTTGTTGATGTTCCAGATGTCGATCCGTTCGTTTTCGATGAGGCCCGCCGCTTCGAGCAGGTCTTCGTCGATCGCGCACGAGCCTTCGTAGTGCAGCTCGCAGTGTGTGACGGCCGCGCGGTGGATCTTCGATTTGAGCATGTGGCGCTGCATGGTGTCTCCGTGATGCGTCGTGAGAGGCGCGGGCGGGCGGCCCGTCAGATTTCCAGGTTGTCGATGAGGCGCGTCGCGCCGAGCTTCGCGGCCGCGAGCACGACGAGCGGCTCGCCGGCTTCGAGTTCGGCGGCGCTCGGTGCGATCAGGTTCGCGCGGCGGCGGATCGCGATGTAGTCGGGCGCCCAGCCGCGCTCGGCCAGATGCGTGCGCGCGTGATGCTCGAGCTTGCCGAGGTCGCGCTCGCCGCCGAGCACGCTGTCGCGCACGCGCTGCAGCGTTTTCGCGAGCTCGGGCGCTTCCTTGCGCTCGTCGGTCGTCAGGTAGCGGTTGCGCGACGACAGCGCGAGGCCGTCCTCGTCGCGCACGGTTTCGGCCGCGATGATCTCGACCGGCAGCGCGAGCTGCTGGCACATCCGGCGCACGATCATCAGCTGCTGGTAATCCTTCTTGCCGAACACGGCGACGCGCGGCTGCACGCAGGACATCAGCTTCGTGACGACCGTGCACACGCCGGCGAAGAAGCCGGGCCGGAATTCACCTTCGAGAATCCCGCCGAGGTCGTCCGGCGGCAGCACGCGGTATTCCTGCGGTTCCGGGTACATGTCGCGCTCGGTCGGCGCGAACAGCACGTAGACGTTTTCCTGCTGCAGCTTCTCGATATCGTCCTGGAGCGTGCGCGGATACTTGTCGAAATCCTCGTTCGGGCCGAATTGCAGCCGGTTGACGAAGATGCTCGCCACGACCGGGTCGCCGTGCTGGCGCGCGAGGCGCATCAGCGACAGGTGCCCTTCGTGCAGGTTGCCCATCGTCGGCACGAACGCCGTGCGGTTCTGTCCACGCAACTGGTCGCGCAGTTCCTGGATCGAGCTGATGACTTTCATGATCGGGTAGCGGTTTCCTCGCGCATGCGCGCGTTGGCGCCGCAGCAGCGGCGTCGGGGTCGAAGCGGAGAACGCCGGCGCGCGGGCGGCGCATCGGGCGTCGGCGGATTGTAGAGGATTTGGCCGCCAAACGCATCGAAAAAAGTACGGTCGTTCACTTTTTAAGAGGGCGTGCCGGCAACGGCCCGCGCAGTCGCGTCGGGCTGCGGCGAGGCGGCATGTGTGCCGGAATGAATCGGGAGGGCGGGAAGGGCGGGCGCGGGCGTTGCGCGGGCGCCTGGCCGGTTACGCGGGCAGGTACGCGAGACGCACGTAGATCGGCGCGAACGGCTCGGCCTGCGTGATCTCGAGGAGCGATTCGCGCGCGAGTTCGAGCATCGCGATGAAATTCACGACGACGACCGGCACGCCGCGCGACGTGTCGAACAGCTCGGCGAATTCCATGAAGCGCGCGTTCTGCAGCCGGCGCAGGATCAGGCTCATGTGCTCCCGCACCGACAGCTCCTCGCGGGAGATCTTGTGGTGCTGGACGAGCTTCGCGCGCTTGAGCACGTCGGCCCATGCAGCGCGCAGGTCGTCCGAATTCACGTCGGGGAAGCGCGGCGTGACGCTCTGCTCGATGTAGACCTCGGCGCGCAGGAAGTCGCGGCCGAGCTGCGGCAACTGGTCGAGCCGCTGCGCGGCGAGCTTCATCTGCTCGTATTCGAGCAGGCGGCGCACGAGTTCGGCGCGCGGATCCTCGGCTTCCTCGCCGGTGTCGGCCTTCTTGACCGGCAGCAGCATCCGCGACTTGATCTCGATCAGCATCGCGGCCATCAGCAGGTACTCGGCCGCGAGCTCGAGGTTCGACGTGCGGATCTGGTCGACGTAGCCCAGATATTGCGCGGTGACCTGCGCCATCGGGATGTCGAGCACGTTGAAGTTCTGCTTGCGGATCAGGTAGAGCAGCAGGTCGAGCGGGCCTTCGAAGGTCTCGAGGAACACCTCGAGCGCATCGGGCGGGATGTAGAGATCCTGCGGCAGCTTGAACAGCGGCTCGCCGTACAGGCGAGCGAATGCCGCGACACCGTCGACCGTGTCGGGCGTCGAATCGGCGCCCGCGGGCGCGGCGATCGCGTCGTCCTGGCGGGCGGCGCTGGCCTCGTCGGCGGCGCTCACGTCGTCAGAAGTTCTGGTAGTAGACGTACGACGTTTGCTTCACGCGCGATTCCTGCTGCTCGGCGCGCTCTTCGAGGTCGATCGGCTGCTTGTCCCACAGCAGGGAACGGCCCTTGCGCTGCTCTTCCTCGAGCGTCGGCTTCTGTTGCTTGAGCTGGTTCAGGAACTGCGTGACATCGGACTGGTACGGCATGGCTGGATTTTCCGTTTCGGGCGGCGCACGATGCGCCGGATTCACGATGGCGGGATTTTACCGCATCGCGGGAACGGCCGGCGGCAATCGCGCGTCGAATCCGCGGGCTGGCGCGCAGCCGGTGGCCGCAAGCGCGCCGCCGGGCATGACGCAGCGGCCACGGGCGCTCGCGCGGCGGTTTACAAACATTAAGCTTTGACGCCGGCACGCTGTGGTCAAATACAGGGTTTCCACAAAACCGTGACAACCGAGGGCGAGGTCATATTTGGCGGGGCAGTCGAACCAGCAAGCACATCCGGCACATGACGCGGGCCCGCGCGTGGAACGCAATCGCGCCGGCGCCGCGGCCCGTGCCGCGCGGGCGACCCTCGCGGGTTGCCTGGCCGCATGCTTCGCGCTGCCGGCCCACGCGAAGTACGACGTCGACATCGACGCGCCGCGCTCGGTTCGCAAGCTGCTCAAGACGCACCTCGACATCGCGCGCTTCGCGAAGCGCGACGACATCAGCGACGACCAGTTCGACTTCCTCGTGACGGCCACCCCGCAGCAGGTGCGCGACCTGACCGCGACGGCCGGGTATTTCTCGCCGGTCGTGCGCACCGACGTGCGCACGCGCGACGGCAAGCGCGACGTGCGCATCGCGGTCGATCCGGGCAAGCAGACCGTCGTGTCGAGCGTCGACCTGACCTTCAAGGGGCCCGTCGACACCGAGGACCCGAAGCAGGAAGCCGCGACCCGTTTCGCGTTTTCGCTGAAGCCGGGCGACCCGTTCACGCAGTCCGACTGGGACGGCGCGAAGGGCGCGGCGCTCAGGCAATTGCAGTCGCGCCGTTATCTCGGCGCGAAGATCGCGTCGTCGGAGGCGCGCATTGACCCGCGCACGCAGCGCGCGACGCTCGCGGTCACGTTCGACAGCGGTCCGACGTTCACGATCGGCAAGGTCGACGTCGACGGTGTGCGGCGCTATCCGGAGAAGATCGTCACGAACGTCAATCCGCTGTCGGAAGGCGAGATCTACGACGTGCAGCGGATCACCGAACTGCAGCGGCAGTTGCAGAACACGCCGTACTACGCGAGCGTCGCGATCGACGTCGGCGACGATACGGCGAAGCCCGAGCGCACGCCCGTGCACGTGAAGGTCAGCGAGTTCCCGTACAACAACATCCGCGGCGGCGTCGGCTTCGCGACCGACACCGGGCCGCATGTGCAGGGCTCCTACACGTATCTCGACACGTTCGGCGCCGCGTGGCCGCTGACCGTGTCGGGCCGGCTCGACCAGATCCAGCAATACGGGCAGGTCCAGCTGTCGATGCCGCCGGGCGAGAAGGGGTGGACCAACAGCGTGCTCGCGTCGTACACGAACACCAACGTGTCGGATACGCGCATCTACAGCGCGCGGGTCGGCGTGCAGCGCACGCGCACGGGCCAGTTCATCGACTATTCGTATTCGCTGATGTACTACCAGGACCGGCTCGACCAGAACAGCGCGGGGCCGACCACGAGCCGCGCGCTCGTGCCGCAATGGGCATGGACGCGCCGCAACGTCGACGATCCGCTGTTCCCGCGTTCGGGCAACCTGATCCACGCGGAGGCCGGCTTCGCGGTCAAGGGCGTGCTGACCGACCAGACCTTCATCCGCGGCTACGCGCGCGGCCAGCAGTACCTGCCGGTCGGCAAGCGCGACCTGTTCGTGTTCCGCGCGGAGCTCGGCGGCGTGTTCACGGGCGGCAGCTCGACCGGCGTGCCGGCGTCGCTGCTGTTCCGCGCGGGCGGCTCGAACTCGGTGCGCGGCTACGGTTACCAGAGCATCGGCAACAGCGTCGACGGTTCCGTCCTGCCGACCAAGTACCTGATGACGGGCACCGCCGAATACCAGCACTGGTTCAACCGCGACTGGGGCGCCGCGACGTTCTTCGATATCGG
Organism: Burkholderia sp. KL41; assembly: GCF_057005415.2. Taxonomy (NCBI): domain Bacteria; kingdom Pseudomonadati; phylum Pseudomonadota; class Betaproteobacteria; order Burkholderiales; family Burkholderiaceae; genus Burkholderia; species Burkholderia sp. KL41. The sequence goes on along the minus strand of NZ_CM174446.1, from coordinate 2,921,485 downwards.
CACGGCCACCGATGCGTGGGGCGAACGCGTGTTCTACCCGGGTGTCGGCGTCGGCGCGCGCTGGCGCAGCCCCGTCGGCCCGATCAACGTCGACGTCGCGTACGGGTTGCGCAACCATAGCGTGCGCCCGTACCTGACGCTCGGCATCGCTTTCTGAACGTACCGCTTCATCGACGAACCGCATGACGAAGGACCCGAACGATACGAACGACACGCCGCCGCCTGGCGATCCGGACACGCCCGACGGCGCGCCCGGCGCGCCGCCGCGCGCGCCGCGCCGCGGGGCCGTCGCGCGCATCGGGCGGTTCGTCGCATGGACACTCGCGCCGGTCGTGCTGCTCGTCGTGCTGGCCGTCGGGCTCGTGCTGGCCGCGGTGACGACCGAGCACGGCACGCGGCTCGCGTGGCAGGTGGCGGAGCGCGTGCTCGGCGCGCGGCTCGCGGGCACGCTCGACGGCGGCTCGCTCGCGACCGGCGTGCGGTTGCGCGGGTTCGCCTGGACGAGCCCCGACGGCACCGGTACCGAAATCCGCATCGACCGGCTCGACGGCCGCTGGGCATTGACCCGCGCGCCGTGGCGTCTGTCCATCGCGTATCTTCGCGCCGGCACGATCGACGTGCGGATCCCGCCGGGGCCGTCGACGCCGAGTACGACGCCGCAGGACCTGAGCCTGCCGCTGCAGTTGCGGATCGACGACCTGCGCGTCGATCGCCTGGCGATCCACGACGGCGGCTCGACGACGCAGCTCGACCATCTCGCGCTGAACGGCCGCAGCGACGGCCGTCACCATGAACTCGTGCTCGACGGCGTCGATACGCCATACGGTGCGCTGACCGCGCGCGCGAAACTCGACGGCGTGAAGCCGTTTGCGCTGACGGGGGAGGCCACTTACTCAGGCAAGCTGTCCGACGAGCCGGTCGATGCGCGCGCTCGCGTGTCGGGCTCGCTCGAGGCGCTCGTCGCCGAAGTCGACGCGAGCGGGATGAAGCTGAACGGGCGCGCGCACGTCGAGGCCGCACCGTTCGGCGCGGTGCCGCTCACGCGCGCGTCGCTCGCGTTCGATCACGTGAACCCGCAGGCGCTCGCGCCCGGCGCGCCGGCCGCCGATCTCGCGGTGCGCGCGGAACTCGCACCCGTGACGGCGCCGGCCGGCTCGGCACCCGCAAAGGGGTTCGCGGTGACGGGCCCGGTGTCGATCGTCAACGCGAAGCCCGGCACGCTCGGCGATCACCTGTTGCCGGTGATCGACGCGCACGCGAACGTGCATCTCGACGCGCACGCGCAGCGGATCGACGCGCTCGCGCTGAAGCTGATCCGCGACGGCAGCGTGACGGGCAACGGCACGCTGACGGGCGGCAAGGGCCGCTTCGACCTGAAGGTCGCGAACCTCGACCTGAACGCCTTCGTCGCCGAGCTGCGGCCGATGCGCCTGGGCGGCCCGCTCGACGTGACGCTCGCGGGCGACGTGACGACCGTCGACTTCAACCTGAACGATCCGAAGCTCGCGCTCGGCGCACGCGCGAAGGTTGCGCTGACGTCGCAGCAGACCGTGCTGACCGACGCGCGCGTGACGGCGGGCAAGGGCCGCATCGACCTGACGGGCGTGTTCCGCCACGATGCGCATTCGAGCTACGACGCGAAGGCGACGCTGACCGGATTCGATCCGCTGCTGCTCGCCGCGCAGAGCGCGCCGAAGGCCGGCAGCGGCAAGGCACCTGTCAAGGTCGCGAAGGCGCCACCGAGGCGCGGCGAGACGCGCGTGTCGGGCACGCTGACGGCGTCGGGCGCGTTCGCGCCGCAGGTGTCGACGAAGGCGACCTTCAAGCTCGGCGACAGCCTGTACGACGGCGTGCCGCTGACCGGCGCCGGCGTCGTGCAGCTCGCCGGCTCGCGGATCCTGCCGAGCAACGCGAACCTGTCGATCGCGGGCAATCATGTCGACCTGCGCGGCAGCTTCGGGGCACCCGGCGACCGGCTGCGCTTCGTCGTCGACGCGCCGCAGCTCGACCGGCTCGGCTTCGGCGTGGAAGGGCTCGTGCAGGCGCAGGGCGACCTGACCGGCAGCTTCGCGCACCCGAACGTGACGGCCACCTACAAGGCCGAGCACGTCGTCGTCGGCTCGAACCGGATCGGTGCCGCGCAGGGCCGCGCGGACATCCGCGACGGCGCGCACGGCGCCCTCGTGTTCACGGCCGACGCGACCGACCTCGCGCTCGGCTCGCTGAAGCTGAAATCGCTGCGCGCGAACCTCGACGGCACGCGCGCGAAGCACACGTTCGACGCGTCGGCGCTCGGGACGGCCGGCGGCCGCGTGATCGACATGGCGCTCGCGGCGAACGGCGGCGTGGTCGAGAGCCGCGACGGGATGCGCTGGGACGGTACCGTGACGCGGCTCGCGAACCGCGGCACGCCGGCCGTCGCGCTGCAGGCGCCGCTGACCGTATCGGCCGGTGCCGGCCGCGTGACGCTCGGCGCGACGCGGCTCACGCTCGAGGGCGCGGCGATCGACCTGAAGTCGTTCGTGTTCGATCACGGCCAGATGCGCTCGGCGGGCTCCGTGAGCGGCGTGTCGGTCGCGCGTTTCCTCGAGGTCCGCCAGGAGCTGACGGGCCAGCGGCCGCCGGTGCGAACCGACGTCGTGCTCGACGCCGACTGGGATTTCTCGCTCGGCGCGAACTCGACCGGCCATGTGCAGGTGAAGCGGCGCGGCGGCGACGTGACGATCGAGAGCGGGCGCGGCATCGCGTCGCTGGGGCTGACCGACCTGTCCGCACGCGCGAACTTCACGCCCGGCAACCGGCTCAACGTGACGGCGCTCGCGAAGGCGAACCGGATCGGCACGCTCGATGCGAACGTCACCGTGCCGTTCGCGCTGCGCGACGGCATGTTCGGCGTGGTCGACGACGGCCCGCTGTCGGGCCGCATCGACGTCGACGTCCCGGCGCTGAAGACGACCGGCAACCTGTTCGGGCCAAGCTACCTGCTCGGCGGGCGCGCGGCGCTGAAGCTGACCGTCGCGGGCACGCCGGTGAAGCCGAACCTGTCGGGGACGCTGACGGGCGACGACCTGTCCGCGACGCTCGTCGACCAGGGCGTGCAGCTGAAGGACGGCATCGTGCGCATCAAGCTGTCGGAAAACCTCGTCGAATTCCAGCAGGTCGAGTTCCACGGCGGCGACGGCACGCTGCGCGCACTTGGCCGCGTGCGTCTCGACGGCGAGGCGCCCGACCTGACCGCGAGCATCGTCGCGGACAAGCTCGAGCTGTTCGCGGCGCCGGACCGGAAGCTGTCGCTGTCGGGCAAGGCGACGGTCGCGAACGACGGGCCGCGCGGCGCGTTGTCGATCGACGGCAAGTTCGTCGTCGATCGAGCGTTGTTCGACCTGCCCGAGGAGTCGGCGCCGCACCTGTCGGACGACGTGGTGATCGTGCAACCCGACGGCACGGTGCGCGGCGAGACGCCGACCGGCACCGCCGTCGCCAAGCCGAAGCCGGCCGCGGACAAGCCGGCGCCGTCGCTCGCGCCGCGCGCGAACATCGACATCGGCCTCGGCAACAACTTCCGCTTCAAGGGGCACGGCGCGGATCTCGGGCTGCGCGGCACGATCACCGTGATGAGCGCGCCGGGCGTGCCGCTGCGCGCGGTCGGCAACGTGCGCGTGACCGAAGGGTCGACGTACACGTCGTTCGGCCGCAAGCTCGCGATCGAGAACGGCTTCTTCACGTTCAACGGCCCCGTGTCGAACCCGGGCGTCAACATCCTCGCGATGCGGCGCAACCAGGAAGTCGAGGCCGGCGTGCAGGTCACGGGCACGATCCAGTCGCTGACGGTCAAGCTGGTGTCGGAACCGAACGTCACGGACAACGAAAAGCTGTCGTGGCTGCTGTTCGGGCACGGCACCGACCAGGGCAACAACGTCGGCCAGCAGGGCACGATGACGGCGGCGCTCGGGCTGCTCGGCAGCGTGACCGGCAAGCGCGTCGCGCAGACCTTCGGTCTCGACGAGGTCTCGGTCGGCCGCAGCGAAGTGGGCCTGACCGACCCGCAGGTCGTGCTGGTGTCGAAGGCGATCAACGAGCGGTTCGTGCTCGGCTTCGAGCAGGGGCTGCAATCGGCGAGCAACGCGTTCAAGGCGACGATCAACCTGACGCGCTTCTGGTCCGTGTCCGCGTACGGCGGCACGTTCCAGGGCGTCGACCTGAACTACACGCGGCGTTTCGACCGGTGGTTCGGCAGCGACGCGGCGCGGGCGCGGCGTGCCGAGCAGCCGTGAATGAAAAAGCCCCGCACGAAACGAATCGTGCGGGGCTTTGTTTCGCGCCAGCGGCAGCGCGTTCGGCTTACTTCACGCGCATGCCGGGCTTCGCGCCGCTGTGCGGCTCGAGGATGTAGAGGCCCGGTTCCGCCTTCTCGTCGGTGGCCGACGCGGCGAGCACCATCCCTTCGGACAGGCCGAACTTCATCTTGCGCGGCGCGAGGTTCGCGACCATCACCGTCAGCTTGCCCACGAGCTGCTCGGGCTGGTACGCGGACTTGATGCCCGAGAACACGTTGCGGGTCTTTTCCTCGCCGACGTCGAGCGTGAGCTGCAGCAGCTTGTCCGAACCCTCGACGGCCTGGCACGCGACGATCTTCGCGATGCGCAGGTCGATCTTCGCGAAATCGTCGATCGAGATGGGGGCATCGTCGGCGCCGTTCACGGCGGCCGGCTTCGCGTTCGCCTTGGCGTTCTTCTCCTCCTTGGCGGCGTTCGCGCTCGCGGCGGCCGCGCCGGTGGCCTCGGCCTGCAGCGAATCGCGGTTCGCGGCGAGCAGTGCCTCGATCTGCTTCGGGTCGACGCGCGTCATCAGGTGCTGGTACGCCTTGATCGGCTGTTCCGACGACAGCGGCTTCGCGGCATCGGCCCATGCGAGCGGCGCGATCCCGAAGAACGACTCGACGGCCTCGGCCACGCGCGGCATCACCGGCTTCAGCGCGAGCGACAGCAGGCGGAAGGACTCGAGGCTCACGCTGCAGGTTTCGTGCAGCGCGACCGCGTTGGCCGGATCCTTCGCGAGATCCCACGGTTTGGCGCCGTCGACGTACGCGTTCACTTCGTCCGCGAGCTCCATCGTGTGGCGCAGCGCGCGGCCGTACTCGCGTGCTTCGTAGTGCGCGGCGATCCCCGGAATCGCATCGCGCAGCTTCACGACGAGCGGATGGTTCATCGCGCTGTCCTGCACGCGGCCGTCGAAGCGCTTGATCAGGAAGCCTGCCGCGCGGCTTGCGATGTTCACGTACTTGCCGACGAGATCGCTGTTCACGCGCGCCTGGAAATCGTCGAGGTTCAGGTCGATGTCTTCCATCGTCGCGTTCAGCTTCGCGGCGAAGTAGTAGCGCAGCCATTCGGGGTTCAGGCCCGTGTCGATGTAGCTCTGCGCGGTGATGAACGTGCCGCGCGACTTCGACATCTTCGCGCCGTCGACCGTCAGGAAGCCGTGCGCGAACACGTTGGTCGGCGTGCGGTGGCCCGAGAACTCGAGCATCGCGGGCCAGAACAGCGTGTGGAAGTACAGGATGTCCTTGCCGATGAAGTGATACTGCTCGGTGGTCGAGCCCGGGCGGATCCACGCGTCGAAGTCGACGCCGTTGCGGTCGCACAGGTTCTTGAAGCTCGCGTAGTAGCCGACCGGTGCGTCGAGCCACACGTAGAAATACTTGCCGGGCGCGCCCGGGATCTCGAAGCCGAAGTACGGCGCGTCACGCGAGATGTCCCAGTCGGCGAGCTTGGCCTCGCCGGCGTCGCCGAGCCATTCGCGCATCTTGTTGGTCGCTTCGGGCTGCGCGAGGCCGCTCACCCATTCGCGCAGGAACGTTTCGCAGCGCGGATCGGACAGGCGGAAGAAGTAGTGCTTCGACGTCTTGCGTACCGGCGTCGCGCCCGACACGACCGAATACGGGTTCAGCAGTTCGGTCGGCAGGTAGGTCGAGCCGCACACTTCGCAGTTGTCGCCGTACTGGTCCTTCGCGTGGCACTTCGGACACTCGCCCTTGATGAAGCGGTCGGGCAGGAACATTTCCTTGACGGGATCGTACGCCTGCTCGATCTCGCGCTCGGCGATGAAACCGGCTTCCTGCAGCGCGACGTAGATCTTCTCGCTCAGCACGCGGTTCTCGTCCGAATCGGTCGAGTAGAAATTGTCGAACGACACGCCGAAGCTGTCGAAGTCGCGCTTGTGCTCGGTCCACACGCGGTCGATCAGCTGCTTCGGGGTCAGGCCTTCCTTCTCCGCACGCAGCATGATCGGCGTGCCGTGCGTGTCGTCGGCGCCGATGTAGTAGACCTCATGGCCATGCATTCGCAGCGTCCGCACCCAGATGTCGGTCTGGATGTACTCGACCAGGTGGCCGATGTGGATCTGCCCGTTGGCATAGGGCAGTGCGGACGTAACGAGGATCTGGCGGTCACCTTGCGGCGCCGCAGCCTGCACGGAAGTGAGGTCGGATGCGGACATAGGGTCTGTAGAGGAACGGCGGAAAACGACGGGAAACTGCGATTCTAGCAGGGGCGCGCGCCAGCGACGCGGGCAGGGCGCCGCTGACCGGGCGCCGGAACGGGCGGGGCCGCGCAAGCGGCGTGCCCGGTGACAGCGTGCTGCGGCGCAGCACGAATTCCGCGGGCAAAAAAAACCGGGGCGGATACGGCCCCGGAGCAACAACGACAAGAGGAGAATGGTGACGCGCCGGCAACACCAGCCGCGTACCGTAAATACTGACCACGGCCTGCGACAGAAGTTCGAAAATTTTTTCGATTTGTTACCGGCTCCGCCGGAAGTCTTGTCCGGCGGGGCTGTGCGGGCGGCGGGCCCGCGCCTTCCCCTCGTCGTGCGCTTACTGCGCCTGTGCTGCGCGCAGGTAGATTTCGACGCGGCGGTTCTGTGCGCGGCCGGCTTCCGTCGCGTTGTCCGCGATCGGGTTCGACGGGCCCATGCCCTGTGCCGACAGGCGGCCGCCGGCGACGCCGCGCTGCACGAGCGCGTTGACGACGCTCTGCGCACGGTTCTGCGACAGCGTCTGGTTCAGCTGCTGCGAACCCGTGCTGTCCGTGTAGCCGACGATCGATGCCGTCACTTGCGGGTTCTGGTTCAGCGTCGTCGCCAGGTCGTTCAGCAGCGGCGTGAAGGCCGGCGTGATCGCGTACTGGTTCGTCGCGAACGTCACCGAGCTCGGCACGTTCAGCTTCAGCGAGCCGTCCGGCTGCTCGGTCACCTGCGTACCCGTCTTGGCTGCCGACGGCGCGAGCTTGTTCTTGATCGCCTGCCAGTTGTAACCCGTCACGCCGCCGACCAGTGCGCCGACGCCCGCGCCGATCGCCGCGCCCTTGCCGCCGCCCGCCAGCGCGCCGATGCCTGCGCCCAGCGCCGCACCCGTGCCGGTACCGACGGCCGTATTGTTGCCTTGCTGCGTGGCGCAGCCTGCCAGCAGTGCGCCGGCCAATGCGAAGACGGACAGACGGGTCGCGATTTTCATGTTCATCTTGGATTCCTCTCTTGGTTGAACGAGTCGACAACGACGACAACAACAGTTACGGCTCCACGCGCGGGCCGCCCGAAAAAGGAGGGCAGGCCTGCGCCAGCGGCAGCCGCCGAGGTGGCCGCATGCCCTGTCCGTCAGCGTGGCTGTTCGGGCAGGGCGACGCGTCAGCCTCTACAATATAGGCGGTTGGTGGCCGATTTGGCCCCATAGCATGCCGCAGGCGAAGATTGCGCCGGGTCGCGCGTTCGCGCAATGGCGTGCAACAGATTCTTTCACTTTTCCCGATTTTCGCAGCGTAATTTGATATTTTTTGACGTTTGCGCGCGAGAAAAACGTTTTCACGGAGTTTCGATGAGCATTGACCGGGCACAAGTCGACGCCGCTTTGGCGGCTGTCGTCGACCCCAATACCGACCGTCCGTATGCGGCGAACAAGGGCGTGCGCAACGTCGCGATCGACGGCGACGTCGTGGCGCTCGACGTAGTGCTCGGTTATCCCGCGCGCAGCCAGCACGACGACGTGCGCGCACGCGTCACCGCGGCGCTCCAGGCCGTGCCCGGCGTGCGCGACGCGCGCATCGCCGTGTCGCAGGAGATCGTCGCGCACACGGTGCAGCGCGGCGTGAAACTGCTGCCGAACGTGAAGAACATCGTGGCGGTCGCATCGGGCAAGGGCGGCGTCGGCAAGAGCACGACGGCCGTCAACCTCGCGCTCGCGCTCGCCGCCGAAGGCGCGTCGGTCGGCATCCTCGACGCCGACATCTACGGGCCGTCGCTGCCGACGATGCTCGGCATCCACGGCCAGCGCCCCGAGTCGCCCGACAACCAGTCGATGAACCCGCTCGTCGGCCACGGGCTGCAGGCGAACTCGATCGGCTTCCTGATCGAGGAAGACAACCCGATGGTATGGCGCGGCCCGATGGCGACCTCCGCGCTCGAGCAGCTGCTGCGCCAGACCAACTGGCGCGAGCTCGACTACCTGATCGTCGACATGCCGCCCGGCACGGGCGACATCCAGCTCACGCTCGCGCAGCGCGTGCCCGTCACGGGCGCGGTGATCGTCACGACGCCGCAGGACATCGCGCTGCTCGACGCGAAGAAGGGCCTGAAGATGTTCGAGAAGGTCGGGATTCCGATCCTCGGCATCGTCGAGAACATGAGCATCCACATCTGTTCGAACTGCGGCCACGAAGAACACATCTTCGGCGCTGGCGGGGCCGAGCGGATGGCGAAGGATTACGACGTGAACGTGCTCGGCAGCCTGCCGCTCGACATCGCGATCCGCGAGCGGGCCGACAGCGGCACGCCGACGGTCGCGGCCGATCCCGAAGGCGCGCTGGCCCGTCGTTACCGCGACATCGCGCGCGGCGTCGCACTGGCGATTGCCGAGCGTTCGCGCGACATGACGTCGAAGTTCCCGTCGATCGTTGTTCAAAATACGTAAAACCCTTGCGGGGCGGGGCCTCACGCTGTTTACGGCGCCGCGAGGCGCGGTATCATGGCGACTTTTCCCGGGTCCCTTTACCCGCCCGGCGCGGCCGTCGTGTCAAACGGCCGCCAGCCGGCATGAGGATCGAATGAAACAACGACATCACGGCGTGCGTGCCGGCCGCGTGCGGTACGCGCTGCTGGCCGCCGCCGCGCTGGGCCTGCTGGCCGGCTGCACTTCCTTTTCCTCGTCGCACGAAAAACGGGCCGACGCACAACTGCAGCCGACGGTCGGCTCGCAGGCGCGCGGCGCGGTGACGTTCGTCGAGCGTCCGGACGGCGTTCAGGTCACGTACAACCTGGCCGGCCTTCCGCCCAACAGCGATCACGCGCTACAGGTGCACGAACGCGGCGACTGCAACGCGGGCGACGGCTCGAGCGCCGGCCAGGTGTTCGCGCCGGCCGCCGACCGGTTGCGCGCGGGCGCCCGCGTCGCCGGCGATCTCGGCAACATCCATGCGGACGCGAACGGCGTCGCGGCCGGCTTCATCGTCGCGCCCGATCTGGCCCTCGATGGCGTGCGCTCGGCGATGAACCGCGCGGCGCTGGTGCACCGCGACCCGAGCGATCCCGCGTTTCCGCAGCATGGCGCGGGGCCCGCGCTCGCCTGCGGCGTGATCCGTTGACGGCCGCCGCGTGCGCGCGCCGATGATCGCGTAAAATGTCCGCCTTTCCCGGCCGCCGTCTCGCGCGAGCGGCCCTCCCTGACCGTCACGCAGCGTTTCCAGGCGCCCCGATATGAGTATCAAGTCCGACAAATGGATTCGGCGCATGGCCGAAGAGCACAAGATGATCGAGCCGTTCGTGCCCGATCAGGTCCGCGCGTCCGAGGACGGCCGCCGGATCGTCAGCTACGGCACGTCGAGCTACGGCTACGACATCCGCTGCGCGGACGAATTCAAGATCTTCACGAACATCAACTCGACGATCGTCGATCCGAAGAACTTCGACGAGGGTTCGTTTGTCGATTTCAAGGGCGACGTGTGCATCATCCCGCCGAACTCGTTCGCGCTGGCCCGCACCGTCGAATATTTCCGCATCCCGCGCACCGTGCTCACCGTCTGCCTCGGCAAGTCGACCTATGCGCGCTGCGGGATCATCGTCAACGTGACGCCGTTCGAACCCGAGTGGGAAGGCTACGTCACGCTGGAATTCTCGAACACCACGCCGTTGCCCGCGAAGATCTACGCGAACGAAGGCGTCGCGCAGGTGCTCTTCTTCGAAAGCGACGAAGTGTGCGACGTGTCGTACGCGGATCGCGGCGGCAAGTATCAGGGGCAGCGCGGTGTCACGCTGCCGAAAACCTGATCTGGTTGCATAACGTCTCACCAGTTTCCGGGTGACCGCTGCGCGTGACGCGCCGCGGTCGTTCTTTTTGGAGAATCGCCCATGAAGTTTCGTTTCCCCGTCGTCATCATCGACGAAGATTTCCGCTCCGAGAACATCTCGGGCTCCGGCATCCGGGCGTTGGCCGAAGCGATCGAGAAGGAGGGCGTCGAAGTCCTCGGCCTCACGAGCTACGGCGATCTGACGTCGTTCGCGCAGCAGTCGAGCCGCGCGTCGTGCTTCATCCTGTCGATCGACGACGACGAACTCATGCTCGGCGAAACCGGCCCGGACGGCGAACTGCCCGAACTCGCGACCGCGATCATCGAGCTGCGCGCGTTCGTCACTGAAGTACGCCGCCGCAACGCGGACATCCCGATCTTCCTGTACGGCGAGACGCGCACGTCGCGCCACCTGCCGAACGACATCCTGCGCGAGCTGCACGGCTTCATCCACATGTTCGAGGACACGCCGGAGTTCGTCGCGCGCCACATCATCCGCGAGGCGAAGGTCTATCTCGACTCGCTCGCGCCGCCGTTCTTCAAGGAACTGGTGAAGTACGCGGACGAAGGCTCGTACTCGTGGCACTGCCCGGGCCACTCGGGCGGCGTCGCGTTCCTGAAGAACCCGCTCGGCCAGATGTTCCACCAGTTCTTCGGCGAGAACATGCTGCGCGCCGACGTCTGCAACGCGGTGGACGAACTCGGCCAGCTGCTCGACCACACGGGCCCGGTCGCGGCGTCCGAGCGCAATGCGGCGCGCATCTTCAGCGCGGACCACCTGTTCTTCGTGACGAACGGCACGTCGACGTCGAACAAGATCGTCTGGCACGCGACGGTCGCGCCCGGCGACATCGTGCTGGTCGACCGCAACTGCCACAAGTCGATCCTGCACGCGATCACGATGACGGGCGCGATTCCGGTGTTCCTGACGCCGACGCGCAACCACTTCGGCATCATCGGGCCGATCCCGCGCGACGAGTTCAAGCCGGAGAACATCCGCAAGAAGATCGAGGCGAACCCGTTCGCGCGCGAGGCGATGCGCCAGAACCCGGACATGAAGCCGCGCATCCTGACGATCACGCAGAGCACGTACGACGGCGTCGTCTACAACGTCGAGATGATCAAGGACCTGCTCGGCGACCTGCTCGACACGCTGCACTTCGACGAAGCGTGGCTGCCGCACGCGACGTTCCACGATTTCTACCGCGACATGCACGCGATCGGCGACGGTCGTCCGCGCACGGGCGCGCTCGTGTTCGCGACGCACTCGACGCACAAGCTGCTCGCGGGCATCTCGCAGGCGTCGCAGATCGTCGTGCAGGATTCGGAGAACCGCACGTTCGACAAGCACCGCTTCAACGAGGCGTACCTGATGCACACGTCGACGAGCCCGCAGTACGCGATCATCGCGTCGTGCGACGTCGCGGCCGCGATGATGGAGCCGCCGGGCGGCACCGCGCTCGTCGAGGAATCGATCGCCGAGGCGATCGATTTCCGCCGCGCGATGCGCAAGGTCGACGCCGAATACGGCGACGACTGGTTCTTCAGCGTGTGGGGCCCGGACGAGCTGTCGGCAGAAGGCATCGGCTCGCGCGACGACTGGATGCTGAAGCCGAACGACCACTGGCACGGCTTCGGCCCGCTGGCGGAAGGCTTCAACATGCTCGACCCGATCAAGGCGACGATCATCACGCCGGGGCTCGACGTCGACGGCGAGTTCGGCGAGACGGGCATCCCCGCCGCGATCGTCACGAAGTACCTGGCCGAGCACGGGATCATCGTCGAGAAGACCGGCCTGTACTCGTTCTTCATCATGTTCACGATCGGCATCACGAAGGGTCGCTGGAACTCGATGGTGACCGAGCTGCAGCAGTTCAAGGACGACTACGACAACAACCAGCCGCTGTGGCGCGTGCTGCCGGAATTCGTCGCGCAGCATCCGCGCTACGAGCGCGTCGGCCTGCGCGACCTGTGCACGCAGATCCACGACGTGTACCGCGCGAACGACATCGCCCGCCTGACGACCGAGATGTACCTGTCGGACATGGAACCGGCGATGAAGCCGTCGGACGCGTTCGCGAAGCTCGCGCACCGCAAGATCGACCGCGTGCCGCTCGACGAGCTCGAAGGCCGCGTGACGAGCATCCTGCTCACGCCGTACCCGCCGGGCATTCCGCTGCTGATTCCGGGCGAGCGCTTCAACAAGACGATCGTGAACTACCTGCGGTTCGCGCGCGACTTCAACGAACGCTTCCCGGGCTTCCACACCGACATCCACGGCCTCGTCGCGGAAGAGGTGAACGGCCGCGTCGAGTACTTCGTCGACTGCGTGCGCGACTGATGGCGACGCACGGACGAATCCAGGCGATGCGTGCGGCGGTGGCCGCGCTCGTCGTCTGGGCGGCAGGCGTGTCGGGGCTGGCGGGCATGGGTGTCGCGCACGCCGAAGTCGCGGCGGCCGACCCGATCGACGTCGCGATGCGGCAATGCCTCGCGCGGCGCGACCGGTCTTCGCCGGCCGGCCAGATCCAGTGCATGGGCGAAGCGCAGCAGCAGTGGCAGGCCGTGATGGACGGCGCATACCAGCGCCTGTTGAAGGATGCGCCGGCCGACGCGAAGCGCGGCTGGCAGGACAGCCAGCGCCGCTGGCTCACGTGGCGCAAGGATGAAGTGCATCTGCTGAAGGCGGTGTACGACACCACGCGCGGCACGTCGTATGCGATGTCGAGTGCCGACCTGCAGCTGCAGCCCGTGCGCGATCGCGCGCTGGCGCTGCGCGGCGCGGCCGATCGCTATGCACCGCCGCCCGCCGCCGTGCCGGTGGCGGCCACGAGCGGCGCGCAGGGCGGCACGAGCGCGGCCCAGGGTGGGGCCCGGCCGAACGGCAAGCCGGCGAACGCGCCGCGCGATCCGGCCGTGCGCCGGGTGCGCCCGTGCGAACAGGACGCCGCGTGCGAGCACGCGCTGTTCGACCTGAACCGCTATTACCAGAAGCTGCGCCGCAAGATGCCCGCGCATTCGGCCGCGACGCTCGTACGCGCGCAGCGCGCGTGGGTCGGGTTCCGCGATGCGACGGCGCCGCTCGTCGGCGAGGACGGCCGCGTCGACCTGATCGGCGCGCGCATCGCGACGATGAAACGGCTGTCGGAGACGGCCGGCAACAAGTAAGCGCAACCGCGATGCCGGTTGTTCGGCGAGATGGCAAAACGGGCACCTCGGGTGCCCGTTTTGCATCGGGGTGGCACGCGATCTACGCGGGCCGTCGCGTATCGTGCCCGCCGAACCACGACGGCACGAGCGCGAGCGCATCGTCGAGCGACGCGAGCACATGCAGGCTCAGCGCGATGATCTCGGGCGTCGGCGCCTTCAGGTCGGGCACGGTGACGACCGCGGCGCCCGCGCCGGCGGCCGACTGCGCACCGAAATCGCTGTCCTCGAACGCGACGCATGCGTGTGCCGGCACGCCGAGGCGTTCGGCCGCGAGCCGGTAGACGGCCGGGTCGGGCTTGCCGCGTGCGACTTCGTCGCCGCCCGCGATCGCGCGGAAGAACGGCAGCACGCCGACCGCGTCGAGCCGCGCGCGGATCACCTCGCTCGCGGACGACGACGCGACCGCGCACGGAATGCCGGCTTGCGCGAGCGTGTCGAGCAGCGCGAACGCGCCGGGCTTCAGCGGAAACTTCGGATGCGGTTCGGGCGCCGCGAGCTGCTCGCGCACGCGGGTGCGCACCGCGTCGAACGTGTCGGGGTTGCCGATCAGCCGCGCCAGGATCACCTGGCCTTCGGCGAACGAGCGGCCGACGATCTGCAGGTAGTCGGCGGTGGTCAGCGTGACGCCGTGCGCATTCGACACGTCGATCCACGTGTTCATGATGGTCCGCTCGGAATCGACGAGCAGGCCGTCCATGTCGAAGAGCGCGGCGGAAAAGGTCATCGGCGGCATTCGGGAAGCGGGGAAGGCGATGGGCGGCGCGACGGCCGCCCGAATGAAAAACGGACGCCGATGGCGTCCGTCCGGAACAGCGGGCTTACCGGCCGAGCGCGGCGCGGGCTGCCTTGACCGCCGCACGCACCTGGTCGGGCGCGGTGCCGCCAGGGTGATTGCGGCTGGCGACCGAACCTTCGAGCGTCAGGTAGCCGAACACGTCTTCGCCGATCAGGTGCGCGACGTTCGGCAGTTCCTGCTTCATCTCGTCGAGCGTCAGGTCGGCCAGGTCGATGCCACGGTCGTCGCAGATCTTCACGGCGTGCGCGACGGCTTCGTGCGCATCGCGGAACGGCAGGCCGCGCTTCACCAGGTAGTCGGCGAGGTCGGTGGCGGTCGAGAAGCCCTGCAGGGCGGCCGCGCGCATCGCGTCCGGCTTCACGGTGATGCCGGCCACCATCTCGGCGAAGATCCGCAGCGTGTCGGCGACGGTGTCGACCGTGTCGAACAGCGGTTCCTTGTCTTCCTGGTTGTCCTTGTTGTACGCGAGCGGCTGGCCTTTCATCAGCGTCAGCAGCGCCATCAGGTGGCCGTTCACGCGGCCCGTCTTGCCGCGCGCGAGCTCGGGCACGTCCGGGTTCTTCTTCTGCGGCATGATCGAGCTGCCGGTGCAGAAGCGGTCGGCGATGTCGATGAAGCCGACGCGCGGGCTCATCCACAGCACGAGTTCTTCGGAGAAGCGCGACACGTGCGTCATCACGAGCGCGGACGCCGCCGTAAATTCGATCGCGAAGTCGCGATCCGACACCGCGTCGAGCGAGTTCGCGCAGATGCCGTCGAAGCCGAGCGTCTTCGCCACTGCATGGCGGTCGATCGGGTAGCTGGTGCCGGCGAGCGCGGCCGCGCCGAGCGGCAGGCGGTTCACGCGGGTGCGGCAGTCGCGCATGCGCTCCGCGTCGCGCGAGAACATCTCGACGTATGCGAGCAGGTGGTGGCCGAACGTGACCGGCTGTGCGACCTGCAGGTGCGTGAAGCCCGGCATGATCGTGTCGGCGTTCTGTTCCGCGAGGTCGAGCAGCGCGCCGCGCAGGTCGTTCAGCAGGCCGCCGATGCGGTCGATCTCGCCGCGCAGCCACAGGCGGATGTCGGTGGCGACCTGGTCGTTGCGCGAGCGGCCCGTGTGCAGGCGCTTGCCGGCATCGCCGATCAGCGCGGTCAGGCGCGCCTCGATGTTCAGGTGGACGTCTTCCAGGTCGAGCTGCCATTCGAATTCGCCGCGCTCGATTTCTCCCTTGATCTGCGCCATCCCGCGTTCGATCGCGGCCAGGTCGTCGGCGCTGATGATCTTCTGCGCGGCGAGCATGTTCGCGTGCGCGAGCGAGCCGGCGATGTCGACGAGCGCGAGGCGCTTGTCGAAAAACACCGACGACGTGTAGCGCTTGACCAGCTCCGACATCGGTTCCGAGAAGCGGGCCGACCAGGCCTCGCCCTTTTTGTGCAGTTGGGACGTCATGGCGATTCTTCGAAGGGGATGTTGGGCGGCGTGCGCCGCCGAGGGAATCCCGCGATTCTAACATTCGCGGGCCTGCCCGCCGTGGCGCGCAGCCGTTCGCGGCGGCCCGCCGGCCGTGGCCCGCGCGGGCCGGCCCGTTCAGTCGCGCACGAGCACGACCAGCTTCAGGTCTTCGCGGTGCGCGGGCTTCAGCGTGATCTGCTGGTACACGAGGCGGCCGTCGGCCGGATGGTCGAATTCGCGCAGGCCGCCTTCGCGTTCGAACACGTCCTGCGATGCCCAGTACTGCGCGAAGGCATCGCTGCCGGCGGTCAGTGCGTCGATCAGCGCACGCGTGGGCGCGTCGGTCAGGTGCCGGATCGAATCGGCGCGGAATTCGGCCGCGAGCCGCCGCGCGCGGGTTTCCCAGTCGACGATCAGCGTGCGCGCGGCCGGCGACATGAAGGTGAAGCGCAGCAGGTTGCGGTCGTGCTCGCCGTCGAGCCAGCCGGAAAAGAGCGCGGCGGCCGGTGCGTTCCACGCGAGTGCGTTCCATTGCCGGTCGAGCACGTAGGCGGGCGTCGCGATGGCCGCGACGGTCGCGGCGAGCGTCGGCGGCAGGTCGCCGCCCGCGACGTCGGGCTCGGCCGGGTCGCGCTGCGCGGCCAGCTCGAACAGGTACGCGCGCTCGGCCTTCGACAGTTGCAGCGCGACGGCGATCCGCGCGAGTGCGTCGGCCGACGCGGACACGGGGCGGCCCTGTTCGATCCACGTGTACCAGGTGGGGCTGACGCCGCAGAGCTGCGCGACTTCCTCGCGCCGCAGCCCCGGCGTGCGGCGGCGCGGGCCGGGCGGCAGGCCGACGGCCTGCGGCGACAGCCGCTCGCGGTGGGCGCGGATGAATTCGCCGAGCGCACGGGCGGGCGTGGCGTCGAGCGGCGGGACGGGGACGGAGGACGGCTGGTTCATGCGGAAACGGCGAAGTGGAAGCGGGGATGCGGCAATGATCAGACAGGTGTATCGAATACCAGAATAACTGCTTAACTTGTACTGGTACAAGCGCAGGCCTATTGTAGCGGCTCGCGCGCTGCCAGGGGAGCGGGCGTCCCACAAAACGTGTTGCATGGGGCCGGAAAGCGCACTGACGCATCCACGCCGGCCGATTGCGCAAGAGAAAGGAGAGAACGATGAAACACCACGACCAGGTCGCCGACGCATTCGGCACGACGGCCGCCGCCTACCTGACGAGCACGGTCCACGCGACGGGCGCCGACCTGCAGACGCTCGCCGACGCGGTGCGTGCGACGCCCGATGCCGCGGTGCTCGATCTCGGCTGCGGCGCCGGCCATGCGAGCTTCGCGGTCGCGCCGCACGTGCGCGACGTGGTTGCCTACGATCTCGCCGCGCAGATGCTCGCGACCGTCGACGCCGCGGCGCGCGAGCGCGGGCTCGCGAACATCCGTACGCAGCAGGGCCCGGCCGAGAAACTGCCGTTCGAGACGGCGACGTTCGACTGGGTCGTGAGCCGGATGAGCGCGCACCACTGGCACGACATGCGCGCGGCGCTCGCCGAAGTGCGCCGCGTGCTGAAGCCGGGCGGCCGCGTGCTGATGATCGACATCGCCGGCAACGACCATCCGCTCCTCGATACGTACCTGCAGGCTGCGGAAGTGCTGCGCGACGCGTCGCACGTGCGCGACTACCGCGCGGACGAATGGCTCGCGATGTTCCGCGATGCCGGCTTCGACGCGCACGTGCACAGCCGCTGGCGGCTGCCGATCGATTTCGATACGTGGGTTGCGCGCATCCGCACGCCGGCCGACAGCGTGACCGGCATTCGTGCGCTGTGGGCGCATGCGCCCGACGAGGTGCGCGGCTATTACGCGGTGCAGCCCGACGGATCGTTCGAGCACGACGCGCTGCTGATCGACGCGCACTGAGCGTGCGGTGCGCCGGCGCGGTTTCGTCGACGCCCGCGAGCATGAAAAAAGCCGCGATACGCCACCGTGCAGACGGTGGGTATCGCGGCTTTCACGTCGCCGGCCGGCGCGGCATCGCGCCGCGCCGCATGCGGATCAGCCCGTGTTGCGCAGGCCGGCCGCGATCCCGTTGATCGTCAGGTGAATCCCGCGGCGCAGCCGCGCGTTCGTGTCGCCCGCGCGGTGGCGCTTGATCAGCTCGACCTGCAGGTGGTTCAGCGGATCGAGATACGGGAAACGGTTCTTGATCGAGCGTGCGAGCAGCGGGTTGGTCGCGAGGCGGCCTTCGTGCCCGGTGATTTCCGCCAGCGCCTGCGACGTGCGCTCCCATTCCGCGACGATCCGCTCGAACACGTGCTTGCGCAGCTTGCGGTCGGAGACGAGCTGCGCGTAGCGCGACGCGACCGCGAGGTCGGTCTTCGCCAGCACCATGTCCATGTTCGACATCAGGTTCGAGAAGAACGGCCAGGTCTTGTTCATCTTCTTCAGCAGCGCGACGCGCTTCGTGCGCTCGGCTTCATCCTGCGCGCCGTCGAGATATGCGCTCACCGCGCTGCCGAAGCCGTACCAGCCCGTCAGCAGCAGCCGGCACTGGCCCCACGAGAAGCCCCACGGAATCGCGCGCAGGTCCTCGATCTTGCGCTGCTTCGGATCCTGCAGCTTGCGCGAGGCCGGGCGGCTGCCGATGTTCAGCTCGGCGATCTCGGTGATCGGCGTCGACGAGAAGAAATAGTCGGTGAAGCCCGGGGTTTCGTAGACGAGCGCGCGGTACGCGGCCATCGCCGAATCGGACAGCGTCTGCATCGCGGCCTCGAACGCCGGCAGCTGCGCGGGCGCGTTGTTCTGCGGCAGGAGCGTCGCCTCGAGCGTCGCGGCGACGACCGTCTCGAGGTTCCGGCGGCCGATCTCCGGGTTCGCGAACTTGCTTGCGATCACCTCGCCCTGTTCGGTCAGGCGGATCTGCCCGTTCACGGTGCCCGGCGGCTGCGACAGGATCGCCTGGTAGGTCGGGCCGCCGCCGCGGCCGACCGTGCCGCCGCGGCCGTGGAACAGGCGCAGCGTGATCTTGCGGTCGCGGAACAGGTCGACGAGCGCGAGTTCCGCGCGATACAGCTCCCAGTTGGACGTGAGGAAGCCGCCGTCCTTGTTGCTGTCCGAATAGCCGAGCATCACTTCCTGCTCGGCGCCCTGGTGCGCGACCAGCGCGTCGATGCCCGGCAGTGCGAAGTATTCGCGCATGATGCGCGCGGCGTCGCGCAGGTCGGGAATCGTCTCGAACAGCGGGATCACCATCAGGCTGTTGCGCGCGTTGCCGCCGGGCATGCCGAGCGCGCCTTCGAGCAGGCCCGTTTCCTTCTGGAGCAGCAGCACCTCGACGAGGTCGCTGACGGTTTCCGTATGCGAAATGATGTAGTTGCGCACCGCGCGCGCGCCGAATTGGGCGCGCACGTCGCGCGCCTTCTCGAACACGCCGAGTTCGCTCTGGGCGAGCGCGGAGTATTCGAGGTACGGCGAGCGCAGCGGACGCGGATCGGCGAGCGCGGCGAGCAGCACGCGCAGCTTGTCTTCCTCGGCGAGCGCCGCGTAGTCGGCCTCGACGCCCGCGCGCGCGAACAGCTCGGCGACCACGGCTTCGTGGATGTCGGAGCTCTGGCGCAGGTCGATGCTCGCGAGATGGAAGCCGAACACTTCGGCCGCGCGCACGAGCGGCGCGAGGCGCGGCGCGGCGAGCGACGTGCCGTGGTGTTCGTCGAGCGACGCGGTCAGCACCTTCAGGTCGGCGACGAACGCTTCGGAATCCGCATACGGGATCGCGCGCACGGGCGGCGCGCCGCGGCCCGCGCTGCGCACGGGCACCGTGCCTTCGCCGAGACGCACGCGCGCGCTTGCGGCGAGCCGCGTGTAGATGCCGATCAGCGCGCGACGATACGGCTCGTCGACGCGGTGCGGCGACTGGTCGGGCGACGCGGCCGCGAGCGCCTTCACGGCGTCGTTCGCGCCGACGAGCAGGTTCGACACGGACAGTTCGGCGCCGAGCTTGTGCACCTGTTCCAGATAGTGCTCGAGGATCACCGCGGCCTGGCGGTTGATCGCTTCGTCGAGCGTCGACGCGGTCACGTTCGGGTTGCCGTCGCGGTCGCCGCCGATCCAGCTGCCCATCTGGAAGAACGCGGGTACGCGCGCGGACAGGCCGTGCTCGGCGAGCGCGGCCTCGATGTCGCCGTACAGCGCCGGCAGTTCGTCGAGGAACGTCGCGCGGTAGTACGACAGCGCGTTCTCGATTTCGTCGCCGACCGTCAGGCGCGCGTCGCGCAGCATGCGCGTCTGCCACAGCGTGGTGACGCGTGCGCGCAGCATCGATTCGTTGTACTGGCGCTCGCGGCTGGTCAGCTCCTGGTCGCGCTCGGCGAGCAGGCGCGCGATGTCGTGCTGTGCGTCGAGGATGCTCTTGCGCTGCACTTCGGTCGGGTGCGCGGTCAGCACCGGCACGATCAGCGCATCGTCGAAGAAGCGCTGCAGCAGTCGCTTCGACGCATTGCCGGTCGTTTTCAGTTGCTCGAGTGCGTACGCGACCGTGCCGGGCTGCGACGCGGAGCCGGCCAGCGCGTGGATGCGGCGGCGGCGGTTGTGGTGGCGGTCTTCCGCGATGTTCGCGAGGTGCGAGAAATAGCTGAATGCGCGCACGACGCTCACCGTCTGCTCCGGCGTCAGCTTGCGCAGCTTCTTCTCGAGCGTCTGCGCGGCTTCGCTGTCGTCCTCGCGGCGGAACTTGACGGCGGTCTGACGGATCGTCTCGACGACGTCGAACACGGTGTCGCCTTCCTGCTCGCGCACGACGTCGCCGAGCAGGCGGCCGAGAAAGCGGATGTCGTCGAACAGCGGGCCGTCCTTGTCGTCGCGCGTGCGGGTGCCGGCCTTCGTCGCACCGGCCGTGCGGGTCGCGGTGCGGGCGGCCGGGCCGGCGGCCTTCGCCGTGCGTTTTGTCTGACGTATCGGGTCTTTCGGTTTCGTTGCCGTTTTCGCACGGCCGTTCGCGGCGGTGGCGACGGTGTCCGTCGAGGCGTCGGAGGAGGACAGGGCAGCATTGCGGCGCGCCGTACGCGCCGATCCGGAAGACTTCACGATGGGTTTCCTTGGGAAAGCTCGAGTCAAAAGGAACTGCGGAAACTGCGAAACTGCGGTCAAGCAACCAGCTACGTGCGGCACATCCGCACATCGGCGCCGCGACCCGCCCGGCGGCAGGCCGGACGCAGGCTCCGGGCCCGGGCGGGCGGGGGCGTGCGTGCTACCATTGTTCGATCTTCAATCCCGTCCTTCGATGTTCCAGCAATGAATTCCGAGACTCCTGCGGCCGGGCCGCAACAGGCACAGCCGCCCGCGACGTTGACGATTGCTTCGCGCGAGAGCCGCCTGGCGATGTGGCAAGCCGAACATGTGCGTGATGCGCTGCGCAAATTATATCCAGCTTGTGACGTGAAAATCCTCGGAATGACGACGCGCGGCGACCAGATTCTCGATCGCACGCTGTCGAAGGTCGGCGGCAAGGGCCTGTTCGTGAAGGAACTGGAGGCCGCGCTGGCCGACGGCCGCGCCGATCTCGCCGTGCATTCGCTGAAGGACGTGCCGATGGCGCTGCCGGAAGGCTTCTCGCTTGCCGCGATCATGGAGCGCGAGGACCCGCGCGATGCCTTCGTGTCGAACGACTACGCGTCGCTCGACGCGCTGCCGGCCGGCGCCGTGGTCGGCACGTCGAGCCTGCGCCGCGAGGCGATGCTGCGCTCGCGCTACCCGCACCTGGACGTGCTGCCGCTGCGCGGCAACCTCGACACGCGCCTGTCGAAGCTCGATCGCGGCGATTACGCGGCGATCATCCTGGCGGCCGCCGGCCTGAAGCGCCTCGGCCTGGAAGCGCGGATCCGCGCGCTGCTCGACGTCGAAGCGAGCCCGCCCGCCGCGGGCCAGGGCGCGCTCGGCATCGAGATCGCGTCGCACCGCGACGACGTCGCCGAGTGGCTCGCACCGCTGCACGACCCGCAGACCGCGCTCGCGGTCGAGGCCGAGCGGATGGTGTCGCGCGCGCTCGGCGGCAGCTGCGAGGTGCCGCTCGCCGCGCATGCGGTGTGGCGCGCGGGCGAGCTGTACCTGACGGGCCGCGTGTCGACGACCGACGGCAAGCGCGTGCTGACCGCCGAGGAGTGCGGGGCCGTCATGAGCGTCGCCGATGCGCTCGCGCTCGGCCGGGCCGTGTCCGACGAACTCGAGGCGCAAGGCGCGCTCGAGATCGTCCAGGCGCTGCTCGCGGGCTCGCAGGCCGCCGGCAAGGGCGACGCCTGATGGCGGGCGGCGCGCGCGCGTTCACCGCTGTCCTGACGCGCCCGGACGGCCAGTCCGGCGCGCTCGCGTCGCAACTGGCCGAGGCCGGTTGCGACGTGCTCGAATTCCCGTTGATCGATATTGCGCCCGTCGACGATCCGGCGCCGCTCGACGCCGCGTTCGCGGCGCTCGCCGATTACGCGCTGGTGATTTTCGTGTCGCCGAACGCGATCGACCGCGCGCTCGCGCAGTACGGCGCGATCTGGCCGAACGCGCTCCCGGTCGGCGTGGTCGGGCCCGGCAGCGTCGCGGCGCTCGAGCGTCACGGCATCGCGGCGCCCGCGCATCGCGTGATCGCGCCGCGGGCGCCGGCCGACGGCGGCGTACCCCATTACGATTCGGAAAGCCTGTTCGCGTGCCTCGAGGCCGAATTCGGCGGCGCGCCCGCGCTGGCGGGCAAGCGCGTGCTGATCGTACGCGGCGACGGCGGGCGCGAATGGCTCGCCGACCGGCTGCGCGAGGCCGGCGCGGACGTCACGCTCGTCGCCGCGTACCGGCGCGTCGTGCCCGAGCCGCGCGTCGGCGCGTGGGAGCGCGTGCATGCGCTGCTCGACGGCGAACCGCATGCGTGGCTCGTCACGAGCTCGGAAGGCGTGCGCAACCTGCACGAACTCGCGCGGGCGCATCTGAACGATGCCGAGATCGCCGCGCTGAAGCATGCGCCGCTCGTCACGCCGCATCCGCGAATCGAGCAGACCGCGCGCGCATTGGGTTTTGATAGGATTACGCTGACCGGCGCGGGCGATGAGCGCATCGTCCGCGCGTTTCGAACGATGGCCGACGAGGCCGTCCAACCGGCGACAGCCGCACCGGTGACTAAACGCATGACAGATACCAACGATTCCAAAAGCGTCGCTTCCCAGCCGGCCGCTGCATCCGCACCGCCGTCCCGTCCCGCCTATATGGCGTCCGAACCGCCCGCGCGCCGCGGCGGCAGCGCGGTGCTGTGGTTCGTCGTCGTCGTGCTCGGCTGCGCGGCGGGCGTCGGCGGCTACGCGCTGAACCGCAAGATCGACCGGCTCGACGGCACGTTCGTCACGCGCCAGAAGGCGCTCGACGCACAGACGGCCGAAACGCGGATGAAGACCGAGCAGGCGCTGGCGAGCACGCACCAGGTCGACACGCAGCTCGCGCAGCTCGACGGCAAGCTCGCCGACGCGCAGAGCGCGCAGCAGGCGCTGCAGCAGCAATACCAGGACCTGTCGCGCAACCGCGATGCGTGGATGCTCGAGGAAGTCGACCAGATGCTGTCGAGCGCGAGCCAGCAGCTTCAGCTGACCGGCAACACGCAGCTCGCGCTGATCGCGCTGCAGAATGCCGACGCGCGCCTCGCCACCTCGCAGAGCGCGCAGGCCGTCACGGTGCGCAAGGCGCTCGCGCTGGACATCGAGAAGCTGAAGGCCGCACCGGCGGCCGACCTCACGGGCCTCGCGATCAAGCTCGACGACGCGATCGCGAAGATCGACGCGCTGCCGCTGTCCGGCGAGGCGATCGTCCCGCACGAAGCGCCGAAGGCCGCGCCGGCCGATGCCGCATCGTCGGCCGTGGCCGGCGAGCCGCGCTGGAAGGTGTGGTGGCACGACTTCTCGGCCGGCCTCGGCCAGCAGCTGAAGGGGCTCGTGCAGGTGCGCCGGATCGACAACGCGGACGCGATGCTCGCGTCGCCCGACCAGGGCTACTTCGTGCGCGAGAACGTGAAGCTGCGCCTGCTGACCGCGCGCCTGTCGCTGCTCGCGCGCAACGATGGCGCGATGAAGGCCGACCTGCACGCCGCGCAGGCGTCGCTCGGGAAGTATTTCGACCAGGCATCGAAGGACACGCAGACCGTCGAGGATCTGCTCAAGCAGGTTGACGGCGCATCGCTGACGGTCGCGGTGCCGAACCTGAATACGAGCCTGAACGCCGTTCAGCAGTTCAAGAGCCGGGGGTAACGATGACGCTTCGAGGAATCGTCTGGCTCGCCGTCCTGTTCGCGATCGCCGCTGCGCTCGCCACCGTCGGCCGTTTCGACGCGGGGCAGGTGCTGCTCGTCTATCCGCCGTACCGGATCGACGTGTCGCTGAACCTGTTCGTGATCGCCATCGTCGTGCTGTTCATCGTCGTGTATGCGCTGCTGCGCATCGTGCGCAACATCTGGCGCATGCCGCAGCGGGTCGCCGCGTATCGCGCGCGTTCGCGCAACGAGAAGGCGCAGGCATCGCTGCGCGACGCGATCGCGAACCTGTACGCGGGCCGCTTCTCGCGCGCGGAGAAGGCCGCGCGTGAAGCGCTGTCGGTCGACGCCAACCAGGGCGCGGCGAGTCTCGTCGCGGCGACTGCCGCGCACCGGATGCACGAGTACACGCGTCGCGACGACTGGCTGTCGAGGGTCGACGCACCCGAATGGCAGGACGCACGGCTGCTCGCCGCGGCCGACATGCGCGCGGACGCGCGCGATGCCGACGGCGCGCTCGCCGCGCTGGCCGACCTGCAGGCGGGCGGCAAGCGTATCCATGCGCAGCAGGTTGCGCTGCGCGCGCAGCAGCAGTTGAAGAACTGGGCCGAGGTGCTGAAGCTCGCGAAGGCGCTCGAGAAGCGCGAGGCACTGCATCCGGCCGCGGCCGTGCGGCTGCGCCAGCAGGCTGCGGAAAACCTGCTGCGCGAACGCCGGCACGACCCGGACGCGCTGCTCGAGGTGTGGCAGTCGCTGTCGCCGGTCGAGCGCCAGTCGCCGCGTCTCGCCGATCTCGCGGCCGATCTTCTCGTTTCGCTCGAGCGCCGCAACGAAGCGCGTCGCATCGTCGAGGACGCGCTTGCCCACAACTGGGATGCGCGCCTGCTGCGCCGTTACCCGGATACGGCCGGCGCCGATGCGCTGCCGTTGATCCAGAAGGCCGAAGGGTGGAAGAAGGATCACCCGGAGGATGCCGACCTGCTGTTCGCGCTCGGCCGCCTGTGCCAGCAGCAGCAGCTGTGGGGCAAGGCGCAGTCGTTCCTCGAATCGGCGCTGAAGCTCGCCGACAACGAGGCGCTGAAGGTGCGTGCGCATCGTGCGCTCGCGCGCCTGTTCGAGCATCTCGGCGAAACCGACAAGGCCGCGAAGCACTACCGCGAAAGCGCGCTCGCGATCACCGTGGTCTGACGCGGGCGGCGTGGCCGCCTGCCGCAGGTGGCCCGCGCAACCCGCGCAAGAAAGCCCCGAATGCCGGAAGGCCTTCGGGGCTTTTTTTCGTCCAGGGTGACCTTGGACGACACGTCATGCGCCGAGCTTGCGCAGCAGGTCGTCCTCGCTGGCGACGAACCACACCGATTGCCCGCGATTCGATTCGCGCACGAGTGCGCGGAACGCTTCGCTGCGCGTGAGCCAGCGCTCGATGTCGCCGACCACGCAGAGCCTGACGCCGTAGTTGACGAGCTTCTGCAGGACGGCGCCCGCGAGGCCGCTTTCGAGCCGGTAGAAGTCGTCGTGCAGTGCATCCGCGGGCACCGCGATCCAGTCGGCTTCGTGCTCGTGCGCGAGGGCGACGAGGTCGAGCGCATCGCTTTCCCGCTGCACGACGGCGGCGGAAGGATCACGAAACAGCACGCGGCGGCCGGCTGCCTGAACGATTCGGTGGGGCATGTCGATGGTTTCCGTCGACGCGAGAAACGCGAGTACGGTGTCGCGTTGCCCGCGGATGAAGTGGGGCTGCTCGGGAAGAAACAGGATCTGCGCGTGCGGCACGAGACGCGTCAGGCGCTCACGCGTGTCTCGCGAGTCGAGCATCACGTCGCGGCCGCCGAGGATCGCCAGCGTGGGCACCGACAGCGTGCGCAGCACGTTGTCGGCGAACACCGGAATCGGTTCGATGCGCGGGCGAAACCCGCGATCGACGGCGTGCATCAGCGCGAGCGTGTCACGTTCGGCCGCCGTCGACGCGGGCGGCAGGCGGCCGAGCACGCGCCGTCGCACGCATGCGCGCCCGGCATCGCCGAGCAGCAACAACGGCAGCGCCCACCACAGAAACCGCTTCTGCCGGCCGATGCCGGACGGGCAGAGCAGCGCGAGCCGCGTCACGCGTGCCGGCCGCCGCAACGTGAAGTCGAGCGCCGTTCGCGCCCCGAGCGAGATGCCGACGAACGCGGCACGTGACACCTGCAGGCCGTCCAGCACGTCGTCGAGCCACTGCGCATGTGCGTCGCCCGCAAGCGGCAGTCGCGACGGCGCGCTCGGTCCTGCTTCGCCGATCACGTCGATCGCATGGAGCCGGAAGTGTGTCGACCATTGCGCCGCGTAATGCTGCCAGCTCGCCGCCGTCGTCTGCGCGCCGTGGATCAGCACGACCGGCGGCGCGTGCTCGGGGCCGCAGGTGATCACGTGCGTCGCACCATGGCGCGTCTGCACCGTGACGCGCCGATGCCCGGCCGGCCAGTGCGACAGCGCAGCGTCGTAAGCCGCGCGAATGGCGCGTGCATGGCGCGGCGACCTGAAGATCGCGCTCATGTCCCGCTTTGCTGCAGCAGCGCCTCGAGCGACGACATCAGCACGGCCGTATCGGCTGGCGTCGCGGCGACGATGATCTTGACCTGGCTCGCGGCGGGATCGAACGTGACGTCGATCCGCACGGGGTCGACGTACGACGTGCGGCCGGACGCCATCGCATGCAGCGATCGCGACAGGTACTGGTGCAGCGACTGCGACGCGTCCGGAATGTCGACGATGCTGGTGACGCGCACCGCACGCGGCACGGGCGCGGGCGCGGCCGGCTCGGTTTGCGCGAACGCGGCGAGGTCGGTGTCGAGGATGCGGTAGGCGCGGCCGACCCGCGTCGCATGCAGCTTGCCCTCGCGGATGAAGCGCAGGACGGTCTTCGGGTGGAGGCGCAGGCGGGCGGCGGACTCGTCGACGGTATGGAACATGATCGGCTCGTGATGCTCAATATGTTCCCTATTGTTCCATGAAATAAGGATCAATAGGGAGTATTGCAGGAATCATGGCATCAGAGCTGGCTGGATGCCGAGCCGGCATCGTCCGGTCGGCACGCAGGTGGAAGCAGAAACGCCCCGCTGGCCGGAGCGGTTCCGGCCAGCGGGGCGTTTCCGGGGCGGATCGTCCGCCGGCAGGGGGGGCGCCGATGCGCCCCGCGTCATTTGTCGACCAGCCGCTTCGGCACCGACAGCGCGAGCAGCCCGCCGAGCACGAGGAACCCGGCGAGCATGTACATGCCCGAATCGTTGGCGCCCGTCGCCTGCTTGAGCCAGCCCATCAGGTACGGGCTCAGGAAGCCGGCGAGGTTGCCGATCGAGTTGATCATCGCGATGCCGGCCGCGGCCGCCGTGCCGCCGAGGAACGCGGTCGGCAGGCTCCAGAACAGCGGCAGCGTGGTCAGGATGCCGATCGTCGCGAGCGTGAGGCCGAGCATCGCGAGCGCGGTCTGGTGTGCCCAGACCACCGACAGCACGAGCCCGAGCGCGCCGATCGCGGCCGGAATCGCGACGTGCCAGCGGCGTTCGCGGTGCCGGTCCGCGCTGCGCGCGATCAGGATCATCGCGACCACCGCGGCCGCATACGGAATCGCCGACAGCAGGCCGATCATGAACGTGTCGGTCACGCCGGTGGCCTTGATGATCGTCGGCAGCCAGAAGCCGACGCCGTAGAGCCCCATCACGAACGAGAAATAGATCAGCGCCATCAGCCACACGCGCGGGCTCGACATCACGGTGCCGAGCGGCAGGTCTTCCTTGGTCGCTTCCTCCGCGTCGACGTTGCGGGTGAGCAGCGCCTTTTCCTCGTCGGTCAGCCACTTCGCCTTCGAGATCCGCTCGTCGAGCGAGAAGAACACGAGCACGCCGGCGAGCACCGAGGGGATGCCTTCGAGCAGGAACAGCCATTGCCAGCCGTGCCAGCCGCTCACGCCGTCGAACGATTTCAGGATGAAGCCCGAGATCGGCCCGCCGATCACGCCGGACAACGCGACCGCCGTCATGAAGAACGTCGTCATCCGGCCGCGCCGGTGCGCGGGATACCAGTAGGTGAGGTAGAGGATCACGCCGGGGAAGAAGCCGGCCTCGGCGACGCCGAGCAGGAAGCGCATCACGTAGAACATCGCGGGTGTCGTGACGAACATCGTCAGGATCGAGATCACGCCCCACGTCGCCATGATGCGGGCGATCCACACGCGCGCGCCGACCTTGTGCAGGATGATGTTGCTCGGCACTTCGAAGAGGAAATAGCCGAAGAAGAAGATCCCGGCGCCGAGCCCGTAGACGGTGTCGCTGAGATTCAGGTCGCTCGCCATCTGCAGCTTCGCGAAGCCGACGTTCACGCGGTCGAGATACGCGACCACGTAGCACAGCAGCAGGAGCGGCACGAGCCGCCACGACACCTTGCGATAGGTTGCTTCCTCGAATGCGCCGGACGAGCCCGGCAGCGACTGCGTCGATGTTGCCATGTTGTCTCCTGTCCTTGTAATTGGCCGGAGAAGGCGTAGCGGTGCCTGGTCCGGAGTCGTGCGAAGCCATGCGCGTGTGTCGCGGCGGTTGCCGGCCGCGGCACGCTGCGGCAAGGGGGATACGGCTAGATGCAGCGCCCGCCGTCGACTTCGAGACAGACGCCCGTGATGAACTCGGCCTCGTCGGATGCCAGGTACAGCGCCGCGTTCGCGATGTCCTGCGGCGTCGAGAAGCGGCCGAGCGGGATCGTCGCGAGGAAGCGGCTGCGGTTCTCGGGGGTATCCTCGCAGCCCATGAATTCCGTCATCAACGCGGTTTCGCCGAGCACGGGGTTGATGCAGTTCACGCGGATGCGGTCGGCGCCGAGTTCGGCCGCGAGCGACTTGCTCGCGGTGATCATCGCGCCCTTCGTGCTGTTGTACCAGACGAGGCCCGGCCGCGGCCGCACGCCGGCCGTCGACGCGACGTTCACGAACACGCCGCCGCCCCGCTCGCGGAAGTACGGAACGAAGGTCTGCACGCACCAGAACAGGCTTTTCATGTTGACCGCGTACACGCGGTCGAATTCGGCTTCCGACACGTCGAGCACCGGCTTGTTGCGGTGCGTGGTGCCCGCGTTGTTCACGACGATCTGCACCGCGTGGAAATCGTCGAGCGTCGCCTGCAGCAGCGCGTGCCAGTCGTCCTGCCGCGACACGTCGCCGGCCACCGCGATTGCCTTGCCGCCCGCGAGCGCAATCTCGCTCGCGACACGCTCGGCCGCCGCGCCGTTCAGGTCGTTGACGACGACGTTCGCGCCTTCGCGCGCATACGTCTTCGCGATGCCTTCGCCGAACCCCGAGCCGCCGCCCGTGACGATTGCCGTCTTGCCGCTCAACCGCATGGTGTGTCTCCTGTGCTGGATTTAGTGTCGTCGTGCTTCGGCATGCGGCCGCATGCTGCCGGCCGCATGCCGCGTCCTGCTTGCCGCGTGTTCAGCCGTGCCGGATCGCGATCGTTTTCAGCGCGGTGAAGCCGTACAGTGCCTCGAAGCCTTTCTCGCGGCCATGCCCCGAATGGCCGACACCGCCGAACGGCAGCTCGACGCCGCCGCCCGCGCCATAGTTGTTGATGAACACCTGGCCCGCCCGCAGGCGCCGCGCGATACGCATCTGGCGTGCGCCGTCGCGCGTCCAGATGCCCGCGACGAGGCCGTACGGCGTGCCGTTCGCCAGCGCGACGGCTTCGTCTTCGTCGACGAAACGCATCGCGGCGAGCACGGGGCCGAACACTTCCTCCTGCGCGAGCCGGTGCGACGGCGGCACGTCGCGCAACAGCGCGGGGGCCTGATAGAAGCCGCTTTCGGGTGCCTCGGCGACGACCTGCCCATGCGCGGCCATCGGAATGCCGTCGTGCTGCGCGTCGGACAGGAAATCCCACACGCGCTGCTGCTGCTTCGCGTTGATCAGCGGGCCGCAGTCGAGGTCGGCGCGGCTCGGGCCGACGCGCAGGCCGTTGAACGCGGTGGCGAGCCGCTCGACGAGCGGCTCGTACACCGCGCGCTCGATCAGCACGCGGCTGCCGGCCGAGCAGGTCTGCCCGCCGTTCTGCACGATCGCCGACACGAGCACGGGCAGCGCCGCGTCGAGGTCGGCATCGGCGAACACGATCTGCGGCGACTTGCCGCCGAGTTCGAGCGTGACGGGTACGTGGTTCTCGGCCGCCATCTGCGTGACCAGCTTGCCGGTGGCCGGGGAGCCCGTGAACGAGATGTGGTCGATGCCGGGATGGCGCGCGAGCGCGGCGCCGGCCTCATGGCCGTAGCCGGTGACGATGTTGAGCGCGCCGGCCGGCAGCCCGGCCTCGGCGGCCAGCTCGGCCACGCGCAGCAACGACAGGCATGCATCCTCGGCCGGCTTGACGACGCAAGCGTTGCCGGCCGCGAGCGCGGCGCCGACGCTGCGCCCGAAAATCTGCATCGGGTAGTTCCACGGCACGATGTGGCCCGTGACGCCGTGCGGCTCGCGCACCGTCAGCACGGTGTAGCCGGCTTGGTAGGGAAGGGTTTCGCCGTGCAGCTTGTCGGCCGCGCCCGCGTAGAACTCGAAGTAGCGCGCGAGCGCGGCGGCATCCGCGCGTGCCTGCTTGAGCGGCTTGCCGGTGTCGCGTGCCTCGATCGTGGCGAGTTCCTCGAGGGAATCGGCCACGCGCGCCGACAGCCGCATCAGCACGCGGCCGCGCTCGGCGGCGCTTTTGGCGCCCCATGGGCCCGCGAACGCGTCGCGGGCCGCGGCGACCGCACGCTCGATGTCGGGCGCCGTGCCGCGGGCAATGGCTGCGAACGGCTGGCCGTCGGACGGATCGACGACCGCGATGGTTTCCAGTTGCGCAGGCAACGTCCATTCGCCTGCGATGAAGTGCTTCGCCTCTTCCATGCGTGCTCCTGTCTTCGCGTCGACCGCCGACGGTGCTCTGGCGCCGACGCCGGTTCCATGCAACGCGGCCGGTGGTTCGACGGCCGGACATCGGGAACGATTATCGCGCCGATCGTCATCCGGACGCCACCGGTCGATTGGCTATAATGGCGCATTCCGTTGGGGGACGCCTGCGGCGATGCATCGGCCGCGGCGCCCTGTCCCGAATTCCCATCGACCTACAGAGAGTGCTCATGAGCTTCAACCATGTTCCGGCCGGCAAGGACCTGCCGCAAGATTTCAACGTGATCATCGAGATTCCCGCGCAAAGCGACCCGGTGAAGTACGAGGCGGACAAGGAACTGGGCCTCCTCGTCGTCGACCGTTTCATCGGCACGGGCATGCGCTATCCGGTGAACTACGGCTACATCCCGCAGACGCTGTCGGGCGACGGCGATCCGGTCGACGTGCTGGTGATCACGCCGTTCCCGCTGCTGGCCGGCTCGATCGTGCGTTCGCGCGTGCTCGGCATGCTGCAGATGACCGACGAGTCGGGCGTCGACGCGAAGCTGGTCGCGGTGCCGCACGACAAGGTCTGCCCGATGACGGCCAACCTGAAGTCGATCGACGACGTGCCCGAGTACCTGAAGGACCAGATCAAGCACTTCTTCGAGCAATACAAGGCGCTCGAGAAGGGCAAGTGGGTGAAGGTCGAAGGCTGGGCCGGCATCGAAGCCGCGCACAAGGAAATCGCCGACGGCGCAGCGAACTACAAGAAGTAAGCCGGCTGGCCGGCCTCTCGGCCGGTTTGTTCGGAACGCAAACCGCGCGTGTCTCGTCAGGAGGCCGCGCGGTTTTGTTTTGTGCGCGGGCCGGCGCCCGGGGTGGTCTTCTTTCGGGCGCGCGCGGGGGCCGGCGCAGGCAGGGCGGCGGCGTTCGATGCGCTTCTCGCACGATTCGCGCGCGTGGCGCGGCGGGTGGCGGTGACGGAATTCGCCGGGGTTTCGACCGTGTCGGTGGTGGTCCTTGTTGCCGATGCACGGCTGCGCGCCGGCGCGGAAGCAACGTCGGTGCGTGGTTTTGCGACGGACTTGCCGCCGGCTGCCGGCGCTTTCTGCTTCGATGTGGCTTTCGTGGCTTTCGTGGCTTTCATGGCCGACTTGCCGCGAGGCGAGCCCTTTTTCACTTCGGCCGCGTCGTCGGTCTTCGCACGCTTCGTGGCGGGCGTGGCCTTGGTCTTCTTGGGCGCCTGCGCGGCTTGTCCGCGCGTCACGGTTTTTGCGGGCGTGGACGCTTTCCCGTCATTCCTGGCCTTCGCGGCTTTCTTGACGGGCTTGTCCGTTTCAGCGGCCTGCGTCGTGATGTCGGCCGACTGCGCCTTTGCCTTCTTCCGCTCGCGCTTACCGGCCTTCAACCCGGCCTTCAACCCGGCCGCATCGACGTTCCCGTCGATCGACATCCCGGCCGGCAACACCGACTCGAGCGTCCGGATCCCGGCCGCCAGTTCGCGTTTCTGCGCGGCCGTGAGCCGCTTCACCCAGTACTCGGCACGCGATGCGATCGACCGGTCGGGCAGCGGGAACGACGCGAGCACCGCGCGCGGCTTGCGCGAGCGCGTGTAGCGCGCGCCCTTGCCGGACGCGTGCTCGTCGAAGCGCGCGGCGACATCGGTCGTGATGCCCGTGTAGACGCTGTCGTCGGCGCATTCGATCAGGTACAGAAACCAGGACATGGCAGGGCGGCGGGATGCGAAGCCGCCAGTGTCTCAGAAAAGGCGCGCATCAACGCCATCGATCGCCGTGCCCGTCGCGAAAACGGCTCGGTGCCGCGCCGAGTTCGCGCGTGAAGAAGCGCGTGAACGTGCTCGTCGAACGGAAGCCGACGCGCACGCCGATCTCGCCGATCGGCAGTTGCGTATTCAGCAGCAGGTCGCGTGCCTCGCCGAGCCGCGCCTGCGCGACGAGCGCATGAAAGCCGACCGCCTCGCGATGCAGCCGCCGGCGCAGCGTCCAGCGTGACATCGCGAAGCGCGTGCACACGTGCTGCATCAGTGTGTCGGTCGGTACATCGGCTTCGTCGGCGGTACGCAGCCAGTCGCGCACGCATTGCTCGACCGACGAGCCGAACGTCGAGCGCACGCGTACACGCTCGCGCGCGGCGTCGGCCGCATGACGCTGAATGCCGGCGAGCGGCGCGTTGTAGCGTTCGAACGGCGTGTCGAAGTGCGCGGAGCGCAGCACGATGCGGTTGTGCGCGGCATCGAACGACATCGGTGCGCCGAGCATGTCGCGCAGCGCGGCGGTGGGTGCGAACGCGCGGCCGGCGAAGGCGGCGTCGTCGACGCACACGTGCGGATCGTACAGGCGGGCGAGCGCGGCGAGGATCGCGAGGTTCGCGAACGCGCTGCCCGCGTGCCGGCCATCGCCTTCGTTCACGTATTCGAGCGCGATCGCGTCGCCGTTCTCGTGCGCGAAGACCCAGTCGACGTTGCCGATCAGCTCGCGATAGTGCAGGTAGCCGTGCAGCGCGTCGCGCAGTGTCGCCGCGTTGCACGTGACGCCCGCGAGTTCCGGGAACGGCGCGAGCCACGGCACGACCTGCGGCGGCGGGCAATGCCACGACAGCGGCCATGCGCTCGTGAGCCGCATCGCGGCGACATGCCGGTCGCCCGCGATGCGGCGCGTGTCGTCGGCGAGTTCGGCCGGGCCGATGCCAAGCGTGTCATACAGCGGCGCGAGATCGATGCCGTTCGCGCGCGCGTCTTCGCACAGCCAGCGGTAGATCCGCACGGATACCGATTTCTGTTGCAACTCCATGTCTGTCCCCCTTCGTCATGCCGTTCGGGTTTGTCCCCGCTGCGAGAGGTCAACGCATGCTCCTGCCGGTCAAGCGTGGTGACCGGTCAATTTTTAGACTCGGACGCTGGAGTGTGGCGACAAGTACAACAGAACGATTCAGGAGGATCAATGAAAACTTCGCTGTTCCGGTGTTCGACGATTGCGTCCGCGTGCGCGCTTACGGTGCTGCTCGCGTCGTGCGGCGGCGACGACATCCACGCGGGTCCGGTCGCGCCGGCCGACCCCGATGCCGCGGCCGACCAGCGCGCGGCCGCGCTCGTCGCGCAACTGACGAACGACGAGAAACTGCAGCTCGTGCACGGCACGGGCCTGCCGGCGCTCGACCTGGGCGGCCCGTTCCCGGCCGACGCACTCAATGGCGCGAGCTACATCCCGGGCGTGCCGCGGCTCGGCATTCCGGCCGTCAGCAGCGCCGATTCGGCGGGCGGCGTGAACGTGAAGAACGCGCGCGTGACCGCGCTGCCCGCGCCGGTCGCGCTCGCGGCAACGTGGGACCCGGCGCTCGCCGGCACCTACGGCACGCGTATCGCGCTCGAACTGCGTGCGCTCGGTTTCGCGGAAGGGCTCGGCGGCGGCGTGAACCTCGCGCGCGAGCCGCGCAACGGCCGCACGTTCGAATACATGGGCGAGGATCCGGTGCTCGCGGGTACGCTGAGCGCCGCGCGCACGCAGGCGACGCAGGCGCAGAAGGTGATCGCGACGATCAAGCATTTCGCGTTCAACGACCAGGAAACCAACCGGATGACGATCGATTCGGTCGTCGACGAGCGAACCATGCGCGAGGCCGAACTGCTCGCGTTCGAGATCGGCGTGAAGGACGGCCAGCCGGGCAACGTGATGTGCTCGTACAACAAGCTGAACGGCGTGTATGCGTGCGAGAACCCGTATCTGCTGACCACGGTGCTGAAGAACGAATGGGGCTTCAAGGGCGTCGTGCAGTCCGACTGGGGCGCGACGCATTCGACGGTCGCGGCCGTGCAGGCGGGGCTCGACGAGGAGGAGCCGGGTGCGGCGGACGACAACAACGCGCCGCTCGGCTCGTTCTTCAACACGAAGCTGCGTGCGGCGCTGCAGGCCGGCAGCGTGTCGGCCGCGCGGCTGAACGACATGGTGCAGCGCAAGCTGCGCACGCTGATTCGCATCGGCGTGATGGACGCACCGCCGAAGCCGGGCGGCGCGATCGACGAAGCGGCCGGCAACGCCGATGCGCTCGCGATCGCACGGCAATCCGCGGTGCTGCTGAAGAACGCGGCCGCGCCCGGCGATGCGCAGCCCGTGCTGCCGCTGGCGGCCGGCGCGCTGAAGTCGGTCGTCGTGATCGGCGGGCATGCGGACGCAGGCGTGCTGTCGGGCGGCGGCTCGGGCGCGGTGCCGGCGATCGACGGCAATGCGGTGACGACCTGCCAGCAACCCGCCGACACGCTGTTCGGCGGCTGTGCGTCGTGGTACAAGTCCGCGCCGCTCGCGGCGATTCGCGCGAAGGCGCCGAACGCGGCGGTCAGCTACCTCGACGGAATCGACGCGAATGCCGCGGCGAGCGCGGCGGCGCAGGCCGATGTCACGATCGTGTTCGCGACGCAGTGGCAGACGGAAGGGCTCGACCTTGCGAGCCTGTCGCTGCCCGATGCGAAGGCCGACCCGTACAACCAGCAATACGACCAGAACGCGTTGATTGCGGCGGTCGCGGCGAAGGCGAAGCGCGTGATCGTCGTGCTCGAGAACGGCAGCCCCGTGCTGATGCCGTGGCTCGCGAACGTGCATGGCGTGCTCGAAGCGTGGTATCCCGGCGCGCAGGGCGGCCAGGCGATCGCCGATCTGCTGTTCGGCGACGCGAACCCGTCGGGCCGGCTGCCGCTGACGTTCCCGAAGCAGGAGGCCGACCTGCCGCAGCCGGCGATCGATCCGTCGCGCACGCAGACCATTTACGCGGAAGGGCTCGCGTATGGCTATCGCTGGTTCGACGCGAAGGCGATCGAGCCGCTGTTCCCGTTCGGCTATGGGCTGTCGTACACGACGTATGCGTTGTCGGCGCTGTCCGCGCGGGCCGATGCGGCAGGCAACGTGACGGTCGGCGTGACGGTGACGAACACCGGCGCACGGGCCGGTGCGCAGACGGTGCAGATCTACGCGGCACTGCCCGCGTCGCTCGGCGAACCACCGAAGCGCCTCGTCGGCTGGACCAAGGTCGCGCTGCAGCCGGGCGAGGCGCGTACCGTCAGCGTTGCGGTGCCGGCGCAGCGCTTCGCGGTGTGGGATGCGAATGCGCATGCGTGGCGGATCGCCGCGGGCAGCTACGGGCTGTCGGCGGCGGCTTCGTCGCGTGACCCGCAGGCGCAGTCAACGACGGTGACGCTCGCCGCGCACTGAGCCGGGCGGCCACGCGGCACGCGGCGAGGCCGGTCGTGGTCTCGCCGCATTCCGGCACGTACCGTCACCTACCGGCACGTTCCGGCACGCAGTCGTTACCCGGCGCCGCGCCGGAACGGATCGTGTTCGCGCAATTCGTCGACGTACGCGTGGATGTGCTCGGTCTCGCGTTCGAGAAAGCGCGCGACGGCGTCCGAGAATGCCGGGTGCGCGAGCCAGTGCGCGGAGTGCGTGACGGTCGGCAGGAAGCCGCGTGCGAGCTTGTGTTCGCCCTGCGCGCCGCCTTCGAACGTGTCGAGCCCGGCCTCGATGCAGAATTCGAGCAGCTGGTAGTAGGCCGTTTCGAAATGCAGGCACGGCACGTGCTCGACCGCTCCCCAGTAGCGGCCGTACAGCGTGCCGCCGCCGTTCTCGCCGCGCCGGTAGACGGCGAGCGCGCTCGCGATCGGCTGGCCGCCGGCTTCCGCGATCACGAGCAGCAGGTTCTCGGGCATCGTCGCACCGATCGTGCGGAAGAAGTCGAGGTTCAGGTACGGGCTCGAATAGTGTTCGCGATAGGTCTGCCGGTAGCAGCGCGAGAAGAAGCGCCAGTCGGCGTCGGTGATCCGGTCGCCGGTCAGCCGCCGGAACGTCACGCCCGCCTCGTGCACCTTGCGCCGCTCCGCGCGGATGTTCTTGCGCTTCTTCTGCTCGAGCGTGCCGAGGAAATCGTCGAAGTGGCGGTAGCCGTCGTTGATCCAGTGGAACTGCACGCCTTCGCGCAGCATCATGCCCATCGATTCGAGGAGCGCCGCTTCGTCGCCGGTCGGGAACAGCACGTGCAGCGACGACACGTCGCTCTGCTCGGCGAATGCGAGCAGCGTGGCCGCGAGCCGGCGGCGCGCATCGTCGTCGGCCGCGAGCAGGCGCGTGCCCTGCACGGGTGTGAACGGCACCGCGCACAGCAGCTTCGGGTAGTAGGGCAGGTCGTTGCGCTGGTACGCGTCGGCCCAGGCCCAGTCGAACACGTATTCGCCGTACGAATGCTGCTTCGCGTAGACGGGCGCGGCGGCCGCGAGGCGGCCGGTGCGCTCGTCGGTCAGCGTGACGAAATGCGGCGACCAGCCGGTATCGTCGACCGCGCAGCGCGCGACGTGCAGCGCGTCGAGGAATTCGTGGCGCAGGAAGGGCGTCGGCTGCGCGTCGCGGGCGAGCAGCGCGTTCCATTCGTCGGCCGGCACCTCGGCGGGGGACGACAGGATGCCCGTGCGATAATCGATGCGTTCGTGTTTCAAGCGTGAATCCGTACCGTTCTGTGTCGCCGGATGCGAGGGCCTGCGCGGGCCCGCACCGGGACGATTTCGTCAGCCGTTCAGGGCGCGCCGCCGGGCTGCGCCGATCCCGCCATGAAGACCCGACTCGCTCTCGCCCAGATCAACGTCACCGTTGGCGATTTCGCCGGCAACGTCGCGCGGATCGTCGCGGCCGCACGCGCCGCGCACAACGATGGTGCGCAGCTGATGATCGCACCCGAACTTGCGCTGTCCGGCTATCCGCCGGAAGACCTGCTGCTGCGGCCGGCGTTCTACGCGGCGGCCGCGGCCGCGCTCGACGCGCTCGCCGGCGCCTTGAAGGCGTTCGACGGGCTCGCGGTGCTGGTCGGCCATCCGTTGCGCGGCGCGGGCGAAGGCGCGCCGGGCGGCGATCCGCATGCGCCAGCCGTCGATGGTAATGCAAACCGCCCGATCGAGCGCGGCGTGCCGCCCACCGATACCTACAACGCGGTATCGCTGATCGTCGGCGGCGAGATCGTCGGCACCTACCGCAAGCAGGACCTGCCCAACACCGAGGTGTTCGACGAGAAGCGCTACTTCGCGACGGACGCCGAGCCGCTCGTGTTCGAGCTGAACGGCGTGAAGTACGGCGTGATCATCTGCGAGGATGCGTGGCATGCATCGGCCGCGCAGATCGCGAAGGCGGCCGGCGCGCAGGTGCTGCTGATCCCGAACGGCTCGCCGTACCACATGAACAAGGAAGCGGTGCGCGTCGACATCCTGCGTGCGCGGATTCGCGAAACCGGGCTGCCGATGGTGTACGTGAACCTCGTCGGCGGCCAGGACGAACTCGTATTCGACGGCGGCTCGTTCGTGCTCGACGCGCAGGGCACGCTCGTCGCGAGGATGCCGCAGTTCGACGAAGGGCACGCGATCGTCGAATTCGACGGCGCGCGGCCGATGCCCGGCGCGATCGCGCCCGAGCTGTCGACCGACGCGCAGGTGTACCGCGCGCTCGTGACCGGCGTGCGCGACTACATCGGCAAGAACGGCTTTCCGGGCGTGCTGATCGGGCTGTCGGGCGGTGTCGATTCGGCGCTGGTGCTCGCGGTCGCATGCGATGCGCTCGGGCCCGGGCGCGTGCGCGCGGTGATGATGCCGTCGCGCTTCACGGCCGACATCTCGACCACCGACGCGGCGGACATGGCGCGGCGCGTCGGCGTGCGCTACGACGAGATCGCGATCGCGCCGATGTTCGACGCATTCCGCGCATCGCTCGCGGGCGAGTTCGCGGGCCGCGCGGAGGACGCGACGGAAGAGAACATCCAGGCGCGCATCCGCGGCACGCTGCTGATGGCGCTGTCGAACAAGTTCGGCTCGATCGTGCTGACGACCGGCAACAAGAGCGAGATGGCGGTCGGCTACTGCACGCTGTACGGCGACATGGCCGGCGGCTTCGCGGTGATCAAGGACATCGCGAAGACGCTCGTGTACCGGCTCTGCCGCTATCGCAACGAAACGGCCGACTATGCCCTGCGCGACGTGATCCCCGAGCGGATCCTCACGCGTGCGCCGTCGGCCGAGCTGCGCGAGAACCAGACCGACCAGGACAGCCTGCCGCCGTACGACGTACTCGACGCGATCATGCGGATGTACATGGAAGAGGATCGGCCGCTCGCCGAGATCGTCGCGGCCGGTTATGCGCAGGCCGACGTCGAACGCGTGACGCGGCTCATCAAGATCAACGAATACAAGCGCCGCCAGGCGCCGATCGGCATTCGCGTCACGCATCGCGCATTCGGGCGCGACTGGCGCTACCCGATCACGTCACGTTTTACCGAACGCCTCGACTGAGCCGTGCTGGGCCGCATGCGGCTCGCAGGCTTACAATCGGGGTCGCGATTTTTCATCCAAACGAGCATTGGGGGACAACCACCATGAAACGCATCACTGCCATCATCAAGCCGTTCAAGCTGGACGAAGTCCGCGAAGCGCTCGCCGAAGTGGGTCTCACGGGCCTGACCGTGACGGAAGTGAAGGGCTTCGGCCGCCAGAAGGGGCATACCGAGCTGTATCGCGGCGCGGAATACGTCGTCGACTTCCTGCCGAAGATGAAGATCGAGGTCGTCGTCGCGGAAGCGCAGGTCGACCAGGTGATCGACGCCGTGATCGGCGCGGCGCGCACCGGCAAGATCGGCGACGGCAAGATCTTCGTGTCGGATGTCGAGCGCGTGATCCGCATCCGCACCGGCGAAGAGAACGAAGCGGCCGTCTGAACGCCGTATTCGTCAGCGGGCCGTTTCAGGCCCCGCCAATAAAAAACGGTGCGATACCCGATTGGGTACCGCACCGATACGCGCCTCTCGCAGCAGCGTGGAAAGTGTTGTCGAATCGTTCTTTGACGGCGCCTGATCAGAACAGGTGCTGGATGCCGGCGTAGACGCCGGTCTGGCTGCCGCCCGGATTCGGGTTGCCCGTCGACACGGCCGTACCGGCGCCGTTCGCGTTCAGGCCGAAGTTGGCGTTCTTGCTGTTGCGCACCGTCGCGACCTGCAGGTCGAACAGCGTGCGCTTCGAGATGTTGTACGAGCCGCCGACGGTGTAGATGTTCGCGTTGCCGCCGCCGTGGTTCGCGTTCACGTGATACACGGCCGCGATCAGCGCCGCTGCCGGCGTTGCCTGCCACGTCACGCCGCCCCAGACCTGCTGGGTGCCCGTCACGCCGGCGTTCACCGCCGGGCCGCCGCTGCCGTCCGCGCGCGAGGCCTGGTAAGCGGCCTGAACCTTGAACTGGCCGAGGAACACGTTCACGCCCGCGAAGTATTCACGCGAGTAGTTGAACACGTCCGAGAAGCGGCCGTTGCTGTCGCGCGTTTCGTCGTAGATGCCGCGCAACTGGAACAGCGAATTCGTATAGGTGACCTGTGCGCCGGCTGCACGGCCCGGTTGGCCGGCCGTCGTGTTGCCGTTGAAGCTGGTCGAGTTCGAGAACGAGAACTGGCCGTAGAAGTCGAGGCCGTAGAACTGCGGCGACTGGTACGACACGTTGTTGCTGGTCTTGTTCCAGTTGCGGCCGCGTACCAGCGATGCCGTCGACCAGGCCGACTGGCCGAACGGGTCGAAGTCCCACACGCCGTTGGCGATCGCGAGTTCACGACCCAGCAGCAGCGTACCGTAGCGGTCGTTGGAGATCCCGACCGTCGCATAACGATCCCAGATCGAGCCGCTGAAGCCGCCCGTCATCGTATTGAACGCGCCTTCGAGGTGGAACAGGATCTTGTTGCCGCCGCCGATGTCTTCGGTGCCCTTCAAGCCCCACAGGCTGGTGCCCCAGTCGCCGCTTTCCGCGCGCACCTGGTGGCCATTTTGCAGGCCGTTCAGGTACTCGAGGCCGGCATCCAGGCGACCATACAGCGTGACGCTGCTCTGCGCGTGCGCCGTCACCACCCCAGCAGCCATCAGCGCGGCCGCGACCAAAGCTTTCTTCATCATCTCCTCCATACCCTGTCAAAAAGTCAACCCAGACTGCACGAGATGCCCGGAGCGCGAGCGCCGGGCAAAAGCGGGATAACCAGGGAGACCTCGTGCAGGGCCGGTAAGCGCAGCACGCGGGCAAGCGGACGGAAAACCGTTGAGCGGTCCCGCGCAGCCGGGTCGGCCTGCGGGGTCTCCTTGTAGTGTCGTGAAGCTAAACTACATTTCACGAACTTCGTTTTGCTACTTTGGTTACTAATTTAGCAAAAATACAATTTTGTGGCGATGGAAATCGTTGTTTGACTAACACCTGTCGCCAAATTGCCATGCAACACGGTGGGCAACAGGTGCGCCGAGGGTTTGCAATTAACGGAAAACCCTTGTCCCACAAGGGAGACACGACTTTCGCAAACATGGATCAAGGATTGCCACTATTGACGTTGCAGGGGGCGCGGGCGTAAGCGCCATACAGGAGGAATTGGTAAGTATTTCGTAATGAATGGGCGGGCACCGGACGTCGCCGGCCCGTGCCTGTCGCGCCGGCACGGCAACGCGCGACGCGGTGCGCCGGCGCGCTCAGGTCAGGCAGGTTCCGGCCTCGCTTCGAGCAACTGCGTGCGAATCCAGCGATGCGCATCGGTGCGCGCGTGCTTCGCGTGCGAGTAGACCTTCACGGTGTAGCGCGGGATCTCGAACGGCGCCGGAAAGATGCGGATCGGCGCCGCGTGCCGCAACGCCTGCGCGGCGCGGTTCGGCACGGTCATCAGCAGTGCGGATTCCGCAATCACGAACGGCGCGGCCAGCACGGTCGGCAACTGCACGGCGACTTGCCGCGCGAGGCCGAGCCGGTCGAGCACGTGGTCGACGACGCCGCGCGACTCGTTCCACGGCGTGACGACCACGTGGCGTGCCGCCAGGTACTGGTCGAGCGTGAGCCGCCGGCGGATGTCCGGATGCGCGGCGCTCGCGATGACGACGTAGTCGTCGGAGAACCAGTCGAAGTCCTCGATGCCCGGCGCGTCGGCCGCCGATTCCTCGTGGTAGCCGAGCGCGAAATCGATGCGGCCGGCCGCGAGTTCGTCGACGGAAATCTTCCGGTCGGAATGCACGACGCGGATCCGCAACCGCGGCGCGACATGCTGGATGCGCGCGAGAAACGCCGGCAGCACGGCGAATGCCGTGTAGTCGGTCGCCGCGAACACGAACGTGCGGTCGCTTTGCGCGGGATCGAAGCGGCGCGCGCGGGCGAGCCCCTTCGACATCGCGTCGAGCGCGTCGCCGGCCCAGGTGGCGATGTCGTCGGCGCGCACGGTCGGCTGCATCTCGTTGCCGAGGCGCACGAACAGGGCATCGCCGATCGCGTCGCGCAGCCGCGCGAGCGCGTGGCTCAGCGCGGACGGGCTCAATGCAAGCTCGTGCGCGGCCGCGGCGACGGACCGGTGGCGGTACAGCGCGTCGAACACGAGCAGCAGGTTCAGGTCGAGACGGCGCAGATCGGGATGCATCATGTTCAGGTCAGGATGAAAAACCTGCACTTCCTGCAGGCGCTGCGTGAACGTAGCATGACGATCTGATTGGCGCCAGCGCGGCTGCGCGGCGCCGCTTTCCGTTTCAAGTCCGGGCCGGAGGAGGGCTCATCCCGTGCAAATCGACATTCGTTCCGCCACCGTCGCCGACGTGCCGCAGATCCTGCGTTTCATTACCGAACTGGCCGTCTACGAGAAGGCCGAGCATGAAGTGGTCGCGACGCCCGCGTCGCTCGAGCGCAGCCTGTTCGGCGACGGATCGCCGGCGCGCGCGCTGATCTGCGAGGTCGACGGCGAGCCGGCCGGCTTCGCCGTGTATTTCTTCTCGTATTCGACGTGGCTCGCCCGGCAGGGGCTGTATCTCGAAGACCTGTACGTGTCGCCGCGTTTTCGCGGCGCGGGCGCCGGGCTGCGGCTGCTGAAGGCGCTCGCGCGGATCGCGGTCGAGTCGGGTTGCGGGCGTTTCGAGTGGAGCGTGCTCGACTGGAACGAGCCGGCGATCCGCTTCTACGAGAGCGTTGGCGCGGCGCCGCAGAGCGAATGGGTGCGTTACCGGCTCGCGGGCGACGAACTGCGCGCGTTCGCCGACAGCGCGCCGGTGAGCGCCGCATGAACGTCACATAGACGCCACGTAAACGCAAAACGGGCGCCGCGAGGCGCCCGTTCGAACGTCGTGCGTTTCGTGCGCGTTACTTGAGGCTGCCGGACAGGAACCCGCGCAGGCGTTCGCTCTTCGGGTTGGCAAACACCTCGGACGGCACGCCTTCTTCCTCGACGCGGCCCTGGTGCAGGAACATCACGTGGTTCGACACGTTGCGCGCGAAGCCCATCTCGTGCGTGACGACGATCATCGTGCGGCCTTCCTCGGCGAGCTTCTGCATCACCTTCAGCACTTCACCCACCAGTTCCGGGTCGAGCGCCGACGTCGGTTCGTCGAACAGCATCACGTCCGGATGCATCGCCAGCGCGCGCGCAATGGCGACACGCTGCTGCTGGCCGCCCGACAGGTGCGACGGATACTGCTTCTCGACGCGCGGCGCGAGGCCGACTTTCTCGAGATACGCGCGCGCACGCTCCTCGGCTTCCTTCTTCGGGATGCCGAGCACGTTCACGGGTGCTTCCATCACGTTCTCGATCACGTTCATGTGCGACCAGAGGTTGAAGTGCTGGAACACCATCGACAGCTTGGTGCGCACGCGCTGCAGCTGCTTCGTATCGGCCGCGCGCAGCGCGCCCGACTTGTCGAGCGCGGTGCGCACTTCCTCGCCGTCGACGAAGATGCGGCCCGCATTCGGCTGCTCGAGGAAGTTGATGCAGCGGAGCATCGTGCTCTTGCCGGAGCCGGACGAGCCGATCACGCTGATCACGTCGCCCGAGTTCGCCTTCAGCGACACGCCCTTGAGCACCTCGTTGTCGCCGTACCGCTTGTGCAGATCGTCGACGAAAAGCTTCTGAGTCTGGGAATTCATCAATAGTCCTGCGAAAACTTACTTGCCTTGCGGGCGCAGATACGCGAGCCAGCGACGCTCGGCCTGGCGGAACAGCCACACGAGCGTGAACGAGATCACGAGATAGAGCAGGGCGGCGATGCCGAACGCATGGAACGACATGTAGGTCGCCGAGTTCACGTCGCGGGCGATCTTCAGGATGTCCGGCACGGTCGCGGTGAAGGCGACGGTGGTCGCGTGCAGCATCAGGATCACTTCGTTGCTGTACAGCGGCAGCGCGCGACGCAGTGCCGACGGCAGGATCACGCGGCGATACATCGTGAACGAGGACATCCCGTAGGCACGCGCGGCTTCGATCTCGCCGTACGACGTCGCCTTGATCGCACCCGCGAAGATCTCGGTGGTGTACGCGCAGGTGTTCAGCGTGAACGCGAGCAGCGTGCAGTGCATCCCGTCGCGGAAGAACGCGTCGAGCATCGGCGTGCCGCGCACGGCCTGCAGGCTGTAGAGGCCCGTGTAGCAGAGCAGCAGCTGCACGTAGAGCGGCGTGCCGCGGAACACGTACGTGTAGAGCCACACGGCGCTCGACAGCCACTTCTTCTTCGACACGCGCGCGACGGCGAGCGGCACCGACAGGCAGAAGCCGAGGCCGATCGACACGACCAGCAGCCACAGCGTGATCGCGACGCCGGTGATGCGGTAGCCGTCGGTGTAGAGATAGTTGCGCCAGTATTCTTGGATGAGGTCGATCATAGGTCAGCCTTGCGGACGCCGGTCGAGTAGCGCTTTTCGAGCCACATCAGCACGAAGTTCGAGATCGTCGTGATCGCGAGGTAGACGGCACCCGCGATCAGCGTGAAGAAGAAGAACCGCAGC
The DNA here is from genome assembly GCF_057005415.2 of Burkholderia sp. KL41. Lineage (NCBI taxonomy): Bacteria > Pseudomonadati > Pseudomonadota > Betaproteobacteria > Burkholderiales > Burkholderiaceae > Burkholderia > Burkholderia sp. KL41. Next base: position 2,876,778 of record NZ_CM174446.1, on the reverse strand, counting down.
GTGCCCTTGCCGGCGTCCTGCGACGCCTTCACGACATCGGCCAGGCCGATGATCGACACGAGCGCGGTCGACTTCACGAGCACCTGCCAGTTGTTGCCGATGCCCGGCAGCGCGAAGCGCATCATCTGCGGGAACATGATCCGCGTGAATACCTGCCAGTTGGTCATCCCGTACGCGCTGCCGGCCTCGAGCTGGCCGCGCGGCACCGACAGGAACGCACCGCGGAAGGTCTCGGTGAAGTACGCGCCGTAGATGAAGCCGAGCACGAGCACGCCGGCGAGGAACGGGTCGATGTCGATCTGGTCCCAGCCGAGCGCGTCGGTCGCCATGTTCAGCCAGATCTGCAGGCTGTAGAACAGCAGCAGCATCAGCACGAGGTCGGGCACGCCGCGGATCAGCGTGGTGTAGACGGTGCCGACGCCGTTCGTGAAGCGGTTGCGCGACAGCTTCGCGCCCGCGCCGAGCAGCCCCAGCAGGAACGACAGCGCAAGCGAAAGCACCGCCAGTTTGACGGTTTGCCAGGTGCCAGCGAGGATCAGCGGGCCGTAACCTTGTAGAAACATATGTGGTCCCTGGGGTGGTCCCTAGTGTGGTCCCGTAGGGCGCACGCGGTGCGCCGCGAAAGACGCGCCCGCCAAGCTGCGCGGAACGCCCCGTGCGTATCATGACCGTCCGCCCCGGCATCGGTGCCGGGCCAGCCCGTCGCGCGAGCGGCGGGCGAGGGGGCGGGCGGCGCGTGGTCGACTGCCTGTACTGCCCGGACACGGGGCCGCCCCCGCATCCGTTGCCTCTTCTTTTCGACGCTCAGCGGGCCGAAGCCGAATAGACGCTGAACGCGAAATACTTGTGCGACAGCCGGTCGTACGTGCCGTCCTTGTGCATGTCGGCCAGCGCCTTGTTGATCTTGAGCTTCAGGTCCGTATCTTCCTTGCGCAGGCCGATCGCGGTGCCGTCGCCGATCGTCTTCGGATCCTTCACTTCCGGCCCGGCGAACGCGAAGCCCTTGCCGCGCGGCGTGCGCAGGAAGCCGTAGTCGGCTTGCAGCTCGTCCTGCAGCGTCGCGTCGAGGCGGCCCGAGCCGAGATCGGCATAGACCTGGTCCTGGTTCTGGTAAGGAATGATCGTCACGCCCTGCGGCTCCCAGTACGCCTTCGCGTAGGTTTCCTGCGTCGAGCCCTGCTCGACGCCCACGCGCTTGCCCTTCAGCGATGCGATCGTCGGCAGCAGCGGCGAACCGGCTTTCGCGATCATCCGCGCCGGCGCGTCGTATACCTTGTCGGAGAAGTCGATCTGTTCGCGGCGCTTGTCCGTGACGGTCAGCGACGACACGATGACGTCGTACTTCTTCGCCTTCAGCGCCGGGATGATCCCGTCGAGATCCTGCGCCACCCACACGCATTTCACGTTGATCCGCTTGCAGATTTCCTTGGTGAGATCGACGTCGAACCCGACGATCTCGCCGCTCGGCGCGGTCGACTCGAACGGCGGGTAGCTGGCGTCGACGCCGATCCGCACGGTCTTCCACTCCTTCGCGAAGGCGCTGCCCGCCACGAGGGCGAGGGCGGCGCACAGGGCGGCCTTCTTCATTTCGATCCTTCTGTTGCTGACTTTCCGGGGGCGCTCGCGGCCGGTCGAACCGGGCGCCGCGGCGTATTCTAGACGGCCAAAATTCGCCGATCGGCGTTCTGGCGATGGCGGCCGCCGGAACGGCGAACGCCAAAAGGGCGGTATTTTACCCGAACGCGATACCCGGAAACCGGCAATCCGGGCCGACCGATCGATTCCTCGAGGCATTGATCCGGCTGTTGCGATAATCGTCGTATTCGCAGCGGGCATTGAGTCCATTGCATCCGCAGATGCAACGATGCAGTGCACGAGCGGTGGATTGTGGCGCGATTGGCACACTCATACAGTGACGGCATACCAGAACAACGCCTCTCACGGAGTGTCCGCCCCATGTTCCAGATCCGCCGCGCCGCCGATCGCGACCAGCGCAGCCATGGCTGGCACGAATTCCTTCACAGCTTTCCTCGCGCGTCCGGCCAGAGCGGGCCGCCGGTCTTCGGCGCGTTGCGCGAACTGAACGAGGAATGCATCGCGCCGACCCGCGGCTACGGGATGCGGCCGTACCGGGATGCGGAAATCGTCACCTACGTGCTCGACGGCGCGCTCGCGCACCGCGACAGCCTCGGCAACGGGGCAATCGTGCGTGCGGGCGGCGTGCAGCGCATGAGTGCCGGCACCGGCGTCATGCTCAGCGAAGCCAACGCGTCGTGCGACCAGCCGTTGCGCCTGCTGCGGATCTGGCTCGCGCCGGCCGGGGCGGCCGGCCGTCCCGGCTATGCGCAGACGCGCTTTGCCGACGACGACAAGCGCGGGCGGCTGCGGCTCGTCGCGGCGCCGGACGGTGGCGGCGGCGCGCTGCCGTTGGGTGCGGACGCACGCATCTTTGCGGGACTGATCGACGGCGACGAGGCGGCGGCGTTCGACCTGCCGGCCGGGCGCCGTGCCTATGTGCACGTGGTGCGCGGCGACGTCGCGGTGAACGGCCGCGCGCTGGCCGCGGGTGACGGCGCGCGGATCGGCGGCGTGGACGCGGTGGCGTTCGCACGCGGCCGGGCGGCCGAGGTGCTGCTGTTCGACGTCGCCTGAAACGCAAAAGGGGACGCAGGGCGGTGCCCGCGTCCCCTTCGAGGGTGCCGCTCCGCGGAGCGGCCCCGCCGGCTTACTGCGCCGGTGCCGACGCGGCCTTGGCCGCGCGATGCTGCTGCCAGCGCTCCTTCATCTTCTCGTGGCGCTGTTCCATCTTCGCGAACTGCTGCTTGAGCGCCGTGCTGACCGTGGTCTTCTGCTGGTCGTTCAGGCCGTTGTAGAACGCGAGCCACGCGGCGGACGTCTGCTCGCGCAGTTGCGCGTTCTGCTGCTCGGCCTGCTGGCGCGCGGCGTGCATCGCGCTCAGGTCGAGGATCGGCTGGTTCTGCTGCGCCTTGAACTGTTCGCGCATCTGCTCGTGGCTCTTGCGCATCGCGTCATGGTTCTGCTTCATCGTGTTGACGGCGGCCTGCCACTGCTGTTCCTGCGATGCGTTGAGCTTCAGCTGGTCGTGCAGTTTCATGATCACGCCGAACGGGCCGCCGTCGTGCCCACCGTGCATCTGGTGGACGCCGGGGCCGCCCGGAGGCGGCATGTCGCCGGGTTGCGCGGCGTGCGCGGTGCCGAATGCGAGAGCGAGCACGGTGGCGGCCGCGATGGCCACGCGGGAAGTCTTCTTATACATTTCAGAAACTCCTTGTATCCAAAGGGTCCGGCGATGCGGTGCCGGGAAAGCCGTGTACCGCATCCGGTAAGACGCAGGTTAGCGAGGCAGGCCCCGGCCGATGTTACGTGGCGCGGTGGCCGGGTTACCGCGCATTACAGTTCCCTTGCGCGGTAACCCGCAGTAACCCTTTCGTCCCTTTGTTTCGTTCTTTGACTCCGCCCTCGCGCGGTAAACTTCGAGCCATGACTACCCAGATCCTCATCGTCGACGACGACCAAGAACTCCGAGACCTGCTGCGCGACTATCTCGTGCGCCAGGGGATGGAAGTGTCCGTGCTGCACGACGCGGCGACGCTCGAGAAACGCCTCGAGCGCGAGCGGCCCGACCTGATCGTGCTGGACCTGATGATGCCGGGCGTCGACGGCCTGACCGCGCTGCGCCAGTTGCGCGCGGCCGGCGACGACATCCCCGTGATCATGCTGACCGCGCGGGCGGACGACGTCGACCGCATCGTCGGGCTCGAGCTCGGCGCGGACGATTACCTCGGCAAGCCGTTCAACCCGCGCGAGCTGCTCGCGCGCGTGCAGGCCGTGCTGCGCCGCCGCCGCGCGACGCCGTCGGCGGCGGCGCCCGAGCAGCGCGAGCCGTTCGGATTCGGCCGTTTCGTGCTCGACTTCCAGGCGCGTACGCTGTCGGTCGACGGCAAGCCGGCCACGCTGTCGAGCAGCGAATTCGCGCTGCTGAAGATCTTCGTGAACCATGCGCTGCGCACGCTCACGCGCGAGCGGCTGCTCGAGCTGCTGCACGGGCCCGAGTACGACGGCACCGACCGCGGCATCGACGTCCAGGTGTGGCGCCTGCGCCGCATTCTCGAAACGGATCCGTCGACGCCGCGCTTCATCCAGACGGTGCGCGGGCGCGGCTACGTGTTCGTGCCCGACGGCGAGGCCCATGCGCAAACCCATTGATTCACTGTTCGGGCGGCTGGCGCTGCTCGTCGTTGGTGTCCTGCTCCTGTCGCACTTCGCGTGGTTTTTCGCGATGCGGCTTGAGCGCAGCCAGATGCAGACGCGCTACGCGGTCGAAGAGGCCGCGTTCCTGGTCGACGCGGTGCGCCAGCACGTCGAGCGCACGCCCGACCAGCCGTTGCCGTCGCGTGTGCGGCTCGTGGCGCCGGACAGCGCCGACGTGCCGAACGGCGATCCGTCGAACCTGCCGGCGGCGCTCCGGCGGTTCCGCGACGACGTGAGCGAGCGGATGCCGCCCGGCACGCGCGTCGAGCTCGGCGCGCCCGGCCATCCGCCGGTGCTGTGGGTGAAGGAGCCGACCGACCGCAACTGGATCGTGGTGCCGGTGCAGCCGTTGCGGCCGCCGCGCTCGCTCGACCGGATGCTGCTGTGGCTCGGCACGATCTTCTCGGCCGGCGTGATTGCCGCGCTGTTCGCGGCCTGGCAGCTGCAGCAGCCGTTGCGTTCGCTTGCGCGCGCGGTCGCGCGCTTCGGCCGTGGTCAGCCGGTGCCGCCGTTGCGCGAGCGCGGCCCGCGCGAGCTTCGCCAGCTCACGCACGGCTTCAACCAGATGGTGGAGCAGGTGTCGCAGGCCGAAAGCGACCGTGCGGTGATGCTGGCGGGCGTGGCGCACGACCTGCGCACGCCGCTTGCGCGGATGCGGCTGCGGGCGGAAATGATGGACGACGTCCGGCTGCGCGACGGCGTCGTGCGCGACGTCGATTCGATGTCGCACATCGTCGACCAGTTTCTGGTATTTGCCCACGGCGGGTCCGATCGCAGCGAGCCGGTGCCGGTCGATCAGGCGTGCGAGCGGATCGCACGCAGCTATCGCGCGGTCGCGCCGAACGCGCCGACGGTCCAGACCCGGCTCGACGCCGATCCGGGCTTCCGCCTGCCGACGGCGACGCTCGACCGGATCCTGTCGAACCTGCTGGACAACGCGCATGCGTACGGTGCGCCGCCCGTGCTCGTCGAGACGGCACGCACGCCGGCCGGTTATGTGCTGTCGGTCAGCGACAGCGGCGGCGGGATCGCCCCGCGCGATCTCGCGGCGGCGACACGGCCGTTCGTGCGGCTCGATCCCGCACGCGGCGGGAACGGCCACAGCGGGCTCGGGCTCGCGATCGTCGAGCGGCTCGTACTCAGGCTGGGCGGGGCGTGCGACATCGGCAACCGCCCCGAAGGCGGCCTGCGTGTCGCGATGACGTTCCCGTTCGAGGCCGTGCCGAAGGACGAACCCCACGCACAGGCCGCATGAGCGGCTGCGGCGCCGGCCCGGCCGGGCTGGCGCCGCGTGGCATCATTCGCCGAACAGCGTGCCGAGCGTCTCGGCCGCGTTGCTGTCGATGGTGTTGTAGGTCACGCTGGTGGCCTCGAAGATGTAGACGGTCGTATACCGGCCGAGGCGCTCCAGGATTTCTTCCTGCAGCGATTCAGGCACGACGTTCATGTTCAGGTACCATGCCGTCGACGACAGCCGCGTCTGGAACGACCCATATTCCTGCATCAATTCGTAGAACGCGTCGGCATCCTGATCGCGGCAGACGATCACCAAGTTTCCTGCCATTCCCTTTCCTCCCGCTCGTCGATCGATCCCCAGGGCCTGCGGACACCGGGAACGCGCATGCGTTGCCATCGGTACGGCCGCAACCGACCCCAGGGGCCAGCCCCGATCATACCCGCTTAGTCGTATCGGGCTGGTGACGCCCGACATGGTTTGCGCGTGCGTGCGGCGGGCGGGTTCCCGGCCGGGCCGGATCACGGCATAATTCGGGCCTGCGTGCCGGCCGAAGGAGTGCGGCCGGGCTGCTCGTACCGCGCACCCGTCATTCGCCCGCGCGCCAGGCACGATCCGTGCGCCGCCTGCGCCGTTCCCGGACGGTTGTACCTGAAATACAGGTTGGTGTAGTGTCGTGCCGTCGCGGGCCGGCACGTCCGGCGCGCGATAGCGCGTGCACGCACGGCGCACCGCGCTCGCGCGCGATCGTCAGTCAATCGAATTACCGCACCCGTGCGCTTTGCCATGAATCAACATCGACTGCCGGCTTCGTTCGGCCTTACCGGGGAGGGCGCCTGATGAACGTCGGATTCTTCAATCCGAACCGGACCGCCAACGCGTCCGCATGGCGTGTTCTGCCGAACCGGTGGGATTTCATCGCGTTTCCGCTGATCATCTGCCTGATCGCGATGGCGGTCGTCGGTTTCCACGAAACGATGGCGCCGATCGGCACCCTGCAGACGCAGAAGATCTCGCTCGACCCGTCGAACCTGCCCGAATACGCGTTGCGCACCACGCTGCGGATGCTCGCCGCGATGGTCGCGTCGCTCGCGTTCACGCTCGTCTACGGCACGCTCGCGGCCAAGAGCCGCCGTGCCGGCATGGTGCTGATCCCGATCCTCGACATCCTGCAGTCGGTTCCGGTGCTCGGCTTCATCTCGTTCACCGTCACGTTCTTCCTCGCGCTGTTCCCGAGCCGCGTGCTCGGCGCCGAGCTCGCGGCGATCTTCGCGATCTTCACGAGCCAGGCGTGGAACATGACGTTCAGCTTCTACCAGTCGCTGCGCACGGTGCCGCGCGACCTCGACGAAGTGTCGCGCGGCTTCCACCTGACGTCCTGGCAGCGCTTCTGGAAGCTCGAAGTGCCGTTCTCGATGCCCGGCCTGATCTGGAACATGATGATGTCGATGTCGGGCGGCTGGTTCTTCGTCGTCGCGTCGGAGGCGATCACCGTCGGCAACCAGACCATCACGCTGCCGGGCATCGGCGCGTACCTCGCGCAGGCGATCTCGGACAAGAACTTCGGCGCGATCGGCTGGGTGATCCTCACGATGACCGTCGTGATCCTCGCGTACGACCAGTTCCTGTTCCGCCCGCTGATCGCGTGGGCCGACAAGTTCCGGATGGAAAACACCGCGTCGGGCGACGCGCCGCAATCCTGGCTGCTCGACCTCGTCCGCCGCACGCGCCTGATTCATCAGCTGCTCGTGCCGGCCGGCTGGTTCTTCGCGAAGGCCGCGCGGATTCCGCTGCGCCTGCCGCTGTCGGGCGCGGTGCGCTTCACGTTGCCGAAAGTCGAGAAGAAGGCGTCGCGCACGGTCGACATCGCATGGGCCGCGCTCGTGCTGCTCGGCACGGCCTATATCGTGTGGCGCGTCATCAGCTTCGTGTCGACCGGCGTGACGATGGCCGAGGTCGGCCATGTGGTCATGCTCGGGCTCATCACGCTGCTGCGTGTGGTCGTGCTGATCGCGATCGCATCGGTCATCTGGGTGCCGATCGGCGTGTGGATCGGGCTGCGCCCGCGGCTCGCCGAGAAGCTGCAGCCGCTCGCGCAGTTCCTTGCCGCGTTCCCGGCGAACCTGCTGTTCCCGGTGTTCGTGATCGTGATCGCGCGCTTCCACCTGAACGCCGATATCTGGCTGTCGCCGCTGATCGTGCTCGGCACGCAGTGGTATATCCTGTTCAACGTGATCGCCGGTGCGACGTCCTACCCGAACGACTATCGCGAAGCGGCGACGAACTTCCGCATCCGCGGCTGGCAGTGGTGGCGGCAGGCGATCCTGCCCGGCATCTTCCCGTACTACGTGACTGGTGCGATCACCGCATCGGGCGGCGCGTGGAACGCGAGCATCGTGTCGGAAGCCGTGCAGTGGGGCAATACCAGGATCGAGGCGCACGGCCTCGGTGCCTATATCGCGCAGACCACCGCCGCCGGCGATTTTCCGAAGATCATCCTGGGCATCGCCGTGATGTCCCTGTTCGTTACCCTGTTCAACCGCCTGCTGTGGCGTCCGCTGTATGCCTTCGCCGAAGCGAAGCTGCGGCTCGACTGAGACCGATTGAGAGCGAAACGCGATGCACAATCCGAATGCTGTAAACGCCCCCGTCCAGACGAACCAGCCGCCGCGCCTCGGTGAGGAAATCCTGCGCGTCGATCACGTCTGTCGCGGCTTCAACAAGACGCAGGGCGAGCTGCTCGTGCTCGACGATGCGAACCTGTCGCTGCGCGAAGGCGAGATCGTCGGGCTGCTCGGCCGTTCCGGCTCGGGCAAGTCGACGCTGCTGCGCATCATCGCCGGGCTGATCGAGCCGACCGGCGGCGAGGTGACCTACCTCGGCAAGCCGCTGCGCGGCCCGGCCGAAGGCGTCGCGATGGTGTTCCAGACCTTCGCGCTGTTCCCGTGGCTCACCGTGCTGCAGAACGTGGAAGCCGGGCTGGAAGCGCTCGGCGTCGGCGCGCGCGAGCGGCGCGAGCGTGCGCTTGCGGCGATCGACCTGATCGGTCTCGACGGCTTCGAGAACGCGTACCCGCGCGAGCTGTCGGGCGGCATGCGCCAGCGCGTGGGCTTTGCGCGCGCGCTCGTCGTCGATCCGACGATCCTGCTGATGGACGAGCCGTTCTCCGCGCTCGACGTGCTGACCGCCGAGACGCTGCGTACCGACCTGCTCGACCTGTGGACGCAAGGCCGCATGCCGATCAAGTCGGTGCTGATCGTTACGCACAACATCGAGGAAGCCGTGTTCATGTGCGACCGGATTCTGGTGCTGTCGTCGAATCCGGGCCGCGTGATCGCCGAGATCAAGGTGCCGTTCAAGCATCCGCGCAACCGGCTCGACCCGGCGTTCCGCAAGCTGGTCGACGACATCTACGCGAAGATGACGGCGCGCCAGACCGGCGAGGCGACGAAGAAGGGGCTGGAGCTCGGCAGCTGGCTGCCGCAGGTGTCGACCAACCTGATGGCCGGCCTGATCGAGACGCTCGCGATGGCGCCGTACCACGGCCGCGCGGACATGCCGGAAATCGCGCGCACGCTGCATCTCGAGGTCGACGACCTGTTCCCGATCGCCGAAGTGCTGCAATACCTCGGCTTCGCGGACGTGCGGGAAGGGGACGTGTTCCTGACGCCGCCGGGGCGCGTCTTCGCGGAATTCGGCACGCAGGAGCGCAAGTTGATGTTCGCGGATCACCTGCTGAAGCACGTGCCGCTGGCCGCGCGGATCAAGAAGGTGCTGAACGAGCGTCCGGGCCATCGCGCGCCGCGCGTGCGCTTCGAGCAGGAGCTGGAGGATTTCCTGTCGGACGGTGCCGCCGAGGAGACGCTCGACGCGGTGATCGACTGGGGGCGTTACGGCGAGATCTTCTCGTACAACGACCAGACGGAGATTTTCAGTCTCGAGGACGTCGAGACCTGATGCTGGCGGGGCGACTCCTGCGTATCCCGCCGGAATCGCCCGGATGCCCCGAGCGGCCTGATGCTGCCGTCGCGGGCCAAGGGCCGCGGCCCGACCCCGGCGTTCGCAACGGGCGCCCGGCCATGAATACCTGATTGTCGGATCGTGCGCCTGCCGGAAGCGCTGAGAATGGTGTTCGGCGACGATGCCGCGTCCAGTTTCACTCTTCGGCGACAACGATTCGTTCACCTCGGACACCGTTCTCCACTTCACCACGTATTGAATGCCTGCTGCGTCGGTGCGGTGTGCTTCGACGCGCGATCACGCTCGTCGATCGGCAATAGATATTAGGGATTGATCTGCTGATCGATCGGGCTGCTTTCTGCACTGAACATTAAATCCTGACAAGTGGTTATGAATTTCCCTACGGTTTGATATATTTGGCGCCACCAAGGCGGCTGAGAGCGTCTTGTTGGTGCGATAGCGTCCAGATCGCGGCGGGTCCGCCCGACAAAAAGAACGAGGTCAATGATGAGTTTCGCAGCAAACGGAAACCCTGACGGGATGGGCGGGGGCGGTGCAGCCTTGGCCGGCGGTTTGAGCAACCTGGGTTCGCTTGCCGGCATGGCGGGCCAACTGGGCGCGCTGACGGGTATGCCTGGCGCGGGGCTGCTGGGCGGTGCCGCGAGCGCGGTGCAACTGGCGCAAACTGGCTTGTCGCTGATGGGCAAGGCTCCCGAATCGATCGCCGAGGCCATCAACAGCCTCACGGGCGCGCTTCCGCGCCTGACCCAGGACAATCGCTTCATCACGATCGAAACGCCGCTCGGCCCGGACGTGCTGCTGGTCAGCGCGGCGGTCATCGACGAGCACGTCAATCAGCTGACTGAAACACATCTCGACCTGCTTTCCCATCGCAACAATATCGAACCGCAGGAAATCGTCGGGCAGCGGGTCAAGATCACGCTCGAGCCGCAGAGCCGCAATTTCAGTCTGACGCGCGTCGTGACGTCGGCTGCGGATATTGAGACGAAACGATATTTCGACGGTTACGTTGCGTCGTTCGGCCGCGTCGGAAAATCGGGTTCGGTGACCCGCTACGAAATGTCGGTCGTTCCGTGGTTCTGGTTTCTCACGCGCTCCACCGATTGCCGGATATTCCAGAACCAGACGCCGCAGGACATCCTGAGCGACATTTTCCGCGAGATGGGTTTTTCGGATTTCGAGTTCACGATGCAGGGCGAAAGTCCGAAACTCGAATACATCGTCATGTACGACGAGTCGTACTACAGTTTCTGCTCGCGCCTGATGGAGCAGGAAGGGCTGATCTGGACGATCCGCTACGAACAGGACAAGCACATCCTCGTGATCGGCGACACCAACGCGGTGTTCCAGCCGATTCCGAACCTGAAGACCATTCCGTACGAAGCCAGTAGTGCCGCCAGCGAGCAGAACGGCATCGATCGATGGGACGAGGCGTTCAGTTTCCGCGTCGGCAAGATCACGTATCGCGACTTCAACTATAACCAGCCGTCGTCGCAACTGATGCATGTCGAGGTGCCGACCGTCAATCTGAAGCACCCGAACATCCAGACGACCGAGCGTTACCAGTTCCATTCGCTGTATGACCACGGCGACGACGGGCAGCGCTACGCGTGCTACGCGATGGAAGCGGAAGAAGCGCTCGCACATCGTTTCAACGGTGCCGGTCATGCGCACGGGATGACGACGAGCGGGCGATTCACGCTGGTCAATCACGGCACGTCCGCCTACAACAACAAGGACTTCGTAATCCTTCGCGTTCGTCACCAGGTGGCGAACGACTATACCCAGCAGACCTCGAAACTGCCGTACCACAACACGTTTACGTGCCTGCCGATCGACATCCCGTTCCGACCGGAGCGGCGTACGCCCAAGCCGCACATGCAGGGTACCCAGTCGGCGATCGTGGTCGGGCCGAAGGGCGAGGAAATTCACACCGACGGCAGCCGGGTCAAGCTGCATTTCCTGTGGGACCGGCGCGGCAAGCTCGACGGTTCCGATTCGATGTGGGTGCGTGTATCGCAACCATGGGCGGGCAAGGGCTGGGGCGGCTCCGCGATCCCGCGGATCGGCCAGGAGGTGCTCGTCTCGTTCAATCAGGGCGATCCGGACAACCCCATCGTCGTCGGCCGTGTGTTCAACGGCGATTCGGGCAACCCGTATCACGGCAGCGGCGGCCAGACGATGGGGATGCGCAGCCAGACGCACAAGGGCGAGGGCTTCAACGAGCTGCGGTTCTCGGATGTGAACGGCGCGCAGGAAGTCTTTCTGCATGCGCAGAAGGACATGAAGACGATCGTCAAGGACAGCGAATCGCACACGGTCGAGTCCGGCGCTCGGAACGTGTCGGTGCTGAAAGGCGACGAGAGCAAGCATGTCGCGGAAGGCAGCCTGTCGGAAAAGATCGCGAAGGCGCGCTTCACGACGGCCAACACCGTCGGCGTGCAGGCGTTGGCGGGCGATGCCGGCCCGGGCAAGCAGAGCTATCAGGCGACGGATGAGATCGAGCATCGGGTCGGTGCGAGTATCGTGACGCTCAAGCCGGACAGCATCAAGCTGTCCCACGGCGCATCGAGCATCCTGATCAATCAGAGCGGCATCTTTCTCGATGGCCCGGTGATCCATCTGAACCAGGGGTTGTTCGTGACCCCCGAGCAGGCGATGGCGATCGAATGGGCCAATCAGCAGGCGATCATCGCGGCGGGTCTCGCCTCGGCCGATCCGAAGGTGCAGGCCGCGGCACGCAAGCTTCAGGCGACGGTCAAGGCGCAGCAGTTGGCCAAACTCGCGGGAGCCGTGTATACGCCGGGTACGGCGCCGCCGGGATGGAAGAACGTGTCGAACGATCCGGAAGCTCTCAAGAAGTTCGGCTTGAGGCCGCAGGACTTGCAGATTCCCGGCAGCAACTTCGGTGCGCAGGCGTACGTGCCAGATCCCGCGGTGTTCGGCGACAGCATGAAGCCTGCTCTGGCCTTCAAGGGAACGCAGCCCACGGTCAAGGAAGACTGGTCGAACAACCTCAATCAGGGATTGGGCGACAACTCTCCGTACTACGATCGCGCGGTGACCATCGGCAAGAAGATCTACGGTTCCGGCAATGCAGGCGGCCTCGATCTCACCGGTCATTCGCTCGGCGGCGGCTTGGCTTCGGCGGCGTCCCAGGCCAGCGGCGCGGGCGCGACGACGTTCAACGCGGCCGGCCTCAATTCCGAAACGCTGCCGATGTACGGTGCAGCACCTCGGGCGTCGGCCATCACGAACTATCGGGTCGATGGAGATATCCTGACCGGGGTGCAGGAAGGCAGGCTGGGCCCGATCAGCGACGTGACGTCGGAATTGATGCCCAAGGCCGTCGGTGAGCAGATCACCATTCCGGGCTCCAGTTTGACGACCGTTCAGCGCCACATGATGGGGCAGGTGACGAGCGGACTGGAAACGACCGTTGCCGATCAGCAGGCGTCGTTGCTGAGTCAACTTCAGGGACATTGATGAAATACAGCAAGGTCATTGCCGCGGGCGCGGTTGTCGCGGTAATCGGTTTGTCGTCGCCGTTCTGGTGGCCGACTCATGCACAGGAAACAAAAATGGCAGACTTCAAGCGTTACCCGCCCGAAGACTTTTTCTCGGGATCGCAACTCGAGCTGGCGCGTGCCATTCGCGACGGAAATCTCGAGCAGGTCAAATCGCTTGCGACGCATATCGATCTGGCTGCGCCGGGCAACAAGAAGGCCACCCTGTTGTCGTTCGCGGTGCAGGAGGCGATTCCGGTGAAGACGGACACCTCGAACGTGCACTTCCAGATCATCAGCGAACTGGTTCGGGACGGCGCGAAGCCCGAACAGCCGTTCGGTGAGAACGGTGCGAACGTGGCATATCTGGCTGCGCGGGCAGACACGCCCAACCTGCTGAAAGCGTTGCTGGCCGGCGGCATGAGCCCGGATCTCAAGTACGACGGCGATACACCGCTGCTGTTCGCAACCTGCAAGGACACGCTGTTGCCGCAAATGCGCGTGCTGGTCGAACACAAGGCCGACGTCAATCGGCGGGACTCGATGAAGGAAACCGCGCTCTACGAAGCGACGCGCCTGCGGCAGTGGGACGTCGTCGATTATCTGCTCGCGCATGGTGCCGATCCGTCGGTGAAGAACGACAACGGCCTCGCCTATTCGAAAGTCCTCGGCGACGAACTGCAGCAGACGCCGAAAGGCTCGCCGCAGCTGAGTCGCATCGAAGCCATTCACAAGCGTTTGGTCACGGCTGGCGTGCAGTAACGCAAGCCGCAGACGGCTGGGCCGGCTGCGGCTGTGCTGCGGGCGAACAGTTTCAATCCGGCGCCTGCCCCGACGGGCGGGCCGAACCGAGAAGAGCATGTCCGAATATCAGATGAACGATGCCGTCATTCAGTTGCCGGCGCACTTCAAAGACAAGACGATCCACCTGTTCACGGTAGACGAAGCAGGAAGCAGCGGATTTACCTTCGTGGTGTCGCGCGCGCCGATGGAGCCTGACGACACGGTCGATACGTTCGTGACGCGATTGGTCTCGGAGATGCGCAAGTCGCTGCCGCGTTTCGAATTGAAGCATCTGGAAAACCGCGAAATCGACGGCGAAACCGCGCGCGAAATCGATTACCAGTGGGTGTCGGAAGGCTCGCCGCTGCATCAGCGCCAGACGGTCGTGATGTCGCCGAAGGCGGGGCGCGAGCGCATGGCGATCAGTTTCATCGGTACCTGTCCGAAGTCGTTCACGGAGGACAAGAGCAAGGAATACAAGAGCCTGCTCGCGAGTGTCGTGTTGACGCGGCCCGAGCGGGCGGCCTTCGCGCCGAGGATGCTCGGCCAGGACGAGGCCGGCATCGTGTTCGTGCTGCACGAGCCGAGTGCGACGCTGTACGCGCTCACCGGCATGGCCGAACTGTACCGCCACGACGTCACGGAAATGTTCGAAGACACCGCGTTCTTCGGCCCTGGTGGCGAGCCGCTTGCGCTGCAGCCTGCGCCGCACGGGCAACCGGCGTGGCGAGCCGTGGATGGCCGTCAATTCGCGCTATGGACGACGGATTCGCGCGAGCACGCGTCGCTCGGTGACCGCCTGGGTGACGTGGCGGCGGTGAAAGGCATGGTCGGCATGCAGAACGTCGAGGCCGTACGGGCTTATCTGACCGCGGTTGCGAACGCGGGCTGACGGGGAACGCGCGTGGATACATTGCTTGCTGCTGCGCGGTTCGGCGATCCGATTGCGCATACGGCGTCCAAGGGGTGGATGATCGCCGGGATGATTGCCGGCGCGGTGATTGGCGCCGTGGCGGTGGTCGCAACCGGCGGTGCGGCGTTGACGGTGATTGCCGCGGTCGCCGCGGGGGCTGCCGCTGGCGGCGGACTGGGCGAAGTGCTGGGCACGATGTCGTGGGCGCCGCGGCACGTCACCGGAAGCCTGATAAAGGGTTCGCCCAACGTCTTCATCAACAGTCGGCCGGCGATACGGGCCATTTTGAGCCTCGGGCTGTGCAGCGACCACGCGGGTCCGCCGCAGGTGGTCGCGCAGGGTTCGTCGACGGTATTCATCAACAGCCAGCCGGCGAGCCGCAAGGAAGACCGGATGATGTGCGGCGCGTTGATCAACGACGGATCGCCGAACGTGTTCATCGGTGGCCCGGCAGTCGGCGAGTTCAATCCCGAGATCCCGGCGTGGGTGAACTGGACGATGGCTGCGGTGGGCATTGCTGCCGCAGCCGTTCTTGCAGGGCCGGCGCTGGCGTTTCTCGGCGCGGCCGGCGGTTTTCTTGGCGGCGAAGTTGGCGGGTGGCTGGGCGGAAAGATTTTCGGCGAGGGTTCGGACGGGCAGAAGTGGTCGATGCTTGGAGGAAGCTTGCTGGGCGGGTTCGGGGCGGCGAAGGGCGCCGGGCTCGTCAGCGGGGCGAGGGGAGCGGGCTCTGCAGCTGGCGAACTGTCGGCGCTGGAAGCAGCCGAAGGTGCCGCAGGGGCGACGGAGCAGCCGACGATTTCACTGTTCGGTGTGCGTGGTGGCGGGCGGGTGTCCGATGTCGAAGGCGGGATGCATCCGTACCAGTACACTGGCCACGTCGGGTATTCGCTGGACGGCGGCAAGACGATATGGGGCTTTGGCCCTGCAACGGGCGATGCGAGCGCGGCGGAAGTGTTTGCTAATCTGAAAGGATCGGGCAGCTACCCCGGGATGATTACCGCGGATCAAGATGCATTCATCGCGATCGCGAAAAATCCGATGGCTGCCCGTGGCGGTGGCGGAGCGCTACAGACCGTGTACGAGCAAAAGATACCGGTCACGCAGGAGCAGTACGAATCAATACTGGCGGCGCACGAGGAACTGGTTGCGCGCGGGCCGATGGATGACATTCGGTATCAATGGCCACCCAAGTCTGGCGAATGGCCGGAAAACAACTATAACTGCGCGACGTTTCCAGGTCGCCTCGGCATTCCCATTCCCGAAGGGACAGGGAAATTGCAGAACTACATGCCGGAGCTCGAGAAAGTGGGTACGCCTTGGATGCCAGGGAATTAAATCTTATGAACATGTCAGAGAGCCTCTATTCTGTCGCTGCTGGTATGCACGACCTGGTGGTCGTGTCCGTCATCGATTCGCCGAGTCCGCACGTTTTTCGCGCAAAAATCGAGCAGATCTATTCCTGCGGGAAGGGCATCACGCCGGATCGTCTCGGAACGGAGTTCGAGTTTTACAGCGGGCCTGCGACGTGGGGGAACGTACCGCTCCAGATCGGGGAGCGGGCGTTGCTCTTCGTGCATCAGGTGTCCGGTGTGTTTAACGAATATCCATGGCGCGGCCACATGGTTCTGGAGGAAATTGACGGTGAATCGTACGCCCGATTACAGATTCCCGAGTTGTGGTTGAGGGACGATCTGCCGGAAGCCGTGAAAGCTGCGGCGGCTCCTCATCCAACCAGGCGAAACGCATCGATTGTCAGGTTCGGTGCGCTCGAGAACTACCTGAAAGGGCTCATCGAGAAAGCGGTTCGCTGAGCCGGGGCCGCTTCCGGACAGCGAAGCGGATAATGCGCGTGCGAAGTTTTTGGAGCTGAATTGAATGACCGATAAGAACCCCGATTTTTCACCGATGCGCATGCGGGCACGCGGATTCGTGTCGCAGGGGCGCATCGAGGATGCGCTCGGACTGTACGGCGACATCCTGAAGGTGGCGCCGGAAGACGCGGCGACGTATGCCGATCGCGGCACGACCTTCGCGATGATCAAGAAGACAGCGCTCGCGCTGAACGATCTGAACCGGGCCATCGAGCTGGGCTACACGGATCCGTCGGCGTATTGCACGCTCGCGACGATTTACCTCGAAGGCGGCGCCTACCAGAAGTCGCTCGATTACTTCGACAAGGCGCTGAAGCTCAATCCCGACCAGCCTTTCGTCTATTTCAATCGCGCCAGGGCATACGAGACGCTGGGTGATATCAACGCGTCGATCGCCGATCTCGAGCGGTGCCTGACTTACGACCCGGACGATGCGCTGTCCGCGAAGATCAAGGAAAGGGTGGCGCAGCTTCGCGCGCGTCTGTAACGGCTGCCTCCGGATGTGAAGTGTGCGGTACCCGGCCCGGAATCCGGGCGAATGGCTTGGGGAGTCGTGATGTTGAAGCGGGACAGCTTGCCGTATTCCGTGCTGCCTTCATCGTTGGCAGCATTAATCTCAGAGACTGATTTTCTGACGGCGTTCGAGAATGCGGAGTCGCAAACCGTCATCGTTTGGTATGTCGACGCGCGAATCGGTCGTCAGCATGAAATCGAGTTTTCCCCGAGGCTAGGGCGTCTGCTGTCGCGCGGCGAGCGCGAAGCGCAATTTCCGCCGGAGCGTCAGATGGTGCTGCAAGACGGGATCCGCGTGCACGTAGGCAATAGGCTCGAGGCCGATACCGACGTTCGCTATGCAACCTATACCGCACACGATCCGGTGACGTCGTCGAAGCTTGCCGTCGGCGAACAGATGTTCTTTGTGCAGTTTCTGGACGAGCCCGAGCCGGTCGTTCGGCAGGCAATCGAACGAGCGAAGTTCCCGAATACGTATGCGGGATGGAGCGCAATCGAGCGCATTCGTTATTGGGTGGGCGTGCTGTATCGTGCGCGCCGCCAGACGGGGGAGTCGGGTATCAACGAAGACGAAGCCTTTCGGCCCGCAGTGTTGAAGCACATGAGGGCGGTGGATCCTGATGTCGATGACATGCTTGCGGCGGTGCTTGCCGAGCTGAGTCGAATGGAAATGATCGCCCCGGATATCATGCGGGCTGCGTTCAATCGACGTACAGGCGCATCGATCTGATCGCCCAGACCACCAGTGTGTCCGATGAGCGACGCGCATTGATTGACCGACGCGCAGCACACCGCTCCGCTACTGCAAATTCCCCCACCGATCGACCGCCGGCTCCGCCGACGCCCACTTCCAGTGCGTGCCTTGCTGGCACGCATTCGCGAAAAACCAGTCGGCCTTGTCGCCGTCCTTCACCGAGAACGCGAATTCCTTGCACAGCGCGAGCGCCGACGAGTACGCGCGCGTGACCCGCACTTCGCCTTCGCCGTTTTCGAGCGGCAGCGTGTTCTTCACCTTCCACGGCTTCACTTCGCCGACGGCGAGACTGCCGGCCGTCTTCGCGATCGCGTCCTGCTGATTCTGATGGAACTGCTTCATCGTGCGGTTCACGGCTTCGTCGGTCGCGGCCTGCACGGCGATCCCGACGCCGACGCCGACCGCCGGGTTCGCGGTGACGAGGCCCGTCGCCGCACCGGCAAGCGCGCCGCTCGCCGCGCCGACCGACCCGCAGCCCGACAGCGTGGCCGCCGCCGCGCACAGCGCGCCGATGGCCGCGATACGGATCGCGACGCTCATTGCAGCGAGCCCCAGCGTTCGGTTGCCGGCTCCGCCGACGCCCATTTCCACACGGGGCCGTCGCGGCAGATCGTGGCGACGTAGAACGCCGATTGCGCGGCCTTGTCGGCTTTCGCGGGCGTGTCGACCGCGAACACGATTTCCTTGCAGTCGAGCGGGCCGATGCTGATCATCCGGCTGACCGTCACGCGGCCCTGTTCGTCGTCCTCGATCGGGAACGAGTGGTGCGTCGACCACGGCGCGACGCCGCCCACGTCGAGCGGGCCGGCCGCCTTCGCGATCTGTTCCTGTGTGTAACGGTGTGCGACGCGCTGCGAGTACTGGACGCCCGCACGCGCACCGGCGACGGCGCCGAGGCCGATGCCCGTCGCGACGGCGGCGTTGTTGGTGACCTTGGAGGCGATCGCGGCACCCGCGATACCGGCGCCGGCTGTCGCGCCCTCGCTGTACAGCGAGTTGCAGCCGGACAGCAGTGCGGCCGCGGCGATCGCGGCCAGCACGACGCGCGCCGGAATGGCCCGGCGCGGCGATTCGAAACGAATGTTCATCCCTGAGTGCAAGTCCTGTCTGGGTGAGCGGCAACGCGTGCGCGCCCTCATGCCGCGTCATTGTTTCGCAATTGTCATAGGAAAACTGCAAAGCTTTGACAAATCGCCGGACGGCATCCCGCGCGCGTACGCGCGGCGTTATTGTCGGACAGGTGGATCGTGAGGGGTCGAAACGTTACAAATTGAAGGTAATTGTTACTTTGGCGTGCAAGGAAGCGACCTAGACTTTTCAGTTATGGAATGTTTCTACGACGGCCTCGGGCCGCGCCGCACATGAGACACCCGGCCATGCGACGTTCGAAACGGTTTTCGCCCCGGCCGCCCGACGCAGGGGCGGTCCGCCCGCATTCGCAGACCGACGCGCCATCGGCACCGCCTGCCGGCGCGCCCGGCGAGACGCCGTCCGACGGCGATCACAACCAGGGCGGTGCCCGCCCGGAAGGGCTCGACTATCAGCGGGATCTCGGTCAGGAGCAGGACGCCTGATGTCGTTGCCGTCGTATTCCGCCGCTGCCTTTCACACCTGCATTTCTCACGTCTGAATCGCCGCACGGCCGCCTTCGGGCAGCCGTGCCAGCCTTGGCGCGCGCCGCGCGCCAGCCCATCGAATCGAGGAGGGAAAGCCGCATGAGCAGATTGATCGTGGTATCGAACCGTGTCGCCGCCGGCGAGGACACGCGCCCGAGCGCGGGCGGCCTGGCCGTCGGCGTGATGGACGCGCTGAAGGAAACGGGCGGTGTCTGGTTCGGCTGGAACGGCGAGATCGTCGGCGCACCCGACACCGCGCCGGCGATCCAGCGGGACGGCAACGTGACCTATGCGACGGTCGGGCTGACCCGGCGCGACTACGACCAGTATTACCGCGGTTTCTCGAACGCGACGCTGTGGCCGGTGTTCCATTACCGCGGCGATCTCGCGCGCTTCGACCGCCAGGAGTACGCGGGCTATCTGCGCGTGAACGCGATGCTGGCGAAGCAGCTTGCCGCGTTGCTGCGTCCCGACGACCTGATCTGGGTGCACGACTATCACCTGCTGCCGTTCGCGCATTACCTGCGCGAACTCGGCGTGAAGAATCCGATCGGCTTCTTCCTGCACATCCCGTTTCCGTCGCCCGACATGCTACGTCTCGTGCCGCCGCACGAGGAGCTCGTGAAATTCATGTGCGCATACGACGTCGCTGGCTTCCAGACCGAGGCCGACAAGCAGGCGTTCACCGACTACATCGAGCGGCGCGGGATCGGCGCGGCGAGCGACGACGGGATGCTGCATGCGCACGGGCGTGTCGTGAAGGTCGCCGCCTATCCGATCGGCGTCTATCCCGACGCGATCGCGCAGGCGGCCGTCCAGTACGGCGCGCGCAAGCTGGTGAAGATGCTGCGCGAGGCGCTCGACGGCCGCAAGCTGGTGATGAGCGTCGACCGCCTCGATTATTCGAAGGGGCTCGTCGAGCGCTTCCAGGCGTTCGAGCGGATGCTCGCGAACGCGCCGGGCTGGCAGGGGCGCGTGTCGCTCCTGCAGATCGCGCCGCCGACGCGTTCCGACGTGCAGACCTATCAGGACATTCGCGAAACGCTGGAAGGCGAGGCCGGCCGCATCAACGGCCGCTTCTCGCAGCTCGACTGGACGCCGATCCAGTACCTGAATCGCAAGTACGAGCGCAACCTGCTGATGGCGTTCTTCCGGATGTCGCAGGTCGGCTACGTGACGCCGTTGCGCGACGGGATGAACCTCGTCGCGAAGGAGTACGTGGCATCGCAGGATCCGGCCGACCCGGGCGTGCTCGTGCTGTCGGAGTTCGCGGGCGCGGCGGCCGAGCTGACCGGCGCGCTCCTCGTCAATCCGTACGACCTGTCGCAGATGGCGGAGGCGCTCGAGCGCGCGCTGTCGATGCCGCTCGCGGAGCGGCAGGCGCGCCACGAGGAGAACCTCGCGCGGCTGCGCGGAAACGACCTGTCGGTCTGGCGCGATACGTTCGTCGCCGACTTGCGCAGTGTCGCGGCCGCCGCGTCGGTCACGCGGCGCGCGGGCCGGCGGGTCGTGCATGCGTGAGGTCGTACAGGGGCCCGGCGCCGCCGACGACACGAGCGACGACGCCACCCGCCGCTTTTTCGTCGTGACCGGTGGCCCGGGTTCGGGCAAGAGCACGCTGCTCGATGCGCTCGAGCGCGCCGGTTACGCGCGCTCGCAGGAAGCCGGGCGGGGCGTGATCCGCGACCAGATGGCGATCGACGGTCACGCGTTGCCGTGGCGCGACCCGGCCGCGTTTGCCGAGCTGATGCTGAGCTGGGAGATGCGCTCGTACGATCTCGCGCGGCATGCGCGCGGGCCCGTGTTCTTCGATCGCGGCGTGCCGGACGTGATCGGCTATCTGCGGCTGACGGGGCTGGCCGTGCCCGCGCATGCGGAGGCCGCGGCCAACCGTTTCCGCTATCACCCGCGCGTGTTCATCGCGCCGCCGTGGCCGGACATCTATGCGCAGGACACCGAGCGCCGGCAGGATTTCGCGGAAGCCGTGCGCACCTACGACGCGATGGTCGAGTGCTATACGTCGTATGGCTATCGGCTGATCGAACTGCCGCGCGAGAGCGTGCAGGCGCGCGTGCGTTTCGTGATGGACGCGCTCGACGCCGCATGACGCGCGGGGCGGCGCGCGACGGTATCAGGTTGCCGCGTCCGGTCGCGGCGACGCGATGCGCAGCATGCTGACGAGCGCGGCCACCGCCGCGAATGCCGCGGCGACATAGAGCGCAATCGTCGGCCCGCGATCGGGGACGAGCCCGAAAATCAATGCGACGAGCGCGGCGCCGAGCGTCTGCCCGGTCAGCCGCGCGGTGCTCAGCATGCCGCCCGCGCCACCGCTGCGTTCGCGCGGCGCCGACGACAGCATCGCGCGGTTGTTCGGCGACTGGAACAACCCGAAGCCTGCACCGCACAGCGCCATCCGCCACACGATGTCGACGGTGCCCGGGTGCGCGCCGATCGTCGCGAGCGACAGCAGCCCGGCCGCGAACAGGGCGAGCCCGATCCCGCCGAGGATGCCCGCCGAATAACGATCCGACAGCACGCCCGCGAGCGGTGCGGCGAACACGATCACGAGCGGCCACGGCGTCATGTAGAGGCCCGTCTCGACCTGCGAGAAGCCGAGCGAGTGCTGCAGCCAGAACGGCAGCGCGACGAACGCGAGCATCTGCGACGTGAACGATGCCATCGACGTATAGATCGACAGCGCGAACATCGGGATGCGCATCAGGTCGACGGGCAGCAGCGGCGCCGGCTGCGACAGCTGGCGCTTCACGAAGAAGTAGCCGACGACGGACGCGACGGCCAGTTCGGCCGCGACGTACGCATGGCCTTCGCCGTGGCCGAGCCCGTCGACCGCCGTGATCAGCAGACCGAACACGCACGCGTTCATCAGCGCGCTCGGGAAATCGTACGGCGCATCGTGCAGCGGGTTGGACGGCAGCGCGCGCAGGCTGCCGATCACCGCGGCGATGCCGATCGGCACGTTGACCGCGAAGAGCCACGGCCACGATGCGAACGACAGGATCGCGGACGCGACCGTCGGCCCGATCGCCGACGACAGCGCCACGACCATCGCGTTGATCGACAGCCCGCGCCCGAGCATCGACGACGGGTAGATCATCCGCACGAGCGCCGCGTTGACGCTCATGATGCCGGCCGCGCCGAACCCCTGGATCACGCGCATCACGGCCAGCATCGGCAGCGAGCCGGCGAGCGCGCAGCCGAGCGACGCCGCGGTGAACAGCGCGAGCCCCGCGACGTAGATGCGGCGATAGCCGATGCGCTCGCCGAGCGAGGCGAGCGGCAGCAGCGTGATCGTGACCGCGAGCTGGTATGCGTTGACGATCCAGATCGATGCGGCGTCGGACGCGTGCAGGTCGCGTGCGATCGTCGGCAGCGCGACGTTTGCGATGGCGCCGTCGAGCACGGCGAGCGTGATGCCCAGTGCGACGCAGAGGATCGCCCAGTAGCGTTGCGGAAGCGGCAGGCCGGTATCGGCGTTCATGGCGGGAGCAGATGCGTGGTTGTCCGCGCGCCCGGCTGCCGGTTGCGTGTGCAACCATGCGGGAGGGTGGAGGCGGCGATGAGCGGCCCGGCCGGCGCAACTGCGCCGAGGCGGGGCCGGCCGAGTGTATCACCGGGCCGCATTGCGCGACGCCGGCACTCAGCCTTCGAAGTCGAGGCCGCCGAGCCGCACGAGCGGGTCGGCCTGCGTGCGCGACAGGAGATCGATGTCGCGCGCACCCTGCCATGCGCCCAGTTTTTTCGGCAGCGCGGCCAGGTAGTGCTCGAAGCGCCGCGGACCGTCCGGTTCCATCAGCCGCTCGATTTCGTCGGTGTCCCAGGTCAGTTCGAGATTCAGCGGATGCTCGAAGCCGCTGACATGCTCATGCGGCGCGCTGCGGATCTGCACGCGCGTCGGATGCCCGTGGCCGCCATACGGGACGACGTCGGTCAGCACGTGATCGGCGAAGAAGGCGGCGATCGCCTGTGCGATGCGCGGGGCGAATTCTGTATCGAAACGGCGGGCGGTTTCGGGCTGCATGAAGGCGTCTCCTGTATGCCGAAAATCCTAGCATGGCGGCGCCGCATTTCGGTGTGCGTGATAGCGGTAATCGCGCGTTACCACTTGCTGCATCTATTACGGCCGCCTGCCGCCACAATGCATCGCATCCAGTACCACTTCGCGTGGGAGCCCATCATGAAAAAAATTGCCGCAGTGTGTGTCCTCGCCGGTTCGCTTGCCGTGGCGGGTCCGGCGTCCGCGCATGGCCGCGACGGCGGCGCCGTCATCGGCGCATTGATCGGCGGCGCGGTGCTGGGCGCGATCGTGACGTCCGCGATGAATCCGCCCGTCGCGTATCAGGCGCCCGTGTACCAGGCACCGGCCTATCAGCCGCCGACGTACTACCAGGCACCCGCGTACCAGCAGCCTGCCTATCCGACCTACCAGCAGGCGCAGTACCAGGACGACGGCCCGAACTATTGCTACGACCGCTACCAGCGCGCGTATGTGTGCGGCGCGCCGGTGCGGGGCGGCTACGCGCAGCCGGCCGGGTGGTAAGCGGGCGGATGCGTGACGCGTGAACGGCCGGTGCCGGGCGGCCTGCGCCGCCGACGTTCGCTTCGCCGCACCGGACGACAAAAGGCCCTCGCTTCGTGCGAGGGCCTTTGTTTTTTGCGCGGGAGTCCGTTCGTCTGCGTAACTCAAGACCGGCAAGACCGCCCTTCGGCGGGCCGTGCGCGGATACAAACGGTTGCAATTGTGCGTCAGTGGCGATGGCCGCCGCCTCCGCCGCCTTCGTTCCAGTCGCCGCGGCGTCCGCCGCCGTGCCCCCAGCCGTTGCCGCGGTTGCCGCGATCGCCGTCCCAGCGATGGTAGTCGCGCCGGCCGCGATCCCAGTCGCGTCCGCCGCCACCGCCCCAGATGTTGACCGTGCCGTACACGGGGGACGGCGCGTATGCGTAGCCCGGGTCGGAATAGTAGGGCTGGCCGTAGCCGTATCCGGCGTCCGGGGCGACGACGCAGCCGGCCAGCAAGGTCGCGACGCCGGCGGCAGCAATGAGCTTCAGCATGATGTTCTCCGTTGGTTCCCCTATAAGTACCGCGCAAGGGGATTGCCAGCTGTTTGCAATTGTGTCGTCAAATTACAGCGCCGTAAGGTCATGCGACGAAAGTGTTAGCATCCGGAGCTCATTTGTTTTTCAGGAGTACCTCGATGAAATTCGCGATCCGGGCCGCGCTGGCCGCCTTGTGCGTGACGACTGCCGCCGCCTGCGTGGCCGCGCCTGCATCGGCGCCCGCCGTGCCGGCCGAGTCGATCAAGATGTTTCCGCAGGCAGCGGCCGGCCAGCAGCGCGTCGTGATCGCGCTGCCCGCGCTCGAGAACGAAGGCGATGCGCGCGTCGAGCTGATGATCGGCAAGACGTTGCAGACCGACTGCAACCAGCAGTGGTTCGGCGGCGAGCTGACCGCCGAGGACGTGAAGGGCTGGGGCTATACGTACTACCAGCTCACCGACGTGAAGGGCCCGGCGTCGACGCTGATGGCGTGCCCGGGCCAGGCGCCGCAGCAGCGGTTCGTGCAGGTGCGCGGCGATGGCCAACTGCTGCGCTACAACAGCCGCCTGCCGCTCGTCGTCTATGTGCCGGACGGTTTCGAGGTGCGCTATCGCGTGTGGCATGCGTCGAAGGACGTGCAGCACGCTGCAAGGCAGTAACGCGCGGGGGCGGCCGTGTGCGGCGGCGTCCTGCCGCTACGCGCCGCCCATACCGACGAGCGCTGGCCACGCGGCCAGCGCGGCCAGCGCGACGGCCTCAAGATCGCGACGGCTCGCACCATCTCGAGCCTGGATCGACATCCCCTGCTGGACGGTCACGTAGTACCGCGCGATCGCGTCGAGGTTCGCGTGCGCCGAGATCTCGCCGGTCGCGACACCTTGCCTGAGGCGCTCGCGCAGACTCTCGACCGTGCCCTCGCGCATCGCGATCAGCGTTTGCCGAACCGTATCCGAGCGCTCGGCCGGATGCAGCGCCGACAGCACGACCAGGCAGCCAGCCGGCTTCGACCGCCGCGTGAACACGCGTGCGGTATCCATCAGGTAGTTCCGCACGGCGTCGTGTGCGCTGCCGGCCTCCTCGACGCCCCCCCAGATTTCTTTTCCCTCCGTTGCGCGGTAGTGATCGAGCGCCTGCCGGAACAACGCTTCCTTGCTGCCGAACGCCGCATACAGGCTCGGCGATGCGATGCCCATCGCGGCCGTCAGGTCGGTCATCGACGCGCCCTCGTAGCCGAGGCGCCAGAACACCTCCATCGCGCGTTCCAGCGCCGCTTCCTTGTCGAAGC
The DNA here is from genome assembly GCF_057005415.2 of Burkholderia sp. KL41. Classification (NCBI taxonomy): domain Bacteria; kingdom Pseudomonadati; phylum Pseudomonadota; class Betaproteobacteria; order Burkholderiales; family Burkholderiaceae; genus Burkholderia; species Burkholderia sp. KL41. The sequence goes on along the minus strand of NZ_CM174446.1, from coordinate 2,850,995 downwards.
TCCTCGGTCGGCCCCGTTCAGCCATTGCGTCCGTTCCTTCGTCGATATCTGTATCGATCGATAAAATAAATCAATTGACTGTGCCGCGCAACTTGCCACATTCTGTGCCGGTCGTTACATAAATGAGGAAAGGAACCGACATGAATCGACTTCAGGGCAAGCGTGCACTCATCACGGGCGGCAGCCGCGGTATCGGTGCGGCGATCGCGAAACGGCTGGCGGCAGACGGCGCGGACGTCGCGATTACCTACGAGAAATCGGCCGAGCGGGCGCAGGCCGTCGTTGCCGGCATCGAAGCGCTGGGCCGGCGCGCCGTCGCGATCCAGGCCGACAGCGCCGATCCGGTGGCCGTGCGCGACGCAGTGGATCGTGCCGCGGAGGCGTTCGGCGGTCTCGACATCCTCGTCAACAACGCGGGGATTTTCCGGGCCGGCGGGCTGGACGATCTCACGCTCGACGATATCGATGCGACGCTGAACGTGAACGTGCGCGCGGTGATCGTCGCGTCGCAGGCGGCGGCGCGGCATCTCGGCGAGGGCGGGCGCATCGTGTCGACCGGCAGTTGCCTCGCCACGCGCGTGCCCGATGCGGGGATGAGCCTCTATGCGGCGAGCAAGGCCGCGCTGATCGGCTGGACTCAGGGGCTCGCGCGCGATCTGGGCCCGCGCGGCATCACGGTCAATATCGTGCATCCGGGGTCGACGGATACCGACATGAACCCGGCCGACGGCGAACACGCCGGCGCGCAGCGTTCGCGGATGGCGATCCCGCAGTACGGCAAGGCCGACGACGTCGCGGCGCTCGTTGCGTTCGTCGTCGGGCCGGAGGGGCGGTCGATCAACGGGACGGGATTGACGATCGACGGCGGCGCGAACGCGTGATCGCGTGATGGCGGACGCCCGGTGTGAGTTGACCGGGCGGCGTTGCGTTCGTTATCGGCAGCCGAGCCGTTGATGCTCGGCTTCGAGATCGGCGCGCTTGTCATAAGCGCGCAGTTCGTTGCGCGGCTTGCCGTCCGGGCCCATCCCGCGCACGACCTTCTGGCCGCGGTCGGGGGTGTGCGTCACGGCGTCGATGCCGGCGGCCAGTTCACGGCAGCGTGAGTCGGAGGAGGGTTTTTCCGGGCGCGGTGCCGCTGCGTTCGCGACGTTGGCGATGCCGGGGCTGACATAGCGCCGCTTCTCGGGCGCGGTGATGGTGTCGGCGGCGTTCGCCGTGCCGGTAATCGCGGAAAGCGCGGCGAGTGCCGCGATCGTTCGAATCATTACGGAAGTCCGGATGCTGAAGAAGGTTCGGAATTCTACGCAATGTCTGGTGCGGAGCCGCGGCGATCGGGCCGGATGCGATCGTGTGTCGCAGGTGGTGCCGGCGGCTGCGTGTTCCGCAATTTGTCTGCGATGCCTGCCAGGCGGTGCACACGCAGCAGTGCATGCGGAAAGCAAGAAGCCCGCTTGCTTTCGCAAAGCGGGCTTCGGTATTGGTTGCGGGGGTAGGATTTGAACCTACGACCTTCGGGTTATGAGCCCGACGAGCTGCCAGACTGCTCCACCCCGCGGCGCGAAGTGTACTTGGGCTGATGCCGAGAGTCAAACGATCTTTGATTCGCGTCGAATGGAAGCCGTGGTTCACCTTCACCGGGTGCGGCGATCCGGCGTGTGGGTTGGCTGCTGACGCATGCCCATCTGCTTCGACGTCGTGCGCTTTTCGTCGCCGTCGTTGCGGTACTTGATCGTGGGAAAGTGGATGAAGCCATGAGGCTTGGCTGGTCCCCCCGACAGGAATCGAACCTGTATCTAGCGCTTAGGAGGCGCTTGTTCTATCCATTGAACTACGGGGAGCGCCATGTCCGGGTGCTCGCACAAAAAACGCGAACCGGACGGCAGTGTGGACAGCGCGCAGAGTATAGCAAACGCGCGGCGCGTCGGCGGGGCGGAATGCACGCCGACGCGCGCGATCGCGCAATTAGCCGCGATCAGAACATCGTGGAATCAGAAATCGACGACAACAAAATCTTCCTTGCCCACGTCGCACAACGGGCAGCGCCAGTCGGCGGGAATGTCGGCGAAACGGGTGCCGGGTGCGATGCCTTCGTCGGGCAGCCCTTCCGCTTCGTTGTAGACCCACCCGCAAATCAGGCAGACCCAGCTCTGGTATTCGGTTACTTCGCTCATGTGGCGCTCGGTAAAAATGAAAATCCGGTGATGCCATCCGCGGCCTGGCCGCGGACGAAAGGCGCAATGGTACCGGAATTTCGCCGAACGGCTCCGCAACGTCGTTTTAAACGTACGCATCGCGAACAACACAACCGGACCACACGTGCCGTACGTGCGGTGTATGCTTCCCGGGCTGTCCAACCATAAGGAGAATGCGATGCTGAACAAAAAGTGGATCGCGAGTGCGGTATGCGTGGCGGCGATGGCCGTGTCGACGGTCGCGCGGGCCGAGGCGCGCGTGTTTTTCGAAGCGCCGAGCGACGGCGCGACGGTGTCGAATCCGGTGCTCGTGAAGTTCGGGCTCGAAGGGATGGCGCTTCGGCCCGCCGGCGACATGACGCCGGATACCGGCCATCATCACCTGCTGATCGACGGCCGGCCGATTCCGAAGGGCGACGTGATTCCCGCAGGCGAGCGTTCGCTGCACTTCGGCAAGGCGCAGACCGAAACCGAACTCAGGCTGCCGCCCGGCCAGCACACGCTGACACTGCAGTTCGGCGACGGCGCGCACCGCTCGTACGGCCCCGAAATGAGCTCGACGATCTCCGTGAACGTCAAGTAAGCACGCATATCCGCGAGGGCGGCCGGGCCGTCCTCGTGACGGAGTGAGCCCGCGCCTGCGGGCGCGGGTGCCCGCCGCGCGCGCGGCACTCGACCTCAGGCAACCGGCCCGCGCGACCGGTCCTGCACCTTATCCGTCCGGCCATACCGGTACCGGCGCCCGCGACCGGTACAATGGGCGCTTCCGATTTCTCTCTTCGCCGTCTCCCCATGTCGCTCTATTCCATTACCGGCGCGCAGCTCGCGTTCGGTCACGTCGCGTTGCTCGATCACGCGGATTTCTCGCTGGAAGCCGGCGAGCGCGTCGGCCTGATCGGCCGCAACGGCGCGGGCAAGTCGTCGCTGCTGAAGATCGTCGCCGGGCTCGCGAAGCCCGACGACGGGCTGGTCACGCGCCAGCAGGAGCTCGTGACCGTCTATGTGCCCCAGGAGCCCGAGTTCGAGCCGGGCGCGACGGTGTTCGATGCGGTCGCGTCGGGGCTCGCGCACACGCGCGAAGTGCTCGAAGAATACGATTCGATCGCGCACCGCCTCGCGGATACGCCCGAAGGCGCCGAACACGATGCGTTGCTCGCGCGAATGAACGCGCTGCAGTCGTCGCTCGACGCGCACGACGCGTGGAACTGGCGCACGCGCGTGTCGATGACGCTCGCGCAGATCGGCCTGGCGGACGTCGACGCGAGCGTCGACGCGCTGTCGGGCGGGATGCAGAAGCGGGTCGCGCTGGCGCGCGCGCTGGTGCTGCAGCCTGACGTGCTGCTGCTCGACGAACCGACCAACCACCTCGACTTCGACGGCATCCGCTGGCTGGAAGAGCTGCTCGTCGCGCAGCGCGCGGGCCTGCTGTTCATCACGCACGATCGCGCGTTCCTCGACCGCGTCGCGACGCGCATCGTCGATCTCGACCGCGGCCGGCTGTTGTCGTACCCGGGCAATTTCTCGGCGTACCAGACGCGCAAGGCGCAGCAGCTCGAAGTCGAGCGGGTGGAAAACGAGAAGTTCGACAAGCTGCTCGCGCAGGAGGAAGTGTGGATCCGCAAGGGGGTCGAAGCGCGCCGCACGCGCAGCGTCGGCCGCATCGCGCGGCTCGTGCAGATGCGCAACGAGCGCGCGGAGCGCCGCAATTCGCAGGGCAACGTGAAGCTCGACGTCGCGCAGGGCGAGAAGTCCGGCAAGATCGTCGCGGAGCTGACCGACGTGACGAAGCGCTACGGCGGCCGCACGGTCGTCGATCGCTTCTCGACGACGGTGATGCGCGGCGACAAGATCGGCTTCATCGGCCCGAACGGCGCCGGCAAGACGACGCTGCTCAAGCTGATTCTCGGCGAACTGAAGCCCGACGAAGGCACGGTGCGCACCGGCACGAACCTGCAGGTCGCGTATTTCGACCAGATGCGCGCGCAGCTCGACCAGGAAAAGAGCCTCGCGGATACCATCAGCCCCGGCAGCGAATGGGTCGAGATCGGCGGCGTGCGCAAGCACGTGATGAGCTATCTCGGCGATTTCCTGTTCGCGCCGGAGCGCGCGCGTTCGCCGGTGAAGTCGCTGTCGGGCGGCGAGCGTAACCGGCTGCTGCTTGCGCGCCTGTTCGCGCGTCCGGCCAACGTGCTGGTGCTCGACGAACCGACCAACGACCTCGACATCCCGACGCTCGAACTGCTCGAGGAGCTGCTGGCCGACTACGACGGCACGGTGCTGCTCGTCAGCCACGATCGCGCGTTCCTCGACAACGTCGTGACGTCGGTGATCGCGTCCGAGGGCGACGGCAAGTGGCGGGAATATGTCGGTGGCTTCACCGACTGGCAGATCCAGAGCGCGCGCGCGGATCAGCTCGCGCAGCAGGAAGCCGCGAAGCGCGCGGTGAAGGAAGCGGCGCCCGTCAAGGAAGAGCCGGCAAAAAGCGCCGCGGGCCGCAATGCGCAGCGCACGGTGAAGCTGTCGTTCAACGAGCAGCGCGAGCTCGATTCGCTGCCGGAGAAGATCGCCGCACTCGAGGAGGAGCAGAGGACGATCAATGCCCGGCTCGAAGACGGTTCGATCTTCGCGAAGGATCCGCAGGAAGGCACGCGCCTGACCGAGCGGTTCGCGGCGATCGACGACGAATTGCTCGCGGCGCTCGAACGGTGGGAAACGCTCGAGGCGAAGCGCAAGCCGGCGTAATCCGCATGACGCGTCGCGCGGCCGGCGGCGGCCGCGCGCGATTGCGCGATTGGCGTGCCACGCGGAACCAGTAAAATACCGCGCGTCCCGGGCAGCGCAGCCAACGCCGCGCGCCCGCTTTCTGAGCAGTCCAAGCACACCGTTGTTTCGATTCGCTTTTTTACGGAACTCAACGTTTTGTCCACGACGTTATCCACACGAGGTGTGGACAACGTCCCGATGAATGACGAAATTCAGCGCCTATGTCAACGAAGAAACCCAGCGCGGCCTATAGCGAAGCATCGATCAAGGTGCTCAAGGGTCTCGAGCCGGTCAAGCAGCGCCCCGGCATGTACACCCGTACCGAGAATCCGCTGCACATCATCCAGGAAGTCATCGACAACGCGTCCGACGAGGCACTCGGCGGCTACGGCAAGCAGATCACGGTCACGCTGCACGCCGACCAGTCGGTATCGGTCGAGGACGACGGCCGCGGCATCCCGTTCGGCATGCACCCCGAAGAGGGGGTGCCGGTCGTCGAGATCGTATTCACGCGCCTGCACGCAGGCGGCAAGTTCGACAAGGCCGCGGGCGGCGCCTATACGTTCTCGGGCGGCCTGCACGGCGTCGGCGTGTCGGTGACGAACGCGCTCGCGACGCGCCTCGACGTCACCGTCTGGCGCGACGGCAAGATCGCGGAACTCGGCTTCGCCGAAGGCGATGTGGTGAAGCCGCTCACGACGCAGGGCGCGGGCCGCGGCGAAAAGAAGTCCGGCACGCGCGTGCAGGTGTGGCCGAATCCGAAGTACTTCGATTCGCCGAACCTGCCGCTCGGCGAGCTGCAGCGCCTGCTGCGCTCGAAGGCCGTGCTGCTGCCGGGCGTCGAGGTCGTGCTCGTCAACGAAAAGAGCGGCGAGCGCCAGACGTGGAAATATGAAGACGGCCTGCGCGGCTACCTGCTCGACGAAATGAACGGCAGCGAGTTGCTGATCCCGTTGTTCGAAGGCGAGCGTTTCGCCGATTCGCGTTCGGGCGACGATACCTTCGCCGAAGGCGAGGGCGCATCGTGGGTCGTCGCCTGGAGCGAGGAAGGTTCGCTCGTGCGCGAGTCGTACGTGAACCTGATCCCGACGCCGGCCGGCGGCACGCATGAATCCGGCCTGCGCGACGGTCTCTACCAGGCGGTGAAAAGCTTCGTCGAACTGCACAACCTGCAGCCGAAGGGCGTGAAGCTGCTCGCGGAAGACGTATTCGCGCGCGTGTCGTTCGTGCTGTCGGCGAAGGTGCTCGATCCGCAGTTCCAGGGGCAGATCAAGGAACGCCTGAACAGCCGCGACGCGGTGAAGCTCGTGTCGTCGTTCTCGCGTCCGGCGCTGGAGCTGTGGCTGAACCAGCACGTCGAGCACGGCAAGAAGCTCGCCGAACTCGTGATCAAGCAGGCCCAGGCGCGCACGCGCGCGGGCCAGAAGGTCGAGAAGCGCAAGAGCTCGGGCGTCGCGGTGCTGCCCGGCAAGCTGACCGACTGCGAGACCGAGGACATTACGCGCAACGAGCTGTTCCTCGTCGAGGGCGACTCGGCGGGCGGTTCCGCGAAGATGGGCCGCGACAAGGAATACCAGGCGATCCTGCCGCTGCGCGGCAAGGTGCTGAATACCTGGGAAACCGAGCGCGACCGCCTGTTCGCGAACAACGAGGTGCACGACATCTCGGTGGCGATCGGCGTCGATCCGCACAGCCCCGATGAAAGCGTCGACCTGTCGAACCTGCGCTACGGCAAGATCTGCATCCTGTCGGACGCGGACGTCGACGGCTCGCACATCCAGGTGCTGCTGCTCACGCTGTTTTTCAAGCATTTTCCGCAACTGATCGAGCGCGGCCACGTGTGCGTCGCGCGGCCGCCGCTGTTCCGCGTCGATGCGCCGGCGCGCGGCAAGAAGGCGGCGCAGAAGCTCTATGCGCTCGACGAGGGCGAACTGGAAGCGATTCTCGACAAGCTCCGCAAGGACGGCGTGCGCGAGACGCAATGGAGCATCAGCCGCTTCAAGGGGCTCGGCGAAATGAGCGCCGAGCAGCTGTGGGATACCACGATGAACCCCGACACGCGCCGCCTGATGCCGGTGAAGCTCGGCGAACTCGACTACGAGGCAACCGTCGCGCGCATGACGATGCTGATGGGCAAGGGCGAGGCAGCCGCGCGACGCGGCTGGCTCGAGGAAAAGGGCAACGACGTCGAAGCGGACATTTAAGCCGGGAATCCGCGCGGCCGGGCATGACGCCCGGCCCGGCCTCACGCCACTTACGAATACGGAATTCAGATGGACGACAACACCTCCGATCTCTTTGCCGACTCCGGCGCGCCGGAGAGCGATGCGCTGACGCTCGGCAACTACGCGGAGCAGGCGTATCTCAGCTACGCGGTCAGCGTCGTGAAGAGCCGCGCGCTGCCCGACGTGTGCGACGGCCAGAAGCCGGTGCAGCGCCGGATCCTGTTCGCGATGAACGAAATGGGCCTCGGCCCGGACGCGAAGCCGGTGAAGTCGGCGCGCGTCGTGGGCGACGTGCTCGGTAAATACCACCCGCACGGCGACCAGTCGGCGTACGACGCGCTCGTGCGTCTCGCGCAGGATTTCTCGCTGCGCTACCCGCTGATCGACGGGCAGGGCAACTTCGGCTCGCGCGACGGCGACGGCGCGGCGGCGATGCGATACACCGAAGCGCGGCTCACGCCGATCTCGAAGCTGCTGCTCGACGAGATCGACCAGGGCACGGTCGACTTCATGCCGAACTACGACGGCTCGTTCGAGGAGCCGAAGACGCTGCCGAGCCGCATGCCGTTCGTGCTGCTGAACGGCGCGTCGGGTATCGCGGTCGGCCTCGCCACCGAAATTCCGTCGCACAACCTGCGCGAAGTCGCTGCGGCGGCGGTCGCGTTGATCCGCAATCCGAAGCTCTCGCATGCGGAGCTGATGAACCTGATCCCCGGCCCGGATTTCCCGGGCGGCGGCCAGATCATCTCGAGCGACACGGAAATCGCGGCGGCCTATGAAACCGGCCGTGGCAGCCTGAAGGTGCGCGCGCGCTGGAAGATCGAGGATCTCGCGCGCGGCCAGTGGCAACTGGTCGTCACCGAGCTGCCGCCGAACACGTCGGGCCAGAAGGTGCTCGAGGAAATCGAGGAGCTGACGAACCCGAAGCTCAAGCTCGGCAAGAAGACGCTCACGCCCGAGCAGCTCAACACGAAGAAGGCGATGCTCGACCTGCTCGACGCGGTGCGCGACGAGTCGGGCAAGGAAGCGGCGGTGCGGCTCGTGTTCGAGCCGAAGTCGCGCACGATCGACCAGACGGAATTCGTGAACACGCTGCTCGCGTACACGAGCCTCGAGTCGAACGCGACGCTGAACCTCGTGATGATCGGCGCCGATGGCCGGCCGGGCCAGAAGGGCCTGCTGACGATCCTCGACGAATGGGTGAAGTTCCGCCAGCTGACGATGACGCGCCGTTGCCGCCATCGTCTCGCGAAGGTCGACGACCGCATCCACATCCTCGAAGGGCGGATGATCGTCTTCCTGAACATCGACGAGGTGATCCGCATCATCCGCGAGTCGGACGAGCCGAAGGCCGCGCTGATGAGCGCGTTCGGCCTCAGCGAACGGCAAGCGGAAGACATTCTCGAAATCCGGCTGCGCCAGCTCGCGCGGCTCGAGAAGATCAAGATCGAGAAGGAACTCGAAGCGCTGCGCGACGAGAAGGCGAAGCTCGAGGAGCTGCTCGCGAACGAAAACGCGATGAAGCGGCTGATGATCAAGGAGATCGAGGCCGATGCGAAGCAGTACGGCGACGATCGCCGCACGCTGATCCAGCAGGAAAAGCGCGCGACGTTCGAGGCGAAGGTGGTCGACGAACCGGTGACGGTGGTCGTGTCGCAGAAGGGCTGGGTGCGTGCGCTGAAGGGCCACGGGCTCGACCCGGCAGGTTTCACGTTCAAGGCCGGCGACCATCTGTACGCGGCGTTCCAGTGCCGCACGCCGGACCGCCTGATCGCGTGGGGCAGCAGCGGCCGCGTGTACTCGGTCGACGTGTCGGTGCTGCCGGGCGGGCGCGGTGACGGCGTGCCGGTCACGTCGCTGATCGAGCTCGAATCGGGCTCGCACCTGATGCACTACTACGCGGCGCCGGCTGACCAGCAACTGCTGCTCGCGTCGAGCAACGGCTTCGGCTTCCTCGCGAAGGTCGGCGACATGGTGAGCCGCGTGAAGGCCGGCAAGTCGTTCATGACCATCGATGCGGGCGCGGTGCCGCTCGCGCCGATGCCGGTGCTGCCGAACGCGACGCAGGTCGCGTGCCTGTCGAGCGGCGGCCGCCTGCTGGTGTTCGGGATGGACGAGATGAAGACGCTGTCCGGCGGCGGTCGCGGCGTGATCCTGATGGCGCTCGACGACAAGGAAACGCTCGTTCAGGCGCTCGCGATCGATCCGGCCGGCGTCGTGCTGATCGGTACCGGCCGCGGCGGCAAGGCGCAGGACGAGACGCTGTCGTATGCGGGGCTGGCGCCGCACGTCGGCAAGCGCGCACGCAAGGGCCGCGCACCGGAGACGAAGCTCAAGGTCGTCAACGAGCTGCGTCCGCTGCTCGGCTGACGCGACGCGCGATCGATCGGCCGGTTCGGCCGTGATTGAAGGCCGCACCTCCGCTTCGGCGGGCGTGCGGCCTGTTCTTTTTGAGCGGGGATTCGGGTAAGCAAGCGTGGCGCTGTCACGCGGAACTTGCAAAATAATGTGAAATCGCGCCTGGGGTCTGAACCGGGCGGCGACAATCCGGTCGAACGTCGCTCGATGCCGCGTGCGACGCGGCCGTTCGCCGTACCCCACTCCTCACAGGATTGCCGTCATGTCCCATGCTGTCTCCGTCGCGCTGTTTCTTCATCTGCTGGCCGTCGCCGTGTGGGTGGGCGGGATGGTCTTCGCCAACTTCTGCTTGCGTCCGGCGCTGTCCGACCTGTCGCCGCAGCTTCGGTTGCCGCTGATCGAAGGCGTGTTCGGCCGCTTCTTCAACTGGGTGTCGGGTGCCGTGATCGTGATCCTGCTGTCCGGCGGCTTCCTGCTCGTGGAATTCGGCGGCGCGCACGCAACGTGGTCGCTGCATGCAATGGCCGGGCTCGGCGTCGTGATGATGCTGATCTTCGGGCATATCCGGTTCGCGCTGTTCCCGCGCATCCGTCGTGCGGTGCAGGCGCAGAAGTGGCCGGACGGCGCGCGCGCGGTGAATACGGTGCGCCTGCTCGTCCTCGTGAACCTCGTGCTCGGCGTCGTGACGATCGGCGCGGCGGTGTTGTCGCGCGGCTTCTGACCTGCCGGTGCCGGCCGGCATGCGGCCGCCGGCGCATCGGCCTGCGTCGCTACGCGGCCAGCATCGCATCGAGCAGCCATGAGCCGACCGGGCCGAGCGGCCGGTTGCGCGACCAGACCGCATCGACCCGCACGCGGCGCGGCCAGCCGCGCGCCCGCAGTTCGCACAGGCGATCGCGCGCAAAGTGGTCGACCATCCAGCGCGGCAGTTCGGCCCAGCCGAACCCCTGCACGGCCATCTCCAGCAGCATCAGGTAGCTCGGTGCCAGCCAGTGCTGCGTGCCGACGACGATCCGGTCGCCGGTGCCGCGACCTTCCGTTTTCACATAGGTATTGAGGCGCAGTTCGCGCACGTCGCGCAGCGCGGCGTGCGGCACGTCGGCGTCGCCGTATTCGGCGAGCGCGTGCATGCGGCCGACGAACAGCCCGATCTCCGATTCCTCCGCGATCGTCGCCGCGCCGATGTCGGCCGGGTAGGCCGCGCGCGCGGCCATCAGCCCGAGCTGCGCGCGTCCCTGCTGGATCAGGTCGAGCACGTCGTCGTGCTCGGCGATCTGGCATTCGAACTCGAGCGCCGGAAAGCGCCGCTCGAGCGCCATCAACGTTTCCTCGTAGCGCTTCGACTGGTACGTATCGGACACGACGAGCGTCAGCCGCGCTTCCTCGCCGCGCGCGAGCCGCGCGGCCGTGCGGTCGATTGCCGCGCCGGCCTCGAGCGCGCGCTGCACCTGCGGCAGCAGTGCCCGCCCGGCGTCGGTCAGCGTCGGCGCGCGCGTCGAGCGGTCGAACAACTGCACGCCGAGATCGATCTCGAGGTTCGCGATCGCCTCCGACACGGTCGACTGGCGCTTGCCGAGCTTGCGCGCGGCGGCCGTGAACGAGCCGAGCAGCGCGGCTTCGGCGAATGCGAGCAGGGCTTCGGGGGCGTGGCGCATGCGGCGCTCCTGATGGCGTTATATCGGTAAAACCGATGATATCAAACTGGATTCATACGGTTGTGCCGATCAAAATGGCGGCCATCAACGAAGCAGACGAATCGGAGGGAATCATGAAACAGGTCAACAAAACGGTGACGGAACGGTTGCTGCATGCACTGACGTTCGAGCTGGTCGCGATCGCGCTGTGCGCGCCGCTCGGCGCGTGGCTGCTCGACATGCCGGTGTCGCACGTCGGTGTGCTGACGGTGATGGTGTCGCTGATCGCGATGGCGTGGAACATGGCGTTCAATACGCTGTTCGACCGCATCGAGCGACGCGCGGGGCTGTCGCGCACGCTCGGCATGCGGATCGCGCATGCGGCCTTGTTCGAGCTCGGCCTCGTCGTGCTGGTGGTGCCGGTCGCCGCGTGGTGGCTGAACGTGAGCCTCGTCGAGGCGCTGCTGCTTGACCTCGGTATCGTGCTGTTCTTCCTGCCTTACACGTTCGGCTTCAACCTTGCGTACGACGCGCTGCGCGCCCGCTGGATGGCACGCCGGGTCGCGGTGCAGGCAGGGTGAGGACGGGCGAATGCCGGTCAAGGCCGACGGGGCGGCGGCCGCCGCCCGTCAGCGCGCGGCGGCCCACAGCCACACGCCGCACGCAACCGCGACCGTTGCGTACACGGCATAGACGGGCACCTTGAAGCGCGCGAAGCAAAGTGTCGCGAAGGCGCCCGTCAGCCAGTAAACGGGGTCGGCCGGTTCGCGGTGCAGGATCCTCACGACGGCGACGACGAGAAAACCCGTGGTCGCCGCGCGCAGCAGGCGCATCCCGTGCTCGAAACGCGAATGGCGCTTGAGCCGGGACAGATGGTTCTGCGCAAACACGACGAGGCAGCCCGACGGAATGAACAGCGCGGCCGTCGCGAGCAGCGCGCCGACCCAGCCGTCGGTCAGGTAGCCGAGAAACGGTACGACGTTCAGCAGCGGCCCGGGCGCGACGGGCGACAGCGCGAACGCAAGCGTGAAGTCGTGATCGGAGATGCCCGTTGCCGGCGTGACGAACAGCGTCTTGAGCACGGGCAGCGCGGAAAAGCCGCCGCCGAACAGCGTCATGCCTGCGCCGGCGAGGCGCGGCCACAGCAGCGTCGCCTGGTAATCGCCGGGCAGCGGCACCGCGAACAGCGTGACGAGCACGCCGAGCAGCACGAGCAGGTTGCGGTCGCGGGCCGACAGCGTGAAATCGACCGCGTCGCGCTGCGGCGGCCCGGTCAGCCAGCCCGCCGCGAATGCGGCGAAAAGAATCCCGACGAAAGCGGCCGGATTATGCGCGAAAGCAAGCAGAATCGTCGACAGCGCGGCGATCAGCTGTTCGCGCCGTGTGCGCGCGAGCGAGCGCAACTGCTTGACCCAGGTGACGCCGATCAGCGCGGCGAGCACCATCCCGAAGTGATTGATCAGCATCGGCGCCGCCAGCGAGCGCACGAATGGCGTGCGATAGAAGATCGCGAACAGCGTCATCAGGATGGAGAAGGGCAGCACGCTCGCGATGCCGGCAACCCATGCGCCGACACGGCCATGCAGTATCTGGCCGACCTGTACCGCCACGTTGCAGCCTACGGGGCCCGGCACGAGCCAGGCCAGCGCGACGAGATCGCCGAATACGTGAGGCTCGATGCGCTGCAGCCGCTCCACGTAGTGGCGTTCGAGCTGCGCCATCATGGAAAGCCCGCCCCACGAGACCGCCGAAATGCTGGCAACGACCTTGAACAGGTCCCACAGGGAAGCCTGTGCCTGTTCGACATCAGCGGTCGCTTCGATTTCGACGGTTGTCATCTTGGTGGTGTGGGCTCGGGGCCCGATCTCTCGCGTATGGCCATGCCGGCGGCCCGCCGACACGTTGCCCCTCCCGATTGTCCGCCGCGCATCGTGACACGACCATGAGCGAAAACGCTAGTTCATGAACCCAACAATCGGATCGGAAAACGAAACAATGACGGCGCATGCAACGCCCGCCACGGCTACGGTGCGCTTACGCGCCCGTGCTGCCCGTCGCGCGGTGCGCGATCACGTTCGGTGAATCGCTGCGCACGCCGAAGCGCGCGATCAGCGCGGGAATCGCGTCGGCCGGCACCGGTCGCGAGAACAGGAAGCCCTGCGCCTCGATTTCGCCGAGCGCGGACAGCCACGCGATCTGCTCCTCGGTTTCCGTACCCTCGACGACGACGGTCAGGCCGAGCGAGCGCGCGAGATGCACGATCGACGACACCATCACGCACACGCTGCGATCGTTCGGGATCGCCTGCACGAACGAGCGGTCGACCTTCAGCGTGTCGACGGAGAAGCGGTGCAGGTACGACAGCGACGAATAGCCGGTGCCGAAATCGTCGAGTGCGATCCGGATGCCGAGTTTCTTCAGTGCGACGATCTTCTCGGACACGAGCTCCGGATATTCCATCATCGCGGTTTCGGTGATCTCGATTTCGAGCCGGTTCGCGTCGATGCCGGTTTCCTGCAGCGTGCTCGAGATCGTCTCGATCAGGTCGCCGCGCCAGAACTGCACCGGCGAGATGTTGACCGCGAGCGTCAGCGTATCGTGGCCCTCGTCGCGCCAGCGCGCGATCTGCTCGCACGCGGTGCGGATCACGAAGTCGCCGATCGGCACGATCAGGCCGGTCGATTCGGCAATCGAAATGAATTCGTTCGCGGAGATGATCCCGTGCTCGGGGTGATCCCAGCGCGCGAGCGCCTCGAAGCCGGTGATGTGGCGGTGCGTGAGGTCGATCTTCGGCTGGTACGCGAGGAACAGCTGCCCCTCGGCGAGCGCGACGCGGAGTTGCTGTTCCCAGCGCATCAGGTGGTCGGCGCGGTGCGACAGGTGCGGCGCGTAGAACTGGTAGCAGTTCTTGCCGGCGTCCTTCGCGCTGTACATCGCGAGATCGGCCTTCTTCAGCAGGTCGATCTCGCTTTCGTTCGCGACCGTGTGCAGCGCGATGCCGATGCTCGCGTGCAGGACGAACGAGCTGCCGCGCACGTCGAACGGTTCGCTGAACATCCGGATGATCGCTTCCGCGAGCCGCACCGCGCGCCGCTCGACGTCGTCGCCCTTCATCACGACGACGAACTCGTCGCCGCCGATCCGCGCGAGCGAGCCTTCGTCGCCGACCGCATCGGCCAGGCGCGACGCGGTCATCTGCAGCACGATGTCGCCGGCGTTGTGGCCGAGCGTGTCGTTGACGGTCTTGAAGTTGTCGAGGTCGATGAACAGCAGCCCGAGCCGCGACAGGCTCGTCGGCATCGACACGTCGTTGCGCAGCCCGCGCAGCGTCGCATAGCGGTTCGCGAGGCCGGTGAGCAGGTCGTATTCGGCGAGCTGCGTCATTTCCCGCTCGCGGCCGAGCAGCTTGCCGATCAGCCCCGTCGCGACGCCGAAGAACGCGAGCATCGCGAGCGTGATGAAGCTCGTCATCAGCAGGTAGACGTTGCGCGTGTGGTAGTAGTCCGCGAATTCCTCGGTCTGCGACAGCCCGACCATCACCGCGAGCGGGTAGCCGTCGAGGTGGCGGTACGACACGATGCGCGTCACGCCGTCGATCGGGTCGATGATCGTGCCCGTCACGCGCTCGGCGATCGGGTAGACGCCCGACGCCGAAAACGCGCCCGGCGCGTTGCTGACCGAGCCCGTGCGCCGCGCGAGCACGCCGCCCGTATCGGACACGACCGCGATCACGCCTTCCTTGCCGATCGCCGCGTTGTTGTAGAAGTCGTTCGTGAAGTAGCTCGGGTCTTCCGACACGACGACGATGCCCGCGAAGCTGCCGTCCGGGTTGTTCAGGCGGCGTGTCATCTGCAGCGTCCAGTGGCTCGATACGCGGCCGAGCACGGGCTTGCTGATGAAGAGGCGGTCGTCGTTGTGCGCGAGGTGGACCTTGAAGTGTTCGCGGTCGGACAGGTTGATCGGCTGCGGATGCAGCTCGGCCGTGTTCGCGAACAGGATGCCCTTCGCGTTGACGAGCGACACCTGGATCAGCGTGTCGCTCGGCACGACGCCTTTCTCGACGGCGCTCGCGAGGTTGAAGCGCGCAGGCGACTTCTCGAATTCGAACTTGACGAAGCGGGTGATCTGGTCGACCTGGTGGATCGCCTTGACCGTATGCTGCTCGAGCGCGGAGGACAGGATCGCCGCGGAAGCCGCCGCCTCCTTGTATGCACTGTCCTTTTCCACCGAGAGACGCGCGATGATCACAGCCCACAGCAGCGCAAGCGCCAGCATCCCGAGCAGCGGGATCGCAAATAGCGCACGCCGGCGCGATTTGCGCGGCGCGCGAAGCGGCCGGGTCGGCGGCGTGTGGTTGGACCGGGCGGAGCTCATCGAAGAGGGTGGCGTCCTGCTCGCGTGCGCCATCCGTCAGGATGGCTGGCTATGGTTCGGGTTGTCCCGACGTCTGTTCGTTCGCGGGACACGCAACCATGGACAGACCTCCGAAACAACGGATTAGGCCCGATATTACTGGCTGGAACGTTTTTGCGATAGTTGGGCGAAGCGTAGGGGGCGCCGGGCGGGCCGGCGCCATCGCACATCGCGAAATGTCACACGGGTGACAGGAAGGTGCCGTCGACGACCGTGACGACATCGCCGCCGATCCAGGTGGTGCCGTCTTCGGCATAGCTGACGAAGATGCGGCCGTCGCGGCCGATCGCCGTACCCTGGCGGGCCGTATACGACGGGCCGGGGCGGCGCTCCTGCCGTGTCAGCAGCCCGGCCAGCGCGGCGTTTGCGCTGCCGGTGACGGGATCCTCGCCGAAGCCGAAGTTGCCGCCCGTCATCAGGCAGCGGATTTCGAACGTCGCGGGGCCGCCTTCGGCGTGCGGGGCGTAGACGGCGAGGCCGTCCATGCCGTAACGGTGCGTGAGCGCCTCCAGCGCGGCCGGATCGGGCGACAGGCCGATGCACGCGTCGGCCGACTTCAGCCGCACGACCAGCCACGGCGCGCCGTTGTCGACCGCGCACGGCTCGGCTTCCAGGTCGATCGCGTCGCTGCGCAGCGCGGCCGCCAGTGCCGCGTAGTCCGAACGGTCGAGCGGCGTGACGCGGGCCGGCGGCGCGGCGAACGCCCAGCCGTCGGCCTGCTCGCGCAGCGCAACCAGGCCGACCCCGCACTGCTGGATCAGCCGGCCCGGCGTACGCGGCCGCGCGCCGCTTTCCAGGAACGCATGCGCGGTGCCGAGCGTCGGGTGGCCGGCGAACGGCAGTTCACCGGCCGTCGTGAAGATCCGGACGCGGTAGTCGGCCTCCGGATCGGTCGGCGTGCAGACGAACGTGGTTTCCGACAGGTTCGTCCAGCGGGCGATCTCGAGCATGGCGTCGTCGCCGAGCGAATCGGCGTCGAACACCACGGCGAGCGCGTTGCCCTTGAACGGCACCGACGTGAACACGTCGACCTGCTTGAAGCGGACGAGACGGCCGGGCACTGCGTTGCGCCCGTTACGCAACTTCGGCGATCAGCTCGATCTCGACGCACGCGCCGAGCGGGATCTGCGCGACGCCGAAAGCCGAGCGTGCGTGCTTGCCCGCGTCGCCGAACACTTCGGCGATCAGTTCCGACGCGCCGTTCGTCACGACGTGCTGTTCGGTGAAGTCGAGCGTCGAGTTGACGAGGCTCATCAGCTTGACGATGCGCGTGACCTTGTTCAGGTCGCCGGTGTGCGCGTGCAGCGTCGCGAGCAGGTCGATCGCGATCGAGCGCGCGGCCGCCTTGCCGTCTTCCGTCTGAAGATCCGCGCCGAGCTTGCCGGCCCAGACCTTGCCGTCCTTCTTCGCGATGTGGCCCGACAGGTAGACCGTATTGCCGCTTTGCGCGCTCATCACGTAGGCGGCGGCCGGTGCACCGGCGGTCGGGAGCTCGATGCCGAGCGACTTCAGCTTGTCGTAGACGTTAGCCATGGATTCGATTCCTCGTAGAGAGTCGTGACAGGAAAAAGGGGATCAGAGGCGCTCGCGCAGCAGCTTGCCGAGGCGAGCGACGCCTTCCTCGATCTTCTCGGGCGGCACCGTCACGAACGACAGGCGCAGCGTGTTCTGCTGCGCGTTGTCCGCGAAGAACGGCGCGCCCGGCACGAAGGCGACGTGATTGTCGACGGCCGCCGCGAGCAGCTTCATGCTGTCGATCTGCGCGGGCAGGTTCACCCAGATGAACATCCCGCCTTCCGGCCGGTTCCACGTGACGCCTTCCGGCATGTGGCGCTCGAGCGAGCCGAGCATCGCGTCGCACTGCGCGCTGTACAGCTCGCGGATCGTCGGGATGTGCTCGTCGAGGAAACCGTCCTTGATCACTTCGTGCGCGATGCGCTGCGTGAGCGTCGGCGTGTGCAGGTCGGTGGCCTGCTTGGCCTGCACGAGCTTGAAGTGGAGTTCCTCGGGCGCAATGATGTAGCCGATCCGCAGGCCCGGCGCGAGCACCTTCGAGAACGTGCCGAGGTGCACGACGTGATCGGGCGCCATCGACAGCATCGTCGGCAGCGGCTCGCCGCGGTAGTTCAGCGCGCCGTACGGATCGTCTTCCAGCACCGGGAACGGGCTCGACTGCGCGAACGCGGCGAGCGCGCGGCGGCGCTCGACGGGCAGGCGGCGGCCGGTCGGGTTCTGGAAGTTCGGCTGCGCGTACAGCAGGCGCGCGCCTTGCGTGAGTTCCGGCGTCAGGCCTTCCGGCAGCAGGCCCTGCTCGTCGGTCGGCACCTGCACGTAGCGCGGCTCGTACAGCGAGAACGACTGCAGTGCGCCGAGGTAGGTCGGGGTTTCGACGAGGATCGGACTGCCCGGATCGACGAGCGCCTTGCCGAGCAGGTCGAGCGCCTGCTGCGAGCCGGTCGTGATCAGCACCTGCGACACGCGCACGCTGTAGCGCTCGGCGATCCATTCGCGCAGCGGCAGGTAGCCTTCGGTCGCGCTGTACTGGAGCGCGGCGGCCGGCGCGTCGCGCAGCACGCGATCGGCGGCGGCGCGCATGCGTTCGGCCGGGAACGTCGCGGGGGCGGGCAGGCCGCCGGCGAACGAGATGACCTCGGGGCGTTCCGTGACCTTCAGGATTTCGCGGATCGCAGAGCTCGTCAGCTTGCGGGCGCGTTCGGAAAGCTGCCAGTGCGGCGGATGCAGGTCGCTCGGATTCATAGTCTCCTCGTTCGGATATCGTGGTCAGTCAAGAAAGGTCGTTCGGGCAAATCGCTTCGACGCTGCCGGGTGGGCATGCGCGAGCGCGATCGAGCCTTCGCGGCCGGGTGGGCAAAACCGATCAGGCAAAACGTCCATTATGGCGCACCTGTTCAGCCGGCGCGAGCCGGTTGCGCGGCCGTGGCGACCGCCGAGCGGCGCCCGAGCACCACGGTGGCGATCACCGCGGCCGCGAACAGCCACGTGGACGACGTGACCGTTTCGCCGAACAGCAGCGCGGAAAAGGCGATCGTGAAAAAAATCTGCAGCAGTTGCACCTGGCCCACGCGCGCGATGCCGCCCATCGCGAGCCCCGCGTACCACGCGAAAAAGCCGATGAATTGCGAAAAGAGGGTCACGTAGCCGAAGGCGAGCCACGTGCGCAGGGCGAGCGGGCCCGGATGCGCGGCATGCTGCATCCATGCGAGCCAGCCGACCGGCAGCACGAGGAACGGCGCGGACACGACGAGCGCCCAGCAGATCACCTGCCAGCCGCCGATCTGGCGCGCGAGGCGCGCGCCTTCCGCATAGCCGAGCGCGCCGATGCCGACCGCGACGAGCATCAGTGCGTCGCCGGCCTGCACGGTGCCGCCGCCGTCGCGCAGCGCGAACGCGATCACGAGTGCGCTGCCGGCCACCGCGCTGGCCCAGAACGCCTTCGACGGCCGCTCGTGCGACAGCCATGCCGCGTACAGCGCGACGAACAGCGGCTGGAGGCCGTTGACCACCGCGCCGTGCGACGCCGGTACCGATTTCATCGCCCATGCGGAAAACACCGGATACGCGATGATCACGCCCGCCGACGTGATCGCGAGGCTTTTCAGTTGCGCGCGGGTCGGCAGCGGCTCGCGGCGCCACCACAGCAGCAGGCCGGCCGGTACCGCGGCGGCGAGCGCGCGGCCGAGCCCGTTGAGCAGCGGATGGAGTTCGGAGACGACGATCCGCGTCATCGGCAGCGTCAGGCTGAAGATCATGACGCCGATGAGGCCGAGCAGCATGCCTCGGGTTTCGCGCGAATTCATGGGATGGGTGTCTCCGTGTTGCCGGTATTGGGTAGGGGCGGGGCGGTGGGCGGCTCAGCGCAGCGTGCGCGGGCCCTGCGGCGTGTCGAATTCGGCGACGAGCGCGGGCGGGCCGTCGGCGGCTTCGAGGTCGAGCAGGTGGGCGGCGCCGAGCCAGTCGAGCTGCTCGCGGATCGCATCCGCGCGCGGGTGGACGCCCTTGAGCGCCTTCAGCGCGACGCCGTCGCCCGGCAGCGATTCGGACGGGTGGCGCGTGCTGTCCCACTGGATCAGCGACGGCACGAGGCCGTCGCCCGCGCCTTGCCACGCGGGGAACGCGCCGTCGTCGGGCACGGTGAGGCCCCAGCTCAGGTCGCCGCGCCGCATCGCGACGACCGGCGCGATGCGTGCCGGGTACTGGCTCTGCCACAGCGCGAGCTGGCGCGGATGGTCGACGCGCGCGACCCAGTGCGCGAGAAACGGGCCTTGCGCGAGCCGCGCGTGCATGGCCGGCTCGTCGAGCGCGAACAGCCGGGCGCGCGGCGGCTCGGCGCCGTCGTTCGGCGCCGGCGCGTCGGGGTCGATCGCGATCACCTCGAGGTACAGCCCGCCCCACGCGCCGAACAGCGCATTGTGGGTTCGCATCAGCGGGTGGCGGCCGCCGCCGGCCGGTTCGATGCCGAGCGCGTCGGCGACATGGCGTACGCCTTCGTCGAGCGTGCGCGCGGCGATCACGAGATGGTCGAGTGTCAGGGAGCGGGCTGGCATGAACGTCGGTCGGGAAGCGAAAGTGTCATGGTGGGCAGACGAGGCGCCGGGCGGTGGCCGGCCCGGCCGGTGCACCGACCGCGATGCGGGCCGGTGGGCGCGGTGCCGGGTGCGGCGGTGCCGGAACGGCGGCCGCACGGTCGCCGTTCCGGTCAACTGTAATCGTCGCTACCGGCACAGTAACGGTACAATCGGCGCGATAGCCTTCGGTACAGTTGGAGCTGCCGCCCATGTCCACCGTCCCACTCGCCCAGATTCCCGTGCCGCACGATACGGCCACGCTCACGCTCGTCGACCAGTTGGTCCAGTGGGCGCGGCGGCGTATCGACGAACGCGTGTTCCGGCCCGGCATGCGGATGCCGTCGATCCGCAAGCTCGCGCTCGACAAGAGCGTATCCCGCTTCACCGTCGTCGAGGCCTATGAGCGGCTCGTCGCGCAGGGCTATCTCGACTCGCGGCGCGGCTCGGGTTTCTACGTGCGCGAGCGCACGGCCGCCGGCCCGCAGCCGGCCGACAGCGTCGCGCGCGTGGCCGAGGCCGCGCCGGTGCACAACACGATCGACGTCGTCTGGCTGCTGCGCAACATGCTGCACACCGTCAGCCCGGAAAAGGGGCCGGGTCTCGGCTATCTGCCGGGCCGCTGGCTCGACGGCGAACTGATTACCGGCGCGCTGCGCGCGCTCGGGCGCCAGTCCGGCGCGCAGATGCTCGGCTTCGGCACCGCGCAGGGCTTCCTGCCGCTGCGCCAGCAACTGCAGACGCGCCTCGCCGAAGTGGAGATCGGCGCGAAACCCGAGCAGATCGTGCTCGTCTCGGGGATCACGCAGGCGATCGACCTGATTTCGCGGATCTACATGCGGCCTGGCGACGCGGTGATCGTCGGCGATCCGGCCTGGTTCCAGATGTTCGGGCGTTTCGCGGCGCAGGGCGCGCAACTCGTCGGGATGCCTTACACACCGGACGGCCCCGATCTCGACGCGCTCGAGACGCTGGTGCAGATGTGGCGGCCAAAGATGCTCGTGATCAACTCGGTGCTGCAGAACCCGACCGGCACGTCGCTGTCGGCCGCGCAGGCGTTCCGGATCCTGAAGCTCGCGGAGGCGTACGACTTCCTCGTCGTCGAGGACGACGTGTACGGCGACCTGTGCCCGCCGAGCTATCCGGCCACGCGCCTCGCGAGCCTCGACCAGCTGAAGCGCGTGATCTACCTCGGCAGCTATTCGAAGACGCTCGCGGCGAACCTGCGGGTCGGCTATGTCGCGTGCGCGCCGGAGATCGCGAAGGCGGTCACCGACCAGAAGATGCTGGTCGGGATGACGACGCCCGAGCTCAACGAGCGCGTGCTCTACAAGATCCTGACCGAAGGGCATTACCGGCGCCACGTGGAGCGGCTGCGCGCGCGGCTCGACGGCGTGCGCGACAAGACCGCGCGGATGCTCGAGCGCACCGGGCTCGGCCTCTTCACGATGCCGGCGGCCGGGATGTTCCTGTGGGCCGACACGGGCGTCGACTCCGACGCGCTCGCGGCGGTCGCGCACGAGGCCGGCTTTCTGCTGACGCCGGGCAGCCTGTTCTCGCCGCAGCAATCGCCGTCGACGTGGATGCGCTTCAACGTCGCGAACTGCGGCGATCCGGCGCTGCCGGGGCTGCTGTCGCGCTATATCGATTCGGCCGTACGCCGCGCGTCGTAATCGGGCGCCGCACGCCGGCCCTTGAAATCGGGCGTGCGATCCCCAGATACGCGCGCAAACCGCTTGCGCCAGGCGGTGGCCCTCCAGGGCCGTCCGGCATCGCGCGCCGGGCGCCTGCGCCACACCATTCAAGTTCAAGTAAGAGGAAACAGCATCCATGGCACATGAAACGATGAGCTTTCAGGCAGAGGTCAAGCAACTTCTCCACCTGATGATCCATTCGCTCTACAGCAACAAGGAAATCTTCCTGCGCGAACTGGTGTCGAACGCGTCCGACGCGGCCGACAAGCTGCGTTTCGAAGCGCTCGCGGACAACGCGCTGTACGAGAACGATCCGAACCTGCGCATCCGCATCGGCTTCGACAAGGCCGCACGCACGATCACGATCGAGGACAACGGCATCGGCATGAGCCGCGACGAGGCGATCGCGAACCTCGGCACGATCGCGCGTTCGGGCACCAAGGAATTCTTCACGAAGCTGTCAGGCGACCAGCAGAAGGACGCGGCGCTGATCGGCCAGTTCGGCGTCGGTTTCTACTCGGGCTTCATCGTCGCGGACAAGATCACCGTCGAGACGCGCCGCGCGGGCCTGCCGGCGAACGAAGCCGTGCGCTGGGAAAGCGCGGGCGAGGGCGACTTCACGATCGACGCGATCGAGCGCGCGCAGCGCGGCACGACGATCACGCTGCACCTGCGCGAAGGCGAGGACGAGCTGCTGTCGTCGCACCGCCTGAAGTCGATCATCCAGAAGTATTCCGATCACATCGCGCTGCCGATCCTGATGCAGAAGGAAGAGTGGGATCAGGAAAAGGGCGAGATGGTCCTGAAGGACGAGGACGAGACCGTCAACCAGGCGAGCGCGCTGTGGACGCGTTCGAAGGGCGACGTCACCGACGAGCAGTACACGCAGTTCTACCAGCACATCGCGCACGACCACCAGGATCCGCTCACGTGGACCCACAACCGCGTCGAGGGCCGCAGCGAATACACGCAGCTGCTGTTCGTGCCGGCGCACGCGCCGTTCGACCTGTGGAACCGCGACTACCGCGGCGGCCTGAAGCTGTACGTGAAGCGCGTGTTCATCATGGACGACGCCGAGCAGCTGCTGCCGCAATACCTGCGCTTCGTGAAGGGCGTCGTCGATTCGGCCGACCTGCCGCTGAACGTGTCGCGTGAAATCCTGCAGGAAAGCCGCGACGTGAAGGCGATCCGCGAAGGCGTGACCAAGCGCGCGCTGTCGATGCTCGAGGAACTCGCGAACGCGGAAGAGGATGCCGGCAAGGAGAAGTACAAGACATTCTGGGGCGCGTTCGGCCAGGTGCTGAAGGAAGGCCTCGGCGAGGATCACGCGAACCGCGAGCGCATCGCGAAGCTGCTGCGCTTCGCGTCGACGCACGGCGACACCGACGCGCAGGACGTGTCGCTCGCCGACTACGTGTCGCGCATGAAGCCCGAGCAGAGCAAGATCTACTACGTGACGGCCGATACGTGGCAGGCCGCGAAGAACAGCCCGCACCTCGAAGTGTTCCGCAAGAAGGGTGTCGAGGTGCTGCTGCTGACCGACCGCGTCGACGAATGGATGCTGTCGTTCCTGCATGAATTCGACGGCAAGCCGCTCGCGAGCGTGGCGCGCGGCGATCTCGACCTCGGCGAGCTGAACGACGAAGAGAAGAAGGCGCAGGAAGAAGCGGGCGAGGCGATCAAGCCCGTCGTGGAGAAGATGAAGGAAGCGCTCGGCGACAAGGTGAAGGAAGTGCGCGTCACGTTCCGCCTGACCGATTCGCCGTCGTGCCTCGTCGCCGACGACAACGACATGAGCGGCTACCTGCAGCGGATGCTGAAGGCGGCCGGCCAGAATGCGCCGGCGATGCAGCCGATCCTCGAGATCAACCCGGAGCACGCGCTCGTCAAGCAACTGAAGGCCGACAGCGCCGATTTCGGCGACTGGGCCCATCTGTTGTTCGATCAGGCGCTGCTGGCCGAAGGCGGCATGCTGGACGATCCGGCGAGCTTCGTGAAGCGGACCAACGCGCTGCTGCTGTCGCGCGCCGCGTGAACGCGCGCTTGCGATTCGACGGCGGCCAGGCCGGCTGGCGCGAGACGCCGCGGCCCGGCTGCACGCTCGACCAGCGCGACTGGCTGACGCGCGGCGGATCGCTGACCGCGCACCTCGCGCGGCTCGGCCGCGTGAACGTGCGGGTGACGCGCGAGGCCGTCGACTGCCCGTGGTTCGACGAGCCGGACGCGCTCGCCAGTTCGCCGCGCGCGCCGATGTGGGTGCGCGAGGTGATCCTGTCGGTCGACGGCACGCCTTTTGTTGCCGCGCACAGCATCGCGCCGCTCGCGGCCAGCAAGGGCGTGTGGCAGGCAATGCGGCGGCTGCGCACGCGGCCGCTGGCCGAGTTGCTGTACAGCGATCCGCAGGTCGAACGTTCCGCGCTCGTCAGCCGGCGCGTGATCGCCGGCCATCCGCTGTACGCGCTCGCGAGCCATGCGCTCGGCGCGGGCGTGCGCACGCCGCATGCGTTCGCTGCGCGGCGTTCGGTGTTCCAGCGTCACGGCAAGCCGCTGATGGTCACCGAATGCATGCTGCCGGCGCTGTGGCGTCATCTCGATGCGCACGGCGACGGGCCCCGGTCCGTCGGGCCGCGTGGAGACGCGTGATGCTGCAGGGGTTTGCGCCGGTCGTCGGGCCGGATACGCACACGATGATCCTGGGCAGTTTCCCGGGCGAGGCGTCGCTCGACGCCGCGCAGTATTACGCGCATCCGCGCAACCAGTTCTGGCGGTTGCTGGGGGCGGTGCTCGGCGAGCCGACGCTTCATGACCTGCCGTACGATGCGCGGCTCGTGTGCGTGCTTTCGCATGGCATCGGCATCTGGGACGTCCTCGATGCATGCCATCGCCAGGGTAGCCTCGACTCGGCCATCCGGAATGCGAAGCCGAACGACTTCGATTCGTTGCGGGACCATGCGCCGTTGCTGAAGCGCGTGTGCTTCAATGGCAAGACGGCAGGGCGGTTCGCCGACGTGATCGGCCAGGCCGGGTACGAGACGCTCGTGCTGCCTTCGTCGAGCCCGGCGAATGCAATGTTGTCGTTCGAGCAGAAGCTGGAATTCTGGCGTCGAATGATTTCTTGATGGGCGCGGCGCTGCCGTCAGGCTGCGAATACGACTTCGATGCGCCCCTCGATTTCCGAATGACGGTCGGGTCCGACGACGATCTGCACGTCGCGCCCGAGCTTCGCCAGACACTCGAGCATCTTCGTTTCGCTCACGCCGCGAAACTGTCCGCGCAGCATGTTCGACAGTTTCGGTTGCGTCATGCCGAGCAATCGCGCGGCATGCTGCTGCGTCCATTTGCGCGCCTTGATGATCTCGGCGATCTTGGCGGCGAGTTGCGCCTTCACAAGCATTTCGTCGGCATCGTGCCTACCCAGATCGGCGTAGACGTTACCGCTGCCCTGCTCGATTTCGATCATCGACTTTCTCCTTTTGCGTGCGCTTCGGCTGCTTTCAGGCGTTCACGGATCAGATCGACGTCCGGCTTCGGTGTCGCGATGCCGCTCGACGATTTTTTCTGGAAGCTGTGCAACACGTACACGCTGTTCCCGAGCTTCACGGTGTAGACGGCGCGGTACGTGCCGTTGTCTTCCGATTCCACGATCTCGAGCACGCCGGCCGATCCGAAGCCCCTCAACGGCTTGGCGTGATCGTGCTTTCGCCCCGTCTGCGCCAGGTACAGCGCATATCCGACCGTGTCCTGTACGGCATCGGGCATCGCTTTCAGGTCCTTAAGCGCCGAACCGAGCCAGTACAGCGGTTTGATGTACGGATCCATCGATGAATTTATCCCTATTTGGGTATATTTTCAAGGTGCGCGCGGGAACCTGCTGCGGCAGTTCGGTTGCGATGTCAGGCGCGGGACAAGCTGGGGGGAACGCCGACGGGCGAAGCCGGTTCGGCATCGGGATGCGTGTCGATGCGGATGCGAGCATGTGTCCTTCCCGCACACGGCCGTTCTTTCGCATTCTCGTGTCGCAGGGAGATTCGGGACAATTCAGCCGATCGACAGAGTGTGGCCGCGGCGTATCGATGACCGAGGGGAGGGGTGTTTCCTGCCGACGAACCACGACCGCACGGGCTGCGTGTCGAGCCTGACCGTCAATCGTCCTTGCCCCAACGCCACCCGGGTTTCTCGCCCTTGAGCCAGCACACGGCAATCAGCAGCGCGACCAATGCCACGATGCAAATGGCGTAGGCGAACGGCGATCGGTGAGGCGGCGCCAGCCACGCACTCGCGATGATCCCGAGCGTGAACAGCACCAGCACGACCCAGCCCTGCCACGCAACCGGCCATCCCCAGCCCCATCCGTAGCGTTTCGCCGGAAACCAGATCTTCCTGTCGGTTGAGGTCATGTTTCCTCCTTCGAGCGATGAATGCCGTGTATCGCCAACGGGATTCGAAGTCGGGTGCAGCCGGGCGCGGCTCGCGGCCGCCATCCCCCACCAATGCTATCCTCTCGTCCGCTAAAACCAGCGTCACCCAGCGAGATTCAATCATGACCCGACTGATCAAGCGCGCGTCCGCCGAGGCGCGCGCGTTCAAGAATCGCAAGCCGTCCGCCTACAACGGCTCCGAAAAACTCCAGCCGCCGCGCGTGAAGCGCCGCCCGGACATCGACGAACACGACGACGTGCCCGTGCTCGAAGCGCCGCGCAAGCCGCGCTTCGCGCCCGTCACGTTCTCGGAAGAGGGCGGCGTGCGCTTCCTGCACTTCGGCACCGAGTGGGTACAGGGTGCGATGCGGATCTCGAAGCCGCTGCACATCGAGCTCGAATACGCGCAGCAGATGATGGCGTGGCTGCTGTTCCTCGAAACGCCCGGGCGGATCGTCCAGCTCGGGCTCGGCACCGGCGCGCTGACCAAGTTCTCGCACCGCTTCCTCCCGCAAGCGAAGGTCGAGGCCGTCGAGCTGAACCCGGCCGTGATCGTCGCCGCGCGCACGATGTTCGCGCTGCCGCCCGACGATGCGCGTCTCGCCGTGCATGAAGCCGACGCATGGGACTTCGTCAACGACCCGGCCAACCGCGGCACGACGGGCGCGATCCAGATCGACCTGTACGACGCGACCGCGCGCGGCCCGGTGCTCGACAGCGTCGCGTTCTACCGTGCGGTGCGCGGCTGCCTTGCCGACGCGGGCATCGCGACGATCAACCTGTTCGGCGACCATCCGAGCTTCGTGCGCAACATGAAGCACCTGAACGCGGCGTTCGATCATCGCGTGATCGCGCTGCCGGAAGTGCATGACGGCAACCGGATCGCGATCGCGTTCTCGGGCCCCGTGCTCGACGTGTCGTTCGCGCAGCTCGACGCGCGTGCGAAGCTGATCGAGGACACGCTGAAGCTGCCCGCACGCAAGTGGGTGAAAGCTTTGAAAGAAACGGCCGGCGCGCGCGATACCTCGTTCGCGATCTGACGCTTCAGGCACCGGCGGCAGGCCGGTGCAACCACGCGACAAGGGGCGGATCACATCGGGTTCGCCCCCGCTTGACCGCGTGCTCGCGGCTCCTATACTGGCGCGAAGCCAGGGGAGCCGCAGCCTACCCGTTTTGCGCTCCTCTCGGCGCCGTACCCGCTCAACAAGATCGATAACCGGGAAAGAAGAGGAGACGTCATGGCTCACGATGCCGACGCCAACCGGGCCGCCAAGCGCTGGCTCTGGCTGCTGGTACTGCCGTTGATCGCGATGGTCTGGGTACCGTCGTACAGCAAGATCGAACCGCAGATGTTCGGTTTTCCGTTTTTCTACTGGTACCAGCTGCTTTGGGTCTTCATCAGCGCGGTGATCACCGCGTTCGTGTACTTCAAGACCAAGAACGCGTGGAAGGCGAGCGGCCCGCAGGGAGGTGCACGATGAATCTCGGCGCAACCTTCGTCTTCGTCCTGCTGTTCATCGGCGTCACGATCATCGGTTTCCTGGCCGCGAACTGGCGGCGCGGCGATCTCGCCCATCTCGACGAATGGGGCCTCGGCGGACGCCGCTTCGGCACGATCGTCACGTGGTTCCTGCTCGGCGGCGACCTCTATACGGCGTACACCTTCGTCGCGGTGCCCGCGCTCGTGTTCGGCGCCGGCGCGATGGGTTTCTTCGCACTGCCCTATACGATCCTGATCTATCCGTTCGCGTTCGTCGTGTTCCCGAAGCTGTGGAGCATCGCGAAGCGGCACGGCTACGTGACGGCCGCCGACTTCGTCAACGCGCGCTACGGCAGCCGGATGCTCGCGCTCGCGATCGCGGTGACGGGCATCCTCGCGACGATGCCGTACATCGCGCTGCAGCTCGTCGGCATCGAAGTGGTGATCGGCGCACTCGGCTTCGACACGACCGGCTTCGTCGGCGACCTGCCGCTGATCATCGCGTTCGCGATCCTCGCCGCGTACACGTACACGTCGGGCCTGCGCGCGCCCGCGATGATCGCGATCGTCAAGGACATCCTGATCTACATCACGATCGCCGCGGCGGTCATCGTGATCCCGGCGAAGCTCGGCGGCTTCGGACACATCTTCGCGAACGTGCCGCCGGCCAAGCTGCTGCTGAAGGCGCCCGACGCGATGAGCCTGAACGGCTACAGCGCGTACGCGACGCTCGCGATCGGCTCGGCGCTCGCGTTGTTCCTGTATCCGCACTCGGTCACGGCGATCCTGTCGTCGTCGTCCGGCAACTCGATCCGCCGCAACATGGCGATGCTGCCCGCGTACTCGTTCGTGCTCGGCCTGCTCGCGCTGCTCGGTTACATGGCGCTTGCGGCGGGCGTGAAGGACATGCCGCAGTACGCGCCGTACTTCAAGGCGTTCGGCCCGAACTTCGCGGTGCCCGCGCTGTTCCTCGAGTATTTCCCGTCGTGGTTCGTCGGCGTCGCGTTCGCGGCGATCGGCATCGGCGCGCTGGTGCCGGCGGCCATCATGTCGATCGCGGCCGCGAACCTGTACACGCGCAACATTCACCGCGAGTTCGTGAACCGCAACATGTCGCACGAGCAGGAGACGCACGTCGCGAAGCTCGTGTCGCTGATCGTGAAGGTCGGCGCGGTCGCGTTCATCCTCGGGCTGCCGCTGACCTACGCGATCCAGCTGCAGCTGCTCGGCGGGATCTGGATCATCCAGACGCTCCCCGCGATCGTGCTCGGCCTCTATACGCGCGTGCTCGACCATCGCGGCCTGCTGGCCGGCTGGGCGGCCGGCATCGTGTGCGGCACGTGGATGGCGATTTCGCTGAAGCTGGCCGGATCGATCTTCACGATCCACCTGTTCGGTCTCGCGATTCCCGGCTACGCGGCCGTGTGGTCGCTGATCGTGAACCTGGTGGTGGCGGTGGTGGTGAGCGTGCTGGTGCGCGTGATGGGCATGGCGCATGCTGAGGATCGCACGCGGCCGGAAGACTATCTCGACGTCGTCGAAGGCTGAGACGGACGACGCGCGGTAACGAAAACGCCCGCCACCGTGAGGTGGCGGGCGTTTTCCCGCGTCAGCCCTGCGCGCGTTTCGCGAGCTCCTCGCGCTGCGACAGGTCTTCGACGTTGACCATCCAGTGCACGCCGAAGCGATCCTTGGCCATCCCGAAGCCGAGCGCCCAGAACGTCTTGCCGAACGGCATCGTCACTTCGCCGCCGTCGGCGAGCGCATTGAACAGCTTCTGGCCTTCCTCGACCGTCTCCGGGTTCAGCGACAGCGAATAGCCGGCGTGCGCGGCGCCTGCCGGCTGGCTGCAGTCGCCGTCCGAGCACATGATCATCGAGTCGCCGATCGTGAAGCTCGCGTGCATCACCTTGTCGGCCATCTCCGGCGCCATCGGGTAGTCGGGATTCGGCGGCGCGTCCTTGAAGTGCATCTTGAACATCGTCTTCGCACCGAGTGCCTTTTCGTAGAACTGAATGGCTTCGTCGGCGCGACCGTAGAACGTCAGGTACGGTTGAACTTGCATCGTTGTCTCCTGTGATGGGCCGGCCTGCGCATCTGCGCGGGTTCGGCGTCGTACAAGACTGACCGGGAAAAGGGGGCATCGGGAGGCGGCCGCCGCACCCGTGACGTGGATTGTAGTGCGCGTGCTTGACGATGGAATGAAAAATAAAAACGGCCGCGAACATGACGTCCGCGGCCGTGTGCGTCGTGCCTGCTGACGGCTGTTGTCAGTGTTGCCGACAGCCGCTGACGCGTATCGCGGCTCAGCGCAGCGAGTCGATCAGCTTTTCGAGCTTCACCGCATCGGCGGCGAATACGCGGATGCCTTCGGCGAGCTTTTCGGTTGCCATCGCGTCGTCGTTCAGCTGGAAGCGGAACGCGGCCTCGTCGATCGCGACACGCGCGGCGGGCTTGTCGTGCAGCGCTTCCGGCGACAGCTTGCGCGTGACCGTCTCGTTGCTGTCCTGCAGCTTCTGCAGCAAATCGGGACTGATCGTCAGCAGGTCGCAGCCGGCGAGTTCGGTGATCTGGCTGGTCGTGCGGAAGCTCGCGCCCATCACTTCGGTCTTGTAGCCGAACGTCTTGTAGTACGTGTAGATGCGGCGTACCGACTGCACGCCCGGATCGTTCGCGCCACCGTCCTTCTCTTCATTCCACTCCGCGCCGGCCTGCTTCTTGAACCAGTCGTAGATGCGGCCGACGAACGGCGAGATCAGCTGCGCGCCGGCTTCCGCGCAGGCGGCGGCCTGCACGAGCGAGAAAAGCAGGGTCATGTTGCACTTGATCCCGTCCTTCTGCAGCACTTCGGCCGCGCGGATGCCTTCCCACGTCGACGCGAGCTTGATCAGGATGCGCTCGCGGCCGATGCCGGCTGCTTCGTACAGCTTGATGAGTTCGCGACCCTTGTCGATCGAGCGCTGGGTGTCGAACGACAGGCGCGCGTCGACCTCGGTCGACACGCGGCCCGGGATCAGCTTCAGGATTTCGGTGCCGAATGCGATCAGCAGGCGGTCGATGATGAAGTCGGTGCTTTCGTTGCGATGATCGCGGACGGTTTTCTCGAGGATCGGCTTGTACGCGTCCTTCTGGACGGCTTTCAGGATCAGCGAAGGGTTCGTGGTCGCGTCCTGCGGCTGGTATTGCGCAAGCTGCTGGAAATCGCCCGTGTCGGCGACGACGGTCGTGTACTGCTTCAGCTGGTCGAGTGCGGTAGTCATGGCGATTCGGAAGAAGGGCGCAAGGCGCCGGGTTCTCACGGGCCGCGCGAGCGCGGCGGCGAAGCGAAGCGGCGCCGGGCGCCGCTTCCGATTCGCTATTCTAGGCCCGATTCGGGTCGGGCACGTTCTGACGTGTCCAATGGCCGCGGCAGCGGGTGCCGCGCCGCGTCAAGCGGGGCGGCGCGCGTTCAGGATCACCTGCGTGACGATTCCCGCGACGAGCCCCCAGAAGGCCGAGCCGATCGACAGCAGCGTGAGGCCCGACGCGGTGACCATGAACGTGACGAGCGCGGCTTCGCGCTGCTTCACGTCCTGCATCGCGTTCGCGAGGCCGCTCATGATCGAGCCGAACAACGCGAGCGCGGCGACCGACACGACGAGCGCCTTCGGCAGCGCCGCGAACAGCGCGGCGATCGTCGCGCCGAAGACACCGGCGACCAGGTAGAACATGCCGCACCACACGGCGGCCGTGTAACGCTTCGCGTGATCCTCGTGCGCTTCCGGGCCCGTGCAGATCGCGGCCGTGATCGCCGCGAGGTTCACGCCGTGCGAGCCGAACGGCGCGAGCAGCAGCGATGCGAGGCCGGTGGTCGCGATCAGCGGCGACGACGGGGTCTGATAACCGTCCGCGCGCAGCACCGCGATGCCCGGCACGTTCTGCGACGCCATCGCGACGACGAACAGCGGAATGCCGATGCTGACGATCGACGCGATCGAGAACGCCGGCATCGTGAACACGGGCTTCGCGAACGCGATGTGAAAACCGCTGAAGTCGAGCAGGCCGAGGCCGCCGGCCACTGCCGTGCCGACGATCAGCGTCGTCACGATCGCATAGCGCGGCGCGAGCCGCTTGACGATCAGGTACGTGAAGAACATCGCGAGCACGAGCGCGGTCTGGAACTGCGCGGCGCGGAAGATCTCGATGCCGATCTCGAACAGGATGCCCGCGAGCAGGGCGGCGGCGATGCCGGCCGGAATCTTGCGCATCAGCGTGTCGAACAGCCCGCTCACGCCGACGGCCGTCAGCAGCACCGCGCAGACGACGAACGCGCCGATCGCCTCGGGGTAGGGCACGCCGGGCAGCGACGCGATCAGCAGCGCGGCGCCGGGCGTCGACCACGCGACGACGACGGGCGCGCGAAAACGCAGCGACAGGCCGATCGTCGTCAGCGCCATGCCGATCGACAGCGCCCAGATCCACGACGAGATCTGCGCATCGGTGAGGTGGGCGGCGCGGCCGGCCTGGAACATCAGCACGAGCGAGCTCGTGTAGCCGGTCATCATCGCGACGAAGCCGGCGACGAGCGCGGACACGGATGTATCGGCGAAAAAGCGGCGGCCGCCGGCGCGGCTGGCGCTCGCGGTGGGCGAGGGGTTCATGCTCTCTCCGGGGGGAGGCCGCCCGGAGGCGACCTTCGTGTCTTGGTGGGTGTCGTTACTTGCTGAGTGCGCGCATCGCGGTTTCGAGGCCCGCGAGCGTGAGCGGATACATGCGATGGCCGAGCAGGTCGCGGATCACCGCGACCGACTGCCGGTATTCCCATAGCCGCTCGGGCTCCGGGTTCAGCCATGCATGATGGGGGAACTGGTCGGCGAGGCGGCGCAGCCACACGGCGCCGGCTTCCGGGTTGTTGTATTCGACCGAGCCGCCGGGCTGCAGCACTTCGTACGGGCTCATCGTCGCGTCGCCGACGAAGATCAGCTTGTAGTCGGGCGTGAACTTGTGCAGCACGTCCCACGTCGCGGTGCGTTCCGAGTGGCGGCGGCGGTTGTTCTTCCACAGGTGGTCGTACACGCAGTTGTGGAAGTAGAAGAACTCCAGGTGCTTGAATTCGGCCTTCGCGGCCGAGAACAGCTCCTCGGTGCGCTTGATGTGATCGTCCATCGAGCCGCCGACGTCGAGCAGCATCAGCACCTTCACGTTGTTGTGGCGCTCGGGCACCATCCGCAGGTCGAGCCAGCCCGCGTTCGCGGCGGTGCTGCGGATCGTGCCGGGCAGGTCGAGCTCCTCGGCGGCGCCTTCGCGCGCGAAGCGGCGCAGCCGCCGCAGCGCGACCTTGATGTTGCGCGTGCCGATCTCGACGGAATCGTCGTAGTCGCGGTACGCGCGCGCCTCCCACACCTTCACCGCGGTGCGGTTGCCGTTCGACGGGCCACCGATGCGCACGCCTTCCGGGTTGTAGCCGCCGTGCCCGAACGGCGACGTGCCGCCGGTGCCGATCCACTTGTTGCCGCCTTCGTGGCGCTCCTTCTGCTCGTCGAGCAGCGCCTTCAGGCGCTCCATCAGCTTGTCGAGCCCGCCCATCGCCTCGATCTGCGCCTTCTCCTCCGGCGACAGCTCGCGCTCGAGGCGCTTTTCGAGCCAGTCGAGCGGAATGTCGAATGCATCCGACGGCAGCGCGGACACGCCGTGGAAATACGCGCCGAACGCCTGGTCGAACTTGTCGAAGTACTGCTCGTCCTTGACGAGCGTCATCCGTGCGAGGAAGTAGAACGCGTCGATCGACGGCGAGATCAGCCCGGCCTTCAGCGCTTCGAGCAGCGTCAGGTATTCCTTCACGGAGACGGGCAGCTTGGCTGCGCGCAGCGCGTAGAAGAAATTGAGCAGCATGGCCGGGCCTTCGCGGGTGAGGGGGGATTACCGGTTGTGCCGGTTCATGTAGACGAGCCGTTCGAGCAGGCTCAGGTCCTGCTCGTTCTTCAGCAGCGCGCCCGCGAGCGGCGGCACGATCTGCTTCGCGTCCGCGCCGCGCAGCGCGTCGGCCGGGATGTTCTCGGCGAGCAGCAGCTTCAGCCAGTCGAGCAGCTCGGACGTCGACGGCTTCTTCTTCAGGCCCGACACGCCGCGCAATTCGAAGAAACTCTCGAGCGCCGCGCGCAGCAGCTCCTCGCGGATGTCCGGGAAATGGACCGCGACGATCTTCTGCATCGTCGACGGGTCGGGGAACTGGATGTAGTGGAAGAAGCAGCGGCGCAGGAACGCGTCGGGCAGCTCCTTCTCGTTGTTCGACGTGATGATGACGAGCGGGCGGTGCTTCGCGCGGACCGTTTCGCGCGTCTCGTACACGTGGAATTCCATCCGGTCGAGCTCGCGCAGCAGGTCGTTCGGGAATTCGATGTCGGCCTTGTCGATCTCGTCGATCAGCAGCACGCTCGGGTGCTCGGCATCGAACGCCTGCCACAGCACGCCCTTGACGATGTAGTTCGAGATGTCCTTCACGCGCTCGTCGCCGAGCTGCGAATCGCGCAGCCGCGACACGGCGTCGTATTCGTACAGGCCCTGCTGCGCCTTGGTGGTCGACTTGATGTGCCACTGCAGTAGCGGCATGTCGAGCGCGGCGGCCACTTCCTCGGCGAGCATGGTCTTGCCGGTGCCGGGCTCGCCCTTGATCAGCAGCGGGCGTTGCAGCGTCAGCGCGGCATTGACCGCGAGCTTCAGATCGTCGGTGGCGACGTAGTGCGAGGACCCTTCGAAACGCATGGCGGCGCTCTTCTCAATCGGGGAAAAAAACCCAGTATAAGTCAGAAGGGCTGTCCGGTTGGGCCGCGCCCGCGTATCGTTGCGGGACTGTGGCGGGGCGCCTTGTGGACGCGTTCCCCGCCGACGCGGTACAATCTGGCCGTTTTTTTTGGCCTGCGTGGCGACCGACAAGCATAACGGCGCGGGCCGTTGCCGCTTCGGCGCCAGTTTCCCCTCAAGCTAGGTTACAAGAGCTATGAACAAATTCGTCGGCAAACACGTCGTTGTCGCAGCGCTCGTGGCGCTCGCGGGCAGCGCGCAGGCGGCCGGTGTGGTCGGCAACCCGAAGGACGGGGCGAGCAAGGTCGCCATGTGCATCGGTTGCCACGGCATCCAGGACTACCGCGCGGCGTACCCGGAGGTCTACCGGGTGCCTGTCCTCGGCGGCCAGAACCAGCAATACCTCGAGAACGCGCTGAAGGCCTACCGCAAGAAGGATCGTCACTTCCCGTCGATGAATGCGATCGCCGGTTCGCTGACGGACCAGGACATCGCGGATCTGTCGGCGTACTACGCCGCCCAGAAGGCCGACTCGAAGGACAACCCCTACAAGTAAGCGCGCGCCGCCGATCTCTCGGCGGGACAGGAGCATTCATGAACAACGCATTCAAGACGGCGGCGGTTGCACTGGCGGCCGGCCTCGCGATCGGTACCGCGCACGCGGCGGACATCACGAAGGGCAAGGAACTGGTCGAATCGCACAACTGCGCGGCCTGCCACGGCGCGCAGATGAACAAGCCGATCAACGCCGAATATCCGCGCCTCGCCGGCCAGCATGCCGACTACCTCGTGTGGGCGATGCGCCAGTACCAGATGGGCCTGACGAATCCGCTGCTCGGTCGCAACAACGCGATCATGCAGGCACAGGTGCAGAGCCTGTCGGTCAGCGACATGAAGGACATCGCGGCCTACATCGAGTCGCTGAAAGAGACCGATCTCGTGTTCAAGAAGTAAGCGCGACGGGCCCGGCGGGCCCGCGCAGCAAGGATACCCCGCCCCGGCGGGGTATTTTTTTGCCCGCGCGCCGGCGCCCGCGGGCCGCCGCGGCGGCGCTCAGTCGCGCGATGCGCGGCGCAGGATGCGCTGCAGGTACGCGTCGGTATCGGGCGGCGTGTTCGTGCGCTGGGCTTCCCAGATCGTCTCGCCGAGGCATTCCATGATCACGTGCTGCGCGTCGTGGGTCGAGTCGAGCTTCGCCGCGAGCTTGTCGTGCGCGGCGCGGATGCCGGGCGGCTGGTCGATCGACAACTGCTCGCTGATCGCGAGATGCATCGACAGGTGCAGGAACGGGTTCGTGCGGCCTTCCTCGGGCGTGTACTCGCGCGCGGTGGCGCCATCGGCGTCGGCGAGTTCGTCGTGGTATTCGGGATGCTCGACGATCCAGTCGGCTGCCATCGCTTCCAGCGGCGTCAGGATCTCGCCGGCGCGCTGCTTGCGCCAGGTCTCGGTGAAAAAGCGACGCACTTCGTCGCGGCTTGGATTGAACATGGTGGGGAAACGTCGTGATTCGGACGGCTGGATGCCGCGTCGCGCATTGTACGCCGGGTCGGCGGGCGGCGCTGGCGGCGGGTTGGCGCAATCGCGTGGCCGCAGCGGAGGGGCCCGCGGGCCGTGCAGGTGAGCGGCGCGGGCCGGTGGCGTGCGCCGCCGGTGCCGGGTAACGGGTAAGCGCGGGGTAAGCGCGGGCTAGGCTCGCGGCCGCCGCGCCGTTACACTCCAACGCTTCCCGTCACCGCGCCGTTCTCATCCGTTCCGTCATGACCGCCACCGCCCGCCCATCGTCCGCAGCCCTGCAGGGCACGCTCTACGTCGCGCTGTCCGCCGCCGCGTTCGGCGCGATGGCGATCTTCGGCCGCTACGCGTATGCGGCCGGTGTCGACGTGCTCGGGCTGCTGATCGTGCGCTTCGCGATCGGCGGCGCGGTGCTCGCCGCGATCGCACGGCATCGCCGCGTCACGTGGCCGCGCGGGCGCGCGCTCGCGCCGCTCGTGGCGATGGGCGCGCTCGGCTACGTCGGGCAGTCGTTCTGCTACTTCAGCGCGCTGCAACACGCGCAGGCGAGCCTTGTCGCGCTGCTGCTGTACCTGTATCCGGCCTTCGTCACGCTGCTGGCCGCGTGGTGGCTCGGCGAGCACCTCACGCGCGCGAAGGCCGTCGCGCTGGTGCTGTGCGTCGCGGGTTCGGCGCTGATGGTCGGCGGCGGGCATGGCGAGCCGCTCGGGATCGCGCTCGCGCTGGCCGCCGCGGTGATCTATTCGCTGTACATCGTCGGCGGCACGAAGGCGACGCGCGGCGTCGATCCGCTCGCGACCACCGCGATCATCTGCCTGTCGGCGACCGCGACGCTCGTGGCGATCGCCGTCGTGCGGACCGCGGCGTTCGGTGCGCCGCCGCGCTGGCCCGCGACGGCCGGCGGCTGGGCGTCGATGCTTGCGATCGCGCTCGTGTCGACGGTCGCGGCGATGATCGCGTTCTTTGCCGGGCTCGAACGGCTTGGGGCCGCGCGCACGTCGATGCTGTCGACGCTCGAACCGGTCGTGACGGTCGCGCTGGCGGCACTGCTGTTCGGCGAGGCGCTGTCGCCGCTGCAGTGGGCGGGCGGCGTCGCGATCCTGGCTGCCGTGCTGGCGCTGGTGCGCGCGGGCGGCGCGGCGGCCGACGATGCGACCGCGACCTCCAACGCCTAGTCGGGAAGGGGAAAGCGGCGGCGGCGCGGATGGTTACGCGCTGTCGCGGCCGCGGTCTGCCGGCGGAGGGCGGCCGGTGAGATGTGCGTCGAGCGTCGGGCCGCATCGCGTCCGGCGGTTTGCGGCAGGCCGGCCGCGGTTGCGCGTCACTCGTTGGGCGGCGGGGTCTTCGGCCTGAATTCGCACAGCGGCTCGATCGCGCAATGCCAGCATTCGGGCTTGCGGGCCTTGCACACGTAGCGACCGTGCAGGATCAGCCAGTGATGCGCGTCCTGCAGGAACTCCTTCGGCGTGAACTTCTCGAGCGCGGCCTCGACGGCGCGCACGTCCTTGCCCGGCGCGAGCCCCGTGCGGTTCGCGACGCGGAAGATGTGCGTGTCCACCGCGATCGTCGGCTGGCCGAACGCGGTGTTCAACACGACGTTCGCGGTCTTGCGGCCGACGCCCGGCAGGCCTTCCAGCGCTTCGCGATCGGCCGGCACCTCGCCGTCGTAGCGGTCGAGCAGGATCCGGCACGTCGCGACCACGTTCTTCGCCTTGGTCCGGTACAGGCCGATCGTCTTGATGTACTCGGTGACGCCTTCTTCGCCGAGTGCGACGATTTGTCGCGGGGTGTTCGCGACCGGAAACATCTTCCGCATCGCCTTGTTGACCGATACGTCGGTCGCCTGAGCGGACAGCATCACGGCGATCAGCAGCTCGAACGGCGTCGAGTATTCGAGCTCGGTGGTCGGATGCGGATTGAGGCTCTGCAGCGTTTCGTAGATCGCGCGTCGTTTGCTGGCGTTCATGGAGCGTTCTGGTCGGGCGGTGCGGACGGGCCGCCCGGACCGTCGTTGCCTGCGTCGTTTTCTTCGTCGTTGCCGCTCGCGGCCGCCGCTTCGGCGTCGCGTTGGGCCTGCTGTTCCGCGAGCCGCTTGCGGCGCGCCTCGGCGGCGTCGATCTGTGCCTGGACGGCCGCGCTCACACCCTCGGTGTTCTTCGGCCCGGCATCTTGCCCGGACAGTTCTTCCTTCTTCTTGCGCGCACGCTCGAGCGCGGCGGCGATGATCGCGCGCTTCTTCGCTTCGGCGTCGTCCGGGGCCGGTGCGGCGGATGGCGTCCCTGCGGGTGCCGCGGCCGGCTTCGCGGCGCTGGCCGCGCGGCGTGCGGCCGCACGCGCTTCGGCGGCTTCGCGTTCGCGGCGCTGGCGCGCGAGCCGCAGGTCGTGGCGTTCGCGCGCGGCATCGGCCTGTTCCTGCGACCACGCGTCCCAGCCGGTGCGTTCACCGGTCACCGGCAGCATCGCGATGCAATCGACCGGGCAGGGCGGCACGCACAGGTCGCAACCCGTGCACAGCGACTCGACGATCGTGTGCATCTGCTTCGGCGCACCGACGATCGCGTCGACCGGGCACGCCTGCATGCACAGCGTGCAGCCGATGCACAGGCTTTCGTCGATGAAGGCGACGGCGCGCGGATGTTCGCTGCCGTTCACGGGGTTCAGCGGAATCACGGGCTTGCCGAGCAGGCCCGCGAGGCGCGCGATGCCTTCGGCACCGCCGGGCGGGCACTGGTTGTAGTTCGCGTCGCCGGCGGCGATTGCCTCGGCGTACGGCCGGCAGCCGTTATAGCCGCACTTCGTGCATTGCGTCTGGGGAAGCAGATCTTCGATGCGATCCGCGAGTGTTCTGGAGTCGGTCACGGTGACAACGGGCGCAGCGGCGCCGAATGGCTCTCGGCCGCTTCGGGCGCGGCCGGAAAGGTTTGCCAAAGCTCGATTATCGCCGATTTCCCGCATTGCGCTGGACGCCGTCTGTGCGCATAATCGAACCGCTTTTTTGCAGGGGCTCAGCAGGAGGGCGGCCGCCCGCGGCGCGCCCGTTCCAGGGCGGCCGGCGCCGAGGCGGTGGGGGTGCCGGTCCGGATCAAGCGGCTCACATAGCAAAACGCCACCATGAATCAGCCAAAAATCAAAAGAGATCCTGAAGGTACGCGCCGCCGCATCCTGATGGCGGCAGCCGAAGAGTTCGCGAGTGGAGGGCTGTTCGGCGCGCGCGTCGATCAGATCGCGCGCCGGGCCGAAACCAACGAGCGCATGCTCTATTACTACTTCGGCAGCAAGGAGCAGCTGTTCACGGCCGTGCTCGAACACGCGTTCTCCGCGCTGACCGAGGCCGAGCGCGTGCTCGATCTCGACGGCGTCGCGCCGGTGGAAGCCGTCACGCGGCTCGCGCATTTCGTCTGGGACTACTACCGCGACCATCCGGAACTGCTCAGGCTCATCAACAACGAGAACCTGCACGAAGCGCGCTACCTGCACAAGTCGACGCGGATCCGCGAGATGATGTCGCCGATCGTCGCGAAGCTCGGCAACGTGCTGACGCGCGGCCAGAAGGCCGGGCTGTTCCGCACCGACGTCGATCCGCTGCGCTTCTACGTGACGCTGTCGGGGCTCGGCTACTACATCGTGTCGAACCGCTTCACGCTCGCCGCGACGCTCGGCCGCGATTTCACCGATACCGACGAACGCGCCGAGATGGTCCGGATGAACACCGAGTTGCTGCTCGCGTATCTGCTGCGTCGCTGACGCACCGGCCGGGCTGAAGCGGTAGAAGGATGCAAAAACGCCGCCGTGCGCAGGCAACGGCGGCGTTTTTTCGTCGGGACGCGGTGCGTCAGGCGGCCTTGCGCGTACGCACGGCCTTGACGCGCGGGCCGCTGGCGGCGCGTTTCGCGGCCGGTGCGGCCTTGGCCGGCGCCGCTGCGACTGCCTTGGCGGGGGCCTTCGCGCGCGTGCGCTTCGCCGTGGTGGCGCGCGTCGTTTCGAGCGGCGCATTGCTGGCCGGCACGGCGGAGAGCGTCTTGGGCACCGGCGCATCCGCGGCATCCTTCGTTGCGCCGTGCTTCGGCTCCGGCGCATGCTCGCGGATGAAGTCGCGCAGTTGCGGATAGATGATCGTGCGCCAGCGGCGGCCCGAGAAAATCCCGTAGTGACCGCACTTCTCGGCGGTCAGGCTGCGGCGCTGGTCCTGCGGGATGCCCGTGCACAGCTCGTGCGCGACGTGCGTCTGGCCGCTGCCGGAGATGTCGTCGAGTTCGCCTTCGATCGTCATCAGCGCGGTACGCTTGATGTCCTGCGGACGCACGCGCTCGCCTTCGACATCCCACGTGCCCTCTGCCAGCCGGAATTCCTGGAACACGATGCGGATCGTCTCGAGGTAATACTCGGCGGCCATGTCGAGCACCGCGTTGTATTCGTCATAGAACTGGCGGTGCGCTTCGGCGTCTTCCTCGTCGCCGCGCAGCAGGCTCTGGTAGAAATCCCAGTGCGACTGTGCGTGCCGCTCCGGGTTCATCGCGACGAAACCCGTGTGCTGCAGGAAACCCGGATACACCTGGCGGCCTTCGCCGGGGTAGTTCGCGGGCACCGTGTGGATCACGTTGTTCTCGAACCACGCGGTCGAGTGCTGCGTGGCGAGCGAATTCACCGACGTCGGGCTGCGGCGCGCATCGATCGGGCCGCCCATCATCGTCATCGTGAGCGGCGTGTCCTCGCCGCGGCTCGCCATCAGCGAGATCGCCGCGAGCACCGGCACCGTCGGCTGGCACACCGAGATCACGTGCAGGTTGCGTGCGCCGATGTGACGGATGAATTCCTGGATGTACGCGATGTAGTCGTGCAGGTGGAACGGGCCGACCTCGACCGGCACCATCCGCGCGTCGATCCAGTCGGTGATGTACACCTTGTGATCCTGCAGCAGCGTGCGCACGGTGTCGCGCAGCAGCGTCGAGTGGTGGCCCGACAGCGGCGCGCAGACCAGCACGACCGGCTCGTCCTTCAGCTGCGTGACGGCGTCGGCGTCGTCCGAATAGCGCTTGAAGCGCAGCAGCCGGCAGAACGGCTTCTCGACGATCGTCTGCTCGACGATCGGGATGTTGTGGCCGTCCTTGACGATCTGGTGAATGTTGAACTCGGGCTTCTCGTAATCCTTGCCGAGCCGGTACATCAGCTCGTACGCGGCGGCCATCCGCGGCGCGCCGGGCATCAGCGAGAACGGGCTGGACGGATTGGCGAACGATTTG
The DNA here is from genome assembly GCF_057005415.2 of Burkholderia sp. KL41. NCBI lineage: Bacteria > Pseudomonadati > Pseudomonadota > Betaproteobacteria > Burkholderiales > Burkholderiaceae > Burkholderia > Burkholderia sp. KL41. Next base: position 2,809,703 of record NZ_CM174446.1, on the reverse strand, counting down.
GACGCGGCCTGGGCCCAGGCCGTCAGCGGGCTCAGCATGGCTCGCTGGAATTCGTGCAGTTGGTAAAGCATGCAGACTACTCCCGCGTGGGGGACGGTGCGCAAGGGCGGCGTGAGGCGTCGCGGCGTGCCGTGTGGGTCAGCGGCCGGCCATGTTGCACTGCAGCCGGACAATCGCGTCGATCATATCGGACAACGATGGGTGGTGCAATGCAACATTTCCCCGATTTTTCATCAAAGTTTTGCGATTTGACGTTCTCTGAACAAGCCGCTCGCGCCCCGTTCAGCGCCCCGTGGCGACGGCCGGCGCCGGCTGGCCGGCCGCGCGCGCCATCGCGTCCTCGTGGTGCATCAGGTTCATCGCGGTATGCACGAGCGCCACGTGCGAGAACGCCTGCGGGAAATTGCCGACGAGCCGCCCGGCCACCGGGTCGTACTCCTCGGCGAGCAGCCCGAGGTCGTTCGACAGCGCGAGCAGCCGGCTGAACAGGCGGTGCGCGTCGTCGATCCGGCCCAGCAGCGCATAGTTGTCGACCAGCCAGAAACTGCACGCGAGAAACGTGCCTTCGCCGGGCGGCAGGCCGTCGTCGTATTCGGTCGTGCGGTAGCGCATCACGAGCCCGTCGTGCAGCAACTCCCGCTCGATCGCTTCGACCGTGCCGACGATGCGCGGATCTTCCGGCGGCAGGAAGCCGAGCAGCGGCATCAGCAGCACGCTCGCGTCGAGTTCGTCGCTGCCGTAGCTCTGTGCAAACGCCCGTTTGCTTTCGTGCCATGCGTTGTTGCACACGTCGGCATGGATCTGCTCGCGCAGCGCGCGCCAGCGGTCGAGCGAGCCGGGCAGCCGGAACATCTCCGCCGACTTGATCGCGCGGTCGAACGCGACCCACGCCATCACCTTCGAGAACGTGAAATGGCGGCGGCCGCCGCGCGTTTCCCAGATGCCTTCGTCGGGCTCCTGCCAGATCTTCTCGAGATGGTCGAGCAGCGCGCACTGCACCGACCACACCGTGTCGTCGGCCTGCAGGCCGCCCACGCGCGCCAGGTGCAGCGCGGCCATCACCTCGCCGAACACGTCGAGCTGGAGCTGGTTCGCGGCGCCGTTGCCCACGCGCACCGGCTTCGAGTCCTGGTAGCCGGGCAGCCAGTCGAGTTCCATTTCCGGCAGCCGGCGTTCGCCGGCGATCCCGTACATGATCTGGATCTGTTCGGGCGAGCCGGCCATCACGCGGCCGAGCCACGTGCGCCACGCGCGCGCCTCGTCGTAGTAGCCGCCGCGCATCAGCGCGAGCAGCGTGATCGTCGCGTCGCGCAGCCAGCAGTAGCGGTAGTCCCAGTTGCGATTGCCGCCGATCTTCTCGGGCAGCGACGTGGTCGGCGCCGCGACGATCCCGCCGGTCGGCTCGTACGCCAGTGCCTTCAGCGTGATCAGCGAACGGCGCACGGCGGCCGCGTAGCGGCCCTGCACCTGGCAGCGGCCCGACCATTCGAGCCAGTAGTTCTCGGTGCGTGCGAGCATCGACAGCGGATCGCGTGCGGGCGGCAGCCGCATGTGCGACGCCGCATAGCTGAGCGAGAACGGCACGCGTTCATCGGCGTTCACGGTGAATTCCGCGAGCGTATGGAGGTTCTTGCCGGTGAGCGGCACCGGCGTGCGCAGCACGACGGTGTCAGGGCCCGCGATCGCCTTCATGCCGTCCTCGCGGGTCAGCTGCGTGACCCACGGAATCGAGAAACCGTAGTCGAAGCGCAGCACGAGCTCCATGCGCATCTTCATCGTGCCGTGGCGGCCGATGACGATCCGCACCAGCTCGGACCAGCCGTTGCCGGGCGGCATGAAGTCGACCACCGTGACGGCACCGTCGGCGCTTTCGTAGTCGGTTTCGAGAATCAGCGTGTCGCCGCGATAGCGGCGCGACGTGTGCGTGATCGCGGCATCGGCGGCCGGCGCGAGCAGCCAGCGGCCGTGCTCGGGGGTGCCGAGAAGCGCCGCGAAGCAGGCGCCCGAATCGAAGCGGGGCCAGCACAGCCAGTCTACGGAGCCGTCTTTGGCGACCAGCGCGGCGGTGTGGCCGTCGCCGACGAGGGCGTAGTCTTCGATCAGGGCAGGCATGGGCAGGCGATCCTTGGGTATTCGAGTTCACAATGCGGACGGCGGCGGCCAAGGCTTCACGCGCGGGCGCCGCGCCCCGTATACTCGGCCGGGCGGCGGAGCGCATGAACGGCCGGCGTTTCGTCCTATCTCAACACTTGAAGCGACTCGATGCAAGGAGGATTCAATGCCCAACCGTTTACGCGAGCGTGACGCACGCGCTTCGACACGAGGGTTCCCGCTTAGGCTCGCTCACTGGATGAAAGGTTTCGCGATCGTGCTCTCCCTTTCCGCGACCCATGCATTTGCGCAGCAATCGCCCGCTCCGGCCGACGGCGTGTACAACCTGCTCGTGGGCACCTACACGGGCGGCGGCAGCGACGGGATCTATGTTTACCGCTTCGATACGAAAACCGGCAGCGTCGCGCCGGTGTCGTCGGCGAAGACGGTGAATCCGTCGTACCTGTTGCCGAGCCGCGACGGTCGTACCGTCTACGCGGTCAACGAACTGCCCGGCGACGACGGGCCGGCGTCGCAGCGCGGCGGCGTCAGCGCCTTCCGTTTCGACGCGAAGACGGGCGCGCTGAGCTTCATCGACCGCGTGTCGTCGGAAGGGAACGATCCTTGCTATCTCGCGCTGTCGCCGGACGGCAAGTACCTCGTGACGGCCAATTACTCGGTCGCGAAGGATCCGGGCGGCAGCTTCGCGGTGTTTCCGCTGCGCGACGACGGCGCGGTCGGCCAGGCCGTGCTGACGGTGCACCACGAGGGCACGGGGCCCGTGAAGGGCCGTCAGGACGGCGCGCACGTGCATTCGACGGTGTTTTCGCCGGATGGCCATTACCTGTTCGTACAGGATCTCGGCGCGGACAAGGTCTACGGCTACCGGTACACGGTGGACGGCAGCCGCGGGCTGATCAGCCCGACCGACACGCGCTACACGCCGGTCAAGGCGGGTTCGGGCCCGCGTCACATGGTGTTCAGCGCCGACGGCCGGTACGCGTACGTGACGAGCGAGCTCAACGCGGCGGTCGAGGTGTTCGGCTACCACGACGGCAAGCTGACGCCGGTCGAGACCGTATCGATGACCGCGCCGGGCTTCAAGGGCAAGGTCGGCGGCGGTGCGATCCATCTGTCACCTGACGGCCGCTTCCTGTACGTGAGCAACCGCGGCGATGCGAACGACCTGGTGATCTACGCGGTGAACCAGGCCGACGGCCGGTTGAAGCCCGTCGGCCGCCAGTCGAGCCTCGGCAAGACGCCGCGCGAGTTCCTGATCGACCCGACCGGCAAGTGGTTGATCGTCGGCAACCAGGACAGCGATACGTTCTACGTGTTCAGCCGCAATGTGGAAACGGGGCAACTGGGCCCGAATCCGCAGAAGGTGGCGGTCGGCAAGCCGGTCGATTTCAAGCTGGTGCCGGTGCAGTAAATGACAAAGGGCGCTGCCGATGCAGCGCCCTTTTGCTTTACGGGGCGGCCGGTTTCCCGGTGGCCCGCATCGGTGGACGGCGGCGGCCGCCGCGCTCAGTCGGCCGCGGCCGGCACGAGCACCTCGCGGCTGCCGTTGATGCCCATCGGCGACACCAGCCCGGCCGCCTCCATCTGCTCGACGAGCCGTGCGGCGCGGTTATAGCCGATGCGCAACTGCCGCTGCACCGACGAGATCGACGCGCGCCGCGTGCGCACGACGAACGCGACGGCTTCGTCGTACAGCGGATCGGCTTCCGCGTCCGGCGCATCGCCGAACAGGTCCTGCGTTGCGCCGTCGGCGGCCGGGCCGTCGAGGATCCCTTCCTCGTACTGCGGTTCGCCGAACTGTTTCAGGTACTCGACGATCCGGTGCACTTCCTCGTCGGCGACGAATGCGCCGTGCACGCGCTGCGGGTAACCGGTGCCCGGCGGCAGGAACAGCATGTCGCCCATCCCGAGCAGCGATTCGGCGCCCATCTGGTCGAGAATCGTGCGCGAGTCGATCTTCGACGACACCTGGAACGCGACGCGCGTCGGGATGTTCGCCTTGATCAGGCCCGTGATCACGTCGACGGACGGGCGCTGCGTCGCGAGGATCAGGTGGATGCCGGCCGCGCGCGCCTTCTGCGCGAGACGGGCGATCAGTTCCTCGATCTTCTTGCCGGCCACCATCATCAGGTCGGCGAGCTCGTCGATCACGACGACGATCAGCGGCAGCGTCGACAGCGGCTCGGGGTCCTCGGGCGTCAGCGAGAACGGGTTGCCGATCTTCTTTTCCTTCGCTTCGGCATCGCGGATCTTCTGGTTGAAGCCCGCGAGGTTGCGCACGCCGACGGCCGACATCAGCCGGTAGCGCTTCTCCATCTCGCCGACGCACCAGTTCAGCGCGTTGGCCGCGAGCTTCATGTCGGTGACGACCGGCGCGAGCAGGTGCGGGATGCCTTCGTAGACCGACAGCTCCAGCATCTTCGGGTCGATCATGATGAGCCGCACGTCCTCGGGTGTCGCCTTGTACAGCAGCGACAGGATCATCGCGTTGATCGCGACCGACTTGCCCGAGCCCGTCGTGCCCGCGACGAGCATGTGCGGCGCCTTCGCGAGATCGGTGACGACCGGATGGCCGGTGATGTCCTTGCCCATCGCGATCGTCAGTTGCGAGGCCGAGTGCTGGTACTGGCGCGACTCGAGGATTTCCGACAGGCGGATCATCTGGCGCTTCGCGTTCGGCAGTTCGAGGCCCATGCAGGTCTTGCCGGGAATCGTCTCGACGACGCGGATCGACGTGAGGCCGAGGCCGCGCGACAGGTCTTTCATCAGCCCGACGATCTGGCTGCCCCGCACGCCGAGCGCGGGTTCGATCTCGAAGCGCGTGATCACGGGCCCGGCCGATGCGCCGACCACCGTCACCGGCACCTTGAATTCCTGCAGCCGCTGTTCGATGACCTGCGCGGTTTGCGCGAGGTGTTCGTCGGTGATCGTTTCGATGTCGTCGGACGCGGGTTCGAGCAGGTCGAGGGTCGGCAGTTCGACGTTGAACGTCGCGGGCGCGTGGAATTCGAACGCGTTCGGACGCGGCGGGCGGACGGGGGTGTCGGGGGCCGGTGCGGCGGGTTCGGCTGTTGCCGTGGCGGCGGTCGCATCTGCCGGCGGGGCAGCGGGAATCGCCGGTACGGTCGTGACCGCCGCCGGTGCGGGCAGGCTCGCGCCGGGGAATGTCGTGGCGGGTTGCGGGGCAGCGGTTGCCGGTGTCGCGGCGACGTTCGACACGTGCCAGCTTGCCGGCGACGAGGCCGGGGCCGGGGCGGGCGGGGCTGCGAACGTCGTGGCTTCGATTGCGGCAGGTGCGGAAGCGATCGGCGGAGCCTGCGTAGGCGCGGTTACCCCGAAGGACGGCAGCGAGCCGGTCGGAGCGACGGGCGAGCCGGAGATCGGTTGCGCCGGAGTCGCTGCGGCGGACGTGATCGGCGCGACGGCGCCGGGGGACGGTGCAGTCGTGTCGGAAACGGCCGGCGGCACGGGCAGGCTTGCGGCCGGCTGCGGTGCGACCGGGCTGGAGGTGCCGAACGTGCCGAATGTCGTACCCGTCGATGAGCTTGCCGGGTTGGCTTGCGTCGGCGCGGGCGAACCGGACGCGGTGTTCACGGGCATCGCGGTGGCGAGCGCCGATGCGGGCGCGGTCGAACCGGATGTCGAAGCCGACGTGCCGGCCGTCGACGGAGTCACGACGGGCGATGTGGGCATCGATGCACGGGGGAACGAATCGTAAGTCGTGCCCGTTCCGCTAACCGGCGCTGCCGACGCAATCGATGCAACGGTCGATGTCGACGCGGCCGGCTGCGAAGGCGAAGCCGACGCAGTACCGGTTACGCCGACCGGGGATGCCGATGGGGTGGATGCAGGTGTCGGTGCCGATGCGGCCGGCTGCGAAAGCGAAGCCGACGCAGTACCGGTTACGCCGACCGCGGATGTCGATGGGGCAGATGTGGCGGTCGATGCCAATGCGGCCGGCTGCGGCAGTGAAGCCGGCGCAGTACCGGTTACACCGATTGAGGATGCCGCTGCACCCGATGCAGCGGTCGATGCCGATGCGGCCGGCTGCGGCAGTGAAGCTGACGCAGTACCGGTTACGCCGACCGGGGATGCCGATGGGGTGGATGCAGGTGTCGGTGCCGATGCGGCCGGCTGCGAAAGCGAAGCCAACGCAGCACCGTTTGCGCCGATTGCGGATGTCGACGCGACTGATGCAGCGGTCGATGCCGACGCAGGCGACTGAGCAGGCGAACCGGATGCCGTGCCGGTCACGCGATCCGTTGAAGCGGTCTCGGCGACAGGCGATATGCCCGAAGCGGATGCAGGTGCTTGTGCGGTCGAGCCTTGAGCGGTGCCGACGAGCGGCGACGCAGCAGCAGCCGAAGCCGTCTGCTTGGCGGCAAACGGTTGAGCGGCGACCGGCGATTTCGGCAATTCCGCGGCGACGGTCGTATTCGTCGGGGCAGATTGTGCCGTCGACGGTTTCCAAGTCCATTCCGCTGCCGGCGCTGAGCCCCGAGCGTTTGCCGACGGCGGTGCCGCAGGTTCTGCCGCGTCCGCCTTGACGGCTTCCGGCGCTGCACCCGACGCGGCCGGTCCCGACGTTGCCGACACCGCCGCAAACGGTCTGCCGTCGGCACTTGCGCGCGACGTCGTTTCGGTGATCGGCGAAGAGGGGAGGGCCGCGAACGGTGCGACGTTCCCGGCCGCTTTCACGTCGGTGTGCGCATCGTCGATGCCCTGCGGCACGCGGGCCGATGCGATGTGAGCGATTGCGGGAGCCGGTTGCGCCGTGTACCTGTCGTCGTTATCGACGGGTGCCGGCAGGTTGCTCGCGGCGATGTCGCGAGCCGCCTCGCGCCTGGGTTGCGCGGCGGCAGCGTCGGCCGGTTCCGATCCCGTCGCGTCCGTCGCGTCCGTCGCGTCCGTCGCGTCCGTCGACGACTCGGCGGCCGCGTTCCACGCGGATGCGTCGAACGCGGAAACCGGCCGGCTGGCGAGGTCTTCCCACGGTGCGAGGTCGATGGGCGCGTCGAACGAGGGTGAGGGTGCGGACGGGATTCCCGGCGTCGGCGCGGCAGGCGCATCGTCGGCGTACCGGAGCTCGTCGTCGGCGTGATGCGAAAACGCGGCATCGTCGCTGCCGGTATTCGACAGCGCGTGCGGGGCGGCCGCGTCGAGCGCCACGGTGCCCGCATCAGCATCCGGTGCATGAACAGCGGGCGCCGCCGGCATGAACGCGTCGAGCACGATCGGTGCGTTGTCGTCGTACGCCGGCGCCGCATCGTGCGCGAGCGACACAGCGGCGTCATGCGCGGCGAGGCCGTGGGTCGCGGCGGCGATCCCGGCCGGCGCGGCCGGCACGGTCGATGCGGCCGCCGATGCCGGCGTCGCAACGCCGGCTGCTGCCGCGGCCACCCCGGCCACGGTAGCGGCTGCGGCGCCAGCGTGCCCGGCGTCGGCCGACTGCGCACCGCCCAGCGTCGCCCATTGCGCGGTGCTGGCCTCGATCGAGCGCAGCGTGTCGTGCACGCTCGGTGCCGGCGCGATCGGTGCGGCGGGTTTTTCCGTCCAGGCATAGAGCGGCGCACGCGCCGGTGTTTGCTGCGCCGGACGACGTCGTGCCGTATCCGCAGGCTGGCCGGCCGAACCTGCGCCTGCGACGGGGCGTACCGGCGGGCGCTGCGGCTGCGCGGCGGCCGGCCGCGGCGTGACCGTGGTACGCGGCGTAGTCGGCTTCAATGCGGGCGTGGCCGGTCGCGCGGCTGTCGGGCGTGGGCGGACGGGTTCGAATCCGACAGGAAGCGGGGCCGGATCGGGGCGCGGGACCTGCGAATTCGCTGCTGCGCGCGCCAGGCTGGCGGTGCTGCCGGTCGTCGGTGGCGGCATCGCGCTGGCCGGGGGGATCGGTGCGGGCTGCGTCGGCGTGCGCTGGGGCGCGGTCGGCTTCAACCAGCCCGACGGCGCGACGGGTTCCACGTGCGGGCGCGGGGGCGTGCTGCTGCGCGGCTTCGGCCGCGCCTGCGGATCGGGTTTCCACAGCGTCGGACGCGAATACCGGCCGTTCTGGCGCGGCGCCATCGAATTGACGGTATGCGCGGTGGTCGGCTGTACGACGTCGTCGTCGCGATGCAGCGCGCTGCGCGGCAGGTCGGCAATGCCGCGGGCATCGTCGTCGCCGCCGTCGCGCGACAGCTTGACGCCGAACGACGTGTCGACCCACGCGGCGAACTGTCGCCAGCCGATGCCGGTCAACCAGGGCAGCCCGGCGAAGAACAGCACGACCATCGCGACCGGCGTGCCGATCGGGCCGAGCACGTGGGCGAAGCCTGCCGAGAACGCATGGCCGAGCGTGTTCGTGTCGGGGCCCGACAGCGGGCTCGTCAGCGTGCAGCTGGCCACGAACACCGCGGCGAAGCCGAGCCACAGGCGAATCGAGCCGCGGCCGGCGAGTCCGCCGCCGCCGGGCAGCATCGCCTGCACGAGACGCCAGAAGAGAAGGAGGAACCAGACGGCGGAGATGCCGAACCAGCCGAAGACAACCGTGTGCATGCTTTGAAACAGGAGTGGGGAGGGGCGCGCGGGGCGCGACCCGCCGAGTTTAACCGGCCGGCGAACAAGACTCTAACGCGGCGTGCATCCGCTTCACGCCGCGCGACGCGGGTGTGCGGCACACGCGCGTGGCGCGCCACGCGAAGGCGGTCGGTCGGCCTTCGCGCGCGCGGTGCATCAGGGGCTCCGGTGCGTGAAGGTCAGCGTTGCGCCGGACGCGGTCACGATCTGCAACTGCTGCGGCTCGCGCATCTGCACGCCGGTCTTGTCGACATGGGCGAGTGCGTCGAGGTACGCGGGTTCGAGCTGGCCGCCGAGCGTATTCGGGCAGGCCATCCGCGTGCCGGCGAGCGGCCCGAAGCTCAACAGGCCGTTCTTGATCGCGTAGGTGCCCATGTAGCGGTTGCAGCCCGAGAACCCGCTCGCGCGCCGGATGCCCGACTCGGTCGACAGCGCGAGCTTGATCGGCTCGCCGTTGTCGCCGTGCGGGATCGCGCGCTGCGTGCCGTCGGCGTTCAGCCAGCTGGTGAGCTCCCAGCTCGTGTCGTCGAGCAGCTGGACGGCGGCCGGGTTGTACGGGTCGGGCGCGGGGGCGGCGGAATCGGGGTGGGTCGGCATCGCGCAGGCGGCGAGAAGCGTGGCAAGCGTCAACGCGCAGAGCGGCGCGCGCAACGGGCGAAGCAGGCCGGTGCGTGCGCGTGCGGCTGCGGACAGGTGGGACATGAGCCTCGTTCCTCATCGGATTCTGATCAAGGCGTAAGAGTAACGCACCCGCCCCGCGGCAGGCGAGCCGACACTTCGCGCGTGAAAACGTTCGCAGCCCGCTCGCGAGCGGCCCGAGGCGGGGCGGCGGCACGGCGAAACGCGCTAAACCGGTGTCGTGGCGCGTGTTAACATCGGAGCCGTTTTCGTCCTCCACCAGAAGCGGGTAATCACATGCAGATCGGTCAGCGGCTCGGTACGCCGCTCTCATCCTCGGCCACGCGCGTCATGCTGCTCGGCGCCGGCGAGCTCGGCAAGGAAGTCATCATCGCGTTGCAGCGTCTCGGTGTCGAAGTCATCGCGGTCGACCGCTATCCGGACGCACCCGGCCATCAGGTCGCGCATCGCGCGCACGTGATCGACATGACCGATGCCGCCGCGCTGCGCGCGATCGTCGAGGCCGAACGCCCGCACCTGATCGTGCCCGAGATCGAGGCGATCGCGACCGACGCGCTCGCGGCGATCGAGGCGGCCGGGCTCGCCGAGGTGATCCCGACCGCGCGCGCAACGCAGCTCACGATGAACCGCGAAGGGATCCGCCGGCTCGCGGCCGAGGAGCTCGGCCTGCCGACGTCCCCGTATGCGTTCGCGGATTCGTTCGAAGCGTTCAGCGCGGCCGTCGCGAAGATCGGCATGCCGTGCGTCGTGAAACCCGTGATGTCGTCGTCGGGCAAGGGGCAGTCGGTCGTGAAGACCGAAGCCGACGTGAAGCCGGCGTGGGACTACGCGATGGCGGGCGGGCGCGTGAACCACGGCCGCGTGATCGTCGAAGGCTTCATCGATTTCGACTACGAGATCACGCAGCTCACCGTGCGCGCGATCGATCCGGCGACGGACGCCACGCGTACCTACTTCTGCGAGCCGGTCGGCCACGTGCAGGTGGCGGGCGACTACGTCGAGTCGTGGCAGCCGCAGCCGATGAGCGCGGCGGCGCTCGAGAAGTCGCGCGAGATCGCGCACAAGGTCACCGAGGCACTCGGCGGGCGCGGGCTGTTCGGCGTCGAGCTGTTCGTGCGCGGCGACGACGTGTGGTTCTCCGAGGTGAGCCCGCGGCCGCACGATACGGGCCTCGTCACGCTCGCGTCGCAGCGCCAGTCCGAGTTCGAGCTGCACGCGCGTGCGATTCTCGGGCTGCCGGTCGATCCGACGCTCGGTTCGCCGGCCGCGTCGGCCGTGATCTACGGCGGGCTCGACGAGCGCGGCATCGCGTTCGAAGGCGTGCGCGACGCGCTCGCGGTGCCGGGCGCCGACCTGCGCCTGTTCGGCAAGCCGGAGAGTTTTGCGAAGCGGCGCATGGGCGTCGCGCTGGCGACCGGCGCGACCGTCGACGAAGCCCGCGAACGCGCGAAGCGCGCCGCCGCGGCCGTCCGGCCCGTGTCGGCGCGCTGACGTAACCAGGAGAGGACGATGACGCCAAGGTGGCTGCGTATCGGAAAGCTGGGCGCCGCACTGGCGCTGGTCGCGAGTCTCGCGGGTTGCGGCGTCGCGGCCGCACCGTGCCGGGTGGCCTCGGCCGGGCTCAAGATCGTGCCGCTCGTCGGCCATCTCGCGGCCGCGCCGACCGACGCGTGTGCCGACGTCATCGATCCCTGATCACGCTATACGACGCGATCGCCAACGATAATTGCGCGCCCCGCGAGGGCGCGTTTCCACCCGTCTCGTGAGAGGACCTGCATGATTCGCCAAACGCTCGCCGCGCTCGCGCTCGCCGGCACCGCCGTTTCCGTCGCGCATGCCGCGCAACTGACCGTCGAAGAGATCGACGCCGATTCGCGCCAGTTCGCCGTCTACCAGTGCGCGAACCAGAAACAGCCCGTGCGCGTGTCGTACTGGCTCGCGGGCAACGGCCAGAGCTTCGCGCTCGTGCCGGTCAACGGGAAGCAGATGCTGTTCGTCGACACCGTGTCGGCGTCCGGCGCGCGCTATCAGGCCGGCCGCTATACGTGGTGGACGAAGGGCAAGGAAGCGACGCTGCGCGACGAGATCGCCGACCAGAATGCGCCGCCGCTGCTGGGCGACTGCGTCCAGGTCGAGAAGAAAAAGAAGAAGGGCTGAGCGAGGGGCGGGAACGTGGATCGTGCCTGGCGGTGGCAGCCGGGGTCAGGCTCCCTGGCGTGACTGCCTGGCACGCGGGCCGGCGACGGGCGATCCGGGAAGACGATCCGGCAAGACGATCCGGAATCTGACCCCTGAAATTATCCGTCGACCGATCGGGATAGCCCGATCGAGGCATTCGTCGACCGCGCGGGCCTGCCCGGGCCCGCCGCGCGCACTGTCGGGGGGGCGTTCGCGGCGTTGTCACGGACAGATGGCTGCGCAGTGCTACAATACGCCCCTTTCCGCCGGCATTCGCGCCGAACGGAGTCCGCACGGCCTGGCGTCCAGCGTTCATATTGAACCGGTCCCAAGCGCCAGAGCGGCGCCGCGCGGCGCGCCGCGGCTCCGTCTATTTCCGAATTGTGATGAGCGCAGGCCCGGCTGGCCTGACGCACGATGTCCCCGCCGCGCCTTTTGAGCGAAACGCCACCATGTCCGATTCTGTCGCCAAGCCCGTCGACGCAACCTTCGATCAATTCGGCCTTGCCGCCGATATCCTGAAAGCCATTGCGGAGCAGGGTTATACGACGCCGACGCCGATCCAGGCGCAGGCCATTCCGGTCGTGCTCGCCGGCCGCGACGTCATGGGCGCCGCGCAAACGGGCACCGGCAAGACCGCGAGTTTCTCGCTGCCGATCATCCAGCGGCTGCTGCCGCAGGCCAACACGAGCGCGTCACCGGCGCGCCACCCGGTGCGCGCGCTGATCCTCACGCCGACCCGCGAACTCGCCGACCAGGTCGCCGCGAACGTGCACGCGTATGCGAAGCACACGCCGCTGCGCAGCGCGGTCGTGTTCGGCGGCGTCGACATGAACCCGCAGATGGCCGAACTGCGCCGCGGCGTCGAGATCCTGATCGCGACGCCGGGCCGCCTGCTCGACCACGTGCAGCAAAAGACGGCGAACCTCGGCCAGGTGCAGATCCTCGTGCTCGACGAAGCCGACCGGATGCTCGACATGGGCTTCCTGCCCGATCTGCAGCGCATCCTGAACCTGCTGCCGAAGGAACGTCAGACGCTGCTGTTCTCGGCCACCTTCTCGCCGGAAATCAAGAAGCTCGCGTCGACCTACCTGCGCAACCCGCAGACGATCGAAGTCGCGCGCAGCAACTCGACGAACGCGAACGTCACGCAGATCGTCTACGACGTCGCCGAAGGCGACAAGCAGGCGGCCGTCGTGCAGTTGTTGCGCGATCGCGGGCTCAAGCAGGTGATCGTGTTCTGCAACAGCAAGATCGGCGCAAGCCGGCTGGCGCGCAATCTCGAGCGCGACGGCGTGGTCGCGTCGGCGATCCACGGCGACAAGACGCAGATCGAGCGGATGCAGGCGCTCGACGCGTTCAAGCGCGGCGAGATCGAGGCGCTGGTCGCGACCGACGTGGCCGCGCGCGGCCTCGACATCGCCGAACTTCCCGCCGTGATCAACTTCGACCTGCCGTTCAGCGCGGAAGACTACGTGCACCGGATCGGCCGTACCGGCCGCGCGGGTGCGACGGGCGACGCGCTGTCGCTGTGCAGCCCGAACGAGCGCAAGCAGCTTGCCGATATCGAGAAGCTGATCAAGCGTCCGCTCGAAATGCAGACGCTCACGCTCGACAAGCCGGCGCGCCATCGTCACGACGAGCGCGGCAACGACCGCGGTGGCGATCGCAACAGCGAGCGCGGCGGCGAACGGGGCGGCCGTCGCGAACGCGACGAACATCGCGGTGCGTCGGGACGCCGCCCGGGCGGCTCCGAGCGTGGTCATCACCGTCGCCACGAAGCGCCGGTCGACGATTTCTTCCTGAAGCCGTACGAGCCGTCGGCGCCCGCGAAGCAGCGGGACGACGCGCAGCCTGCGCAGCAGCCCGAGAAGAAGGGGCCGAAGCGTCAGGTCGCCGCGCTGCTCGGCGGGTTCGGGATGCCGCGCAAGCCGTCGGCGTAAGCCTGGCGGACACGACGGTGCGGCGCGCGAGCGCTGCGGGAAAAGCGGGTGCATGCGATGAGCATGTGCCCGTTTTTCATTGGGGGCGCGGTTCGATGGTGGAGCGGAAGAGGGCGCTTGGCGCTGGCGGCGAGCGATGCAAGCGGCACCCGGTGGCCGCGCGATCGGCGCGAAACCGGCGCGAAACCGGCGCGAAACCGGCGCGAAACCGGCACGAAACCGGCGCGAAACCGGCACGAAACCGGCGCGAAACCGGCGCGAAACCGGCGCGAAACCGGCGCGAAATCAGCGCGAAATCAGCGCGAACCCAGCGCGAACCCAGCGCGAAACCGCGTGTTAGCCCGCCTGCGGCCCGAAGCGCGTCGCCCACGCGGCCGTTGCGGCTGCGTAGAACGCATCGAGAGTCGCGGCTGCGAGCGCGCCGGTCGGCGCGAGGCCCAGATGCGCGGCCGCAGCCTGCAGTGCCGGCAGCGGATCGTCGCGTTCGAGCGCGGTCGCGCCCGTCTGCTTGCTGAGCTTTTCGCCGTTCGCGTCGACCACGACGGGCACGTGCAGGTATCGCGGGGTCGGCACGCCGAGGCACTGCTGCAGGTAGATCTGGCGCGCGGTCGAGTCGAGCAGGTCGGCGCCCCGCACGACGTGCGTGATGCCTGCATCGGCATCGTCGACGACGACCGCGAGCTGATACGCCCATTGCCCGTCCGCGCGTTTCAGCACGAAATCGCCGACTTCGGTCGCGAGGTTCTGCGTTTGCGTGTGCTGCCAGCGATCGTCGAACGTGACGATCGCGGCGGTGCCGTCCGGCACGCGCAGCCGCCATGCGCGTGCGGGCTTGCCGTGCAGGCCGGTGCGGCAGGTGCCCGGATAGGCGAGCGTCGTGTGGCGCTCGTGCGCGGCGCGCAGCGAGTCGGCGATTTCCTTGCGCGTGCAGCCGCACGGATAGACGAGCCCGGACGAGACGAGCCGTTCGAGCGCGGCCGTATAGGCCGCGTCCCGCGTACTTTGCCAGAGGGGCGGCTCGTCGGGCGTCATGCCGAAATGCGCGAGCGTCGCGAGGATATCGTCGGCCGCGCCGGGTACCGTGCGCGGGCCGTCGAGATCCTCGATGCGCACGAGCCACGCGCCGCCGTGCGCGCGCGCGTCGAGCCAGCTCGCGAGCGCGCCGACCAGCGAACCGAAGTGCAGCGGGCCGGTGGGCGACGGCGCGAAGCGGCCGCGATAGGCGCTCATCGGGGCGCGGGGCGGCGCGCGGTCAGGCTGCGCTGGATGCCGGTGCGCAGGCCGGGCACGACTGGCCGGGCACGTAGCTCGGCGACTGTTGTGCTTCCGGCGTGACGACCGCGCGGCACGCGAAGCACGTGACGTTCTCGGTAGGCTGGAGTTGCGGGTTCAGCGCGGTGCGGTAGTCGAACACGAAGCAGTCGCCGTGATAGTGCGCGCCGCCGACTTCCTCGAAGTATTTCAGGATCCCGCCTTCGAGCTGGTACACGTTCTCGATGCCGATTTCCTTCATGTGGATCGCGGCCTTCTCGCAGCGGATGCCGCCCGTGCAGAACGACACGACCGTCTTGCCTTCGAGGTCGGCGCGGTTCGCGTCGATCACTTCAGGGAATTCGCTGAACTTGTCGATCCGGTAGTCGAGTGCGTCGTCGAACGTGCCGACGTCGACTTCGAATGCATTGCGCGTATCGAGCATCACGACCGGGCGGCCCGTGTCGTCGTGGCCGCGGTCGAGCCACGTCTTCAGCGTGCGTGCGTCGACGAACGGCGCGCGGCCGAGTTCCGGCTTGATCGCGGGCTTCTTCATCGTGATGATCTCGCGCTTCAGGCGCACGAGCATCCGGCGGAACGGCTGCGAATCGGACAGGCTTTCCTTGAACTGCAGCGACGCGAACTTGCCCTCGAACAGCGGATCGTGGCGGATGTACGCGATGAACGCGTCGGTGGCGTCACGCGTGCCGGCGATGAACAGGTTGATGCCTTCCGGCGCGAGCAGGATCGTGCCGCGCAGGCCGAGTTCGTTGCAGCGGGCGGTGACGAGCGGGCGCCATTGCTCGGTCGCGTCGAGCGACACGAAGTGGTAGGCGGCGAGGTTGACGATGGTCATGATGGTCCGACGGGAAAACGGCCGCACGGCGGCCCGCAAAAAAGGGTGCGAAGCCGGGGCGTTGATTCGAAAAACCGTATTATCCCGCAAACGGCGCACGCATCGGCATCCGGCCGTTCGGCCAGTCGCGCGACGCGTCGCCGCGCGCATCGGCCGAACGGCCGGCGCGGGGATTTTTTGGGCAGCCTGCGCGGCGGGGCGGCTACAATAGCGCCCATGTCAGATCCCCGCTTCGTCCATCTTCGCGTTCACTCCGAATTCTCGATTGCCGACGGCATCGTGCGCATTGACGACATCGTCAAGGCGGCGGCCGCGGACGGTCAGGGCGCGCTCGCGCTCACCGATCTCGGCAACGCATTCGGCCTCGTCCGTTTCTACCAGGAAGCCCGCGGCAAGGGCATCAAGCCGATCGCCGGCTGCGACGTCTGGATCGCCAATCCCGACGACCGCGACAAGCCGTCGCGGCTGCTGCTGCTCGTCAAGGACAAGGTCGGCTACCTGAATCTCTGCGAGCTGCTGTCGAAGGCGTGGCTCACGAACCAGTACCGCGGCCGTGCGGAACTCGACGCGAGCTGGCTCGACGGCGAGCTCGCGCAGGGGCTCCTCGCGCTGTCCGGCGCGCAACAGGGCGATATCGGGCTCGCGTTTGCCGCGGGCAACGAAGAAGCCGCGCGCCGTCACGCCGAGCGCTGGGCGAAGGTGTTTCCGGGCGGCTTCTACATCGAGCTGCAGCGTTACGGCCAGCCGGGCGCCGAGGCGTACATCCAGCAGGCCGCGACGCTCGCAGCGGCGCTGAAGCTGCCGGTCGTCGCGACGCACCCGACGCAGTTCATGACCGACGACGATTTCACCGCGCACGAAGCGCGCGTGTGTATCTCGGAAGGCGACATCCTCGCGAATCCGCGGCGCCAGAAGCGTTTCACGACCGACCAGTATTTCCGCACGCAGGACGACATGGCCGCGCTGTTCGCCGACCTGCCGTCGGCGATCGCGAACACGGTCGAGATCGCGAAGCGCTGCAACCTGAAGCTCGAGCTCGGCAAGCCGAAGCTGCCGCTGTTCCCGACGCCGGACGGCATGTCGCTCGACGACTACCTCGTCCAGCTGTCGAAGGAAGGGCTCGAGACGCGTCTCGCGCAGCTGTATCCGGCCGAAGCCGAACGCGACGCGCAGCGCGACACGTACTACAAGCGCCTCGAATTCGAGTGCGGGACCATCACGAAGATGGGCTTTCCCGGCTACTTCCTGATCGTCGCGGACTTCATCAACTGGGCGAAGAACAACGGCGTGCCGGTCGGGCCGGGCCGCGGCTCGGGCGCCGGTTCGCTGGTCGCGTACGCGCTCGGCATTACCGATCTCGACCCGCTGCGCTACAACCTGCTGTTCGAGCGTTTCCTGAACCCGGAACGCGTGTCGATGCCCGACTTCGACATCGACTTCTGCCAGCACGGCCGCGATCGCGTGATCCAGTACGTGAAGGAAAAATACGGCGCGGATGCCGTGTCGCAGATCGCCACCTTCGGCACCATGGCCGCGAAGGCGGCCGTGCGCGACATCGGCCGCGTGCTCGACCTCGGCTACATGTTCACCGACGGCATCGCGAAGCTGATCCCGTTCAAGCCGGGCAAGCACGTGACGATTGCCGACGCGATGAAGGAGGAGCCGCAGCTTCAGGAGCGCTACGACCACGAGGACGAAGTGCACCAGCTGCTCGACCTCGCGCAGCGCGTCGAGGGCCTCACGCGTAACGTCGGGATGCACGCGGGCGGCGTGCTGATCGCGCCCGGCAAGCTGACCGATTTCTGCCCGCTGTACACGCAGGGCGACGACGGCGGCGTGGTCAGCCAGTACGACAAGGACGACGTCGAAGCCGTCGGCCTCGTGAAGTTCGACTTTCTGGGTCTCACGACGCTGACGATCCTCGACTGGGCCGAGCGCTACATCCGCCGACTCGATCCGTCGAAGGCCGACTGGTCGCTCGCGCAGGTGCCGCTCGACGATCCCGCCTCGTTCCAGATCCTGAAGAAGGCCAACACGGTCGCCGTGTTCCAGCTGGAAAGCCGCGGGATGCAGGGCATGCTGAAGGATGCGCAGCCCGACCGTTTCGAGGACATCATCGCGCTCGTGTCGTTGTACCGTCCGGGCCCGATGGACCTGATCCCGAGCTTCTGCGCACGGAAGCACGGCCGCGAGAAGGTCGACTATCCGGATCCGCGCGTCGAACCCGTCCTGAAAGAGACCTACGGCATCATGGTCTATCAGGAGCAGGTGATGCAGATGGCGCAGATCATCGGCGGCTACTCGCTCGGCGGCGCGGACTTGCTGCGTCGCGCGATGGGCAAGAAGAAGCCCGAGGAGATGGCCAAGCATCGCGAGATCTTCGCCGAGGGTGCGGCGAAGAACGGCCTAACGCGCGAGAAGTCCGACGAGATCTTCGACTTGATGGAGAAGTTCGCGGGCTACGGCTTCAACAAGTCGCACGCGGCTGCCTACGCACTGCTCGCGTATCACACCGCGTGGCTGAAGGCGCACCATCCGGCCGAATTCATGGCGGCCAACATGACGCTCGCGATGGACGACACCGACAAGGTGAAGATCCTGTTCGACGATTGCATCGTGAACAACCTCGCCGTGCTGCCGCCCGACATCAACCAGTCGCATTACCGCTTCGAGCCGGTCGCGGAAGCCAACGGCAAGCGCTCGCGCACGATCCGCTACGGCCTCGGCGCCGTGAAGGGCAGCGGCCAGAACGCGATCGAGGAAATCCTGCGCGCCCGCGAGGAAAAGGCATTCACCGACCTGTTCGACTTCTGCGAGCGGATCGACCGGCGCGTCGTCAACCGCCGCACGGTCGAGGCGCTGATCCGCGCCGGCGCATTCGATTCGCTGAATACGAACCGTGCCCAGCTGATCGCGTCGGTGCCGCTGGCGATGGAAGCGGCCGACCAGGCCGAGGCGAACGCGATGCAGGCCGGCCTGTTCGACATGGGCGCCGAATCGCCGCACGCTCATGCGCTCGTCGACGAGCCCGCGTGGGACGACAAGCGCCGCCTGCAGGAAGAAAAGGGCGCGCTCGGCTTCTACCTGTCCGGCCACCTGTTCGACGCGTATCGCGACGAGGTGCGCCGCTTCGTGCGGCAGAAGGTCGGCGACCTGAAGGAAGGGCGCGACAAGCTCGTGGCCGGCATCATCGCTTCGCTGCGCACGCAGATGACCCAGCGCGGCAAGATGCTGATCGCGCTGCTTGACGACGGCTCGGGCCAGTGCGAGATCACGATCTTCAACGAGCAGTTCGAGGCGAACAAGGCGCTGTTCAAGGAAGACGAACTGCTGATCGTGCAGGGGCAGGCGCGCAACGATGCGTTCACGGGCGGCATCCGCTTCACGGCCGACACGGTGATGGATCTCGAACGCGCGCGCAGCCGTTATGCGCAGGCCGTGCGGCTGACGATGAACGGCAACGCCGACGCGGCCGCGCTGCGCCGTGTGCTCGAGCCGCACGTGTCGAAGGACGATCCCGCGGCCACGGCTGCGGTCGAGGCGCCTGCGCCGCGCGGCGGCGGGCGCGACGGCGGCCGTCGCCCGCAGGCGCCGCTGCCGAACGGGCTCGCGGTGCAGGTTCACTACAGCAACGCGCGGGCGCAAGGCGAAATGCGCCTCGGCGACGCATGGCGCGTGAAGCCGAGCGACGTGCTGCTCGCGGAGCTGCGTGCGGCGTTCGACGGCAGCGTCGTCGAAATCACGTACTGACCGCGCTTCAGCCGACGGCTGTCGCGCCACGCGGCCCGCCGCATCGCCGTCGTGCGGTGCGGCGGGCTGTTTTGCATGTTCACGCAAGCGGGTCTTGGGCTGGCCATCCGGACGCTATACAATCCGGCGCTGGCCGCACGAACGCGGCGCCGATCGCCGCTCGTCCGGCAGGTGGCGCCGGTATCGCGCGCATGAACGGGGGCGGATCCGTGCGGCGAGCGGCGATATGCGACAAGGCCGTCCCGGAGCCGGATGCCGGGAAATGGCCCGTCGCACAACAATGAACTGACAGTCTCCACATGACCATGGCCAATGGGAACCCGCCGCAGCGGATCCTCGTGATCCGGATCGATTTTTTGGGCGACATGCTGTGCACGACGGCGTTTCTCGGTGCGCTGAAGGAGCGCTGGCCCGGCGCGGAACTGCATGTGGTCGCGAACCGCTACAACGCGGCCGCGCTGGCCGGAAACCCGGGCGTGGACATGATCCACACCTACGTGTACAGCCGCCAATGCGAACGCAACGACCGTCCCGGGCGGATGCGTGCATTCTTCGACCGGTTGCGGCTCGTGCGTCGCCTGCGCCGCTTGCGGTTTGACCTCGTGGTCGTGCCGAACGGCGGCATGCATCGCAGCAGCATGCAGTTCGCGCGCCAGATCGGCGCGAAGGATTGCCGCTGGCACGATGCCGAGACCGAATTCGACGATCGCAAGCCCGAGCATGTCGCGCAGCGGCCGATGTGCCACGAGGCACTGTCGGGTTTCCGGCTCGTGCCCGAGCTCGGCCGCGCCGATCTCGACCGTCTCGAGTTGTCGGTCCATCCCGACCGCGCGCTGCAGGACGCGTGGCATCGGCTGCTCGGCGCGCGCACGAAGCCGCGGGTCGGGCTGTTCGTGACGAACAAGGCGGCCGAGCGCCGCTGGCCCGCGGAACGCTGGCACGACCTCGCCGAGCGGCTTGCACCGAGCGTCGACGTGATCGTGTTTCGCGACCCGGCCGTGGGTCACGCGCCCGAGGACGACTCGTGGCGCGACGTGAACGCCCGCCATGTCGCGCCTTCGTCGGTCGCCGAGCTGGTGGCGGCCGCGAGCCTGCTCGATGCGGTCGTCTCGGCCGACAGCGCCCCCGTGCACCTCGCGTCGGCGCTCGGCGTGCCCGTCGCCGCGCTGTTCGAGGATCGTCCCGAGAAATACCTGCGCTGGCACCCGCTCGGTGTGCCGCACGTGATCCTGCGCGCCGGCGCGACCGTCGACGCGATCGGTGTCGACGCGGTCGAGCGCGCGGTGCGTCATCTGCTGCCGCAGGCCACCTATCGCGACGAACCGCTGGCCGACGCAGCCCGCCCGCGGCCGGCTGCCGATGTCGCGACGCCGGTGATCTTGGCAGCCTCATAACCCCACGGGCGCCACGGGCGTCACAAGCCCCGCGCGTGCGGCACCGACACCGACACCGGCACCGGCACCGGCGCGCGGTGCGCCTGCCGGGCATCCCCTCCATGAGCAGGACCGTATCAGGGCAGCCGCACGGCCGATTCGCCAGGCCGCGCCGGCTGCTGCAAAATCCTGTACATTGCCAGCCTTGTTCAGCCAGCCGGATACCCGAATCGCCGTGGCCCTGTTTTCTTCCGCCCGCCCGCCCAGAACCATCCTCGTGGCCGCGCCGCGCCGTATCGGCGACGTGCTGCTGACGACGCCGCTCGTCCGTTCGCTGAAGGCCCGCTGGCCGGATGCGCAGATCGACATGCTGGTGTTTCGCGGCACCGAAGGCGTGCTCGAGCACAATCCGGACGTGCGGCACGTGATCGTCGTCGCGCAGCGCGCGGGCTTCCGCGAGCGGTTGCGCGACGCGTTGTCGATGTGGCGCCGCTACGATCTTGCGTGCGCGGCGCTGAGCTCCGACCGGCCGCGCTTCTACAGCTGGTTCGCGGGCCGCAAGCGGGTGGGCCTCGTCGATCCGAACCGCGTGACGTGGCTCACGCGGATGATGCTGAACGGGATCGCGATCAATCATCACGAATCCGCGCATACGGTCGTCAGCACGCTGGCACTCGCGCCGGTGATCGGCATCGAGCCGGTGTCCGAGGTCGTCGCACCCGGCATCGGCGACGATCCGGCACGGCGTGCGCGTTTCGACGCGTGGCTCGCCGAGTCGCCCGCGATCCGCGCCGGCAAGCCGCTGGTTGTCCTGCATCCGTATCCGATGTTCCGTTACAAGCAGTGGCGGCTCGACGGCTGGGTCGAGATGATCGGCTGGCTGCGCGAGCACGGCTACGCGGTCGCGCTGTCGGGCGGCCCGGCCGACAGCGAGCGCGAGTATGCGGAGCAGGTCGCGGCGGAGGCGGGCGGCGACGTGCTGAACCTGGTCGGACGCCTGACGTTCGGCGAAAGTGCCGAACTCGTCCGGCGCGCGCGGCTTTTCATCGGGCCCGATACCGGCGCGACGCACGTCGCGGCCGCGACCGGCACCGACACGATCGCGCTGTTCGGTCCGTCAGACCCGGTGCGCTGGGGGCCGTGGCCGCAGCACTGGCCGGCGACCGAGAATCCGTGGCCGCTGCGCGGCTCGGGGCGGCACGGGAACGTGTGGCTGCTGCAGGGGGAGGGCGATTGCGTGCCGTGCCGGCACGAGGGCTGCGAGCGCAAGGTCGACAGCCGCAGCGACTGCCTCGCCAATCTCGGTGCGCAGCGCGTGAAGGCCGCAGCGGCTGAGATGCTCGGACTGAATCCGCCGGGCCCGACCGCGGTCACCGTCGATACGTCACGGCTGCATCGCGCCGGCTCCGACTGACGCGCCGGCGGCGCGCGCCGTTCTTTTTGTCGTTCTGGATGGCCTGCTTCGCGACGGGCCGCGCTGAACGCGTACAGCCCGGTCGCTTCGACGGCGGGTGCCGCTGCCGCCGAAGCCGGTCGGCAGCACGGCGCAGGCCGCCGCGCGTTAAGCGTTACGCGCTGCGCCGGATCGCCGACGTCTCGCGCGGCAGCGCCTCGCCGCGCTCGCCGCAGCCGAGCAGGATACCGGCCAGCAGCACGATCAGGTGCCCTTCGGCGAAATCGAGCAGCAACGAATTCGCGAGACTGCCGATCGCGAAGATCGCGAGCCAGGCGAGCAGCAGATGCCGCGAGCGCGGGTCGAGCGCGCGGCTGCCGCGTGCGATCTGCACGATCAGGTTGATGAACAGCAGCAGGCCGAGCGTCCCGAGCTGCACGGACATCAGCAGGTATTCGTTGTGCGGGTTCGACGTCAGCTGGCCTTCGGCGGCGGTCTTGCCGGCCGTGAGTTTCTCGAATTCGAATTCGAGGCCGCCCGCGCCATAGCCGATCAGCGGGCGCTGGCGATACAGTTCGAAGCCCTTCTTGTACCACTCGAGGCGCAGCCCGGTCGACGTCGCCGCATCGCTCTGCCGATACTGCTGCACTTCCGACACGACCTTGATGAGCCGGCCGTTGTGAACCGTGCAAGCCGCGACCACCAGCGCGATGCCGGCCAGGACGAACACCCCGGCGACGAGCCCCGCGCGCAGCGCCGACCGGCGGCGCAGCAACAGCACGAAACGCACCGCGACGACGAGGATCAGCAGCAGCGCGATGACTTGCCCGGTGCGCCCCTGCAGCATCACGAAGACGTTCACCAGCGACCACGCGGCGATGGCGGCGCAAGCGACGCGCGACAGCGTCGTGCGCGCCGACAGCGCGAGATCGGCGGCCTGGTAGAACAGCAGCGCGCCGAACATGCCGGCGGCGATGTGGTTCTTGAACACCCATGCGCGCGACAGCGGCAACTGGGTCGCATGCGCGGGCCCGATCGCGGTCAGCCCGAGATAGTTGGTCGTCGACAGCAGCAGGATGACGCACAGCGTGCCGAACCAGCAGCGCTGCACGATCGGCGCCCAGTTCGAATGACGGAACGCGAGCACGGCAAAAGGCAGCAGCAGCAGCTTGTCGTATTTGGCGACCCAGTTCCACGCCTTGGCGTGCGGCGCAACCGTATAAGTGACGCTGATGGCCAGCGCGGCGAGGATCAGCAGCGCCGCGAGCGAAGCCTGGTCGGTGACGAACGAGCGCAGGTCACGCCAGAATTCGGGGGAGATGACGAGCGCGGCGGCGAACAGCCCGCAGAAGACGTTGGTCAGCGCGGTCGAGACCGGCACCATGCAGAGCGCGGCAACGGCGAAGGCGCGGGCGGCGGTCAGGCGCCGCGTGGCGGGAGCGGAAAACGAAAGCATCGGAACCTGTCGAATGGACGAATGCGGCTTGCGGGCATCGTGCTGCGCGCCGCGCCCCCCGGCGGGAGAGCCGGGACGAACGGCGCAGAGTATACGCGAAGCAGGGGGCGTTTCCGTGCTGTTTTCGGGGCCCGATCAGCTGAACGCGCGCTTGATCCGCGAGCGCAGCAGCGCGCGCTTCAGGCGTCCTTCGATGGCCGGCGTGTCGAGCGCGACGCGCGTGCCGGCCGGTTCGCCGCGATGCAGGTAGTAGCGGTCGAACGTCGCCTGGGTCATGCCCCATTTGTTGAGGAACTGGCGGCGGCCGTCGTTCTTGACGATCTTGCCCGTGCTTTTCTGCTGGAAGTGGTAGACGAGGCTGTCGCCGGCACCGATGAAGATCCGGCAGCCGGCATCCCAGAATTTCATCGAGAAATCGTTGTCGCTGCTCATGCCGGGCGACAGTTCGCTGCTGTAGCCGCCGATCCGGTTCCACCAGTCGCGGTGCACGAGCGTCGGCGGCCAGGTCGAGCCGAGCCAGTCCGCGCGCGCGAGCTTCGGGGCCGCCGCGACGAGGCCTGCCGCATCGAAATGCTCGGCGTCGCGGCCGAAATTGCTGACCACGACGCACGGGTTGCGCGTGTCGACCGGCTCGATCATCGTGCCCGACAGCATGAACAGGTCGGTCGGCATCTGTTCGATGCGGCGCACGAGCGCCGTGTCCCAGCCGGGGCAGCAGAACATGTCGTCGTTCATGTAGACGACGTAGTCGCGGGTCGCGCGTGCGGCGGCCCAGTTCACCGCGTGGCAGATGCCGATGTTGGTCGGCGACGCGGTGTGTTCGATGCCTTCGCTGCGCACCCAGTCGAGCGTGCCGTCGGAGCCGTCGTTCACGTGGACGATGATCTGGTGGTCGTACGCGGAGTGGCGGCGCAGGCTGTCGACGACGAGCTTGAGGTACGGCAGGTTGTTCCAGGTCGGAATGATGATGGAGAACATGGCGGTCGGATTCGGTGGTCGTCGTGGCGGGCGGCGCGCGGCGCCGCCTGTCGGGCGAGCGGGCACGCGCGGCGCGGGCAGCCCGGCATTGTAACGCCGCGCCGGTCGCGTGCCGGGCGGGCGCTCAGCGTGCCCGTTCGTGGCCGAGCTTCAGGAACCGGTAATACACGGTTTCCGCGTTGAACACGGCGATCATGAAGCCGGCGCGGCCGTCGAGGAAGCCGCGCCGCAGCACGTAGGTGCGCACGAACGCCCAGGCGCCGCGCGCGAGCGCCTTGCCGAAGCCGCCGCGCTGGCCGGCCGCGCGGCGCTGGCGCGCGCCGGCCGTCGAATACGCGTCGAGCTTGCGCACGACGGTTTCGAAATCCTCGTACGAGTAGTGCATCAGCTTGCCGGACAGGCGCTGCGCCGCGCCATCGAACACGAGGCGCTCGTGCACGAGATCGTCCGAGAAGCGCGCGCAGCCGCGCCGGAACAGGCGCGGCACCCAGTCCGGATACCAGCCGCTGTGATGGATCCACTGGCCGCAGAAGCTCGACAGCCGGTCGACCGCATAGACCTGCGCGTTCGGTGCGCGGATCGCGTCGCGGATCGACTGCGCGAGTTCAGGCGTGACGACTTCGTCGGTATCGAGGGACAGGATCCAGTCGGTGTCGAGCGCGTCGAGCGCGCGGTTCTTCTGCGGGCCGAAGCCCGGCCAGTCGCGCTCGACGATCACGCGCGCGCCGTGCGCCTGCGCGATCGCGACGGTATCGTCGGTGCTGCCGCCGTCGATGACGACGACGTCGTCGGCGAACGACAGCGCGGCAAGGCACTGCGCAAGCCGCGCGGACGCATTGAGGGCGATGAGGGCGACGCCGAGGGAGGGTTCAGCCATGAAATCGTCGGAAAGGCGGAGAAAACGGTGAGCGGCAGTATACCCGCGGGCCGGCCGCCGGCCGCCGGCCGCGTCGGCCCCGCGTCGGCCATGACCGTGCCCGCCGGGGCGGTGCGGCTATAATGTTGAGCCCTTTTCGGCACCCGCCCGACAGGGCGACATCCCGGGCGGCCATGCCCGGGCGCCGCTTCGCGGCTCAAGAAGGATTGCCTTGGAAACCCAGAACACTCTTCGCAAACCGATGGACGGCACGGGCACCTCGCCCGTGACGGTCCTCAAGCGCCTGTGGCCGTACATCCGGCCGCTGATCGGCATCGTGGTGCTCGCCGTGATGACGATGGGCGTCGTCGCGGCCACCGAGGCCGGCATCCCGGCGCTGCTCAAGCCGCTCCTCGACCACGGCTTCGGCGCGCACGGCAGCGACCGTGCGAAATGGTACGTGCCGATCGCGGTGATCGGCCTCGCGCTCGTGCGCGGCGTGTCCCAGTACACGTCGAATTACCTGCTCAACTACGTATCGAACCGCATCCTGCTGCAACTGCGGCTCGAGATGTTCCAGCGGATGATCCATACCGGTGCGTCGTTCTTCCAGCGCGAAACCGCGAGCACGGTGATCAACGCGATCGTGTTCGAGGTCAACCAGATCCTGTCGGTGCTGACGGGCGTAATGGTCACGCTGGTGCGCGATTCGCTGACGGTGATCTTCCTGCTCGGCTACCTGTTCTACCTGAACTGGCGGCTCACGCTGATCGTCGCGGTGATCCTGCCGGGCATCGGCTGGCTCGTCAGCAAGATCAACCGCCGCCTGCGCCGCCTGAACCGCGAGCACCAGACGCTGACCAACGAGCTGTCGTACATCGTCGAGGAGACGGTCGGCGGCTACAAGGTCGTCAAGGTGCACAACGGCGAAGCGTACGAGATCGACCGCTTCACGCAGATGAGCAAGCGCCTGCGCGGCTACGCGATGCGCATGACGGTTTCCGGCGGCCTCGCTCAGCCGCTCACGCAGTTCCTCGCGTCGATCGCGCTCGCGGTCGTGATCACGATCGCGGTCGTGCAGTCGTCGAACGACCAGACGACGGTCGGCGGCTTCGTCGCGTTCGTCACGTCGATGCTGCTGGTGATCTCGCCGCTCAAGCACCTGATCGACGTCAACCAGCCGCTGCAGCGCGGGATGACGGCCGCCGAGCTGATCTTCGGGCTGATCGACGAGCCGGCCGAGCCGCAGGGCGGCGGCCGGCTGTTGCCGCATGCGCGCGGCGAGATCGAGTTCCGCAACGTGTCGTTCGACTACGGCGCGACCGAGCGGCCGACGCTCGACCGCATCTCGTTCAAGGTCGCGCCGGGTGAAATGATTGCGCTCGCGGGCCCGTCCGGCAGCGGCAAGACGACGCTCGTGAACCTGCTGCCGCGCTTCTTCGACCCGACCGACGGCGCGATCCTGGTCGACGGCGTGCCGGTGGCCGACTACGACCTCCACGCGCTGCGCGGCCAGATGGCGATGGTCAGCCAGGACGTCGTGCTGTTCAACGACACGATCGCCGCGAACGTCGCGTACGGGCAGACGCCCGACCGCGCGCGCGTGCAGGCCGCGCTCGAGGCCGCGAACCTCGCCGATGCGGTCGCCGCGATGCCCGACGGGCTCGACACGCTCGTCGGCGGCAACGGGATGCGGCTGTCCGGCGGCCAGCGCCAGCGGCTCGCGATCGCGCGTGCGATCTACAAGGACGCGCCGATCCTGATTCTCGACGAAGCGACCTCGGCGCTCGACTCGGAATCGGAGCGCCACGTGCAGGCCGCGCTCGAGCGACTGATGGAAGGCCGCACGACGCTCGTGATCGCGCACCGGCTGTCGACGATCGAGCGCGCGGACCGCATCCTCGTGCTCGAGGCCGGCAAGATCGTCGAAGAGGGCAGCCACGACGAATTGCTGCGCCACGGCGGCCTTTACGCGCACCTGCACCGGATCCAGTACCAGCAGCAGGCGGCGTAACGCGCGGTTACGTAGCCGCGCGATACCGTGTGCTAGTCTTCATCGGGCAGTTCGAGTGGTTTCGTTCGACGTGACGACACGGAGGGAACGCACGATGAAGAAGATGCACGGGATGATGCTGGCCGCGGTGATCGCGGCGGGTTTCGCCGCACCGGCCGCGATGGCGCAGGACCACGACAACCACCACGACCAGGGCGGCCACGGCATGCAGCGCGGCCACGGCCCGAAACACATGCCGCCCGGCCAGATGCGTCATGAGGACGACGTGCCGCCGCGCTGGGCCGACCAGCCGCGCCGCGAGTGGCACAAGGGCGACCGGCTTCCCCCCGAGTTCCGCGATCGCCAGTACGTGATCGACGACTGGCGCGGCTATCACCTGAGCCCGCCGCCGCGCGGCTATCAATGGGTCGGCGTCGGCGGGGATCACCTGCTGGTGCAGATCGGTTCCGGCATCGTGCTGCGGATCGGCGGCTGACCTTGCCGATCGTCCGGCGCGTATCGCGATGCCGCGATGCGCGCCGGGCAGCCGCGTCACTTTGCCGCTGCGTGGCGGAACCAGCGGCGCTCGATTCTCGACATCACCCAGCACACGCCCAGCGCACACACGGTGCCGAGCGTCACTTCACCGAGCCGCATCAGCGGAACATCCCACAGCGGGCCGTTGCCCGGAAACAGCAGCACGATCGTCGCGGTTACGCCGCCGAGCCGTGCCGCGCTGCCGACGTTCAGGCACCAGCAGCAGACGATCACGACCGCGACGGTAATCGCATACGCGACGAGGCGGTCGCCGCCGAGTGCCGCGCCGGCGAAGCCGAGCACGCCGCCGACCATCGCGCCGACGAACTGGTCGCGCGACAGCGACATCGTGTCCGAGTAGTTGTGCTGCGTGACGGCGATCGCGGTGATCGCCGCCCACACGGCCTGCTCGGTGTGCATCGCGCGGCCGATCACGTAGGCGAGGCACGCGCTGCACACGGCCTGCAGCGCCATCAGTCCGCCTTGCGCGAGCCGTTCGCTGAATGACAGCCCCTTGAACAGATCGAAGATCGACTGCTGGATCTGCTGGCGGGCTTCGTTGAGTGTCCTGATCGTATCCATCATGCGTTGGCCTGGAAGCGGGTAGCGGCGGCGCGCGGGCGTCAGTGCGCCTGTTCGGGCGATGCGGCGGCCGGTTCGTCGGCCGCGGCGTCGCCGTTCTCGACGCGCGTTTCGGGCATCACGAGCCAGACCAGCAGCACGGCCAGCGCACCGGCGCCCGCGAGCCCGAAGAAGCTGACGGCATTCCCGAAATGATCGGCGACGTAGCCGGCAGCCGCGGTGCTGAGCGTCGCGCCGATCCCGGCCGCGAGCCCGAACAGCCCGATGCACAGGTTGTAGCGGCCCTTGCCGCCCGCGACGTCGGCCGCGATCAGCGGCAGCATCACGCCGAACACGGCGGCGCTGATGCCGTCGAGCATCTGCACCGGCACCAGCAGGTACGGGCTGCTCACGCCCGCGAACAACAGCGCGCGCACCGGCAGCGCGGAGAAGCCGAGCAGCAGGATCGGCCGGCGCCCCCAGCGCTGCGCGGAGCGGCCGACCCACGGCGACAGCATCGCGACGATCGCCTGCGGCACGATGATGCACGCGGCGATCACGAGCTGCACGTTTTCGCCCATCCCGGCCGTGACCTCACCGGCCGCGAGATTCAGCATCGCCGCGTTCGACAGGTGGAACAGCACGACGCACGCCGCGAAGATCAGCATCCGGCGGTCGCGCAGCAGTTCGAGCAGTGTCTCGCGTTCGCCGGCTTCGTCGTGGTCGCCGTGGTCGTCGGGCTTCGACGATTGCGGGATCACTTCGTGTGTCGGCTGGATCATCGCGAGTGCGAACAGCGCGGGCAGCGCCAGCACGGCGGTCAGCCAGAACACCGCACGCGCGGAGAAGTATTCGCCGGTGAGCCCCATCAGGCCCGCCGCGACCGCGCTGCCGATCGATGCCCAGCGCGCGTTGCGGCCGAGCCGGTCGCCGAGGTCGGCGCGGCCGACGAGCGAGAACGAGATCGCGGCCATCGCCGGCACGAGCATGCAGCTCGCGAAACCGTGGAACACCTCGGCGGCGATCACCGGCACGATCGTCGGGCTCGACGCGAGCAGCACCGCGGACAGGATGATGGCCACGATCGCCCACGCGGCCGCGCCTTTCTTGTTCTTCAGCGCATCGACGGCCGCGCCGCCCGGCACCTGGCTGACCATCGCGCTGATCGTGCCGATCGACAGCACCATGCCGATCTCGCCCTGCGTCCACTTGTGCGACGCGAGGTAGGACGCGATGAACGGACCGAACCCTGTTTGAACGTTTGCAACGAAGAAGTTGAGCCAGTCGAGGGACCGGAGACTGCGAACGCTGACGGAATGCTTGATCGTCATCGGGTCGCACTCGCAGACGAAGCCGGTGCCGGGGCAACGGGCGGGTAGACCGCGACGATCGGCTTGTCGGCCGCGTAGGGCGGCGACGCCTTGATCTGTGCGTCGTTCAGGTCGAGCTGCGGACGCAGCGCCTTGTCGCGCGTGACGAAGCGCAGCGCGCCCCAGCTCGCGGCGATCGAACGGCGGTCGGTATTGACGAGCCCGCCGAGGTCGAGCACGACAGCCTGCGGCTGCGACGCGCGGTCGATCAGCACGTCGACGACGCGGCCGATCTTCGTGCCGTTCGGGCGCTCGACGTCACTGTCGAGCAATGGCAGGCGCGTCGCGGGCGAGGCCGCGGCCGAACCCGACAGCGGCACGGCCTTGGGCCGTGCGGCCGGCGGCAGGTCGCCCGACGGCACGTCGAGCACGATCGGCTCCTGTTTGCCGCCCGGCGTGAAGCGGAACACGTTCCACGGGAAGATGACCTTGCGGTCGCCGACGCCCATGAAGCCCTGCAGGTTGACGACCATCTCGCGCGGCTTGCCGCTCGCGTCGGTCACCATGTCGACCGCGCGGCCGATCACCTTGCCGTTGCGGCGCGCGACTTCGCTGTCGAGCAGCGCATGGATCTGCGTGCGGTCGAGCGGGCGCGTCGCGACGATCGGCGCGGGCGGAGGCGGCGGCGGTGTCGGCGATTCGGGGCGCTGCACGGGCTTCGGCCGCGTGACTTCGCGGTGCGGCTTTTTCGGCGCTTCCGGCCCTTCCGGCTGCGTCGGCGCCGGCACGGGCGGCATCGTCAGCGGTTCGCCGGCGGTTTCCTGGACGGGCTCGACGAGCGCCTCGCTGATCGGCGCGGGCGGATTCTGGACCGGCAGCAGCCCGCAGCCGGACAGCAGCGCGGCGGCGGCGAGAATCAGGAAGACCGTCGACGACGGCAACGACTTGCGGGATGCGGGAAACGGAAGTCCGCCGCTCATTGACACTCACTCCATGGGTCGGGGGCGGCCCGAGGGCACGCGGCTGGCGATGGATGGCGGGTGCGGGCGGCGCACCACGCGAGGGGAGATTTTAACGTGTCTTCCTTTCAGGGCCGATTTCGACGGCTTGCTGCAGGCGGACTGTCGGGAAAAGGTAGGGATCGGCGGCGGTCGCGTCGCCGCGGGGCGACGGGGAAGCGACCGGGCGAGGGGCCGTGCGCATGGGTGCCGGCCCGGCCTGCCGCCGTCATGGCGGGCAGGCGCGGGCGCGGCATGAAAGCAGGGGGAAACCGGGCGTCAGGCTTCCGGGTACCACGCGTCGGAGAATTCGCTGACCTGCACGTCGGTCAGTTCCGGACGGGCGGCGAGCCAACCGCGCACGAGTTCGCGATCGGCGTCGGTCGTCGTGCCGCGCGGTGCGCCGGAGATCACGTACGCGCCGATGCCTTCGTCCGCCGACGCGACGGTCAGCAGACCGTTCGCTTCGACGAAGTCGATGAACGCGTCGATCAGCTGGCCGCGTTCGAGGTCGGTCAGTTCGTTGCGGTAGTGCGCGGTTGCGTTGAACGCGAGTTCCTGGAATTCGCCGATGTGAAGTTTCTTGCGCTGGCGGCGGTTGTGGCCTTGGCTCATGGTGTGTGGTGAGTGAATGAGAGGGGAATGGATCGTGCGGCCGGAGGCGGCAGCGAAAGGATGACGCATGGCGCCGTCTCGATCGCGTGTCATCGCGGGGCGATCGTGAAACCATTCGTGAACATTGACGCGATGGGCGTTTCGTGATGCGGCTTGGCCCGGCGGCTCATCGCGCGCATGACCGAATGATACAGGGACGGCGGGCTGCCTCGGCTTTGCTATGGTCGGCGGCTACTCGAACGACAACGCGGGTCGCATGTCGGACGATCGCAATTCGTTCATTGGACGTATCGATCTCGAGGCGGGCGGCCTGTTTTTCCGGTGTTCTGAAATGCCGACCGATACGTGGGAAAAGCTGGCCGCGTTCACGCGCGAAGAACTGGGTCGCCCGTTGTTCGGCGGCGAACTGAAGATCGCCCCGTCGTCACGCCTCGAAGAGAATCTGTATGTGACCGGAATCGACGCAATCGAATTCATCGACAAGTGGGCCGAAACGTTTGGCGTGCAGGCCGGCGATTTTCCCTGCGGCCGCTATTTCGGCCCGGAGGCGCAGGATAGGGTGACGACGTTTCTCGCGATGTTTTCCGGGCGTTATCGCAAACCACCGCGCGTGCCGTTGACGCTCGGCATGCTGGAGGAAGCGATGCGGCTCGGCCGTTGGGATAGCAATGCGATCGAGCCGGCCGCAACGCTAACCGCTCACACACGAAACAACCGGATTCGAACGGCCGTTACATCAGCACGATATCGTATTGCTCCGGACTTAATCTTTCCGCATCTCGTCGCGTCTCACTGAATCCAATTTTCACCTTTATTTCAAGGGAGAATCGCCTCAACGTGTGCCGACGCGTCTCGACGAATCCAGATTAGAATGGGTAGCTGTAAAGGTAGCTGGAGAGAAAAGTGGCGAAGCGACTAACAAACGTGTTGAACGATATCCAGCTCAGGCAGCTTGTGCGCGCCGGGGTACCAGTGGCGAAGGCTGACGGGAATGGACTTACCTTCACGTTGTCTGTAACCGGAACGGCCTCGTGGATCCTGCGGTTCTACCACCGCGGCCGGCGGCAGGAGTTGACGCTCGGTCGATATCCTGACGTTACGTTGTCCGCGGCGCGGGCGATGGCGGCACGGAAGCGGGCGCAGTTGGCCGATGGAATCAATCCGGCGGAAGAGCAGCGGAAACTGAGGAGCCGGCGCGACTGGACGATGCGCGAGTTGATAGCGGATTACCGCACCAAGGTTCTAAGCACGCTCGCGACCAGCACGCAACGCAGCTACGGCCGGAATTTGAAGCGCGTCGAGAACGGCATGGGTTCGATGTCAGTGCAGTCTGTAGGGCCCGCAGACATTGTGGCCGAGATCGAGCGCCACGACTTGGGGTGGGTCGAGATCTTCACGCTCTGGTGCGTACTACGCGGCCTGTTCAAGCATGCGGCCGGCAAGAAGATCATCGTCGCCAATCCATGCGCAGGAATCCAGCTCGACGCGATCATTGGGAAGCGACCGCCGGTGAAACAGCGGCTGATGCTGACTGATGACGAACTCCGCGTTCTGCTGAACGCGAAGATGCGCGACGTGAACCTCTACGCTGTTCGCATCGCTCTCGCGACTGGTGTTCGAATTTCCGAGCTGTACACGGCGCTTCGTCGAGATATTCATCTCAGCGAAAGTCGTTGGCATGTTCCGAAAAGCAAGACCGGGCCGGAAATGGATATTCCGCTTGCGCCGATCGTGATTGAGTGGTTTGAGCGATTGCTCGTGCTGGCCGGGACGTCCGAATATGTCCTGCCGGCCCGCCTGAGCAATCGCCTGGATCGTCACCATGGGGACACGCACGTTTCGAAGGACGCGATTCGGGAAGCGATCGACTACTGGATCGAGCACCACGAACCCGCGATTCGCCGCTTCACACCTCACGATCTTCGAAGCACGATGAAGAGCCACATGCGGCGGCTAAAGGTGCCGCGCGACATTTCGGAAATGTGCTTGAACCACAAAATCCCGGGCGTGGAAGGGATCTACGATCAGTACACATATTGGGACGAACGCCGTCACGCGCTCGGCACATGGGCGGCGCATCTTCAGCGATGCGCTCGCGGCTGCCCGGATGTTTAATTAATAGGGGATCGATCGCTCGGAAGATACGCACAATCCTGCGCGGGCTTCCCTCGATTATTGAGGCGCGGCGAGATTCGCCGAGACGCTATAAACGATGGGAGTGATCATGGTGACTGCAGCTAGCCGGTGCGGATTGCGTCCGCGGAAAGCCGCCGAATTTATCGGCGTTGGGCTATCGACTTTCTGGCGCTATACGAAGACTCGGGAGGACTTTCCAAAGGGCGTTCCTCTTGCCCGGAATGTGACCGTCTTCTTCGAGGATGAGCTGCGCACTTGGCTCAATAACCAGGCCGATAAACAGCGGGCGGTGGGGGCATGAATTCCATCGACAACGCACGCTATCTCAGCCCCGCCGCGAAGCAGACCGCCGCCGAGCATCTGCTCAGGATCCGCGCACTCCACGGGGACGACCCGTGTTCGCGCGAGCAGACCGCCGCGCACGAGGCCGGGCACACGATCATTGCAATGGCGTTCGGCTGGCGCTTCCTCGGCGCTCACGTTCGTTCGAAGGACGGAGCCTGGACAGGATCCACGCACTACGAGCACCGGATGACCGGGCGTCCGTACACCCTCGACGAAGCGGCCGACATTTTCTTTGCTGAAGCCGTGATGGATCTGGCCGGCGTCGCAGGGGAGCAAGTTGCTGGCCTGTGCCACCCGGCGTCAAGCCATTTCGAGATCAAAAACGCAGCGGCCGCGTGTGCTGCTCTCGATGCATTCACCGACGACGCGCCGAGCAGCCATTTCGCGCGGGCGCTCGCGCTCGCGATGACGGAGATCCGGGCCAATGCCGCGACGTTTGAGATTCTGCGCGCGCACTTCCGACGATCGAAGCGACTGACGCCGGCCGAAGGGCGGCGGATGCTGAAGAACGTCGCACCGCGGCTCGCCGACATGCAGTTCGTGAAAAGAAAAAGCCCGCAGTAAATGCGGGCCCAAAAATTTCAAAGCTCGGTAAACACAATGAATAGTACACCTACAGAAAATACTGTCAAGCCTAGCTGTACACATTCGGATCTCGTCGCCGCGCTCGCGCCGATCGTTTCGCGCGTGCGTACGTCGACGTGCTGCATGAAGCGCCCGGGGAAACCGCCGCAGCACATCGGCCAACCGCTGACTGCCGATCGACTTGCGCATCACGTGAATGGTGGGCCGGCCTACGGCGTGTTCCCGATGCAGCCGGGCAGCGACGTGACGCTGGTGGGATTGCTCGATCTCGATTCGCACAAGGGCGAGACGCCGTGGCACGAAATGCAGGACACCGCGGTCAGCATCGTCACTGCCGCGTCGGCGGCCGGCCTGCAAGGCATTCCATTCCGCTCGTCGGGCGGGGCGGGCATCCATATCTATTTCCTGTGGGACGAAGCGCAGGATGCGTACAGTGTGCGCCAGGCGCTGCGGCGCGTGCTCGGTGCGTGCGGCCTGCAGGACGGGACGAAGGGTGTCGCCGCCGGCCAGGTTGAAATTTTTCCCAAGCAGGGTAGCGTTTCGCACAACGGCTTTGGCAACATGTTCTTGCTGCCGCTTGCTGGCAAGTCGGTGCCGCTCGACTCGTTCGAGCTCGACGACATGCCGAAATCGTACGTGACCGAAATGGACTGGCCGACAAGTGCGCCCGTTCCACGCGCCGAGCGAGAGATTCTCGTGCCGCCGGCGGTCGTCGCGCCTGCGGAGCTCGACGCGCTGAAGTCTGCCCTCGACGCGATCCCGAACAGTGGCGAGCACGAGCTCGATTACGACAGCTGGCGCAACGTGCTGTTCGGTGTGCACCACGCGTCGCGCGGCTCGGATGATGGCTTGGCGCTCGTGCACGAGTTCTCGGCGCGATCGAGCAAGTACGACGCGGCGAAGACGGAGCGGGATTGGGGCTATGCCGGCAAGAACCAGGGCACGCCGATCACGATCGGCACGATCAAGGCGATGGCCGCGGCACACGGTTGGCGGGATCCGGAGCGCGAGCCGAGCGAGGACGACTTCGACGTAGTGCCGGTCGATGAACAGGAACCGCCGCGCCCGGGCTATCGCCGCAACGGCAAGGGCGAGATTCTCGCGCTCGCTGAGAACATCGTGACCGCCGTTCGCGCGCCGCACGAGTGCGGCTGGCACATCCGATACGACGACTTCCGCGCGGAGATCATGCTCGCCGGCGAGGCGGATCCGCGCGGCCTGCGCGCGTTCACCGATCCGGACTATACCCGCTTGCAGATCCGGCTCGAGCGACTCGGTTTCCTCAAGCTCAGCAAGGAGGCGCTGCGCGACGGCGTGGGCCTCGTGGCCGACGAGAATCGAATCGATTCGGCCGTCGAGTGGTTGACCGGGCTGCAGCACGACGGCGTGCTGCGCATCGAGACGTTCCTGCGCAACTACATGGCCGTGGAGGACACGCCGTACACGCGCGCGGTGTCGCGGTATCTCTGGACGGCGCTCGCGGGCCGCGTGCTGTCGCCAGGATGCGAAGCGCCGATGGTGCCGGTGCTGATCGGCGAGCAGGGCGCTGGCAAGACGCGGGCCGTGAAGGCGCTCGTGCCGGCGCAGGAGTTCTACTCCGAGCTGAAGCTCGACGAGCGCGACGACAACGCGTCCCGCATGATGCGCGGCCGCCTGGTGGTCGAGCTCGGTGAGCTGCGCGGCCTGCACACGCGCGACGCCGAATCGATCAAGGCGTTCATCAGCCGGACGCACGAGAACTTCGTGCCGAAGTACAAGGAGTTCAGCGTGACGTTCGCGCGCCGTTTCCTGTTCGTCGGAACGACCAACCAGGACGAGTTTCTCGCCGACGAGACGGGGGAGCGCCGGTGGCTGCCCGTGCGCGTCGGTCGGTGCGACGTCGACAGAATCGCGGCCGACTGCCTGCAGTTGTGGGCCGAGGCCCGCGCGGCATACGAGCGCGCCGGGAATGTCGATTGGCGGGAGGCCGAGACGCTGGCGCGCGAAGTGCACGCGCAGCACAAGCTGTCCGACCCGTGGGCACCGATTATTCACGAATGGCTTGATAGCGATGGTGAATGCGAACTTGGTCTTCCGCCGCGTGAGCGCGAATTTTTACAGGTTCATGAGATCGCAACCGGCGCCCTTGGAATGGCCCACGGTCGCCTGACACGCAGCGACGAAATGCGAATCGGGAAAATTTTGCGAGAAATGGGGTATTCGAAGCAGCAAAAGCGGGTCGCGGGGCGCCCGGTCAAGGTTTGGGTCAAGCGCGCGTAGCTACTGTATCCACCTGATGCGTAGCAGGTGGATACGCGCTGATCCTTATGCGGTATGGGTTGTATCCACCGTATCCACCGTATCCACCTTTCTCTATATACGTGTGCGCGATAAATAAGGGGGATGCAGGGGTTTATAGGAAACAGGGGATACGGTGGATACAGGTGGATACGCCCCGGTGGGGCCGAAAGATGCAGGAAATTACAAGTTCGCAGTACGAATTTAGCGAGGTAAAGCAATGAAGAAACTGACCGCGAAGCAACAACGATTCGTCGACGAGTATCTGCGAGATCTGAATGCGACCGCTGCGTACAAGCGCGCCGGCTACGCCGCGCAAGGCAATGCGGCGCAGGTGAATGCCGCACGTCTGCTAAGAAATGCTCAGGTGCAAACAGCCATCGCCGCTGCGATGAAAGCGCGTAGCGAGCGCACGCACATCACGCAGGATCGTGTGCTGCGTGAGCTCGCACGCATCGCGTTCTTCGACATTCGGCGCCTGTACAACGCCGACGGCACGCTGAAACGACCAGACCAGCTCGACGACGAGGCCGCCGCGGTTCTCGCCGGCGTCGACGTGGTCGAGCAAATGACGTACAGCGCGGACGGTGACGGCGAGCTGATGCCCACGCCGACGCTCACGAAGAAAGCGAAGGTGTTCGACAAGACAGCGGCGCTCACGCTGGCGATGCGCCACCTGGGCATGCTGAACGACAAGCTCGAGATCTCGAAGCTGCGCGTGCGCGTGGTCGACCAGACTGGCCGCAAGCCACGCGTGAAGGACGATTGAAATCCCCACTGGCGATTTTCATTCACGGCGCAGCGCCTTGCGTAGTGGGCGTTGCACGCCGCGCGACTCCCGAAAACGTCACGCAGCTACCCAACTGGCTACCCGCTTTCCCTACGTTTATGGCCATAAATGAAGGGCCATAAACGCACGATTCTGCACGGTGTCGGTGGGATGCTGGCGACGTGACCACTTTGGGGAAGGACATGGCAGCAACCCACATTTACATGGCCCCGCGCACGCGGATGGCGCTGCAGACCTGCGCGCTGTTGCGCGGTGCGTCGATGGCCCGCGTCGTCGCCGATGCCCTGGCCGAATTCATCGAGCGCCACGGACTGCTGAAGGGCGGTGAATGGCGTATCCGCCCGAACGCGGATCACGCGTGGGGCCGAGCCACGGCCGAGCAGGCCGAAGCAGCGCGTGTGCTCGACTGGCAAGTCGAACTGGTGGAGGGCTGATCGATGGCCGATATCCGACTGATCGAAGCGCAGCTCGCAGAAGCGCGCCAGCAGACCGCCACCGCGCAGCAGCAGCTCGAGGATCGACTGCTCGAGAACAACGGTGCGGAGGACGAAGAAACGGCGTCGCTGCGTGCCGTCGCGGATCTGCACCGGTCGCGCGAAGCGTCACTCGTCCGCGTACACGGAGCTGCGGCTCGCGCCAACAGCGCGGCGGCGCTCGAAGCGCGGCGCCAGGAGTCGCGGGACGGTGCGCGCGCGGCTCGCGCTCTGGAGCGCCGATACGTCAACGCGGCGAAGGCGCTGGAAGCCGCGCTCGAAGCGGTCGCAATCGCGCGCAGTGAGTTCTTGCAGATTGAATCAGAACTGCGTGCGGCGATTTGCGCGGTTTGCGCGAATCCCGAGTTGGCCGATGCGCAGCGATCCGGGCTGTATATAAGCGGTGCCCACCCGTGGATATCCAATGATGCCGTTCGGGCGTACGTCAAGTCGATCGTTGGTGACGATTCGCGGCCCGACAGCATCGCGGTCGTCGCAGCGCGGCACATTCAGCAGACCATCACGCGCCTCGAAACCGCGGCGGCATTCCGGAAGCCGACCCATCAACCGCCATACATCATCGACAGTGAGTCCGCGCTGCGCTCGGTGACCGAAGCCGGCGAGGGGGCGTAATGGACGCTGAACAGCAATCCACACCCGTCGAGAAGACGATCGAGGAACGCGCCGCAGCGTTCTACTCGAACACGAAGCAGCCGGGCGTAGCCGAGACGCCACGCACCCCGGTCGAGCAGCCGAAGGCATGGAACGCCGCGGAGAACCTGCGCGTCGACGACGGGCAAAGTGCGCCGCAGGCTGCCGACCAGGATGCGCTGGCGCTCGTTCGCAACGATCGAGCGCGCAAGTTCTACGGCGACGAGGGGGCGCACGGCGCGCTCTACGACGAGCTGACCGGTTCCGGGCAGTGGGGGCAGGAAACCATCGCCTCGATCGACGACGGCCTCGGCGGCACGATCGATCGCAAGGAGTTCGCCGCGATTGTGGCCGACCACGGCGGCAACCAGACCGATGTGCGCGAGTTCATTGCCGACGCCCGGCTGTTTGCGCAGGGCTGGCCGGCGCTGTCCGAGGCCGACAAGCAGGCCCACCTTGCGGACGCGGTGCAGGGCATGAAAGAGACGTTCGGCGATGGGTGGGAGCAGGCATGGGATGCGGCGAACGCGCTCGCGAAGCGCGATCCACGCGTCGCGAAGGTGCTCGTCGAGACGGGCCTCGGCGCCGATCGGAAGACGGTCATCCGGTTCGCGCAGGAAGCGCTCCGGCAGCGTGTCGCCGGAAAACTGAAGTAGTGAGCTGCGATGCGGATGTCGGCGATCAACTGGCGCGCGGTGCTGCTCGATCTGCAGCACTTCTACCCGAAGCCGAAAGACGTTGCTCGTGAACTGCGCGGTGCGATAAGCGAGGCTGCTGTGCGCACGTACATCGATGATATGACTGAGCCGTCGCACGGGCGCGGTGAGCTGATCCTCGATCTCTGGTGCGAGAAGACGGGCAAGCGCCGCAAAGATGCGCCGCGCCGTCCGCACGAGCGCATCTGATTCTGAACAGGACCAACATGACTATCAAATTTCTCCGAACCCGCCGGCGCGCGAGCGATTCAATTCGCGCGAGCCGGATGTGCGCGCCGTTGATCTCGGAGCGCCTGCGGCCCGAGCACATTCTTTCCGTCGAGTTGTCGCCGAGGCACGCCACGGCTATCGGTGCGATGACACGCGAGTCTGCTGAGCGGCTGTGCGCTGCGACGCGTGTCGGTTGGGCGATCGTCGAGAACGGCATCACGCTCGGATGTGGCGGTATCGCTGAGGTGTGGGAGAACCGCGCGCAGGCATGGACGTTGATGTCGCCGTCGCTGATGCAGCCGCGGCGGTTTCGTGTTCTCCACCGGATGGTGCAGGGCGTGCTCGACGATGCGCCGTGGCACCGCATCGAAATGGACATCGACGCCACGAACACGGCAGGTGCGGCTTGGGCCGAGCGTTTGGGGTTCGTGCGCGAATGCGTGCGCCGGAAATACACCGTCGACGGGCGGGATGTGATTCTTTTTGCGAGGGTGAAGTAATGGATCCGACTACGTTGGCGCTCGGCGCCGCGGCAGTAAAGGGTGTGGGGAGCGTCGTCTCGGGTATCTCAGGCAGCGCGCAAGCGAGTCAGCAGGCCGCCGCGCTCGATCGTAACGCCGCGCTGTCCGACCAGCAGGCCGGACAGGTCTATGCGCAAGGTGTCGCGCGTGAAAGCGCGCAACGAGCACAGGCCGGGCAGCAGCTTGGCGAGCAGCGTGCCGCCGTGGCCGAGTCGGGCTTCAATCCGAATGCCGGCTCGGCGCTCGACGTGCAGGTGCAGAGCGTGCGCAATGCCGAGCTCGATGCGTTGCAGACGCGGTACCAAAGCATCCTGCAGGGCAGCACGCTTGAGGACCAGGCGCGACAAGATCGATATGCGGCGCGTACCGCGCGAGCGAGCGCAAACAACAGCCTCATTGCGGGCGGTATTTCGGCTGCCGCCGGATTGTTGGGCGGCTTCGGGAATTACGCAAAGGGCAACAACCTACTCACGGGCAGCACTGGCGGTCTGCTGAAAACGTATGGCACGACGACCGCCGGCAATCCACTGCTGTTCACCATGCCATGATGCGTGCCCGCTATCGCGCGTGCCGATCTCGCGATAGCGGGCACCTCAACGAACGCGATCAGCGAACCGGGCCGAAATTCACAGCCGCATCGTACATGCTGACTAGGCTCGCGTTCCCACCGCTGCCGCATACCTGCGCGTGAACGAGGTAGCGCTTGCCGACACGGATGAAGCTGTTCGCGTGCTGGCGATCGACATTCGACAACCGACCGATGTTCGTCGGCACGGACCATTGATTCCCGTTTTTGTCGGTGAATCGGAACGTTTCGAGCGTACCGCCGCTCGGTGTGAACTGGATACCCTCTACGGTGATGGGCCCGATGAATTGCGTGCAGTTGTCGCCCGGTCGATCGTGCACTTCGTCCATTTCCTCCAGTGCAACCAGGCGTTCTGCAGCCGCCGAGTTGCCGGTTAGATCCTTCGCTTGCCACGTCGTGACAAGGCGTGCACGTGCGTTGAATGACTGCGCGTCTGCCGCTGCAGAGAAGATGACAGCCGCGCTCACGCACGCGGCGAATACAAAGCGTCCGGTTGAATTCACAGCACCCCCGTTTTCGTCGTTGTGGTTCGGCGGATTCTAGCGCGCGGTGCACTCACCGACGAAGCGTGTTTAGTTGCGTCAGGCATCGCTGTACAGCGCGTACAGCGTCGCTTAACCTTTGATTTTGTTGCACTTTATTTCGAATTCGCTCTATACTGAACCCGTCGACGTACACAACGTTGACCGGGTTTGACAGCCCGAATGCATGCGGCAGACAACCGCCGCGATGGCGGTTTTTCTTCGTTTGAGAACGCGCATCTTCTATGGGTGGCGCGAGTGGAGAGGCTTCGGCCTGCCGGGATCCGTATGCCCCGGTCTGTCAACTTCGCTCGTTGCCGCCCACCCCGTTTGACAGCGGGGCGGTGCGATCGCATACGGAGCTCACCATGAACGCCAACGTTCAATCTCTTGCTTTCCCCATCGGTAGTATTCCTGATCAAGTGGTGGTGTCGTCGTGCGACATCGCGGAACTGTTTTCCGCCATCGACGAGGTGCGCGAGCTGATCCGCTCGCGTGGGCCGGAAGTGTCCGACGCGGTGCTGCCGCGGCTTACCGCTGTTGAGCTGCTCGTCGAGCGCATTGCGGGGTTGTAAGTCCTAACGCCTGCGTCCTGCAGCAGCGGGATGTGGGCGGCTAGCCACACTGAAGGAGGGGACATGCCCTACGTATCGAAGACTTTCAAGGCGGGAGTGGCCGTGGCCGCCGGGCGCGACCCGGTGCTGTGCGACGACTTGCTCGATCTGATCGCGGATCGAATCGCGAGCCGCGTTGCCGCGCTGTTGCGCGAGAGGGCGCCAGCGCCAGCGGCGCGACGTCAAGGATTGGCGAACACGGTTGTGCCGCCGGCGTCTACGCTGCGGCCCGACTCGTTGTATCGCGTGGCCGTTGTCATGCAGCGGCTCGGTGTGTCGCGGCCGACCGTCTACAACCTTGTCCGCAGTGGCAAGCTTGAGCTCGTGAAGATCGGTGCGCGGTCCAGTGGGGTGACGGGGAAAAGCCTCATCGCGTTAATCGAACAGAATCACGATGTGAATGGGTAGCTCAGTAGGTAGCTAGCTCGATTGCACCCCTTGCTGGATCCGGCTGCAGCCTTACCCAGCAAGGGAGTCGTATCTTACATCAGCACGATATCGTATTGCTCCTGGCTCAAATTCGACTCCACCTGCAGCGACACCGGCTTGCCGATGAAGTCGATCAGCATCGCGAGATGTTGCGATTCCTCGTCGAGGAACAGGTCGATCACCTGCTGCGCGGCGATCACGCGGAATTCGCGCGGGTTGAATTGCCGCGACTCACGCAGGATCTCGCGCAGGATGTCGTAGCACACGGTACGCGACGTTTTCACCTGGCCCTTGCCCTGGCAGGTCGGGCACGGTTCGCACAGCACGTGCGCGAGCGATTCGCGCGTGCGCTTGCGTGTCATCTCGACGAGCCCGAGCTGCGAGAAGCCGTTGACCGTCACGCGCGTGCGGTCGCGCGACAGCGCCTTCTTCAGCTCGGACAACACCGCGTCGCGATGCTCGGCGTTCTCCATGTCGATGAAGTCGATGATGATGATCCCGCCGAGGTTGCGCAGCCGCAGCTGCCGCGCGATCGTGTGCGCGGCCTCGAGGTTGGTCTTGAAGATCGTGTCGTCGAAGTTGCGCGCACCGACGTAACCGCCCGTGTTCACGTCGATCGTCGTCATCGCCTCGGTCTGGTCGATCATCAGGTAGCCGCCCGACTTCAGGTCGACACGGCGCGACAGTGCGCGCTGGATCTCCGTCTCGATGTTGTACAGGTCGAACAGCGGCCGTTCGCCCGTGTAGTGATGCAGCTTCGGGCTCACGGCCGGCGTGAACTCGGCCGCGAATTCGGAGAGGCGCTGGTAGGTCTCGCGCGAATCGACCTGGATGCGCGTCGTGTCGTCGTTCGCGAAATCGCGCAGCACGCGCTGCGCGAGATCGAGATCCTGGTACAGCAGGCTCGTCGCCGGCAGCCGCTGCGCCTGCCCGACGATCGTCGCCCACGTCTTGCGCAGGTACGTGACGTCGCCGGCGAGTTCGTCGGAAGTCGCATCCTCGGCGATCGTGCGCACGATGTAGCCGCCTTTCTCGTCCGGCGGGATCACGGCGGTCAGCCGTGCGCGCACGGCTTCGCGCTCGGCCTCGCTCTCGATCTTCTGCGAGATGCCGATATGCGGCTCCTGCGGCAGGTAGACGAGCGTGCGGCCCGCGATGCTGACCTGCGTCGACAGCCGGGCGCCCTTCGTGCCGATCGGATCCTTGATCACCTGGACCATCAGCGTCTGGCCCTCGAACACGGTCTTTTCGATCGGCTGGTGCGGCGTGCCCGACTGCGGCTCGCCCGCGAGGCGCGGATGCCAGATGTCGGCGACATGCAGGAACGCCGCGCGTTCGAGGCCGATGTCGATGAATGCCGACTGCATGCCGGGCAGCACGCGCACGACCTTGCCGAGATAGATGTTGCCGACCCGCCCGCGCGACAGCGTGCGCTCGACGTGAAGCTCCTGCACCGCGCCTTGCTGGACGAGTGCGACCCGCGTTTCCTGCGGCGTGAGGTTGATCAGGATTTCTTCGTTCATGGTGGGATTCAGAAGGCGACACGCGCGGCGCGCAACAGCGCCGCGGTCTCAAAAAGGGGCAGACCCATGATACCTGAATGGGAACCGTCGATTCGCTCGATGAACTCGGCGGCGCGCCCCTGGATCGCGTACGCGCCGGCCTTGCCGAACGGCTCGCCCGATTCGACGTAGCG
Organism: Burkholderia sp. KL41; assembly: GCF_057005415.2. NCBI lineage: Bacteria > Pseudomonadati > Pseudomonadota > Betaproteobacteria > Burkholderiales > Burkholderiaceae > Burkholderia > Burkholderia sp. KL41. The sequence continues at coordinate 2,765,799 of NZ_CM174446.1, read as the reverse complement.
TGCATACGCATCGCGCGACGCGGCCGCGAAGCGCACCGACGAGCGCGACAGCGCGGGCGGCAGCAGTTGGCCGTCGGCATCGATCACGGCGACGGCCGTCAGCACCGCGTGTTCGCGGCCCGCGAGGCGCGTGAGCATCGCGAGCGCGTCGTCGGCGTCGGCCGGCTTGCCGAGGATCGCGCCGTCGATCGTGACGGTCGTATCGGCGACCAGCACCGGCGAAGCCGGCTTGCCGCTCGCGACGAGGCGCGCACGCGCGGCCTCGGCCTTGGCGACGGTCACGCGCCGCACGTAGGCATCGGCGGCTTCGCCGGGCAGTTCGGCCTCGAGCGCTTCGGCGTCCTCGTCGGGGCGCGGCAGCAGCAGCTCGAAGCGTACGCCGATCTGCAGCAGCAGCTCCTGGCGGCGCGGGCTTTGTGAAGCGAGGTAAAGGGTCGGGAAAAGTGCGGGGGACGTGCTGGACGGCATGGTGTCGTTATCTCGGTGAGCGCGCGAGGCGCGCGTCTCGAGGACGACACGTCATGCGCGGTGGTAGGGGTGATTCTGCGTGATGCTCCACGCCCGGTAAAGCTGTTCGGCGAGCAGCACGCGCACCATCCCGTGCGGCAGCGTCATGCTCGAGATGCGCAGCAGCACGTCGGCACGTGCTTTCAGTTCCGGATCGAGCCCGTCGGCACCGCCGATCACGAACGCGACGTCGCGGCCGTCCTGCTGCCAGCCGGGCAGCGCCTGCGCGAGCTGCATTGTGGTCCAGTCGCGGCCGCGCTCGTCGAGCGCGACGAGGCGCGCGCCCTTCGGCAACGCGGCCTCGATCTTCTGCCGCTCGGCCGCCACCACGCTCTCGGCGCTGCGGCCGCCCGAACGCAGTTCGGGCTTGATCTCGCGCAACTCGATGCGCAGTTCCGGCGGCATCCGCTTCGTGTATTCGTCGAAGCCGGACGCGATCCAGCCCGGCATCTTGTGGCCGACCGCAAGAATGAAAAGCTTCATCGGGAGACGCGTAACGACTCGGGGCTCAACGGCGGCGGGCGGCCGTCTTGCGCGCCGGGCGTGCGGGCGCGGCTTCTTCCTCGTCCTCGTCGCCTTCGCTGGCCGTGGCGAAGCCGTTCCCCTTGCCGCCGCCGAGTTTCATCCGCACGGGCTTGTCGCCCCAGATTTCCTCGAGGTTGTAGTACTGGCGCAGGGCCGGCTGCAGGATGTGCACGACGGCGTCGCCGCAGTCGACGAGCACCCATTCGCCGGTGTCTTCGCCTTCGGAGCTGACGATGTCGCCGCCGGCTTCCTTGACCTTGTCACGCACGCTCGACGCGAGGGCCTTGGTCTGGCGGTTGGAGGTGCCCGAAGCGACGACCACGCGGTCGAACAGTTCGGTCAGGTGGCTGGTGTTGAACACCTTGATGTCTTGCGCCTTGACGTCTTCGAGGGCGTCGACGATCACGCGCTGCAGTTTGCGAATATCCATGGATTCAGGAATGGTAGAGGCGATGTTGAAGAATATAGGCCCATACGGCGGCCGGCACATGCTCGGCCGATGCGTCGGGCATTTGTGCATGGCGCGCGATGCATTCGCGCAGGTGTGCGCGGATGTCGGTCGCGGCGATGTCGAACGAAAGGGTCGTATCGATCAGCAGGTGGCCGCCCGGCGTGGCCTTCAGCACGTCGGCGCCGGCCTGCCGCGCGGCGATTTCCCGCGCGACGTCCGGCGGCGCCGCGCCGAGATCGAAGCCCGGGCGCGTCGACACGCAGATGTGCGCGTAGTCGAACAGCGTGCGCCAGTCGCGCCACGTGTCGAGGCGCACGAGCTGGTCGGCGCCGATCAGCAGCGACAGCGACGCGTCCGGGCCGATCCGCGCGCGCCAGCGCGCGAGCGTCTCGACCGTGTAGGTCGGGCCGGCGTGCTCGATCTCGTCGGTGGCGACGGTCACGGTCACGCCCGGCAGGGACAGCGAGCCGGCGGCCGCGCGGGTCATCGCGAGCCGATGCTCGGCGGCCGACACGTCGCGCTTCTGGTACGGCTGCCCGGCGGGCAGCAGCACGAGTTCGGTCAGGGCGAGCAGCCCGGCGAACCGGCGCGCGAGCGCGAGATGGCCGTCGTGGATCGGGTCGAAAGTGCCGCCCAGCAGGCCGATACGACGCGGCAGCGGGGCGGGGCGGGCGATGGTGTCCAGAAAAACGTGTCCTGTTCTTGAGGCGGCGGGGCGCGGCGGGCTCAGACCCAGTCGCGCGGCACGAGGAACTCGCTCAGGCGCGCTTCCGGCGAGCCCGGCTCGGGTTGCCAGTTGTAGCGCCAGTTCGCGACCGGCGGCATCGACATCAGGATCGATTCGGTCCGGCCGCCGCTTTGCAGGCCGAACAGCGTGCCGCGGTCGAACACGAGGTTGAATTCGACGTAGCGGCCGCGCCGGTAAGCCTGGAAGTCGCGCTCGCGCTCGCCGTACGGCAGCGCGACACGACGCTCGACGATCGGCAGGTACGCGTTCAGGAACGCGTCGCCGACGCTTTGCATCATCTCAAACGAGCGTTCGAATCCGGGCTCGGAGAAATCGTCGAAGAAGATCCCGCCGACGCCGCGCGTCTCGTTGCGGTGCTTCAGGAAGAAATACTCGTCGCACCACGTCTTGAAACGCGGATAGAGTTCGGCGCCGAACGGATCGAGCGCGTCCTTGCAGGTCTGGTGGAAATGCCGCGCGTCGTCCTCGAACGGATAAACCGGTGTCAGATCCATCCCGCCGCCGAACCAGAAGACCGGCGCTTCGCCGGGTTTCGTCGCGATCAGCATCCGCACGTTCATGTGCACGGTCGGGCAGTACGGATTGCGCGGGTGCAGCACCAGCGACACGCCGAGCGCCTCGAAGCCGCGGCCGGCCAGCTGCGGACGCGCGGCGCTCGCCGACGGCGGCAGCGCGTCGCCCGCGACGTCGGAAAAACCGATCCCCGCGCGCTCGAACACGCGGCCGCCTTCGAGAATCCGCGTGCAGCCGCCGCCGCGCAGGCGCTCTTGCGGCCCGCGCTGCCACGCATCGGTCGCGAGCGGCGTGCCGTCGAGCGCGCCGAGCGCGTCGGCGATGCGTGTCTGCAGGCCCTGGAGGTACGTGCGCACGCGCGTCACGTCGTAGGTCGAATCGGTCATGTCTGGACTGGGTGCCCCCGTGCGAAGCGGGGGCCGTAAAAAAGGCATCTGCCGGGCATTCTATCGAACCCCGGCAGAGAAGCCGCCGCCGCGCGCGGGCGGGGCGGCGGTTGCAACGTTACGCGCTCTTGCGGTTGAGCGCGCGGAAGCCGATGTCGCGGCGGTACTGCATGCCTTCGAAATTGATCTGGTTGATCGTGTCGTACGCATGCTGCTGCGCTTCGCGCACCGAATCGGCGAGGCCGACCACGCACAGCACGCGGCCGCCGGACGTCGTCAGCTTGTCGCCGTCGAGCGTCGTGCCCGCATGGAACGTGACCGCCTGTTCGGTCTCGGCCGGGATCCCGTTGATGCGGTCGCCCTTGCGCGGCGCGTCCGGATAACCGTGCGCGGCCAGCACGACGCCGAGCGCGGTGCGGCGGTCCCAGTCGAGCTCGACCGTGTCGAGCGTGCCCGCGATCGCCTGCTCGACGACCTTCGAGAAATCGCTCTTCAGGCGCGCCATGATCGGCTGCGTTTCCGGGTCGCCCATCCGGCAGTTGAACTCGAGCGTGCGCGGATTGCCTTCCTTGTCGATCATCAGGCCCGCATACAGGAAGCCCGTGAAGCGGATGCCGTCCTTCTCCATCCCGCGCACGGTCGGCATGATGATCTCGCGCATCACGCGTGCGTGCATCTGCGGCGTGACGATCGGCGCGGGCGAGTACGCGCCCATGCCGCCGGTGTTCGGGCCGCGATCCTCGTCGAGCAGGCGCTTGTGGTCCTGGCTCGAAGCCAGCGCCAGCGCGTGCTTGCCGTCGACCATCACGATGAAGCTGGCTTCCTCGCCGTCGAGGAATTCCTCGATCACGACGCGCGCGCCGGCGTCGCCCAGCTTGTTGCCCGACAGCATCATGTCGACGGCCTGATGCGCTTCTTCCAGCGTCATCGCGACGACGACACCCTTGCCGGCCGCGAGGCCGTCGGCCTTCACGACGATCGGCGCACCCTTCGCGTCGATGTACGCGTGCGCGGCGGCGACGTCGGAGAACGTTTCGTACTCGGCGGTCGGGATGCCGTGGCGCTTCATGAACGCCTTCGCGAAATCCTTCGAGCTCTCGAGCTGCGCGGCTTCGCGGGTCGGGCCGAAGACCTTCAGGCCGCGTGCGCGGAACAGGTTGACGATGCCGGCCGCGAGCGGCGCTTCCGGCCCGACGAGCGTGAACGCGACGCCTTCGCTTTCCGCGAAATCGGCGAGTTCGTCGAGCGCCGTGATGTCGACGTTCTTCAGACGCTCGTCCTGTGCCGTGCCGCCATTGCCGGGCGCGACGTAGACCATCTGGACGCGCGGCGACTGCGCGAGCTTCCACGCCAGCGCATGTTCGCGGCCGCCGGAACCGACGACGAGTAGTTTCATGGGATTCCCCGCAGACTAGAAAACAGGGCGGCCGGCACGCTCAGGCGCGCCGGCCGCGGATTCGATCGGGCCGCCGCCGCAAAGGGTGCGCGGCGGCCGGCATCTCATTCCTCGACGATGACGGCGTTCGTATACACGTCCTGCACGTCGTCGAGGTTCTCGAGCGCGTCCAGGAGCTTCTGCATCTTCGCTGCGTCGTCGCCGGTGAATTCGACTTCGTTCTGCGGCTTCATTGTCACTTCGGCGAGTTCGGCCTTGAAGCCGCCGGCTTCGAGCGCGTCCTTCACCGCCGAGAATGCCTGCCAGTCGCACAGCACTTCGATCGAGCCGTCGTCGTTCGTGTTCACGTCGTTCGCGCCGGCTTCGAGCGCGGCTTCCATCAGCGCGTCTTCCGACGTGCCGGGGGCGAACAGGAACTGGCCGACGTGATCGAACATGAACGCGACCGAGCCGTCGGTGCCCATGTTGCCGCCGAACTTCGAGAACGCATGGCGGACTTCCGCGACCGTGCGGGTGCGGTTGTCGGTCAGCGTGTCGACGATGATCGCCGCGCCGCTGATGCCGTAGCCTTCGTAACGGATTTCCTCGTAGTTCGCGCCGTCCGCGCCGCCGACGCCGCGATCGATCGCGCGCTTGACGTTGTCCTTCGGCATGTTCGCGTCGGCCGCCTTGTCGACCGCGAGACGCAGGCGCGGGTTCGAGTTGACGTCGCCGCCGCCGAGGCGCGCCGCGACCTGGATTTCCTTGATCAGGCGGGTCCAGATCTTGCCGCGCTTCGCGTCGGCCGCTGCCTTCTTATGCTTGATGTTGGCCCATTTCGAATGACCAGCCATACCTTTCTCCGTGCCCGGGCGCGCAGCGCGGGCGATTGTTTCAATGTGTCGTTGAGTCGGCGGCCGTGTCGGCGGGCATGAAGCCGCGGGGCCGCGCGTGTCGAGTGGATCGGGATTTTATCACGCGGCGACCGCCGGATCGGGGCCGCCGCGCATGGCCGAACGGCCGGGTGGGCCGCCGCGGGCCGTGCCGGGGCTCAGTTCTTGGTGCCGAACAGGCGGTCGCCCGCGTCGCCCAGGCCCGGCACGATGTACGCGTGCTCGTTCAGGTGCGAATCGAGCGACGCGACGAACAGCTTCACGTCGGGGTGCGCGTCCTGGAACACCTGCACGCCTTCGGGCGCGGCCACCAGCGCGACGAACATGATGTTCGCGGCCGGCACGTTGCGGCGTTTCAGCACGTCGACCGCGTGCACGGCCGAGTAGCCGGTCGCGACCATCGGGTCGCACAGGATGAAGATGCGGTCTTCCAGATCCGGCAGGCGCACCAGGTATTCGACCGGGCGATGGTCGTCGGCGCGGTACACGCCGATATGGCCGACGCGCGCGGAGGGCACCAGGTCGAGCAGGCCGTCCGACATCCCGATGCCCGCGCGCAGCACCGGCACGATCGCCAGTTTCTTGCCCGCGATCACCGGCGCGTCGACCTCGACGAGCGGGGTTTCGACCCGCTTGGTGGTAATCGGCAGGTTGCGGGTGATCTCGTAACCCATCAGCAGCGTGATTTCGCGCAGCAGCTCGCGGAACGTGCGGGTGGACGTGTCCTTGTCGCGCATGTGCGTGAGCTTGTGCTGGATCAGCGGGTGATCGGTGATGAAGAGATTCGGGAAACGGCTGTCCTGTTTCATGACGGGGGGCGCCTTGGCGGCAAAAGAGGATCGGGGGCGGGGGCGGGCGCAAGCCGGCCGCGCGCTTATGTCCGCAATTTTACCAAGGCGCGCCGCATGATCCGGATAATATCGACGTCTCACGACAATCCGCGCGCCTGCGCCCGCCCGTTCGCCTGCCTGGCCTGCCCGTGGTCCGGGCGCCGAAGCGACCGGGCCGCGCCGGCGCGTGTCGCCACCAAGGAATCGACGATGGATCTCGGCATCGAAGGAAAGACCGCGCTCGTGTGCGCGGCAAGCAAGGGGCTCGGTCGCGGCTGCGCGGAAGCGCTGGCCGCGGAGGGCGTGAACCTCGTGATCGTCGCGCGCACGCGCGACACGCTGGAGGAAGCCGCGGAGGAGATCCGCGCCGGCGCGAACGTGTCGGTGACCGCGGTCGCCTGCGACATCACGACGCCGGACGGGCGCGCCGCCGCGCTCGCCGCGTGCCCGCAGCCGGACATTCTCGTGACGAATGCGGGCGGCCCGCCGCCCGGCGACTTCCGCGACTTCTCGCACGACGACTGGATCCGTGCACTCGAATCGAACATGCTGACGCCGATCGAGCTGATCCGCGCGACCCTCGACGGGATGATCGCGCGCCGCTTCGGCCGGATCGTCAACATCACCAGTTCGGCCGTGAAGGCACCGATCGACGTGCTCGCGCTGTCGAACGGCGCGCGCTCGGGGCTGACCGGATTCGTCGCGGGGCTGTCGCGCAAGGTCGCGGGGCAGGGCGTGACGATCAACAACCTGCTGCCGGGCCTGTTCGACACCGACCGGATCGCGACCACGCTCACCGCATCGGCGAAGGCGCAGGGCGTGACGGTCGACGAGATGCGCGCGCGGCGCACGAAGGAGATCCCGGCCGGCCGCCTCGGCACGCGCGCAGAGTTCGGCGCGGCGTGCGCGTTCCTGTGCAGCGTGCATGCCGGCTACATCACCGGGCAGAACTGGCTGCTCGACGGCGGCGCGTATTCGGGCACGTTCTGACGCGCGTATCTCGAATCACGATCACGACAACAACCGAACGACGAAGGAACCGGAGATGAGCAAAACCCGCATCGCATTGATTGCGCACGACGCGAAGAAGGACGAGATCGTCGCGCTCGCGGGCCAATACCGCGCGACGCTCGCGCAATGCCGGCTGGTCGCGACCGGCACGACGGGCGGCCGCATCGCGGACGCGCACGGGCTGGAGGTCGAGCGCAAGCTGTCGGGGCCGCTCGGCGGCGACCTGCAGATCGGCGCGGAACTGGCGGACGGCCGCGTGGACATCGTCGTGTTCCTGCGCGACCCGATGACCGCGCAGCCGCACGATCCCGACATCACCGCGCTCGTGCGCGCGTGCGACGTGCACGACGTGCCGGTCGCGACCAACGTCGCGACGGCGCGGATGCTGCTCGACGATCTGGCGCGGAACATGCAGGACCGCTGCTAGCCCGCAGCGTGGCCCGATTGCCCCTGTTGCGGGCAGGGCCATGCACGGACGGCGGCGTCGGGCGAGAATCGTGCGTCGCGACGCGCGTGCCGCGGGCTGTTGCCTGCATCGGTCGGCGCCGTGCGTCGGCGATCCGACCATTTCCCTGACCGACAGACAGAAGAGGAGCGAAACGATGCCGAAAGCAATCCGATACGACCAGCCGGGCGGCCCGGACGTGATGAAGTGGGTCGATGTCGAGGTCGGCGAGCCGAAGGCGGGTGAAGTCCGCATTCGGCAGCACGCGGTCGGGCTCAACTACATCGACGTGTATTTCCGCACCGGCCTTTATCCGCAGCCGCTGCCCGGCGGTCTCGGGATGGAGGCGGCGGGCGAGGTGACGGCCGTCGGCGAAGGCGTGACCGCGCTCAAGGCGGGCGACCGCGTCGCGTACGTCGGGCAGCCGCCGGGCGCGTATGCGCAGGAGCGCGTGATGCCGGCCGAGCGGCTCGTGAAGCTGCCGGACGGCATCAGCTACGACGACGCGGCGTCGGTGATGCTGCAGGGCCTGACCGCGCACTACCTGCTGCGCCGCACGTACCCGGTGAAGGCCGGCGACACGATCCTGATCCACGCGGCGGCCGGCGGCGTCGGCCTGCTGGTGTGCCAATGGGCGAAGGCGCTCGGCGCGACGGTGATCGGCACGGTCGGCTCCGACGAGAAAGCCGCGCTCGCGAAGGCGCACGGTTGCGACCATCCGATCGTCTATACGCGCGAGAACTTCACGCAGCGCGTGAAGGAGATCACGAACGGCGCGGGCGTGCCCGTTGTCTACGACTCGATCGGCAAGGACACCTACATCGGCTCGCTCGACTGCCTCGCGCCGCTCGGCTACTTCGTCAGCTTCGGCAACGCGTCGGGCCCGCTGCCGGCGATCGATTCGAAGGAGTTCTCGTCGCGCGGCTCGCTGTTCTTCACGCGGCCGACGCTGTTCTCGTACATCGCGAAGCGCGCCGATCTCGAATCCGCGGCCGCCGAGCTGTTCGACGTGATCCTGTCGGGCAAGGTGAAAACCAGCATCAACCAGCGCTATCCGCTCGCGGAAGTCGGCCGCGCGCATGCCGACCTCGAGTCGCGCAAGACGACCGGCTCGACGATCCTCGTTCCCTGATACCTCCCTTCGTGCCGGCATCATGTCGGCACGCCCTCCCGGCGGGCGGCACCGGCGTGTCGTCCGTCCTGTCTCCCGTCCTGCCCGTCGTTCCGCCCGCCGTTCCCCGCCGCCCGCGTTTACACTTTTTTTATACCCGCCCCGATACCTTTGACCCGTCCTTTACGTGCGTTCCCATAAGGTTCTAGTCGTCTGATTTCGACGATGGAGAACAGAAAAATGGATGGGGTTTTCATCGGCGTACTGGTGCTCTTCACCGCGCTGATCCTCGGTTTGGTTGCCGGTTGCGACAAGCTCGTGCAATACGGTCGCGGGGGGCGAGCATGACCTGGATGCTCTGGCTGGCGGGCGCCTCGACGGCGCTGCTGTTCGCGTATCTCGTCTTTGCGCTGCTGCGCGCGGAGGACATCGAATGAACGCGAACAATCTGTTTCAGACGCTGCTCTTCGTCGTCGTGCTGCTGGCGGCGGCCGTGCCGGTCGCGCGCTACCTGTCCGCGGTGATGGACGGCAGTTCGCGCGTCGTGCGCGTGTTCGGGCCGCTCGAGCGCGCGCTGTACCGCATTGCCGGCGTCGATGCCGGCAGCGAGATGAACTGGAAGCAGTACGCGATCGCGACGATCGCGTTCAACGCGCTCGGCGCGCTGTTCCTCTACGGCCTGCTGCGCCTGCAGGGCTTCCTGCCCGGCAACCCGCAGCAATTCGGCGCGATGACGGTCGACGGCGCGTTCAACACGGCCGTCAGCTTCGTCACCAACACGAACTGGCAGGACTACACGCCCGAGCAGACCGTCAGCTACCTGACGCAGATGCTCGGCCTGACCGTGCAGAACTTCCTGTCGGCGGCAACCGGCATCGTCGTCGTGATCGCGCTGATCCGCGGCTTCGCGCGTCATACCGCGCAGACCATCGGCAACTTCTGGGTCGACCTCACGCGCGTCACGATGTACGTGCTCGTGCCGATGTCGATGATCGTCGCCGCGCTGCTGATGAGCCAGGGCGTGATCCAGAACACGAAGGCGTACCAGGACGTGCCGGTGCTGCAGGCGAGCACCTATGCGGCGCCGAAGCTCGACGCGCAGGGCAACCCGGTGAAGGACGACAAGGGCAACGCGGTCACGGTGCCGACCCCGCTCACGAAGCAGACGCTCGCGATGGGCCCGGTCGCGTCGCAGGAAGCGATCAAGATGCTCGGCACCAACGGCGGCGGCTTCTTCAACGCGAACTCCGCGCATCCATACGAGAACCCGACGCCGTTCGCGAACTTCCTGCAGATCTTCTCGATCCTGATCATCCCGGCCGCGCTGTGTCTCGTGTTCGGCCGGATGATCGGCGACCGCCGGCAGGGCATCGCGGTGCTCGCGGCGATGACGGTCGCGTTCGTGCTCGCGATCGGCGTCGAGGTGAGCGCCGAGCAGGGCGGCAACCCGACGCTCGCCGCGCTGCACGTCGACCAGTCGACGGGCGCGCTGCAGCCGGGCGGCAACATGGAAGGCAAGGAAACGCGCTTCGGGATCGCGCAGACCGGCATCTTCACGGTCGCGACGACGGCCGCGTCGTGCGGCGCGGTCGACACGATGCACGATTCGCTGACGCCGCTCGGCGGCCTCGTGCCGATGCTGCTGATGCAGCTCGGCGAGGTGATCTACGGCGGGGTCGGCTCGGGTCTCTACGGGATGCTCGTGTTCGCGCTGCTCGCGGTGTTCGTCGCCGGCCTGATGATCGGCCGCACGCCGGAATACGTCGGCAAGAAGATCGAGGCGTACGAGATGAAGATGGTGTCGATCGTCGTGCTGCTCACGCCGCTGCTCGTGCTGGTCGGCACGTCGATCGCCGTGCTCGCCGATGCAGGCAAGGCCGGCATCGCGAACCCGGGGCCGCACGGTTTCTCGGAAATCCTCTACGCGTTCAGCTCGGCGGCCAACAACAACGGCAGCGCGTTCGCGGGCCTGACGGTCGGCACGCCGTTCTACAACTGGATGACCGCGATCGCGATGTGGTTCGGCCGCTTCGGCACGATCGTGCCGGTGCTGGCGATCGCCGGCTCGCTGGCCGCGAAGAAGCGCATCGCGGTGACGAGCGGCACGCTGCCGACCCACGGTCCGCTGTTCGTCGTGCTGCTGCTCGGCACGGTGCTGCTGGTGGGCGCGCTGACCTACGTGCCGGCGCTTGCGCTCGGCCCGGGCGTCGAGCACCTGATGATGTGGCTGGGCGCATGACGCGCGGCGACACGTTGAAAAGACTCAAGAGATTGAAGAGATCGCAATGACTCAACATTCCGCAACACGGTCCATGTTCGATCCGGCGCTGCTGCGCCCGGCGATCGTGGACTCGTTCAAGAAACTCACGCCGCGCACGCAGTTCCGCAACCCGGTGATGTTCTGCGTGTACGTCGGCAGCATCCTGACCACGATCCTGTGGATCGCGGCGCTCGCCGGCCAGGCCGAGGCGCCCGCGGGCTTCATCCTCGCGATCGCGCTGTGGCTGTGGTTCACCGTGCTGTTCGCGAACTTCGCCGAGGCGCTCGCCGAAGGGCGCTCGAAGGCGCAGGCCGCGTCGCTTCGCAGTGCGAAGAAAGACGTGATGGCGAAGAAGCTCAACGAGCCGCATCCGAAGTCGCCGATCCGCATCACGACCGCGACCGAGCTGCGCCGTGGCGACGTCGTGCTGGTCGAGGCCGGCGACGTGATCCCGGCCGACGGCGAGGTGGTCGACGGTGTCGCGTCGGTCGACGAATCGGCGATCACCGGCGAATCCGCGCCGGTGATCCGCGAATCGGGCGGCGACTTCTCGTCGGTGACGGGCGGCACGCGCGTGCTGTCCGACTGGATCGTCGTCAAGGTCACCGCGAACCCCGGCGAGGCGTTCCTCGACCGGATGATCGCGATGGTCGAGGGCGCGAAGCGCAAGAAGACGCCGAACGAAATCGCGCTGACGATCCTGCTCGTCGCGCTGACGATCGTGATGCTGCTGGCGACGGCAACGCTGCTGCCGTTCTCGATGTTCTCGGTCGAGGCGATGAAGGCCGGCCACGTCGTGACGATCACCGCGCTCGTCGCGCTGCTCGTGTGCCTGATCCCGACGACGATCGGCGGCCTCTTGTCCGCGATCGGCGTGGCGGGGATGAGCCGGATGATGCAGGCGAACGTGATCGCGACGTCGGGCCGTGCGGTGGAAGCGGCCGGCGACGTCGACGTGCTGCTGCTCGACAAGACCGGCACGATCACGCTGGGCAACCGTCAGGCATCGACGTTCGTGCCGGCGCCGGGCGTGACCGAGGAAGCGCTGGCCGATGCCGCGCAGCTGTCGTCGCTCGCCGACGAAACGCCGGAAGGCCGCAGCATCGTGGTACTGGCCAAGGAACGTTTCAACATTCGCCAGCGCGACATGGCGCAGCTGCACGCGACGTTCATCGGCTTCTCGGCGCAGACGCGGATGTCCGGCGTCGACCTCCCCGGCCGCGAGATCCGCAAGGGCGCGGCCGATGCGATCCGCCACTACGTCGAGACGCACGGCAGCCGCTTCCCGGAAGAAGTGCGCCGCGCGGTCGACGAAGTCGCGCGCCGCGGCAGCACGCCGCTCGTCGTGGCCGACCTGCATGACGGTGCGGCGCGCGTGCTCGGCGTGATCGAGCTGAAGGACATCGTGAAGGGCGGCATCAAGGAGCGCTTCGCGGAGCTGCGCAAGATGGGCATCAAGACCGTGATGGTGACGGGCGACAACCGGCTGACGGCCGCGGCGATCGCGGCGGAAGCGGGCGTCGACGATTTCCTCGCGGAAGCGACGCCGGAAACCAAGCTCGCGACGATCCGCGAGCACCAGGCGGCCGGCCGCCTCGTCGCGATGACGGGCGACGGCACCAACGACGCACCGGCGCTCGCGCAGGCCGACGTCGCCGTGGCGATGAACACCGGTACGCAGGCCGCGAAGGAAGCGGGCAACATGGTCGACCTCGACTCGAACCCGACGAAGCTGATCGAGATCGTCGAGATCGGCAAGCAGATGCTGATGACGCGCGGCTCGCTGACGACGTTCTCGATCGCGAACGACATCGCGAAGTACTTCGCGATCATCCCGGCCGCGTTCGTGACCACGTACCCGCAACTTCGCGTGCTCGACATCATGCACCTGACGTCGCCGGCCTCCGCGATCCTGTCGGCGGTGATCTTCAACGCGCTGATCATCGTCGCGCTGATCCCGCTCGCGCTGAAGGGCGTCACGTACCGGCCGCTCGGCGCCGCGTCGCTCCTGCGCCGCAACCTGCTGGTGTACGGCCTCGGCGGCGTGCTGCTGCCGTTCCCGTTCATCAAGCTGATCGACATGACGCTCGCTGCACTCGGCTGGGCCTGAACCGGCCGCCATTGAAGGAAACATCATGAAAACGTTGATTCGCCCGCTCGTCGTGCTCTTCGTCGTCCTGACCGCCGTGACGGGCCTGGCTTACCCGGCCGTGATGACCGTGTTCGGCCAGGCCGTGTTCCCGTCGCAGGCGAACGGCAGCCTGATCGAGAAGGACGGCAAGCCGGTCGGCTCCGCGCTGATCGGCCAGCCGTTCGATGCGCCGAAGTATTTCTGGGGCCGGCTGTCGGCCACCGCGCCGATGCCGTACAACGCGACCGGCTCCGGCGGCTCGAACCTCGGCCCGCTGAACCCGTCGCTCGCCGACCAGGTGAAGGGGCGCATCGCCGCGCTGCACGACGCGGGCACCGACATGTCGAAGCCCGTGCCGGTCGACCTCGTGACGGCGTCGGCGAGCGGCCTCGATCCGGAGATCACGCCGGCCGCCGCCGCGTACCAGGTCGAGCGCGTCGCGAAGGCGCGCAACCTGGCGCCCGACGCGGTCGCGCAGCTCGTCGCCGCGAACACGACGGGCCGCCAGTTCGGCGTGCTCGGCGAGGCGCGCGTGAACGTGCTGAAGCTGAACCTCGCGCTCGACGCGGCGCAGGCCGCGCACTGAGCGCGTCCGGCAACCGGCGCCCGGCGCGGTCAGCCCGCGCCGGGCGTGCCTTTTCCCGACGGCGCTTGCGCCGTCTTTGCCTTTTGCGGCGATTTGGAACAACAATGCTCGTACTCGCGCGCATCCGGGCGCTCCGCCTTTCTGACGCATGAATCGTCCCGATCCAGACCAACTCCTCGACAAGCTGCAACGTGACGAAGAAAAGCAGCGGCGCGGCCAGCTCAAGATCTTCTTCGGCGCATCGGCCGGTGTCGGCAAGACCTACGCGATGCTGCAGGCCGCGCGCCAGCGCCTGCAGGAAGGCGTCGACGTCGTCGTCGGCATCGTCGAGACCCACGGGCGCAGCGAAACCGCCGCACTGCTCGACGGTCTCGACGTGCTGCCGCTCGCGCGTATCGACTATCGCGGCCGCACGCTCGCCGAATTCGATCTCGACGGCGCACTCGCGCGCCAGCCGCAACTGATCCTCGTCGACGAACTCGCGCATTCGAACGTGCAGGGCGCACGGCACCTGAAGCGCTGGCAGGACGTGTACGAACTGCTCGACGCGGGCATCGACGTCTATACGACCGTCAACGTCCAGCACCTCGAAAGCCTGAACGACGTGGTCGGCGCGATCACCGGCATCCGCGTGTGGGAGACGGTGCCCGACCGTGTATTCGACGCGGCCGACGAAGTCACGCTCGTCGACCTGCCGGCCGAGGAACTGCTCGAGCGGATGCGCGACGGCAAGGTCTATCTCGCGCAGCAGGCCGAGCGCGCGGTGCGCAACTTCTTCCGCAAGGGCAACCTGATCGCGCTGCGCGAACTGGCGTTGCGGCGCACGGCCGATCGCGTCGACGCGCAGATGCGCGAATACCGCGCCGACCGCTCGATCCAGCGCATCTGGCAGGCGCGTGAACGGCTGCTCGTATGCGTCGGGCCGGGCCCCGAGGCGCCGACGCTCGTGCGCGCGGCCGCGCGGCTCGCCGCGAGCCTGAAGGCCGACTGGATCGCCGTTTATGTGGAGACGCCGCGACTGCAGCGGCTGCCCGACGCGCGGCGGCAGCGCACGCTCGATGCGCTGAAGCTCGCCGCCGAACTCGGCGCGGAGACGGCCACGCTCGCCGGTGCCGACGCGGTCGCCGCGCTGATCGGCTATGCGAAGGTGCGCAACGTGTCGAAGATCGTCGCGGGCGGCTCGCCGAAGGTCGGGCTCGTGCGCCGCTTCGCGCGGCCGTTCGGCGAGCAGCTCGCCGAACGCGCGGGCGACGTCGACCTGATGCTGATCCGTGCGTCCGCGAGCGACGAGGCGCGCGCCGCGCCGCTCGACGCGCGTGCGCGCGACTGGCGCGATGCCTTCGCGCAGTTCGGCACGCATCGCTCGCCGCCGCGGCACTACGCGTATGCGGCCGCGATCTGCGCGGCGATCACGGTCGTCGCGAGCCTCGTGTCCGAGCGGCTCGACCTCACGAACCTCGTGATGCTGTACCTGCTCGGCGTCGTGTTCTCGGCCGTGCGCCTCGGGCGCGGCCCGGGCGTGCTGCAGTCGTTCCTGTCGGTGGCCGCGTTCGATTACTTCTTCGTGCCGCCGCGCATGTCGTTCTCGGTCAGCGACACGCAATACCTGCTGACCTTCTTCGGGATGCTGCTGACGTCGCTCGTGATCAGCCACCTGACGTCGACGCTGACGCGCCAGGCGAGCGTCGCGCAGCGCCGCGAGCGCCGCACCGGCGCGATCTACGCGATGGCGCGCGAGCTGGGCGCGGCGCTGACGACCGAGCAGATCGTCGAGATCGGCAGTCGGCACGTGGGCGAGGTGTTCCGCGCGCGCGTCGCGTTCCTGCTGCCCGACAGCGCGGACAAGGTGCGGCAGAAGATCGAGGAGCCCGACGCGGCCGTCACGCTGACGGGCGCCGACCTCGACAGCGACGTCGGCCAGTGGGTGTACGACCAGCAGAAGCCGGCCGGTCGCGGCACGGATACCTTGCCCGCGACGGTCGCGCTGTACCTGCCGCTGAAGGCGCCGATGCGCACGCGCGGCGTGCTCGCGGTCGCGTCACGCGAACCGCGCGAACTCGAGGTGCCCGAGCAGCAGCGGATGCTCGACGCATTCGCCGCGCAGATCGCACTCGCGCTCGAACGCGTGCACTACGTCGAGATCGCGCGCGACGCGCTCGTCAACATGGAATCCGAGCGGCTGCGCAACTCGCTGCTGTCGGCGATCTCGCACGACCTGCGCACGCCGCTCACGACGATCGTCGGGTTCTCGTCGATGCTCGCGAACGGACGCGCGGCCGCACAGGGCGGCGACGCCGCGGCAGCCGAGCGCTTTGCGCAGCGCGAGGGCGAACTCGTCGATGCGATTCACGACGAGGCGCTGCGGATGACGGGCATCGTCACGAACCTGCTCGACATGGCGCGGCTGCAGGCCGGCAGCCTGCAGCTCAAGCGCCAGTGGTCGCTGCTCGAGGAAACCGTCGGCGCGGCGCTCGCCGCATGCAAGCGCGTGCTGTCGCGCCATCCCGCGCGCGTCGTGCTGCCGGCCGACCTGCCGCTCCTGCAGATGGACGCGGTGCTGATGGAACGCCTGTTCACCAACCTGTTCGAGAAC
The DNA here is from genome assembly GCF_057005415.2 of Burkholderia sp. KL41. Lineage (NCBI taxonomy): Bacteria > Pseudomonadati > Pseudomonadota > Betaproteobacteria > Burkholderiales > Burkholderiaceae > Burkholderia > Burkholderia sp. KL41. The sequence goes on along the minus strand of NZ_CM174446.1, from coordinate 2,749,434 downwards.
GCGGCGAAGTACACGCCGCCCGATACGCCGCTCGAGATCGGCGCCGAGCGCGTGACCGAAGACGGGCTGCCGTTCGTGCGCGTGCATGTCGACGATCACGGCCCGGGCCTGCCGGCCGGCATGGAAACGCGGATCTTCGACAAGTTCACGCGCGGCGAGAAGGAATCGGCGACGCCGGGCATCGGGCTCGGCCTCGCGATCTGCCGCGCGATCGTCGAGGCGCACGGCGGTAAAATCGGCGCGCTCAACCGCACCGCACCCGACGGCCACGTGACGGGCGCGCGCTTCTGGTTCACGCTGCCGGTCGAGACGCCGCCGGCCGCGCCTGCCGTATCCGACGACGAACCCGATGTGCCGGGTGCGTCGTCCCCATCCGAGTCATTGCCAGACCATGAGTGAACCCAGCCTGACCGTCGTCCTGATCGAGGACGAAAAGCAGATCCGCCGTTTCGTGCGCGCCGCGCTCGAGGAGGAGGACATCGCGGTGTTCGAGGCCGAGACGGGCAAGCAGGGGCTGATCGACGCGGCGACGCGCAAGCCCGATCTCGTGATCGTCGACCTCGGCCTGCCCGATACCGACGGCCTCGACGTGATCCGCGAGCTGCGCGGCTGGTCCGAGGTGCCGGTGATCGTGCTGTCCGCGCGCACGCAGGAAGAAGAGAAGGTCGCGGCGCTCGATGCGGGCGCCGACGATTACCTGACCAAGCCGTTCGGCGTGTCCGAGCTGCGCGCGCGGATCCGCGCGCAACTGCGCCGGCGCAACCAGGGCGGCGCGAACGAGTCGCCGAAGGTGAGCTTCGGCACCGTGACGGTCGATCTCGCGCTGCGCCAGGTGTGGCGCGACGGGGAGATCGTGCACCTGACGCCGCTCGAGTACCGGTTGCTCGCCACGCTCGTGCGCCACGCGGGGCGCGTGCTCACGCACCGGCAGCTGCTGCGCGACGTGTGGGGGCCGTCGCACGTCGAAAGCCACCACTACCTGCGCATCTACATGGCGCACCTGCGCCAGAAGCTCGAGCGCGACCCGGCGCAGCCCGAGTACATCGTGACCGAGACGGGCGTCGGATACCGGCTCGTCGGCGCCGCATGACGGGCCCGGCCGGGCCGCGGCGGCGCACGTGCGCGTGACGTCGCGCGCCGGCAGGGTTGCGTCGGCGCGACAGTCCCGCGGCCGGCGCGCGCGTTGCACACCCGGCGCTCATTCCCCGTTATCCTGACCGCTCCGCGAACGAAAACGAGGAGCGTGCAATGTCCGTCCGTCTGGTCGTCATCTGTGCGCTGGCGCTTGCCGCGTCTGGCGCGTTCGCCCAACCGCTGCCGCCCGGGCAGCAACCGTCGTCGTCCCAGCAGGCGATGGCCAATCCCGCATCGGTCAATTGCGCCAAGCTCGGCGGCCACCACACGGTACGCAACCTGTCGAGCGGGCAGGTCGGCATGTGCGTGTTCAAGGACGGCCGCGTGTGCGAGGAGTGGGCGCTGTACCGCGACGACCGCTGCGTCGGCGGCGCCACGCCGACGCGCGTCTCGAACTGACCGGGTCCGGCCGGTCGCGCCCCCGGTCGGCCGCCGGCGTATCCGTAAGCATCTTGTTATACTCGGCGCCGCCCGGGGACGACCCCGGGACATTCGCTTCAACGGGGACGGCCCCATCCGATACGGAGTACGTCGGGATGGCGTGGGTATGGTTGTTGATTGCCGGTTTGCTGGAAGTGGCCTGGGCGGCCGGCCTGAAATCGTCGGACGGCTTCACGAAGCTCGGTCCGTCGGTGTTTACGATCGTGACGGCGCTGGCCAGCTTCGGGCTGCTCGCGGTCGCGATGCGCCAGTTGCCGCTCGGCACCGCATACGCGGTGTGGACGGGCATCGGCGCGGTCGGCGCGTTCGTGTTCGGCATCGTGATGATGGGCGAGGCGCTGACCGTCGCGCGCGTCGCGAGTGCCGCGCTGATCGTCGCGGGGCTGATCGGCCTCAAGCTGTCGTCGGCGGCCTGACGACCGCATCCGGGTGCGTCCGCGCCCGGGTGCCGCGCGGCGGAATTGCGCCGGCCGCCCGTCCGGCCTGTCTATAATGGAACGCATTCGGGCCTGAATACCGTCGTGCTGCTCGTGGCACGCGGTGCCGGTCGCCACGCGCCGCGCGGCCGGTCTGTCCGACCCGATCCGATCAATCGGCAAAGCGCACGGAAAGTGCAAGGAGAGGGCCATGATCGAAGCGATTTCGCTCGGCGCGGGGCTCGCGTGGGCGAGCGGCCTGCGCCTGTACCTGACGGTGCTGATCGCCGGCCTGCTGGCGCGGTTCGGCTGGCTGCACCTGCCCGACACGCTGGCCGTCCTGATGTCGCCGTGGGTCATCGGTGCCGCGGCCGTGCTCACCGTCACCGAATTCCTTGCCGACAAGATCCCCGCGTTCGACTCGCTGTGGGATGCCGTGCACACCTTCATCCGCATTCCCGCCGGCGCCGTGCTCGCGGCCGGCGCGCTTGGCCATGCCGATCCGACCGTGCTCGCGGTCGCGGGGCTCGCCGGCGGTTCGCTCGCCGGTGCCGCGCACGTGGCGAAGGCCGGCACACGCGCGCTGATCAACCTGTCTCCCGAACCGATTTCGAACTGGGTCGCATCGTCGACCGAGGACGGCCTCGTGGTCGGCGGGCTCGTGCTCGCGTTCTTCGTTCCGCTCGCCTTCCTGGTGCTGCTCGCCGCCTTCATCGCTGCTTCCGCGTGGGCGCTCCCGCGCCTGTGGCGGGGGGTCTCGGGCGGCTTTCGCGGCATGGCGAACCACATGGTGTCGCGGCTGAACTCGATCGGGGGGAAGCGCGATTGAAGGGGCGGCAACACGCGGCGCAGCCGCCCGCCGGGCAACCCGGCCATGAGATGCGTGCGCATGCCGGCCGCTTCGGCCTGCGCGACCTGATCCGCCAGGCCGCCCGCATGACCGCGCGCGACTGGCGCGCGGGTGAGCTGACGCTGCTCGTCCTTGCACTGGTACTCGCGGTCGCGGCGCTGACGAGCGTCGGTTTCCTCGCCGACCGGCTGCGCCAGGGGCTCGAGCGCGATGCGCGCCAGATGCTCGGCGCCGATTTCGTCGTGCGGGCCGATCGCCCCGTCGATCCGTCGTTCGACCGGCAGGCCCGCGCGCTCGGCCTGCGTACCGCGACGACCGCGATCTTCCCGAGCATGATCGCGTCCGCCACGGGCGGGCAGGCGTCCGACGCGGCGCCGTCGCGCCTCGCGGCCGTGAAGGCCGTGTCGCCCGGATATCCGTTGCGCGGCGCGGTCGAGATCCTGCCGGCCGGTGCCTCCGCCTCGCAGAAGGCGGCCGGGATTCCCGCGCCGGGTACCGTATGGGCCGATCCGGCGCTGCTCGATGCGCTGCACCTGAAGGCGGGCGATACGGTGCGCGTCGGGTTGCGCACGTTCAAGGTCGCCGCATCGATCTCCCGCGAACTCGATCGCGGGTTTTCGTTCGTCAATTTTTCGCCGCGGCTGATGATGCGCGCGGACGAACTCGCCGCGACGGGGCTCACGGGCTACGGCAGCCGGGTCACGTACCGGCTGCTGGTCGCCGGCGACCAGCAGGCCGTCGCGCGCTTCGAAGCGTATGCGCACGCACGCGTCGACGGCGGGAAGCTGCGCGGTGCCGGTCTCGAGTCGCTGCAGGAAGGCCAGCCGCAGGTGCGGCAGACGCTGGATCGCGCGCGCCACTTCCTGACGCTCGTCGCGCTGCTCACCGCGCTGCTCGCGGCGGTCGCGATCGCGATGGCCGCGCAGCGCTACATGCGGCGCCACCTTGACGGCTGCGCGACGATGCGCTGCCTCGGCGTGAGCCGCCGCACGCTCGGCGCGTTGTTCGCGCTCGAATTCGCCGGCATCGGCATCGTATCCGGCGCCGCAGGCGCGGTGCTTGGCTACGGCGGTCACTGGGCGTTGCTGGCCGCGCTCGGCGGACTGATCGACGTGGTGCTGCCGCCGCCCACGCCGTGGCCGGCGCTGATCGGCGTGGGCGCCGCGCTCGTGCTGCTGCTCGGCTTCGCGCTGCCGCCGCTCGTGCCGCTCACGCGCGTGCCGCCGGTGCGCGTGCTGCGGCGCGAGTGGGGCGACGCGTCGCGCACCGCGTGGGCCGCGTATGCGATCGGCGTCGTGCTGTTCGCGGGGCTGCTGATCGTGGCCGCCGGCAACCTGAAGCTCGGGCTGATCGTCGCGGGCGGTTTCGCCGGCGCGCTGGTCGGTTTTGCGCTGATCGCGCGGCTCGTGCTGTTCGCCGCCGCGCGGGCGGTGCGCAACGCGCGTGTGGCCGCGGGCGTCGGCTGGCGTTACGCGCTCGCGTCGCTGCACCGGCGCGGCACGGCCAGCGCGCTGCAGATCACCGCGCTGGCGCTCGGCCTGATGTGCCTGCTATTGATCGCGATCACGCGCAACGACCTCGTTGCGGGCTGGCGGCAGTCGACGCCGCCCGATGCGCCGAACCAGTTCCTGATCGACATCCAGCCCGACCAGCGTGCCGACGTCGCGGCGTATCTGACCGCGCACGGCGTGCGCGACGCGGTGCCCGCGCCGATGGTGCGCGGCCGTCTCGTCGCGATCAACGGCAAGCCGGTGAATCCGGATGCCTACCCGTCCGACGAGGCCCGCCGGCTCGTCGACCGCGAGTTCAACCTGTCTTATACGACCGAGCTGCCGTCCGACAACCGGATCGTCGAAGGCGACTGGTTCGGCACCGCGGCCACGCCGCAGATCTCGATCGAGGCCGGCCTCGCGAAGACGCTGAACGTGAAGCCGGGCGACGTGCTGCGCTTCGACGTGACGGGGCTGACGGTCGACGCGCCGATCACGAGCGTGCGCAAGCTCGACTGGGGCTCGTTCCGCGTCAATTTCTTCGTGCTGATGCCGCCGCCGGTGCTGAAGGATTTCCCGGCCGTGTACCTGACGAGCTTCCATCTGCCGGCCTCGGACGCCGCGCTGCTCGATCCGCTGATCGCGCGCTACCCGAACCTGACCGCGATCGACGTCGCGCCGATCCTCGCGCAGTTGCAGCGGATGATGCTGCAGGTGGTCGGTGCGGTGCAGTTCCTGTTCGCGTTCACGCTCGCGGCCGGTGTGCTCGTGCTCTACACGGCGCTGGCCGGCACGCGCGACGAGCGGGTGCGCGAGGCTGCGCTGCTGCGCGCGCTGGGCGCATCGCGGGCGCAGGTCAATGCGGTGCAGCGCGCGGAATTCATCGTGGTCGGCGCGCTGGCCGGCGCGCTGGCTTCGGCGGGCGCGATCGCGGTCGGCTGGGTGCTCGCGTCGCGCGTGTTCGACTTCCAGCTCGCCGTCGATCCGTGGCTCGTGCCGGCCGGTATCGCGGCCGGCGTCGCGTGTGCCGGTGCGGCCGGCTGGCTGAGCCTGCATAATGTGCTGCGGCGCCCCGCGCTGCAGTCGCTGCGCGACGCATGAGCGTCGCCGGCGGCCCCGAAGATCCCGTTTTCCGACTATCCGTATGACCGATGTGAATGACGATGCGCCGTCGCAGCCGACGGCGTTCGAACTCGTGGGCGGTGAAGCCCGCGTGCGCGAAATGGTGGACCGCTTTTACGACCTGATGGACCTGGAGCCCGAGTTCGCGCAGATTCGCGCGCTGCACCCGGCGTCGCTCGACGGTTCGCGCGACAAGCTGTTCTGGTTCCTGTGCGGGTGGCTCGGCGGCCCCGACCACTACATCAGCCGGTTTGGCCATCCGCGGCTGCGCGCGCGGCACCTGCCGTTCCCGATCGCGTCGGTCGAGCGCGATCAGTGGCTGCGCTGCATGGCGTGGGCGATGGAGGATGTCGGATTGCCCGAACCGCTGCGCGAGCGGCTCATGCATTCGTTCTACGATACGGCCGACTGGATGCGCAACCGGCCCGGTTGACCGACCGGTACGCCGCTGCACGCGCGCGGGCGATTTGCGTCTGGGCGCGCGCACCGCGTGGCGCGACACTGGCCGCTTCTCCCAATCGATACGAGGTTTGCCCGATGACGACACAAGCGCTGTTTCGCGAAGACGCGTACCTCACGCAATGCGACGCGGTCGTTCTGGCCGTCGGTGAAGACGGCATCCGGCTCGACCGCACCGTGTTCTATCCGCTCGGCGGCGGCCAGGCCGGTGACACCGGCACGCTGACGCTGCCCGACGGCAGCACGATCGCGATCGCCGATACGCGCAAGGCGAAGTTCGACGGCGCGACCCCCGACGATGCCGTGCACGTGCCCGCACCGGGGCAGGAGGCGCGTGTCGCGGCGCTCGTGCCCGGCACGCGCGTCGCCGCGGAGATCGACTGGCTGCGCCGCTACCGCCACATGCGCCTGCATACGGCCGCGCACCTGATGTGCGCGGTGCTGCCGTACGCGGTCGACGGCTGCAGCGTGACGGCCGACTATGTCCGCCTCTATTTCGCGACGTCCGACCCGATCGACCGCGACGATGTCGAGCGGCGCCTCGCCGGCCTGGTGGTCGGCGCGCACCCGGTCACGACCGAGTGGATCACCGACGACGAGATGGCCGGGCGGCCGGACCTCGTGCGCACGATGAGCGTGAAGCCGCCGATGGGCCTCGGCCGGGTGCGGCTGCTGCGCATCGAGCATGTCGACCTGCAGCCGTGCGGGGGCACGCATGTGCGCAACACGGCCGAAATCGGCGAGCTGCGAATCGCGAAACTGGAAAAGAAGAGCGCGCGCACCCGGCGCCTCGTCCTGGAGTTTGCATGACGATCGACACCACCCACGCAGGCGCGACGGCGCTTGATCCACATGCGCGGGAGATCCTGGATTTCTGGTTCGGCGAGCCGGGCTCGGCCGAATTCGGGCAGGCGCGCAAGGTCTGGTTCAACGGCGGGGCGGCGTTCGACGACGTGCTGCGCACACGCTATGGCGCCTTGCTCGACGCTGCGTGCGACGGCGGATGCGATCACTGGGCCGGCTCGCCGCCGGGTGCACTTGCGTTGATCGTCGTGCTCGACCAGTTCTCGCGCAACATCCATCGCGGTACGCCGCGCGCGTTTGCCGCCGACCCGAAGGCGCTCGCGCTTGCACGCCGCGTGGTCGCGGCCGGCTGGGACGCGCAGTTGCCGAGCGGACATCACCGCGCGTTTGCGTATCTGCCGTTCGAGCACGACGAGTCGGTCGAGAGCCAGCGCGAGGCCGTGCGCCTGTGCGCGGGCATTCGCGACGAGGCAGGGTGCGAAAGCTATCACCGCTTCGCGTTGCTGCATGCGGCGGTCGTCGAGCGCTTCGGCCGCTTTCCGCACCGGAACGCGATTCTCGGACGCGAGTCGAGCGACGAGGAGACGGCATTTCTTCGTGAGCCCGGTTCGTCGTTCTGAAGATCCGCGCAATCGCGCGATAAGGGGAGGGGGCAGCCCCGCGGCGTCGCGCGGCCACCGTGTCAGCCGGGCGCGCCGGTCGGCGGCGCGCGTTTCCCGGCGGCTGTTCGCGTGTCAGGCGGCGGTGTTCGCCGTTCCACGCATGGCACGAGGGGACGCACGACGGTGCGCCGTGCCGTCATCCGTCACTGCAGGTGCTGCTCGGGCGTGCGCACGTACACGCGCAGCAGTTCGTCGTTGTCGCCCGGGCGCGCGCCCGACCAGAACAATTTCCATTCGCTGCCCGGCGCCGGATCGACGGCCCGCACACCCTGGACGATCATCCAGGTGCAGCGCGTCGTTTTCGCGTCGTCGATCGGCGTGTGCTGGATGCCGGAGAAGTAGTACAGCATCGGCGCTTCCGATTCGCCGAGCCCGTGCAGGCTCGCCATGCAGTCGCCGTCGTTCCATTCGAGCGCGAGATGCGCGTTCAGGTCGTCGAACACCGAGCGGTAGCTCTTCGCGACGTCGAGCCACGGCAGGAGCAGCGTGTAGATGAGCCCCCATGCGACGAGCGCGCCGGCGCCCCACGACAGTGCGCCGCGCCAGAGGCCCGTCGCGCGCAGTTTCGGCAGCAGCGTGAGCCAGCCGACCGTCAGCACGAGCGCGCCGGTCACGAGCGCGGGTTCGATCGGCATCGTCCAGTCGAGCGGCAGCCAGCGGCCGAGCGGCGCCAGATCCGCGTGCGACGCGGCCGGATCGGCCATCACCGCCCAGATTGCCCAGGCGAGCGCCACGGCCGTGCCGAACAGGATGCGGCTCAGGTAATCCCACGCGAGATGCAGCCGGCGCGGCAGGCGTTCGATGGCCTGCGCGGCGACCAGCGCGAGCGGCCCGAAGAACGGCAGGATGTAGAGCTGGCGCGACGTCGCGGACACTTGCAGCACGGCGAGACCGATGCCGGTAAACAAGACGGGCAGTGCGACGCGCGGCGTCCGCCAGTCGCGCCACACGCCGCGCGCGAGCGCGACGATCGCGAGCGGCGCGACCGGGAAGCCGACGAGCAGGAACGCGCGGAGGATGAAGAACGGCTTGTCGTTTTCCGCGCCCAGTTCGGGGACGGAGAAGCCGAAGAAACGGCCGACGTTGTTATCCCAGAACCACGTCATGAACAGCGTCTCGGAGCGCATGAATAGCGCGGTCGGCCAGATGAGCGCGAACGGCGCGAACACGAGCGCGGCGATGCCGAGCGAGCGCGCGAACGAGCGGGTGCGGCAGGCCGGATAGAGCACCAGCGCGCCGACGAGCGAGGCCGCGAACACGAGCGGCACGAACAGCCCCTTCGCCATCAGCGCAATGCCGACGCCCGCGCCGAAGATCGGTGCGGCCCAGCGGCCCGACGGTCGGACCGGCAGCCCGTGGCGCATCTGCTGCGCGCGCGCGACGTGCTGCATCACGAGTTCGAGCAGCCCGCTAAAGCCGATTGCCGTGCCGGCGAACAGCGCGACGTCGGTCATCATGTCGTGCACGTGCTTGATGACGACGAGCGTGCCCGCGCTCAACACGACGGGACCGATCACGCGCAGGTCGAACCAGGTGTCCGCGCGGCTGGCGACGCGCGCCGTGCGCGCGATGAAGCCGAACGCGAGCGCGGCGAACAGCGCGCTCGCGAGTCGCGCCGCGTCGTGCAGCGGCATCACGCGTTGCAGCAACCATGCGAGGCTGGTCGCGACCCACGCGTAAAGCGGCGGCTTTTCCATGAACGGCAGGCCGGCATTGGTCGGCACGACGAAGTCGCCGGTCTCGAGCATGTGCTGGATGATGCCGAACGTGTAGGTTTCGTCCTGTTTCCAGGGATCGTGACCGAGGACGCCCGGGAGCACATACGCGCAGATCAGTGCGGCGACGAACAGCCATGCGCGCCAGCCGAGCAGGAGCGAGCGCTCGTGCGTGGGGCTGGTTGCGACGGTCGAGGCGGCGTCGGGCGTGCCGGCGACGTCGAGCGTCGCAGTGAGGTCGGTGTCGGCGGTCGAGCGGGTGTGCTGAGCCGGGGCGGGCACAGACGTGCGTCGCCGGCTGGGCGCTGCGGTTCCGGGCATGGAAAAGATCTCGGGTCGAGTCGAGCCGGTCCGGCGACATGGGCAGGACCGATTAGGGCCACATCAAGGGGTAACGGACAGATGTTGATGAGGCCTGTCTGAATGCCCGCTAGTAGACCACGGAATTATTACGAGAGTTTACTCGTAGCGTCACGGAATTGTGGAGATTTGTGGTGTCGTGACGACTGATCGTCTCGGGCGGCGGTTTTTGCTGCGCCGCAGTACGACATTACCGGCCGCCGCCGACGTCGAGCAGGGCACCCGTCGTGTAGGACGCCGCGTCGCCAAGCAGCCAGACGATCGCTTCGGCGATCTCCTGCGCTTCGCCCGCGCGGCCGAGCGGCGTCGTTGCGCCGAGGCGGGCCGCACGGCCCGGCTGGCCGCCGCTCGCGTGAATTTCGGTCTCGATCAGGCCGGGGCGTACCGCGTTGACGCGCACGCCGTGCGGGCCGAGTTCCTTCGCAAGACCGATCGTCAGCGAATCGACCGCGCCCTTCGAGCCCGCGTAGTCGACGTATTCGTTCGGCGAGCCGAGCCGGGAGGCGATCGACGATACGTTGACGATCGCGCCGCCGCGACCGCCACGGTCGGTGGACAGCCGGCGCGCCGCTTCGCGCGCGCACAGGTACGCGCCGAGCACGTTGGTGTCGAACATCCGCCGCAGCCGGTCGGCCGGCATGTCGGCGAGCGGCATCGACGGCGCGACGATGCCCGCGTTGTTGACGAGCGCGTCGAAGCGACCGAATGCGGCCGTGACGGTGTCGAACATCGCGACGACGTCGGCTTCGTTCGCGACGTCGCCCGCGACGACGCATGCACGGCCGCCCGCGTCGCGGACGGCCTGCGCGGTGAGTTCGGCCGCCGCTGCGTCGCGTGCGTAGTTGATGCCGACGTCCCAGCCGCGCCCGGCCGCGAGCACGGCGGTCGCGCGGCCGATGCCACGGCTCGCGCCGGTGATGAGGACGGCCTTGCGGTCGGACGGTGCGGTCATCGCGTGCGGGTTCCGGTGACGGTTACTTGGCTGCGTCGGGCGCCCACTTGTCGCGGGTGGGCGGCTGGTAGCGACGGAGTCGCTCGATCAGTTCGACGGGATCGGATTCGACGCACAGCGCGTCGAAATAGGCCGGACGCATGAAGCCTTCGTCGACCGTATGGCGCAGCAGCGCGATCAACGGATCGTAGAACGAATCGATGTTGTAGACCGCGACGGGTTTGCGGTGATAGCCGAGCTGCGCCCACGTGTAGACCTCGAAGAGCTCTTCGAGCGTGCCGGCGCCGCCGGGCATCGCGACGAACGCGTCGGAGAGGTCGGCCATCATTTTCTTGCGGTGGTGCATGTCGGGCACGACGTGCAGTTCCGACAGCCCCGTATGGCCGACTTCCTTGTCGACGAGCAATTCGGGGATCACGCCGACCGCACGGCCGCCGGCCGCCATCACTTCGTCGGCGATCACGCCCATCAGGCCGACGCGGCCGCCGCCGTAGACGAGCGTGAGGCCCGCATCGACGAGCGCGCGGCCGAATGCGCGCGCGGCGTCGGCATAGATGGGCCGGACGCCGGACGACGAGCCGCAGTAAACACAGACTGCCTTCATTGCTTGGAATCCTTGGCAGGGGCCTGCCCGGTGACGACGGGGCTGTCTGCCGGGCGCGGCGAGCCGTCGCGCGGCGGCAGGTAGTCGGTGAACTGGCGCTTCGGCAGCTTGCCGGAGACCAGGTCGTCGAACAGCTGGCGTGAACGGCCGCGCAGGTACGGTGCCATCACGGAGATCACGTGCATGCTGACCTGGTGCAGTTCCTCGCGGATCGCGTCCTGGTCGTTGTACTTGCGCGGATGCATCACGTACTGATACGACAGCCAGTACGTCGAAATGACGGCCATGTTGGTGGCGATGACCTCGATCTCGGCGGGTGTCGCGACCATCTCGGCGTCGGACACGAGCAGCTCGCACATGTCGCGCGCGAAGCGCACCTTGTGGCTGATGATCTGCTTGAAGTGCGTCTCGAGCGTGCGATTGCGCGCGAGCAGGTCGTTGAGGTCGCGATACAGGAACCGGTAGGTCCACATGAAATCGGCCATGTACTGCAGGTACGACCAAGTTTCGTCGATCGTCGGACGGTGATCTTCGGGAAAGCGCAGCCGCCGTTCGATCTGCTGCTCGAACTGCGCGAAGATGCTGTTGATGATGTCGTCCTTGTTGCGGAAATGGTAGTACAGGTTGCCTGGACTGATTTCCATTTCCTCGGCGATCGTCGTGGTCGTGACGTTCGGCTCGCCGATCTCGTTGAAGAGTTTCAACGACAACTCGAGAATCCGTTCGCGGGTGCGGCGGGGAGGTTTCGCTTCCATGTCGTCCGGCCCTGTGTGTGCCGGACTGGCGGGCGCTGCAATCGATGCTGCGTGATTCGTCCGGCGCGGGTTGCTGTTCTATGTCTAGCGGACGATTATAAACCGGGGTTTCGCCACATCGGGCGCATTTCGTGTGCGCGGCCCCGCACGGCGCATGGTGCAGCGCCGCACGCGGGCGGTGCGCGGCGCGTGTGCCCGGCGCTCGTCTAGAAGCCCAGCCAGTGTGCGACGACCGGGCCGAGCACGAAGCCCCACGTCGTCACGCACGCGAACAGCGCGACCGTCACGGCCGCGCTGCCGAGGTCCTTCGCACGCTTGGAGAGTTCGTGGCGTTCGAGCGAGATGCGGTCGATCGCGGCCTCGACGCTCGAGTTCAGCAGCTCGACGATCAGCACGAGCAGCACCGACGCGATCAGCAGCGCGCGCGAGGCGGCCGGCACCGGCGCAAACGCGCCGATCGGGAGCATCAGCGCGGCGAGCGTGAGTTCCTGGCGAAACGCGCTCTCCTCGCGGATCGCGACGCGAAAGCCGTTCAGCGAATGCTTGAGCGCATACCAGGCGCGCGTGATGCCGCGGTGGCGCTTGTACGGGTTCGGCGGCAGCGGCGTCAGCCGATCGTCGGGGCCGAGCGGCTCGTGCGCATGCACGTCTGCATCGGCATGCGGCTCATCCTCGTCGAACGGACGGTGCCGTTGCGGCGTGGCGTCGGGGGGCGGGGACTTGTCGTTCAGGTCTCGTTTCAAACGGCGGCACCTTCTGCTGGCGAGTACGCGGTCTTCGGCAGCGGCTTCAGATGCGACGCGAACTGCTCGGACGCCGCGCGCCACGAAAAGCGTTCGGCCCATGCGCGCGCAGTCGCGCGTTCGATCTTCAGCGCTTCGAGGCAGGCTTCCTGCAGGTCCTCGTGCATCGCGCCGGCGTCGCCTTCGCCGAGCACGTCGATCGGGCCCGTCACGGGATACGCGGCAACCGGCGTGCCGCAGGCGAGCGCCTCGAGCAGCACGAGGCCGAACGTGTCGGTGCGACTCGGGAACACGAACACGTCGGCCGCAGCATACACCTTCGCGAGCTCGGCCTGTGACAGCACGCCGAGATAGTTTGCCTCCGGATAACGCGACTTCAGCTCCGCGAGCGCGGGACCTTCGCCCGCGACCCATTTCGAGCCGGGCAGGTCGAGGCGCAGGAACGCCTCGACGTTCTTCTCGATCGCGACGCGGCCGACATAGAGGAAGATCGGCCGCGCGGTATTGAGCACCTTCGATTCCATCGGCCGGAACACGTCGAGGTCGACGCCGCGGGTCCACAGCACGACGTTCGTGAAGCCGAATTTCTCGAGATCCTGCTTGACGACCGGCGTCGGCGCCATCACCGCGAGCGACGGGCCATGGAACCAGTGCAGGAAGCGGTAGGTCGCCGCGAGCGGGATGCCGAAGCGCGCCTGCACGTACTCCGGAAAGCGCGTGTGATACGCGGTCGTGTACGGCAGCTTGCGCGAACGTGCATAGCGCCGCGCGGCGAGGCCGAGCGGGCCTTCGGTCGCGATGTGCAGCGCGTCGGGGGCGAACGCGTCGATCCGCGCGCGCAGCTTGCGGTACGGCAGGATCGACAGGCGGATCTCGGGGTAGGTCGGGCAGGGCACCGTGCGGAATTCCAGCGGCGTCAGCAGTTCGACGCGGTGGCCGAGCGCGGTGAGCTCGCGCGACGTGCTCTTCAGCGTGCGCACGACGCCGTTGACCTGCGGTTCCCACGCGTCGGTGACGATCATGATCTTCATCGCGGCAATGTCCTGTAGGTGCGGTTGTGTCAGGCAGTGGCCTTGGCCTTGCGCGACGTGGTTTCCGACGGTGCGGTGCGCATCACCGTCCAGTAGACGATCTTCAGTTCGCCTTCCATCGTTTCGACGAGTGCGGACAGGCTCTCGACCCAGTCGCCGTCGTTGCAGTACAGCACGCCGTCGATGTCGCGGATCTCCGCCTTGTGGATGTGCCCGCACACGACGCCGTCGCAGCCGCGGCGGCGCGCCTCGTCGGTCATCACGGTCTCGAACTGCGAGATGAAGTTGACGGCGTTCTTGACCTGGTGCTTCAGGTACTGCGACAGCGACCAGTACTGGAAGCCGAGCCGGCTGCGGATCCGGTTGAACCAGCGGTTCAGCACGAGGATCAGCGTGTAGAGCGTGTCGCCGAGGTACGCGAGCCATTTCGCGTGCTGGATCACGCCGTCGAACAGGTCGCCGTGCACGATCCACAAACGTTTGCCTGCGAGCGTCGTGTGGAACGCCTCGCCGCGCACCTGGATGTCGCCGAACGCGAGGTCGCAGAACTGCCGCGCGCCTTCGTCGTGGTTGCCCGGGATGTAGACGACCTGCGTCCCCTTGCGTGCCTTGCGCAGGATCTTCTGCACGACGTCGTTGTGTGCCTGCGGCCAGTACCAGCCCTTTTTCAGTTGCCAGCCGTCGATGATGTCGCCGACGAGGTACAGGTACTCCGAATCGTTGTGGCGCAGGAAGTCGAGCAGGTACGGCGCCTGGCAGCCGCTCGAACCGAGGTGGATGTCGGACAGCCAGATGGTGCGGTAGCGATGCGCGGACGAGTCGGGGTCGTCATGCTGCGTGGCGTGACCGGCAGGCGGTTCTTGCGACACCAGCCCGTCGGTTGCGGCGGAACCGGACAGGAAGGCGGTGGCGGCGCGGGCGCCGAGAGGGTGACGGAACAGGGAGGTCGCAGACGTTTTCTGGCCCATGCATGACTCGCGCCGGTTGACATTACCGGCATTCCGCCATGCGGGCGTGACTGTGCCGTGACAGTCACGAGACGTTCTTATTACGACCGCTGCAAGGTGTTTAGCAGTGAATGTCGGGACGTTGTGTGACCTGCCGTACGGAACGTCCGGCGCTTGTCCGGCAAGGCTGTCGGGCCGGGCGGGGAGGTGCCTCGGCGACGTGCTTTCGTCTGGTGAATGCGGTGCGTCAGCGCTTCAACGCTTCAACGCGTCAACGCGGCATGGCGACGACGCGCGTGCGTGCGATCCGGTCGTGCGGAAACTGGCGGCCGGCATGCAGCCGGGCCGCGCCGGCCCACACGACGATCCACGCGGCGGTGAGCGCGAGCGTGACGGGTACCGACAGGCCGAGGAGCGGGTGCAGCGCGAGCGGCGGCAGGAACCACAGCCAGCCGAGCGCATAGCGGACGAGCGCGTGGCCCGCGCTCAGCGGCCGGCCGCTCGACGATTCGAGCCGCAGCCGCCACGTCTTCATCGGCAGCGTCTGGCCGCCGTGGGTCCAGAACCAGACGAAGTACGCGCCGACCACGAGCGCGATCCAGGCGGCGAGCAGGTTGTGATGGACGAGGCCGTTGCGCTGCTGCGTCGCGAGGCTGAACGCGAGCCCGGCGAAGAACACCACGCCGAACAGCAGCACGCCTTCGTAGAGCAGCGCGGCGAGACGCCGCCGCACGGACGGCGCGGCGGCCGGGGTTTCGGGGGCGCGGGCGTTCGCCACGGCCGCTCAGGAGCCCTTGAACAGCGAGGGGGCGTCGGCGGGCGACACCGGTGCCACGGCGGCCGGCGCGGATGCGGTGCCGGCCGTCGACGACGCGGGCACCGGCGGCGTGACCGCGGCCGAGACGGGCGCCGGCGCGGTGGCTGCGCCGCTTGCGGCGTGATCGTGCGAATTGACGAGGCGGCGGACGTCACGGTCGGCGACGGTCGGCGGTGCGCTGACGACGCTCGGCCGGCGGCGGCGCTCGGCGGCCGCGAGACGTTCCTTCTGCTCCTCGGGGAGTTGCTGGTACGCCTTCCAGGCCCGCTCGCGCGCCTGCGCGGACAGCTCCTTCGCACTCTGGTAGTTCTCGCGCGCGACGCGGCGCTGCTCGGGCGTCATCCGCGCCCATTCGGCCATCCGGTCCTGCAGGCGCTTTTGATCATCGGGCGTCAACTTCGCGAAACGCGATGCGATCTTCAGCCATTTTCGCTTGCGCGCGTCGCTGAAGCCGTCCCACTGGTCGGCGAACGGCGCGAGTGCCGCGTGTTGCGCCGGCGTGAGGCGCGCCCAGGACAGCGGGCCGGACGCGGCCGGCAGCGGCAGGGGCAGCGGGGGGAGTTCGGTGGTCAGCCCGGTCGCGGCCGACGCGGGCGCGGCAGGGCTGTTGGCCGCGGCGGTGGGCGTCGCGGGGGCCGGGTGGAATCGTGGGTACGTGGCGACGTAGGAAACGGCGATCGCGATTACGCATCCGAAAAATACGGCCAGGCCGCGCTTCTGACTCACCCGTGCGATCCCCTCGTTATTGTCTGTTAGTGCGCGCGCGACAGATACGCGTTGAACCCGTGATCGAGGTACGCGTTGAGCGGCAGGTCGTCGCTGAGCATCGCCGCGTCGATGTCGGCGAGTTCGGCGGTGCGCTGCATGTCTTCCCAGTAGGCGATGCCGACGAGCCCCGCGAGCAGCAGCGCCAGCGGCCACGCGCGCAGCAGGCGGCGCGCGAACGACGCGTACGGGCGGCCGGCCTGCGGGCGGCTCGCGGGCGCCGTGCCGTACGCACCGGCCGCGCCGGCGAAGGCCGGCACGAACACCGGCACGGTCGCGGCTTCGGGCTTCTTGCGCGCGAGCGCAGCCCGGCGGGCGGCGGCCAGTCGGTCGGTGGTCGCGGCAGGCAGGTCGGCCGCGCGCTCGTCCAGCGCGCGGCGCACCTTCAGCGCGAATTCGTGTTCTCGATTTGCGGGAGCGGAGCTCATAGCGTGATTCCTTTGGCCTTGAGCGCTTGCGCCAGGGTGTGGGTGGCTCGCGAGCAGTGCGTCTTGACGCTGCCCTCGGAGCACCCCATTGCGGCGGCAGTCTCGGCGACATCCATATCTTCCCAATAACGCATCAGGAACGCTTCCCGTTGACGCGCCGGAAGTTTCTGGATTTCTTCGTCGATCAGGGCCAGAACCTGCTCTCGTTCGAGGCGGTGCTCGCTGCTTTCGACGCCCGCGTTGTCGTCCGCGGATTCGAGGGTTTCGAGCGGGTCGAAATCGTCGTCGTCGGTGTTGTTCAGCGACGAGAAGAGCGTGACCCACGTGTTGCGGACCTTCTGCCGGCGGAACCAGTCGTGGATCGCGTTCTGCAGGATCCGCTGAAAAAGCAGCGGCAGCTCGGCGGCCGGCCGGTCGCCGTACTTCTCCGCAAGCTTGATCATTGCGTCCTGCACGATGTCGAGCGACGCATCGTCGTCACGCACGGCGTACGCGGCCTGCTTGAACGCGCGCCTTTCGACGCCCGCCAGAAAGTCGGCGAGTTCCTTGTCTGATGCCATTCCGTGAAGGTATGCGCTGCGGGCCGCTGCGTGGTGAAAAAGGTCGAAAAATTTCGTAAAACCCGCGGATGCTATCAAATTTTCGTGCCGCTTGGCACCGGGGCGGGCGCCGCACGTTGCGCGCGAGCCGCGGCGGCGGGGTGCCGGGCGGCGCCCATGATGCGCTGCGGGATATTTTGCTTGACGACCCATTCGCGACCCGCTATCGTCAACGATTCGCAACATGAAGTGATGGTCTCATTTGAGGCTGGCCCAAGAAGCCTGCCCTTCAAACTGGACGCGCCGCTTGAACCCGAGCCACAAGCCCGGCAGAGAGCACCCGATCAATTTTTTGCCGAAAATTCGAAAGGTCAAAATGAACATGCCCAGCGCGGAATTCTCCACGTCGGAACCCCTTTCCCCTCCCGATAGCGACTCCATCGGCGGTACCGTGCTCATGAAGGCACTGGCCGATGAAAACGTCGAATTCATCTGGGGCTACCCCGGCGGCTCGGTACTCTACATCTACGACGAGCTTTACAAGCAGGACAAGATTCAGCACGTGCTGGTGCGCCACGAACAGGCGGCCGTGCACGCAGCCGATGCGTATGCGCGTTCCACCGGCAATGTCGGCGTCTGCCTCGTGACGTCGGGCCCCGGTGTCACCAACGCGGTGACCGGCATCGCAACGGCGTACATGGATTCGATCCCGATGGTCGTGATCAGCGGCCAGGTGCCCACGGCAGCGATCGGCCAGGATGCGTTCCAGGAGTGCGACACCGTCGGCATCACGCGTCCGTGCGTGAAGCACAACTTCCTCGTGAAGGACGTGCGCGACCTCGCGGAAACCGTCAAGAAGGCGTTCTACATCGCCCGCACCGGCCGTCCGGGCCCCGTGCTGATCGACATCCCGAAGGACATCTCGAAGACGCCGTGCCAGTACGAGCCCGTCAAGAGCGTGTCGCTGCGTTCGTACAACCCGGTCACGAAGGGCCATTCGGGCCAGATCCGCAAGGCCGTGTCGCTGCTGCTGACGGCGAAGCGTCCGTACATCTACACGGGCGGCGGCATCATCCTCGCCGACGCATCGCGCGAACTGAACCAGTTCGCGGACCTGCTCGGCTACCCGGTCACGAACACGCTGATGGGCCTCGGCGGCTATCGCGCGTCGGACAAGAAATTCCTCGGCATGCTCGGCATGCACGGCACCTACGAAGCGAACATGGCGATGCAGCACTGCGACGTGCTGATCGCGATCGGTGCCCGCTTCGACGACCGCGTGATCGGCGATCCGGCGCACTTCGCGTCGCGTCCGCGCAAGATCATCCACATCGACATCGACCCGTCGTCGATCTCGAAGCGCGTGAAGGTCGACATCCCGATCGTCGGCGACGTGAAGGAGGTGCTGAAGGAGCTGATCGAGCAACTGCAGACGGCCGAGCATGGCCCCGACACCGAAGCCCTCGCGCAATGGTGGAAGGACATCGAGGGCTGGCGCTCGAAGGACTGCCTGAAGTACGACCGCGAAAGCGAGATCATCAAGCCGCAGTACGTGGTCGAGAAGGCGTGGGAGCTGACGGACGGCAATGCGTTCGTGTGCTCGGACGTCGGCCAGCACCAGATGTGGGCGGCGCAGTTCTACCGTTTCAACAAGCCGCGTCGCTGGATCAATTCCGGCGGCCTCGGCACGATGGGCTTCGGCCTGCCGGCAGCGATGGGCGTCAAGATGGCGCACCCGGACGACGACGTGCTGTGCATCACGGGCGAAGGCTCGATCCAGATGTGCATCCAGGAGCTGTCGACCTGCCTGCAGTACGACACGCCCGTGAAGATCATTTCGCTGAACAACCGCTATCTCGGCATGGTTCGCCAGTGGCAGCAGATCGAATACAGCAAGCGCTATTCGCATTCGTACATGGATGCGCTGCCTGACTTCGTGAAGCTCGCCGAAGCGTACGGCCATGTCGGCATGCGGATCGAAAAGACTTCGGATGTGGAGCCGGCGCTGAAGGAAGCGCTGCGCCTGAAGGACCGCACCGTGTTTCTCGACTTCCAGACCGATCCGACCGAAAACGTCTGGCCGATGGTACAGGCCGGCAAGGGCATCACCGAGATGCTGCTCGGATCGGAAGACCTGTAACGGCGCGACGCGCGCCTGGGCCGAAGCGGCCGCCTTCACGAAGGGCGGTGCGGCACGCGGCGGCGCGCGGCGCGAGTGAATCGACACGGACACATTCTGGAAGAAGCGAACATGAGACACATCATTTCCGTCCTGCTGGAGAACGAACCGGGCGCGCTGTCGCGCGTGGTCGGTCTGTTTTCCGCACGCGGCTACAACATCGAAACCTTGACGGTGGCGCCGACCGAAGACCAATCGCTGTCGCGGCTCACCATCGTTTCCATTGGCTCCGACGACGTGATCGAACAGATCACGAAGCATCTGAACCGCCTGATCGAGGTGGTGAAAGTGGTGGACCTGACCGACGGTGCACACATCGAACGCGAGCTGATGCTGATCAAGGTACGTGCAGTGGGCAAGGAGCGCGAAGAAATGAAGCGGATGGCGGACATTTTCCGCGGCCGCATCATCGACGTGACCGAAAAGACCTACACGATCGAATTGACGGGCGCGAGCGACAAGCTCGACGCATTCATCCAGGGGCTGGACGCGGGCGCGATCCTGGAGACCGTGCGCACCGGCAGCTCAGGCATCGGACGCGGCGAGCGCATCCTGAAGGTGTGATGCCGACATTGCCAAAGTGGCACGCCGGGTGCGCCGTCATGTCCCGGCCCGCAGTACTCCATCCGAACGAATTGTTGAATTTTTGAATTAGCGAAGGAACCATCATGAACGTTTTCTACGACAAAGACGCTGACCTCTCCCTCATCAAGGGCAAGCAAGTCACGATCATCGGCTACGGCTCGCAAGGCCATGCACACGCGCTGAACCTGAAGGACAGCGGTGTCAACGTGACGGTCGGCCTGCGCAAGGGCGGCGCGTCGTGGAGCAAGGCCGAGAACGCAGGCCTGTCGGTCAAGGAAGTCGCGGAAGCGGTGAAGGGCGCCGACGTCGTGATGATGCTGCTGCCGGACGAGCAGATCGCCGACGTGTACGCGAAGGAAGTGCACGAGAACATCAAGCAGGGCTCGGCGCTGGCATTCGCACACGGCTTCAACGTCCACTACGGCGCGGTGATCCCGCGCGCCGACCTCGACGTGATCATGATCGCGCCGAAGGCACCGGGCCACACCGTGCGCGGCACGTACTCGCAAGGTGGCGGCGTGCCGCACCTGATCGCGGTTGCGCAGAACAAGTCGGGCGCGGCACGCGACATCGCGCTGTCGTACGCTGCGGCGAACGGCGGCGGCCGTGCCGGCATCATCGAGACGAACTTCCGTGAAGAAACCGAAACCGACCTGTTCGGCGAACAGGCCGTGCTGTGCGGCGGTACCGTCGAGCTGATCAAGGCTGGTTTCGAAACGCTGGTCGAGGCAGGTTACGCGCCGGAAATGGCGTACTTCGAGTGCCTGCACGAACTGAAGCTGATCGTCGACCTGATCTACGAAGGCGGCATCGCGAACATGAACTACTCGATCTCGAACAACGCCGAGTACGGCGAGTACGTGACGGGCCCGCGCATCGTCACGGAAGAGACGAAGAAGGCGATGAAGCAGTGCCTGACCGACATCCAGACGGGCGAGTACGCGAAGAGCTTCATCCTCGAGAACAAGGCAGGCGCACCGACGCTGCAGTCGCGCCGTCGCCTGACGGCCGAGCACCAGATCGAGCAGGTCGGTGCGAAGCTGCGCGCGATGATGCCGTGGATCGCGAAGAACAAGCTCGTCGACCAGACGAAGAACTAAGCACCGCGTGCTGTTCCGGCCCCTCGAATAGAGGGCCGGTACCAAAAAGCCGCCCGAAGGCAGCAGTGCCCCGGGCGGCTTTTGTTATGCTACGGGCTTTGCAATTCACCGAACACAGAACGAATCCATGAACTATCCTCATCCGATCATCGCGCGCGAAGGCTGGCCGTTCATCGCGATTGCTGCCGTCATCGCGCTGTTGATCCACGCCGTCGGGGGCTTCGGCTTCGCGTGGCCGTTCTGGCTGCTGCTCGTCTTCGTCGTCCAGTTCTTCCGTGATCCGCAGCGCCCGATCCCGGCGCAGCCGAACGCGGTGCTGTGCCCGGCAGACGGCCGCATCGTCGCGGTCGAGACCGCGCAGGACCCGTACGCGAACCGCGAAGCGCTGAAGATCAGCGTGTTCATGAATGTCTTCAACGTCCATTCGCAGCGTTCGCCGGTCGATGGCGCGATCTCGAAGGTCGAGTACTTCCCGGGTGCGTTCCTGAACGCGGCGATCGACAAGGCGTCCACCGAGAACGAGCGTAACGCGGTCGTGATCCAGACGGCGAGCGGCAAGACCGTGACCGCCGTGCAGATCGCCGGCCTCGTCGCACGCCGGATTCTCTGCTACGTGCGCGCCGGCGAGCCGCTGTCGCGCGGCCAGCGCTACGGTTTCATCCGCTTCGGTTCGCGCGTCGACGTGTACCTGCCGCTCGGCAGCCGCGCGAAGGTGTCGATCGGCGAGAAGGTCTACGCGTCGTCGACGATCCTCGCCGAGCTCGAACAGTAAGCGGCGAGGCGCACGATGGCCGCATTCAAACCGCGTCGGCCGCGCAACGGCGCCGGCCAGACGCCACGCCCGTTCCGCCGCAACAAGGGGATGGCCGCCGATCCGGTGCCTATCGAGAGCCGCCGCGCCGCGCGCCAGCGGTTCCTGAAGACGCGCGGCATCTACCTGCTGCCGAACGCGTTCACGACCGCCGCGCTGTTCTGCGGCTTCTTCGCGGTCGTGCAGGCGATGAACGTGCGCTTCGAGATCGCCGCAATCGCGATTTTCGTGGCGATGGTGCTCGACGGGATGGACGGGCGCGTCGCGCGCATGACGCATACGCAGAGCGCGTTCGGCGAGCAGTTCGACAGCCTGTCGGACATGGTGTCGTTCGGTGTCGCGCCCGCGCTCGTGATGTACGAGTGGGTGCTGAAGGATCTCGGCCGCTGGGGCTGGCTCGCCGCGTTTGTCTACTGCTCGGGCGCCGCGCTGCGCCTCGCGCGCTTCAACACGAACATCGGCGTCGTCGACAAGCGTTTCTTCCAGGGGCTGCCGAGCCCGGCCGCCGCCGCGCTGATCGCGGGCTTCGTGTGGCTCGCCACCGACAACCGCGTGCCGATGAAGCTCGGCTGGCTGCCGTGGGTCGCATTCGTGCTGACGATCTATGCGGGTGTGACGATGGTGTCGAACGCGCCGTTCTACAGCGGCAAGGCGCTCGACGTGCGGCACCGCGTGCCGTTCGCGGCGATCCTGCTGGTCGTCGTCGCGTTCGTGCTCGTGTCGTCCGACCCGCCGCTGATGCTGTTCTGCCTGTTCGTGCTGTACGGGCTGTCCGGCTACGTGTTCTGGGCCTACATGGCCGTGCGCGGGCGGGCAAATCCCGCGCGCTCGTCGCAGCGCGATCACTGACGCGCGTTTTTTTGCCCGGAAACGGCGGCCTCGGGGCCGCCGTTTTCATTTGTCCCCCTGTTCGGCCCGGGCTGCCGGAAACCCGGGGTGCCGTCCGATTGCGCACCCAACGGAATGCCGCTATAGTCTTCGGCATGACTGCATTTTCCCGCCTCTCCCTCCTTCTAGCCGGTGCGCCGCTATGCGCGCTAGCTTCGGCGCGCCTGCCGCGCTGACCGTTCCCGCCCTCCGTCAAGCTTCGTCTGTTGTTGAGCGTCGCCAACGGTGGCGCGATCTCGTTACGTTTGACTTCCGTATAAAGAGCCCTGGAGCCCCCCATGACAGACAAGCTGATCATTTTCGATACGACGTTGCGTGACGGCGAACAATCGCCCGGCGCGTCGATGACGAAGGAAGAGAAAATCCGCATCGCGAAGCATCTCGAGCGGATGAAGGTCGACGTGATCGAGGCCGGCTTCGCGGCCAGCTCGAACGGCGATTTCGACGCGATCCACACGATCGCCGGTCTCGTGAAGGACAGCACGATCTGCTCGCTGGCGCGGGCCAACGACAAGGACATCCAGCGTGCGGCCGACGCGCTGAAGCCGGCCAACAGCTCGCGGATCCACACGTTCATCGCGACGTCGCCGCTGCACATGGAGAAGAAGCTGCGCATGACGCCGGACCAGGTGTTCGAGCAGGCGCGTCTCGCGGTGCGTTTCGCACGCAAGTTCACCGACAACGTCGAATTCTCGCCGGAAGACGGCAGCCGCTCGGACCTCGACTTCCTGTGCCGCGTGCTGGAAGCCGTGATCGCCGAAGGGGCCACGACCATCAACATCGCCGACACGGTCGGCTACGGCGTGCCCGAGCTCTACGGCAACCTCGTGAAGACGCTGCGCGAACGCATTCCGAACTCGGACAAGGCAATCTTCTCCGTGCATTGCCACAACGACCTCGGGATGGCGGTGGCGAACTCGCTCGCCGGTGTGAAGATCGGCGGCGCGCGTCAGATCGAGTGCACGATCAACGGTCTCGGCGAGCGCGCGGGCAACACGTCGCTCGAGGAAATCGTGATGGCCGTGAAGACCCGCAAGGACTACTTCGGCCTCGACGTCGGCATCGACACGACGCAGATCGTGCCGACGTCGAAGCTCGTGTCGCAGATCACCGGCTTCGTCGTGCAGCCGAACAAGGCGGTGGTCGGCGCGAATGCGTTCGCGCACGCGTCGGGCATCCACCAGGACGGCGTGCTGAAGGCGCGCGACACCTACGAGATCATGCGCGCGGAAGACGTGGGCTGGACCGCGAACAAGATCGTGCTCGGCAAGCTGTCGGGCCGTAACGCGTTCAAGCAGCGCCTGCAGGAGCTCGGCGTGTCGCTCGACAGCGAAAGCGAACTGAACGCGGCGTTCATGCGCTTCAAGGATCTGGCCGATCGCAAGGCCGAGATCTTCGACGAGGACATCATCGCGATCGTGTCCGAGGAATCGGCGCTCGCCCACGAGCAGGAGCACTTCAAGTTCGTGTCGCTGTCGCAGCACTCGGAAACGGGCGAGCAGCCGCACGCGAAGGTCGTGTTCGGGGTCGAAGGCAAGGAAGTGACCGGCGAGGCGCGCGGTAACGGCCCGGTCGACGCGACGTTCAATGCGATCGAGAGCGAAGTCGGCAGCGGTTCCGAGCTGCTGCTGTACTCGGTGAACGCGATCACGACCGGTACGCAGGCGCAGGGTGAAGTGACTGTCCGGCTGTCGAAGAGCGGGCGGATCGTCAACGGTGTCGGCACCGATCCGGACATCGTCGCCGCATCCGCGAAGGCGTACATCTCCGCGCTGAACAAGCTGCATTCGAAGGACGACAAGCTCAATCCGCAGCGCTCGTAAGCGCTGCGCGTCGCGCATCACCGAAACGCCCCGTGCGGCCCTGCGCCGCCGGGGCGTTTTTCATGCGCCGCTCATTCGGCGGCCGGCGCACGGAACAGCCAGCGGCGCGTGGCCGTGCGCGGCACCGGGCTGCGGCGCCGGAACTCCACGGCGATGCCGCGTCGCGGCGCATCGGCGACGAACGCGTCGAGCAGTTCGAGCACGTCGTGATCGATGTAATCGGCGCGCGTCGCGTCGATGATCACCGCGGCCCGGTCGGGGATGTGCCGCAGATGATGCTTGACCTGCACCTTGCCGAGAAACGACACGTCCTTGCGGAACGACAGCAGGAAGTGGTCGTCGTGCTGCGCGAGCGTCACGGGGCTTTTCAGGTTCGCGACGGCGACGGCCAGCACGCTGCACGCGAGGCCGAGCGCGATGCCGAACAGCAGGTCGACCGCGAGCACGCCGGCGATCGTCGCGGCGAACGGCACGAAGGCGGCCGGCCCCTGTTTCATCACCGAGCGGAACAGCGCCGGTTTCGCCAGCTTGAAGCCGGTATGGATCAGGATCGCGGCCAGGCTCGCGAGCGGGATCAGGTTGATCAGGCCGGTGAGCGCGAACACGCTCGCGAGCAGCAGCATCCCGTGCACGATCGCCGACATCCGGCTTTGCGCGCCCGCGTTGACGTTCACCGAACTGCGCACGATCACCGACGTGATCGGCAGCCCGCCGACCGCGCCCGCGACGAGATTGCCGACGCCCTGGGCCTTGAGTTCGCGATCGGGCTGGGTCGGCCGGCGCTTCGGATCGATCTGCTCGACGGCTTCGAGGCTCAGCAGTGTCTCGAGGCTCGCGACGACCGCGAGCGTGATCGCGACGCGCCACACGTCCGGATTGACGAGCTGCGCGAAGTTCGGGCCGAGCTCCGCATGCTTGAGCGACGCCGCAAAGGCCGCGAACGAGCCGAGTTCGGGCAGCGTCACGCGATGGGCGGCGCCCGGCGCGACCGACGGTGCGACGATGCTCAGTACGAGCGTGGCGCCGATACCCAGCACGACGACCGCAAGCGGAGCCGGCACCGAGCGCACCAGCGCGAAGCGGCGCAGCGCGGACGTGTCCCACGCGATCAGCAGCGCGAGCGACGCAAGCGCGATGGCCGTGGCAGCCCACGCGACCGGCAGGCCGGGCCAGTTCGCAAACGATTGCGCGGCCGGGCCGCCGATACCGAACGCGAACGGAATCTGCTTCACGATCAGCAGCAGGCCGATCGCGGCGAGCATGCCCTTGATGACGGGTGACGGAACGTAGGCGGCGAAGCGGCCGGCGCGCAGCATGCCGAACCCGAACTGCAGGACGCCGGACAGCAGCACCGCGAGCAGGAACGCGGAGAAGCTGCCGAGTTGTGCGATACCTTCGACGACGATCACGACGAGGCCGGCGGCCGGCCCGCTGACGGACAGCGACGAGCCGCTCAGCAGCGCGACGACGATGCCGCCGACGATGCCGGATACGAGCCCGGCAAACGGTTCGACGCCGGATGCGTTGGCGATGCCGAGACACAGCGGCAGCGCGACGAGGAACACGACGACGCCGGCGACGATGTCGCGCGGCAGGGTGGACAGGCGCTGGTTCAGTTTCATGGTCGGGATGATTTCATTGGCTTTGGGGGCAGGTCAGCCGAGCGCGCAGGCTGCGACGGCCTGCACGGGTTCGACGTCGACGGGCGGGGTGGTGTAGCCGGAATCGAGTTCCTTCAGGCGGCCGTCCGCGAGTGAAAAGATCCAGCCGTGCACGAGCGGTGGCCGTTCGCGGCCCCGCACGATCGGGGACGCGCGCAGCAGCCGTACCTGTTCGAGCACGTTGAGCTCGGCGAGGCGGTCGGCGGCGGCCGTGTCGTCGAGCCCGTCCAGCGTGTCACGATGGCTTCGCGCGAGCGCGCACAGCGGCGCGATGCGGCGTGCGACGTGCGGCAGGTCGGACGGCGGCGGCAGCAGCGATGCGCGTACGCCGCCGCACCCGTAGTGCCCGCACACGATCACGTGGTCGACCTGCAGCACGCGCACCGCGTACTCGAGCACGCTGGCGGAATTGTCGTCGTCGGGATGGAACAGGTTCGCGATGTTGCGATGGACGAACAGCTCGCCGGGCGCGCAGTGCGTGATGGTTTCGGCCGGCACGCGGCTGTCGGCGCAGCCGATCCACAGCACGCGCGGGTTCTGGCCGCGCGCGAGCGCGTCGAAGAAACCGGGCGTGTGTTCACGCGTTTCGCGGGCCCAGGCGATGTTGGCAACCAGCATGCTCTTGGGGCGATTCATGAGGACTCCTTTGAGATAAAGGCAATCGAATATCGGCAAAAATGACGAAATGGCATTCTTTCTAAATTGAAAGGTTTGGTTTCGACTGATATTAGGGGTATGCCCTAGCGCTTCGGGGGTGTTGAAACAAATTGTTTCAAATTGGTTTGGCGTAGTGCATTGCATGCACCAACTCACCGCATGATATGCACTGCGCGTGCCTGTTTTCAGGCAAAGGCCCGCATGACGGGGATGTCAGCGAATTGCCATCGGCATGTCATCGATCGGAAAAGATTTCCGTCGCATTTGCCGAATTAATAAGCCGGCGGAAAAAAGGAAATGGCCATTCACGCAATGATTCGTGAATGGCCATCGAGAAAATTGCGCGTAAATGCGTAATCGGTCAGAACAGGTTGCGGCGGTCGGGGTCGTGCAACGGGTCGGGTGTTTTCTGCGTGATGCGCAGGATGCCCTGCGGGTCGAAGTAGAAGCTGTACATCATGTACCAGACGTTGTCCTCGAGATACCGGTACGTCCATACCTCGCGCTTCATCAGCGGGAAGTAGGACGTCTCGACGGGGCGTCCGAAGTTGACGAGGACGTCGGTCTTCGTCCACTTGCCGATCTCCGCACGATAGAACTCGCTCGGCTGCAGGACCTGGCGCACGTTGACGATCTTGTGGGTCGCGTCGACGTCGGCCGCGACGGTGATCTCGCCCATCGGCTGGGTCGGCCACATCAGGCGCTTGCCGCCGCCGGGCAGGTCGTAGATCTCGCGCGGCGGGCCCATGCGTGCGACGATCGCCGACTCGTCCTGGCCGGCCTGGTATTGCTGCCACGGTTGCGCGCAACCGGTCAGCAGCGCGGCGGCGCCGGCGAGCAGCACCGGCAGGCGCGCGGGAATGCGAATGCGCATGGGGATTCTCCAGAACACGGAAACAAGTCCCGTTTTATCACGGACGGCAAGCGATCGCGCATCGCGCGGAAAAAATCGGTGCGGATCGCCGGCACGGTCGCGCTTGCGGGCGGCGGGGGCGCCGGCCTATGATCCGCGCTTCTCGGGCTGATTGAAGGGCAGGTGGCCGATGCAGGGGTGGAAGCGGTGCGCGCTCGCGTTGAGCGCGGGGTGGATGCTGGTGTCGTCCGCATTTGCCGGCGGCGAGCCGGTGCGGATCGCGCTGATCGAAGGGATGTCGGGCCCGTTCGCGAACGCGGGCGCGGCGGTCGAGCGCAACCTGCGCTTCGGCGTCGAGCAGGTGAACGCGGCGGGCGGCGTGAAGCTGCGCGACGGCGCGCACCCGCTCGAACTCGTCGTGCTCGACAGCAAGGGCAGCCCCGAGGAGGCGCTCGTGCAGCTGCGCGCGGCCGCGGATCGCCGCATCGGCTTCGTCACGCAGGGCAACAGCTCGGCCGTCGCGGCCGCGCTCGTCGCGGCGCTCGACAAGCTGAACGCGCGCGATCCGGACAACCGGATGCTGTTCCTCAACTATTCGGCCGACGATCCGGCGCTGACCGGCGCGCGCTGCAGTTTCTGGCATTTCCGCTTCGATGCGCACGCCGGCATGCGGATGGCCGCACTCGCGGACGTGATGGCACGCGACCGCGCGCTGCGCAAGGTCTACCTGCTGAACCAGGACTACAGTTTCGGCCGCGACGTCAGCACGCTCGCACGGCAGGCGCTGGCCGCGCGGCGCCCGGACGTGACGATCGCCGGCGACGAGTTCCACCCGATCGGCCGGATCAAGGATTTCTCGCCGTATATCGCGAAGATCCGCGCGAGCGGCGCCGACGCCGTTGTGACCGGCAACTGGGGCAACGACCTCACGCTGCTCGTGAAGGCGGCGCGGGAGCAGGGGCTGAATGCGAAGTTCTACACGTTCTACGGCAACAGCCTCGGCGCGCCGGCAGCACTCGGCGACGCCGGTGTCGGGCGGGTTGTCGCCGTGGCGGACTGGCACCCGAACGCAGGCGGCGCGAAATCCGATGCGTTCTACCGGGCGTTCCGGAACCGTTTTCCGGCAGCCCAGGACGACTATCCGGTGCGGCGCATGAGCCTGATGATCGAGATGCTGGCCGCCGCGATGAACCGTGCGGGTTCGGCCGACCCTGTCGCGGTCGCGCGTGCGCTCGAGGGTCTGTCGTTCGACGACGGCTTCCACGCGTCGCGGATGCGCGCGCAGGACCATCAGTTGATCCAGCCCCTTTACGTGATGGAGATGGACAAGGCCGGCACGCCGGGCGTGCGCTTCGACAACGAGGGGTCGGGTTATGGCTTCCGGACGGTGCTCGCGGTGCCGGCGCAGCGCACGGAGATGCCTTCAGCCTGCTCGATGACACGCCCGTGACAGGGGGCGGTAAGAACGGCGAGGAGTTGTGCTACAATGCCCGCCGGTTGTAAGTCACGGCACGGCCATTCTTCCGTGTCCGCCTGTTCAGTTAGAAAGTAGAAACCAAGGAAATCTCATGTCTGTTGCAGATATCAAGAAGTCGGAAGTCGTTGCTCAGTTCGCCCGCGGTACGAACGACACGGGGTCGCCCGAAGTCCAGGTCGCACTGCTGACCGCACGTATCGTCGAACTGACGGGTCACTTCAAGACCCACGCGAAGGACCACCACAGCCGCCGCGGTCTGCTGCGCATGGTGAGCCGCCGCCGCAAGCTGCTCGACTACCTCAAGGGCAAGGATGCCGACCGTTACCGCGCACTGATCGAGAAGCTGGGTCTGCGTAAGTAATCGAGGCGATTGCCGCCAGCAAGATGCCTGTGTCAGTCCGCTGATACAGGCATTTTGTTTTTGCGCGGTGCGTAGCGTCACACGCATCGCAGGCTGTCCGGCACGACTGTGCGGGGCCGCCGCAACGACTGATACCGGGGCAGGATTTGTGTCATTCCAGCGCGTCGCTGTACGAGTGCCGCGCTGGAATGGCATAAAAAACACACCTTGCTCCGGGTGATTCGGTCGGGACGCCGCCGCGCGGGATGGCCGGCGCGGCGAATGAAATGCATGAATTCAAAGGAGCAACCATGTCCATGTTCAACAAGGTCGTGAAGGAATTCCAGTGGGGCCAGCACAAGGTGCGCCTCGAAACCGGTGAAGTCGCTCGCCAGGCAAGCGGCGCCGTGATCGTCGACGTCGAAGACACCGTCGTGCTGGCAACCGTCGTCGGCGCGAAGTCGGCGAAGCCGGGCCAGGACTTCTTCCCGCTGACCGTCGACTACCTCGAGAAGACCTACTCGGCCGGCAAGATCCCGGGTGGCTTCTTCCGTCGCGAAGGCCGTCCGTCGGAGCACGAGACGCTGACGTCGCGCCTGATCGACCGTCCGCTGCGCCCGCTGTTCCCGGAAGGCTTCTACAACGAAGTCCAGGTCGTGATCCACGTGCTGTCCGTGAACCCGGAAATCCCGGCGGACATCCCCGCGCTGATCGGCGCATCGGCTGCGCTCGCCGTGTCGGGCCTGCCGTTCAACGGCCCGGTCGGTGCCGCGCGCGTTGCCTACATCGACAACGCATACGTGCTGAACCCGACGCGTGACCAGATCAAGGCATCGAGCCTCGACCTCGTCGTCGCGGGTACGGAGCGTGCGGTGCTGATGGTCGAATCGGAAGCCGACCAGCTGTCGGAAGATGTGATGCTGGGCGCCGTGGTGTTCGGCCACGAGCAGATGCAAGTCGCGATCGACGCGATCCACGAACTGGTGCGCGAAGGCGGCAAGCCCGAGTGGGACTGGCAGCCGGCGCCGAAGAACGAGGCGCTGATCGCACGCGTGACCGAGCTGGCACAGAACGACCTGCTCGCCGCTTACCAGCTGCGCGACAAGCAAGCGCGTTCGACGAAGCTGAAGGAAGTTTACGCAGCGACCTCGGCGAAGCTCGAGGAAGACGCACAGGCAGCCGGTACGGCAGCGGCCGACAAGGCCACCGTCGGCAACGTGCTGTTCGACATCGAAGCGAAGATCGTCCGTTCGCAGATCCTGAACGGCGAGCCGCGTATCGACGGCCGCGACACGCGCACCGTGCGCCCGATCGAGATCCGTACCGGCGTGCTGCCGCGTACCCACGGCTCGGCGCTGTTCACGCGCGGCGAAACGCAGGCGCTGGTCGTCGCGACGCTCGGCACGAAGGGTGACGAGCAGATCATCGACGCGCTCGAAGGCGAATACCGCGAGCGCTTCATGCTCCACTACAACATGCCCCCGTTCGCGACCGGCGAAACGGGCCGCGTCGGCTCGCCGAAGCGTCGCGAAATCGGCCACGGCCGCCTCGCGAAGCGCGCGCTGGTCAAGTGCCTGCCGAGCGCCGACGAATTCGGCTACTCGATCCGCGTCGTGTCGGAAATCACCGAATCGAACGGTTCGTCGTCGATGGCATCGGTGTGCGGCGGCTGCCTCGCGCTGATGGACGCCGGCGTGCCGATGAAGGCGCACGTCGCGGGTATCGCGATGGGCCTGATCCTCGAAGGCAACAAGTTCGCGGTGCTGACCGACATCCTCGGCGACGAAGATCACCTCGGCGACATGGACTTCAAGGTAGCCGGCACGGAGCAGGGCGTGACGGCGCTGCAGATGGACATCAAGATCCAGGGCATCACGAAGGAAATCATGCAGGTCGCGCTCGCGCAGGCGAAGGAGGGCCGCATGCACATCCTCGGCAAGATGACGTCGGCGGTTTCGGGTGCGAACACGCAACTGTCGGAATTCGCGCCGCGCATGATCACGATCAAGATCAACCCGGAAAAGATCCGCGACGTGATCGGCAAGGGCGGTTCGGTGATCCGCGCGCTGACGGAAGAAACGGGCACGACCATCGACATCTCGGACGACGGCGTCGTGACGATCGCGAGCACGAACAGCGACGGCATGGCCGAAGCGAAGAAGCGCATCGAGCAAATCACGGCCGAGATCGAAGTCGGTCAGGTGTACGAAGGCACGGTTCTGAAGCTGCTCGATTTCGGCGCGATCGTGAACCTGCTGCCGGGCAAGGATGGCCTGCTGCACATCTCGGAAATCGTCAACGAGCGTGTGAAGGACATCAACGACTACCTGAAGGAAGGCCAGCAAGTGAAGGTCAAGGTCATCCAGACGGACGAAAAGGGTCGCGTGCGCCTGTCGGCGAAGGCGCTGCTGAATGAAGCAGCGGCAGCGGCGCAGTCGGATACGCCGCCGCAGCAGTAAGCGGGCAGGCGGACCAACGGCCGGCAGTGCGAAAGCGTGCCGGCC
This sequence comes from Burkholderia sp. KL41, assembly GCF_057005415.2. NCBI lineage: Bacteria > Pseudomonadati > Pseudomonadota > Betaproteobacteria > Burkholderiales > Burkholderiaceae > Burkholderia > Burkholderia sp. KL41. The sequence continues at coordinate 2,717,522 of NZ_CM174446.1, read as the reverse complement.
GTTTTTTCTGTAGCATCGTTGTGCGGCGCAGCAGCGCCGGCTACGTGTCCGAGCCGCGCGCGGGCGCGCCATCCGATTCCGATCCTGATCCCGGAGCGACCATCACCATGAAAGCCATCGAAATCACCGAATTCGGCGCCCCCGACGTGCTGAAGCTCGCGGAGCGTCCGCGCCCCGAACCGAAGCGCGGCGAAGTGCTGATCAAGGTGGCGGCTTCCGGCGTGAACCGGCCCGACGTGTTTCAGCGCAAGGGTGCGTATGCACCGCCGCCGGGCGCGTCGGATCTGCCGGGACTCGAGGTCGCGGGTGAGATCGTCGGCGGCGATTTGTCCGACGCGGCGCTGAACCCGTTCGGCCTGAAGCTGGGCGATCGTGTGTGTGCGCTGCTCGCGGGCGGCGGTTATGCCGAGTATGCGGTCGCGCCGCTGCTGCAATGCCTGCCGGTACCCGACGGGCTTACGGATATCGAGGCCGCGTCGCTGCCCGAAACGTTCTTCACCGTATGGAGCAACGTGTTCGACCGTGCGCAGCTCGGCGCGGGCGAGGGCGGCGAGCAGGAGACGCTGCTCGTGCAGGGCGGCTCGAGCGGCATCGGCGTGACGGCGATCCAGATCGCGCATGCGCTCGGTTTTCGCGTGTTCGCGACGGCCGGTACTGCCGACAAGTGCCGCGCGTGCGAGGCGCTCGGCGCCGAGCGCGCGATCAACTACAAGACGGAAGACTTCGTCGAGGTCGTGAAGTCGCTGACGCACGATCGCGGCGTCGACGTGATCCTCGACATGGTGGCGGGCTCGTACGTGCCGCGCGAACTGTCCGCACTCGCGGATGGCGGCCGTCTCGTGCTGATCGCGCTGCTCGGCGGCGCGAAGGCCGACATCAACCTCGGCGAGATCCTGCGTCGCCGGCTGACGATCACGGGTTCGACGCTGCGCCCGCGTCCGGTCGAGTTCAAGGCGCAGATCGCCGCGCAACTGAAGGCGCGCGTGTGGCCGCTGATTGCCGACGGCCGCATCAAGCCGGTGATCTATCGTGTATTGCCGGCCGCGGATGCCGCGCAGGCGCATGCGTTGATGGAAAGCAGCGAGCACACCGGCAAGATCGTCCTGGATTGGGGGTCGAACGCCTGACGGCCCGTGTGGCCGGGCTTGACATACGCGGTTTGACCGGTTCAAGCCGTGCGCAGTAAAATCGCGGGTTTGCTTCGCCAGATCAAACCTGACGGCCGGTTTCCGGCGCGTTAATGGCACGTAAATGGCACGTTAATGACCAAGCGGTGACGAGACAGACACGATGTCGAAACAGAGAACTAAGCGTGTGATCGGCAACTGGAAGATGCACGGCCGGCTGGCCGGCAACCAGGCGTTGCTGAACGAAGTGGTGCAGGGTGCGGGCGCGGTGGCGGCCGAAACATCGGTCGGCGTGTGCGTGCCGTTCCCGTATCTCGCGCAGGTTCAGGCGCAGCTCGACGGCGGCCGTGTCGCCTGGGGTGCGCAGGACGTGTCGGCGCACGAGCAGGGCGCGTTCACCGGCGAAGTGGCGGCCGCGATGGTCGCGGAGTTCGGCGCACGTTATGCGATCGTCGGTCATTCGGAGCGTCGCGCGTATCACGGCGAGCGCAACGAGACGGTCGCGGCGAAGACGCAGCGCGCGCTCGCGGCAGGGCTCACGCCGGTCGTGTGCGTCGGCGAGACGCTCGACGAGCGCGAGTCGGGTGCGACCGAGCAGGTGGTCGGTGCGCAGCTCGACGCGGTGCTGGCGGTGCTGACGGCCGACGAGGCTGCGCGCATCGTCGTCGCGTACGAGCCGGTCTGGGCGATCGGCACGGGCAAGAGCGCGACGTCGGCGCAGGCACAGGACGTGCATGCGTTCCTGCGTGGGCGTCTCGCGGCAAAGGGTGCGGCGGACGTGTCCGTGCTGTACGGCGGCAGCGTGAAGCCGGACAACGCGGAAGAGCTGTTCGCGCAGCCGGACATCGACGGTGGCCTGATCGGCGGCGCGTCGCTGAAGGCGGAAGATTTCCTGGCGATCTGCCGGGCCGCGCGATAAGCGGTCCGGGATCGAATTGAACCATGAGGGTGGCCGGTCGTTCCGGTCGCCCGATCCAATCGGGTGGGTGTGATGCTGTTATTCAAGACGCTGATTATTGTGGTGCAGGTGCTGTCTGCACTCGGTGTGATTGGTCTCGTGCTGCTGCAGCACGGCAAGGGTGCCGACATGGGCGCTGCGTTCGGCAGCGGCGCGTCGGGCAGCCTGTTCGGTGCCACGGGGTCGGCAAACTTCCTGTCGCGTACGACGGGCATTCTCGCGACGATCTTCTTCGTCGCGACGCTGACGCTGACGTATCTCGGTTCGTACAAGGCGACGCCGTCGGCCGGTGTGCTCGGCGCGGCAGCGACCGCGCCGGCATCGGCGCCTGCAGCATCGGCGCCGGTAGTCGCGGCATCCGCCGCCGTTGCGGGTTCGGCTGCGAGCGCGCCGGGCCAGGATGTCCCGAAATAAAAAGTTAAAATTTTTGCGATTGTGCGTTGAACAATTCCGGGACTCAGGTTAGAATTTAATTCTTGAAGCGATTCGCGGGAAACAAGTAGTTACAACCCCGGTTGCATGCAGTGCCGACGTGGTGAAATTGGTAGACACGCTATCTTGAGGGGGTAGTGGCGAAAGCTGTGCGAGTTCGAGTCTCGCCGTCGGCACCAAAGTTACTCAATGCCAGCCGCTTCTAGTGGCTGGCATTTTTCATTTCTGGGGTGTGCTTGCGGTTGTCTTGCGATCGCGTGCACTCCGAAATGATTCCTTCCGCCGGAAGTGGTATTCTCCGGACGCTCAGAACCAACCGATAGAGGATTGCCTTGAACCTCGCAGCCTATTACCCCGTCTTGTTGTTCCTCCTCGTGGGCACTGGTTTAGGTATAGCGCTGGTCAGCATCGGCAAGCTCCTTGGTCCCAACAAGCCGGACGTCGAGAAGAACGCACCGTACGAGTGCGGCTTCGAAGCCTTTGAAGACGCCCGGATGAAATTCGACGTCCGGTACTACCTCGTCGCCATCCTGTTCATCATCTTCGATCTCGAAACCGCATTCCTGTTTCCGTGGGGCGTCGCGCTCCGGGATATCGGCTGGCCGGGTTTCATCGCAATGATGATTTTTCTGCTCGAATTCCTGCTGGGCTTTGCCTATATCTGGAAGAAAGGCGGCCTCGACTGGGAGTGATGGGTTAATCGCCGGTTTGCATGGGCGGCCACGCTCGGTCGCTCGTCTGGAGTGGAAAGCAAATGAGTATCGAAGGGGTCTTGAAGGAAGGGTTTGTCACCACGACGGCTGACAAGCTGATCAACTGGACGCGTACCGGCTCGCTGTGGCCGATGACGTTCGGGCTCGCGTGTTGCGCCGTCGAAATGATGCATGCGGGCGCGGCCCGTTACGACCTGGACCGGTTCGGCGTCGTGTTCCGCCCGAGCCCGCGCCAGTCGGACGTGATGATCGTCGCCGGCACGCTCTGCAACAAGATGGCGCCCGCGCTGCGTCGCGTGTACGACCAGATGGCCGAGCCGCGCTGGGTGATCTCGATGGGATCGTGCGCGAACGGCGGTGGCTACTACCACTACTCGTACTCGGTGGTTCGCGGCTGCGACCGGATCGTGCCGGTCGACGTCTACGTGCCGGGCTGTCCGCCCACGGCCGAGGCGCTGGTCTACGGCGTGATCCAGCTTCAGGCGAAGATCCGCCGCACCAATACCATCGCCCGTCAATAAAGCCCCGAGCGTCCCCTCAATATGGCAAGCAAAATCGAGACCCTCAAGGCAAACCTCGAAGCCGCGCTCGGCGCGCGCGTGGTGAGCCTCACCGAAGCGATCGGTGAACTGACGCTCGTCGTGAAGGCGAGCGATTACCTCGAAGTCGCAAAGACGCTGCGCGACGATCCGAAGCTCCGTTTCGAGCAGCTGATCGACCTGTGCGGCGTCGACTACCAGACCTTCGGCGACGGCGCCTACGACGGCCCGCGTTTCGCGGCCGTGTCGCACCTGCTGTCGGTCACGAACAACTGGCGTCTGCGCCTGCGTGCATTCGCGCCGGACGACGACCTGCCGATCGTGGCATCGCTGGTCGACATCTGGACCTCCGCGAACTGGTACGAGCGCGAAGCGTTCGACCTGTACGGCATCGTGTTCGAAGGCCACCCCGACCTGCGCCGCATCCTCACCGACTACGGCTTCATCGGCCACCCGTTCCGCAAGGACTTCCCGGTGTCGGGTTACGTCGAAATGCGTTACGACCCGGAAGAGAAGCGGGTCGTGTACCAGCCGGTGACGATCGAGCCGCGCGAAATCACGCCGCGCGTGATCCGCGAGGATCGCTATGGCGGTCTGAAACATTAAGGGGGCGTCATGGCAGAAATCAAGAACTACACGCTCAACTTCGGCCCGCAGCACCCGGCAGCGCACGGCGTGCTGCGCCTCGTGCTCGAGCTCGACGGCGAAGTCATTCAGCGTGCCGATCCGCACATCGGCCTGCTGCACCGCGCGACGGAAAAGCTCGCGGAATCCAAAACTTTCATCCAGTCCGTGCCGTACATGGACCGTCTCGACTACGTGTCGATGATGGTCAACGAGCACGGCTACGTGCTTGCGATCGAAAAGCTGCTCGGCATCGAAGTGCCTGAGCGCGCCCAGTACATCCGCGTGCTGTTCGACGAGATCACGCGCGTGCTGAACCACCTGATGTGGATCGGCGCGCACGCACTCGACGTCGGCGCGATGGCGGTGTTCCTGTACGCATTCCGCGAACGCGAAGACCTGATGGACGTGTACGAAGCGGTGTCCGGTGCCCGGATGCACGCGGCGTACTACCGTCCGGGCGGCGTCTACCGCGACCTGCCTGACGCAATGCCGCAATACAAGGCGTCGAAGATTCGCAACGAGAAGGCGCTCGCGAAGATGAACGAAGCGCGCAGCGGCTCGGTGCTCGATTTCATCGACGACTTCTTCACGCGCTTCCCGAAGTGCGTCGACGAATACGAAACGCTGCTCACCGACAACCGGATCTGGAAGCAGCGTCTGGTCGGGATCGGCGTGGTCAGCCCGGAACGTGCGCTGCAGATGGGTCTGACGGGCCCGATGCTGCGCGGCTCGGGCATCGCCTGGGACCTGCGCAAGAAGCAGCCGTACGAAGTGTACGATCGCATGGATTTCGACGTGCCGGTCGGCGTGAACGGCGATTGCTACGACCGCTACCTGGTTCGCGTCGAAGAAATGCGCCAGTCGATCCGTATCGCGAAACAGTGTATTGAGTGGCTCCGTAAGAATCAGGGCCCGGTGATGACCGACAATCACAAGGTTGCACCGCCGTCGCGCGTCGGCATGAAGACCAACATGGAAGACTTGATTCACCACTTCAAGCTCTTCACCGAAGGTTTCCATGTGCCGGAAGGCGAAGCGTACGCGGCGGTCGAGCATCCGAAGGGCGAGTTCGGCATCTACCTCGTGTCGGACGGTGCCAACAAGCCGTATCGCCTCAAGATTCGCGCACCGGGTTTCGCGCACCTGGCGTCGCTCGACGAAATGGCGCGCGGTCACATGATCGCCGACGCCGTCACGATCATCGGTACGCAGGACATCGTGTTCGGCGAAATCGATCGCTAATGGTTGCGCCGCCCGTTTGTCGCGGGCGGCGAGCGGTAAGTCACACGCGAAGTCACATGCTGCATGCGCTGAACCGGCGCGGCTTCGCAAGCTGTCAACAGAGTGAGCGCCAGGTCTGCCGTCCATGCACCCCAGTGTGCGGCAGGTTGTTCGTTCGGTAGGAATTGAAAGAGTCGTGTCTGAAAATGATCTCAGCTGAAGGCCTGAAGGAAATCGATCGAGCGTTGACGAAGTATCCCGCCGATCAGAAACAGTCCGCCGTGATGTCGGCGTTGGCCGTTGCTCAGGAAGAGCACGGCTGGCTGTCGCCCGAACTGATGCAGTTCGTTGCGGACTATCTCGGCATGCCGGCCGTTGCCGTGCAGGAAGTCGCGACGTTCTACACGATGTACGAGCTCAACCCGGTCGGCAAGCACAAGATCACGCTCTGTACGAACCTGCCGTGCCAGCTTGGCCCGCACGGCGGCGCGGAAGCGACTGCCGACTACCTGAAACAGAAGCTGGGCATCGGCTTCGGCGAGACCACGCCTGACGGCAAGTTCACGCTGAAGGAAGGCGAATGCATGGGCTCGTGCGGCGATGCGCCGGTGCTGCTGGTGAACAATCACAGAATGTGCAGCTTCATGAGCCGCGAGAAGATCGACCAGCTGCTTGAGGAGCTCTCGAAATGACGTCCCTCCACGACCGTCACATCAAACCGCTGATCCTCGCTGGTCTGAACGGCGAGAACTGGCATCTCGAAGATTACGTCGCGCGCGGCGGCTACAAGCAGCTGCGCCGCATTCTCGAAGAAAAGATTCCGCCCGAGCAGGTGATCGCCGACGTCAAGGCGTCGGGCCTGCGCGGCCGCGGCGGTGCGGGTTTTCCGACCGGCCTGAAGTGGAGCTTCATGCCGCGCCAGTTCCCGGGGCAGAAGTACCTCGTCTGCAACTCGGACGAAGGCGAGCCGGGTACGTTCAAGGATCGCGACATCCTGCGCTGGAACCCGCATGCGCTGATCGAAGGCATGGCCATCGGCGCGTACGCGATGGGCATCACCGTCGGCTACAACTACATCCACGGCGAAATCTTCGAAGTGTATCGACGCTTCGAGGCCGCGCTCGATGAAGCGCGTGCAGCGGGTTTCCTCGGCGACAACATCATGGGCTCGGAATTCTCGTTCCAGCTGCACGCGCACCACGGCTACGGCGCGTACATCTGCGGCGAGGAAACGGCGCTGCTCGAGTCGCTCGAAGGCAAGAAGGGCCAGCCGCGCTTCAAGCCGCCGTTCCCGGCGAGCTTCGGCGTGTACGGCAAGCCGACCACGATCAACAACACCGAGACGTTCGCCGCGGTGCCGTTCCTGCTGTCCATCGGGCCGCAGAATTACCTCGAGATCGGCAAGCCGAACAACGGCGGCACGAAGATTTTCTCGGTGTCGGGCGACGTCGAGCGTCCGGGCAACTACGAAGTGCCGCTCGGCACGCCGTTCGCGACGCTGATGGAGCTCGCCGGCGGGATGCGCGGCGGCAAGAAGATCAAGGCCGTGATTCCGGGCGGGTCGTCGGCACCGGTGATCCCGGGCGACATCATGATGCAGACGGATCTCGACTACGATTCGATCGCGAAGGCGGGCTCGATGCTCGGTTCCGGCGCGGTGATCGTGATGGACGAGACGCGCTGCATGGTGCGCTCGCTGCTGCGCCTGTCGTACTTCTACTACGAGGAATCGTGCGGCCAGTGCACGCCGTGCCGTGAAGGCACCGGCTGGCTGTATCGCGTCGTGAACCGTATCGAGCACGGCGAAGGGCGCCAGGAAGATCTGGATCTGCTGAACTCGGTGGCCGAGAACATCATGGGCCGCACGATCTGTGCACTCGGCGATGCGGCGGCGATGCCGGTACGCGGGATGCTCAAGCACTACTGGGACGAATTCGCGTACCACGTCGAGCACAAGCACTGCATGGTCGGCGGCCACGCGCACGCGGCGGCAGCCTGAAGCGAACCCGGTTGCGGAATTTGAGCGCACGGTCGGGCGAAGGCGCGAACGGGCGGAAATAGGTTAAGGACCATTCACCATCATGGTTGAACTTGAAATAGACGGCAAGAAGGTCGAGGTGCCCGAAGGCAGCATGGTGATCCAGGCTGCGCACAAGGCGGATACGTACATTCCTCACTTCTGCTATCACAAGAAACTGTCGGTTGCGGCCAACTGCCGGATGTGTCTCGTCGAAGTCGAGAAGATGCCGAAGGCCGTGCCTGCCTGCGCGACTCCCGTGTCGGCCGGCATGATCGTCCATACGCAATCCGACAAGGCCGTGAAGGCGCAGCAGTCGGTGATGGAATTCCTCCTCATCAACCACCCGCTCGACTGCCCGATCTGCGATCAGGGCGGCGAATGCCAGCTGCAGGATCTGGCGGTCGGCTACGGCAAGTCGTCGTCGCGCTACTCGGAAGAAAAGCGCGTGGTGTTCCACAAGAACGTGGGCCCGCTGATCTCGATGGAAGAGATGTCGCGCTGCATCCACTGCACGCGCTGCGTCCGCTTCGGCCAGGAAATCGCCGGCGTGATGGAGTTCGGCATGCTGGGCCGCGGCGAGCACTCGGAAATCACGACGTTCGTCGGCAAGACGGTCGATTCCGAAATGTCGGGCAACATGATCGACCTGTGCCCGGTCGGCGCGCTGACCAGCAAGCCGTTCCGCTACAGCGCCCGTACGTGGGAACTGTCGCGCCGCAAGTCGGTGAGCCCGCACGATTCCGTCGGCGCGAACCTCGTCGTGCAGGTGAAGAACAACCGCGTGATGCGCGTGCTGCCGTTCGAGAACGAAGCGATCAACGAATGCTGGATCTCGGACAAGGACCGCTTCTCGTATGAAGGCCTCAACAGCGAAGAGCGCCTGACGAAGCCGATGCTGAAGCAGGGCGGCCAGTGGATCGAAACCGACTGGCAGACCGCGCTCGAATATGTCGCGAAGGGCCTGAAGGGCATCGCCGCGGATCACGGCGCGAACGCGCTGGCGATGCTCGCGAGCGCGCACAGCACCGCCGAAGAGCTGTTCCTCGTGAAGCAGCTCGCCAACGAACTGAAGACGCCGAACGTCGATTTCCGTCTGCGTCAGCAGGATTTCTCGGCGCCGGTCCAGGGCGCACCGTGGCTCGGCATGCCGATCGCCGACCTGTCGAACGTGGACGCCGCGTTCGTCGTCGGTTCGTTCCTGCGCCGCGACCACCCGCTGTTTGCCGCCCGCCTGCGTCAGGCCGCGAAGAACGGCGCGAAGCTGCACTTCCTGCACGCGACCGGTGACGATGCACTGATCCCGACCGCGCAGCGCATCGTTGCCGCGCCGTCGGCATGGCTCGACCAGCTGGCCGGCATCGCTGCCGCGGTCGCGCAACTGCGCGGCGTCGCGTTGCCCGACGCGCTGGCAGGCGTCACCGCATCGCCGGCCGCGCAGGCTGTCGCCCAGTCGCTCGCGAACGGCGAACGCCGTGCGGTGCTGCTCGGCAACGTCGCGGTCCGCCATCCGGAATTCGCGAAGCTGCACGCCGTCGCCAAGTGGATCGCCGACAACACCGGCGCCACGTTCGGCTTCCTGACGGAAGCGGCGAACACGGTCGGCGCGCACGTCGTCGGCGCACTGCCGGGCGAAGGCGGCCTGAACGCACGTGAAGCGTTCGCGCAGCCGCGCAAGGGCTACGTGCTGCTGAACGTCGAGCCGGAATTCGACACCGCTGATCCGGCACAGGCACTGGCCGCGCTGAACCAGGCGGAAATGGTCGTCGTGATGTCGCCGTTCAAGCACGGCCTCGACTACGCCGACGTGCTGCTGCCGGTTGCGCCGTTCACGGAAACGGCCGGCACGTACGTGAATGCGGAAGGCACCGTGCAGAGCTTCAACGGCGTCGTGCGCCCGCTCGGCGATACGCGTCCGGGCTGGAAGGTGCTGCGCGTGCTCGGCAGCCTGCTCGGCCTGCCGAACTTCGAATACGAGACCTCGGAAGAAGTGCGTCTCGCCGCGCTCGGCGACGCCGGCGTCGCGGGCCGCCTGTCGAACCAGACGTCGGTCGCGCCGGTGCGCGCCGCCGCGAATGCCGCGAACGGCGGCTTCGAGCGTCTGGCCGATGTGCCGATCTATCACGCCGACGCGCTCGTGCGCCGTGCAGGTGCGCTGCACCTGACGGCCGCCGCGAAGGCGGCGAATGCCGCAGCCCTGCCGGCCGCGCTGTTCGACAAGCTGGGCTTGAAGGAAGGCGACGCGGTGCGCGTGCGCCAGGGCGAGCGTGCGGTGCAGTTGCCGGCCGTGCGCGACGCGAATCTTGCGGAGACGGTCGTTCGCGTGTCGGCGGCAACGCCTGCCGGCGCAGCGCTCGGCAGCCTGTCCGGTGAACTGGTGGTGGAGAAGGCGTAAATGAGCTTGTTCGATACGATCAACGCGGGCGGGTCCCAGCTTCTCGGCTTCGCATGGCCGACGGTGTGGGCCGTCGTGCGCATCCTCGTCGTCTCCGTCGTCATCCTGCTGTGCGTCGCGTACCTGATTCTGTGGGAACGCAAGCTGATCGGCTGGATGCACGTGCGTCTCGGCCCGAACCGCGTCGGCCCCGGCGGCCTGCTGCAGCCGATCGCCGACGTGCTGAAGCTGCTGCTGAAGGAAGTCATTCAGCCGAGCGCCGCCAGCCGCTGGCTGTACCTGATCGCGCCGGTGATGACCGTCGTGCCGGCATTCGCCGTGTGGGCCGTGATCCCGTTCCAGGCCGAAGCGGTCCTCGCGAACGTGAACGCGGGCCTGCTGTACGCGATGGCGATTTCGTCGATCGGCGTGTATGCGGTGATTCTCGCGGGCTGGGCATCGAACTCGAAGTACGCGTTCCTCGGCGCGATGCGCGCCGCGGCACAGATGGTGTCGTACGAAATCTCGATGGGCTTCGCGCTGGTGCTGGTGCTGATGACGGCCGGCAGCCTGAACCTGTCGGAAATCGTGGGTTCGCAACAGCACGGGTTCTTCGCCGGCCACGGCGTGAACTTCCTGTCGTGGAACTGGCTGCCGCTGCTGCCGGCGTTCGTCGTCTACTTCATTTCGGGCATCGCCGAAACGAACCGCCACCCGTTCGACGTGGTGGAAGGGGAGTCGGAAATCGTCGCCGGTCACATGATCGATTACTCGGGCATGGCGTTCGCGCTGTTCTTCCTCGCCGAGTACATCAACATGATCGTGATCTCGGCGCTGGCTGCGACGCTGTTCCTCGGTGGCTGGGACGCACCGTTCGAATTCCTGTCGTTCATCCCGGGCGTCTTCTGGCTGGTGCTGAAGGTCTTCGCACTGCTGTCGGTGTTCATCTGGGTCCGCGCAACGTTCCCGCGCTACCGTTACGACCAGATCATGCGTCTGGGCTGGAAGGTGTTCCTGCCCGTCACGGTGATCTGGGTGGTCGTGGTCGGCTGCTGGATGATGTCGCCGCTGAACATCTGGGTGAAGTAAGGACGAAATCATGACGGCTATCCAACACTTCTTTAAGACTTTCTTCCTGACCGAGCTGCTGAAGGGGCTCGCGCTGACCGGTCGTTACACGTTCAAGCGCAAGTTCACCGTGCAGTTCCCGGAAGAGAAGACCCCGATTTCGCCGCGCTTCCGCGGGCTGCATGCGCTGCGCCGTTATGAAAACGGCGAAGAGCGCTGCATCGCGTGCAAGCTCTGCGAGGCCGTGTGCCCCGCGATGGCGATCACGATCGAATCGGAAACGCGCGCGGACAACACGCGCCGCACGACGCGCTACGACATCGACCTGACGAAGTGCATCTTCTGCGGTTTCTGCGAAGAGAGCTGCCCGGTCGATTCGATCGTCGAGACGCAGATTCTCGAGTACCACGGCGAAAAGCGCGGCGACCTGTATTTCACGAAGGAAATGCTGCTCGCGGTGGGCGATCGCTACGAGAAGGACATCGCCGCGGCGAAGGCTGCCGACGCGCCGTATCGTTGATTGTGTTTGCAGTGCCGGCCCGAAGCCTGGGCCGAGCCGCCGCGACGGGTGCGGCTCGCGAGAGCGTCCCGCAAGCCGCGCCTGACTATGGCCTAACGATGAACCGGTAATCATGGAATTCACGACCGTACTGTTCTACATCTTCGCGCTGCTCCTGGTGGTATCAGGGCTGAAGGTGATCACTTCGCGCAACCCGGTGGCGTCTGCGCTTTTCCTTGTGCTGGCGTTCTTCAACGCCGCCGCGATCTGGATGCTGCTGGAAGCGGAGTTCCTCGCGATCCTGCTGGTGCTGGTCTACGTGGGCGCCGTGATGGTGCTGTTCCTGTTCGTCGTGATGATGCTGGACATCAACATCGACTACCTGCGCCGCGACTTCAAGCGCTTCGTCCCGATGGCGACCGTGGTCGGCGCGATCATCGTGATCGAAACCGCGCTGATCCTGTGGCGCGGCTACGGCGACACGCAGACGGTGCACGCGATGGCGACGGGCGAGATGGCCAACTGGTCGAACACGCGACTGATCGGCAAGGTGATCTACACCGACTACATCTTCGCGTTTGAAATCGCCGGCCTCGTGCTGCTGGTCGCGATCATTGCCGCGATCGGGCTGACCGAGCGCAAGGGCAAGGACAGCAAGCGCCAGCGCGTGTCGGATCAGGTCAAGGTGCGCCGCAACGACCGTGTGCGCCTCGTGAAGATGGAAGCGGACAAGCCGCAGCCGGAAACGGCGCAGAGCGAAGCCGGTTCGGGCACCAACGGCTAAGCGGAGGAAAGGAAAACCATGCTGACTCTTGCTCATTACCTCGTGCTCGGCGCGATCCTCTTTGCGATCGCGATCGTCGGGATCTTCCTGAACCGCCGCAACGTCATCATCATCCTGATGTCGATCGAACTGATGCTGCTGGCGGTGAATACCAACTTCGTCGCGTTTTCGCACTACCTCGGCGATGTGCACGGCCAGATCTTCGTGTTCTTCGTGCTGACGGTCGCCGCAGCGGAAGCCGCGATCGGCCTCGCGATTCTGGTGACCCTGTTCCGTAAGCTCGACACGATCAATGTCGAGGATCTCGATCAGCTCAAAGGTTAATTTCAGGCAACGCTGTTATGTCAACGACACTCAATGAAAACCTGCTGCTGGCGATTCCGCTCGCTCCGCTGGCCGGCTCGCTGATTGCGGGGCTGTTCGGGAACGCAGTCGGGCGCAAGGGCGCACACCGGATCACGATCCTCGGCGTAATGATCGCGTTCCTCCTGTCGGCGAAAGTCTTCTTCGACGTGATGGGCGGCGCAAGCTTCAACGCGACCGTCTACGAATGGATGAACGTCGGCTCGCTGAAGCTCGAAGTCGGCTTCCTCGTCGATTCGCTGACCGCGATGATGATGGTCGTCGTGACCTTCGTCTCGCTGATGGTGCACGTGTACACGATCGGCTACATGGCGGAAGAAGACGGCTACCAGCGCTTCTTCTCGTACATCTCGCTGTTCACGTTCTCGATGCTGATGCTCGTGATGAGCAACAACTTCCTGCAGCTGTTCTTCGGCTGGGAAGCGGTGGGTCTGGTGTCGTACCTGCTGATCGGCTTCTACTTCACGCGTGAGAGCGCGATCTACGCGAACATGAAGGCGTTCCTCGTGAACCGCGTGGGCGACTTCGGCTTCCTGCTCGGCATCGGCCTGCTGCTCGCATTCGCCGGCTCGATGAACTACGGCGAAGTGTTCGCGAAGCGCGCGGAACTCGCGAGCCTGCACTTCCCGGGCACCGACTGGGGCCTGCTGACCGTGGCCTGTATCTGCCTGTTCATCGGCGCGATGGGTAAGTCGGCACAGTTCCCGCTGCATGTGTGGCTGCCGGACTCGATGGAAGGCCCGACCCCGATCTCGGCGCTGATTCACGCGGCGACGATGGTGACGGCCGGCATCTTCATGGTGTCGCGCATGTCGCCGCTGTTCGAACTGTCGGATACCGCGCTGTCGTTCGTCACGGTGATCGGCGCGATCACGGCGCTGTTCATGGGCTTCCTCGGCATCATCCAGAACGACATCAAGCGGGTGGTCGCCTATTCGACGCTGTCGCAGCTCGGCTACATGACGGTCGCGCTCGGCGTGTCCGCGTACCCGGTCGCGTTGTTCCACCTGATGACGCACGCGTTCTTCAAGGCGCTGCTGTTCCTCGGCGCCGGCTCGGTCATCATGGGCATGCACCACGACCAGGACATCCGCAACATGGGCGGCCTGCGCAAGTACATGCCGATCACGTGGATCACGTCGCTCATCGGTTCGCTCGCGCTGATCGGTACGCCGTTCTTCTCGGGCTTCTACTCGAAGGACTCGATCATCGACGCGGTGAAGCTTTCGCACCTGCCGGGTTCGGGCTTCGCGTACTTCGCGGTCGTCGCGAGCGTGTTCGTCACGGCGCTGTACTCGTTCCGCATGTATTTCCTGGTGTTCCACGGTGAAGAGCGCTTCCGCAAGCCGAAGCATCCGGAATCGCCGATGGGCATGGCGGCCGCGCACGGCCACGACGACCACGGTCATGGCCATGGTCATGACGACCACGCGCACGAGCCGCACGAGACCCCGTGGGTCGTGTGGGTGCCGCTGGTCCTGCTGGCGATCCCGTCGGTGATCATCGGTGCGATCGCGGTCGGCCCGATGCTGTTCGGCGACTTCTTCCAGCACGGCGTTGCATTCGACAAGGTGATCTTCATCGGCGAAAACCACCCGGCGCTGGCCGAGATGGCCGAGGAGTTCCACGGCTGGGTGGGCATGGGCCTGCACTCGGTGTCGGGTCTGCCGGTCTGGCTCGCGCTCGCCGGTGTCGTTGTCGCCTGGTTCCTGTACCTGAAGCGTCCGGATCTGCCGGCGTCGATCCGCCGCGCGTTCGGCCCGATCTACACGCTGCTGGACAACAAGTACTACATGGACAAGATCAACGAAGTGGTGTTCGCCCGTGGTTCGGTGGCGATCGGCCGCGGCCTGTGGAAGGAAGGTGACGTCGTCGTGATCGACGGCCTCGTCAACGGCAGCGCCCGGTTCATCGGCTGGTTCGCCAGCGTGATCCGCTTCCTCCAATCCGGTTACATCTATCACTACGCGTTCGCCATGATCATCGGCATGCTGGGGCTCCTGACCCTGTTTGTAACGCTCGGCGGCAAATAAGGCGGGGGACAACTTAATGCACGCTTTTCCGATTCTCAGTACCGCGATCTGGCTGCCGATCGTTTTCGGCCTCCTCGTGCTTGCGGTGGGCAATGACAAAAATCCGGGGACGGCCCGCTGGATCGCGCTGATCGGTTCGCTGCTCGGCCTCGCGGTCACGATCCCGCTGATCACGGGCTTCGATTCGAGCACGGCTGCGCTGCAGTTCGTCGAGAAGTCGACCTGGATCGAGCGCTTCGACATCGCGTATCACCTCGGCGTCGACGGCATCTCGATGTGGTTCGTCGTGCTGACCGCGCTGATCACGGTGATCGTCGTGATCGCCGCATGGGAAGTCATCACCGAGAACGTCGCGCAGTACCTCGCGGCGTTCCTGATCCTGTCCGGGATCATGATCGGCGTCTTCTCGGCGGCCGACGGCCTGCTGTTCTACGTGTTCTTCGAAGCGACCCTGATCCCGATGTACATCATCATCGGCGTGTGGGGCGGCCCGAACCGCGTGTATGCGGCATTCAAGTTCTTCCTGTACACGCTGGCCGGCTCGCTGCTGATGCTGGTCGCGCTGATCTACCTGTATACGGAAACGCATTCGTTCGACCTCGCGACGTGGCAGAACGCCAAGATCGCGATGACGCCACAGATCCTGCTGTTCATCGCGTTCTTCCTCGCGTTCGCGGTGAAGGTGCCGATGTGGCCGGTGCACACGTGGCTGCCGGACGCGCACGTGGAAGCGCCGACGGGCGGCTCGGTCGTGCTGGCCGCGATCATGCTGAAGCTCGGCGCGTACGGTTTCCTGCGCTTCTCGCTGCCGATCACGCCTGACGCGAGCCACTTCCTGGCCCCCGTCGTGATCACGCTGTCGCTGATCGCGGTGATCTACATCGGCCTCGTCGCGATGGTGCAGGCCGACATGAAGAAGCTGGTCGCGTATTCGTCGATCGCGCACATGGGCTTCGTCACGCTCGGCTTCTTCATCTTCAACCAGCTCGGCGTCGAAGGCGCGATCATCCAGATGATTTCGCACGGCTTCGTGTCGGGCGCGATGTTCCTCTGCATCGGCGTGCTGTACGACCGCGTGCACTCGCGCCAGATCGCCGATTACGGTGGCGTCGTCAACGTGATGCCGAAGTTCGCGGCGTTCGCGATGCTGTTCTCGATGGCCAACTGCGGCCTGCCGGGCACGTCGGGTTTCGTCGGCGAGTTCATGGTGATTCTCGCGGCCGTCCAGTACAACTTCTGGATCGCATTCGGCGCGGCGTTCACGCTGATCCTCGGCGCTGCTTACACGCTGTGGATGTACAAGCGCGTGTACTTCGGCGCGGTGGCGAACGATCACGTTGCCAAGCTGAAGGACATCGGCCGTCGCGAATTCCTGATGCTGGCCGTGCTCGCCGCGTTCACGCTGCTGATGGGCCTGTATCCGAAGCCTTTCACCGACGTGATGCACGTTTCCGTGGAAAACCTCCTCTCCCATGTCGCGCAGTCCAAGCTGCCGCTGGCGCAGTAATCGCGAGCGGAGGAAATCAAGATCATGAACGCTCCTATGAATGTCCTGTTGCCTGACGCGCTGGTGATGGCCGCCATCGTCGTCGCATGGCTGAACGACACCTTTACCGGTGCTTCCGGCCGCCGCCTGACTTACCTGATCGCGGTTGTTTCGTCGGTCGTCGCCGGCGTGTGGTTCGCGGTGCAGGCACTCGACCCGCAGCAGTACTACTTCTTCTCGAAGATGGTCGTCGTCGACTCGTTCGCGAGCACGATGAAGGCCGTCGTGTCGTTCGGTTTCGCGGTCTCGCTCGTCTATTCGCGCAAGTACCTCGAGGATCGCGACATGTTCCGCGGCGACGTGTTCCTGCTCGGCATGTTCTCGCTGCTCGGCCAGCTGGTCATGGTGTCGGGCAACAACTTCCTGACGCTGTACCTCGGTCTCGAACTGATGTCGCTGTCGCTGTACGCAGTCATCGCACTGCGCCGTGACGCCGCGCAGTCGAGCGAAGCCGCGATGAAGTACTACGTGCTGGGCGCGCTCGCGTCGGGCTTCGTGCTGTACGGCATCTCGATGCTGTACGGCGCGACCGGCTCGCTCGAGCTGGGCGAGGTGTACAAGGCGGTCGGCGGCAACACCGACGCAGCCGTGCTGATGTTCGGCGTGGTCTTCATCGTCGCCGGTATCGCGTTCAAGCTCGGCGCCGTGCCGTTCCACATGTGGGTGCCGGACGTCTACCAGGGCGCACCGACCGCGATGACGCTGTTCGTCGGCGGCGGCCCGAAGGTTGCCGCGTTCGCGTGGGGCCTGCGCTTCCTGGTGATGGGCCTGCTGCCGCTCGCGCAGAACTGGCAGACCGCGCTCGTGATCCTCGCCGCGCTGTCGCTGATCGTCGGCAATATCACCGGTATCGTCCAGCGCAACATCAAGCGGATGCTCGCATATTCGGCGATCTCGAACATGGGCTTCGTGCTGCTCGGCCTGCTCGCGGGCATCGTGAAGGGCGACGCGTCGGCGCCGGCGAATGCATACAGCTCGGCGATGTTCTACGCGATCGTCTACCTGATCACGACGCTCGGCTCGTTCGGCGTGGTGATGCTGCTCGCACGCCGCGATTTCGAAGCCGACACGATCGACGACTTCAAGGGCCTCAACAAGCGCAGCCCGGTGTTCGCGTTCGTGATGATGGTCATGATGTTCTCGCTGGCAGGCATCCCGCCGACCGTCGGCTTCTATGCGAAGCTCGCCGTGCTCGAGGCGACCGTCAACGCGGGCCTCACGTGGCTGGCCGTGCTGGCCGTGATCACGTCGCTGTTCGGCGCGTTCTACTACCTGCGCATCGTGAAGCTGATGTACTTCGATGCACCGCAGGATGCAACGCCGATCACGGGCGATTTCTGCAAGCGCACGATCCTCGTGCTGAACGGCCTGGCGGTCGTCGTGCTCGGCCTGATCCCGAGCCCGCTGCTGACGGCCTGCCTGCAGGCAATTCGCCACACGCTGCCGCTGTAATGTCGGCAGCCGGCTGGTTTATCGTGCTGTTGGCGTTCGTCTGCGCCAACCTGCCGTTCCTGAACCAACGCCTCTTCGCCGTCGTGCCGTTCGGCGCGACGAAGAAGGGCGGGTGGGTGCGGATCGGCGAGCTGATCGTGCTGTACTTCATCGTCGGCGCGCTCGGCTTCTGGCTCGAGTCGCGCGCCGGCAACCGCTTCGAACAGGGCTGGCAGTTCTACGCGATCACGTTCAGTCTTTTCGTCGTGTTCGCGTTTCCCGGCTTCACGTTCCAGTATCTCGTCAAACGACGCTGACGGCTTCGGCCGTCGCGCTCATTCCCGGAGCCGCCGATGGCCGAACTACCCAATCACGACGCCGCACTGACCGAAACCTGCCTCGAGAGCGAGGCGATTTTCGACGGCGCGTTCCTCAAGCTCAAGCGCGATATCGTCCGCCTGCCGGATGGCAAGAAGGCCACGCGCGAATACGTCCAGCATCCGGGCGCGGTGATGGTGATCCCGCTGTTCGACGACGGCCGCGTGCTGATGGAAAACCAGTTTCGCTACCCGATCGGCAAGGTGATGGCCGAATTCCCGGCCGGCAAGCTCGACCCGAACGAAGGCGCACTCGCCTGCGCGGTGCGCGAACTGCGCGAGGAAACGGGTTACACCGCACGCGAGTACGTGTTCCTGGCCCGCATTCATCCGATCATTTCCTACTCGACCGAATTCATCGACCTGTACCTGGCGCGCGGGCTGACGGCCGGCGAGCGCAAGCTCGATGAGGGCGAATTCCTCGAGACCTTCACCGCGACGCAGGCCGATTTGCAGGAATGGGTGCGCACGGGCCAGATTTCCGACGTGAAGACGATCATCGGTACGATGTGGCTCGACAAGGTGCTGTCCGGTACGTGGCCGCTCGGGCCGGTCCTGACGCCCTGAGTGCGGCGTCAGCGGCGGGTGGGGCACCGCGTTACAATCCGGTGACGCGACGCCTCCACGTCGCGCGATCGGTAATTAGCACGATCGTTCACAAAACCGCTTTTTGCGCTACACTCGCCACACGCCCTGATTCAGCATGAAGGTCCTCGATTTGCAGTGCCCGCACGGTCATCGGTTCGAAGGCTGGTTTGCTTCCGCCGATGAATTCGAAGCGCAGTTGTCCCGCAAGCTGGTCGAATGCCCGGTGTGCGGAACGACCGAGGTCAACCGTCTGCCGTCGGCGCCGCGCCTGAATCTGTCGGGCGCGACGCAGGCACAGCCGGCCGATCCGCGCGCAATGCAGGCGCAGGTGATGCGTGCGCTGCGCGAGGTGCTGGAGAAAACCGAGAATGTGGGCGAGCGCTTCGCCGAGGAAGCGCGGCGCATCCATTACAACGAGGCGCCGGCACGCAGCATTCGCGGCGTCACGACGCCCGAAGATGCGCAATCCTTGGCCGAAGAAGGCATCGACGTGATGCCGCTGCCGATTCCTGCCGCGCTGAAAGAACCGCTGCAATGACGTATGCAGTGGGTCCTTGCCGGGCTGGACGGCTGCGGTCAGCCTTGCATGGGACCTGAGTAAGCGCTGAAGCGCAAACTCCGGTCGACAGGAGACACTGCGCATGGATCTGGATTATTCCCCCGCCGACGACGCGTTCCGCGTCGACGTCCGCGCCTGGCTCGAGGCCAACCTGCCTCACGCACTGCGCGCCAAAGTACTCGATCACAAACGACTCGACCGCGAGGATTTCGCGAGCTGGCACCGGATTCTCGGCCAGCGCGGCTGGTCCGCGCCCGCCTGGCCGGTTGAATACGGTGGGCCGGGCTGGAACGCGACGCAACGGCACATCTGGGATGAGGAATGCGCGCGGATCGGCGCGCCGACCGTGCTGCCGTTCGGCGTATCGATGGTCGCGCCGGTGTTGATGAAATACGGCAGCGAAGCGCAGAAGCGTCATTATCTGCCGCGGATTCTCGACGGCTCGGACTGGTGGTGCCAGGGCTATTCGGAGCCGGGTTCGGGATCCGACCTCGCCTCGTTGCGCACGCGCGCCGAGCGCCAGGGCGACCACTACATCGTCAACGGCCAGAAGACCTGGACGACGCTCGGCCAGTACGCCGACATGATGTTCTGCCTCGTGCGCACCGATCCGGCCGCGAAGAAGCAGGAGGGCATCTCGTTCCTGCTGATCGACATGAAGACGCCCGGCATCACGGTGCGGCCGATCGTCATGCTCGACGAGGACCACGAGGTCAACGAGGTGTTCTTCGAGGACGTGAAGGTGCCGGTCGAGAATCTCGTCGGCGACGAGAATCGCGGCTGGACCTACGCGAAATACCTGCTTGGTCATGAGCGCACCGGCATCGCGCGCGTCGGCGCGTCGAAGCGCGAGCTCGCGTTCCTGAAGCGCGTGGCGTCGAACCAGCGCAAGAACGGCAAGCCGTTGCTTGCCGATCCCGTGTTCGCCGCCAAGGTCGCGGCGCTCGAGGTCGAGCTGATGGCGCTCGAGGTGACGGTGCTGCGCGTCGTCAGCCGCGAGACGAGCGGGAAGGGGCCGGGCCCCGAGGCGTCCATGCTGAAGATCAAGGGCACGGAAGTGCAGCAGGCGCTCACCGAGTTGATGGTCGACGCGATCGGCCCGCTCGCCGCACCGTTCGACGTTCCGTTCCTCGACGGCCAGCGCGAGCACAGCATCGCCGGCGACGACGATGCGGCGCCGCTGGCCGCGTACTACTTCAACTACCGGAAGACGTCGATCTACGGCGGTTCGAACGAGATCCAGAAGAACATCATCGCGCAGATGATTCTGGGGCTGTGATCAGGGAACGGAGACAACCATGGATTTCAGCTTTACCGATGAGCAGCAGCAGTTCGCTGACGCGCTGCGCCGGTATCTCGGCGAGCAATACGGTTTCGACGCGCGTCAGGCCATCGTGCGCAGCGACGCGGGCGTGTCGGACACGCAATGGAGCGCCTTCGCCGAACTGGGGTTGACCGCGCTGCCCGTGCCGGACGCACAGGGCGGCTTCGGCGGCGGCCCGGTCGACATGCTGGTCGTGATGCAGGAACTCGGCCGCGCGCTCGTGATCGAGCCGTACTGGGCAACGGCGGTGGGCGTCGAGGCCTTGCGCATCGCCGGCTCCGGCGCCGGTGAGGACGCCGCGCTGCTGGAGGCGATCGCGCAGGGGCAGAAACGTGTCGCGGTTGCTTTCCACGAGCCGCATGCGCGTTACGACCTGTTCGAACTCGATACGCATGCGCGCGAGCAGGGCGGCACGTACCGCCTGACGGGCACGAAGTCGGTCGTTCAGCATGGCGCGCAGGCGCATGCGTGGATCGTGCCTGCGCGCGTCGACGGCGGGGGCATCGGCCTGTTCGTCGTCGAACGCGATGCCGCGAATGCGAAGGTAGCCGACTACCGGACGATCGACGGCCAGCGTGCCGCGACGATCGGTTTCAATGAAACGCCGGCGCGACTGCTGACGGGCGGTGCGCGCGACGCCGCCGCCCTCGAGCAAGTTGCCGATTACGCGACGTTCCTGCTGTGCGCGGAGGCGGTCGGCGCGCTCGACGAACTGAACCGCGCCACGGTCGAATACACGAAGACGCGCGAACAGTTCGGCATGCCGATCGCGCGTTTCCAGGCGCTGCAGCACCGGATGGTCGACATGCTGATCCATGCCGAGCAGGCACGTTCGCTGACCTACCTGGCAGCCGTACGCTATGCGAGTGGCGATGCCGACGCGCGGCGCAAGGCGGTGTCGGCCGCGAAAGCGCGTGTCGGCGCCGCCGCGCGTTTCGTCGGCCAGCAGGCCGTTCAACTGCACGGCGGCATGGGCGTGACCAACGAGGTCGCCGCGGCGCACCTGTTCAAGCGGCTGACGATCATCGAGACGACGCTCGGCGACACCGATCATCATCTTGCGCGCATCGCGGCACTGCCCGATTTCGCGCAGGCCGACGCGGCATGACGGCGACGCGCGAGCGCGCCGGACAAGGAGACATCTAGTGGGCATCAGTTACGAAGACCTGGTGGTCGGCAGCACCACCGAAGTGGGCCGTTACACGTTCGAACCCGACGACATCAAGACGTTCGCGCAACGCTACGATCCGCAGCCGTTTCATCTCGACGAAGAAGCCGGGAAGGCATCGCATTTCGGCGGGCTTGTCGCGAGCGGCTGGCATACGTGTTCGGTGTTCATGAGCCTGCTCGTCAAGAAGCTCGGCGAGGACTCGACCAGCATGGGCTCGCCGGGCATCGACTCGATCCGCTGGCTCAAGCCGGTGAGGGCAGGCGATACGATCACGATGTACCAGAAGGTTCACGACAAGCGTGTGTCGGAGAGCAAGCCCGACCGCGGCATCGTGTCGACGGAATGGGTCGGCGTGAACGAGGCCGGCGAGACGGTGATCACCGTGCACACGAAAGTGATCTTCGGGCTGCGCCATCCGGGAGGCGTGCAGGCATGACGGAGATGACGTTGCCACTGATCGCGTCGGCGCAGGCGCTGCAGGCGCGTGTCGGCGCGGAGCCGCTCGCGAGCGGCTGGATCGCGATCGATCAGAAGCGCGTCGACGGGTTTGCCGACGCGACCGGCGATCATCAATGGATTCACGTCGATCCCGAGCGCGCGCAACGCGAGTCGCCGTTCGGCGGGCCGATCGCCCACGGGTTCCTGACGCTATCGCTGATTCCGGCGTTGATGACCGACGCGATGCGTTTCGAGCAGAAGATGGGCGTGAACTACGGACTGAACCGCGTGCGGTTCCTGAAGCCGGTGCCGGTCGGCGCGCGTGTGCGTGCGCTGTTTGCGGTAAAGGAAACCGCCGAGGCCGCGCGGGACGGCGTGCAGGTGACGTGGTCGGTGACGATGCAGCTCGAGCGTCCCGATGCGCCGCTGCCGGTTTGCGCGGCGGAATTCATCACGCTGCATTACTTCTGAAGCGGGGAGCGGCATGCATGGATGCCGCTCCGCCCGTCACTTGCGTGTCAGTGCTTCGCGTATTGCGTTGCGCCGAACAGCACCTCGCGTGCCTTGTCGTCCTGCAGCGCCTTGCGCATCGACGCGAGCACTTCGACACCGCGCTGCACGGCCGGTCGTGCGGCGATCGTGTCGTACCAGCGCTTCACGTTCGGCAATTCGTCGAGCACGATGCCCTGGTTCTGCCATGAGCGCGTCCACGGGAACGTCGCAATGTCCGCGATCGTGTACGTGTCGCCCGCGAGATATTCGGATTCGCCGAGTCGCTTGTCCATCACGTTGTACAGGCGTTTCGCCTCGTTCGTGTAGCGGTTGACCGCATACTCGATCTTCTCCGGCGCATACAGGCGGAAGTGGTGCGCCTGCCCGAGCATCGGCCCGACGCCGCCCATCTGGAACATCAGCCATTCGAGCGTTGCATAGCGTGCGGCCGGATCGGTCGGCAGGAACTTGCCGGTCTTCTCCGCGAGGTAGATCAGGATCGCGCCCGATTCGAACAGCGAGATCGGCTTGCCGCCGGGGCCGTCCGGATCGACGATCGCGGGGATCTTGTTGTTCGGGCTGATCTTCAGGAATTCCGGCTTGAACTGGTCGCCTGCGCCGATATCGACCGGATGGACACGATAGGCGAGGCCCGTTTCCTCGAGCATGATGTGCACCTTGTGGCCGTTCGGGGTCGCCCAGCTATAGACGTCGATCATCGTGAACTCCTTTGTTGCGTGCGCGAAAACGGCGCTGGCAGCGCCGCGACAGGCGGTCATTAGAGCATGGATCGATGCGCGCTGCTGGCGACGCAAACGTGCGTGCCGATACGTGCGGGCGGGCGTGCGAGCGCTCGCCGCCGCCGTCGCGCGCGGCGTTTCCTGGTGGATGCGTTCAGGCAGGTGGAACGCGGGCGTGGCGGCTCAGCGCTTGTAGCGGGGCGGGCGCTTCTCGAGAAATGCGGTGATGCCCTCGAGCCCGTCCGCATGGTGCAGCGACGCGACGAAATGATCGCGTTCGGTGCCGAGATGCGCGTCGAGCGGTTGCGTCGTTGCGTCGTCGAGCAGCGACTTGATGCGCGTGAGCGCGTTCGGCGAGATGCCGGCGAGTGCATCGGCCCATGCCAGCGCGTCGGTCAACGCCGCGCCCGGCACGGCGAGCCGGTTGACGACGCCGAGCGTGTGCAGACGTTCGGCCGTGACGGGTTTGCCTTCGAACAGGATCTCGGCTGCGAGCGCGCGCGGCAGTGCGCGGGCGATGAACCACGAACCGCCCCCGTCGGGTGTCAGGCCGACACGCGCGTATGACATCACGAATTTCGCATCGTGCGCGGCGACGATCAGGTCGCACGCGAGCGCGAGCGAAAAGCCCGCGCCGGCCGCCGCGCCTTCGACCGCCGCGATCACCGGCTTCGTCGAAGCGTGGATCGCCGTTACCCATGCGGCGAGCTGATCGATGCTGTCGGCCTGGTAGGACGGATCCTTCGAGCGGTTGTCGAGCAGCCGGTTCAGGTTGCCGCCCGCGCAGAAGAAGCGATCGGCGCCGGTGAGCACGACAGCGCGAATCCCGGGATCACGCTCGGCGGTGGCGAGCGCCTCGATGCCGGCCGCGTACATGTCGGGATGCAGCGCATTGCGTGCGCCGGGATTGGATAGCGTGAGGACGAGCGTCGAATCGCTCTCGGGTGGACGCGAGGCCAGCAGTTCAGCACTCATGCGAGCGTGTCTCCATCGGATGGCGGGGCTGCGGCGTCGCGCGCGTAGTGCGCGCGGATGCGGCAGACGTCGTAGCGGATGTAATGTTGTCGTGACGAACGCAATACTTGCTTTAGACTAGCACGAACGTGCTTTTCAGCGCGACGAATCTCGCTGCGGCCGGCACCGTTGCGGCCGCGTTCCAGCAACGAAGGAGACTCCGATGCTACAGCTGTGCGGTATTCCGTTGTCCAACTATTACAACAAGGTGAAGTTCGTCCTGCTCGAGCACGACATTCCGTTCGAGGAGTCGGTGTGCGGTTTGCCGGTCAGCGATCCGGCCCGGCTCGCCGATTCGCCGCTCGGCAAGATTCCGTTCCTGAAGACCGAAGAAGGCGCATTGTTCGAGTCGCAGGTGATCATCGAATACCTGGCGGCGCGTTATCCCGAGAAAGGCATTTTCCCGGCGAGCCCGTTCGCGGCCGCGAAGGTGCGCGAGCTGGTCGGGACGCTCGAGCTGTATCTCGAATGGATGGCGCGCGAGGTCTATACGGAAGCGTTTTTCGGCGGCAAGGTCAGCGACGGGACGAAGGCGCATGTCGAGAAGCGCCTGCCGCGCGCGATCGATGCGTTCAAACAGATGACGCAATTTTCGCCGTATGCGCTCGGCGAGTCGTTCGGCCTCGCCGACATCGCCGCATGGGTCCATCTGCCGGTCATCGGGATGGCGACGAAGGCCATTTTCGGACGCGATTTCCTGCTCGACGCGGGCATCGACTGGAAGGCGCACGCGAAGATCGTCGGCGAGCGTCCGGCCGCGCAGCGCGTGGCAGCCGAGCGCAAGGCGTATATCGAGGCGACGAGCGTCGCGCGATCGTAAACGCGGTTCCAGCAGGGCGGCCTCTGGCCGCCCGTGCGGGATTTACAGGCGGGCGAGCCGTTCGAGCGCGGATGCGAGCGTGCTTTCCTGCTTCGCGAAGCAGAAGCGGACGACGCCCGATTCGTGCGGCTCGTGATAGAACGCCGACACCGGAATGGCGGCCACGCCGATCTCCGACGTGAGCCACTTCGAGAATTCCGCTTCCGGCAGGTCGCTGATCGCCGAATAATCGACGCACTGGAAGTACGTGCCCGTGCAGGGCAGCAGCTTGAAGCGCGTGCGCTCGAGGCCGGCCCGGAAGAAGTCGCGCTTCTTCTGGTAGAAGTCGGCAAGCGTCAGGTACGGTGCCGGGTCGCGCAGGTAGTCGGCGAGCCCGACCTGCATCGGCGTGTTCACCGTGAACACGTTGAACTGGTGGACCTTGCGGAATTCCGCGGTCAGCGCGGCAGGGGCTGCGACATAACCGACCTTCCAGCCCGTCACGTGATAGGTCTTGCCGAAGCTCGACACGATGAAGCTGCGCGCGGCGAGTTCCGGATAACGCGCGACGCTCTCATGGCGCGCGCCGTCATAGACCATGTGCTCGTAGACTTCGTCGGACAGGATCAGCACGTTGGTGCCACGCACGATCTCTTCGAGCTTGCGCATGTCCGCCTCGCGCCACACGGTACCCGTCGGGTTATGCGGCGTGTTGATCAGGATCATGCGCGTTTTCGGCGTGATTGCGGCTGCCAGGCGGTCGAACGGAATCGCGTAGTCGGGCGCTTCCAGCGTGACGAACACGGGCTTGCCGCCCGCGAGTTCGATCGACGGCAGGTAGCTGTCGTAGGTCGGTTCGACGACGATCACCTCATCACCCGGATGCACCGTGCACAGGATCGCGGTCAGCAGTGCCTGCGTCGCGCCGGCCGTGACGGTGATTTCGGTCGCCGGATCGTAACGCCGGCCGTAGACCTGCGCGATCTTGTCTGCGATTGCCTCGCGCAGCGGTGCGACACCGGCCATCGGCGGATACTGGTTGTGCCCGTTGCGCATCGCGGCGGCAACCGCATCGACGATGCGCGGATCGCAGTCGAAATCCGGAAAGCCCTGGCCGAGGTTCACGGCGCCTTTTTCTGCTGCAAGCGCGCTCATGACCGTGAAGATCGTCGTGCCGACGTTCGGCAGGCGCGAAGGGAAAACGGGAGTCGTTGGCATGTCTGAAGGAGCGTTCATCGAGACGGTCGAAATCGGGTGGTGTTGCGTGTGTCAAGCCGGCGTGGCGTCGAGCGCGCAGGCCTCGGCAAAGGGGGCGGGTTGCGCGATCCGGAAGCCGAAATCGCGCGCGGTGCGCTTCGCGAGCTTCAGCAGCGCGCGGTCTTTCGATACGAGCCAATCGGCCTGGGCGGCGCGGGCGAGTTCAAGAAACTTCTGGTCGTCGCGGTCCTTGCACTTCGGCAGCGGCGGCGCGTCGGCGTCGACGGCCGGCGGCTCGACGAGGCTCGCCAGGCGGGCGACGGTTGCGAGCGCGGCCGCCTTGTCGACGGCGCGCGCCTGGAACTGCGGATAATCGAGCACATACTCGAGTTCGGTCAGGCAGCGGCCGTCGATCACGGCGGCAAGCGTGCCGCGTTCGAGCGCGGCGCGGATCGGGCGCGTAGCGGGGTCGTCGAATACGAGGATGTCGATCCAGACGTTCGAGTCGAGCACGACGCGATGCGCGGCATGCGGGGCGGGAGAGCGGGTCATTCGTTACAATCGGTGGTTTTCGTCTGACCGCAAGGCACGGCGTGCCAGCGAGCCTCTATGATAATCGTTCTCTCTCCCGCCAAATCCCTCGACTACGATACGCCCGCGCACGTCCAGTCTTACACGAAGCCTGCATTCGTCGACGACGCGTCCGAGCTGATCGACGGCCTGCGCAAGCTTTCGCCGCAGGACATCGCGACGCTGATGGATATCTCCGATCCGCTTGCACGCCTGAATTTCCAGCGCTACGCGGACTGGTCGCCGACCTTTACGCCGGCCAATGCGAAGCAGGCCGTGCTCGCATTCAACGGCGACGTATATGAAGGATTCGACGCCAAATCGCTGTCGTCCGCCGATCTCGACTATGCGCAGCAGCACGTGCGCGTGCTGTCGGGGCTGTACGGGCTGCTGCGTCCGCTCGATCTGCTGCAGCCGTACCGTCTCGAGATGGGTACGCGTTTCGCGAACGCACGCGGCAAGGATCTGTACGCGTTCTGGGGCGACCGTATCACGCGGGCGCTGAACGAGCAGCTCGAAATGCGCAGCGGCGCGGCGCGCGTGCTCGTCAACTGCGCATCGACCGAATACTTCAAGTCGGTCAAGCCGAAACTGCTGGCCGCGCCCGTCGTCACGCCGGTGTTCGAGGACTGGAAGGGTGGCCGCTACAAGATCATCAGCTTCCATGCGAAGCGTGCGCGCGGCCTGATGGCGCGTTATATCGTCGAGAACCGGATTGCCGACCCGAAGGCGCTGAAGGAATTCGCAACGGAAGGCTATGCGTTCGATGCGGCTGCTTCGAACGATTCGACTTACGTATATCGCCGGCGAGTCGGCGAGTGACCCTGCCGGCCGTTCACGAGACGGCAGGCGCATGCATGAGGCCGGGCAAGCGCTACACCGCCTGTTCCGGTCGCCAGCTTTACATGGGACCGGTGTAAGCGCCAAAGCGCCAACTCCGGTCGACAAAGGAGAGACAGATGGCCCTTTCGATCACCAGCAATTTCGACGCAGGCGCAATCGACGTCGTGTCGTGCGACAGCCCCGATGCGATTCGGTTGCGCGTGCGCGGCGACAACCGCTCGGAATTCGCGCAATGGTTCTACTACCGCTTGACGGGCGCGCGCGGCGAGCGCTGCGTGATGACGTTCGAGAATGCGGCCGAATGCGCGTATCCGTCGGGCTGGCGCAATTACAGCGCGGTGGCGAGCTATGACCGGGTCGACTGGTTCCGCGTGCCGACGACGTTCGATGGCAAGACGATGACCATCGACCATACGCCGGAATTCGACAGCATCTACTACGCGTATTTCGAACCGTACTCGGAAGAGCGTCATGCGGCATTTCTCGGTGCGGTCCAGCAGTTGCCGCAGGCGAGCGTCGTCGAACTCGGTCGCACGGTCGAAGGTCGTCCGATGTCGCTGCTGACGCTCGGTACGCCGGAGACCGACGGCGCACCGAAGAAGAAGGTGTGGATCATCGCGCGCCAGCATCCCGGCGAGTCGATGGCCGAGTGGTTCGTCGAAGGTCTCGTCAAGCGGCTGGCCGGATGGGGCGACTGGGCCGGCGATCCGGTCGCGCGCAAGCTCTACGATCGCGTGACGTTCCACATCGTCCCGAACATGAATCCGGACGGCAGCGTGCATGGCAACCTGCGCACCAATGCGGCGGGCGCGAACCTGAACCGCGAGTGGATGGCGCCCGATGCCGAGCGCAGTCCCGAGGTGCTGGCCGTGCGCGATGCGATCCATGCGATCGGCTGCGACATGTTCTTCGACATTCATGGCGACGAGGATCTGCCGTACGTGTTCGTTGCCGGGTCGGAAATGCTGCCGAGCTTTACCGAGCAGCAGGGCAAGGAGCAGGCTGCGTTCATCGAAGCGTTCAAGGTTGCGAGCCCCGACTTCCAGACTGAGCATGGCTATGCGGCGAGCAAGTACAAGGAGGACGCGCTCAAGCTCGCGTCGAAGTACATCGGCCACCAGTTCGGCTGCCTGTCGCTGACGCTCGAGATGCCGTTCAAGGACAACGCGAACCTGCCCGACGAGCGAGTCGGCTGGAACGGCGAGCGAAGCGCGGCGCTTGGCGCGGCGATGCTGGCTGCGATCCTGGTGCATGTCGACACGTTCGCGTAAGTGCAGCATCGCCGTATGAAAAAAGCCGGGGCATCTCAGGATGCTCCGGCTTTTTTGCTTCTGTCGAGGTCGCTTCGTCGAATCAGGACTTCTTCGCGCTTTTCTTCACGACCTTCTTCTGTCCGCTCGACTTTTTCGTTGCGGCGGCCTTCTTGCTGCCGGTGCGGCCCGATGCTTTCGCCTTGACCTTGCCTCGGTGCGACTTGCCCTTGAACTTCTTCGTCGAGGACGTGGAGCGCTCGACGCGCGGCTTCAGCGGCGGAACCGGGTCGTTCCAGCTGAACGCGAGCATTTGCTGACCGACATAGCCGCATCGGAATTTCAGCGGCGTCGGGTCGCTGCCGTCGCTGTGGATGCCGAGTCCGTCGACAGTGACGATATTGTCGACCTTCACGCGCTGCTTGCCCTGGTCGAACGAGTCGTTCCATGGCGTGATTGTCGCGTTCCCGCTGTCGAATGTGTTCGGCGCGAAGTCGACGCGGTCGAACGCCGACGACGTGCTGGCGATGAAGCTGCCGTGCGCCGCACAATCGGCGGCGAGCGGATCGGCATGCATTTCGTTGACGAATTTGTTGATCAGTTCGGAGCGCTGGTCGAGCAGGTCGGCGAATGCCGGTGTCGGAAGCGCAAGCGACAGGCCCGCAATACAGGCTGCCAGCTTGCCGAGCGCCCGGAAAATCCGGAGCGACGCAGGAGAGCTGTCCATCTGGTTATTGGTGAGGAGCGAATGAGACATCGGGCACGTATAGATGCCCGATGAAGAACCGGAGTTCAATCTTAGCGTAAAAAAGTTGTGCGGCAGTAGATGTCGCATTCTGCCGCACCGCGCGAGGCCCTGCCGGCGGGTGATGGCGGTGCCGCCGCCGGAGGGCGATTCAGGCGCGCGGGCCGCCGAGGCGATAGCGCCGGACGTCGAAGGTCGTGACCCACGCGGGACGATAGACCGCGATGAGTGCCGTTGCCATACCGGTGAACCACGCTTCGCCGAGTGCGAGAAGCGCAGTGTTCAGCAGATAGCCGGCCGGAATCACGACAGGCACGCCGTCCGCCAGCGCGAGCTGGACCCCGGCCGCGGCAGCAGCGACTGCGACGATGGCGATGGCCGGCGACAGGAATCCCTGGCCGGTGATGAACGATGCGAGATTGTGCGGCAACCATGCGAGTGCGGCGCGCTGCAGCAATGCCGACACGGCGACCGGCAGCGCGCCGTAGATCAGATAGGTCAGGCCAATGCCCTGCCAGGGCGCGTCGAAAATGATCGCGGCAATCGCCGTGACGGCGCCCATCGCGATCAATGCGAGTGTCCAGTCGAACAGTGTGACGAGCAGCGTCGCGCCAAGCAGATGCATGACGATGCCGTCTTCGAGCCACGCATTCGAGGCCCAGAGGACCGCAATGGCGGTGACGAGCGCGAGCCACACGTGCTGGAGCGTGGCGTCCTGCAGGCGCACGAAGGGGCGATTCCAGATCGCGAGCGCGAGCAGGGCCACGGCGGCGATCCAGCCACCGATGCCAACCCAGAGCGGAAGCGGTGTGAAGAGAAAACCCATTCGTCCATATTACTCGTTGAGCATCAAAGGTGGGAATCCACACACGCCGACCGTCGCAATATCGAGACTGTCCGGCTAGCGTTCGCGCCGGAACCGCGCCGGCGGTT
The DNA here is from genome assembly GCF_057005415.2 of Burkholderia sp. KL41. Lineage (NCBI taxonomy): Bacteria > Pseudomonadati > Pseudomonadota > Betaproteobacteria > Burkholderiales > Burkholderiaceae > Burkholderia > Burkholderia sp. KL41. Next base: position 2,686,750 of record NZ_CM174446.1, on the reverse strand, counting down.
CAGCGGCGATCGGCAAGTCCTGTGTGCTGTCGATCGAGGCTGGCAACGGGTACGGGCGGTCCTTCCGTTGCGTACGCAGCGGAACCGGGCCCTGTTGGCCGATGGGCGGCTTGCGCGTGCGGTTGCGATTCGCCAGCAGCACCTCGAGGTGGGGCGACAGCCAGCCGTTGTAGATCGCGACCGCGGCGGCGCGGTTGGCGGCACCGAGTTGCTGGAAGATGCTGGCGAGGTGGATCTTGACGGTGCCTTCGCTGATGCCGAGCGTACGGGCGATCATCTTGTTGGTGCTGCCCATGTGGACGAAGCGCATGATCTGAGCTTGGCGTGGCGACAAGAGGCCGCTCGGCGGCCGGCGGGGAAGCGACCCGGCGAGTGTCTGGAAATGGGCATCGTAGCGCGCCGCAGCAGTGGAAGGCAGCAGACGGAGCGCGATCGGCGGGATGTAATGCCCGCCCAGCAGAACGATCTCGAGCGCACGCACGATCAGGTGCGGCCGCGTGGAATGCGGGATCACGCCGGAGACACCATAGTTGAAGAAGCGCTGGATGGCTTCCGGCGATGTTTCGTCGACCAGGACGGCGACGGGTGTCGGCGAGCACGCGCTGCAGAGCGCCTGAAGCTCGCTGAGTCGGCCGACGTCGAGCCAGTCGATCGCGACGAGGTCGAAACGCTGGTTGCGCAGCAGCCTGCGCGCCTGAAAACTGTCGGGCGCATCGTTGATGCTGGCGTGACGGTCGATCTGTCGCAACAGAGCCTTCAGTCCGTCACGCCGCTCGGCGTCTGAATTGAGCATCAGGAACCGCATATTCAACCTCCGTTATGTGAGCCATTGATCTGCCGTCTGGCATGCCTTGGGTCTGATGATGACAAAGACCTTACACGATGTCTGCTTGGCTGAAAGGCTTAGGAAAAGTATGAAATTTCGGACGGAGGAATGGCGGGCAAGAAAAAAGCCGCTCCGGCGGGAACCGTGAGCGGCTTCGGACGGGCAGGCCGTCAGGGTACTGCTGTGTGGATCAGTGAAAGTGCGGTTGGGCAGGTGACGCGTCTTCCGGCATTTCCGCGTGGACGATTTCGCCGAGCGGATCTGCGTAGAGCGGTACGCCGCAGTCGTCGCAGTATTCGGGTTCGAAGCGGCCCGCGTGCCGCCGGACGTCGGTTACACCGCATTCCTTCAGCAGGCTCACGATTTCCTCGAGCGGTCCTTCGATCGGCGCTTCGCCTTCGAGCGTCGCGCTGTCGATCGACACGTCGCCGTTTTCGCGACCGTAGAGCGGCCATACGACGCCGTAGATTACGTCGTTGCTGGCACGCCGCGTGAAGCCGACACGATACTCGTCGATACGGCGTTCGCCGAAGCCGGCGACCACCGCGCGCAGCTCTTGCGGTGCCGCACCAAGTGTGTCGAAAAGATAACGAATGGCGGTTCGCACCGTGTGCGGACGCACCCGTTCGTCCGCATCCCGGCAAGCCGAATAGTACGCGTCCGGAAGTAGGCATTCGAACTCGCAGCCGGGCAGGGCGATCGACAGGTTCGGGCCGCCCTGGGCCGTCCATTGCTCGAGGCACTGGCCACGCTCGATCCGGCTGCCGTTTTCCTCTTCCTGCCATCGGAACAGCGGCGCGCCGGCGGGCGCGGCGACGACGGCGAGCAGGAAGCGCGGGTCGGCCAGGATCGGCGAGGTTTCAGGCAGGTCGCCGAAGCTGAGCTTGGGGGTGTGCTGGGTGATCGCTGCATGAGCGAGCTGCTGGGCCAGCCGGTAGGTCTCGACGTGGTGCCGCGGCAACTGGTCAATGCTGTAAAGGAACGGTGCAAGGCCGACGAGGGTGCCGTTCGCAAGGACGTGAGCCTGCAAGTGCGTTCGCAGCGCGTCGGCAACGTCACCCTTGAGCGGGCCGGACGGAATCATGTAGCGCGTCCATGCGAGAACCGGGACGGCGACCAGCAGCGCGTCGAACGGTTGGCCGTCGTGCTCGATCACCATCGACTCGCTGTGCGTCTCGGCCATGTCGGCGAGCGCGCCATAGGCGTCGGGATGATTCTGCTGAAGATGGTCGAGCGCTGCGTCGAGCGTGGTCTGGTTGCCGTTGCGGACAATCTTGGCGAGCAGCGCGTCGAGCTTCGCTTCCCAGAAGCGATCCTCGATGCGGCTGCCCGACGCGAAGAGCGCAAGCGACAGACCGACCAGTTTGTCGGCATCGGGGGGGAGGCGTTTGGCGATTCGCTGGCGCATATTAAAGACGTATATAGAAAGAGGCGAAGAACCTCACATTCTAGTCCGTTCTTTGCACCATAAGCGGTCTCGTGCCGAGGCATGGCAGATCGGCCGGATCGCAGCCTTTGTAAAAAAGTTGCGTCAAACCCCTTGCGCAGTTCGAAGAGGGTGCTTAGAATTACGCCTCTTTCGCGCTAACGGAAACACGGCGTGAAAGGGGAAGCGAAGCTGGTGGTGTGCTGTAGTGATGGGCGCGCGGCTGGCTTGGAAGTTGAACCCCGCAGTCGCAACGATGTAGTGTAAAAAGTTGTTGACGAGCTGCGAAACACGGTTAATAATCTCGCTTCTCTGCTGCTGAAAACGCAGCGCTGCCGGGAAACACGAAGTTCCTCGCAGATTGCTCTTTAAAAATTAACAGCCGATAAGTGTGGGCGCTTGATGGAAGCGAGCTGATCCTCGGATCAGATAGCGAAAGTATCAAGAGTCTCACACTAAAGTAAGTCAGGTTTATGAAGCAATTCATATTCCTGTCAGCTTTGAGTGAGCGACCGGTTCTTAACCGAACCGAAAACAGTAACAGGTTTAAACTGAAGAGTTTGATCCTGGCTCAGATTGAACGCTGGCGGCATGCCTTACACATGCAAGTCGAACGGCAGCACGGGTGCTTGCACCTGGTGGCGAGTGGCGAACGGGTGAGTAATACATCGGAACATGTCCTGTAGTGGGGGATAGCCCGGCGAAAGCCGGATTAATACCGCATACGATCTACGGATGAAAGCGGGGGACCTTCGGGCCTCGCGCTATAGGGTTGGCCGATGGCTGATTAGCTAGTTGGTGGGGTAAAGGCCTACCAAGGCGACGATCAGTAGCTGGTCTGAGAGGACGACCAGCCACACTGGGACTGAGACACGGCCCAGACTCCTACGGGAGGCAGCAGTGGGGAATTTTGGACAATGGGCGAAAGCCTGATCCAGCAATGCCGCGTGTGTGAAGAAGGCCTTCGGGTTGTAAAGCACTTTTGTCCGGAAAGAAATCCTTGGCTCTAATACAGCCGGGGGATGACGGTACCGGAAGAATAAGCACCGGCTAACTACGTGCCAGCAGCCGCGGTAATACGTAGGGTGCAAGCGTTAATCGGAATTACTGGGCGTAAAGCGTGCGCAGGCGGTTTGCTAAGACCGATGTGAAATCCCCGGGCTCAACCTGGGAACTGCATTGGTGACTGGCAGGCTAGAGTATGGCAGAGGGGGGTAGAATTCCACGTGTAGCAGTGAAATGCGTAGAGATGTGGAGGAATACCGATGGCGAAGGCAGCCCCCTGGGCCAATACTGACGCTCATGCACGAAAGCGTGGGGAGCAAACAGGATTAGATACCCTGGTAGTCCACGCCCTAAACGATGTCAACTAGTTGTTGGGGATTCATTTCCTTAGTAACGTAGCTAACGCGTGAAGTTGACCGCCTGGGGAGTACGGTCGCAAGATTAAAACTCAAAGGAATTGACGGGGACCCGCACAAGCGGTGGATGATGTGGATTAATTCGATGCAACGCGAAAAACCTTACCTACCCTTGACATGGTCGGAATCCTGCTGAGAGGTGGGAGTGCTCGAAAGAGAACCGGCGCACAGGTGCTGCATGGCTGTCGTCAGCTCGTGTCGTGAGATGTTGGGTTAAGTCCCGCAACGAGCGCAACCCTTGTCCTTAGTTGCTACGCAAGAGCACTCTAAGGAGACTGCCGGTGACAAACCGGAGGAAGGTGGGGATGACGTCAAGTCCTCATGGCCCTTATGGGTAGGGCTTCACACGTCATACAATGGTCGGAACAGAGGGTTGCCAACCCGCGAGGGGGAGCTAATCCCAGAAAACCGATCGTAGTCCGGATTGCACTCTGCAACTCGAGTGCATGAAGCTGGAATCGCTAGTAATCGCGGATCAGCATGCCGCGGTGAATACGTTCCCGGGTCTTGTACACACCGCCCGTCACACCATGGGAGTGGGTTTTACCAGAAGTGGCTAGTCTAACCGCAAGGAGGACGGTCACCACGGTAGGATTCATGACTGGGGTGAAGTCGTAACAAGGTAGCCGTATCGGAAGGTGCGGCTGGATCACCTCCTTTCCAGAGCTATCTCGCGAAGTTGAGCGCTCACGCTTATCGGCTGTAAATTAAAGACAGACTCAGGGGTCTGTAGCTCAGTCGGTTAGAGCACCGTCTTGATAAGGCGGGGGTCGTTGGTTCGAATCCAACCAGACCCACCATTGTCTGACGTGTCGGTGATCGTTAGCGCTTTAGCGCTTACGAGTACCCCAAGCCGACAGGCTTACACCTGAGGATATTCTGTACATGGGGGGCATAGCTCAGCTGGGAGAGCACCTGCTTTGCAAGCAGGGGGTCGTCGGTTCGATCCCGTCTGCCTCCACCAATCACCAACGCTAAGTGCTTGGTTCATACGATGAACCGAGAATTTTGCATTGGCGATTGAGCCAGTCAGAGCGGTACGAAAGTATCGGCTGTCGTTCTTTAACAATCTGGAAGAAGTAAGTAATTTGGATAGCGGAAGCGTCTTGAGATGGACGTGGAAACTATCCGGGTTGTGATTGTATCGATGTATCTCAAGATGATTCGAACTCTATGTTTGACTCAATTGGAATACGGCACAACGCGAGAACTCAACCTGTAGCGACTGTCGACGAGACAGACTCGTTATAGGGTCAAGCGAACAAGTGCATGTGGTGGATGCCTTGGCGATCACAGGCGATGAAGGACGCGGTAGCCTGCGAAAAGCTACGGGGAGCTGGCAAACAAGCTTTGATCCGTAGATGTCCGAATGGGGAAACCCACTCCTTTTGGAGTATCCATGGCTGAATACATAGGCCATGCGAAGCGAACGCGGTGAACTGAAACATCTAAGTAACCGCAGGAAAAGAAATCAACCGAGATTCCCAAAGTAGTGGCGAGCGAAATGGGATGAGCCTTGCACTCTTTATTTGTATTGTTAGCCGAACGCTCTGGAAAGTGCGGCCATAGCAGGTGATAGCCCTGTAGGCGAAAACAGTATGAAAGAACTAGGTGTGCGACAAGTAGGGCGGGACACGTGAAATCCTGTCTGAAGATGGGGGGACCATCCTCCAAGGCTAAATACTCGTGATCGACCGATAGTGAACCAGTACCGTGAGGGAAAGGCGAAAAGAACCCCGGGAGGGGAGTGAAATAGATCCTGAAACCGCATGCATACAAACAGTCGGAGCCTCGTAAGGGGTGACGGCGTACCTTTTGTATAATGGGTCAGCGACTTACGTTCAGTAGCAAGCTTAACCGTATAGGGCAGGCGTAGCGAAAGCGAGTCCGAATAGGGCGTTCAGTTGCTGGGCGTAGACCCGAAACCAGGTGATCTATCCATGGCCAGGATGAAGGTGCGGTAACACGTACTGGAGGTCCGAACCCACTAACGTTGAAAAGTTAGGGGATGAGCTGTGGATAGGGGTGAAAGGCTAAACAAACCTGGAAATAGCTGGTTCTCTCCGAAAACTATTTAGGTAGTGCCTCGTGTCTCACCTTCGGGGGTAGAGCACTGTCATGGTTGGGGGGTCTATTGCAGATTACCCCGCCATAGCAAACTCCGAATACCGAAGAGTGCAATCACGGGAGACAGACATCGGGTGCTAACGTCCGGTGTCAAGAGGGAAACAACCCAGACCGCCAGCTAAGGTCCCCAAATATAGCTAAGTGGGAAACGAAGTGGGAAGGCTAAAACAGTCAGGAGGTTGGCTTAGAAGCAGCCACCCTTTAAAGAAAGCGTAATAGCTCACTGATCGAGTCGTCCTGCGCGGAAGATGTAACGGGGCTAAGCTATATACCGAAGCTGCGGATGCGTGCTTGCACGCATGGTAGGAGAGCGTTCCGTAAGCCTGCGAAGGTGCCTTGTAAAGGGTGCTGGAGGTATCGGAAGTGCGAATGCTGACATGAGTAGCGATAAAGGGGGTGAAAGGCCCCCTCGCCGTAAGCCCAAGGTTTCCTACGCAACGTTCATCGGCGTAGGGTGAGTCGGCCCCTAAGGCGAGGCAGAAATGCGTAGCTGATGGGAAGCAGGTCAATATTCCTGCACCATTGTTAGATGCGATGGGGGGACGGATCGCGGAAGGTTGTCCGGGTGTTGGAAGTCCCGGTCGCTGCATTGGAGAAGGCACTTAGGCAAATCCGGGTGCGCAATTCAAGGGTGTGGCGCGAGCTCCTTCGGGAGCGAAGCAATTGGAAGTGGTTCCAAGAAAAGCCTCTAAGCTTCAGTCTAACGATGACCGTACCGCAAACCGACACAGGTGGGCGAGATGAGTATTCTAAGGCGCTTGAGAGAACTCGGGAGAAGGAACTCGGCAAATTGGTACCGTAACTTCGGGATAAGGTACGCCCTTGTAGCTTGACTGGCCTGCGCCAGGAGGGTGAAGGGGTTGCAATAAACTGGTGGCTGCGACTGTTTAATAAAAACACAGCACTCTGCAAACACGAAAGTGGACGTATAGGGTGTGACGCCTGCCCGGTGCCGGAAGATTAAATGATGGGGTGCAAGCTCTTGATTGAAGTCCCGGTAAACGGCGGCCGTAACTATAACGGTCCTAAGGTAGCGAAATTCCTTGTCGGGTAAGTTCCGACCTGCACGAATGGCGTAACGATGGCCACACTGTCTCCTCCCGAGACTCAGCGAAGTTGAAGTGTTTGTGATGATGCAATCTACCCGCGGCTAGACGGAAAGACCCCATGAACCTTTACTGTAGCTTTGCATTGGACTTTGAACCGATCTGTGTAGGATAGGTGGGAGGCTATGAAACCGGAACGCTAGTTTCGGTGGAGCCGTCCTTGAAATACCACCCTGGTTTGTTTGAGGTTCTAACCTTGGCCCGTGATCCGGGTCGGGGACAGTGCATGGTAGGCAGTTTGACTGGGGCGGTCTCCTCCCAAAGCGTAACGGAGGAGTACGAAGGTACGCTAGGTACGGTCGGAAATCGTGCTGATAGTGCAATGGCATAAGCGTGCTTAACTGCGAGACCGACAAGTCGAGCAGGTGCGAAAGCAGGTCATAGTGATCCGGTGGTTCTGTATGGAAGGGCCATCGCTCAACGGATAAAAGGTACTCTGGGGATAACAGGCTGATACCGCCCAAGAGTTCATATCGACGGCGGTGTTTGGCACCTCGATGTCGGCTCATCTCATCCTGGGGCTGTAGCCGGTCCCAAGGGTATGGCTGTTCGCCATTTAAAGAGGTACGTGAGCTGGGTTTAAAACGTCGTGAGACAGTTTGGTCCCTATCTGCCGTGGGCGTTGGATATTTGAAGGGGGCTGCTCCTAGTACGAGAGGACCGGAGTGGACGAACCTCTGGTGTACCGGTTGTCACGCCAGTGGCATCGCCGGGTAGCTATGTTCGGAAGAGATAACCGCTGAAAGCATCTAAGCGGGAAACTCGCCTTAAGATGAGATATCCCTGGGGACTAGATCCCCTTGAAGGGTCGTTCGAGACCAGGACGTTGATAGGTCAGGTGTGTAAGCGCAGTAATGCGTTCAGCTAACTGATACTAATTGCCCGTAAGGCTTGATCCTATAACAAGTCTGCCTTGTAGATCGGCGCCGTGCGACAGCACCGGCCGCAAGATCCAGAGCGACAAGTTGGATTCTCGTGTGTGATACACACAACCTAAATTACTGCTTCTTCCAAGATTGGTTGTGCTGCGAAGCCAGCACAACAACCCTCTTTGCCTGATGACCATAGCGAGTCGGTCCCACCCCTTCCCATCCCGAACAGGACCGTGAAACGACTCTACGCCGATGATAGTGCGGATTCCCGTGTGAAAGTAGGTAATCGTCAGGCTCCCTAAGCCAGAAACCCCCGCCCGAAAGGCGGGGGTTTTTGCATTTCAGCGATGGAAATACATTTGCGTTTGGGAAAAGGGCACGTCATTCATCCCGTCTACCTGACGCGCCGGCCCGATCACTCAGCTTCCATCCTGCAGTCAAACCCTGCCCCGAAACGAAACCACGCGATTTGATACGATCGAAGTGGCGCCGGCGATTGCACTCGTCGACGTTCATGTTCGAAACCAGGGCTTGATGGAGAGGGCGGGAATGAATATTGGCGACGCGTCGCGCGAATCCGGAGTCAGCGCAAAAATGATCCGGTACTACGAACAGGTTGGCCTGCTTGCGCCGAGCAAACGTACCGACGCCGGCTACCGGATCTACGGCGCGGACGAAATTCACATCCTGCGCTTCATCCGTCAGGCGCGACGCCTTGGCTTTCTCGTCGAGGACATCCGCAAGCTGTTGACGCTCTGGCAAGATCGTTCCCGCGCGAGCTCAGAAGTGAAGTCGATTGCGCTCGAGCACGTGGCCGAACTCGACAAGCGCATCGCGGAGCTGAGCGACATGCGCGACACGCTGGCCGATCTTGCTGCGCACTGTCATGGTGACGGGCGTCCCGAGTGCCCGATTTTGGCGCGTCTGTCCGACCCCGTCAGTGAACCAAATTAGTGCGCGTATTAGAGGTTCGAAACGGGCCTCGATTCGATTTCCATAAAAATCAACATGTTACGTGAAGTTGATGCTCGGTCATTCCAAACTGGAATGGTTTCCATGCAAGTATTTCACTAGCATCTTGGTGCGGCATCGCTATAATTCGGGATAACCCTATATGGGAAATCCCTGAATCTCGATTCACCAGGGGTCCCCCTTCCTTGGAGAACGTCATGATCGCCTACATCGTCGAAAAGCTGAGCAACTGGTTCGAATCCGCAGAACGTGAACGCCGTGAGGCTTACCTTGCCACGTCGTCGGACATCGTCCAGCTCGAAAGCCGTATCCGCTCGCTCGAAACCAACGGCTACTCGCTGTAATCGGAGTCGCCGTCAGGTGCCACGTGGCACCGAACGATAAGCAAGCCCCGTATTGACGGGGCTTTGTTTTTTTTGTGCGCCGGATCTGGCGCAATCATCAATGCAGCGCTATGGTATGGGCCTGCTTTTCATCCCGAAGGACACGATCATGCGTTTGCGTCTCGATGGGCGTCGCAGTGCCCGCGCGCGTCTCGTTCTCGGCGCGGTGGTGCTTGTCCACGGACTCGCGGCCGCTGCCGCGACATCGTCCAAACCGCTGATTCTCGATACGCAACGCGGCATCCAGGACGGCAAGGGCGGGTTGGTGCTGCAGACGGCGCCGCTGTCTCCCGAGCCGATCGTCGAGCCGGCAGGCATGCGGGCTCCGGCCGGGCAGGTGCCGAACACGTCGGTTCCGCTGTTCGTCGCACCGTATATCAATGTCCCCACGTGGGGTGGGCAGCCGGCCAACCAGCCAAGGCTCGCGCCTAGACCGCAGCCGTAACGCGCAGTCGCGCGATCAGTTTCCGCGGTGCTCGATCTGGCAACGGGCGCCGCTATCCTGTCCCAGCATCTCGACCAGATAAGGCAGTGCCTCGTTCATGCTCTGGGCGAGGGTGTACGGCGGATTCAGGATGAACATCCCGCTGCCGTAGAGACCGAGTCCGTCAGTGGGCGGATTCGATACCGTCAGTGTCAGGTGCAGCCAGTTGTTCGGTTGCAGGCGCTTCAACTGCTCGGGGAAACGCTGCGATTCCGTCCGGGTCACCTGCGGGTACCAGACGGCATAGCAGCCCGTCGCGAAACGCTTCAGACACTCCGTCACGCAAGTCACCGTGCGCGCGTAATCCTTCTTGTCCTCGTAGGACGGGTCGATCAGCACGAGTGCGCGTCGCGGCGGCGGCGGCAGCAGCGCCTTGATGCCTTCGAAGCCGTCTCCGGCGAAGATCATCGCGCGTCGCCCCGCATCGCGGAAATTGTGGCGCAGCACGTCGATTTCCGTCGTGTGCATTTCGAACAGTCGCATGCGGTCCTGCTCGCGCATCGATCGCCATGCGATGTACGGGGACCCCGGGTAGAAGCGCAGTTCACCGTCGTCGTTCAGCGCGCGGACTTCATCCACGTAGTCGCCCAGCGCTTCCGGCAGGTTCTTTTCGTTCCACAGCCGGCCGATGCCCGTGTCGAATTCCGACGTCTTTGCCGCGTAACCGTCGCGCAGCGAATACACGCCGGCACCTGCATGCGTGTCGATGTACCAGTACGACTTGTCTTTCTTGTTCAGGTAGCGCAGCAGCTGGACGACGACGGCGTGCTTGAGCACATCCGCGTGGTTGCCTGCGTGAAAACCGTGACGATAACTGAGCATGGCGGGCTGCCTGAAACGAAAGGTGAATCGATGAAAGCGGTCGATCGTGCGCGGCCGTCAGGCCGGGCGCAGATGCGGGCCGCGTATTGTACGCGAGTGGCCGTGCATCGCCTCATTCGTACGCATCGCCGACCACCGCCTCGATGCGTTGCTTGATATCCGGTGTCAGCTTCGCGGCAACGTCGAGCGCGCGCATGTTGTCGCCGATCTGCTCGATCCGCGACGCGCCCGTGATGACCGAGCTCACGTGAGGATTCGCGAGCACCCATGCGATTGCGAGCTGGCCGGTGCTGCAGCCGAGCTCCGTCGCAATTTCGCCGAGCCGTTCGACGATGTCGTTGGCGGCCCGGTCAGTCAGGCGGTCGCGCATCCAGTCGTACCCCTGTAACTGCGCGCGGCTGCCGGGCGGTACACCGTTACGGTACTTGCCGGTGAGCAGGCCCGATGCCAGCGGGCTCCAGGTCGTGAGGCCGAGACCGTAGTCGTCGTAGAGCCGTGCATATTCCTTTTCGACCCGCGTGCGGTGGAACAGGTTGTACTGCGGCTGCTCGACAACCGGCTTGTGCAGGTGATGCCGTTCGGCGATCTCGCAGGCAGCACGGATCTCGTCGGCGCTCCATTCCGACGTGCCCCAGTACAGCGCCTTGCCGCGCACGATCATGTCGCTCATTGCCCAGACGGTTTCCTCGATCGGCGTGTTCGGATCGGGGCGATGGCAATAGACGAGATCGACGTAGTCGAGCTGCAGCCGGCGCAGTGAGCCGTCGATGGCGTTCAGCAGGTATTTCCGGTTCAGCGTGTGATACTGGTTCGGTGCTTCGGCGAGCCCCCAGAAGAACTTGGTGGACACGATATAGCTGACACGCGGCCAATCGAGCGACTTGAGCGCGTGACCCATGATTTCCTCGGATTTGCCGCCGGCGTACACCTCGGCGTTGTCGAAGAAATTGACGCCCGCGTCGCGCGCCGCGGCAAGGCATTCGCGCGCGACCCGCTGGTCGACCTGGTTGCCGTACGTCACCCACGAGCCGAGCGAAAGCTCGCTGATCTGCAGGCCGGAGCGGCCTAGCCGTCGATAGTGCATGCGAATCTCCTGCGTGACAGAACCGACCTTAAGCTTAGACGTTTTGCGCGCGAACGGCGGGGCCGATCGTGCACAATGGCGGCTGGCCCGCCGCGTCGATCATGCGATGAACGCCGAGGTGACGGGCGCGTACTTTTTCGATCCGACAACGGGAGGAGACGGACATGGCAGCAGATCTGAATGGCAAGACCGCAGTCGTCACGGGTGCCGCGAGCGGTATCGGCAAGGAAATCGCACTCGAGCTCGCGAAAGCGGGCGCGGCCGTCGCGATCGCCGACCTGAACCAGGACGGCGCGAACGCCGTTGCCGACGAGATCGTCAAGGCGGGCGGCAAGGCGATCGGCGTCGCGATGGACGTGACGAACGAGGAAGCCGTGAACAGCGGTATCGACAAGGTGGCCGAAACGTTCGGCTCGGTCGACATCCTCGTGTCGAACGCGGGCATCCAGATCGTCAACCCGATCGAGAACTATTCGTTCTCCGACTGGAAGAAGATGCAGGCGATCCACGTCGACGGTGCATTCCTGACGACCAAGGCCGCGCTCAAGCACATGTACAAGGACGATCGCGGCGGTGTCGTGATCTACATGGGTTCGGTGCACTCGCACGAAGCGTCGCCGCTGAAGTCGGCGTACGTGACGGCCAAGCACGGGCTGCTCGGCCTGGCCCGCGTGCTGGCGAAGGAAGGCGCGAAGCACAACGTGCGCTCGCACGTCGTGTGTCCGGGCTTCGTGCGCACGCCGCTGGTCGACAAGCAGATTCCGGAGCAGGCGAAGGAGCTCGGGATCAGCGAAGAGGAAGTGGTGAAGAAGGTGATGCTCGGCAATACGGTCGACGGCGTGTTCACGACGGTGCAGGACGTCGCGCAGACGGTGCTGTTCCTGTCGGCGTTCCCGAGCGCCGCGCTCACGGGCCAGTCGGTCGTCGTCAGCCACGGCTGGTTCATGCAGTAAAGGCTTCCGGCACGGGCGGTCGCGACACGTGCTGCTCGGGCGACGACTCCCCGGCAAGTCCGGAGAATCGCAAAAAAAACGCGCTCCGGGGAGCGCGTTTTTCGTTTCGGCAGGACGGGCCGGTGATGGCTGCCGTCCGTTGGTGCCGACTTACTTCAGGACAGCTGCAACGGCATTGGCAACCGCGTCGAGGTTGCGCGTGTTCAGCGCGGCGACGCAGATCCGGCCCGTGCCGACCGCGTAGATGCCGAACTCGTCGCGCAGGCGATCGACTTGCGCCGAGGTCAGGCCCGAATACGAGAACATCCCGCGCTGCGCGTTGATGAAGCTGAAGTCGCGATCGACGCCGCTTGCCTTCAGGCGCTCGACGAGACCGTTGCGCATCGCGCGGATGCGGTCGCGCATTTCACCGAGTTCCTGCACCCACGAAGCGTGCAGTTCCGGCGATGCGAGCACCGCTGCGACCACGGCGCCGCCATGGGTCGGCGGGTTCGAGTAGTTCGTGCGGATCACGCGCTTCAGTTGCGACAGCACGCGCGTCGCTTCTTCCTTGCTCGACGTGATGATCGACAGGGCGCCGACGCGTTCGCCGTACAGCGAGAACGACTTCGAGAACGACGACGACACGAATGCGTTCAGGTCGGCCGCGGCAAACAGGCGCACGGCGGCAGCGTCGGCCTCGATGTTCTCGCCGAAGCCCTGGTAGGCCATGTCGAGGAACGGCACGAGGTTGCGTGCCTTCACGACGTCGACGACCTGTTGCCATTGCGCTTCGGTCAGGTCCACGCCGGTCGGGTTGTGGCAGCATGCGTGCAGCACGACGACCGTGCCGGCCTCGTAGCCGTTCAGCGCCGACAGCATGCCTTCGAAGTTCACGCCGTTGGTGGCAGCGTCGTAATACGGGTACGCAACGACTTCGAAACCGGCCGCTTCAAACAGCGCGCGGTGGTTTTCCCAGCTCGGATCGCTGATCGCGACCTTCACGTTCGGGTTCACGGTGCGCAGGAAATCGGCGCCGATCTTCAGCGCGCCCGTGCCGCCCAGTGCCTGGGCCGTGACCACGCGGCCCGCTGCGATCAGCGGCGAATCGTTGCCGAGCAGCAGCTTCTGCACGGCCGCATCGTAGGCGGCGATGCCGTCAATCGGCAGGTAGCCGCGCGGCAGGCCCGCTTCAACGCGCACCTTCTCTGCTTCGCGAACCGCGCGCAGCAGCGGGATCTTGCCTTCTTCGTTCGTGTACACACCGACGCCGAGGTTGACCTTGGTCGGACGCGCATCGGCGTTGAAGGCTTCGTTCAGGCCCAGGATCGGGTCGCGGGGAGCAAGCTGGACAGCAGAGAAGAGCGACATGATGATTCGGCAGTAGTGAAAAGAGGGTCAGGCTTTCAACGGGCGGGGCGGGCGCGGGGGACCGCGCGCAGGCAGGCACGACGCCGGAAAGCGCAGCAGCCTGACATTGTAGCGAATTCGCGCTGGCGGGGGCGGCGTTTCGGCGGCGAAATTCGGCCGGGAACCGCGATTTCCGGCGGCCGTCGCGCGTCAGGAGCCGACAGCAGTTCGCCCGGCCGCGAAGCGCTAGAATGACTCTTTTGCCCTCGCTCCGGCCGCATTCCATGTCCGAACATCATGCCGAAACCGGCGACGCGCTCGACGAATCGAAATTCGTGACCTTCGAAGGGTCGCCGTTCCAGCTGTACCAACCGTATCCGCCCGCAGGCGACCAGCCGACCGCGATCGACACGCTCGTCGAAGGGGTCGAGGACGGCCTGTCGTTCCAGACGCTGCTCGGCGTGACGGGCTCGGGCAAGACCTTCACGATGGCGAACACGATCGCGCGGCTCGGCCGCCCGGCGATCGTGTTCGCGCCGAACAAGACGCTTGCCGCGCAACTCTATTCGGAATTCCGGGAGTTCTTCCCGCGCAACGCGGTCGAGTATTTCGTCTCTTACTACGACTATTACCAGCCTGAAGCCTACGTGCCGCAGCGCGACCTGTTCATCGAGAAGGACTCGTCGATCAACGAGCACATCGAGCAGATGCGGCTGTCGGCGACGAAGAGCCTGATGGAGCGCCGCGACGTCGTGATCGTCGCGACGGTGTCGGCGATCTACGGTATCGGCAATCCGTCCGAATACCACCAGATGATCCTGACGCTGCGCGCCGGCGACAAGCTCGGCCAGCGCGACGTGATCGCGCGGCTGATCGCGATGCAGTACACGCGCAACGAGCAGGATTTCCAGCGCGGCACGTTCCGCGTGCGCGGCGACACGATCGACATCTTCCCGGCCGAGCACGCGGAGCTGGCCGTGCGCGTCGAGCTGTTCGACGACGAGGTCGAGACGCTGCAGCTGTTCGACCCGCTGACCGGCCGCGTGCGGCAGAAGATCCCACGCTTCACCGTGTATCCGTCGTCGCACTACGTGACGCCGCGCGATACCGTGATGCGCGCGGTCGAGACGATCAAGGACGAACTGCGCGAGCGGCTCGAGTTCTTTCACAGCGACGGCAAGCTCGTCGAGGCACAGCGCCTCGAGCAGCGCACGCGTTTCGATCTCGAGATGCTGCAGGAGCTCGGCTTCTGCAAGGGCATCGAGAACTACTCGCGGCATTTCTCGGGGGCGGAGCCCGGCGATCCGCCGCCGACGCTCGTCGACTACCTGCCGCCCGACGCGCTGATGCTGCTCGACGAATCGCACGTGCTGATCGGCCAGCTGAACGGCATGTACAACGGCGACCGCGCACGCAAGGAAAACCTCGTCAACTATGGCTTCCGGCTGCCGTCGGCGCTGGACAACCGGCCGCTCAAGTTCCCCGAGTTCGAGCGCAAGATGCGCCAGGTCGTGTTCGTGTCGGCCACGCCGGCCGACTACGAGAAGCGCGTGACCGGGCAGATCGCCGAACAGGTCGTGCGGCCGACGGGGCTCGTCGATCCGGAAATCGAAGTGCGGCCGGCGAGCTCGCAGGTCGACGACGTGCTCGCCGAGATCAACGCGCGCGTGAAAGCCGAGGAGCGCGTGCTGATCACCGTGCTGACGAAGCGCATGGCCGAACAGCTCACCGAGTTCCTGGCCGACCACGGGGTCAAGGTGCGTTACCTGCACAGCGACATCGACACGGTCGAGCGTGTCGAAATCATCCGTGACCTGCGGCTCGGCACGTTCGACGTGCTGGTCGGGATCAACCTGCTGCGCGAAGGGCTCGACATTCCCGAGGTGTCGCTGGTCGCGATCCTCGACGCGGACAAGGAAGGCTTCCTGCGCGCGGAGCGCTCGCTGATCCAGACGATCGGCCGGGCCGCGCGGAACGTGAACGGCAAGGCGATCCTCTACGCGGACAACATGACCGAGTCGATGAAACGCGCGATCGGCGAGACCGAGCGGCGCCGCGCGAAGCAGATTGCCTACAACGAGCAGATGGGCATCACGCCGCGCGGTGTCGTGAAGCGCATCAAGGACATCATCGACGGCGTCTACAACGCGGACGAGGCACGCGCCGAGCTGAAGGAAGCGCAGCAGCGTGCGAAATTCGAGGACATGTCGGAAAAGCAGCTCGCCAAGGAAATCAAGCGCCTCGAGAAGCAGATGGCCGACTACGCGAAGAACCTCGAGTTCGAGAAGGCTGCCGCGACCCGCGACCAGCTTGCGCTGCTGCGTGAGCGCGTGTTCGGCGCGAACGTCGGCGATCACGTCAGCGGCGGCCGGTAAATCTTTCCAAGCGTCACAGAAACCTTACGGTAACGAGCCTGTAAGCCTTGTCGGATCAGGGGTTTACACGGCTCGTCGTTTGTTCCGGAACAGGTTCGGTGCTAAACTTCGCAATTATTGAGAATTGTTCGCATTAACGTTATTCGTCGCGTTAGTGTTTTCGGCGGGCAGGCCTGGCGGTCGGTCCGCATGGTTCCAGATCAAATAACAAGGAGTGTCCATGTTGGGTTCTTCGTTCATCCGCACGACGGTTGCGGTAGCGGCGGCGCTTGCCGCGATGTCGGCCTCGGCTGCCGAATATCCGATCGGCAAGCAGCAGATCCAGGGCGGCATGGAAATCGGCGCGGTGTACCTGCAGCCGATCACGATGGACCCGGAAGGGATGATGCGCAAGGCGTCGGATTCCGACATCCACCTCGAGGCCGACATCCATGCGGTCAAGAACAACCCGACGGGTTTCGCGGAAGGCGACTGGATGCCGTACCTGCAGGTCACGTACAAGCTGACGAAGCAGGGTGACACGAAGTGGAAGGCCGAAGGCGACCTGATGGGCATGGTCGCGAGCGATGGTCCGCATTACGGCGACAACGTGAAGCTGAACGGCCCGGGCAAGTATCACCTGACGATGGTCGTCAAGCCGCCGATGCAGACGGGCCACATGGCGTTCGGTCGTCACATCGACAAGGAAACGGGCGTGGGCGCATGGTTCAAGCCCATTACCCTCGAATACGACTTCCCGTTCGCCGGTATCGGCAAGAAGGGCGGTTACTGATCGGTGGCATCACGGACGGCGCGCTTCGGCGCGCCGTCGGCGTAGAGAACCCAGAATGAAAATTCCCCAGAAAATCGTTGCCGCAGCCGCTGCGTTGTGGCTTGCCGGCGCAGCGTACGCTGCCGATCTGCCGACGTTCAAGCTCGAAATGGCGGACGGCAAGCTGAATCCCGCCCGCATCGAAGTGCCGGCCGGCCAGCGTTTCAAGATCGAGATCAAGAACACCGGCAAGGGCGCAGCCGAATTCGAGAGCGTCCAGCTGCGCAAGGAGAAGGTGCTTGCGCCGGGTGCCGATTCGTTCGTGGTCGTCGCGCCGCTGTCGCCGGGCGAATACAAGTTTTTCGACGATTTCCACCAGCAGGCGCAGGGCGTGATCGTCGCGAAGTAACACGTTTTATCTGCGCGCAGGCTCACCAGCCCGGTGTTCTGCGCGTCAGGAGGTATCGATGGGTCAGATCTTGTTCATCGTCTGGCGGGAGAGCGTCGAAGCGCTGCTCGTCGTCGGCATTCTCTATGCATGGCTGAAAAACGGCGACGACGACGCGCGCCGCGGCCTGCCTTTCCTGTGGGCCGGCGTCGGTGTCGGCTTGCTGATGGCCGTGGGCCTCGGCGCCGCGCTGGTCGGTTTCACCGAAGTGCTGTCCGGCGACGCGCAGGACTACTTCCAGACTGCGATGGTGCTGATCGCATGCGTGCTGATCGTGCAGATGGTGCTGTGGATGCGCCGGCACGGCCGCACGCTGAAGCGCGACATGGAGCAATCGCTTCAGCAGAGCACGCGCGATTCGAACTGGTGGGGCGTCGCGGTGCTGGTCGCGCTCGCGATCGCGCGCGAGGGCAGCGAGACGGTGATCTTCCTGTACGGTCTCGGTTTCGGCCAGTCGGGCCACGTCGACGGCAGCCAGATGCTCGCGGTCGTGATCGGCCTCGGCCTTGCGTTCTTCACGTTCTATCTGCTGCAGCTCGGCGGCAAGTACTTCTCGTGGCGGCATTTCTTCCGCGTCACCGAAGTGATGCTGCTGTTCCTCGGCGCAGGCCTGTTCCAGACCGGCGTCGACAAGCTGATCGACAAGGAAATCCTGCCGCTCGGCATTTCGCAGGTGTGGGACACGTCCGCGATCCTCGATGATTCGGGCACGTTCGGCTCGCTCGTCGCGACGCTGACCGGTTATCGCGCGCACCCGGCACTGACCAACCTGGTTGCGTACGCGGTGTACTGGGCGGTGGTCTGGCTGCTGATGAAGCGTGCGAGCCGTCGCCCGGCCGTCGCTGCGGGTCGCGCGGCATGAGCGTTGCCGCCGCAGCCAAGCCGGGCTGGCTCGCGCAGGCGGGCCAGTGGATGCAGCGCCACGGCGCGCTGATCCGCGGCATCCAGTGGGCCGTCGTCGCCGTCTATGCATTCCTGATCATCGTGCCGGCGGTGTTGCCGCTGCCGGACGACTCCGCGCACCTGTGGAGCAACCTCACGCTGATCGCGCAATTCACGTTCTGGGGCATCTGGTGGCCGTTCGTGCTGCTGTCGATGGTGATGCTCGGCCGTGTCTGGTGCGGCGTGCTGTGCCCGGAGGGCGCGCTCACCGAATTCGCGAGCAAGTTCGGCCGGGGCGGCCCGATTCCGCGCTGGATACGGTGGGGTGGCTGGCCGTTCGTCGCGTTCGGGCTCACGACGATCTACGGGCAGATGGTGAGCGTGTACCAGTACCCGCTCGCGGTGCTGTTCGTGCTCGGCGGCTCGACTGTCGGCGCGATCGTGATCGGCGTGCTGTACGGCCGCGAGAAGCGCGTGTGGTGCAAGTACCTGTGCCCGGTCAACGGCGTGTTCGGGCTGCTCGCGCGGCTTGCGCCGATGCGCTACAAGGTCGACGAGGAGGCATGGCGTCGTTCGTACAAGAACGGCGAGCATGGCCATCGCGTGATTCCGATCAACTGCGCACCGCTCGTGCCGTTGCGCAACATGCAGGGCGCGGCGGACTGCCATATGTGCGGCCGCTGCAGCGGGCACCGGGATGCGATTTCGCTGTCGTCGCGCTCGCCGTCCGACGAAGTCGTGAACCTCGGCGCGCAAAAGGCGAACCCGTGGGACACCGCGCTGATCCTGTACGGCCTGCTCGGCGTTGCGATCGGAGCGTTCCACTGGACCGTCAGCCCGTGGTTCGTGCAGATCAAGCAATGGCTCGCGGGCTGGCTGATCGACCATGACATCACGTGGCCGCTCGAAACCAATGCACCGTGGTTCCTGCTCACGCACTATCCGGATCGTAACGACGTCTTCTCCTGGCTCGACGGCGGGCTGGTCGTCAGCTACATCGTCGGCACGGGGCTCGTGTACGGCACGGCGCTGCTGGTGCTGCTGGCCGGCGCCACGCTGATGCTCGGCCGCTTCGAGCGCGTGCGGCTGCATCATCTCGCGCAGGCATTGATCCCGATCGCGGGCGCGGGCGTGTTTCTTGGCCTGTCGGCCACGACGCTGTCGCTGCTTCGTGCCGAGCATGTGCCGCTCGGTTGGGCAACCGATGTACGCATCGCGATCCTGGTCGGCGCCAACGCATGGAGTGCGTGGCTCGCGTGGAAAGTGACGGGGCGTTATGCGGCCTTGCCGCGCCGGCTTGCGGCATTCGCGTGGTTCGCGGTCGCGCTTGCCGTCATCGACAGCGCATGGTGGCTGATGTTCTGGGGTTTCTGAAGCGGCTCGCGCGCCGCTTCGGCGGTCATGCACTCACGCGGTAACGAATCTCGGGAACCTGCTTCGCGCATTGGCCGCCCAAATAAAAAAGCGACACGTCGAAGGACGTGTCGCTTTTTTCTTCCTTGTGCGAGAACCAAAAAAAGTGGCTTGGCTTGCTGCAACGGCTGCTTGAGTGTGTTTGCACGAAGGGGTCTAGATCTCGCGTGCAAGCCGTTACGCTGGCTAATGCCCAACACCTCTCAGGGAGGTGGTCCCCACAATACTCTGTCGTTACTTCGTCAGGATCAGTTTGCCGAGCCGTGTGGCGCGCAACTGATAGGTCTCTCCGTTATGCGCGATGCTGACGTGGCTTTGGCCTTGCAGCAGCGCATCGCTGCTGACGACCCGCGTGCCTGCATCGCGGTTGCCGGCGGGCTTCGCCGGCGTGGTGACCGCTGCCGTCTTCTGGCGGCTGCTGCCTGCGGTGCCGGTCGGGCGGCGCAAGGTCAGCGTGGTCGGGCGCATGGTGTCGGTCATTCGGTTGATCGGTGACTGTCGATACGATGGAATGAATTCTAAATGATAACTATTCCCATTTACAAAAACTCTTTATCGATCGGAAATGGGAATCTGATAGCTTGAATCAAAGGGGCGGCCCGCAGGCCGCCGCCGGGTTCAGTGCAGCGGATCGGGATCCTTGCGGCCCTGCGCGTACTCGCGGATCAGGCGAACCGTGTCGATATCCGACGTGCGGTACGCCTCCTTGACGATCCCGTGCGTCTGGCGCGCGTCTTCGCTGTCGTCGGTGACGACCAGCGTCGTGCGGTATTCGAAACGCAGGAACAGCTCGTGGTCGTCGCGTTCCTCGATCGTCATCGTCAGCGAGCCGCCGATCTCGCCGTCGGCGGCGCGGATGTCGTAGCGGACCTGCTGATTCGGCGTGAACGTGACGTGGTCGCGCACGGTCGCGTGACCGTAGTGCAGTTCACGCTCGAGCGTCGTCTCCGTCCGTTCATGGACGACGCAGCTGTCGAGACCGAGCACGAACAGTTGCGGCTGTTCGGCGCGCAGCACGAGACCTTCCCAGAGTTGGTCGCGGGTGAGGGTAGGCACGGCCGGATCGTCGGAGTTGATCTGGATCAGATGTTCGAAGTTCAAGGGGACGTGTTCCTTCTGGTGGCGGGCGGCCACATGGTTCAAGAAGTCATTGTGACGCAAAACGGGCGGTTTCGCGGCACCTGCCCGGGCGTCCATGCCTCATGCCTCGATACGGCCCATGCGCCCCGTCTGGTAGTCGACGACCGCCTGCCGGATCTCTTCCTCGGTATTCATCACGAACGGGCCGTAGCGGACGATCGGCTCGTTGAGCGGTACGCCGCCGATCAGCAGCAGGTCGAGCGGCGTGTCGCCGGCAGCGAACGTGACCGTGTCGCCGTCGTCGCCATACACGACCATGTGCCGTGCGTCGACTGCCTGCCTGTCGGGCCCGTAGAGGCCCGTTCCGTCGATCGGATAGGCGAATACGCGATAGCCTGCCGGGACGGGCTGCGTGACCGTTGCACCGGGCTGCAGCGTGAAATGCTGGTAGAGGATCGGCGTGCGCGTCTCGATCGCCGCCCGGACGCCGAACGCTTCGCCGGCGATGACGCGCACGCGCGCCAGACCGTCCGGCGACGTGGCGCTCGGGATGCGATCGGCCGGGATCTCCTGGTAGCGCGGCGCGATCAGCTTGTCGCGCCGCGGCAGGTTGACCCACAGCTGGAAGCCGTGGGAGCGGCCGCCTGCCTGCGCGAATTCAGGATCCGGCATCTCGCTGTGCACGACGCCGGCGCCCGCCGTCATCCATTGCACGTCGCCCGGGCCGAGCGTGCCGGCATGGCCGGACGAGTCGCGATGACGGAAGCGCCCGTCGAGTGCGTAGGTCACGGTCTCGAAGCCGCGATGCGGATGGTCGGGGGCGCCCTTGGCTTCGCCGGGCGCGTAGTCGACGGGGCCCATTTCGTCGAGCAGCAGGAACGGATCGAAATCCATCAGCAGCCGGGTCGGGAACGGGCGGTGAACCACGAAGCCGCCGCCTTCGGTCGTGCGAAGGGCGGGGTACGTGCGGTCAAGCGAGCGAGCGGTCGTCATGCGGATACCCTCGAAATCATTGGAATAGCGTTATTTTTGAAACATAGAGCTATTATATTGGGCGTTTTACCGTTCGATTCGCGACGGTTCGCAATGGATTGTTCTGAAATTGGAACGATGAGATGAATATCGATGCACACAACCTGAACGACCTCATGTACTTTTCGCAGGTCGTCGAACATGGCGGTTTCTCGGCCGCGGAGCGCGTGCTGGGCATCTCGAAATCGCGCCTGTCGCGGCGCCTGACCGAACTCGAGGCGGCGCTCGGCGTGCGCCTGCTGCAGCGCTCCACACGCAAGCTCGCGCTGACCGAGGCGGGGGAGCTGTTCTACCAGCACTGCCAGGCGATGCTGGCCGAAGCGCAGGCTGCGATGAACGCGGTCCAGCAGTTGCGCGCATCGCCGCGCGGCTCGGTGCGTGTCAGTGTGCCCGTGACGCTGTCGCAGACGATGCTGTCGCGCATCCTGCCCGAATTCCTGCGCCGCTATCCCGAGGTGAAGGTGCACGTCCGCGTGACGAATCGCGTGATCGACCTGTTCGAGGATTCGATCGACGTCGCGCTGCGGGTGCGCTCGGAGCCGCCGCAGAACGCGAATATCGTCGTGCGGCCGCTGTGGCGCACCGAGCAGATGCTGGTCGGCGCGCCGAGCCTGCTGAGCCAGAATGCGCCGCCGCTGGTACCGGACGACCTGAGCGGCTTCGAAACCCTCGATACGCCGAGCGTCGACGGGCGGCACGTGTTCAACCTGATCGCGCCGGACGGTACGCGTCACGTGCACGAACACGACCCGCGGCTGGTGACGGCCGACCTGATGACGATCCGCGAAGCCGTGCTCGATGGCCTCGGCATCGCGGCGCTGCCGGAGATGATGTACGGCAACGCGCTGCGCGCGGGGCAACTGTCGCCGGTGATGCCGGGCTGGACGCTGCCCGTGCCGCAACTGTACGCGGTGTTCGTGTCGCGGCAGGGGATGCCGCCCGCTGTGCGTGCGTTTGTCGACTATCTGGTCGAGAAGCTCGATCACGGTGCCTACAAGGAACCGGGGTGTCCGGAGCGTGCGAAGAAGGAAGCGGCGGCCGATGTTTCGGCGACCTGAACACGACGTGCGCGGCGAGGCAAATTTGTTTTGTCATTGAAGCGTCGCCTGCAATCGCAAGTTTCAATCGCCGGAACCTTGAATGCGCGTGCGTGCGAGCCTATATTGAAATCCCATTTCGTGAAGGAAGTTCTGAGCGAAATCAGGTGGCCGCATATATTGTGAGCCAGATAGGGCAGAACGCGCAGTCCGTGCAGACCACGGCAGAGTCGCATTTGCGTTGCTCGAGGCGTAACCGATACCGCCAAAGAGCCCGCCGCCCGAAGGCGCCCGCGTGCGCATGAAAAAAGGCCTTCATCTGGCGATGAAGGCCTTTTACTTTGTGCGTGGCCGGCGAGGTGCGGCCGGCCAGGTGCAGCCGGCGAGCGCCTGATTGCGCGTGCGTTACTTCGCTTTTGCGGTCGGCTCGGTCACGAAGCCGAGCTTCGTCAAGCCGCCGGCCTGCGCATCCGACATCACTTCGGCGACGTGTTCGTAGGCAACCTTGCGGTCCGCACGCAGGTGCAACTCCGGCTGCGGCGTGCGTTTTGCCGCTTCCGCGATGCGTTCCTGCAATTGTTCGCGCGTGACCGTATGGTCGTCCCACAGGATCGTGCCGTCGCCCTGGATCGCGACGTCGACCGTCTGCGGTTTCTCGTCGACAGGCTGGCTGCTGGCATGCGGCAGGTCGATCTTCACCGCGTGCTGCATCGCCGGGATCGTCACGAGGAAAATGATCAGGAGTACGAGCATGACGTCGACGAGCGGCGTCATGTTGATCTCGCTCATCACTGCATCGTCGTCATCGTCGCTGAAACCGGTGTTCATTGCCATGGTTCACCCCGTCTCAGCTGGCGCGCGTCGCGAGACGCAGGCCGTCGCGCGTCGACGACGATGCGAGGCTCGCGCCCGTCACGAAATACGCGTGCAGGCCGTGCGCGAAGCGGCGCAGCTTGCTGACCACGCCCTTGTTCGCACGGGTGAGTGCGTTGTAGCCGAGCACGGCCGGGATCGCGACGAACAGGCCGAATGCGGTCATGATCAGCGATTCGCCGACCGGGCCCGCGACCTGGTCGATCGACGTCTGGCCGGATGCGCCGATCGCGAGCAGTGCGTGGTAGATCCCCCAGACCGTACCGAACAGGCCGACGAATGGCGCCGTGCTGCCGACCGACGCGAGGATCGCGAGGCCGCTTTGCATGCGCGAGATGCCTTCGTCCATCGTGTCCTTCAGGCAGCGCGTGACCCAGTCCGACACGTCCATGCGGTCGTGCAGGTGCGGTTGCGTCTGATGGTGGTGATCGGCGGCTTCCTTGCCCGACAGCGCGAGCGCGAGGAACGGGTTGTCGTTCGGCGTCGAGGCGGCGAGCCCGAGCTTCTTGATGCCGTCGTCGAAGTTGTCCGAATGCCAGAACGCCTGTTCGGCGTTCTTCGTCAGGCGGTTCAGGCGGATCACGTTCCAGCCCTTGATGACGATCACGATCCACGACAGGATCGACATCACGAGCAGCGTGATCGCGATGGCGCGCGTGACGAAATCACCTTGCGCCCAGACGTGCGCGATACCGTAGCTTTGCATTTTCTTGTTTCCTTTGAATCTACCGAATATGACGGGTTAGTCGTCGAGCGTGAAGTTGAAGGGCAGCGTATGGGCGGCGCGGATCGCCTGGCCGTTCTCGATATACGGCGGACAGGTGCTGGCGCGCGTCGCCTCGAGCGCGGCTTCGTCGAGACGCGGGTAGCCGCTGCTCTTCTGCAGCTGGACGCTTTCGATCTTGCCCGTCACGCCGATGATGAAGTGAACATAAGCCGTGCCCGTTTCGCCGCGACGCTTCGACATCGTCGGATAGGCGGGCTTCACGAAATTGCAGCTGAGCGCCGTGACGTTCTTCGGTGCGCTGACCTGCATTGTCTCGCGCGCCGGGCCGGGTGCTGCAGCCGGTGCGGCAGGCGCCGGCGCGGCGGGAGCCGGCGTCGGATCGACCGCTGCCGGCGCGGGCGTCGGCGACGGTGCCTGCGCGACCGGCTGAGGCGTCGGGACGGCTTTCTGTACCGGCTTCGGCTCGACCTTCGGCTTCACGCGCGGCGTGGGCTTGGGGGGCGTGGGCTGCTGCGCGGCCGACTGGACCGCGACCGGCTGGGCAGGGGGCGCGGGCGGAATGAGCTGTGCGGTGATCGACTGAACCTCGATCTCCTTCGCCGGCGGCGGCGCGTTGCGATGGAGCCAGGCGGCCGTCAGCATGATCGCATGTGCGGCAAGCACACCGACCGCGGCGACGATCACTCGGGGATTCATACGTGGTGCAGCCGGCAAGATGCCGGCGGGAGTGGAATGCGAAGCCTGCATGTTAGCTTGAAAGAACGATGTCGCACCCGGGGCGCGGCGGGTGAATCGGCATCACTTGCGGAAGATCAGCAGCGAGATGCAAACGGTGGTCACAAATCCGATCAGCAATTCCATAACAGGCTCCTTGGCAGGTAAGCCGCTGGCTCGCGTAGACGGTGGCTTGCTGACGGTCAAAACAAAAATGCGGCCTGGGCCGCATGTACACACCCGGCGCCGGTCAGGCAGCCTTGCGTTCGTAGAACGTGACCGGGATCGGATGAGCGTGGTGCTCGACACCGCACTGGCTCGCGCAGACGCCTTGTTCGGCCATGAGGTCGCGTACGGACTCCTCGCACTTGCCGCAGCACGTGGCCACGCCGAGCTCGAACTGGAGTTCATCGAAAGAGTTCACGCCCTCTGCGAGGGACGCGCGAATCTTGCGATCGGAAACTGACTTGCACACGCAGACGATCATGGTGAGTTGCGATAGCTAACGTTAATGCGAATTATTATCATTAATTTTGCGGACGTTGACAAGCGCGGGTCGGGCTTTTTTTAAGGTCATCGGACCCTTGAAGCGATGGGGGCGGTGGAGCGGCACGCGGAAGCGGGCGTGCCGGCTCGTGTCAGGCGGTCGCGCAGGCGCGCGCGTTCGGCGAGGAAATGGTGACGGATTCGACCGGTGCGGCGAGGCCGAGCAGCGTCGATGCGAGTACCTGCAACTGGCGGCCGTCGCTGGTCGAGCAGAAGCGGGGCGGCGCCGCGCGCGTGCCGGCCGGTGCACGCAGGTTGCGCTCGTCGAGAATCCGGGCGAGCTGGCGCGCGATTGCGTCGCTCGTGTCGACGATCGTCAGGCGGTCGCCCACAAGGTCACGAATCGTTTCCGTGAAGAACGGGTAATGCGTGCAGCCGAGTACCAGCGTATCGGCGCCGTCGTCGAGCATCGGCTGCAGATAGCTGTCGAGCAACGCGCGCAATGCAGGCGAATTCGTGTCGCCGCGCTCGATGGCCTCGACGAGCCCGTGGCCGGGCTGGCAGAGGAAGCGGCGGCCGGCGCCGTAGCGGTCGAGCAGCGCCTGGAAGCGCGGGCTGTTCAGCGTCGACTGCGTGGCGAGGACGCCCGCGACGCCGCTCGCGGACACGGCGACGGCCGGCTTGATGCCCGGCTCGACGCCGACGAGCGGCATCGGCAGGTGTTCGCGGATCGCGGCGATCGCGCGTGCGGTTGCGGTGTTGCAGGCGATGACGAGCGCCTTCGCCCCTTCGCGGGCCAGCCACTCGCCGATTGCCAGCGTGCGTTCCGTAATGAACGCCTCATCGCGCGGACCATAAGGTGCGTGGTGCGAATCGGCGACGTAGATGAACGATTCGTCGGGCAGCTGCGCGCGCGCGGCGCGCAGTACCGACAGGCCACCCAACCCTGAATCGAAGATGCCGATGGGGGCGACGGTCGTGGACGTCACGGCGATAACGGAAGATGTCGACATGAAAGGGCGGGTGGCGATGGCGGGAAGGGCGGAGCGCGCTTACTCCGGCGAACCCATCATCGTTTGCTGGTAGTTCTGCAGGCCGACCTTGCCGATCAGGTCGATCTGCGTTTCCAGCCAGTCGATGTGCTCTTCGGTGTCGTCGAGGATTTTTTCGAAGATCTCGCGCGACACGTAGTCACGAACCGATTCGCAATAGGCGATCGCTTCCTTGCAGGTGGACTGCGAGATCTGCTCGAGCTTCAGGTCGCACTTCAGGATCTCTTCGGTTTCCTCGCCGATGAGCAGCTTGTGCAGGTCCTGCAGGTTCGGCAGGCCGTCGAGCATGAATACGCGCTCGATCAGCCAGTCGGCGTGCTTCATTTCGCCGATCGACTCGTCGTACTCGTGCTTGCCCAGTTTCTCGAGGCCCCAGTGCTTGTACATGCGCGCATGCAGGAAGTACTGGTTGATCGCCGTGAGTTCATTCTTCAACTGGGCGTTCAGATATTCGATGACTTTCTTGTCGCCTTGCATGGCTTGTTCCTTGTTCAGTGGGGCTTCAGAAACCGAAAGATAATCGCTCGTACGAGAAAAGCCAAGCCTCAAAGCCTTGCCGGGCCTGCCTTTTGCATGTAATGAGAATCAGCCTCGAATAACCGGCCGCATGCAGGAATGAGAACGAGAAGCAAAAAGGCCGGACTTGCGTCCGGCCTTGCATTCGATCGCGCTCAAGCGGTTGCGACCGGGATCTTGCCGATCTTCGCCTGCCACTCCTTCGGGCCGGTCTGGTGCACCGACGTGCCCGACGAATCGACGGCGACCGTCACCGGCATGTCCTGCACGTCGAACTCGTAGATCGCTTCCATGCCGAGGTCCTCGAATGCGAGCACCTTCGCGCCGCGGATCGCCTTCGACACGAGGTATGCGGCGCCGCCGACGGCCATCAGGTAGGCCGCCTTGTGCTTCTTGATCGCGTCGATCGCGACCGGGCCGCGCTCGGCCTTGCCGACCATCGAGATCAGGCCGGTTTGCGCAAGCATCGTCTCGGTGAACTTGTCCATGCGCGTGGCCGTCGTCGGGCCTGCCGGGCCGACCACTTCGTCACGCACCGGATCGACCGGGCCGACGTAGTAGATCACGCGGTTGGTGAAGTCGACCGGCAACTTCTCGCCCTTCGCGAGCATGTCGGCGATGCGCTTGTGCGCAGCGTCGCGGCCGGTGAGCATCTTGCCCGACAGCAGCAGCGTCTGGCCCGGCGTCCAGCTGGCGACTTCTTCCGGCGTCAGCGTGTTCAGGTCGACGCGCTTGCTGGTTTCCGTGTTCGGTTCCCACTGGACCTTCGGCCAGGCGTCGAGCGACGGTGCTTCAAGCTTGGCCGGGCCCGAGCCGTCGAGCACGAAGTGCGCGTGGCGCGTGGCCGCGCAGTTCGGGATCAGCGCGACCGGCTTCGATGCCGCGTGCGTCGGTGCCGCCATGATCTTCACGTCGAGCACCGTTGCCAGGCCACCGAGGCCCTGGGCGCCGATGCCGAGTGCGTTGACCTTCTCGTGCAGTTCGACACGCAGTTCCTCGACCCAGTCCTTCGGGCCGCGCGCGATGATTTCCTGGATGTCGATCGGCTCCATCAGCGATTCCTTCGCCATCAGCATCGCCTTTTCGGCGGTGCCGCCGATGCCGATCCCGAGCATGCCCGGCGGGCACCAGCCCGCGCCCATCGTCGGGACCGTCTTCAGCACCCAGTCGACGATCGAGTCGGACGGGTTCAGCATCACGAACTTCGACTTGTTCTCCGAGCCGCCGCCCTTCGCCGCGACCTGCACGTCGACCTTGTCGCCCGGCACGATCTCGTAGTGGATCACGGCCGGCGTGTTGTCCTTCGTGTTCTTGCGGGCGCCTTCCGGCGGATTGACGATCGACGCGCGCAGCACGTTGTCCGGGTGCGTGTAACCGCGGCGCACGCCTTCGTTGATCATGTCGGTGAGGCCCATCGTCGCGCCGTCCCAGCGCACGTCCATGCCGACCTTCACGAAGATCGTGACGATGCCGGTGTCCTGGCAGATCGGACGCTTGCCTTCCGCGCACATGCGGCTGTTCGTGAGGATCTGCGCGATCGCATCCTTCGCGGCCGGGCTTTCTTCCAGCTCGTACGCGCGGCCGAGGGCCTGGATGTAGTCGAGCGGGTGGTAGTAGCTGATGTACTGCAGCGAATCCGCGATGCTCTGGATCAGGTCTTCCTGTTTGATGACGGTCATGGCTGAGACTCTGTGGGGACAGTGGGGAATGCGTTTATGCGTTGGCGGCTGTTTCGGCCGGCTTGCGGGACGCGGGCACGGCGCTCGCGTGCGGCGCGTGCGTCTCGTGGAAATGGGCCGGGTGCGTGTGCGTCGTCAGGCGGTCGACCCACGCCATCACGAGCGCCGACACCAGGAACGACACGTGGATGATCACCTGCCACATGATCGCGTGCATCGTGTGCTGGTCGGGGTTGATGAACGTCTTCAGCAGGTGGATCGACGAAATGCTGATCAGCGCCATCGACAGCTTGACCTTCAGCACGCCCGCGTTCACGTGGTCGAGCCATTCGGGCTCGTCGGGGTGGCCCTCGATGCCGAGGCGCGACACGAACGTTTCGTAACCGCCGACGATCACCATGATCAGCAGGTTCGAGATCATCACCACGTCGATCAGGCCGAGCACCGCGAGCATCACGCTGATTTCGTCGAGGCTGGTCGCATGCGACAGCAGGTGCCAGACTTCCTTCAGGAACAGGAACACGTAGACGGCCTGCGCGACGATCAGGCCGAGGTAAAGCGGAACCTGGAGCCAGCGGCTCATGAAAATCAGCGCGGGAAGCGGGCGAAGCGGGCGACGCGCGGGGCGGCCGGGCGAATGCGGGGCGGACATGGTGGAGACTCGGGCGCGGTGCGCAGGTATCGGGGGTAATCTTGAAAAGGCGCGCTATTGTAACGCGTCGGCCGGCGCGACTGCAGTGACGCGCCGGCACAGCCAGGGACGGATCAGGACGCGGCGGCGGGCACGCGTTTCACGCGCAGGCTCGCGAGCACGATGCCGGTGACGACGCACGCGAGCGCAATGCCGTGGGCGAGGGTCGGCCGCTCGCCGAGGAACACGATGCCATACGCGGCCGCGGCGACCGGCAGCACCGCGCTGAACACGCCGGCGAGGCTGCCCGGCACGTGCCGGATGCCTTTCATCCACAGCCAGAACGAGAAGATGCTGGCCGACAGGCCGTACCAGACGACGAGCGCCCAGGTGCCGGCCGGTACACTCGCGTAATCGAAATGCCACATGGCCGTCGCGCCGAGCGGCAGCATCAGGCACAGGCCGAACAGGTGCGTGTACGCGCAGATGTCGATCGGCGCGAGCGTCTGCGTGAGGCGGCGCGACAGGATCACGTAGATCGATTCGCAGCACACCGCGCCGAGGATCAGCAGGTTGCCGGTGAGTGACGACGATGCGCCGTGCCCGGCGGCGCTGCCGTTCGCGAGGTTGATCGTCACGACGCCGGCGATCGCGAGCGCGATCGACACGAGCGCACGGCCGTTCGGTTTTTCACGCAGGATCAGCCACGCGAACAGCGCGACGATCGCCGGGATGGTGCTGGTGATCACGCCGGCCGCGACCGCGCTCGTGCGCTGCACGCCGTTCAGCATCAGCAGCGTGAACATGAAGGTGCCGAAGAACGCCTGCAGGAACAGGTTCAGCCATTCGCCGCGCTTGACGGTGCGCATCTTTACCGGGCTGAACAGCGGCCACAGCACGGCGATCGCAATCACGAAGCGCAGTGTGGCGAGGATGGCGACGGGAACGAAGACGACGATCGATTTGCCGATACCGACATTGCTGCCGACGAACAGCATCGACAGAACGAGAAAGAAAGCATAGCGATTCAAGCTGGAATCCGGAAGGCGAGTTCAGTTAGGATTGTAGGGTCGCGCTCGTTACAGCGTAAAGCTGCAAGCGGCGCCGCCCGGCGGGCGAAACGGCCGTGCCGCGTAAGTGACGGGTAAGTTGGAGCGCTTATTGTGGACACTGTCGGGTCGCCCGGTCGCCATCGTGCGACGTGGTGCGGCGCAGCATCGCGCAGCGGCCTTCGGGCCGTGCGCGGATGGTGGGTAGGAGACAGCGGCGCGCATGCGCCGGCCAAGACGCGCGGCGTGCACGATCGCGCCGCCATGCAGAGGATTCATGTTCACCAAGGGGTAGTCGATGTCTGCGATTGAATCGGTTCTTCACGAAACCCGCCAGTTTGCGCCGCCCGCGGCGCTCGAGCAGGCGGCGACCATTTCCGGCATGCCGGCCTATCGGGCGCTCGTCGCCGAGGCCGAGCGCGATTACGAAGGCTTCTGGGCGCGCCTCGCGCGCGAGGGCCTCGCGTGGCACAAGCCGTTCACGAAGGTGCTCGACGAGTCCAACGCGCCGTTCTACAAGTGGTTCGACGACGGCGAGCTGAATGCGTCGTACAACTGCCTCGACCGTCACGTCGAAGCCGGCAACGGCGAGCGCGTCGCGGTGATCTTCGAAGCCGACGACGGCACCGTCACGCGCGTCACCTATGCGGATCTCCTCGCCCGCGTGTCGCGTTTCGCGAATGCGCTGAAGAAGCGCGGCATCGGCAAGGGCGACCGCGTCGTCATCTATATCCCGATGTCGATCGAAGGCATCGTCGCGATGCAGGCCTGCGCGCGCATCGGCGCGACCCACTCGGTCGTGTTCGGCGGCTTCTCCGCGAAGTCGCTGAACGAGCGGCTCGTCGACGTCGGCGCGACGGCGCTGATCACGGCCGACGAGCAGGCGCGCGGCGGCAAGACGCTGCCGCTCAAGAGCATCGCCGACGAGGCGCTCGCGCTGGGCGGCTGCGAAGCGGTGAAGAGCGTGATCGTCTATCGCCGCACCGGCGGCAAGATCGACTGGCATGCCGACCGCGACCTGTGGATGCACGAACTGACGGCCGCCGAATCCGACACCTGCGAGCCGGAATGGGTCAGCGCCGAGCATCCGCTGTTCATCCTGTACACGTCGGGCTCGACCGGCAAGCCGAAGGGCGTGCAGCACAGCACCGGCGGCTACCTGCTGTGGGCCGCGCAGACGATGAAGTGGACCTTCGACTGGAAGCCCACCGACGTGTTCTGGTGCACGGCCGACATCGGCTGGGTCACCGGCCACACGTACATCACGTACGGCCCGCTCGCCTGCGGCGGCACGCAGGTCGTGTTCGAGGGCGTGCCAACCTGGCCTGACGCCGGCCGCTTCTGGAAGATGATCGGCGACCACAAGGTCAGCGTGTTCTACACCGCGCCGACCGCGATCCGTTCGCTGATCAAGGCCGCCGAGGCCGACGACAAGGTGCATCCGAAGAGCTACGACCTGTCGAGCCTGCGCATCATCGGCACGGTCGGCGAGCCGATCAATCCGGAAGCATGGATGTGGTATCACAAGCACGTCGGCGAGGAGCGCTGCCCGATCGTCGATACGTGGTGGCAGACCGAGACGGGCGGCCACATGATCACGCCGCTGCCGGGCGCGACGCCGACCGTGCCCGGTTCGTGCACGCTGCCGCTGCCGGGCATCATGGCCGCGGTGGTCGACGAAACCGGCCAGGACGTGCCGAACGGGCAAGGCGGCATTCTCGTCGTCAAGCGCCCTTGGCCGGCGATGATCCGCACGATCTGGGGCGACCCGGAACGCTTCAGGAAGAGTTATTACCCCGAGGAACTCGGCGGCACGCTGTACCTCGCCGGCGACGGCACCGTGCGCGACAAGGACACCGGCTACTTCACGATCATGGGCCGGATCGACGACGTGCTGAACGTGTCGGGCCACCGGCTCGGCACGATGGAGATCGAATCGGCGCTGGTCTCGCACGAGCTGGTGGCCGAGGCGGCCGTGGTCGGCCGTCCTGACGACACGACGGGCGAGGCGGTGGTCGCGTTCGTGGTGCTCAAGCGTGCGCGTCCGGAAGGCGAGGAGGCCGCAGCACTTGCCAAGACGCTGCGCGACTGGGTCGGCAAGCAGATCGGGCCGATCGCAAAGCCGAAGGACATCCGCTTCGGCGACAACCTGCCGAAGACGCGCTCGGGCAAGATCATGCGGCGCCTGCTGCGTTCGCTCGCCAAGGGTGAAGCGATCACGCAGGACACGTCCACGCTCGAGAACCCGGCCATCCTCGAGCAGCTCGCCGAAGTGCGCTGACCGTACCGGTTCCGCATCACGCGCACGAGCCCCTGCGCGGCAATCCCGATTGCCCGCGCAGGGGCTTTTTGTTACATAACGGCATGACCGTTCCGACCCGATCCGCGCCTGCCGCGCCACCGCCCGTTCCCGAGCCGCTCGCGCGTGCCCATGCACGCTACTGGCGCTTTAACGTCGCGCTGATCGCGGTGCTGATGGCGATCGGTTTCGCCGTGTCGTTCATCGTGCCGTTCTTCGGGCCCGCGCTCGCGAGCGTGCGCTTCGCCGGGTTCAGCCTGCCGTTCTACGTCGGTGCGCAGGGCGCGATTCTCGTGTATCTCGTGCTGATCGTCGCGTACATCGGGCTGATGCAACGCGCCGACCGCACGCTGCGCCGCGCGTACGACGATCATGCGGCACGTACCGGCCATCCGAACGGCGGGCGCTGATTCATGCTGACGCATCGACTGATCCGCGCGTATGCGCTCTACACGCTGGGGTTTCTCGGATTCGTGCTGCTGATGTGGCGGATCGAGCGCGCCACCGGCTCCGGCGTCTGGATCGGCTACGTGTTCCTGTTCGTGCCGATCGCGGTGTACGCGGTGATCGGGCTGCTGTCGCGCACGTCCGATCTCGTCGAATACTACGTGGCCGGGCGGCGCGTGCCGTCCGCGTTCAACGGGATGGCGACGGCGGCCGACTGGCTGTCGGCCGCGTCGTTCATCGGCCTGGCCGGCTCGCTCTATACGACCGGCTACGATGCGCTCGCGTACGTGATGGGCTGGACGGGCGGGTTCTGCCTCGTGGCGTTCCTGCTTGCGCCGTATGTGCGCAAGCTCGCGCGCTACACGATTCCCGATTTTCTCGGTACGCGCTTTTCGAGTACGGCCGTGCGTGCGCTCGCGGCCGGCGCGGCGATCCTGTGTTCGTTCGTGTACCTGGTCGCGCAGATCCAGGGGATCGGCCTGATCGCGACGCGCTTCATCGGCGTCGATTTCGCGATCGGGATCTTCTGCGGGCTCGCGGGCATTCTCGTGTGCTCGTTTCTCGGCGGGATGCGCGCGGTCACCTGGACGCAGGTCGCGCAGTACATCATCCTGATCAGCGCGATCCTGATTCCGGTGTCGCTGATCGCGATGAAGAACGGGCTCGGCCCGGTGCCGCAGTTCAGCTACGGCAAGCTGATGGAGCGCGTCGCGGCGCGCGAGGCGCAGGTGCGCGATGCGTCCGACGAACAGCAGGTTCGCAACGCGTATCGACGACAAGCCGCGGACATCCAGACGCGGCTCGACCGGCTGCCTTCGTCGTATGCGGATGCACGCCGGCATCTTGCCGACCAACTGGCCGACCTGCGGCGCCACAACGGGCCGCTGCGCGAGATCAGCCAGCGCGAGCGCGAGCTGGCGGACTTTCCGCGCGATCCGGCGGCGGCGCGGGTCGCGTGGACGCAGGCGCGTGACGACCTGCTGGCCCGTGCCGAGCCGCCCGTGCCGATGCACGAACCGTTTCCCGCCGCGAGCGATGACGAGCGCAAGCCGCGCGAGCGGAATTTCCTCGCGCTGCTGCTGTGCCTGTCGCTCGGCACTGCGAGCCTGCCGCACATCCTGACGCGTTACAACACGACCACGTCGGTCGCGTCGGCGCGGCGCTCGGTCGGGTGGACCCTGTTCTTCATCGCGCTGTTCTACCTCAGCGTGCCGGTGCTCGCGGTGCTGATCAAGTACGAGATCCTCGCGAACCTCGTCGGGCGGCCGTTCGCGGAATTGCCGGCGTGGGTCACGCAATGGCATCACTTCGAACCCGACCTGATCAGCGTCGTCGAGGTGATTCGCGATGGCATCGTGCATTGGTCGGAAATCCAGATGCAGCCGGACATGGTCGTACTGGCCGCGCCGGAGATTGCCGGGCTGCCGTACGTCGTGTCGGGACTGATCGCGGCCGGTGCGCTTGCCGCGGCGCTGTCGACCGCGGACGGGCTGCTGCTGACGATCGCCAACGCGCTGTCGCACGACGTCTACTACTGCATGGTCGCGCCCGACGCATCGAGCCAGCGGCGCGTGACGATCTCGAAGGTGCTGCTGCTCGGCGTCGCCCTGTTCGCGTCGTATGTCGCGTCGCTCAATACGGGGAAGATCCTGTTTCTCGTCGGCGCCGCGTTCTCGCTGGCGGCCTCGAGCTTCTTTCCGGTGCTGGTGCTCGGCGTGTTCTGGAAGCGCACGACGACGCGCGGTGCGATCGCCGGGATGGTGACCGGGCTCGCGGTGTGCGTGTACTACATCGTGTCGACCTATCCGTACTTCACGCAGCTGACGGGATTCGCGGGGCGCACGTGGTTCGGGATCGAGTCGATCAGTTCGGGGGTGTTCGGGGTGCCGGCGGGGTTCGCGGTGGCGATCGTCGTGAGTCTGTTCGATCGAAAGCCGGATGACTATACGCGGGCGCTGGTGGATTACATCCGGCATCCGTGACGCGGGTGTCGTTCGGCATGCTCGCGTGCCGGGGGCGGGGGGGCAGCCCGTACCGGCGTTGTGACGGGCGGTCAGAGCGCGGAAATGCCGAGCTCGGCGCCCTTGGTCGTCTGCACCCGGCTGAAATCGCAGCTTCCGTCCGTCATCCCCTTGGCGTTCGGTATCGCGACGCACACATACGCACGGATGCCATGAGGCAGTGCCACGTGGCGAAACTCGCCGACCTTGATCGTCGCGACCCGGTCGACGGCAAAGCGATCGTTGATCGGTGTCGCGCTCGACGGGATCCACATCGTCGTTTCCGATGAGGTGTTCCCGGTTTGCGATTTCAGCGTCTGGCTGGCGCCGATCTCTCCGTTGACCGAGAAGCGTATCGCCGCCTGTCCTTCGGACACGCGTTGAACCGTGACCGCGAGCGTCGGCATGGCGATTCCCGCCGCGCATTTGCCGGCAGCGCACTCGCGAACGGAAAGCAGCGTGCGAAACGGGGATGCAGGCTGACCGATGACCGACAGGTCGGTAGACGATCCGCCGTCGCGCAGCGCCTTGTCGACCGGCGGGGGAGAGGTCACCGCGACGGTGGTGGTGATCGACGGCGGCGAAAATGCCGTTGCGCAAGCTGACAGCATCGTCGAAGCGACAATCGTCATGGCGAACCCTGGACTGAATCGCATGGATCTGACTCGCGGAGCTGAAACCTCGGATATCGTCAGAAGAATACACATCTTTAGCGAGCGGTGTTCGGGGTTCGGGGTTCGATGTGCGATGGGTGCCGGCGAAACCGCCGTGTCGATGACTTGATTCGCAAAGCCCATGGCCAACATTTTCGTTTGCATCACGTTCATGAATTGCGCATGCAGGCTTTCGCGCAGTGATGAAAAGTCGACGCGGGAAGAAAATGAGTCGCATCCTTGTCGGCGATGCCGATATGCGATCGTGATTCAATTCCGACGGATGGATTGAGTGGCGCTGTCGTTGCGTCGAGAAAAACGATGAAGCGATGAGTAGCGCATTGAACTGCATGGCTGGCGCGATCGCCCGACGCCTGGCGGCGGAAATCGATGCGAAGCGCATGATGGCGGGCGCTTTGGCGTGCAGAAACGAAAAACGGGCCGAACGGCCCGTTTTTGCTGACATCCTGGCGGAGAGAGGGGGATTCGAACCCCCGATAGGCGATTAACCTATACACGCTTTCCAGGCGTGCGACTTAAACCACTCATCCATCTCTCCGGAAGACCGAGAGTATAGCAAACTCTGGCGGCAGCCCGCCACTCCCTTCGGCAATCGTCAAAAATCCGTCGTCATCGACAGCCACACCGACCGCGGCTCGCCCTGCGTCAGGTACCCGCCGGTCGTCGACGACCAGTACGACTTGTTCGTGACGTTGCGCACGGTCGCACGGAACGTCGTCTTCCTGCCGAACAGCGCCGTCGCATAACGCGCACCGAGATCGTAGCGGTCCCATGCCGGAATCGACATCGTGTTTGCGACGTCCAGGTACTGCGGGCCCGTGTGGATCCAGCGCGCGGTCAGCGTGAGGCCGCGCAGCATCGGCACGTCGTATTCGGCACCCGCGTTGAGCAGGAACGACGGCACGCCGATCGGCCGGTTGCCGTCGTTCGCGCCGCCCGCCGTGTTTTGCAGCGTCGCGTTGATATAGGTCGCGCCCGCGATCAGCCGCACGCCTTTCCATGGCTCGCCGTACACGGCCGTCTCGACGCCGCGGTGCCGTTGCGTGCCGTCGGCGCCGAACAGGTTCGACACCGGATCGGTGTACGCCATCGGCTTCTCGATCTGGAACAGCGCGAGCGACGCGCCGACCTTGCTGGTGTCGTAGCGGATGCCGGCTTCGACCTGCTTCGAGCGGAACGGCGACAGCGACTGGCCCGCGTTGCGCGCGGTGTTCGGCGCGATTTCACCCTGCGCGAGCGCTTCGCTGCGGTTCGCGAAGATCGAGACGTTCTGCCACGGCTTGACGACGAGACCGAACACGGGCGTCGTGATCGCGTCGCTGTACGTCGACGACACCGCGCCCGTGTAGTCGAAATTGTCGACGGAGATCGACTGGCGGCGCGCGCCGATCGTGAACAGCACGCGGTCGCCGAGGAAGCCGAGCGTGTCGGACACCGCGACGCTGCGCAGCCAGGTCTTGGTGACCGTGCCCGGATCGCTCATGTCGCCGCCCGCATAGACGGTCGGCGGAAACGCGACCGGCGCCGGATCGTAGAGCGTCGTCGGGAACGCGCCCGACATCGTGTACGCAGACTGGCTGTCGATGCGGATGAACGATGCGCCGGCCGTCACGAAGTGCGACACGGGGCCGGTCGTGAAGCGGCCGCGCACGCCGGCTTCGGCCGATTGGGCATCCTCCTTGTGCGGCACGCTCAGGCGCGAGCCGGTCGTGCCGGACGACGAGTAGGTCGGCGTGTAGTAGTCGCCGTGCTCGTTCGTATGCCGGGCACCGCCCGACACGTAGGCCGTCCACGCGGGCAGGAAATCGTATTCGGCACGCACGATCCCGACCGTATCCTCGAGCTCGCTGAAGCTCCACGGCTGCGCGTAGTTGTGCGTCGCGGACGGCACCGCCGGCGCCTGGTTGCCGCCGATCAGCACGACGGGGCGGCCGTTGTCGATCCGCTCGCGCTGATACAGGAAGTCGCCGTACAGGCGCAGCTTGTCGCCGCGCCAGTCGAGCGACACGGCGGTCACGCTGTTGCGGTGGCGCTCGTCATCGACGGCCGTGTCGCCGCCGCCGATCGACTGGTTCACGCGCACGCCGAACTGGCCGTCGCTGCCGAAGCGGCGGCCGATGTCGACGTGCGTACCGATCGAGCCCGACACCGAGCCGTCGACGGTGACGCGCGTGAGCGGTTTGTCGTCCGCGCGCTTCAGTTGCAGGTTCACGCCGCCGCCGACGGCCGAACCGTTCGGCGATGCACCGCTCAGGAACGCATTCGCGCCCTTGAGCACGTCGACGCGTTCGACCGCATCGGTCTGCACGAGCTGTCGCGGCGTGACGCCGTACAAGCCGTTCAGCGCAACGTCGTCGCCGGCGAGCTGGAATCCGCGGATGATGAATACCTGCGAGAAGTTGCCGTAGCCGGATGCGCTGCGCACGGCCGGATCGTTGTCGAGCACGTCGGCGAGGGTGCGTGCCTGCTGGTCCTCGATCAGCTTCGACGTGTAGGTGGTCATGCTGAACGGCACGTCGCTCGACTTTTGCCGGCCGAGCACGCCGTAATCCGCACCGCGCGCGACCTGGCCGCCTGCGTAGGTCGGCGCGAGGTCGCCGGGCAGCGGCTCGGCGGCGCCCGTCACGTTGATCGACGGCAGCACCGCCGTGTCAGGCACGGTGGGGGCAGCGGGCGCGGCCTGCTGGGCCTGCGCGGGGGCGGCGAGCGCGCAGGCCAGCGTGATGCCGAAGGCGATCGGCGTGAGACGCCGGGCGGGTAACGAAAGTGTCGACATGGGACGCAAATCGGGTGTGGTCGGTAATCCATCCCAGGGCGGCGAGTCGGAATCCGGGCGGTGTGGCGCGTCCGTGCTGTCGCGGACGTGTTTTTATCGAGCGGCGGAGTCTAACGTAAACGAGAATCATTGTCGTTTACGAAAAACGGCGGCTCATTATTTGGGATAGCGGGTGGGCGCCGTGCGGGATCGATGTCACGCAACCGCCGAGCGGGCCTCGGGGCGAACATGCGATCATCGACCGTCCGAATGCGTCGTCATTGTTCGCGTGCGCCGGCAGCGGCCCGCGCGGCCGAAGACGGCGACGCCATCCCGTTCGCAAGCTCCCTTCAGAAGGAACGCCACGCCATGTCGCTGTCCGCCTTGCTCGCTTTTGCCCTGATCCTCTCCGTCGGCGTTGCGACGCCCGGCCCGACGGTGTTGCTTGCGATGAGCAACGGCTCACGGTACGGTTTGCGTCACGCACTGGTCGGCATGCTCGGCGCAGTCACCGCCGATGTCGTGATGGTCGCGCTGGTCGGGTTCGGTCTCGGGATGCTGCTCGAAGCATCGGAAACGGCGTTCGTCACGCTGAAGCTGGCCGGTGCCGCGTGGCTCGCCTATGTCGGTGTGCGGATGCTGCTCTCGTCCGGCGGTCGTGCTGCCGCGCAGGCAGTCGATCAGGCGATGCCCGATCGGCGGACCGCGTTCCTGAAGAGTTTTTTCGTCGCAATGAGCAACCCGAAGTATTACCTGTTCATGTCCGCGCTGCTGCCGCAGTTCGTCGACCGGTCGCACGCGATCGCGCCGCAGTACGCGATCCTCGCAGCCACGATCGTCGCGATCGACGTCGCCGGGATGACCGGCTACGCGCTGCTCGGCGTGCACTCGGTGCGCGTGTGGAAAGCGGCCGGCGAGAAGTGGCTGAACCGCGTCAGCGGGTCGCTGCTGCTGATTCTCGCGGGATATGTCGCGTTGTACCGCAAGGCCGCGAACTGACGCGACGATGCTTCCGGCACTCGATCTCGGCCAACCGGCCCGGCGATGAAGCCGATCGAACGCTTCGCGCTCGAAACGCACGACGGTCCGTACGAAACGTGGCCGTCGCGTACCGCCGTGCTCGTGAACGGCGAGCGCTCCGGCCTCACGGTTTCCGGTTACGTACTGCTTCGCCAGTTCGAGACGCCGGCCGCTTATCTGCTCGTCACCGACTACGACTGCCTGTTCGAGGAGGCCGTCACGTTCACGCTCGTGTCGAAGGATCCATTGACGGAAATCGCGCGGCGCACGGTCGGCGCGATGTATGCGTCGTGCCATCTGGACGACCTCGCGTGGGCCGACGACCGGCATTTCAGCGCGACGTTCGTGGACGTCGACGGACGATGGGATTTTACGATTCGTGACCGATCGGTGCCGTTCATCCTGCCCAGGCTCGGGATGAATCGCGTGCGCGATCGGTAATGCGCGACCGGTGCCCGCGAGGGCCTTGGCCCCGTGAGTGCGCCGTCTGAAACCCGCTCAAACAGGCGGTTTCATTTCTCTTTCGCATTGATCCGACATGTAAGTTTCGGCGCGTCCGAATCTCGCGAGGCCAGCCCGCATCAAGGCAGGAGCGGCGGCGCCCGGGCATGACGTCCGCCCATCACCTTACAAAATGAATGGAATTGAAAGAATTCCGTCCCTTGACGCAAGGCGCTCGGGCCATTTATTGTCCGTCTGCCGCCCGTGAGAGAGCACGGCGGCAATCGCGGATGCGCGCCACGCGCGCACGACAACACGCAGCAGAAAGCAGAAAAGGAAACGTGGTAGCCACATGAAGCCGCTATTCGATGACAAGAACTCCGATGCGGTCAGCGATCGTCCTTCCACCCCGTCTTCGTCACCCGTCGCCGTGCCTGCCGCCGCCGTCACCATGCCGGCCGCGCGCCCTGCGGAGAATGTCCGCCTGATCACCGTCGACGAGATCGACCAGCTCGGCGCGACGCAGGGCACGCGGATCGCCGCTTTTTCCCAGCAGATTCTCGCGAGCGTCCGTGCGTCGGATGCCGACCAGTTCGGTGACAAGCTCAACGAACTGATCGCGACCGCGAAGGGGCTCGATCCGCGCGGTGCCGACAAGGGCGGGCTGCTCACGCAGGTCACGCGGTTGTTTCGCTCGACCAAGGAGAAGCTGCTGTCGCAATACGAATCGGTGAGCAAGCGGATGGACACGCTCGTCGTCGAGCTCGAGAGCCATGCGCGGCGCCAGAAGGCCGGCATCGACGAGCTCGAGCGGATGTACAACGACAATTACGCGCTGCACCAGGAGCTCGCGCAGTCGAAGGCGCACGGCGAAACGGCGCTCGCGACGCTGCGTGCGCATCTCGCGGCCGGCCAGCAGCCGGCGGACGACGCGTTCGCCGCACAACGCCTGCTCGACGTGAAGCGCAAGGTCGACGCGCTCGAAAGCAAGCTCGACGACCTCGACCGCGCGATGCTGATGTCGAAGCAGCTCGCGCCGCAGATCCGCATGGAGCAGGACCAGAAACGCACGCTGACGTCGAAGTTCATGACGATCAAGACCGTGCTGATCCCCGCGTGGACCAATGCGTTCGCGCTCTACCTCGAGCAGCTCAGCACGAAGCGCGCGGCGGCACTCGCGAACGCGACGTACGACGCGGCCGACGAGGCGATCCGCGCGCAGGCCGACCTGAACCGCCAGAACGCGCAGGAAGTCGCGAAGCTCGGCCAGCGCCCGGTGATCTCGACCGACACGTTCGAATACGCGCAGCAGCAGCTGTTCGGCGCATTCGACGACATCACGCAGATCATCGCCGACGGCAAGCGCCAGCGCGAGCAGGACGCGCCGCGCCTGCGCCAGCTCGAACAGGACCTGATCACCCGATTCGCTCCGAAGCACAACTGAGAGAACTGAGAGAACACCGCATGATTACGCTTGAGAAACGCGCGGCGAAGGTCGCGATCGTCCTCGAAAAACGCCAGATCCTGAAGCCGCCCGTCGTGCGCGTCGGCGCGGCGCTCGACATCTCCGGCTCCGCGAAGCCGCTCTACCAGTCGGGCGTGATCCAGGAGACGCACGACCGTATCCTCGGCATCGCACTGAAGTTCGACGACAACGGCGAAGTCGACACGTGGACCTTCACCGAAGGCTACAACCGGCTGCCGACCGCGACGCCGGACAACTACGGCTCGTACATTTCCGACCACGTGCTCGAAGCGCGGATCGACAAATGGGGCGGCACGCAGTACGCGCCGGTGATGAACGACATCGTCGACTTCTTCTTCCGCGCGCCGCAGCCGTCGCCGCAACGCGAAGAGAAGCGCGGCTTCCTGAGCCGGCTGTTCGGCGGCGCGGACGAGACGCCCGCACCGGCGGCTTCCGCGCCGGTGAACGGCCATCTGCCCGCATGGGTGCTGTTCGTCACCGACGGGCAGAACCCGAAGAACGATCGCAAGCGCGTGCGCCAGCTGCTGGCCGAGTCGCAGCACTACCCGCTGTACTGGTCGCTCGTCGGCGTCGGCGACCCGAGCGAATTCGGCTTCCTCGCGGAAATCGCGGAAGAGATGCCGAACGTCGGCTTCCTGCATCTCGAATCGCTCGACATCAGCGACGAACAGATCTACGAACAGTTGATCACGCAGGAATTCTGCGACTGGGTGCGCGCGAAGTAAGCGCGGCCCGCACGTCATTTTTTCCCGAAACTCGAAACCCCACATCATGTTGAAAGACTTCAAGATCCCGCTGTCGCTCACGGCGCTCGCACTGGTCGCCGCGTATTTCCTCGGTGGCGTGAAAGACATGCTGATCGTCGCGGTCCTGTGCGTGCTCGAAATCTCGTTGTCGCTCGACAACGCGGTCGTCAACGCCTCCGTGCTCAAGAACTGGTCGGAGAAGTGGCGCAACCGCTTCATGGTGTTCGGCCTGCCGGTCGCCGTGTTCGGCATGCGGCTCGTGTTCCCGCTGCTGATCGTCGCGGTGATCGGCCACATCGGCATGTGGGATGCGCTGACGCTCGCGATCGAGTCGCCGGAGAAGTACGCGGCGATCCTGACTTCCGCGCATCACCAG
Source organism: Burkholderia sp. KL41 (assembly GCF_057005415.2). Taxonomy (NCBI): domain Bacteria; kingdom Pseudomonadati; phylum Pseudomonadota; class Betaproteobacteria; order Burkholderiales; family Burkholderiaceae; genus Burkholderia; species Burkholderia sp. KL41. The sequence goes on along the minus strand of NZ_CM174446.1, from coordinate 2,643,956 downwards.
GTGTCGGCGTTCGGCGGCGCGTTCCTGCTGATGGTGTTCTTCAAGTTCATGCTCGACACCGAGAAGGACGAGCACTGGATCGGCTTCCTCGAAAGCCCGATGCGCCATCTCGGCCGCATCACCGCGCTGGAAGTGGCGCTGACGCTCGCGATCGTGATCGTCGCGTCGTTCTACGTGCCGTCGGCGGAACAGGTCGCCTTCCTGCTGGCGGGCGCGTTCGGCGTGATCAGCTTCGTGATCGCGCACGGCATCGGCGACCTGATCGGCGGCGAGGAAACGGGCACGCGCGTGGTGCGCGAAGGCGTCGCGGGTTTCATGTATCTCGAGGTGCTCGATTCGTCGTTCAGCTTCGACGGCGTGATCGGCGCATTCGCGCTGTCGAACAACATCTTCCTGATCGCGCTCGGCCTCGGCGTCGGCGCGGCCTATATCCGGGAGATGACGCTCGTGCTGCTGAAGAAGGGCACGCTCGCGCAGTACCGCTATCTCGAGCACGGTGCGTTCTGGGCGATCGGTGCGCTCGCAACGATCATGTTCCTCGGCGTGAAGTTCGAGGTGCCCGAGGTCATCACGGGCCTGGTCGGCGCGGCGATGATCGCCGCGGCCGTGTGGTCGTCGATTGTCGTGCAGCGCAAGGAAGATCGCACCGCGGTGGCCGGCGAATAAGCGCGCGCCGCACGAAAACCATCAACGAGGGGGCCGCGCAGGGCGGCCCGGCATTGCCGCCGGCGCAACGGCGGTTCCAGCAGAAGAGGTTCAGATGATCAATTTGTCGAAAGGCGGTCGCGTCAACCTGTCGAAGGAAGCGCCCGGCACGCAGAAGTTCCGCATCGGTCTCGGTTGGGACGCGAACGCGACGGACACGGGCACGGATTTCGATCTCGACGTGTCGGTGTTCCTGTGCAAGTACGACGCGCAGAGCAATCCGAAGCTGATCTCGGATCAGCATTTCGTGTTCTACAACAGCGAAGTGCGCACGATGGAGCGCAAGGAAACCTTCATCCAGCCGGGCGACGATTTCCCGAAGCGCGGGATGCCCGCGTCGAAGTGCCTGGGTGTCGTGCACAGCGGCGACAACCGCACGGGCAGCGGCGGCGGCGACGACGAGGTGATCTTCATCGACGTGACGAAGCTCGCCGCGGACATCGAGGAAATCTCGGTGGTCGTGACGATCGACCAGGCCGAAGCGCGTCGCCAGAATTTCGGCCAGGTGCGCAACAGCTACATCCAGATCGCCGACGAGGTGTCGGGCGCGGTGATCGCGAAGTACGCGCTCGAGGAAGACTTCTCGATGGAGACGTCGGTGCAGGTGGGCAGCTTCTATCGCCGCGACGGCCACTTCATGTTCAAGGCGGTCGGCGCCGGCTACAACCGCGGCCTGGGCGACTTCGTGCGCGCTTACGGCGGCGCGGTCTGACTGGCGGCAGTCCGGCCGGCGGGACACCGCCGCGCCGGGCAGGAAGCAGCGATGACGAATCCGTCCGACGAGCCGAAGCGGCTCGAGTTCGATACGACGCCCGAGCGCACGCCCGGGCGTCTTGCGTTCGACGCGCCGCCCGCGGCCGCGACGACGCCGGGCACGCGCGCGCCCGAGCGGCCGGCACCGCAGGCGCTCGACTTCGGGCCGGCGCCCGACAGGCCCGTGCGCACCGCGCCGGCCGAGGCGGTCGGCCGCGCGGTGTTCGGCGAATCGAACCATCCGCAGCTCGAAGCATGCTTCCGCGCCGCGCAGGCCAGCTTCCCGAATCTCTATCCCGACTACGCGCCGCGCATCGAGCGGCACATCCGGCAACTGGTGCCGCTGAAGCTCACGACGGTCGCGACGATCGGCGATGGCGCGCTGGAGACGGCGGGCAACCTCGTCGAAGCCGTCGCGGCCACCACGCGCGAATTCAACGAACTCGGCGCGGCCGACATGATGGCCGGCATGCTCGCACAGGCGACGCGCAAGGCCGGCATGTTCGAACGCTGGTTCGGCGGGGCGGCGGGCCATGTCGACTACCGGGCGGCGCTCGGTGCGCTCAAGCAGTCGCTCGGCTTCTTTCCGCGCCGCACCGAGGAACTCGCCGCGAAGGTTCGCCATGCGGAAGAAAATCTCGTGGTCGTGCTCGCGGCGCTGAGCGCGGTGTCGGACGTCGTGCGCGCACCGGACGATGCGGGCGTCGAGCGCACGCTGTTCGATCGCCGCAACATCGTCGGGCAGGCGGTGCAGCAGATCCGCATGCAACCCGCGCAATTGCGCGGGCTCGACGAGCGCGTGACCGATCTGCTGTCGCGCGCCGATCACCTGATGAACGTCGTGCTGCCGGCGGCGCTGGCGGCGCGGCCGCAGCGCTGAGCGAACGGCGCATAGGGCACGAAGCGCACGGATGCGCGCGCCGCGGCGCGCGCGTTCGCTGCGCGGGCCACGCCGCGTCACGCCATTTCACGTGCACCGGCGCGAGTCTGCTATCTTCCCGGGCATCTCATTGCTTTCCCGCCCGATTCTCCATGACCGACCGCATCGTTGCCGCATTCGATTTCGACGGCACCATCACGACGACCGACAGCTTTCGCCATTTCGTCCGCTATGCGGTCGGCACGCCGCGCTTCGCATGGGCCGGGCTGCGTGCACTGCCGTGGATCGTCGCAATGAAGGCCGGGCTGCTGTCGCGTGGCGATGCGAAAGCGAAGTTCGCGTCGTTCGCGTTCGGGCCCGTGCGCGAGGACGCGCTCGATGCGCAGGCACGCACGTTCGTCGACACCTACCTGCCGGGCCTCGTGCGTCCGGAAATGCTCGAACGCATTCGCGAGCACCGGGCACGCGGGCATGAAGTCGTGCTGGTGAGTGCGTCGCCGTCGCTGTACCTGGAGAAGTGGGCGAAGACGGCCGGCTTCGATGCGGTGCTCGCGACGCGGCTCGCGTTCGAGCGCGGCACGTTCGCCGGCCGGCTCGACGGCGAAAACTGCTGGGGGCCGCAGAAGGTCGTGCGGCTGCGCGGGTGGTGGGGCAACCGGCCGCCGAAACAGCTGTTCGCGTACGGCGACAGCCGCGGCGACAAGGAAATGGCCGAGCTCGCGAACTGGTCGTGGATCCGCGGGCAGGGGCCGATGCCGCCGATCGGCGGCTGAGCCGGCGCGGCGCTGGTCTTACATCACGCGTCGGCTTGCGCGTGGCGAGCGCGGCGCGACGGTCGATGCGGGCCCCAGCGATTCGCACGCGCGAAGGTGCCGACGTCGTTGAAGCGCACGCCGACTTCACGCAGCGCCGCATGCGCGGTGCGCGCGGTCAGCTGGCGAATGTAGAACGGGTCGCGCACCACGAAGTGATGGATCGCATGCGTGCTGCCGAAGTTGAAGCAGAACAGCTGGAACGGCAGCATCCACCACGGGTTGAGCACCTGCGTCTGCTGGATCACGTTGCGTGAATCGATATCGCCGAAGTAATGCATGTTCGAGCTGACGAAGTTGATGCAGAAGCTGCGCACGAAGTTCGGCCCGAGCCACACCACGGCCAGGAAATCGACGACGCTCATCACGCGCGCGACGATGGCCGGCACCGTCACCGCGTAGCCGAACGCATGCAGCGCGAACAGGCCGGCGTGATAGACGATAAACGCATGCCACAGCACGTAATACACGTGACCGACCGGCATGTACGACGACACCTGCTCGACGCGCAACTGCAAGCGTTCGGACGGGTCCTGCACCGGCTGCGCGGCTACGTACTGCTTCACCTTGCGGCGCATCGCGGCCGGCCGCAGCACGACGGCGAGCATGCCGTCGGCGATCATCAGCAGGCGCTTCACGCCCCAGCGCTCGCCGTTGGTGATGCCGAATTCCTCGAGATCCGATTCGCCGCCCGACACCTTGTGGTGATGCAGGTGCATGCGCCGCCGCGTCCACGGGTTGATCGTGCCGGGCCGCGTGAGCCAGCACAGCGCCATCATCAGGTGATAGGCCCACGGCGTCTTCTTGAAGTACATCCGGTGGATCAGGTCGTGCTCGAGCTCGTGGATCAGCGACGTGACGAACGCGGCGAGCGGCAGCGCGACGTACCACGCGATCGCCCCGCGCGCATACAGCCACGCGATCGCGAGCATCGCGCTCACCGACACGGCCATCACGGTCGCGCCGACGAGGTTCTGGTTGTCGAGCAGCGGAAAGTGCGCGCGGATCGCGTCGCTCGCGGCGTTGACCTCGCGGCGGACGTACGCGACCTTGTCCGCGTCGTGGCGAAAGGCGGTTCGAGCGGGTTGGATCATCGACCGGATTCCTGCGGAAAGAGTGGGGCGTTATGCCGATGTGACAAGCATAGGCGCGCACCGGGCCGCCCGCGAGGGCCGCGGGTGCCAATGGCGGTGTCATTTCGGGCCACGTTGGCCGGCCGGCGCGGCTAGAGTCTCGCCCCGGTGTCATTGCGGGCCAGCGGCGCTACAATCCGCCGAAACCGCTCCGGAGTCCTCCGCATGGCCCTGTCCGTCCCGGATGCCGCGCGCCAGTTGAACAAGGCGACGGTGTCGTCCGCGTATGCGCTGTTCATGCTGATGCTGGCCGAGGAGCGCGGTATCGACGGCGGCCGCATTCTGGCGGGCTCGGGTGTCGAGCGCGACCGGCTCGCGCAGCCCGATGCGCGCATCACGCCGCTGCAACAGGCGGCGATCGTGTTCAACCTGCTCGACGCGACGGACGATCCGTCGATCGCGATCGAGATCGGCCTGCGCAGCAGCCTGACGAAAGCGGGACTGATCGGCTTCGGGCTGATGAGCTGCGCGACGCTCGGCGAGGCGATCTCGCTCGGCATCCGCTACCTGCCGACGCGCGTGCCGTTCTTCTCGGTGCGGCTCGCGCGGCTCGACGGGACCGTCGACATCGACGTGCTCGAAGCGTTTCCGCTCGGCCGGCTGCGGCAGTTCGCGGTCGAGAACTTCCTGGTCGAGACGGCGATCCTGTTCAATTCGCTGCTGTATCCGGTGCCGGGACGCACGCTGCAGTCGCGCGCCGAACTCCATTTCGAATGGCCCGAGCCGCCGTGGTTCGAGCGTTATCGCGCGCGGCTGCCGCGCTGCCATTTCGACGCGAGCGCGAACCGCATCCGTTGCGATGCCGCGCTGCTCGACGAACCGATCGGCACCGCGAACGCGCACACCGCGCAGATGATCGTGCAGCAGTGCGAGGCCGAACTCGCGCGGCTCGGTTATGCGGAAAGCATCGTCGAGCGCGTGCGCAACCTGCTGATCTGCGGCGAGGGCGGCTATCCGGCGGTCGACGACGTCGCGCGCGAGCTGCATGTATCGGCGCGTACGCTCAAGCGCAAGCTCGCCGAATACGGTGCGACCTATTCGACGCTGCTCGACGAGATCCGGTTGCGCGACGCGCTGCGGCTGCTCGAGGGGACGCGGCTGCCGGTGGACGAGATCGCCGCGCGCGTCGGTTATACGGATCGCGCGAACTTCACGCGTGCGTTCAAGCGCTGGACGGGTGTCGCGCCGAGCGAGCGGCGCTGAACGCGGGCATGCGCCGGCCCGCGCGGCGGGCCTGCCGGTTCATGCGCCACGTATCCCTTCTTCAGACGATCTCGACCCAGTTCGCGCCGCGCCCGCCCGGCACGCGTGCGCGCGGCGACAGCGCGCCATCGTCCTGCGAGATCGCATACACCGACACGTATTCCGACTGTTCGCCGCACGCGACGAGCCAGCGCCCCGACGGGTCGATCGCGAACCCGCGCGGCTGCGTCTCGGTGGCCGTTGCGTGCGCGGGTTCGAACGTGCCGTCAGCGGTGCGGCGATAGCAGAGCAGGCGGCTCGACGTGCGTTCGCTGACGTAGGCGAAACGCCCGTCGGGGCTCAGGTGCAGGTCGGCGGCCCAGACGGAGGGCTCGGTGGGCGCGGGCGGCCGCGCATGGCCCGGCGCGAGTTCGGCGACGGCCGGATGGCGCGCACTCACGTGCGCCTCGCCGAGCCGGCCGGTGTCGGGGTCGCACGCGAACGTGGCGAGCGTGGCCTGGAATTCGCTGACGACGACGAGCGTTCGGCCGTCGCGCGCGAACTGCAGGTGGCGCGGGCCGAACCCGGCCGGCACGCGTGTTTCGCCGTGTTCGAGCGCGCGCAGGCCGGCCGCGTCCTCGACCAGCGCGAAGCTGAACACGCGATCCGAGCCGAGCGAGCTGACATAGGCGAAACGGTTGTCCGGCGACACGATCACCGAGTGCGCGTTCGCGATGCCGCCCACGACCTGCAGCGGCGTGCCGTCGCCGTCGCGCACGCGCGCGGCGTCGTAGAGGCTCAGCGAATTTCCGCCGTACGACGCACCGAGCAGCCAGCGGCCGCCGCGGTCGAGCGACAGGTACGCATGGCTCGCGTCGATCGCGGTCGCGCCGATGCGCACGAGCGCGCCGGTGGCCGGCACGACGCGGAACGCGACGATCGTCGGCTGTTCGCCGCGCGTCGCGACGTAGAGCCGCGCGCGGTCGGCCTGCACGGCGATCGGCATCGCGACGTCGGCTGCGGGATAGCGGGCGAGCGGCGCGAGCGTGCCGTCGGCCGCGAGGGAGAACGTGGCGAGGTCGGCGTCGGCGGCGTTCGAGACGACGACGGTCAGGCGGTCAGTGTTCGGCATGGCGGAGCATCGATGCGTTCGTCAGGGCGGTGTCGGCCGGCAGGCCGCGCGGCGGATCGCTGCGCCGGTGCGTGCGCGCGAACAGCGCGGCCACGGCGGCGACGAGCGAAGCGATCGCGAGCGCATACAGCCCGCCCGTGATCGAACCCGTATGTTGCTTCAGATAGCCGAAGGCCGTCGGCGCGACGAAGCCGCCGAGGTTGCCGACCGAGTTGATCAGCGCGATCACGGCCGCGGCCACGCGCGTGTCGAGATAACCCTGCGGGATCGGCCAGAACAGTGACGCCGCGGCCTTGAAGCCGAGCGCGGCGAAGCAGATCGACGCGAACGACCAGACCGGATCGTGCGACGTCGACGCGAACAGCCCGCACGCGGCGAGCACGAGCGCGAACGCGAGCCAGCGCTGCGGATGCTTCCATTTCGACGACAGCACCGCGAAGCCGTACATCGCGCCGATCGCGATCATCCACGGAATCGTGTTGTACAGGCCGACCTGGAAATCGGTGAGGCCGCCCATCTTGCGGATGATCGTCGGCAGCCAGAACGTGGCCGCGTAGATCGTCAGCTGGATCGAGAAATACAGGAAGCAGAACAGCACGATCTGCTGATCGCGCAGCAGCGCGGCGGCGCGCACCGGCACGTTCGAGCGCACGTCGCGCGTCGCGCGTTCCTCGTCGAGCGCGTTCTGCAGCGCCGTGCGTTCCTCGGCCGTGAGCCACGTCGCGTCGCGGATGTGCGATTTCAGCAGCAGCCAGCTCGCGCCGCACAGCGCGACGGAGAACAGCCCTTCGATCAGGAACATCCACTGCCAGCCTTCGAGGCCGAAGCCGCGGATCGACAGCAGCGCACCGGTGACGGGCCCGGACAGCACCGACGCGAACGCGGAGCCGCCGAGGAAGATCGCCATCGCCTTGCCGCGCTCCTGCGGCGGCAGCCATTGCGACAGGTACAGCACGACGCCGGGAAAGAAACCGGCCTCCGCCGCGCCGAGCAGGAAGCGCAGGGCATAGAACGACGTGTCGTTCCACACGAACGCCATCGCGGCCGCGACGATGCCCCACGTCGCCATGATCCGCGCGAGCCACACGCGGGCGCCGTAGCGTTGCATCAGCAGGTTCGACGGCACCTCGAACAGCGCGTAGCCGACGAAGAACAACCCGGCACCGAGGCCGTACGCGGCCGCGCCGATGCCGATCGACGCTTCGAGGTGGCGATCGACGAAGCCGACGTTCACGCGGTCGATGTAGTTCGCGATGAACATGATCAGCACGAGCGGCAGTACATGCCACTTCACTTTCGAGGCGGCGGACGCGAGCGGGTCGCGTCCGGGCAGGGCGGGCGAGGGCGGGTTCAAGCGTGTCTCCGGTCGGGCGGGGCTGTGTAGTATGTCGTCGTATGACATGGTACGCCTGAGTGCCGATGAAGACGTCGCGGGTTTACCCGGGAATTTCCCGGATATTGGGGAGTTTCATGAGATTCGTCGGATAGCCATCAATGTCTGATGACATATGACATGAAACGAGTGCGCACCAATCGCCGGGGTACACGGTGGTGACCCGCGCGCGTGGTGCATCCCCCGGGCGCCGCGTCCGGCGGCTGCCCTCGCGGCCGCTACGCCATCGACACGACGCTGTTGAGCAGCGTCTTCACGAGCACGGCCTGCCGTGTCGCGCCCGTTTTCGCGAAGATGCCGCGCAGGTGCGCGCGCGCGGTGTTCTTCGTGATGCCGGTCGCGGCGGCGGCCTCGTCGAGCGTCAGCCCGTCGACGAGCAGCAGTGCGATTTCGGTTTCCATCGGCGTGAGCCGGAACAGCCGGTGCAGCATGTCGCGCGACGTCTGCGGCGACGACACGGGATCGCGCACGAACACCGCGACGGCCGGCCGGTGCCGGCGGTCCTCGGCACCGCGGTAGGGCGCGAGCGGGCGCAGCAGCACGCTCAACGGCATCGCGCCGCCGGGGCGCGACAGCGTGGTGGCTTCGATGCGGGCGAGCGCGCCCGCGCGGAAATGCTCGAGCGCGGCCTGCAACGCCTTCTGCAGCCGGCGCTCGTCGAGCGGGCACGAGGCGTGGAGCCGCTCGTGGCGCACGCACAGCCCGTCCTGCTGCTCGATCAGCCGCTCGGCGATGCGGTTGCGCTTGATCACGCGGCCGTCCTCGTCGACGATCGCGGTGCCGACATCGAGCCGGTCGACGGTGCCCGCGTACAGCGCGCGTTCGGCATCGAGCACGTCGAACGCCGCGTGCAGTTCGACTGCCCGCTGCAGGTGCGGCAGCAGCGTCGCGACCTGCGCGCGTTCGGCCGCGTCGAAGTCCCGCCCGCCGTGCGCGCGGCTCACGAAGAACGCGCATTCGACGCCGCGTTCGCCGCGCAGGTTCGCGCCGAGGATGTAGCGCAGGTCGAGCGGCTGCAGGTACTGCCGGTAGAAATCGTGCGCGCGCCACGCGGTTTCGCCGAACAGCCGGTCGGCCGTGAAGACCTGGCCGGGCGGCTGATCGAGAAACGGGCACAGCGCATAGAACTGCTCGCTGTACGAGGGCTCGCCGGGCAGCAGCGGGCCGTGCGCCGACGCGTTGATGATGAGCCCGTGCCGGGCGCCGCCCGGGTTGCGCAGCACCAGTGTCGTGAAGCGCGCGTCGAGCCGCACGCGGACCGCTTCGAGGAAGCCGGCCCACGGGGTCGCTTCCGACGGGCCCTGATAGACGAGCCCGAGCCACGCGCTGAGTTCGCGCGCCGTCCACGCCGCGTCGTCGAAGCCGTCGTGCGCGGCCGGATCGCCGGGTGCCAGCGCGATGGGCATGCTCGTGTTCTCCTGGATCGGGGTGAAGGGTTCCCGAGCCAGCATACCGGCCGCCCGGCGGCACGCGTCATCCGAACGGAGGAGGCGGCGCGCCCGGGCGGGCAGGCGGGCAACCGCCGGGCTGCCCGCCTGCGGCGCCTACGCCGCGCGCTCGCGCAGCAGGTAAGCGACGATGCGCCCGGCCGCTTCGTCGGGGGACTCGGCGACCGTATCGACGCGCAGTTCGGGCCGCGCGGGCGGCTCGTACGGCGAATCGATGCCCGTGAAATGCTTCAGCTCGCCGCGCCGCGCCTTCTTGTACAGGCCCTTCGGGTCGCGCTCCTCGGCGACCGCGAGCGGCGTGTCGACGAACACCTCGACGAACTCGTCGGGGCCTGCGAGCGCACGCGCCATCTCGCGTTCCGAGCGGAACGGCGAGATGAACGACACGAGCGTGATGAGCCCCGCGTCGAGCATCAGCCGCGCGACTTCGGCGACGCGCCGGATGTTCTCCACGCGATCGGCCTCGGTGAAGCCGAGATCGCGATTGAGCCCGTGCCGCACGTTGTCGCCGTCGAGCAGGTACGTGTGCTTGCCGAGCGCGTGCAGCCGCTTCTCGACGAGGTTCGCGATCGTCGACTTGCCGGCGCCCGACAGCCCCGTCAGCCACACGATGCGCGGCGTCTGCGCCTTCTGCGCGGCACGTGCGGCGCGGTCGACGTCGACGGCCTGCCAGTGCACGTTGTGCGCGCGGCGCAGCGCGAAGTGCAGCATCCCGGCACCGACCGTGTCGTTGGTGAAGCGGTCGATCACGATGAAGCCGCCCGTGTGGCGGTTGCGGTCGTACGGATCGAACGCCACGGGCCGGTCGAAGCTCAGGTTGCACACGCCGATTTCGTTGAGCGCGAGCGTGCGCGCCGCGAGATGCTCGCGCGTGTTCACGTCGACCTTGTACTTCGGCGTCGCGCAGGTCGCGCCGACCGTCTGCGTGCCGAGTTTCACGAGATACGGGCGGCCGGGCAGCAGCGGCGCGTCGTGCATCCACACGAGCGTCGCCTCGAACTGGTCGGCCACCTCGGGTGGCGCATCCGCGCGCGCGATCATGTCGCCGCGGCTGATGTCGATCTCGTCGGCGAGCGTGAGCGTCACCGCGTCGCCGGCGTGCGCGATGTCGCTTTCGCCGCGTTGCGTGATCACCGACGCGACGCGGCTCTCCTTGCCGGACGGCAGCACGCGCACGCGCTCGCCGACGCGGATCTCGCCCGATGCGATGCTGCCCGCGTAGCCGCGGAAATTCAGGTGCGGGCGGTTGACCCACTGCACCGGCAGCCGGAACGGCTCGTCGCGCGTCACGCGCGCGGCGAGCGGCAGCGTGTCGAGATGCTGCATCAGCGTCGGGCCCGCGTACCACGGCATCCGCGTGCCTGGCGCGATCACGTTGTCGCCGCGCAGCGCCGACATCGGGATGCTGACGATCTCCGCCAGCCCGAGCTCGGCCGCGAACGCGCGATAGTCGGCGTCGATGCGCTCGAACACGGCCCGGTCGTAGTCGACCAGGTCCATCTTGTTGATCGCGAGCACCACGCGCCTGATGCCGATCAGCGCGACGAGATGGCTATGACGGCGCGTCTGCGTGAGCACGCCCTTGCGCGCGTCGATCAGGATCACGGCGAGATCGGCGGTCGACGCGCCGGTGATCATGTTGCGCGTGTACTGCTCGTGGCCGGGCGTGTCGGCGACGATGAACTTGCGGCGCGCGGTCGCGAAGAAGCGGTACGCGACGTCGATCGTGATCCCTTGCTCGCGCTCGGCCGACAGGCCGTCGACGAGCAGCGCGAAATCGAGCTCGCCGCCCTGCGTGCCGACCTTCTTCGAATCGGCTTCGAGCTGCGTGAGCTGGTCGTCGAACAGCATGTTCGATTCGTAGAGCAGGCGGCCGATCAGCGTGCTCTTGCCGTCGTCGACGCTGCCGCACGTGATGAAGCGCAGCAGGTCCTTCGTCTGCGCATCGTCGGCGTGCATGTTGGGCGTCGCGTGAGCGGGCGCCTCGGGCGCGGTGAGAACGTGTGCCATCAGAAATATCCCTCCTGTTTCTTCTTTTCCATCGAGCCGGCCGAATCGCTGTCGATCAGGCGTCCTTGTCGTTCCGACGTGCGCGTCTCGCGCATTTCCCGAAGGATGTCGTCGAGCGAGCTCGCGTCGCTGTCGATCGCGCCCGTCAGCGGGTAGCAGCCGAGCGTGCGAAAGCGTACCTTGCGCATCTGCGGCACTTCGCCTTTGCGCAGCGGCAGGCGTTCGTCGTCGACCATGATCAGCGCGCCGTCGCGTTCGACGACGGGCCGTTCCTTCGCGAAGTAGAGCGGCACGATCGGGATGTCGTGAAGCTGGATGTACTGCCAGATGTCGAGCTCGGTCCAGTTCGAGATCGGGAACACGCGCAGGCTTTCGCCCTTGCGCTTGCGCGCGTTGTACAGCGACCAGAGTTCGGGGCGCTGGCGCTTCGGGTCCCAGCGGTGCTGCTCGGAGCGCAGCGACACGATGCGTTCCTTCGCGCGCGATTTCTCCTCGTCGCGGCGCGCGCCGCCGAACGCGGCATCGAAGCCGTAATGATCGAGCGCCTGCTTGAGCCCCTGCGTCTTCCACACGTCGGTGTGCATGGCCGAGCCGTGCGTGAACGGATTGATGTCGTTCGCGACGCCGTCGGGGTTCACGTGCACGCGCAGGTCGAGGCCGAGGCGCGCGGCCGTCTCGTCGCGAAACGCGATCATCTCGCGGAATTTCCACGTCGTATCGACGTGCAGCAGCGGAAAGGGCGGCTTCGCCGGGTAGAACGCCTTCATCGCGAGATGCAGCATGACCGAGCTGTCCTTGCCGATCGAATACAGCATCACCGGGTTCTCGCTCTCGGCCACCACCTCGCGCATGATGTGGATGCTTTCGGCCTCCAGTCGCTCCAAGTGGGTCAACATCGTTCGTCTCCTTGTTTCATGCCGGCGCCGCGCGACATGTGCGGCGTTTCGTGCATGACGCAAACGGTATCGAGCGAGCGGCATGCCGCTCTTCGTCCGGGTGGACTAAGCCGCGGCACGGCGGTGGAGCGGATCTTTCCTTAGTCCACCCGGACGAAGAGGTGTGCGACGCCGGCGCTTAAGGTGAGCGCTCGACCATCGGCGGAGACGACACATGACGGACGACACGCGTGCCACGCAATTGCTTTCGGGCCAGACCTGGGCCGATTTCTGCGACACCCTGAAACGCAGCGGCGAGCAGATCCTGCGCGCCGAGGCGCCGGACGATCCACTGACACGCGCGGAAGGCTTTCGTTACCTAAGCCGGCTGATGCGCATCGCGCTCGAAATGCACGTCGAATTCGCGGACGGCGCGTGGCCCGGCTTTTTCTCGCCGTCGCACGAGACCGCGAAGATCGGCGCCGACAATCCCGACAACCTGTACCAGTACGCGCGGCTCGACGGCCGTTGCGAATACCGCGTGACGGGGCGGCGCGGCACGGTGGCCTACCTGAGCTTCGGCACGCAGAAGGGCGGCTACGAGACCGACGGCAAGATGCTGCAGACGGGCTTTCTCGATGCGAAGCAGCTCGAGATCGCACCGGACGGCAGCTTCGAGATCGTGCTCGGCGAGACACCGCGCGCGGGCAACTGGGTGCGCATGGAGCCCGGCACCAACGCGTTGCTGGTGCGCCAGACATTCCTCGACCGGCGCACGGAGACGCCCGCGCAACTGAAGATCGAACGCATCGGCGCGCACGACCGCCCGGCGCCGCTCGATCCGCTCGTGCTGCAGGGCGGCCTCACGCGCGCCGCGCAGTTCGTCGAGCAGACGGCGAAGCTGTTCGCCGACTGGGCCGCGAGCTACCGGTCGCACGTGAACGCGCTGCCGCCGGCCGACCAGGCGCTGTGCCAGTCGGTCGGCGGCGACCCGAACATCTACTACTACCACTCGTGCTGGGAGCTGGCCGACGACGAGGCGCTCGTGATCGACGTCGACACGGTGCCCGACTGCGATTTCTGGAACGTGCAGCTCAACAACTACTGGATGGAGTCGCTCGATTACCGGCACTTCGACATCTGCGTGAACAAGCACGGCGCGCGACGGAATGCGGACGGTGGCGTGACGGTGGTCGTCGCGGCCGCGCGGCCGGGCGACGCGAACTGGCTCGATACGGCCGGGCATCGCACCGGCACGATCTGCTGGCGCTGGGTCGGCGCCGCGCAGCCGGTGCATCCGCGCACGCGGGTCGTGAAGCTCGCCGCGCTGAAGGAGGCCGCATGAACGCGCCGATCGACCTGATCCGCACGCGGCTCGATGCCGACGGACTGATCGCCGAGGCCGTGTCGCGCACGGGCGGACTCACCGCGTTCGGTGACGGCCCGTATCGCGACGCGCTCGACGTGATGTGCGCGTCGCTGATCGACGAAGCGAAGCTGTCCGAACGCGGCGCGGCGATGATGCGCGAGAAGCTCGTCGGGCAACTCGTGAACCGGCTGGTCGTCGAGGATTACTTCCGGCGCCATCCGGAAATCGCGGACATCGCGATCGACGATCCGCTCGTGATCGTCGGCCTGCCGCGCACGGGCACGACGCTGCTGCAGCGGCTGCTGGCCGTCGATCCGCGCTTTCATGCGGCCGCGTGGTGGGAAACCCGCTACCCGGCGCCGCTCGCGGGCGAGACGCTGGCCGAGCCGGCGGTGCGCATCGCCCGCGCGCGGGCCGAAGTCGCGACGATGATCGACTGCATCCCGCAGATCCTGACGATTCATCCGCTCGATGCGATGCTCGCCGACGAGGAGTTCATGCTGATGGAGCACTCGTTCGTGTGCGCGATGGATTCGTACGCCAACGTGCCGCGCTATACGGCGTGGCTCGCGCGGCAGGATCTCACGCCGGTCTATACGTACCTGAAGCGGATGCTGCAGTTTCTGCAATGGCAGAAGGCGCGGCGCGGGGTCGCGCCGGCCATGCGCTGGCTGCTGAAGACGCCGCAGCACCTGCATGCGCTCGACGTGCTGTGCCGCGTGTTCCCGCGCGCGCAGGTCGTGCTCACGCACCGCGACCCGGCGCAGACGATTCCGTCGATGGCCAGCATGGCGCACACGCTGTGGCAGATGTATGCGGACGATCCCGATCCGCTTGCCGTCGGCGCGCAGTGGAACGCCGGGATGGCACGTGCGATCGGCGCCGCGATGGCCGCGCGCGACGCGCTGCCGGCCGGCCGCTTCCTCGACGTGCGTTTCGAGGACACGGTGTCGAATCCGCTCGGCGTGGCCGAGGCCGTGTACGCGTTTGCCGGCATGCCGCTCGACGCGCGGCGGCGCACGGCGATGACCGACTGGATGGCGCGCAACGGCCGCGACAAGCGTGCCGCGCACGACTATTCGATCGCGCGCTTCGGCTTTACCGATGCGCAGCTCGCGCGCGACTTCGCCGCGTATCGCGCGCGGCACCTGCGGGCGGCCGGCTGACGGCCCGGCTCGCGAAACCAACGACAGCCAGGAGACAAGCCATGTTGCTGAAGGACAAGATCGTCGTGATTTCCGGGATCGGGCCGGGGCTCGGCGTGAAGCTCGCCGTCGAGGCCGCGCGTGAAGGCGCGCGCGGGGTGGTCGTCGCGGCGCGCACGACGGAAAAGCTCGACGACGCCGAAACGCGGATCCGTGCACTCGGCGTCGATTGCGACGTGCTGAAGGTGAAGACCGACATCACCGATCGCGCGCAATGCCGGCAGCTCGCGACGCAGGCCGTCGAGCGCTTCGGCCGGATCGATGCGCTCGTGAACAGCGCATTCGTGCACGGCACGTTTCCCGAGCCGGTGGAGGAAGCCGACCTCGACGGCTGGCGCGCGGTGTTCGACACCAACGTGTTCGGCACGATGGCGCTTACGCAGGAAGTCGTGCCGCACATGAAGCGGCACAAGCGCGGCGCGATCGTGATGATCAACACGCAGGCGACCCGCAAGCCGTTTGCAGGGGAAGGCGGCTACGCTGTATCGAAGGGAGCGCTCGCCGTTGCGGCAAAATACCTGGCGCGCGAACTCGGCGTGCACGGCATTCGCGCGAACAGCATCCACATGGGGTGGATGTGGGGCGTGCCGACCCGGACGTATTTCCGGCAGGCGGCGGCCGAATACGGGATGACGGAGGAGCAGGTGATCGCGCCGGTCGCGTCGAACATCGCGCTCGCGAAGCTGCCGACCGACGACGATTGCGCGCGCGCGGCGCTGTTCCTCGCGTCGGACTACGCGAACGCGGTGACGGGCGCGACGCTCGACGCAAATGGCGGCGATTTCATGCCCTGACGACGGAGCAAAGGATCATGCAGGACAACCACGACGAACGACACTTCCTTGCGTTCAACGGCGACGCGGACGGCCTGTGCGCGCTTCAGCAACTGCGGCTCGCGGAGGGCGTGCGCGGCACGCTCGTGACCGGCGTGAAGCGCGACATCAGGCTGCTCGAGCGGATCGACGCGCGCGCGGGCGACATCGTCACCGTGCTCGACGTGTCGCACGACCAGAATCGCGATGCCTGCGCGCGGCTGCTGCGCGAAGGCGCGACGGTCCGCTATTTCGACCATCATTTCGCGGGCGAGCTGCCCGACGATCCGCGCTTCGACGCGCATATCGACACGGCGGCCGACGTCTGCACGAGCGCGATCGTGAACCGTTATCTCGGCGGCCGGCACGTGCGCTGGGCGATCGTCGCGGCATTCGGCGACGAGTTGCCGGCGCTCGGCGGCGCGCTCGCGCGCGAGCACGGGATCGACGACGCGGAGCGCGACACGCTCGCCGAACTGGGCCTCTACCTGAACTACAACGCGTACGGCGAGTGTGTCGGCGATCTGCATTTCGACCCGGCGGCACTTGCCGACGCGATGCTGCCGTGCGTCGACCCGCTCGAGTTCGTGCGCGAGACCGCCGTGTTTGCCGCGCTGCGCGACGGCTACCGCGACGACATGGCACGGGCGTGCGCACTCGCGCCGCTGCGCGAGGTGCCCGGCGCGACGCTGGTCCGGATGCCCGATCATCCATGGGCGCGGCGCGCGACGGGCATGCTCGCGAACGAGCGGATGCGCAACGCGCCGCATGCGGCGCTCGCGGTGCTGTCGCCGCGCGCGGACGGCGGGCTCGTCGTCAGCGTGCGCGTGCCCGACGGCCGGCCGCTCGGCGCCGACGAGTTCTGTCGCGGTTTTCCGACCGGCGGCGGGCGCAAGCGCGCGGGCGGCATCAATCATCTGCCGGAAACCGAGTTCGACGCGTTCGCCGAGCGGTTCGAGGCGGCGTTCCGGCTCGATTGACGCAACGGCTCGCGACGCGCACGCCGTGCATCCAGCCCACGGCGTGCGCGTCGCGGGCGGCGGAGATTGTGGCCGCCGGGTTGCGGCGCGATCAGCCGGTCGCGCCCGCGAGCACGGCCGGCACGTTGTGGCCGTAACAGCGCTCCTCGACACGCTCGGCGATGCGCCAGCCGAGCGCGGTACGCGCGAACCGGTCGACGTACCACAGCCCGAGAAACATCACCTGCGTGCCGCCGTCCGGCAGCGCGACTTCCATCGGATTGAAGCAGATCGTGCGGCCGCGCGCGGTGTCGCCGTCGAGCCGGATCGACAGGTTGCCGACCAGGTGCTGGTACTGCGGAAACCGCGGCAGCACGGTGCGCAGCCATGCCTTCACGTCCGGATAGCGGCCCGCGATGCCGCCCATCGCGCGATAGTCGATCGCCGCGTCGGGCGTGAACACCGCGTCGAGCGCGTCGAAGTCGCGCGTATCGATCGCGGTCGAATACGCGACGATCAGCTCGCGGATGTCGTGATGGTCGGACAGCGTTTGCAGATCGGGCATCGGCGGCTCCCGGTCAGGCGCCGTTGCGCCGGCGTGCCGCATGGAGCGCTTCGGCGCGCCGCTTCACGTCGCGCGCACACTGGTCGAAACCCTGTTTCACCCACGCACCGTGGTTCTGCATGATCGTGTCCGCGTTGATGCCGAGGAACTGGTCGGTCGTGAAATAACGGCAGCGTTCCGCGCCGATCGCGTCGATGTACTGGTCGCGGCGCGCGGCGTCCTTGTTGTCGTCGGTCGGGCGCTGCTCCCACGACAGCAGGCGTTCCGGTTCGCACGCGACGAGGATCTCGTTGACGGGAATCACGGTTTCCGTGCCGGGAATGCGCACCTGCATGTGCACGAAATCGCCGAGCCTGCCGGTCGTTTCGAAGCCGACGCAGAACGTGTTCCATTCGCCGTAGCGCGGGAAGTCGGTCAGCACTTCCCAGACGACGGAGGCCGGTGCGTCGATGTCGACGGTGATCGAGGTGACGAGATTCGAGGGTTTGGTCATGGCGGCGTATCGGGTGAGTATCGGGTGAGTATCGGGTGAGTAGCGGGTGAGGCCGCGCGCCCGGCCGGCCGGGTGCCGCAGCAGTCGGAAAGGTCCGCGCCGGCGTCGGCCGGCGCGCATGGCAGGGGCGGGACGCGCGGTGCCGGTAGCGGCCGGCACGTGCCGCGCGGCGTACCCGACATCGAGCGTAGGCCGGCGCATGCGGCGAAGAATCGTCGGAATGGACTAGGGCGTTTCACCGGGGGCGGCAGGGGGCGGGACGGCCGTGACCGTCGTCGATCCGCCGGTGTGCCGAACGTCGACACCGCGCGGCGCAGCCGCGACAATACGCGTCTCTTCCTGCTTTCGTCATCGAGGTGCCCGTGTCCGCCAAGTCGTCCGTTGCTCCCGCGATCGTCTGGTTCCGCGACGATCTGCGCGTGACCGACCAGCCCGCGCTGACGCGCGCGGTGGCGTCGGGCCGGCCGCTCGTATGCGTATTCGTCGACGACACGGGCGCCGGCGCCGGGCGCGCGCCCGGCGGCGCGGCGCGCTGGTGGCTGCACGGGTCGCTGGCCGGGCTCGACACGGCGCTTGCGCGTCACGGCGGACGCCTGCTGCTGTTGCGCGGCGACGCGCCGCGCGAGATCGAACGCGTCGTGCACGACACGGGTGCGCAAGCGGTGTACTGGAACCGTCGTTATGCGCAACCGCAGCGCGACGCCGACGCGGCGCTGAAGGCGTCGCTCAAGGCGCGCGGCGTCACGGTGGAGAGCAGCAACGGCAGCCTGTTGAACGAGCCGTGGGAGGTGCTGACGGGCAGCGGCGGGCCGTACCAGGTGTTCACCGCGTACTGGCGCGCGGCACGCCGCGATCGCGCGGTGGCCGCGCCGCTGCCCGAGCCGGAACGGATCGGGTTTCATCGCTGGCCGAAGGCCCTGAGCGACCGCGCGCTGGCGCTCGATGCGCTGGCGTTGCGTCCGCGGGCGCCGGATTGGGCCGGCGGCCTGCGCGACGCGTGGCCCGCGCCTGACGAAGGCGGCGCGCACGCGCAGCTCGACGCGTTTCTGACGACGTCGCTCGCCGATTACGCGGATGCGCGCGACCGTCCCGACCGGCCCGCGACGAGCCGGCTGTCGCCGTTCCTGCGCTTCGGCAACGTGTCGCCGCGACAGGTGTGGCACGCGGTGCAGGGCGCCGCGCAGGCCGGCGGCGCGGCATGCGCGGCCGGCGCCGACAAGTTCCTGAGCGAACTCGGCTGGCGCGAATTCAGCTACACGCTGCTGTATCACTTTCCGGCACTCGCGACCGACAACTTCCGCGCGCAGTTCGATGCGATGCCTTGGCGCGACGATCCCGCCGCGCTGCGCGCGTGGCAGCGCGGGCTGACCGGCTATCCGCTCGTCGATGCGGGCCTGCGCGAGCTGTGGACGACCGGCTGGATGCACAACCGCGTGCGGATGGTCGTCGCGTCGTTCATGATCAAGCATCTGCTGATCGACTGGCGCGCGGGCGAAGCGTGGTTCTGGGACACGCTGGTCGACGCCGATCCCGCGAACAACGCGGCGAGCTGGCAGTGGGTGGCCGGCTGCGGTGCCGACGCCGCGCCGTATTTCCGCATCTTCAATCCGGTCGCGCAGGGGCGGAAGTTCGACCCGGACGGTGCGTACGTGCGGCGCTGGGTGCCCGAGCTGACCGGCCTCGACGCCGCATCGATCCACGCGCCGTGGGAGGCCTCGCCGCTGGAACTCGAAGCGGCAGGCGTGCGGCTCGGCGTCGACTATCCGGAGCCGCTCGTCGAGCATGCGGCCGCGCGTGCCCGCGCGCTCGATGCACTGGCCGCATTGCCGAAGCGCCGCTGACCGCCCGCTCCGGATTGCCGCGTCAATTGCAGAACGCGACGTGTTCGAGCAGCGCGTACGCGACGCCCGAATCGAAGTAGGCCGCGCCGCACCACGCGACGAACGCGAGCGTGCCGGCGGCCAGTGCCGCGCGGATCATGCCCACGCCGCGTTGCCCGCTGCCGGACGCGCGACGCGCGCGTCGTTGATCGGCAGGTGCAGCAGCGCCGCGAGTACGCCGAGCGCGATCGAGCCGATCCACAGCGGCATGTACGAATGCGTCGCGTCGTACACGAGCGCACCGAGCCAGACGCCGAAGAAGCTGCCGAGCTGGTGCCCGAAGAACACGAAGCCGAACAGCGTCGCGATGTAGCGCACGCCGAACACCTGCGAGATCACGCCGTTCGTCAGCGGCACGGTGCCGAGCCACGTGAACCCCATGACGGCCGCGAACACGTAGACGCTCGCGGGCGACAGCGGCGCGGCGACGAACACGGCCATCGTGAGCGCACGCACGAGGTACAGCACCGACAGCACGTACTTGCGCCGCAGCAGCCCGCCGAGATGGCCGCACGCATAGGTGCCGGCCACGTTGGTCAGCGCGATCAGCGCGAGCGCGACGCTCGCGTGGCGTGCCGGCAGCCCGTGATCCAGCAGGTACGCGGGAAGATGCGTCGCGATGAAGGCGAGCTGGAAGCCGCACGCGAAGAAGCCCGCGTTCAGCAGCCAGAAGCCGCGATGCGCGAACGCCTCGCGCACGGCTTCGCCGATCGACTGGTCGGGGCCGGCGGCGGCGCCGGCAACCTGCGCGGGCCGGTCGCGCAGCAGCACGGCGAGCGGCGCGAGCACCACCGCGACGAGCGCCAGTGCGATGAACGCATGCCGCCAGCCGATGCCGCCGATCAGTTCCTGCGCGACGGGCACCATGCAGAACTGGCCGAGCCCGCCGATCGCGCCTGCGACGCCGAGCGCCCAGCCGCGCCGGTCGGGCGGAAACAGGCGGCTCAGCGCGCCGTAGATCGATGCGAACGCCGAGCCCGACAGCGCGATGCCGATCACGAGCCCGGCACCGACCGTGAACATGCCGGTCGTCGCCGCATGCGCCATCGTGACGAGCCCGGCCGCATAGAGCAGCATCCCGGCGACGATCACGCGCAGCGACCCGAAACGATCGGCGATCATGCCCGTGAACGGCTGCGCGACGCCCCAGATCAGGTTCTGCAACGCCAGCGCGAGCCCGAACGCTTCGCGCGACCAGCCGTGATCGAGCGATACCGGCGCGAGGAACAGGCCCTGCACGTGCCGGATGCCGAGCGCGGCGCCCATGATCAGGCCGCCGGCCAGTACGGGCAGCCAGCGGCGGCGGACTTCCTGCTCGATCGGGGTCATGCGTGTCTCCGGAAGGGGGCGCGGCAAAACGGCCGCGCTCGATCCGATTAGACGATCGGGCCCGTCGACGCTCAAGCGATCATTCGGTCAGGTTGGCATGCGTGTGGGGAATGCGACGAAGGGCGCGCGGGATCGGGCGGGCGGGCCCGGCCGCGGCCGGCGGCATTCGCTGAATCGGCGCCGGCTCCGGCTCCGGCTTCGGCCTATGCCGACGCCGTATCGTGCGCACGCATCGCGATATCGCATTCGGCTGCTTCGGCGAGCATCCAGTCGCGGACTTCGGCGACCTCTCGCCGCGGTGCCGGATCGTGCTGGAACAGCCAGTAGCCGTAAGCCTCCGACAGCGCCTGCGTGTGCGGCCCGAGCACCGCGAGCCGCCCGTCCGCGAGCATCGGCGCGACGAGCGCGAGCCGCCCGAGCGCGACGCCCTGGCCCGCGATCGCGGCCTGGATCACCTGGTCGTACTGGTTGAAGCGCAGCAGGCCTTTCGGGCGCGCGTCGCCGAGCCCGGCCGCGAGCAGGTGCGTGCGCCATTGCAATTGCGGCTGTGGCGGCCCGTCGAATTCGAGCAGGACGTGGTCGGCGATCGCGGCCGCGTTCGTGACGGGCCGTGCGGCGAGCGCGGGATGGGCGACCGGCACGACGATCTCGTCGAACAGGTGCAGCGCGCCGGCCGGCGCGCGCTCGCGCGGGCAATAGCGGACGCCGAGGTCGATGCCTTCGGCGCGCAAATCGAGTACCTTGTCGTTCGCGGCGACGCGCAGGTCGACCTCCGGCAGGCGCGCCTGCAGCCGCCCGAGCCGCGGCAGCAACCACAGCGCGGTGACGCCGATGCTCGCGGTGATCGTGACGGGCTGGCGCTCGCGTGCGGCGGCGAGCGACGCGACGGTGTCCTGCAGGCCGTGCAGGGCCGCATCGGCGACGCGAAACAGCCGCTCGCCTTCCGGCGTGAACGCGATCTTCCGGTAGCCGCGCTGCAGCAGCGCGACGCCGAGATGCGCTTCGAGCGCGTGCACCTGGCGGCTGACCGCCGATTGCGTGACGCACAGATCCTGCGCGGCGAGCGTGATGCTCATGCGGCGGCCGACGGCGACGAAACCGCGGACGAGGTCGAGCGACGGGAGGCGGACGAGTGGCGTTGACATGCGCGTGACTCATGCGAACGGAGCAGCAAGATTGGTTGAGAACGCGGGGCGCGTCAAGTTCAATGGAGGCTGGCGCGGGGAGTGCGGGGCTGACCGCGAAGCATGGGGTTCGGGTAAGCGCTGAAGTGCCAACTCGGGCCGACCGCGAAGCATGGGGTTCGGGTTAGCGCTGAAGTGCCAACTCGGACCGACCGCGAAGCATGGGGTTCGGGTAAGCGCTGAAGTGCCAACTCGGGCTGACCGCGAAGCATGGGGCCCGAGTAAGCGCCAAAGCGCTAACTCGGACCGACCGCGAAGCATGGGGCCCGAGTAAGCGCTAAAGTGCCAACTCGGACCGACCGCGAAGCATGGGGTCCGAGTAAGCGCTAAAGCGCTAACTCGGACCGACAGGAGACTCGATGGCGATTTCGAACGATAGCAGCGGGACGACGCAGGGCAGCCGTGCGGCAGGCGCATTGCCGCCCGAGCCCGTGACGCTGCGCGCGGCCGACGGCTACGAATTGCGCGGCCATGTATGGCGCCATCGCGGCGGCAGCGCCGCGCGGCCCGTGACGGTCATCAATTGCGCGACATCGGTGCGTTGCGACTACTACTTTCGTTTCGCGGCCTGGTTGTTCTCACAGGGGCGCGACGTGCTCGTCTACGACTATCGCGGCATCGGCGGGTCGCGCCCGGCGCAGCTCGCGAAGCTGCGCGCGAACTGGCTCGACTGGGGGCGGCTCGATTGCGACGCCGCGCTGCGGTACGCGCGCGACGCGTTTCCGGGCCAGCCGATCGACGTGGTCGCGCACAGCATCGGCGGGTTCGCGCTCGGGCTCGCGGCATCGAACGCTCACGTGCGGCACGCGGTGACGGTCGGCGCGCAGTACGCGTACTGGCGCGATTACCTGCCTGCCGAACGGCGGCGCATGTGGTGGAAGTGGCACGTTGCGATGCCGCTGCTCGCGGCCGTGTTCGGCTACGTGCCCGCGAAGCGGCTCGGCTGGATGGAGGACACGCCGCGCGGCGTCGCGTTGTCGTGGGTGCGCTCGCAGGCGAGCTTCGAGGATGGTTATACGCGCGGCCTGTTCGCCGAACCCGTCGCAAGCCGCGCCGCGTTGCCCACCCGCTTCGCGGGACTGTCGGCGCCGATGCTCGCGATCGGCCTCGACGACGACGGGTTCGGCACGGTCGAGGCGATCGAGCGGCTGGTCGGCTACTACACGGGCAGCGACGTCACGCATCTGCGGATCGCGCCGGCCGACATCGGCGTCGAGGCGATCGGCCATTTCGCGTTTTTCCACAGCCGCTTCACCGACACGCTGTGGCCGCTCGCGTTGTACTGGCTGCAGCACGGCGTGCTGCCGGCCGATGCGCCGGGCCACGTGCATGCGCTCCACCCGGCGTCGCGCGGGCGAGGGGCGGGCAGCGGCGTGCCGGGCGTCGCCGCGAACGGGTGAGGCGCGGCGGCTGCCCGGCTGCTGCCCGATGCGTCGCGGGCATGGCGTGCCGCCGTGCGCGGCCTTCGCATGCGGCTCATGAAGCCACGCCGATTCGATGCGGCCGCGGCGAGTCGCACCCGGGCCGGTTCATACGCCGGCGCGATCGATTAACATCGGGCGTTTCCCTCCACGGCACAGGCCGCTGCGCACCGATGTCCATTCCGTTCGATTCCGCTTCTCCGGCCGATACCGCCCGCGCATGGCGCGTGCACGCGCTCGATGTGCCGCCCGCCGCGGCACGCGCGGGGGTGCGGGTCGCGCGTATCGATTTCGACTGGAGCGTGCCGCTCGCGTCGCCGGCCTACGCGGCGCTGAGCGACGACGAGCGCGCGCGCGCCGCGCGCTTCATGCGTCACGAGGATGCGGTACGCAGTGCCGCGACGCGTGCCGCGCTGCGCGACGTGCTCGGCGCGGCCCTCGGTGTCGCGCCGCATGCGGTCGCGATCGTCGTCGACGCATCGGGGCGGCCGTCGCCGGCCCCCGCGCATCGGACGTCACTCGATTTCAACGTGTCGCATGCGGGCGATCATGCCTTGCTCGCGTGGGCGCCCGCGGGCCGTGTCGGTGTCGATATCGAGTGCTGCGACCGCGCAGCCGACTGGCGTGCGCTGACACGCGAAGTCTGCGCGCCTGCCGAGGCTGCGTGGCTCGACAGCGTGTCGCCCGCCGCGCGCGCGGCGGCGTTCATGCGCGTGTGGGCGGCGAAGGAAGCGCTGCTCAAGGCGCTCGGCACCGGCATCGTCGGCGGGTTGCGAGCGTTCGCGGTCGTGCCGCCGCGCGATGTCGCGACCCCTGCGACGACGATCGTCGAGCCGGCCGCGCCCGCCGCCGGCGTCGCGGCGTTCGACGCGGCGTGGCTCGACGCGGCGCCCGGCTACGCGGCGTGCATCGCGTGGACGCGTGCGTGAGCCAGCGTCCACGCGCGGCGCTCATTCGAGCGGCGCGTCGTTCGGTGCCGCGTAGCGCGCCTTGATCACGTCGCTCATCGGGAAGTCGAACGCGAGCCCCTTCGGCGGCACCGGCTTCATGAACCACCTGTCGTACAGCGCATCGATCTCGCCGCGCTTCATCGACTGCACGAGCACGCCGTCGACGAGCGCCTTGAACTGCGGATCGTCCTTGCGCAGCATGAATCCGTAGGCCTCCGACGACTGCGGCGTGCCGACGATCTGCCAGTCGGCCGGCTTCGCGGCGAGCTGGCGCACGCCCGCGAGCAGCACGTCGTCCATCATGTACGCGGCCGCGCGGCCCGATTCGAGCGTGAGGCGTCCTTCGCCGTAGTCCTTCGCGCTGATGATCTGCATGTTCATCTTCCTTTCCTCGTTCATCCTGCGCAGCAGGCGCTCGGACGTCGTGCCCTGGTTCGTCACGACCGTCTTGCCGGCGAGGTCGGGGAAGTCGCGGATGCCCGAGCTCGTGCGCGTGAGCAGGCGCGTCGTCGCGACGAAGAAGGTGGTCGAGAACGCGACCTGCGCGTGACGCGCGGCGAGGTTCGTGGTGACGCCGCATTCGAGATCGACGGTGCCGTTCTGCACGAGCGGGATGCGGTTCTGCGACGTGACGGGGATGAAGCGCACCTGCAGGTCGGGCTTGCCGATGCGCGCCTTCACGGCGGCGATCACGCGGTCGCACAGGTCCTGCGAGAAGCCGATGACCTTGCCGTTCGCGTCGACGTAGGAGAACGGCACCGACGTTTCGCGGTGGCCGATCGAGATCAGGTTGCTTTGCCGGATCTTCTCGAGCGTGCCGGAGAGCGGCTCCGCGGCGAACGAGGCGCCGCATGCGAGTGCGCACGCGGCGAAGAGCAAGGGGCGGCCGAACCGGGCGATGAAACGGGCGATGAAACGGGCGATGAAACGGGCAATGAACCGGGGCGGGAAGGGCATGACGGGCTCCGTGGCGAGTGGTGATTCGTATGTTGCCAAAGACAAAATAATCGCAACATATGTTAAGCGCCGGATCCCGCCGACCGGCCCGGCGGGCCGCACCGGGCATCAGGGAAACTCCCAAGTCGAAATCGGTGAAAAACGGGTTGTCTAGACAAGTTCAGGTGGCTACACTTCAAACCACTCCGAACTTGTCTAGACAGGATTGCTCACATGATTACGTTGACCCCCGGCCACCTGACCCTCCCGCAACTGCGCCAGATCGCACGCGAATCCGTTCAGCTG
Source organism: Burkholderia sp. KL41 (assembly GCF_057005415.2). Lineage (NCBI taxonomy): Bacteria > Pseudomonadati > Pseudomonadota > Betaproteobacteria > Burkholderiales > Burkholderiaceae > Burkholderia > Burkholderia sp. KL41. The sequence goes on along the minus strand of NZ_CM174446.1, from coordinate 2,618,224 downwards.
GCGCTCGACCCGGCCAGCTTCGCGAAGATCGACGCCGGCGCGAAGGCCGTCGCCGACATCGCCGCGAAGGGCGAGCCGGCCTACGGCATCAACACGGGCTTCGGCCGCCTGGCGAGCACGCACATCCCGCACGACCAGCTCGAACTGCTGCAGAAGAACCTCGTGCTGTCGCACGCGGTCGGCGTCGGCGAGCCGATGGCACGTTCGTCGGTGCGCCTGCTGATGGCGCTGAAGCTGTCGAGCCTCGGCCGCGGCCACTCGGGCATCCGCCGCGAAGTGATGGACGCGCTGATCAAGCTGTTCAACGCGGACGTGCTGCCGCTGATCCCGGTGAAGGGCTCGGTCGGCGCATCGGGCGACCTCGCGCCGCTCGCGCACATGTCGGCCGTGCTGTTGGGCGTCGGCGAAGTGTTCATCCGCGGCGAGCGCGCGAGCGCGCTCGACGGCCTGCGCGTCGCGGGCCTCGCGCCGCTGACGCTGCAGGCGAAGGAAGGCCTCGCGCTGCTGAACGGCACGCAGGCATCCACCGCGCTCGCGCTCGACAACATGTTCGCGATCGAAGACCTGTACCGCACCGCGCTCGTCGCGGGCGCGCTGTCGGTCGACGCGGCTGCCGGCTCGGTGAAGCCGTTCGACGCACGCATTCATGAACTGCGCGGCCATCAAGGCCAGATCGACGCGGCAGCGTCGTATCGCGACCTGCTCGAAGGCTCGCCGATCAACCAGTCGCACCGCGATTGCGACAAGGTGCAGGACCCGTACAGCCTGCGCTGCCAGCCGCAGGTGATGGGCGCGTGCCTGGACCAGATGCGTCACGCGGCCGACGTGCTGCTGATCGAAGCGAATGCCGTGTCGGACAACCCGCTGATCTTCCCGGATACCGGCGAAGTGCTGTCGGGCGGCAACTTCCACGCCGAGCCCGTCGCGTTCGCGGCCGACAACCTCGCACTGGCCGCATCGGAAATCGGCGCACTGGCCGAACGCCGCATCGCGCTGCTGATCGACGCGACGCTGTCGGGCCTGCCCCCGTTCCTCGTGCGGGACGGCGGCGTGAACTCGGGCTTCATGATCGCCCACGTGACGGCCGCCGCACTCGCATCGGAAAACAAGACGCTCGCGCACCCGGCGTCGGTCGACTCGCTGCCGACCTCGGCGAACCAGGAAGACCACGTGTCGATGGCGACGTTCGCCGCACGCAAGCTCGCCGACATCGCGGACAACACGAAGCACATCCTCGCGATCGAACTGCTGGCCGCCGCCCAGGGTGTCGACCTGCGCGCGCCGCACCACACGAGCCCGAAGCTCGCGCCGGTGATGGAAACGATCCGCGGCAAGGTCGCGCACTACGAGCTCGACCACTACTTCGCACCGGACATCGCGGTGATCGCGAAGCTGGTCGGCGAGCGTGCGTTCGCGAAGGTCGCGCCGTTCTCGTTCGCGTCGGAACAGTAAGCCCATGAGCGCGCCGGTCTACCAGGAGATCAAGGATTTCATCCTGGCCCGCATCCACGCAGGCGAGTGGGAGGAGGGCGACCAGGTGCCGTCCGAGAACGAGCTGGCGCGCGAGTTCAAGGTGGCGCGCATGACCGTCAACCGCGCGCTGCGCGAGTTGACGGCCGAGCAGGTGCTCACGCGCATGAAGGGTGCGGGCACCTACGTCGCGCGGCCGAAGTACGAGTCGACGCTGGTGGCGATCCGCAGCATCTCGGAGGAGGTCGGCGCGCGCGGGCATGCGTATCGCGCGAGCGTGCTCGGCCTCGACACGATCCGCGCCGACGAGGTGCTCGCGGACGAGATGCAGGTGGCCGTGCGCACGAAGCTGTTTCATTCGCAGGTGCTGCACTTCGAGAACGACGAGCCGGTGCAGCTCGAAGAGCGGTGGGTGAATCCGGCGGTCGCGCCGGATTACGCCGAGCAGGATTTCACGAACACGACGCCGAACCTGTACCTGATGCGCGCGGCTCCGCTGCAGCGCGTCGAGTACCGGATCGAAGCGGCGGCCCCGGCGCCGGAGCGGCGCGAGCAGCTGCGGATGGACGACGTCGAGCCGTGTCTGGTTTTACATCGGCGCACCTGGTCGCAGGGCGTCGTCGCCTCGGTGGCGAATCTGTGGCATCCCGGCAGCCGTTATCGCTTCACCGGGCATTTCTGATTCCTATTTGATATTCATTTCCCTCGGGAGCAGTCGTCATGAACCATCCGAAACACATCGATCCCCGTCTCGATCCGACGCGCACGATCCGCGCGCCGCGCGGCAGCGAGAAGGTCTGCAAGACCTGGCTGGCCGAAGCGGCCTACCGGATGATCCAGAACAACCTCGACCCGGAAGTCGCCGAGCATCCGCATGCGCTCGTCGTGTACGGCGGCATCGGCCGTGCCGCGCGCAACTGGGAATGCTACGACCAGATCCTCGCGTCGCTGAAGGATCTCGAGGAAAACGAAACGCTGCTGATCCAGTCGGGCAAGCCGGTCGGTGTGTTCCGCACACACAAGGATGCACCGCGCGTGCTGCTGGCCAACTCGAACCTCGTGCCGCACTGGGCGAACTGGGACCACTTCCACGAGCTCGACCGCAAGGGCCTGATGATGTACGGCCAGATGACGGCCGGCAGCTGGATCTACATCGGCAGCCAGGGCATCGTTCAGGGTACCTATGAAACGTTCTTCTCGGTCGCGAACCAGCACTTCAACGGCGATCCGTCGGGCCGCTGGATCCTGACGGGCGGCCTCGGCGGCATGGGCGGCGCGCAGCCGCTGGCCGCGACGATGGCCGGCTTCTCGATGATCGCGGTCGAATGCGACGAGACGCGCATCGACTTCCGCCTGAAGACGCGCTACGTCGACAAGAAGGCAACGACGCTCGACGAGGCGCTCGGCATGATCGAGGAAGCGAAGCGCACCGGCAAGCCGGTGTCGGTCGGCCTGCTCGGCAACGCGGCCGACGTGTTCGCGGAACTCGTCACGCGCGGCATCACGCCGGATTGCGTGACCGACCAGACGAGCGCGCACGACCCGATCAACGGCTACCTGCCGCAAGGCTGGACCGTCGCGCAATGGCGCGAAGCGCAGAAGGTCGATCCGCAGAGCATCGTGAAGGTCGCGAAGCAGTCGATGGCCGTCCAGGTGCGCGCGATGCTGGCGCTGCAGGAGCGCGGCGCGGCGACGCTCGACTACGGCAACAACATCCGCCAGATGGCGCTGGAAATGGGTGTCGAGAACGCGTTCGACTTCCCGGGTTTCGTGCCGGCCTATATCCGCCCGCTGTTCTGCGAAGGCAAGGGCCCGTTCCGCTGGGTCGCGCTGTCGGGCGATCCGGAAGACATCTACAAGACCGACCAGAAGGTGAAGGAGCTGATCCCCGACGATCCGCACCTGCACAACTGGCTCGACATGGCGCGTGAGCGCATCGCGTTCCAGGGCCTGCCGGCGCGGATCTGCTGGGTCGGCGTGAAGGATCGTTATCGCCTCGGCCAGGCGTTCAACGAGATGGTGAAGAACGGCGAACTGAAGGCCCCGATCGTGATCGGCCGCGACCACCTCGACACCGGTTCGGTCGCGAGCCCGAACCGCGAGACGGAATCGATGAAGGACGGTTCGGACGCCGTGAGCGACTGGCCGCTGCTGAACGCGCTGCTGAACACCGCGGGCGGCGCATCGTGGGTGTCGCTGCACCATGGCGGCGGCGTCGGCATGGGCTTCTCGCAGCACTCGGGCGTCGTGATCGTCGCCGACGGTACCGCCGAAGCGCACGAGCGTCTCGGCCGCGTGCTGCTGAACGACCCGGCGACGGGCGTGATGCGCCATGCGGATGCCGGCTACGAACTCGCGCAGCAGACGGCCCGCGAAGCCGGCCTGAAGCTGCCGATGCTCGGCCGCTGAGCATGACGGCGCTCGATCAGGCGCCGGTGAACGCGACGATGATGCGCGCAGCGGATCTCGTCGCGTCGCCATGGAAGAACGGCGGCGGCGTGACGCGCGAGATCGCGGCGTTCTCCCCCAAGGGGACTTCCTTCGGGGCGCCGCCGGGCGCCGCGCTCGACGCGTTCGCGTGGCGCGTGAGCGTCGCGGACGTCGGCACGGACGGCCCGTTCTCGCGTTTCGACGGAGTCGACCGCACGCTCGTGCTGCTGTCCGGCGCGGGCATGACGCTCGCCGAGGAAGGCGGCGCACGCCACGTGCTCGACGCACCGCTGGCCCGCGCGGATTTCGCGGGCGAGGCGGCGATCGACGCGACGCTGCACGACGGCGCGACGCGCGACTTCAACCTGATGACGCGCCGTTCGGCCGCGCGCGGCACGCTCGACGTGTGGCGCGCAGGCGCGCACCGCATCGGGCATGCCGATACCGTGCTGCTGTTTTGCGCGACCGGCGAGGCCGCTGTTGAAATCGACGGCACGCGCTACACACTGGAAGAAATGGACACGTTGCGGCTCGACGGGCCGCGGCGTGCGTTTGACGTCGTCGTGAGCGGTAGCGGCGCGTTGCTCGCCGTGTCGCTCGCCATCGGCGAACGAGACTGAACGCATGAAACCGACTGTCTGGCATCACCTGAGGCTGTGTCCGCACGGCCATCCTGACGAGACGATCGACGACGCGGCGATCGCCGTCGACGAAACCGGCACGATCGCCTGGCTCGGCGCGATGTCCGCGCTGCCGCACGGTTATGCCCACTGGCAGCGCGAGGATCTGCACGGCGCGTGGGTGACGCCGGGCCTCGTCGACTGCCATACGCACCTCGTGTACGGCGGCACGCGTGCCGACGAATTCGCGCAGCGCCTCGCGGGCGTCAGCTACGAGGAGATCGCGCGGCAGGGCGGCGGGATCGTGTCGACGGTGCGTGCGACGCGCGCGGCCGACGAGACGACGCTGTTCGTGCAGGCCGCCGCGCGGCTGCAGCCGCTGCTCGCCGAAGGCGTGACCGCGATCGAGATCAAGTCGGGCTACGGGCTCGACCTCGCGAGCGAACGCAAGATGCTGCGTGTCGCGCGCCAGCTCGGCGAGCGCTTCCCGGTCACGGTCTACACGACGTTCCTCGGCGCGCATGCGCTGCCGCCGGAATATGCGGGCCGCGCGGACGACTACATCGACGAAGTGTGCGACCGGATGCTGCCGGCGCTGGCCGACGAGGGGCTCGTCGACGCGGTCGACGTGTTCTGCGAACGCATCGGCTTTTCGCTCGCCCAGACCGAGCGCGTGTTCGAAGCCGCGACGCGGCGCGGGCTGCCCGTCAAGCTGCATGCGGAGCAACTGTCGAACGCGGGCGGCACGGCGCTCGCTGCCCGCTACCGGGCACTGTCCGCCGACCACCTCGAATTCCTCGACGAAGCCGGCATCGAGGCGATGAAGGCGGCCGGCACGGTCGCCGTGCTGCTGCCCGGTGCGTACTACTTCATCCGCGAGACGCAACTGCCGCCGATCGAGCTGCTGCGCAAGCACGGCGTGCCGATCGCGCTCGCGACCGATCACAACCCCGGCACGTCGCCGCTCGAATCGCTGCTGCTGACGTTGAACATGGGCTGCACGCTGTTCCGCATGACGGTGCCCGAAGTGCTGCAGGGCGTGACGCGCCACGCGGCCGCGGCGCTCGGCCGCGCGGATCGCCACGGCGCGCTCGAAGTCGGTCGCCAGGCCGACTTCGCCGCATGGTCGGTCGGCTCGCTGGCGGAGCTCGCCTACTGGATCGGCCGGCCGCTGTGCGAGCAGGTCGTACGCGGCGGCACGACCGTGTTTCGCCGGATGAACGGATAGATAGCCTTATGACCGACACCCTGTTGTTTGCAGACCATGCGTACCTGCCCGACGGCTGGCGCCGTAACGTGCTGCTGCGCTGGGACGCGGCCGGCACGCTGACCGGCGTGACGCCCGACACCGACGCCCCGGCAGGCGTCGCGCGTGCGGCCGGGCCGGTGCTGCCCGGCATGCCGAACCTGCATTCGCACGCGTTCCAGCGCGCGATGGCGGGGCTCACCGAATACCGCGCGAATCCGGCCGACAGCTTCTGGAGCTGGCGCGACCTGATGTACCGCTTCGCGCTGAAGATCACGCCCGACGCGCTCGCCGCGATCGCGCGCTGGCTGTACGTCGAGATGCTCAAGTGCGGCTATACGTCGGTGTGCGAATTCCACTACGTGCATCACGCGCAGGACGGCTCGCGTTATCCGCAGATCGCGGAACTCGGCACGCGCGTGGTCGACGCCGCGCGCTCGGCCGGCATCGGCATCACGATGCTGCCCGTGTCGTACCAGTTCGCCGGCTTCGGCAACAAGCCGCCGCGCGACGACCAGCGCCGCTTCATCAATACGCCCGACGGCCTGCTCGAACTGCTCGACGCGATGCGTCGCGCGGCGCCGGAGCACGGCGGCCTGCGCTACGGCGTCGCGCCGCACTCGCTGCGCGCGGTGTCCGAGAACGGGCTGCGCGTGCTGCTCGACGGGCTGCCCGACGACGCGCCCGTGCATATCCATATCGCCGAGCAGACGGCCGAAGTCGACGACTGCGTGCGTGCCTACGGCGCGCGCCCCGTGCAATGGCTGCTCGATCGCTTCGATGTCGACGCACGCTGGTGTCTCGTGCACGCGACGCACGTCGACGCAGCCGAAACGGCCGCGCTCGCGCAGCGTCGCGCGGTCGCCGGCCTGTGCCTGACGACCGAGGCGAACCTCGGCGACGGCGTGTTCCCGGCCGTCGACTATCTCGCGCAAGGCGGCGTGATCGGCGTCGGCTCGGACAGCCACGCGTCGGTCGACTGGCGTGCCGAGCTGCGCCTGCTCGAATACGGGCAACGGCTCGTGCACCGCGCGCGTAACGTGCTGGCGAGCGACACGCAGGCGCATGTCGCCGATCGCCTGTTCGACGCGTCGCTCGCGGGCGGCACGCAGGCCAGCGGGCGGCGCGTCGGTGCGCTGCGCGAAGGGTGCCGCGCCGACTGGCTCGTGCTCGATCCCGATCATCCGGCGATCGCCGAACACGACAGCACGTCGTGGTTGTCGGGTATCGTGTTCGCGGAGCACGGCGAGACGCCGGTGCTCGACGTCTACACGGGCGGCGAGCGCGTCGTGAGCGGCCGCCGCCATCGCGACGAAGCCGTCGCGTATGCCGACTACCGCGCCGCGCTGGCGCAACTGCTGCGCTGACGCGCGGCAACCGGCGCACGCCGCCTGCGTGCGCCGGCAGACCTTCAACGGTGATGCGACATGACTGAACAACCGGCTGTATTCACGCTGAAGCAGGGCACGCTGCCGCTGCTGATCTCGATTCCGCACGCAGGCACGTACATCCCCGACGACATCGCCGCGACGATGACGGCCGACGCGCGTTTCGTCGACGATTGCGACTGGCATCTCGAACGGCTGTACGGCTTCGCGGCCGGCCTCGGCGCATCGATCCTCGTTCCGTCGCATGCGCGCTACGTCGTCGACCTGAACCGTCCGCCCGACAACGAGAACCTGTACCCGGGGCAGGACACGACGGGGCTCGTGCCGGTCGATACGTTCGACAAGGCGCCGCTGTATCCGGCGAACGCGCTGCCCGGCAACGACGAGATCATGCGCCGCCGCGATCGCTACTGGCTGCCGTATCACGACGCGCTGCAAGGCGAGGTCGCACGCCTGAAGCGCGAGCACGGCCGCGTGCTCGTGTGGGAAGCGCATTCGATCCGCTCGCACGTGCCGCGTTTCTTCGACGGCCGCCTGCCGGACTTCAACTTCGGCACGTCGAGCGGTGCAAGTGCCGCGCCGGGCCTGGCGGAGGCGCTCGCCGCGCGCGTGCTCGAACATGGCGGCTATACGGCCGTCGCGAACGGGCGCTTCAAGGGCGGCTACATCACGCGCCACTACGGCGTGCCCGAAACGGGCGTCGAGGCCGTGCAGCTCGAGCTCTCGCAGATTACCTACATGGAAGAGACGCGCCCCTACGCGTACGACGAAACGCGTGCGGCGCGGATTGTGCCGCTATTGCAGACGCTCGTCGAAACCGCGCTCGCGCATCGCTGAACCCGGGCCGCACGGATGCGGCAGCGCGGCGGAGCCGGTGCGCGACGGCCCGCCGGCCCGCCGGCACGCAGCGTGCCGCACCGATGCACTGCACAACACGGCATCGATCCACGAGATCGGTGCCGTTTTTTTTCGTCCGGGTTTCGTCTGATCGATGTCGTCATCCGCACCTGAAAATTTGACGCAATTTTTGGGTGATATAAGCTGAATGTCAGGAAGTCGTCACGCGCGCACCGGCGGCGGGCCATCGATCGTGGCCGCACCGCACCGGAATGCGCGGCGAGACACCTTGCCGACGTGTCGCCGCGCGGCATTGCCGCATGCGCTTCATCGCGACACGTGTCCTGCATTCGTCAGTCGAGTACGATCGTGAAAGCCGCCAGCCCTTCGATACGCCGGACGCGAAGTCCGTCGGCGGGCGCGCCGCCTCAGGCCGGGCCGATCCGGCATGCTGATCGCGGCACGCGTGCCGCCTCTTTGCGCGAACCTCGTTTCTTCGCCATTTCCCGTCGCGGCCTGCGCCGCTTCAACCTCGTGGCTGCCCGCGTGTTCAGCGCGGTGCAGTGCGACGGCAGCGCATCGTTGTTGCCCTAGCGTCCCTTTCCACGTCCGTTCCGGGCCGCACCGCCTGTTGCCGCATCGTCCGCGCGGCACGATCGCGTTTGGGCATGCGGCGCATCGTGGTGCGCGCGTGCGGTGCCGGCGCGAACCTTCATCGTCCCGCGTGCGAACGTGTCGCGCGCAATTGCCGGAGAGACACCCATGCGTGTGCGACCGATCGTAGCCGTGACCGCCGACCGCATCCTGCGCGGTGCGCATCCGAACCACACGGCGGGGGAGAAGTACCTGGCCGCGCTCGTCGACGGCGCGGGCGCGCTTGCCTTCGTGCTGCCCGCGCTCGGCGCGCGCCAGCCGGCCGATGCGATCGTCGCGGCGGTCGACGGGTTGCTGTTGACCGGCAGTTACTCGAACGTCGAGCCGCATCATTACGGCGGTGCCGCGAGCGCGCCCGACACGCTGCACGATCCCGCGCGCGATGCGACCGCGCTGCCGCTGATCCGCGCGGCGATCGACGCGGGCGTGCCCGTACTCGCGATCTGTCGCGGCATGCAGGAGCTGAACGTTGCCTACGGCGGCACGCTGCATCAGCGGCTGCACGCGACGACCGGCTTCGACGATCACCGCGAGCGGCCGGCCGATCCGCTCGAACGGCAGTACGGCCCCGCGCACGTCGTGCAGTTCGCGCCGGGCGGCCTGCTGCAGCGGATCGCGCACGGCGCACCTGAAGCGACGGTCAATTCGCTGCACGACCAGGGCATCGCGCAGCTCGGCGCGGGGCTCGTCGTCGAAGCCAGCGCGCCCGACGGGCTGGTCGAGGCCGTCAGCGTGCGCGGCGCGCGTGCGTTCGCGCTCGGCGTGCAGTGGCATCCCGAATGGCGCTACGCGGAACAGCCGCTGTCGCGCGACATCTTCGCGGCATTCGGCGCGGCGTGCCGCGCGCGCATGACCCATCGCATTCATGCGGCAGGCGGCGCGATGCCGTCGCCGGCCGCATCCGACGTCGACTGATAGAGGCCGATCATGCAACCCGAACTGAGCGAATTCCTGCGACAGCACCGCATCACCGAGGTCGAGGCGATCATTCCCGACATGGCCGGCATCGCGCGCGGCAAGATCATTCCGCGCAACAAGTTCGAATCCGGCGAATCGATGCGCTTGCCGCAGGCCGTGATGGTGCAGACCGTCACCGGCGATTATCCGGAGGACGGCACGCTGACCGGCGTGACCGATCCCGACATGGTGTGCGTGCCCGATCCGTCGACGATCTGCCTGATTCCGTGGGCCGTCGATCCGACCGCGCAGGTGATTCACGACTGCGTGCACTTCGATGGTTCGCCGGTCGAGATCTCGCCGCGCTACGTGCTGCGCCGTGTGCTCGACCTGTACAAGGCGAAAGGCTGGCAGCCGGTCGTCGCGCCCGAGCTCGAGTTCTACCTGGTCGACATGAACGCCGATCCGGACCTGCCGCTGCGTCCGCCGGTCGGCCGCACCGGGCGTGCGGAAACCGGCCGGCAGTCGTATTCGATCGAGGCCGTCAACGAGTTCGATTCACTGTTCGAGGACATCTACGAATACTGCGAGATGCAGGGGCTCGATATCGAGACGCTGATCCATGAAGTCGGCGCCGCGCAGATGGAGATCAACTTCGTGCACGGCGATGCGCTGTCGCTGGCCGACCAGGTGTTCCTGTTCAAGCGCACGGTGCGCGAGGCCGCGTTGCGCCACAACATGTACGCGACCTTCATGGCGAAGCCGATGCAGGACGAGCCGGGCTCGGCGATGCACATCCACCAGAGCCTGGCCGACGCGCGCACGGGGCGCAACCTGTTCTCGGGCGAAGACGGCGCCGTGTCTCCGATGTTCCACAGCTATCTCGCGGGGCTGCAGAAGTACACGCCCGCGCTGATGCCGATCTTCGCGCCGTACATCAACTCGTATCGCCGCCTGTCGCGCTTCATGGCCGCGCCGATCAACGTGCAGTGGGGCTACGACAACCGCACGGTCGGCTTCCGCATCCCGCAGTCGGGCGCGTCGGCGCGCCGCATCGAGAACCGGATTCCGGGTGTCGACTGCAACCCGTACCTCGCGTTCGCGGCGACGCTCGCCGCCGGCTATCTCGGCCTGTCGCAGCAGCTCGCGCCGACCGAGCCGATCGCGTCGGACGGCTACAACCTGCCGTACCAGCTGCCGCGCAATCTCGAGGAGGGGATCTCGCTGATGGCGGCGTGCACGCCGCTCGCCGGCATTCTCGGCGACAAGTTCGTGAAGGCCTACCTGGCACTGAAGGACACCGAATACGAAGCGTTCTTCCGCGTGATCAGCTCGTGGGAGCGCAGGCATCTGCTGCTGCACGTCTGAGCGTGCGGCAGCGTTATCCGGAGGAAACATGACCGATCGAAACGAAGCCTTCTCACCGCATTCGACCGCCGAATACCGCGCGCTCGACGCCGCGCACCACATCCACCCGTTCTCGGACATGGGTGCGCTGAACCGCGCGGGCAGCCGCGTGATCGTGAAGGCCGACGGCGTCTACCTGTGGGACTCGGACGGCAACAAGGTCATCGACGGGATGGCCGGCCTCTGGTGCGTGAACGTCGGCTACGGCCGCAAGGAACTCGCCGACGCCGCGTATCGCCAGATCCAGGAACTGCCGTTCTACAACACCTTCTTCAAGACCACGCACCCGCCGGTGATCGAACTCTCCGCGATGCTCGCGGAAGTCACGCCGAAGGGTTTCAACCACTTCTTCTATTGCAACAGCGGCTCGGAAGGCAACGATACCGTGCTGCGCCTCGTGCACCAGTATTGGCGCGTGCAGGGCCAGCCGCAGAAGAAGTTCGTGATCTCGCGCAAGAACGGTTACCACGGCTCGACGATCGCCGGCGGCACGCTCGGCGGGATGGGCTACATGCACGAGCAGATGCCGTCGAAGGTCGAGCACATCGTGCACATCGACCAGCCGTATTTCTTCGGCGAGGCGGCGGCCGGCGAAACGCCGGAAGCGTTCGGCCTGGCCCGCGCGCAGCAGCTCGAGACGAAGATCCTCGAACTCGGCGCGGAAAACGTCGCGGCGTTCATCGGCGAGCCGTTCCAGGGCGCGGGCGGCGTGATCTTCCCGCCGTCGACGTACTGGCCGGAAATCCAGCGGATCTGCCGCAAGTACGACATCCTGCTGGTGGCCGACGAAGTGATCGGCGGGTTCGGGCGCACCGGTGAATGGTTCGCGCATCAGCACTTCGGCTTCGAGCCGGACCTGATCACGATGGCCAAGGGCCTCACGTCGGGCTACGTGCCGATGGGGGCCGTCGGCATTCACGAGCGCGTGGCGCGGCCGATCATCGACAACGGCGAATTCAATCACGGCCTCACGTACTCGGGCCACCCGGTGGCGGCGGCCGTCGCGGTCGCGAACCTGAAGCTGCTGCGCGACGAAGGGATCGTCGAGCGCGTGAAGAACGACATCGGGCCGTACTTCCAGCGCCGGCTGCGCGATGCGCTGGGCGACCATCCGATCGTCGGGGAGATTTCGGGAGCGGGGCTCGTGGCGGGCGTTCAGCTTGCACGCGACCGGAACCGGCGCGAGCGGTTCGGTGCGAACGTCGATATCGGCACGATCTGCCGCGACTTCTGCTTCAACGGCAACCTGATCATGCGCGCGACCGGCGACCGGATGCTGCTGTCGCCGCCGCTCGTGATTCGCGAGGCGGAGGTCGACGAGATCGTCGACAAGGCGAAACGGGCGTTCGATGCGACGGCGCAGCGGGTGGGGCACGCACGGTAAGCCGGTATCTGGGTAGCGGCGTGTGGACGTGGGCGTCGTCGAATGACATGGCGCCCGCGTCGCTCGAAGCACGCGCGACGCCAAAACGAAAAGGGCCTGCGTCGTGAGACGCAGGCCCTTGAATTCTTTGGTGGGCGGTACTGGGATCGAACCAGTGACCCCTGCCGTGTGAAGGCAGTGCTCTACCGCTGAGCTAACCGCCCAAAGAAGAATCAAATTATGTCAGAGCTTTTGGGGTTCGTAAAGCCCTTTCTGCAAATATTTTTCAGATACCCGCAAATACCTGCCAGCCGGCCATGCACTCAGCCCGCGAGCGCGGGCAGTGCGTCGATCGACGCGCGCACGTAGTCGGCGAAGCGCAGCGCAACCGGCTCGGCGGTGCTGCTGCGCTTCAGCGCGAGCGTGCGCGATTCGAGCGACGCATCCTTCAGCGGCCGGAACGCGAGCCGGTCGCTCTTCGCCTGCTGCAGCACGCGCGGCACCAGCGCGACGCCCATCCCGAACTCGATCATCGACAGGATCGTCTGCCACAGCCGCGCTTCGTGGCGAATCAGCGGGCTGAAGCCGGCGTTTACGCATTGCGCGATGATCAGGTCGTGATAGTGCGGCGCCGCTTCGCGCGGGAACAGGATGAACGGTTCCGCGGCCAGCGCGGCCAGCGCGACCTGCCTGCGCCGCGCGAGCGGATGTGCGGCCGGCAGGCAGCACACGAACGGTTCCGCATAGACGGGTACCGATTCGACCTCGGGCGGGAAGTGGCCCCAGTGCGCGTAGCCGAGATCGATCTGGCCGCGCTGGATCGCCTGCACCTGCGCGTGCGTGTTCATCTCGCTCAGCACGACCTCGACGCCCGGATAGTCGGCCTCGAAACGCCGCACCGCATCGGGCAGCCCGCGATACAGCATCGAATGAACGAAGCCGATCCGCAGCCGGCCCGCGAGGCCCGACGCGGAGCGCACCGTCAGGCGTTCGGCCTCGGCCGCCTGCAGCTGCAGCCGGCGCGCTTCGCCGAGCAGCACCTCGCCCGCATTGGTCAGCGCGACGGTCTTGTTGGTGCGCGAGAACAGCTGGACGCCGAGCGCGTCCTCGAACTTGCGGATATCGAAACTCAGCGCCGGCTGCGAGATGAACAGGCGCTTTGCCGCGCGCCCGAAATGCAGTTCCTCGGCGACCGCCACGAAGTAGCGCAACTGCCTCAGTTCCATGGTGTCTCCTCGTGGCGTCGGCATCGATAAACGGTATCTATCGTACCGGACAAATCCTGTATTGGACGCTTATCGATCGCGCGCCTACGCTCTGGAAGGCTTTGCACGGGACTGGCCGGGCGCCGCGGCGCCCCCCGCCGGCCGATGTGCAGGCAACCCAGGAGACCCACGCATGAACGACACCGCTCGCACGCCGGACGCCGGCGCATCCAACATCCCCGACAGCCGGGGCCTCAATTTCTTCACGGTCGATCCCGATCTCGGCGCGTTGCTGAAGCTGCATCTCGGCGACGCGGACTATGCCGAACTGGAGCCTCGGCTGCGCGCGCTCGGCGCACGCGTGTCGGGCGAACTCGACGAATGGGCGTCGCGCGCGGACAAGCACCCGCCCGTGCTCGAACACCGCAACCGGCGCGGCGAGGCCGTGCAGCGGATCGACAAGGATCACGCGTATGTCGCGCTCGAACGTGTCGCGTATGCCGAGCTCGGGCTCGCGTCGCTGAGCCACGGGGCGGAATCCGTTGCGCCGCTCGTCAAGTACGCGCTGACGTTCCTGTTCGTGCAGGCCGAATTCGGGCTGTGCTGCCCGGTCAGCATGACCGATTCGCTGACGCGTACGCTGCGCCGCTTCGGCGATCCGGCGCTCGTCGCGCGCTACCTGCCGGGGCTCGCGTCGCGCGACTTCGACACGCTGTACCAGGGCGCGATGTTCATGACCGAGCAGGCGGCGGGTTCCGACGTCGGCCGGATCGCCACGCGGGCGACGCGCGAGACGGACGCGCACGGCGAGACCGTCTGGCGCCTGACCGGCGACAAGTGGTTCTGCTCGAACGCGGACGCCGATCTCGCGATGGTGCTCGCGCGGCCCGACGGCGCGCCGGACGGCATCAAGGGCCTCGCGCTGTTCCTGCTGCCGAAGACGCTGCCGGACGGCACGCGCAACCGCTACCGGATCGTGCGCCTGAAGGACAAGCTCGGCAGCCGGTCGATGGCGAGCGGCGAGATCGCGCTCGAAGGCGCGCAGGCGTTCCTGATCGGCGAGATCGGCCGCGGTTTCCACCAGATGGCCGACATGATCAACATGTCGCGGCTGTCGAACGGCGTGCGCGCGGCGGGGCTGATGCGGCGCGCGCTGAACGAGGCGCTGCACGTCGCCGCTCATCGCGAGGCGTTCGGCCGCAAGCTGATCGAGATGCCGCTGATGCAGCGCCAGTTGCTGAAGATGCTGCTGCCGGCCGAGGCCGCGCGCGCGATGTTCATGCAGATCGCGCTGCTGCTGCCGCAGGCCGATGCCGGCGACGAGCAGGCCGCGCGCTGCGTGCGGATCCTGACGCCGCTGATCAAGTTCCGCGCGTGCCGCGATGCGCGGCGCGTGACGGGCGATGCGATGGAAGTGCGCGGCGGCACCGGCTACATCGAGGAATGGAGCGACGCGCGCATCGTGCGCGATGCGCATCTCGGCTCGATCTGGGAAGGCACGAGCAACATCGTCGCGCTGGACGTCGCGCGGGCCGCGCAGCGCGAGCAGGCGCTCGACGCGCTGCGTACCTTTCTCGGCGACCGCCTCGGCGCGGCACCGCTGCCCGACGCGAGCCGCGCGGCACTGCGGCGCATCCTCGCGCGCGCTTGCGACGGGCTTGCGCGGGTCGCGGCGGAAGGCGACGACGCGCGCGTGCGGCAGGCCGCGTCCGCGCTGTACTACGCAAGCGCGGCCGTGCTGATGGCGTGCGAGGGCGCGCGGCTCGCGCCGGATTTCCGGCGTCTCGCGCTCGCGCACCTGATCGTGCGCCACAAGCTGCTGCCGGTCGACCCGCTTGCGCCGGCATCGCGCGACGACGAATCCGCCGCCTGCGCTGCGCTGCTGCGCGGCACGCCCATCGCGCTCGATACCGCGCTCGACCTGCTGCCGGAGGTCGAACGATGACCGCCTCGCGTGGCGCACTGGACGGCCTGAAGGTCGTCGACCTGAGCCGCGTGCTCGGCGGCCCGTACTGCACGCAGGCACTCGCCGATCACGGCGCGACGGTGATCAAGATCGAGCCGCCGGACGGCGACGAGACGCGCGGCTGGGGGCCGCCGTTCCTCGGCGACACCGCGTGGTACTTCATGGGCGTGAACCGCAACAAGGAAGGGCTCGCGCTCGACCTGTCGCGCGACGAAGGGCGCGCGATCCTGTGGCACCTGCTCGACGAGGCGGACGTGCTCGTCGAGAACTTCAAGCCGGGCACGCTCGCGCGCTGGGGGATGGACTATGCACGCGACTTGCAGCCGCGCTTCCCGTGGCTGATCCACTGCGCGGTGACGGGCTTCGGCGCGGACGGTCCGCTCGGCGGGCTGCCCGGCTACGACGCGGTGATCCAGGCGATGGCGGGGCTGATGAGCGTGAACGGCGAGCGCGATGGAGATGCGACGCGCATCGGTCTGCCGATCGTCGACATGGTCACGGGCCTCAATGCGCTCGCGGGCATCCTGCTGGCGCTCGCGGAGCGCGAGAAGAGCGGGCTCGGGCAATCGATCGACATCGCGCTGTACGACTGCGGCGTGTCGCTGCTGCATCCGCACCTGCCGAACTTCTTCGGTTCGGGGCGCGTGCCGGCGCGCAGCGGCAACGCGCATCCGAACATCGCGCCATACGACAGCTACCGCACGGCGACCGTGCCGATCTTCCTCGCGATCGGCAACGACCGGCAGTTCGCGCGGCTCGTCGCGCATCTCGGCGTGCCGGCGCTCGCGGGCGATCCACGTTTCGTCGACAACCGCAACCGCTGCGCGCACCGTCCCGAGCTGAAGGCCGAACTGGAAGCGCGGCTCGCCGCGCACGCATGCGAGCCGCTCGCGCGCGACCTGATGGCGGCCGGCGTGCCGTGCGGGCCGGTGCGAACGGTAGCCGACGTCGCGCACGATCCGCATGCGCTGCACCGGAACCTGTTCGTCGAGATCGGCGCGTATCGCGGCACCGCATCGCCGGTGAAGCTGTCGCGCACGCCGGCTACCTATCGTTCGCCGCCGCCCGCGCTGGGCGGCGACACGCGCGCGGTGCTCGATCGCCTCGGCGTCGATCCCGCGCTCCAGCAGCAATTGCTCGACGCCGGCGTGCTGAGGGAAGCCCCCGGCTGACACGACGCCGCCGGCCGGCGGCGCCATGCCGGCCACCCGGGAAAGGCGCGCGGCAGTCGCGCCCCGGAAACACAAACATGGAGACATCGATGAGCCGTCAGCCATCCCCGCCCGCCGCGCAGCAGCCGCGGCCCGGCCGTGCCGCCTTTGCGGCGTTCGTCGGCACCACGATCGAGTGGTACGACTTCTACATTTACGGCACCGCCGCGGCGCTCGTGTTCGGCAAGGTGTTCTTTTCGAGCAGGATGGATCCCGGCGTCGCGACGCTGCTTGCGTTCGTCACGTTCTGGGCCGGCTTCGCCGCGCGGCCGCTCGGCGGCATCGTGTTCGGGCATCTCGGCGATCGTGTCGGCCGCAAGACGGCGCTCGTGATCACGCTGGTGATGATGGGGCTCGCGACGACCGGCATCGGCCTGCTGCCCGGTTATGCGCGGATCGGTGTATGGGCGCCGGCCGGCCTCGTCGCGCTGCGCGTGCTGCAGGGGATCGCGGTCGGCGGCGAGTGGGGCGGCGCGGTGCTGATCGCGAGCGAGAACGCGCCGAAGCATCGCAGCATCCTGTACGCGGCGTTCGCGCAGCAGGGTTCGCCCACCGGCAACCTGCTGGCCACGGCCGCGTTTTTCGCGCTGAGCGCGCTGCCGACACCGTCGTTCCTGATGTGGGGCTGGCGCATTCCGTTCCTGCTGTCGGCCGTGCTGGTGATCATCGGCATGGTGATCCGGCTGAAGCTCGAGGAGTCGGCCGACATGCAGCGCGTGCTCGCGCGCAAGCGCACCGTGAAGCTGCCGCTGCGCGACGTCGTGCGCGATCACCGGGTCGTCGTGCTGCTCGCGGCCGGCACGCTGCCGGTGATCAACGTCACGTACTTCCGCAGCACGTTCGCGCTGTCGTGGGCGACGAAGGAACTCGGCTACGCGCAGGGCACGTTCCTCGGCATCCTGTCGATCTCGCTCGTCGTGCAGTTCCTGATGCAGCCGGTCGGCGCGTGGTTCGTGTCGAAGGTCGACATGCGCCGCGCGATGTGCTGGATCCTGATTCCGGAAATCGTGCTGATGCCGGTGATGTTCCATGCGCTCGCGACGCGTTCGTATTGGGTCGCCGTCGCGGGCATGTGCATCTCGACGATTCCGTCGGCGATGTTCTACGGCGCGGTCGGCGGCGTGCTCGCGCGCGTGTTCCCGGCGAACATCCGCTACACGGGCCTGTCGCTCGCGTATCAGTTGAGCGCGCTCGTCGTCGGCGGCGGCACGCCCGTGCTCGCGCAGGCGATCCTCAACACGACCGGCAGCATCGTCGGCGTCGCGGTCGCGTCGGGGCTTTACGCGCTCGTGTCGCTCGTCTGCATGCTCGCGCTGCTGAATCGCACCGGATATCGCGCGGACGAACTGTCGACGGCCGAACGCAGCGATGCGGCCGAATGGGGCACCGAAGGCGGCAGCACGGCACCCGCGGCCGACGGGAGCGCGCAGCCGGGCGACGGCGGCGCGCTGAAGCCGGCCGGCTGAGCGGCACGCCATGCCGCCGCGCGGGAGGCGGGAACGCCCCGAGCGCATGTCGCCAAAAGAAAACGGCACCGCGCGAAACACGGTGCCGTTTTTCCCGGAGCACGCGGCCGGCAGGCTGCCGGCCGCGCGCATCGCATCATCAGCCTTCCGTCGGCGGCACGTAGCCGGACGCCTGGTCCGCGCCGTCGCCGAAGAAGTACTTCTCGGTTTGCTTCATCAGGTACTGGCGCGCGCGCGGGTCGGCCATGTTCAGGCGGTTCTCGTTGATCAGCATCGTCTGCTGCTTGAGCCAGCCCTGCCACGCTTCCTTCGAGACGCTCTCGTAAATGCGCTTGCCGAGTTCGCCCGGCAGCGGCGGGAAATCGAGGCCTTCGGCTTCCTTGCCGAGCTTCGCGCATTGAATCATTCGAGCCATCGTGTACTTCTCCTGTAATCGAACTGGGGGGAGGGCAGTCGTGCCTGCGCTCAGAGCTGCTTCATCAGCACGAGCGACTTGCGCTGCCAGTTATAGAGTTTGCGGCGGTCTTCGGGGAGGTCGTCGACGCTGACCTTGACGAAGCCGCGCTTGAGGAACCAGTGCTCGGTGCGCGTCGTGAGCACGAAGATGTGCGTGAGGCCGCGTGCACGGGCGCGCTGCTCGATGCGCTTGAGCAGGCGTTCGCCGTCGCCCGAGCCCTGCGCTTCCGGCGCGACCGTCAGGCACGCCATCTCGCCGATCTTCTCCTGCTGGTACGGATACAGCGCCGCGCAGCCGAACAGCACGCCATCGTGCTCGATCACCGAGAAGTGGTCGATGTCGCGTTCGATCTGGTGGCGGCCGCGGCGCACCAGCGTGCCGTCCGACTCGAGCGGCTCGATCAGCGACAGGATGCCGCCGACGTCGTCCGGCGTCGCTTCGCGCAGGCTCTCGAGGTTCTCGTACGAGATCATCGTGCCGACGCCGTCGTGCAGGAACAGTTCGAGCAGCATGCTGCCGTCGAGCGACTGCGGGATCAGGTGGGCCCGGGTCACGCCGCCGCGGCATGCGCGGATCGAGTGCTTCAGGAAGAACGCGTCGTCGCCCTGGACGTTGCCGGAATCGAGCAGCTCGGCGGCCGCGTCGAGCGACATTTCGCGCACCAGCCCGCCTTCGTCGTCGACGATGCCGGGCGCTTCGGTCAGGAAGATGATCTTGTCGGCGCGCAGTGCGATCGCGGCGGCCGACGCGACGTCTTCCATCGACAGGTTGAACGCTTCGCCGGTCGGCGAGAAGCCGAGCGGCGACAGCAGCACGAGCTTGCGGCTCGCGAGAGAATGACGGATCGACTCGGCGTCGATCTTGCGCACGATGCCCGTATGCGCGAAATCGACCCCGTCGAGAATCCCCACCGGCCGCGCGGTCACGAAGTTGCCCGACACGACGCTGATGTGCGCGTGCGCCATCGGCGAGTTCGGCAGACCCTGGCTGATCGCGGCCTCGATGTCGAGACGCACTTCGCCGGCCGCTTCCTTCGCGGATTCGAGCGCGCGCGCATCGGTGATGCGCAGGCCGTGCGAAAACTCGGATTCGACACCGTGCAGGCTCAGCTGCTCCTCCACCTGCGGGCGCGAACCGTGCACCAGCACGATCTGGATACCCATCGCCTGCAGCAGCGCGATGTCGGACACGAGCGCGTTCAGGAGCCCCTGCTGCACCACCTCACCGCCAAACCCCACGACGAACGTGCTGTTGCGGAACTTGTGGATATAGGGCGCGACGGAGCGCATCCAGTCGACGAACTGCGCGTGACTGGCGGCCGAATCGTCGGCGGCCGGCGGCGTCGCGGCGCCGGTCTGGGCGGGGGGGAGGTCGGTTTGGGAATTCATGGGCGGGATTATAATGCGCCCCCATGTCGAATGTTTCTAAAAGTCCCGCGCCGACGCGGGCCAATACGCCGTCGGCCCGGCACCCGGATGGTGCGGCCGACGCACGCGAGCAGCAGGGCCAGCCGGCGCGCCAGCAGCAGGAAAAGCCGGCGGGCAAACCGGCAGACGCGCCGCGCGCACCGCGCGGTGACGAACGGCGCGGCGATGCGCGCCAGCCGGCCGCGAAGGGCGCACCCCAGGCAACGGGCGAGCGCCCGCCGCGCCGCGAGCGTCCGCCGCGCGCCGTCGTCGCACCGAATCCCGTCCCGCCGATCACGTACCCCGAAAGCCTGCCCGTGTCGGGCAAGCGCGACGAAATCGCACGCGCGATCGCCGGTCATCAGGTTGTCATCGTCTGCGGCGAAACCGGCTCGGGCAAGACCACGCAGCTGCCGAAGATCTGTCTCGATCTCGGCCGCGGCCTCGGCGCCGGCGGCACGGGCCTGATCGGCCATACGCAGCCGCGGCGGCTCGCCGCGTCGTCGACCGGCCGGCGGATCGCCGAGGAACTCGGCACGCCGTTCGGCGAAGTGGTCGGCTACAAGGTGCGCTTTACCGACAATCTCGCGCCGGGCGCGTCCGTCAAGCTGATGACGGACGGCATCCTGCTCGCCGAGACGCAGACCGATCCGCTGCTGAAGGCGTACGACACGCTGATCATCGACGAGGCGCACGAGCGCAGCCTGAACATCGACTTCCTGCTCGGCTACCTGAAGGAAATCCTGCCGAGGCGGCCGGACCTGAAGCTGATCGTCACGTCCGCGACGATCGACGCCGATCGCTTCGCGCGCCATTTCGGCACCGACGAGCGTCCCGCGCCCGTGATCGAGGTGAGCGGGCGGCTGTATCCGGTCGAGATGCGCTACCGGCCGGTGGCCGAGGATCGCCCGGCCGTGAAAAATGCCGAAGGCACGGGCGGCCGCGATCGCGTGAAGACCGCGCGCGAAGCCGAGCGCGACCTGATGGACGCGATCGTCGACGCGGTCGACGAACTGTGCCGCGAAGGCCCCGGCGACGTGCTGGTGTTCCTGCCCGGCGAGCGCGAGATCCGCGAGGCGGCCGAGGCGCTGCGCAAGCACCATCCGCCGCACACCGAGATCCTGCCGCTGTTCGCGCGGCTCTCGGCGGCCGACCAGGACAAGGTGTTCAAGGCATCGAATGCGCGCCGCATCGTGCTCGCGACCAACGTGGCCGAAACCTCGCTGACGGTGCCGGGCATCCGCTACGTCGTCGATACCGGCCTCGCGCGCGTGAAGCGCTATTCGTACCGGAACAAGGTCGAGCAGCTGCAGGTCGAGTCGATCTCGCAGGCCGCCGCGAACCAGCGCGCGGGCCGCTGCGGCCGCGTGGCCGACGGCGTCTGCATCCGCTTGTACGAGGAAAGCGACTACCAGGCGCGGGCGCGCTTCACCGATCCGGAAATCCTGCGCTCGTCGCTCGCGTCGGTGATCCTGCGGATGAAGTCGCTGCACCTGACGGCGATCGAATCGTTCCCGTTCCTCGAACCGCCGCCCGGCCGCGCGATCGCGGACGGCTACCAGCTGCTCAACGAGCTCGGCGCGGTCGACGACGACAACGCGCTGACGCCGCTCGGCCGCGAACTCGCGCGGCTGCCGCTCGACCCGCGCGTCGGCCGGATGATTCTCGCCGCGCGCGACCAGCAGTCGCTGCGCGAGGTGCTGATCATCGCGAGCGCGCTGTCCGTGCAGGACCCGCGCGACCGCCCGATCGAGGCGCAGGAGCAGGCCGACCAGGCGCACCGCCGGTTCGCCGACGAGCGTTCCGAGTTCCTGCAGTGGCTGAAGATCTGGGCGTGGTTCGAGGAGGCGGTCGCGCACAAGAAGTCGAACCGCCAGCTCGTCGACGCATGCCGGCAGAACTTCCTGTCGCACCTGCGGCTGCGCGAGTGGCGCGACGTCCATTCGCAGCTGCTGACCGTCGTGCGCGAGCACGGCTGGCGGCTCAACGAAGCCGAGGCGACGTACGAACAGGTCCATCTGGCCCTGCTGACGGGCCTGCTCGGCAACCTCGGCCTGAAGGCCGATGACAATCCGCACTATCTCGGCGCGCGCGGGATCAAGTTCTACCTGTGGCCGGGTTCCGTGCTCGCGAAGAAGGCCGGCCGCTGGGTGATGGCGGCCGAGCTCGTCGAGACGAGCCGGCTGTATGCGCGCTGCCTCGCGAAGATCGAGCCGGAGTGGGTCGAGAAGATCGGCGCGCACCTGCTGAAGAAATCGCTGTCGGAGCCGCACTGGGAGAAGCGCCCGGCGCAGGTCAGCGCGTTCGAGCGCGCGACGCTGTACGGGCTGCCGATCTACCACCGCCGGCGCGTCGCGTTCGGCAAGCAGGATCCGGCGCGGGCGCGCGAGCTGTTCATCCGCGGCGCGCTGGTCGAAGGCGAATTCGACACGAAGCTGCCGTTCTTCGCGCACAACCGCAAGCTGCTCGCCGACATCGAGCAGCTCGAGCACAAGTCGCGCCGGCAGGACGTGCTGGTCGACGACGAGCTGATCTACGCGTACTACGACCAGGCGATTCCGGAGGGCATCCACACGGGCGCCGCATTCGAGCGCTGGTATCGCGACGAAGTGAAGAAGGGCGGCCAGCCGGAGGACAAGCAGCGGCTGCTGTACCTGTCGCGCGACGACCTGATGCGCCACGAGGCGGCCGGCGTGACGACCGAGCTGTTCCCGAAGCGCGCGACGATGGCCGGCGTCGAGATGGCGCTCACGTATCACTTCGAGCCGGGCACGCCGCGCGACGGCGTGACGCTCGCGGTCCCGCTGTACGCGCTGAACCAGGTCGACGCGCGCCGCTGCGAGTGGCTCGTGCCGGGGATGCTGAAGGAAAAGGTGCAGTTGCTGCTGAAGTCGCTGCCGCAGAAGCTGCGCCGGCACTGCGTGCCGCTGCCCGAATACGCGGCCGGCTTCGTCGAGCGGATGGGCCGCGAGCGCTTCGGCGCGGGCGGCCTCGTCGAGGCATTGATCGCCGACGTGCGCGGCGAGACGCAGGTCGCGATGAAAACGGCCGACTTCAAGCTCGAGACGCTGCCCGCACACCTGTTCATGAACTTCAAGGTGATCGACGAGCACGGCCGCCAGCTCGCGATGGGGCGCAATCTCGCGCAGCTTCGCCAGGAGCTGGGCGCGCAGGCGCAGCAGCAGTTCCAGAAGATCGCGGCGGCGTCGACGATCGCGGCTGGCGGCGATGCCGAGGCAGGTCAGCCGGTCGGCCAGGCGCCGGCGGCGGCGGGTACGGCCGGCGCACCCGGCCGCGGCCCGAAGCCCGCGAAGGGCGCGGCGCCGCAGACGTCCGCTCCGGCGGAAGCCGGCGCGACGGCGCTGTACGAGAACCTGACGACGTGGAATTTCGGCAAGCTCCCCGAGCTGCTGGAAATCCGCCGGCGCGGCCAGACGCTGTACGGCTACCCGGCGCTCGTCGATCGCGGCACGCATTGCGACGTCGAGGTGTTCGATTCGCCGGAGGAGGCCGCGCGCATCCACCGGGCCGGCCTGCGGCGGCTGTTCGCGCTGCAGCTGAAGGAGCCGATCAAGTTCCTCGAGAAGAACCTGCCGGGCCTGCGCGAGATGGCGATGCAGTACATGTCGCTCGGCACGCAGGACGAATTGCGCGACCAGCTGATCGACACGGCGCTCGACCGCGCGTGCCTGCAGGACCCGCTGCCCGACGACGACGCGAGCTTCCACGCGCGCCGTGACGAGGGCCGAAGCCGCCTGAACCTGCTCGCGCAGGAAATCGCGCGGCTGGTCGGGCAGGTCCTGGCCGAATACGCGGGTCTCGTGAAGAAGCTCGCGCAGGCGAAGCCGTTCGCGCAGGCGCATGCGGACCTGCAGCAGCAGCTCGCCGCGCTGGTCGGCAAGCGCTTCGTGATCGATACGCCCTACGCGCAACTCGCGCACTTCCCGCGCTACCTGAAGGGCATCGCGCTGCGGATCGACAAGCTGAAGGCCGATCCGGCGCGCGACGCGAAGCAGTCGGCCGACCTGCTGCCGCTCGCCCAGCAGTACCAGCGCGCGGTGTCGCAGCGCGGCGGCGTCGCCGATCCGCGGCTCGCGGAATTCCGCTGGCTGCTCGAGGAATTGCGGATTTCGCTGTTCGCGCAGGAACTGCGCACGCCGATGCCTGTCTCTGTCAAGCGTCTGCACAAGGTCTGGGAGTCGATGCAGCGCTAGCGCAACATCGGCTTCCCGGGCTCCGCGCCGGCGGCGGGCCCCGGCCGGCCGCGCGGCGCTTGCCGCGCCGCCCGGCCTGGCCGCCGCCGCGTGCGTCGAAGTGGCGCAATGCCGGCCCAGGTCAACCGGCCGGGCCGGTTGAACGTTTTACAATGACGGTTGTTCCACGACGTGAGTCTTCATGCGCACTTTCCTTTCCCTCGGCCGCACGCTCGCGCTGGCCGCCGCCGTGCTGGCGCCCGCCGCCCACGCGAATAACGTGATCATCCTCAATTCGGCCGAAGCGACGCTTTCCCTGATCGACCAGCAGACCCGTCAGGTCGTCGGCACGATGCCGACCGGCAAGGAACCGCACCACCTGATGGCAACGCCCGACAATTCGTCGCTGATCGTTGCAAATTCGGTCTCGAACAGCCTGATGTTCCTCGATCCGAAGACGGGCAAGCTGCAGCGCACCGTCGAAGGGATCGACGATCCTTACCAGCTCGGTTTCTCGCCCGACCGCAAGTGGTTCGCGGCCGCCGGCCTGCGCCTCGACCGCGTCGACATCTACGGCTACGACGGCCGCGACCTGAAGCTCGTGAAGCGCGTGCCGCTCGAAGTCATGCCGAGCCACCTCGCGTTCACGAAGGACAGCAAGACGCTGCTCGTGTCGCTGCAGGTGTCCGGCGAGATCGCGGCGATCGACCTGCCGACGCAGACGGTCAAGTGGAAGATGAAGGTCGGCAAGGTGCCGGCCGGCCTGTGGCTCACGCCGGACGACAAGTACCTGCTCGTCGGGATGACGGGCGCGGATTACGTCGCGGTGGTCGACTGGCGCAACCAGAAGGTCGTCAAGCAGATCTACACCGGCAAGGGCGCGCACAACTTCCGTTCGCTCGCCGACGGCACCCACGTCGCGGTGACGAACCGGGTCGCGAACACGATCAGCATCATCGACGAGAACACGCTCACCAACGTCGGCGACATCACCGGCCTGCTGCCGGGCCCGGACGACATGGAGCTGTCCGCCGACAAGAAGACGCTGTGGGTGACGTTCCGCTTCGCGAAGAAGGTCGGGATCATCGACCTGGCGTCGCGCAAGCTGGTGCAGACGATCGCCGTCGGCCGTTCGCCGCACGGGATCTACTTCTACGACCGCGCGCCGTGGCGCGCCGCGAACGGCGCGTGACGGGCGGGGGAGAACGATGCTGCACCTGATCGATGCGTTCGTATCGGACATCCAGACCTGGCTGTACGTCGACGTCGTGCAGCCGCTCCTCTTCAAGTTCAACCTGATGGACTACGACGAGGACACCTACGACGCGCTGTACTGGGTGATCGTCGGCGCGCTGCAGATGGTGCTGATGTTCGTGCTGCTGCGCCCGCTCGAGGCGCTGCGGCCCGTCGAGCGCTGGACGAACCGCCGTGCCGTGCGGGTCGACGTGATCTACACCGCGATCGCGAAGCTCGGCATCTATTCGCTGTTCTTCTTCTTCGCGCTGCAGCCGCTGTTCGACAACTTCCAGGCGTGGCTGCGCCTGCACGGGGTCGCGAACGTCAACCTCGACTACCTGTGGCCGGGCGTGACCTCGAAGCCGATCATCGCGTTCGCGATCTATCTCGTCGTGCTCGATTTCGCCGGCTACTGGTATCACCGCTGGCAGCACAAGTTCGGCGTCTGGTGGGAGCTGCACGCCGTGCATCACAGCCAGCGCCAGATGTCGCTGTGGTGCGACGACCGCAACCACGTGCTCGACGACGTGATCCAGTCGTGCTTCTTCGCGGCGATCGCGCTCGTGATCGGCGTGACGCCGTCGCAGTTCGTCGTGCTGACCGCGTTCACCAACTTCATGCAGAGCATTCAGCATACGAATGCGCGCCTGTCGTTCGGCTGGCTCGGCGAGCGCCTGTTCGTGAGCCCGATCTTCCACCGGCGCCACCACGCGGTCGGCTACGGCCACGAAGGCACGAAGTACGGCTGCAACTTCGGCGTGCTGTTCCCGTGGTGGGACATGATGTTCGGCACCGCGTCGTGGAACCGCACGGTCGAGCCGACCGGCATCCGCGACCAGGTCGAGGGCGTGTCCTACGGCGAAGGCTTCTGGGCGCAGCACGGCCTCGCGTTCGTGCGGATCTTCCGGCGCCTGTTCCCCGCCAAGCGCGGCGCGGCGTCGGCCTGATCCGGCCATTCCCACGTTGAGCGGCTCTCCCACGCGGCCCGCATGTGCTTTGGCGCATGCGGGCCGCGTGGTTTATCCTTTCCCCGTTTTTCTCCGTCGATACAGGCTCGCATGAACGACTTGCTGCGTTCCTTCGTCCGGGCATTGGCGAGCGCACTGCATCCACGCATGCTCTGGCTCACCCTGATGCCGTTTCTCGTCTCGGCCGTCCTGTGGGGCGTCGTGCTGTGGTTCTCGTGGCAGACGCTGCTGGACCTCGCACGCGGCGCGCTCGACGGCTTCGTGCTGACGGCCCTGCTGTACCGCGCGTTCGACGCGATCGGCATGTCGCAGCTGCATGCGGTCGTCGCGCCATTCGTGGTCGTGTCGCTCGCGATTCCGCTGATCGTGCTGACCGTGCTGTTGCTGATCGCGACGATTTCGATGCCGGTCGTGATCAAGCACCTGTCGAACCGGCAGTTCGCGGCGCTCGAGCCGAAGCGGGGCGGCACCTTCTTCGGCAGCGTGTTCAACTCGCTGTGGGCGGCGCTGGCCGGCGTCGTCGTGCTGGTCGTCACGATCCCGCTGTGGCTGATTCCACCGTTCTTCGCGCTGCTGCCGCCCGTGATCTGGGGCTGGCTCACGTACCGCGTGATGACCTACGACGCACTCGCGCTGCACGCGAGCCGCGACGAGCGCCGGGCGCTCGTGCGCCGGCACCGCTGGCCGCTGATCGGCATCGGCGTCGCGACCGGGCTGCTCGGCACCGTGCCGACCTTCGTGTGGGTATCGTCGGTCTGGATGATGGTGCTGTTCCCGTTCGTCGCGGCGGCCATGATCTGGGTTTACGCTTTCATCCTCGTCTTCTCGGCGCTGTGGTTCGGGCATTATTGCCTGCGCGCGCTGGAGGACCTGCGTGCGAGTTCGCGCGCCACCGCAATCGACATGGGGCAGGCATGAGCATCGGCATCATCATCATCGGCGACGAAATCCTTTCGGGCCGCCGGCAGGACAAGCATCTGGCGAAGGTCATCGAGCTGCTCGGCGCACGCGGCCTCGCGCTCGACTGGGCCGAATACGTCGGCGACGATCCGGCGCGCATCACGGCGACGCTCGCGCGCGCGATCGCGTCGGGCGACATCGTGTTCTCGACGGGCGGGATCGGCGCGACGCCGGACGACCACACGCGCCAGTGCGCGGCCGCCGCGCTCGGCGTGACGCTCGAGCTGCATCCGGAAGCGAAGGTGCTGATTTCGGAGCGGATCCGCGAAACCCACACCGACCCGGCCACGCCGGTCGATTTCGATTCTCCGGAGAACCAGCACCGCTTCAACATGGGCGTGTTTCCGGTGGGCGCGACGATCATCCCGAACGGCTACAACCGGATTCCCGGTTTCTCGGTCGGCGACCTGCATTTCGTGCCGGGCTTCCCGGTGATGGCGTGGCCGATGATCGAATGGGTGCTCGATACGAAGTACGCGCACCTGCATCACGCGACGCCGCACGCGGAGCGTTCGCTGTACGTGTTCGAGCTGCCGGAATCGACGCTCACGCCGTTGATGGAGCGCATCGAGCGCGATTTCCCGGGCGTGCGCGTGTTCAGCCTGCCGAGCGTGGGTGATGCGGAGCGTGGCGGGATCTTCGCGCGCCGTCACATCGACCTCGGCGTGAAGGGCGAGCCGGAAGCGGTCGCGGCCGCGTACGTGAAGCTGCGCGAAGGTGTGCACCTGCTCGGCGGCGACGTCGTCGAAGCCGAGACGTCGCGCGCCTGAGCGGCGCGCCAGCCGGCCGCACAAAAACCACGGGCCGCGCAACGCGGCCCGTCATCGGCATGTCATCGCCCGGCTCGACGATGAGGCTGTCGTCACCGGTGGGCGCGGCGCGCCGTCAGGCGCCGATCCACGGCAGTTTCCGGAAGCACCAGCCGTCGACCGTCTTGCGGTGGCCTTCGGCGTCCTTCGCGCCCTCGAAGCCTTCGAGCAGGTCGAACGCCTTCGTGAAGCCGGCCTGCGTGGAGGCGACCGCGGCGAGCTTCGAGCGCGCGGCGCTGCGGCACAGGAACAGGATGGGGGTATCGGCCGGGAGGGCCGCCTTCAGTTCGTTGACGAATTCGGCGTTCGGCACGCCGCCCGGGTAGCGCGTCCATTCGAGGTGCAGGTACTGGCCGTCGCCGACGAGCGGGCGGCCGATCCAGTCGAGTTCGGCGCGGGTGCGCACGTCGACGAGGCGTGCCGACGGATCGAGCTGCAGCAGTTCGAAGGCTTCGGCCGGCAGCAGCGCCCCGGCGTAGTTGAGCGCGCCTTGGGCGCGGCGTTCGTCGGCCTTCGCGTAAAGCTGGTCGAGCGTACTCATGGCAGGGAGTCTCCGTATCGGTCAAACGAGCATTCTAGCGCGGCGTCGCGGCACGGATGGCCGCGTGCGGTGCGATGCACGTGTGACCCACGCGTTCACCAAAAAAGTGCAGAATGGCACGCATGCACCAGAATGATTCCTTGGCTGCGACGGGCCGCCGGAATTGCACCATCGCAGTGCTTTCGGCGAGCGACCGGTGCGGCGCAAGGCCCCGGAATCGCGCAGCCCGGCCCTGTCGTGGCGAGCCCCGGCGCGATTTGCGCCCGTCGTTCGCAAAGGTGGCACGGAAGCTGCTATATAGAATTCGGTCGAATCGGGGCGCGCTGCGCCAAAGCAAGACCCCGGTCAGCTCGATAAACGAGGCGGTTCCCAGTCCGCCGGAATTGTTCTAATCAGGAGAAGAGGTTATGAGTAAAACCGTCGCCGACGTCATGCAGCTCGTGAAGGACGAGGACGTCAAGTTTGTCGATTTCCGCTTCACGGATACGCGCGGCAAGGAGCAGCACGTGTCGGTGCCGGTTTCGGCGTTTGACGAAGACAAGTTCGAAAGCGGCCATGCATTCGACGGCTCGTCGATCGCCGGCTGGAAGGGCATCGAGGCGTCGGACATGCTGCTCATGCCGGACCCGAGCGCCGCTTTCGTCGACCCGTTCTATGAAGAGTCGACCCTCGTGCTGACCTGCGACGTGGTCGAGCCGGCCGACGGCAAGGGCTACGAGCGCGATCCGCGTTCGCTCGCGAAGCGCGGCGAAGCGTACCTGAAGAGCACGGGCATCGGCGACACGGCCTACTTCGGTCCGGAACCGGAATTCTTCATTTTCGACTCGGTCCAGTGGAACACGGACATGTCGGGCTGCTTCGTGAAGATCAACTCGGAAGAAGCGCCGTGGTCGGCAGGCAAGGAATTCGAAGGCGGCAACACGGGTCACCGTCCGGGCACGAAGGGCGGCTACTTCCCGGTCGCACCGGTCGACACGTTCCAGGACATGCGTTCGGAAATGTGCCTGCTGCTCGAACAGCTCGGCATCCCGGTCGAAGTGCACCACCACGAAGTGGCGGGCCAGGGCCAGAACGAAATCGGCACGAAGTTCTCGACGCTGGTTCAGCGCGCCGACTGGACGCAATGGTCGAAGTACATCATCCACAACGTCGCGCACTCGTACGGCAAGACGGCGACGTTCATGCCGAAGCCGGTCGTCGGCGACAACGGTTCGGGCATGCACGTTCACCAGTCGATCTGGAAGGACGGCCAGAACCTGTTCGCGGGCAACGGCTACGCCGGCCTGTCGGAACTGGCGCTGTTCTACATCGGCGGCATCATCAAGCACGCCCGTGCACTGAACGCGATCACGAACCCGACGACGAACTCGTACAAGCGTCTGGTCCCGCACTTCGAAGCACCGGTCAAGCTCGCGTACTCGGCGCGCAACCGTTCGGCATCGATCCGCATTCCGCACGTGTCGAACCCGAAGGGCCGCCGTATCGAAACGCGCTTCCCGGATCCGATGGCGAACCCGTACCTGTGCTTCACGGCGCTGATGATGGCCGGCCTCGACGGGATCCAGAACAAGATCCATCCGGGCGAAGCAGCGGACAAGAACCTGTACGACCTGCCGCCGGAAGAAGATGCAAAGATCCCGACCGTCTGCGCGGGCCTCGACCAGGCACTCGAAGCGCTCGACAAGGATCGCGAGTTCCTGACGCGCGGCGGCGTGTTCACGGACGGCATGATCGACGCGTACCTCGCGCTGAAGGAGCAGGAGCTGGCGAAGTTCCGCATGACGACGCACCCGATCGAGTTCGAGATGTACTACTCGCTGTAATCGGCGATGGCGCTTCGATTCAGCGCCGTTTTGCCGGTTCGTTCCCGCCGCGCGGTTGGCGGCGGGGGCGGCGGAGTCTGAAAGGGGCGGCGTTCAGCCGTCCCTTTTTTGTTCCGGTGATTTTCCTTTTCTGGCCCGTTGAGGCGCGACAAGCACGCAGATGGTTCTGAAGAATCTGATCAAGGCGAAAACGGGGCAGCCCGAGCGACTGACGGACGACGAGCGGCTCGCACGCTCGGGCCTGCTGGCGGGGCTGGAAGCGCTGCCGACGGTCGTGCTCGTGCTCGACCGCAAGACGCTGCGGATCGCGTTCGCGAACCCGTCCGCGGAGGCGATGCTCGACATCTCGCGCCGGCAGCTCGCGCAGCGGCCGTGGGGCGAGATCTTTCCGAACGCGAACGAACTGGCGTCGACGATCACCGCGATCGGCGAGGAACGCTTTCACGCGACGCACCTCGATACCGTGCTCGACCGGCCCGGCCGCGAACCGCTGCACGTGCACGCGATCGTCGGCTTCCTCGAGACCGCGCCCGATTTCGTGCTCGTCGAGCTGTTCGAGAACGAACGGCAGTCGCGCACCGATCGCGAGGAGCGCATCCACGACCTGACCGCGGTCAACAAGCAGCTGATCCGCAACCTCGCGCACGAGATCAAGAATCCGCTCGGCGGCATTCGCGGCGCAGCCCAGCTGCTCGAATTCGAACTCGGCGAGCGCGAGCGCGGCGAGTTGCGCGAATACACGCAGGTGATCATCAAGGAGTCCGACCGCCTGCAGACGCTCGTCGACCGGTTGCTGGAGCCGCACCGGCATCCGCACATCGTCGGCGACGTGAACATTCATGAAGTATGCGAACGCGTGCGCGCGGTGATGCTCGCGGAATTCCCGCGCGGGCTCACGATCGAGCGCGACTACGACGTGAGCGTGCCGGACCTGCGCGGCGACAAGGAGCAACTGATCCAGGCGCTGCTCAACATCGTGCGCAACGCGGCGCAGGCGCTGCGCGAACGGATCGCGCAGGGCGACGCGAAGATCGAGTTGCGCACGCGCATCGCGCGCAAGGTGACGATCGCGAAGCGCCTGTACCGGCTGGCACTGGACTTGCACGTGATCGACAACGGACCCGGCATCCCGGAAGACATCCGCGACCGGATCTTCTACCCGCTCGTGTCCGGGCGCGACGACGGCAGCGGCCTCGGCCTGACGCTCGCGCAGACGTTCGTGCAGCAGCACGACGGGACGATCGAGGTCGAAAGCCGGCCCGGACGTACCGAATTTCAGATCCTGCTGCCGCTCGATCATTGAGCGGCGGCATGGCGATTCACCGGATTCACCAATATCTGACCGACCTATGAAGCCGATCTGGATAGTAGACGACGACCAATCGATCCGCTGGGTGCTTGAAAAGGCGCTTGCCCGGGACAGCTTCGCGACGAAGAGCTTCGCGAACGTGCGCGACGCGCTGGCCGCGCTCGACCACGAGACGCCGCAGGTGCTCGTATCCGACATCCGGATGCCGGGCGGCTCGGGCCTCGAGTTGCTGCAGGCGATGCACGAGCGCCTGCCGGGCCTGCCCGTCATCATCATGACGGCGTTCTCCGATCTCGACAGCGCCGTCGCGGCGTTCCAGGGCGGCGCGTTCGAATATCTTGCGAAGCCGTTCGACGTCGACAAGGCGGTCGAGCTGATCCGCCGCGCCGTCGAGGAAAGCCTGCGCGGCGGCGTGCCGCAGGACGAGCGCGTGGCCGAGGCGCCCGAGATGCTCGGCCAGGCGCCCGCGATGCAGGACATGTTCCGCGCGATCGGCCGCCTGTCGCACTCGGCCGCGACCGTGCTGATCACCGGCGAATCGGGCACCGGCAAGGAGCTCGTCGCGCGTGCGCTGCACCGTCACAGCCCGCGCGCGAACGGGCCGTTCATCGCGCTGAACACCGCGGCGATCCCGAAGGACCTGCTCGAATCCGAGCTGTTCGGCCATGAGCGCGGCGCGTTCACCGGCGCGCAGTCGACGCGGCAGGGCCGCTTCGAGCAGGCCGAGAACGGCACGCTGTTCCTCGACGAAATCGGCGACATGCCGTTCGACCTGCAGACGCGCCTGTTGCGCGTGCTGTCGGACGGGCAGTTCTATCGGGTCGGCGGGCACAACCCGCTGCGCGCGAACGTGCGCGTGATCGCCGCGACGCACCAGAATCTCGAATCGCGCGTGCGGCAGGGCCTGTTCCGCGAAGACCTTTACCACCGGCTCAACGTGATCCGGCTGCGGCTGCCGCCGCTGCGCGAGCGCAGCGAGGACATCGCGCTGCTCACGCGCCACTTCCTGCAGAAGAGCGCGCGCGATCTCGGCGTCGAGCCGAAACGCGTGTCCGACGAGGCGCTGGCCTACCTGACGTCGCTCGCGTTTCCCGGCAACGTGCGCCAGCTCGAGAACCTCGCGAACTGGCTGACCGTGATGGCGCCCGCGCAGACGGTCGAGATCAAGGACCTGCCGCCCGACCTCGTGCCGGCCGGCGCGCCGGTCGTCGCTGCAGGCGAAGGTGCGGGCACGCACGTCGGTGGTGGCGATACGGCACTCTCGGCACCGGTGACGGGCACGGCGCCGGTGGCGTCCGCGCCAGTCGCGGCCGCGCCGAACGGCAGCGCGCCGGCCGGCTATCCGGTGTGGGAGCATGGTTTGCGCACCGAGGTTGCACGGCTGTTGCGCGAGAACTCGGCCGACGTGATGGACGAACTCGCACGCCGCTTCGAGGCGGCCGTGATCCGCGAGGCGCTCGACTTCACGCGCGGTCGCAAGGTCGAGGCCGCGGAGCGCCTCGGCATCGGCCGCAACACGATCACGCGCAAGATCCAGGAACTCCATCTGGAGCCCTGAGCACGATTTGCGGCATGCGCGGGCATCGCGCATGCCGCGATCGGACATAATCGCGGTTTGCACGCCGTTTGCCATTCCGCCCATCCGCAATGTCCGATTCCTTCCGCTGGCCCACCGGGGCCGACCCGTTCCGTTTCCTCGAAGCGCTCGACAGCAAGCGTGCCCGCACGTGGGTCGACGAGCAGAACGCGCGCACGCGCGCCGCGCTGCGTGACGACGATGCCTATCGCGCGCTCACGGCGCGCCTCGCGAAAGCGTACCTGCCGCGCGAACGCCCGGTGATTCCAACCCGCTGGCGCGACTGGGCCTACGACCTGTGGCAGGACGATCTCCATCCGAAGGGGCTGTGGCGCCGCACGCGCTGGGACGACTGGCGTGCGGGCCGGCCGGCGTGGGAAACGCTGCTCGACGTCGACGCGCTCGGCGCGGAGGAGGGCGAATCGTGGGTGTTCGAGCAGGACGCGATCCTGTACCCGGACGGCGATCGCGCGCTGCTGTCGCTGTCGCCGGGCGGTGCCGACGCGGTCGTCGTGCGCGAATTCGATCTCGTCGAACGTCGTTTCGTCGACGGCGGCTTCACGATCGACGAGCCGGGGCATCACACGGTCGGCTGGATCGATCGCGATACCGTCTACGTGAGCTGGGATCGCGGCGACGCGCATGCCACCGCGGCCGGCTATCCGTATGAAGCGCGGCGCTGGGTGCGCGGCACCGCGCTTGCCGATGCGCCTGTCGTCTTCAGCGGCGAACCCGACGACATCAGCGCGGGCGCGGGGTTCGATCCGATCGACAACCGCCACGTCGCGTGGCGCAGCGTCGACTTCTTCGATGCGCATGCGTACCGGCTGACCGATGCGGGCGAGTGGGCGCGCTACGACGTGCCGCCCCATGTCGAGGTCGGGTTCTGGGAAGGCTGGCTCATGCTGGAGCCGCGCCTCGACTGGGATTGCGGCGGCGTGCGCCATGCGGGCGGCTCGCTGCTGGCGATCCGCGAGCAGGCGTTCCTGGCCGGGTCGCGCGAACTCACGACGCTGTTCGCGCCGCAGCCGACGACGTCCGCGTGCACGTGGACGCACACGCGCACGACGCTGATCGCGAGCTGGCTCGATGACGTGCACAACCGCACGCTGCTGTGGCAACCGCGACAGGTCGACGACGGTACGTGGACATGGGATGCACGGCCGTTCGAGTGGGCGGGCGACGCGCAGATCGACGTCGAGCCCGTCGAGGCGACGCTGAACGACGAGGTGTACGTCGACGTCGACACCTATCTCGATCCACCCGAATGCTGGCTGGCGGATCTGGCCGACCGCGCGGACGATGCGTCGTCGCGCCGCGTGCTGCTCGACCGGCCGCCGGTGCAGTTCGACGCGACGGGGCTCGTCGTGCGCCGCGCGAGCGCGCGCTCGCAAGACGGCACGATGGTGCCGTACACGCTGATCGGGCCGCGCGATGCACTCGATCCGGCCGAAGGCGCCACGCGCGTCGCGCGGCCGTGTTTGCTGTCGGGCTACGGCGGTTTTGCGATCCCGAACCTGCCGGGCTACAGCGACGCGTTCGGCATCGGGTGGCTCGAGCGCGGCGGCGTGATGGCGTTCGCGCACATCCGCGGCGGCGGCGAGTTCGGGCCGCGCTGGCACGTCGACGCGCAGCGCGAACACCGCCAGCGCTCGTTCGACGATTTCATCGCGGTGGCCGAGGATCTGGCCGCGACCGGCGTGACGAGCGCCGCACAGCTCGGCATCGAGGGCGGCAGCAACGGCGGGCTGCTGGTTGCCGCGTGCATGGTGCAGCGGCCGGAGCTGTTCGGCGCGGTGCTCTGCCGCGTGCCGCTGCTCGACATGCGGCGTTATCCGAAGCTGCACGCGGGCGCCGCGTGGCTCGACGAATACGGCGACCCGGACGATCCGCACGAAGGTGCGGCGCTGGCCGCGTATTCGCCGTATCACCGCGTGCGCGAGGGCGTCGCGTATCCGCCGTTACTGCTGACGACGTCGACGCGCGACGACCGCGTGCATCCCGCGCATGCGCGCAAGATGGCCGCGCGCATGCATGCGCTCGGTCATGAACGGGTGTGGTATTGGGAGAACACCGACGGCGGCCACGGCAGTGCCGACGATCTGGAACGCGCGGAAGCCGACGCGGCGGAATTCGGGTTCCTGTGGGCCCATCTCGGGCCGGCGCCCGCGCGGCGCTGAACGCGCGGGCTGCCCGGTCAGCCGACGACCGCGACCACGGGCGTGTGGTCGGACGGCTGTTCCCACGTGCGCGGCGTGCGATCGACCTCGCACGACGTGCAGGTTTGCGCGAGCGCCGGCGACAGCAGCACGTGGTCGATGCGCAGCCCCGCGTTGCGGCGGAACGCCATCATCCGGTAGTCCCACCACGTGAAGGTCTTCTCCGGCTGTTCGAAGCGGCGGAACGCATCGACGAAGCCGAGTTCGATCAGTTGCGCGAAGTGGGCGCGCTCCTGCGGCGACACGAGGTTCTGGCCTTCCCATTTCGCGGGGTCGTGCACGTCGCGGTCTTCCGGCGCGATGTTGTAGTCGCCGAGCAGCGCGAGCTTCGGGTAGCGCTGCAGCTCGGTGCGCAGCCACGCCTGCAGCGCGTCGAGCCATTGCATCTTGTAGACGAACTTGTCCGAGTCGGGCGCCTGGCCGTTCGGGAAATACGCGGACACGATGCGCACGCCGTCGACCGTCGCGGCGATCACGCGCTGCTGGGGATCGTCGAAGCCCGGAATGTTGCGCACGACGTCCGATTCGTCGACGGACAGCGTGTCGCGCGCGAGGATCGCGACGCCGTTGTAGGTCTTCTGGCCCGTGAACCAGCTGCGGTAGCCGGCGGCTTCAAGATCGGCGCGCGGGAATTTCTCGTCCGGCAGCTTCAGTTCCTGCAGGCACAGCACGTCGGTGCCGCTTTGCGCGAGCCAGTCGAGTACGTGCTGCTTGCGGACGTTGAGCGAGTTGACGTTCCAGGTGGCGATTTTCATGAACGGGAGTGTGCGTGCGGGGTAAATGCGAAGGCCGCCATCTTACCGCGAGCACGCGGTGCGAACGCGCCCGTCGTGCGGGGCGGGGCGGTGCCTCGCACCGCCGTCGCGGGGAATCGGGAAGAAATTGTGACAAAAGTATTGACGTGAGTACTTCCTCACCCTATAATTTATTTCTCTGACGCGGGGTGGAGCAGTCTGGCAGCTCGTCGGGCTCATAACCCGAAGGTCGTAGGTTCAAATCCTACCCCCGCAACCAAGCACACCAGACGATGTGCAGCGCAAGTGACCGATGCGCGCTTCGTCGACAAGAACCCGGCCCCGTGCCGGGTTTTTTGTTTTCTGCGCGCGGCGCCGCTATTGCGCCGCCCACTCGACCGCCGCCTTCGCATGCAGCGCGGTCGTATCGAACACCGGCAGCGGCGAGTCGTCCGCGCCGATCAGCAGCGTGATTTCCGTGCAGCCGAGGATCACCGCCTGGGCGCCGCGTGTCGCCAGTTCCTCGATGATCGTCACGTACGTCGCGCGCGATTGCGGCGCGATGATGCCGTGGCACAGCTCGTCGTAGATGATCCGGTGCACGTCGTCGCGCCCACGTTCGTCCGGCACGAGTACCTCCATGCCGAACCTGTCGCGCAACCGCTCCGCGTAGAACGGCAACTCCATCGTGTAGCGCGTGCCCAGCAGCGCGACGCGCTCGATGCCCGCATCGCGCAGCGCGGCGCCGGTCGGATCGGCGATGTGCAGGAACGGCAGCGTCACCGCGGCTTCGATCGCGGCGTGGACGCGATGCATCGTATTGGTCGTCAGCACGACGAGATCGGCGCCGGCCGCTTCGAGCTGCCGCGCGGCGCCGGCCATCCGCTCGCCGAGCGCGGCCCAGTCGTGCGTGCGCTGCAGCGCTTCGATCTCCGCGAAATCGACCGTGACCAGCACGCTTTTCGCGTTGTGATGCCCGCCGTGCAGCGCCTTCGAATGGCGATTGATCATCCGGTAGTACTCGGCCGACGATTCCCAGCTCATCCCGCCGATCAGTCCGATCGTCTTCATTCGTTACCTTTGCGTTTCGTGTATTGCGGCAGACGAGTATAGGCGCCGCTGCCCGCGCCGGCCGGTACGATCCGTGCAAAGCGGGCCGGTACGGCACAGCCGGGCGCGACCGCACGCGACAGTTGAAACCGGCACTGTGTTTTTGTACAGTATCGGCACCGTGAACCCGACCATCATTCCGCCTGCCGATCCGCACGCGCCGCCACCGGGCGACGTGCTGCCGCGCATGCGCAAGATCATTCATTGCGATTGCGACTGCTTCTACGCGTCGGTCGAGATGCGCGACGACCCGTCGCTGCGCAACCGGCCGCTCGCGGTCGGCGGCCGGCCCGACCAGCGCGGCGTGATCGCGACCTGCAACTACGAGGCGCGGCGCTACGGCGTGCATTCGGCGATGTCGTCGGCGCTGGCGATGCGCAAGTGTCCGGACCTGCTGATCCTGCCGTCCGCGATGGACAAGTACCGCGCGGCATCGCGGCAGATCATGGCGATCTATCGCGACTACACGCCCGACGTCGAGCCGCTGTCGCTCGACGAGGCGTACCTCGACGTCAGCGGGTCGGAACGGTGCCAGGGCAGTGCGACGCTGATTGCGCGGGAGATCCGCCAGCGCGTGCACGATACGGTCGGCGTGACCGTGTCGGCCGGCGTCGCGCCGAACAAGTTCATCGCGAAGATCGCGTCCGACTGGAACAAGCCGGACGGGCTGTTCGTCGTGCGGCCGCACGAGATCGACGCATTCGTCGCGGCGCTGCCGGTGCGCAAGCTGCACGGCGTGGGCAAGGTGACGGCCTCGCGGCTCGACCGGCTCGGCATCCAGACCTGCGCGCAATTGCGCGACTGGCCGCTGATCGACCTGCACCGCGAATTCGGCGCGTTCGGGCGGCGGCTGTACGAATTGTCGCGCGGGATCGACGAGCGGCCGGTGCAGGCCGACCAGGAGCGCAAGTCGGTCAGCGTCGAGACGACCTACGTCACCGATCTGACGACGCTCGAGCAGTGCGCGGAAGAAATCCGCCGCCTCGTCGTGCAGCTCGATGCGCGTATCGCGCGGGCGGGCGCCGCGCGGTCGATCCGCAAGCTGTACGTGAAGATCCGTTTCGCCGATTTCCAGCGGACGACGGTCGAGTGCGTGGCCGACGCGACGCATGCGGATACGGCCGTCACGCTGCTCGCGAAGGGGCTGCAACGGCGTGCGCAGGCGGTGCGGCTGCTCGGCGTCGGCGTGCGCATCGACGAGGATACCGCCGAGCGCCACGGGCAGTTCTCGCTGTTCGACGACGAAGCTGGTAACGCCGGCGACGCAGCCGACGACCCCCCGGCGCCATGAAAAAAGGCACCGCCGCGGCGGTGCCTTTCGATGCAGCCGGACGAGCCGGACAGCGGGCGCTCAGTGCGCGGGTGCGGCCATCCCGTTGTGGCGCAGCAGCGCATCGATCTGCGGCTCGCGGCCGCGGAACGCCTTGAACGAATCCATCGCCGGGCGGCTGCCGCCGACCTCGAGGATTTCGCGGCGATAGCGCGTGCCGGTCGCTGCGTCGAGCACGCTGCCGCTCGCGGCAGCCGCTTCCTCGAACGCCGCGTACGCATCGGCCGACAGCACCTCGGCCCACTTGTAGCTGTAGTAGCCGGCCGCGTAGCCGCCCGCGAAGATGTGGCTGAACGTGTTCGGCCAGCGCGAGAACGCGGCTTGCGGGATCACGTGATAGCGTTCGTTGATCTCGCGCGCGAATGCGGTCACGCCGGTGGCGCCCGCCGGGTCGAAGTCGACGTGCAGCAGCATGTCGAACATCGAGAACACGATCTGGCGCAGCGTGCCGAGCCCGCTCTGGAAGTTCTTCGCGGCGATCATCTTGTCGAACAGCTCGCGCGGCAGCGCGGCGCCCGTATCGACGTGCGACGACATCGACGACAGCACGTCCCATTCCCAGCAGAAGTTTTCCATGAACTGCGACGGCAGCTCGACAGCATCCCATTCGACGCCGTTGATGCCCGACACGCCGAGCTCGTCGACGCGCGTGAGCATGTGGTGCAGCCCGTGACCGAACTCATGGAACAGCGTGATGACTTCGTCGTGCGTGAAGCATGCGGGCTTGCCGCCGACCGGTGCGGAGAAGTTGCAGGTCAGGTACGCGACCGGCGTCTGCACGGTGCTGCCGCGCTTCGCGCGCGAACGCGCGTCGTCCATCCACGCGCCGCCGCGCTTGCCTTCGCGCGCGTACAGGTCGAGATAGAACTGCGCGACGAGCGAGCCGTCGCGGTTTTCGACGCGGAAGAAGCGCACGTCCTTGTGCCACACCGGCGCATCGTCCGGCTTGATCTGGACGCCGAACAGCGTCTCGGTGACGGTGAACAGGCCCTTCAGCGCGGCCGGCTCCGGGAAGTACTGCTTGACCTCGTTTTCCGAGAACGCGTAGCGCTGCTGGCGCAGCTTCTCGGCCGCGTATGCGACGTCCCACGGCGCGAGTTCGGCGAGGCCGAGTTCCTTCGCGGCGAACGTGCGCAGCTCGTCCCAGTCCTTGTCCGCGTGCGGGCGTGCGCGCGTTGCGAGATCCTCGAGGAACGCGATCACCTGCTGCGGCGATTCGGCCATCTTCGGCGCGAGCGACACTTCGGCGAAGTTGCGGTAGCCGAGCATCTGCGCCTCTTCGCGGCGCAGCTTCAGCGCATCGGCGACGATCGCCGTGTTGTCCCATTCGGCCTTGCCGTCGCCGTACTGCGGCCCGAGTTCCGACGCGCGCGTCGCATAGGCGCGGTAGAGCGTCTCGCGCAGTGCGCGGTTGTCGGCGTATTGCAGCACCGGGAAGTACGACGGGAAGTGCAGCGTGAATTTCCAGCCTTCCTTGCCGTCCTTCTGCGCGGCTTCGCGGGCGGCCTCGATCGCGTCGCCGGGCAGTCCGGCCAGTTCGGCGTCGTCCTGCACGATGTACGCGTACGCGTTGGTCGCGTCGAGCACGTGATCGGAGAAGGCCTTCGACAGCGCGGCCTGCTGTTCCTGCAGTTCGGCGAAGCGCGGCTTCTGGTCCTCGGGCAGCTCGGCGCCCGACAGGCGGAAATCACGCAGCGCGTTGTCGAGGATCTTTTTGCGTTCGGTGGACAGCGTTGCGTATTCGGCACTCGCGGCGATCGCCTTGTACTTCTCGTACAGCGCGAGGTTCTGGCCGACGCTCGACCAGAATTCGGTCACGCGCGGCAGGTTTTCGCCGTAGGCGGCTCGCAGTTCGGGGGTATCGGCGACCGCGTTCAGGTGGCCGACGATGCCCCACGCGCGACCGAGCGGCTCCGTCGCGTGCTCGACCGTCTCGACGACATCCGCCCAGGTTGCCGGCGTCGCGGCGGCGCTTGCCGTCTCGACCGCGCGGTTGGCGGCATCGAGCAGCGTGTCGAGCGCGGGCGTCACGTGTTCCGGGCGAATCTCGCCGAAGCGGGGCAGGCCCGAGAAGTCGAGAAGCGGGTTGGTGTTGGCGCTGGCGGACATAAGACTCCCTGTCTGTTGCCGGATGAACCGGAGTGAAAAGGGTAAGGCGCGCACGGCAGCGCGGCGCCCGATATCGACATTATTGGGGCGCATCGCGCGCTTTCCAATCGTTAGTTTCTAACGACGCGATTGGCGCGGGGTCGAATGCGGGATGGGGTGGCCGGCAAGGTGCAACCGGCAAGGTGCGGCCGGCGAGGCGCCGGCGCGCGGAACCGCACGCCGGCTGAACGGGCAGGGTCAGGCGGCTGCGTCGGCCGCGCGCTCGGCGGCTTCGATCGTGTTGATCAGCAGCATCGTGATGGTCATCGGGCCGACGCCGCCCGGCACCGGCGTGATGTGGCCGGCCACTTCCTTCACGCCCGCGAAGTCGACGTCGCCGCACAGCTTGCCCGCATCGTCGCGGTTCATGCCGACGTCGATCACCGTCGCACCGGGCTTCACCATGTCGGCGGTCAGGATGTTGCGCTTGCCGACCGCGGCGACCACGACATCGGCCTGCCGCGTATGCGCGGCGAGGTCACGCGTCTTGCTGTGGCAGATCGTCACGGTCGCGCCGGCGTCGAGCAGCATCATCGCCATCGGCTTGCCGACGATGTTCGAGCGACCGATCACGACCGCGTTCGCACCCTGCAGCGGGATGCCGTGCGCCTCGAACATCTTCATCACGCCGTACGGCGTGCACGGCCGGAACAGCGGCTTGCCGGTCATCAGCGCGCCGGCGTTCGCGATGTGGAAGCCGTCGACGTCCTTCTCCGGCGCGATCGCCTCGATCACCTTGTGGCTGTCGATGTGCGCGGGCAGCGGCAGCTGGACGAGGATGCCGTGGATCTTCGGGTCGCGGTTCAGCTCGTCGATGCGCGCGAGCAGGTCGGCTTCCGACAGCGTGGCCGGGTACGCATCCTTCAGCGAGAAGAAGCCGTTGTCCTCGCACGCCTTGATCTTGTTGCGCACGTAGACTTCGCTCGCCGGGTTGGCGCCGACGAGGATCACCGCGAGACCGGGCTGGTGGCCGCGTGCGGTCAGGGCGGCGGCGCGTTCGGCGGCCTGCGCGCGCAAGGTCTTCGAGAGGGCGTTGCCGTCGATGAGGAGGGCTGTCATGGTGGTGGTCCTGCCGGGAAGTTGGAATGCGGGCGTGCGGCACGCGAAGCGCCGCAGCAAAGCACGCAATTATACCGGTCGCCTGCCGTCGTCCGACAGTGAATACAAGGAAAGCGTCATGGCGCCGGTGCCGGCGCTCCGGGAGGAAGCGCCGGGCCATGCCGCGCGAGTGGGCCGCATCGCGCGGCGCGGTAGCCGATGGTGCGGCCGGCCGGGCAGGGCTGCCCGGAGCCGCGCGCGACGCTCAGGCCTGCTTCTTCGACAGCGCGAGGCGCAGCAGGTCGGCCACCGTATTGACGTTGAGCTTTTCCATGATGTTCGCGCGGTGCGCTTCGACCGTCTTGATGCTGATGCCGAGATCGTCCGCGATCTGCTTGTTCAGGCGGCCCGCGATGATCCGTTCGAGCACCTGCTGTTCGCGCGCGGTCAGCTTCGACAGGCGTTCGCTCGCGGCACGCTGCTCCTGGACGCTCTTGCTTTCGCTTCGGGCCTTGTCGAGCATCCGCTCGACGAGCTTGCGCAACTCGGCTTCGTCGAACGGTTTCTCGATAAAGTCCATCGCACCCTTTTTCATCGTCGACACGGCCATCGGCACGTCGCCGTGACCCGTGACGAAGATGATCGGCAGCGCGGCATTGTCGGCGATCAGGCGCTCCTGCAGCTCGAGACCGCTCATGCCCGACATCCGCACGTCGAGGATCAGGCACGCGATCTGGCCGGCCTGCTGCGCCGGCTGGTACGCATCGAGGAACTGCTCGGCGCTCGAGAAGCATTGCACGCGATAGCCGTTCGCCTCCAGCAGCCAGCGCAGCGAGTCCCGTACGGCCTCGTCGTCGTCGACGACGAAGACGGTTTCCTGAGTGGTGGTGACAGGGCTATTCATAGTTCTCCCGTAACGGTATGTGATGCCGATGCCTCGCGCCCCCCTTGGCCGAGATCAGCGGGTTCCCCAATGGGCAGGCTGCAGTGGAACGTCGCGCCGGAAATGCGGCCATCCGGCTCGACGTTGTTGACCACCCACAGACGCCCCCGATGCGATTCGATGATCGAACGGCAGATGTTCAGCCCCATGCCCATGCCATCGGACTTGGTGCTGTAAAACGGTTCGAACAGGCGCTCGGCGGTCGCTTCGTCGACGCCCGGGCCCTGGTCGATCACGCGGATGTCGACGAATCCCGCCTCGATGTCGGCGATGACGCGGATCACGCCGTCCGCCGACGCCGGCTTCACGTCGGCCATCGCCTCGGCCGCGTTCTTCATCAGGTTCACGAGCACCTGCTCGATCAGCACGGGGTCGACATAAATAATAGGCATTCTTGCGAGGATTTCCGTGACGATCCGGATCCTGCGCTTCCTGGCCTCGATTTCAGCGAGCCCGACCGCGTCGGCGACGATGTCCGCGACCCGGGCCGGCTGGCGCTTCGGCTCGCTGCGCTTCACGAATTCGCGGATCCGCTTGACGATCATCCCGGCGCGCAGCGCCTGCTGCGCGGTCTTTTCCAGCGCGGGCTGCAGCGTCTCGGGCGTGCCGCGGCCGCTCTTGACGAGCGCAAGCGTGCCCGAGCAGTAGTTGTTGATCGCGGCGAGCGGCTGGTTCAATTCGTGAGCAATCGACGACGCCATTTCACCCATCGTCATCAATCGGCTCGTGAACTGCAGCTTCTCTTCCTGCTGGTGCGCGAGCTCCTGCGCCTTCTTGCGGGTCGTGATGTCGGTCGCGATCTGCATCTGCGCGAGGTGGCCGTCCACCCACTGGATGTACTGGCGGCGCACCTCGAACCACTTCTGGATGCTCTCGACGTACACCTCCTGCGCATCGGCCGTGCTGCTCGTCAGCGCGGCGGCCGGCAGGCCCGCGAACGCGTCGACCATGTCGATCGAGTCGGACGATGCCTGCGCGCGGTCGAAGCCGCCGCCCGACAGCTCGAGATGGCCGTCCGGGCGAATGCCGAACAGGTGGCGGTAGTAGCGGTTCGCGAACAGCAGCTCGGCTTCGTCGGCGGCCAGCACCGACACCGCGGCGTCGAGGCTTTCGAGCACCGTCGTGAAGCGCTCGTGCGCGGCCGCGAGTTCCTCGCGCGCACGCTTCGGCTCGGTGATGTCGGTCATCGACGACATCCAGCCGGTCTGTCGGCCCGAACTGTCGATCAGCGGCGACACGTACAGGCGCGCATGGAACAGCGTGCCGTTCTTGCGCCGCACGCGCAGCTCGAAGCCCGAGCTCGGCGCCTTGCCGCGCAGCGTCATGTCGAGCTGGCGCTGCATTTCCGGGTAAGCGTCGCGCGGCCAGTACGGGAACGGCGCGACCTTGCCGACGAGGTCGGTTTCGTCCCAGCCCGTCATCCGGCAGAACGCGGGGTTCACGTGCGTGATGCGGCCGTGCATGTCGAGCACGCGCATGCCGATCAGCACCGAATTCTCCATCGCGCGGCGGAAGAACGCCTCCGCGTACAGCGCCTGCTGCGCCTCGAAGCGCTGGCGCGTGTGCTTCCACAGGCTCCAGAGGCTCCACAGCACGAAGCACGACAGGCCCGCCACGAGCCACACGAGCGTGTTGTTGGTGAGGTTCGTGAGCTGCGGGAATGCGTACACGCGCACGGTCAGCCCCTGGCCGGGCGGATCGAGCGGCAGGTCGTAGTGCGAGTCGCGCGGCAGGCGCGGGCGTGTCGACGTGGACGACAGCTCGCGGTTGTTCGCGTCGGTGATCGAGATCTTGTACTTCGACGACAGTTCCTGCGGGATGTCGTGCTTCAGGATGCCTTCGACCGAGAACACCGCGGCGATCGAGCCGAGGTACTCGCGGTCGCCGCGCATGACGGGCGTCTGCAGCGTGATGAAGCCGTTGCCGAAGTCGTCGTAGATCAGCGGCGAATAGGCCTGGCGCCGCGTGCTGCGCGCCTCGTCGTACGCGCCGCGCACGGCGTCCTGCATCTG
The DNA here is from genome assembly GCF_057005415.2 of Burkholderia sp. KL41. NCBI lineage: Bacteria > Pseudomonadati > Pseudomonadota > Betaproteobacteria > Burkholderiales > Burkholderiaceae > Burkholderia > Burkholderia sp. KL41. Next base: position 2,573,252 of record NZ_CM174446.1, on the reverse strand, counting down.
CGCTTCACCGGGCTTCGCGAGCCGCTGGCCGAGCAGCGGTGGATGCACGGTCGGCCAGCGCTGTACGCCGGGCGACGTGTACCAGTTCAGGTAGAGGATTTCCGGGTGCGTCTGCATCACGTCCGCGACGGCCATCTGGAACGCGTTCTGGTCGAGACGGCCGGACGCGAGGTCGCGCGACAGTGCCTGGAGCTGTTCCTGCGCGCCCGTCATCGACAGGCGGATCTGCTGCTGCGCCCACGCGACGTTCCGGAAGAGGGTGTCTTCCTGCTGCTGCTGTTCGCGGCGGTTGAGGCTCCACAGGATGAGGCTCATCACCACCAGGAACACGAGGATCGACAGCAGTGGCGTCAGCAAATAGGAATTGGACCACCACGGTCCGTGGTGCCAACGGGACGGCTGCGACTCCGCCGGCGGGCCCGACGGTCGCGCCGAGCGTGCGAAAAGCCGATCGGTCAACATGGCAGGATTGTAGCGCAGCGCAATACATGGAAAACCTATACCGGATATGTTGAACGGAAACGGATTTGTTCCGCCGGGACGCGCCGGAGAGCCCCGAAATATGGGTGCAGCGCAGCAATATTTCGTATTGCGAGAAAAGATCTCACAATTCGAAAATTTTGTTGCGCAGGCCCGCGCACGCTCATTACAATCCGCTGGAGCTTGCCCGCAGCCGGTCGCGTCGCGTCGTCTGCACGAGAGCGATCCTCACATTCCAGGACCCAGGAGACGAGAATGTCCGCTGTACCGAACGAAGTGATGAAATATGTCGCCGCCGAACGTGACGACGACCCGCAAGAAACCGTCGAGTGGCTGGAGTCGCTCGATGGCGTGATCTCCTCCGTGGGCACCGGCCGCGCGCATTACCTGATCGAAAAGCAGATCGAGTTCGCCCGCATGCACGGCGAACACCTGCCGTTCTCCGCCAATACCCCGTACATCAACACGATCCCGGTCGAAGCCCAGGCGAAGATCCCGGGCGACCAGGACATCGAGCACCGCATCCGTTCGTACACGCGCTGGAACGCGCTGGCGATGGTGCTGCGTGCAGGCAAGGACACGAACGTCGGCGGCCACATCGCGTCGTTCGCGTCGGCCGCGACGCTCTATGACGTCGGCTACAACCACTTCTGGCACGCAGCGTCCGAGCAGCACGGCGGCGATCTCGTGTTCGTGCAGGGCCACTCGTCGCCGGGCGTGTACTCGCGCGCATTCCTGCTCGGCCGCCTGAAGGAAGAGCAGCTCGACAACTTCCGCCAGGAGGTCGACGGCAACGGCATTTCGTCGTACCCGCACCCGTGGCTGATGCCGGACTTCTGGCAGTTCCCGACCGTGTCGATGGGCCTCGGCCCGATCATGGCGATCTACCAGGCACGTTTCATGAAGTATCTGGAAGCGCGCGGCATCGCGAAGACGGAAGGCCGCAAGGTGTGGGCATTCCTCGGCGACGGCGAGACGGACGAGCCGGAATCGCTCGGCGCGATCGGGATGGCGAGCCGCGAAAAGCTCGACAACCTCGTGTTCGTGATCAACTGCAACCTGCAGCGTCTCGACGGCCCGGTGCGCGGCAACGGCAAGATCATCCAGGAACTGGAGTCGGAATTCCGCGGTGCCGGCTGGAACGTGATCAAGGTCATCTGGGGCAGCCGCTGGGATGCGCTGTTCGCACGCGACAAGACGGGCGCGCTGATGCGCCGCATGATGGAAGTCGTCGACGGCGAGTACCAGACGTACAAGTCGGAGTCGGGCGCGTTCGTGCGCGAGCACTTCTTCAACACGCCTGAACTGAAGGCGCTCGTCGCCGACTGGTCCGACGACGACATCTGGGCGCTGAACCGCGGCGGCCACGATCCGCACAAGATCTACGCGGCGTTCCACGAAGCCACGAACACGAAGGGTGCGCCGACCGTCATTCTCGCGAAGACCATCAAGGGCTACGGGATGGGCGAGTCGGGCCAGGCGATGAACATCACGCACCAGCAGAAGAAGCTGCCGGTCGAGCAACTGAAGAAGTTCCGTGACCAGTTCCGCCTGCCGATCACCGACGAGCAGATCGCCGACGTGCCGTACCTGAAGTTCGAGGAAGGCTCGAAGGAACTCGAATACATGCGCAAGCAGCGCATGGATCTCGGCGGCTACCTGCCGCATCGCCGCGAGAAGGCGACGTCGCTGCCGGTGCCGGCGCTCGACGCGTTTGAACCGCTGCTGAAGGGCACGGGCGAGGGCCGCGAGATCTCGACGACGATGGCGTTCGTGCGGATCCTGAACATCCTGCTGAAGGACAAGGCGCTCGGCAAGCGCGTCGTGCCGATCGTCCCGGACGAATCGCGTACGTTCGGCATGGAAGGCCTGTTCCGCCAGATCGGTATCTGGAACCAGCAGGGCCAGAAGTACGTGCCGGAAGATTCCGACCAGCTGATGTTCTACAAGGAATCGGAGACCGGCCAGATCCTGCAGGAAGGCATCAACGAAGCGGGCGGCATGTGCGACTGGATCGCGGCGGCGACGTCGTATTCGACGCACGGCGAGATCATGGTGCCGTTCTACATCTTCTATTCGATGTTCGGCTTCCAGCGGATCGGCGACCTGGCATGGGCCGCGGGCGACATGCGTTCGCGCGGCTTCCTGCTCGGCGGTACCGCGGGCCGCACGACGCTGAACGGCGAAGGCCTGCAGCACGAAGACGGTCACTCGCTGCTGTGGGCGGCATCGGTGCCGAACTGCGTGAGCTACGACCCGACCTTCGGCTACGAACTCGCGGTGATCGTCCAGGACGGCCTGCGCCGCATGGTGCAGGACCAGGAAGACGTGTACTACTACATCACGGTGATGAACGAGAACTACGAGCACCCGGCGATTCCGCAGGGCGAGCACGTGGCGGCCGACATCATCAAGGGCATGTACGCGTTCAAGAAGGCCGACGCCGACAAGAAGGCGCCGCGCGTTCAGCTGCTCGGCGCGGGCACGATCTTCAACGAAGTGATCGCTGCCGCCGACCTGCTGAAGAACGACTGGGGCGTCGCCGCCGACCTGTGGAGCGTGCCGAGCTTCACCGAGCTGGCGCGTGAAGGCCACCAGGTCGAGCGCTGGAACCTGCTCCATCCGACCGAGGAGCGTCGCCTGTCGCACGTGCAGAAGTGCCTGAAGGACACGCAGGGCCCGGTCATCGCGTCGACCGACTACGTCCGCGCGCTGGTCGACCAGATCCGCGGCCAGATCGATCGCCGCTTCGTCGTGCTGGGCACCGACGGTTTCGGCCGCTCGGATACCCGCGAGAAGCTGCGTCACTTCTTCGAAGTCGACCGTCACTGGGTCACTGTCGCCGCGCTCAACGCGCTGGCCGACGAGGGCACGATCGAGCGCAAGGTGGTCGCGGACGCGATCGCCAAGTACAACCTCGATCCGTCGAAGCCCAACCCGATGACCGTTTAACGCACACGCCGTGTGATGCCGCGCGCCGCTTCCGCGAGAAGCGCGCGTGGCCATGGAGACAGAAACAGATGAGTCAAGCGATCGAAGTGAAGGTGCCGGATATCGGCGATTACAAGGACGTGCCGGTGATCGAGATCGGCGTGAAGGTCGGCGACACGGTCGAGCCGGAGCAGTCGCTCGTCACGCTCGAGTCGGACAAGGCGACGATGGACGTGCCGAGCCCGGTAGGCGGCGTCGTGAAGGAAATCAAGGTCAAGGTGGGCGATTCCGTGTCGGAAGGCTCGCTGATCATCCTGCTCGAAGGCGGCGCCGCGGCGCAGGCCAACGGCGCGGCCGCGCCGGCCGCAGCACCGGCTCCGGCGGCCGCGCCTGCGCCGGCCGCAGCGGCACCGGCTGCCGCACCGGCAGCCGCCGGCGGCACGCTCGAAGTGAAGGTACCGGACATCGGCGACTACAAGGACGTGCCGGTGATCGAGATCGGCGTGAAGGTCGGCGACACGGTCGAGAAGGAACAGTCGCTCGTCACGCTCGAGTCGGACAAGGCGACGATGGACGTGCCGAGCCCGGCAGCGGGCGTCGTGAAGGAAATCAAGGTCAAGGTGGGCGATTCGGTGTCGGAAGGCACGCTGATCGTGCTGCTCGAAGCCGCAGGTGCAGCGGCTGCCGCACCGCAGGCGAGCGCACCGGCGCCCGCCGCTGCAGCGCCGGCGCCAGCACCGGCAGCACCCGCACCGGCACCCGCGAAGGCCGCACCGGCCGCTGCTGCGCCGGCTCCGGCCGCGGCACCGTCGGGCGAATACCGCGCCAGCCACGCATCGCCGTCGGTACGCAAGTTCGCGCGCGAACTCGGCGTCGAAGTCGCGCGCGTGCAGGGCTCGGGTCCGAAGGGCCGCATTACGAAGGAAGACGTCACGGGCTTCGTGAAGGGCGTGATGAGCGGCCAGCGCGCGGCACCGGGCGCGGCAGCCGCGCCGGCCGGCGGCGGCGAGCTGAACCTGCTGCCGTGGCCGAAGGTCGACTTCTCGAAGTTCGGCCCGTTCGAGGCGAAGCCGCTGTCGCGCATCAAGAAGATCTCGGGCGCGAACCTGCATCGCAACTGGGTGATGATCCCGCACGTCACGAACAACGACGAAGCGGACATCACCGAGCTCGAAGCGCTGCGCGTGCAGCTGAACAAGGAGCACGAAAAGGCGGGCGTGAAGTTCACGATGCTCGCGTTCGTGATCAAGGCGGTCGTTGCCGCGCTGAAGAAATTCCCGACCTTCAACGCGAGCCTCGACGGCGACAACCTTGTGTTCAAGCAGTACTACCACATCGGTTTTGCCGCGGACACGCCGAACGGCCTCGTCGTGCCGGTGATCCGCGATGCGGACAAGAAGGGGCTCGTCGATATCGCGAAGGAAATGGCCGAGCTGTCGAAGGCCGCACGCGACGGCAAGCTGAAGCCGGACCAGATGCAGGGCGGGTGCTTCTCGATCTCGTCGCTCGGCGGGATCGGCGGCACCAACTTCACGCCGATCATCAATGCGCCGGAAGTCGCGATCCTCGGGTTGTCGCGCGGCCAGATGAAGCCGGTGTGGGACGGCAAGCAGTTCGTGCCGCGTCTGACGCTGCCGCTGTCGCTGTCGTATGACCATCGCGTGATCGATGGCGCGGAAGCCGCGCGGTTCAATGCGTATCTCGGCGCGTTGCTCGCCGATTTCCGTCGCATCATTCTTTGATGAGCGGGGAGCTTGCTCGCGGGGGCGTGGGTTTATGTCGGTGTTATCCACGTTTCGACGTTGAACCTGTCTTGCTAACGGTCTGCTAGCGTCGCCCCTGCGCGGGGCGGCGGTCACTTTTCTTTGTCTTCCAAAGAAAAGTAACCAAAAGAAAGGCGCGTCCTTGGGCGGACGGCAAAGGTGGTCCTGCCCAGCGTCGCGTTCTCTTGTCAGGCCGTAGTCGCAGTAGTGGGTTCTTCCGCGGGTTTCTCCCTCTCTGTCTGCAGCTAATCAAGAAGGGGACAGTAATGAGTCTCATCGAAGTCAAGGTTCCGGATATCGGCGATTTCAGCGGCGTCGATGTCATCGAAGTCAACGTGAAACCCGGCGACGTGATCGAAAAAGAGCAGACGCTCATCACGCTCGAATCCGATAAAGCCTCCATGGAAGTGCCCAGCGACGTCGCCGGCACCGTCAAGGAAGTCAAGGTCAAGGCCGGCGAGAAAGTCTCGCAAGGCACCGTCATCGCCATCGTCGAAGCATCGGCAGGCGCCGCCGCGCCCGCGAAAGCACCCGAAGCGCCGAAGCCCGCAGCAGCTGCGCCGGCACCGGCCGCAGCCGCCCCGGCGCCCGCGCCGCAAGCCGGCAGCTACGCAGGCGCCGTCGACATCGAATGCGACATGCTCGTGCTCGGCGCCGGCCCCGGCGGCTACTCGGCTGCGTTCCGCGCAGCCGACCTCGGCATGAAGACCGTGCTCGTCGAGCGCTACTCGACGCTCGGCGGCGTGTGCCTGAACGTCGGCTGCATCCCGTCGAAAGCGCTGCTGCATACGTCGCTCGTCGTCGAGGAAGCCGCGGCGCTCGCGTCGCACGGCATCACGTTCGGCAAGCCGGAAGTCGATCTCGACAAGCTGCGCGACTTCAAGGGCGGCGTCGTCAAGAAACTGACGACGGGCCTCGCCGGCATGGCCAAGGCGCGCAAGGTCGAAGTGGTCACGGGCGTCGGCGCATTCGTCGATCCGTTCCACATGGAAGTGCAGGGCGAAAACGGCAAGAAGGTCGTCAAGTTCAAGCAGGCGATCATCGCGGCGGGCTCGCAGGCCGTGAAGCTGCCGTTCATGCCGGAAGACCCGCGCGTCGTCGATTCGACCGGCGCACTCGAACTGCGCCAGCTGCCGAAGCGCATGCTCGTGATCGGCGGCGGCATCATCGGCCTCGAAATGGCGACGGTGTACTCGACGCTCGGCGCCGAGATCGACGTCGTCGAAATGATGGACGGCCTGATGATGGGCGCGGACCGCGATCTCGTGAAGGTCTGGGAAAAGTACAACGCGAAGCGCTTCGGCAACGTGATGCTGAAGACCAAGACGGTCGGCGCGGAAGCGAAGGAAGACGGCATCTACGTGAAGTTCGAGGGCGAGAAGGCGCCGGCGGAAGCGCAGCGCTACGACCTCGTACTCGTCGCGGTGGGCCGCAGCCCGAACGGCAAGAAGATCGGCGCCGACAAGGCGGGCGTCGCCGTCACGGATCGCGGCTTCATCGACGTCGACAAGCAGATGCGCACGAACGTCCCGCACATCTTCGCGATCGGCGACATCGTCGGCCAGCCGATGCTCGCGCACAAGGCCGTGCACGAAGGCCACGTCGCAGCGGAAGCCGCGCACGGCGAGAAGGCGTACTTCGACGCGCTGCAGATCCCGTCGGTGGCTTACACCGATCCGGAAGTGGCGTGGGCCGGCAAGACGGAAGACCAGTGCAAGGCCGAAGGCATCAAGTACGGCAAGGCCGTGTTCCCGTGGGCCGCATCGGGCCGCGCGATCGCGAACGGCCGCGACGAAGGCTTCACGAAGCTGATCTTCGACGAGGAAACCCACCGGGTGATCGGCGGCGCGATCGTCGGCCTGAACGCGGGCGACCTGATCAGCGAAGTGTGCCTCGCCGTCGAGATGGGCGCGGACGCGGAAGACATCGGCAAGACGATCCATCCGCACCCGACACTCGGCGAATCGGTCGGCATGGCCGCCGAACTGTACGAAGGCGTCTGTACGGACCTGCCGCCGCAGCGCAAGAAGTAACGCGACCGGGGCCGGCATGTTGCCGGCCACAAAAAACGCCGCCTCCCGGGCAATCCGGGCGGCGGCGTTTTCTTTTGCGGGCGGCCGATGCTCAAACGATCGTTCGGGCAAGGCAGGTGGCTTGGCGATTCCGGCGTGGTGCGGCGCCAGAAACGAAAAAGCCGCGCTGTGCGCGGCTCTTTCAGGAGCAGGGGACGCTTACGCGGCCGGCTTGCTCGAACGACGTGCGGCAGCGGCGGTAGCAGCCTTCGTTGCGACGGCAGCAGCAGCGTTGAAGTTCGTTTCAGCGATCTCGACGGCTTGCTTCGTGGCCTTCTGAACCGTTTCGTACGTGGTGTTCGCAGCGTTCAGTGCCGACTTCAGTGCGGCGACAGCCGTTTCCGAACCGGCCGGGGCGTTCTTCGCGACGTTGTCGACGAGTGCCTGAACCTTCTTGTTCTGCTCTTCGAATTGCGCTTCTGCAACCTTCGCGAACTCGGCTTGCGTCGACGATGCGATTTCGTACAGGTGACGGCCGTACGACAGCACCTTTTCCGCGACCGGCTGCGACAGGCTGGCTTGCAGTGCGATCAGTTCCTGTGCGTCCTTCACCGACAGCAGGCGCTGTGCGTTTTCCTGGCCTTCGGCCAGCGTCGACTTCACGACCTGCAGGTTGAGTTCGATCAGCTTCTCGACGCCTTCGAACGCCTTGGTCGTCAGACCGAACAGGCTTTCGAGGTTGGCTTTCTGTGCAGCGGCGATTTGCTCGGGGGTCAGCAAGGACATGTCCAGCTCCTGAAAAGCGATCGCGTCGATCGCAGGGTAAAGGGCACTACGACGGGGAACCTCGGATGCGCGTGCTTTGTGCGACGCAGCAATGAGGCCTATTTTAGGGCAGGGAAAACGGATGTCAAGTGTTTTTTGTGCGTTGCACAATCGCGACAAATTATCGATAAAACAACAAGTTATCGTGCCCGTTCGGAATCGGTTTCACGCGCATCTCCCAGATGGTGCGCACGGACGCGGGGCGCACGCGGCGCACCATGATCATGCACAGGTAAACCTGACAGGGTCATGGAACGTTATCCTTCTGTTCCTGTCGAAAACGCGCCGTTTCGATGCGCGTACCGTGGCGACGTGCCGCCGCCACGGCCGAGACCGGCTCCCAGGCACCCCGAGCGCCGGATACGTAGTTTCCCCGCTTTAAATCGCCTCCGAAGTGACGTTATCTCAATTAACCGTGTGTAATCGGGAGACGGGTACTGTCGGGCAGCGCATCCCATGAATTTTTTCGATGGGAGCGGGAGGGTTCATTGGTCAGAGGTTGGCCAACCCTTACATTCCGGTTTAACGACGATCGGTAAGTGCCTAATATTGCTCTTTTTTTCAGCTTTAACTACACTTGCGGAAACCTCCCGCCCGCTTTGTCCAGACCCCAATGAAAGCCGAATCGTTTTCACCGCGCAGATTGTTGCAGAGCATGACGCTCGGCACGGCTGTGTCGGTCGCTGTCGCCTTGCTGGCGACCACCGCGTCCGTCACGCCCGCTGACGCCTTTGCCGCCACTGCGAAGACCCAACAAGCCGCCAAGAAAAAGGCTGTCGCTCCTGCTTCGTCCGCGAAGAAGAAGTCGGCCAAGGCTACCTCCGACAAATCCGCCAAGGTCGCCGCGGCCGATGCGCCGCGCGCAAAGGCGTCGCGCAAGCGCGTGACGCTCGCGGCGAACAGCGTGCGTGCCGGCCATCACGGCGCGGTTCGCAAGGTCGCGTTCCAGCCGCGCCGGCAGAGCGTCGGCCAGGCGTTCGGCCTGCACGACACGCCGGACGCGCTCGCGCTGCGTTCGAGCGTCGCGTACGTCGTCGACCAGAATTCCGGCGAGCCGCTGTTCGACAAGAATTCGCACGCCGTCGTGCCGATCGCGTCGATCTCGAAGCTGATGACGGCGATGGTCGTGCTCGACTCGAAGGCGCCGATGGCCGACCAGATCGAAGTCACCGACGAAGACCGCGACTACGAGAAGGGCACGGGCTCGCGCCTGTCGGTCGGCTCGGTGCTGTCGCGTGAAGACATGCTGCACATCGCGCTGATGGCGTCTGAAAACCGCGCGGCCGCCGCGCTGTCGCGTTATTACCCGGGCGGTCGCCCGGCGTTCATCGCCGCGATGAACGCGAAGGCGAAGTCGCTCGGCATGGTCGATACCCATTTCGAGAATTCGACCGGCCTGTCGAGCTCGAACGTGTCGAGCGCGCGCGATCTGGTGAAGATGGTCAATGCGGCGTACCAGTACCCGATGATCCGTCAGTTCTCGACCGATCGCAGCTACGAGGTGTACACGGGCAAGCGCAATCTCGCCTACAACAGCACGAACGCGCTGATCCGCGGCAACGGCTCGTGGGACATCGGTCTGCAGAAGACGGGCTTCATCAACGAAGCGGGCGAATGCCTCGTGATGCAGGCGACGATCCACGGCCGGCCGATGGTGATGGTGCTGCTCGATTCGTTCGGCAAGTATTCGCGCTTCGCCGACGCGGCGCGTCTGCGCAACTGGCTCGACGCCGGCGGCGGCGAGCGCCTGACGGCGGCCAACACGCCGAACGGCGGGACCTGATCGCACGGCGGCGTGACGGTTCGCTGCCGCGCCGTTGGCAAAAAAAGCCCCGCAATCGCGGGGCTTTTTTACTGCGGGCGCGCGGGAACGGCTTACGCCTGTCGCTGCAGCCCGTCCGCATCCTTCGTGGGCGCCGGCCGGTAGCCGAGCGATTCCGAAATGGTGAGGGCAGTACGGCTCAACTGGCCGAGCCACGCATCCTGGAGACGATCGGCCGGCGCCGACAGCGACAGGCCCGCGACGAGCTTGCCCGAATCGTCGTAGATGCCGGCCGCGATACAGCGCACGCCGAGCTCCAGTTCCTCGTTGTCGCGTGCGCACGATTGCTGGCGGACGATCGTCAGCTCGCGCTCGAGCTTCGCGATGTCGGTGATGCTGTTCTGCGTATGGCCGGACAGCCCCGTGCGCGTTGCATAGGCGCGCACGCGCGACGTTTCGTCGGCTGCAAGGAACAGCTTGCCGACCGACGTGAGGTGCAGCGGCGCGCGGCCACCGATCGCACGGACGACCTGCATCCCCGAGCGCTCCGAATACGCGCGCTCGATGTAGACGATCTCGTCGCCCTGGCGCACCGACAGGTTCACGGTCTGCCCGGTGAGGCGGTGCAGCTCGCGCATCGGCATCAGCGCCGCGTCGCGTACCGACAGGCGTGCCTTCACGAGGTTGCCGAGCTCCAGCAACCGCATGCCGAGGCGATACGTGCCGGGATCGGAGCGGTCGACGAGGCGGCAGGTCACCATGTCGTTGAGGATGCGGTGCGCCGTAGACGGGTGCAGCTCCGTGCGCTGCGCAAGTTCCTTCAGGCTCACGGGGTCACTGTGCGCGGCGAGCGCGTCCAGCAACCGCATCATGCGTTCGATCACCTGGATCGACGTTTTGGAATCCGGGGTGGGTTGGCTCATGTCGGGGGAGAAATCGGTTGACGCGGCAAGCGGTGTTGCAACGATTGTATCTCGTATTGTGAAAAAAGCGAACGCCGTTCGAGGAAGTCCTCGTTTCGCGCACTGCGGGCTTGCGCGCGAGCCGGCGTTGGTCTCGCCGGCCAAACGGCGGATAATGAGAGCCGTTTTCTCGAAGGAGCGCGTATGCGAGTCGGTTTGTTCGTGACCTGCCTGGTCGATCTGATGCGTCCGGAAATCGGTTTTTCGGCGCTCAAGCTGATTCGCGACGCCGGCTACGAGGTGATCGTGCCGCCCGCACAGACTTGCTGCGGCCAGCCGGCCTACAACTCGGGCGACCGCGCGCTCGCCCGCGATCTCGCGGAAAAGACGCTGCGCGAGTTCGAGCAGTTCGATTACGTCGTCGCGCCGTCGGGTTCGTGCGGCGGGATGATCCGCGCGCACTACGGCGACCTGTTCCGCGACGACCCCGAACTGATGGGGCGCTACACGCGGTTCCAGCAGAAGGTCTACGAACTGACCGATTTCCTGGCGAATGTCGCGAAGGTCTCGCTCGCGCCGGGTGAATTCACGGGGCCCGTCACCTATCACGATTCATGCTCGGGCCTGCGCGAACTCGGCGTGAAGGCGCAGCCGCGCGCGCTGCTCGCGCAGCGCGGCATCGCGGTTACCGAGATGAAGGACTGCGAGCACTGCTGCGGCTTCGGCGGCACGTTTGCGGTGAAGTACGGCGACATCTCGGCGGCCATCGCGGACGAGAAGTGCGCGAACGTGCGCGCGTCGGGCGCAGGCGCCGTCGTGCTCGGCGATCTCGGCTGCATGCTGAACATCGAAGGGCGGTTGCGCCGCACCGGCGACCGCGACACGCGCGTGCTGCACGTCGCGCAGGTGCTGGCGGGCGACGTCTGACGCCCGGTTCCGCTCACTTTTCCCCGATACCGCGATGCAAGTCCAATCGATGCATTTCAAGGCGCGCGCCGGCCAGAAGCTGGCCGACCAGCGCTTGCAGCAGAATCTGAAGAAGCTGTCGACGAAGTTCGTGTCCGCGCGTGCCGACGCGATGACCGCGATCGACTTCCCGGCCACGCGGGCCGCGCTCAAGGCGCGCCGCAACCGCGCGCTGGAGAACCTCGACGTGTGGCTCGAGGCCTTCGAGCGCGAGGCGACGCGGCGCGGCACGACCGTGCTGTTCGCCGAGACGACGGCGGACGCCGCGCGGCTCGTGGCCGACATCGCGCGCCGTCACGACGTGAAGAAGGTCATCAAGACCAAGTCGATGGTGTCGGAGGAAATGCGCCTGAACGCGGTGCTCGCGGAAATGGGCGTGCAATCGATCGAGACGGACCTCGGCGAATACATCCTGCAGATCAACGACAACGAGCCGCCGAGCCACATCATCGCGCCCGTCGTCCACAAGGACAAGGACGAGATCGCCGACCTGTTCGCGCGCACGCACCACCGCGAGCGGCTCACCGAGATTCCGGACATGACGCGGGAGGCGCGCGAGGTGCTGCGCCCGCATTTCATGTCGGCCGACATGGGCGTGACCGGCGGCAACTTCGTGATCGCCGAGACCGGGTCGGTCGCGATCGTGACGAACGAAGGGAACGAGGGGATGTGCACGGTGATGCCGCGCGTGCATGTGGCGGTGACGGGCATCGAGAAGGTGCTGCCGACTCTCGAGGACCTCGCGACCGCGATGCGCCTGCTGCCGCGTTCCGCGACGGGGCAGAAGACGTCGAACTATTTCTCGCTGCTGACCGGGCCGCGCGGGCCGGATGACGAGGACGGCCCCGAGCACAACTACGTGGTGCTCGTTGACGGCGGCCGCACGGGGCTGATCGGCGGCGAGTTCCAGGAGATGCTGCGTTGCATCCGCTGCGGCGCATGCATGAACCATTGCCCGGTTTACCAGAAGGTCGGCGGCCATGCGTACGGCTGGGTCTACCCGGGGCCGATGGGTTCCGTGCTGACGCCGAGTTACGTCGGGCTCGATCGCGCGCTGGATCTGCCGCAGGCCGCGACGCTTTGCGGAGAATGCGACAGCGTCTGCCCGGCCGGGATTCCGTTGTCGCACCTGTTGCGCACGCTGCGCGAGAAGCAGGTCGAGCGGCACCTGCGGCCGTGGCGCGAGCGGGCGGCGCTCGCTGCATGGGGATTCGTCGCGCGGCGGCCGATGCTGTACGCGCTGACGACGAAGCTCGCGGTGCGCATCCTCGAGCGGCTGGGCGCCGGCGGCACGCTGCGGCGCCTGCCGATGATGGGCGGCTGGATGGACACGCGCGACATGCCGACCCCGACCGGGCGCACGTTCCGCGAACTGTACGCGGCGTCGCAAAGCCACCTCGGCTGACGACTGTTCATCCGGCGACAACAGTGCGTTCGCTATTTGGATATTTATCTCGATAGATGCGGTCTATAGAATCTCGTCTGTAGTCCCCGGAATTGGGTTTCGGGGTACGAGGTCAAGGAGGTCCGCATCATGAAAAAGACAATATCGATGTACTGGCCGCTGGCAATCGTCGTTCCGCTGGCTGCGGCTGCCTATCTGCATGCGATGGCCGATGCGCCGTCGCGTGGCCCGCTCGCAGTTCACCAGGCATCTGCCGAACTGGCGCGAGCGGTGTCGTTCGGGCTGGTCGACGACGCGGCGAAGCCGCTGCCGGCGGCATCCGGCGACGTCGCGCTCGTCGCGCCGAAGGCGCTGTAATGCACGGCGCCGTCGCTTTGCCGGGCGGCGCGATTCCGGTCGCCTTTGTATAATGGCGTGTTCTTCTCCCGCGCGGTTCGCCGCGGCTTTCCGATAGTGCGATGACCCGCGTTTCGATCTGTTTCGTCTGTCTCGGCAACATCTGCCGTTCGCCCACCGCGGAAGGCGTGATGCGTCATCAGGTCGATGCGGCCGCGCTGGCGGACCGGATCGCCATCGATTCGGCCGGCACCGGCGACTGGCATGTCGGCGAACCGCCCGATACGCGTGCGCAGGCGGCCGCTCGCGGCCGCGGCTACGACCTGTCGGCGCTGCGCGCACGACAGGTGAGCGCGGCGGATTTCGAGCGCTTCGACCTGCTGCTGGCGATGGACGAGGCGAATCTCGCGGAGCTGCGCCGCCGCTGTCCGCCGCAGCATGTCGACAAGGTGCGCCTGCTGATGGAATTCGCGCCGGATTCGACTGAAACCGAAGTGGCCGATCCGTATTTCGGCGGCGCGCAGGGTTTCGAGCAGGTGCTCGACCAGGTCGAGCGCGCGTGCGCGGGCCTGCTCGAGACGCTCCGCGCCCGCACGGATCGCTGATCGCGCGATATTCAGCGGTCTGCGAATACCCTTTCAAAGACATGGATACTTGACTAAAAACGTCAAATATTTATACTTGACCAAAATCGTCAAGATTGCAGTCCCCTAGACACCATGAGACTCACCACCAAAGGCCGTTTCGCCGTCACGGCGATGATTGACTTGGCACTGCGCCAGGAGCAGGGCCCGGTGACGCTTGCAGGCATCAGCCAGCGCCAGCGGATTTCGCTCTCGTATCTCGAACAGCTGTTCGGCAAGCTGCGCAGGCATGAAATCGTCGAATCCGTGCGCGGCCCGGGCGGCGGCTACAACCTCGCGCGTCGCGCGCAGGACGTCACCGTTGCCGACATCATCATCGCGGTCGATGAACCGCTCGACGCCACGCAGTGCGGCGGCAAAGGCACGTGCGACGGCTCGAAGCAGCCCGACGGCCATTGCATGACGCACGAGCTGTGGTCGACGCTGAACCAGAAGATGGTCGAATACCTCGACTCCGTGTCGCTGCAGGATCTCGTCGATCAGCAGCGCGCACGCGAGGGTGCCCCTGCGGTGTTGCGCGATCGCCGCACGCCGGAGCCCGTCGCCGCACCGGCCGAGCCGGTGCGCACGATGCCGCTCGGTCCCAATTCGGTGTTCAACATCGCGAGCTCGTGAGCGCGAAGGCGCCCGCCATATCCCATAACGCACATAGTCCCTGCACAGAATTCCCGGAGCGACAGATGACCCAAGAGACTCTCCACCTGCCCATCTACATGGATTACAGCGCGACGACACCGGTCGACCCGCGTGTGGTCGACAAGATGGTGCCGTACCTGCGCGAGCAGTTCGGCAACCCGGCATCGCGCAGCCACGCGTACGGCTGGGATGCCGAGCGTGCGGTCGAGGAAGCACGCGAACAGGTGGCCGCGCTCGTGAACGCGGATCCGCGCGAGATCATCTGGACGTCCGGCGCAACGGAGTCGGACAACCTCGCGATCAAGGGTGCCGCGAACTTCTACAAGGGCAAGGGCAAGCACATCGTCACGGTGAAGACCGAACACAAGGCCGTGCTCGACACGTGCCGCGAGCTCGAGCGCGACGGCTTCGAAGTCACCTATCTCGACGTGAAGGATGACGGCCTGATCGACCTCGACGTGTTCAAGGCCGCGCTGCGTCCGGACACGATTCTCGTGTCGGTGATGCACGTGAACAACGAGATCGGCGTAATCCAGGACATCGAGACGATCGGCGAAATCTGCCGCGAGAAGGGCATCGTGTTCCACGTCGACGCCGCACAGTCGACCGGCAAGGTCGGGATCGATCTCGCGAAGCTGAAGGTCGACCTGATGTCGTTCTCGGCACACAAGACGTACGGCCCGAAGGGCATCGGCGCGCTGTACGTGCGCCGCAAGCCGCGTGTGCGCATCGAAGCGCAGATGCACGGCGGCGGCCACGAGCGCGGGATGCGTTCGGGCACGCTGCCGACGCACCAGATCGTCGGCATGGGCGAAGCGTTCCGCATCGCACGTGAAGAAATGGCGACGGAAAACGAGCGCGTCCGCATGCTGCGAGACAAGCTGCTGCGCGGCCTGTCGCAGATCGAGGAAACGTACGTGAACGGCGACATGGAACGCCGTGTCCCGCACAACCTCAACATCAGTTTCAACTTCGTCGAAGGCGAGTCGCTGATCATGGCGATCAAGGACGTCGCGGTGTCGTCGGGCTCCGCGTGCACGTCGGCGTCGCTGGAGCCGTCGTACGTGCTGCGTGCGCTCGGCCGCAACGACGAGCTGGCGCACAGCTCGATCCGCTTCACGGTCGGCCGCTTCACGACGGAGCAGGAAGTCGACTTCGTGATCAACCTGCTGAACAGCAAGATCGCGAAGCTGCGCGAACTGTCGCCGCTCTGGGAAATGCACCAGGAAGGCATCGATCTGTCGACGATCGAATGGGCCGCACACTGAGCGCCGGATTGAACATACCCGCGGGCGGATTCGCGCACGCAGACGTAACGAGTCAAGGAGTCTGAGTCATGTCTTACAGCAACAAGGTTCTGGATCACTACGAAAACCCGCGCAACGTCGGTTCGTTCGCGAAGGACGACGACACGGTCGGCACGGGCATGGTCGGCGCGCCGGCCTGCGGCGACGTGATGAAGCTGCAGATCCGCGTCGGCGCGGACGGCGTGATCGAAGACGCGAAGTTCAAGACGTACGGTTGCGGTTCGGCGATCGCGTCGAGCTCGCTCGTCACCGAGTGGGTGAAGGGCAAGACGCTCGACGAAGCACTGTCGATCAAGAACACGCAGATCGCCGAAGAACTCGCGCTGCCGCCGGTGAAGATTCACTGCTCGATCCTCGCGGAAGACGCGATCAAGGCAGCCGTGGCCGACTACAAGAAGCGCCACGACACCAAGGAAGGCGATCAGGCAGCAGCCTGAGCGGCATCGAGCGGCTAGAGAAGGAAACGCGGCGGGCCCCGGTGGCGCGCCGCGGCAAGGACATCATGGCAATTACACTGACCGAAAAAGCAGCACAGCACGTCCAGAAATACCTCGTCCGTCGCGGCAAGGGTATGGGCCTGCGGCTTGGCGTTCGCACGACCGGGTGCTCGGGGCTCGCGTACAAGCTCGAGTATGTCGACGAGCTGGCTCCCGAGGATCAGGTGTTCGAGAGCCATGGCGTGAAGGTGATCGTCGATCCGAAGAGTCTTGCGTACATCGACGGCACCGAACTCGACTTCGCCCGCGAAGGCCTGAACGAAGGGTTCAAGTTCAACAACCCGAACGTGAAGGACGAGTGTGGTTGCGGCGAATCGTTCCGCGTGTGACGCGGATCTCCGCGCGATGCGGGCAAGAGGCGGCACGGGCCGCCTTTTTAATGTGCGGCGTTTGCCGTGCGACGAACCGGAATTGAACGCGACGATGGTCTCGCTGAAAGACAGCCACTTCGACCTGTTTCACCTGCCGGCGCAATTCGCGCTCGACGAGACGGCGCTCGACGCCGCCTATCGGACGGTGCAGACGCAGGTGCATCCGGACCGCTTCGCGGCGGCCGGCGATGCGCAGAAACGCATCGCGATGCAATGGGCAACCCGTGCGAACGAGGCGTACCGCACGCTGCGCGATCCGCTGAAGCGCGCGTCGTATCTGCTGTCCCTGCGTGGTGTCGACATCGGTGCGGAAAACAACACCGCGATGGAGCCCGCGTTCCTGATGCAGCAGATGGAGTGGCGCGAGGGCATCGAGGATGCCGCGGCCGCCCGCAATGTCGACGCGCTCGACGCGCTGCTCGCCGAGTTGCGCGAAGAGCGGCGCGTGCGTGTGGAACGTCTCGGCACGCTGCTCGACAGCGGCGCGGATCAGGCGGCCGCCGAGGCCGTGCGCCAGCTGATGTTCATCGAACGGGTCGCGTCGGAAGTGGGCGCGCAGATCGAGCGCCTCGAAACTTAACCGCGTGCCTCGCGGCACGCGCAGCAAACGGGCCGAGCGCCCGAACGAACCAAGATGGCTTTACTGCAAATTTCCGAACCGGGCATGGCGCCGGCGCCGCATCAGCGGCGACTCGCCGTCGGGATCGATCTCGGCACGACGAACTCGCTCGTCGCGGCCGTGCGTAACAGCGTGCCGGAGGTGCTGCCGGACGAAGCGGGCCGTGTGCTGCTGCCGTCGGTGGTCCGCTATCTCGAGAAGGGCGGCCGGCGTATCGGCCACGAAGCGAAGGAGCAGGCCGCGACCGATCCGCGTAACACGATCGTGTCGGTCAAGCGCTTCATGGGCCGCGGCAAGGCCGAGGTCGAAGGCGCGGCGAACGCGCCGTACGAATTCGTCGACGCGCCGGGCATGGTGCAGATCCGCACCGTCGACGGCGTGAAGAGCCCGGTCGAAGTGTCGGCCGAGATTCTCGCGACGCTGCGCTATCGCGCGGAAGATTCGCTTGGCGACGACCTCGTCGGCGCGGTGATCACGGTGCCCGCGTATTTCGACGAAGCGCAACGCCAGGCGACCAAGGACGCCGCGCGCCTCGCGGGCCTCAACGTGCTGCGCCTGCTGAACGAACCGACCGCCGCGGCGATTGCCTATGGCCTCGACAACGGGGCCGAAGGCCTCTACGCGGTGTACGACCTCGGCGGCGGCACGTTCGACCTGTCGATCCTGAAGCTGACGAAAGGCGTGTTCGAAGTGCTGGCCGCGGGCGGCGATTCCGCGCTCGGCGGCGACGATTTCGATCACGCGCTGTTCGGTCACGTGCTCGCGCAGGCCGGCATCGATGCGAAGACGCTCGCGCCCGAGGACGTGCGCCTGCTGCTCGACCGTGTGCGCGTGCTGAAGGAAGCGCTGTCGTCCGCGCCGCAGGCGTCGCTCGACGTGACGCTGTCGGGCGGTGCGCATCTCGTGCAGACGATCTCGCACGATACGTTCGCGTCGCTCGTCGAGCCGCTCGTGCAGCGTACGCTCACGCCGACCCGCAAGGCGCTGCGCGACGCGCAGGTCACGCCGGCCGACATCAAGGGCGTCGTGCTCGTCGGCGGCGCGACGCGCATGCCGGTGATTCGCGACGCGGTCGCGAAGTATTTCGGCCAGCCGCCGCTCGTGAACCTCGATCCGGACCAGGTCGTCGCGCTCGGCGCGGCGATCCAGGCCGACCTGCTCGCAGGCAATCGCGGCACCGGCGACGACTGGCTGCTGCTCGACGTGATTCCGCTGTCGCTCGGTGTCGAGACGATGGGTGGCCTCGTCGAGAAGATCATCCCGCGCAACTCGACGATTCCGATCGCGCGCGCGCAGGAATTCACGACCTTCAAGGACGGCCAGACCGCGATGGCGATCCACGTCGTGCAGGGCGAGCGCGAGCTCGTCGCCGACTGCCGCTCGCTCGCGCGCTTCGAGCTGCGCGGCATTCCGCCGATGACGGCCGGTGCGGCGCGCATTCGCGTGACCTACCAGGTCGATGCGGACGGGCTGCTGTCGGTGTTCGCACGTGAGCAGCATTCGGGCGTCGAGGCGTCGGTCGTCGTGAAGCCGTCGTACGGTCTTGCCGACGACGACATCGCGAAGATGCTCGAGGACAGTTTCAAGACTGCCGAAATCGACATGCGCGCCCGCGCGCTGCGCGAAGCGCAGGTCGAGGCCGAGCGGATGCTCGAGGCGACGCAGGCTGCGCTGGCGGCCGACGGCGAGCTGCTCGACACGGACGAGCGCACGCAGGTCGATGCGTTGGCCGCGGCGCTGCGCACGATCGCGCAGGGCGACGACACGGACGCGATCGAAACCGCGACCAAGGCGCTGGCCGACGGCACCGACGAATTCGCGGCGCGCCGGATGGACAAGAGCATCAAGCGCGCGTTGTCGGGCCGCCGGCTCGACGAGATCTGAACTCACGAACTGCGCATCGGCCGGTAACGGCCCGCGCGATATTGAACCGTGCGGCGCCTGGCGCCGCACCCTGACTGACGGAACGGACATGCCTCAACTGGTGGTGCTGCCTCACGTCGAACTGTGCCCGGACGGCGCGGTGATCGACGCGACGCCCGGCAAGAGTATCTGCGACAACCTGCTCGAACACGGGATCGAGATCGAGCATGCATGCGAGAAGTCGTGCGCGTGCACGACGTGCCACGTGGTGATCCGCGAAGGCTTCAACGATCTGACACCGTCCGAGGAGGACGAGGACGATCTGCTGGACAAGGCGTGGGGCCTCGAGCCGACGTCGCGCCTGTCGTGCCAGGCGATCGTGAAGGAAGATTCGGACCTGGTGGTCGAGATTCCGAAGTACTCGATCAACCACGCGAAGGAAAATCACTGACAGGAACCGGAGGCAGGCGATGAAATGGACCGATTCGCGTGAAATAGCCATTGCGCTGGCGGACAAGCACCCCGACATCGACCCGCAGCGGATCAACTTCGTCGACCTGCGCCAGTGGGTGCTCGAACTCGACGGTTTCGACGACGATCCCAAGCACTCGGGCGAGAAGATCCTCGAAGCGATCCAGGCCCACTGGATCGACGAATCGGATTTCGACGACGAAGACTGAACACCGCGTGCGCCGCAACGGCGCAGACGGCCGGTCATGAAAAAACGGCTCGTGAGCAATCGCTCACGAGCCGTTTTCGTTTTCAGGCCGCTTGCCCGCGCACGACACGCGGGCAGGGGGCACCGATGCGATCAGGCGATCAGGCGATTACGCGCCGACCAGCGTGCCGTTCTCGATCCGCACGCGCTGGCCCTGGCCGAAAGGCGGCGGGTTGTGGTACGTAAACGTGCGCGTCGCGCCGCTCTCCATCTGCACTTGCACCTGATAGTCGGTTTCCGCGCGCACCTGCTTTTCGACCTGGTTGCCGGCGAGACCGCCGCCCAGCGCACCGATGATCGTCATCGCGGTGCGGCCGTTACCGTGGCCGAACTGGTTGCCGAGCAGGCCGCCGGCTGCAGCGCCGCCCACGGCGCCGATCCCCGAGCTCTGGCCCGGCGTGCGCGTCTGCGTGATCGCGACGACCGTGCCGCAGCTCTGGCAGTAGGTCTGGGCCGGCGCCGACGGCTGCTGCGCGTATTGCGGCGGCTGCGGTGCCGTCGTATGACGGCGATGCGGTGCAGCCGGGCGCGGCGCGGGCTTCGGCTCGGCCTGCGCGATGGCAGCCTTCTGTTCGGCCGCCTTCTGCTGCGCGGCGGCCTGTTCGGCTGCCTGCTGCTGGGCTTGCGCGGCCAGCGCGGCGCTGGCGGCCGCGGCCGTATCGACGGCCGGCTGCGATGCGATCAGCGCGGCCTGGGTCTGGCCGTTCTGTGCGTTGCTGCTGCTGGCCTTCGGGAAGATGCCTGTGATCGCAGCCGTCGCCGCGAGGCTGGCGACGATGACGGCGCCGGCGGCGGTGGCGATAAGCGGGTGAAGGCGTTGCTTTTGCGGCGTGGTCTGATTCTGGTTGTCCATTTTTTTCTCCGATGTCGATCCGGATCGGCACTGCGGCGCCGGGCCTGATCCCACGCTTCGGGCTCGAGCAGACTTGGCGTTCCTGCGCCTCGTTCTGGGCCCGTGGTCATGCGTGGTGACGCAAACGGAGTGTCGTCCACCGGCAAGCGGCGCGCCGTATCAAGGTGTAACGAATTGCAGCGGGGCGCTGGCGACCATGACAGGGAAAACCCGGAGAAGGCCGTCGCGACGGGGGAATAAAACGGGGGAGGATCGAGAGCCGGCGAACGCCGGCTGAAGGGATTTACGCGTCGTTACAAAGCTGACGCGTGCGCGCCGCAGGGCGCGGCGCACACGCGGGCGCGGCGATCAGTCTTCGCGGCGCAGATGCGGGAACAGCAGCACGTCGCGGATCGTCGGGCTGTCGGTCAGCAGCATCACGAGACGGTCGATGCCGATCCCGCAGCCGCCGGTCGGAGGCATCCCGTATTCGAGCGCGCGGATGTAGTCGGCGTCGAAGAACATCGCTTCCTCGTCACCCGCATCCTTCTGCTCGACCTGCTTCTTGAAGCGTGCGGCCTGGTCTTCCGGATCGTTCAGCTCCGAGAAGCCGTTCGCGATTTCGCGGCCGGTCATGAACAGCTCGAAACGCTCGGTGATGCCCGGCACCGTATCCGATGCGCGTGCGAGCGGCGACACTTCGACCGGGTAATCGATGATGAAGGTCGGCTCCCACAGCTGCGCTTCGGCCGTTTCCTCGAACAGCGCGAGCTGCAGTGCGCCGGTACCCGCGTTCAGGAACGCCGGCTGCGACACGTCGACGCCGAAGCGCTTCAGTTCGGTGCGCAGGAACGCGTCGTCCGACAGCTGGCCGTCGGTGTAGTCCGGTGCGTACTTCTGGATCGCCTGCGTGATCGTCAGGCGATGGAACGGCTTCGCGAGGTCGAGTTCGCGGCCCTGGTACTGGATCGTCGCGGTGCCGAGCGCATCGATCGCCGCCTGGCGGATCAGTTGCTCGGTGAAGTCCATCAGCCAGCGGTAGTCGGTGTACGCGGCGTAGAACTCCATCATCGTGAATTCCGGATTGTGACGCGGCGACACGCCTTCGTTCCGGAAGTTACGGTTGATCTCGAACACGCGTTCGAAGCCGCCGACGATCAGGCGCTTCAGGTACAGCTCCGGCGCAATGCGCAGGAACATCTGCATGTCGAGCGCATTGTGATGCGTGACGAACGGCTTCGCCGCTGCGCCGCCCGGGATCGGGTGCAGCATCGGCGTTTCGACTTCCATGAACTCGGCGTTGTCCATGAACTTGCGGATCGATGCGATCGTCTTCGTGCGGGCGCGGAACGTGTCGCGCGTTTCCGGCGTGACGATCAGGTCGACGTAGCGCTGGCGGTAGCGCATTTCCTGGTCGGACAGGCCGTGGAACTTGTCCGGCAGCGGGCGCAATGCCTTCGACAGCAGGCGCAGTTCCTTGCACTGGACCGACAGTTCGCCCTTGTTGGTGCGGAACAGCACGCCACGCGCGGCGACGATGTCGCCCAGGTCCCACTTCTTGAATGCGTCGTAGGTTTCCGCGCCGACGTCGTTCGGCGTCACGAAGAACTGGATCTGGCCCGACCCGTCCTGCACCGTCGCGAAGCTTGCCTTGCCCATCACGCGCTTGAGCATCATGCGGCCGGCCACCGACACCTCGACCGGGTTCGCTTCGAGCGCGGCCTTGTCCGAGTCGGCGAATTTCGCCTGCAGGTCGGCTGCGTGGTGCTCGGGCCGGAAATCGTTCGGGTAGGCGACGCCTTGCTCGCGCAGGGCGCGCAGCTTCTCGCGGCGCTCCGCGATGATCTGGTTTTCGTCCGCGGTGACGGCGGGCTGCGTTTGGGTCGGTTCGGTCATGATGGTCGGAATTCGGAGTGGGTGCGGCAACGCAAACGGGAAGGGCAAGGGGGCGCGGCCTGGCCAGGCCGCGCCGCGGCGCTTACACGCCCTGTTTGAGGCTCGCGCTGATGAAGTCGTCGAGGTCGCCGTCGAGGACGGCTCTCGTGTTGCTCATTTCGACGTTCGTGCGCAGGTCCTTCACGCGGCTCTGGTCGAGCACGTACGAGCGGATCTGATGGCCCCAGCCCACATCGGTCTTGCTCGATTCGAGCTTGTCCTGTTCGGCCTGGCGCTTGCGCATCTCGACTTCGTACAGGCGCGACTTCAGCATTGCCATCGCTTCGGCGCGGTTGCGGTGCTGCGAGCGGTCGTTCTGGCACTGCACGACGATACCGGTCGGCATGTGCGTGATCCGCACCGCGGAGTCGGTCTTGTTGATGTGCTGGCCGCCCGCGCCCGATGCGCGGTACGTGTCGATGCGCAGGTCGGCCGGGTTGATCTCGACTTCGATCGAGTCGTCGATTTCCGGATAGACGAACACCGACGAGAACGACGTGTGGCGGCCGCCCGACGAGTCGAACGGCGACTTGCGCACGAGGCGGTGGATGCCCGTTTCGGTGCGCAGGAAACCGTATGCGTATTCGCCCGAGACCTTGACCGTCGCGTTCTTGATGCCGGCGACGTCGCCGTCGGACTCTTCGAGCACTTCGGCCTTGAAGCCCTTGCGTTCGCAGTAGCGCAGGTACTGGCGCAGCAGCATCGATGCCCAGTCGCACGCCTCGGTACCGCCGGCGCCGGCCTGGATGTCGATGAAGCAGTTGTTCGGGTCGGCCGGGTTCGAGAACATCCGGCGGAACTCGATGTCGCCGACGCGTGCCTCGAGCTTCGCGGCGTCTTCTTCCGACGCGACGAGGGTGTCTTCGTCGCCTTCCTCGCGGGCCAGCTCGAACAGGTCGAGCGCGTCGCGCAGGTCGCCATCAAGCGCGGTGAGCGTCGTGACGACGCCCTCGAGCAGCTTCTTCTCGCGACCGAGCGCCTGGGCGTTCTTCGAATCGTTCCAGACGTTCGGGTCTTCGAGTTCCTTGTTGACTTCGGTCAGACGCGCAGCTTTGGCGTCGTAGTCAAAGATACCCCCGGAGCTCGCCCGCGCGATTGCGCAGGTCGAGCAGGGAGCTTTCGATCGCGTTGAGACGTTCCGCTTCCATGATCGCTCGCTATTCTTGCTTCGTAAAAATGCGGAATTATAGCCGATCGGCAGGGTTGCCCGGTGACGCAAACGGTGCTCGCACGTGCACCGCGGCCCTGTCCGGCGCGGCGCGCATGCATCGGCGGGCGTCGCGGGCCGGGCGGCCCGCGCTCAGCCGGCCGCGTGTTCGACGATCAGCTGGACGCGCGTGACGCCGTTCCACGTGTCGGCGACGAGCCGGTACGCGACCAGCGCGCTTTCCGGCAGGGGCTCCGTGTGGTTGAACCAGATCGCGTTGAAGCGCTGGCGGCCGCGTGCAAGCTGCAGTTTCAGGTGCTTTTCCTTCACGAGCGACTGGGACACGACGTCGAATTCGCCCGAGAAAAGCGGGGCCGGAAAACCTTGTCCCCAGACGGCCTCGTCGAGCAGCCCGACGAACTGCGGCGTGAAGTAGGCGTCCTCGAGTTCGCCGTCGGTCTCGATCACGCGGGCGAGCGCGTCGTCGGACAGCCATTCGCGCGCGACCGCCTCGAACGCGGCGGCGAAGCGCGGCACGTTCTCGGTGTCGAGCGTGAGGCCGGCCGCCATCGCGTGGCCGCCGAACGCGACGATCAGGTCCGGTTCGCGTTTCGACACGAGGTCGAGTGCGTCGCGCAGGTGGAAGCCGGCGATCGACCGGCCCGAACCCTTGACCCGCTTGCCTTCGTCGTCCGCGTGCGCGAACGTGAACGACGGGCGGTGGAATTTTTCCTTGAGCCGGCCGGCGACGATGCCGATCACGCCCTGGTGCCACTCGGGGTTGAAGAGGGTGATCGTGCACGCGTCGGCCGGGTCGACATCGGCGAGATCGGCGAGCGCCTGCTGCTGCATGCCGGCCTCGATCTCGCGGCGCTCGCGGTTCATCACGTCGAGCTGCTGCGCCAGGTCCCATGCGCGGCCGATGTCGTCGGTGATCAGGCACTCGATGCCGAGCGACATGTCGGAGAGCCGCCCGGCGGCGTTCAGGCGCGGGCCGAGGCCGAAACCGAGGTCGAAGCCCGATGCCGTGCGCGCTTCGCGCGCGGCGGCGCGGAACAGCGCGGCGACGCCCGGTTGCATGCGGCCGTTGCGGATGCGCTGCAGCCCCTGCGCGACGAGCACGCGGTTGTTGCCGTCGAGCCGCACGACGTCGGCGACGGTGCCGAGCGCGACGAGGTCGAGCAGGCCGTCGAGGCGCGGCTCGGCTTCCTTGCTCGCAAAGGCGCCGCGGCGGCGCAGCTCGGCGCGCAGCGCGAGCAGCACGTAGAACATCACGCCGACGCCGGCGAGGTGCTTGCTCGGGAACGCGCAGCCCGGCTGGTTCGGGTTGACGATCGCGCGTGCGGCGGGCAGTGCGTCGCCGGGCAGGTGGTGATCGGTCACGAGCACGTCGATGCCGCGTGCGTTCGCGGCCTCGACGCCCGCGACGCTCGCGATCCCGTTGTCGACGGTGATCAGCAGGTCGGGCTTGCGCGCGGCGGCGAGTTCGACGATCTCGGGCGTGAGGCCGTAGCCGTATTCGAAGCGGTTCGGCACCAGGTAGTCGATCTGCGCGCCGAACATCCGCAGGCCGCGCACCGCGACCGCGCAAGCGGTCGCGCCGTCGCAGTCGTAGTCGGCGACGACGAGCAGGCGCCGCTTGTCGGCGATCGCGTCGGCGAGCAGCGACGCCGCGTCGGCGCAGCCTTTCAGCTCGGTGGGCGGGACGAGCCGCGCGAGCGCGGTCTCGATGTCGGCGGGGGACTGCACGCCGCGCGACGCGTACAGGCGCGCGAGCACGGGATGCAGGCCGTGGCGCGCGAGCGCTTCGGCGTCGGCGGGCGCGACGGGGCGGGTAACGATCCGGGTCATACGGGGTGTGCTTGTTGTTATTCGAACAGGGAGGCCAGCGCGCGGCGGCGCCAGAACTTGCGCAGGTCTGAGCGCGTCGCACGCAGCGTCACGGAACTCGTGTCGCCGCACAGCGTGAAATCGACGCCCGCCAGCTCGCCGTTCCGCAGCGCGGCGAGGGCCGGCGCGAACCAGTCGCGCTCGAGCGCGGCGAGTCCGTCGTGCCAGCGCGCCCAGTCCTGCTCGATGAACGGGGTGGTCAGCGCCGGCAGTTCGACGAGCGTCGCGCCGTCGGCAGCGGGAAGTGCGCCGAATGCGGCGGGCACGCCCGAGGCGTCGATCCGCGCGGCACGCGCAAGGCCGAGCGCCGCGGGCGATGCGGACAGCACGCGCGCGAACGGCTGGCCGACCGGTTTCAGCGTGCCCTGCGCATGGAACCAGATCGAGTTGACGGCCGGCAGCCCGCGCGCTTCGCGCGCTTCGTTGACCGGGTGCTGGAACCAGGCCATCTGCACTTCGTTCTGCAGCTTCATCCACATCCGCGAGCGTTCGCCCGTATGCGCCTCGTGCGGCAGCCAGATCTCGATGTTGCGGCCGCTCGCGCGCAGCGGCGCGGCGCCGGCGAGCCGGGCGAGCTGCTCGCTCGACAGGTACCAGCGTGACGGGTTCGGCGCTTCGAGCCGTACGCCGAGCTCCTCGATCAGCGGCCGGGCGACCGCGAGCAGCGCGGCCGCGTCGCCGTCGTCGAGCGCAAGGGCCGCCGGATCGACGAGCACCAGGTGATCGTGCGCGATTTCGACGTGGACGGGCTCGACGCAGGCCCAGGCCCGGGTGCCCGGATCGCCGCCGTCCGCCAGCAGCATGTAGGGCGCGAGCGGCGCCTCGTCGGCGGCGTTGCCCTGGGTCGCGCCGAACTGGCGGGCCAGCCAGCGCTCGTGCGGCAGCGTGCGCTGGAAGTCCTCGCCGGCCACGCGCTCGACGAGGCTCGCGCGGGCGAGCAACTTTTCGAGCGCGGGGCTGTCCAGCGTGTGCAGGGACGAGGCCGCATCGGCCGCCGACGGCAGCGCGAACGGAACGAGAAAATGGAGGCGTCGGTCGTGCATGATGGTGCGCATTGTATGGCAAACTGCGCGCGTGATCGGGCCGGCTGACGGCCCGATCGCGTCCGGCGGCCGTTTTTCGACCGTGCCCGGGCCGGTGGCCGCCACCGGGCGGCGGTTCGGCCGCGGGGCGCCTCCCCGCCGTAACCAGCAGAAAGGATTCGCTTGAAACTTCCGTACGAATGGCAGATCGGCTGGCGCTACACGCGCGCCGGCAAACGCACGACCGGTAACGGCTTCATTTCCTTCATCGCGCTCGTGTCGATGCTCGGGATCGCGCTCGGTGTCGCGGCGCTGATCGTCGTGCTGTCGGTGATGAACGGCTTCCAGAAGGAAGTGCGCGACCGCATGCTGTCGGTGCTCGCGCACGTCGAGGTGTTCTCGCCGACGGGCTCGATGCCCGACTGGCAGCTGACCGCGCAGGAAGCGCGCCGCAATCCGTCGGTGATCGGCGCGGCGCCATACGTCGACGCGCAGGCGCTGCTCACTCGCCAGGACGCGGTGAGCGGCGTGATGCTGCGCGGGGTCGAGCCGACGCTCGAGCCGCAGGTGTCGGACATCGGCAAGGACATGAAGGCCGGCCAGCTCGCCGCGCTCGTGCCGGGCCAGTTCGGCATCGTGCTCGGCGATGCGCTTGCCGGCAACCTCGGCGTGACCGTCGGCGACAAGGTGACGCTCGTCGCGCCGGAGGGTTCGATCACGCCGGCCGGCATGATGCCGAGGCTGAAGCAGTTCACGGTCGTCGGCGTGTTCGAATCCGGGCACTACGAATACGACAGCACGCTCGCGATGATCAACATCCGCGATGCCGAGGCGCTGTTCCGGATGGCCGCGCCGACCGGTGTGCGGCTGCGGCTGAAGGACATGCAGAAGGCGCCGGATGTGGCGGTCGAGCTGTCGCATACGCTGTCGGGCAGCCTGTACATCCGCGACTGGACCCAGCAGAACAAGACGTGGTTCTCGGCCGTGCAGATCGAGAAGCGGATGATGTTCATCATCCTCACGCTGATCATCGCGGTGGCCGCGTTCAACCTCGTGTCGTCGCTCGTGATGACGGTGACCAACAAGCAGGCCGACATCGCGATCCTGCGCACGCTCGGCGCGCAGCCGGGGTCGATCATGAAGATCTTCGTCGTGCAGGGCGTGACGATCGGCTTCGTCGGCACGGCGTCGGGCGTCGCGCTCGGCTGCCTGATCGCATGGAGCATCCCGTGGCTGATCCCGATGATCGAGCACCTGTTCGGTGTGCAGTTCCTGCCGCCGTCCGTGTACTTCATCAGCGAGCTGCCGTCGGAACTCGTCGCGAGCGACGTGATCCGGATCGGGCTGATCGCGTTCGCGCTGTCGGCTGTCGCGACGCTCTACCCGAGCTGGCGCGGCGCGAAGGTGAAGCCGGCGGAGGCCCTTCGCTATGAATGATCGCGCGACCGCATTCGCGGATTCACGACAACACAACAGACAGGATTCGGCAGGTATGCAGGAATACGTGCTTCAGGCGCGCGGGATCACGAAGGCGTTCGTGCAGGGCGGCTTCAACGTGCAGGTGCTCGACAATACCGAGCTGACGGTGCGGCGCGGCGAGAAGCTTGCGGTCGTCGGCGCGTCGGGCTCCGGCAAGAGCACGCTGCTGCACGTGCTGGGCGGGCTCGACGAGCCGAGCGCGGGCGAGGTGTCGCTGCTCGGCAAGCCGTTCACGCAACTCGCCGAGCGCGAGCGCAACGAATTGCGCAACCGTGCGCTCGGTTTCGTCTATCAATTCCATCACCTGCTGCCCGAGTTCACCGCGCTCGACAACGTCGCGATGCCGCTACGCATCCGCCGGATGACGACCGAGGCCGCGCGTGCCGAGGCCCAGGCGATGCTCGAGCGCGTCGGTCTCGGGCCGCGGGCGAAGCATCGGCCGGGCGAGCTGTCGGGTGGTGAGCGGCAGCGCGTCGCGATCGCGCGCGCGCTGGTCACGAAGCCCGCGTGCGTGCTCGCCGACGAGCCGACCGGCAACCTCGACGGCACGACGGCCGATACGGTGTTCAACCTGATGCTCGAATTGTCGGAAACGCTCGAAACGAGCTTCGTGATCGTCACGCACGATCCCGATCTCGCCGCGCGCTGCGACCGCATCATGCGGCTGCGCGACGGCGTGCTGCACGAGGAGCCGGCGTTGCCGGTGTAAGTGAACGCCGCTGGCCGGTGCCGGGTTCGTCCCGGCGCGGCGCCAGCGTGCTGGAACATCGCCATGTGGATCGATACGCACTGCCATCTCGATGCCGCCGAGTTCGACGCCGACCGCGATGCGGTCGTACAGGCGGCGCACGCGGCCGGCGTGTCGCGCATCGTGATCCCGAGCGTCGGGCGCGACAACTTCACGACGGTGCGCGAGCTTGCGCAACGCACGCCGGGCGCGGTCTATGCGCTCGGCATCCATCCGATGTACACGCCGCACGCACGCGACGAGGATCTCGACCTGTTGCGCATGGAAATCGAGGCGAGCCTCGACGATCCGCGCTTCGTCGCGATCGGCGAGATCGGACTCGACTATTTCGTGCCGGGGCTCGACGACGCGCGGCAGCAGTTCTTCTACCAGGGGCAGCTGAAGCTGGCGCGCGAATTCGACCTGCCCGTGCTGTGTCACGTGCGCAAGTCGCAGGACCGCGTACTGGCCGGGCTGCGCCGCTTCGGCGTGCGGCGCGGCATCGCGCATGCGTTCAACGGCAGTTTTCAGCAGGCCGAAGCGTATCTCGCGCATGGGCTGCATCTCGGCTTCGGCGGCAACGTGACGTTCACGCGGGCGCTGCAGATCCGCCGGCTCGCTGCGCAGTTGCCGCTCGATGCGATCGTCGTCGAGACGGACGCGCCCGACATCGCGCCCGAATGGGCATACAAATCCCGCAACACGCCCGACCAGGTGCCGCGCATCGGCGACGTGCTCGCCGAACTGCGCGGGATCGACACCGGCGCGCTCTCCCTATGCACTTCGGCTAACGCGCTCGCCGCGCTGCCGCGACTCGCCCTTTCGTCCGCATAATCGTTGCCGGAAGGCGCCGTATTCGCAATGGCGGCGCTGGATCGACGAGGAGGGGCGATGCGCGTGTGGTGGATCGCGTTCGCGCTCGGCGTGGTCGTACTGCAGCGGCAGGCGACGCTGCCGGGTGCGTTCGCATGGACGATCGGTGCGGCCGTGCTCGCGGGCTGCGTGGTCCTGGGCGCGTGGGGCATGCGCCGCCGGCGTATGCGCATGACCGTCGCGTTCGGATGGATGCTTTGCGCGCTCGCTGCCTGCGTCGCCGGATTCGGCTACGCGGCCGCGCGGGCCGAATGGCGGCTGGGCGACAGCCTGCCCGTCGAGTGGGAAGGGCGCGACATCGTCGTCACCGGTGTGATCCGGGGGCTGCCCGTGGTCGACGACACAGGTGCGCGGCTGCTGTTCGCGGTCGAGTCGAACGATGCGGGGCTGGCCCGTTTCCCGCCGTTGATCCGTCTGTCGTGGCGCGCGTATGACGCGGCCGCGACGCGCGACGCGCTGCCCGATCTGCGCGCCGCGCAGCGCTGGCGTTTCGTCGTGCGCCTGAAGCGCCCGCATGCGGAATCCAATCCCGGCGTGCGCGACAGCGAGGCGGCCTGGCTTGCCGCGGGCATTCGCGCCGTCGGTTATGTCAGCGCGCCCCGGCGGGCGGTATTGCTCGATGCGCGCGCGTCGGGATGGCGTGCATCGATCGATCGGCTGCGCGACGTGCTGCGCGCGCGTATCGGCGAGACGCTTGGCGGCGACGCCGGCCATCGCGGCATCGTCGCTGCGCTCGCGATCGGCGACCAGTCGGGCATCGGCGACGACGACTGGCGCGTGCTGCGCAACACGGGCACGAGCCACCTCGTCGCGATCTCCGGCCTGCATGTCGGGCTCGTCGGCGCGATCGCGGGCGGGCTCGTGTCGATGGTCTGGCGCCGCCTGCGCTGGCGCGCCCGGGCCGCGACGCTCGTATTGCCGGCGCCGTACGCGGTCGCGCTCGCCGCGCTGACGGCCGCGGCCGGTTATGCGGCGCTCGCCGGCTTCAACGTGCCGGCGCAGCGCGCATGGTGGATGATCGCGGCCGGCGGCATTGCGTATCTGGCCGGGCGCAGCGTTCCGGCTTCCGCAGTGCTGTGCGCGTCGCTCGGCGGTGTACTGCTTGCCGATCCGTGGGCCGTGCTGTCGGCCGGGTTCTGGTTGTCGTTCGGGGCGGTCGCCGTGATCCTGCTGGCGGTTTCCGGCTGGCGTGCCGTGCGCGAGGCCGATGCGGAAGGGGATGGTGGCGAGGAGGGCGGCGGCACCGCTGGCTTGTCGAACCGTGCGCGCGCGTGGGGTGCACGCGCCGGGCGCCGCATCGCCCAGGCCACGCGCGTGCAGTACGCGGTGACGATCGGCCTCGCGCCGCTGACGGCCGCCTGGTTTGCGCAGATATCGCTGTCGGGCCCGTTCGGCAATGCGTTCGCGATTCCCTGGGTCAGCTCGGTCGTGACGCCGGTCGTGCTGGCCGGCATCGCGCTGCCGGCGCCGTTCGACGCCTATGCGTTCCGGCTTGCACACGCGGCGCTCGAACCGATGATGACGTTGCTGGGATACCTCGCCGACTGGCCGGCCGGCGTGTTCTGGTTGCGCATGCCCGACTGGCCGGTGCTGGCGCTGGCCTGCGTGGGCGTCGCATGGGCGCTGATGCCGCGCGGCTGGCCGTTGCGCTGGGCTGCGCCGCTCACGTGGCTGCCGCTCGTCGCGCCGGCAGCCGATGCGCCGCCGCCGGGCGGCTTCCGGCTGACCGTGCTCGACGTCGGGCAGGGCGCGTCGGTGCTGGTGGAGACCGCCCGACGGACCTTGCTGTTCGACGCGGGACCGGGCGCGGAGTCGACGCATGCCGGTGCGCGGATCGTCGCGCCGGCATTGCGCTCGCGAGGCATCGCGGTGGTCGATTCGCTCGTGCTCAGTCACGCGCACGCCGATCACGCGGGCGGCGCACCGGCCGTCTATGCGGCTGCCGACGTGCGCCAGCTGCTGGCGGGCATTCCGCCGACGAGCGGGCTGTGGCGCGATGCGACGGCCGCCGGCGTTGCCGACCGGCTGCCGTGCGCGGCCGGGCAGCGCTGGACCTGGGACGGCGTGGTGTTCACGATGCTCTGGCCATCGGGCGGTCCGGGCGCGGGTTCGTCGAACGGGCAGTCGTGCGTGCT
This sequence comes from Burkholderia sp. KL41, assembly GCF_057005415.2. Taxonomy (NCBI): domain Bacteria; kingdom Pseudomonadati; phylum Pseudomonadota; class Betaproteobacteria; order Burkholderiales; family Burkholderiaceae; genus Burkholderia; species Burkholderia sp. KL41. The sequence goes on along the minus strand of NZ_CM174446.1, from coordinate 2,541,175 downwards.
GCGCATCGACGCGGGCGGGACGTCCGCGCTGCTGACGGGCGACATCGAAGCGCCGGTCGAACGCCAACTCGTGGGCACTGCGCGCGACACGCTGGCCGCGCAGATCCTGGTCGTTCCGCACCACGGCAGCCGCACGTCGTCGGTCGAGCCTTTCCTCGATTCGGTCGGGCCGCGCGTCGCGGTATTTCCTGTAGGCTATCGCAATCGTTTCGGACATCCGCACCGGGCGGTTCTCGCACGTTACGAGGCGCGCGGGATTCCGCTGCCGCGCACCGATCGCGACGGCGCCGTGCGGTTCGACGTCGCGCCGGCCGACGGCGGGTTTGCCTTCGAGCGTCATCGCGACGTTCGGCGGCGATACTGGATGGATCGGTGAGCGCGGCAAGGGCCGCGTCAATTCCGGTCGACAAGGGAGACATCGGCGTTTGAAGGACATCCTCCATTTCTCGCATGCGAACGGCTTTCCGGCGTCGACGTACCGCACGATCTTCGCCGAACTGGCCGACGACTACGAGCTGCGCTACATCGAACGGATCGGTCACGACCGCCGCTACCCGGTGACGCGCGACTGGCCGCATCTCGTCGAGCAACTGCTCGACGACATCGGCAGCCGCTACGAGCGTCCCGTCTGGCTCGTCGGCCATTCGCTCGGCGGCTACCTGTCGCTGATGGCTGCGCTGAAGAAGCCTCAATGGGTGCGCGGCGTCGTGATGATCGATTCGCCTATCATCGCAGGCTGGCGCGCCGGCGCATTGCGTGCGAGCCAGTGGGCGGGGCTCGACGAGCGGCTGTCGCCGGCGGCCGCGACGCGCAACCGGCGCACGCGCTGGGTGAGCCGCGACGAAGTCTGGCGGCACTTTCGTGAGAAACCGGCGTTCGCCCGCTGGGACGAACGGATGCTGGCCGACTACATCGACTACGGAATTCCGCAGGCCGGGGCCGACGGCGAGCGGGCGCTCGCGTTCGACCGGCAGGTCGAATACCTGATCTACCGGACGCTGCCGCACACGCTCGGCCCGAGGCTCGCGCACGGCGCGCCGGTGCCGCTCGGTTTTCTCGCCGGCACGCGTTCGCGCGAGGTGCGCCAGGTCGGGCTCGATGCGACGCGCCGCGCGGCGCGTGGCCGCGTCGAATGGCTGGAAGGCAGCCACCTGTTCCCGATGGAGCGGCCGCTCGAGACTGCCCGTGCATTGCAGCGGATGCTGAATTCGCTGAAGGCGGCCGAGGGCGACGTGTCGCAGGGCGGTGCCCCGCTCGCGAAGCGCGCCTGACCCCGGGCCGGGCGACCGGGCCGCGCCGCCAGTGCATGCGGCTGCGCCGGCCGGCGGGGGGGCTTCGCCCCGGCGCCCGCGGCTGGTGCGGGGCGGCGCGAAAGGGCGCGATCATCGAGTCAATTGCTGAGAGAAGGGCGGGCTTTACGGTATAATCCGTTTTTCCCGCGAGCATTCAGCGATGACCAAATATGTTTTCGTCACCGGCGGCGTAGTTTCTTCCCTCGGCAAGGGTATTGCCGCCGCCTCCCTCGCCGCGATCCTCGAATCGCGCGGTCTGAAAGTCACCCTCCTCAAACTCGATCCCTACATCAACGTCGACCCCGGCACGATGAGCCCGTTCCAGCACGGCGAAGTGTTCGTGACGGAAGACGGAGCGGAGACCGACCTCGACCTCGGCCACTATGAGCGCTTCATCAGCACGAAGATGCGCAAGGCCAACAACTTCACGACCGGCCAGATCTACGAATCGGTGATCCGCAAGGAGCGCCGCGGCGACTATCTCGGCAAGACCGTGCAGGTGATTCCGCACATCACGAACGAAATCCAGGCGTTCATCGAGCGCGGGGCGGCATCGGCCACCTGCGGCGAGCCGGATGTCGCGATCGTCGAGATCGGCGGCACGGTCGGCGATATCGAATCGCTGCCGTTCCTTGAAGCCGCGCGCCAGATGAGCCTGCGCCTCGGCCGCAACAGCGCGTGCTTCGTGCACCTGACGCTGGTGCCGTACGTCGCGACGGCCGGCGAGCTGAAGACGAAGCCGACCCAGCACAGCGTGCAGAAGCTGCGCGAGATCGGCATCCTGCCGCACGTGCTGCTGTGCCGTGCGGACCGCCGCATTCCGGACGACGAATCGAAGAAGATCTCGATGTTCTCGAACGTGCCGGAAGACGCCGTGATCTCGGTGTGGGACGCCGACAGCATCTACAAGATTCCGCAGATGCTGCACGACCAGGGCCTCGACCGGATCATCTGCGAGGAACTGAAGCTGTCGCCGAAGGACGCCGACCTGAGCATGTGGTCGGAGCTCGTCGAGAAGCTCGAGAACCCGAAGCACGAAGTGACGATCGGCATGGTCGGCAAGTACGTCGATCTGACCGAGTCGTACAAGTCGCTGATCGAGGCGCTGCGCCACGCATCGCTGCATACGTCGACCAAGGTCAACATCGAATACATCGACTCGGAAGAGATCGAGTCGAACGGTGTCGACAGCCTGAAGCACCTCGACGCCGTGCTGGTGCCGGGCGGTTTCGGCCGTCGCGGCACGGAAGGCAAGATCGCGGCGATCCGCTATGCGCGTGAAGCCAAGGTGCCGTATCTCGGCATCTGCCTCGGCATGCAGCTCGCGGTGATCGAATTCGCACGCGACGTCGTCGGCCTGAAGCAGGCGAACAGCACGGAATTCGAGCCGGACACGCCGGAACGCGTGGTCGCGCTGATCACCGAATGGTATGACCGCGACGGCAAGGTCGAGACGCGCACCGAGGAATCCGACCTCGGCGGCACGATGCGCCTCGGTTCGCAGCGTTGCCCGATCAAGCCGGGCACGATGGCCGAAGAAATCTATGGCAAGGACGTGAACGAACGCCATCGCCACCGTTATGAAGTCAATAACCGCTTCGTGCCCCAGCTCGAAGCCGGCGGCCTTATCATCAGCGCCCGTACCCCGAGCGAGGATCTGCCGGAAATGATGGAGCTGCCGCGTTCGATGCACCCGTGGTTCGTCGGCGTCCAGTTCCACCCGGAATTCACGTCCACGCCGCGTGACGGTCACCCCCTCTTCAAGTCGTTCGTCGAAGCCGCGCTCGCCAACAAGCAAGCGCGCGGAGTGTAAGCATGAAGCTGTGCGATTTCGAGGTCGGTCTCGACAGGCCTTTCTTCCTGATCGCGGGTACCTGCGTCGTCGAGTCGGAGCAAATGACGATCGACACGGCAGGCCGCCTGAAGGAAATCTGCGCGAAGCTGAACGTTCCGTTCATCTACAAGTCGTCCTACGACAAGGCGAACCGCAGCTCGGGCAAGTCGTTTCGTGGCCTCGGAATGGACGAGGGCCTGCGGATCCTGTCCGAGGTGAAGCGCCAGCTCGGCCTGCCGGTGCTGACCGACGTGCATTCGATCGACGAGATCGAGCAGGTCGCGTCGGTCGTCGACGTGCTGCAGACGCCCGCGTTCCTGTGCCGCCAGACCGATTTCATCCAGGCGTGCGCGCGCTCGGGCAAGCCCGTCAACATCAAGAAGGGCCAGTTCCTCGCGCCGCACGACATGAAGAACGTGATCGACAAGGCGCGCGACGCCGCACGTGAAGCGGGGCTGTCGGAAGACCGCTTCATGGCGTGCGAGCGCGGTGTCTCGTTCGGCTACAACAATCTCGTGTCGGACATGCGTTCGCTCGCGATCATGCGCGAGACGAGCGCCCCGGTCGTGTTCGACGCGACCCACTCGGTGCAGTTGCCGGGCGGGCAGGGCACGAGCTCCGGCGGCCAGCGCGAATTCGTGCCGGTGCTTGCCCGTGCGGCGGTCGCGACGGGCGTCGCGGGCCTCTTCATGGAAACGCACCCGAATCCGGCCGAGGCAAAATCGGACGGCCCGAACGCGGTACCGCTGAACCGGATGAGCGCGCTGCTGGAGACCCTCGTCACGCTCGACCAGGCGGTGAAGCGCCATCCGTTCCTGGAAAACGATTTCAATTAAAGATCGAATGAACCTTGCGACGGTTTCGCGCGTCAGTAGCGAAAGCGGTTCGGGCGCGTGCGCCGTCGCAGTTTGAAGAATCCATCGTCATTCTCAGAGGAAACCCATGAGTGCAATCGTAGATATCATCGGCCGCGAGATTCTGGATTCGCGCGGCAACCCCACCGTCGAATGCGACGTGCTGCTCGAATCGGGCACGATGGGCCGCGCGGCCGTGCCGTCGGGCGCGTCCACCGGCTCGCGTGAAGCGATCGAACTGCGCGACGGCGAAGCCGGCCGCTACAACGGCAAGGGCGTGCTGAAGGCGGTCGAGCACATCAACACCGAAATCTCCGAAGCCATCATGGGCCTCGACGCGTCGGAACAGGCGTTCCTCGACAAGACGCTGCTCGAGCTGGACGGCACCGACAACAAGTCGCGCCTCGGCGCGAACGCGATGCTGGCCGTGTCGATGGCCGTCGCGAAGGCAGCGGCTGAAGAGGCCGGCCTGCCGCTGTACCGCTATTTCGGCGGTTCGGGCGCGATGCAACTGCCGGTGCCGATGATGAACATCGTCAACGGCGGCGCGCATGCGAACAACAGCCTCGACATCCAGGAATTCATGATCGTCCCGGTGAGCCAGCCGACGTTCCGTGAAGCCCTGCGTTGCGGCGCGGAAGTGTTCCACGCACTGAAGAAGATCCTGAGCGACCGCGGCATGAGCACGGCAGTCGGCGACGAAGGCGGCTTCGCGCCGAACTTCGGCAGCAACGACGAGTGCCTGTCGACGATCCTGCAGGCGATCGAGAAGGCCGGCTACCGTGCGGGCGAAGACGTGCTGCTCGCGCTCGACTGCGCGGCATCCGAGTTCTATCACGACGGCAAGTACCAGCTCGCGGGCGAAGGCCTGCAACTGTCGTCGGCCGAATTCACCGACTACCTCGCGACGCTCGCCGACAAGTTCCCGATCGTGTCGATCGAGGACGGCATGCACGAAAGCGACTGGGAAGGCTGGAAGCTGCTGACCGATCGCCTCGGCAAGAAGGTGCAGCTGGTCGGCGACGACCTGTTCGTCACGAACACGCGCATCCTGAAGGAAGGCATCGAGAAGGGCATCGCGAACTCGATCCTCATCAAGATCAACCAGATCGGTACGCTGACCGAAACGTTCGCGGCCATCGAAATGGCGAAGCGCGCAGGCTACACGGCCGTGATCTCGCACCGCTCGGGCGAAACGGAAGATTCGACGATCGCGGATATCGCGGTCGGCCTGAACGCCGGTCAGATCAAGACGGGTTCGCTGTCGCGCAGCGACCGTATCTCGAAGTACAACCAGCTGCTGCGCATCGAGGAAGATCTCGGCGACATCGCGAGCTACCCGGGTAAATCGGCTTTCTATAACCTGCGCTAACGCGCTACTATCGGGTTCGTCATATCGACGCCGCTCTGTGCATGTGCGCGGAGCGGCGCTTCTTATATCTGCGTTTCCTACATGCGGCTTGTCACTGTCGTCCTGATTGCCTTGCTGGCGCTCATTCAGTACCCCCTATGGTGGGGACACGGCGGCTGGCTGCGGGTGCATGAATTGCGTCAGCAGCTCGACGACCAGCTCCAGAAGAATGCGGACGAGAAGCTGCGCAACGAGCGCACTGCCGGCGAAGTGCAGGATCTGCAGAGCGGCACCGCGGCCATCGAGGAGCGCGCGCGCTACGAGATGGGCATGGTGAAGGACGGCGAGGTATTCGTGCAGTTCGTGTCGCCGAATGCGCCGGCCGCGCCGCTGAACAACATGCCGTCGAATACGTCGACGCGCGGCGCCGTGTCCGCGGCGCCGGTGCGCGTCGTGCCGAATCCGCAGTCGATCGCGAAGCCGTCGCGGCATCATGGCGGCGACAAGGGCAAGGTCGCGCATCACTGACCACGATCGTTCGAACCCATTGAAAAAGCGCGGGAAATGCCGCGCTTTTTTATTTCCTGCCGGTAGTCAATCGGCTGGGCGACGGATGCTCACCACCACCATCCCGGGTAGCCGTAGCTGATACCCGTGCCCCAGCGATTGCCCCATCCGCCGTAATACCCGCCGTAGACGGTCACGGGCGGCGGCGAGTAATAGGCCCACGCGCGCGCGGCTGCCTCGGCTGCCATCGCGCTGTTCTGTTCGCGCAGCACCTGCTGGTCGATCTCGTCATAACGCTTGCGTTCGGCGCTCGACAGCGCGGGCGGCTGGCCGCCCGATGCGCCGGGTTCGGGCAGGCGGCTCAGGATCGTGGAAGTCGGCGGCGGCATCGCGCAGCCGGCAAGCGCGAGCGTGCAGGCGGCAACGCTCGTCAGGACGACGGTACGAAACGGGAGACGAAACGGGAGACGAAACGGGAGACGAAGCGGGCGATTCATGTGTTTCTCCTGCAGCGCGCCGACGACGGGAAGCGGCTTGCGCCGAAGTGCGGGACTTCGGCGCGCGAGCCTTGCGTGCGACGCTCGTGCGTCATTATGCGCCCGTGCCCGGACGGCGGGCATCGGGGCGCTGCTCAATGACGTTGTTCGGTCGCGGGTGCGATGCCCGTCTCGACGCCGGGTGCCGCGAACAGCTGCGCGACGTCGACCGGATCGAATTCATAGCGCTGATTGCAGAACTCGCAATGGATCTCGACGTGGCCACGCTCGACGATCACGCTGTCGACTTCTTCGCGGCCGAGCATGCGCAGCATCGCGCCGACCTTCTCGCGCGAGCACGAGCACTGGAAGCGCGTGCCGGCCGGCTCGAAGTGCTGCACGTTTTCCTGCCAGAACAGCCGGCGGAACACGACTTCCGGTTCGACCTCGAGCAGTTCCTTGGCGGACAGCGTGCCGCCGAGCGTGCAGACGCGTTCCCACGTATCGGTATCGGTTTCGGCGTTGCGCGGCACGATGCCGCCGTCGCCCGGCAGCTTCTGCAGCAGCATGCCGACCGCGCGGTCGCGATCGGCCGCGAGCCACATCCGCGTGTCGAGCTGCTCCGAGTGATGCATGTAATGCTCGAGCACCTGCGAGACGGATTCGAGCGGGCCGTCGACGCCGTTCAGCGGCACGATGCCCTGGTACGGCTGCTGGCCCGGCAGCTTGTCGGCCGGGTCGAGCGTGATCACGCAACGGCCGTGACCGCTCGCATTGACGAGCGATGCGAAGCTCGTGTCGTCGCCGATCGTCTGGGCGGCGTCGCCGGCGAACTTCGCGGTGGCCCGCATCGACAGATCCGAACTGCACTGGACGACCAGCATCTGGACCGGCCCGTCGCCGAAGATCTGCATGATCAGGGTGCCGTTGAATTTCAGGTTCGCGGACAGCAGCGCGCATGCGGCCATCATCTCGCCGAGCACCGTGCGCACGGGGGCCGGGTAGTCGCGGCGGGAGAGCACTTCCTGCCACGTATTGCGCAGCGAAACGATCTCGCCGCGCACGGGCGCCGCATTGAACATGAATTTCTGTAACTGGTCGCTCACTCTTCTTCCTTGAAATCCGTGCGAATCATCCGATTCGCACGAGTTGCTCCTTGAAATGCGCACGCCGCTCGACGTACGTCTTCGCGTTCGTGCGCAGCCGCGCGATGTCTTCCGCCGTCAGCTCGCGCACGACTTTCGCCGGTGCGCCGAGAATCAGCGAATTGTCCGGGAACGTTTTGCCTTCCGTCACGACCGCGCCGGCACCAACCAGACAGTTGCGGCCGATCACCGCTCCATTCAAGACCACCGCCTGAATCCCGACCAGCGATCCTTCGCCGATCGTGCAGCCGTGCAGCATGGCCTGGTGCCCGATCGTCACGTTTTCGGCAATCGTCAGCGGAAAGCCCGGGTCCGTATGCAGTACCGCGCCTTCCTGGACGTTGCTGCCCGCGCCGACGGTAATCGTCTCGTTGTCGCCGCGAATCGTCGCACCGAACCAGACGCTCGCGTTCTCCTCGAGCACGACCTTGCCGATGATGGCCGCCGTATCGGCGACGAATACGCTTTCGTGGATCGTCGGGGCCGTATCGCCCAGCTTGTAGATCGTCACGGAGTCTCCTTGTCTCTTCGATGATGGGCGCCGGTAGAATGGCGCGTCCGGTTTGCCCGGCGCGTTCGCATTGCGCCGCGGAACAATCGCCTATTGTAAACCGTCGCGTGCGTGCGCTCCCGCGATGCGCGCGCAGGGTGTCCCCGTTTATGAGCATGGAGTCTTCTTCTTTCGGCGAGGCGCGTGCCTGCGTGCGCCGCGCCGCGCTTGTCGCACTGCGTGACGCGGAACCCGCGGCCAAGGCCGCCCAGGTGCGCTCGCTACACGATGCGCTGCTGGCCGGGCGGGCGACGATCGCCCCGTCGCTCGAATTGCCCGAGCCGGCCGACCTGCCCGGGCGCCCGGCGCGCCCGCCGCTCGTCGAGCCGCGCCAGCTCGAGCGACGCAGCATGCGTTCGCCCGAAGGGCGCGCCGTGCTGCTGCACGCGCTCGCCCATATCGAGTTCAATGCGATCAACCTGGCGCTCGACGCCGTCTGGCGCTTCGCGGGCCTGCCGAACGCGTTCTACTCCGACTGGCTGAAGGTGGCGGCCGAGGAGGCGTACCACTTCACGCTGCTGTCCGACCGCCTGGCGGCATTCGGGCACGCGTACGGCGATTTTCCCGCGCACAACGGCCTGTGGGAGATGTGCGAGCGAACCAAGGGCGACGTGCTTGCGCGCATGGCGCTCGTGCCGCGTACGCTCGAGGCCCGCGGGCTCGACGCATCGCCGCCGATCCGCGCGCGGCTCGTACAGGCGGGCGACGATGCGTCGGCCGCGATCCTCGACGTGATCCTGCGCGACGAAATCGGCCATGTCGCGATCGGCAACCGCTGGTTCCGGCATCTGTGCGACGAAGCCGGCCGCGATCCCGTGCCGACCTACCGGCAGCTCGCCGAGCAATACCATGCCCCGCGGCTGCGCGGCCCGTTCAATTTCGACGCACGCCGCGATGCCGGATTCGAGCAGGCCGAACTCGACGAACTGGCCGCGCAGGACGGGGCGGACGGAAGCGCGCCGCGCTGACCCGCTCGGGTGCGGCTGCGTTTCGACCGCCGCCGGCTGTTCAGGGCTCCCGGCAGATGGCGCACTCCGGTGGCCTGTGCGCGCCGGCACCGCTAGAGCGGCGCCTCGACTGCCGGACGCCGGAAAGAAAGCGCCGCCGCTATAATCGAACGACCATTCTTTTTTTGAGCGGCTGCGATGAGTGCCTCGAGTTCTGTTTCCGATTTCGTCATGGTGCGCGGCGTCCAGCTGCATGTCCGGCGCTGGGGCCGGCCCGATGCGCCGACGCTGTTCATGCTGCATGGCTGGATGGACGTCGCGGCGTCGTTCCAGTTCGTCGTCGATGCGCTCGCGGGCGACTGGCAGGTGATCGCGCCCGATGCGCGCGGCTTCGGGCTGTCCGACTGGCCGGTCGCGCGGCAGGGTGGCGGCCACTACTGGTTCCACGAATACCTGGGCGACCTCGATGCGCTCGTCGACCACTATGCGCCGGCCGGCGAAGTCAACCTGGTCGGGCACAGCATGGGCGCGAACGTCGTGTGCCTGTATGCCGGCGCACGGCCGGAGCGCGTGCGGCGCGTGGTCGATCTCGAGGGTTTCGGGCTGGCGCCCGCGCGGGCCGAGCAGGCGCCGCGCCGGCTGCGCGGCTGGCTCGACGAGTTGCGCGAACCGCCCGCGCTGCGCCCCTATGCGTCACTCGACGACGTGGCGGCGCGCCTGATCAAGACCAATCCGCGGCTCGCCCCGCGCCGTGCCGCGTTCCTCGCCGAGCACTGGTCGAAGCGCGGCGACGACGGCCTCTACCACCTGCTGGCCGACCCCGCTCACAAGATGCCGGGTCCGCTGCTGTACCGGCTCGACGAAGTGATGGCTACCTGGGCGCAGGTGCGTGCGAAGGTGCTGCATGTCGAGGCCGTCAACTCGCCGACGCTCGCACACATCGCCGGCGACATCCCGCTGCCGGAATTCAAGGCGCGCTTCGACGCGTTTCCCGACTGGCGCGAGAAGCTCGTCGAGGATGCCGGCCACATGGTGCATCACGACCAGCCCGAGCAGATCGCGGCGCTGATCGAGGCGTTCTGCGCGTAAGCCGTGCGGTGGCAGCGGCGGGGCAGGCGGGCGGCGCATTGCCGCGTTGCAGTAGAATGAAGCCTTACCTGCCATGCCGACAATGAACGCCGATCTCCACTGCCATTCGAATGTTTCCGACGGGTTGCTGTCGCCTGCCGACGTCGCGCGCCGCGCCCACGCCGGCGGCGTGACCCTGTGGGCGTTGACCGACCACGACGAAATCGGCGGCCAGGCGGCGGCGCGCGGCGAGGCGGAAGCGCTCGGCATGCGCTACCTGAGCGGCGTCGAGATTTCGGTCACGTGGGCGTCGCGCACCGTTCACATCGTAGGCCTGAACGTCGATCCCGCGAATCCGGTGCTCGTCGACGGCCTGTATCGCACGCGCCACGGCCGCGCGGCGCGCGCGCTGGCGATCGGCGAGCAGCTCGCCACGCTCGGCATTCCCGGCGCGTACGAAGGCGCGCTGAAGTACGTATCGAATCCCGACCTGATCTCACGCACGCATTTCGCGCGGTTTCTCGTCGAGAACGGCCATGCCGAATCGACGTCCGACGTGTTCGATCGCCTGCTCGGCGACGGCAAGCCCGGGTTCGTCCCGCACCGTTGGGCCTCGCTGCCCGACGCCGTCGCCTGGATTCGGGCGGCCGGCGGTGAAGCCGTGGTCGCGCATCCGGGCCGTTATCGCTATACGCCCGTCGAATTCGACGCGTTTTTCGGCGAGTTCATCGATCTGGGCGGCCGCGCGATCGAGGTTGTGACGGGCAGCCACACGCCCGACCAGTACCGCGAATACGCGGACGTCGCACGCCGCTTCGGCTTCGAGGCATCGCGCGGCTCGGATTTCCATGCGCCAGGCGAGGGCCGTGTCGAGCTCGGCGGCCTGCCGCCGCTGCCGCCCGACCTGACACCGGTCTGGGAGCGCTGGCTCTGACACCGGGCGGCGGTCTGCCGCCCGCGTTGCCGCCGGCGCGCGCATCCGATTTCTCTTCCTTTACGTACCCCCACGTACCCCCATGTCCCAGTTCTTCAGGATTCATCCGGATAATCCGCAACCGCGCCTGATCAAGCAGGCCGTGGAGATCGTCAGCAAGGGCGGCGTGATCGCGATGCCGACCGATTCGAGCTATGCGCTCGCGTGCCATCTCGACGACAAGGACGCGGTCGAGCGGGTGCGCCGGATTCGCGGCCTCGACGAGAAGCAGCACCTGTCGCTGCTCGTGCGCGACCTGTCGGAGCTCGCCAACTTCGCGATGGTCGACAACCGCCAGTACCGCCAGATCAAGTCGGTGACGCCCGGCCCGTACGTGTTCATCCTGCAGGCGACCAAGGAAGTGCCGCGCCGGCTGTCGCATCCGTCGCGCAAGACGATCGGGTTGCGCGTGCCCGATCACGCGATCACGCTCGCGTTGCTGGAGTCGCTCGGCCAGCCGCTGCTCGGCACGACGCTGATCCTGCCGCCGGACGACGAGCCGCTCAACGATCCCGAAGACATTCGCGCGCGGCTCGAGAAACAGGTCGATCTCGTGATCGACGGTGGCGCGTGCCCGCGCGAGCCGTCGACGGTGATCGACCTCACCGGCGACGAACCCGAGCTCGTGCGTGCGGGGCGCGGCGCGCTCGAGCCGTTCGGCCTCTCGGCGCCGTAAGCGCGCCGTTCCATTTTTTGCGCGAGTGCGCTTGTTACAATAACGCGATATGGATGCTTCCCTGATACAGACCATCGCCGTCTACGCGCTGCCCGTGATCTTCGCGATCACGCTGCACGAGGCCGCGCACGGCTACGCCGCCCGCCTGCTCGGCGACAACACCGCCTACATGATGGGGCGCGTGTCGTTCAACCCGATGCGCCACATCGATCCGCTCGGCACGATCGCGATTCCGCTCGCGATGTATTTCCTGACGGGCGGCGCGTTCCTGTTCGGTTATGCGAAGCCGGTGCCGGTGTCGTTCGGCAACCTGCGCGATCCGCGCTGGGGCAGCCTGTGGGTATCGCTCGCGGGGCCGGCCTGCAACTTCGTGCAGGCGCTGATCTGGGGCGTGCTGACGCTCGTGCTGCCCGCCGTCGGCATCGACGAGCCGTTCTTCACGCGGATGGCGTTTGCCGGCGTCAGCGCGAACCTCGTGCTGGGCGTGCTGAACCTGTTTCCGCTGCCGCCGCTCGACGGCGGCCGCATCCTGGCGGCGCTGCTGCCCACGAAACAATCGATCGCGCTGTCGCGCATCGAGCCGTACGGTTTCATCATCGTCCTCGTGCTGGTCGCGACGGGCGTGCTGACGAACTTCTGGCTGCGCCCGCTCGTCAACGTCGGCTACGCCGTCCTGAGCGCCATCCTGTCCCCATTCGCCTCGCTCTTCTAACGACAATCATGTTCCCTGAACGTATTTTCTCCGGCATGCGACCCACCGGGTCGCTGCACCTCGGTCATTACCACGGCGTGCTGAAAAACTGGGTGAAGCTGCAGTCCGAGTACCCGTGCTTCTTCTGCGTCGTCGACTGGCATGCGCTGACGACGCACTACGAGACTCCCGAGGTCATCGAGAAGAACGTGTGGGACGTGCTGGTCGACTGGCTTGCGTCCGGCATCGATCCGGCCCAGGCGACGCTGTTCATCCAGAGCAAGGTGCCCGAACATGCCGAACTCGCGCTGCTGCTCGGCATGAGCACGCCGCTCGGCTGGCTCGAACGCGTGCCGACCTACAAGGAGCAGATGGAGAAGCTGAAGGACAAGGATCTGTCGACCTACGGCTTCCTCGGCTACCCGGTGCTGATGGCGGCCGACATCCTGCTGTATCGCGGCTCGCTCGTGCCGGTCGGTGAAGACCAGGTGCCGCACGTCGAGATGACGCGCGAGATCGCGCGCCGCTTCAACTACCTGTACGGCCGCGAGCCGGGCTTCGAGGAGAAGGCGCTCGATGCCGCGAAGAAACTCGGCGGCAAGCGCGCGAAGCTCTATCACGAGCTGCGCAATGCATACCAGCAGGAGGGCGACGACGAGGCGCTCGAACAGGCGCGCGCGATGCTGCAGGAATCGCAGAGTCTGTCGATGAGCGACCGCGAGCGCCTGTTCGGCTATCTCGAAGGCGCGCGCAAGATCATCCTCGTCGAGCCGCAGGCGCTCCTCACCGAAGCATCGCGGATGCCGGGTCTCGACGGGCAGAAGATGTCCAAGTCGTACGGCAACACGATCGGCCTGCGTGAAGACGCCGAGACGATCACGAAGAAGGTCCGCACGATGCCGACCGATCCCGCGCGCGTGCGCCGCACCGATCCGGGCGATCCGGACAAGTGCCCGGTGTGGCAGCTGCACCAGGTCTATACGGACGAAGCGACGCACGAGTGGGTGCAGAAGGGCTGTCGTTCGGCGGGCATCGGCTGCCTCGATTGCAAGCAGCCGGTCGTCGAAGGCATCCTGCGCGAGCAGCAGCCGATGCTCGAGCGTGCGCAGAAGTACATGGACGATCCGTCGCTGCTGCGCGCGATCGTCGCGGACGGTTGCGACAAGGCGCGCAAGTACGCGACGGAAACGATGCGCGACGTGCGCGACGCGATGGGCCTGTCGTACAACTGATCGACCGCATGAGCGCATCCGTCATTGCCGCCGCGGGCGGCCACGTCGCCCAGGCCGAGCCGTCGCGCTGGGTCGCGCAATGGTCGCGGCTCGTGCCGGCAGGCGGCGCGGTGCTGGATGTCGCCGCGGGCGGCGGCCGCCATGCGCGCTGGTTCGCGTCGCGCGGGCATCCGGTCGTCGCACTCGACCGCGATCCGGTCGCGCTGGCCGCGCTGCGCGCGATTCCGGGCGTCGACGCCCGTGACGCCGATCTCGAAGGCGCGCCGTGGCCATTGCCGGCCGGCGAGCAGTTTTCGGCGGTGATCGTCACCCATTATCTGCATCGCCCGCTCTGGCCCCATCTGCTCGATGCGGTGGCGCCGGGCGGCGTGCTCATCTACGAAACCTTCGCGCAAGGAAACGAATCGGTCGGTAAACCGTCCAACCCCGCGTTCCTGCTCGCCCCGGGCGAGCTGCTGGACGCCGTGCACGGCCGCCTGCGGGTGGTTGCGTACGAGGACGGGTTCGTTGCCGCGCCGCGCGAGGCGTTCGTCCAGCGTCTCTGCGCAGTGCGCGAGGGCGCGACCCCGAAGGCGGGGGCGGGAATTCCACGTTACGAACTGCCCGGCTAATCCGCTACAATCTCAACGTTTACCGGTACATAATCTCAATCGCGTTTCATGGCTAACGGCACCCAAGACGGCATTCAAATCCGCGGCAGCATCCCCGCGATCGTCACCCCGATGCTCGAAGACGGCAGTCTCGACCTGCCGGCGTTTCGCAAACTGATCGACTGGCATATCGCGGAAGGCACCGATGCGCTCGTCGTGGTCGGTACGAGCGGCGAGTCGGCAACGCTCAACGTCGAAGAGCACATCCTGATGATCCGCACGGCGGTCGAGCATGCGGCGAAACGCATCCCGATCATCGCGGGCGCGGGCGGCAACTCGACCGCCGAGGCGATCGAGCTGACGAAGCACGCGAAAGCCGTCGGCGCGGACGCGACGCTGCAGGTCGTGCCGTACTACAACAAGCCGACGCAGGAAGGCATGTACCGTCACTTCAAGACGATCGCCGAAGCGGTCGACCTGCCGGTGATCCTGTACAACGTGCCGGGCCGCACGGTCGCGGACATGGCGAACGAGACGATGCTGCGCCTCGCGGAAGTCCCGGGCATCATCGGTGTGAAGGAAGCGACCGGCAACATCGATCGCGCCGCGCACCTGATCAAGGCTGCACCGAAGCATTTCGCGATCTACAGCGGCGACGATCCGACGGCAATCGCGCTGATGCTGCTCGGCGGCCACGGCAACATCTCGGTCACGGCGAACGTCGCACCGCGCGCGATGAGCGAACTGTGCCGCGCAGCGCTGGCCGGCGACGTACAGACGGCCCGCGAGCTGCACATGAAGCTGCTGTCGCTGCACAAGAACCTGTTCATCGAGGCGAACCCGATTCCGGTGAAGTGGGCGCTGCAGGCGATGGGCAAGATGCAGGGCGGCATCCGGCTGCCGCTCACGGCGCTCGACGAGCGCTGCCACGATGCCGTGCGTTCGGCCCTCGTCGAGGCCGGCGTCCTCGCCTGATGCCGAGGCGGCCGCGTCCTGCGGCCGCCGGCTCGTACCCTGATCAACCCGCACCGGCCGGCTCCGTCCGGCGCCGCTCCTGACGAGCGTTCTAGCAAGACGAAGGATTTCATGAAACGTTTCGCCTTTTCCTCTCGCGCCATCCAGATGTCGGTGGTGGCGCTGGCGCTGGGCGCGCTCGCCGGCTGCGATACGCTGAACGACTATCTGGCCCCCGACCGGGTCAACTACAAGAACACCGGTTCGGCGCCGCCGCTCGCGGTGCCGAGCGACCTGAAGCCGGTACCGACGACGCAGCAGTTCGTCGCGCCGCCGAGCAACGCCGGCCTCGGCACGCTGCCGCCGCGGGCCACGACCCAGGCCGGCAACGCGACCGACGGCATCCCGAGCGCGCAGGATCCGTTCGGCATGCACATCGAGCGCGACGGCGACCGCCGCTGGCTCGTCGTCGATGGCCGGACGCCCGAGCAGCTGTGGCCGATCCTGAAGGAGTTCTGGCAGGAGAACGGTTTCTCGCTGAAGACCGACGCGCCGTCGACGGGCATCATGGCCACCGACTGGGCCGAAAACCGCGCGAACATTCCCGACGACTGGTTCCGTCGCACGATCGGCAAGGTCATCGATTTCGCTTACTCGTCCGGTACGCGCGACCGCTTCCGTACGCTCGTGAACCGCACGTCGGACGGCAACACCGACATCTCGATCACGCACAGCGCGATGGAAGAAATGATGGTCGGCCCGCAGGGCGGCACGTCGTCGCGCTGGGAGGAGCGTCCGCGCAACCCGGTGCTGGAAGCTGTGTTCCTGTCGAAGTTGATGCAGAAGTTCGGCCTGACCGATGCGCAGGCGAAGCAGCTGCTGACCGATGCACGCCCCGCGACAGCGCCGGCGCAGGTCAGCGACGCGAGCAACGGCGCGGCAACGCTGCAGCTGGCCGAGTCGTTCGACCGTGCGTGGCTGCGAGTGGGCCTGGCGCTCGACCGGACCAACTTCACGGTCGACAATCGCGACCGCGAGAAGGGTGTGTACACCGTGCGCTATGCGAATTCGATGGAAGAGCTGAAGCGTGACGGCCTGTTCGGCAAGCTGTTCTACGGCGGCCCGGCGGCCGCGAAGCCGGGCAAGGAATTCCTGGTCAACGTGCGTGCGCAAGGCAACGGCGGCACGCAGGTCGCGGTGATCGGCGCAAACGGCCAGGTCGACAACTCGTCGGACGCGCAGCGGATCATTTCGCTGCTCCACGCGCAGCTGAACTGAGCGCGTGCGATTCGCCAGCCTCGGAAGCGGCAGCGAAGGCAACGCGCTGGTCGTCGAGGCCTCGAGCGGCACGACGACCACCCGTGTGCTGCTCGACTGCGGCTTTTCCGCCAAGGAGGTCGAGCGTCGGCTCGGCCGTCTGAATCTCTGCATCGGCGATCTCGATGCGATCCTGATTACCCACGAACACAGCGACCACGTCGGCAGTGCGCTGACGCTCGCCCGCCGGGCGTCGCTGCCGCTCTACATGAGCTGGGGCACCGCGCGCGCGGTCGGCGCGGACGAGGCCGATGTCGACCTCCACGTGCTGTGGGGCGACGAGACGGCCGCGATACGCGATCTGGCCGTGATGCCCTATACGGTTCCTCACGACGCGCGCGAGCCGCTCCAGTTCGTCTTTTTGGACGGCTGCAGCCGGCTCGGCGTGCTGACGGACGTCGGCATGGCCACGCCGCACATCACGACGGTACTGAGCGGCTGTGACGCGCTGGTGCTCGAATCCAACCACGACACCGCAATGCTGGCCGCGAGCCGCTATCCGCAGTCGCTGAAGGCGCGCATCGGCGGCAACCACGGCCACCTGAGCAACGACGCAGCGGCGGCCATCCTCGCATCGCTTGAGCGCAGCCGTCTCCGGCACCTGGTCGGGGCGCACCTGAGCCAGCAGAACAACCTCCCGGAACTGGTCCGTCAGGCGTTTGGCGGCGTACTGGGGACGAACGGGGAGGACGTGATCGTGGCCACGCAGGACGCAGGCTTCGACTGGCTGGCGCTCGGATGAGCGGGGCAGGGCCGCTGCGGCGGCCCGGTACGACTGCCGGGCGACAGGCGCGAAAACGGCAGACGTAAAAAAACCGGCCCTCGGGCCGGTTTTTTTTCAGCTGACGCTGAGGCTTACTGGCTTGCGCCCGAAGCCGGAGCAGCCGTCGCTGCCGAAGCAGCCGACGCCACTGCAGCAGCAGCGTCGCTCGCAGCAGCCGTTGCCGACGAAGCAGCGGCAGCAGCGTCGCTCGCTGCACCAGCAACTGCCGAAGCAGCCGTCGAAGCAGCAGCAGCCGCGTCGCTTGCAGCCGACGAAGCAGCTTGATCAGCGCTCTTGTTGCAAGCAGCCAGTGCAACAGCAGCCAACAGGGAAGCTACGAGGAGGGATTTCTTCATGATCACGTCCTTTTATGGTTAAAGGTAAGCAACAGCGCGAAACAATACCGGTAATGTGCTCCAACACCGACCTGGGCCGCTGGTGGAGATGCACTTCTAGAGCGTGAATCTTCCCTACGGCTTGGGCGGAAATTATATGCACTTTCCTATCGACCGTCGACAAATGCGGGGTCAATACGTTGTCTTTCCCATACAGAATTTGATCTGTACGGGCATACGGGGCGACTCACACTAATTCCGGTTTCCGACCCGTATCCAGCCCGCACGATACCACTCGTGCAATAAAGCTGTCATTGAGGGAGCCCGGGATAGTGTTACAAACCGTTTCGCCTCCATCTGGCGTTGATTGGCCAGTTCGGGCAGCCATTCGCCGGCCTGCTCGAGCGGTCCTTCCTCGCCATTAATGAAGTACGAGCGCGCGTTATACATCAATGCGGCCCTTCTGTCGAGACACACGCCACGACGTGACGCTTGCGTGACGAACGCGGCCTCGGACAGCGGGCGCGCGGGCGGGTCGAAAACGACGTTCGGTTTGGGCTCGCTCAGGTAGCAGCCGAGAAACTCTGCGACGTCGCGCTTGCGCCAGCGAATCGCGTCGACGATCTCGGCGACGCGCTCGACCATCGCCGGAGGCAGTTGCGCGGGCGTGTCGACGGCCGGCTGCTTCGGGTCGCGGTAGAGGTCGTCGCCGCACCCGTCCCGCAGCCCGCCACGCTCCGCGAGATAGTACAGGAACTGGGCGCCCAGTTCGCCTGCGGACGGAGCCCGGAAGCCGATCGAGCAGGTCATGCATTCGCCTTCGGCCACGCCGTCGTGCGCGATGTGCGGCGGCAGGTACAGCATGTCGCCGGGTTCCAGCACCCATCCGTCGCTCGGCTCGAAGTTTTCGAGGATCTTCAGCGGCACGTCCGGCTGCAGCGACAGGTCCTTCTGCGCGCCGACGCGCCAGCGGCGCCGGCCCTCGACCTGCAGCAGGAAGACGTCGTATGAATCGAAATGCGGGCCGACGCCGCCGCCATCTGTCGCGTACGAGATCATCAGGTCGTCCAGCCGCGCGTCGGGGATGAAGCGGAAGCGGTCGAGCAGCGCGCGCGCCGCGTCGACGTGCAGGTCGAGCCCTTGTACGAGCAGGGTCCAGGCCTTGCGCGTGACGGCCGGCAGCGAGCCCGGCTCGAACGGGCCGTGAGCCAGTTGCCACTTGTTACGAAAATGGGTGATCAGTCGCGATTCCGCGTCATAGTCCGTGGCGAGCTCGAACAGCGCGTCGCGCGAGACCGGCGACGCGACGCCGGGGATCGCCTGGCGGATCAGGAGCGGCTTCTTCTGCCAGTAGCCGCGCATGAATTGCGTCGGCGTAAGACCGCCGAGCAGCGGTGTGGGAAGATCGGAGGGCGGCGCGCCGAGCGGGGCGGCAGCGGCATCCCGCGGTTCGGCTTGAGACCGGTTGCGCATCGTATAATGAGACTTGTATTTGGGAGAATTGGATGAAAATCGCAAAAAACACCGTCGTGTCGGTCACTTACAAGCTGTCGGATGCACAGGGCAATCTGATCGAGGAAAGCGACGAGCCGATGGTTTATCTGCACGGCGGCTATGATGGCACGTTCCCCAAGATCGAGGAACAGCTCGACGGCCACGAGCCGGGCTACGAGGCACAGGTCCAGCTCGAGCCGCAGGACGCGTTCGGCGACTACGATCCCGAACTCGTGAAGATCGAGCCGCGCGATCGTTTTCCCGAGCCGCTCGAAGTGGGCATGCAGTTCGAAGGCACGCCGGAAGACGGCGACGAGGAAGTCGATTCGCTGATCTATACGGTCACCGACATCGCCGAAGACAAGGTCGTGCTCGACGGCAACCACCCGCTGGCAGGCATGGCGCTGCGTTTCGCGCTGACCGTGAAGGACGTTCGCGAAGCCACCGAAGACGAAATCGAGCATGAGCACGCACATGGCGCGGAAGGGCTCGAGATCGTCGACGAGGACGAAGACGAAGACGGTGAAGCGCCGTCAGGGCGCACCCTGCACTGAGCTTGCAGGCAGGCCAGGCGCCGGCCCCGACGCTGGGGCGGGCACCGGCCACGACGCGCCGCCTGGGGCGGTGCCGTCGCCCTGCAGCGGCGGCGCGACCGACGACGAGTCGGGTAGCGCCGGCAATGCAGGGATTTCCGGCATCTGCGGCAGCGGAACGTCGTCACGGGGCACGAGCGGCAGCGCGGGCGGCACGGGCAGGTTCTTCGGTACTTCCTGCAGGCTCACGTTGAAGATCGTCTGCCGTGCCGGCGACACGCTCACCTTGACCCACTGATTCACCGGATGGCGTGGTCCGATCGCGACGCGCGTCACGTTACCGACCAGTTCACCGTCGTCCGCACGCAGCGGGCGGTCGATCAGAAAGCCGTTCGCCAGCGCTTCGCCGCTCGCGTGCATCACGAGTATCGGGCCGCGGAACGTCGCCGCCGCCTTCACCAGCGTTCGTTTCAACTCACGGAAGCCGTCGCGTACGCGCGGCCGGTTGAAACGCAGCCATGCGAAGCGTTCCGCGCGTTCATAGCGCTCGAACTGCGGATCGCCTTCGAACATCACCACCATCGCACGCGCCTCGCGCCGCTTCGCGTATTCGGCCGCGTGGTCGATCCAGAAACCGTTCGCGATGATGCGGTCCTCGAATTCGCCGTTGCGGCCGCCGGCCGTCAGGTAATGGTTGTTCGGCGCCGGCGCGTTGAGTGCGACGTAGACGATGTCGTCGCGCATCCAGCGTGCATTCTCCCGATACGGCCGGAATCGTGCGACTTCGCTTTCCCGCGTGATCTGTAGCGCGCCGGGGTCGGGCAGTGCCGAATCGGCGAGCAGCGTCTGCCGCAGGAAGTCGAGCCGCTCGACCGGATCGTAGCTACCGCCGGCCGCGGTGTTGCACGTTGCCCAGTCGTCGTGACCGGGAATGAATACGAGCGGCACGCGTGCCGCATCCAGGATCGCGCCGCGCTGCGAATACAGTGCATCGCGGCACGCTTCCTTCGAACCCTTGAGATCGCCCGCATACACCACGAACGCGAGATTGCGCTCACGCGCGATCGCATCGAGCAGCCGCTGGGCGGCCGGTTCGTCCGCTGGGGTGTTGATCACGCCCGATACGACGGCGAACGAGTAGGGCGCGGTGCTGCGCTTCGGCGGCGCAGCCAGCGCGGCGGCCTGCGCGAGCGCGAGCACCGCCGCGACTAGCGCTGCGGCGGTGCGGGCCGGCAGGCCGCGCGGGATGCGCTTACGCGTGCCCGTCGGCATCGTGCGACCGGACCAGCGTGCGCAGTTCGTACAGCAGGTCGAGCGCCTCGCGCGGCTTGAGATCGTCGGGATCGATGTCGCGCAGTTTTTCGAGCGCCGGATGCGGTGTGTCGGGCAGCGCCGGCGCGTCCGCGCATTCGAGATCGTCGGCGGCCACCGGCGGCGCGCTGAACAGGTCGAGCTGCGGCGTGTGTTGCGACGCCGATTGCTGTTCGAGGTATGCGAGGTGCTTGCGCGCGGCGCGGATCACGGGCGCCGGAACGCCTGCGAGCTGTGCGACCTGCAGGCCGTAGCTCTGGTTGGCCGGCCCTTCGTTGACCGCGTGCAGGAACACGATGCCGTGGCCGTGCTCGACGGCCGACAGGTGCACGTTGGCCGCTTGCGGAAATTCCGCCGGCAGTTGCGTCAGCTCGAAGTAGTGCGTCGCGAACAACGTGTAGCACGCGTTGTGCGCCAGCAGGTGGCGCGCGATGGCCCACGCGAGCGCGAGGCCGTCGAACGTCGACGTGCCGCGGCCGATCTCGTCCATCAGTACGAGGCTTTGCGGTGTCGCGTCGTTGAGGATCGCCGCGGCTTCGGTCATCTCGACCATGAACGTCGAGCGGCCGCCAGCGAGATCGTCTGCCGCGCCGATGCGCGTGAAGATCCGGTCGATCGGGCCGAAGCATGCCGACTTGGCCGGCACGTAGCTGCCGACGTAAGCCATCAGCGCGATCAACGCGGTCTGCCGCATGAACGTCGACTTACCGCCCATGTTCGGGCCGGTGATCAGCAGCAGCTTGCGCTCGGTGCCGAACCGGCAGTCGTTCGCGATGAACTGTTCGACCTGCGCCTCGACGACCGGGTGGCGGCCCTGTTCGATTTCGATGCCGATCTCGTCGGTGAAGGTCGGCGCGACCCAGTCGAGCGCACGGGCGCGTTCGGCGAATGCGGCGAGCAGGTCGAGTTCGGCGAGCGCCGATGCGACGCGCTGGCACTCGGGGATGAACGGCAGCAGTGCCTGCAGCACTGCGTCGTACAGCGCGCGCTCGCGCGCCAGGGCGCGTTCCTGCGCGGACAGCGCCTTGTCCTCGAAAGTCTTCAGTTCGGGCGTGATGTAGCGCTCGGCATTCTTCAACGTCTGGCGCCGGCGATAGTCGTCGGGCACCTTGTCGGTCTGGCCGCGCGTGACCTCGATGTAGAAGCCGTGCACCTTGTTGTATTCGACGCGCAGGTTCGCGATGCCGGTGCGCGTGCGCTCGCGCGCTTCGAGATCGATCAGGAACTGTCCGCAGTTCTCCGAGATGTCGCGCAGCTCGTCGAGCTCGGCGTCGTAACCGCGCGCGATCACACCGCCGTCGCGCACCATCGCGGCTGGTTCGGGCGCGATCGCGCTCGTCAGCAGGTCGAGGCATTCGGCGGGCGGTGCGAGTGCTGCGTCGACGCGGGTGAGTGCGTCCGCGTTCGCGACGATCGCGCTGATGCGCTCACGCAGCGCGGGGAGGGCGGCGAACGTGTCGCGCAGGCTCGACAAGTCACGCGGGCGCGCGGACAGCAGTGCGAGGCGCCCGGTGATCCGTTCGACGTCGGCGATCTGGCGCAGTGCGCTGCGCAGCGCATCGAGGCTTGCGTTTGCCGGTGCATCGAGCAGCGCGCCGATCGCCTGCTGGCGCGATTGCGCGGCAACCGACGCACGCGGCGGGTGATGCAGCCAGTGACGCAACAAGCGGCTGCCCATCGTCGTGCAGCAGGTGTCGAGCAGCGAATACAGGGTCGGCGACTCGGTGCCGCGCAGCGTCTCGGTCAGTTCGAGGTTGCGGCGCGTGGCCGGATCGAGCCCGATGTACTCGGTTTCGTTTTCGACCTTCAGGCTGCGCACGTGCCGCAACTGCTGGCCTTGCGTGGCCGCTGCGTAGAGCAGCAGCGCGCCGGCCGCGCCGCACGCGCTCGTCAGCGAATGTGCACCGAAGCCGTCGAGGCTCGCGACATCGAGCTGGTCGCACAGGCGCTGCGTGCCCGATGCGATGTCGAAATGCCACGCCGGCACGCGCTTGCTTGCGCCTGCGCCTGCCGGCACGGCGTCGGTTGCGCCGTCCGGCGTCAGGATCTCGGCCGGCCGGATGCGCTCGAGCGCGGCAGCGAGCTGCTCGGGTTCGATTTCTGCGAGCCGCAGCGCGCCGCTTGCAAGGTTCAGCCACGCGAGGCCGACATTGACCGCGACGCCACGCTTGTTGTGGCCCGTGCACATCGCGAGCAGGTAAACATCGTTCTTGTCGGACAGCAGTGCTGCATCGGTCAGCGTGCCGGGCGTGACGACGCGCACGACCTTGCGCTCGACGGGGCCCTTCGACGTGGCGGGATCGCCGATCTGTTCGCAGATCGCGACCGATTCGCCCATCTTCACGAGCTTGGCGAGATACTGTTCGACCGCGTGGTGCGGTACGCCCGCCATCTTGATCGGCGTGCCGGCGGATGCGCCGCGTTGCGTGAGGGTCAGGTCGAGCAGGCGTGCGGCCTTTTCCGCGTCTTCGAAGAACAGCTCGTAGAAGTCGCCCATCCGGTAGAAGACAAGCGTGTCGGGGTGGTCGGCCTTGATGCGCAGGTATTGCTGCATCATTGGAGTATGGCCGGCGAAGGCTTCGGGCGACAGCGTGGTCATAGGTCAGGCATGAAGTTGTTGCTTGGGTTGCCCGAGTTTACCAGTGGCTTCCATGTGCAAGCGCGAAGTTCGCCGTTTGGCCAGTTGCGGGTGATCGGCGAACCCTTGCGTGCTGACGGCGTCCCGCATATCAGCGCGTGTGTTTGGACGTCAGGCGGCGTGCGCGGCTTCGAACCCGGCGGCGCAGCGCCGCCGGTCGGTTTCGAGCATGGCGGCCCGATCCGCGGCTCTCATTCGGCCCCTTGATCGCCTGGGAGACTAGCCACTCATTGCCATCGACCGCAGACGATTTCGCCCGTCCGGACAGCGCTACAAACTGTGAAACGTTTGGCAGACCGCGTAATCCAGTTACTCGGTCTTTATATTTGCCCACGCTCTCGGGACTTACACCAATCAACCTCGTAAAACTGAAACTTAGGCAAGTTTCAATGAATGGAGCGTGCTAGTCTGAAACGGCAATATATATAAAAACGCAGTAAGTTCGGGGCACAAACATGAAGCAGGCCATACAGGATGCGGGGGGCGCGTGCGCGCAAAGTACCCTGGTGCCGCACGTTACAACGGTCGCGGACGAGTCGGAGCGGATCAATCTGATCGAGCTTGGTGCTCGCGTGTCGTCAGTGACCGTGCTGGGCGTATTTGCCTATCTGATTTATATACCGTGGCGATTGGACCCGAGCCGGATTACGCTGGTCCTGCTGCTGGTATCCGCGGTACTGACCGTCTGCATGTCGGCTTTTGCCAAATTGACGAAACGGCGCGACTGGCATCCCGTTGCAGTGTGCTTGTCCCTGGGCGGTTCGTTCTACTGCCTGACCTATCAGCTGACTGCCAGTACCCAACTGATCCCGGAGTGGGCAGGGGGCGCCTGGCAAATATGCGGGATTGCGTGGCAACTGTTCGCGAAACTGTCGCTCGGGCGCTCGTTCGGCTTGCTGCCGGCGAATCGCGGCGTCGTTTCGACCGGAGCGTACCGGTTCATGCGCCACCCGATCTATGCCGGTTATCTGTTGTCCGAAATCGGTTTCCTGCTTGCAAACTTCAGTACGCGAAACCTGCTCGCGATCGGCATCTGGATGCTGTTGCAGATCGGGCGAATCAGTTTGGAAGAGCGGGTGCTGTCGGAAGACGCCGATTATCGTGCGTACAAGACGAGGGTTCGGTACCGGCTGATTCCCGGTGTGTTTTGACGGGCGTGCCCAAAGCGCGCCGTGGTGGTGCGCCGGTGAAACAGATTGGCGCGGCGAACGTGCAAAAGTCGGCGTACTCGGGTCACGGACCTTCGCACGCCGACTCTGTCCTGCATGTCAGGACGTGTGTCCCGACGTCAGGCTGAGGGCCACCGCCTGCGCAACTTCGATGCCGTCGATCGCCGCCGAATAAATGCCGCCTGCATACCCGGCGCCTTCGCCGGCCGGATACAGCCCTTCGACGTTCATGCTCTGGTAATCGTCCTTGCGTCGAATCCGGATCGGTGACGACGTGCGCGTCTCCACACCGGTGAGCACTGCATCGTGCATCGCAAAGCCGGCGATCTTCTTGTCGATTTGGGGCAGGGCTTCACGGATCGCTTCGATCACATAGTCCGGCAGCGCGGTACTGAGATCGGTCGGGTTCACGCCCGGCTTGTACGATGGCTCCACGGAGCCCAGCGACGTCGACGGCCGGCCTGCGATGAAATCGCCGACCAGTTGACCCGGCGCACGGTAATCGCCGCCGCCGAGTTCGAACGCACGCTCTTCCCATTTGCGCTGGAACGCGATGCCCGCCAGCGGACCGCCGGGATAATCGTCCGGCGTGATGCCGACCACGATGCCCGCATTCGCGTTGCGCTCGGCCCGCGAATACTGGCTCATGCCGTTGGTGACCACGCGGCCCGGCTCGGAGGTCGCCGCGACCACGGTGCCCCCAGGGCACATGCAGAAGCTGTAGACGGCGCGGCCGTTGCTGCAGTGGTGAACCACCTTGTAGTCGGCGGCGCCGAGCTGCTTGTGGCCCGCGAACTTGCCGAAGCGGCTGCGATCGATCAGCCCCTGCGGATGCTCGATGCGAAAACCCAGCGAGAACGGCTTGGCTTCGATATAGACGCCGCGATCGTGCAGCATCTGGAAGGTGTCGCGCGCGCTGTGGCCCACGGCGAGCACCACGTGGTCGCACCGCAGCGTTTCTCCGTTCGAGAGCTTCAGCGAGCGCACCTTGCCCTGATCGATCTCGATGTCGTCGACCCGCGTTTCGAAACGCACTTCACCACCCAGTTCGTGGATGGACGCACGCATTTTTTCCACCATGCTGACGAGGCGGAACGTGCCGATATGCGGCCGGCTCAGATACAGGATGTCTTCCGGTGCACCTGCCTTGACGAATTCGTCCAGCACCTTGCGGCCATAGTGGTTGGGATCCTTGATCTGGCTGTACAGCTTGCCGTCGGAAAACGTCCCGGCCCCGCCTTCGCCGAACTGCACGTTGGATTCGGGGTTGAGCACGCTCTTGCGCCACAGGCCGAAGGTGTCCTTGGTGCGCTCGCGCACGGCCTTGCCGCGCTCGAGGATGATGGGACGGAAACCCATCTGCGCGAGGATCAGCCCAGCGAACAGGCCGCACGGCCCCATGCCGATCACGACCGGGCGCAGGAAATTGCCGTGCTCGGGCGCCTTCGTGACGAAGTGGTACGCCATGTCGGGCGTCACGCCGCAATGCGGTTTGCCGGCGAGGCGCTTGATCGCGGCCGCTTCGTCCGCGACTTCGACGTCGACGATATACGTGAGCTTGATGTCGGCGCGCTTGCGCGCATCGTGCGCACGACGGAACACGGTGTAACGGAGGAGCTCGTCCGCGGCCACGCCAAGCTCCGCGAGGCGTGCGCGAATCGCGGCCTCGAGCGCGCTTTCGGGGTGGTCGAGGGGGAGTTTAATTTCGCTTAGCCGTAACATGGGGACTCGGATGCGATTGCCACGGCGTCGTGGCGGTGTTGATACGGTCGGGGGCCGGCAGGCCGGCGGGGTTGTCCGCCGCGCGGGCGTGCCGCATGCAAACCCGCACGCAAACCATTTATTGTCATTGCGGGAACGGCGGTGTGGGCGGCAGTACGCTGACCGGCCCCGACAAACTCAAGCAACTTCAGGATAGGCGCACGAAGCGACCCTTGTGCGGGAAGATGTTCCCGCCTCCCGGCAACCGGGAGGCGAACGGTGCGCCGTCGTGACGATGCCCGCGAGCGGTGTGCGCGAAAGCCGCGCCGCACGGGCGCGGCCGGGGCTTACTCCGCCGCCGGATGCACGCGGGTGTAACGGTTCAGGATCGGGATCATCTGCGCGTAGATCTTCGGGTTCGCCGCGACGATTTCATGGCGATGCAGGAAATCGGCGTCGCCGGTGTAGTTGCCGACGAGGCCGCCGGCCTCGGTGATCAGCAGGCTGCCCGCTGCCATGTCCCACACGTTGATGCCTTGCTCGAAGAACGCGTCGAGGCGGCCGGCCGCGACGTTCGCGAGATCGAGTGCTGCTGCGCCCGGACGACGCAGGCCGGTGCAGGCTTGCGTCATTTCGGTGAAGAGGCGCGCGTATGCATCGAGGCCGTCCTTTTCGCGGAACGGGAAGCCCGTGCCGACCAGTGCGTCCGACAGGCGGTCGCGGCGGCCGACGCGGATGCGGCGGTCGTTCAGGTACGCACCGCGGCCGCGCGTGGCCGTGAACAGGTCGTTCTTGTTCGGGTCGTAGACGACGGCCTGCGTGACGACGCCCTTGTGCTCGAGCGCAATCGACACGCAGTAGTACGGGAAGCCGTGGATGAAGTTGGTCGTGCCGTCGAGCGGATCGATGATCCACTTGAATTCGGACTCGTTCTCCGATTCGCCCGATTCCTCGGCGAGGATCGCGTGGTCGGGATAGGCGGTCTTCAGCGTCTCGATGATCGCGTCTTCGGCGGCCTTGTCCACTTCGGTGACGAAGTCGTTCTGCTGCTTCTTGCGGATCTCGATCAGGTCGAGATCGAGGGACGCGCGGTTGATGATCTGTCCGGCGCGGCGCGCAGCCTTGACAGCAATGTTGAGCATGGGATGCATGAGCCTGGATCCTGTAGCCGGCGGCACGGGCCGCCACGAAGTGGAACAACCGCCCGGCACGGCGCAAGCGTGGCAGGCGAGGTGAGACGCGAATTGACAAAGAACGGGGTACGACCCGCGCCGCACGGAGTGCGACGCGTAAAGGCATGATTTTACCCGATTTTTGGCGGTTTCAGGCGACCGGAATACGGGGAAACCCCCACTATCCGTCCGGACGAGTGGGTTTGCCGCGGCGATGGCGATACCATACTGCCATTCTGATGAACCGAGTCGTATCGTAGTGGAAACCCCGCAGATCACCGCCGCGCCGTCCGAGTCGGGCGCGGCCTCGTCCCGGCCGCCGTCCGGCGGCTTCACGTCCACCCGTTTCGTGCTCGTCGAGCCGAGCCATCCCGGCAACGTCGGGGCGGCCGCCCGCGCGCTGAAGACGATGGGTTTTTCTCGTCTGGTGCTGGTCGCGCCGCGTGTGCCGCACGTCCAGAGCGATCCCGAGGCGATCGCGATGGCCAGCGGCGCGGACGACGTCCTCGCCTCCGCGCATGTCGTGCCGACGCTTGGCGATGCGCTGTCCGGCGTGCACTGGTCGATCGCACTGACCGCGCGTACGCGCGAATACGGGCCGCCGCGTCTCGCGCCGCGCGCGGCCGCCACGCAGGCGTGCGCACAGGTCGGTGCGGGCGACATCGCGCTCGTGTTCGGCAACGAGCGCACGGGCCTCGCGAACGAGCACGTCGAGCAGTGCAGCGCGCTCGCGCACATCCCGGCGAACCCGGCCTACAGTTCGCTGAATCTCGCACAGGCCGTGCAGGTGCTCGCATACGAGCTGCGCGTCGCGTTTCTCGAGCAGGCGAGCGAGCCGTCGGCGCAAGCGCCGGCCGAAGCCGGCACGCTCGCGCAGAGCGACGAGATCGAGCGGATGTACGTGCACCTCGAGAACGCGCTGATCGCACTCGATTTCCTCGATCCGCGCAACCCGAAGAAGCTGATGCCGCGGCTGCGGCGCCTGTTCGCGCGCACGGGCCTCGAGCGTGAGGAGGTCAATATCCTGCGCGGTATCGCGAAGCACATCCTGCTGAAGTCGGGCAAACCGGGCGGCGACGCATAAGCGGCCGGTGCACAGTGCACGGGCTGCAGGACGGCTCGGCGCGCGGGGCCGTTTCCCTGTCGGGCAGGTGCTGCGTCGGCCGCCGGAAGCGCCGGGCCGAATCGCCCGGCCTGTTCGGCCATCCCGCAAACTCAATGCCAGCAAGCGTTACGGCCGAATACCCGCGCCGTCGGCGGGGTGAACGCGCGGGCTCGTGCGGCCGTGCGCGACTCGCCCTACAATCGCCGAACGTCATAACTAAATTACCCGGCGCGATAACGGCCGGTCATTGCCGGCGATGCGCGCCGGCCTTTTCCCAGACCACATCATGTTCACGAGACTGCGCGAAGACGTTGCAACGATTCGCGAGCGGGATCCCGCCGCTCGCAGTGCATGGGAAGTGCTGACCTGTTATCCGGGGCTGCATGCGCTCGTACTGCATCGTTTCGCGCACGCATGCTGGCGCGCGAAGCGCTACTGGCTCGCGCGTTTCGCGTCACAGGCCGGCCGGTTCCTGACCGGCATTGAAATCCACCCGGGCGCGACGATCGGCCGGCGCGTGTTCATCGATCACGGCATGGGTGTCGTGATCGGCGAGACGGCGATCATCGGCGACGACTGCACGATCTATCAGGGCGTGACGCTGGGCGGCACGTCGCTCACGCGCGGCGCGAAGCGCCACCCGACGCTCGAGGCCGGCGTGATCGTCGGCGCGGGTGCGAAGGTGCTC
Source organism: Burkholderia sp. KL41 (assembly GCF_057005415.2). Lineage (NCBI taxonomy): Bacteria > Pseudomonadati > Pseudomonadota > Betaproteobacteria > Burkholderiales > Burkholderiaceae > Burkholderia > Burkholderia sp. KL41. The sequence continues at coordinate 2,511,809 of NZ_CM174446.1, read as the reverse complement.
GGCGGTTTCACGGTCGGTGCGGGCGCGAAGATCGGTTCGAACGCGGTCGTCGTGAAGCCGGTGCCGGCAGGTGGCACGGCAGTCGGCAATCCGGCGCGCATCGTGATGCCGGCGCAGCCGAAGCCGCAGCCCGAACGCGCGGCGTTCTCCGCGTACGGGATCACGCCGAATGCCGACGATCCGATGTCGCTCGCCATTCACGGGCTGATCGATCACGCTGCGAAGGAAAGCCGCCGTGTCGACGAGATCGTCGCGGCGCTCGAGCGGCTCGGCACGCATCTGGAAACGCTGCAGGGCGCCGATGCGGCGCGCCTCGATCTGCGCCGGCTGTCGGCGGTGCTGGAAGGCAAGACGGTCGAGCGCCAGGCGTAACGTGATCGATGCGGGTCGCTGCCGGTCGCTACCGGTCGCAACAGGTCGGTTCGACGGCGGCGGCCGCGTCAGTCGAGCGGCATCGCGTGGATGCCTTCCGCGTCGACACGCAGGTAACCGCCGCGCGGCTTGCCGTGGTCGAGATCCCAGTCGGGCAACACCCAGCGAATGCCGCCCGGCTCGCTGTGGCGCGCGGGGCGGTGCGTATGGCCGTGAATGATCACGCTCGCGCGGCTTTTCCGGAACAGGGCGGCTACCCCTTCACGCGTGACATCGTAAATCGCCGAAGCAGGGCGGATCCGGCCCGCTTCGCTGTTTGAGCGCATGCGCTGCGCGAGCGCGCGGCGCCAGCGGAACGGCCACGCGAGAAACAGCCATTGCGCGACGCGGTTGCGTGCGAAGCGGCGGAACAGCTGGTAGCCGCGATCGGCCGTGCATTGCGCGTCGCCGTGCGCGAGCACGATGCGCTGGCCGAACGCCATGATCAGCGACGGGTCGGGCAGCAGCATCGCACCGGCTGCCTTCATGAAGCGACGGCCGAGCAGGAAATCGCGGTTGCCATGCATCACGTACAGCGCAATTCCGCGTTCCGAGAACGTGTGCAACAGCGCGGCCATGCGGGCCGCGAACGGATCGTCGTCGAGGATGTCGTCGCCGATCCAGTATTCGAACAGATCACCGAGGATGAACACCGAGTCGGCGCTGTCGGCGGTGTATTTCACGAAATGCTCGAACGCGGCGACCGTCTTCGGAATCGCTTCGCTCAGGTGCAGATCGGAGAGAAACAGGAACGGGCGTGCGGCTTGCGCGTATTCGCGCTCGCCCGGCACGCCCGCGGAGACGCTTCGCGGCGGACTCTCCTGCAACATCGAAGTGCCTCCGTTACGTGCTGTGCGTCAGACCACGACGGCCTTTTCGATCACGACGTCGTCGGCCGGCACGTCCTGGTGGAAACCGGCGTTGCCCGTCTTGACGCCCTTGATCTTGTCGACCACGTCCTGGCCTTCGACAACCTTGCCGAACACGGCGTAGCCCCAGCCTTGCGGCGTCGGCGACGAGTGGTTCAGGAAGTCGTTGTCGTTCACGTTGATGAAGAACTGGGCGGTCGCCGAGTGCGGATCGTTCGTGCGCGCCATCGCGATCGTGTAGTTGTCGTTCTTCAGGCCGTTGTTCGCTTCGTTGTCGATCGGCGCATCGGTCGGCTTCTGCTTCAGGCCCGGCTCGAAGCCGCCGCCCTGGATCATGAAGCCGTTGATCACGCGATGGAACACGGTGCCGTCGTAGTGGCCCTTCTTCACGTAGTTCAGGAAGTTTTCGACCGTCTTCGGTGCCTTCGCGGCGTCGAGCTCGAGCTTGATCACGCCGTGGTTCGTATGCAGTTCAACCATGATGAATTCCTTCGGTGAGGCGGTTTAAATGGCACGCGGCCGGTCGTGCGACGCGGCCGCGTGAGGCGCCGGACGTGCCGGCAGGTTCTTACTTCGAGACGACGCTCGCCGATTCGATCACGATCGGTTGTGCGGGCACGTCCTGCATCGGGCCGCGCGAGGTCGTCGCGACGCCTTCGATCTTCTTCACGACGTCGAGACCCGACACGACCTTGCCGAACACCGCATAACCGTTGCCGTCCGGGTTCGGGTAGTCGAGGCCGCTGTTGTCGACCGTGTTGATGAAGAACTGCGCGGTGGCCGAATTCGGATCGCTCGTGCGCGCCATCGCGATCGTGCCCGTCAAGTTCTTCAGACCATTGCGGCTTTCCAGCGGGATCGGCGCGCGGGTCGGCTTCTCCTCGAAGTTGGTCTTGTAGCCGCCGCCCTGGATCATGAAGCCCTTGATCACGCGATGGAAGATCGTGCCGTTGTACTGGCCGGCCTTCACGTAATCGAGGAAGTTGGCGACCGATTTCGGCGCCTTCTCCGGGTAGAGCTCGACGCGGATGTCGCCCTGCGAGGTCTTCAGCTGCACGACGGGGTGCGCGGTAGCCGATTGCGCGAACGCAGGTGCGGTCGCGGTCGCGAGAAGGGCGGCGCCGCCAAGCGCCAGCAACAGACGTTTCATTGCGATCCTCAGGTTGGGAGGGAAAGAAGGCCGCGCCGCTTATTGCGACGGCGCGACGTACGGCGCCGCCAGTGCGCCCGACGGACCGCTGAACTGGAACGTCGGCGACATCGGCAGCGTGGTGGTGCTCACGTTCGCGGCGGCGCGGTCGGAGTAGTCGCGCGTGGCCGGTGAGGCCGCGCGGGCGTTCGGCGCGGCCTTCGGCGGCGACACGATCTTCTGGAGATCGGCGAGGCGCTGCGCGGTCGCGCCGCTCGTGCGGCCGAGCGATTGCGCGCGCTTGTACGACTCGGCCGCGAGGCGCAGGTAAAGATCGCCGAGGTTTTCGTATGCGAGCGAGTAGCTCGGGTTCGCTTGCGTTGCCGTGACGAGCGCGGTGCGCGCTTCGTCGTATCGGCCATGCTTCGCGTAAAGCGCCGCAAGGTTGTTGTACGGCTCGGGCAGTTCGGGGTACGCCTGCGTGATCGCGACGAACTGCTGGATCGCGTCGTCGTCGCGGTTCAGGCGGGCCAGCACGGTGCCGCGCTTGAACTGTGCCTGCAGGTCGTGCGGGTTCGAAGCGATGCGCGCGTCGAGCTGCGCGAGCGCCTGCTTCCACTGCTTGCCGGCGATCGACGCGTCGATTTCGGGCGTGCCGTCGGCGGTGGCCGGGGCCTTCTGCGCATGCGCCGCCGGGGCCGCGAAAAGCGTCAGCGCGACGCCCATGACGGTGGTCGCAACGAGGGTCGCAGCGCTCTGCGCGCGGCCGCGATGAGGTTTCATAGGCGTAAATCGGAATGTTATACTCCGAGCCATTCTAACAAAACGTCTGCGCGTTCCGGCGAGCGGCAGACAGTCTTTCTTTGCCTCTCGTGGCCGTCACCGCTGTGCTTGCAGCCTGACCGCCCCATGTGATATCGAGGACGCTCGGCCTGGTGCCGCAGCAGATGGTCCGTCCGTTTCGCATGCTGGGCGAGCTTCGCCAGGGCGGTTTCCTTCGGCTCACGGTTCATCTCTATGGAATCACTGCGCATCTACAACACGCTCGCGCGTGACAAGCAAGTCTTCGTGCCGCGCCAGCCCGGCGAAGTGCGGATGTACGTATGCGGAATCACCGTATACGACTATTGTCACGTGGGCCACGCGCGCATGCTGGTCGTGTTCGACCTCGTCCAGCGCTGGTTGCGTGCGATCGGTTACCGGGTCACGTATGTGCGCAACATCACCGACATCGACGACAAGATCATCCGCCGCGCGGTCGAGAACGGCGAGACGATCAAGTCGCTGACCGACCGGTTCATCGGCGCGATGCACGACGACGAAAGCGCGCTCGGCATCCAGCGGCCCGACATCGAGCCGCGTGCGACGGCGTTCATTCCGCAGATGCTCGGCATGATCGAGACGCTCGAGACGAACGGTTACGCGTATCAGGCGACCGACGGCGACGTCAATTACTCGGTGCGCAAGTTCGCGAACTACGGAAAGCTGTCGGGCAAGTCGCTCGACGATCTCCGCGCGGGCGAGCGCGTCGCCGCGAACGACGCGAAGGAAGATCCGCTCGACTTCGTGCTGTGGAAGCGGGCGAAGCCGGAAGATCCGGAAGGCGCGTCGTGGGCGTCGAAGTACGGGATGGGCCGCCCGGGCTGGCACATCGAGTGCTCGGCGATGGGCTGCACGCTGCTCGGCGAACATTTCGACATCCATGGCGGCGGGCAGGACCTGCAATTCCCGCACCACGAGAACGAGATCGCGCAGAGCGAAGGCGCGACCGGCCAGACGTTCGTCAATTACTGGATGCACAACGGCTTCGTGCAGGTCGACAACGAGAAGATGTCGAAATCGCTCGGCAACTTCTTCACGATCCGCGAAGTGCTCGAGCGCTACGACGCGGAAGTCATGCGCTTCTTCATCGTGCGCACGCACTACCGTTCGCCTCTCAATTACAGCGACGTGCATCTCGACGATGCGCGCGCGTCGCTCACGCGCCTCTACACCGCGCTGAAGGACGTCGATGCCGACACGCTCGCGCTCGACTGGAACGAGCCGCACGCGCAGCGTTTCGCGGCCGCGATGAACGACGACTTCAACACGCCGGTTGCGGTGGCGACGTTGTTCGAGCTGGCGGGCGAGGTGAATCGCACGCGCGACGCATCGCTCGCGCGGCAACTGAAACAGCTGGCGGGGCTGCTCGGCCTGCTGGGCCGCGAACCGCGCGCGTTCCTGCAGCAGGCGTCGGGTGCCGCGCAGGCGGGCGGGCTCGCCGCCGACGAGATCGAAGCGAAGATCGCCGCGCGCGTCGCGGCGAAGCAAGCGAAGGACTATGCCGAAGCGGACCGGATCCGGGCGGAACTGCTCGAGACCGGTATCGCACTTGAAGACAAACCGGGCGGATCGACCGAATGGCGTCGCGTATGAGCGCGGTGCGTTCCACTGACCGATCCGTCAGGTAGGAGGCAAGATGGCAACGGCCAGAAAAGCGCCGGTCAGGCGCGCGACCCCGGTCGCCGCGCGTCCGGCAGCCAAGCGCGTGCCGCCGGTGAAGACGGACGCAACGCGCGCCGTGCCGAACGGCGCGCTCAACGGTCATGTGCAGCCCGCGGCCGCGCAGCCGGCCGCCGACGCGGCCCGCAAGGCCCGTGCGTCCGAAGCGGACGGCGAGGAGGTCGTCGTGCGTCCTGCTTACTGGGACAAGGCATGCGCCGACCTCGTCAAGCGCGACCGGATCCTGAAGAAACTGATTCCGAAGTTCGGTCCCGCGCATCTCGTGAAGCGCGGCGACCCGTTCGTCACGCTTGCGCGCTCGGTCGTCGGCCAGCAGATTTCGGTGCCGTCGGCGCAGTCGCTGTGGGCGCGCATCGGGGATGCCTGTCCGAAACTCGCGCCGCAACCGGTGATCCGGCTCGGCGCGGACAAGCTGATCGCGTGCGGGCTGTCGAAGCGCAAGACGGAATACATCCTTGATCTCGCGCAGCATTTCGTGTCGGGCGCGCTGCACGTCGACAAATGGACGTCGATGGACGACGAGGACGTGATCGCGGAACTCACGCAGATCCGCGGCATCAGCCGCTGGACAGCCGAGATGTTCCTGATCTTCAACCTGTCGCGGCCGGATGTCCTGCCGCTCGACGACCCGGGCCTGATCCGCGCGATCAGCGTCAATTACTTCAGCGGGGAACCCGTCACGCGCAGCGAGGCGCGTGAAGTCGCGGCCAACTGGGAACCGTGGCGCACCGTCGCGACCTGGTACATGTGGCGCAGCCTCGATGCGCCCGACGCCGACGCCTGAGCGGCGGCTATCGGGTTTTAAACATCAATAGTTGAGAGCCGGTTTTGAGCGTCGCCCGCGCGGGTAGAATACGCGCTGCCGCAAGACCCAAGGATTCGAACACATGAAGACCACGTTTCTGGATTTCGAACAGCCGATCGCCGAACTCGAGGCCAAGATCGAAGAGCTGCGATTCGTGCAGGACGACTCGGCTGTCGACATTTCGGAAGAAATCGAGCGGCTGTCGAAGAAAAGCCAGCAACTGACGAAAGACCTCTACGCGAACCTGTCGCCGTGGCAGGTTTCGCAGATCGCGCGGCATCCGCAGCGCCCGTACACGCTCGATTACGTTGCGGAACTGTTTACCGATTTTCACGAGCTGCATGGCGACCGCGCGTTCGCGGACGACCTGTCGATCGTCGGCGGTCTCGCGCGCTTCGGCGGCCATCCGTGCATGGTGATCGGTCACCAGAAGGGCCGTGACACGAAGGAACGCGCCGCGCGCAACTTCGGGATGCCGCGTCCGGAAGGCTATCGCAAGGCCGAGCGCCTGATGCGTCTCGCCGAGAAGTTCGGGCTGCCGATCTTCACGTTCGTCGACACGCCGGGTGCGTACCCGGGCATCGGCGCGGAAGAGCGCGGCCAGTCGGAGGCGATCGGCCGCAACCTGTACGTGATGGCCGAGCTGAAGACGCCGATCATCACGACCGTGATCGGCGAGGGCGGTTCGGGCGGCGCGCTCGCGATCGCCGTGGCCGACACCGTGATGATGCTGCAGTTCTCGACCTACTCGGTGATCTCGCCGGAAGGCTGCGCGTCGATCCTGTGGAAGAGCGCAGCGAAGGCGCCGGAAGCCGCGGAAGCGCTCGGCCTGACCGCACACCGCCTGAAGGCGCTCGGCCTGATCGACAAGATCATCAACGAGCCGCTCGGCGGCGCACATCGCGATCCGAAGGGCATGGCTGCGCTGCTGCGCCGCGCGCTCGCCGATTCGCTGCGCCAGTTCCAGGGCATGAGCATCGATGCGCTGCGCGAGCGCCGCTTCGAGCGCCTGATGGCCTACGGCAAGTTCAAGGAAACCACGCCGGGCGCATGACCGCCCGCGTGTTCAATACGCGCGCCGCTGCGCGCGCGTTCCTCTCGTGATCCCACCGACCGAATTCTCCGCCGACCGCGTCGTCCTCGACGCGGTCGGCGTTGCGCTTTCCGGCATGCCGCCCGATGCGCGCATCGCGATCGCATACAGCGGCGGCCTCGATTCGACGGTGTTGCTCGATGCGGCCGTGCGCGTCGCGGGCGCGTCGCGCTGCGTCGCACTGCACGTGCATCACGGGCTGAGTGCGAACGCCGACGCCTGGGTTGCGCATGCCGAGGCGAGCGCGGCCGGGCTCGGCGTCGCATTCGAATCGATGTGCGTCGACGTGCCGCGCGACAGCGGCCTCGGTGTCGAGGCGACGGCGCGCGAGCGGCGCTATGCGGCGCTCGACGAGATGTGCGAACGCCACGGCGCGGCCGCGCTGTGGCTCGCGCAGCATGCGGACGACCAGGCCGAGACCGTGTTGCTGCAGTTGTTGCGCGGCGCGGGGATCGCGGGGCTTGCCGCGATGGCGCCGCGTTACCGCCCCGACGGCGTGAGCGTCGAGCGCGTGCGCCCGCTGCTGCGATTGCTGCGCGCGCAACTCGAGCGTTATGCGGCGCAGCGCGCGCTCGAATGGATCGACGACGAATCGAACAACGACACGCGTTACGCGCGCAATGCGCTGCGCATCGACGTGCTGCCGGCGCTGGCCGTGCATTTCCCGGGCTTTCGCGACGCGCTGGGCCGCGCGGCCCAGCATGCGGCCGCCGCCCAGCGGTTGCTCGACGATCTGGCTGAACTCGACTTCGTCGTTGCCGCGCGCGATGACGGACAGGCGCTGTCACGCGATGCACTGGTTGCGTTCGACGATACGCGTGGCGCGAACCTGCTGCGCTTCTGGATGCGCCGGCTCGGTTTGCCGGGCGCGTCGGCCGCCCGGCTCGCCAACATGATGCGGCAGTTGCGTGCCGCACACGATGCCCATGCATTGCGCGTCGATCACGCGGGGCAATGCTTGCGGCTTTATCGCGATGTCGTCTACTGGGAAGCGGGCGACAGCAGCGAGCCGGCCGACGACGGCACCGGCACGCCCCATCCGGACGCATCGCTCGCGTGGGACGGGCAGGAGGTCTGGCACCTGCCGGGATGGCGCGGCACGTTCGTGTTCGCGCCGGCCGACGCGGCAAGCCCCGATGCGGTGCCGGAGGTGCTGCTGCGCGGCGCGCGGCTCGTGGCGCGCGCCCGAGCGGGCGGCGAGCGGATGCGCACGTCGCCGGGCGGGCCGGGTCGCACGCTGAAGAACCTGTTCCAGGAGCGCGGCGTGCCGGCCTGGCAGCGCGACGTGCCGCTCTTGTTCGTGGGCGAGCGGCTGATCTACGTGCCGCGGCTCGGCGTCAATCGCGATGTCGGCGCGTTCGGCAGCGAGGCGGCCGGCGACGGTGCCTGGCGCCGGATCGAATGGCGTCCCGACCTGCTGATCGCGTAACGGCGGGCAGGCTTCCGGCGGTGCGATGGCGCGCGCATTTTCACCATTTGGTAAACAGCGCCGGAACGGCTCCGGACGCGGCGAGCGGCTTGTCAAGCGGGCCTCTATCGGGTACGCTCGGTCGTTTGCTCGGCTCGATTTTTGAGCGATTTGTGCAGGTTTTCCGCGTGACGTACCCGGTTTGCGCGGCCTGATCGGCCTTCCGGGCAAAATCCGTCACGCTTGCGTGTTGCGTCCCAGCCGTCCCCCTCGTCGTCCGTCCACAGCCACAAGCCGCGTGACCGAACGGCTACGCGGCCTGCCCAGCGCGCCCGTGCGGTTTCTCCTCCAGTTCAGAACGACAATGGCACTCATCGTACACAAATACGGCGGCACTTCGATGGGCTCGGTCGAGCGCATCAAGAACGTCGCGAAACGCGTCGCAAAATGGCATCAGGCCGGGCACCAGATGGTGGTCGTGCCTTCGGCGATGTCCGGCGAAACCAACCGTCTGCTCGGTCTTGCGAAAGAGATTTCGAGCCAGCCGAGCCCGCGCGAGCTCGACATGATCGCGTCGACCGGCGAGCAGGTCAGCGTCGGCCTGCTGTCGATCGCGCTGCAGGAAATCGGCGTCGAGGCCGTGAGCTACGCCGGCTGGCAAGTGCCGATCAAGACGGACAGCGCGTTCACGAAAGCGCGCATTCACTCGATCGATGACGAGCGCGTGAAGGCCGATCTGAATGCAGGCAAGGTCGTGATCATCACGGGCTTCCAGGGCGTCGATCCGGACGGCCACATCACGACGCTGGGCCGTGGCGGCTCGGATACGTCGGCGGTGGCGGTCGCGGCTGCGCTGGGTGCCGAAGAGTGCCTGATTTACACGGACGTCGACGGCGTCTACACGACCGACCCACGCGTCGTCGAAGAGGCGCGACGCCTCGATCGCGTGACGTTCGAGGAAATGCTGGAAATGGCCAGCCTCGGCTCGAAGGTCCTGCAGATCCGCTCGGTCGAATTCGCCGGCAAATACCAGGTGAAGACGCGCGTGCTGTCGAGCCTGACCGATCCGCTGATTGCGCTCGACGAAGAAATGCGCTCGGGCACCCTGATTACTTTTGAAGAAGACGAGACCATGGAAAAGGCAGTCATTTCCGGCATCGCGTTCCAGCGCGACGAAGCACGCATTGCTGTGATGGGCGTGCCCGACAAGCCGGGCATCGCGTATCAGATCCTCGGCCCGGTCGCGGATGCGAACGTCGACGTCGACATGATCATCCAGAACCAGAGCGTCCAGGGCAAGACCGACTTCACGTTCACGGTCGGCCGCGGCGACTACCAGAAGGCGATGGACATCCTCACCAACCAGGTGAAGGGCCACGTGAACGCCGAGCAGGTGCAGGGCGATCCGAAGGTGTCGAAGGTGTCGGTGGTCGGCGTCGGCATGCGTTCGCACGTGGGCGTCGCGAGCAAGATGTTCCGCACGCTGTCGGAAGAGGGCATCAACATCCAGATGATCTCGACGTCCGAAATCAAGATTTCGGTGCTGATCGACGAGAAATACATGGAGCTGGCCGTCCGCGCGTTGCACAAGGCATTCGAACTCGACCAGGCATCGTGAATTTTTCGTGATGCATTGAAGAAAATGCATCACGGAAATTGACGTGCGGTTCGAAACCCTATATTATTTCGTTCTCGTCGCACTGCCTCCCTGGTGCGAGCGAAAGTTTGGGAGACGTGGCCGAGAGGTCGAAGGCACTCCCCTGCTAAGGGAGCATCTGGGCCAAAACCTGGATCGAGGGTTCGAATCCCTCCGTCTCCGCCAAAAGCGGTGACAAAGCCCCGCAAGTTCTCGGACTTGCGGGGCTTTTTCTTTTTCCAGCCCGTCGAGCGCCCGACACGCGATGCGGCTGGATCTCGTCCGCCGGCCAATGTGGGCGTGGTGCTCAATGTCCAATGAGTGCTCGGGTCGAGCGTGCGTTCCGTTCCGGCTGTCTTCTCTCATCGATTCATCGTTTCGTCGACGGACTTGTCGACGACCACGCGTGTTGCGCTCGGCGGCACGCGGCTACCGGCACGCGATGGTCGACGGCATATGCGTGTATTGCGAGCGCCCGCAGATCCTGCACGAGTCCACGCGATCGTCGCGCCTCTCGTCGCGATGAAGCAAGGCGGCATTGCTGCTCGTGATCGATCCGTTCTCCGTAGCGCGTGACCCGCCCGCGTTGCGGGATGTCGCGCACGGTCACGAGAGTGCGGAGAGGGGGCGAGCGGCGCGACCATTCACTCGATCCGCGTCGAGCAAGACGAAATGAAATAAAAATGAAAGATAGTCTGTAAGAAATCAGGGCTGCGTTCTCGCCGTCTTGTCTGGCGCCAATCAGCTCGTTCCGACCCTCCGAAATGGCAGGCGGATGTCAAAAATGCGGCGCTGCGTCGATTTTTGCTATCTGTCTGACCGATCAATACAAAAAATTACTCATAAAAATCATAAAGATACGGTGTGTTGTGGAAATCAATGTTCTGCTGCGCTGCAGAAAATAATCAATCGCCTTATGCTGGTTAACCCGATCGCGTTTGAGCGGCGTCAAGCTTTCCCGTGATGCCGCTTTACATTTTGCCAACATTGGCGATTCACGAAATCTTTCTGTCGATTTGATTTCGTTCCTTTCGTCTCGCCTGTCTCCGATGCAGTGCGCGACTTCATCAAGGCCCTGTTGACATGCATGATTTCCCCTTCCTGAGCCTGGCCATCTGGGCTCCGATCCTGTTCGGCGCGTGCCTGCTGCGTGCCGGTTCCGACCATCATCCACGTCGAACGAGGCTGATCGCGCTCGTCGGCGCGCTGGTGGGGCTTGCGGCGGTCGTTCCGCTGGTCGCCGGTTTCGATGCGCACTCGGCCGCGATGCAGTTCGTCGAGAGCCGCAACTGGCTGGCGGCATTCAATTCCGGATGGCGGGTCGGCATCGACGGCGCGTCGCTGTGGCTCGTCGTGCTGACCGCGTTCACGACGCTCGTGGTGGTCGTGGCGTCGTGGGAGTCGGTCACGGTGCGCGTCGCGCAGTACTACGCGTCGTTCCTGATCCTGTCGGGGCTGATGGTCGGCGTGTTCGTCGCACAGGACGGGCTGCTGTTCTTCATCTTCTTCGAGGCGACGCTGATCCCGCTTTACCTGCTGATCGGCACATGGGGGCGCGAGCGCCGCGTGTACGCGGCCGTGAAGTTCTTCTTCATCTCGTTCGCCGGCTCGCTGTTGCTGCTGATGGCGATGCTGTACCTGTACGCGCAGTCGCACACGTTCGACATGGCCGTGTGGCGCACGCTGCAGCTCGGCTTCGCGCCGCAGTTGCTGGTGTTCCTCGGCTTCTTCGCCGCCTTCGCGGTCAAGGTGCCGATGTGGCCGGTCCACACGTGGCTGAGCGACGTCTATACCGACGGCCCGACGGGCGCGGCGCTGATGCTCGCGATGCTCAAGCTCGGCGGCTACGGGTTCCTGCGCTTCGCGCTGCCGGTGACACCCGACGCGAGCCACTTCTTCGCGCCGGCCGTGATCGCGCTGTCGCTGTTCGCGATCGTCTATGCGAGCCTGATCGCGCTCGCCCAGACCGATCTCGGCAAGCTGCTCGCGTATTCGACGGTCGCACACATGGGGATCGTCACGCTCGGGCTGTTCCTGTTCAACCGGATCGGCGTCGAAGGCGCGATCGTGCAACTCGTGTCGTACGGCTTCGTCGCGGGCGCGATGCTGTTGTGCGTGAACGTGCTCGTCGACCGCACGAAGCAGCGCGAGATTGCCGCGTACGGCGGCGTCGCGGGCGTGATGCCGCGTTTTGCGACCTTCACGGTGCTGTTCGCCATGGCCAACGTCGGCCTGCCGGGCACGTCGGGCTTCGTCGGCGAGTTCATGGTCATCATGGGCGCGATCCGCTTCAACTTCTGGATCGGCGCGATCGCGGCACTGACGCTGATCCTCAGCGCGTCGTACACGCTGTGGATGCTCAAGCGCGTCGTGTTCGGCAAGGTCGCGAGCCAGCGGATCGCGAAGCTCGCCGACCTGAATCGTCGCGAGATCGTGATGTTCGCGTCGCTCGCACTGGTCGTGCTGGCGGTCGGCATCGATCCGAAGCCGTTCACCGACGCGATCGATCCGACTGTCGGAAGGCTGATCCAAGACGCGAGCCACTCGAAGCTGCCGGCAGGGGACGGCCCTGCGCAGCCGCAGCCGTCGTACATGGCATCGACGCGCGGCTGATCGCGGCACGTCGCGCGAGCGGGGCTCATTGCGCGGCGGTGCGGCCGTTGCGTACACATCGATCTCGGTCCGGCGCAGGTAGCGCCGGGCCCGCGTGCGGCTGCGTGAAATTGCCCCGCGACAATGTGTCTCACAACAGATTCTGCAATGATGATTTTCCGCATTAGCTGGTTCTTCATCGCACTCGCGCGACGTATGATTCGGCCACTTTCGTGGATCGAATGCGCATCGGGCATACGCAAACGGATTCAATGACCCTCGGGCGGTGTGATGAAAAGAAGAGCTTCAAAAGGCGGGGTGGCGCTGATGTCGATCGGCGCGGCCCTGAGCCTGTCAGGCTGTAATTTAGATGTACTAAATCCGAAAGGAAGCGTGGGTGCTGCCGAGAAGGCGCTGATCGCAACGTCCACCTGGGCGATGCTGGTCGTCGTCGTGCCGGTGATCCTGCTCACGCTGTGGTTCGCGTGGCGTTACCGCGCATCGAACCGCAGCGCCACCTACGCGCCGAACTGGTCGCACTCGACCGCGATCGAGGTCGTGATCTGGACGGTGCCGACGCTGATCATCCTGTTCCTCGGCGTGCTCACGTGGAAGACCACGCACGAGCTCGACCCGTACAAGCCGCTCGAGTCGTCGGTGAAGCCGATCGACGTCGAGGTCGTCGCGCTCGACTGGAAGTGGCTGTTCATCTATCCGGAACTCGGCATCGCGTCGGTGAACCAGCTCGCGATTCCGGTCGGCACGCCGGTGAACTTCCGCATCACGTCGGATTCGGTGATGAACTCGTTCTTCATCCCGCAGCTCGGCGGCCAGGTCTACGCGATGGCCGGCATGCAGACGCGCCTGCACCTGATCGCCGACGAGCCCGGCAACTACGCGGGCACGTCCGCCAACTTCAGCGGCCGCGGCTTCTCCGACATGAAGTTCCGCACGCTCGCCGAGCCGCGCGAACAGTTCGATGCATGGGTGCAGAAGGTGAAGGCCTCGCCCGACCGTCTCGATGCGACCGTGTACGGTACCGTCGCCCAGCCGAGCGAGAAGGCGCCGGTGCGCTACTTCTCGTCGGTCGATCCGCGGCTCTTCCACAACATCATCGCGAAATACAACGATGGCCACGTCCTCGACCTGAAGGACGCCGCCTGCGGCACGAAGGGGTAACGCATGTTCGGCAAACTCACACTCTCGGCGATCCCGTTCGATCAGCCCATCATCATGGGGGCAGGCGCCTTCATGGGGCTGGTCGTGCTGGGCATTCTCGCCGCGCTGACGATCACCGGCCGGTGGAAATGGCTGTGGACGGAATGGCTGACCACGGTCGACCACAAGAGACTCGGCGTGATGTACATCATCGTCGCGCTGATCATGCTGCTGCGCGGCTTCGCCGACGCGATCATGATGCGCATGCAGCTCGCGCTCTCGTACAACGGGCCCGGCTACCTGCCGCCGCACCACTATGACCAGGTCTTCACGGCACACGGCGTGATCATGATCTTCTTCATGGCGATGGTGTTCATGGTCGGCCTGATGAACCTGGTCGTGCCGCTGCAGATCGGCGCGCGCGACGTCGCATTCCCGTTCATCAACTCGCTCTCCTTCTGGATGACGGCCGTCAGTGCGATCCTGATCAACGTGTCGCTCGTGATCGGCGAATTCGCGCAGACGGGCTGGCTCGCGTATCCGCCGCTGTCGGAGCTGCAGTTCAGTCCGGGGGTAGGGGTCGACTACTACCTGTGGGCGCTGCAGATATCGGGCGTCGGCACGCTGCTGACCGGCGTGAACTTCTTCGTGACGATCATCAAGATGCGCGCGCCGGGCATGACGCTGATGAAGATGCCGGTGTTCACGTGGACCGCGCTCTGCACGAACGTGCTGATCATGGCGTCGTTCCCGATCCTGACCGCGACGCTCGCGCTGCTCGGCCTCGACCGTTACCTCGGCATGCACTTCTTCACGAACGAAGCCGGCGGCAACGCGATGCTGTACCTGAACCTGATCTGGGCGTGGGGCCATCCGGAGGTGTACATCCTGATCCTGCCGGCGTTCGGGATCTTCTCGGAAGTCATCGCGACGTTCGCGAAGAAGCCGCTGTTCGGCTACAAGACGATGGTGTACGCGACCTGCGCGATCATGGTGCTGTCGTTCCTCGTGTGGCTGCACCACTTCTTCACGATGGGCTCGGGTGCGAACGTGAACGCGTTCTTCGGCATCATGACGATGATCATCGCGATCCCGACCGGCGTGAAGGTGTTCAACTGGCTGTTCACGATGTATCGCGGCCGGATCGAATTCACGACGCCCGTGCTGTGGACGATCGGCTTCATGGTCACGTTCACGATCGGCGGCATGACCGGCGTGATGATGGCGATTCCGGGTGCGGACTTCGTGCTGCACAACAGCCTGTTCCTGATCGCGCACTTCCACAACGTGATCATCGGCGGCGTGCTGTTCGGTTATCTCGCGGGCTTCAACTACTGGTTCCCGAAGGCGTTCGGCTTCAAGCTGAACGAGAAGCTCGGCAAGGCTGCGTTCTGGTTCTGGCAGGTCGGCTTCTACGTCGCGTTCGTGCCGCTCTACGTGCTCGGCTTCATGGGCATGACGCGCCGGCTCAACCACTACGACAACCCGGCCTGGCATCCGTGGCTGCTGGTCGCCGCATTCGGCGCCGTGCTGATCGCGGTCGGCATTGCGTGCCAGTTGCTGCAACTGGTGGTCAGCATCCGCAACCGCAACCTGCCGGCATACCGCGACACGACGGGCGATCCGTGGGGCGGCCGCACGCTGGAGTGGGCGACTTCGTCGCCGCCGGCCGACTACAACTTCGCGGTGATCCCGCAGGTGCGCACGCTCGACGCGTATGCGGACATGAAGGCACGCGGCGAAGGCCGGCCGAACCCGGCGTCGTTCCGCGACATCCACATGCCGTCGAATACCTGCGCGGGCCTCGTGGTGGCGATCTTCAGCCTGGTGCTCGGCTTCGCGCTGGTGTGGCACATCTGGTGGATGGCGATCGGCGGGCTCGTCGGGATCGTCGCGACGCTCGTGATCTACAGCTCGCGCGATAACGACGGTTATTACATCCCTGCGTCGACGGTGCGCAAGACCGAAGACAAGCAGCCGACGCAGCGCGTGGCCGCGCGCGTCGACGACGTGGAACTGGAGGCCAACTGATGTTGCAGAAAACCTTGAGCGCAACCCTGCTCGAGCACGACGACCATCCGCCGTCGCATTCGGTGTTCGGGTTCTGGCTGTACCTGATGACCGACTGCGTGATCTTTGCCGCGCTGTTCGCGACGTTCGCGGTGCTCGGCCAGCAGTATGCGGGCGGCCCGACCGCGAAAGACCTGTTCGACATTCCGGGCGTCGCGGTGGAAACCGCCGCGCTGCTGCTGTCGAGCATCACGTACGGGTTCGCGATGCTCGCCGCGTACAAGCAGCGGCGTGGCGCGCTGCTCGCGTGGCTCGCGGTAACGTTCGTGCTGGGCGCGGCGTTTCTCGTGATGGAACTGCGCGAGTTCTCGCACCTGATCGCGGAAGGCGCGGGCCCGCAGCGTAGCGCGTTCCTGTCGGCGTTCTTCACGCTGGTCGGTACGCACGGGCTGCACGTGACGGCCGGGCTGCTGTGGATGATCGTGCTCGCCGGGCAGATCGTGTTTCGCGGCGGCGACCTGACCGATCGCGACCTGCGACGCCTGACGTGCCTGAGCCTCTTCTGGCACTTCCTCGACATCGTGTGGATCTGCGTGTTTTCCTTTGTCTATCTCGCGAGCGTGATCTAAATGGCCCATTCGCATTCGTCTCAACTCGAAGAAGGGCACGGCAGTGTCGGCGGTTATGTCGCCGGTTTCATCCTGTCGGTGCTGCTCACGGCCGCGTCGTTCGGCCTCGTGATGGGCGGCGTGCTGTCGCCGCACGCGTCGCTGATCGCGCTTGCCGTGCTCGCGTTCGTGCAGATCGTCGTGCACCTCGTGTACTTCCTGCACATGAACGGCTCGTCGGGCCAGCGCTGGAACGTGATGGCGTTCAGCTACACGGTGCTGACCGCGGCGATCCTGATCGTCGGCACGCTGTGGGTGATGCACAACGTCAGCATGAACATGATGTCGCGCTGAGCGGCATCGCGGCGCGATGCGTCGACCGGAGAAGCGGCACGAAGGTGCCGCTTTTTTTTCGTCCGCGAGAAGGGCGCTGCGGCCCGCGAGGGCGGTACCGCGGGACATCGACTGTATGATTCGGCGCGCACGCATTGCCGGTGCGAACGCCGATCGGCGAAGGCGGAAGGGCGCCTGGACGCCTCCGTCGGGCCGTCGATTGTTACAAGACGTTAGCGCAAGCTTGCCGTTGCGATGCCGCGCATCAGTTCTTACAAACTTGAAATATGCGGTGGCAACGCTTGCCGTTATAGTCGAATCACACATCAAACAACCCCCAAAGAGGAATCCATGAAGACCTTGCGTATTGCCTCGCTCTTGACCGGTATGACGGCCTTGCTCGTGTCGGGCGCAGCAATGGCGGGAGTCAATGTCGGGATCAATCTCGGCGTTCCGGCACCGGTCTACGTCGCGCCCGCACCTGTGTATGCGCCGCCGCCTCCGCCGCCGGTCGTCTATCAGCCTGCGCCGGTCTACGCGCCGGCACCCGTCTACGCACCGGCGCCGACTATCGTGATCGGCTGGCATGGCGACCGCTACTGGGACGGCCGTCGCTACTGGGGCCGCGACGAGTGGTACCGCCGTCACGGCGGCCGCCCCGGCTGGGATCGCGGTCACGGCCATTGGGACAACGGTCGCCACAACGGCTGGCGTTGATCGACAGGGCGCACGCGTGATGTGCGCGCAACGTCCGCTGATGAAGAAACCGCCTGCATGGCGGTTTTCTTTTGGCCCGACGGATTGAATGGGTAGAATCGTCCCTCGTTACTACCCTCATTCGACCGACAGGGCCTCTATGACGAAGGGTTCGCCCCGGGCCGCCGTGCGTGTCCGCCGTGCCGTACGGGTTGCCGGCCGCACGGCCGCGGTGTTCGTGTTGCAGGCGGCGCTGGCCGCGACGGCCGCGCACGCGGCCTACGCCATTGCGCAGTACGGCGTGCCGAAGTATCCGCCGGGCTTCAGGCATTTCGACTACGTCAACCCCGACGCGCCGAAGGGCGGCACGCTCGTGCTCGCGAACCCCAACCGGCTGACCTCGTTCGACAAGTTCAACCCGTTTACGATGCGCGGCAATCCCGCGCCGGGCATCGACATGTTGTTCGAGAGCCTCGCGACCGGCAGTTCGGACGAGCCGGCGTCCGCGTACGGGCTGCTCGCCGACGACATCGACATCGCACCGGATCGCCGTTCGGTCACGTTCCACCTGAATCCGCGCGCGCGCTTTTCCAATGGCGACCCGGTCACGGCCGACGACGTCAAGTTCTCGTTCGACACACTGAAGAGCAAGCTGGCCGCGCCGCAGTTCGGCGCGTATTTCGCGGAAATCACGAAGGCCGTGGTGGTTGATCCCGCCACCGTGCGTTTCGAGTTCCGCAGCGCGAATCGTGAACTGCCGCTGATCGCCGGCGGCGTGCCGGTGTTTTCGCGCAAGTGGGGATTGCGCGCGGACGGCTCGCGCATCCCGTTCGACCAGCTCGCGTTCGAGCAGCCGATCGGCAGCGGCCCGTACCTGATCGAGCGCTACGACAACGGCCGCAACATTACATACCGGCGCAACCCGGCATATTGGGGGGCCGACCTGCCGGTGCGGGTGGGCACCAACAACTTCGAACGGATCGTCTACAAGCTGTACGGAGAGGGCGTTGCGCGGCTCGAGGGGTTCAAGGCAGGTGAATTTGACGTACTTGTCGAGAACATCGCGCGCAATTGGATACGGCAGGATGTCGGCAAGCGCTTTGACAGCGGCGAGTTGATCAAGCGTGAATTCCGGCAACACAACGGCGCCGGCATGCAGGGCTTCTTCATGAACCTGCGCAGGCCGCTGTTTCGCGATGTGCGTGTGCGCCAGGCGCTTGACCTCGCGCTCGACTTCGAATGGCTGAATCGCCAACTGTTCTATGGCGGTTATACGCGCCTCGACAGCTATTTCGCTGACACCGACCTGCAGGCCACCGGTCTGCCGGGGCCGGGCGAACTGAAGCTGCTCGAGCCGCTGCGTGCGCAGCTTGACCCGGTCGTATTCGGCCCGATGGTCGTGCAACCGAACACGAACCCGCCGAATTCGCTGCGCGCGAACCTGTTGAAGGCGCGGGCACTGCTTGCGCAGGCAGGCTGGACTTATCGCGATGGCGCATTGCGCAATGCGCAAGGAGAGCCTTTCACGTTCGAGATCCTGGACGATGCAGGGTCCCCATTCCAGGGGATCGTGGCAGCCTACCAGCGCAATCTTGCGAAGCTCGGCATCGAGGTACGCTTTAGGACGGCTGATTTCGCGCTGTTGCAAAAGCGTCTCGACGCCTTCGACTACGACATGACGCCGATCCGCTACGTCGGCGTACAGGTACCGGGCGCAGAACAGTTTGCGCGTTTTGCCAGCAAGTTCGCGGACGAGCCGGGATCATCCAATGTCATCGGTCTGAAGTCACCGGCCGTCGACGCGTTGCTGCACGCACTCGGCACCGCGCAGTCGCGCGACGAATTGCTCGATGCGACACACGCGCTCGACCGCGTGCTGATGCATGGCTACTACGCCGTCCCGCAGTGGTACAGCACGACGCACCGGATCGCGTACAAGCGCACGCTTGGCTACCCGCAGACGCTGCCGCTGTACTATTCGGCCGAGGGCTGGGTCGTGTCGACCTGGTGGGCGAAGCCCGATCACTGAGCCACGCCGCCCCTACGTCCAACCCTGCCTACCGATCGCGAGTCGACGCCCATGTGGAGCTACATCCTCAAACGCCTGCTGCTGATGATCCCGACGCTCATCGGAGTGCTGACGCTCACGTTCGCCGTGATCCAGTTCGTACCGGGCGGCCCCGTCGAACAGGCCGTGCAGGAATTGCGCAAGGGCGCGACGGAGCAGGGGGCGGTGCCGTTCGGGATGCGCGCGCACACCGGCGTCGACGCACAGCAGCTTGCGCAGCTCAAGGCGCTGTACGGCTTCGACAAACCGCCGCTCGAACGCTACTGGCTGATGCTGAAGCGCTTCGCGCGCTTCGATCTCGGCGACAGCTACTTCCGCCACCAGAGCGTGTGGTCGCTGGTCGTGCAGAAGCTGCCCGTGTCGATCAGCATCGGGCTGTGGACGTTCTTCCTCACGTACCTGATCTCGGTGCCGCTCGGCATCGCGAAGGCCGTGCGCAACGGCTCGCCGTTCGACGTCGCGACGAGCCTCGTCGTGCTCGTCGGTTATGCGATTCCGGGCTTCGTGCTCGGCGTGCTGCTGCTCGTGCTGTTCGGCGGCGGCTCGTTCTGGCAGCTTTTCCCGCTGCGCGGGCTCACGTCGGACAACTTCGCCCAGCTGTCACTCGTCGGCAAGGTGCTCGACTACCTGTGGCACATCGCGCTGCCGATCACGGCGTCGGTCGTCGGCAGCTTCGCGGTCGTCACGATGCTCACGAAGAATGCGTTCCTCGACCAGATCCGCCGGCAATACGTGCTGACCGCGCGCGCGAAGGGGCTCTCCGAGCGCAGCGTGCTGTGGAAGCACGTGTTCCGCAACGCGATGCTGCCGCTGATCGTCGGTTTCCCGGCCGCGTTCATCGGCGCGTTCTTCACGGGCAGCCTGCTGATCGAGACGCTGTTCTCGCTCGACGGCCTCGGGCTGCTGTCGTACGAATCGGTCGTGCGGCGCGACTATCCGGTCGTGCTCGGCACGCTGTACCTGTTCACGCTGATCGGCCTTGCGACCAAGCTGATCTCCGATCTCTGCTATGTGTGGGTCGATCCGCGCATTCAATTCGACACCCTGGAGCGCTGACATGAAACCGTCCGTCTGCATGCCCGGCGTCACCGGGCGAGGTGCGCGATGAACCGGGCCGTCGTGTCGTCCCGCATCGACGCGGCGCGCGCCCGCATGTCGCCGTCTCCCGCGCGCCGCGTATGGCAGCGCTTCAGGCAGCAGCGCCTCGGCTACTGGAGCTTCGTGATCTTCGTCGTCGCGTTCGCCGCGAGTCTCGCGGCGCCGCTGTGGTCGAACGACAAGCCGCTCGTCGTGCGTTACGACGGCCAGACCTATTTCCCGATGTTCCATGCGTATCCGGAGACGACCTTCGGCGGCGATTTCCCGACGCCGGCCGACTATCTCGATCCGTATGTGCGCAAGCGGCTCGAGGCACCCGGCAACTTCGTCGTCTACCCGCCGAACCATTACTACTACGACACGCTGAACTACTTCTCGAACGTGCCGAACCCCGCGCCGCCGTCGCGCGCTAACTGGCTCGGCACCGACGCGCAGGGGCGCGACCTGCTCGCCCGGCTCGTGTACGGGTTCCGCGTGTCGGTCGAGTTCGGGCTGATCCTGACCGTGATCGGCACGCTGCTCGGGATCGCCGCGGGCGCCGTGCAGGGCTTCTTCGGCGGGCGCATCGACATCGTCGGGCAGCGCCTGATCGAGATCTGGAGTTCGCTGCCCGAGCTGTACCTGCTGATCATCTTCGCGTCGATCTTCGAGCCGAGTTTCCTGCTGCTGATCGTGCTGCTGTCGCTGTTCGGCTGGATCGGGCTCGCCGACTACGTGCGCGCGGAATTCCTGCGCAACCGCACGCAGGACTACGTGCGCGCGGCGCGCGCGATGGGGCTCACGAACTGGCAGATCATCTGGCGCCATGTGCTGCCGAACAGTCTCACGCCGGTGATCACGTTCCTGCCGTTCCGGATGAGCGGCTCGATCCTCGCGCTCACGAGCCTCGATTTCCTCGGGCTCGGCGTGCCGCCGCCGACTCCGAGCCTCGGCGAACTGCTCGCGCAGGGCAAGGGCAACCTCGACGCATGGTGGATCTCGTTGTCGACCTTCGGCGTGCTGGTCACGACGCTGCTGCTGCTGACCTTCATGGGCGACGCGCTGCGCAACGCACTCGACACGCGGATCGCCGATTCGGTGCGCGCGGCGGGAGGCCAGCGATGAGCGAACCGGTCGTATCGACGCAGCATGAGCCGCTGCTGGCGCTCGAGCATCTGCATGTGCGCTTCGGCGACACGGTCGCGGTGGACGACGTGACGCTCGAGATCGGTCGCGGCGAGCGCGTCGCGCTGGTCGGCGAGTCGGGTTCCGGCAAGAGCGTGACCGCGCTGTCGATCCTGCGGCTGCTGCGCGACGCCGACGTGAGCGGCGCGATCCGCTTCGCGGGGCAGGACCTGGCTGGCAAGAGCGAGCGCGAGATGCGCGGGCTGCGCGGCTCGGACATCGCGATGATCTTCCAGGAACCGATGACGGCGCTCAACCCGCTGTATACGATCGGCGTGCAAATCGGCGAGACGATCGTGCTGCACGACGGCGTATCGGCGGTCGAGGCGCGCAAGCGTGCGATCGCTCTGCTTGCGCGCACGGGCATCGCGGAGCCGGAGAAGCGTGTCGACAGCTATCCGCACCAGTTGTCGGGCGGCCAGCGGCAGCGCGCGATGATCGCGATGGCGCTCGCCTGCCGGCCGCGCCTGCTGCTGGCCGACGAGCCGACCACCGCGCTCGACGTGACGATCCGCGCGCAGATCGTCGACCTGCTGCTGGAACTGCAGCGCGAGGAGGCGGAAAAGCGCGGGATGGCGATCCTGCTGATCACGCACGACCTGAATCTCGTGCGGCACTTCGCGGATCGCGTCGCGGTGATGGAGCACGGCCGGCTCGTCGAGAGCGGGCCGGTCGAGCGGATCTTCGCGGAACCCGAGCATCCGTATACGCAGCGGCTGCTGAACAGCCGTCCGCAACGCGCGGTCGCGCCGGTGATGCCGATCGCGCCCGTCGTGCTCGATGCCCGCCACGTGAGCGTGCAGTTCGCGCGCAAGCGGCCGGGCATCGCGGGCTGGTTCGGCTCGGTACCCGTGACGGCCGTCGCGGATGTGTCGGTGTCGGTGCGGCAGGGCGAGACGCTCGGCATCGTCGGTGAATCGGGATCCGGGAAGTCGACGCTCGCGATGGCGCTGCTCGGCCTGCAAAAGACGGCCGGCGGCACGATCGAATTCCAGGGGCGTGCGCTGTCGACCTATCGCGGCCGCGAACAGACCGCCCTGCGCTCGAACATGCAGGTGGTCTTTCAGGATCCGTTCAGTTCGCTTTCTCCGCGTCACACGATCGAGCGGATCGTCGGCGAGGGGCTCGAACTGCATCGCCCGGACATGACGCCCGATGCGCGTCGCGCGAAGTCGCTCGCGGTGCTGCGCGAAGTCGGCCTCGACCGCACGGTGCTGCACCGTTATCCGCACGAATTCTCGGGCGGGCAGCGCCAGCGGATCGCGATCGCGCGCGCGCTGGTGCTGGAACCGCGCATCCTGATCCTCGACGAGCCGACGTCCGCGCTCGACGTGTCGATCCAGCAGCAGGTGCTCAAGCTGCTCGCGAATTTGCAACAGAAATACAACCTCGGCTATGTATTCATCAGCCATGACCTGGAGGTGATCGGGGCGATGGCACACCGCGTCGCGGTGATGCAGGGCGGGGCCGTCGTCGAGTCGGGAGAGGTGGCCGACATCTTCGGCAGACCGTCACATCCTTACACACAAAAGCTGTTGAAAGCGGTCTGGAAAGCGTGATAGGCCGCCAATGGTCTGATCATCTCGATTGTATTTATTAATTTGTTTTGACAAACGATTACGCGCTGGCTAGTATCGACCGAAATTTTCCGCCAATCAGCTGATTTTTAAGCAAATTCCATCGACCAATGCAGCATCGATCCCTGACCCAGGCATGCGCGCGCACCATCGCCGGGCTATTCATCGGCGCCCTGTTCGCAGCAGCACCCGGCGCGTTCGCCGACGAAGTCAGCAGTTTTAACCAGAATGTCACAAATTCGACGCAGAACGCGTCGAATTCCTCCCTCCAGCAGACCAGCGCGCAGCCGTCGGGCGGTGGCGCGAAGTCGTTCCTCGCCGGCATGGCTGGCAAGGCAGGCGACGTGGTCGTCGGCGCGCTGAACATGATCGGCGTGCGCTATCGCTGGGGCGGCAACTCGCCGGATTCGGGCCTCGACTGCAGCGGCTTCGTGCGCTACGTGTTCCAGGATACCCTCGGCATGTCGCTGCCGCGTCGAGCGGAAGAGATGAGCCGCGTCGGCGAGAAGGTGAGCATGAGCAACCTCAAGCCGGGCGATCTCGTGTTCTTCAACACGATGCGCCGCACGTTCTCGCACGTCGGCATCTACATCGGCGACAACAAGTTCGTGCACTCGCCGTCGACGGGCAGCACCATCCGCGTCGACGATCTCGATAGCGGCTACTGGGAAAAGCGTTTCACCGGCGCGCGCCGGCTTGAGTCGGAGTTCCCGATGAAGCCGGAAGATCTGCGTCAGCGCGTGCGCGCGACGATTGGCGACGATTCGGCGAACGGCAACAACTGACGTTCGACGGCCGGACCGGCCGGATCGAAAAAACCCTGTCACCGAAAGGCGGCAGGGTTTTTTGTTTTGGGGCGGTGCAAACGGTGAATGACGGTCGCGCCGTCGTTTGCGGGCCGGCAGCGCGCGCCGGCCTGCGCATCGCGTGCTTACGCGGCGGCCACGCCGCGCGCTGCCGCGAGCTTGCGCTGCAGTTCCGGCATGATGCGCGCGACGGCTTCCTCGCCTGCAAGAATGGCCGCGTTGCGCTGGTTGAAGTCGCTGCCGCCCATGGCCGCGAGGTTCGGGCGGATCACGACGTCGGCGTACTTTTCGAGCTCGTAGGTCTTGATCGTCTGGCCCATGATCGTGAAGGTCTGCAGCAGCATCTCGATCGGGTTGTTGGTTGCCGCGCCGTCCGGCCGGGCCGAGATGTCGACCGCGATCACGAAGCTCGCGCCCATCTTGCGCGCGTACGACGCCGGCACGGGGCTCACGAGGCCGCCGTCGACATATTCGCGGTTGCCGATCTTCACCGGTTCGAACACCGACGGCACGCTGCACGACGCACGCACCGCGAGCCCCGCATTGCCCTGCTGGAACAGGATCGGCTGACCGCTCTGCAGATCGGTCGCGACAATGCCGAGCGGCTTCGCCATCTTCTCGATCGGCCGGTTGTTGAGCGTCTTGTTCAGGAAGTTCTGCAGCGCCACGCCTTGCAGCAGCCCGCGCGAACGGAACGGCAGCGCCCAGTCGCTGATCGCCGCCTGATCCATGTCGAGCGCGATCTTGTTGATCTGCAGTGCGCTCATGCCCGACGCATACAGTGCGCCGACCACCGAGCCCGCGCTCGTGCCCGCGACGATTTCGACCGGGATGCCGCGCGCCTCGAGCGCCTTCAGCACGCCGATGTGCGAGAAGCCGCGCGCGGCGCCGCCGCCGAGCGCGATGCCGATCTTCACCGGCTTCTCGCGCGGCTGCGTGGCGCCGGAAGTATTGTCCGAACGGGATTTGTCGCCGAACGACGTGCAGGCGGCGAGGCTGGCGGACGCGGCGGCGATCGTGAAGTGGCGGCGCGACAGGCGAGGGGACGACATCGAATGGTTCTCCGGCGGCTTGGCGGCGGGTTACACGGCCCGCGGCGGCGATAGGTTCCGAGCGGCCGCGCGGCAGGTTCCGTGCGGCCGGTGCCGCGCCGGCTGGCGGCCGCGGCGCGCACATCATAAAGCAAGCGGCGCGCTTGGCGCGATGTCCGGCGCGAGTATAATTCCGGCTTCTTTCCCGTTCCGGGCGCGGCCGGCCCCGTTGCTGTCCGGGCTGCCGCCGTCGATCCCGCGTCGAATCATTCATGCGCCCCAGGCGTTCGAGTTACCGTTTATGACCCGTCCTGTCCGTACCCGCTTCGCGCCGAGTCCCACCGGCTTCATCCACCTCGGCAACATCCGCTCCGCGCTCTATCCGTGGGCGTTCGCCCGCAAGATGAAGGGCACGTTCGTGCTGCGCATCGAGGACACCGACGTCGAACGCTCGTCGCAGGAAGCGGTCGACGCGATCCTCGAAGGGATGCAATGGCTCGGCCTGGATTTCGACGAAGGCCCGATCTACCAGATGCAGCGGATGGACCGCTATCGCGAGGTGCTCGCGCAGATGCTGGAGAAGGGGCTTGCATACCCGTGCTACATGTCGGCCGAGGAACTCGACGCGCTGCGCGAACGCCAGCGCGAGGCCGGCCTGAAGCCGCGCTACGACGGCACGTGGCGTCCGGAGCCCGGCAAGGTGCTGCCGGAGCCGCCGGCCGGCGTGAAGCCGGTGCTGCGTTTCCGCAATCCGCTGACGGGCACGGTCGTGTGGGATGACGCGGTGAAGGGGCGTGTCGAGATTTCGAACGAGGAACTCGACGACCTCGTGATCGCGCGTCCGGACGGCACGCCGATCTACAACTTCTGCGTGGTGGTGGACGACATGGACATGGGCATCACGCACGTGATCCGTGGCGACGACCACGTGAACAACACGCCGCGCCAGATCAACATCCTGAATGCGCTCGGCGGCGAGGCGCCGGTCTACGCGCACCTGCCGACCGTGCTGAACGAGCAGGGCGAGAAGATGAGCAAGCGGCATGGCGCGATGAGCGTGATGGCGTATCGCGACGCGGGTTTCCTGCCCGAAGCGGTCGTCAACTATCTCGCTCGCCTCGGCTGGTCGCACGGCGATGCCGAAATCTTCTCGCGTGAGCAGTTCGTCGAATGGTTCGATCTCGAGCATCTCGGCAAGTCGCCCGCGCAATACGACCACAGCAAGCTGAGCTGGCTGAACGCGCATTACATCAAGGAAGCGGACAACGCGCGCCTCGCCGAGCTGGCCAAACCGTTCCTCGCCGCACTCGGCGTCGACGATGCGGCGATCGCCACGGGCCCGGCGCTCGATGCCGTGGTCGGGCTGATGAAGGATCGCGCGACGACGGTCAAGGAGATCGCGGAAGGCGCTGCGATGTTCTACCGTGTGCCGGCACCGGAGGCCGATGCGCTTGCGCAGCACGTGACCGATGCAGTGCGTCCGGCGCTGGCCGATCTCGTCGCTGCGCTGAAAGCGGCCGACTGGACGAAGGAGGCCGTATCCGCCGCGCTGAAGGCGACGCTCGGCACGCACAAGCTGAAGATGCCGCAACTCGCGATGCCGGTGCGCCTGCTGGTGGCGGGGACGACGCACACGCCGTCGATCGACGCGGTGCTCGTCCTGTTCGGTCGCGATGTCGTGGTGTCGCGCATCGAGGCCGCGCTGGCCTGAGATTCGGTGGCGAGCGAAGCTGCCCGTGCGTGACATCGCGGCGGCTTCGCAAAAAATTTCGCTCCAATCGCAAAAAGGGTATTTACAAGTTCAAAGTAGCTCCATATAATCTCATTTCTGTTCTGCAAGGGGGTATAGCTCAGCTGGGAGAGCGCTTGCATGGCATGCAAGAGGTCAGCGGTTCGATCCCGCTTACCTCCACCATCAGAACAAGCTGAGTTGATTTGCGAAGCAAGTAGGGTAGTAATAAATGCTTCACAAAATGATTCAAAGCAGTTAGAATTTCGGCCTTCGCTGTTGATTGAAAAGTGAATAGCGAAAGTCAGACAGATCTGAAAAGATTATGTCCCCTTCGTCTAGAGGCCTAGGACATCACCCTTTCACGGTGAGTACAGGGGTTCGAATCCCCTAGGGGACGCCAGATTCAGCGGCGTTTCGTAGAAGTGTCGCAAGGCTTGCGGGAACGTAACCGACGTCCTGCGGGTTGGGTAAGAAAGCTGGAGCGGTAGTTCAGTCGGTTAGAATACCGGCCTGTCACGCCGGGGGTCGCGGGTTCGAGTCCCGTCCGCTCCGCCAGAACGAAGCCCGTTCAAGACGTTTTTGAGCGGGCTTTTGTATTAAAGATGTAAGCAGTACGTTGTCCCCTTCGTCTAGAGGCCTAGGACATCACCCTTTCACGGTGAGTACAGGGGTTCGAATCCCCTAGGGGACGCCAGGATTCAGCGGCGTTTCGTAGAAGTGCCGCATCGCTTGCAGGAGCGTGACAAGATCCTGCAGGCGAGGGTAAGGAAAGCTGGAGCGGTAGTTCAGTTGGTTAGAATACCGGCCTGTCACGCCGGGGGTCGCGGGTTCGAGCCCCGTCCGCTCCGCCAGAACGAAGCCCGTTCAAAGAACGTTTTTTGAACGGGCTTTTGCATTAAGGATGTAAGCAGTACGTTGTCCCCTTCGTCTAGAGGCCTAGGACATCACCCTTTCACGGTGAGTACAGGGGTTCGAATCCCCTAGGGGACGCCAGATTTCGGCGTCGTTCGAACAAACGATGCGCCGGCAGGAAGCAACCGACGCCTGCCAGGCAAGCAGCAAGACTGGAGCGGTAGTTCAGTCGGTTAGAATACCGGCCTGTCACGCCGGGGGTCGCGGGTTCGAGTCCCGTCCGCTCCGCCAAAAAAATGAAGAAGCCCGCCTTGTGCGGGCTTTTTCATTTGTATCGTCGATTGCGCTCGCTGGCGGGCGCGTGACCGCGGAGCGGAGGAAGCCGTCTGCGCGGCTTCCGGCGGGACGCGAAGGGATGCGCGTGCACGCGCATCCGCGGCCTGCAGAATGTAGGCGAGTCCCGTCTGCTCCGCCAAAAAATGAAGAAGTCCGCCTCGCGCGGGCTTTTGCCTTTGTGGCGCCGGTTGTATCCGCAGGCGGCACGTAACCACCGGTCATCACGCGTCGAGCCGCTACGAGAAATCCGCGATTGCATCCGCACGCGACTGCGCTATCGTGGCGGGATGCGTTCTTGACCCCTGCGCGATGCTCGATCCGACCGACCTGCGACTCCTGTATCAGCTCCGGCCCGCGGAGGCCGGCGATTTTCTGTTTGCCGAAGCGCTGACGCACGGCAACATGGGCGGCTATTACAAGCGCCATGGGCTCGTCTGGCGCAGCGACCTGTTCTACGCGAGCTGGCGCGAATCCGAGAACTTCATCCTCGAGTCCGACGGCGAGCGCATCGGCGTGCTGCGCGTGACCGAGGAGGGCGATTCGCTGCACATCCGCGACGTACAGATCGCGGCCGGTCATCGCGGGCAGGGCGCCGGCACCTACATGCTCGACATGTCGCACCGCTGGGCGCGTGCGCGCGGGCTGCACGAACTGCAATTGCGCGTGTTCGTCGACAATCCTGCCGCGCGTCTTTATTTGCGCATGGGCTATCAGGTTGCCGGGTCGCGGCTCGCGCAACTTGGCTCGATCCGTCACATGGTGCGGCCGGTCTGACGCGCTGATGGCCCCGAACGACGCGTTCAGCGGACAGCGCCGACAGCGTCGTCGTCCGGGGTTTCGTCGTCCGCGAGGCTGCCTTCCGGGCCGCGGTGTTCGTAGCCGCGCAGCATGAATGCGCGCGGGCTTTCGCCGAATGCGCGCCGGAACATCGCCGAAAAGGCGCTCTGGCTCTGGTAGCCGAGCTCGCGCGCGATATGCGACAGCGGGCGCCCCTGGTTCAGCAGCGGAATGGCCCGTGCCAGCAGTGCCTGCTGACGCCACTGCGAAAAACTCACGCCCAGTTCCTGCTTGAAGAGCCGCGAAATCGTGCGCGTGCTCGCGCCGACCTCGCTTGCCCAGTGCTCGAGCGACTCCGCATGCGCCGGATGCGCGAGTACCGATTCGCACAGCATGCGCAGCCGTTTTTCGTCAGGCATCGGCACTGCGAGCGGCAGCGGTTCGGCGCGACTCAGCTCGTCGAGCACGAGCCCGCACAGCAGGCGCTCGCGCGCGGTGCTCAGGTCGCGCGCGTCGAGCGCGACGATCAGTTCGCGCAGGAGCCCCGTCACTTCGACGACACGGCACGCGTCAAGCCCTTCCGGCACGATCGACTCGTCGATGTACAGCGTGCGCAAGAACGCCTCTTCGACGATCACGACCTCGTGCGTCACGTGCGGCGGTACCCAGATCGCACGGGACGGCGGCACCATCCATGTTGTGCCGGTCGTCGCGACGCGCAGCACGCCGCGCGATGCGTACGCGAGCTGTGCCCATGAATGCGTATGCAGCGGGATGCGGCGCCCGGCGTCGAGCTGTCGTGCGCGCACGCGCATCGGATGGACGGCGGTCGGCGCGAATTCGGGCGGAATGTCGATGACGTACAGGTTCGGTACGTCGGCTTGGGCGGGCGGATTCATGAACGATTCGGGCAACGCTGCGGCGATGCCGTTATTGTAGAAGGCGCCGCGAAAGCGCATGTGACGGTTTGTCGGGCGATCATGCCGCGCTCAAATGAATGTCGTGTGGGGGCCTGGTGATTTCAGGGCCGCCCGCGACCAGAGGCGCTTGCGCGTTCGAACCATCGGGCCGGTATCGTGGTCTATCGATGCGCGGGGGATTGCGCACGAATCGCGCACGGATCGCGCATGAATCGCCCGTGAACACGGCAACACACGAATCAAAGAGGAGAACCACGATGCGTTACGTATTCGTCTACGGCACCTTGAGAAACGGGGAGGCCAACGACATCGGCCACGCGGCCGCCAGGCACGGAATTGCCGCGCCGACGCTGCTCGGCGCCGCCGCGCTGCCCGGAGAACTGTACGATTTCGGCACGTATCCGGGGATGGTTGCCGGGTCGGCCGGCAAGTCGCTGGTCTGGGGTGACGTCTACGAAGTCGACGACCTGCTCGTTCCCGTGCTCGACGAGATCGAGCGCGTCTATCCGGGTGTCGACTCGCTGTTCAAGCCCGACGACGTGACCGTCGAACTCGGCGGCCGGCAGTACGCGTGCCTTTACTATCCGGTCGCCGCGCACGCGACAGCCGGGCGTCCGCGCATTGCGTCGGGCGACTGGGTTCAGCACCGGCGCGAGCGGGAAGCCGTCTGACCGATCGCGCGGCAGCCGCTTCAGCCGCAAAGGAAAAAGCGCCCCGAGGGGCGCTTTCGTTTGTGCCGTCATTCGCGTGCGACCGGCGCCGACGCAGGGGCGGCCCCGATCGGGACGGGCGGCTTCGTCAGATTTCCTCGTACAGCGGCAGCGTCAGGAATTCGGTGAAGCCTTCCGACGTCGACATCTGCTCGAAGATCGCGGCGGCGCGCTCGTACGGCTGCGTGTTGCCGCCGACCGCGCGCTTCACGTTGTCGAGCTCGGCCTTCGAGAATTCCCGCACGAGCTCGGCCGTGACCTTGCGGCCGTCGTCGAGCACGCCCTTCGGCGAGCGGATCCATTGCCACACCTGCGAACGGGAAATCTCGGCCGTGGCCGCATCTTCCATCAGGTTGTGGATCGGTACGCAGCCGTTGCCGTCGAGCCAGGCGCCGAGGTAATGGATGCCGACGTTGATGTTGTTGCGCAGGCCGGCTTCGGTGATCGGCGCTTCAGGCTGGAAGTCGAGCAGGTTCCTGCCCTCGACCTGCACGTCGTCGCGCTGCTTCGCGATCTGGTTCGGCTTGTCGCCGAGCACCTTGACGAACTCTTCCATCGCGATCGGCACGAGGCCCGGGTGCGCGACCCAGCCGCCGTCGTAGCCGTCGGTCGCGTCGCGCTGCTTGTCCGAACGCACGCCGCCCATGGCCTTGTCGTTCGCTTCCGGATCGTTCTTGATCGGGATCAGCGCGCTCATCCCGCCGATCGCCGGCGCGTTGCGCTTGTGGCAGGTCTTCAGCAGCAGCAGCGCGTACGCACGCATGAACGGCACCGTCATCGTGATCTTCGAACGCTCGGCCAGGCAGAAGTCGCGGTCGTTCTTGAACTTCTTGATCGCCGAGAAGATGTAGTCCCAGCGGCCCGCGTTCAGGCCCGAGCTGTGTTCGCGCAGTTCGTACAGGATCTCGTCCATCTCGAACGCGGCGAGGATCGTCTCGATCAGCACCGTCGCGCGGATCGTGCCGCGCGGCACGCCGACGGCTTCCTGCGCCGCGACGAAGATGTCGTTCCACAGCCGTGCCTCGAGATGGCTTTCCATCTTCGGCAGGTAGAAGTACGGGCCCGAGCCGCGCGCAAGCAGTTCCTTCGCGTTGTGGAACAGGAACAGCGCGAAATCGAAGATGCCGCCGGACACGCGCTGGCCGTCGACCGTCACGTGCTTCTCGTCGAGGTGCCAGCCGC
This sequence comes from Burkholderia sp. KL41, assembly GCF_057005415.2. Taxonomy (NCBI): domain Bacteria; kingdom Pseudomonadati; phylum Pseudomonadota; class Betaproteobacteria; order Burkholderiales; family Burkholderiaceae; genus Burkholderia; species Burkholderia sp. KL41. Next base: position 2,480,306 of record NZ_CM174446.1, on the reverse strand, counting down.
GCGGACGCACGATCAGCGTCGCGACCTTGTCGTTCAACTGGTAGGACTTGCCGTTCTGCTCGAGCGAGATCGTCCGGCGTACCGCGTCCTTCAGGTTGATCTGGCCGTCGATCTGGTTCGTCCAGCTCGGTGCGTTCGAATCCTCGAAGTCCGTCATGTACGAGTCGGCGCCCGAGTTCAGCGCGTTGATGATCATCTTGCGCTCGACGGGGCCCGTGATCTCGACGCGGCGGCATTGCAGGTCGGCCGGCAGCGGCGCGACCTTCCAGTCGCCGTCGCGGATCGCCTTCGTTTCGGCCAGGAAGTCGGGGCGCTCGCCCGCGTCGAGGCGTTTCGTGCGCTCGACGCGCGCCTGCAGCAGCGCCTGGCGGCGCGGTTCGAACGTGCGGTGCAGCGCCGCGACGAGTGCGAGCGCGTCGTGCGTCAGGATTGCTTCGTAACCCGGCTTGATTTCGCCGGTGATCGTCATGCCTTGCGGCAGCGTGATCGGGGTGCTCATGAGTCTCATCTCCTTGGTCGGTCAGTTGCGGTTTCGGTGAAGGGGGAAGGCGGCATCTGCAAACGTCATGCACCCGGGCCGGGGCGCGTGCGGTTTGCGGGTCTGCCGGACGGAGCCGGGGTGGCGAGGAATGCGAGCAGGTCGGCCATGCCGGTGCCCGTACCGTCCGGCGGCGCGCCGAGTTCCTCGGCGGGCGCGCCCGTGCGGTTGAGCCAGAACGTGGTGTAGCCGAACCAGACGGCGCCGGCGACGTCCCACGCGTTCGACGACACGAACACGATGCCGCGCCGGTTCGGTCCGAACGCGGCGGTGCCGAGCGCATAGGCCGCCGGACTCGGCTTGTACGCGCGCACGGTGTCGGCCGACAGCACGCGGTCGAACAGCCCGGACATGCCGGCGCTCTTGATCGCGATGTCGAGCATCTGCGGCGTGCCGTTCGACAGGATCGCGAGCGGCGGACGTGGGTCGAGCGCGCGCAGCTTGCGCAGCGCGGGCACCGTATCGGGATAGGTGGACAGGCACGCGTATTCGTCCATCAGTCGCTTCTCGGCCGCGCTGTTCAGCGCGAGCCCGAGCCGGCGCGCGGCGAACCGCAGCGCATCGAGCGTGATGTCCCGGAACGGGCGATAGTGGGCGCCGGCCGGATCGGCGAGCGTGCGCAGTTGCGAGTATTCGATTTGCTTGCGTCGCCACAGCTGCGACAACCGTTCCCCGTGACCCGGAAACATCTGCTCTGCCGCGGCCAGCACCGCACGCACGTCGAACAACGTGCCGAATGCGTCGAAGAGGATTGCGTCGGGAGAGGAGAGTGTCGTTGTGGCCGACATAGCCTTGCGCTCCGGTTTCAGAGGTCGAATGAATTCTATTCGTGATCGTATGCGCTAAAAAAGACGCTATTCATCACTTGATCTTTTACTTTCATATACCTAATCTTGAGCCGTTTAAGCTATTTGAAGGGCGGCGGCACCGCCCCGGCGAGTCATGGACCGGTTCAAGCAGATCGAAACGTTCGCTGCGGTCGCGGCGAAGGGCAGCCTGTCGGCGGCCGCGCATGCGGAAGGCGTCGCCCCGGCGATCATCGGCCGACGCCTCGACGCGCTCGAGGAACGGCTCGGCGTCAAGCTGCTGGTGCGCACGACGCGCAAGCTCACGCTGACGTTCGAGGGCTCGGCGTTTCTCGAGGACTGCCAGCGGATCATCAACGACATGCAGAACGCCGAGGCGAGCGTGTCTGCCGGCGGCGTCAAAGCGAGCGGCCACCTGCGTATTTCCGCGCCGGCCGGCTTCGGCCGGCGGCACGTCGCGCCGCTCGTGCCCGAATTCAGCGTCGGGCATCCCGACGTCTCGGTCACGCTCGACCTGTCCGACCGCATGGTCGACCTCGTCAACGAGGGGTTCGATTGCGCGGTGCGGCTCGGCGAGCTGCCCGATTCGTCGCTCGTGTCGCTGAAGCTCGGCGAGAACCGCCGCGTGTGCGTCGCGGCTCCCGCGTATCTCGTGCGGCGCGGCACGCCCGCGACGCTCGCGGAACTGGCGCGGCACAACTGCCTCGCGCTCGCGGCAAACGCGAACCAGCAGCGCGGCTGGGCGTTCCAGGAGGACGGCAAGGTCGTGTCGATCCGCGTGAACGGCACGATGGAATGCTCGGACGGCGCGGTGCTGCATGAGTGGTGCCTCGCCGGACATGGCCTGGCGTGGCGCTCGTGGTGGGAGGTCGGCGAGGACATCGCGGCCGGCCGGCTCGTCAGCGTGCTCGACGCATTTGCCGCCCCGCCGATCGGCATCCATGCGGTGTTCCCGCAACGCCGGCACCTGCCGCTGCGTGTGCGGCTGTTTCTCGACTACCTGAAACACACTTACGAGCGGCCCGGATATTGGGGCGAGTAGCAGCGGGAGCCGGTCGCGTTCGCCCGCGTGTTTCCGATATGAGGGCGAACCCGTTGCCGGGGCCGGTTGGGCGGTTTCGCGCACTACACTCGTAGGAGGCATGTCCGACGCGCCACGGCCGGCCCGGATGGGATCGCGGCTTGCGGCGTGTACTTGACGAAGGAGGGCGCGATGTTCCGGCACATCCTCGTTCCAACCGACGGTTCCGAACTGTCGCAGAAGGCGATCGACGGCGCGATCGACCTGGCCCGGGCGGTCGGCGCGCGCGTCACGGCGTACGCGTGCCTGCCGCAGTATCCGTACTCGCCGTTTTCCGAAGTGATCATCGAGCCGCCCGCCGATTTCCGGGCGCGCAGCGAGCGCGAGGCGCGCACGCATCTCGACGAGGTCGAATCGGCCGCGAAGGCGGCCGGCGTCGACTGCGACACCTGGACGAGCGTCCATCCGTCGCCGTATCTCGGCATCATCGAGGCGGCAGAACGCGGCGGTTGCGACGTGATCTTCATGGCGTCCCACGGACGCCGCGGGCTCGGCAGCTTGCTGATCGGCAGCGAGACGCAGCGCGTGCTGACCCATACGAAAATTCCGGTGATCGTCTATCGGTAGGGCGGTGCCCTGGAAAAAGGGCGCGCCGGACGAAGCCGGCGCGCGTCGTTGCTGGCGGCACGCAGGCCGCGCGGCCGGTCGCGCGATCGGTATCGCGCGCCTGCCGTCTCCTCCCTGATTTTTGTTCGGTGACCGATGCCGTGCCGTCGCGAGACGGAGGCAGGCATCGGCATGACACGCCTGGCGCGTGTTACGCGACCTTCTTGCCGTCGAAGAACTGCTCGTCCTCGGTCGAGCCGTGCAGTGCGGTCGTCGACGCTTCGCGTTCGACCGTCTGCGTCACGGCGTCGAAGTAGCCGGTGCCGACTTCGCGCTGGTGCTTGACGGCCGTGAAGCCCTTGTCCGCAGCCGCGAACTCGGCCTGCTGCAGTTCGACGAAGGCGCTCATCTGCGTGCGGGCATAACCGTGCGCGAGGTTGAACATCGAGTAGTTCAGCGCATGGAAGCCGGCCAGCGTGATGAACTGGAACTTGTAGCCCATCGCGCCGAGTTCCTTCTGGAACTTCGCGATCGTCGCGTCGTCGAGGTTCTTCTTCCAGTTGAACGACGGCGAGCAGTTGTACGACAGCAGCTTGCCCGGGAACTGCTTGTGGATCGCTTCCGCGAACTTCTTCGCGTACTCGAGATCCGGCTTGCCGGTTTCGCACCAGACCAGGTCGGCGTACGGCGCATAGGCAAGACCGCGCGAGATTGCCTGCCCGATGCCCGGCTTCGTGCGGAAGAAGCCTTCCACCGTGCGCTCGCCCGTGAGGAACGGCTTGTCGTTGTCGTCGACGTCGGACGTGATCAGGTCGGCGGCTTCCGCGTCGGTGCGGGCGACCAGCACGGTCGGCGTGCCCATCACGTCGGCCGCGAGACGCGCTGCCGACAGCTTCGCGACGGCTTCGCGGGTCGGCACGAGCACCTTGCCGCCCATGTGGCCGCACTTCTTCACCGACGCGAGCTGGTCCTCGAAGTGGACGCCCGAGGCGCCGGCTTCGATCATCGCCTTCATCAGCTCGAACGCGTTCAGCACGCCGCCGAAACCGGCTTCCGCGTCGGCGACGATCGGTGCGAAGAAGTCGACATAACCTTCGTCGCCCGGATTCTTGCCTTCCGACCACTGGATCTGGTCGGCGCGCGTCAGCGTGTTGTTGATGCGCTTCACGACGAGCGGCACCGAGTTCGCCGGGTACAGCGACTGGTCCGGGTACATTTCGCCCGCGACGTTCGCGTCGCCGGCCACTTGCCAGCCGGACAGGTAGATGGCCTTCAGGCCGGCCTTCACCTGCTGCATCGCCTGGTTGCCGGTCAGCGCGCCGAGTGCGTTGACGAACGGCTCGTTGTTGACGAGGCTCCACAGCTTTTCCGCGCCGCGTTTGGCGAGCGTGTGCTCGATCGGAACCGAACCGCGCAGGCGGACCACGTCCTCAGCCGAATAGCTGCGCTTGATGCCTTTCCAGCGCGGATCGGTTTCCCATTGCTTTTGCAGTTCCTGTGCCTGTTGCTGACGCGACATGATGAGCTCCTTGATGCGGTGCGATGCCTGATGGGTTGAATCTGACGGTGGTGAGGCTGCTCTCGAAGCCGGGAGCGTTGTGTTCCGGTTCGTGAGGTCTTGTATAAGAGTCTAGGCAAATCGACCGGGGCGGGACAGGGGGCTTTGCGGGGCGGCAGTCAAATTTTTAGTTGTTTTAATTCAGTAACTTGAGGTGGCAATTTCGAGATAAGAAACGCGCTTTCCCATCCTGCAATCGCTTGGGTTGTGCCACGCAGCATGATTTTTTACGACACAAAAAAATTTTCCGTATCGTGAAATGTGGGGCGGGGCGAAAAAAAACCGGCGCAGATGCGCCGGTTGGCTGAATGGGCAGTGCCATCCGTGGGGCGGCCGGTGGCCGCCCGTGCGTGCTTACGACGCGGAGTTGCTGCGACGCGGGCCGCCGCTGCGTTGACCGTCGCGGCGCGGGCCGCCGTCACGGCTGCCGCCCGGCTTGCCGCTCCAGCCGCCGCCATTGCCGCCGCCGTAGCTGCGGCCGTTGCCGCCATGACCGCCGCCCGGCTTGCCGCCGAAACGTCGACCGCCGCCGTTACCGCCGCCCGGACGGCCGCGGCCGCCGGTGCCGCCGTTGCGCGGGGGGGCCTTGCGCGGCTCGAAACCTTCGATCACGTTGACCGGCAGCGGCGAGCGCACGAAGCGTTCGATGCGCTTGAGCGCGCCCTGTTCGGCGTGGTGCACGAGGCTCACCGCGGTGCCCGAACGGCCCGCGCGGCCCGTACGGCCGATACGGTGCACGTAGTCTTCCGCGAACTTCGGCAGGTCGTAGTTGAACACGTGCGTGATGCCCGGGATGTCGATGCCGCGCGCCGCGACGTCGGTCGCGACCAGCACGCGCACACGGCGCTCGCGCAGCGCACGGATCGTGCGGTTACGCGCGCCCTGCGGCAGGTCGCCGTGCAGCGCGGCCGATTCGAAGCCTGCGTCGGCGAGACGGCCGGCGAGCTGGTCGGCATCGATCTTGGTCGCCGTGAAGATGATCGCCTGGTCGAGCGCGTCGTCGCGCAGCAGGTGATCGAGCAGGCGATCCTTGTGGTCGCGGTCGTCGACGTAATGCACGGTCTGCGCGATGTTCGCGCGCGACTCGAGGCGCTGCTGGATCTCGATACGCTCGGGATCCTTCAGCAGGCGGCTCGTCAGCGAACCGATCTTGCCGTCGAGCGTGGCCGAGAACAGCATCGTCTGGCGCGTCGCGGGCGTCGCGGCGACGATCGTTTCGATGTCGTCGATGAAGCCCATGTCGAGCATGCGGTCGGCTTCGTCGAGCACGAGCATCTTCAGCTCGGACAGGTCGATACGGCCGCGTTCGAGGTGATCGAGCAGACGGCCCGGCGTGGCGACCAGGATTTCGGGGTTCTTCGCGAGCAGCATCAGCTGCTGGCCGTAGGCGACGCCGCCGAGGATGCTGACCGTGCGCAGGCGCTTCAGGTGCTTGCCGTAGGTCGACGCGGCGGTGGTGACCTGCATCGCGAGTTCGCGGGTCGGCGTCAGCACGAGCAGGCCCGGGCGCGCGACGGGTTGCGGGCGGCGCGCACGGCGGTCGCCCTGGTTCGGTTCACGCGGCGCGCGCGGTTGCTGCGCCTGTGCCTTCTGGAGCTGCGCGAAACGTTCGATCGCGGGCAGCATGAATGCAGCGGTCTTGCCCGAACCGGTCGGGCTCGAGACCAGCAGGTCACGGCCGGCGATGCCGGCCGGAATCGCGCGCTGCTGGACCGGCGTCGGCTTCACATAGCCGGCGGCCTGCAGCGCGGAGACGATCTCCGGCGACAACCCGAGCGACGCGAAGCTCGGCTCGTCCGACGCCGGTTCGACCGCGGCCGGTGCGGCGGCGTCGTCGAGACCGAGCGCCTGGTCGGCGATCGCGTTGAGCGGGCTGGAGTTGATGCTCGAAGTCATAACAATCCTTGAAACACAGTGGGTGAAACGTCGGCGCCAATCGCGCATACCCAAGTCGTCGGATTCAGCGAGCAAATCGGGAAACGGGTGCAATCCGCCGAACCGTCGGCGGATGAGGCATTAGAAGCTGTTTTGGGTGCGGCGCGCTTCAGGAGCGGGGCCGCCAGCCTGATAAGTGACGACCGCGAAGGTCGAAGCAGGAGGGGACAGGTTCTAAACCGGATTGGAGCTTAACGCTACGAGGCGTCGGGCCGGAACGGCTTGCGAGCCGAGCGCGGAGATGACGCAGCCAGCATTATAAAGAGATTTGCTGCGCTGCGCCACTGATTTGATTGCCTATTGCAACCGGGGGCGACCGGGGGCGGCCGAAGGCTATTCGGTCAGGACGCCGTGCCGTTCTTCAGCGATTCGACGAGTTCGATGTACTGCTGCTTTGCCGCATCCTGCGACGTGCCCTTCAGCGCATCCCATGCGTCGTACTTGTATTTGCCGACGATGTCGGTGAAGCCCGGCTTGTCGCCATGGGCGTCGCCGTCGGTCGCCTGCTTGAAGAGCGCGTACAGGCGCAGCAGGGTCAGGTTGCCCGGCCGTTCCGTCAGTTGCTTGACGTCGATCTGGGCCTGGTCGAATTGGGCGGTGAGTTCGCTCATCGGGTGTCTCCGTAAGGGTTTCAGGTCGGGCGATCTTAACAAGCGGACCGCCCTGCGGGGTCGAGCGATCCTTCCAAACCGCCGCCGGGCGTGCGCGTGCGCACGGATCGGGCCCGATCGCCCGTGGGAGCGGGGTGCCGCATTACAATGTCGCCCATGACGCAAACAGTGCTCCTCGCCATCGATACGTCGACCGAATACTGCTCGGTCGCGCTGCTGCGCTCGGCCCACGCCGATGACGCCGTTTCCATCCCGCAAACCTGGGTCCGCCACGAACTGACGGGCGCCGTGTCGAGCACGCGCGTGCTGCCGGCAATCCAGGAACTCTTCGCCGAATCGGGGCTGACGCTCGCCGATTGCGACGCGATCGCGTTCGGCGCGGGCCCCGGCTCGTTCACGGGCCTGCGCACCGCGACGGGCATCACCCAGGGGCTCGCGTTCGGGCGCGGGCTGCCGGTCGTGCCGATCGGCACGCTGCTCGCGTGCGCCGAGCACGCGCGGCTGCGCGCCCCCGGTACGACCCGCGTCCTCGCCGCGCTGGATGCGCGGATGGACGAAGCCTACTGGGCGGACTTCGCTTGGGACGAAAGCGCCGGCGACTGGCTCACGCTGCATCCGGCTTCGCTCGATGCGCCGGGTGCGGTCGGCGTGCCCGACACGCCGTTCACGCTCGCGGGCAACGCGGCCGCCGCGTTCGGCGCGCAGTTGCCGGCCGCGGCGCACGCGGCCGTGATCGACGGCGACGCGATGCCGCACGCGCTGGCGGTCGCCCATGCCGCGCTGCGCGCGTTCCGCGCCGGCCGTGTGGTGCCGGCCGACCAGGCCGCACCGGAGTACGTGCGCGACAAGGTGGCACAGACGACCGCCGAGCGCGTCGCGGCACGCGCCGCTCAGGCAGGCGGAGCGAAGGGATGACGGGCGTCCTGCTGAGCGACCGCTACCTGGCGCCGATGACGGATGCCGATCTCGACGAGGTCGTCGCGATCGAGCACGTCGCGTACGAGTTCCCGTGGAGCCGCGGCAACTTCGAGGATTCGTTGCGCAACGGCTACCTGGGCGTGTGCCTGCGGCACGTGACGGGTTCGCTCGTCGGCTATTGCGTGCTGATGCCGGTGGTCGACGAGATGCACCTGCTGAACCTGTGCGTCGCGCCGGCCGCGCAGCGCGCGGGTGCGGGCCTTGCGCTGCTGCGCGAGGCCGTGCGCATTTCGCGTGCGGAGCGGCTCGACGGCGTGCTGCTCGAGGTGCGGCCGTCCAATCCGCGCGCGATCCATCTGTACGAGCGCTTCGGCTTCGTGACGATCGGCCGGCGCAAGAATTACTACCCGGCGAAGCACCACAGCCGGGAAGACGCGATCGTGATGCGTCTGACGCTGAACAAGGATGAGGGGGACGCGCATGGCATGGGCTGAAGCGGCGCTCGAGGAAATAGGCCTCGCGCAGATCTGGGTGCGGCGCGGGCAGGGCGCGAATGAAGGCGCGGACGCGGGCGCGGCAGTCGAAGCGCCCGCAGCGGCGCAAACGGGGGCGGCGAACGCCGCACCTGCCGTCGTTGCGACCGAGCGACCTGCGCGCACGCCGGTGCAAGACGAGGCAACGCCGGCAGTGGCGCGGAGCGTCGATGTTCCGCCGGTTCGCGAGCCTGCCGCCCCGGCGCACCGCGTCGACGACGATCGCGTGCCCGCACGCGCCGCGCCGGTCGCATCGATCGACACGATGCCGCCGATGGACGATGCGCCGCCTGCCGGAGCCGACGATTTTGCGTGGTTCGACGCGGCGCCGCCGGGCGATCCCGCGCCGGCAGCCCCATTGCGACGCGCCGAAACCCCGGTTGCGACACTCGACTGGGACGCGCTGGCTGCGCGCGTGGCCGACTGCACGCTCTGCCGGTTGTGCGAGAAGCGGACCAACACCGTGTTCGGGGTCGGCGACCGCGAAGCGGACTGGATGCTGATCGGCGAAGCACCGGGCGAAAACGAGGACAAGCAGGGCGAGCCGTTCGTCGGCCAGGCCGGCAAGCTGCTCGACAACATGCTGCAGTCGCTGTCGCTCCAGCGCGGCGACAACGTGTACATCGCGAACGTGATCAAGTGCCGGCCGCCCGGCAACCGCAACCCGGAGCCGGACGAGGTCGCGCGCTGCGAGCCTTATCTGCAGCGTCAGGTCGCGCTGGTGAAGCCGAAGCTGATTGTCGCGCTCGGTCGTTTCGCCGCGCAGACCCTGCTGAAGACGGATGCGAGCATCGCGTCGCTGCGCGGGCGCGTGCATGCGTACGAGGGCGTGCCGGTGATCGTGACCTACCACCCGGCATACCTGTTGCGCAGCCTGCAGGACAAGTCGAAGGCATGGGCCGACCTGTGCCTCGCACGCGACACGTTCCGGCGCGCGGAAGGCGCCGACGTGAACGGGCCGGCCGGGCAATGACGACGGGCGCGGCGTGCGCACTCGTCGATACGCTGCATGACGCCGCGGTTCGCGATCTGGGCTGGTTGCTTGCCAGCCCGAGCCTCCTCACCGCGGTACCGGGAGCGCCGCTTGCGCGCCCGTGGCCGGATGCGGCCGGGCAGTCGGCCGTCCACGCGTGGCTTGCCGCGCTCGATGCGCAACCCGGGCCGCTGCATCGTGCGCTCGACGGGTTCCGGCCCACCCGGCTCGGTCGCTACGCGGAATGCCTGCTTGAGTATTTCCTGACGCACGGCCCGTCGCTGCGGCTCGTCGCGGCCAATCTCCCGTTGCGCAGCAATGGCAAGACGCTCGGCGAAGTCGATTTTCTCGTCGACGCGCCGGGCGGTCAGCGCCTGCATTGGGAGCTCGCGGTGAAGTGCTATTTGTGCGCGCCGGTACGCGACGGTGCATCGCTTGCCGACTTCGTCGGCCCCAATCTCGTCGACCGGTTCGACCGCAAGCGCAGCCGGCTGCTCGATCACCAGTTGCGCCTCGGCGAACACGACGGGTTCGCGCGGCTCGGCTATGGCGCACCGTCCGACGCACAGATGTTCATCAGGGGCTGGTTGTTCTATCCGCACGGCGCGCCGTTGCCGCCGGTGTCCGCCGAAATCGCGCCGGATCACCCGCGCGGATTCTGGCTGACGCACGCGCAGTGGCCGGCGTGGGCGGCCGCGCAGCCCGCCGGCGCCGCATGGAGTGTGTTACCGAGGCTGGCGTGGCTGGCGCCGCGACGTGCCGCCGCCGATACCGGATTCGAGCCGGAACCGCTGGCGGCCGCTCTGGAACTGCCGCCCGTGTTGACGACGCGCGAGGCCCCCGCGCTGATCGGCATTCATGAACGGGACGGTGACGGCACCTGGCGCGAACGGGCGCGCGGGTTCGTCGTGCCGGACGACTGGCCGGTGCGCGCGCAGGCGTTCGCGGCGCAGGATCACTGACGCCGCGTCAGCCGGCGCTCACCACCAGCGATGAAAGTGATGGACGGGGCCGACGCCGTGGCCGACGTCGAGGTGGCCGCTCGCGGCGATCGCGCCGGTCAGGTAGGTTTTGGCTTCGCGCACCGCGCTTTCGAGGTCGGGCTGTTGCGGCAGCAGCGCGGCGATCGCCGACGACAGCGTGCAGCCGGTGCCGTGCGTGTTGCTGACCGGTACGCGTGCACCGTCGAGCCGCACGGTGCGAGCCGCTTCGACGAGCCAGTCGGGGCTCGCGGACGCGTCCGGCAGGTGGCCGCCTTTCATCAGTACGGCACGCGCGCCCGTCTGTAGCAGGGCCCGGCCTTGCCGGACCATGTCGTCTTCCGTGGTGGCGGGCACATCGTTCAGCAGCGCGGCCGCTTCGGGCAGGTTCGGCGTCACGACCGTCGCGAGCGGCAGCAACGCATCGCGTAACGCGTCGACGGCATCGGGCGCCAGCAGCGCGTGCGAGCTCTTCGAGATCATCACCGTGTCGAGTACGACGAAGCGTGGCGCATAACGCCGCAGCGCGTCGGCGACCGCGTGCACGATCGCCGCATTCGCGAGCATCCCGATCTTGACCGCATCGATGCGGATGTCGCTGAACACCGCGTCGAGCTGTGCGGTCACGAACGCCGCGTCCGGCGCATGCACGCCCGTTACGCCGCGGGTGTTCTGGGCGGTCAACGCGGTGATTGCGCTGGCACCGTAGGCGCCGAGCGCGGAGAACGTCTTCAGGTCGGCCTGGATGCCTGCGCCGCCGCCCGAATCGGAGCCGGCGATCGTCAGGATGTTGGGTATCGGGTGCGTCATCGGGGCAATGCGCCGGTTCGGAGACCGGCGCCGGCGGACGGAAACGAGGAGTGTAGCGTCAGTGCCGCGATTCGCCGATCAGCGCGACCGAGTCGAACTGGCGCTGGTTCGCCTGGTGGCGGCGCATCACGAGCCACATCGTCAGGCAGACGAACGTGCCGAACAGGACGATCACGACGCCGACCGGCACGTCGAGCCACACGAGCACCGCATACAGGCACAGCATCACGAGCACCGACAGGTTCTCGTTGAAGTTCTGCACCGCGATCGAGTGGCCGGCCGACAGGAGCACGTGGCCGCGATGCTGCAGCAGCGCGTTCATCGGAACGACGAAGTAACCGGACAGCGCGCCCACGCACATCAGGAAGATGTACGCGATGATCAGGTACACGGGCATGCGCAGGTGGCCGAAATGCACGGCCCAGTGCGGCGGGAACAGGTCGCGCGTGTAGAACGCCATCAGCATCACCGCGATGCCCATGACGATGCCGACGGGCAGCACGGTCAGCGACTTCTTCAACGGGATCCGGGCCGCGGCGGCAATTGCGCCGGCCGCGACGCCGACCGCGACCACGGCCTGGAGGATCGCGCCTTCCGACAGCGACATGCCGAGCGAGACTTCAGCCCACTTCAGCACGATGAACTGCAGCGTCGCGCCCGCACCCCAGAACAGCGTCGTGACCGCCAGCGAGATCTGGCCGAGCTTGTCGCGCCACAGCACCATGAAGCAGTCGGCGAAATCGGTGAGGAGCTTGACCGGGCCGCGTTCCTGCTTCGGGTAGCGGGCGCCGGTATCGGGAATGCGCAGGTTGAACAGCGCGGCGACCACGTAGATCGCCATGATGATCGCCATCGCCGCTTCGGCGGGCGTGCCGATCCAGGCGGGGGTATGCGCGATCACGTGCGACGCGATGTGCGGGCTGATCAGCGCACCGCCGAGCACGGTGCCGAGGATGATCGAGCTGACGGTCGTGCCTTCGATCCAGCCGTTGGCGGCAACCAGCCGGTCGGCCGGCAGCAGCTCGGTGAGAATGCCGTATTTCGCGGGCGAGTAGGCTGCCGCGCCGAAGCCGACGATCCCGTACGCGATCAGCGGGTGGGCGCCGAGCAGCATGATCATGCAGCCGACCACCTTGATCGAGTTGGTGATGAACATCACGCGGCCCTTCGGTCGCGAATCCGCGAACGCACCGACATACGCCGCCAGCACCACATAGGACAACACGAAGAACAGCTTCAGCAGCGGTGTCATCCAGTTGGGGGCGTGGAGGTCTTTCAGCAGGGCGATGGCGGCGATGAGGAGCGCATTGTCGGCCAGCGACGAGAAAAACTGCGCGGCCATGATGGTGTAAAAACCTTTTTTCATCTGATGCGATGCTTTCGTCGCTGCGGCAGGGCCGCGTAGGCCGCCTGGTATGCGATCGGCTTATTCCGTTCGAAATGGGTTGTGCGCACGGCTTTATAACATGAAAATACGCCAGTTCGGACTAGCAAGATTCCCCGATCGTTCCGCAAGTTGTCGGCTTCAGTGCTCAAAAGGCGCGGTAAGCTGATGATTCGCAAGCGTCTTTACGTAAATTTCCCATGCCGCGCCCGATCTCCGCCACCATCCACACCGCCGCTCTCGCGAACAATCTCTCCGTCGTCCGCCGCTTTGCCGGCCCGTCCAAGGTCTGGGCGGTCGTCAAGGCGAACGCGTACGGGCACGGTCTCGCCCGCGCGTTTCCGGGCCTGCGCGGCACCGACGGCTTCGGCCTGCTCGACCTCGACGAGGCAGTCAAGCTGCGCGAGCTCGGCTGGGCCGGCCCGATCCTGCTGCTGGAGGGGTTCTTCCGCTCGACCGACATCGACGTGATCGACCGCTACAGCCTGACGACGACCGTCCACAACGACGAGCAGATGCGGATGCTGGAAACGGCGCGGCTGTCGAAACCCGTCAACGTGCAGCTGAAGATGAACAGCGGGATGAACCGGCTCGGCTACCTGCCGGAGAAATACCGCGCCGCGTGGGAGCGCGCCCGCGCGTGCCCCGGCATCGGCCAGATCACGTTGATGACCCATTTTTCGGATGCGGACAACGAGCGCGGCGTCGCCGAGCAGCTCGCGACGTTCGAGCGCGGCGCGGAAAGCATCGCCGGCGCGCGCAGTCTCGCGAACTCGGCCGCCGTGCTGTGGCATCCGGACACGCATTTCGACTGGGTGCGCCCGGGGATCGTGCTGTACGGCGCGTCGCCGTCGGGGCTGTCGTCCGACATCGCCGACACGGGGCTGAAGCCGGCGATGACGCTCGCGTCCGAACTGATCGCGGTGCAGACGATCGCGAAGGGCCAGGCGATCGGCTACGGCTCGACGTTTTCCGCGCAGACGCCGATGCGGATCGGCGTGGTCGCATGCGGTTATGCAGACGGCTATCCGCGGGTCGCGCCCGAAGGCACGCCCGTGATCGTCGACGGCATCCGCACGCGGATCGTCGGTCGCGTGTCGATGGACATGATTACCGTCGACCTGACCCCCTGCCCGCAAGCCGGCGTCGGCGCGCGGGTCGAACTGTGGGGCAATGCACTGCCGATCGACGACGTCGCCCGCCATTGCGGCACGATCGGTTACGAGCTGATGTGTGCAGTCGCCGGCCGCGTGCCCGTGCGCGCGGAATAAGGGCGTCGCGCGTGGCCAAACAGAAAACCGTATACGTCTGCAGCGAGTGCGGCGGACAGACCCCGAAGTGGCAAGGGCAATGCCCGTCGTGCCAGGCCTGGAATACGCTCGTCGAATCGGTTCCTGAAGCGCCGTCGGCCCATCGGTTCCAGTCGCTCGCGAAGCGTGCGCCCGTGCAGCGTCTCGTCGACATCGAAGCTGCCGACGTGCCGCGCTTCTCCACCGGCATCGGCGAATTCGACCGCGTGCTCGGCGGCGGGCTCGTGCCGGGCGGCGTCGTACTGATCGGCGGCGACCCGGGTATCGGCAAATCGACGCTGCTGCTGCAGTCGCTTGCGGACATCGCGAGCGAGCGGCGCGCGCTCTATATCAGCGGCGAGGAATCGGCCGCGCAGATCGCGTTGCGCGCGCAACGGCTTGCGCTGCTCGACGGCGGTGCGCCGGCAGACGAACTGAAGCTGCTCGCCGAGATCCAGCTCGAGAAGATCCAGGCCGCGATCGACACGGAACGGCCGGACGTGGCCGTGATCGACTCGATCCAGACCGTCTATTCGGAAGCGCTCACGTCGGCCCCCGGCTCCGTCGCGCAGGTGCGCGAATGCGCGGCGCAGCTCACGCGCATCGCGAAGCAGTCGGGCACTGCGATCATCATGGTCGGGCACGTGACGAAGGAAGGCAACCTGGCCGGCCCGCGCGTGCTCGAGCACATCGTCGATACGGTGCTGTACTTCGAAGGCGACACGCACTCGTCGTTCCGGCTCGTGCGCGCGTTCAAGAACCGCTTCGGCGCGGTCAACGAACTCGGCGTGTTCGCGATGACGGAGCGCGGGCTGCGCGGCGTCGCGAATCCGTCCGCACTGTTCCTGTCGCAGCACGAGCAGGTCGTGCCCGGCTCGTGCGTGCTCGTTACACAGGAGGGCACACGCCCACTGCTCGTCGAAGTCCAGGCGCTCGTCGACACCGCGCACGTGCCGAACCCGCGCCGGCTCGCGGTCGGCCTCGAACAGAACCGGCTCGCGATGCTGCTTGCGGTGCTGCACCGTCATGCGGGCATCGCGTGCTTCGACCAGGACGTATTCCTCAATGCGGTGGGCGGCGTGAAGATCACCGAGCCGGCCGCCGACCTCGCGGTGCTGCTCGCGATCCATTCGTCGATGCGCAACAAGGCGCTGCCGAAGGGGCTGATCGTATTCGGCGAAGTGGGGCTGGCGGGCGAGATCCGGCCGTCGCCGCGTGGGCAGGAGCGGTTGCGCGAGGCCGCGAAGCTCGGTTTCACGTCCGCGCTGATCCCGAAGGCGAACGCGCCGAAGCAGCCGATCGAAGGGCTGAACGTGATGGCCGTCGATCGGCTCGAACAGGCGATCGACCGCGTGCGCGATCTCGAGTGACCGGCTGCACCGGCACGCGGGCCGGGCCTGCCGGCGATCTGGCGCGTAATTCGTTGTAAAGAATATGTAGGCTTCTGTAACCCGCCGGACATCGCTTTTCCCTATCCTTTGCCGGATTGTCGAACCGCGCAATGCGAAGGGAACCTATGTTGAAATCCTATGGGGAAGCGCCGGGCGGACGCCTTTACAACCTGCGCGGCTGCCGCGTGTCGGAGCCGATTCGCCAACCCTGGGGTGGTGGATGCCGGATCGTCGAGTGGATCGACGAAGAGGGGCGACTCGCGCGCAAGGTCGTGTCCGAGGACGTGACGGAAGCGGAAGTCGCTGCCGCGATCCGGCGGCCGACCGAAGGGCGCCGGTACCTTATGGGCGACGACGAGCAGATGCCGCGCGATACGCTGCCGCGCCGCTGAGCCGGCAGCCTGGCGGATGGCCGGCGAACCGGGTGACGACGGTAGTGAATGAACAGGCCGGGACCGCGCGCCCGGCCTTGTCGCATCCGGGCCCGAAGAAGGACGGATGGGCCTGTCGAGATGCCGCGATATCAAGGTGCCGCGGTGCCGAGGCAGCCGGCACGCCGGGCCGGCGTACCGGCCGGTTGTGCCGCGACAGCGGTCAGCCGATCTGCTCGAGCTCTTCCTGCGCGGCAAGCCAGTCGGCCTCGACCGTCTCGAGACGCGTGTTGACGTCCCCGAGCTTGCGGATCGCATCGGTCAGCTCCGTCTTGCGCTCGGCTTCGTAGCTCGCCGGATCGGCGACGAAGGCGTCGAGGCGTGCCTTCTCCGCGTGCAGCGTCTCCATTTCCTTTTCGAGCTTCGTGATGCGCGTCTGCAGCGGCTTCTTCAGCACCGACAGGCGCTGCCGTTCCTCGGCGGCCTGACGCTTCTGGTCCTTGCGGTTGGCCGCGGCACCCGCGCCCGACGAAGCCGCGCTGTCCGCCTTCGCGGCGGCGCGCTGTTCGGCCGCGTGCTGCAGCAGCCAGTCGCGGTAGTCGTCGAGGTCGCCGTCGAACGGCTGCAGCCGGTGTTTCGCGACCAGCATGAACTGGTCGGTCGTCGCGCGCAGCAGGTGGCGGTCGTGCGAGACGAGGATCAGCGTGCCCTCGAACTGCGCGAGCGCCATCGTCAGCGCATGGCGCGTTTCGAGGTCGAGGTGGTTGGTCGGTTCGTCGAGCAGCAGCAGGTTCGGCTTCTGCCAGATGATCAGCGCGAGCGCGAGGCGTGCCTTTTCGCCGCCCGAAAACGGCCCGACCGGGCTGGTTGCCATGTCGCCCGAGAAGTTGAAACCGCCGAGGAAGTCGCGTAGTTCCTGCTCGCGCGTGTCGGGCGCGAGCCGCGCCAGATGCGCCAGCGGCGAATCGTCCTCACGCAGCGTTTCGAGCTGGTGCTGCGCGAAATAGCCGATCGTCAGCCCCTTGCCGTCGCGGACGTGCCCCGACAGCGGCGCGAGCGTGCCGGCCAGCGTCTTGATCAGCGTCGACTTGCCCTGGCCGTTCGCGCCGAGCAGGCCGATGCGCTGGCCGTTCTGGATCGACAGCGCGACGCGCTCGACGATCGGGATCTCCGCTCCGCCGTCGGCGTGGTAGCCGCAGCGGACGTCTTCCATCACCATCATCGGGTTCGGCGCGGCATCGGGCGTGCGGAATTCGAACGTGAACGGCGACGCGATGTGCGCGGGCGCGATCAGCTCCATCTTCTCGAGCGCCTTCATCCGGCTCTGCGCCTGCTTGGCCTTGGTCGCCTTGGCCTTGAAGCGGTCGACGAAGCTCTGCAGGTGCTCGATCGTCTTCTGCTGCTTTTCGTAGGCGCTTTGCTGCAGCGCCAGTTGCTGCGCGCGCAGCACTTCGAACTGCGAGTAGTTGCCGCCGTAGCGCTTCACCTGGCGGTTTTCCAGGTGCAGCGTGACATTACAGATCGAATCGAGGAATTCGCGATCGTGCGAAATCACGACGAGCGTGCCGGGGTAGCGGTGCAGCCAGTCTTCGAGCCAGACGATTGCGTCGAGGTCGAGGTGGTTCGTCGGTTCGTCGAGCAGCAGCAAGTCGGAGCGGCACATCAGCGCCTGCGCGAGATTCAGGCGCATGCGCCAGCCACCGGAGAAGCTGGCGACGGATTCGCGCGTCTGCGCGAGCGTGAAGCCGAGACCGAGCAGCAGCGCCTCGGCACGGGCCGGCGCGGTGTAGCCGTCGGCGTCGGCGAACGCCGCGTGCGCGTCGGCTTCGGCGGCGCCGTCATGCGCGGCGGACGCGGCGGCGATGCGCGCCTCGATCTCGCGCAGCGCGGCGTCGCCGTCGAGCGTGTAGTCGAGCGCCGAGCGGTCGACGGCGGGCGTTTCCTGCGACACGTGGGCGATCCGCCACGACGGTGGCATCGAGAAATCGCCGCCGTCGGAGTGCAGCTCGCCGCGCAGGACCGAGAACAGCGTCGACTTGCCGGCGCCGTTCGCGCCGATCAGGCCGGCTTTCTCGCCGGGATTGAGCACGAAGGAGGTCGACTCGAACAGCGGCTTGGTGCCGCGCGCAAGGCTGAACTGATTGAAACGGATCACGGCGGAAATGACTGGCCAAAACCGCTATTCTAGACTGCGCGCCGCTTGCGCCGGGCATTGGCCGTTCGGCGGATGCCGCAATGGCGCAATTTCGCCTAGACTCCACGTCGATCCGGTTTCGTAAAAGGAGTGCCCGATGTCCACCCTGTATTCGTTCAGCGCAGAGACGCTTGCCGGCGCGCCGGCCTCGCTCGACGCGTATCGCGGCAAGGTGCTGCTGATCGTCAACACCGCGAGCGAGTGTGGTTTCACGCCGCAGTACGCGGGCCTGCAGAAGCTGTACGACCAGTACGCGGCGCGCGGCTTCTATGTGCTCGGCTTTCCGTGCAACCAGTTCGGCAAGCAGGAGCCCGGCGACGCCGCGCAGATCGGCGCGTTCTGCGAGCGCAATTACGGCGTCACGTTCCCGATGTTCGCGAAGATCGACGTGAAGGGCGACCATGCGCATCCGCTGTACCGCTACCTGACCGATGAGGCGCCCGGCATTCTCGGCCTCAAGGCGATCAAGTGGAACTTCACGAAATTCCTGATCGATCGCGAAGGGCGCATCGTCAAGCGCTATGCGCCGTCCACCAAGCCGGACGAAATCGCCGCGGATATCGACAAGCTGCTGTGACGGCTGCCGGCGGCGTTCGCGGCGCCGGTGCGGGTCGCCCGCCCGCCGCCGCGGTCCCGGCCGTCAGAGGATCGGTGCGAACAGCCGCGCGACGTGCATCGCGATGCGTCGCCAGGCAGGCGAGCGGCGGTATTCGTTCGCATCGACCTCGTACGCCTGTGCGAAGTCGGCAACGAGCATCGTCTCGACCTCGTCGGCGAATGCGCGGTCGACGGTCAGCACCATGATCTCGAAATTGAGGCGGAACGAGCGGTTGTCGAGATTCGCGCTGCCGATCGCCGCCGCGATGCGGTCGATCAGCACGACCTTCTGGTGCAGGAAGCCGGGCCGGTAGCGGAATACCTTCACGCCCGCATCGACCAGGTCGCGCGCGTACAGCTTCGACGCCTCGAATACCACGTAGTGATCGCGCCGGCTCGGAATCAGGATGCGCACGTCGACGCCGCGCATGACGGCGAGCTTCAGCGCGGAGATCACGGCTTCGTCGGGGACGAGGTACGGCGTGGTGATCCAGACCCGTTCGCGCGCGGCGTTGATCGCCTCGACGAAGAACAGCGAGCCCGTCTCCTGCTTGTCGGCCGGCCCCATCGGCACGGCGAGGCAATGCATGTTGTCGCTCGGCTGCGCGGGCGGCGGCATCGCGAGCGGCGGCAGCTTCTGCGTCGCCCAGTGCCAGTCTTCGGCGAACACGTACTGGATGCTCGCGACCACGGGGCCGCGTATCTCGATATGCGTGTCGCGCCACGGCGACAGGCGCGGCTTCGCGCCGAGATATTCGACGCCGACGTTGTGGCCGCCGACGAACGCGCGATTGCCGTCGACCACGACGATCTTGCGGTGGTTGCGGAAGTTGAGCTGGAAACGGTTGACGAACTTCCGGTTGGTCGCGAACGGATGCACCTCGACGCCGCCCCGGCGCAATGTGTCGACGTAGCTGTGCGGCAAGTCGAAGCTGCCGATGCTGTCGTACAGGAGGCAGCAGCGCACGCCGGCTGCCGCACGCGCGAGCAGCGAGTCGCGCAGCATCCGGCCGAGCGCATCGTCGCGCACGATGAAGAACTGCACCACCACGTAATCGCGCGCGGCGTCGATTGCGGCGAGGATCGCCGAGAAGGTCGCATCGCCGTTCACGAGCGTGCGCACGGAATTGCCGCCGAGGAACGGCATGCCGCCGAGACGCGTAAGCGCGAGCACCGCGGCCTGGCCGATCGCGTCGGCGGCCGGCCCGTCGGTCGCGTCGGTGCTGAGCCAGGGCGAGCGGGGTGTGTGCATGCGCAACATTTCCAGCTCGTGGCGCCGGGCGTCGACGTAGCCGGAGAACTTGCTGCGACCAAGGAACAGGTACGGAACGAGCGTCAGGTACGGCATGGCCGCAAGCGAGACGGCCCATGCGATCGCGCCTTGCGACGTGCGCGTGTTCATGATCGCGTGGCACGCCGCGACGATCCCGAGCACATGGATGGTCAGGATCAGGGTACCGAGATGTAGCCAGTCGAGGGTCATGGGCGCGTGACGGACTCCTGAGGTCGCGCGGCCGGGCGGCCGCCTACGCGCATCTTACCCAACCGTGCGGCGCAACGGTGCACCGCACGGTGGGCGAGCCGAAAAGGCTCAGGCCTTGCGCGGCAGGTCCGACGCCTGGATCAGGAACACGGCGTCGTCGCCCGCGCTGGTCGGCAGCCACGTGAGTTCGAGGCCGCCGAACGCGGCTTCGACGTTCTCGCGCTCGTTGCCGATCTCGACGACGAGCACGCCGTCGTCGTGCAGCCAGCGATGGGCTTCGGCGACGATGCGTCGCACGATGTCCATCCCGTCGTCGCCACCCGCGAGCGCCATCTCCGGCTCGTGCCGGTACTCGGGCGGCAGTGCGGCCATCGACGACGCATTCACGTACGGCGGGTTCGTCAGGATCACGTCGTAACGCGTGCCCGGGTCGGTGCGGAACGCGGGCAGCGGCGCGTAGAGGTCGCCGCAGTGCAGTGCGACGCGGTCTTCGAGGCCGTAGTCGCGCACGTTGATCTCGGCGACTTCGAGGGCCTTGTCGGACAGGTCGACCGCGTCGATCTCGGCATTCGGGAACGCGCTCGCCGCGAGGATCGCGAGGCAGCCCGAGCCCGTGCACAGCTCGAGCACGGCGCCGACCTGTTCGGGATCGGCGACGTACGGCTGCAGCCCGTCGTCGAGTAGTTCGCCGATGAACGAGCGCGGCACGATCACGCGTTCGTCGACATAGAAGCGATGGCCATGCATCCAGGCTTCATGCGTGAGGTACGCGGCCGGCACGCGGTCGGTCGCGCGCCGTTCGATCACCGCGAGCACGGCCGCGATTTCGTCGGGCAGGAGCCGTGCGTCGAGGAACGGCTCGAGCGTGTCGAGCGGCAGTTCGAGCGTGCGCAGCACGAGGTAGGCCGCTTCGTCGTACGCATTGTCGGAGCCGTGGCCGAACGCGAGCTTCGCTTTCGAGAAGCGCGTGACCGCGTAGCGCAGCAGGTCGCGAACAGTGGCAAAAGGTGTCGTCATGCGAGGCTCCATCAGGCGATCAGTTGTTCGAGCACGCGGCGGTACACGTTCTTCAGCGGATCGATGAAGCGCACTTCGATGTGCTCGTCGATCTTGTGGATGCTGCCGTTCGGCGGGCCGAACTCGATCACCTGCGGGCAGATGCGCGCGATGAAACGGCCGTCCGACGTGCCGCCCGTGGTCGACAGCTCGGTCGTGATGCCGGTCTCGGTGCGGATCGCGTTTTCCAGCGCGCCCGACAGCTCGCCGCGCGGCGTGAGAAACGGCAGGCCGCTCACCGACCACTTCAGCGTGTATTCGAGGCCGTGCTTGTCGAGGATCGCGTGCACGCGTGCCTGCAGGCCCTCGACCGTGCTCGCGGTCGAGAAGCGGAAGTTGAACAGCAGGTCGGCGTGGCCGGGGATCACGTTGGTCGCGCCGGTGCCGGCGTGCAGGTTCGACACCTGCCAGGTGGTCGGCGGGAAGTATTCGTTGCCTTCGTCCCACTGCTCGGCGGCGAGCTCGGCGAGCGCCGGCGCGAGCAGGTGGATCGGGTTCTTCGCGAGGTGCGGATAGGCGATGTGGCCCTGTACGCCCTTGACGACCAGTTCGCCCGACATCGAGCCGCGGCGGCCGTTCTTGACGACGTCGCCGAGTTCGTGGGTCGACGTCGGTTCGCCGACGATGCAGTAGTCCATGCGTTCGCCGCGCGTTTCGAGCAGCTCGACGACCTTCACGGTGCCATCGGTGGCGGGGCCTTCCTCGTCGCTCGTGATCAGGAACGCGATCGCGCCGCGGTGGCCGGGGTGTGCCGCGACGAATTCCTCGGACGCGACGACGAACGCCGCGAGCGACGTCTTCATGTCGGCCGCGCCGCGGCCGTACAGCTTGCCGTCCCGATGGGCGGGGATGAACGGCGGCGAGCTCCATTGCTCGAGCGGGCCGGTCGGTACGACGTCGGTGTGGCCCGCGAAGGCGAGCAGCTTGCCGTCGCGGCCGTCGGCGCCGCGCTTGACGGCCCACAGGTTGGTCACGCCGTGCGACGCGATGGTCTCGCATTCGAAGCCGAGCGCGGCGAGGCGCTCGGTCAGGATCTGCTGGCAATGCTGGTCGTCGGGCGTCACGGACGCGCGGGCGATCAGCTGTTCGGTAAGGGCTAGGGTGGCGGACATGGTTCGGACCACTTTCGATAAAAAATGCCGGCGCGGTGGCCGGCAGCGACAAGACGTCGGGCTGCGCCGATAGGCGCAGCGCGGGCGGCCCTATGCGGCAAACAGCGCCGCGTATTGATCGGCCACGAAGCCGAGCGATTTCACGCGGCCGTTGACCACCAGCACGGGGCGCTTGATGACCGACGGCTTGTGGATCATCAGCGCGACCGCGCCGGTCTTCGTTTCGGCGGCCGCTTTCATCGCGTCGTCGAGGCCGCGCCACGTGGTGCCGCGCTTGTTGACGAGTGCGTCGAGCGACACGTCCTTCAGCCAGTCTTCGATCAGCGGCGCGCTGACGCCGAGCTTCTTGAAGTCGTGGAACTCGAATTCGACGCCGTGATCGTCGAGCCACACGCGGGCCTTCTTCACGGTGTCGCAGTTCGGAATGCCGTAGACGACCACGGTGTGCGGCTTCGCCATCAGTCGCCTCGCAGCAGCTCGTTCAGGCCGACCTTCGCGCGCGTCTTCGCGTCGACCTTCTTGACGATCACCGCGCAATACAGGCTGTGCGAGCCGTCCTTCGACGGCAGGTTGCCGGCGACGACGACCGAACCGGCCGGGATGCGGCCGTAGCTGACTTCGCCCGTCTCGCGATCGTAGATCTTCGTGCTCTGGCCGAGGTACACGCCCATCGAGATCACCGAGTTTTCCTCGACGATCACGCCTTCGACGACTTCCGAGCGGGCGCCGATGAAGCAGTTGTCTTCGATGATGACCGGGTTCGCCTGCAGCGGCTCGAGCACGCCGCCGATGCCGACGCCGCCCGACAGGTGCACGTTCTTGCCGATCTGCGCGCACGAACCGACCGTTGCCCACGTGTCGACCATCGTGCCTTCGTCGACGTACGCGCCGATGTTGGTGTACGACGGCATCAGCACGACGTTCTTCGCGATGAACGAGCCGCGGCGCGCGATGGCCGGCGGGACGACGCGGAAGCCGCCTGCGGCGAAATCTTCGGCCGTGTAGTTCGCGAACTTCGACGGCACCTTGTCGTAGAACTGCGAGTAGCCGCCGGCGGGCATCGGCGCGTTGTCCTCCAGGCGGAACGACAGCAGCACGGCCTTCTTCAGCCACTGGTGCACGGTCCAGTTGCCGTCGATCTTCTCGGCAACGCGCAGCGCGCCTTTGTCGAGCTGCTCGATCGCGTGCGCGACGGCTTCGCGGACGTCGGCCGGTGCGGCCTTCGGCGACAGCTCGGCGCGGTTGTCCCAGGCGGTATCGATGATTTGCTGAAGTTGTTGCGACATGTTCGTTTTCGCAGGAGATTGGATGGAATTGATCGGATGGACGATTACCGCGCGAGAGACCGGCAGAAATCGACGATGCGTTGCGCGCCCTCGACGCATTCGGGGGTGCCCGCGACGAGCGCGATCCGGATGAAATCGCGGCCCGGATTCGTGCCGTGCGCATCGCGCGCCAGGTACGAGCCGGGCAGAACCGTCACATTATAGTCGGCGTACAGGCGACGGGCGAACTCGGTGTCCGACAGGCCGGTGCGCGACACGTCGGCCCACAGGTAGAACGCCGCGTCGGGCAGTTTCACGTCGATCACGTCGGCGAGCATCGGCGTGACCGTGCTGAACTTCTGCAGGTACAGCGCGCGGTTCTCGCGCACGTGCGCCTCGTCGTTCCACGCGGCGATGCTCGCGTGCTGCCAGACCGGCGACAGCGCCGCGCCGTGGTACGTGCGGTACAGCAGGAATTGCTTCAGCAGCGCGGCGTCGCCGGCGACGAAACCCGAGCGCATGCCCGGCACGTTCGAGCGCTTCGACAGGCTCGACAGCATCACGAGCCGCTCGAAGCCGCGGCCGAGGCGGTGCGCGGCCTCGAGGCCGCCGAGCGGCGGTGCCGCTTCGTCGAAATAGATTTCCGAATAGCACTCGTCGGACGCGATCACGAAACCGTGGCGGTCGGACAGCGCGAACAACTCGCGCCAGTCGTCGAGCGTCAGCACGGCGCCCGTCGGGTTGCCCGGCGAGCACACGTACAGCAGCTGCGTGCGCGCCCAGACCGCGTCGGGCACCGACGCGTAGTCGCACGCGAAGTTGCGGGCCGGGTCGCTATTCGCGAAATAGGGTTCGGCACCGGCCAGCAGCGCCGCGCCTTCGTAAATTTGATAGAAAGGATTCGGACAGAGTACGATCGCCTTCTCGCCCGTTTCGGACGGGCGTGCGTCGATCACCGTCTGGGCGAGCGAGAACAGCGCCTCGCGCGAGCCCGACACGGGCAGCACCTGCGTGGCCGGATCGATGGCCGGCAGCCCGTAGCGGCGCTCGAGCCAGTGCGCGATCGACGTACGCAGCGCGTCCGAGCCGGCGGTGGCCGGGTACGACGCGAGACCGTCGAGCGCGGCCACCACGGCGTCGCGGATCAGCGCCGGGGTCGCATGTTTGGGCTCGCCGATGCCGAAGCTGATCGGTTTGAGGGCGCCGGAGGGCGTCACGTCCTTGAACAGGGCGCGCAGCTTTTCGAAGGGGTAGGGCTGGAGCGAGTCGAGTCGAGGGTTCACGGGCGAAGCGGCCATCGCGGCCGGTTGGAGCGAAAGAAGCGGCGGGCGCGCCGCGCGGCTGCGAACGGGCGCCGCGGGCGCACGGGTCGCAACGGACGATTATAGCGTGACGGAACGCGGTCACGGCCTGCCGGAACGGCGGCCGGGCCGGTCGAATAAAGGGTATCGAACCAAATGAATAACGCGGTACGCGGCAGCCTGCCGACGCTGGCCATCCTGATCGGCGCATCGGTATGGGGCCTGATCTGGTATCCGCTGCGGATCCTTGCGTCGCTCGGCGTGACGGGCACGCTCGCGAGCGCGCTGACGAGCCTCGTCGCATTCCTGTTCGTGATCGTCGCGCGGCACCGCACGATCGCGACGCTGCGCTGGCACTGGGTGCTGGCCGGCATCGCGGTGACGGCCGGCGTGACGAACCTCGGGTTCGTGTGGGGCACGATCCACGGCGAAGTGCTGCGCGTGATGCTGCTGTTCTACCTGACCCCCGCGTGGACCGCGATCTACGCGCACTTCCTGCTGCGCGAGCGGCTGACCTGGGCCGGCGCGGGGCTCGCTGCGCTGTCGATCGGCGGCGCGATGCTGATGCTGTGGTCGCCGGCGCTCGGCCTGCCGCTGCCGGCCAGCCCGGCCGAATGGGCCGGCCTCGCCGCCGGGCTGAGTTTCGCGATGAGCAACGTGCTCGTGATCAAGGCGAGCCGCGAGCTGCCGGAGATGCGCGCGGAGATGCGCACCGCGACGCTGTTCGGCGGCGCGGCCGTGTTCGGCGCGATCGCGTCGCTGTTCGAGGGGCTGCCGGCTGCGCCGGCGGCCGGCCAGCTCGGTGTCGCCGCGCTGATCATCGTCGCGATCGGCGTGACGATGGCGTCGAACAACCTGCTCGTGCAGTACGGGCTCGCGCGTGTGCCGGCGAACCGTGCGTCGATCATCATGCTGTTCGAGATCGTGATCACCGCGCTGTCGGCGTGGGTGTTCGCGAACGAGCTGCCGACCGCGCGCGAGTGGGCGGGCGGCGCATGCATCGTGCTGGCCACGCTGCTGTCGAGCCGGGTCCATCGTGCCGCGCCGGCACCGGACAAACCCGGCGACGGTCGGGACGGTGCACGCGCGATGGTATGATGGAAGCCGTTTGCGGGGCCCAACGCTGGATGCGCGCGGCCCCGCTTTTGAATTCCGGGGCGCGTCGCGCGCATGGGCCGTCCGGCCTCGCGCAGTGCGGCTCCGTCCGTTTCACACCTTCTTCACATCCGATACCGCCGTGCGTCTGAGCTCGATCAAACTCGCTGGCTTCAAATCCTTTGTCGATCCCACGCATTTCCAGGTTCCGGGCCAGCTTGTCGGCGTGGTGGGCCCGAACGGGTGCGGCAAGTCCAACATCATCGACGCCGTGCGCTGGGTGCTCGGCGAGTCGCGCGCTTCCGAGCTGCGCGGCGAGTCGATGCAGGACGTGATCTTCAACGGCTCGACCGCCCGCAAGCCCGGCAGCCGGGCCAGCGTCGAACTGATCTTCGACAACTCCGACGGCCGCGCGGCCGGCCAGTGGGGCCAGTACGGCGAGATCGCCGTGAAGCGCGTGCTCACGCGCGACGGCACGTCGAGTTACTACATCAACAACCTGCCGGCGCGTCGCCGCGACATCCAGGACATCTTCCTCGGCACGGGCCTCGGGCCGCGTGCGTACGCGATCATCGGGCAGGGCATGATCGCGCGGATCATCGAGGCGAAGCCGGAAGAGCTGCGCGTGTTCCTCGAGGAAGCCGCGGGCGTATCGAAGTACAAGGAGCGCCGCCGCGAAACCGAGAACCGCCTGCACGACACGCGCGAGAACCTGACGCGCGTCGAGGACATCGTCCGCGAACTCGGTGCGAACCTCGAGAAGCTCGAGGCGCAGGCCGTCGTCGCGACCAGGTACAAGGAACTCGTCGCCGACGGCGAGGAGAAGCAGCGCCTGCTGTGGCTGCTGCGCAAGAACGAGGCCGCCGGCGAGCAGCAGAAGCAGCAGCGCGCGATCGAACAGGCGCAGATCGACCTCGAGGCGCAGACGGCGAAGCTGCGCGAGGTCGAGGCGCAGCTCGAGACGCTGCGTGTCGCGCATTACTCGGCGAGCGACGCGATGCAGGGCGCGCAGGGTTCGCTCTACGAGGCGAATGCCGAGGTGAGCCGCCTCGAAGCCGAGATCAAGTTCATCGTCGAATCGCGCAATCGCGTGCAGGCGCAGATCGCCGCGCTGAATGCGCAGCGCGAGCAATGGCGCGCGCAGGCCGAGAAGGCGCAGGACGAGCTCGAGGAAGCCGAGGAAGCGCGCGCGATGGCCGACGAGAAGGCCGCGCTCGCCGAAGACAACGCCGCCGCGAAGCACGACGCGCTGCCGGCGCTCGAAGCGAAATGGCGCGATGCGCAGGCGCAGCTCAACGACGAGCGCGCGCGGATCGCGCAGACCGAACAGTCGCTGAAACTCGAGGCCGCGCACCAGCGTAACGCCGACCAGCAGCTTCAGCAGCTTCAGCAGCGCCATGAGCGCCTGAAGAGCGAAGCGGGCGGGCTCGACGCGCCGGACGAGGCCCAGCTCGAGGAGCTGCGCATGCAGCTGGCCGAGCAGGAAGAGATCCTTGCCGAAGCGCAGGCGCGCCTCGCCGACGCGCAGGAAACGGTGCCGCGCCTCGATGGCGAACGCCGTGCCGCGCAGGAGCGCGTGCAGGCCGAGGCCGCGCAGATCCACCAGCTCGAGGCGCGTCTCGCCGCGTTGAAGCAACTGCAGGAAAACGTGCAGACCGAAGGCAAGGTGCAGCCGTGGCTCGACAAGCACGAGCTCGGCGCGCTGCCGCGCCTGTGGAAGAAGCTGCACGTCGAGGCCGGCTGGGAAGCGGCGCTCGAGGCCGTGCTGCGCGAGCGTCTCGCCGCGCTCGAAGTGTCGAATCTCGACTGGGTGAAGGCATTCGCGACCGATGCGCCGCCGGCGAAGCTCGCGTTCTATGCGCCGCCCGCGGCCGGCGAACCGCCCGCGGCCGTGGCGGGCCTGCGCCCGGTGCTGTCGCTCGTGCGCATCGACGATGCGGGCATCCGTGCGGTGCTGAACGACTGGCTCGGCAACGTGTATGTCGCCGACGACGTCGCACAGGCGCTCGCGACGCGCACGCAGCTCCCGGCAGGCGGCGCGTTCGTCGTCAAGGCCGGCCATGTCGTCACGCGCGTCGGCGTGCAGCTCTATGCCGCCGATTCGGAACAGGCCGGGATGCTGGCCCGCCAGCAGGAAATCGAAAACCTGACGCGCCAGGTGCGTGCGCAGGCGCTGCTCGCCGACGAGGCACGCACGGCGGCCGTGCGCGCGGAAGCCGCGCACACGCAGGCCACGCAGGCGCTCGGCGACGTGCGCGCACAGGCCGAGCGTGCGACGCAACGCGTGCACGCGCTGCAGATGGACGTGCTGAAGCTCGCGCAGGCGCACGAACGTTACACGCAGCGCAGCACGCAGATCCGCGAGGAACTCGAGGAAATCGGCGCGCAGATCGAAGAGCAGCGCGCGATGCGCGCGGAATCGGAAGCGAATTTCGAGCGTTTCGACGGCGAACTCGCGGAGCTGCAGGCGCGCTTCGAGGACAACCAGCTCGCATTCGAAGCACTCGACGAATCGCTGACGCAGGCGCGTCAGGAAGCGCGCGACCTGGAGCGCGGCGCGAACGACGCGCGCTTCGCCGCACGCAACGCGGTGACGCGGATCGACGAACTCAAGCGCAGCATCCAGGTCGCGCACGAGCAGAGCGAACGTGTTGCCGGATCGCTGGAAGACGCACGCGCCGAACTCGAGACGATCAACGAGCAGACCGCGCACACGGGCCTGCAGGACGCGCTCGAAGTTCGTGCGGTGAAGGAAGAGGCGCTGCAGGCCGCGCGGATCGAACTCGACGACCTGACCGCGAAGCTGCGCGCGTCGGACGAGCAGCGGCTCGTCGCCGAGCGCTCGCTGCAGCCGCTGCGCGACCGCATCACCGAATTGCAGTTGAAGGAGCAGGCCGCGCGCCTGGCGGTCGAGCAGTTCGCCGAGCAACTGACCGCGGCCGAGGTCGACGAGGAAGCGCTGAGCGCGAAGCTCACGCCGGATCTGAAGCCGTCGTACCTGCAAGGCGAGGTCACGCGCCTGAACAACGCGATCAACGCGCTCGGCCCGGTGAACATGGCCGCGCTCGACGAGCTGAAGGCCGCGAGCGAGCGCAAGGTGTTCCTCGATGCGCAGTCGGCCGACCTGATCGACGCGATCACGACGCTCGAGGACGCGATCCACAAGATCGACCAGGAAACCCGCACGCTGCTGCAAGGTACTTTCGACGAGGTCAACCGTCACTTCAGCGACCTGTTCCCGCGCCTGTTCGGCGGCGGCCAGGCGAAGCTGATCATGACGGGCGACGAGATCCTCGATGCCGGCGTGCAGGTGATGGCGCAGCCGCCGGGCAAGAAGAACGCGACGATTCACCTGCTGTCGGGCGGCGAGAAGGCGCTGACCGCGACCGCGCTGGTGTTCGCGATGTTCCAGCTCAATCCGGCGCCGTTCTGTCTGCTCGACGAGGTCGACGCGCCGCTCGACGACGCGAACACCGAGCGTTTCGCGAATCTCGTGCGCGCGATGTCCGACAAGACGCAGTTCCTGTTCATCTCGCACAACAAGATCGCGATGGAGATGGCGCAGCAGCTGATCGGCGTGACGATGCAGGAGCAGGGCGTGTCGCGGATCGTCGCGGTGGACATGGAAACCGCCGCGGGTTTTGCCCAGAATTGACGTTTGACGAAACCGGACCGCGTTCGCGCGGCGCATGGGCGCCCGTTCGCGGTTCCGACGAACAAGAATTGCTGATGGAGCGTGCATGGACGAGTTGACACTCGGTTTGATCGGCGCGGGCGCCGTCGTGGTGGGCGGCGTCGTGGTCTACAACGCATGGCAGGGCGCGAAGGTGCGGCGCAGGATGCCGCGCCCGATGCCGGAGGAAGCGGCCGAGGCGATGAACCGCCCCGAGCGCGACGAAGAGTTGCCGTTCATCGAGCCGGTGCGTCAGCCGGTGCGGCGCGAGCCTGCGGTGCCGGCTGCTGCGGCTGCTGCGGCCGCCACGTCGGCGGAAGTCGCGCGCGTCGAGCCGACCTTCGGCGGTGCGGCGCCTGCCGACATGCCGGCCGATCTGCAGGCCGAGGCGACCGGTGTCGAGCCGTCGGCCGAGCCGGTCGACGCGGTTGCCGGCGAAGACACCGTGCCGGCCGCCGCGCACGACACGCACGCTGAAGCGGCCGAGCCGGTCGAACCCGTGCTGCCGGCCGCGACGACGATCTCGTCGGCACCGCCGGCGATCGTCGACCGCCGGATCGACTGCATCGTGCCGATCCGGCTCAACGGTTTGCTGCCGGGCGACAAGATCCTGCCGGCCGCGCAGCGGCTGCGCCGCGCGGGCAGCAAGCCCGTGCATATCGAAGGCAAGCCCGAAGGCGGCCAGTGGGAGCTGCTGCAGAACGGCGTGCGCTACGAGGAACTGCGCGCGGCCGCGCAGCTCGCGAACCGCAGCGGCGCGCTGAACGAGCTCGAGTTCTCCGAATTCGTGACGGGTGTCCAGCAGTTCGCCGACGCGATCGACGGCGCGCCGGAGTTCCCGGACATGATGGAAACGGTCGCGATGGCGCGCGAGCTCGACGCGTTTGCCGCGCAATGCGACGCCCAGTTGTCGATCAACGTGATGTCGGACGGCGCGCCGTGGTCGGCGAACTACGTGCAGGCGGTCGCGTCGCAGGACGGGCTGCTGCTGTCGCGCGACGGCACGCGTTTCGTGAAGCTCGACGCGAAGCAGAACCCGGTGTTCATGCTGCAGTTCGGCGACACGAACTTCCTGCGTGACGACCTCA
Source organism: Burkholderia sp. KL41 (assembly GCF_057005415.2). Classification (NCBI taxonomy): domain Bacteria; kingdom Pseudomonadati; phylum Pseudomonadota; class Betaproteobacteria; order Burkholderiales; family Burkholderiaceae; genus Burkholderia; species Burkholderia sp. KL41. Next base: position 2,449,718 of record NZ_CM174446.1, on the reverse strand, counting down.
CGTACAAGGGCGGCAACATGATCACGCTGGTGCTCGACGTGCCGGTCGCCGAAGAGGACATCCTGCCGTTCCGGCTGATGTGCGACTACGCGAAGTCGCTGTCCGAACGGATCGGTGCGCGGGTCGTCGACGATTCGCGCCGGCCGCTGCCGGAATCGACGCTCGTCGCGATCGACCAGCAACTGATGAAGCTGTATGCGAAGCTCGAGGAAGCCGGCATCCCGGCCGGTTCGCCGGTCACGCGCCGCCTCTTCAGCCAGTAACGCGAACGCACGGGCGGCGGGCTTCGGCACCGCCGTTCGTCGCTGCGGCGCACACTTCGCTGTTTGCGCTGCAGCACGCGCATCGGGCGCGTTTTGCGCGCCCCGCCACGGCGGCAAACTGAGATAATCGGGCATCCGATTTTCTCAGAACGAATCTGCCGCCAGCATGGCCCGAACCCAAGCCGAACCGCCAGCCAGCCAGCCCGACGCGCGCGCCGCGTGGCTGCGCGACCAACTCGAGCGGGCGAACTACGCCTACTACGTGCTCGATCAGCCGGATCTGCCCGACGCCGAATACGACCGACTGTTTCGCGAACTGCAGCAGCTCGAAACCGATCATCCCGAACTCGTGACGCCCGATTCGCCGACGCAGCGCGTGGGCGGCGAGGCGGCCGGCGGCTTCACGCCGGTCGTCCACGACGCGCCGATGCTGTCGCTGAACAACGGTTTTGCCGACGAGGACATCGTCGCGTTCGACAAGCGCGTCGCCGATGCGCTCGACAAGGCGACCGATCTCGCCGGTTCGGTGACGGAGCCGGTCGACTACGCGTGCGAACTGAAGTTCGACGGTCTCGCGATCTCGCTGCGCTACGAGCAGGGCATATTCGTGCAGGCGTCGACGCGCGGCGACGGCACGACCGGCGAGGACGTGACCGAGAACGTGCGCACGATCCGCTCGATTCCGCTGAAGCTGAAGGGCAAGAACGTGCCGGCCGTACTCGACGTGCGCGGCGAGGTGCTGATGTTCAAGCGCGATTTCGCACGCCTGAACGAACGCCAGCGCGCGGCCGAGCAGCGAGAATTCGCGAACCCGCGCAACGCGGCGGCCGGCAGCCTGCGCCAGCTCGACTCGAAGATCACCGCGCAGCGTCCGCTGTCGTTCTTCGCGTACGGGATCGGCGTGCTCGACGGGATGCCGATGCCCGATACGCACAGCGCGCTGCTCGACTGGTACGAGTCGCTCGGCCTGCCCGTGAACCGCGAGCGTGCGGTCGTGCAGGGCGCCGAGGGCTTGCTCGACTTCTTCCGCAAGATCGGCGAGAAGCGCGAGTCGCTGCCCTACGACATCGACGGTGTCGTCTACAAGGTCAACCGGCGTGACGAGCAGGAGCGCCTCGGCTTCGTGTCGCGTGCGCCGCGCTTCGCGCTCGCTCACAAGTTCCCCGCGCAGGAAGCGCTGACGAAGCTCGTCGCGATCGACGTGCAGGTCGGGCGCACCGGCGCGATCACACCGGTCGCGCGCCTCGAGCCCGTGTTCGTCGGCGGCGCGACGGTGACCAACGCGACGCTGCACAACGAGGACGAGGTGCGCCGCAAGGACATCCGGATCGGCGATACCGTGATCGTGCGCCGCGCCGGCGACGTGATCCCCGAGGTGGTCGGTGCGCTGCTCGACCGGCGCCCGGCCGATGCGGCCGAATTCGTGATGCCGACCGAATGCCCGGTGTGCGGCTCGAAGATCGAGCGCCTGCCGGACGAGGCGATCGCGCGCTGCACGGGCGGCCTGTTCTGCCCGGCGCAGCGCAAGCAGGCGCTGTGGCACTTCGCGCAGCGCCGCGCGCTCGACATCGACGGTCTCGGCGAGAAGATCATCGACCAGCTCGTCGAACTGAATCTCGTGCGCACGCCGGCCGACCTGTTCAATCTGGGCTTTGCGACGCTCGCCGAGCTCGACCGGTTTGCCGAGAAGTCCGCACAGAACCTGCTCGACTCGCTCGAGAAGGCGAAGCACACGACGCTCGCGCGCTTCATCTACGGGCTCGGTATCCGTCACGTGGGCGAATCGACCGCGAAGGATCTCGCGAAGCATTTCGGCTCGCTCACGCCGATCATGGACGCGTCGATCGAAGAGCTGCTCGAAGTCAACGACGTCGGGCCGATCGTCGCCGAGTCGCTCCACCAGTTTTTCGCGGAAGAGCACAACCGGACCGTGATCGAGCAGTTGCGCGCGCCGGGCAAGGTGACGTGGCCGGAAGGGCCGCCCGCGCCGAAGGCGCCGCAGGGCGTGCTGGCCGGCAAGACGGTCGTGCTGACGGGCACGCTGCCGACGCTCACGCGCGATGCCGCGAAGGAAATGCTCGAAGCGGCGGGCGCGAAAGTGGCCGGTTCGGTATCGAAGAAGACGGATTACGTGGTCGCGGGCGCCGAAGCCGGCAGCAAGCTCGCGAAGGCCGAGGAACTCGGCATCCCCGTGCTGGACGAAGACGGCCTGCACCAACTCCTGGAGGGCAATACGCCATGATTCGCGAGATCCTGAAGATGGGCGATCCGCGCCTGCTCGAAGTCGCCAAGCCGGTCGAGCGGTTCGATACACCCGAGCTGCACGAGATCGTCGCGGACATGTTCGAGACGATGCACCATGCGAACGGCGCCGGCCTGGCCGCGCCGCAGATCGGCATCGGGCTGCAGATCATCATCTTCGGCTTCGGCAACAACAACCGCTACCCGGAAGCGCCACCGGTGCCCGAGACCGTGCTGATCAACCCGAAGGTCGAGTACCTGCCGCCGGACATGGAAGAGGGCTGGGAAGGCTGCCTGTCGGTGCCGGGCATGCGCGGCGTCGTCAGCCGCTACGCGAAGGTGCGCTACAGCGGCTTCGACCAGTTCGGCGAGAAGATCGATCGTGTCGCCGACGGTTTTCACGCACGCGTCGTCCAGCACGAATACGACCACCTGATCGGCAAGCTGTATCCGATGCGGATCACCGATTTCACGCGCTTCGGCTTCACGGAAGTGCTGTTCCCGGGGCTCGATCCGGCTTCCGACGACTGATCCCTCTGCTTTCCCGGTTTCTCGCAGACAAGAAAAAGCCCGCTTGCGCGGGCTTTTTCATTGCATGGCACACGTGTGGCGCGCCGGCGGTCAGAACGTCTCGTCGGCCGACAGATAGCGCCATTGCCCCTGCGGCAGTGCGCCGAGCATCACGCGGCCCATCCGGACGCGCTTCAGGCCGATCACGTCGAGACCCACCAGTTCGCACATACGGCGGATCTGGCGCTTCTTGCCTTCGCGCAGCACGAAGCGCAACTGCTCGCCGTTCTGCCAGCTCACCATCGCGGGCTTCAGCGCGACGCCGTCGAGCTCGAGGCCGTGGCGCAGCTTCGCGAGCGATTCCGCCGGGAAGTGCTGGTCGATGTCGATCAGCCGTTCGCCGAAGCGCACGCGCACCAGGTACTCCTTGTCGATATCCGACTGCTCGCCGATCAGCTGCTTCGCGATCACGCCGTTCTGCGTCAGCACGAGCAGGCCGGTCGAATCGATGTCCAGGCGGCCGGCCGGTGCGAGCGCGTGCAGGTGCTGCGGCGAGAAGCGGACCGGCGAATGGTCGCCGCTCCAGCGGTTCGCGCGCGTGATCAGCACGGCTGCGGGCTCGTAGCCGTCTTCCGCCTGGCCCGACACATAACCGACGGGCTTGTGCAGCAGGATCGTCACTTGCGCGGCTTGCGCAGCGCTCGCGCGCTCGTCGATCTCGATCTTCTGGTCGGCGCGGACCTTGGTGCCGAGCGTGTCGATGCGTTCGCCGTCGACGAGTACCCAACCCTTTTCGATCCATTCGTCGGCTTCGCGGCGCGAGCACATGCCGAGTTCGGACATCCGCTTCGACAGGCGCATCAGGCCCGTTTCGTCGCCGTAGTCGACGTCGGCCGCCGCGCGCTTGACCGGTTGCGCGGTCTTGACCGCACCGAACGAGCGGCGTTCGCCGTCGCGTGCGGGGCGAGCCGGGCGGTCGCCGAAGCTGCGCTTCGCGCCTTCGCCGGGGGCCTTGTCGCGATAGGACGGGCGCTTGCCGTCGTCGGCGCCTGCGCGGCGCGGACGGGCATCGTCATCGCGGCGCGGCGGACGATCGGACGACGGGCGGCGATCGCCGAAGCTGCGCTTCGCGCCTTCGCCGGCTGCCTTGTCGCGATAGGACGGGCGTTTGTCGTCGTCGGCGCCGGCGCGGCGCGGACGGGCATCGTCATCGCGACGCGGCGGACGATCGGACGACGGGCGGCGGTCGCCGAAGCTGCGCTTTGCACCTTCACCGGCTGCCTTGTCGCGATAGGACGGCCGTTTGTCGTCGTCGCCACCGGCGCGGCGCGGACGGGCGTCGTCATCGCGGCGCGGCGGGCGATCGGACGACGGGCGGCGGTCACCGAAGCTGCGCTTCGCACCTTCGCCGGATGCATTGTCACGGTACGGCGCGCGTGCGCCGCCTTCACCACCCGCGCGACGCGGACGGGCGTCGTCATCACGACGCGGCGGACGATCGGACGACGTGCGGCGGTCGCCGAAGCTGCGCTTTGCACCTTCACCGGCTGCCTTGTCGCGATAGGACGAGCGTTTGTCGTCGTCGCCACCTGCGCGACGCGGACGTGCATCGTCATCACGACGCGGCGGGCGATCGGACGACGTGCGACGGTCGCCGAAGCTGCGCTTTGCACCTTCACCGGCTGCCTTGTCGCGATAGGACGAGCGTTTGTCGTCGCCACCACCCGCGCGACGCGGACGTGCATCGTCGTCCCGGCGCGGCGGACGATCGGACGACGTGCGTCGATCGCCGAAGCTAGGCTTCGCCCCTTCGCCGGCCGCGTTGTCGCGATAAGGCGCGCGCGTGCCGCGTTCGGCACCGCCGTCACGCGGCGCACGCTTGGCCGGTGCGCGATCCGCGCCCGGGCGCTCGGCGCCTGCCGCGCCGCGCGGCTTGAACGAGCGTTCGCCGGCGGCGGCCGGGGACGCCTTCTTCGGGCGGGCCGGCTTGTCCCCTGCGGGCGGCGCAGCGGGACGCACCGCCTTGCGGGCGACGAGGCTGCCGGAGCGGACAGGGGCGCGGGTCGGCGACGCCGGCTTCGGATTCTTGACGGTTAGTTTGGTGCGCATAAACGCTGGAATTCATTCAGACTGCGATCGCACGCAGCAACTCGGTTTCAAGCTGGATCTGCAGGCGGTTGTCGGACAGGCCGGCACCCGCGAGCAGGAAGATGTCCTCGACGCGTTCGCCGAGCGTATTGATCCGCGCCGCATGGACGCCGATCCGATGCTCGGCGAGTACGCGCGCGATCGAATAGAGAAGGCCCGGCCGGTCGTTGGCCGACACGGACAGGATGTAGTACTGGCCGCGCTCGTCGGCCCGCAGGTCGACGCGCGGCGTGATCGGAAACGTCCGGGACAGCCTCGACAGGCGGCCCTTGGACGGCTCCGGCAGCGGTGCGGTTTCGGTGAGCCGCGACGCGAGCTGTTGTTCGACGAGATTCGCGATGTCGCGGTAGCGCACGTCGCGTTCGGTCTGCGTGACGATGAAGTTGTCGAGCGCGTAGCCGTGCCGCGTCGTGCTGACGCGCGCGTCGAGCACCGACAGCCCGTTGCGGTCGAAATACGCGCAGATGCCCGCGAACAGGTCGGGGCGATCCTTCACGTACACGAGCACCTGCAGCGCGTCGCCGATCGGCGACGGCCGCGCGCGGACGATCGCGGTTTCGGCGTTCACGTGCCGGTACAGCACGCGTGTCTGCCACGCGATGTCGGCTGCGTCGTGACGCAGGAAGAAGCCGACGTCGAGCTGGTCCCACAATGCGCGATGGGCGTCGTCGGGCACGGTCTCGAGGCGCAGCAGCGCGAGCGCCTGCTCCTGCCGCGACTTCAGCTCCGAATGCGCGTCGGGGTTGGCCCCGCCGAGCACCGCGAGCGTGATGCGGTACAGGTCCTCGAGCAGCTTGCCTTTCCATGTGTTCCACACCTTCGGGCTCGTGCCGCGGATATCGGCGACGGTCAGCAGGTACAGCGCGGTGAGGTAGCGTTCGTTGCCGACGACTTCGGCAAAGCGCTTGATGACTTCGGGGTCGCTCGTGTCCTGCTTCTGCGCGACCTGGCTCATCGTCAGGTGATGCTGGACGAGCCACACGATCAACGACGCGTCGTCGCCGGCGATGCCGTGCTCGCGGCAGAAGCGCCGCGCATCGGCCATCCCGAGCGTCGAGTGATCGCCGCCGCGGCCCTTCGCGATGTCGTGGAACAGCGCGGCGACGTACAGCACCCACGGGCGCTCGAAGTTGCCGATCAACTGGCTGCAGAACGGATATTCGTGCGCGTGCTCGGCCACCGCGAAGCGGCGGATGTTGCGCAACACCATCAGGATGTGCTGGTCGACCGTGTACACGTGGTACAGGTCGTGCTGCATCTGGCCGACGATGCGGCGGAAGTTCAGCAGATAGCGGCCGAGCACGCTCGTCTGGTTCATCAGCCGGAACGCGTGCGTGATGCCTTCGGGCTGCTGCAGGATCCGCATGAACGTGTCGCGGTTCTGCGGATCGCGGCGCCACGCGTTGTTCATGATCTCGCGCGAGTTGTACAGCGCGCGCAGCGTGCGGGCGGACAGGCCCTTCACGCCGCGGGTCGTCTCGTACAGCAGGAACGCTTCGAGGATCGCGTCGGGATGGCGCTCGAACACGCCGTCGTCGACGATCTCGAGCATCCCCTGTTTCTCGACGAAGCGGTCGGGCGACAGCACGCGCGTGATGCCGCTCGTCGCGGGAAAGAGCTGCGCCTCGATGTTCTGGATCAGGATCGTCGCGAGCTGCGTGACGGCTTTCGCGGCCCAGTAATAGCGGCGCATCAGCTGCTCGCTCGCGCGCTTGGTCTGCGTCGGCTGGTAGCCGAAGCTCTCGGCCGCCTGCGTCTGCAGGTCGAACACGAGCATGTCCTGGCGGCGGCCGGCGATCACGTGCAGCCGCGCGCGCAGCGTCTTCAGGAAACCTTCGTTGCGGCGCAGCTCGCGCGCTTCGCGATCGGTGATGAGGCCGCGCGTGTCGAGTTCGCGCCAGCTGCTGCCGAAGCCCGCCGCGCGCGCGATCCACAGGATCGTCTGCAGGTCGCGCAACCCGCCGGGGCTTTCCTTCACGTTCGGCTCGAGGCTGTACGGCGTGTCCTGGAACTTCGCGTGGCGCTGGCGCATCTCGAGCACCTTCGCGGTGAAGAACGCGCGGGCGTCGAGTGCCTCGTGGTAGCGCACCGTGAAGCGCTCGAACAGCGCGGTGCTGCCGACGATGCGGCGCGCTTCCAGCAGGGACGTTTGCACCGTGACGTCCTGCGACGCCTCCTCGATGCACTGCGCGACCGTGCGCACGCTGCTGCCGATCTCGAGGCCGAGATCCCAAGCCATCCCGATGAAGCGCTCGATGCGCGCGTCGAGCGTGGGGTCGTGCGCATCGGGCAGCAGCACGAGGATGTCGACGTCGGAATAGGGCGCGAGCTCGCCGCGCCCGTAGCCGCCGACGGCGACGAGCGCGAGCGTCGCGGGCAGCCCGCAGTCGTCCCACACGCGCTTGAGCGCATCGTCGGTGAGTTTCGACAGCGCGTGCATCAGGGACGCGACGTTCGTCGCGCGGCGAAAGCGCTCGAGCATCTCCGTCTTGGCGGCCTTGAATTCGGCGCGCCGCGACAGCGCGTCGGGCGAGGGGGCGGCGTGAGCGCTCATGGGCGGCCAGTCAGGTGCGGGTGGTGCGGGTAGGGCGGGCTGGCGCGACGGCGCTCAGACCGCGGCGGCCGGTTGCGCGAACACGGGGCGCGCCGGCGTGCCGGCCGACACGGTCAGCACCTCGTAGCCGGTTTCGGTGACGAGCACCGTGTGCTCCCACTGCGCCGACAGGCTGCGGTCGCGCGTCTTGACCGTCCACTGGTCGGGCATCGTGCGGATGTCGCGCTTGCCGGCGTTGATCATCGGCTCGATCGTGAAGATCATCCCGGCCTTCAGTTCGATGCCGGTGCCCGGACGGCCGTAGTGGACGACCTGCGGATCCTCGTGGAATACCGTGCCGATGCCGTGGCCGCAGTATTCGCGCACGACGCTGTAGCCTTGCGCTTCCGCGTGCTTCTGGATCGCGTAGCCGATGTCGCCGAGGTGCGCGCCGGGCTTGACCTGGTCGATGCCGAGCCACATGCACTCGTACGTGGTCTGCACGAGGCGCTTCGCGAGGATCGAGCCCTCGCCGACGATGAACATCCGGCTGGTGTCGCCGAAGTAGCCGTTCTTGATCACGGTGATGTCGATGTTCAGCGCGTCGCCGTTCTTGATCACCTTCTCGCCGGGAATGCCGTGGCAGATCACGTCGTTGACCGAAATGCAGGTGGCCTTCGGGTACGGCGGGTAGCCGGGCGGCTGGTAGTTCAGCGGTGCCGGGATCGTGCCCTGTTCGTTGAGCATGAACTCGTGGCAGAGGCGGTCGAGTTCGGCGGTCGTGATGCCGGCGACGACGTGCGGCGTGATGAAGTCGAGCACTTCGCTCGCGAGACGGCAGGCGACGCGCATCTCGGCGATATCGTGTTCGTTTTTGAGCGTAATAGCCATCGAGGTATGCCTGGAATGCGGTGAATTGACGGATTATCGCACCTTCTGGCAGGCGTCGCAGCCCCTGCCGGCGGTGCGGGTGCGGGTTTTCGCGGATTGTCCGGCCGGCTGCCGCGCGGCAAGCGGAAGTGGTGAGCGACTTGAGAGCGGGCAGATCGGCGTGCTATACTCTTTGGCTAAGTCGACATCCAAATGCCGTAGTGCCCCATTCCGGGGCGGCATCGCGGTGAAAGGCTTACGGCACGGGCGTTTTGCACGTGCCGAATCGCAAGCCGGCGCAACCAGGGTGCCGGCCGCGCGGAAATCGTGCCTTTCGGGGCAGGTTCGTGCGGCGGTACGGCGGCCGGCTTAAGACCCAACCCTCGTGGAGAATTTACATGGCAGTTACGATGCGCCAAATGCTGGAAGCGGGTGTCCACTTCGGTCACCAGACGCGCTTCTGGAACCCGAAGATGGCTCCGTTCATTTTCGGTCACCGCAACAAGATTCACATCATCAACCTCGAAAAGACGCTGCCGATGTTCACGGACGCACAGAAGTACGTGCGCCAGCTGGCAGCGAACCGCGGCACGATCCTGTTCGTCGGCACGAAGCGTCAATCGCGTGACACGATCGCCCAGGAAGCGCAGCGCGCAGGCATGCCGTACGTCAACGCACGCTGGCTCGGCGGCATGATGACCAACTTCAAGACGCTGAAGGTATCGATCAAGCGCCTGAAGGACATGGAAGCGGCAGTCGAGGCAGGCGAGCTCGAGAAGATGAGCAAGAAGGAAGCGCTGCTGTTCGAACGCGAAATCGCGAAGCTGCAGAAGTCGATCGGCGGCGTGAAGGACATGGGCGGCATTCCGGACGCAATTTTCGTCGTCGACGTCGGCTACCACAAGATTGCCGTCACGGAAGCGAACAAGCTGGGCGTGCCGGTCATCGCCGTGGTCGATACGAACCACTCGCCGGAAGGTGTGGATTACGTGATCCCGGGTAACGACGACTCGAGCAAGGCAGTCGCGCTGTACGCCGAAGGCGTGGCCGACGCGATCCTCGAAGGCCGTGCGAACGCGGTCAACGAAGTGGTCCAGGCCGCACGCGGCGACGACGAGTACGTCGAGGAAAACGCGTAACTGGCCCCGAGCCGGCGCAAAAAGGGGGCTCTCAACAGGCCCCCTTTTTTTAAGCTTGTGCGCCGGACCTGATCGCGCCGAATCGGCGCGGGTCCGGAAACGATTTTCGGCCGTTCGCGTCCAAGCGGGCGGCGTTGTGAATACAGACTCAAGGAGCGAATGATGGCGGCAATTACCGCAAGCATGGTGGCAGAACTGCGCGCGAAGACCGACGCACCGATGATGGAGTGCAAGAAGGCGCTGACGGAAGCCGACGGCGATCTGGCCAAGGCTGAAGAGCTGCTGCGCGTCAAGCTCGGCAACAAGGCAAGCAAGGCGGCATCGCGCGTGACGGCAGAAGGCGTCGTCGCATCGTTCGTCGGCGGCAACGCAGGCGCGCTGGTCGAGCTGAACTGCGAAACCGACTTCGTCGCGAAGAACGACGACTTCCTCGCATTCTCGAAGACGGTTGCAGAACTCGTCGCGACGCAGAACCCGGCCGACGTGGCAGCGCTGTCGGCGCTGCCGCTCGAAGGCTCGACGGTCGACGCAGTGCGTCTGGCCCTGATCGGCAAGATCGGCGAGAACGTCTCGATCCGCCGTTTCGTCCGTTTCGAAACCGCGAACAAGATCGCAACGTACCTGCACGGCGCGCGTATCGGCGTGATCGTCGAGTACACGGGCGCGGAAGAGCAGGTCGGCAAGGACGTCGCGATGCACATCGCGGCAATGAAGCCGGTCGCGCTGTCGTCGGCTGACGTGCCGGCGGAACTGATCGAGACGGAACGCCGCGTGGCCGAGCAGAAGGCTGCGGAATCGGGCAAGCCGGCCGAGATCGTCGCGAAGATGGTCGACGGTAGCGTCCAGAAGTACCTGAAGGAAGTGTCGCTGCTGAACCAGACGTTCGTGAAGAACGACAAGCAGACGATCGAGCAGATGCTGAAGGCAGCGAATGCGGCAGTGCAGAAGTTCGCGCTGTTCGTCGTCGGCGAAGGCATCGAGAAGCGCCAGGACGACTTCGCCGCCGAAGTGGCCGCGCAAGTCGCAGCAGCAAAGCAGCAGTAAGCCGTCAGCAGTCAGGCAGTATCCGCGGCGGGCGTCCGCTCCGCCGCGGTCGGCGCCGCCGCCGGCCGGCCGGGAAACCCGGTTCGACCGTCGGCGCTTGCCCGAATCAGTATTTCGCCCCTACAGTTCGTGGTTGTCATCCTCTCGTCGCTCGGAAGCCCCTATGTCCAATGCCTATAAACGCGTCCTCCTCAAACTCTCCGGCGAAGCGCTGATGGGCGACGATGCCTTCGGCATCAATCGCGCGACGATCGAACGGATGGTGGCCGATATCGCCGAAGTCGTGCGTCTCGGTACGCAGCTCGCGGTCGTGATCGGTGGCGGTAATATTTTCCGCGGTGTCGCGGGTGGCGCGGCCGGCATGGATCGCGCGACGGCGGACTACATGGGGATGCTCGCGACGATGATGAACGCGCTGGCGCTGCAGGACGCGATGCGTCACGCCGGCATCGAGGCGCGCGTGCAGTCCGCGCTGCGCATGGACCAGGTCGTCGAGCCGTACATCCGGCCCCGCGCGATTCGCCAGCTCGAGGAAGGCCGCGTCGTGATCTTCGCGGCCGGTACGGGCAACCCGTTCTTCACGACGGACACGGCCGCCGCGCTGCGCGGTTCGGAAGTGGGCGCCGAGGTCGTGCTGAAGGCGACCAAGGTCGATGGCGTATATTCTGCCGATCCGAAGAAGGATCCGTCGGCCACGCGCTACACGACGATCACGTTCGACGAGGCGATCAGCCGCAACCTGCAGGTGATGGACGCGACGGCCTTCGCGCTGTGCCGCGACCAGAAGCTGCCGATTCGCGTGTTTTCGATCAACAAGCCGGGCGCGCTCAAGCGCATCGTGCTGGGCGAGGACGAAGGTACGCTCGTCCACGTGTAAACTCCCGCGGATGCGGGCCATCGGCCGCGGCGCGCCGCACGCGCCGGGCAGGGCCCGCGTTCTTTGAAGGTTAGAAGGTTCGGAGGTTGAAATGAGTGTCGCTGATACCAAGAAGGGCGTCGAGCAAAAGATGCAGCGCTCGATCGAAGCGTTCAAGAACGATCTGGCAAAGATCCGTACGGGCCGTGCACACACCGGTCTGCTCGATCACGTGCAGGTCGACTACTACGGGTCGATGGTGCCGATCTCGCAGGTCGCTAACCTGACGCTCGTCGATGCGCGCACGATCGGCGTGCAGCCGTGGGAAAAGAACATGGTCGCGAAGGTCGAGAAGGCCATTCGCGAAGCCGACCTGGGCCTGAACCCGGCTACGGCCGGCGACCTGATCCGCGTGCCGATGCCCGCGCTGACGGAAGAGCGCCGCCGCGAACTGACGAAGGTCGTCAAGAGCGAAGGCGAAACGGCCAAGGTCGCGATCCGCAACCTGCGCCGCGACGCGAACGAAGCGCTCAAGAAGCTCGTGAAGGACAAGGAAATCTCGGAAGACGACGAGCGCCGTGCGAGCGACGACGTGCAGAAGCTGACCGACAAGCACGTTGCCGAAATCGACAAGCTCGTGCAGACCAAGGAAGCCGAGATCATGACGGTCTGACGACCGTCCTCGCGCGCCGCCTTCTTCCCGCAACTGTCTCAACGGCCATGACCTATACCAGCTCTACCGTTCGCGTGCCTGACGTCGGTGTCGTGCCGCGTCACATCGCGATCATCATGGACGGCAACGGCCGTTGGGCGACCGAACGCCGCTTGCCGCGCGTCGCGGGGCATACCCGCGGCGTCGATGCCGTGCGGGCGGTGGTCGAAGGCTGTGCGCGCGCCGGCGTCGAATATCTGACGCTGTTTGCGTTCAGTTCGGAAAACTGGCGCCGGCCGAACGACGAAGTGTCGTTCCTGATGCGGCTCTTCATCACCGCGCTCGAGCGCGAGGTCGGCAAGCTCCATGCGAACGGGATCCGCCTGCGTGTCGTCGGCGATCTCGACCGTTTCGAGCCGCGCATCCGCGAACTGATTCGCCGCGCCGAAACCAAGACGGCGCGCAACACCCGTCTTACGCTCACCATCGCGGCCAACTACGGCGGCCGGTGGGACATCCTGCAGGCGACGAAGAAGCTCGTCGAGCAGGCCGTGCGCGAAGGGCGCGAGGTCGAGGTGACCGAGGACGCGTTCGCGCCGCACCTGGCGATGGCCTATGCGCCGGAGCCCGATCTCTTCATCCGTACCGGTGGCGAGCAGCGCGTCAGCAACTTCCTGCTGTGGCAGCTCGCGTACGCCGAATTCTATTTCACCGACAAATACTGGCCGGATTTCGACGGCGCGGCGCTGGCCGACGCCATGGCGTCGTATACGGAGCGCGAACGTCGTTTCGGCCGCACGAGCGCACAGCTCGAACCGCAATCGCAGAACGCCGACTCCCTTTCATGCTGAAAACCCGTGTGATCACGGCGATCGTGATGCTGGCGGTACTGCTGCCGGTGACGCTGTTCGCGCCGCTCACCGCGTTCGGCGCGCTGATCGGCGTCGTGCTCGTGTTCGCCGCGTGGGAATGGGCGCGCCTGCTCAAGCTCGGCGGCGCCGGCCCGGTCGTCTATGCCGTCGTCGCGGCGCTTGCGCTCGCGGCAACGGTGCCGCTCGGCGTCGATGCGGCTTCGTCCCGTCCCCTTTTCATGGCAGCCGGCGTGTTCTGGCTGCTGGTCGGCCCGTTCGCGCTGCGGCGCAAGCCCGAACTCGCGGGCGGCGTCTGGCGGCCGTTCCTGCTGGCGGCCGGCCTCGTGGTCTTTGCGGCCTGCTGGCATGCGCTCGTCGCGGCGCGCGCGCTGGGCGTGCCGTTCGTGCTGTCGTTGCTTCTGGTCGTCTGGCTGGCCGATATCGGCGCATACTTCGCGGGCAAGGCCTTCGGAAAGCGTAAACTGGCCGTCACGATCAGTCCCGGCAAGAGCTGGGAAGGCGCGATCGGGGGCTGGCTCGCCGTGATGGCCGTCGCCGGTGTCGCGATGGTCGTGCACGCGTTCGAGCCGACCCTGTTTTCCGCGTTCGCCGTGCGTTACGGGATGCCCGGCGCGTGGGCCGCACTTACGCTGCTGGTCGCGTACAGCGTGATCGGCGACCTGTTCGAGTCGCTGCTGAAGCGGCAGGCGGGCGTGAAGGATTCGAGCGGACTGCTGCCTGGCCATGGCGGCGTGCTCGACCGTGTCGACGCGCTGCTTCCGGTGCTGCCGCTCGCGATGCTGCTGCTTGGTTAAACCACTATTTCTGTTATGCAAAAACGTCTGACATTGCTCGGTTCCACGGGCTCGATCGGAGACAGCACGCTCGACGTGGTCGCGCGCCATCCCGAGCGTTTCTCGGTCTACGCGCTGACCGCACACCGCAACGGCGACAAGCTGGTCGAGCAATGCCTGCGCTTCGCGCCTGAAGTGGCGGTGGTCGGCGATGCCGCGACCGCCGCGCACGTCGAAGCGAAGCTGCGTGCGGCGGGCAGCAAGACGACCGTGCTGCACGGGCCGCAGGCGCTCGTCGACGTGTCGAAGAGCGACGGTTGCGACACGGTGGTCGCGGCGATCGTCGGCGCGGCCGGCCTCGCGCCGAGCCTCGCGGCCGCGCGCGCCGGCAAGCGCATCCTGCTCGCGAACAAGGAATCGCTGGTGATGTCGGGCGCGATCTTCATGGACGCCGTGCGCGACCATGGCGCGATCCTGCTGCCGGTCGACAGCGAACACAACGCGATCTTCCAGTGCATGCCGCGCGACGAGAACGAGCACGGCGGGATCTCGAAGATCATCCTGACCGCGTCGGGCGGCCCGTTCCGCACGCGCGAGCCGGCCACGCTCGTCGACGTGACGCCGGACGAGGCGTGCAAGCATCCGAACTGGGTGATGGGCCGCAAGATCTCGGTCGACTCCGCGACGATGATGAACAAGGGTCTCGAGGTGATCGAGGCGCACTGGATCTTCGGGCTGCCGGGCGACCGGATCGACGTGCTGATCCATCCGCAGAGCGTGATCCATTCGCTCGTGTCGTACCGCGACGGCTCGGTGCTCGCCCAGCTCGGCAACCCCGACATGCGCACGCCGATCGCGCACGCACTCGCGTTCCCCGAGCGCGTCGATGCGGGCGTCGATCAGCTCGACCTCGCGCAGATCGCCCAGCTGTCGTTCGAGAAGCCCGATTACGCGCGCTTCCCGTGCCTCGCGCTCGCGCTGAAGGCACTCGAGGAAGGCGGTATCGCGAGCGCCGCATTGAACGCGGCGAACGAAGTGGCGGTCGAAGCGTTTCTCGCGCGCCGCATCGGCTTCATGGCGATTGCGGCGACGGTCGACGCCGTGCTCAACACGCTGCCGAACCGCGCGCCCGACGGGCTCGACGACGTCCTGGCGGCGGATGCAGAGGCACGCCGCCTCGCCGCCGAGATCATTGCCAAAGCGCCTGCGCCACGCGTGGAGCGCACTGTCTGAATGGGGTGCTCATGAACGTGCTGGTCGAACTGATCGCGTTTGCGGTGGCGATCGGGGTGCTGGTCGTCGTGCATGAGTACGGACATTATCGCGTCGCGCGCTGGTGCGGCGTGAAGGTGCTGCGTTTCTCGATCGGCTTCGGTCAGCCCGTCGCGCGCTGGGTCAGCCGCCGGACAGGCACCGAGTGGACGCTCTCCGCGTTGCCGCTCGGCGGCTACGTGAAGATGCTCGACGAGCGGGATCCCGGCCCCGGCATCCCGCCCGAGGAGCTCGGCCAGGCGTTCAACCGGCAATCGGTCTACAAGCGCATCGCGATCGTCGCGGCCGGCCCGATTGCCAACTTCCTGTTGGCAATCTTCCTGTTTTCCGTCGTATTTGCCACCGGCGTGACCGAGCCTGCCGCGATCGTCGCGCCGCCGGCCGCCGGTACGGCGGCGGCGCGCGCGGGCTTCGACGGTGGTGAGGCGATCGTGTCGATCCGCAACGTGCGCACGGGCGACGCGCAAGGCGGCGAGTCCGAGCCGGTAAGGTCGTGGTCGGACCTGCGCTGGAAGCTGCTCGCGGCCGCGTTCGATCACCGCGAGATCGTGCTCGGCGCGCGCGACGGCAACACGACGTTCGATTTCCGCGTCGACCTGCGCAACGTTCCCGAAAGTCAGCTCGACGACGATTTCATGGCCCGTCTGGGTTTCGAGGCCGGCGGCGGCACGCTGTCGGTCGCGTCGGTGCAGCCCGGCAGCGCGGCGGAACAGGCGGGCCTGAAGTCCGGCGACAAGCTGGTCGCGCTCGACGGCAAGCCGATCGGCGGCGCGACGCGCTTCATCGATTTCGTGAAACACCATGCGGGCAAGCCGCTCGAGCTGCAGATCGAGCGCGACGGCGCCGCGCAGACGGTGTCGATCGTGCCGCAGATGCAGCGCGACGACGAATCGGGGCAGCAGGTCGGCCGTATCGGTGCGGCCCTGTCGATGCATGCGCCGTCCGTCGACGTGCGTTACGGGCCGATCGAGAGCCTGCGGCTCGGCGCGCACCGCACGTGGGACATCTCCGTGTATTCGCTGCGGATGTTCGGGCGCATGATCACGGGCAACGCGTCGCTGAAGAACCTGTCCGGCCCCGTGACGATTGCCGACTACGCGGGCAAGAGTGCGCGGCTCGGTCCGTCGGCGTTCCTGTCGTTCCTCGCCCTTGTCAGCATTAGCCTTGGCGTCCTGAACTTGTTGCCGATTCCCGTTTTGGACGGGGGGCATCTGTTATATTATGCGGTTGAAGCCGCGACCGGGAAAGCCGTCTCGGAGCGCTGGCAGCTGATTCTGCAAAGAGCCGGGTTGATCTGCATCGTCGCGTTGTCGGCGATCGCGCTGTTCAACGATCTGGCTCGGTTAATCCATTTCTGAAGCGTCAGGCGGCGGCCGCTGGGCAGCCGCCTGATTTGATGCAGCTAAATATTGGGGATGCATGTTGTTCAAACCTCATCGTTTTGTACCTAAGACAGTTGCAGCGGCCGCGCTCGCCGCGCACGGCCTCGCGGCGCATGCAGCGGCACCGTTCGTGGTGCAAGACATCAAGATCGAGGGGCTGCAGCGCGTCGAAGCGGGTTCGGTGTTCGCCTACCTGCCGATCAAGCAGGGCGATACCTTCACGGACGACAAGGCATCCGAAGCAATCCGCGCGCTGTACGCGACGGGCTTTTTCAACGACGTACGCATCGCCACGCAGGGCAACGTCGTGATCGTGCAGGTGCAGGAGCGTCCGGCCATCGCGTCGATCGACTTCACCGGCACGAAGGAATTCGACAAGGACAACCTGACGAAGGCGCTGCGCGCGGTCGGCCTTGCCGACGGTCGTTATTACGACAAGGCGCTCGTCGACAAGGCGGAGCAGGAGCTCAAGCGCCAGTACCTCACGCGCGGCTTCTACGCGGCCGAGGTCAAGACGACGGTCACGCCGGTCGACGCGAACCGTGTGTCGATCCTGTTCGCGGTGGCCGAAGGCCCGAGCGCGAAGATCCGCCAGATCAACTTCATCGGCAACAAGGCATTCAGCACCAGCACGCTGCGCGACGAGATGCAGCTGTCCACGCCGAACTGGTTCTCCTGGTACACGAAGAACGACCTGTACTCGAAGGAAAAGCTGACGGGCGACCTCGAAGCGGTGCGCTCGTACTACCTGAACCGCGGCTATCTCGAGTTCAACATCGATTCGACCCAGGTGTCGATCTCGCCCGACAAGAAGGACATGTACCTGACGGTCACGCTGCACGAAGGCGAGCCGTACACGGTGTCGGGCATCAAGCTGTCGGGCAACCTGCTCGATCGCGAGGCCGAACTCAGCAAGCTGATCAAGATCAAGCCGGGCGACCGCTTCTCGGCCGAAAAGCTGCAGCAGACCACCAAGTCGATCGTCGACAAGCTCGGTGAATACGGTTATGCATTCGCGACCGTCAACGCGCAGCCGGACATCGACCAGGCGAACCACAAGGTGAACCTGAACCTCGTCGTCGATCCGAGCCGCCGCGTGTACGTGCGCCGGATCAACGTCGTCGGCAACACGCGCACGCGCGACGAAGTCGTGCGCCGCGAAATGCGCCAGCTCGAAAGCTCGTGGTTCGATTCGAACCGCCTCGCGCTGTCGAAGGATCGCGTGAACCGTCTCGGCTACTTCACCAACGTCGACGTGACGACGGTGCCGGTCGACGGCACGAACGACCAGGTCGACGTGAACGTGAAGGTCGATGAAAAGCCGACCGGCGCGATCACGCTGGGCGCCGGCTTCTCGTCGACGGACAAGGTCGTGCTGTCGGCGGGCGTGTCGCAGGACAACGTGTTCGGCTCGGGTACCAGCCTGTCGGTGAACGTCAACACCGCGAAGAGCTACCGCACGCTGACCGTCACGCAGGTCGACCCGTATTTCACGGTCGACGGCATCAAGCGGATCACGGACGTCTACTACCGCACGTACCAGCCGCTCTACTATTCGACGAGCTCGAGCTTCCGGATCATCAGCGCGGGCGGCAACCTGAAGTTCGGCATTCCGTTCTCGGAAGTCGACACCGTCTACTTCGGCGCCGGCTTCGAGCAGAACCGTCTCGACGTCGATTCGAACACGCCGCAGAGCTACCAGGATTACGTGAACGAGTTCGGCCGCGTGTCGAATACGGTGCCGCTGACGGTCGCGTGGTCGCGCGATGCGCGTGACAGCGCGCTGATTCCGAGCCGCGGCTACTTCACGCAGGCGAACATGGAGTACGGCGTACCGGTCGGCAAGATCCAGTACTACAAGGCCGACCTGCAGGCCCAGTACTACTATTCGTTCTCGCGCGGCTTCATCCTGGGCCTGAACCTGCAAGGCGGCTACGGTAACGGTATCGGCAACCCGTACCCGATCTTCAAGAACTACTACGCGGGCGGTATCGGCTCCGTGCGTGGCTACGAGCCGAGCTCGCTGGGCCCGCGCGACACGAAGACGAACGACCCGATCGGCGGTTCGAAGATGCTCGTCGGCAACATCGAGCTGACGTTCCCGCTGCCGGGCACGGGCTACGACCGCACGCTGCGCGTGTTCACGTTCCTCGACGGCGGTAACGTGTGGGGCAACGCGCCGGGCGGCACAAGTACGGGCGCCAACGGCCTGCGTTACGGCTACGGTGTGGGTCTCGCGTGGATCTCGCCGATCGGTCCGCTGAAGCTGAGCCTCGGCTTCCCGCTGCAGAAGCACGAAGGCGACCAGTACCAGAAATTCCAGTTCCAGATCGGGACGGCGTTCTGACCGAACGCATGACAACAGCAACGAGAGGGTAATTTTGCTAACCGGTAAGTTTTCGAAACGAGTGATGTGCGCGCTGACCGTTGTGCTGGCCTTGGGCGCGGCAACGGTGCACGCACAGGACGTCGCCCGCATCGCGGCGGTCAATTCGGATCGGATCCTGCGCGAGTCGGCGCCCGCGAAGGCGGCGCAGACGAAGCTCGAAGCCGAGTTCGCGAAGCGTGACAAGGATCTGCAGGATCTGGCGGCACGCCTGAAGTCGATGTCCGATTCGCTGGACAAGAACGGCGCGTCGCTGTCGGCGGCCGACCGCGCGCAGAAGCAGCGCGATCTCGCCCAGCTCGATACCGACTTCCAGCGCAAGCAGCGCGAGTTCCGCGAAGACCTGAACCAGCGCCGCAACGAGGAGCTGGCGGCCGTGCTCGAGAAGGCGAACAAGGTCATCAAGCAGATCGCCGAGCAGCAGAATTACGACCTGATCGTGCAGGAAGCCGTGTACGTCAGCCCGCGCATCGACATCACCGACAAGGTGCTCAAGGCGCTCGCGTCCGGCTCGACGAACTGAACGGAGCAGACGACGAATGGCATTGACGCTTGAGGAACTCGTAAAGCGGTTCGGCGGCGAGATCGCCGGCGACGCACAGTGCAAGGTGGGCGGGCTCGCACCGCTCGACCAGGCAGGCCCGCAGCAACTCGCGTTCCTCGCGAATCCGAAGTACCTGTCGCAGGTCGAGTCGACCCGCGCCGGCGCGGTGCTGATCGCGCCGAAGGATCTGGAAAAGCTGGGCGCGGCCGCGACGGGTCGCAATTTCATTGTCACGCCGAATCCGTACGCGTATTTCGCGCGCGTCGCGCAGATGTTCATCGATCTGGCCACGCCGCAGCGTGCCGCCGGCGTGCATCCGAGCGCGACGATCGATCCGGCCGCGCAGGTCGCCGCGAGCGCGGTGATCGGCCCGCACGTGACGGTCGAGGCCGGCGCGGTGATCGAGGACGGCGTGCAGCTCGACGCGAACGTCTTCATCGGCCGCGGCACGACGATCGGCGCGGGCTCGCACATCTATCCGAACGCGTCGGTGTACCACGGCTGCAAGGTCGGCCCGCGCGCGATCATCCATGCGGGCGCCGTGATCGGCTCCGACGGTTTCGGCTTCGCGCCGGATTTCGTCGGCGACGGCGACGCGCGCACCGGCAGCTGGGTCAAGATCCCGCAGGTCGGCGGCGTATCGATCGGCCCCGACGTCGAGATCGGCGCGAACACGACGATCGACCGCGGCGCGATGGCGGACACCGTCATCGACGAATGCGTGAAGATCGACAATCAGGTGCAGATCGCCCACAACTGCCGGATCGGCGCCTACACGGTGATCGCCGGCAAGGCGGGCATCGCGGGCAGCACGACGATCGGCCGCCATTGCATGATCGGCGGCGCGGCCGGGATCGCCGGCCACGTGACGCTCGGCGACTATGTCATCATCACCGCGAATTCGGGCGTATCGAAGTCGCTGCCGAAGGCCGGCATCTATACCAGCGCGTTCCCGGCCGTCGACCACGGCGAATGGAACAAGAGCGCCGCGCTCGTGCGCAACCTCGACAAGCTGCGCGAGCGCATCAAGGCGCTCGAAGCCGCGCTCGCCGCCCAGGGCGGCACGGGCGCCTGAGCGCATCATGCGAGACCTCGAACCGGGCACGGCCAGCGCAACCGGCCCGGTTTGCCAGACTGGGCCGCACGGCGGCCCGCTTCAGCCTTTGCATCACCACCGCGCAGCCTCTGCGTGAGACGAACCATCATGAGCACTGAAAAAATCAATCTCGACATCCACAAGATCCTCACGCTGCTGCCGCATCGCTACCCGATTCTGCTCGTCGATCGCGTGCTCGAACTCGAACCGCACAAGGGAATCAAAGCGCTGAAGAACGTGTCGATCAACGAGCCGTTCTTCCAGGGGCATTTCCCGAAGCGGCCGGTGATGCCGGGCGTGCTGATCCTCGAGGCGCTCGCGCAGGCCGCGGCGCTGCTGACCTTCTCGGAAGAGCAGCCGAAGGATCCGGAGAACACGCTGTACTACTTCGTCGGGATCGACGGCGCGCGCTTCAAGCGTCCGGTCGAACCGGGCGACCAACTGATTCTGAACGTGACGTTCGAACGCTACATCCGCGGCATCTGGAAGTTCAAGGCGGTGGCGGAAGTGGACGGCAAGGTGGCGGCGGAAGCCGAACTGATGTGCACGGTCAAGACGACCGACGTGGCGCCCTGAGCGACGCGGCACGCACAGGCAACGCAACGCGACACATCACATCGAGAGGCAACGGCGCATGACCAGGATTCATCCCACCGCGATTGTCGAACCGGGCGCGCAGATCGACGAATCGGTCGAGATCGGCCCGTACGCGATCGTCGGCCCGCACGTCACGATCGGCGCGCGCACGACGATCGGCTCGCACAGCGTGATCGAAGGCCATACGACGCTCGGCGAAGACAACCGCATCGGCCATTACGCGTCGGTCGGCGGCCGTCCGCAGGACATGAAGTACAAGGACGAGCCGACGAAGCTCGTGATCGGCAGCCGCAACACGATCCGCGAATTCACGACGATCCACACGGGCACCGTGCAGGACGGCGGCGTGACGACGCTCGGCGACGACAACTGGATCATGGCCTATGTGCACATCGGTCACGATTGCACCGTCGGCAGCCACGTGATCCTGTCGAGCAACGCGCAGATGGCCGGCCACGTAGAGATCGGCGACTGGGCGATCGTCGGCGGGATGTCGGGTGTCCACCAGTTCGTGCGCATCGGCGCGCACTCGATGCTCGGGGGCGCTTCGGCGCTCGTGCAGGACATTCCGCCGTTCGTGATCGCGGCGGGCAACAAGGCAGAGCCGCACGGCATCAACGTCGAAGGGCTGCGTCGGCGCGGCTTCTCGCCTGATGCGATCTCGGCGCTGCGCAGCGCTTACCGCCTGCTGTACAAGAACGGCCTGTCGTTCGAGGAAGCGAAGGTACAGCTGCGCGAGCTCGCGGAAGCGGGCGGCGACGGCGACGCGGCGGTCAAGGCGTTCGTCGAGTTCATCGACGCGTCGCAACGCGGCATCATCCGCTAAGCGATGCCGCTTCCGACCACTCAGCTCCGGCTCGCGATGGCGGCCGGCGAACCGTCGGGCGACCTGCTCGGGGCGTCGCTGCTCGGCGGGCTGCGCGAGCGGCTGCCCGAATCGGCCCAGTATTACGGGATCGGCGGGCAGCGGATGATCGCGCAGGGCTTCGACTCGCACTGGCAGATGGACAAGCTGACCGTGCGCGGCTACGTCGAGGCGCTCGGCCAGATTCCCGAGATCCTGCGGATTCGCGGTGAGCTGAAGCGCCAGTTGCTCGCCGAGCGACCGGACGCGTTCATCGGCATCGACG
The DNA here is from genome assembly GCF_057005415.2 of Burkholderia sp. KL41. Taxonomy (NCBI): domain Bacteria; kingdom Pseudomonadati; phylum Pseudomonadota; class Betaproteobacteria; order Burkholderiales; family Burkholderiaceae; genus Burkholderia; species Burkholderia sp. KL41. The sequence goes on along the minus strand of NZ_CM174446.1, from coordinate 2,427,410 downwards.
CACCCGACTTCAACTTCAGCGTGGAACAGGCCGCGCGCGACGCCGGTATCCCGTCGATCCACTTCGTGTGCCCGTCGATCTGGGCATGGCGCGGCGGCCGGATCAAGAAGATCGCGAAGTCCGTCGACCACATGCTGTGCCTGTTCCCGTTCGAACCGGCGATTCTCGACAAGGCAGGTGTCGCCTCGACCTACGTCGGCCATCCGCTGGCCGACGAGATCCCGCTCGAACCCGACACGCACGGCGCGCGCATCGCGCTCGGATTGCCGGCCGACGGCCCGGTGATCGCGGTGCTGCCGGGCAGCCGGCGTTCGGAAATCGCGCTGATCGGCCCGACGTTCTTTGCGGCGATGGCGCTGATGCAGCAGCGCGAGCCTGGCGTGCGGTTCGTGATGCCGGCGGCGACGCCCGCGTTGCGCGCGCTGCTGCAGCCGCTCGTCGACGCGCATCCGCAGCTTGCGCTGACGCTCACCGACGGCCGTTCGCAGGTCGCGATGACGGCGGCCGACGCGATCCTCGTGAAGAGCGGCACGGTCACGCTGGAAGCCGCGCTGCTGAAGAAGCCGATGGTGATCTCGTACAAGGTGCCCTGGCTGACCGGGCAGATCATGCGCCGGCAGGGGTACCTGCCGTACGTCGGCTTGCCGAACATCCTGGCGGGGCGTTTCGTCGTGCCCGAGCTGCTGCAGCATTTCGCGACGCCCGAGGCGCTCGCCGATGCGACGCTCACGCAGCTGCGCGACGACGCGAACCGCCGCACACTGACCGAAGTCTTCACCGAAATGCATCTTTCGCTGCGGCAGAACACGGCTACGAAGGCGGCCGAAGCGGTCGTGCGCGTGCTCGAACAACGCAAGGGGCGCGCATGACCGCAGTACGTGCATCACGCCGCCGCGCGTCGAGCGACGTGCAGGACGGTTTCGATTTCAGCCGGCCCGACGAGATCGTCTGCGGTGTCGACGAAGCCGGTCGTGGCCCGCTCGCGGGGCCGGTGGTGGCCGCCGCCGTGATCCTCGATCCGGCGCAGCCGATCGACGGGCTCGACGATTCGAAGGCGCTGTCCGCGAAGAAGCGCGACGCGCTGTACGACCTGATCGTCGCACGCTCGCGTGCGTATTGCGTCGCGTCGGCAAGCGTCGACGAAATCGACACGCTGAACATCCTGCACGCGACGATGCTCGCGATGAAGCGGGCGGTCGAGGGCCTGTCGCTGCTGCCGACGCTCGCGCAGATCGATGGCAACCGCTGCCCGACGCTGACGGTGCGTGCCGAGGCTATCGTCAGCGGCGATGCGCTCGTGCCGAGCATCTCGGCCGCGTCGATTCTCGCGAAGGTCACGCGCGATCGCATGCTCGTCGACCTGCACGAACGCTTCCCGGTGTACGGCTTCAACGTACATGCGGGCTACGGCACCGCGAAACACCTTGCCGCGCTACGCGAGCACGGGCCATGCGAAGCGCACCGGCGCTCGTTCGCGCCGGTTCGCGCGGCACTCGACCTGATTCGATGAAAAGCATTACTTCCCGCGACAACCCGCTGTACAAGCGCCTGAAGGCGCTCGCGGGTTCGACGCCCCATCAGCGCCGCAGCGGCCAGGCGCTGCTCGAAGGATTCCATCTCGCGAGCGCGTACCTCGATACGGGCGCGACGCCCGAGCTGTGCGTGGCGACCGAAGGCGCACTCGGCCACGCGGAGGCGCAGGCGATCGTCGCGCGCATCGATGCGCAACGGATCGTCACACTGCCCGACGCGCTGTTCGGGCAGTTGTCGAACGTCGTCAACGGCGTCGGCTTCCTGCTGCTCGTCGACCGGCCGGCGCAACCGCTGCCCACTCGCGTCACGCATACGTCGGTCGTGCTCGATGGCGTGCAGGACGCCGGCAACGTCGGCTCGATCCTGCGCAGCGCGGCGGCCGCAGGCGTGCGCCACGTGTTCTGTGCGCCGGGAACCGCGTACGCATGGTCGTCGAAGGTGCTGCGTTCGGGCATGGGCGCGCATTTCCTGCTGTCGATCCACGAGGACGTCGAAGCCGGTGAACTCGCCGAACGCCTCGATGTACCGGTTGCGCTGACCGACTCGCACGGCGCGCAGGCGATCTACGATTGTGACCTGTCGGGCCCCGTGGCGTGGGTGTTCGGCAACGAGGGCGCAGGCGTCTCCGCGTACTGGCGCGAGGTGGCCACGCATCGCGTGACGATTCCGCAGCCGGGCGGGATGGAGTCGCTGAACGTCGCAGCCGCGGCGGCGGTGTGCCTGTTCGAGCAGGTGCGCCAGCAGCGGTGAGCGTGACGCCACGCTCGCGCGTTCCCCGCACCACGAAAAAAGGCCGCGTTCGACGCGGCCTTTTTGTTTCCGGCGGCGGCAGGGCGGCCGCCGGCGCTCGACCTTAGTACGACTGCCGGTCGAGGCGGACTTCCTGCAGGATCGTCGTCGCGATTTCCTCGATCGACTTGTGCGTCGACGACAGCCACTTGATCCCCTCGCGGCGCATCATCGCTTCCGCCTCGTTGATTTCGTAGCGGCAGTTCTCGGGTGCCGCGTACTTGCTGCCGGGGCGCCGCTCGTTCCGGATCTCCGACAGGCGCTGCGGGTCGATCGACAGCCCGAACAGCTTCTCGCGGTGCGAGGCGAGCGCCGACGGCAGCTTGCCGCGTTCGAAGTCTTCCGGAATCAGCGGATAGTTCGCTGCCTTCACGCCGTACTGCATCGCGAGATACAGGCTCGTCGGCGTCTTGCCGCTGCGCGACACGCCGACGAGGATCACGTCGGCCTCCGACAGGTTGCGGTTCGACTGGCCGTCGTCGTGCGCGAGCGAGAAGTTGATCGCCTCGATCCGGGTCTTGTATTCCTCGGTGTCCGCGTTCTGGTGGCCGCGGCCCATCGCATGGCTCGACTTGAGCTCCAGTTCCTGTTCGAGCGGTTCGACGAAACGCTGGAACATGTCGAGCACGAGTGCGTTCGAGCGTTTGACGATGTCGTTCGACTCGCTGTCGACGAGCGTCGTGAACACGATCGCGCGGCGGCCGTCGTGCACGGCGGCCTCGTTGATCTTCTCGACGGTCGCATAGGCCTTGTCGAGCGAGTCGACGAACGGCACGCGCACGAGACGGAATTTCTGGTCGAACTGGGAGAGGATCGAGTGCGCGAAGGTTTCGGCAGTGATCCCGGTGCCGTCGGAGACGATGAATACGGTAGGCAGCATGAATCTGGGCGTCGAGCGTGAAGGGCGGTTGCGCGGGCGGCTGGAGGGTCGCCTCCAGACGCAGTGACAAGGTCGCGCCACATCCGGCAGCCGGCACGGTAGAATAGCGGCAACCTGTTGGATAAGCAATTGCGGGGGCAGGGCGCGAACGGCGCCCCAGGCTTTGCCGCTCGATTCCATAATTCCCGGCAAGTTTGGCGATTTGTCTGCAAATATCGCCCTTCTGCCGGGATTTTTGCAAATCGGGTCGGAAGATTTTCGCCGCTGCGAGTGTTTCTCCAACAGGTTGCGCAAGACGCGCCGCGCCTTTTTGCAAGCGCCCGCGTCCGAGCCCACTTGCGCAATCGAGCATTTTTTTCACACTTAGGGGCTTGTATGACTAACGCAGCAAACGTCGCAAAGGACCAGGCGTATGTAATTCCGTTCGAGCAGTTGCGGATGACCGATGTGGAAATCGTCGGCGGCAAGAATGCGTCGCTTGGCGAAATGATCAGCCAGCTTTCCGAAGCAGGCGTTCGCGTACCCACCGGTTTCGCCACGACCGCGCTCGCGTTCCGCGATTTCCTCAAGCACAACGACCTTACCGACCGCATCGCCAAGCGTCTCGAGTCGCTCGACATCGACGACGTGAAGGCGCTCGCCGAAGCCGGTGCAGAAATCCGCAAGTGGATCGTCGATGCGCCGATGCAGGCACGTCTCGAGCAGGAAATCCGCGAGCAGTTCGACATCCTGAAGAACGGCTCGCCGGGCGAGCTGTCGTTCGCCGTGCGTTCGTCCGCTACCGCGGAAGACCTGCCCGACGCATCGTTCGCCGGTCAGCAGGAGTCGTACCTGAACGTCGTCGGCATCGAAGACGTGCTCGACCGCATGAAGCACGTGTTCGCGTCGCTGTACAACGACCGCGCGATCTCGTACCGCGTGCACAAGGGCTTCACGCACGCGGAAGTCGCGCTGTCGGCCGGTGTGCAGCGCATGGTCCGCTCGGACGTCGGCGCGGCCGGCGTGATGTTCACGATCGACACCGAATCGGGCTTCAAGGACGCCGTGTTCATCACGTCGAGCTACGGCCTGGGCGAAACCGTCGTGCAGGGCGCGGTGAACCCGGACGAGTTCTACGTGTTCAAGACGACGCTCGCACAGGACAAGTACCCGATCATCCGCCGCTCGATCGGCTCGAAGCTGATCAAGATGGAATTCACGCAGCCGGGCGAGCCGGGCCGCGTGAAGACGGTCGACGTGCCGCACGAACAGCGCAACCGCTACTCGATCACCGACGAAGACGTGATCGAGCTGGCGAAGTACGCGGTCATCATCGAGAAGCACTATCAGCGTCCGATGGACATCGAGTGGGGCAAGGACGGCCGCGACGGCAAGATCTTCATCCTGCAGGCACGCCCGGAAACCGTGAAGAGCCAGGCAACCGGCAAGGCCGAGCAGCGCTTCAAGCTGAAGGGCCAGTCGCAGGTGCTCGCGACGGGTCGTGCGATCGGCCAGAAGATCGGCGCGGGCCCCGTGCGCGTGATCCAGGATCCGTCGGAAATGGAACGCGTGCAGCCGGGCGACGTGCTGGTGGCCGACATGACCGACCCGAACTGGGAACCGGTGATGAAGCGTGCGGCCGCGATCGTCACGAACCGCGGCGGCCGGACCTGCCACGCGGCGATCATCGCGCGTGAGCTCGGCGTGCCGGCAGTCGTCGGCTGCGGCGATGCGACCGACATCCTGAAGGACGGCGCGCTCGTCACCGTGTCGTGCGCGGAAGGCGATGAAGGCAAGATCTACGACGGCCTGCTCGAGACGGAAGTCACGGAAGTGCAGCGCGGCGAACTGCCGGAAATCCCGGTCAAGATCATGATGAACGTCGGCAACCCGCAGCTCGCGTTCGACTTCTCGCAACTGCCGAACGGCGGCGTGGGTCTCGCGCGTCTCGAGTTCATCATCAACAACAACATCGGCGTTCACCCGAAGGCGATCCTCGAGTACCCGAACATCGACCAGGACCTGAAGAAGGCTGTCGAGAGCGTCGCGCGCGGTCACGCATCGCCGCGTCAGTTCTACGTCGACAAGCTGACGGAAGGTGTCGCGACGATCGCGGCGGCGTTCTATCCGAAGCCCGTGATCGTGCGCCTGTCCGACTTCAAGTCGAACGAGTACAAGAAGCTGATCGGCGGTTCGCGTTACGAGCCGGACGAGGAAAACCCGATGCTGGGTTTCCGCGGCGCATCGCGCTACATCGCCGAAGACTTCGCGCAGGCGTTCGAGATGGAATGCCGTGCACTGAAGCGCGTGCGCGACGAAATGGGCCTGACCAACGTCGAGATCATGGTGCCGTTCGTGCGTACCGTGAAGCAGGCGGAGCGTGTCGTCGGCCTGCTCGAGAAGTTCGGCCTGAAGCGCGGCGAAAACGGCCTGCGCCTCGTGATGATGTGCGAAGTCCCGACCAACGCGATCCTCGCCGAAGAGTTCCTGGAACACTTCGACGGTTTCTCGATCGGCTCGAACGACCTCACGCAGCTCACGCTCGGCCTTGACCGCGATTCGGGCATGGAACTGCTGGCTGTCGACTTCGACGAACGTGACCCGGCCGTCAAGTTCCTGCTGAAGCGCGCGATCGATACCTGCCGCAAGATGGGCAAGTACGTCGGTATCTGCGGCCAGGGCCCGTCCGATCATCCGGACTTCGCGCAATGGCTGACCGACGAAGGCATCGTGTCGATCTCGCTGAACCCCGACACGATCATCGATACGTGGCAGGCGCTTGCCAACCGGAAGTAACGGTCGGCGATGCCGCTTCGGCGAAAGCGCGGTGCCGCCGCGCTTTCGTTGAAGGCAAAATGCAAGGTTCGTGTTATAAACACCCCGGTACGCACCGGGGTGTTTTTATTTGTCGGTACGCAACGTGCCGATCCGGGCGTGCCGGTCGCCTCCGCTCGCGGCAGCGAATATAGTGAGTATCGGGGGCGTTTTTCTGGAGGCCAAAATGATGTCGGGGCATCTGTTCTGGTGGATCGCGGTGGGCGTGCTGGTCGTGGCCGAACTGCTGACGGGCACGTTCTACCTGCTGATGATCGCACTCGGCTTTCTCGCGGGCGGCTTGCTGCAACTGGCCGGTTTCGCGCCGCACGTGCAGTTCGGCGCGGCGGCCGCGGTCGCGATCGTCGCGATGATCGCGCTGCGCCGCTCGGGGCTCGGCCGCAAGCAGAAGCGCGACACGTCGACGAATCCCGACGTCAATCTCGACATCGGCTCGACCGTTACGGTCGATGCGTGGCGCGACGGCCGCGCGCGCGTGCAGTATCGCGGCGCCGACTGGGACGTCGAGCTGGCGAACGGCGAGCGCGACGATGTGCACGTGTATCAGGTGAGCGCCGTGCGCGGCAATTGTCTCGTGGTCGTGGCGAAACCCGCGGGCTGATCGTCCGCCGATACAACAAGGAGGGAATATTTCATGGATTCGCTGATCATCTGGGTTGTCCTGCTCGTCATCGCGATCGTGATCGTGTCGAAGACGGTGAAGATCGTGCCGCAGCAGCATGCGTGGGTGCTCGAGCGCTTCGGGCGCTATCACGCGACGCTGTCGCCCGGCCTGAATATCGTGCTGCCGTTCGTCGATCGCATCGCGTACCGGCACGTGCTGAAGGAAATCCCGCTCGACGTGCCGAGCCAGGTCTGTATCACGCGCGACAACACGCAGCTGCAGGTCGACGGCGTGCTGTACTTCCAGGTGACCGATCCGATGAAGGCGTCTTACGGGTCGAGCAACTTCGTGCTCGCGATCACGCAGCTCGCGCAAACGACCTTGCGTTCGGTGGTCGGCAAGCTCGAGCTCGACAAGACGTTCGAGGAGCGCGACTTCATCAACCACAACATCGTGTCGGCGCTCGACCAGGCCGCGGCGAACTGGGGCGTGAAGGTGCTGCGTTACGAGATCAAGGACCTGACGCCGCCGAAGGAAATCCTGCATGCGATGCAGGCGCAGATCACCGCGGAGCGTGAAAAGCGCGCGCTGATCGCCGCATCCGAAGGCCGCAAGCAGGAGCAGATCAACCTCGCGTCGGGCGCGCGCGAAGCGGCGATCCAGAAATCCGAAGGCGAGCGCCAGGCTGCGATCAACCAGGCGCAGGGCGAGGCCGCTGCGATTCTGGCGGTGGCCGAGGCGAACGCGCAGGCGATCCAGAAGATCGCGAACGCGATCCAGTCGCAGGGCGGGATGGATGCGGTGAACCTGAAGGTCGCCGAGCAGTATGTCGGGGCGTTCTCGAATCTCGCGAAGCAGGGCAACACGCTGATCGTGCCGTCGAACCTGTCGGATCTCGGCACCGCGATCTCGTCGGCGCTGACGATCGTCAAGAACGCGGGGGCGGCCTCGGGCGGGAAGGCCTGAGTCGGACGTACGCGGTGTGCGAAGGGCGCGCTGCGTGCGATCGGTGTGCGGCGAATCGTCGCGCAGCCGGGGCGCAGATGATGCCCGCGGCACCTTTCTTCAGCCGACGCAGGCGGTATGGCGTGCCGAAAGCCGCCTCGGCCGCCTCGGCCGCGTCGCCTCAGCCGCCGCCGCGCAGCCGGCGTCGGCGATTCACGTAGTCCAAAGCAACACGGCCCGCTTCGAGCGGGCCGTGTCGTTTGCGGGGTGCGTCGCGCGTCAGGTGCCGGCGCGCATGATGCGTGCCTTTTCGCGTTCCCAGTCGCGCTTCTTCTCGGTTTCGCGCTTGTCGTGCAGCTTCTTGCCCTTCGCGAGCGCGATGTCGCACTTCACGCGGCCGCCCTTGTAGTGGAAGTTCAGCGGCACGAGCGTGTAGCCGCGCTGCTCGACCTTGCCGATCAGCTTCTTGATTTCCTCACGGTGCAGCAGCAGCTTGCGCGTGCGAACCGGGTCGGGCTTGATGTGCGTCGAGGCTTCGGGCAGCGGGCTGATATGGGTGCCGATCAGGAAGATCTCGGCGTTCTTCACCACGACGTAGCCTTCCTTGATCTGGCCTCGCCCGGCGCGCAGCGCCTTGACTTCCCAGCCCTCCAGCACGAGCCCCGCCTCGTAGCGTTCCTCGATGTGATAATCGAAGTGCGCTTTCCTGTTGTCGATGATGCTCATGAATGGATTGGGCCAACTCGTTTAAAATCACGATTTTAGCAAAGCGGGGCGAGAATCGCCCGGCTTGCGTTCTCACCTTGAGCGATGCCGCGCGATTTATGGCAGATGTCCAGAAAACCGTATTGATCCGTCATTCGGCGGAACAGATGTTCGACCTCGTCACCGACGTGGCCGATTACCCCAATTTCCTGCCCTGGTGCGGCGGTGTCGAGGTTCGCCGTCAGGACGAGAGCGGGATGGAAGCGCGCATCGACATCAACTTCAAGGGCATCAAGCAGCACTTCGCGACGCGCAACACGCAGCAGCGCCCGACGCGGATCGACATGGAGTTCACGGACGGCCCGTTCAAGAAGTTCACGGGCTCGTGGCGCTTCACGGCGCTGCGTGCCGATGCGTGCAAGATCGAATTCGCGCTGCACTACGAGTTCTCGAACATCCTGCTCGAGAAGATCATCGGGCCGGTGTTCAGCCACATCGCGAACACGTTCGTCGATTCGTTCGTGAAGCGCGCCGACCAGCGCTACGGGAAGGGGTGACGCGATGCTCTCGATCGAAGTCTGTTACGCGCTGCCGGATCGTCAGACGTTGATTCCGCTGTCGCTCCCCGAAGGGGCGACCGTTCGTTCGGCGATCGATGCGAGCGGCGTGCTCGCGCTGCATCCGGAAATCGATCTCGCGAACGCGAAGACGGGCGTGTACGGGAAGCTCGCGCCGCTCGACACGCTGCTCGCCGACCACGACCGCGTCGAGATCTACCGCCCGTTGATCGTCGATCCGAAGCTCGCGCGCCAGCGGCGCGTCGACAAGTCGCGTCGCGACGGCTCCATCGAGGGCCGCAAGTGGATGCACAAGGACGCGCGCTGACGCGGAGCGATCCGCGTCTTTCAGCTCGATTCGTCTGAGCAAACGCCGCGGCGTTCAGTGGGCTGCGGCATTCGCGTTTGCCGCCTCGCTTCCCGGCGCGCTTCCTGACGTCCCGCCGCCGGCGGGCGTGTCGCCATGCCGGCGCACCGATCCATAGACGCCGGCGAGCAGCAGCACCAGCGCGGCGATCTCGAGCGCATGCGGCATCCGCCGGTCGTACACGAACGCGTAAAGCATCGCGAATACGGTTTCGAACACGATCAGCTGGCCCGACAGCGTGAGGGGCAGCCGCTTCGACGCCGCATTCCACAGCCCGTTGCCGAGCCACGACGCACCGATCGCGAGCACGAGGTTCAGCAGCCAGAACAACTGCCAGCGCGACGCGGGCACCGTTTCCTGGAACGTGCCGGCCGGCAGCGCGAGGATCGCGATCCAGACGAGCCCGCCGATCAGGCCCGTCACGACACCCCACAGCACCGACCACTCGTTGCCGCCGAAACGATGATGGCGCTGCAGATAACGTGCATTCGCGACCGCATACCAGGTCCAGCTCGCGAGCGCGCCCGCCGCGCAGGCGATGCCGGCGAGTTTCTGGCCGAGCGTCGTCGCATGCGCGGCCTCGGACGTGAACAGGTCGACGTTGATGCAGACGATGCCCGCGATCACCAGCGCCAGCGGGGCGGCGAGCCGGCGCAGCGGCACGGCGCCGTGGTCGCCGAGGCCTGCGAGCGTCACCGTGACGGGCAGCACGCCGACGATCAGGGAGCTGGGTGCGATGCCGATCAGGTGCACCGCACCGGACAGCAGCATGTAGTACGCGACGTTGCCGATGACGGCGAGCCTGACCAGCGCGACGAGATCCTCGCGGGTCAGCCGCGCGAGCAGCGAGCGGGCGGCCGGCAGCGCGGCCGCGAGCGACACGAGACCGTACATCGCATAGCGGCCGGCGCTCAGCAGCAGCGGCGAGAAGTCGGTCAGCAGCCGCGGAACGAGAAACACCATGCCCCACAGGGCACCTGCCAGGACACCATAGACCACACCGCGCTGCATCGACCGCTCCGAACATGACTGACGAGCGCGCATCTTAGCGACGCCGTCGCGGCGTCGTCTTGTTCATTCCTGCACTCGGTGCAGGCCGGTGGGTGGGCGCGCCGCGCGCAGCAGCGATCGCGGCAGGCGGCGGATCAGTCGTCAGCCGGATCGGGCGTCGCCGCACCGTCGCCCGGTTCCCGCGCCCGCGCGGGCCGCCGCACGGCGCGCAACGTGCCGCTGTTGCCGCCGCCGCAGTAGAAGCGGTCGTGGCCGTCGGATTCGAGCCCCGACACACCGACGCCGACCGGCATGTCGATCTGCTCGAGCACCCGGCCCGTGCGCGGATCGATGTGCCGCAAGTCGGCCTGGTCGGCTTCCCAGGTGCCGTGCCACAGCTCTCCGTCGACCCACGTCACGCCGGTGACGAAGCGGTTCGACTCGATCGTGCGCAGCACGGCGCCCGACTGCGGATCCACCTGATGAATCTTGCGATCGCGGTACTGGCCGACCCACAGCGCGCCTTCGGCCCATGCCAGCCCCGAATCGCCGCCGCCGCCGGGAGCGGGAATCGTCGCGAGCACGCGGCCCGATTCGGGGTCGATCTTCTCGATGCGGTCCTCGACGATCTGGTACAGGTGGCGGCCGTCGAACGCCGTGCCCGCGTGCGCGGCGACGTCGATCGAGCGGACGGTCGTGCCGCGCTCCGGGTCGAGCGCATTCAGCTTGTCGCCGGACGCGTACCACACGTACTTCCCGTCGAACGTGACGCCGTGTACGCCGTCGACGCCGGGAAACGGGCCGTATTCGCGAAGGATCTCTGCACTGGAGCGTTTCATGTTCGTCACCTCGTCGTTCGGTGAGGTCATCCTAATCTCCCGGCAGCGGGGCAGGGAGTAACAAGGTCGTCGCGAAACCGGGCAGCGGCGGCGTCATCCAGCGGCGCGCGCGGCCGCGGCCGAGCGCCTGGACCTTGTCGGCTTCGGCGAGCACGTCGAGCGCGCGCTGCACGGTGCGCTGGCTCGCGCCGAGGGCCAGCGCCAGCGCGGAACTCGACCATGCTTCGCCATCGGCGAGGAGCGCGAGCACGGCTGCGTGGCGATCGTCGACCGGGCGCGCGAGGACGACGGTCTCGCGTACGCCGAGCGGTTCGAGCGCAAAGCCGCGCGGCGTCGCGACGATGTTTGCGAGCGGCCGCAGCACCGCGCGCAACCGGCCGATCTCGACGCGCAGGCGCGCGCGATGCGATTCGTCCGCGTGTTTCGCGCGGAACGCGGCCGCGACGAGCGCGTTTCGCGACACGTCGGCCGGCCATGCCTCGCCGAGCGCGCGGGCGAGCACGAACAGCACCGGCCGCCGCGCGAGCGACACGGTCGTGCGCGCGTCGCGCACCGTGTGGCGGCACGCATCGATGACGAGTGCGTTCGACGCGAACAGCGTCTCGACTTCGTCGAGCTGCACGAGCCGCGACGTGCCGCGCGCGATGAGGCGCGCGGCCGGTGCGTCGAGCACGCGTGCCGCGGTGTCGATCTCGGCCGTCAGCGCGGCGATGCCGGCGTCGCGGGCTGCCGCGCGCGCCCGCACGAGCGCCGCGCGGGCCGCCTGCGTGCGGATGCGGCGCATCGCGATGCCGGCCGCGATCAGCTCATGGGCGGCGCGCGATGCAGCCGGCAGCGGCGCGGGATCGAGATTCGCGAGCATCCGCTCGGCGTCGTCGAGCTGGCCGACCAGCAGCAGCCGTCGCACGCCGAGGTAGCGCGCGTGCGCGGCGTTCGCGCGGTCGCCGTGCGCGTCGAGCGTTGCACAGGCGGCATCGAGCGCGCGTGTCGGCCAGCGCAAGTCGCGCGATGCGAGCGCGATCTCCGCTTCCGCGACGACGCAGCGCGCACGCGCCACGGCCTCCCGAGGGCCGAACGCGCGTGCGGCGCCGCGCACGAGTGTGCGCGCGCGTTCGAAATCGCCGAGCTGCGCCATCGCGATCCCGCGCAGCGCGAGCGCCGGCGCATCGTCGCGCAGCGCGACGCGGTTCAGCGCGCCGAGCGCGTCACCGGCCGCGAGCGCGCGCGCGGCCGCCGTGATCAGCGAATCCATCCGAATCCATCCGAATCCCGACACACTTGTCACTCCCTCCGGCTCGATGCCCGCCACTAATCTAGCACCACGCACACGGCACCGGACGCCGTGCCCGGATACCCATCGGAAGGAGGAACCCGCAATGACGACCCATCTCACCGGAACGCGCGACGAATGGCTGGCCGCGCGGCGAGCGCTGCTCGACGCGGAAAAGGCGCTGACGCGGCAAGGCGACGAACTCGCGCGGCGGCGCCAGGCGCTGCCCTGGGTACGCGTCGACAAGACCTACCGGTTCGACACCGAAGACGGGCAGGCCACGCTCGGCGACCTGTTTCGCGGCCGTTCGCAACTGCTCGTCTATCACTTCATGTTCGGCCCCGACTACAAGGCAGGCTGCCCGTCGTGTTCGGCGCTCGCCGACGGTTTCGACGGCTTCGCCGTGCACCTGGCGAACCACGACGTGACGCTCGCCGCCGTGTCGCGTGCGCCGCTCGCGAAACTCCTCGCTTACCGGCAGCGAATGGGGTGGCGCTTCCCGTGGGCGTCGTCGGTCGGCAGCGATTTCAACTTCGACTTCAATGTGTCGTTCACCGAAACGCAGCAGCGCGCGGGCACCGTCGAATACAACTACGCGCTGGCCGGCCACGCGATGGACATGGATCCGCCGCCGGCACCCGTCGTGCAGTTCGCTGCGACGTGCGGCACCGATGCGCGCACGTATTCGCTCGACCGGCCGGGGATGAGCGCGTTCGTGCGCGAGGACGACGCCGTTTATCACACGTACTCCACCTATGCGCGCGGGCTCGACGGGCTGTGGGGGATGTACCAGTGGCTCGATCGCGCGCCGCGCGGACGCAACGAGGCCGGCCCGTGGTGGCGCCGTCATGACGAGTACGCACGCGGCTGAGCGCGCCGGCGACGGGCGGGGGCGGGCGATGGCACGGCCGCCGGCCGGCGACGCTGGCCCCGGTCCGCGAGCCTTCGGCGCGGCGCTCGCGGCCGTGTTCGCCGTTGCCGCGCTCGCGACCGTGGCGCAGCATGCGTCGATGGCCGCGATGGGCCGCGAACCGATGGCCGGCGGCTGGATGGCTTCGGCCGCATGGCTGCAGCCGTGCGGCCGAAGCGCCGGACGCGCATTCGCGGCGTTCGCCGGAATGTGGGGCGCGATGACGGTGACGATGATGCTGCCGGTGCTGGCGCCGATGCTCTGGCGATACCGGCAGCGCATCGGCCCGGTGGCGACGGCGCGTTCCGCCTGGCTCGTCGTGGTGGCGGGCGCCGGGTACTTCGCGGTGTGGATGGCGCTCGGGACGCTCGTGTTTCCGGCCGGCGCCGCGCTGACGGCCGCCGCCGCACGGTTGCCGGCATTTGCCCGTGCGCTGCCGTTTGCGGCCGGCGCGGTCGTGTCGGTTGCGGGCATGCTGCAATTCTCCGCGTGGAAGGCCCGGCGGCTGGCGTGCTGCCGGCATGCGGCAGGCGACGCACACCGGTCGTCGGCGGTTGCCGGTGCGGCATGGTGGCACGGCGTGCGGGGCGCCATGCACTGCGGCGCCTGTTGCGGGAACCTGATGGCGATCGCGCTGGCGGCCGGCATGATGGACCTGCGCGTGATGGCTGCCGTGACGGTCGCGATCACCGCCGAGCGTCTCGCGCCGCCCGGCGGGCGTGTCGAGCGGATCGCCGGTTGCGTGGCGGTCGGCGGTGGCATCGCGATGATCGCGCGCGCGGCCGGGCTGCTATAACTCAAGGTAGGCAGGCCGATTCGACACGTTGCCGGGCCTTGCTTCGCCGCGACCGCTTCGGCCACGTGACCCGTTTGCAACAGGCAGATGGGCCGTATTGCCGCCCGTTGCGCGAATGGCTCGATGCGGCGGTGAAACGAAAGGCGATCGAAAACGAACCGAACGGCGAACCGAACGATTCGGCCCCCGAACGGCCGAAACCGGCTAAGCCGTTGTTCGTGTTGTGAAAATTCACGGCGCTTCGCGTATAATTCGCTTTTGCGCCCATAGGATTTGCCATGCGTCTGATCCAAAAAGCACTCACTTTCGATGACGTGCTCCTCGTTCCCGCCTTCTCCGACGTTCTCCCGCGCGACACCAGCCTCAAGACCAAGCTGACCCGCAACATCTCCCTGAACATGCCGCTCGTGTCCGCCGCGATGGACACGGTCACCGAAGGTCGCCTCGCGATCGCGATGGCCCAGCAGGGTGGCGTCGGTATCGTCCACAAGAACCTCACGCCGGCCGAGCAGGCTCGCGAGGTCGCGAAGGTCAAGCGTTTCGAATCGGGCGTCGTCCGCGACCCGATCACGGTGCCGCCGCAAATGAAGGTGCGCGACGTGATCGCGCTGTCGCGCCAGCATGGCATCTCGGGCTTCCCGGTCGTCGAAGGCCCGCAGCTCGTCGGCATCGTCACGAACCGCGACCTGCGTTTCGAAACGCGCCTCGATGAGCCGGTCAAGTCGATCATGACGCCGCGCGAGCGCCTCGTCACGGTCAAGGAAGGCACGCCGCTCGCCGAAGCGAAGGCGCTGATGCACAGCCACCGCCTCGAGCGCGTGCTGGTCGTCAACGACGCATTCGAACTGCGCGGCCTGATGACCGTCAAGGACATCACGAAGCAGACCGAGCACCCGGATGCGTGCAAGGACGAACACGGCAAGCTGCGCGCAGGCGCGGCGGTCGGCGTCGGCCCGGACAACGAAGAACGCGTCGAGCTGCTGGTGCAGGCCGGCGTCGACGTGATCGTGGTCGATACCGCGCACGGCCACAGCAAGGGCGTGCTCGAGCGCGTTCGCTGGGTCAAGCAGAACTTCCCGCACGTCGAAGTGATCGGCGGCAACATCGCGACGGCCGCCGCCGCGAAGGCGCTCGTCGAATACGGCGCGGACGCGGTCAAGGTCGGTATCGGCCCGGGTTCGATCTGCACGACGCGGATTGTCGCCGGTGTCGGCGTGCCGCAGATCAGCGCGATCGCGAACGTCGCGGAAGCGCTGAAGGGCACGGGCGTGCCGTGCATCGCCGACGGCGGCGTGCGCTTCTCGGGCGACGTGTCGAAGGCCCTCGCGGCCGGCGCGAACGCGGTGATGATGGGCAGCATGTTCGCGGGCACCGAAGAGGCGCCGGGCGACGTGTTCCTGTACCAGGGCCGCCAGTACAAGTCGTATCGCGGCATGGGTTCGGTCGGTGCGATGAAGGACGGCGCGGCAGACCGCTACTTCCAGGACAACTCGGCGAACATCGACAAGCTCGTGCCGGAAGGCATCGAAGGCCGCGTCGCGTACAAGGGTTCGGTCAACGCGATCCTGTTCCAGCTGGTCGGCGGTGTGCGCGCCAGCATGGGCTACTGCGGCTGCCGCACGATCGACGAGCTGCACGACAAGGCCGAATTCGTCCAGATCACCGCGGCAGGCATGCGCGAGTCGCACGTGCACGACGTGCAGATCACGAAGGAAGCGCCGAACTACCACGTGGACTGATCGCCGATGAAACCGCTGCTGCGAGCCGTGCTGATCATCGATGCCGTGCTGCTGCTGGCGTTCGGCGTGCTGTTCGTGCTGACGCCCTGGCAGTCGCTTTTCAACGCGCTGCAGCTTGCGAACGTCCAGCCGGCGATGCTCGGCCAGGCGTTCGGCATCGCGTTGCTCGGGCTTGCGTGGCTCGCGTTTCATGCGGCGTTCAACGGGGATCTCACCGCGCCCGTCGCGCGCGCGGTCGGCCATGTGTACTGGCTGACCGGCGCGCTGACGATCGTCTGGTCGATCGGCACCGGCAGCGGTCCCGCGCTCGCCGCTGCCGGCAGGGTGCTGTCGGCCGTGGCCGGTGTTGCACTGATCGTGCTTGGCCTCGGCGGCGTGCGGCTCGCATCGGCCGTGCGCCGGCGCGAAAAAGCGCAGGCGCTCGAGGCGCGCGCGCCGGCGCCGCGTCCGGCCGAGCCGGCGATGGCGCAAGCGTCGTCGGCCGCGCCGCAGCGCGTCGAACCCGTCGTCAGCCGTCCCGCGGCGGCGTCGCCGGCCGCCGCACCGTCATCGGCCGCATCCGGCCAATCGTCGTCAGGCACCGTCGCACTCGACGAGCGCCCGCCGATGCAGGATTGACCGGCCATGCGTCGCGCGTGCAGCCTTCCGCCCGACGCCGCTGTCCATGCTTTTGACGCAGCGCATGATGCAAACGATGCGCTGCTTTTCTTATTCTCTTCATCCCGTCCGCAGCCATGCACGACAAAATCCTGATTCTCGACTTCGGTTCGCAAGTCACCCAACTGATCGCGCGCCGCGTGCGTGAAGCGCACGTCTACTGCGAAATCCATCCGAACGACGTGTCCGACGACTTCGTCCGCGAATTCGCGCCGAAGGCGGTGATCCTGTCGGGCAGCCACGCGAGCACGTACGAAGACCACCAGCTGCGCGCGCCGCAGGCCGTGTGGGATCTCGGCGTGCCGGTGCTCGGCATCTGCTACGGCATGCAGACGATGGCCGTGCAGCTCGGCGGCAAGGTCGAGTGGAGCGACCACCGCGAATTCGGTTACGCGGAAATGCGCGCGCACGGCCATACGCGCCTGCTCGACGGCATCGAGGATTTCAAGACCGACGAAGGCCACGGGATGCTGAAGGTCTGGATGAGCCACGGCGACAAGGTGGCCGAGCTGCCGCCGGGCTTCGCGCTGATGGCGTCGACGCCGAGCTGCCCGATCGCCGGGATGGCCGACGAGGCACGCGGGTACTACGCGGTGCAGTTCCACCCGGAAGTCACGCATACGGTGAAGGGCCGCCAGATCATCGAGCGCTTCGTGCTGCAGATCGCCGGCGCGAAGCCCGACTGGATCATGAAGAATCACATCGAGGAAGCCGTCGCGAAGATCCGCGAGCAGGTCGGTGACGAGGAAGTGATTCTCGGCCTGTCGGGTGGTGTCGATTCGAGCGTCGCAGCCGCGCTGATCCATCGCGCGATCGGCGATCAGTTGACCTGCGTGTTCGTCGACCACGGCCTGCTGCGCCTCAACGAAGGCAAGATGGTGCTCGACATGTTCGAAGGCCGCCTGCATGCGAAGGTCGTGCACGTCGACGCATCCGAACAGTTCCTCGGCCACCTGGCCGGCGTGACCGATCCGGAAGCGAAGCGCAAGATCATCGGCCGCGAGTTCGTCGAGGTGTTCCAGGCCGAGGCGAAGAAGCTGTCGAAGGCGAAGTGGCTCGCGCAGGGCACGATCTACCCGGACGTGGTCGAATCGGGCGGCACGAAGACGAAGAAGGCGACGACGATCAAGAGCCACCACAACGTCGGCGGCCTGCCGGAAACGCTCGGCCTGAAGCTGCTCGAGCCGCTGCGCGACCTGTTCAAGGACGAAGTGCGCGAGCTGGGTGTCGCACTCGGCCTGCCGCCGGAGATGGTGTACCGCCATCCGTTCCCGGGCCCGGGCCTCGGCGTGCGGATTCTCGGCGAAGTGAAGCGCGAGTATGCAGACCTGCTGCGCCGCGCCGACGCGATCTTCATCGAGGAACTGCGCAACACGACCGCGACCGCGCAGGATGCGGCTGCCGGCCTGTGCGGCGAAGCCGACGTCGGCAAGACCTGGTACGACCTGACGAGCCAGGCGTTCGCGGTGTTTCTGCCGGTCAAGTCGGTGGGCGTGATGGGCGATGGCCGCACGTATGACTACGTGACGTCGCTGCGCGCCGTGCAGACGACCGACTTCATGACCGCACACTGGGCGCACCTGCCGTACGCGCTGCTCGGCCGCGCGTCGAACCGGATCATCAACGAGGTGCGCGGGATCAACCGGGTCGTGTATGACATCTCGGGCAAGCCGCCGGCGACAATCGAGTGGGAGTGAGCGGTAAAAAGCGCCTCTTGAATCATTGGCTGACGCAGGACCTTGCAGGGTTTTCGTTGCGATCCGCATGGTTCTAAGCCATTGACGTAGAAGCGAACTTTCTACGAATCCGGAGACTGCCCGCCGCGTATGCGCTGCCAATGACAGTGGGGCGGGCGGTAGCCGAATGCACGATTGCGACTCGATAATCTCCGGGTAACGGGATTCGGTCGTGGCAGTAAAACTCCTTCCAGAATGCGGGACGCGGTGCGGGTTTGTGGGCACATCGAGGGCTCGTGATTGGTAACGGTAAAAGCGGTACCAATCACGAGAACAAGAAACGAGGCTCACTGAATTCGCATTCCGCAATCCTCTTGAATCCCGTACAGCCCTGTACAAGATCGCCGACCGCGACGGCATGCATGTCGCAGTATCTCCGGCGGGCATATTTCCTTTCTTCGATACGATTAACCGTATTATTGAGTGAAGAGAAGCGACGGCGGCCGTGCGCCACGTCGAAGCCCTTCGCTGAATGCGTCGCCAGTTGGCGTAATGAAGCCGGAATGGCGAATCCGAAAGTGCATTGTTGCGCTCGACAGGGATTTTGTCGTCGAATTGGTGTCGCGTGTTTCTCCAAAGGATCGATGTTTTTTCGCGCAGTTTGCACCGTTTTATCTTTTTCCACTTCCTATAATGGTCTTCAGCAACGTGGAACGCCTTGGTTCATTACGTGGCTGTATCGTCTCCGGGCGTGACCGCATTGCCGATGCGCCACGGTCAATTGGCCGTGGTATTTGGTGGCCTTCTACTGTAGTTGCAGCGTCGTGCGCCACCGCCAAAAAACGCTACGTCACAGGAAAGAAAAATGGCAAACCTACAAAACGGCATCAATGCGTGGATTTTCTTGAACGAAGACGAACCGCCACAAACCAACTACAACAGTCCCGAAAGTTGCTATCAATCGCTGATCGATTGCAAGGTTTACGACAGTGCAAATTTTCTTGGCATTGCTTTTTTCGAAGTCGTTCCTGCCGCACAGGGTTCCACGATCCAGATCGGCAACGCATCGCATTCGGGTGGGCTGACCAATCAGGATTATTTGAATTTTGTACTCCGTGATGCGCGCCAGGTGAATCCTGGAATCAAATTTCTGGCCACGATGGTGTATTCCGGCGCCAATACATTGGCGGCGGTTTTCTCGGGAGGTGGGGATCCGCAAACGCAGGCGGCCAATTTTGCGAATAATCTGGTGACATATCTCCGGAATAACGGAATGAATGGCCTGGATATCGATTGGGAAGGCGATGTTTCCGATAAAATGACGCGATCGCAGTTCCAGATTCTGTTTTCTGCAATTCGCGCCGAATTCGATCGGCAGCCGGTGAAATATTATCTATCATTCACGCCTGCATGGCCCACCAGTTCGATTGATTACGCTACGGTCAATAGCCAGTTCGATTTTTTCTCGCCTCAATTCTACGACGGCACGCCACTGTCGGATTTTCTTGATGCCGGCATATCGCCGTCCAGGATTGGCTATGGCGCTCAGTTCGAACCAGGAAATTCAGCCCCCAATGCCAGTGCGCAACAGGTCTGGAGCATGGTTTCGGAAGGTTTTTCTTCCGGGGGTACGCGGTACGATTATCAGGACATTTTCGTCTGGCGCTTCAATTCTGGAAACTTCCAGTTCGAGCAGGCGCAGTTCATGATTCTTGATCAACTCGGCAATCCGCCCACCAGCAACACCTTCGACGACACACCGATTATCAGCGCCGCAGGTAATCCCAACCTAACCCGAGTGACGATCCGGTCAGGCGACGTACTCAACGCGGTTCAGGCCGTCAATACCGGGACGGGGCCCTATAACACCGGCACCCAGGGAACGGGAACCGGAATATTTACCTTGGTGCAACACGGCGGAAACAGCGGGACTGCCCAGGTCATCAATATTCCGCTTGACGATCCGATCGTGTCCATTTCCGGCTACACGGGCGTGTGGTACGGCTGGCAATGTGTTTTGCAACTCACATTGACCGGGAAAAGCGGGGCGACTTATGGCCCGTTCGGCAGTATGGCCGGCTCGACCACCCGGAATGGTTTCGTACAGTCTGCTCCGGCCGGACAAAGCGTGGTCGGCTTCAGTGGATCTACGGTGACGGTTCCGTTGGCAGGGGGCAGCCAGACCGCAATCCTTGCGACGCTGAATGCCGTTTTCGCCTGAGGCACCTGATAACGAATTTTCAGTACCTGCGGCAATCGTTGAACAAGGCCATGCGACTGCATGGCCTTTTTTCAATGCGTGTCGGGAGATTCCCAAGCCGTTTTGCGCTCACATGCTGCCTGACTCATGAAACGTCGTGGCACGCGAGATGCGGCAATCGGTCATGTGCCCGACAGCGATCGCCCGCGGCCGTCGACCGATTCTCACGCATGCGCGCCCGCGAGCGAGCGCAGGTACATCGGCACTTTCGCCTTCGCCGTTGCCTGGACACGTGTCATGAGCGCGTGATCGATACGGTCCAGCCCGTAAGTCCGGGCAATGTCCTGCTGCAGCCTGCACCACAGGTGGCTGGCCATTTCGGCATCGACCATCGCCCGGTGCGCTCGTCCCGATTTCGGCAGCCGCAGCATGTCCGCGAGGCTCGACAGGCGATGACTCAGCGCGTCCGGGTAAATGCGTCGCGCCACGAGCATCGTGCAGGCAAAGGCATGCTCGGCCGTCATGCCAAGCAGCCCGAGTTCCGCCTGCCAGAACCGTTTGTCGAAACCGGCGTTGTGGGCCACGACCGCGTGTTTGCCGACGAACGCAGCCGCTTCCTTCATGACTTTCGATGCCGGCGGCGCCGATGCGATCATCTCGTTCGTGATGCCGGTCAGCGCGACGACGTCCGACGGTATGCGTCTGCCTGCATTCATCAGACTCTGGAAACGATCGACGACTTGTCCGTCCCGGAGGAGGATGACGGCGATTTCGGTCGCACGATCACCCAGGTTCGGCGAAAGCCCGGTTGTTTCGAAGTCCAGTACCGCAACGGTTTGCATGGTCGAATCCTGTTGCTTCACGCGGTGTCGTTCAGAGAGGCCGAGAGGTTAGCATTTCCCGGCCCACGACGGACTCGTTCAGCCCGGCAAACAACCATCCGTGCGGCACAAGCCGATCCGATCGATGCCTGGGATCACCCGCGAATGCGTCCCGATGCGCCGTTGGCCTGGCAGGACGCACGAGGCGCGACGATGCAGAAGGGTGCCGGCTATCGACAGCCCATCGATCCGCGCGTCATGCCGCGAGCCCGTTTTCGCCTTCGACGATCCGGATCGGGCCCGTCGCTTGTCCCGCACCCTGCCTGATGCTGAACTCGATCAGGTCCTCGTAAGTCTCCCGTTGCCCGGCAGGCAGCACGGGCAGCAGCGTTTCGCGCCGCTTGTCCGCATCGAACATCGATTCGACCAGCCATCCCGTCAGATAGAGCGACGCAAGGCATCCGCCCGCGGTCGCGACGTTGCCGTGACACACCAGCGGCTGGTCCATCACTTGCAGCCCGACTGCCTGCAAACCCTGCCGCGCTTCGGGGTGCGTCGTCGCGCGGCGCTGCGGTAGCAGCCCGAGCCGTTCGAGAATGAAGGCGCCGCCGCAGATCGACCCGACAAGCTGGCGTTCGGGATCGAGATCGAACGACGGCAGGAAACCGGGATCGGCGAGCGCGGCCGGTACACCTTCCTTGCCGCTCGAAAACAGGACCGCGTCGGCGCGATTGGCGTCGGCGAGCGGGCCGTGCGTCGGGATCGCCAGGCCATGGGCGGAACGCAGCACCGGCTGCGCGCCCAGGATCCGGACGCGCCAGTCCTTGCTGTTGCGACCGAGAATGTCCCACATCAGGAACAGGTCGATATCGGTGAACCGGTCGAATGCGATGAGCGCGATGTCTTTCAAGGCGGACTCCTTATGTAATGGCGCGCTGCCGGAAGCGGCGGCGGCCGTGATAGAGTGCGCAGCCTATCTGTCCATGCCGCACCATACACAGCCTGTATGGCGATGACGATGAGCACACTGACGCGAAATGACTGGATTGCCGCGGGCTTCGACGCCCTCGACGGAGAGGGGTACGCGGGGATTTCGGCCGAGAGCCTCGCGCGTCGGCTGAACGTGACGCGCGGATCGTTCTATCACCACTTCCGCAATCGCGAGGACTTCGTCAGGACGTTGCTGACCGCGTGGGAGGACGACTACACCGCGCGCATGCTGGCGTATGCGGCGGAGGGCCACGGTGCCGGCGACACGCTGTTGCGCTACCTGCGCATTGCCGCCGAGAAACGGCCCGGGCGTGAAATCGCGATCCGCGCCTGGGCGTTGCACGATCCGCTGGTCGCGGAATGCCAGCAGCGCGTCGATGCGGCGCGGCTCGCGTTTGCGATCGACACGTCGCGCCGGCTGGTGCGCACGCCGGGCGAGGCCGAGATCGTCGGGCAGGCCGTGCACTTGTGCCTGATCGGCGGACAACAGGCCGGGCTGCGGCGTGATGCCGACCGGTTCAACGGCTTCGTGCAGCGTGCTTTTTCAATGGTCGAACGCGTGCTGCCGATGCGTCGCCCATGACGCGCCATCTGGCACACGTACCGGTGCGCGCGCGGCATGCGTGGCGCGGACGCGGTAGTACGCAGCCGCATTCGCGTGCCCGGCGCGGGTGACGTGGCGGGCGGCGCGATATCCCTGTCAGGCCAGGTGGGTTACGCGTGCCGTGGCGACGAGGGTGGTGCCGCGCGATGGCGCAGGTGGATCAGCGGATACGGCCGTCCTTGTCCATCGAGCGCCGATCGCCCGCAGCGCTCGAAGCCGAGCCGTTCATAGAATCGTGCCGCCGATTCGTTCTGCTCGTTGACGTCGGTCGACAGGTCGGGATGACGCGTGAGTGCGTCTTCCACGAGCAGGCGCCCGATGCCTGCGCGATGGTGCGCGGGATCGACGAACAGGGCTTCCATGTGACTGCCGTCGAGCAGCATGAAGCCGATCGCATGGTCGGCTTCGTCGACGGCGAGATCGAGCGGCGCACCGGGCAGGAACCCGACCACTTCGGATTCGATCGCGCGACGATCGTCGTCGCTCAGGAAGTGATGCGTGGCGTCGACCGCGTTGCGCCAGATATCCAGCACGCGTGCGCCGTCGGCCTCGGTGGACTTGCGAATTCTGATCATGTCTGACCTGTTTTGATTTGTAGTTTGAAGGTCGGCGGCTCGCCGACACCGTCATGGCCGCGATCGGGCCGCTCGCAAGGGATGCGGGCAGACGGCGTTGTTTCAGGGAATGGCCGGACGCCGTGCGTCGCCGAGGCTCGCTGCACGCTCGATCGCTCGATCGCTCGATCGCTCGGCGCGCGACGTCGCGAACGCCCGCGCTCATCGGCAAATCGTCGCGGTCGAGCTCGGCGAGGTCGAACCAGCGCGCGTCGAGCGCATCGTCGCCGGCAGCAGGTGTGCCGCGCAACCAGTTGCACAGCACCGCGACCATGACGAAATGCTGGCGCACGTTGCCGCCAGCATCGTAATCGAAGGCATCCAGCGCGGTAAAGACGTCGAGTGCCTCGACGTCGACGGTCGTTTCTTCCACGATCTCGCGCACGATCGCGTTCGCAATCGATTCGCCTGCTTCGATCTTGCCGCCAGGAAAGCCCCAGCAGCCGGCATCGGGCGGATTGGCGCGGCGCACCAGCAGCACGTCGCGTTCCCGCAGGACGACGCCGATCACGGCGGGAACGGGGCGTACGGCGGCGATGACGCCGGTCGGGGAGCGGGGCGAATCGGACATGACGGATCGATGCGTGCGCGTGGTCGAGGGGGCGGCCGGTGACGCTTCACCGCGCGTCGTGCGTGCGCTGCTCGATCGCGCGGATCACGGCGACCATGTCGTCCGCGCCGTGTCCGGCCCGCTCGGTCTCGCCGTAAAGCGCGTGGCAGATGTCGAGCAGCGGCGACGCGATGTTGGCGCCGCGCGCGGATTCCGCGACGAGGCGCGCATTTTTCAGCACGTCGGTGATCGCGGCCTGCACCGAGAAATCCG
This sequence comes from Burkholderia sp. KL41, assembly GCF_057005415.2. Lineage (NCBI taxonomy): Bacteria > Pseudomonadati > Pseudomonadota > Betaproteobacteria > Burkholderiales > Burkholderiaceae > Burkholderia > Burkholderia sp. KL41. Next base: position 2,403,287 of record NZ_CM174446.1, on the reverse strand, counting down.
CCGCGACGAGTTTGCCGAGTTTCACGCGCGACACGTCGCTCGCCATCGGTCCCGCGTTCAGCACGTCGGCGAAGCGGGCGAGGTCGATACCGTGGCGTTGCGCGAAATGCGTGGCTTCGGTCAGGCCGGTGACCATCGTGATGAGGAACAGGTTCACGGCGAGCTTCATCGTCAGCGCCGACGGTACGTCGCCGCACACGAAGCTGTCGCGGCACAGCGGCTTCACGAGCGCGCGGACGGCGTCGACGTCGTCCGGCGCGCCGGCGAGCATCACGACGAGTTGACCGGCTTCGGCCGGCTTGCGTGAACCCGACACCGGTGCCTCGACGTAGCGCCCCGACGCGGCGGCGATTTCATCGGCCAGCGCGCGCGAATAACCGGGTGCGTTCGTGCCCATGTTCACGATGGTGTGCCCGCCGACACGGGTAGCGAAACCGGGCGTGCCGCGCGCGAGAACGGCGTCGATCGCCGCGTCGTTCGCGAGCATCAGGATCACGGTGGAGCAGGCGGCGAACACGTCGTCGGCGTGCTCGGCCACGCGTGCGCCGGCGTCGCGCAACGCATCGTCGCTGCCGTGCGACCGGCTCCATACGACGAGCGGCGTGCCGGCCCGCGCGAGATTGAGCGCCATCGGCGTGCCCATCACGCCGAGGCCGATGAATCCGACTGCGGTTTGCATGTTCTGACTCCCACGGTGGGTGGAGACGATCGTGGGCGTCAGTATCGCAGCGTTTCCGCGCGTCTGCCATGTCGTCCCCGCACCCGCGGGAGCCACGTCACGGCCGCGCCGTCGTGTCCGCCCTATCAGCCATGTCTGCCATGTCTGCCATGTCGGCCAGAAACGGCCACGGATAGATGCCGCGGGCATGGCCGTCGCCGAAGAGGGCGCGGATGCCGTAGCCGGCTGCCTCGAGGCCGGCCAGCGTCAGGTCGGGCCGCGTATCGACACGACCGCCGTCGAGCCGGATCCTTCGGCATTCCGCACACGGGCAATCGCCGCGCAGCTGCGCGTAACCGATGTGTTGCGTGCGACCGTCCGGCCAGCGGAGTGTCAACGTGCGTGCAGCGTGATCGAGCGCGATTTCGGTCGGCGCGATCATCGCGACGCCTCGTCGATTTGCCGGATCGCGATTCGCACGGCTTTGCGCACTTCCGGATCGTGATCCTCCAATGCGTGAGTGAGCGCGGCCAACGTCGCGCGGTCGCGCAGTTCACCGAGCGCAAGCGCGGCTTCCTTGCGCAGGTTGCTGATCGCATGCGACAGCAGTGCTGCGACGGCCGGCGCCGCAGCAGCATCGCGCAGTTGCCCGAGCGCACGCGCGGCACGCAAGCGCACCTGCCAGTAGTCGTCGTCGAGCGCGGCGGCGAGCGGGTCGCGCGCGGCCGCAACACGCAACTTGCCGAGCGTCGTGGCCGCTTCCTCGCGCACCTGCCATTCGCGGTCGCGCAGCGCAGCGAGCAGTGCGTCGATGGTGGCCGCATCGTCGGGTGCCGCGAACCCGATCGCGCCGACCGCGGCGCGTCGCACGTCCGCTGCGGCATCGGTGGTCGCGATGCGCGCGAGCGGCGGCAGCGCACGTGGGTCCCTGAGCCAGCCGAGCACCGCGACGGCTTCGGCGCGCACGGCGGCGTGTTCGGCATCGAGTGCGCGCAGCGCGGGCGCGAACGCGCCGGGGTCGCGCAACTCGCGTAATCCGCGCAGCACGGCACGGCGCACGAACGACTCGGGCCGGTCGGCCCATCGGCACAGCACGGTACCCGATGCCGCGTCCTTCAGTTCGGACAGGCTCTGCGCGGCGGTGGCGCGTACACCTTCGTCCGGATCGAGCAATGCGCCGCACAGTGCGTCGACGACGTCGGGCTGTTCCCATGCGCCGAGTACGCGCGCGGCCTCGCTGCGTACGTTGGCCGACGGATCGTCGCACAGTGCCGCAACGAATGACGGCACCAGATCGGATTCCTCGAGATCGGCAAGCTCGATCAGTGCGATGCGGCGCACGGATGCGTCGGGCGCGGCGAGGCGGAGGGCGAGTGCGGTACGATCCGGATCGTGCGTGCCGGGCAGCGAGGCGGTGGAGGAGAAGGCGGTCATGGGCAAAGGATCGGTTCGGTGAAAAAGCCGCTGCTCGCGGAGCGCGATGCATGGGCGGCACGGCATGGAGACGCGAACCTGGCGAACGCCGGCCCGGCCGTCACGTCGTCGATGCACGGCCTGCACGGCCTGCACGGCCTGCGTGGCCTGCACGGCCCGCACGGGCGGCACGACGACGACCGGCCGCGCGCGCTCAGCGCAGCAGGTAAGGGATGTCGACCTTGACCGCGCCGGTCGGGCAGTCGCGCTCGCACGGCATGCAGTACCAGCATTCGTCGAACTGCATGTAGGCCTTGCCCTTGGTCACGTCGATCGCGAGCAGGTCGAGCGGGCACACGTCGACGCAGACGGTGCAGCCCTTGTCGGCAATGCAGCGTTCCTCGTCGATCGTCACGGGCGCGCTGCTGCGCAGGAAGATGTCGTGCGGGGTATGGGGCACGGTAGGGCTCCTCAGAGGGCGGCCGCGAGCGCGGCGGGTTCGCGGATGCGCAGATTCGTGTAGGCGCCGCGATCGTCGTCGGCGAGCGGCACGACGTACGGCTCGACCGGGCGCTTCTCGTTGCGCATCGCGCCGTCGGCGTCCTTGCGCAGCCAGGTGTGGCAGAACCATTCGGCGTCGTTGCGATGAGGAAAGTCGACGCGATGGTGGTACAGCCCCCAGCGGCTCTCGGTGCGGAACAGCGATGCACGCGCAGCCATTTCCGCGCAGTCGCGGATCGCGCGCACCTCGGCGGCGCGCATCAGTTCGTGCGGATGGCTTGCCTTTATTTCTTCGATATCCTCAGTAATGGCGTCAAAGCGCTGGAGGCCAATTTCCATTTTGCGCGTCACCTTCGGCGGTTGCAGATAGTCGTTCACCATGCGGCGCAGCTTGTATTCGACCTGCGCCGGTGCCAGGCCGCGCTCGCGCAGCAGCGGGGCAAGCACGCGCTTGCGTTCGGCGGCGACCTGTTCGTCGTTCACCGGCGCATGCTCGCGGCCGGCCACGTAGTCGGCCGCGTTCTGCCCGGCAAACCAGCCGTACGTAAATGCGCCGAGCATGTAGTTGTGCGGGACGGCCGCCATGTCGCCGGCCGCGTAAAGGCCGGGCACGGTCGTCTCCGCGCGTGCGTTCACGTACACGCCGGACGCGCTGTGGCCGCTGCAGAGACCGATCTCGGAGATGTGCATCTCGACCATCTGGCTGCGGTAGTCGGTGCCGCGCCCCGCGTGGAAGCGACCACGGCTCGGCCGCTCGTTCGTATGCAGGATCTGCTCGATGGTCTGGATCGTTTCCTCCGCGAGATGATCGAGCTTGAGGAACACGGGGCCATTGCCGCTTTGCAGTTCCTGGTAGAACTCCCACATCATCTGGCCGCTCCAGTAGTCGCATTCGATGAAGCGTTCGCCCTTGCCGTTCGCGGTGAAACCGCCGAGCGGGCCGGTCACGTACGCGCACGCGGGGCCGTTGTAGTCCTTGATCAGCGGATTGATCTGGAAGCATTCGAGATTCGCGAGCGCGGCACCGGCGTGATAGGCCATCGCGTAGCCGTCGCCCGCGTTGGTCGGGTTCTCGTACGTGCCCATCAGGTAGCCCGAGGCCGGCAGGCCGAGGCGGCCGGCTGCGCCGCAGCAGAGAATCACGGCCTTCGCGCGGATCACGTGGAACTCGGCCGTGCGGCAGTCGAAGCCGAGTACGCCGCTCGCGCGGCCCTGTGCGTCGGTCAGCACGCGCGTCGCGACGATGCGGTTCGTGATCGCGATGCGTGCGCGCTTCAGTTGCCGGTACAGCACCTTCTTGATGTCGTGTCCTTCCGGCATCGGCAGGACGTACGAACCCATGTGATGGACCTTCTTCACCGCGTAGTCGCCGGTGCCGTCCTTCTCGAACTTCACGCCCCAGCGGTCGAGCTGCTCGATCGTCGCGAAGCTGTGTGTCGCATACGCGTACACGGCTTCCTGGTCGACGATCCCGTCGTTGGCGATCGTGATCTCGCGCGTGTATTGCTCGGGCGTCGCATGCCCGGGAATCACCGCGTTGTTCAGGCCGTCCATCCCCATCGAGATCGCGCCGCTGCGTTTCACGTTGGCTTTTTCGAGCAGCAGCACGCGCAGGGACGGGTCGCGCTCCTTCGCCTTGATCGCCGCCATCGGGCCGGCCGTGCCGCCGCCGACCACGACGATGTCGTATTCCAGCACATGGGTAGTCATCGTTGTTTCCTTGCAGGTTTGCGCGGTTTTTGCCGGTCGATGCGCAGCCGGTACTGGAAGGCATCGCCGCGGAAGTACAGGTATTCGTAGTCGATCGGTGCACCCGACGCGTCATGCGTGAGGCGCTCGATGCGCAGCACGGGGCTGCTTTCCTCGACGTGCAGCGCGTCGACGATCTCGTCGTCGGCGAGGATCGCGTCGATCGACACGTCGGCATGGCCGAGCGGAATGCCGCAGTCGTTTTCCAGCACGAGGAAGATGTCGCGGGTCGCGAGATCGGCACCCGAGAGGCGCTTGCCGAGTGCTTCCGGCACCCAGGTCTGTTCGAGCGACACGGGCTCGCGGTTCAGCAGCCGCACGCGGTGAATCTCGACGAGCGGCGCGCCTTCCGGCACGTTCAGCTTCGTTGCGAGATGGCGGTCGGCCTTGACGGTGCGGACACTGCGTACCTGGTTGACGATCTCGTAGCCCATCGACGACATCGCCTCGGCGAAGCCCTGCAGCGACGTCACGTTCTGGAATGCCTTCGGCTTCGACACGAAGGTGCCCTTGCCGTGCAGCTTGAACAGCAGTCCTTCCTTCTGCAGATCGCCGAGCGCCTGGCGCACCGTGATCCGGCTGACGCCGAACGCCGCGCAGAGTTCGTGCTCGGAAGGCATCCGGCTGTGCGGCGCATAGGTGCCGTCGAGGATGCGCGCGCGCAGCGTGTCCTTGATCTGCACGTAGAGCGGGGCCGCCGACAGCGGCACGACGTTGGGTGAGGTCATCGATCAACTTGTTATGACAAGATCGCTCGAGTGTAGTCAGCGCGATCGCGCGTCCCAACCAACGATTTCTGATTTCGACTTTCCGATTCCGGAAAAGCACGGCGGCAGGGGCGGACCGAACGGACGATCCGGCGTGCGGTGTCGATCCGATCCGCCCATGACGGGCAAAGTGGAGCGGCGGACAATCAAGGCAATTCGCAGGCGCATGTGTCGCGCGTGTCGATTTCCCGATGCGTCGCCCGTCGTATCCATGTCGACCGGGCATTGCGCCACGCGGGTAGCGCCCGGGAACCGAGGATTGCCATAACGAAAAGGAGACATCCCATGCCGGATTCCCGATACCGCTGGGTCATCGTCGCCGCGGGCGGCTTGATGGGCTGCATCGCCATCGGCGCGATGTTTTCGCTGCCCGTTTTCCTGCGCGCGATCGCGCGCGATACCGGCTGGTCGATGACCGGCATTTCCGGCGCGATGACGCTCGGCTTCATCGCGATGGCCTTCGCGAGCATGGGGTGGGGCAGCCTGTCGGACCGCGTCGGCACGCGCCCGGTCGTCATGACGGGTGCCGTCCTGCTGTCGGCAAGCCTCGCGCTGGCGAGCCGCGCGCCGTCGCTGCTCGCGTTCCAGCTTACTTTCGGCCTCGCTGTCGGCGGTGCGACGGCCGCGATATTCGCGCCGATGATGGCATGCGTGACGGGCTGGTTCGACACACACCGCAGCCTGGCGGTGTCGCTCGTGTCGGCCGGCATGGGGATGGCGCCGATGACGATGGCCCCGCTGGCCGCGTGGCTCGTGTCGGTGCGCGACTGGCGCACGTCGATGCTGCTGATTGCGGCGCTGGCGGCCGTCGTGATGATTCCGGTGTCGCTGCTGGTGCGCCGGGCACCCGCGCTCGACGGCGCGCATGCGGCCCCGGCGGCCCCGGCGGCCCCGGCGGCTCCGGCGGCCTCCGCGGCCCTCGCGCCGGCCGCTGACCCCGCGGCGATGTCGGTCGCGCACGCATTGCGTTCGCCGCAGTTCATCGTGCTGCTGCTGACCAACTTCTTCTGTTGCGCGACGCATTCCGGCCCGATCTTCCATACGGTCAGCTACGCGGTGACGTGCGGGATTCCATTGATCGTCGCGGTGTCGATCTACAGCGTCGAAGGGCTCGCCGGCATGGGCGGCCGGATCGCGTTCGGGATCCTGGGCGACCGCATCGGCGCGAAGCGCACGCTGGTGGCCGGGCTGTTTGCGCAGGCGCTCGGCGCGCTCGGGTACGACTTCGTGCGCACGCTCGACGGGTTCTACGCGGTCGCGACCCTGTTCGGCTTCATCTATGCGGGCGTGATGCCGCTGTATTCGGTGCTCGCGCGCGAGAATTTCCCGCTGCGGATGATGGGCACCGTGATCGGCGGCTGCGCGATGGCCGGCAGCCTCGGGATGGCCGCGGGCCCCGTGGCCGGTGGCCTGATCGTCGATACGTTCGGCAGCTATGGCTGGTTGTACGTCGGTTCGTTCGCGATCGGCGTCGGCGCGTTCCTGATGGCGATGATGTTCCGCCCGTTCGCGAAAGCGCGGCCGGAAACGGTGGCCGCGTGACCCGGCGGCGGAAACGCGGGGGGCCCGAATTTCACCGTGTCGGCGCGCCTCGGCCCGCGTTGCCACTGACAAAAAACAGGGCCGGCATTGTGTCCGTTCGCGAGTGTCTGGGCAGCCCGCAGCCCGCTGCGGCGCAGCAGCGCGGCAAATGATGCAGATCGGCACGCATGCGCGGCGATTCGGCCCCTAAAAACGCAATATCGAGCATATATTCGAAGGGCCTGTCATACCCGCGTCACCCTGCTAGAATTCGGCCTGCCGCATTGTTCCGATTGACTGATGAGATTGCTTGACGCCCTGGTCGAACAACGTATTGCCGCCGCCGCCGCGCGGGGCGAGTTCGACGATTTGCCGGGTACCGGCGCGCCGCAGGCGCTGGATGACGACCTGCTCGTGCCCGAGGAGGTGCGGGTGGCCAACCGTATCCTGAAGAATGCAGGCTTCGTGCCGCCGGCCGTCGAGCAATTGCGCGCGCTGCGCAACCTGCACGACGAAGTGCAGGCGGTCAGCGACCGTGCCGCGCGGTGCCGGCTGCAGGCGAAGATCCTCGCGCTCGACATGGCGCTCGAATCGCTGCGCGGCGGCCCGATGGTGATGCCGCGCGACTACTGCCGGCGCATCGCGGAGCGCCTGTGCGAGCGCGGGCTCGACGAAGCGTCCGCCGAAGCGGGGCCGATGTGACGTCCGACGCGCTGCACGACGCAGCCCGCCCGGCAGACACCCCGGCGGCCGAACCCGCCGCCGATTCCCCCGTTCCCGAAGCTGCGCCCGTATCGGCGCGCGACCTGCATTTCATGCGTCTCGCGCAGGCCGCCGCCGAAGAGGCGCGCGCGGCCGGCGAAGTGCCGGTCGGTGCGGTGCTCGTGCGCGGCGACGAAGTGATCGCGCGCGGCTTCAACCATCCGATCGGTGGGCATGACCCGTCGGCCCATGCGGAAATGGCCGCGCTGCGCATGGCCGCGCAGCATCTGCAGAATTACCGGATGCCCGGCTGCGAGCTGTACGTGACGCTCGAACCGTGCCTGATGTGCGCGGGCGCGATCATGCATGCGCGTATCGCGCGAGTCGTCTACGGTGCCGCCGATCCGAAGACGGGCGCGTGCGGCAGCGTGATCGACGCGTTCGCGAATCCGCAGCTGAACCACCATACCGAAGTGACCGGCGGCGTGCTCGCCGACGAGTGCGGCGCCGCGCTGAAGTCGTTCTTCGCCGAGCGCCGTCGCGCGCTGCGCGAAGCGCGGCTGGCCCGCGACGCCGAATCCGGCGCGTCATAGGCGCGCCTGCCGCCCCGACCCGAGCCGGGCGTGCACGGCTTCGTGAACCGGAGACGGTTCAGACCCTCTAAGCAGGTTTGACGACCCGACACCTTTCGCCATGTCCTTCCAGCCCGCCGCGTCCTACACCATCCGGCTGCTTGCGCCGTCCGGCTATCCGCACGACCCCGACGCGATCAACCGCGCGCTCGAGCGCCTCAGCACCGCACAGCACCGCATCGAGAACATCGAGGCGACGCAGCGGCGCTTCCAGCGGTTCGGCGGCACCGACGGCGAGCGGGCAGGCGACCTGAACCGTCTTGCCGATCCCGAGCGGCCGCTGCCGGACATCGCGCTGGCGGTGCGCGGCGGCTACGGCGCCGCGCGCATCCTGCACGGGCTCGACTATCGCGGGCTCGAACGCAGGCTGCGCGACCAGCCGGTCGCGCTCGTCGGCCACAGCGACTTCACGGCACTCCAGCTCGCGCTGTATGCGAAGGCGCGCATCAAGACGTTCGGCGGCCCGATGCTGTCCGCCGATTTCGGCGCGGAAACGCCGAGCGACTTCACGATGCAGCACTTCTGGCAGACGCTGACGCAGCCGAGCACGACGATCATCGCCGACGCGCCGCAGGTGCAGAGCGTGAACGTGACGGGCACGTTGTGGGGCGGCAATCTCGCGATCCTCTCGTCGCTCGTCGGCACGCCGTACATGCCCGACATCGAAGGCGGCATCCTGTTCATCGAGGACGTCAACGAGCAGCCGTTCCGGATCGAACGGATGATCTATCAACTGCACCTGTCGGGGCTGCTCGCGCGCCAGCAGGCGCTGGTGCTCGGCCAGTTCACCGGTGCGCGGCCGTTCGAGTACGACAACGGCTACGACATGCAGGCGATGATCGAGCAGGTGCGCGCGGTGGTCGGGATTCCGGTCGTCACGGGGCTCCAGTTCGGCCACGTGCCCGACCTGCTGACGCTGCCGTTCGGCGCGCACGCGCAACTGGTCGCGAATGCGCACGGTTTCCGGCTCACGCTGTCGGACTATCCGCACCTCGGCTGAGGTGGGCGCGATCGATCGAAAGGCGGGCTTCCCGCCTTTTTCTTTATGCAGGCACGCAACTAACGATCAAGTTTTTTCGTCGGCATCCGCAGTGCGATCGCCGAATCTTGCACCAGTTTTGTCAACAAAAATGCCGGAAGGGTATACGACGAGAATGGCCTCTGTCATACGTCTCAGCCTTGTCATGCATGGATTCGACGCATCATGCACCGAACGGGGTCGCGTCGATGCACGCCGATTGTGCGCAATACCGGAAAAGAATTGTTGACAATCTTTATGTCCGCCCTAGGATGAGGATCATCACACGATGCCGATCATGAACGAGCCCGAAGCCCACCTGTCCGGTGCAGCCAGCCCCGAAGCGATCGCCGAGCGGATCCGCACGGCGATCCTCGAGCATCGGCTCGCGCCTGGTTCGAAGCTGACGGAGGCGCAGCTCTGCGACGTATTCGGCGTGAAGCGCGGGGCGATCCGTCAGGCGCTTGCGCAGCTCGCGACCGACAAGCTCGTCGAGCTCGAGCCGAACCGCGGTGCGTTCGTCGCGAGCCCGACGCTGCAGGACGTGCACGAGGTGTTCGAGATGCGCCGGATCATCGAGCTCGCCGTGGTCGAGCGGCTCGCGACCGGGCCCGGCGCGAAGCGGCTGAAGGGCGTCGCCGCGCTGATCGACAAGGAACGCAAGGCGTTCGAGCGGCACGACTTCGCGGCGTGGATCCGGCTGTCGGGCGAATTCCACACGGCGCTCGCGACGCTGATGGGCAATGCGACGCTCAGCGAGTGCCTCGAAGGGCTCGTCGCACGCTCGACGCTGATGTCGGCGCTGTACGAATCGCATGGGCGCAGCCCGTGCTCGTGCGACGACCACGACGAGATCCTCGCCGCGCTGGAGGCGGGCGATCCGAAGCGGGCGGTGACGCTGATGGCGCACCACCTGCAGCATGTCGAACTGAAGATGCTGGACCGGCCCGCACAAGGGCAGGTCGATTTGCGCGAAGTGTTCGGCGGCGCCTGAGCGGCGACGCGAACCCGGCCGCGCGCCACAGAACGAGCGAAATGCAGGCCCGCGGCGTTTGCCGCGGGCCGCTGGTCCGACTCCGGGCGTCGATCCGGAGCGATATCGATGACGGTGGAGCGGCCATCCGGTCGCGTCAAGGAGAAGTCATGGCTCAGTTCAGTGTGGCGCACGATAGCGCCTATCCGGCGGAAGAAGGCGGCGAGGGCGGCGACCCGATGCTGCCGAAGGGGTACAGCGAACGTCTGTACAACGAAGATTTGGCACCCCTTAAAAACCAGACATGGGGTTCGTACAATATCTTCGCGTTCTGGATGTCGGATGTGCACAGCGTTGGCGGCTACGTGTTCGCGGGCAGCCTGTTCGCGCTCGGGCTGACGAGCTGGCAGGTGCTGATCGCGCTGATCGTCGGGATCAGCCTCGTGAACGTGCTGTGCAACCTGATCGCGCGGCCGAGCCAGCAGATCGGCGTGCCGTATCCGGTCGCGTGCCGCGCGACGTTCGGCGTGCTCGGCGCGAACGTGCCGGCCGTGATTCGCGGGCTGATCGCGATCGCGTGGTACGGCATCCAGACCTATCTCGCGTCGAGCGCGCTCGTGATCGTCGTGCTGAAATTCTTCCCGCAATGGCTGCCTTACGCGGACGTGCATCGCTACGGCTTCCTCGGGCTGTCGGCGGTGGGCTGGGCCGGCTTCATGCTGCTGTGGGTGCTCCAGGCGTTCGTGTTCTGGAACGGGATGGAGACGATCAAGAAGTTCATCGACTTCGCGGGGCCGGCCGTCTACGTCGTGATGTTCATCCTCGCCGGCTACATGGTGTGGCGCGCGGGCTGGCGCAACATCGGCATCAACCTCGGCGGCGTCAAGTATCACGGCGCGGAAGTGATTCCGGTGATGATCACGGCCGTGTCGCTGGTCGTGTCGTACTTCTCCGGGCCGATGCTGAACTTCGGCGATTTCTCGCGCTACTGCCGCTCGTTCGGCGACGTGAAGCGCGGCAATTTCTGGGGGCTGCCGGTCAACTTCCTCGCGTTTTCGCTCGTCACGGTGATCACGACGGCAGCGACCTTGCCCGTGTTCGGCGAACTCATCACCGACCCGGTCGAGACGGTCGGCCGCATCGACCATCCGACCGCGGTGATCCTCGGCGCGCTGACGTTCACGATCGCGACGATCGGCATCAACATCGTCGCGAACTTCGTGTCGCCCGCGTTCGACTTCTCGAACGTCGCGCCGCGCCTGATCAGCTGGCGCGCGGGCGGGATGCTCGCGGCCGTCGCGTCGATCTTCATCACGCCGTGGAACCTGTTCAACAACCCGGCCGTGATCCACTACACGCTCGACGTGCTCGGCGCGTTCATCGGCCCGCTGTACGGCGTGCTGATTGCGGACTTCTACCTCGTCAAGCGCGGCCGGCTCGTGCGCGACGACCTGTACACGATGTCGGAAAGCGGGACGTACTGGTACACGGGCGGCGTGAACCGCCGCGCGCTCGCCGCGCTGTTGCCGGCCGCGGTGATCGCGATCGTGTGCGTGATGGTGCCGGGCTGGCAGGGCGTCGCGAACTTCTCGTGGTTCATCGGCGCGGGGCTCGGCTTCGTGTTCTACCGGCTGCTCGTGAACACGAAGGCCTGAGGAGCGTGCGATGAAGATCCGGCTGATCAATCCGAATACGACGCAGCGGATGACCGACGCGATGGGCCGCTGCGCGCGCGAGGTCGCGGCCGCCGGCACGGAGATCGTGGCGGTGAGCCCGCCGATGGGGCCGCCGTCGATCGAAGGGTATTACGACGAGGCGCTCGCGACACCGGGGCTGCTTGCCGAGATCGCGCAAGGCGAGCGCGACGGCTGCGACGCATACGTGATCGCGTGCTTCGGCGATCCGGGCCTGTACGCGGCGCGCGAACTCGCGCGCGGGCCGGTGATCGGCATTGCCGAGGCCGCGATGCATGCGGCGAGCGTGCTCGCGCCCGGCTTCTCGGTCGTCACGACGCTCGCGCGCACCTGCGGGATGGCGTGGCACCTCGCGGAGCGCTACGGAATGAAGCGGTTCTGCCGCAACGTGCGCGCGACCGACGTCGCGGTGCTCGAGCTCGACCGGCCGGGCTCGGCCGCGCGGCGGATCATCGTCGACGAATGCCGGCGCGCGCTCGACGAGGACGGTGCCGACGCGATCGTGCTCGGCTGCGCGGGGATGGCCGAGTTCGCGCACGAAATCGAGCAGCAGATCGGCGCGCCGGTGGTCGAGGGCGTCACGGCGGCGGTCAAGTGGGCCGAGGCGCTCGTCGCGCTGCGCCTCGCGACGGCGAAGCGCGGCGATTACGCGCGGCCGCTGCCCAAGCGCTACGACGGCGCGTTCGCCCGCTTCAGCCCGCCGGACGGGGATGTGGCAGAGCCGGCCCCGAATTTGCCGCAACCGCACATACACACCGTCTGACACGCACTATCTGCGCCGCTGTATGGGCGCGTATGGGCGTTTTCGCTACACTGGGCCGTCATCGCATCGGCCCGCGCGGCCGGCCTGCGGCACCCGCGCGGTCGATGCGAACCCATTATTTCAGCGAGCTTTCGCCGCACTTCGAACCATGTCACTCGATCCCAACTATCCTCGCGACCTGATCGGCTACGGCCGCCATCCCGTGCAGGCGAACTGGCCGGGGCGCGCCCGCGTCGCCGTGCAATTCGTGCTGAACTACGAAGAGGGCGGCGAGAACTGCGTGCTGCACGGCGATCCGGGCTCCGAGCAGTTCCTGTCCGAAATCGTCGGGGCGGCCGCGTATCCCGACCGCCACATGAGCATGGAGTCGATCTACGAATACGGTTCGCGGGCCGGCGTGTGGCGCATCCTGCGCGAATTCGAGAAGCGCGGGATGCCGCTGACGGTATTCGGCGTCGGCATGGCGATCGAACGCCACCCGGAGCTCGCGCGCGCGTTCGTCGAGCTGGGCCATGAGATCGCGTGCCACGGCTGGCGCTGGATCCACTACCAGAGCATGACGCCGGAACTCGAGGCCGAACACATGCGCCTCGGGATGGAAGCGATCGAGCGCGTGACGGGCGAGCGCCCGCTCGGCTGGTACACCGGCCGCGACAGCCCCAACACGCACCGTCTCGTCGCGGAATACGGCGGTTTCCTGTACGACTCCGACAACTACGGCGACGACCTGCCGTTCTGGATGGACGTCGAAGTGTCGGGCGGCAAGACGTCGCCACAGCTGATCGTGCCGTACACGCTCGACACGAACGACATGCGCTTCGCGACGCCGCAGGGCTTCAACACCGGCGATCACTTCTTCGACTACCTGCGCGATGCGTTCGACGTGCTGTACGCGGAGGGCGACGAGGCGCCGAAGATGCTGTCGATCGGCATGCACTGCCGGCTGCTCGGCCGGCCGGGCCGTTTCCGCGGGCTGCAGCGTTTCCTCGATCACATCGAGAAGCACGATCGCGTATGGGTGACGCGCCGTGTCGATATCGCGCGTCACTGGCGTGAACATCATCCGTATCAGCCCAATCATCGAAACGAAGGGAAAGCATGAAGGCGATGCGCTACACGTTGGATCAACTGAACACGATGGCGCCGAGCGCATTTGTCGCGGCGCTGTCGGGGATCTTCGAACATTCGCCGTGGGTGGCCGAAGTCGCCGCCGGCGAGCGGCCGTTCGCGAGCATCGACGCGCTGCACAAGACGATGTCGGGTGCCGTGGAATCGGGCGGCGAAGCGCGCCAGCTCGCGCTGATCAACGCCCACCCGGAACTGGCCGGCAAGGCCGCCGTGCGCGGCGAGCTGACGGCCGAGTCGACGCGCGAGCAGAGCGGCGCGGGCCTCGACCAGTGCACGCAGGAAGAGTTCGACAAGCTGCTGACGCTGAACCGCACGTATCGCGAGAAGTTCGGCTTCCCGTTCATCCTCGCGGTGCGCGGTTATGACCGGCACGGCATCATCGCGAACTTCGAGTCGCGCGTGAATCATTCGCGCACCGAGGAACTGCGCGCGAGCCTCGACCAGATCTACCGGATCGCGCGCTTTCGCCTCGACGACCTCATCGACGCCTGACACCGCGGTACGGCCAGCTGCGTCGCAGCGGCCGGATCGTCTCACTGAAACAAGGAAACATCATGGCTGTTCCGCTTCTCGATCCCAACGCACCCGAATTCACGCGGCGCTACGTGAATCTTGCCGACCCGCGTCTCGGTGCGCAGGCGCTCGAGGCCAGCGACGATTTCTTCGCGCCGAAGGACCGGATGCTGAACCCCGAGCCGGCCGTCTTCATTCCCGGCAAGTACGACGACCACGGCAAGTGGATGGACGGCTGGGAAACGCGCCGCAAGCGCACGACGGGCTACGACTGGTGCATCGTCAAGCTCGCGCGCCCGGGCGTGATCAAGGGCTTCGACATCGACACGAGCCACTTCACCGGCAACTTCCCGCCGGCCGCGTCGATCGAGGCCGCGTTCGTGGCCGACGGCGCGCCGACGCATGCGACCGAGTGGGTCGAGATCGTGCCGTCGACGACGCTGCAGGGCAACAGCCATCACTATGTCGACGCGAGCGACGCGCGTGCGTTCACGCACCTGCGCGTGAACATCTACCCGGACGGCGGCATTGCACGCCTGCGTGTGTACGGCCAGCCGCAGCTCGACTGGGCCGGCGCGAGCGCGACCGAGCAGTTCGACCTCGCGGCGATGGAAAACGGCGGTTACGTGGTGGCCGCAAACAACCAGCACTTCGGCGTCGCGTCGAACCTGCTGCTGCCGGGGCGCGGCGTGAACATGGGCGACGGCTGGGAAACCCGCCGCCGCCGCGAACCGGGCAACGACTGGGCGATCATCGCGCTCGCGCAGCCGGGCGTGATCCGCAAGATCGAAGTCGATACCGCGTTCTTCAAGGGCAACTATCCGGATCGCTGCTCGATCCAGGCCGCGTACGTGTCGGGCGGAACGGACAGCTCGCTGATCACGCAGTCGATGTTCTGGCCGGTGCTGCTCGGCGAACAGAAGCTGCAGATGGACAAGCAGCACTACTTCGAACAAGACATCGCGTCGCTCGGCCCCATCACGCACGTGCGACTGAACATCATTCCGGACGGCGGCGTGTCGCGCCTGCGTCTGTGGGGGACGCTCGACAAATGAAGACGCTTGTCATCGAACCGCTGACCAGGGAAGCGTTCGCGCCGTTCGGCGACGTGATCGAAACGGAAGGGGCAAAGCAGATCCCGATCAACCTCGGCACGACGATCCGCTTCCACGATCTCGCGAAAGTCGACGTGACCGATGAAGACGGCCGCACGCTCGTCAACCTGTTCCGCGGCCAGCCGCGCACGCTGCCGTTCGAAGTGAAGATGCTCGAACGGCACCCGCTCGGCAGCCAGGCGTTCGTGCCGCTGAACGACCAGCCGTATCTCGTCGTCGTGGCGCCCGCGGGCGATCTCGATCCGGCAAAGATCCGCGCGTTCGTGACGAGCGGGTGGCAGGGCGTCAATTATGCGAAGGGCGTGTGGCATCACCCGCTGATCGCGCTCGGCGGCGTCAGCGACTTCATCGTCGTCGATCGCGGCGGCGACGGCCTGAACCTGAACGAGCAGGACCTGCAGGAATCGCTGTGGCTCACCGACGAGGCGCTGCACGCGCTGACGGCCTGAGTCGTTGCTGGCGGTTCCGCCATGGCCGATCGAAAACCCGCGCACGTTGCGCGGGTTTTTTCATGGTGCCGCCGTTTCGACGCGATTCAGGTCGCGGCGGTCTTGCGCGCGTCGCGCAAACCGTGGGCGCCGCGGCGCCGGTTCGCGACCGGCGCATGCTCGGCGATCAGCCCGGCGGCCCACTCGATGAAGACACGCAGCTTCGCGCTGACGTGCCGGTTCGGCGGGAACGCGACGTACATCGGCATCGGGTCGAGCTGCCATCGCTCGAACAGCGGCACCAGTTCGCCACGGGCGCGATGCACACCGGCCATGTAGTCGGGCAGCCACAGAATGCCCAGCCCGGCGAGGCCGGCCTCGAGGTACGCATTGCCGTCGTCGACCGCGAGCACGTAGCGTCCGCGCACGGTGATCCGCTCGTCGTCGCATGCCATCGCAAACGGCAACGCCTTGCCGGTGCGCGCCCACAGGAACCCGACGATCCGGTGATGCGAGTCCTCCAGCTCGTCCGGATGGGCCGGCGTGCCGGCACGCGCGAGATAGGCCGGCGACGCGTACACGCCGAGCCGCAGGTCGCCGACATGCCGCGCGACCAGCGAGCGGTCGGTCGGCTCGCCGCCGCGCACGACGCAGTCGACGTTCTCGCCGATCACGTCCACCACGCGGTCGCTTACGCCCATGTCGAGCTGGATGTCCGGATAGCGCGCATGGAACGCGGGCAGCGCGGGGATCAGGATCAGGCGCGCGAACGGGCTCGGCACGTCCACGCGCAGCCGCCCGCGGGGCGTCGCGGACGCCGCGGACAGGCTGGTTTCGGCATCGTCCATGTCGGCCAGCAGCCGCACGACGCGGTCGTAGTACGCGGCGCCGTCCGCGGTGACGACGACCTTGCGCGTCGTGCGGTTGAACAGCTTCACGCGCAGCCGTGCCTCGAGCTGCTGCACGAGTTGCGTGACGGTGGTGCGGCTCATGTGCAGTGTCTCGGCGGCCTTCGTGAAGCTGCCGGCTTCCACCACGCGGGCGAACGCCTGCATTGCGTCGAATCGGTCCATCGGGTCAGGGCTCCGCGTCGGTCGGGAATTGTTTGGGGCGCGCAAACAGTGTTGGACAGGGTTGCCGGTTTATTCGCCGTGCCACCGTCCTTAAAGTGCCTTCATCGTCGATGCCGGGGCGGTTTCGCCCCACCAACCGAAGGAGGTGCTGAATGGTAAAGCGTAGCGTGGTTTTTCCGCCCGGTCGGCAGGCACTGTACGAGCGCAACCGCTATTCGCCGGCGCTGCGCTCGAACGGCTTCCTGTTCGTGTCCGGGCAGGTCGGCAGTCGCGAGGACGGCTCGCCCGAACCGGAACTGGGCGCGCAGGTCCGCCGCGCATTCGACAACCTGAACGCGGTACTGCGCGCGGCCGGCTGCACGTTCGACGACGTCGTCGACGTGACGGTGTTCCTCGTCGATCCCGAAGCGACGTTCGAGCGGATCTGGGAGATCGTCCCCGAGTACTGGGGCGACGCGCCTCATCCGACGCTGACTGCCGTCGGCGTGACCTGGTTGTACGGCTTCCAGTTCGAGATCAAGGCGATCGCGCGGCTGCCGGAGACGGTCGACGGGTGAGCCATGCCCGACACGGGGCCCGCGCGTTACGGCGCGACGGGCACCTCCTGTTCGTACGCGCGATGCAGCAGGGCGACGAACGACGACGCGTCCGGCAGCGTCGCCGTGCCGAAGCGGTGCACGGCGACACCGGGCGTCCACGAGTTCATCACGACGGCGCCGGCCATCGACGGCAGGTCGGCCGGCGTCAGTTCGCGATCGTGCTGCGCGACGCCGAGGCGCGCCAGCTGCCGGCGCACGATGCGCATCGTGACCCCGCCGAGCATGCCGGCCACCGGCCACACGACCGCGTTGCCCGTCCAGAACGCCAGGTTCCAGATCGAGCCTTCGCTGATGCGTCCGCGGCGATCGACGAATGCCGCATCGTCGAAACCCTGCGCGATCGCGCGGCGCAGGAAGTGCGTCTTGGCGACTTCGCCGACGTGCTTGATCTCCGGCAGCACGCGCTCGTGGTCGAACAACGCGAGATCGAGCGGGCCCGCCGGCCCCGACGACGGCGCGGCGGTGCGCACCAGCATGTCGAGCGCTTCGTCGTCGCGCGGCGCGACGAATTCACCCGTCGTCGCATGCACGGTCGCCGTCAGCGACAGCGCCGACGGCGCGCGCTCGAGCGCAGCGTGCAGGAGCGCGCGAATCCGGTCGTCGGGCAGCGCCTGGCCGAACAGTGCGTTCGACGCATCGCGCAGCCGTGCGAGATGCAGGTCGAGGCCGCGCACGCGGCCGTCGCGCACCTGCATCGCGGTGAAATGGGCGTGGCCCGCGAATGCGAGCGGCGCGAGCGCGTCCGCGGTGGCGGCGCCGCCGTTGAGCTGAACGACGGACGGGAACGGGGCAACGGTCATCGGTGGATCTCCGGGTTCGGTCGCGAGCGCGGGGCGGCTCGCGGCATCGTCAAGAAAGCCTATTGTTTGCGGATTGATGGCATCTTGAAAAACGAGTAGTTTTGGAATGGTCATCAAATCCGGTTTGAAGATCGATGGAACGCATGTGGCCCGGTACGCGCGCGCTGAGGACGTTCGATGCGGCGGCGCGGCACCTGAATTTCTCGCGGGCGGCCGACGAGGTCGGGCTGACGCCGGCGGCGGTCAGTCATCAGATCAAGGAAATCGAGGCGCAGCTCGATGTCGTACTGTTCGTCCGCACGAGCCGCAGCATCCGGCTGACGCCGGCCGGTGTCGTGCTGGCCGCCGCGGCCGCCGATGCGCTGGCGGGCCTGCAGCGCGCGACGGCCCGGGCGCGGCGCATCGCGCGGGAGCAGACGGAGTTGCGCGTGTCGGTCGGCGCGCGTTTCGCGACGCACTGGCTGCTGCCGCGCCTGCCGCGTTTCAGGGCCGCGCATCCGGCGTTCGAGCTGACGTTCGACATCACCGACCGGTTGCGCGATTTCGACGATGACGACGTCGATATCGCGATCCGCTTCGGCACCGGGCGTTATCGCGACGCGTGCGCGCAGCGCCTGTTCGATACGTCGGTCGTCGCGGTCTGCGGCCCGGCACTGCTGTCGGCCGGGCCGCCGTTGCGAAAGCCGCGTGATCTGCTGCGCCATACGCTCTGCCATGTCGACTGCGAAGTCGACGGCGTGACCTGGCCGCGCTGGTCGGCGTGGATGGCCGCGGCCGGCGTCGACGGTTTCGACGACAGCCGGTGCGTGTCGTTTCCGGATTCGAGCCACGTCGTGCAGGCCGTGACGGACGGCACGGCGGTCGGTCTTGCGGAACCGCACATGATCGCGCGCGATCTCGCGGAAGGGCGCGTCGTGCAGCTGTTCGACGTGAACGTCGGGGTGGCGCCGGGCCTTGCGTATCACGTCGTGTATCCCGAACGCACGCAGGACGATCCGCGCATCGCCGCACTGCGCGGCTGGCTCGCGGACGAAGTCGCGACGATGTGCGCGTAGCGGTAGCAGCGGCGGCGCATGCTATCGTGCCCGCATCTCCACCGCACGATGCCCGGTTCCGGGCGTGTTCTTCCGATGAGCCAACCTGAAAACGACCTCGCGATCCTGCTGCGCACGATGCAGCCCGAACTGCATCCGGGTGCGTTCGCCTTCGTGTCGCTGCCGGCCGATGCAGACGTATCGTTATCCGAAGTCATTGCGACGTTCCGCGAAGTGGAAGGGCTGACGGTCGTGGTCGACGAGGAAACGGCTGCACGTCGCGGCTGGCCGGTGCTGTTCCGCTCGGCCTGGATCACGCTGACCGTGCATTCCGACCTGGCGGCCGTCGGCCTCACCGCGGCGTTCGCGCGGGCACTCGGCGCGGCCGGCATCAGCTGCAACGTGATGGCGGCCGCGTACCACGATCACATCTTCGTGCCGTTCGACGACGGTCCGCGCGCGCTCGATGCGCTCGTCGCGCTCCAGCGCGACGCGACGCGCGGCTGACGCGCGAAGGGCATCCGGTCCACGCCCCCCAAAAAAACGGGCCCGTCACCGGGCCCGAGAATGGAGAGGATTGCACCGGGCACTCACACCCGGCGCGCGGCGGCTTACTTGTTCGCGCCACCCTCGAACCAGGCGGCGAGCTTCGTCCGCTCGTCGTCGGTCATGTGCGTGACGTTGCCGATCGGCATCGCCTTCAGGCGCACGGCCTGTTCGTAGATACGCTGTGCGTTCTTCGACACTTCGTCCGGCGTGTCGAACATCACGCCCGCGGGCGCGCTGCCCATCAGCGTCGGCTTCGACGAGTGGCACTCGACGCAGCGTTGCTGCAGGATCGGCATGATGTCGTTGATCACGATCTTCGGTGCGTTGGCCGCTTGCGCTTCCGGCGCGACCGGCTTCGGCATCGTCCAGACCAGCGCGCCCGACAGCAGTGCGACGCCGCCGATCGGCAGGTACCACAGCTGCTTGCCGCGGTGACGCATCACGAAGAACTGGCGGATCAGCGCGCCGGCCAGCATGATCAGCACGAGCACGACCCAGTTGAACTTGTTCGTGTAGGTCATCGCGTAGTGGTTCGACAGCATCGCGAACACGACCGGCAGCGTGAAGTACGTGTTGTGCACCGAGCGCTGCTTGCCGCGCTTGCCGTAGATCGGGTTCGGCTCTTCGCCCTTGAGCATCTTGTCGACCATCTTGCGCTGGCCGGGGATGATCACGAAGAACACGTTCGCCGACATGATCGTCGCGAGCATCGCGCCGACGATCAGATAGGCGGCACGGCCCGCGAAGATATGGCACGCGAGGTAGGCGGCGGCGACCACGTAGATGCCGACGCAGATGCCGAGCACGCGGTCGTTGGTGCCGAGGATGCGGCACAGCGAGTCGTAGACGATCCAGCCGGCCGCGAGGAAGCCGAGTGCGGACGCGACGGCGACCACCGGGCCCATGTCGAGCACGCTCTTGTCGATCAGGTAGGTGTTCGGTGCGAGCAGGTACAACACGAAGAACAGCGAGAAGCCCGACAGCCAGGTGGTGTACGACGGCCACTTCGACCAGTGCAGGTCATCCGGCATTTCCGGCGGGGCGACCGTGTACTTCTGCATGTTGTAGAAACCGCCGCCGTGGACATGCCACAGCTCGCCGAACACACCGCGCTTGCGCTGGTTCGGGTCGGTCGGCGGTTTCAGGCTGTTGTCGAGCGCGACGAAATAGAACGACTCGCCGATCCACGCAATGGCGACGATGACGTGCAGCCATCGCAGCGCGAGGTTCAGCCAGTCGGTGATGAAGCCTTCCATGAAACTCCTCCAGACTCAAATCGTTTGTTTGATGCGGGCGCTGATTCGAATGTCAGCTGCCGCGATAGGTGCTGTACGACCACGGCGACACGAGCAGCGGCACGTGGTAGTGCGAAGCGGTGTCGGCGATGCCGAAGCGCAGCACGACGCGGTCGACGAAACGGGGTTCGGGCACCTTCACGCCGAGCGACGCGAAGTAGTCGCCGGCATGGAACACGAGTTCGTATTCGCCGGCGGCGAGCGCGGCGCCTTCGAGCAGGGGCTCGTCGCAGCGGCCGTCGCTATTGGTCAGCACGGTCTTGATCGCGCGGCGCGATTCGCTGTCCAGCGCGTAGAGGTCCACCTTGATTGCCGCGCCGGGGCGACCGTGCGCCGTATCGAGTACGTGGGTAGTGAGCTTTCCCATTCGTTGAGTCCTTGTGTGAATGCGAGGTTCGGCGGCGACTCGATCCATTGACTGTGCGGCGGATCGAGGCTCCACGTCACGTGGCTACATACCCGTCGGCGAGATTGAAGCGAGCGCCGTGCAGGCATTGTAAAAAGGTTCCCCGCGCAAATACGGGCGCGATATCAAAGATAATGCGCCGCGCATGAGCGGCTGTCGACGGTACGCCGGATACCGCTTCCGGCGGGCTTTTCGCGTGTTTCCGGCCTTCCGCCGGGCGGTGCGCGGCGTACCATATCGAAACCGTGAAGCGCGGTATTCCGGATCGCGCATTGTGTGCGGCGCGTGCTTGGGCGATCCTCCCGCCGTGCGCGTCGGCTTGTGGCCCGCGCGTACCCCGAAGACGGCGAGCAC
Source organism: Burkholderia sp. KL41 (assembly GCF_057005415.2). Taxonomy (NCBI): domain Bacteria; kingdom Pseudomonadati; phylum Pseudomonadota; class Betaproteobacteria; order Burkholderiales; family Burkholderiaceae; genus Burkholderia; species Burkholderia sp. KL41. Next base: position 2,381,602 of record NZ_CM174446.1, on the reverse strand, counting down.
GCCGGGTAACCGGGCCAGGGCGTTCGAACGGACGCAGGCACCGGAGCGTGCCGCGATTCAGCGTTCGAACGGCTGTGTGACCGCCTCCAGGATCAGCGCCTGGGGCAGACCGACGCGGAGAACGCATGAACCTCGAGCAGTACGCTGGCGCACGCGCGCCGAACCCTTCCTCATCCCGCCCGAAAACCCTGCTGGTCAAGCACGCCGACGTGCTCGTGACCATGGACGACACGCGCCGCGAGCTGCGCGACGCCGGGCTCTACATCGAAGACAACCGGATCGTCGCGGTCGGCCCGAGCGCCGAGCTGCCCGACACGGCCGACGAAGTGCTCGACCTGCGCGGCCACCTCGTGATCCCGGGGCTCGTGAACACGCACCACCACATGTACCAGAGCCTGACGCGCGCGGTGCCGGCCGCGCAGAATGCCGAACTGTTCGGCTGGCTCACGAACCTGTACCGGATCTGGGCGCACCTGACGCCCGAGATGATCGAGGTGTCGACGCTCACCGCGATGGCCGAGCTGCTGCAGTCGGGCTGCACGACGTCGAGCGACCACCTGTACATCTACCCGAACGGCAGCCGCCTCGACGACAGCATCGGCGCCGCGCAGCGGATCGGCATGCGCTTTCACGCGAGCCGCGGCTCGATGAGCGTCGGCCAGCGCGACGGCGGGCTGCCGCCCGATTCGGTTGTCGAGCGCGAGCCCGAGATCCTGCGCGACACGCAGCGCCTGATCGAGACCTATCACGACGAGGGCCGTTACGCGATGCTGCGCGTGGTGGTCGCGCCGTGCTCGCCGTTCTCGGTGAGCCGCGAGCTGATGCGCGACGCGGCCGTGCTGGCGCGCGAATACGGCGTGTCGCTGCACACGCACCTCGCGGAGAACGTCAACGATATCGCGTACAGCCGCGAGAAGTTCGGGATGACGCCGGCCGAATATGCGGAAGATCTCGGCTGGGTCGGCCACGACGTGTGGCATGCGCACTGCGTGCAGCTCGACGATGCGGGCATCGGCCTGTTCGCTCGCACCGGCACGGGCGTCGCGCACTGTCCGTGCTCGAACATGCGGCTCGCGTCGGGCATCGCGCCGGTGAAGAAGATGCGTCTCGCGGGCGTGCCGGTCGGCCTTGGCGTCGACGGCTCCGCGTCGAACGACGGCGCGCAGATGGTCGCGGAAGTGAGGCAGGCGCTGCTGCTGCAACGGGTCGGTTTCGGGCCCGATGCCATGACCGCGCGCGAAGCGCTCGAGATCGCGACGCTCGGCGGTGCGAAGGTGCTGAACCGCGACGATATCGGCGCGCTGAAGCCTGGCATGGCCGCCGACTTCGCCGCATTCGACCTGCGCCAGCCGCTGTTCGCGGGCGCGCTGCACGATCCGGTCGCGGCGCTGGTGTTCTGCGCGCCGTCGCAGACGGCATACACGGTGGTGAACGGGAAGGTGGTGGTGCGGGAGGGGCGGCTGGCGACGCTCGATCTGCCGCCTGTCATCGCGCGGCATAACGCGCTGGCGCAGGCACTCGTGGAGGCGTCGCGCTGATGCACTGAGCTGGAGAGTGCGCCGCGCGCTGCACGTCGGGCGCGTGGCGGCCGAGGCGGGATCCGTCACGCGCGGCCGCACGAGGCCACTTCGGGCCACGCCGGGCCACTCCGCAGCGGCGTGGCCGGCGCGCGCGTCGTGCGCGCTTACGCTTCGATCAGCGTGCGGGTGGCTTCGGCGACGAGGCTGCGCAGCCAGCGCACTTCGTCGGAGTAGTGGCAGCGCTCGTGCCACAGCTGGTAGTACTGCATCGGCGGGAAGTCGAGCGGTGCCGGCACGACCGACAGCGGCAGGAACTTCGCGTAGTGATCGGCGAACAGGCGCGTCGTCGTGAAGATCAGGTCGGACTTCACGAGCACGTACGGCGCGAGGTTGAAGTACGGCAGCGTGACGACCACGTGGCGCTTCAGGCGTTCGCGCGCGAGATGCACGTCGATCGCGCCGCGCTGGCCGACCGAGTACGGCGTCGGCGCGAGATGCGGCGCGTTCAGGTACTGGTCGAGCGTGAGCCCGCCACGCTTCGCGAACGGGTGCGTGTTGCTCATCAGGCAGACGATTTCGTCGACGAACAGGTTCGACAGGTGCAGCTGCTCGGGCGGTTCGGGCCAGTTGCCGACGACGATGTCGAGCTTGCCGTCCTCCAGCGCGAGCTCGTAGTCGAATGCGGGGCCGAGCGAATGGAACTCGAGCGTCGCGTTCGGCGCGGCCAGGCGGAAGCGCTCGACGACGGTCGGCACGAACAGCACGTTCAGGTAGTCGGGGCAGCCGATCCGGTAGCAGCGGATCGACGTGGCCGGGTCGAAGTTGTGCTGCTGGAACTTGATTCGCTCGATTTCACGCAGCGCGTTCTGCACGGGCTCGAGCAGGCGCAGCCCGTATTCGGTCGGCACCATGCCGGATTTGCCGCGCACCAGCAGCGGATCGCCGGTGATGTCGCGCAGGCGCCGCAGCGCGGCGCTGATCGCCGGTTGCGACTGGTTCAGTTTGACGGCCGCGCGCGTGACGCTGCGCTCCATCAACAAGGTATGCAAGACGCGCAAGAGGTACGTGTCGATCGCCTCGCGTTGCTGACTCATGATTTCTCCGGGTTATATGTCTGGGCTGATCGAGGGGTACTGTGGGTATATCGTTTTTAATATGAACGAAAGTCAGCGTCAAGAGATGGATACCCGCAGGCACCCGCCGGCCGGGCCTCGACAAGGGGCCTGAACGGGGCTGCAAGCGGACGCGCCGCGCCGTGCGGAGGCACGTGTCGTGCGACTCCGGATCGCGGCGCGGCGTGGGATGCGACGGGCGCGTCAGTCGTCGATGCGCATGCCGACCTTCAGCGTCACCTGCCAGTGAACCACCTGGTCGCCTTCGATGTGGCCGCGCGTTTCGGTCACCTGGAACCAGTGCAGGTTGTGCAGTGTCTTGCCGGCTTTCGAGATCGCGTTGCGGATGGCGTCGTCGCTCGATTGCTGTGACGAACCGGTCAGTTCGATCATCTTGTACACGTGGTCGCTCATGATGCGCTCCCTGGGATATCGGCATATATCGCCGGTGCAGGTCGCGTTCCCGAAGCGGCGCCGCGCATGCCCGGCTTCTTGAGTGATAGGTATGATGGGCGGCAAGTGCAACCCATATCGGAGACGAGGAACATCGTGGAAGTCGGATTTTGCGGACCGGGATTGATGGGCGCGCCGATGATTCGGCATTTGCTGGCGGCCGGGCATCGGGTCAGCGTGTGGAATCGCTCGCGCGACAAGGCCGAGGCGCTCGTGAAGGATGGCGCGCAAGTGGCCGGCACGCCGCGTGAACTGGCGGAGCGCGTCGATACGGTATTCGTGTGCGTGCTCGACGGCCGCGCGGTGGGCGACGTCGTGTTCGGCGAGCACGGGCTGCTGGCCGGCGACGCCGCCGCGCGTCGCCTGCAACGCATCGTCGATCATTCGAGCATCCCGCCCGCCGCGACGCGCGATTACGCGGCGCGCGCGGCCGCACTCGGCGTCGGCTGGATCGATGCGCCCGTATCGGGCGGCGTGCCCGGCGCGCAGGCCGGCACGCTCGCGGTGATGGCCGGCGGCCGCGCGGCCGATCTCGACACGGTGCGGCCGCTGATCGACACGTATGCGTCGCGCATCACGCACATGGGCGACGCGGGCGCGGGGCAGACGGCGAAGCTGTGCAACCAGGCGATCGTCACCGCGACGGTGACCGCGATTGCCGAGGCCGTCGGCCTCGCGCAGGCGAGCGGCATCGATGCCGCCCGCCTGGCCGAAGCGCTGGCCGGCGGCTGGGCCGATTCGGTGCTGCTGCAGACGTTCGTGCCGCGCATGACGTCGGGCGGTCATGCACCGATCGGCGCGCTCGGCACGTTCCAGAAGGACGTCGATGCGATCGCCGACGCGGCCCGCGACACGGGTGCGGTGATGCCGGTGTCGGCCACCGTGCAGCAGGTGCTGCGGCTGGGCGCCGCGCAAGGGCTCGCCGGCGCCGATTTCGCCGCGTTCATCGACATCGTGCGGCCCGGCAACGGGCGTCGGCAGGCGTCGTGACGGGCAAGCGGGGCGCGTGAATGGCAGATGGGCCGCCCGGAGGCGGCCCATCGAATGGCAGGCGGATCAGCCGAGGGAGCGGGGTGTCGTGTCGCCGGCGTTCTGGCGGCCGAGCCCGCCGCGCAGGCTCGCTTTCGTGCCTGCACCAAACTCGGGCAGGATGCGCGCACGCGCACGGCTGGCGAACACGAGGAAACCGAAGCCGTTCGCTTCGTACCAGTAACCACCGTTCTCGAGGCCGTCGAGCGGCTGCTCGAGTGCGTTGGCGATCGATTCGATGCAGCGCTTGCGCAGCTCGGCGATGGCGGGATAGGGCGGCTGGGCGCCGCGCACGCTGCACAGGAGCACGTCGAGACCGGGCAGCACGTGGGCGTACAGGACGGGTTCGTCCTGCGCACGGGCGCGGGCAATCTTGGTGTCGAGCTGGGCAAACGGTTTCGAGTGGCGCAATACCGCGAGGAATGACTCCTGGCCATCCTGCTGGGCACGCCGACGTTTTTTCGGGAAGGACATAAACACTCGCCTCAAAAACAATTGCAAGAAATGCGGCATTTTCATGCGACCCACTCCCGGCTATGTACGCCGCATGTCGATCCTTTATAGCACACGAAAATGCTGCCTTCGTGCAGTACGACGATCAATGTCTCCCGTCGACCTGCTCGCCATGATCGACACAGTCAGCGTCTTGGCGCCCGTACTGTCGTTTAGTCTCCATCATAGACCTGCTTTTCCCGCGCGTGCATTCGCCCGTCACAAAAAAGTGAGATAGGCCGCATGCGGCGGTGCATCGCGCGCGCAATAAAAAGGCCCGCACGGGGCGGGCCTGGCAGGCGGAGTGCTCGGCGATCAGCGCTGCTTCAGCGAATCGCGGATCTCGCGCAGCAGCACCGTGTCTTCCGGCGTCGCGGCCGGTGCGGCTTCTTCCGGCTTGCGCAGCTTGTTGATGAATTTCACCATCAGGAAAATGATGAACGCGAGGATGACGAAATTGATCGCCACGGTGATGAACGAGCCGTAGCCGAACGCGGCGACACCCGCGGCCTGCAGGTCCTTGAACGAATCGGGATTACCCTTGAACGTCGGGGGGATGGTGCCGAGCAGAACGAACTTGTTCGAGAAATCCAGACCGCCCGTCAGCACGCCGATCACCGGCATGATGAGGTCTTTCACGACCGAGTCGACGATCTTCGAGAACGCGCCGCCGATGATCACGCCGACGGCGAGATCCATGACGTTGCCCTTGACGGCGAACTCCTTGAATTCCTTGATGATGCTCATGAGCGGCTTTCTCCTGTTGGGGGCGAGGGGAGGCGTGCCGCGACGCGCGGGGATGCGGAGCGTCGAATGAGGGTCGGTGGCACGCCGATGGCCGCATGATAGCGAACGCTCCCCATTGCCGGTAGTCCATCTTGAAATGATTGACAAATCCGCGCGTCGGCGCGGCCGGCGATGAAAGGGAGCGTGGCGTGCGTTGCAGCGCGTCGCGGGTGTGTCGACGCGCTGCGCGGCGTCAGGTGTTGTCGTCGGTCCAGCCGTCGTCGTTGCTGCCGAGGTCCATGCCGCCGCCGCCGTTGCCGTCGCTCCAGTTCGACGCATCGCCGCGTCCCAGGTCGAAGCCCGGGTCGTTCTCCTGCCGGTGGCGTTCGCCGTCGACGATCACGTCGCGTTCGACCACGCGCTCGCGGCCGCCCGACATCGCCTCGCCGAGCAATACGCCCGTCAGCAGCCCGCCCATGCCGCCGCCGAAACCGCCGCCGCCTTGCTGGATCACGACGGGCGGTTGCTGTTGCGGGTAGGGTGGCGGCGGATACGGCTGGCCCTGTGCGCCCGTCATGCGATCGGCTTCCTGCGCATACACGGAGCCGCTGCCGTTCACCGGTGCAGCAGGTTGCGCGGCCGGGTCGGGGCGCCCTTCGACGCGTGCCTTCACGCTCGCATGGCGCTGTTCGAGTTCATCGACGCGATAGGGCGGTACCGGATTCTTGCCGTTGGACAGCGTTTCGACGAGCGTGCGCGCGTCGGTCTCGATCGCTTCAAGTTCGCCCGTGAGCGCCGCGGCCCCCGGCGCCGTCGACAGCTTCGCGTCGAGCTTCAGCGGGCGGATGTCGTTCAGCACGTCGGTGGCGCGCTTGAGCTGCGTGCGGCGCTCGTCGTCGGCGCGGCTGTTGTCGGCCGTGCGCGCGCGCCGCAGCGTCCAGCGCAGCACCAGCGCGATCACCGCGACGATCAGCCCGAGGCCGATCCACATGCCGGTCGACGGGCCGTGTTTTTCGGCCGGCGCGGCAGCGGGCGCGAGCGACGATTGCAGCGTACCGGCCTGCGTCGCCGACGGCGCGTTGCCGCTCACGCGCGCGGCGTCGGCGCGAATGCGCGACTCCGTCTGGGCAAAGCGCGACGCATCGGTGAACTTCAGTTGCGGATCGAGCGACTTCGCGCGCTGCAGCTGCGCGAGCGCATCGGACGCGCGGCCCTCGCGGTCCAGCACCTGTGCATACAGGTAGCGCGCGTGCGCGTTGTTCGGATGGGCGTCGATGACTTGCGACAGCTGCGTGTCGGCCTGCTGCCAGTTGCGTTGCGCGATCGACTGCTCGACCTGCTGCAGCGACGGGACCGCAAACGCGGCGGACGACAGCAACATCAGCGAGAGGCCGAGTGCGGCGAGAGATTTCTTCATGGTCGAACCGGGCGCAGGCGCCCGTCTCCTGACGATCGGTTCGCACCGCGCGCCCGGGACGGGCGGCGGCGCGGTTGCCCGCAGTTGCCGTTACTGCGCGGGCGTGTCGAGCTGCTTCTTCAGCGCGGCGAGGCGATCCTCGACCGACGGGCCCTTGTTCAGCGCGGCGAGCTTGTCGTCGAGTGCCTTGCCGCTCGACGTGTCGGCGGAATTGAGGCGCGCGTCCGAGCGGGCGTTCTGCAGCGCGACCTTGTCCTCGAGCTTCTGGAAGTCTTCGGACAGGTTCTTGCCGCCGATGCCGCCCAGCGCGCTTGCCGCGACGTCCTTCGCCTGCGCGATTTCCTGCTTGGCCTGCAGGATGTTCGAGCGTGCATTCAGGTCGTTGCGGCGCTGACGCATGTCGGCGATCTGCCCCTTCAGCTTGTCGACCGACGGCTCGAGCGTCGACAGTTCGGCCGCGAGCGCGTCACGCTCGGCTTCCGCGTTCGACTGCGCACCGAGCGCCTCGCGTGCGAGTGCCTCGTCGCCGGCCTGCAGCGCGCGTTTCGCGCCGTCCTCGTACTTCTTCACCTTGTCGTCGGCCGCATCGCGCTTGCTGCGCTGGGTCGCGACCTGTGCCTCGATCTCGATCAGCGAATTCTCGGCACGACCGATGCTGTCGTCGAGCTCCCGCACGATCTGCCGTGCGTCGCGCGACGGATCCTGTACCGAATCGGCCGCATCGTTCAGCAGGCCTTTGATCGTGCGCGAAACAGAGTCGAAAAGCGACATGAAATCCTCCGTGATTGAAAGGCGCCGCGTCACCGCGGCAGTGCCCGTAGCGAGCCGGTTCCGACCCGCATGAGCCGGCGGATATTACACCACCGGTTCACTTAAATACGGCTTAAACGCGCGAGTTCAAGCGGCGTGCGCATCAGGATGTCGAACCTTTCGCGGTTGAAAGAAAATCGACCGTGCGCACCATATTGCGTGTCCATGATAGGCAGAGGATGCCGACAATACGTTCCTCAAATCACGGCATTGCGGGAATTTTTACAAAAAATCGCGAAGGCCCCCGGTCGATTTCATTAAAATGCGCTGTCACGTCGCGGGAACGGATCGCCGCGCGGCGGGGTCTGTCGACGTGACAGCCGCATCACGCTGTACCCGCTCTGATTCATCCGCTTGCATTTCCGCATGCGTCCGAGGGTGCCACGTACGCCCGCCATTCCGACATGCCAATTATCAAACGACCGCCTTCTTCTTCCGACAGGAACGAACCCCACTACACGCTGCGCCGTTCGCCGTCCGGAGCCTATTACCCCGATGACGACGATCGCGACGACGACCGCCGCACCCAGCGCAGCAGCGGCGGCGGAGGGCGCCGTCGCTCGTTCGGCTCGCGCGTCGCGCTGTGGTTCGCCGGCCTGTTCGCGACGCTGGCGATCGTCGGCGCGCTGATCGTCGGCTACGCGCTGGTCGTGATGGCGCCGCAACTGCCGTCGCTCGATGCGCTGACCAATTACCAGCCGAAGGTGCCGCTGCGCGTGTTCACGGCCGATCACGTGCTGATCGGCGAGTTCGGCGAGGAGCGCCGCAGCCTCGTGCGGTTCCAGGACATTCCCGACGTGATGAAGAAGGCCGTGCTCGCGATCGAGGACTACCGCTTCTACGAGCACGGCGGTGTCGACTTCGTCGGCATCCTGCGCGCGGGCGTCGCCGACCTGATGCACGGCGGCGCGCGCCAGGGCGCGAGCACGATCACGATGCAGGTCGCGCGCAACTTCTTCCTGTCGAGCGAGAAGACCTACACGCGCAAGATTTACGAAATGCTGCTCGCGTACAAGATCGAGAAGGCCCTGACGAAGGACCAGATCCTCGAGCTGTACATGAACCAGATCTATCTCGGCCAGCGCTCGTACGGCTTCGCGGCCGCCGCGCGCGTGTATTTCGGCAAGGACCTGAAGGACATCACGCTCGCGGAAGCGGCGATGCTCGCGGGGCTGCCGAAGGCGCCGTCCGCCTATAACCCGGTCGTCAATCCGAAGCGCGCGAAGGTGCGCCAGGAATACATCCTGAAGCGCATGCTCGAGGTCGGCTACATCACGCAGCCGCAGTACGACGAGGCCGTGAAGGAAGAGATCCACGTGCGCACGCCGGGCAACCAGTACGCGGTGCACGGCGAGTACGTCGCCGAGATGGTGCGGCAGATGATGTACCAGCAGTACAAGGACGAAACCTATACGCGCGGGCTGACCGTCACGACGACGATCAATTCGGCCGACCAGGAAGCCGCGTACCAGGCCGTGCGTCGCGGCATTCTCGACTACGAGCGCCGCCACGGCTATCGCGGGCCGGAAGCGTCGATCCAGCTGCCCGCGTCCGGCGACGACCGCGACGAGGCGATCGACGACGCGCTCGCCGATCACCCGGACAACGGCGACCTGCAGTCGGCGGTCGTGCTGTCGGCGTCGCCGAACGCGGTCGAGGTGCAGTTCGTCGGCGGCGCGACCACGACGATCGGGCCGGCCGGGCTGCGCTTTGTGTCGGCCGCATTGAGCCCGCGCGCGAACGATGCGCTGCGCATCAAGCCGGGCTCGGTCGTGCGCGTGCTGAAGGACGGCAAGACGGGCTGGCAGGTCGTGCAGTTGCCGCAGGTCGAAGGCGCGCTCGTCGCGATCGCGCCGCAGGATGGCGCGATCCGCTCGCTCGTCGGCGGCTTCGACTTCAACAAGAGCAAGTTCAACCACGTGACGCAGGCATGGCGGCAGCCGGGCTCGTCGTTCAAGCCGTTCATCTACTCGGCGTCGCTCGACAAGGGCATGGGGCCGGCGACGATGATCAACGACGCGCCGCTGTACTTCCCGCCGAGCGTGCCGGGCGGCACCGCCTGGGAGCCGAAGGACGACGACCAGCCGGACGGCCCGATGACGATGCGTACCGGCCTGCAGCGTTCGAAGAACCTCGTGTCGATCCGGATCCTCGCGTCGATCGGCACGCAATATGCGCAGCAGTACGTGACGCAGCGCTTCGGCTTCGATCCCGCGAAGACGCCGCCCTACCTGCCGATGGCGCTCGGCGCGGGCCTCGTGACGCCGCTGCAGCTCGCGACGGGTTATGCGGTGTTCGCGAACGGCGGCTACAAGGTCGATCCGTACCTGATCGCCGAGGTCGACGACGCACGCGGCCAGCCGCTGCAGAAGTCGCAGCCGGTGCTGGCGGGCAGCACGGCGCCGCGCACGATCGAAGGCCGCAACGCGTACGTGATGAACAGCCTGCTGCATTCGGTCGCGACGGCCGGCACGGGCGCGGGCACCAACGCACTGGGCCGCAGCGACCTGCAGGGCAAGACCGGTACGACGAACGACGCGAAGGACGGCTGGTTCGCCGGCTACCAGCAATCGCTCGTCGCGGTTGCATGGATGGGCTTCGACCAGCCGAAGAGCCTCGGCAGCCGCGAGTTCGGCGCGCAGCTCGCACTGCCGATCTGGGTGAACTACATGCGCACCGCGCTGAACGGCGTGCCCGAGCAGCAGATGCCGATGCCGGACGGCCTGACCTCGATCGACGGCGAGCTGTACTACGCCGATCGCACGCCGGGCAACGGCTTCGTCGCGAACGTCGACATCAACCCGGCCGAGAACGCGATCAGCGCGAACGACGCGCTGGGTTCGGCCGGTGCGGCCGGGCTGGCGCCGCCGCCCGTCACGCCGCAGGAGAAGCAGCAGATCATGGACATGTTCGAGAACAAGTAAGCGGGATACCGCTGTTCATGCATGCGACGGGCGCCTTCGGGCGCCCGATTTTTTGTGCGTCGACGCAAGCGGGAGCGGCTGAATCAGAACGACGCGCAGACAGGCGCCACCGTCAGGCCGACCGATTCCTGATGAAACCGCTGCATATAGGCCTTGCGGATCGCGGCGAGCCGCACGCGCGTGTCGGGCGTATCGTCGGCGATGATACGGATCACGAAGCTGTCCTCGCGCGTGATACCGCCGGTCGTGCGGTCGCGCCATTGGCCGTGCGTATCCCAGTAGGTCAGGCCGTCGGGAAAACGCGGCGTGACCGTGTCGGCGAGAAACGCCGCGCGCTCCGCATCGGTGACGGAGCCGTGTCCCGCGATGTCGCGCCCGAACAGCAGGTCGGCCTGCAGCATGCGGCTCTCGCCCGTCTGGGTGCAGGCCGGTGCGGTGCCGGCGGCGGGCGGGGGCGGTGCCGCGCAACCGGCGAGCAGTGCGATCGCGACGCCGCCGATCATGGGCGCCGCGCGGTGCCACCAGGTCGCGGGGCAGGCGGCTGAAGGGCGCATCTGCCCAATTCGTGTCGATCGACCTCCGCGCGCGCAAAACGCTGCGCGCTCAACCACTTGCGTGCTTGTCCGGCGGGTTATCAACAGGGCTGTCAACATAATCTGGGGATAACCCTAGGTTGGTTCGCTGACGCCCGGCGCGCGATCAGTGCTGCGGTTTCGCGTGCGCGAGATGCATGCCGAGCGTACCCGGGTCGGTATTCGTGCCCGACAGCAGCACGCCGACGCGCTTGCCCTGCAGCGTTTCGCGCAGCGGGCCGAGCAGCGCGGCGAGGGCGGCCGCGCATGCCGGTTCGACCGACAGCTTCAATTGCGAGAACAGGAACAGCATCGCGGCACGCAGCGCGTCGTCGGACACGGTGACGATGCGGTCGACGTGGCGCCGGCACAGCTGGTAGCTGTATTCCTCGGTATGCGGCGCCATCAGCGAATCGGCGATCGTCTGCATCGCGCTCATCTTGATCGTGTGATTGGCCGCGAAGCTGCGGCTCATCGCGTCGGCGCCTTCCGGCTCGACGCCGTACACGTGCACGCGCGGATTCGCGAGCCGCAGCGCGGTCGCCATGCCGGCCGCCAGCCCGCCGCCGCCGATCGGTACGATCACCGCGTCGAGGTCGGGAGTCTGCGTCGCCCATTCGTAGCCGAGCGTCGCGGTGCCGAGGATCGTGTGATAGCCGTTGAACGGATGGATGAAGAAGCGGCCTTCCTCGGCCTCGATCCGGCGCACCAGATCGAACGCCTGCGACGCGCTGCCGGCCAGCACGACTTCCGCGCGGTACTGCTTGCACTGCGCGATGCGCGTCGGGCTCGCCGTGTGGAACATCACGACCTTGGCGCTGCTGCCGAGCCGCATGGCCGCATACGCGACGGCCGCCGCGTGGTTGCCGGCCGACACGCAGGTGACGCCCGCGTTCTTGCGCGCCTCGTCGAGCGCAAGCAGGTTCGTGAATGCGCCGCGCGCCTTGAAGCTGCCGCTCACCTGCAGCAGCTCGAACTTGAAGTTGACGTGCGTGCCCTCGAGGGACGGCAGGTCGGCGCGTTCGAACACGGGCGTGCGCGCGACCCAGGGCGACAGCGCGAAATGCTGCGCGGCGATTTCGTCGAGCGTCGGGATCGGCTCGCCGTCGATCGTCGTATGGGCCGTGCCCTGTTGTTCAGTCGACATGACGTGGCGGGTGGCGGAGTGGGCCGGCCCGCACACGCGGGCCGGCGTGGCGGGAGGCAGTCAGTGCGCGTCGACCGACATGCTGCGGATGAACTTGCGCAGGAACTGCTCGCAGCCGGCGAGCTGCGCGAGCTCGACATATTCGTTCGGCTTGTGCGCCTGCTCGATGTTGCCGGGCCCGCATACGACGCTCGGGATGCCCGCGCGTTCGAACAGGCCGGCCTCGGTGCCGTATGCGACCTTGCGCTTGTCCTGGTCCGCCGTCAGCGCGCGCACGAGTTGCGTGATCGCGGCCTGTTCGGTTGCGTCGAGGCCGGGCGCCGCGGCGATCTTCGAAAATTCGATCGCGGCATTCGGATGCTCGCGAAGCATCTGCGGCAGCAGCGTTTCCCGTGCATACGCTTCGATGCGCGTGAAGATCTGCTCGGGATCGAGCGTCGGCAGGTTGCGGAATTCGAAGTCGAAGCGGCACTCGGCCGGCACCGTGTTGATCGCGTTGCCGCCCTGGATCGTGCTCGTCTGCGCGGTCGTGAACGGCACGTCGTACAGCGCGTCGAACGGGCCTTCGGCGCGGAAGCGGTCGGCGATGTCGCGGATGTGGCAGATGAGGCGCGCCGCATACTCGATCGCGTTCAGCCCCTTCGGCGTCAGCGACGAATGCGCCGCATGGCCGCGCACGCAGCAGCGGTATGCGTTGATGCCCTTGTGCGCGATGATCGGCCGCATGCTGGTCGGCTCGCCGACGATGCAGCCCGACGGTTGCACGCCGCGCTTGACGAGGTCGGCGATCATCAGCGGCGCGCCGGCGCAGCCGATTTCCTCGTCGTAGGACAGCGCGAAATGGATCGGCTTCGCGAGCTTCGTCGCCTGCATCTCGGGCAGCAGCGCGAGCGCGGCGCCGATGAAACCCTTCATGTCGCAGGTGCCGCGGCCGTACAGGCGGCCGTCGCGGATTTCCGGCGCGAACGGGTTGCTGTCCCATTGCTGGCCGTCGACCGGCACGACGTCGGTATGCCCCGACAGCACGATGCCGCCGTTCGTCGAGCCGTCGTGCGCGGGCACGGTCGCGAACAGGTTCGCCCAGCCTTCGCGTGGATCGTGCGTGATCGTCGATGCGATGCCTTTCGCGGCGAGCGCGTCGCGCACCGTTTCGATCAGGCCGAGGTTCGGCACGCGGCTCGTCGTGTCCATCGACACCAGTTGCTTGATCCAGGGCAGGCTGACGAGCGACGCGTCGCCTTGGGTGTCGGTGGACGGCGCCGTGGCGTCGAGAGTGGACATGGCAAAACTCCGTCTGATGAATGCGAAAATCATACTCAAAAACGCGCCGGCCCGCCCGCGCCGCGCGCAGTGCGGTGCAGCATCGGCGCGGCCGTCAGTACCGCGTCACGACCCGTCAGCGCGCCGCGGCCACCGCGCCCTGCCTCGGGGCGAGCGCGCGCAGCGTTTCCTTGATCGTCGACACGCGGATCGCGAGGTCGGGCGAGCGCGTCTCGATCCGCAGCTTGTCCTGGCCCGCCAGCTTGATGTGCCGGTGCTTCTGCACCATCTCGATGATCCGCATCGGATCGATCGGCGGATTCGGCTCGAACTGCAGCCCGATCGCGGCCTCGCTCGCATCGATCTTCACGATGCCGAGCGGCTTCGCGGCGATCCGCAGCCGGTGCGTCTCGACCAGCGCGTGCGCCTGCGGCGGCAGCTTGCCGAAGCGGTCGATCAGTTCCTCCTGGATACCGTCGATCGCGTCGCCGTGCTCGCAGTTCGCGAGCCGCTTGTACAGCGACAGCCGCTCCTGCACGTCCGCGCAGTAGTCGGCCGGCAGGATCGCCGGCGCATGCAGGTTGATTTCCGTCGTCGCGGCGAGCGGGGCGGTGAGGTCGGGCTCCTTGCCGTTCTTCAGCGCCTTCACCGCGTCGTTCAGCATGTCCGTATAGAGCTGGAAGCCGATCTCGTGGATCTCGCCCGACTGCTTGTCGCCGAGCACTTCGCCGGTGCCGCGGATCTCGAGGTCGTGCATCGCGAGATAGAAGCCCGAACCGAGTTCCTCCATCTGCTGGATCGCTTCCAGCCGGCGCTGCGCCTGCTTGGTCAGCGCCTGCGGATCGTGCACGAGCAGGTACGCGTATGCCTGGTGGTGCGAGCGGCCGACGCGGCCGCGCAACTGGTGGAGCTGCGCGAGGCCGAACTTGTCCGCGCGATGCATGATGATCGTGTTCGCGCTCGGCACGTCGATGCCGGTCTCGATGATGGTCGTGCACAGCAGCACGTTCGCGCGCTGCGCGACGAAATCGCGCATCACCCGTTCGAGCTCGCGTTCGTGCATCTGGCCGTGCGCGATCACGATGCGTGCCTCGGGCACGAGCGCCTCGAGCATCGCCTTGCGGTTCTCGATCGTCTCGACCTCGTTGTGCAGGAAGTACACCTGGCCGCCGCGCTTCAGCTCGCGCAGCATCGCCTCGCGAATCACGCTTTCTTCCTCGCGGCGCACGAAGGTCTTGATCGCGAGGCGCTTCTGCGGCGCGGTCGCAATGACCGAGAAGTCGCGCAGCCCCTCGAGCGCCATCCCGAGCGTGCGCGGAATCGGCGTCGCGGTGAGCGTCAGCACGTCGACTTCCGCGCGCAGCGCCTTCAGCGCTTCCTTCTGGCGCACGCCGAAGCGGTGTTCCTCGTCGATGATCACGAGGCCGAGGCGCTTGAACTGCACGTCCGACGACAGCAGCTTGTGCGTGCCGATCACGATGTCGACGCTGCCTTCGTTGATCTGCGCGATCGCCGCGTTCACTTCCTTCGTCGTCTTGAAGCGCGACAGCTCGACGATCCGCACCGGCCAGTCCGCGAAGCGGTCGGCGAAGGTCTGCGTGTGCTGCTCGGCGAGCAGCGTGGTCGGCGACAGCAGCGCGACCTGCTTGCCGCCCAGCACCGCGATGAACGCGGCGCGCAGCGCGACCTCGGTCTTGCCGAAGCCGACGTCGCCGCACACGAGGCGGTCCATCGGCTTGCCGCTCGTCATGTCGCCGATCACGGCCGCGATGGCTGCCGCCTGGTCGGGCGTTTCCTCGAAGCCGAAGCTTTCGGCGAACTTCACGTAGTCGCGCGGATCGAGCGAGAACGCATGGCCTTCGCGGGCCGCGCGGCGCGCATACAGGTTCAGCAGCTCGGCGGCCGTATCGCGGATCTGCTGCGCGGCCTTGCGTTTCGCGCGCTCCCACTGGCCGGAGCCGAGCGCGTGCAGCGGCGCGCTGTCGGGATCGGCGCCGCTGTAGCGCGAGATCACGTGCAATTGCGCGACCGGCACGTAGAGCTTGCTGTCGCCCGAGTATTCGAGATGCAGGAATTCGGTCTCGCCTTCGCCGAGGTCCATCGACACGAGGCCCATGTAGCGGCCGATGCCGTGCTGCGCGTGGACGACCGGGTCGCCGACCTTCAGTTCCGACAGGTCGCGCACCATCGCGTCGACGTTGCTGGCCTGTTCCTGCCGGCGGCGGCCCGCGCGGCGGCCGAGCGCGCCGTACAGCTCGGTCTCGGTGACGACCGCGTAGCCTTCGCCCGGCACCGCGAAGCCGTTCGCGAGCGGCGCGACGCCGAGCGCGAAACGTTCGTCGCTCTCGAGCCAGCCCGCGAAGTGGTCGTTCGACGCGGGGCGCAGATGGTGTTCGGCGAGCAGTTGCAGGATCGTCTCGCGACGGCCGGCCGATTCGACGGTCAGCAGGACGCGCTTGCCGGACGATTCGACGAACGTGCGCAGCGACGCGAGCGGATCGTCGGCATGGCGATCGACGGAGAGCTGGGGCAGCGCCGTCGCCCAGCCGCCGGCCGGCTGCGCGGGCAGCACGACGCGTGCGAACGGCTTCGCGAACGCGAAGAAATCCTCGTCGGACAGGAACAGGCGCTGCGGTTCGAGGATCGGCCGCTCGCGATCGTGCGCGAGGAACGCATGACGCTGCTTCGTATCGGCCGTGAAGCGGCGGATCGACGCCTCGAGATCGCCGGCGAACACGAGGTGCGCATCCTGCGGCAGGTAGTGGAACAGTGTGGCGGTTTCGTCGAAGAACAGCGGCAGGTAATACTCGATGCCGGCCGACGGCACGCCGTTGCCGATGTCCTTGTAGATCGGCGCGCGGCTCGGGTCGCCTTCGAACGTCTCGCGCCAGCGGCTGCGGAAGGCCGTGCGCGCGGCTTCGTCGAACGGAAACTCGCGGCCCGGCAGCAGGCGCACGTCGCGCACCGGGTAGAGGCTGCGCTGCGTGTCGGGGTCGAATGCGCGGATCGAGTCGACCTGGTCGTCGAACAGGTCGATCCGGTACGGCAGCGGCGAGCCCATCGGGTACAGGTCGATCAGCGAGCCGCGTACGCAGTATTCGCCGGGCCGCACGACCTGGCTCACGTGCTCGTAGCCGGCCAGCGTGAGCTGCGCCTTCAGCTTCGCCTCGTCGAGCCGCTCGCCCTGCGCGAATGCGAACGTGTACGCGGCCATGAACGACGCGGGCGGCATCCGGTACAGCGCGGTGGTCGCGGGCACGAGCAGGATGTCGCAGCGGCCCTCGCCGAGATCGTGCAGCGTCGCGAGACGCTCCGATACGAGGTCCTGGTGCGGCGAGAACGTGTCGTACGGCAGCGTTTCCCAGTCCGGCAGCAGGCGCACGCGGGCGTCGGGCGAGAAGTAGCGGATTTCCTGCGAAAGCCGCTGCGCGTCGACCGCGTTCGCGCAGATCACCGCGAGGAGCGGCACGTCCTGGCGGTTGTCGGCGAGATAACGGGCGATGGCGAGCGCGTCGGCGGAACCATGCGCGCCGTCGAAGGCGAAACGCTGGCCGGACTTGACGCGGGCAATGGGCGAGGCGGACGGGGTGGAAGCGTTATCTGGCATAGGGACGACAGGGGTGGCGTGCACGGGCGCATCGCGGTGCGCCGGTCGAGACGAAAGACCTATTATAAAATCCGCTTCTCGATTTCATCTTTCCGGCGTTTCCCTTCGTGACTCCCCGACTTTTCGCCCTGATTCCCTGTGCCGGCACGGGCAGCCGTTCCGGTTCGGCCGTGCCGAAGCAATACCGCACGCTGGCCGGCCGCGCGCTGCTGCACTACACGCTTGCCGCGTTCGACGCGTGCAGCGAATTCGCGCAGACGCTCGTCGTGCTCGCGCCCGACGATTCCCATTTCGACGCGCGCCGCTTCGCGGGCCTGCGCTTCGCGGTGCGCCGCTGCGGCGGCGGCTCGCGCCAGGTGTCGGTGCTGAACGGGCTGCTCGAGCTGGCCGAATTCGGCGCGACCGACCAGGACTGGGTGCTGGTGCACGACGCCGCGCGCCCGGGCATCACGCCGGAGCTGATCCGCACGCTCGTCGCGGCGCTGAAGGACGATCCGGTCGGCGGCATCGTCGCGCTGCCGGTTGCCGATACGCTCAAGCGCGTGTCGGCCGGCGGCGACGCGATCGCGCGCACCGAGTCGCGCGACGCGCTGTGGCAGGCGCAGACCCCGCAGATGTTCCGCATCGGCATGCTGCGCGAGGCGATCCTGCGCGCGCAGCGCGAAGGGCACGACCTGACCGACGAAGCGAGCGCGATCGAATGGGCCGGCCATACGCCGCGCGTCGTGCAGGGCAGCCTGCGCAATTTCAAGGTCACGTACCCGGAAGATTTCGCGCTCGCGGAAGCGATCCTCGCGCGCCCCGCGAACGCCTCCTGACTTTCACCCCCTCTCAATCGGAACACGCATGGATTTCAGAATCGGACAAGGCTACGACGTGCACCAGCTCGTCGAGGGGCGCCCCCTCATCATCGGCGGCGTGACGATTCCGTACGAACGCGGCCTGCTCGGCCACTCGGACGCGGACGTGCTGCTGCACGCGGTCACCGACGCGCTGTTCGGCGCGGCGGCGCTCGGCGACATCGGCCGCCATTTCTCCGACACGGACGCGGCGTTCAAGGGCGCGGACAGCCGCGTGTTGCTGCGCGAGTGCGCGGCCCGCGTCAAGGCGGCCGGCTTCACGATCCAGAACGTCGACAGCACCGTGATCGCCCAGGCGCCGAAGCTGGCACCGCATATCGACGGGATGCGCGCGAACATCGCGGCCGATCTCGGGCTGCCGCTCGATCGCGTGAACGTGAAGGCGAAGACGAACGAAAAGCTCGGCTATCTCGGCCGCGGCGAAGGGATCGAGGCGCAGGCCGCCGCGCTGCTGGTGAAGCAGGGCGGCTGACGGCCGCCGGCGGCGGCGCGCGGTTCGCCCCGCGCGATGCCGCGGCAATGAAAAATGCCACGCTTCGGCGTGGCATTTTCGTTTGAAACCGGCGCCGCGCGCGGCATTGCTGCCGGCGCGGAACGCAACCGCTTATTCGCCTTCGGCGGCGATCACCTGCGCGGCGGCGTTGATCACCGATGCGATCCGGCCGACGTCGCGCAGCTGCGTGACGGTCATCCCTTGCTCGTTCTTCAGCAGCGCATAGTGCGACTTCACGCAGAAGTGGCACTTGCCGACGATCGACGCGGCGAGCGCGTACATCTCGAACTTGCGCTTGTCGACGCCGCCGTGCGTCGCGTACGCGCCCATCCGCAGTTCGGCACGTTGCGTCTTCAGGTCGGCGTCGTCGGCCATCTCGACATACGGATACCAGGTGTTGTTCATCCCCATCAGCGCGGCCGCCGTCAGCACGGCGTTCGTCTCTTCGGGCGACAGGACGCCGGCTTCGCGGATCGTCTTGATGAGCACCGTGCTCTTCGCCGCGATCGCCGCCGCCAGCGCGACGCCGACCGCGTCGGTGCCTTCGAGCGACGAGCGCGAGATCGTGCCGTCGAGGTTCAGGCGAATGTCCTTCGCATAGTCGGGAATACGTGCCTTAATCGAATCGATGAATTCCATTGATATCTCCTATGGGTTGGCCGTTAAAAAAGCCCGCAGGCAGGACGTGCGCCGCGGGCTTCGTGCATCGATGCGCTTACAGCGTTGCGCCGCCGACTGCACGGTTGCACGGGCAGAGTTCGTCCGTTTGCAGGCCGTCCAGAATCCGCAGGACTTCTTCCGGGCTGCGGCCGACGTTCAGGTTGTTCACCGAAACGTGCTGGATCGTGTTGTCCGGATCGACGATGAACGTTGCACGCAGGGCCACGCCGGCTTCCTTGTCGCGCACGCCGAGCTGGTCGATCAGCTCGCCCTTGACGTCGCCGAACGAGTAGTGATTCAGCTTGTCGAGGTCCTTGTGCTCACGGCGCCATGCGAGCTTGACGAATTCGTTGTCCGAGCTGCCGCCCAGCAGGACGGCGTCGCGCTCTTCGAACTGCTTCGTGAGCTTTGCGAATTCGACGATTTCCGTCGGGCACACGAACGTGAAGTCCTTCGGGTAGAAGTAGATGATCTTCCACTTGCCCGGGAACGACGCTTCGGTGACGGTCTCGAATGCCGACTGGCCGTTTTCTTCGTGGTTGTTGAAGCCCGGCTTCGCGGCCACGACGGTGAAAGCTTCGAGTTTATCGCCAACGGTTTTCATGCGGATACTCCTGTATGAGTTGGGAAGAAGACTGAGTCAAGCTACCTCGGTGCTGCAACGATGGTGTGACAGCATGGGTGAGACTGTAGCACTATTAATAAGGCGCTTCAATAGATTTTGACTAACACCATCCATAGTTTTTTTCAACCGGATCGATAGTGTGAAGGGCGGCAGGCGTACGCGAGCGCGTCACGCCGTCGCACGTGCCTTGCCGGCGCCGGGGAATTCGAGCGTGACTTCGAGGCCCGCGTCGGGGCTGCGGTTGCGCAGGCGCAGCGCACCGCGATAGCGGCCGACGAGGCGCAGCACGATCGCCATCCCGAGCCCCGTGCCGTCCGCCTTGGTGCGCGCCGTGTCGACGCGATAGAACGGCCGCATCACGAGCGGCAGCTGGTCCTCGGGGATGCCGGGGCCCTCGTCGCTCACCGACAACTCGACGCGCGCGTGCGTCACGCGCGTCTCGAGCGTGATGCGCGACACGCCGTCGTCGCGGCTCTGGCCGTATTTGCGCGCGTTTTCGACGAGGTTGCCGATCACGCGGCGCATGTCGGTCTCGTCGGCTTCGATCACGGCGTTCGGCGCGAGCCGCGTGCGGATCTCGACGCCGTCCTCGCCCGACACGCGCGCGGCGACTTCGTGCGCGATCGACGACAGGTCGACCGGCTCCGGCTTGCGCTGGGTCGGACGCGCGTAGTCGATGAAGGCCGCGATGATGCGATCCATTTGCTCGATGTCGTCGACCATCGCGTCCTTGGTCGCCTGGTCGGACGGGCTCATCTCGGTCTCGAGCCGCAGCCGCGCGAGCGGCGTGCGCAGGTCGTGCGAGATGCCCGCGAGCATCAGCGCGCGATCGGCCTCGAGCTGCTCGAGGTCGCGCACCATCTGGTTGAAGCTGCGGTTGGTGTCGGCCGCGACGCCCATCCCGCGCTCGGGCAGCGGGTCGGGCGCCTGCCCCGAGCCGACCTGGCGTGCGACGAGCGCGAGCCGCGAGAACGGCCGGTTCACGAGGCTGGTGATGAACGCGGAGCCGAACAGCGACAGCGCGAGCGCGAACAACCCCCAGCCGGCCCACTGCAGGCCCGTGACGTTGTCGAGCTGGTCACGGTCGAGCGCGACCCAGTAATCGTCGTCGTCGATCTTGAAGCTGATCCACACGCCGGGAATGTCGTTGACCGACTGTGCGATCACGGTATCGTCGCCGAGGCGGCTGCGGATGTCGTGCTCGATCAGGCGGTTCAGCGATTCGTCGGGCTGCAGCTTGAACTTGTCGGTCTTTTCGCGCGGGTACACGCGCACGCCCTCGTTGCTCTCGAGATCCTGCAGCAGCGCGCGCCGCAGGTCGGGATCGGAATAGAGCAGGGCGGTGCGCGTGAGCTTCACGACCGCGACGAGCTGGAGAGCCACGCGCTGTGCGCGCGGCTCGCGCTCGATCACACGAAAGCTCTGGAACCACGCGGCGAGACTGACCGAGATCAGCAGCGCGATCAGCAGGAAGGTGCGCCAGAACAGCCCGCCGAACGCGAGCTGCAGGAGGCGCCGGTCGATACGCATGGGACGGGCCGTGGGCGGGCGAAACCGGAAAGGAAAAAGATCAGGCGGCGCCGTCCGGGATGAACACGTAGCCGAGGCCCCAGACGGTCTGGATGAAACGCGGGCTGCCCGGATCCGGTTCGATCAGCTTGCGCAGGCGCGAGATCTGCACGTCGAGGCTGCGGTCGAACACTTCGTATTCACGGCCGCGCGCGAGCTCCATCAGCTTCTCGCGCGACAGCGGCTGGCGCGGATGGCGCGCGAATACCTTCAGCACCGAGAATTCGCCGGTCGTCAGTGGAATTTCCTGGCCGGATTTCGTCAGTGTGCGGGTCGCGAGGTTCAGCGAGAACTCGCCGAACTCGAACACCTCGGTGGTTTCCGACGGTGCGCCCGGCAGCTCGGCCGGCGCCTGGCGGCGCAGCACCGCATGAATGCGCGCGACGAGCTCGCGCGGGTTGAACGGCTTCGGCAGGTAATCGTCGGCGCCCATCTCGAGGCCGACGATGCGATCGACGTCCTCGCCCTTCGCGGTGAGCATGATGATCGGCGTGCGGTCGTTGCTGCCGCGCAGGCGGCGACAGATCGACAGGCCGTCTTCGCCCGGGAGCATCAGGTCGAGCACGAGCAGGTCGAAACGCTCGCGGACCCAGAGCTTGTTCATTGCGGTCGCGTTTTCGGCGACGTAGACATTGAAACCCTGCTCGCCGAGATAGCGGCGCAGCAGATCGCGCAGGCGCGGGTCGTCGTCGACGACGAGAATCTTGGAGGGGTTTTTCGTTTCCATGATCGGCATCTTATCGCGAATGGGAATTGACGCACGGCCACGTATTTTCGTGCGTTACAGTCGGTTACAAAATTTACCCGTAGTGTCGCGCCGAGTAAAGGCAGGCTATATAGATTCCTTTACTCGAAGCCGAAATTCGGTAGATACTCCCCTGCACTCCATCATTCATCTTTGCACACCCGAATTCCGCAGGGTTTTTCAAGTACCAGAGGTAACCGGTTGCCGCGTGACGAAGGGAACAAATCGACCAAAGAAGCGAGGACGGTCATGCGATCTGCCCGGATTGCACTGATGCTGACGATCGCGCTCGCCGGTCCGTATGCGTCGAACTTCGCGTATGCGCAGCGCCCCGAGCAGGGCGCATCGTCGCGCAAGCTGCCGCGCGGCAAAGCGCCGCAGTCCGATCGTACCGCCGAGATGACGGTTCGTTCCGCCGTGCCTCCCGATCTCGAACAGCGCCGCCGCGACGGGCACATGACGCCCGAGGAGCGCCACCTTTTGCGCCAGCACATCGAGGACGCCGTTCGCGAGCTGTACAAGCGCTGACGCGCCGTCTTCGCCCTGCGGATTACAACGCGATATATCGCGCGGAAAAGATTCGTAGCAATTTTTCCGTCAACTTTCGCCTGCCGATTGCCGTTGTACCGGCATCCGCACCGCCGGTGCGCACCGGGAGTCCATGACGATGAAAGCGAACGCTGCCGCACCGGCGCCGTCGCCCGCCATGCAGTCGCCGCTCGACGCCGACGATGCATTGTTTTTCCTGAGCCGTACCGGTTTTTCTCCCGCGCCCGCCGATGTCGCGCGCATCGTCGGCATGACGCGCGCACAGGTCGTGGCCGACACGCTCGGCAGTGTTCGGCGCGAGCCCGTCACGACGTGGCCGGACTGGATCGCCGAGTTGCCGCCGACGCGCGCGCAACGCCAGGCGCTGACCCCAGACATGCGGCGCGACGAGCAGCGCGAGCGCAATGTCCGCTACGATGCGCTGCGCGCGGCCTGGATCAACGAGATGATCGTCACGCCGTCGCCGCTGACCGAGCGCATGACGCTGTTCTGGCACGGGCACTTCACGTCGGGGCAGGACAAGGTGCCTTACCCGCAGACGATGGCCGCGCAGAACGCGCTGTTTCGCCGCGAGGCGCTCGGCAATTTCGGCGTGCTGCTGCACGCGGTCGCGAAGGATCCGGCGATGCTTCAGTATCTCGACGGCGCGAGCAATCGCAAGGGCCGCCCGAACGAGAACTTCGCACGCGAGGTGATGGAGCTGTTCACGCTCGGCGAAGGGCATTACACGCAATACGACGTGACCGAAGCCGCGCGCGCGATGACGGGCTGGACGGTCGATCCCGACACGCTGCGCTTCGAGGTGCGGCCGGAATGGCACGATGCGGGCGACAAGACGATCCTCGGCGAAACCGGGCCGTTCGACGGCGACGGCTTTCTCGACATCCTGCTGAAGCGGCCCGGCACCGCGCGCTTCATCGCCGGCAAGCTGTGGCGCGAGTTCGTGTCGGATACGCCCGATTCGGGCGCACTCGATGCGGTGGCCGAGCGGTTTCGCTTGAGCGGCTACGACATTCGCGCGGCGCTCGCCGCGCTGTGGTCGACCGACGCCTTCTGGGACCCGCGCAATCGCGGCGTGCTCGTCAAGTCGCCGGCGGAATTCGTCGTCGGCTCGGTACGGCTGTTCGACGTTGCGTACGGCGATCCGCAGATGCTTGCGAACACCGTGCGCACGCTCGGGCAGAACCTGTTCTATCCGCCGAACGTGAAGGGCTGGCCGGGCGGTGCGCTGTGGATCAACAGCACCACGCTGCTTGCGCGCAAGCAGTTCGTCGAGCAACTTTTTCGCGCGACCGAGACGGCCGGCATGCACCCGCCGGCGCGTGCGATGGTGCCGCCGCCGAATGTCCGCGCGCACGCGATGCCGGTGAGCGATGCGGCGTCCGCCGCCGGCATGCGCGCGGCGCCTGCCAGGCCCGCGCGCGGCGGCCTGCGTTTCGACCTCGAACGCTGGCTCGCGCAATATCGCGCGCGGCCGCAGGCGATCGCGGGCTTATCGACCGAGCTTCAGTTGCAGCACGCGGTGCTGCAGCTTTCGCCGGTCGCGGCGATCGACACGGATTCGACCGGCAGCGCGTATCTCGAGGCGCTGCTGATGGATCCGGCCTATCAACTGAAATGATTCGAACGACGATGAAGCGGGGAGCCGGTGCGGCAAAGGTGCCGGGCGGCGAACCAAAGGATGCGCGATGAACCGACGTGATTTTCTGACGCTGACGGGCGCCGCGGCCGCAGCCGGCGTGTCGCTGTGGCAGGCGCCCGCGACGGCTGCGACCGGACGGCAGCCGGCTGCAGGGTATGCGAACGTGCTGATCCTCGTCGAGCTGAAGGGCGGCAACGATGGCCTCAACACGGTGGTGCCGTATGCCGATCCGCTGTATTACCAGTTCCGGCGCAGCATCGGCATCAAGCGCGAGCAGGTGCTGCAACTCGACGCGCACACGGGGCTGCATCCGTCGCTCGCGCCGTTGATGCCGCTGTGGCGCGACGGGCAGGTCGCGGTCGTGCAGGGCGTCGGTTATCCGCAGCCGAACCTGTCGCATTTCCGCTCGATCGAGATCTGGGATACCGCGTCACGCTCCGACCAGTACCTGCACGAAGGCTGGCTCACGCGAACGTTCGCGCAGGCGCCGGTGCCGCCCGGGTTCGCGGCGGACGGCGTCGTGCTCGGCAGCGCCGAGATGGGGCCGCTCGCGAACGGCGCGCGCGCGATCGCGCTCGTCAATCCCGCGCAGTTCATCCGTGCGGCCCGCCTCGCCGAGCCGTCGTCGCTGCGCGAGCAGAACCCCGCGCTCGCACACATCATCGACGTCGAGAACGACATCGTGAAGGCCGCCGACCGGCTGCGCCCGCGCGGCGGGATGCGCGAATTCCGGACGGCGTTTCCGGCCGGCGCGTTCGGCACGTCGGTGAAGACCGCGATGCAGGTGCTGGCCGCGTGCGAAGCGTCCGGGCCCGGCGCGCAGGATGGTGTCGCGGTGCTGCGCCTGACGCTCAACGGCTTCGACACGCACCAGAACCAGCCGGGGCAGCAGGCCGCGCTGCTCAAGCAGTTCGCGGAAGGGATGAGCGCGATGCGCGGCGCATTGATCGAACTCGGGCGCTGGAACCAGACGCTCGTGATGACGTATGCGGAATTCGGGCGGCGCGTGCGGGAGAACCAGAGCAACGGCACCGATCACGGCACGGCCGCGCCGCATTTCGTGATGGGCGGTCGCGTGGCCGGCGGGCTGTACGGCGCACCGCCGGCGCTCGGGCGGCTCGACGGCAACGGCAACCTGCCGGTCGCGGTCGATTTCCGCCAGCTTTATGCGACCGTGCTCGGGCCGTGGTGGGGGCTCGATGCGACGCGCGTGCTGCAGCAGCGCTTCGACACGCTGCCGTTGTTGAAGGCGTGATGCGTCGTGACGTTCAGCGGCGGCGCGCGGCGCGCCACGCGATCCACAGCTTGCGGATCGGCGTCAGCGCAATGCGCTGGTGCAGCACCTGGTAGTCGTCGCGCTCGATTTCGTCGAGCAGCGCGCCGGCCAGTGCGATCTGCGCGCGCAGCGTGCGCTGTGCGCGGCGCCCGGATGCGGGGATCGCCGCTTCGGCGGCTGCAAGCGCTTCGCGCGCCCGTGCCGTCTGGAATTGCAGCAGCTCGGTGAACGCCGGGCTGTAGCGGCGGTTCAGCAGGTCGGCCGCCGTCACGTTGTAGCGCTGCAGTTCGTCGATCGGCAGGTAGATGCGGCCGTGGCGCGCGTCGTTGCCGAGTTCCTGCACGAACTGCGCGAGCATCAGCGCGCGGCCGGCGTCCGCGGCCCACGGCTGCGGATCGGCCGGGTTCGCCGAACTGGCGCGCGCGACCAGCGACGCGAACGTGCCGCCGACCTGCGCGATGTAGCGCTGCAGATTCGCGAAATCGAGGTAGCGCGCCTGTTCGAGATCCATCCCGTAGCCGTTGACGAGCGTGCGCAACGCGTCGGCTTCGGCGGCGATCGCAGGGTGATGCTGCGCGAGTGCCTTCGTGACCGGATGCGACGGCTGTCCGTCGGCCAGCGCCGCGAGTTCCTTGTGCCACCACGCGAGCTTCGTGTGTCCGACGGTCGGGTCGCTGGTTTCCTTGACGGTTTCCTCGAGTTCGCGGCGAAGCGCGAACAGCGCGGTCAGGCGCGGTTGCGTGGCGAGCGGCGCCTGACGCAGCGCGTAGTAGACGCTGGAGCCCGCAGGGGCGGCCTTTTGCTGACAGTAGTCGTCGAAGTTCACGGGCGGAATCGTGTGGGGGCGGGTTCGGGGGACGCGCGGCGGCGCGGTGCCGAAACGTCGAGCGCGGCATTCTAGCACCGCCGCACGACGGGTGCCGGCGGGGCGAGACAACGCCGCCCGGATCGGGTAGAATCTCGCGCTCGCCTGATCGGGCGAGCCGGCTCGAGGCCGGCGCGATGTCCCGGGCACGCCGCAACGCATCTTGCGTGCCGCGTAGTCAGGCGACGGAAAATGCGCGTGAGTGGCGAAATTGGTAGACGCACCAGGTTTAGGTCCTGACGCCCGCAAGGGTGTGCCGGTTCGAGTCCGGCCTCACGCACCACAGACTCTCCCAACGACAACCATCGTTGCCCAAAAAGCCCTGCTAGTCAATGACTTGCGGGGCTTTTTGCTACCAGCGTTGCCCATCCCTTCCCATTGACACCCACGAAATCAGGGGGCATCGTAGGGGGCAGTTTTTCCGATCAGGGGCATTGAAATGCCCCCGCGCTCAAATGCCCCTTACCGATGTCGCTGTTCGTGCGGCCAAGCCCCGCGAAAAATCCTACAAGCTGGCCGACGGCCAGGGCATGTACCTTGAGGTCATGCCGACCGGCTCCAAATACTGGCGGCTGAAGTATCGCATCGACGGCAAGGAGAAGCGGATGGCCCTCGGGGTCTATCCAGCCGTGACCTTATTGGCTGCCAGGAAGGCCCGTGACGAGATTAAAGACCAGTTGCGCGCCGGCCTCGATCCCTCACACGAAAAAAGGCGTGTGAAATTGCAACGCAGCCTCGATCGTACGAACTCGTTTGAGCCAATCGCGCGAGAGTGGCATGAGCAGAGGAAAGGGGCGTGGAGCGAGCGACACGCGGTTCGGATCAAGAAGTTGCTTGAGCGGGAATTGTTCCCGGTGCTTGGTGCCCGCCCGATCGCCGAAATTTCGGCTCCGGAATTGCTCGAGGTCATCCGGAAGATTGAGGCGCGTGATGCGATCGAGCTCGCCCACAAGTCGATTCGGGCAACGAGCCAGATCTTCCGATACGCGATCGCCACCGGTCGAGCAGAGCGCGACCCAGCGCCAGATCTCCGCGGCGCGCTGAAGACCCGTACTGTCGTGCACATGAAGCGCGTGAGCGAGGCCGAGCTGCCGGAGCTCATGCAGAAAATCAGCGCGTACGACGGCGACTTTCAGACGCGCCTGGCGCTGCAGTTCATGGCGCTGACGTTCGTTCGTACGAGCGAGCTGCGCTTCGCCGAGTGGACCGAGATCGACGAGAAGAAGAAGGAGTGGCGCATCCCGGCCGAAAAGATGAAGATGCGCTCGCCGCATATCGTGCCGCTGTCAAAGCAGGCGCTCGAGGTGATCGCGAAGCTGCGCGAACTGAACGGCCAAAGCCAGTTCGTGTTCCCCAGTCGTTCGAGCTCAAAGAAGCCGATGAGCGAGAACACGATCCTGTACGCCCTGTACCGAATGGGCTACCACTCACGGATGACGGGGCACGGCTTCCGCGGCCTCGCGTCGACCATCCTGAACGAGCACAATTTCAACCGGGACTGGATCGAGCGCCAACTGGCTCACAGCGAGCGCGACGGCGTTCGGGCGGCCTACAACCACGCCGAGTACCTGCCGGAGCGCCGGAAGATGATGCAGTGGTGGGGTGACTACCTTGGAAACCGAATCGGTGACAGTTGATCGCAGGGTGTTGCGATTCCGGTGCTTCCCGGGTACACAGTGATACTATTCGGCGGAACATTCATCGACGTACTGAACCAAAATTTCAACTTCGAATGCCTCTTTACTACGTAACAGCGTTGACGAATCCGGACAAGATTCTTGCGGCGGCCAAGGAGGCTACCAAGGACCAGTCGACGGATTTGCACGAGGTCGCTCCTGACAAGTTCTTCATCAAGTTCGATGGTACGACCGTCGAACTGGGTGAGCGCTTGGGCATCAATGAGGGTGCAACGGGACAAGGAATCATTCTTGCCGTTGGGGCCTATCATGGCCGTGCGCCAAAGTCGGTGTGGGAGTGGGTCAGCCAAAAACTGAGCGCGAAATAAAAATTGGGAACCTCAAAAGCTACGGGAACAGGCGACCCCAAAAATGATGTGGTTGCTCAGGCGCCTGACCAGGCAGTTACGCCCAGCCACCTTGGCGGTGCGCCGGGGGACTATGTTTTCGCGATCTATAACCAACTTTCGAACATTCAGGGCGCCATTGGCGAACTGAAGTCCGCGCAAGCTATTCTTGCCGCCGCGGTCAAAGAGTCAGAGGGGCGGTTGATTTCGCAAATCGGCACCATTCAAACCGCACTCTCCGCTCACGTCAAGGAATCGGAGGCGCGGTTGTCGACGCATATCTCGACCGCCGAAGCGCGCGTGTCGACGGCGACGCAAGATGTAGAAAAGAGGGCAACAGTCCAACTCGACAAGGTTGAGCGAGCAATTCTTGACCGAACCAAGGACGTCGAGGGCAAGGTTTCGGCTCTAAAAGAGCGGGTCAACAAGGTGTTGTGGACAGGGGGAGCGCTAGGCACCGTCGTTGCGGCATCGTCGGCGGCAATTACGGCGTTTGTTGGGTGGAAGACATTTGGCCACTGGATCGTCGGCTTGGTTGGCGGTTAGCCCGGGTGGCTGACTGTCCTAACTGGTGGCAAGCCGGATTTTGTGATCGAGAAGCACCCTAAGGCGATGCAGATGCTCGAATCGCTATAGTTCGACTGTCCACGGCGAGAGCCGTCCTAGCCCTGTCGCATCTATGTTGAGACAGCAACCCGAAGCCAGGAATGTCTCACCAACGCCCGCCCTGAGTGGGGCTTTTCACATCCGGCGGCCTGCGCGATGATGACGAATCGCGTGACTCGGAGCGTGCAATGCCTGCCATCAAGCTGCGTATCCCTCGAAAAGACGTTTTCGACTTCAACGACGACCTATCTGCCTGGTCGGCCACCAGCGGCGTCGATCCCAAACTGGCGGTAGGCACTCAGATGCAGACGACAAATGAGTCGTCGCCGACCTTGTACCTGGCGATTGTCGACGAACGATTCTTCGAGCAGTATCCGCGGTGGCGCCAGTTCGTCGAGCATTGACCGTCAGTCACGCACTACCGCATCCCCGCGCGCCTCATCTCCTCGCGTAGCAGGTGCATCAGTCGATACAACTGCCCCTGCGCGCCGGCGAGATCGCCCTTGTTGGCGACGTTTTTGTCTGTGTATTGATACCACTCCTCGATGCGCTCGAGAGACTTGCGAAGGGCTCGGATCTCGAGAATGAGCCAGCGCACTTGAAGGTCGGTGTACTCGCGCCACAACGAGCGAAGCTCGGCGTCAGTCGGCGCGTCAAATTCCGGGATTGCCGGCCGGAGCTTGAACCGCGGATCCGTGAGCGGGACCCGATTGCGATCGATCCTGGTTGCCTCGATCGGCGTGCAGGTGCCGAGGAACGTCGACCGCGGGTCCTCGTCGATCCAGTGCTCAAATTCACGTTTCGTGAGCTCGATCGGGGTCCTCAGGCGGTTCTTGTCGCCCTGAAACCCGTACTCCCAGATGTATGCCCACTGCGGCTTGATCACGTCTACGCCACTGTATAAAAACACAGTATATTTCGAGATAAGCTATAGCGGTCAAGATCAGAAAAACGGGGACGGGCGATGTGTACAAACTACCGAGCGCCGCACGAAGACTACGAGATCCGCGAACTGAGGATCGAGCCGTTCAGTGACCTGTATCGAGACTTCCCGTGGAAGCCGGAGATCTACCAGGACTACATCGCACCGATCGTCGCGAACGTCGACGGAAAGCTCAGACCATTGGCCGCCGGGTTCGGCTTCTGGCCGCGGGCGCTCCAGAAGGCCAACATCGAGAAGGCGAAGGAGCAGGGGCGCAAGCCGCCGATCATGCGCAGCACGATGAACGTGCGCGACGACAACCTCGGAAAATCTCCCCTATACGGTCCGGCATGGCGCGCCGGCCGTCGCTGCCTGATCCCCGCTGACTGGATCTATGAGCCGTGCTACGAGACAGGCAAGAACGTGTGGCATCGGATCGGCCTGACCAACTGGCGGACGATGTGTGTCGCCGGTATCTGGCGCACTTTGACAGGCTCGGACGGCACCGAGCACCACGTGATGTCGATGATCACGGTGAACGGCGAGGGGCACCCGATCTTCTCCCGCATGCACAAGCCCGAGGACGAGAAGCGAGCCGTCGTGATCCTGCGGCCGGACGACTGGGAGGAGTGGCTGACGACGTCGAACGTCGAGGCGGCACGTGCGATGCTGCAGCTTTATCTCGCAGAGGAAATGGAAGCTGAACCGGCCTCAAGTCCGAAGGTGGCGGAGAAGATCAAATAGTCTGGCCGCGTGCTACGATAACTTTCCTTTCAATGGAGACCCATAAAATATGAAAATTGTGCAAGTGATTGATTTGTATGACGGCGTGCTTAATGCGATGGTTGCCCGTATCAGGGGATTTTCCAACGTTCGAATTTTGGGCTATACAGACATTGGCGTGAATCATGGCGATTGCTATATCGGATCGGTAGTTTTTGACCCGTCTGAGCAGGATCTAGTGAAGACGCTACGGGATCAAGGAGCATGGGAAACCAAGGCACCGAGAGTGCCGGGAGGATTCCACATTGCTCACTTCGAAGGAGGTCCCGAACAGCAGGGCGTAACGAAGTTGGAGGCTATCAAGCGGGCATATGTCGCCAAGCACTACCCCGATGGAGTCTTGCTAGAAGAGATTGAGTCTATGCTTTGCTAAGCATGTAGACCAGTACGCCATCCGCGCTATCGTCGATCTGTAACACGCTTAAGAAATTTTATTAATCAACCTTCATTCAGTGAATCTTCGAGGAACGAGTATGCTGATGATGACCCGAGAAAACGTTGCTTGGCAACAGTCGCAGGTGATTGTGAAAGTCGCTCGCGATATCAAAATTCCTGATTACGAATTCTACATGGCATTCGAGCTATTTGACATGATCAAGGATATCAATCCGCCGGTCTTTCAAAAACTCGAAGCGTTTCTGGATGCACATAATAAATGGTGGGCATTTCAAGAAGAGCACGAGGCTGAATTGTCGGCGAACGGCCTTCTTCCTCAAAATTTTAGTAAGAACATGGATCTGATGAAGGCGCGAGAAGATACGCGTCAAGAACTGATTGATTCGCTGAAAATCTGACTGTCCGGCAGATGCTGGCTAGTCCTCCGGCCAGCGCCGTCCATGAAACGCCTCAAATTCCTTGACAGCGGCGGCGCGTTGCTGGTCGATGTAGATAGCGAGATCCATGATATAGACGCCGAGGGTGGTCTTCTGGGAACGGTCCATGCGTATCACAGGAAGCTTGATTTCTCCGTGGTTGACCTTCCTAACGAATATTTCGCGTGAGATGTGAGGAAAGTAGTCTCTCCGTACCATTTCGAGCGGAACGATCGCAGTGGCGCCGTACTGGGCCATGAGTATGAAGACCGTGTTCATTTCACAGTGACATCGCTTCAGAGACCGGATGGAAGTTCAGGAAAATTGGTTTCATCGAGACGATCGCCGGCGCGACCTTCTTTGCTAGCCATCAGCATCTCCTGTCGATTGTCCATATGGTCGCATCATCGTGCGAGTTTACAAATTTCCGCTTGACGACGTTTCGTGACGGACATAGTCTACAAGTGCGCTTGAGACAACAAGCGCCGGGTTTGGCGACCCGAGCTCTACAGGCGGACGACCGCCGCCCCAGGCGGTATTTTTTCGTCCGTTGTATCATCACGTCCATACTGTTACGGGTGGGCCGTGATAGGGAGACCTTCGGGTCTGCCGGTTTCCTGTAGGCCGGTTCGCCAACCCTGTTACGTGCCCGCCCACCCCATTTGGCGATGGGACGCGGGCTCCAAATCTACAGGAGCCATCATGCCTCTCCATCCCGAAGCCGCAACGCCGGCAGACGAAGAAAACTTTCTCAATCGCACATTTGATCGCATCAGCCGGGATGGGCTGCATGTCGATTCTGCCTGCCGTACGCTGAATCACGTTTACCGTGGCCTGTACGGCATCAATACGATCTCACAAATTCTCATTGCCAACGGCGTTGCAGAGGACTGCGATCAAGCTCCGCTGAACGACACGGTTGTCGGCGGTCTGCTCGACGCAGTCAACGCTCTCTCATCGCTGATGATGATTGAAATCGATCGTCTGGCGGATCGTGCCGCATTCGGTGTAGAAAGCACGGAGGTTCGTCATGGCTAACGCAACGAGGTCGTTCCAGTCGTCTAACGGAGCCCGAGTCGTAAAGTTGTCTGACTACAGGACGATCACCCGCGAGATTCAGCCTCCGTCCGTTGATCACGAACTTGTCGACAACACGCTGCTTGCCATTGATACGCTTTTCAAAGCGGCCATGAGCATGATCGAAAAGTTGCGTGTGGAGGTGCGACATGGCTAAGCGCGAAATCGAGCGTCCCGATGACGCACCCTCGCCGGAGGTAAGTTCGGTCGCACGGCAGATCGACATCGGCGGACTGACTATTCTTCTTGATCCGCTCTTAGGTGGTGCGTCATATATAGGTACGCGTGCGCAGATTGAGGCCGAAGGTATGGTTCCGGCAACTACCGAGTGGCCGAAGGGTTTTGACGTCGTAAGATGGTCCGCAGGTGACAATGAGTTCTGGTTGAGGCGAGATCGTCCTGAAGGAGCGAAAGGCCCGCGTCGTGACTTCCTAAGCTGCGATAACTGGCGCTTGGGTATATTGCGACGGAATTGGAGTCCTTTCGACCATCAGATCATGCGTAGGACCGAGGAGCTGCGCAAAATGCTTCATCGAGATTCACGAGCGGGAAGGGCAGCATTCAGTAAGTTCTGGACTGCTCTACAGGTTGCAACGGAAGATCAGAAATTCCAGGCTTTCAAGGCGCTCGTTCCGGGGCTCGTTCCGGAACCTCGGGCCCGCCGCGGCGGCAGGTCGACACAGGCGCGGAAAATCGAATAGTTGGAATTTCGACGTCAAGACGATTTCGATAGACGATGCTGCTTTGAGAGTTACAACCGCGCCCAGCCAAATGGGGCGAAAGCAGGGCTCCCTTACCCTGTTGGCGTGGTTCCCAATATGGGGTGCGTGAGGACGCAATGGCGAATGAATCGAATAAGCCGAGCCGGAGAGAGCATACGTACCGGATTCGGGCAGAACGAAAACATTATCAGCAGCCTTCTCTTAAGGATGAGGCGAAAAAGCTTGCCAAAGAGCGAGGCATGACTCTGGACGAGGCAACCGACGCAGTCCTTGCCGCTAGGCGGGACCACGCTCGGCAACTGGCTGAAGATGCCAAGATCCGGCGTTCTGCCGGCCGTGGAACCAGAAAGCAGAAAGTCGATACGAATGACCCGGCGCAGGTGAATGCAATGAGGCCGATAAGATTTGTTTCGATTGATAGTCCTGCTGATAGACCCGATCCACAAAAAAAAGCTCCTATGTTTTACGACTTGGACCCTGCGCAAGTGACACTCGCTGAAGCCGAAAAAATAGAGGCGAGGAAAAAGTTCGAAAAGGAGCGGGCACGGCAGCAACGGATTGAGCTTCGGGATTCCCTAGTCCTTCGTGCGGACGCATTTGCTGCTTTCGTTCTCATAGTAGAAAAGAAAGGGTTGCCTGCTCACGTCATAGACGAGAGGAAGTTTGCGGCAATTACGACGCAAAAACGATGGGATTTGGTGCCCAACGTTTTAGCGTGGTTGATCCGAGAAGATTCGGAAGTGAGGGTCGCATTCGATGCCTTTTCTGATGCCGCCAAACGATGCACGGAGAACCTACGCGTAGGAGCGAGCAAAGTGAGCGGCCACGCGAGCGAAATCATTTCCGAAAAGTATCGAGAGATGTTTTTGCAAGCTGCGTCAATCTACGCGCGAAAGCTGAGTCATCTAGAGTCGTCGCTTGATCGACTCGACGTGCTTCCGGCTGAAGAGTTGCAAAGACTGGTTGAGGACGGGGATGAACTCTCAAGGCGCATTGCCGATCTCAGTCTGCGAGTGGCTGCCGAACTGAAGAGTAGAAGTGCACGGGAGGGCAAAGCTGCACAAGACGCTCAATGGGTCCCGATTAGAAAATTTGCAGTTGACCTGGCTAGCAAGCGTCCGTATCCAAGTTTAAGGAACGCTGCGCTTTCGATAAGTAAGGAAGTCCTCGGGTTTGCCAAGACGCTGGGCATCACGATGAGCGAGTCTCAGGCTGAGAAAACCATAACTTCATACTTGAAGGATGGCGGATGGAAGCCTACCCCGTCTGCTAGCAAGCGGGGTACGTCGGCAAGCTAACGAGCGACCTCGGCTGGCTAACGACCTACCGAGATTAGTCCGCGACGGCCATCATTAGCTCACCAAGTTGAACCACCGACGACCAAGATCTGTTGCACGGAAATTTCCCGCTGCCTAGATTGAGGTTGTCGTCAGTCCAGGTGAGCGAAAGTGAAGAAGACAACAGCGCCAGCCGATTCCGGCAAGCCGATCGAGCCGATCCTCCCCCGGGTCGGCCTCTCCAAATGGGCACAGATCGCGCCCTTTATTCCGATGTGCCGCGAGTCCTGGCGGAAGCTGGGGCTCGCTGGCAAGGCACCCCAGCCCATCCGTATGAGCCGCACCCACTCCTGCTACAGCAACGCCGAGGTGCACCGCTGGATCGCTGATCCGCTTGGCTATACCGCAACGTCTCAGGAACACCGGGAGGTCGCGTGATTTCGAATCGTCCCCAATATCAGAAAGAGCGAACTGTCCAGGCATTGCTGGTTGCCGAAAGTCGTCGAGAACATCAACAAGCCGACCCTCGGACTGTTCGAGAACATGCCGTCCGACCGCGAGTTCGAGAAGTTGAAAGAGATCACCAAGCACGTGGTCGACAACGTCCGCGACATTGCCGAGATCGCCGACAGCAACGACTGTTCGACTACTTCCAAGGCTTCGGTAACACATAAAGCGGGCGCCGAAGCCGTGGAAATCAGCCTATCGGAGCGCTTAAAAAGGGCAGGGCCGCCAGAAGTTGCCGGGAAACTGAGTTAGCTTATATCCATCGATTGGTCGTCGATGAACGAGAGGCACCCCGCGTTTGTGGGGAGTGAGGCGAGCCGATCCTCTCCGGCAACCCGATCCGACTGACCATCGGCACTCCCCAGAAGCGCGGGGTTTTTTGTTTGTGAATTCGTACAACTAAGCAAATATGGTTGGAGATGGGAAGCATGAGAACCGCAGTCAAGCAGTTGATCATGGCCGAATACGATCGGGGCTTCCTGTCGTTTTCGGCGACTGGATTCTTGATCCGTTCGCTGGATCTGGAGGCGCATTGATGAAACGAGACCAGATCGACGTTTCCGCAGTGGGTGAAATCCAGCGCCATTTCCGATCGCACGCAAATCTCATCGGTCTGCATGTCAATGGACTGCAGGGCCTGACGATCTATCGGGACAGTCAATTCGAGCTTGAATGGTCCCGCGCCGGCTATCCGGTGGCGCATAAGTCAGTAGCCCGCGGATATTTCAATCGCGCTGTCGATGAGCGCGTAGTGCGCGAATTCCCGAACCATCCGCTGACAAACTTTTCCCGCGAGCGCCTTACAAATGCAGCAGAAGCCCAAGTCTAAGCTTTTGAAGCAGGCGGAAATTCGCCGCGAGATCTCGCTCCAGACGCGGGCCGGAATCAACGTGTCGACCGTCGAGGAATACAAGGAAGCGCTGCAAGGCGGCGCGTCGTTCCCGCGCGTCGTCACGTTCTTCGATGGGGTGTACTACTACCTTGCCGACGGCTGGCATCGGTATGAGGCGTATGTCGCTGCCCGGATCGATGAGATTCCGGCAGAGGTGTACGAAGGCTCACGGCGCGACGCTCAGCTCTACGCGCTCGGTGCGAATGCCGTTCATGGGCTTCGTCGCACGAACGAGGACAAGCGCCGGGCTGTCGGGCTGATGCTGGAAGATCTAGAGTGGACGGATTGGAGCGACAGCGAGATCGCGCGCACGTGCAAGGTGTCGCATACGTTTGTTGGCAAGGTCCGTTTAGCCCTCACCTGCAACGTTGCAGGTGAAAAGGCAGCGAGTTCGTTCGCTGAGAGCATCAAGAGTCATGTAGCCGAGGGCGCGGCGGCCGAATCCCTTCATTCGTCCGTTGAAGGCGACAAGCCTCGCAAATACACCACGAAGCACGGCACAGAAGCCGTGATGAAGACGCGCAATCTCGGCCGTAGTCCCGATCCAGCCACTCCGATCGGAGCCGGCGATCGCGGCGGCGCGCAACCCCAGACCAATAATGCGTCCGACGATCTTTCCGATGGCGACGATCAGGTTGAACTTGATGCATACGTGAGTCGTC
Organism: Burkholderia sp. KL41; assembly: GCF_057005415.2. Lineage (NCBI taxonomy): Bacteria > Pseudomonadati > Pseudomonadota > Betaproteobacteria > Burkholderiales > Burkholderiaceae > Burkholderia > Burkholderia sp. KL41. Next base: position 2,344,966 of record NZ_CM174446.1, on the reverse strand, counting down.
TCGAGCGCGATAACGAAGCGTTGCGCCTCGAAAACGATTCGCTGCGTGCGAGCGATCGAGGTGCGGAGATACAGAAGCTTACCCAGCGACTGATCAACGCCGAAAACAAACTGTCGGAGGCGGCGCAGGGCACGCAGGTTCGCGAGAAGTCCCTCCGCTGGTTCGGGAGCAAATTCGCCGAACTGCGGACCATTCTGGGTGTCCAGCACGACCGTGACATCGTCTCGCGTGTGCGCGCGCTCGCGGAGACTGGTCAATGACGCCCGTCACGCCAGAAGAGCAGGCGGCATTCGAACATTTTGGCCTGCGCCCGTATCAGATCGACGCCGTAATGCGTGTGCGCGAGGCTTACCGAAATGGTGCCCGGAACGTCTTGCTCTGTGCTCCGACCGCGGCCGGCAAGACTCGGATCGCCGCGTGTGTCGTGCATCTGACGAGCAATCGAGGGAAATTCTCGCATTTTGTCGTCGACCGGGAAAACCTTGTCCAGCAGACGAGCGACACGTTCGATTGCTTCGGCATCGCCCATGGCGTGATCAAGCAGAAGCACTGGCGGTATCGCCCCTACGAACGCGCCCAGATCTGTTCGGTCCAGACGCTCATGCGTCGCGGTTGGCCGGAAGATCCCATGCCGAGCCTGATCGTCGTCGACGAGTGCCATACGTTGCACGAGATCACGATCAATCGTCTTGGCAAGAAGGACGTTCGTGGTCTTGGATTGACAGCAACACCATTCTCGAAGGGCCTTGGCAAGACCTATGACGCGCTGGTCAACGTCGCGACGACCAATGAACTGATCGAGCAGGGCGCCTTGGTCCCCTACCGCATTTTCTCACCGTCTCAGCCTGATATGACGGGCGTTAAGGTGAACGGTGGCGAGTGGGAGCAGAAAGAGGCCACGAAACGAGCGCTTCAGGTCGTGGGAGATTGCGTCGCCGAGTATTTGAAACATGGCAATGGCCTCAAGTTCATCTGTAGCGCGATCACGGTCGACCACGCGCGGGAACTGCATCGGCAGTTCATGGCTGCCGGCATTCAATGCGCCGTCTACACGAGCAAAGAATCCGAGGAGGAGTGCGACGAGATCGTCGCCGAGTTTCGCAAGACGGACTCGTTCATTCGCGGCCTGATCACGGTTTCAAAGGCTACCAAGGGGTTTGACGTTCCGGACGTTGGCGTCGTCATCATGGCTCGCCCCCTGCGCAAGTCACTTGCCGACCATATCCAGTTAATGGGCCGTGGCTTACGCCTCAGCCCCGAGACGGGCAAGACAGAATGCATCATCCTCGACCATTCCGGGAATTGCGAACGCTTCTGGGACGAGATGAATGAGTTCTTCTCGACCGGCGCGATGGAACTCGACGACGGAAAGAAGAAACCGAAGAAGGAAAAGCCGAAGACCAGGCCCGAAGACGTGATGATGAAGTGCCCGCATTGTGCGGCGCTTCACCGGGTTGCCCCGTTCTGTCCGAACTGCGGTCACGAATATCCGAAGCGTTCGACGGTTGAGCATGTCGATGGAACGCTCGAGGAATTGATTAAGGGCGGTAACGACCGTCGTCTCATCACGGACGTCTGGCCTCAGATCTGCTCGTACGCGCGCAGTTTCTACAAGGACGATGCGCCGCCGGAATGGGCGAAGAAAAAGGCATATGCCATGTATGCCGCTCTGGTCGGGCACATGCCACGAGCGGATTTTTTCCGGACGGATTCCAAGGAGCCATCTCCCGAGATCTACCGGAAGCTGCGAAACATGGATAAGGCCCGCTTCGCACGCAAGCGTGCCGAGCAACGGAGGGCGGCATGAGCTTCGAGCGGGCACTCGTTGCGCACGGACTCATGCCACGTCGCATCGTCGCCGACGGTAAATGGTATCGATGCCCAACCGTCGACAAGCCCCGGAAAAGGAACGGCGCCTATCTGCTATGGGCGGATGGGCAGCGCGGCTATTACAAAAACTTTGCCACCGATGACGGTTTTTGCGAGTGGCGGTCCGACAGGCCGGTGAGTCTTGCTGATCAGCGTTCCACGGATGAGCGCATCAAGCGTCTTCGGCAGCAGGAAGCACAAGCGCGCGCCCGTGCCGTAACGCAGATGCGTGAGCACTGGGCATCTCTTCCAATCTTGACCGATTGGCACGCCTATATCGAACGCAAAGGACTGTCTTTGCGGGGTTGCAAGGGCCTTCGTCTCGAAGGCGATGACCTTGTTATCCCCATGTATCGCGACGGCGGGCTGGTTAGCCTCCAGAACATCTCCATAGACGGTGAAAAGCTCTATCGGAAGGGATGCTCGACTCGGGGTGCCTCTTTCGTCATGCGTCGCCCAGGCAGTGTAGTCACGTGCTTCGTCGAAGGTTTTGCGACGGGCCTCGCTGTTTTCCAGGCGGTTACCAATGCCTCCGTCATCGTCTGCTTCGACGCCCAGAACCTGCTCGTCGTGGCGCAGGAAGCCAAAGTTCACGGAATGGCTGTTGTTTGCGCAGATAACGACTGGGAGACGCAGCGAGATAAAGGCATTAACAAGGGCGTAGAGAACGGCCGAAAGGCCGCCGAGATGATTGGATGTGGTTTGGCATACCCGGAAGACATCACGGGTACTGATTGGGCTGACGCGCTTCAGGAATGGGGCGATCGCGGGCCTGCAAAGGTTCGCATGCAGATCATGAAGGAGGCCAGACTGGTCGTCTGATTGGCAGTGAAGCACCGCGCTGGGCGGGCACAAGCGAACACCAGCGGCGCGGGAAGAATCCGTACTGGGGGATAGGTCTGAAACACGGATAAGGGCGGCGAAGACAGCACCCTAGATCGAAAGGCTGTCGGGTCATGTGGCTCCGGCGGAGATGACATGTGAAGGCCTCCCAGGATAGGCGAGGTCTGTTCACCAGCAGAGATGAACGTAGGGATGTGGTGTTAGAGAGATAAGTAGTGCTTATTAAAGAGATCGGGGTTTTACTGGGAGATAGGAGTGAAAAATTCGGCAGTCGGCTTCAAAATACGCGTGACGATTGGAGCAACACCGTGATCTCGCTGCGCAACCTGTCCAATCCGGACCTCGTCGGTCATCGCATCTGTGAGTTGCTCGAGCAGCAGGGGATGCTGACCCAAGCGAGTCTGGGTTTGCAAATCGGAGTGCCCCGCGGGACGATCTCGAAATACCTGACGGCGCTGAATTACGAGGGGTACACGTACATCGTCAACAGGATCCCTTACGCCAAGTCGAGTGGGTCGAAGGGCTTAAGGCGCGGGTTGATCCTCGTCTACGCGAGAACCGAGAAACCGCTGCCCGACAAGAACGGGGTTCGCGAAGAACTGACCGGGACCGAGTTGCACCGGATCATGTGTGGAATCGTTCAACGCGGGAAACAGCTTTAACGTGGTCGCGTCTCCTTCACTACGGTGATTTGCCCGGCAGGTCCGGGCATTCTTTTCTGGATGCGCCTTGAATCCTCCATCTGCCCGCAATGCAAGCGCCTCTGGCGATTGAACATCGTCGAACTGCTGCGTGAAGCGAAAGGGAAGAAGTGGGTATGCCGCGTATGCCAGATCGCCAACGAAGCGGACGTCGCAAATAGGCAGCGCGACTCAGAAGAAACCGCCGACGGGGGCCCATTAGCCCAGGCCCGAACAACTGGTGTCGCGCCAGCTCGATAAACGTGGCTGAATGGCGGAGACGCACCGCCAGGACCGACCGGAATGGCTGAACGCACCAAGGCGCAGCAGGTCGACCAAGCCGGATATACCCGCCGCGACCTAGCAACGCTTCAAAAAAAGCGGGTGGGAGGTTGCGCCCGTTCCATCGGTCCACGGGCTGTCGTAGGGATCGTTCGAATAATCGCACGATTAAAACTGCGCGATAGAATACTGTTGGCTCTTGCTAAACCCAATGGAGACCAACTATGACCGTCTACACATTCGTCGTAAAAGGAATCACCGAGGAAAACGAAGCCACCGTCGTCAAGATCCTTCAGGGCATTTCGGGCTTTATCCGCTTGTCCAAGACTGGAGCCGGCGAATACATCCTTGTGTTCGAAATTGACTTGAGCGAGCAAGACGCCTTGGATTTCGTTCAAGGATATCTTCCTGAGGGTGTCTTGGTGCAATCGATCCCAACGCTCGGAAAGAAGCCGGAGAAAAAGCACAAACTCAAGAAATGATCCGACCTGCTGATACTCAGTGAACCGGCGCAAAGCCGATTTGTTCGACACCGTAGGCATCCATCCACGCATCACGATCGACGAAGCCGAACGCCTCGGAAAGGTGATCGGCCAGTTCCTCGAGTGTCGGTGTATCGGCCGAATCGAAGTATCCGAGCGGTACTTCGTCCCCTGGCGTCAAGATGGCGTAGAGCATGTGATCCTCCTGTCTCTACCCATCTTAACGGCGTTACCCCCCAAGACTTGATCAGGGAAGACTAGGGTTAGATCTCGGCACCTAGCACTCTCGCCAGATGCAGGTACACCTCGACCTTCGCCTGCTCAGCCTCTCGGTTTCGCGGTTCGCGGGGATACAGAGGAACCTTGCTCAAGTCAATTTTATCCTCCCGCTCAGCCTGCCGCTTTGCCTCGTTGTATTCGCGATTGAAGAGGGTTCTTAGCTTCTGCTGAATCCCTGGATTCTCCTTGCCAAGGACCAGAATCGCCGATTGCAGCGCCTCGACCTGAGCCTTCAGCTTCTCGTACTCTGCATTCATTTTTGTGGCCTCCGTGTGGGTCGGCGACCTTCTGATCGCCATTCAAGACGGTATCAGGTTTCAAATGAGCGGAGTGTGAGCTCAGACAATCCCTCGCGTGCGCGCACGTACGCGCGTGGAAAGGCTCAGTGCGGGATGAGGGAAGAGGGGAAAGGTGGCGCAAGAGGGTGTCCTGCGTGCCTCCAAAACACCTGTTTCCGGACCCGCCACATCCATTCGATTTGCTTTCAACAATATTCAAAAGCTTTCATGCTGCACCGCATTCGTCGTGATCGCCGCATCGCTCGACTCACGAAATTTCGCAACTCATTGATTTTATTGAGTTTGTGCGGTGCATCCAAACTTGACATAATGGGCGCTATCGGGCGAAACGGGGCGTTATCACTAGGTAATGAGATCTATTCTCATCTGTATCTTTCAAAATCATAACTCTGGGGCCACCCTGGGCCCCACGGACGGGGGTGACGAAATTTTGCCGACCCTCTCTCCAATTTGCGCAAGGGAAAAACATTGATGATCCTCCGCGAGGAGGAATCTCATGGCCCTAACCAGTGGAGCGTTGCTAACCGCGATCTCGGGCGATCGTGCGCTAGGTTCGGCGATGTTGTTCCCGCATCGACATCCGCAGGCGTCGCCGGCGTTCCACGTCGAGGTCATGGACCTCTGGCGATGTGCTGACGAATGGGTGTTGATCGAGGCATTCCGGGAGGGGGCGAAGTCGACGCTTTCGGAAGAGCACCTGTTGATCGAGGCGTGCTTCGGCAACTTCGGGTACTGCCTGGTCATCGGCGAGACTTACACGAAGGCTTGCCAGCGTCTCGAGGCGATCAAGTTCGAAGCCACCCGCAACATGAAGCTTCAGGGGCTCTTCGGCCGTCTTAAGGAGTCTGGGCGCGTCTGGAACGAGCATCAGATGGAGCTTTCGAACGGCGTGCTGCTTGAGGCACACGGCTGGGAGGAAGAATTCCGCGGCTTCAAGTGGCGCGACATCCGTCCGGACCGCGCGTACCTCGACGACATCGAGAACAAGGAGCGGGTGAAGGACAAGGCGGCGGTCGACGCGTCGATGCGCAAGCTCTACCTCGAACTGATCCCGGCGATGGACAAGGTCAAGGGCAAGATTCGGGTCACCGGAACGCCGCTGGCCGAGGACTGCATGATCACCCGGCTGCGCGACAACCCGGACTGGACGAGTCGCCGCTATCCGATCTGCAAGGGAGACATCGACGATCCCGCCGCGGAAGCGATGTGGCCGGAGCGCTATCCGATGGACTGGATTCGCCGCAAGCGTGACGAAATGGAGCGGGCGGGGCAACTGCGCGGCTTCATGCAGGAATACATGCTCATGGCGATCGGTAGCCAGGACAAGCCGTTCGAAGGGGATCATATCCGCGAGTGTCCAGTGGACCCGGCGCCGTGGCTGCCAAAGGTGGTGATCACCGACCCGGCACGGACCACGGACGTGAAGAAGAGCGACCGGACCGGGCGAGTGGTGGTGAGCCGCCTCGGCACGAAAATCTACGTTCATGCTTCGTCGGGCGAGTTCTGGAAGCCCGACGAGGTGATCGACGATGCCTTCAAGACGTCCGCGCGGTACGGCGACGCGGCAGTCGCGATCGAGAAAAACTCGCTCGATGAATGGTTGCTGCAGCCGATGCGGGCGGAGATGCTTCGCCGCGGCGTGACGCTGGCACTGCGTCCGCTCACTGCACCGCAGGATCGAGACAAGGTGCAGTTCATCATGGGCATGCAGCCGTTCTTCGAGGCCGGCGATATCGTGCTGGTCGGTGGACAGGGGGCGCACCCGAAGCTTGTCGCGGAGGTCCTGAATTTTCCCAGCGGCAAGCGTGACATCCTCAACGCGCTCGCATACTTTCAGCGCGTCTTCTCCGGTTCGCCAGTGTACGAGGACTTCGGGCAGTGGAACCTCGTCGCCGAGTATGAGCCGAGTCAGCAGCACCCGCTTGCCCTCGCGTTCAACTCCAACGGCACTGAGACGACTGCGGCGCTGATCTGCATCGAGGGGCAGCGCATTGTCGTCGTCGCGGACTGGATTTCGCCGGTACCGCCGAAGGAGGCAGTGCCCGATATAACGCAGCTTGTGCGCGCCGCGTTCCCGCGCGCGCGCGTGACGGCATGGCTGCCGGCCGATGTGCTCGACCAGGCCGATCGCATGCCGATCGTATCTGCGCTTCGCGCAGCGAATCTGTACCCGATGCGCGGCTCGTACGCGAATGTCTCGCGAGGTTCTCTCTCTCCGCTTATACGCACCGAGGCCAAGGCGCGACGACTGTTTCAGGTCGACCAGCAAGGCGCGAAGCATACGCTCAATGCGATGGCCGGCGGCTACAACTATCCAGTCGATCGCGCGGGAAACCGGAATACGCTCCCCGAGACTGGTCCGCACCGTACCCTCATCGAGGGACTTGAAGCGGCCGTGTACGTGATCTGCTCGCAGCAAGCGGACGTCCTGCCGGAAGGCGTGAACATGGGCGTGAACCCGCAGGGTGTGAGCTATCTGACCACTTTGCCGCGGAGATGAAAATGGCAGTCGATCGAAAAATCACGCCCAAGGCGCCCTCGCAGCGCCCGTCGGATTTCTACAAGGGCAAGCAGCAAGGCGGCGCGTACGGCAAGGCTGAGAAGGTCGGCGAGCGTATGTCGGGTGGCCCGATGCGCGAAAAGATGTCGAAGCCGGGTCTGTGATCGTGAAAAAGCGCCGCGAATTCCAGGGCACGCGCTCCGAGTCGCGTCCGGTTGGCGACTTCTTTGCCGAAAAGACGTCGAAAAAGCCGAACGTCGACGATCGCCCGAAGCGCACGCCACGTGATCGCGGCACCGGCACGACGCTGGAGCGCAAGCTACGCGGCAAGGTGATCGGCTGATCCTTCTATGGCCCGCCCGAAGAATCCGAAGAAGCAGGACGACAAGCCCGCAGTCGAAACACTTGACGCGCGGGCTCTCGATGCTGAGAAGACTGGCGAAGCAGTCGAGAACTGGGCCGGCCAGCCCGATTCGGATGCCTACATCGAAGCGGCCAAGCTGTACCCGAAGATCGCGAAGTGCTACCAGAACAAGCAGGAGCAGATGGACCGCTGCGAGGAGTATTGGTCCATCTACAACGCCCAGCCGGATGAGAATCAGCAGTATTCCGGCAACTCCCAGTGCTACATCCCCGCTGTGCGCAACGCGGTCAATGCGCGCGTGAAGCGCACGATCGCGCAACTCTTCCCCGTCAATCACAAGCACGTCGGCGCGACCGGTCCGGACGGCAACATTCCGTTCGCGCAGATCAGCTTGCTCGAGCATTACATCCGATCGGCTGCGATCAAGGACGTCGTGCGTGCCGACCTGATCGCGGGCGACGTGACGGGGCAGTGGAATCTCTACGTCGACTGGTCGCGCACGCAGCGCCGGATCACGGAGCTGATCAAGAAGCCGCCAATCCTCGAAGACCATGAGCTCGGCGGGGAGGTCGAAGACATCGCCGCGGACGAGGGCGAGTGGAGCTGGGAAAAGGAAGAGAAGGAAGTCACGACCGAGGGCCCGGACATCGTGCAGTTCGCGACTGTCAACGTCGGGCGTAATTTCCCCAGAAGTGTCGAAGTAAAAATCCCCACCCTGTGCGAACGGTGATCAGCCGCCATCGTGATCAGGTGAACTCCTACGGGGGCGGCCCGGTCGCCGGCGAGCGGGTTCAACGGGCACGGGGGTCAGCGAGGATGTGCGGTTGCGCAGATGGTCAGGCAGCAGATCGGCGTGCTCACGCAGGCGATACGACGACCCCTCGATTTGCACCACAATGGCGTGATGTAGCAGACGGTCAAGCAGCGCCGCTGCGACCACGCTATCGCCGAACACTTCGCCCCATTCGCCGAAGCTGCGGTTCGAAGTCAGGATGATGGCGCATCGCTCATAGCAGGCATTGACGAGCTGGAAGAACAGGTTGCCGCCGTTCGAGCCGATCGGGAGGTACCCGATTTCGTCAACGATCAACAGGCTGTTGCGTGCAAGGAATCGCACACGTTGCGTGAGATTGCCCTCGCGCTCGGCCTTGGCCATCGAGGCAACAATTTCGGCAAGCGTGCCGAAGTAGACGCTCTTGCCAGCTCGCACGGCTTCGACGCCGAGCGCGACGCATAGATGGGACTTCCCGGTTCCAGGCGGGCCGAGGAAGTGAACTGTTTGCCGCCGCTCAATGAACTCGAGCTGCGCGAGCGCCATGATGCGATCACGGTCCAGGCTGGGCTGGAAACTGAAGTCGTAGCCAGCCAACGTCTTGATCGTACCGAGCCGCGCAGTTTGCAGTGCCATCTTGATGCGCCGGGTTTCACGTGTCGTGAACTCCTCGCCCAACAAGGTTTCGAGCACCTCCATCATGGAGCTGTCGCCCTGCTCGAAACGCTTCATGGTGGCGTCCAGCGCTTCGAGCGCTCGCGGCATGCGCAGGCCAACCAGGTATCGGCGAATCCGTTCGAGTGTCGATGATGGCATGCTGTTCATGCAGGCCTCCCGGCACCGGCCAGGCGTTTGGCCACCTGGTCATAAAACGCCAGCGGGCGACGCACAACCGGCGTCGCTGGCAGTGGAGCGGCATGCTGTGTAGCCTGCTTCTGACGGTCGTGTGAACGTCGGTGCCCCGGCAGCAGCGATGTTCGTCGACGGCCTTCGAGCACTGGATGAACGGCCAGCAGCTCCCCGTCCTCGTAAATGCGGATCTCGTGAGCCAGGCTGTGAATGTCGAGCGTGCGCCTGCGGGTACGGTCCGGCACGCTGTAGTAGTTGCCGCCGACGGATACGAGCCCTTCGTGACTGACGCGCCGCTCAAGCCGGATCACACCGTTAAACGTTCCAGCGGGTAAGGCCTGCAATGCGGGCCGCTCCTCGCTGAAGTGCTGGGTGACGACACGATGCGTGGTGCCATGCAGGCGGACATTGGCAACCGTGTCGAGCCATTCGCGCAACTGACGGTTCATGTCGCCGAGGTTCTGGAAGCGGCGAGCCAGGAAGAAGTCCTGCCGGATGTACCGGTAGGGGCGCTCGACCTTGCCTTTGGTCTTGGCGCGATAAGCCTTGCAAGCCCGTGGAGTAAAGCTGTAGTGCTGCGCGAACGCGACCAGCTTCGCGTTGTAGACGATGTGCTTCTCGACCTCGCCCAGCACAGCGGTCTTCATCCGGTCGTAGAGAATCTCGCGCGGCACTCCGCCCAGATGTTCGAACGCTTCCATGTGACAGCGCAGCACCGTCTGCAGGTCCTGATGCTCAACGAATCGGCCCCACAGGTACCGGCTATGTCCGAGGACGATCGAGAACAGCCAGATCGAGCGTCGCTGGCCCGGTGCGTCGTCGAATTCAACGTTGAAGTGTGCGAAGTCAACCTGCGCCTGATGGCCGGCGGCGGTCTCGAAGCGCACTTCGAAGCCGCGCTGGCGTGGCGGCCGAACCTCCCGTACCAGGTCGCCCAGCGCAGTGCGACCACCCTTGTAACCCATCGCCCGGACTTCGCGCAGCAGCCGCTCAACACTGAGTTCCGGGAACGTGCGTACGCGTTCGGTCACATAGCTGACGAAGGGGTCGACTACACACGGTCGCGGTGCACGCGGGCCGTAGCGCGGCGCCTGAACGCCATCCTTGATGTATTTGCGAATCGTCTTGCGATCCATGTTCAGTCGAGCGGCGATGGCAGAGATACTCAGCCCCTGCCGGTGCAGTTCCAGAATCGTCATCACTTCTCCCAGCTCGACCACCGACACCTCCCAGGACGGATCTCAAGGGCGATATGGTCGGTGATCAGTCAGTGCGGTGCGCGGCATCCCTGCCGCGCACCGCACTCATGAAAACTGGGGAAATTTACTTCGACGAAAGTGGGGAGTATCTATCCGACGCTGACAGCGACCGAGGACTTGGCCGTCTATCCGCCGACCTGCAACGACATCGAGAAGGCCACTGCGACCGCGATTCGGCTGCGCCTGACGATCGATGCCGTGGAACGGTTCGTCGACGAGGGCATATTCGTCGGAGTCGAGGCGAAGGAACTGGTCGACAACCTCGCGAAGCCGGACGGCGGGCGCGAGAAGTACGTCCCGCCGAAGAAGCGCACCGGCGATGCCGGCATCCGCACGGAAGGCACGTTCAAGTACGCGCTGATCTACGAGGTTCACACGAACCTGGACCTCGGCAAGGGCAGGGAGCCGTGCTTCGTGTATTTCGCCGGCCAGGACGTGATCCTCGGGATAATCCGGAACCCGTTCTGGTCGGGCAAGCGGCCGATCATTTCAGCCCCGATCGAGCGCATAACGGGCTCGTTCTTCGGGATCTCGAAGATCGAGCCGGTCAAGTTCCTGCAGTGGAACCTGAACGATTTCTGGAACATGGGGCAGGACTCGGCGCAATACAGTCTGCTGCCGATCACCATGGTCGACCCGCTGTCGAACCCGAATTACCAGTCGATGGTGGTCGGGCTCGCCGCGGTATGGCTCACGGACCCGAGCAAAACGAAGTTCGCGAATTTCCCGGCCATCTACAAGGACGCGATCCCGCTCTGCGAGAACCTGAAGCAGCAGATCAATGAGTCGATGGACGTCAATGACGCCATGCTCGGGAAGATGCCCACCGGTCGCAAGAATCAGGCGCAGATGGCTGCAATGGCGCAGCAGCAAGAATCGAACATCATCGACAACGCGAAGCGGTATGAGGAGGTCATCCTCAATCCGCTGGTTGAATGGATGTTTGAGCTCGACCGACAGTTCCGTACCGAAGAACTGACCGTCGAGGTGCTCGGTGAGCTTGGCGCGCGCGCGAACCTGCAGGTGATCCCGCCGCAGGCCTTTGGCGAGCGCTACTTCTTCCGTTGGTGCGGCACATCGTATCAACAGAACCTGCAGCGCATGCAGCAGATGATCGCGTGGATGAACGTCTTGCGCGGCATCCCGCCGCAGCAGCTGGACGGCCGGCGTCTGAACATCGGCCCGATCCTTGAGTACGGCACTGAGCAGATCTTTGGGCCGGAAGTGGCGCCGCGCATCCTGATCGACGAGCGAAACCTGTTCCATCTCGATCCGCAGGACGAGAACTTGATGATGCACAACGGTCTACCGGCTGAGATCCACCAGGCCGATGACGACAGGGCACATATCGCTTCGCACCTGCAGGCCGCGCAACTCACTGGTGACGCCGCAGGCCTGTTCCGCGCGCACATTCAGCAGCATCAGCAGGCTATGCAAGCCAAGCTTCAGGCGCAGATGGCACCGAAGCAACCACAGGGTCAGACGGGCGTGCCTGGTGGCGCGGGGCCTGGTGTCGCTGGTACACCTCGTTCGGGCGCGCAACCCGGACAGCCGAGGCCGCAGGGTCCGGCCGGCATGATTCATCCCGATCAAATTGCATCACCGATGGCGGGGTCGCGATGAAACGCTTCGTGGCCCGGTGCACCCCGTGGGGAACCATCCAGACTGGCATCTTCTTTCGATCGCTGACAGAGATCGAAAAGGATGCCGTGATCGCGCACGAGCGCGCACACCTGATCAACCGGGATCCATGGCGTCGCCTCTGGTGGTTGCTGACGCTGCAACTGATTTTCCGTCCAGAGTGGGTTTTCGCCCACGTGCGCGAGCAGGAACTGGCCGCTGATCAGTACGTGAAGAAACAGGGACTTGCCGCGGGTATGCGCATGTTCCTCCGACGGCATCCGCACCCGGGCAGCGCGCTGCATCCGAGTTCGCAGGAAAGGCTGGAGGCGCTCCATGTCTGACGCATTCCGCATTGTTCCACCGATGATCCGCGCGGAAGGCAAGGACGCACCGCCGGAAACCATCCAGGCCGCAGTAAATGCTCTCGCACAGCAGACGACCATTGCGCTCAATCAGATTGCCAACGGCGCTGGCCCGATCTTTTCGGCGCTGATGCTCGCCTGGTTCAACAGTTTGCCAACCACTTTGCCGGCAACGTCGGGCGTCTTGTGGAACAACGGCGGAACGCTCGCAAAGTCATGAAGAAACTGCTTTCGGCCTTCCTCTTTCTGGTTTCGTCTCTGGCGGTTGCTCAGAGTTATCCGTCGCCGACTTATAACAATCTGTCAGTGAATGGGACGGCTACGATTCCGCATGCCGCGATCACGGGTGGGACGATCGCAGGAACGCCGATCTCTGGCAGCACCGGGGCGTTCACGACACTTAATTCGAGTGGCCTCGCGACGCTCAACGGCTTGACCGTCACGAATGCGCCGACGTTTTCGACGCCGGTTCCTATTGCATCCGGCGGGACTGGAGCAAATACGTCAACGGGAGCAACTAGTCAGCTGCAATATCTGCAAGGCGCTTCTGGTAGTGGTGCACGCACACTTGCTAACAAATTCGCAGAATCGTTTTCCGTTCTCGATTTCACGGGCGTCGATTCGACCGGGACGACGGATAGCACTACGGGCATCCAAAACGCCATTAACTACGCTGCGACAGTTTCCAGCGTCGTGCAGAACGGCGTCCGCGTCCTGTTCCCGCACGGGACGTACAAGATCAGTGCATCACTAAACCTGACTGGCAAGAGTGGCGTAATGCTGGAGGGCGAGAGCCGCCAATCGACGGTCATCCGGCAGACTGCCAATGCCCCGGCAATCATCGACAATGGCACGCTTTCTGCGGTGGACAACAACGTTGGTGTCCAGTCGTTGTGGATTCAATGCCCAGGCTTGTCGAACACGAGCGCACATGGCGTGAGTTTCACTTACGTCAATAGCGGCATCATTCGCGATCTGTTTATCACTGGGTGCAATCACGCGCTGGATATGCAAGACCAGTGGCAGACCATCATTGACAACGTTCGCATCTATGGTGCCGGCAGTCAGCAGAATTACGACGGCCTTTATGCAGGCGTGCCGACAAACGTTTCAGACGCGATGCCGAACAATGCGCTGATCGTCACGAATACGACGGTGCAGGGCGTATCGAATATCGGCTATGAACTGCGTTACTTTGCTGGGTCAAAATTCAGCAATGATGAATCTGAAAATGGCGTAAATGGCTGGGCGTTGTGCGGGTACTCCTACGTGCAGAGTACAGTCCCGTGCCAATTTGGTCACTTCAGCAATATTTTGTCTGACACAACCACCGGGCCTAGCATCACGATTCAACAGGGAACAAATGCGCAAGGAGTAAAGGATCTCCAGTTCTCCAATGTATGGGCCGGGAATAGTGTCACATACGCATTTCTGATGAATGGTGTGACGTACACAACCGTTCGCGGGCTACACATCGCGACCGCCGACAACGGCGTATATGTGACGAATTCCAATAATGTAACAGTTGATTCGGATATTCATAACTATAACAAGAGCAATAGCAGTTCGTATGCCGTTGTTCTGAACAATACGACGAACAGCGAACTGCATGCTCTTACGCAGACACCTAATACGGTTCTTGGGTACAACGGCATAACCGAAACAGGTTCGTCGAGCGGAAATCGGATCTACGGCGGACCTGCCGCATGCACAATCGGCGTAGCTTTTGGTGGCGGAACGACCGGTCTAACCTACAACACCCAATCGTGTCAATACGAAGTGAAGGGGATGCAAGTGGCGGTGCAGTTCTATACGTCCCTTTCTGCCGTGGGGTCATCGACCGGAGCTGCCACATTGACTGGGTTGCCAATTCAAGCCGGGCCTGCGAGTGGTTTTTACTTCGGCGGTGTCTCACCCATTCTCGGCGCGTCCGGGATGGCATCGCTGACGGGTCCGATTCTCGCAGAAGCTGCGGCCGGTGGCACAACCGTCAATCTCTACAGTCAAGGTGCAACTGGCACGAGCAACATTACGAACTCCAACTTCACGAATACAAGCACATTGATCGGGCAGTTGAATTACTTCAAGCAATGACCGATATCGCGCAATTTATGTGCGCTGAAAGCTGATTATGACAGTCGCCCTCCAAACCGTCCCTCCGCAGACAACAGTTAGAGACATCATCACGCTCGCGCTTAAGACTGCGAACGTGCTTGGCGTGGGGCAGGCTGCGTCGCCAGAGGACATGACGGATTCGTTTCGGCTGCTGAACATGCTGATGGCGCAGCTCCAACGGCGCCGTTACATGATCTATCAGCTAATAGACGTAGGTAGAGGCGGGAAACCGATATACAAATTGCGCAACCCTGATCAGGAGATCATCGTGCGCAAAACCGTTCTGGCCCGAGTGATTGGCCTCATCTTCCCGGCCATCGGGCCGGGGCAGACCCCCAACATCCCGATGCTCGGCGCGTTGCCGGATCAGGTTGGTCTGGGGAACGCGATTCTCGGCATCAATCCGCTGCAGGAAGCGATCTACAACGCAGACGCTGCGACGGCTTCGAAAACGCTGCCTGCTACCGAAATCTGCGGCGCGGCCCAGTGTTTCCTCGCATTCACCGGAACGTTTGGTGCGGGCGGCGCGATCACGCTGCCGACGGTGGCCAACCTGGTCGCTGCGCTTCCGGCCGCCGTTCAGTCCAATCCGGTCGGCATCACGTGGCAGCTTCGAGTGATCAACGTCGGCACCACGCAGACACTGACCATGACGACGAATACCGGCTGGACGCTGGGCGGCACGATGACCCTCGCGACGGCCACCTTCCGTGACTTCGTGGTCACCATCACCAGCGCGACGACTGCGAGCCTGCAGAACGTCGGTTCCGGTACGCCGTAAGGAAATGACGCAATGAGCACACTCCTGCAGCGACTTCTCGGCTTTCTGTTTCCCGGCGTCGATGACGCTAATCCTTCGGATCCTGGCGGCGATGCTGGGGGCGGTGACGCTGGCGGTGATGATGCTGGCGGCGGTGATTCTGGTGCTGGCGATCACGCTGCTGATGTTCCGGAGGACGATTTCGATTTCGATTTCGTTGAGCCGGCAGCGCCTGCTCGCCGCGGAACAACGGAAGCCGAACGACTCGCAGCACTCGAAGCAGAAGTAGAGCGCCGCGGTCGCATGGTCGATTCGCGCGCACCGGTTGCGCCGTCGGTCGATCGCGATTTCGAAGCAGAAGGGGCGCGCCTGCGGGATCCGAATCTGGATCCGATGGAGCGCTGGCAGATTCAGTCGAACCGTACGCTGCGCCAGAGCCAACAGGCCGCGCAAGCTGCGTTGTTCCAAGCTCAGGATCTCCGCGACCAGACGCTGTTTGAATCGAAGATCGCAAGCGACCCGCATCGCTCGCGCTATCGCGAGCGCGTCGAGCAGGCCGTTCAGGACGAGCGCCGTGCTGGTCGGAACGCTTCACGAGAGGCCGTCTACTACTACATGCTCGGCAAGGACATCGCGGACGGCAAGCTGAAGCCGAAGGCCAAGCCGAAAGCTCCCGCTGCCGACGTTCCGCGAGGCAAGACGCCGGGCGTGCGCTCGACGGTACCGGCCGGCCGCGGGCAAACCGAACACCAGAAGCGCGCCGCGCGTCTGGCCGACGTGAACATCTGACCAGCACGAGGACACCATGCTGACGAAAATTTTGGCCCTCCTGACGGGCCTCATGTTCCCCGGGGTGACGAACCAGTCGTCGAGCTTCACGGCTGACGTCGAAGCGTACATCCAGGAAGAAGTCGAGCCGCTCGCACGACGCCAACTGGTTGCGTATCAGTTCGGCAAACCGCTCAAGCTCGACACGAACCGCGGCACGACGTACACCGCATCGCGCTACCAGCGCCTGCCGCTTCCGTATGCGCCACTGCAAGAAGGCGTCGCGCCTCCGGGTGAAGCAATGACGCTGCAGCAGGTCAGCGCGACCGCGCAGCAGTGGGGCGATCGCGTCATCATTACGGACGTGGCGAACCTCACGATCAAGCACCCGCTGTTCCAGCAAGCATGCGAACTGGTGTCGCTGCAGATGCCGGAAACACTCGAGCGCAACACGCTCAATACGCTGCTGTCCGCGCCGCAGGTGAACTACGCCGGCGGCGCCGCAAACCGCGCTGCTCTGACGGCATCGAACGTGATGTCGCCGCACGAGTCGAACCGCCTGTTCGCGTCGATGGCTGCGTACGGCGTGCCGCGCTTCAACGGCGACGAGCGCGAAGACATGATGATCGAGGCGGGCGCGTATCGCGACCCGTCGCAAACGCCGCGCGTGAAGCAGCACTACGTCGCGTTGATCAGCCCGTTTTCGGCGCAGGACATGCGCGAGAACACTTCGGTCCAGCAAGCCTGGGCCTACAGCGACGTCAACCGACTCTATAACAACGAGCTCGGTGATTTCGGCGGCATCCGTTTCTGCGAAACGAACATGATGCCGTACTGGACGGGTGCAGCCGCGGTCAACGGCTCCGCGTCGGCGTCCGGAGGCCAATTGGCAACCGGCACGTATTACATCCAGGTCACCGCCGCTCCCGCGCTCACGTCGGTCGAGCAGACGATTTACCAGGTTTCGTCGTCGATCAGCGTGACGGGCCCGACCGGCTCGATCTCGGTAACGCTGCCGTCATTCCCGAACTACGTGTTTAACGTCTACATCGGCACGACCACCAGCCCGGCGAACCTCGCCACGGCGATTGGCAACGGCGTGCCGGTGACCGGCGTGCTCGCCGGCCAAGCGACGCAGCTACAGCCGAACCAAACGATCACGCTGACCGGCGTCGGCGTCTCGCAGGTACCGCCGGCCGCGCCGGCAACCGGCGTCTCGGTATTCCCGGTGCTTTTCATCGGCAACCACAGCTATGGCCAGGTGCTGCTCGAGAACCCCGAGTTCCACTACCTGACCGGCGCCGACAAGTCGGATCCGCTGAATCAGACACGGGTCGTGTCGTGGAAGGTGTTCTACGGTTCGATCCTGCTAAACACGGCCTTCCTGGCCCGTGTCGAATGCGGCTCCGCATTCGCGCCGGGCTATCAGGGCGGTACCGTGACCACCCCGTAAGGAGTAACTGATGGCCGCACGTAACTCGCAGGAGCCGGGAAAACCGGTTCCTGAGTTGACTCACGCCGGCGAATTGCTCGGCGATACCGCACCGATTGAGGAAAGCCGCGAAGCGCTGCTCGAACGCATCAAAGCGCTCGAAGCCGAAAACGCCAAGCTGGGCGCAGCGAAGGACATCGCCGAAGAAGAATCGGCGCGCCTGTCCGCGCAGGCCCAATCGTCTCTTCTGACATCGGGTGTCGTCGAGCGCTTCGCCGGCAAGGCCGAGGATGGCGAGACGGATCTCTGGTGGTACCGCATCGATCTCGCCCCGTGCGGTGGCGAACACCTGAAGATCAACGGCACGCCGTTCCTGCACGGCCACACATACAAGTTCGACACGGACACCCTGCGCTCGATCAAGGAAATGGTCGCGCGCACCTGGGTCCACGAGAACGACATCAATGGCCACGCATTCAATCCGTATCGGCAAGCACAGAACAAGGTGCTCGGAGGCGGACCTGTGCCGGCTTGGGCACGATCGTAATTCACCACTCAGAAAGGAAGACCATGTCGCAAGCCTCTCAGGAAGTTACGGCTGCAACGGTGATCGGAAACTTCACGATCACTCTCCCGGCGCCAAACCAGGCGCAACTCTCGGCCAGCGGATATCTGGTCGAGGGCGAATCGAAGGATTCCCTCGACGGCCGTATGGACATGGTGCGTGAAGCGCTCCAACGTCAACAGCGCATGCTCGAAATCCCGATCCTCGAAGCTCATATCGAACAGTGGGAAAAGGCGCGCGATGATGTCGCACGCTCGTATGCGGATCTGCTCGAACGGCAGAACGCGAAGAGCACCGGAAAGCCCGGCGCGAAGGCGCTGTCCAGCCAGGAGCAGGCGAACCTGAAAAACGCTCCGCAACAGCTGAAGGGCATCGAGACCGAACTCGAAAAGGCGCGCAAGAAGATTGCGGACGCGCGCGCAGGTGCCTGATCATGGCCTACCTCCAGGCCCAACAAATCGTCGCGCGCGCATGCGCGATTGCAAAAGCTCCTGGTTGGCTCTTGCAAGGCGGCGTCTATCTGAACATGGTCCTGGAGGATCTCTGGCTACATCGTGACCTGAAGATCAATCGGATCGTCGAGTTCGTGACGGTGCAAGCGAACAACTACGGTCCGTTCATGTTGCCGTTGAACTACCTGAGAACGTACGACCTGTTCTTCCAACAGAACAATCTGCCGTATTTCCTGCACCCGATTTCTCCGGAAGAGTGGGACCAGGAATTCAAAGACCCCTCGATCGCGAACTACCCATACGAGTTCATGACGCTGCTGAACGACGAGACGACAGCGCAGGCTAACAACTCGGCGGGGCAGCTCTTCATCTATCCGCAGTCGTCCGGTCAGATCGTTCTGACTCACCGGTACATGGTGAAGCAGCCGGATATCACGACGCCTGAAACGTCGACGGTGATCCCGTGGTTCCCGGACCAGAATTACCTGATCAAGGCCACAGCAGCCGAGCTGATGAGCGAGACTGACGACGTCCGTCAGGAATCGTTCCGCGCTCAGTGCGAGGCAATGCTACGCACGCACCTGATCATGGAGGGCGACGAACAACAAGTCGTCAAGTCGGTACGGCTCGATCCGCGGCGTTTCCACACGAACCGCACGCTGAAGCCGACGAAGATCACGGACTAGCGCCATGGCGATCCGCAACGCGAAGCCGATCCGCTTCACGCCGAAGGGCCTTTGCGATGCGTTCGACGCAACGGACGCTTTCGCTGGCGCGTGCCAGCTTCTGACGAATCTCGTATTCGATCAAGGGAACCCCGAAATCATTGTCGGCAGGCCTGGAGTAGGCGCCGCTGTTACGAATTTCAGTGGCTTTACGGCGCCTACATTCGTCTCGGTTTATACCGTGATTGGCAACGTAGCGTACGGTATGGTATCGAGCGGACGCAACGCCGGATTCGATGAACCGTTCGCGTACAACGTCGCAACGAACTCGTTCATTACGATTAGTGGCGTGACATCGGGAAACGTCCCGTCATCTCCAACGACCAGTGGCGTCTGGACGCCGCCCACCATTGCAGTTGTAGGCACGAAGATTTTGATTACGCACCCAGGTTTTAGCGGAACGGGATCGAACTTCTTTGGCGTGATTGACATTGCAACGCCAGCTACGCCCGCGTGGTCCTCGTCGAATTTGGCTACCAATCCGCTGACAGCGGTGCCGACGTCGGTTGCGAATTTCAACAATCGCGCATGGTTTGCGGTTGGAAATACGCTCGGATTCAGTGACCCACTGAATCCTCTGACTCGCACGAACGCAACTCAAGCCGTGACGGTTGGCGACACGACACCGATTACCGCACAGTCGGGCCTGCCGATTCAGACCACGACTGCCGGCGTAATCGGCGCCTTGGTCGTGTTCAAGGCGAGTCAGGTCTGGCAGATTACGGGCGACCCGACGACGAACAATCTGGCATTGAACTACATTTCGCTGACGACTGGCTGTATCGCGCCGCGCAGCATTGTGCAGGGCCCATTCGGCATCTTCTTTGCTGGCGTCGACGCTCCATACATCCTGAATTTTCTCGGCACGCTGGTGCCGCTGTCGAGCCGGCCTGGAACGGATTTTCCAGCCGATCTGCAGGTGCCGTTCCAGAATGCGACCCAGGCTTCTCGAATCAGCGCATCGTTTGCCGGAAACATCTATCGGGTGTGCGTACCCACGTTGATTCAGGGCATCCAACAGACGAACGACTACTGGTACGACATTCGGCGTAAGCGCTGGACCGGTCCCCATTCATTCGCCTATGACTGTGCCTCGCAATATGGAGAGTCGTTCGTATTGTCGAGCGCGTCTCAGGGTGCTGCGTTGTTTGTCAGCACGACAATCCCCTCGTCTAACTCGAGTTATCTGGATGCCGGTGCGCCATTCATGTGCCACTTGCGGTCGAGCGATTTCCCGAAGACCGGCCACATGCAACAGATACAGGTCGTCGAATCGACGATCGAACTCGGAGCGACTGGTAATCCGATCGTCTTCAATCTGACTGCGCTGAACGACCAGAACAACACGATTACGTCTACGTTTGTGAAAACCCCGTCATCGGGAGCGGTGTGGAACGCGTTCCAGTGGGGGCAGGCGAACTGGTCATCGAACGCCAACATCGCTCATGTGTATTCGGTTCCGTGGCCGATCGCTCTTGTCTTTCAGAAAATGTCCCTGGATGTGACGGTCACGCCAGTCAACGAAATCCTAATCGGCACTTTCTTCGCCCGGTATCAGGACGCCGGCTACACGAATCAGGGGTGACCATGTCCAACATCATCGGGACTCTTCCCGCCAACCTACAGAACGGAACGAACGCAGATGCGTCGCAGGTCATGGCGAACCTGAACTTCATCGTCAATCAGGTCAACGCAAACGCGACGCCGAACGGAACTACCTCGCCCGGTTCTTTCTTGAAGGTCCAGATTTTTACGGCGTCCGGATCCTATACACCGACTGCCGGCGCGACCAAAGCCATCGTCGAAGCGGTCGGTGGGGGCGGTGGTGGCGGCGCGGCCGCGGCTACGAATTCGGCTCAATGGTCATGCGGTGGCGGTGGTTCATCCGGTTCCTACGGAAAGATCTATATCTCGTCCGGCCTCGCTGCGCAAACCGTCACGGTTGGTGCTGGGGGCGTCGGCGCAGTGGGTGCGAATGGCGGCGCGGGTGGACAAACGAGCTTTGGAGCGTTGTTGGTTTGCCCGGGGGGGCCGGGTGGAGGCCAGAGCGCGACTGGCGGTGCGGGCGGCCCCGGAATCTTTGTAGCCCAAGCCGCCGCCGCCGCCGGCCCTTCGGGAAGCGGGTTGTTTCTGGTTTCGACAACCGGCGGGAGTGGATTGGCATCTTTTGCGTTGCCGAATTACACCATCGGTGGCGATGGCGGATCCAATCCATTGGGGCAAGGAGGATCAGGGAATTTTGGATCTTCTGCCACTGGGTACGGGGCGGGCGGCGCCGGCGCCAACAATTTCGCATCACAACCAGCGCGCGCCGGGCTAAACGGAGCCGGAGGTGTGGTCTTCGTCTTCGAATTCGAGTAGCGATGGGAAACAGAACCACAATTCCACCACCACTTGGGGAAACCATGGGAAACCGGACTCTTACCGAAGACGACGTCAAGGCGATTGCCGCGCAGATCGAAAGCGGCATCACCCAGCGTTTCCAGCTCAATGTCGGACGCGGAATTCTCGGTCTGGCGTGGCGCGTTTTCATGTACGCCTTGGTTGCCGTCGCCGCCTATGGAGCGGGTGGCGGCCTGAAGAAATTCTTCTAGGAGATGGGCATGCTCGAATCGATCAAATCCGCCGTTGAGGCACGTTTCCAGGCGCTCGCGAATGAAGGCCGTGCTTTTGTCGACAAGGTCGAGGAAATCGTGGGTCTCGGCAACGCTGCAAGGGAACTCAGCGATCTCGAATTGCGCATGACGACGATCGTCAACGATACCGAGGCCACCGCTGAGCAGAAGGTCGAACAGATCTTGCGCGCGGTAGGCAAGCTGTGAGCAGCTTCGACGACGCTTTCGAAGCCCTGATGGGTAACGAAGGCGGGTATTCGAACAACCCCGCCGACCCTGGCGGAGAGACGATGTGGGGCATCACGGCCCGCGTCGCTCGCGCGAACGGATACGGTGGGGACATGCACGCACTGGCGCAGGCGACCGCGAAGCAGATCGCGAAGCGGGTCTACTGGGATCCGTACTACTGCGACCAGTTTGACCCACGTGTGGCCTTCCAGGTATTCGACGCCGCATATAACGGGGGCTTGCCGGTGACGTGGCTGCAGCGTGCTGCAGGTCTGGAACCGGACGGTCGTATCGGACCGGTCACGATCGCGAAAGTGAACGCGACTGAGCCTCTGCGCATCGTCTCGCGTTTCCTTGCTTACCGGCTGAAGTATCTCGCTGACCTGCACAACTGGCCGGCGTTCAGCCATGGGTGGGCGAACCGCATCGCCAACAACCTTTTGAAGGGAGCCGCGTGATGGGATTCCTCGATCCGATTTCCGCAGTCTCCGACGTCGTCGGGAAGATCATCGATCGCGTCTGGCCGGATCCGGCGCAGGCTGCCGCGGCGAAACTTCAGTTGCTTCAACTTCAACAGACGGGCGAGCTCGCACAGATCACCGGCCAGATGCAGATCAATCAGGCCGAAGCGCAGAGCACCGATCCGCTACAACATTGGCGCGGCGGAATGGGCTGGGTGTGCGTATGTGGATACGCCTGGAACTTCGTTCTGCGCCCGGCGATGAGTGACATTTCTGCGCTTTTCGGGCATCACATCGTTCTGACGGAAATGGATCTGACGCAGCTCGCCACGATCACGATCGGCATGCTCGGTCTTGGTGGCATGCACGTTTATCAGCAGGTCAAAGGCAAATGAACAATCTCGTCCGGATCGCCGCTGGCATTGACACCGCGCCGCTGTTGCTTGCCATCGCTCGGCAGCCAGGCCTTTGGAATCGCCATACCGCACGTACTACAGCGGAGGGCAGTCCGCACGCCGACGTGTCGGATATCTGGCTGCGCTACAACGACGAGAAGCCGTACAAGGCGGCGGGCGACTATACCGGGTTCAACGACGCGCACGATGCGATCTTCTACCCGGAGTGGTACGCGCTTCCGCAGGTGCGCCCGATTGTGTTCGGTCTGATGACGCGCGTCGAAGGTACACGCCTGGGCGGAATCCTCATCACGAAAGTGCCGGCCGGGAAGCGCATCCTTCCCCATGCAGATGATAGCTGGCATGTGAAGCACTACAACACGAAGCTATATGTGCCGCTGCAGACGAACCCGAAATGCATGAACCGTGTCGAGGATGACGTCGTCGTGATGGCTCCGGGTGACGTCTGGTACTTCGACAACACGAAGGAGCACGAGGTGGTGAACGATGGCGACGATGATCGAATCACGCTGATCGTGTCGATTCGGTGCGAGAAATGACCATCAAACATCACTTCACTGCCGGCGGCGTGTACGCGCGTGAGCAGACGCTGCGCGCGGGCGAAGAAGTGCGGAAGCACGTGCACGACTACGACCATTTGAGCTACCTCGCGCATGGAACGGCGATGCTCGACGTCGACGGCGAATTGAGCGTGCTGCATGGCCCATGCATGCTTGAAGTGAAAGCAGGTCGAGAGCATCGCATCTCCGCTCTGACTGATCTGACGTGGCTCTGCATTCACGCTGAGAGCGCGGCGGATCCCGAAACCTTGATGAAGGGGTGAACCATGCCATTTGCTGCGGTTGCTGGCGGTCTGGCCGCAGGCGTTGGCGGCTCGCTCGTCTCCGGACTGATGTCCCCCGGTACGTCGGGGGGTAACAGCGGAGGTAGCTATTACGTCCCGACGGGATTGACCAGCGCCGATCAAACGTGGCAGAGCCTGCTCTCCAATCTCAACTGGTATTCCCAGAACACACCGTTGAATCAGTACGGACTCGACTCGCTGCAGGACGGAATGACTGCATTGAGCCGGTACGCTCCTGGGTACCAGAACGCAGCGAATGCTGCGGGCGCCGGCTATACCAACGCCGGGAACGCGCTAACGAATCTCGGGAATCTCGATCTCGCAACACAGCGGCAACTGCTTGGTGCAGGGCAGAACGTCTACAACCTGGGATTGGATCCGCAGAACGCTCTCTATGCCCGCACGGTGCAGCAATTGCAGGATCAAACGGGAGTGACGAACTCAATGTATGGTCTGGGTTCGTCCGCCGCAGGCGCCGGCGTGGCGAATCAGGCGCTGTCGAATTTCAATATCGACTGGCAGAACAACCAGCTGTCGCGTGCTTTGCAGGGCTTGCAGGGCTACACCGGCGCGGCGAATACGGCGGGCAGCTACGGGCAGGCCGGTGCCAATGCGCTCACGCAAGCACCGCAATACACGCTGGCCGGCGGGGCTTTGCCGTTCAACGTCTCGCAATCTCTCGCCGCGGTACCGGGGCAACTCGCCGATACGTACGGTTCGTTCATGAATCGGAACATCTACGGTCCGGCGGAAGGAATCATGTCGTCGATCATTCCGTACATGAACTACGGGCAGGGCGCACAGCAGGTGCCGTTCCAAAGCCAGGCGCAAGGGGCTGGCGCCGCCGGGAGTCTCGTATCCCAAGGGATTCAGGGAATTGGAAACGCCATCCAGAACGCAGGCGGCTTCGGCAACTTCTTCAATGGGACGACGGGTTCTTTCGGTGGTGGTGATTTCAGCGGCGCATTCAATGCGAACCCGTACTACTCGGGCGGCGGGAATTCGTACGGTTTCACGATGGGGTAAGCCATGGCCGGACTCGCAGGGCTTCCATATTTCCTTCAATACCAGAAGCAGGCTCAGGACGAAGCGTTGCAGCGTCAGTATGCGCAGATTCAGCTCGCCCAGTTCCAACAGGCGCAGCAAGATCGGCAGCGGCAGCAGGCCGCACTGACAGCTGCGGGCAATGCACTACCGCAGCTGATCGCAGGTCAGCAGCAGCCAGCGCAGATGACGCCCCCGCCACAAGCGCCGAATCCGGGCCAACCTTCCGCGCCGGCGCAGTCGGTCGCTGCGGGCGGAACTTCGGGCCAGGTGCCGCCGCTTCCCCCAGGGATGCCTCCGGGCATGAGTACTGGCGCGCCCGGCAAACCGCCGCTGCTCCCTTTCCAGCCCATGCCGACGGCAGGAGGGCCTGCTCAGCCCGCGCCGTCCCAGATCCCCGCACCACCGGCAGCGCCGTCCATCCCTCAGCAACTGGGGGGGCCGCTTACGCTCGACAGTGCGATCAAGGTCCTGAAGGACCAAGGCTTATCCGGTGCAGATCTGATGATGGGCTTGCAGCAGCTGACACCCATCCTCGACTCGCAAGCAAAAGGGCAGGCGGCGCAGATCCAGCAACAGTTCACGCGTCAGTTGCAGCTTGCGCAATTGCAGGAGCGCTATGACTCGCTGCATCAGCGTGCCGAGGACAACGCGCTGAATCGTGAAGACCGTCGACAGGCGCGCGCCGAGTCGAATGCCCTACGCGCAGAATCCATCGCCCTCCGCCGGCAGTCGATCGCCATGGCAAACGGAGACGATGCGAAATTCTCGGCGGAAGACCTGAAGTTCCTGGCCGAACAGGCGCGCGCCGGTGATACATCCGTCTACCAGAACCTCGGTCGCGGTGCGCAGGGCGCGAAGAACATCATCGCGCTGCGTCGTGAAGTGATGCGGCAGGAGCGCGAAGCGGGCGGAACCGGCGCGGATATCGCCGCCGCGAACGCCGGCTTCCAGGGCGAGAAGGCGGCCGCGCGGACGGGCGCCACGCGCGCAGCGAACATCGGCATGGCCGTCGCGGAAGCGCAGAAGACTTTCCCGCTCGTGCGCGAAGCGTCAGCCGCACTGCCGCGCACCGAATTTCCGGGCGTGAACCGCGCGATGCAGGCGGCCCAAACGGGCACCGGCGACCCCCGTATCGTTGCGCTCGGCACCGCACTGAACACGTCGGTGAACGCCTACGCTCGCGCGATCAGCCCGACCGGCGTGCCCACGGTGTCCGACAAGGAGCATGCGCGTGAACTGCTGTCTACCGCCAGCACGCCCGAGCAACTCAACGCGGTGCTGTCGATGATGGAAAAGGAAATGTCCGCGGCGCGCCAGGCGCCGACCGAAGTGCAGGCACAGCAGAAGGCGCGCATCTCGGGTCGCGGCGAGGGCGCTCCCGCTGTCGGCACGGTCGAGGGCGGATACCGGTTCAAGGGCGGCGATCCGTCTAAACAAAGCAACTGGGAGAAGATGTAATGGCCGGCCCGTGGGAAAAATACGCGCAGGACACGGCCGCATCCGCTACGGGGCCGTGGGATAGGTACGGCGCCGCACCGGCGCCGCGCGACCCCGTCTCGCCTCTCGAGCGCCTTCCGCCTGATAGCGCGACACCGATCACGATGCCGCAGCATGCCGACACCATCGCGGAGCGCCTGCTCGGACTGGGTAAGAGCGCAGTCGGGCTCGGGGAGGCCGGGCTGTCGGCCGCAACCGGCGCATTGGCCGCGCCGGTGGGTGCTGCATACGGCATCCGCAAGACTCTGACGAGCGGCAAGTACGGCACGCAGCAGGGCATCGAGGAAGGTGACCGGGCGGGCGCCGCGCTGGCCAGCAAGCTGACGTATCAGCCGCGCACCGAGGCCGGCCGGAACGACGTCGAGGCGCTCGGCCAGATGATGGATGCCAGCAAGCTCGCGGGTCTGCCCGTGGAAGGGCCGATGCTCTCGCGGATCCCGGAAGTGCCGCGCGGCGTACTGGCGACCGGGGAAGGCGCGAGTGGCGCCGCACGTGCCGGCACGCAGGCAGCTGGCCGAGGCGCCGCGCGTGCCGCTGCTCGCGCGTTTCCG
The DNA here is from genome assembly GCF_057005415.2 of Burkholderia sp. KL41. Classification (NCBI taxonomy): domain Bacteria; kingdom Pseudomonadati; phylum Pseudomonadota; class Betaproteobacteria; order Burkholderiales; family Burkholderiaceae; genus Burkholderia; species Burkholderia sp. KL41. The sequence continues at coordinate 2,318,027 of NZ_CM174446.1, read as the reverse complement.
GAAGTCGATCCGGAAACGCTGCGGCTCGCACGCGAGGCCCACCAGATGGGCTTCCGCTTCCGGCCGGACCAGATGTACGAGAATAAATTCGGGCGCATCGCCGGGCAGCTCTCGTCGGACGTGCCGTTCTCTGGCGAGACGTCGGGCGCGAATCAGCGCGTGTTCAACCAGCGCTTGATCCAGGCGATCGGGGGCGAAGGCGACAAGCTGACGCGCTCGGTGTACGCCAACGCGATGAAGAAGTCGGGAACCGAGATCGACGCGATCACGGCCGCGCACAGCATCCCCGTCGACAACGCATTCCTGAACCGTCTGCAGCGCGCCAAGGGAAACCAGCTGCCGGAAGTGCAGGGCGTCGTGCAGGGGTATATCGACGACCTGGAGGCGCTGGCCGGTTCTCGCCAGACGCTCGCGGGCGGCGGAGCGACGTCAGCCGCTCGGCAGCTGCCTGGCGCGAAGCTGCGCCCGTTCCTGACCAAGCTGAAGTCGACGATCCGTAGCACGTCGAACGGCGATTTGCGGCATGCGCTGAGCGACCTGCAGGGCGAAATCGAAGATGCATTCCTGCCGCAGTTGTCGCCGGACGAGGCTGCACGCTACGCGAACGCGCGCCGACAGTATGCGATCGGGAAGACGATCGAGCCACTCGTGGCGAAATCCCCGGGCGGCAACATCAGCCCGAAGGCGCTGATGGGCGCGGCCACGTCGAACGCATTTGGCAAGCGGGCGATGGCAATGGGCCAGGGCGGTGAGCTCGGCAAGCTGGCGGACATCGGCTCGCTGTTCCTGCGTGAGCCGGGTACGTCGAACACGGCCGAGCGCGGCATCGTGGCCGGTCTGCTCGGCGGTGCCGGTTTCGGGGTCAACCCCGCCGCAGCGGCCGTGCCTTGGGCCGCTGCGAATCTGTACAACCGCGCCGGCCCATCCATCACCGAGCAACTTCTACAGCGACCGCCTGCCCAATGAGAATTCTCGCGATCGACGTCGGTTCGAACTGCCTTGATTGGCTGATGCGCTGCCAGGAGTGGGGGCACCAGGTTCTCTGGTACGACAAGCCGCGCGCGGACGGTACTGATCGGCATGCGGGAGAGGGCTTCGTACCGAAGATTCGCGACTACGACGAGTTGCGCCGGAAGTGGCTCGGCTGGGCTGACCTGATCTACACGCCCGACAACGTGTCGTATCTCGAGATGCTCGAGCCGTACCGCCGGATCGGATACCCGATCTATGGCTGCAACCTGGCCGCCGTGGAGTGGGAGCTGGACCGTGAGGCTGGGCAGAAGGTCATGGAGGAGTGCGGGATGCGCATCATCCCGGGCAAAACGTTCCACGACTACGATTCTGCGATCGCCTACGTGAAGAAACAGGGCAAGGCGTTTGTGTCGAAGCCGTCCGGCGACGGCGAGCGTGCGATGTCCTACGTCGCTGACAGCGCGGCCGACATGGTCTACATGCTCGGCCGGTGGAACAAAATCGACAAGTACCGGTCGGCGGCACGCAAGGACGGCTTCATCCTGCAGGAGAAGATCAGCGGCATCGAGATGGCCGTGGGCGGCTTCTTCGGTCCGGACGGCTGGTCGCGCGGCTGGGTCGAGAACTGGGAAAACAAGAAGCTGATGAATGGCGACCTCGGTGTGAACACCGGTGAGATGGGCACCACGGTGCGAGTCGTCCGACAGTCGAAGCTGGCCGACGAGGTGCTGAAGCCCGCCACGGAGCACCTGAAGCGAATCGGGTACGTCGGGTACGTCGACGTGAACTGCATGATCCCGGCCGACGGGAAGGGCCCGTATCCGCTCGAGTGGACGATGCGCGATGGCTGGCCGATCCGACACAACCTGACCGCGCTGATCGAGGGCGACCCGGCTCAGTGGATGGCCGACAAAATCCAGGGCCGCGACACGCTGAAGATCCGCGTGGACGAGGTGTGCATCTCGGTCCTGATGGCGCTGCCCGACTTTCCGTACTCGAAGATCACGAACAAGGAGCTGTGCGGAATCCCGATCTACGGGGCCGAGGACATGGAGCACCTGCACTTCTCCGAGGTCATGATGGGCACGGCGCCGCGCGAGGTGAACGGCAAGGTGGTCGATCTCCCGGGCCCGGTGACGGCCGGCGACTACGTGCTGATCGCGACGGGTACCGGCGAGACGATCACCGGCGCTCGCCGGTCTGCGTATAGTGCGATCAAGAAGGTGAAGATCCCGAATAGCCCGTTCTACCGGACGGACATCGGTGTCGGCAGGTTGAAGAAGCAACTGCCCGAACTACAGCAGATGGGTTACGCGAAAGGGCTGAGCTACTGAAATGAGACGATCTATGCGTGCCGGTTTGATCTCTGAGGATACGATCAAGATCGCCTTGACAGAGGCTAAGGGGGACATATTCTTAGCTGCGTCGACGCTCGACTGCACAGCTCATGAGCTCGATGGATACATCCGTGCTTCAGCCGAACTCCAGGGATTTGCCGCAGCGATCGAAAAGGTCAAGATCGATCCAGCGTACTCGCGCATGAGTAGCGAGCAGTTCGACGCTCGAGTAGCGGATCTCACGCGCGCATACAAGGTTGTCGGCCTCGAGGAGCTTCACGGTCTAGCCACCATTGACCATAAGGACAGTGCGGCGATGGCCAAGGTCAAGCTGCAGGCTGCGATCGCATTGCGTGGCGGCGAACAACGCGCCGTCGGTGATCGAGAGATCGAGCACGCTCTGTCTGAGCTCAACCAGCTGTATCACGCAAATGCCCCTCGCATCAAAGAAATCCGCCAGACTGTCGTTAAGCTTGAAGATGGTCGGGAAGCGACTCAACAAGTGATCGAACTTCAGCAAGATGCTCAATAGCGGCTGTACGTTTGCGTTCGAGCACGTCCCAATCAGGTTCTTCGCGTCGATAGACCTGCCACTTTGTCATTGAGATGTGTCCCAGGCGCGCCATCTCCTTGACAGCGGCTTTGTGACCTTCCTCCCGGATGTTCTTCTTGAGCTCGGTACGTCCGCTTGCAATCCAGTTCCAGGCGGGCAACAAACCAGGCGCGTCAGGGGCGAGCCGCGGACGCATTTCCCATTCCTCGGCTGGCTTCAGACTCTTGCGCATGTAGGTCACCCGCTGGCGAGCGATGCCGGTCTCGGATTCGAGTTGTTCATCGGTCAGCCGCCGCCCGTGGCATGCGTTCCAAATCGCGCGAAGATCTGCCGCACTCGGTGTGCGCAGATCGATGCATTCCTCGTGTACGCGCCACGTATGGGGGACAGGAATCACCGTGTATTCCGATGTATTGGAGTGAGAGCGGATCAATCGCTCCATTGTCATCGGACATTCCACGAATACGAGCACATCGGCTGGACCAGCTCGGTCGGAATACGTGTACCGATCCAGAAGTACGCCTCCGCTGTCTTGCCACCTTGCCAACTGTCCATCGCTCGCGCGGTCCCACCACGCCCACATGTAGACTGGGAGATCAGCAATGGTGGCACTGTTGAAAAACACGGGCTTGATCGTCGTATACCCTCGATTTACGAGGATGTGCGTATAGCCATTGAACGCTTTGCGGATCGATTGGCCGACGTCACTGGTCGCTAGGTATCGCACGTGCGCACCCGTTAAATCGACTCGCGCTGCAAGCTGCGGACGAGTATGGCGGCGTCACGACGGATCTCGATCGGGATGTGCTTGTTTGCGACCAATTCGCGAACGAACTTCCCGAGGAGAATGACGGCCGACACGTCACTTCGAATCGGCTCAGTGCTACATGTTGGTTCGCCACCACACTGCTTTTCGTTTCGCATATGATTTCCCCACACATTGAGTCGGATCACGGTCCTGAATTACAGTTAAATTGTCTGGGGGCATATATGGGGGCATTCGTATAATACGAACTCGCTGAATCCCTTCGAAATCAAGGCAAGATGCGACTAATGTGGATCCGGCCTCAGCACCAGAAGTCGAACATGCACTCGTCAGGGTGCTGTTCCCGAAAAAGCGCTGCCGGTCGGCTGACCGGCAGCGCTTTTTTGTTGATGCCTGTCTTGTTCGCGGACGTGCAGCCCGTACGAGGAGCGCACCCTCAAATTCGGCCGCATGTAATATCGTCAGCGCGATCGAATACAGGAAGTACGACAACACCGAGGGGCCGCCGATGAAAAACACCGTACGCATCACGATTTCCGTTCTGGCGCTGATGCTGGCCGCGCCGGCTTTTGCCAATACACCTGCCGACAACGTCGCATGGAGCGCCAGGCCGCTGCACGCGGCTGCATCGACGTCGGCGTGCTCTGCGTACTCGGGGCGGGTGATGTCGGGCGGCGAGTCGCTGTCGACCGAAAACGTGCTGAAAGCGCTCGGCACGTCGCTGGCCGGCGCCGTGCTGGGCGCCGTCACCGGAGGGTATCAGGGCGCGGTCTCCAATCCGTGCCCGCGTCCCGGCCTGTGACCGGCGCGCAGGCGAGTCGAGGGGCTCGCCGCGTTTTCCAGAACAAGCCCGACGAAGCGCCGCGCGTCACCCGACTCGCGGCGCTTCGCCGTTTCAGGCGCGTCTACTCCCAGAAACTCCGGATCGCGACCGCCACGATCACCGGCACCGAAAAAACCAGCGGGATCGCGAAATACTGCGCTTCGCGATCGACGATCCAGCTATAGATCACCCACGCCGCGCCGAGCGCGAACGTGATGAGGCCGACCGTCACGGCGGCGATGTTCAGGGCCAGCTTCGAAGGCTGGCGGCGCGTCTTGGCATCGTCATTGTTGTCGCGCGGGGACGATTTCATCGGAAGAGTACGGCTTCGGGCCGGAACGGGGATAAAGGCACAGGAGACCCCATCCGCTCCGATCGCGCAAGAGGGCCGCCGCCCGCCGGCCCCGGCGCATTCGTCAGCGCGCATTACAACCCGAACGACGCCGCCAGCTCGTCGAGCAGCCCGCGCTGGAACGCGATGAACCGCTCGCCCGGCTGCTGCGCGATCGCGAGGTCGAGCATCGGATCGGCGACGTCGGTACGAATGCCGGCCAGTTCCTCGACGATCGCGAGCCCGCAGAACGGCACGTATGCCTCCGAATAGCCGCCTTCGTGAACGATCACGAGCCGCCCGCCGCAATGGCGCTGCGCGGCATCCTTCACCGCACGCGTCATGAACCGGTAGCTGTCGGTATGCAACTGCATGCGCGCGAGCGGATCGACCGCGCTCGCGTCGAGGCCGCTGGCGACGACGATCAGCTCGGGCCGGAAACGCGCGAGCGCCGGCAGCACGATCCGCTCGAACGCGTAGCGATAGGCATCGTCGCCGCTGCCCGCGAGCAGCGGCACGTTCAGGTTCGCGCCGACGCCCGCGCCTTCGCCGCGATCGTCCGCGCCGCTATAGCCGGGCGGGAAACAGCGGTCCTGGTGCAGCGAGATCGTCAGCGTGTCCGGATCGTCGTAGTAGATCGACTGCGTGCCGTTGCCGTGATGCACGTCCCAGTCGATCACCGCGACGCGCTCGATGCCGTGTTTCGCGCGGGCGGCCTCGATCGCGATCGGGATGTTCGCCAGCATGCAGAAGCCCATCGGGCGATCGCGCAGGCAGTGGTGACCGGGCGGCCGCGACAGCGAGAACGCGTTGGCCGCGCGCTCGCCGACGACCGTATCGACGGCCGCGATCGCAAGGCCGGCAGACAGCGCGGCGATCTCGTAGCTACCTTTGCCGAATGGCGCGAGATCGCCGAGGTCGCCGCCGTTCGCGTCGCTCAGTGCGCGGAACGCATCGAGATAGTGCGCGGGATGAATGCGCAGCAGGTCGGCGGTCGTTGCCGGTTCGGCGCCGCGCAGGTCGAGCTGCGCGGCCAGGCCCGAGGCCTGCACGAGCGACAGGAAACGGCGCTTCGAATCGGGCGATTCCGCGTAGCCCGCGCTCGACGGCGGCTGGACCCAGCCGCCGACCGGGAAGAACAGCGCATGCGTGCCGCCGGTGTGCCAGAAAGTGCGTTCGTCGGTGAAAAAGGCAGTGCGATTCATGGATGTGCGAGACCTGTCACGGTTGGGAGGAAACGGAGGCGTGCGTGCGGCGATCGATGTGGCGCAGCGCGGCGAAAGACACGATCGCGACGGCCGTCGCGGCCGTGAACAGCGCGTGCATCGTGCCGCCGGCGTCGAGCATCAGCCCGGCGAGCAACGGGCCGGCAGCAAGGCCGGCACCGATCACGAAATTGAGCGTGGCCACGAGGCGGCCCGACGTATCGATCTGCGCGACGGTCGCGAGGATGAACGGCAGGACGAACGTCCACGCGAACTTGAACGCGAAGATCGCCGCGCTGTAACCGCCGGCTTGCCGCATCACGGCGAGCGCGACGAGCGAGGCCGCCAGCAGCGCGTAACCGGCCGTCAGCATGGCGCGCCGCGCGAGCCGGCCGCCCGCGCACGACGCGAGCGCCGCGCCGGCGATGCCCATCACGCTCGCGATCGCGAGCACGTTGCCGGTCGACTGCGGATCGAGCCCGGCTTCGGCCGCGGCACGGCTTGCGAACGTCCACACGCTGCCGATCGCGAGATAGAACGTCAGCACCGCGCCGATCGCGAGCACGATCGAGCCTTGCGGCGTCCGTGCCGCCGCGCCGCGCGCGTGTTGCGCAGGCGCGGTTCGCGCGCCCAGCGACGACGGGAAGCCGCGCGACAGCGGCGCCGCGAGCAGCGCGAGCCCGGCGAGCGCGACGTACAGCGCGCGCAGCCCGAATGCCGCGAACACATGCGGCAGCACGAACAGGCCGATCGCGCCCGCGATCAACTGGCCGACGACCCACAGGCCGTACACGCGGTCGCTGTTCTCGCTCGTTGCGGCGCTCGTCATGCAGAGCACCATCAGCGAACCGCCGCCGAGCGCGGTCACGGCGCGCAGTGCGAGCAGCGCGACGAAGCCCGGCATCCACAGCGCGGTCAGCAGGTTGCCCGCGCCGAACAGCGCGATGGCGAACGCGGCCACGCGGCGTGCGTCGATGCGACCGAGCCACAGGTACGACGGCACGGTCGCGAGGCTGAACGCGCCGAGTTCGACGAAGAAGTAGGTGCCGATCTGCGAGGCGGACAGCCCGAGCTGCGTCGCGAGCTGGCCGGCGACGGCGGGCGCCACGAGCAGCAGCAGCGGCGTGATGGCCGCGAACACGACGAGCGCGACGAGCGTCGAGCGCGCGAAGGTCGATGCGCGGCCGTCGGGCGGGAGTGCGGCATCCGGGGACAGGGTTTTCATGGCGGGGTCTCGTGTGGGGAATCAGAACAGGTGGTACATGCCGACCATCGCGCCGAACTGCGATGCGCCGGCGAGCGGCGTCGGGTCGTATTCGTAGACGGTCTGCGAACTCTGGCCGCTGTTGCGTGCATAGCCGAGGTTCACGTAGGCGACGGTGCGTTTCGACAGCGCATACGTGGTGCTCGCGATGAACAGCGTCGGGTGGCCGATGGCCGGCGCGCGCGAGTCGGTGTGGTAGACGCCGGCGTTCAGGCCGATCCCGTTCGGTGTCAGGTAGCGCGCACCGCCCCAGACGATCGTGCGCGCGGCGTCGAGGTCGCCGGTCAGTCGTTCGACACCTGCGTAGACGGTGAGCGGCAGCGTGGCGAACGCATAGCGCGCGGCGAGCGTGCCGAGTTCGCGGCGGTGCGCCGACGTGTTGTCGGCCGCCGATACATCGCCGTATGCCTGATGCAGCACCGCGCTGACCGACAGGCCGTTGCTCGTGTACTGGCCGCCGAGTTCGAGCACGCGTCCGGCGCGCGTATTGCCGGCGACGCCGGACGTCGCGGCAAGCGCCTCGACGTCGAAGCCGGCGAAGGTCGGCGACTGGTACTTGACGGAGTGGTCGATGAAGTTCGCGTTCATCGGCACGATGACGCCCTGGCCGCTGTACGACGCGTACCAGAGCGGGTCGTAGAACAGCGTCTTGTCGAACAGCACGCTGAACTGACGGCCGAGCGTGACGGTGCCCACGGGCCCGGCGATGCCGACGTACGCGCCGCGGAAGAACGCGTAGCCGGGCGCGGTCGCGGTGCCGTCGTTGAGGTTGAGGCCCTGTTCGAGCTTGAACAGCGCACGCCAGCCGCCGCCGAGATCCTCGTTGCCCTTCAGGCCGACCTGAGAGGGCAGGATGCCGTAGTTCTGCAACTGCACGGCCGAATGGCGCCCGTCGGCATGCGTCAGGTATTGCACGCCGGCATCGAGCGCGCCGTACAGCGTGAGGGTCGACTGCGCATGCGCGGCGGCGCCGCACGCGGCAAGCGTCGCGACGGCCGCGGCCGTGCGGATGAAGCGGGGTTTCGTCACGTGGGGTTCTCCATACCGTCCTGCATCGGTTTGTCGTTGGTGTTGTCGCGATGCAGTGTCCGCAGCGGGAAAACCTTCGAACAGTCGTACAGATGAACGGTGCGGAAAACCCGAGGTGCGCGGCATGGTCGCGACGCGCTGGCGTCGCGCGGCGTGCTGCGGAGCAGCAACGTGCCGCGCACCGTTCAAATGGATGGGGCTGGTGCCGGTTCCGGCACCGGGGCCCGTCAAAAAAGCCGGTCGCTATAATCGGCCGGTGTCGTTGGGCACGTCAGCAGCCCGATCGGGCAGGGGAGCGGAAGGTGAGGATCACGACGGATATCGGGCAGGATCTCGAAGCGCTGCGTGACGTGCCGGCAGCCATCGTGCTCGACGACTTCGCCTGGCCGCCGCTGCCGTCCCGGCGTGCGGATTTCGACGGCGTCACGCGCGGCGACGCATCGCAGCGCGAACTCGGGTTGATGCTGCTCGACCTGTACGCGGTTGCCGCGCGGTCCGGCATCGGCGAATTCGAATACCGCTTCTTTTCGCTGCTGCAGGCGCTCATTCCGTTCGACGCCGCGTGGACAGGCGTCGCGACGCATGTGCCGACCGGCCCGGTGATGCACAACAGCTTCCTGTACCGTCTGCCGCACGCGTTCTTCAGCGACTGGAAGCGCGTGCGCGATTGCGACCCGCTCGCGCACCGCACGCTGCACGGCGCGCACGGCCACGCGGTGCGGCTGTCGGTCGTCGAGCCGGGGCTCGATGCACGGTTTCGCGACTGGTGCGTGAAGTACGGGCTCGCGCAACTGATGTGCGTGTGCACGCTCGATCGCCGTTTCGGCCTGACGACGTTCATGTCGATCTACCGACAGGGCCTGAACCGTCCGTTCAGCGATGACGATGCGCGCCGTTTCGAGGAAGTGATTCCGCATCTCGCGGCGGCGCTGACCATCAATCGCGCCGCGCAGCTCACGCGCGAGCGCGGCGATGCGGTTGCGCCGGCCGCCCGCGCGTTGTGCGACAACTTCGGTGTGCTGCATCACGCCGATCATGGTTTCGACGACGTGCTGCGCACCGAATGGCCGGCATGGGCCGGTGCACGCGTGCCGGAGCCGCTCGTTGCGCACCTGCGGCGCCAGCCGGCCCAGCCGTTCGTCGGCGATGCGTTGCGGATCCAGTGCGTGCCGGTTGCGGGGCTGTTCCAGATCGAGGCGCGGCCGCGCTCGCTGCTCGACCGCCTGAGCCCGCGCGAGCTCGCGGCGATCCGCCATTACGGCGCCGGGCGCTCGCACAAGGAAGTCGCGCAACAGATGGCGATTTCTCCGACGACCGTGCGCCATTACCTGCGCTGCGCATACCGCAAGCTCGGCATGCACGACAAGAGCCAGATCGCCGGCGTGCTCGGCGCGACGGGCGGCGCGGCCGATGACGAACCGGTGGAAGCCGGCGGCGAGCCGCGCTGATGCATGCGAACGCCGTGCGTCGCACGGCGGCGCGTGAATGGTTGTGCCCGCAACCATTGGGCGTTATGCTCGTCAGCTCCCAGGAGACGGAATTCCATCATGAACGACACGAATTCAGGGTCGGTGCGCGCGGCGGTGGTCGGGGTCGGCGCGATCGGCGGATTGCTCGCGGCCGCGTTGTCGCGAGCCGGGATGACCGTGAGCGCGTACGCGCGCGGCGCGACGCTCGACGCGCTGAATGCGCACGGCGTGCGCGTGATCGACGAGGCGGGCACGACGTCGTCGGTTCCGATGCGAGCGAGTGACGATGCGGCAGCGCTCGGCGTGCAGGATTACGTGGTGATCGCGCTGAAGGCACAGGCACTGCCGGCATTGGCCGCGCGCATCGCGCCGCTGGTCGGGCCGGACACCGTGATCGTCGCGGCGATGAACGGGCTGCCGTGGTGGTTCACGCACGGGCTCGAAGGGGCGCTCGACGGCGTGCCGCTCGACGCGGTCGACCCGGCCGGTGCGGTGTCGGCGGCGTTGCCGCCCGGACAGGCGATCGGATGCGTCGTCCACCTGTCGTCGAGTACCGATGCGCCGGGCATCGTGCGCCGCGGGCGCGGCAACCGGCTGATCGTCGGGGCGCCCGATGCGCGGCTCGATACGGCTACTGCCCGGTTCGCCGCGGCGCTCGCGGCGGGCGGTTTCGACGTCGAGTCGACGCCGGCGATCCGGGCCGAGATCTGGACGAAGCTGTGGGGCAACATGAACATGAATCCGCTGAGCGCGCTGACGGGGTCGACGGCCGAGCAGCTGCTCGACGATCCGTTCACGCAGGGTCTCGCGCTGCGGATGATGGAGGAGGCGGCCGCGATCGGCGCGAAGCTCGGCCTGTCGACGGGGATGAGCGGGCCCGAGCGGATCGCGGTCACGCGCAAGCTCGGTGCGTTCAAGACGTCGATGCTGCAGGATTTCGAAGCGGGCCGCGCGCTCGAGATCGGGCCGATCCTCGGTGTGTTTCCCGAGCTCGGGCGCAAGCTCGACGTGCCGACTCCGTATTGCGACGCGGTGCTCGGGCTGCTGCGCCAGCGGGCGACGAACAGCGGGCTATAAGTGCGGGCGGGGCCGCTGCATGCGCGATGCCGGCGAGGTGGCGCGCTGCAATCCGGTTGCCGCGCGCAACGCATCACGCAAAGCGGGCCGCCCGCGTCGCTGGTGTGGCGACCGGGGCGGCCCGTCGAATTCATCGGATCAATACTGCGGGCGTCGTGCCCGCGTGCCGGTCAGTCGTCCCGCTCGATCGCGTGCGCGACGACCTTGTCGAGCAGCCGCTCGAATGTCTGGCGTTCGCTGTCGGACAGGCATGCGAGCAAGCCATCGTTCCACTTGCGCACGATCGGCATGATCTTGCGATGCAGCGCGCGGCCGTCGGCGGTCAGCGCGATCAACACGATCCGGCCATCCTCCTCGCTTGCGCTACGTTCGAGCAGCCCCTGGCGCAGCAGCGCCTCGGCTGCCCGGCTCGCCTGGCTCTTGTCGAGATTGGTGTGGCGCGCCAGATCCATGATCGAGAACGGGCCGAAGGCGCCGACGGCAGCGATCACGCGCGCCTCGGGCAGCGAGATGTCGAGCTTGTGCCGGTACACCTCGCCGATCCCGCGGTCGGATCGCTTCGTGAGCGCGTGGAGGCGATAGGTCAGAAACTGATCGAGCCCGGCTTGACGGCCTTTCATGTCGAATCCTGAAGAAAAAGGGCGGGCCCGATTGTTCCTGTATCGCGCGCTCGGGTCAACGGTCAGTGTGCGCCGTACTTCAGGCGTGTCAATTGCTCCGCTTCGTTCGCGAGCAGATTGGCCGCGTCGCGGATCGCGACGTCGAGCGTGATCGGCCCGGGAGCCGGCGAGAAGCAGCCGGAAAAATGTTCGGACAGGCGTGGCAGCGCGGCCGGGTCGACCGCACCGGACAGCAGCGACGCGGGTACGCCCGCGGCTTGCGCGTGGCGGCACGCGATGAACGGCGCCTTGCCGTGCAGCGTCTGTACGTCGGAGCGGCCTTCGCCGGTGATCAGCCAGCCCGCGCCGGCGAGCGCCGCGTCGAGCCCGACCTGCCGCGCGACCACCTCGGCCCCCGCTTCGAATTGCGCGCCGAGCATGTGCAGCGCGAATCCGAGGCCGCCCGCGGCACCGGCGCCCGGCAGGTCGCGGCCGCGACGGTCGAGCGCGCCTTCGAGCAGGTCGGCGAAGCGGGCGAGTGCGGCGTCGAGGGTGGCGACCTGCTCGGGCGTCACGCCCTTTTGCGGACCGAACACGGCGGTTGCGCCGTGCGCGCCCGTCAACGGGTTGTCGACGTCGGACATGCCGATGAATTCGGTTTCCTTCAGCCGCGGGTCGAGCCCCGACGCGTCGACGCGCGCGATGTCGGCGAGCCGCGACGGCACGGGATCGACCGGCTGGCCGCCCGCGTCGAAGCACTGCAGGCCGAGGCCGGCGAGCAGCCCGGCGCCCGCGTCGTTGGTGCTGCTGCCGCCCAGCGCGACGAAGAAGCGGCGCACGCCTTCGTCGAGCAGCGTGCGGATCGCCTCGCCCATCCCGCGCGTGCTGCGCGCGTCGACCGGCACGCTCATGCCGACTGGATCCGTGATGCCGACGATCTCGGCCGTTTCGACGATCGCGGTGCGCGCGTCGATCACGCCGACCGCCGCGTCGCGTGCCGCGAGCGACGCACCGGCCACCCGCAGCGTGCGCCGCGTGCCGCCGCCTGCCAGCATCGCGTCGAGCGTGCCTTCGCCACCGTCGGCCATCGGGCAGCAGCGCACGACGGCGTCGGGCCGGGCGCGGCGGATGCCGGTGGCGATCGCGTCCGCGACCTGCTCGGCGGAAAGCGAGCCTTTGAACGAATCGGGCGCGATGACGACGACAGGCGCGGACGGGTGTTGCGGCATGGTGTCTCCGGAAGGCGTGATTGGTGTGAAGAATATTGGGGCGCGACGGCGGCGCACCCTCATTCGGAGCTTACAGGATGGCGGGCCCGTGGTGGATACGGCATGCGGCATAGCGGCGATCCGCGCGCATTGCCGTGCGAAGGGCTGCCGGCGCGGTGCGGACGCACGCGCGTCGCGCCGATCTGGCGGTGTGAGGAAAATTGTTTGCTAGAATAGTCGATTCTTCCGGCCAAAGCCGTGCTCCGAGCCGCTTGCGCTAGCCATCCGGCGCGTGCAGGGATGGCGTGGCGCTCCGGCGCGGCGAGTGTATGTGACGCACATCACGCCGCAGGCAGGCACGGCAAGGAAAACCCGATTCGCTCGAATAATTTTAGGACGATTGAAGCCATGGCTAACGTTGTTGAGAACCTCGGCAAGCTTGAACGCCGCGTGACGATTTCCCTGCCGAAAGACACCGTGCAGAAGGAAATCGACGCCCGTATCCAGAAACTCGCGAAGAACGTGCGCATGCCGGGTTTCCGCCCGGGCAAGGTGCCGCTGAAGATGGTCGCGCAACAGTACGCGGGTCAGGTCGAAGCGGAAGTGCTGAGCGACAAGATCGGCCAGGAATTCTTCACGATCAGCCGCGCGGAAAACCTGCGCGTCGCCGGCCAGCCGAGCTTCGAGCCGAAGCAGGAGCAGGCTGAAGATGCATACGCGTTCGACGCGACGTTCGAGGTCTACCCGGAAGTCAAGATCGGCGATCTGGCGACGGCTGAAGTCGAGCGCTCGACGACGTCGATCGGCGACGCTGAAATCGACCGCACGCTGGACATCCTGCGCAAGCAGCGCGTGCACTTCCACGCACGCGGCGAAGCCGGCGAGCACGGCGACGGCGGCGCGGACACCGCAGCGAAGAACGGCGACCGCGTGACGGTCGACTTCGTCGGCAAGATCGACGACGTCGCGTTCCAGGGCGGCACGGCCGAAGATTTCCCGTTCGTGCTCGGCGAAGGCCGCATGCTGCCGGAATTCGAAACCGCGGCGCTGGGCCTGAAGGTCGGCGAAGCGCGCACGTTCGACCTGAAGTTCCCGGACGACTACCACGGCAAGGACGTGGCAGGCAAAACGGCCCAGTTCACGGTCACGATGAAGAAGATCGAGTGGCCGCACCTGCCGGAAATCGACGGTGAATTCGCGAAGTCGCTCGGCATCGAAGACGGCGATCTCGCGAAGATGCGCGCCGAGATCAAGGAAAACCTCGAGCGTGAAGCGAAGCGCCGCACGCAATCGATCGTCAAGAACCAGGTGATGGACGCGCTGCTGAAGATCTCCGAACTCGACGTGCCGAAGGCGCTGATCGAGCAGGACCAGCAACGCCTCGTCGAAATGGCTCGCCAGGATCTGGCGCAGCGCGGCGTGCCGAACGCGAAAGACGCACCGATCCCGGCCGAGATGTTCACCGAGCAGGCAGAGCGCCGCGTGAAGCTGGGTCTCGTGCTGGCCGAGCTGGTGAAGTCGAACGGCCTCGAAGCGAAGCCGGAACAGATCCGCGCGGAAGTCGACGAGTTCGCGAAGAGCTACGAAGACCCGAAGGAAGTGGTCCGCTGGTATTATTCGAACCAGCAGCGCCTCGCCGAGATGGAAGCGTTCGTCGTTGAAAGCAACGTCGTCGATTTCGTGCTGGGCAAGGCGAAGGTGACGGACAAGGAAGTGAGCTTCGAAGCACTCGCGAGCGCATCGGCGCAAGCGTAAGTGTTGCTCTAGCGGCGTGCCGGCTGTCGGAGCGACGGCCCGCACGCCGTTTTTACGTCAAGCGCACGGTTGCCATTAATATGGCGATTGAGCGGGCGGCTTCCTTCCGTTCAATTTTCCATTCGAACAAGGTTCATTGAATGATCACTCGCGCTGAATTGCTGGACATGCTTGCTTCGAACGCGCCGCAAGGTTTCGAGGCGCAAGCGCTGGGGCTGGTGCCGATCGTCGTCGAAACGAGCGGCCGCGGCGAGCGTTCGTACGATATCTATTCGCGTCTCCTGAAGGAGCGCCTGGTGTTCATGGTCGGTGAAGTGAACGACCAGACCGCCAACCTCGTGGTCGCGCAGTTGCTGTTCCTCGAGAGCGAGAATCCCGACAAGGACATCAGCCTGTACATCAACAGCCCGGGCGGGTCGGTGTCGGCCGGCATGGCGATCTACGACACGATGCAGTTCATCAAGCCGGACGTGTCGACGCTGTGCATGGGCCTCGCGGCCAGCATGGGCGCGTTCCTGCTCGCGTCGGGCGCGAAGGGCAAGCGTTTCGCGCTGCCGAACTCGCGCGTGATGATTCACCAGCCGCTCGGCGGCGCACGCGGCCAGGCATCGGACATCGAGATCCAGGCGCGCGAAATCCTCTACCTGAAGGAGCGGCTGAACCAGTTGCTCGCGCAGCACACGGGCCAGGACGTCGAACGCATCGCGCGCGACACCGACCGTGATAACTTCATGTCGAGCGAGGATGCGAAGGCGTACGGGCTGATCGACCAGGTGCTGCTGAAGCGCCCGTGAGCTTAAGTGGGGTGCCGCCCCGATTCGTGCGGCGCCCCTGCGACTTCCCGAACGCCCAGAGCATCTGCGGCAAGCGCATCCGGTCGGCTCCGGTCGCGCCCTAGGCGCGGTGCCCGGAGCATTCGGCGTATCATGTCATTTACCTGTCCGGAGGCTCTACATTCATGGCGGACAAAAAAGGTTCGAACAGCGAGAAGCTGTTGTATTGCTCGTTTTGCGGAAAAAGCCAGCATGAGGTGAAAAAACTCATCGCGGGCCCGTCGGTGTTCATCTGCGATGAATGTATCGACCTCTGCAACGAAATCATTCGCGACGAGGCGGCTGCCGCCGGCGTCGAGGCCAGCCTGTCCCGGTCGGATCTGCCGAGCCCGCAGGAAATTCGCGACATCCTCGATCAGTACGTGATCGG
This sequence comes from Burkholderia sp. KL41, assembly GCF_057005415.2. Lineage (NCBI taxonomy): Bacteria > Pseudomonadati > Pseudomonadota > Betaproteobacteria > Burkholderiales > Burkholderiaceae > Burkholderia > Burkholderia sp. KL41. Next base: position 2,302,436 of record NZ_CM174446.1, on the reverse strand, counting down.
CCAGGAGCGCGCGAAGAAGATCCTCGCGGTGGCCGTGTACAACCATTACAAGCGCCTGAAGCATCTCGACAAGAAGGACGACGTCGAGCTGTCGAAGAGCAACATCCTGCTGATCGGCCCGACGGGCTCCGGCAAGACGCTGCTCGCGCAGACGCTCGCGCGGTTGCTCAACGTGCCGTTCGTGATCGCCGATGCGACGACGCTGACCGAAGCCGGCTACGTCGGCGAGGACGTCGAGAACATCATCCAGAAGCTGTTGCAGAACTGCAACTACGAGGTCGACAAGGCCCAGCGCGGGATCGTCTACATCGACGAAATCGACAAGATCAGCCGCAAGTCGGACAACCCGTCGATCACGCGCGACGTGTCGGGCGAGGGCGTCCAGCAGGCACTGCTGAAGCTCGTCGAGGGTACGATGGCGTCGGTGCCGCCGCAGGGCGGCCGCAAGCACCCGAACCAGGATTTCATCCAGGTCGACACGACCAACATCCTGTTCATCTGCGGCGGTGCATTCGACGGCCTCGAAAAGGTGATCACCGATCGTACCGAGAAAACCGGTATCGGCTTCGGTGCGACGGTCAAGAGCAAGCAGGAGCGTGACGCGGGCGAAGTGCTGCGCGAAACGGAGCCGGAAGACCTGATCAAATTCGGTCTGATCCCCGAATTGATCGGCCGCCTGCCGGTGGTCGCGACGCTCGGCAAGCTCGATGAAGCGGCGCTGATGAAGATCCTGGTCGAGCCGAAGAATGCGCTCGTCAAGCAGTATCACAAGCTGTTCGCGATGGAGCGCGTCGAGCTGGAGATCCGGCCGGGCGCGCTGCAGGCAGTCGCCCGCAAGGCGATCCGCCGCAAGACCGGCGCGCGCGGTTTGCGTTCGATCATCGAACAGGCATTGCTCGACGTGATGTACGAGCTGCCGACGATGAAAGGGGTCAGCAAGGTCATCATCGACGAAAACGTCATCGATGGCGACGGCAAGCCTTTGCTGATCTACGAGGACACGCCGAAGGTGGCGGGTTCGAACTGACCGGCTTGCCGACGATGTTCTGCGAAAAAGGCCGTTCATGAGTCCGTGGGCGGCTTTTTTTCGTTTATCTTGTGGGTAACTCTGACTCGACTCGCGGTGGTTACTTTCTTACCGAATATTTCCCGCACTTGAAGGCTTGCAATTCGTTGTGGCGGCCTCAATTACCGAACAATTGATTCCACTCATGGGGAAATGAAATGTCAGGCACCCAACTTCTTCCGCCGGAACGCATCACGCTCCCGCTGCTGCCGCTGCGGGATGTCGTCGTTTTCCCGCACATGGTCATTCCGCTCTTCGTGGGCCGGCCGAAATCGATCAAGGCCCTCGAAGCAGCGATGGAAGGCGGCAAGCACATCATGCTTGTCGCCCAGAAAACCGCGGCCAAGGACGAACCGACCGAAAAGGACATGTACGAGGTCGGTTGTATCGCCAACATCCTGCAGATGCTGAAGCTGCCGGACGGCACCGTGAAGGTGCTCGTCGAGGGCCTGCAGCGTGCGAAGGCGTTGTCGATCGAAGAGCAGGAAACGCAATTCTCCTGCGAAGTGATGCCGCTCGAGCCCGATCACGCCGACAGCGCTGAAACGGAAGCGCTGCGCCGCGCGATCGTGTCGCAGTTCGACCAGTACGTGAAGCTGAACAAGAAGATCCCGCCGGAGATCCTCACGTCGCTGTCGGGCATCGACGAAGCGGGCCGCCTCGCCGACATGATCGCCGAGCGCCTGCCGCTGAAGCTCGACCAGAAGCAGCACATCCTCGAGATGTTCCCGGTCATCGAGCGCCTCGAGCACCTGCTCGCGCAGCTCGAAGCCGAGATCGACATCCTGCAGGTCGAAAAGCGCATCCGCGGGCGCGTGAAGCGCCAGATGGAAAAGAGCCAGCGCGAGTACTACCTGAACGAGCAGGTCAAGGCGATCCAGAAGGAACTGGGCGAAGGCGAAGAGGGTGCGGACCTCGAGGAACTCGAGAAGCGCATCAACGCCGCGCGCATGCCGAAGGAAGCGAAGAAGAAGGCCGACGCCGAGCTGAAGAAGCTGAAGCTGATGTCGCCGATGTCGGCGGAAGCCACCGTCGTGCGCAACTACATCGACACGCTGATCGGCCTGCCGTGGCGCAAGAAGAGCAAGGTCAACAACGACCTGTCGAACGCCGAGCAGGTGCTCGACGAAGATCACTTCGGCCTCGAGAAGGTGAAGGAACGCATCCTCGAGTATCTCGCGGTGCAACAGCGCGTGGACAAGGTCAAGGCGCCGATCCTGTGCCTCGTCGGGCCCCCGGGCGTCGGCAAGACCTCGCTCGGCCAGTCGATCGCCCGTGCGACGAACCGCAAGTTCGTCCGGATGGCGCTCGGCGGCGTGCGTGACGAAGCCGAGATCCGCGGCCACCGTCGCACGTATATCGGTTCGATGCCGGGCAAGATCCTGCAGAGCCTCACGAAGGTCGGCGTGCGCAATCCGCTCTTCCTGCTCGACGAAGTCGACAAGATGGGCATGGATTTCCGCGGGGATCCGTCGTCGGCGCTGCTCGAGGTGCTCGATCCGGAACAGAACCACACGTTCGCCGACCACTACATCGAAGTCGACTTCGACCTGTCGGACGTGATGTTCGTCGCGACGTCGAACTCGCTGAACATCCCGCCGCCGCTGCTCGACCGGATGGAAGTGATCCGTCTGTCGGGCTACACGGAAGACGAGAAGGTCAGCATTGCCCAGCGTTACCTGCTGCCGAAGCAGAAGAAGAACAACGGGCTGAAGGAAGGCGAGATCGAGGTCACCGAGCAGGCGATCCGCGACATCATCCGCTACTACACGCGCGAAGCTGGTGTGCGTTCGCTCGAGCGGGAAGTGTCGAAGATCTGCCGCAAGGTCGTGAAGATGCTGCTGCTGAAGAAGGCATCGGGCGCGATCAAGGTCGACGGCGAGAACCTCGATACCTTCCTCGGCGTGCGCAAGTACGACTTCGGCCTCGCGGCGAAGGAAAACCAGGTCGGTCAGGTGACGGGCCTCGCGTGGACGGAAGTCGGTGGCGATCTGCTGACGATCGAAGCCGCGGTGATGCCGGGCAAGGGCAACGTGATCCGCACGGGTTCGCTCGGTGACGTGATGAAGGAGTCGGTCGAGGCGGCACGTTCGGTCGTGCGCTCGCGTTCGCGGCGTCTGGGCATCAAGGACGAAGCGTTCGAGAAGCAGGACATCCACATCCACGTGCCGGAAGGCGCGACGCCGAAGGACGGTCCGTCCGCCGGCGGTGCGATGACGACCGCGCTGGTGTCGGTGCTGACGGGTATCCCGGTGCGTGCCGATGTCGCGATGACGGGCGAAATCACGCTGCGTGGTGAAGTCCTGCCGATCGGCGGCCTGAAGGAGAAGCTGCTCGCAGCGCATCGCGGTGGCATCAAGCTCGTGCTGATCCCGGAAGAGAACGTCAAGGATCTCGCCGAGATTCCGGACAACGTGAAGAACGCGATCGAGATCGTGCCGGTCCGCTGGATCGACAAGGTGCTTGAACTCGCGCTCGAGCGTTCGCCGACCCCGCTGCCGCCGGAAGAAGAGGCGAAGGCGGCGGCACCGGTCGCCGATGCGGCGAAGGATGCCGGCTCGACGGAATTCGTCAAGCACTGAGCATCGGAGCGCCGTTCGTTCTGACGGTTGTTCACGAAACCCGCGGCCTGGCCGCGGGTTTTTTTATGCGTCCCGGAATCGTATGCACGAGCGTGGAAAATATTCGCGTCGGGGCTTTGCAAAATGATCGGGGATGAATTAAACTTGCGGGCTCGCTGGTTGTTGATGCCGAAACGCAGATCGCAGCCAGAACGAATCGGAAACGGGTGCTTAGCTCAGCTGGTAGAGCGGCGCCCTTACAAGGCGTAGGTCGGGGGTTCGAACCCCTCAGCACCCACCAGTTTCCTGATTCAGCCAGACCAAGGAGCGGTAGTTCAGTCGGTTAGAATACCGGCCTGTCACGCCGGGGGTCGCGGGTTCGAGTCCCGTCCGCTCCGCCAGAAAATGAGAAAGCCCGCCTTGTGCGGGCTTTTTCATTTGTATCGCCGATTGCGCCCGCTGGCGGGCGCGTGACCGCGGAGCGGAGGAAGCCGCCTGCGCGGCTTCCGGCGGGGCTCGAAGGGATGCGCGTGCACGCGCATCCGCGGCCTGCAGGATGTAGGCGAGTCCCGTCCGCTCCGCCAAACAAACAACAATGCCCGCCTTGTGCGGGCATTGTTGTTTGTGCGTCCGGTTTGCGCCCGGGATCTGGCGCAAACCGGACGCACAAACGGCGGGAGAAATCGTCTGCGCAGCTTCCGGCGGAGCGCGACCTTGCGATGCCGGGCGGGCGGTATGGCAGCAGGCAATACGACAGGAAATGCCTCTGGGGCGCGCAGCCGTCGGAACGGAAAACCCGCGACGGCTCGAACGCGGTCGCGGGTTTTTCATGCTTTCTCGCCGCGGAGGCGCCGGTTTTTCCGGCTCGCGCGGAGCGGTATTACTGAACGCGTATTACCGGCGGCAACTTGTAGGTTGCGTTCAGGAGCGGGGCGTCCGGCAAGTAGGTGCGCAGCGTCAGATTGAACGCGCCGGCAGGGGCCGGCAGCCAGTTGCTGGCGGGTACACCCGCGGGTCGCACATGGCTGATGGTGAGCACGAGCGAGCCGTCGCTCGCGAACTGAAAGTTCGACGCCGGATAGGACAGCGCATAGATTCCATCGGGATTCGGATAAAAGAAAGCCTGCGCCTGGTTCGTGCCGGCGTACAGCGTCAATGACCAGAAGGCGCGCGCCGGAGGAAGCTGTCCCGCCGGGAACGTCATCTGATAGACGCCGCTGCCGTCGTAATTCGCCCCCGACGTGTTCGCCGCTCCCGTACTGGTGTAGTAGATCGCTTCGCTGCCGGGCAGTGCACCGAGGCCGTTCAGCGCAACGCGCGCCCGTAGCGTGTACTGGGTTCCGTAGTTGCCGACGTTGGCCGGGCCGCCTGTCCAGCCATTCGAGCCGGTACTCGCCTGGGCGGCGGCTTGCTGCGTTCCGCCGCCCGTCAGGCTCGCCAGCGCCCGGGCCGCGCCCGCGTCGATCGATGCGACGTCGGCGGACGACGCGTTGAAGGTCTGCGCCGGGCCTATACCTATCACGTCGAGCGCGTTCGTCGCCTCGGCCGTATCCTGCGGCGTCGGCGGACTCTTTTTCAAGAGCCGGTTCACGTACTGAAAATACGCCGGCCAGTTGGCATAACCGGGCGGCTTTTGCGTGTCCACGCTGTCCCACGCAGCGACACCGGTTCCAGCGGGGCGCGACACGACCAGTTGATTCTGAACGGCCCACGCGGCGGGATAGTCGTTCGCATCGCTCACGTAAGTCCGCGCCAACGCCCACACCGCGTTGGTCGACGAGTGGAGTACGGTGACGCCTGCCGGGGCGGTTCCCTGCCAGTTCGGCCCCACGACCCAAAAGACCTTCGCGACACCGTTGTCGGCGCTCGTGCCGCGAATCGCGAAGTTGTTCGTATAGGCGTCCATCAGCGCGAGGGAGAAGTAGCGGGTGCCGCTGGCGGGCGTGTCGATCTGAATTGGGCCCGCGTCCAGTTGAAGCATGGCGATGGAGTACAGCGTGTCGTGATTGGGCTTCGTCACCGAGGTGGACGAAGCATCGGACAGCTGGCGATTGTGTAGAAACGTATTCGGCGCAAGGCCTTGGGCGATGTAGCTCTGTCGGGTTGCGTAGAACTGGTACAGCGCAATCGTGAATTGCGTGGCACTGTTTGCGGCATTTTCCGTCGCGACGGGCGAAACGCCCGAGCTATCGACACTTTCCCCATTGCAGCCCGCCAGAAGGCCGACGGAGGCAGCGAATGCGACGAGGCGCGCGTGGTGAAGAAAACTCATCGAGTGGTGCGGTAGGGTTGAATGGTCGAATGGGCCGCACCCGTTCATCGTTCCGTCGATGAGCGTGGCACGGATTGCACGGCGCGAAAAGCGTATCCGGCTTGCGATGCGGCACGAACGATCTATTTTCGATATGCAAAGTCCGACGACTCGTTAGGGCGGTGTCGACCGATCGGCATCGTGCGGTTGATCCTTGTCGTCTTTCCGGCCGTCACGTTTCTCGCGGCCTATGCCGGGACGTACAGGCCAGGCTTGTGCCGTGTGCTCCCGTGTCGGGCAACCTTCCATTGGCTCGATTCGCTGCCCCGGCGGTGCCGTGCGGTCGCCGGTGCGAATGACGCCAGCGCCGCATCGGGCAAGCCGCTCGGCGAACGAATGGATCCTATGCTGCCGCGAGCCTGGGCGGCCGCGATGGGGGCGATCATTGGGCGAGCTGCTTTCGGAACTTCGCGAGGAGGGGCGGGTGACGGCGTGTGCCCGGTTCTGGAAGACCGGTATTTTTGCCTGTCCTTCCGGTGGTGATCGCCGCGGGCGGCGCCGCTTTTCTCCCGTCCCACCCCGTATGTTGTAATATCGGGCGTTTTGTCCAATTTTCCCGTCACGCATGCTCGATTTCTTCCGTAATCACCAGCGCCTGATGATGGCGCTCCTGCTCCTGATCGTGTTGCCGGGGCTGGGTTTCGTCGGGATCCAAGGCTTCCGCGGCTTCTTCGACGATAGCGCGAACGTCGCGGCAGTCAACGGGCACAAGATCACGCGGGTCGAATTCGACGGCGCGTTCCGCCAGCAGATCGACCAGGCGCGCCAGGCACTCGGCGGGCAGTTCGACATCAAGATGTTCGATACGCCCGAGCATCGCAAGCAGGTGCTCGACGGCCTGATCCAGCAACGCGTGCTGGCCGACGAGACCCAACGCCTGCACCTGACCGCATCGGACAACGCCGTGCGCGATGCACTGATGAGCGACCCGATGATCGCGTCGCTGAAGAAGCCCGACGGGTCGATCGACGTCGAGCGCTATGCGCAGCTGCTGTCGTTCCAGGGGATGACGCCCGAGCAGTACCAGGAGCGCGTGCGCTACAGCCTCGCGCTGCAGCAGATTCCGGCCAGCATCGTGTCGAGCGCATTCACGCCGAAGAGCCTCGCGCAACGTCTGTCCGAACTCGCCGCGCAGCAGCGCGAAGTGCAGGCGCTCGTGCTGAAGACGAGCGACTTCGCCGCGAAGGTCCAGCCGACCGACGCGCAGCTCACCGCGTATTACGACGCGCACAAGCAGAGCTTCGCGACGCCCGAGACCGCGACGATCCAGTACCTCGTCTATTCGCCGGCGGCAGCGGCCGCGAGCGCGCAGCCGACCGACGCGGACATCAAGAAGTTCTACGACGACAACCCCACGCACTTCCGCACCGAAGCGCAGGTGCGCGTGAGCCACATCTTCATCGCCGCACCGGGCAGCGCAAGCGCGGCCGACAAGACTGCAGCGAAGACGAAGGCCGAGCAACTGCTCGCCGACGTGAAGGCGCACCCGGACCAGTTCGCGCAGATCGCGCAGAAGGACTCGCAGGATGCACCGTCGGCCGCGAAGGGCGGCGACCTCGGCTTCATCACGCGCGGCTCGACGGCGGGCGGCAAGGCGTTCGATGATGCCGCGTTCGCGCTCAAGCAAGGTGATGTGAGCGGTGTCGTGCAGTCGGATCTGGGCTTCCACATCCTGAAGGCAACGGAAGTGAAGCCGGCGGCCGTCAAGCCGTTCGCGGAAGTGAAGGACCAGATCGCGGCCGACCTGAAGCAGCAGTACGCATCGAAGGCGTTCACGGACAACGCGGAAGGCTTCACGTCCACCGTCTACGAAAAGGCGAAGACGCTGCAGCCGGCCGCGGACAAGTACAAGCTGACGATCCAGACGGCCACCGTCACGCCGACGCCGAATCCGCAGTTGCCGCCGACGAGCCCGCTGAACAATCCGAAGTTCCTGGCCGCCGTGTTCGCAACCGACTCGGTGAAGAACCAGAACAACACGCAGGCGATCGACGTCGGCAACAACACGCTGATCTCGGCGCGTGTGACCGACTACAAGCCGGCTGCCGTGCCCGCGCTCGACGCGATCAAGGACGTCGTGCGCCAGAAGGTGGTCGCCGAGCAGGCTGCCGAACTCGCGAAGAAGGACGGCGCGGCGAAGCTGGCCGAACTGCAGAAGTCGAAGTCGACCGACGGGTTCGCGGCCGCGCAGAAGGTATCGCGTACGCAGTCGCAGGGCCTGACGCCGGCTGCGCTGAGCGCCGTCTACAAGGTCGACGCGAAGACGCTGCCGGCCTACGTCGGTGTCGATCTCGGCGCGGACGGCTATGCGATCTATCGCGTGAACGCGGTGATCCCGGGTTCGGCGGTCGATCCGCAGCAACTGGCGGCCGCGCAGCAGCAGATGGCGCAGGTCGACGCGCAGAGCGAAGGCGAAGCGTATCTCGCCGCGCTGCGCGATCGCTCGAAGGTGAAGCTGTACGGCTCGACGGCCAGCCAGTCGTCGGACGGCGACAACTGAGCGTCGTTTCGCCCGCAACAAAAAGCCCCGCTTCACGCGGGGCTTTTTGTTTTCCGGCGGGGCGAGGCGGCGTCAGCCGCGCGGCTTGCCGAGCAGCGGTTTCAGCGCCGGCCAGACGTTGTCGAGCAGAATGCCCTGGGCCTGCTGCGTCGGATGCATCTGGTCGGCCTGGAACATCTCGGGCTTGTTCTCGATGCCGGCCAGCAGGAACGGCACGAGCGGCACGCCGAGATCCTTCGACAGCCGCGTATAGACGGCGTGGAACTTCTGCGTGTAGTCCGGGCCGTAGTTGGGTGGCACGTACATGCCGACCAGCACGACCCTGGCCCGCGCTTGCCGCGCACCGGCGATGATGTCGCGCAGGTTCTGTTCGGTCGTCGCGAGCGGCACGCCGCGCAGTGCATCGTTCGAGCCGAGCTCGATGACGACGATCGACGGCTTGAGCCGCTGCAGCACCGCAGGCAGCCGCGCGCGGCCGCCGCTGGTGGTGTCGCCGCTGACGCTGGCGTTCGCGACGCTATAATCGATTCGCTCGGTCGTGAGCCGTTGCCGCAGCAACGCCACCCAGCCGGTGTCGCGCGGCAGCCCGTATTCGGCCGACAGGCTGTCGCCGAGCACGGCGATCACGGGCTGGCCCGATGTCGCGGCCGGCGTCGTCGCGGCGCGTGCAGGCATGGCGGCGGCCAGCAGCGTACCCAGCAGCGCGGCGATCGCCGCGCGTCTTTTCCAGCGAAATGTCGTGTCCATGTTCAAGATTACCGATCCGATCATCGAAGTCCATGACGTGTGCAAGCGGGTCGCCGACGCAACCGGCGAGCTGACGATCCTCGACGGCATCACGCTCGCCGTGCGGCCGGGCAGCAGTCTCGCGATCGTCGGCGCGTCGGGGTCGGGTAAATCGACGCTGCTCGGCCTGCTTGCGGGGTTGGACAGCGCGACGAGCGGCACGGTTCGCCTGCTCGGTCGCGCGCTCGACCAGCTCGACGAGGACGCGCGCGCGGCGCTGCGCAACGGCGCAGTCGGGTTCGTATTCCAGTCGTTCCAGTTGATGCCGCACCTGACCGCGCTCGAGAACGTGATGCTGCCGCTCGAACTGCAGGGCGGCATCAGTGCGCGCGATGCCGCCGATCGCGCCCGGGCGCTGCTCGTGCAGGTCGGCCTCGGCGAACGCACCGCGCATTATCCGAAGTTGTTGTCCGGCGGCGAGCAGCAGCGCGTCGCACTTGCGCGCGCATTCGTCACGCGCCCGGCGATCCTCTTCGCCGACGAGCCGACCGGCAGCCTCGATGCGGCCACGGGCCATGCGGTCATCGACCTGATGTTCGAACTGAACCGCACGAACGGTGCAACGCTCGTGCTCGTGACGCACGATGCCGAACTGGCACGCCGCTGCGCGACGACGGTGACGCTCGACGCCGGGCGCATCGTCGAGCCGCGCGCGGCGCAGCGCAACGGCTGAATGCTTTTGCCGGCCGCGCGGCGTGCGCCGAGCGGCCGGCATGGGCATGACGCCGCTGCGTCAGTGCCTCACAGTGCCTCAGCGCTTCAACGCCGCGCGGGCGCGCTCGATCAGCGCGGTGGTCGACGAGTCGTGCTTCGCCGGATCGACCGACTCGGCCGACAGGTCGGCTTCCACCACCTTGCCGAGAATCTTGCCGAGCTCGACGCCCCACTGGTCGAACGGGTTGATGTCCCACACCGTTGCCTGCACGAGCACCTTGTGTTCGTACAGCGCGATCAGCGCGCCGAGCGTGCGCGGCGTCAGCGCATCGACGAGCAGCGTCGTCGTCGGGCGGTTGCCCGGGAACGTCAGGTGCGGCGCGAGCGCCTCCTTGCCCGGCCCCGCGACCTTGCGTGCTTCCTCCAGCGTGCGGCCGAGCATCAGTGCCTCGCTCTGCGCGAAGCAGTTCGCGAGCAGCTTCGGGTGGTGGCTCGCGAGCGGATGCTCGGGCGTCAGCACCGCGATGAAGTCGATCGGCACGATCGTCGGCCCCTGGTGCAGCATCTGGAAGAACGCATGCTGGCCGTTGGTGCCCGGCTCGCCCCACGTGACGGCCGACGTCGGGTAGTCGACGAAGGTGCCGTCGAGGCGCGCGGATTTGCCGTTGCTTTCCATTTCGAGCTGCTGCAGGTACGACGGCAGGTAGTGCAGCGCTTCCGAATACGGCGCGACGAGATAACTCTGCGAACCGAAGAAATTCCGGTACCAGATGCCGATCAGGCCGAGCAGCACAGGCAGGTTGCGCTCGAGCGGTGCCTCGCGGAAATGACGGTCCATGTCGTTCGCGCCGGCCAGCAGCTCGTCGAACTGCTCGGGGCCGATCGCGATCATGATCGACAGCCCGACCGCCGACCACAGCGAATAGCGGCCGCCGACCCAGTCCCACATTTCGAACACGTTGTCCGCGGCGATGCCGAACTTCACGACTTCGGCCGGGTTCGCCGACACGCCGACGAAGTGCTTTGCAAGCGCGTCCTCGGGGCAGCCGCGCGCGACGAACCAGTCGCGCAGCGAGCGTGCGTTCGTCATCGTCTCGAGCGTCGTGAAGGTCTTCGACACGATGATCGCGAGCGTTTCCTCGGGATCGACCTGTTCGAGCACGCGTGCGAGATCGGCGCCGTCGACGTTCGACACGAAGTGCGTGGAAATTTCGGGCGTCGCGACGTGGTGCAGCGCGTGTACGACCATCTTCGGCCCGAGATCGGAGCCGCCGATGCCGATGTTGATCACGTGGCGGATGCGTTTGCCGGTGTAGCCCGTCCAGGTGCCGCTGCGCACGGCGCGAGCGAACGTCGCCATCTTCGCGCGCTCGGCGCTCACCTGCGCGTGGAACGGCGCTTGCGGATCGGTCGCGCGCAGCGCGGTGTGCAGGGCGGCACGGCCTTCGGTCGGGTTCACGATTTCGCCCGCGAACATCGCGTCGCGGCGCGCCTCGACACCCGCGTCGCGCGCGAGCTGGACGAGCAGGCGCAGCGTTTCGTCGTTGATGCGGTTCTTCGAGAAATCGGCCGCGAGACCGCCGCCCGGAATCGTGAAGCGTTCGGCGCGGGTCGGCGCGTGGTCGTGTTCCGGCGCGAACCAGTCGCGCAGCCGGGCGTGACGGATCTGTTCGAAGTGGGATTGAAGGGCAGTCCAGGCGGGGAGCGAATTCAGCGTCATGGCGGTTCGAGTGAAGCGTGAATCGGGAGGAATGCCGCGCCGGCTCATCGGGATCGGAAGGCCGGCGGACGAGAGGGCCCGCCGTGCGGCGGGGCAGTCAGTATAGCGGCGTTATGTGCCGGCGCGCGGCGACGCATAAAAAAGGCGATTGACCAGCGTGCGCACCATCGGCGCGAGTTCGCCTGCCGTGAGTCCGGCCGGGCCGGTTCCGTTCGCGGTCAGCGTGTCGGCCGCGAGGCCGTGCAGGTAGACGCCTGCCAGCGCCGCTTCGTACGGCGCGACGCGTTGCGCGAGCAGCGCGCCGATCAGGCCGCCGAGCACGTCGCCGGTGCCGCCCGTGGCGAGCGCCGCGTTGCCGGTCGGGTTGATCGTCATGCGGCCGTCGGGCGCCGCGATCACCGTGCCCGAGCCTTTCAGCACGACGATGGCCCCATAACGTGACGCGAGCGCCTGCGCGGCCGCGAGGCGGTCGCGCTGAATCGCCGCCGTGTCGCAGCCGAGCAGCCGCGCGGCCTCGAGCGGATGCGGCGTCAGCACGCACGGATAACCGCGCGCACCGCGCGTGGCGACGGCGGCCGCGAGATCCGCGTGCGTCGCGACGAGGTTCAGCGCGTCGGCATCGAGCAGCGTCGCGGCGTCGTGGGCAAGCACGTCGCGCACGAGCGTCGCCGCGGCCTCGCGCGTGCCCAGCCCGCAGCCTGCGGCGATGGCGGTCATCGCGCCAAGGTCGAGGGTGTCGGCCGCGTGCAGCATCAGTTCGGGAAACGGCGGATCGTACGGCGGCGCGCCGGTGCCGAGGAAGCCGACATGCACCTTGCCGGCACCGGCGAACAGCGCGGCGCGGGCGGCCAGGATCGGCGCGCCGCACATGCCGGTGTCGCCGCCGAGTACCGCGAGGCTGCCGTATGTGCCCTTGTGGGATGCGAATGCGCGCGCGGGCAGGGCGGCGGCGAACCGCGCGGGCGCGTTCAGTACGATGGCCGGCGCGGCGGGTGGCGCGACGTCGAGCGATTCGACGTCGATCGCGCCGGCAAGATCCCGGCCTTCGCCCGTGTAGAGGCCCGGCTTCGCGCCGATGAAAGTGAGCGTATGGGTGGCGGCGACGGCGACGCCCGCGCCGACGATCTGGCCCGTATCGCTGTCGAGGCCGCTCGGCACATCCAGCGCAAGCACGCGGCCGCCGCTGCGCGCATGCGCGGCGATGCGCGCGGCCTGCTCGGCGAACGCGCCGTCGAGCGCGCGGCCGAGACCGATGCCGAACAGTCCGTCGACCACCCACGCATAGCCGTCCAGCGAAGCAGGCGGCGTGGCCGACAGCGGCACGCCGGCGGCGCGCGCGAGGCCGAGCGCCCATTGCGCGTCGTCGGGCTTCACCGGCACCGGCATCCACGCCTGGGTCGCGACGCCGAGCTGCTGCAGGTGCGCGGCGGCAACGAGCGCGTCGCCGCCGTTGTTGCCCGGGCCGACCGCGAACCAGACGGGGCGGTCGTCGCCGGCCGCGCGTTCGGACAGCCAGCGCGCGGCGGCGGCGCCTGCGCGACCCATCAGCGTATGCGGCGGCAGCGCCGCGGCTGCGTCGGCTTCGGCCGTGCGCAGGTCGGCGACGCGCAGCAGCGCGATCGGAGCGGAATCGGGAAGCGGAAGGGTAACGGTCATCGCGGGGTCATCGCCGGGTCGCGGCGGCTGGCAAGGCGGCCGCCGGGGACGGGCCCGCGGCGGTCAGGTCGTGAAGCGCCCGGCGCTTAGCGCGGCGAGCGTGTCGGCGCGCCAGTGCTGCACGTCGCCGCCCAGGTAGTCGGTCACCACTTTAGCAGACCCGCATGCGAGCCCCCAGCCGGCCGGGCCATGCCCGAAATTGACGAATACGCGCGGATGCGGGGTCGGACCGACGACCGGCAGACCGTCCGGCGACAGCAGTTGCGTACCTTGCCAGGACAGCGCGGCCGAGATCCTCGCGGCACCGGGCACCCAGTCGTGGACGGCCTGGCCGAGCAACGCGAGCGCGGCCTCGGACAGCGGCTCGGCGAGCGGCTTCGCGGTGTCGGGCAGGCTCTGCAGCACGGCGCCGCCGCCGACGCGCAGCCGCTGGTGGGTGCGCGTGATCGAGATGCGCTTGATCGAATCGATGACGTTCAGGTGCGGCGCATGTTCTTCGTAGGCGACCGGCGCGGTCAGCGCGTGGACCCGCACCGGGTGCAGCGGCAGGCGCCAGCCGAGGCGGTCGAGCAGCGGCAGGCTGCCGGCGCCGGCGGCGACCACGATCGCATCGGCGGAAATCACGTCGACGTCGCGGGCGTTCGAAGCGCGGCGGTCGCCGGGCGGGACGAGCTCGACCGCGGCGCGGCCGTTGTCGACGCGGATCGCGGCGACTTCCGCGCCGAAGCGGAACTGCACGCCGTGTTCGTCGAGCGTCTGCTTGACCAGTTTCGCGAACAGCGGGCAATTCCCGGTGCGCTCGGTCTCGAGCAGCACGCCGCCGGCGAAACCGGGCTCGGCCGGCACCGACGGCTCGAGTGCCGCGCATTCGTCTGCGGAGAGCAGGCGGTACGGCTGGTCGAGCGTGCGCAGCAGGTCGAGCGCGGGCTGCATCGCTTCCCAGTCGCGCGGATCGCGCACGACGTGCAGGATGCCGGGCTTCTGCTCGAACTCGAGCTCGAGGCGCGTCTCGATGTCGGCGAGCGCGTCGCGCGACGCGTCGATCAGCGGGCGCAGCCGCGTGTACTGCGCGGCGAACGCGTCGGGCTCGCGCAGCCTGCCGAGCTGCTTGACGAAGCGCCGCACGCCGCCGTTGAAGCCGGGCTTGTAGACGATGCCGCTGTCGCGCGGCTGGCGCTGGCGCATGAAGGTCGGGCCGAACCAGACGTCGAGCGGGCTCGGCAGCAGCGCGCCGCCGTCGCCGTAGGTCGCACCCTGCGCGACGGTCGCGTGGCGTTCGACCACGCATACGCGATGGCCGGCCGCGCGCAACTGGTAGGCGGTGGCGACGCCGCTGATTCCGCCGCCGATGACGATGACATCCATGGATTGCTTCGATGACGGGCGGCGCGCAGGCGCTGCCCGGTGAGAATTCGCTGAGGGCCCGGGCCCGGTGAACCCGGAATGATAGCGCCAAAATCGCGGGAGCCGGCGCCGCGGTGGCACGGGCCGTGCCGCTGGGCCGCGGCCGCCGGCTGCCGCGCCCGCGCGGGGCGGCCCGGCGGGCAGGCCGTGCGCGGTGGACATCGCGGCACCGATGCGGTGCATGCGGGTTGCCGATCGGCCGGTCTTGGGCGACCGACTTCCGGGTATAATTACGGCCTTCCTTTCGCCCCACGTCGCCACCTCGCGCGACTCATCGACGTCAGTCCAGCCCATGGCTCACTTCTCGTGTTTTCCCGGCGCTTCGGCCCTCTCCGATTTCCGTCAAACCCGTCTGCTCGACACGCTCAGGCAAATCGACGCCAACATCGTCGCGGTGCGCGGGCAGTTCCTGCACTTCGTCAATGCGGCCGAGCCGCTGTCGGCCGACGACAGCGCGCGCATCGACGCGCTGATGCACTACGGCGCGCCGTTCGAGCCGGCGGCCGAGAAGGGCACGACCGAGACCTTCGTCGTGCTGCCGCGTTTCGGCACGGTTTCGCCGTGGGCGAGCAAGGCGACCGACATCGCCCAGCACTGCGGCCTCACGCACGTACGCCGCATCGAGCGCGGCGTCGAATTCACGGTCACGCTGAAGTCGGGCCTGCTCGGCGGCAAGAAGGCGCTGTCGGACGACGCGCGCGCGGCCGTCGCGGCCGCGCTGCATGACCGGATGACCGAAAGCGTGGTCGCGGCGCGCGACGACGCGCAGCACCTGTTCGACGAACTGCCGGCCAAGCCGCTCGCGACCGTCGACGTGCTGGGTATCGGCCGCGGCGCGCTCGAGCGCGCGAACGTCGAGCTGGGCCTCGCGCTCGCCGACGACGAGATCGACTACCTGGTCGACGCGTTCCGCAAGCTCGAACGCAACCCGACCGACGTGGAACTGATGATGTTCGCGCAGGCGAACAGCGAACACTGCCGCCACAAGATCTTCAACGCGCAGTGGACGATCGACGGCGAAGCCCAGGACATGTCGCTGTTCGCGATGATCCGCAACACCGAGAAGCTGAGCCCGCAGGGCACGATCGTCGCCTATTCGGACAACTCGTCGATCATGGTCGGCGCCGAAGCCGAACGCTGGTTCCCGCGCAACGCAGGCGCGGCCGGCGAGCCGGGCGAGCGCTACGGCCGCCACACCGAGCTCACGCACACGCTGATGAAGGTCGAGACGCACAACCACCCGACGGCGATCTCGCCGTTCCCGGGTGCGGCGACCGGCGCGGGCGGCGAGATCCGCGACGAAGGCGCGACGGGCCGCGGCGCGCGTCCGAAGGCCGGCCTGACGGGCTTCACCGTGTCGAACCTCGACCTGCCGGACGCCCGCCAGCCGTGGGAAAACGCGCGCGACGCCGCGCAGCCGGTCGGCGAGCGCAACCCCAACGACGCGTACGGCCCGTACGGCCGTCCGGATCGCATCGCGTCGCCGCTGCAGATCATGATCGACGGCCCGCTCGGCGGCGCCGCGTTCAACAACGAATTCGGCCGCCCGAACCTCGGCGGCTACTTCCGCGTGTACGAGCAGAACGTCGGCGGGAAGGTGCATGGTTATCACAAGCCGATCATGATCGCGGGCGGCCTCGGCAACATCGCGGATCAGCATACGCACAAGCACGACGTGCCGGCCGGCTCGCTGCTGATCCAGATCGGCGGCCCCGGCATGCGGATCGGGATGGGCGGCGGCGCCGCGAGCTCGATGGCGACCGGCGCGAACACGGCCGAACTCGACTTCGACTCGGTGCAGCGCGGCAACCCGGAAATCGAACGTCGCGCGCAGGAAGTGATCAACGGCTGCTGGCAGCTCGGCGCGGAAAACCCGATCCTGAGCATCCACGACGTCGGCGCGGGCGGCCTGTCGAATGCGTTCCCCGAGATCGTCGACGGCGCGGGCAAGGGTGCGCGCTTCGAGCTGCGCAAGGTCGCGCTCGAGGAATCGGGCCTGTCGCCGCGCGAAATCTGGTCGAACGAAGCGCAGGAGCGCTACGTGCTGGCGATCGCGCCGGCCGACCTGCCGCGTTTCGAGGCGATCTGCGCGCGTGAGCGCTGCCCGTTCGCGGTGGTCGGCGTCGCGACCGACGAACGCCAGCTGAAGCTCGTCGACGACGAAGCGACGGGCGCCGACGAATACCCGGTCGACATGCCGATGGAAGTGCTGCTCGGCAAGCCGCCGCGCATGCATCGCGACGTCACGCGCGTGACGACCGAACGCGCGCCGGTCGACGTGACGGGCATCGCGCTGTCGGAAGTCGCGATCGACGTGCTGAAGCACCCGACGGTCGGCAGCAAGTCGTTCCTGATCACGATCGGCGACCGTTCGGTCGGCGGCACGTCGGTGCGCGACCAGATGGTCGGCCCGTGGCAGGTGCCGGTGGCCGACTGCGCGGTCACCGCGCTCGACTACGCGGGTTTCAAGGGCGAGGCGATGACGATGGCCGAGCGCACGCCGCTCGCGGTGATCGACGCGCCCGCATCGGGCCGCATGGCGGTCGGCGAGGCGATCACGAACATCGCGAGCGCGCCGATCGCGTCGCTCGACAAGCTGAAGCTGTCGGCGAACTGGATGGCCGCGTGCGGCACGGCCGGCGAGGACGCCGCGCTGTTCGACACGGTCAAGGCGATCGGCATGGAGCTGTGCCCGGCACTCGGGATCGGCATCCCGGTCGGCAAGGACTCGCTGTCGATGAAGACGAAGTGGGACGAGCAGGGCGTCGCGAAGGAAGTGGTGTCGCCGGTGTCGCTGATCATCTCCGCGTTCGCGCCGGTCGAGGACGTGCGCCGTCACCTGACGCCGCAACTGCGCCGCATCGCCGATGCGGGCGACAGCGTGCTGATCGCGATCGATCTCGGCCGCGGCAAGAACCGGATGGGCGGCAGCATCTTCGCGCAGGTCACGCAGCAGGTCGGCGACACGACGCCGGACGTCGACGATGCGGAAGACCTGAAGCGTTTCTTCAACGCGATCCAGTCGCTCAATGCGCAAGACAAGCTGCTCGCGTACCACGATCGCTCGGACGGCGGCCTGTGGGCGACGGTGTGCGAAATGGCGTTCGCGGGCCACGCGGGCGTGTCGCTGAACGTCGACATGCTGACGCTCGACCCGAATCACGAATCCGACTACGGCGACGCGAAGGACTGGGCGAAGCAGACGAGCGGCCGCCGCGAGGATCGCACGCTGCGCGCGCTGTTCTCCGAGGAACTGGGCGCCGTCGTGCAGGTGCGCGCGACCGACCGTGACGCGGTGCTGGGCGCGCTGCGCGAGTTCGGCCTGTCGGCATGCTCGCACGTGATCGGCTCGGTCAACGATCGCGACGTGATCGAGGTGTACCGCGACGCGAAGAAGATTTTCGACGCACCGCGCGCCGAACTCCATCGCGCGTGGAGCGAAGTAAGCTGGCGCATCGCGCGCCTGCGCGACAACCCCGCATGCGCGGATGCCGAATACGACGCGCTGCTGGACGTGGCCGACCCGGGCATCTCGCCGGTGCTGAGCTTCGATCCGGCCGACGACATCGCGGCGCCGTTCATCGCGACGGGCGCACGGCCGCGTGTCGCGATCCTGCGCGAGCAGGGCGTGAACTCGCATCTTGAAACGGCCTACGCGTTCGACCGCGCGGGCTTCGATGCGCACGACGTGCACATGAGCGACCTGCTGGCCGGCCGCGCGAATCTTGCCGATTTTGCGGGGGCGGTCGCGTGCGGCGGCTTCTCGTACGGCGACGTGCTGGGCGCGGGCGAAGGCTGGGCGAAGACGATCCGCTTCAACGCGAATCTCGCCGACATGTTCTCGGCGTTCTTCGCGCGTCCCGACACGTTCGCGCTCGGCATCTGCAACGGCTGCCAGATGCTGTCGAGCATCTCGTCGATGATCCCGGGTGCGGAAGCCTGGCCGAAGTTCACGCGCAACAAGTCCGAGCAGTTCGAGGCGCGTTTCTCGTTCGTCGAAGTCGAGAAATCGCCGTCGATCTTCTTCGCGGGGATGGAAGGCTCGCGGATTCCGGTCGCGGTCGCGCACGGCGAAGGTTATGCGGACTTCTCGCAACAGGGCGACATCGATCGCGTCGCGGTCGCGATGCGTTTCGTCGACCACCGCGGCGAAGCAACCGAGCGTTATCCGTTCAACCCGAACGGCTCGCCGGCCGGCATCACGTCGGTCACGACGGCCGACGGCCGCTTCTCGGTGCTGATGCCGCACATGGAGCGCGTGCATCGTACGGTCGCGATGAGCTGGCACCCGGAAAGCTGGGGTGAAGCGAGCCCGTGGATGCGCGTGTTCCGCAACGCGCGCCGCTGGATCGGCTGATCGGGATGATGTTCGATCCGAACGCGCCGGTCGAGGTCGTCACGCTGCGCGACGAGCGCGCGAGCGAGGCCGACGCGATCGGCCGCGTGATCGTCGCCGCGTTCGCGGGCGAGCCGGAAGGCGGGCAGTTCGAACGGCGGATCGTCGATACGTTGCGTGCGGACGATGCGTTGAGCGTCTCGCTCGTCGCGGAACGCGACGGCCGGCTGATCGGGCACGTCGCGTTCTCGCCGGTGTCGATCGGCGGCGAGGCGCCCGGCAGCCAGGGCTGGTACGGGCTCGCGCCGCTCGCGGTGCTGCCCGACTGCCAGCGGCAGAGCATCGGCACGGGGCTGGTGCGCGCGGGGCTCGACGCGTTGCGCCGCCTCGGTGCGCGCGGCTGCGTCCTGCTCGGGGAGCCCGCGTACTACACGCGTTTCGGCTTTGCGCCGTCCGGCGACATCGTGTTCCCGGGCGTACCGCCCGAGTATTTCCTTGCGCTGTCGCTCGACGACTCGGCGCCGCGGCCGTCAGGCGACGTTCGCTATCACGACGTGTTCCATCCCGCGTAAGTCCGCGGCGCGAGCCGATCAGGCATACGGCAAAGGCCGCTCTTCGGAGCGGCCTTTTCTTTGGTGGGAACGCCGCACATCGTGATGCGCTTGCGGCCAGCCTGCGGGCAACAAAAAAGCCGCTCCGGGGAGCGGCTTTTCGATGCGCGAGCGGCGAGCGCCTGCGTTACTGGATCTTTGCCTGCTGACGCAGACCTTCCTCGAACGCCTGCAGCTTCTGCTGCACGAGCTGCTGCGCGATCTGCGCCTTCACCTGCTCGAGCGGCGGCGGCGCGATGTCGCGGATGTCGTCGACGCGGATGATGTGCCAGCCGAACTGCGTCTTCACCGGCGTGTCGGTCATCTGGCCTTTCTGCAGCTTCTGCGCGGCCGCCGCGAATTCCGGCACGTACGCCTTCGGGTCGGACCAGTCGAGATCGCCGCCGTTCTTGCCCGAGCCCGGATCCTTCGAGAACTGCTTCGCGAGATCCTCGAACTTCGCGCCGGCCTTGATCTTCGCGATCAGGTCCTTCGCCTGCTGCTCGTCGCTGACGAGGATGTGGTGCAGGTGGTATTCGCGGTTGCCGCCGGCGCCCTTGACGAGGTCGTCGTAGCGCGCCTTCACTTCGGCGTCGGTCGGCTGGTTCTTCTTCAGGAAGCTCTCGATCATCGAGCGCAGCACGACGGTCTGCTGCGCGACGGCGACCTGCGCCTTCACGTCCGGACGGTTCGGGATGCCTTCACGGATTGCTTCCTGCATCAGGATTTCGCGGTTCACGAGTTCCTGGCGCACGGCCTGCTGCAGCTGCGCGTTGTCGGTCTGGCCTTGCTGCACGAGCTGGGCGACCATCGCGTCCGCGCGCGACTTCGGAATCGGCGTGCCGTTGACGACGGCGATGTTCTGGGCAAATGCCGGTGCCGCTGCGAAAGCAGCCGCCGCGACCCACAGGCGGGGGGATTTCAGGATCATCGGGAATTCCTAATGAGACTAGATTGAAGATTCGTTGAATTCTTCGGGCGTGTAAGCCACGATCGCGAGCGCGTGAATGCCGCGCTGCATCGCATCAGCGAGCGCATCATACACCAGCCGGTGCCGCGCGACGCGCGGCTTGCCCGCGAACGCGGCCGACACGATCGTGACCGTGAAGTGGCCGCCGGCGGTCGCGCCGGCGTGGCCCGCGTGCTGCGCGCTGTCGTCGCGCACGGTGAGCGACAGCGGGGCGAGCGCTGCGGTGAGGCGCGCTTCGATCAGCGCGATGCGTTCGTCGGGCGACGCGTGGAGAAAGGCGTCCGTCATGTCACTCGTCCTTCAGGTATTTCGTGAGCCACAGGCTCTGCAGGATGATGAATACGACCATCGCGCCCGTCGTGCCGAACAGCTTGAAGTTCACCCATTGCGACTCGGTGAAGTTGTGCACCACGTACAGGTTCGCGACGCCGAGCACCGCGAAGAACAGCGCCCACGCGACGTTCAGTTTGTCCCACACGGGGTGCGGCAGCGTGAGCTGCTTGCCCATCATCTTTTCGATCAGGTTGTTGCCGAACGCATAGCGCGCGGCGAGCAGCCCGATCGCAAACAGCCAGTACAGCACAGTCGGTTTCCATTGAATGAATTTCTCGTCATGCAGGACGAGGGTGGCACCACCGAAAACGACGATCACGCCCAGGCTGACCCACAGCATCGTGTCGACCTTCCGGTGCCGGAAGGCGACCCACGCGACCTGGGCCAGCGTCGCGACGATCGCGACGGCGGTGGCGGTAAAGATGCCCCAGACCTTGAAGGCGGCAAAAAACAGGATGATCGGAAACAGATCGAACAGGAATTTCATGGCGCTCGCAGCTGCGTGAAAGGCCGCTTGCGCGGCCTTTCACCGTTGTAGGGACCCGCCAGGCACCGCCGGAGCGGATCGGGGCGGCGGCGCGGGGTGCCCCGCCGATCCGCCCGGCGCCGCTCATTCGTTTTCGGGTCGGGACTCGAAGTTTAACGCAGCCGAATTGATGCAGTAGCGCAAACCGGTCTTGTCGCGCGGGCCGTCCTCGAAGACGTGGCCGAGATGCGCGCCGCAGTGGTTGCAGCGGACCTCGACGCGCACCATCCCGTGCGAGTAGTCGACCTTCTCGTCGATCACCTCGCCGTTGAGCGGCTTGAAGTAGCTGGGCCAGCCGCAGCCCGAATGGAACTTGGAGCCGGATTCGAACAATGGCGTGCTGCAGACGACGCACTTGTAGATGCCGGCGTCTTCGGTGTCGGTGTATTCGCCGGTGAACGCACGCTCGGTTGCCGCGTGCTGCGTGACTTCGTACTGCATCGGCGTGAGCCGCCGGCGCAGCTCGGCGTCGTCCTTCTGGTACGGGAAGGTCTTGTCGTCGGAATCGTGGGACATGGGGTTCTCCTGATCGGTCTGTCGATACGCGCGGGTTGCGGGCTTCAGGACGAGCAGCTCACTTCGAGCGACCCGGCCCAGTCGGGCGGCAACGCCGCGTACGCTTCATGCTCCGGTTGTTCGTCGAACGGCCGGCGCAGGATCTGCGCGAGCCGCTCGACCTCCGAAAAATCCTTTTCCTTCGCGCGCCGGATCGCGACTTCGGCCAGATGGTTGCGCAATACGTATTTCGGGTTCGCGCGATTCATCGCGGCCGCGCGTGTCGCGTCGTCGCGCGTTTCCTCGGACAGCCGCGCGCGGTAGAGGTTCGCCCACGCATCGAACGCATCGCGGTCGATGAACAGGTCGCGCACGGGGGCGTCGCGGCTCGCGTCGTGCTTCGAGACCTGTGCGAGCCGGCGGAACGTCAGCGTGAAATCCGCGTGGCTCGCATGCATCGTCTCGAGCAGCTTGTTCGCGAGGTCGGCATCGTTCTCGCGCTCGAGCTCGAGGCCGAGCTTCGCGCGCATCGCGCGCTCGAGCGCGGGGCCGAAACGTTCCGGGAATTTCGCGAGCACGGCCTGCGCGTCGTCCACCGCGCGCTCGGCGCGCGCATCGTCGTCGGCGATGCCGTGCTGCAGCCCGATCAGCGGCAGCAGCGCCTGCGCGAGGCAGTAGCAGTTCCAGTGCGCGATGCGCGGCTGCATCCGGTACGCATAGCGGCCGTTCGTATCCGAGTGGTTGCAGATGTGGTTCGCATCGAACGCATCGACGAAACCGAACGGGCCGTAGTCGATCGTCACGCCGAGGATCGACATGTTGTCGGTGTTCATCACGCCGTGGCAGAAGCCGACGGCCTGCCACTGCGCGACGAGATCCGCCGTGCGCAGCGTCGCGGCTTCGAGCAGCGCGAGGTACGGATCGTCGGCGTGGCGGCAATCCGGATAGAAGCGGTCGATCACGTGATCGGCGAGCTGGCGCAGCAGGTCGGGGCGATCGTTCGAGAAGAAGTGTTCGAAGTGGCCGAAGCGCACGAAGCTCTCCGACACGCGCGTGACGACGGCCGACGTCTCGATTTCCTCGCGCACCACCGGCTGGTCGGAACCGATCACCGTCAGGGCGCGCGTGGTCGGGATGCCGAGGTGATGCATCGCTTCCGAGCACAGGAATTCGCGGATCGACGAGCGCAGCACCGCGCGGCCGTCGCCCATCCGCGAATACGGCGTGCGGCCGCTGCCTTTCAGCTGCAATTCGTAGCGGCGGCCGTCGGTGCCGGTGCGCTCGCCGATCGTCAGCGCGCGGCCGTCGCCGAGCTGGCCCGCCCACACGCCGAACTGGTGGCCGGAATACACCGATGCGTACGGCATCGCGTGCGCGGGCCAGTCGCGTGTCGGGTTGCCGGCGAACAGCTCGGCGAAGCCGGGCTGCGCGACGAGCGACGGCGGCAGGTCGAGCAGGTGCGCGACTTCGCCGGAAAAGCCGACGACGTACGGCGCGGCAAGCGGCGCGGCCGGCAGCCGCGTATGAAACGCGTCGCCGAGCGCGACGAACGCGCCGGCGGCGGGCGCGCCGAGCGTGGCGGCGAGGTCGGGGAGGGTGTCAGCCGTATCGGCTGCGCTTCGGGAAAACGACATGTTGAGCGCCTCTGGGTAAGCCGATATTGTAAGGCGGCGCCGCGCCGCCCGCATGGCGGCCCGCGCGCCATGCGCGACGCCCGTCCGGGGCCGCTGACGGGCGCGCCGCAGAGGCTGGTCACCGATTCGCATCCTCACGGAGAACAAGACGATGGGTAAGCCGTTGCTGGGCCAGATGATGGACATGCCGTTGCTGGTGTCCTCGCTGATTTCTCATGCCGCGCGACATGCCGGCGACACGGAGATCGTATCGAGGCGCGTGGAAGGCGATCTGCATCGCTACACGTACCGCGATTGCGAACGCCGCGCAAAGCAACTGGCGCAGGCGCTCGCGCGGCTCGGCGTCGAAACCGGCGATCGCGTCGGCACGCTGGCGTGGAACGGCTACCGGCATCTGGAAGCGTATTACGGGATCGGCGGCATGGGTGCCGTGTGCCACACGATCAACCCGCGCCTGTTCCCCGAGCAGATCGCGTACATCGTCAATCACGCGGAAGACCGCTACGTCTTCTTCGACCTCAATTTCGCCCCGCTCGTCGATGCGATCGCGCCGCAATGCCCGCACGTGAAGGGCTGGGTCGCGATGACGGACGCCGCGCACCTGCCGTCCGGCACGACGCCGTTCCTGTGCTACGAAACGCTCGTCGAAGCGGAGGACGGCCGCTACGACTGGCCGCGCCTCGACGAGCAGCAGGCGTCGGGGCTCTGCTACACGTCGGGCACGACCGGCAACCCGAAGGGCGTGCTGTATTCGCACCGCTCGACCGTGCTGCACGCGTACGGCGCCGCGTTGCCGGACGCGATGAACCTGTCCGCGATGGACGCGGTGCTGCCCGTCGTGCCGATGTTCCACGTCAACGCGTGGGGGCTGCCGTACGCGGTGCCGCTCACGGGCGGCAAGCTCGTGCTGCCCGGCAAGGATCTCGACGGGAAATCGCTGTACGAGCTGATGGAAGCCGAGCGCGTGACGTTCTCCGCGGGCGTGCCGACCGTGTGGCTCGGCCTGCTCAACTACATGCGCGAGGCCGGTGTGCGCTTCTCGACGCTGAACCGCACGGTGATCGGCGGCTCCGCGTGCCCGCCCGCGATGCTGCGCACCTTCGAGGACGAATACGGCGTGCGCGTGATCCATGCCTGGGGGATGACCGAACTGTCGCCGCTCGGCACGCTCGCGAAGCTCAACTGGGCGCAGTCGCAGCGGCCGCTCGACGCGCAGCGCAAGCTGCTCGAGAAGCAGGGGCGCGTGATCTGCGGCGTCGACATGCGCATCGTCGGCGAGGACGGCCACGAGCTGCCCTGGGACGGCGTCGCGTTCGGCGAGCTGCAGGTGCGCGGCCCGTGGGTGATCGACCACTACTTTCGCGGCGATACGTCGCCGCTGTCGGACGGCTGGTTCCCGACCGGCGACGTCGCGACGATCGACCCCGACGGTTTCCTGCAGATCACCGACCGCAGCAAGGACGTGATCAAGTCGGGCGGCGAGTGGATCAGCTCGATCGACATCGAGAACGTCGCGATCGCGCACCCGGGCGTGGCCGAGGCCGCCTGCATCGCCTGTGCGCACCCGAAATGGACCGAGCGCCCGCTGCTCGTCGTGGTGCCGCGCGAAGGGACGAACCTGAACCGTGACGCGCTGCTCGCGTTCTATGAAGGCAAGGTCGCGAAATGGTGGATTCCCGACGACGTCGTGTTCGTCGACTCGCTGCCGCACACCGCGACCGGCAAGCTGCAGAAGCTGAAGCTGCGCGAGACATTCCGCGATTACGTGTTGCCGACGGCGGTCGGCGAGTCGTAACGCGAGCCGTAACGTCTGCGCCCGGGCCGCAAGCGGCTCGCGAAACGGTCGCCCGATCCGTCCCCGGATCGGGAACAAAAATCAAATTGAACGACCGTGCTTTTTCGTTGTATGCTGCCTGCGTTCAACCGGACATGCGGCTGTTCGACCGCGCACAATGAAGCGCAGCCACCCCGGCGCGCGATGCATGGAGGCAGGCAGATGGCAGTGGATTACTCGACTCGCGACGGCGTGGCCGTCCTTACGCTCAACAATCCGCCCGTCAACGGGCTCGGCCTGTCGACCCGTCAGGGCGTCATGGACGCGCTCGATCGCGCCGCGCAGGACCCGTCGGTCACGGCCATCGTGCTGACCGGCGCGGGACGCGCATTCTCGGGCGGCGCCGACATCACCGAATTCAATACGCCGAAGGCGCTCCAGGAGCCGACGCTGCACACCGTGATCCGCGCGGTGGAGGCGAGCGCGAAGCCCGTCGTCGCGGCGCTGCACAGCGTCGTGATGGGCGGCGGCCTCGAGCTCGCGCTCGGCGCGCATTACCGTGTCGCGGCGCCCGGCGCGCAGGTCGCGCTGCCCGAGGTGAAGCTCGGCCTGCTGCCGGGCGCGGGCGGCACGCAGCGCCTGCCGCGCGCGGTGGGGCTCGAAACCGCGCTGAACATGATCGTGTCGGGCGCGCCCGTGCCGTCGGAGCAACTCGCGAAGAGCGGGCTGTTCGACGAGATGGCCGACGGCGACCTGCTCGACGCGGCCGTCGCGTTCGCGCGCAAGGCCGGTGCGCAGAAGGGGCAGCATCCGCGCGTGCGCGATCGCAAGATCGTCCACGCGAACGCCGCGGGCTTCATCCAGTTCGCGCGCAACTCGGCCCGGGCCGCCGCACCGAATTTCCCCGCGCCGCACAAGTGCATCGACGCGATCGAGGCCGGCGTGCTGCACGGCTTCGACAAGGGCAGCATCGCCGAGCGCGAGGGTTTCGTCGCGCTGATGATGACGCCGGAAAGCCGCGCGCTGCGGCACGCGTTTTTCGGTGAGCGCGCGGCGAGCAAGATTCCCGACGTGCCGTCCGATACGCCGCTGCGCGAGATTCGCCGTGTCGGCGTGATCGGCGCGGGCACGATGGGCGGCGGCATCGCGATGAACTTCGTGAACGCAGGGCTGCCCGTCACGCTGCTCGAAACGAAACAGGAAGCGCTCGAGCGCGGCGTCGCGACGATCCGCAAGAACTACGACGCGCAGGTGAAGAAGGGCAAGCTCACGCAGGAGAAGCTCGACGCGCGCATGGCGCTGATCACGCCGACGCTGTCCTACGACGACCTGAAGGATGCCGACCTGATCGTCGAGGCCGTGTTCGAGGAACTCGGCGTGAAGGAGCAGGTGTTCAGGAAGCTCGACGAAGTCGCGAAGGCGGGCGCGATCCTCGCGTCGAACACGTCGACGCTCGACGTCGACAAGATCGCGGCATTCACGAAGCGTCCGCAGGACGTCGTCGGCATGCATTTCTTCAGCCCGGCGAACGTGATGAAGCTGCTCGAGGTCGTGCGCGGCGCGCAGACCGCGAAGGACGTGCTCGCCACCGTGATGGCCGTGGCGAAGAAGATCCGCAAGACGGCGGTCGTGTCGGGTGTGTGCGACGGCTTCATCGGCAACCGGATGATCGAGCAGTACATCCGCCAGGCGCTCTTCATGCTCGAGGAAGGCGCGCTGCCCGCGCAGGTCGATCGCGCGATCGAGAAATTCGGTTTCGCGATGGGCCCGTTCCGGATGAGCGACCTCGCCGGCAACGACATCGGCTGGGCGATCCGCAAGCGCCGCTATGTCGAGCAGCCCGGCCTGCAGTACTCGAAGATCGCCGACCGCTTGTGCGAGCAGGGCCGCTTCGGCCAGAAGACGGGCGCCGGCTGGTACGACTACGTGCCGGGCGAGCGCAAGGCAAAGCCGTCGTCGCTCGTCGACGAGATGGTCGTCGCGTATTCGAAGGAGCGCGGCGTCGAGCGGCGCAAGATCGGCGACGACGAGATCGTCGAGCGGCTCGTGTTCGCGCTGGTGAACGAAGGCGCGAAGATCCTCGAGGAGAAGATCGCGTCGAAGGCGTCCGACATCGACATGGTCTACCTGACCGGCTATGGCTTCCCGCTGTGGCGCGGCGGCCCGATGCTGTACGCGGACGTGGTCGGCCTCTACAACGTCGAGCGCGCGATTCGCCGCTACGCGGCCGCGCCGAACGGCGACGCATGGCAGCTCGCGCCGTCGATCGCCGAGCTCGCGAAGGCCGGCCGCGGGTTCAACGGCTGACGCGCCGGATCGCGGCGCGACGAACACCCGGAGAAACGCAATGAGACACACCGACGACGTACTGCTCGTGATCGACGTGCAATACGACTTCATGCCGGGCGGCGCGCTCGCGGTGCCCGACGGCGACGCGGTCGTGCCGGTGATCAACGCGCTGGCGCAGCGCTTCGACCAGGTCGTGCTGACGCAGGACTGGCACCCGCGCGAGCACGTGTCGTTCGCGGCGAACCATCCGGGCCGCGAACCGTTCTCCACGCTCGCGCTGCCGTACGGCGAGCAGGTGCTGTGGCCCGTGCACTGCGTGCAGGACACCGACGGCGCGGCGCTGCATCGCGACCTCGACATCCCGCATGCGCGGCTCGTCATCCGCAAGGGCGGCGACGCGCAGGTCGACAGCTATTCCGCGTTCGTCGAAGCGGATCGCACGACGCGCACGGGGCTCGCGGGCTATCTGCGCGAGCTCGGCGCGAAGCGCGTGTGGTGCTGCGGGCTCGCGACCGACTATTGCGTCGCGTGGTCGGCGCTCGACGCGCGTGCGGCCGGTTTCGACGCCGCGGTGATCAACGATGCGTGTCGCGCGATCGACCTGAACGGGTCGCTCGCCCACGCATGGCAGCAGATGCAGGCAGCGGGCGTCGCGCATGTGACGTCCGCGGGCGCGCGCCCGGCGGCGTAGCGCATTTTCCCCATTCGATGCAGGACATGAAGCAGGACCGAAGGAGACTCGCATGACCGAAGCCGTAATCGTATCGACCGCCCGCACGCCGCTGGCGAAATCCTGGCGCGGTGCTTTCAACATGACGCACGGCGCGACGCTCGGCGGCCACGTGGTCGCGGCCGCACTCGAACGCGCGAAGCTCGACCCCGCGCGCGTCGAGGACGTGATCATGGGGTGCGCGAACCCCGAAGGCGCGACCGGCGCGAACATCGCGCGGCAGATCGCCTTGCGCGCGGGGCTGCCCGTGAGCGTGCCGGGGATGACGGTGAACCGCTTCTGCTCGTCGGGGCTGCAGACCATCGCGCTGGCCGCGCAGCGGATCATCGCGGGCGAAGGCGAGGTGTACGTCGCGGGCGGCGTCGAATCGATCTCGTGCGTGCAGAACGAGATGAACCACCACATGATCCAGGAAGGCTGGCTCGCGCAGCACAAGCCCGAGATCTACTGGAACATGCTGCAGACGGCCGAGAACGTCGCGAAGCGCTACGGCATCTCGAAGGAGCGGCAGGACGAGTACGGCGTGCAGTCGCAACTGCGTGCCGCGGCCGCGCAGGAAGCCGGACGCTTTCGCGACGAGATCGTGCCGATCACGGTGCTCGCGGGCATCGCCGACAAGGCCACGGGCCGTCTGTTCACGAAGGAAGTGACGGTATCGGCCGACGAAGGGATCCGCCCGGACACGACGCTCGAAGGCGTGTCGAAGATCCGGTCGGCCGTGCCGGGCGGCGTGATCACCGCCGGCAACGCCAGCCAGTTCTCGGACGGCGCGTCGGCCTGCGTCGTCATGAGCGCCGACGCCGCGCAGCGCGAAGGGCTGCAGCCGCTCGGCGTATTCCGCGGTTTCGCGGTGGCGGGCTGCGAGCCGGACGAGATGGGCATCGGCCCCGTGTTCGCGGTGCCCAAGCTGCTGAAGCAGGCGGGGCTGAAGGTCGACGATATCGGCCTGTGGGAACTGAACGAAGCGTTCGCGGTGCAGGTGCTGTACTGCCGCGACACGCTCGGGATTCCTGAGGATCGCCTGAACGTGAACGGCGGCGCGATCGCGGTCGGCCATCCGTACGGCGTGTCGGGCGCGCGCCTGACGGGCCACGCGCTGATCGAAGGCAAGCGGCGCGGCGTGAAGTACGTGGTCGTCACGATGTGCATCGGCGGCGGGCAGGGTGCGGCCGGCCTGTTCGAAATCCTCTGATCTTTGGCGGGCGGCGGCCGCGGCTTCGCTTCGGCGAGGCAGGCGGCCGCGATGCGAATCGGCGCGACTGAACCGCCATTCGAAACAATCGGGAAGCAAAAGGCGTGTGCCGGGCAATGCCGTTTCCCCTTACTTGTCAAACAATTTGCCCCACCTATACTTGCTCTGACATTTGCCTTTCGGCACGATGGGCCGGATCGTGCGTCGCACGATCCGTGCCGCGAAGGTTCGAACCAACGCAGCAGACCGACCGGGGACCGAATGAGTACGACCTATGCAGCCGGGGAACCGCCGCGCGTCGTCAGCGCGGCCGCGAGGCTCTACGCGAAATGCCTGCTGGTCGGATTCGCGTTGCTGCCCGCCTATCTGATCGCCTATCTGTGGTTCTTCAGCGACCCGCACGCGGTGTTCGAGAACCACGCGTTCCATGAAATCGCGATCGCGGCCGCGACCCTCGAGGGCGGGTTCGTTACCTACGTGACGTGGGTGTGCTACCGGTCGTCCGGCGAACCGCTGCTGCGCTGGCTGACGCTCGGCTTTCTCGGCTTCGCGATGATCTACGCGCTGCACGGTGCGTTCACCGGGATGGCGCATCACAATATCTGGCTGTTCCTGCTGTACGGGCCCGCGTCGCGGCTTGTGATGTCGATCCTGCTGCTCACGGGCCTGCTGTCCTATGCCCGTCCGCCCGATCGCTTCGACAAGCGCACGAGCGTGCGCACGTGGCTGCCGTGGATCGTGTTCTTCGTGATCGTCAACGTCGTCGTGGCGTACATCGCGTATTCGCCGGTCGCGGGCGCGCCGGGCACGCGGCTGTCGATGGAAGGCGGCGCGCTCGTGTTCTCGCTGCTGAACGTCGCCATGCTGCTCGCGCGCCGGATCCGCTCGCCGCTGATGGTGATCTACGGCGTGTCGATCATGGCGTTTGCGCTGTCGTCGCTGGCGTTCATTCTCGGCAAGCCGTGGAATCACATGTGGTGGCTCGCGCACGCGATTTTCGCGGGCGGCTTCTTCCTGCTCAGCTACGGCGTCGTGCAGGCGCTGCAGACGACGCGCTCGTTCTCGGCGATCTACAGCCAGGAAGACCTGATGAGCCGGCTGTCCGAATCGATGGCGCGCACCGAAAGCGCGCTGCAGGAATTGCGGCGCACGAACCAGAAGCTCGAGTACATGGCCGCGACCGACCCGATGACGGGCGCATCGAACCGCCGCCAGTTCATCGCGCAGGTCGAGCGCGAAATCGTGCGGGCCGAGCGCGACGGCACGCCGTTCTGCCTGCTCGCGCTCGATCTCGACAATTTCAAGAACATCAACGATGCCTATGGGCACCAGATCGGCGACGAGGTGCTGCGCGGCGTCGTGCGTCAGTGCCTCGACGCGATCCGGCCGGCCGGCGGGCTCGCGCGGGTCGGCGGCGAGGAGTTCATGGCGCTGCTGCCCGAGATGCCGCTCGAAGGCGCGCGGATGACGGCCGAGCGCGTGCGCTCGTCGATCGCGAGCTCGCCGTTCGGGCTCGATTTCAAGCGCGTGCAGGTGACGGTCAGCGTCGGCGTCGCGCAATACGGGGTCGACGGCAGCACGGTCGACGCGTTGCTGCGCGTCGTCGACGAACGGTTGTACCAGGCGAAGCGGGAAGGGCGAAACCGCGTCGTGTCGCGGTGACGCGGGGTGGCGCGGCACGCCGGACGTTCGGCAACGCGGCCGTGCCGAAGGCGTGTCGATCGTTTCGATTTCCGCCCAAGCCCCGGGCGAGGTAACGTACCCGGGGCTTCAGCATGCCCGGTCGGCATGCGACGGGCGATACGCAGCTAGCGCGATGCCAGGGCCGCCGCGTTTTCCGGCTGCGCATCCTGCATCTGCCGCGACGCCTGCCACCAGTACTTGCCCGCGCGCTGCTGCGGATCGCGGATCGCGAGATACGTCGTACTCCAGAGCTGCGCCGCGTTGGCTTCGGTCGCATCGGCGCTGCGCGTGCCGAACGCGTCGGTCTGGTACTTGCCGTTCACGTAGGACCACGTCCACATCTCCGACGTCCGCATGTCGCGCCCGTTCGAGATCACCTGCCAGATCGTCTGTCGTGCCTGCGCGAGCAGCGTGCGGGTCGCGGCCGACAGGTCCTGACGCGCGAGCTGGCGATCGAGCCCGGCCACCCACATCGCCTGCTGCCACGACCAGATCACCGTGCCGTGATAGGCGGAACTCGTGAACTTCGGCCACAGTGCCTGGCTCGCATACGCAGGGTTCGCGATCAGCATGCCGGCATCGGTCACGAGCCCGGTCGGGAACGGCCGCGTGACGTCGGCGACGATCCGCTGGAGCTGGTCGTCCGGCGGTGTGCCGAACAGCAACGCGAAGCCGCCATCGGAGTTCATCACCGGAATCGGGTTGCCCTGCTGATCGAGCGACAGCGCGTAGAAGGCCAGCGGCGCGCCAGGCGCGGCACCGGCCGGCACGCCGGCGGACGGCGCATAGGCCGACACGTCGGCGGTCGCCTGCGCGGCCGGCACGCTGACCTGGAACAGTGGCGGCGCCTGCGTTTCCCATGTGGCCGCCTGGTTAGCCGTATTGGCGAGCGTCGCGCGCTGTCCGGCATCCAGGTACGGATCGAGCAGGCCGCGCGTGAGGAATGCGTTCGCCGCGCGCAACGCGGCCGGCACGAGCACCGCGTTCACGTCGTACGGGTAGACGCCGCCGCCGAGCCCGTCGGTGCTGTCGCGCCAGTTGCCGACGATCTCGCCGGGCCGCAGGTGGATCAGGTTCGCGACCGACGGCTGCTGCGCGAACGGCTGCGCGGTGGTCGCGACGTGCAGCAGGTTGACGATCAGGCGGGCGCCGTTGGTCTGCCCGTCGCTGCCGCGCTGGGCCAGATACGCAGCCGCACGCGCCTGGCCGCGCGTATCGTCGATCAGCCACGCGGCCGCGATCGGCGCGAGCAGATAGTCGCTGTCGATCATCTTGTAGTCGTAGGTCGGCGTCGGATCGTTCGGTCTTCCGTTCTTCTGGTTGTCGACGAGTGCGAACTCGCCGATGCCTTCCTCGTGCGCGACCTTGCCGTCGGCCGACAGCCGGCTCAGCACCGACGACAGGCCGGCCTCGATCGCCGCGGGTTCGAGCACGGGCATCAGCATGCGAACCGAGATCAGCGTGTCGCGGCCGAAGTAGGTGTCGTACTGCCACGAGCCCGCCAGCAGCTTGTCGTGGAAGCTCAGGAATTCGAGCACGTTCTGGCTCACGGGGTCGGGGTTCACCGACGGCGCGAGCAGGTCGGCGCGCGTGATCGGCGACAACGGCGTCTCGCCCGACAGCGCATCGACATGCAGCCGCAGCGTGTGCGAGCCCGCCGGTGCGCTCAGGACGAGCTTGCCGCCCGCAGCCGGCACGATGCTGCCGCCGTCGCGCAACGTGATGCGCAGCGAATAACCGGGCGCGCCGTCGATCCGGTCGCGTTGCCATTGCGCGGCGCTGCCCTGGACCGTCGGCGCGGCGAGAATCTGTTGCGGAATCGTTGCGCCGCCGTTGAAGTCGCGCAGGAAGCGCACGTTGCTGAGCACGCCCTGGCGGATCGTCAGCGTGCCGGTGTCCACCGACACGTCGGCGCCGATGCCGTACAGCGGGCGGCCGTGCGCGTCGGGTGCCGACAGCGCGGACGGCGGCGTGTCGAGGCTCCAGTTCACCGGCTGCGCGGTGTCGTCGAACCACAGCCCCGTGCCGCTGTTGCCGGCGGGGAAGACCACGAGCAGGCGCGGTTTCGTCGACGAGCGCACCAGCAGGTGCGCGGCGACCTTGTCCTGCCGGTAGAACGCGTTGATCTGGCCGCCGGCGTCCATGCGGAACGACAGCGCGGCGTTGTTCGACGGCGGGCTGTTCGATTTGACGTCGTCGTCGTTGCAGGCCGCGAGCAGGCCGGCGCAGATGAATCCGAGGCACAGCGACTTCACAAGGCGATGCATGTTGATGTCCCTCCTGATGACTGGCGATTTTTTATCGGGATGGTCGAATGAACGGATCTGTTGTCCGTTTGGTACCGTGTCGCGGGCATTCAAGTGAATGCCGGGTGTTAATCAGGATGTGATGCTGTTGCGGTGAGTGAATCGAGCAGGAAATTGGCAAACAGGCGATAAATGCCGAAAGCTGAAACGGCAAGGGACGCCGGCCCGACGTGAAGCGAGAAAAGGCAAGGCGGGCGGCGTTCGTGCAGGCGCGTGCCGCCTTGTGTGCGGCGGGAGAAAATCAATCGTAAGCCGCTGTAGGGAATTCTAAATTTTCAGAAGAATCGAAGTCAATGGTGTTTTCCTGATTTCAGGCTGTTTTGCGGAAAATGCGATCGTAACTATTACTCATTGAGTCGGTAAATTATGCGATTTAATGAAGGCGGGTATTGGAATCTGGATATTCGGTGAATAAATAATCGGCAATGACGTTTCATTTTGCCGATTGCTGCCATGCCGGAATTGAATCGTCGAGTTTGCGCGGGCGATTGCGGAGGCGTGCAGGCCTGCGCCGAAGCGGCGCACGTGAAGCCGGGCAAGCCGCGTTCCCGAGATTCAATGGAAGGCTGCGCGATCGTTCCATCGGAGCCTTCAAGTTTGGTAGGCTTGGCGATTGCCGCCGCTTGCGCGGATCGCGCCGTCGGTGAGCGACACGGTGAAAATGCGCGTATCGTCGCCGGAAAGGCCGGGCAACAGCCGATTCGATACGCGTTTTCCCTCCGTTGCCGCGACCGCGTGCAAGCGAAGCGGGCAGACGACTGGCCGGGCATCACCCGGCCGGCCACGAGGCGGGCCGAGCCCGCTTCGTGAACACCAACGAACAGGAGCAACCGAAGTGATCCGACATATCGTCATGTGGAAGTTGAAAGAATCGGCCGAAGGCGCGACGCGCGCGCAGAACGCGCTGAAGCTGAAGGAAAAGCTCGAAGGCTGCCGCGACCTCGTGCCGGGCACGCTGCAGATCGACGTCGGCGTGGCAACGCCCGGCCTCGACGCGACCGCCGACATCGTGCTTGTGTCCGATTTCGCGGACAAGGCCGCGCTCGATGCCTACCAGGTGCACCCGGTTCACCAGGAAGTGAAGAAATTCGTCGTCGCGGTGGCCGAGTCGCGCGAATGCGTCGACTACATCGTCGACAGCGCACGATGAGCGACGCGGCAACCCCGACGGACGGCCCGTCGATCGAAAGCCCGTTCGTCGACCTGCTCGGCGTGCAGCTCGTGTCCGCGAAGGACGGGGCGAGCGAGCTCGTGCTGCCGCTCGAAGAGCGGCACATGAACACGTGGAGCATCGCGCACGGCGGCGTGACGATGACGCTCGCGGACATCGCAC
The DNA here is from genome assembly GCF_057005415.2 of Burkholderia sp. KL41. Lineage (NCBI taxonomy): Bacteria > Pseudomonadati > Pseudomonadota > Betaproteobacteria > Burkholderiales > Burkholderiaceae > Burkholderia > Burkholderia sp. KL41. Next base: position 2,267,587 of record NZ_CM174446.1, on the reverse strand, counting down.
TCGCGATGGCCGCGCGCAGCCTGACCGACGACGGCGTCGGCGTCGTGACGGTCGAGATGAAGGTGAACTTCATGCAGCCGGGGCGCGGCGAGTTGCGCGCTTACGGGCGCGTGATGCATCGCTCGACGACGATGGCCTACTGCGAAGGCGAAGTGCGCGACAGCGACGGCAATTTCGTCGCGAAGGCGCTCGGCACGTTCAAGTACATGCGGCGGCTCGCGGTGGGCCGCGACATCAAGCGGCAACGCTCGCGCACGGCGCCGGACGCCCAGCCCGGCCCGAGCGACGCGTAAGCGCCGGGACGCACGGCCCTGCCGCTTTGCCGGCAGGGCCGTTTTGTTTTGCACGTCGCAGGTGTGCCGTCGAACGCGTTCGCGGCAGGCCGAGGGAGGGCCGGGATTGCGCACCGCGCCCGCGCGACGAGGGCGTGGCATCATGTGACGCTTGTCCGTTCACGGCGTCGCACCGGCGCCGTCCTTATCGATGCCGCTGAATCCGAAGATCGCCCAGGTGCTCGACATGATCGAGCGCGCGAAACGTCCGTCCTACCATCACCAGACGCCGCAGCAGGCGCGCGCCGCGTACGAGAAGAGTGCGCCGATCCTCGACGTCGCACCGGCGCCGATGCATTCGGTCGAGGAGTGCGTGGTCCCGACGCGCGATGGCCGCACGATCGGCGCGCGGCTGTACCTGCCGGTCGCGCCGAGCCTCGCGGAGCCGCTGCCTGCGCTCGTGTACTACCACGGCGGCGGTTTCACGGTCGGCAGCGTCGATACGCACGACGCGTTGTGCCGGATGTTCGCGCACGACGCGCAGTGTGCGGTGCTGTCGGTCGGCTACCGGCTCGCGCCGGAGCACCGGTTCCCGACCGCGGTGAACGACGCCGACGACGCGTTGCAATGGCTGCATCGCGAGGCCGCCACGTTCGGCATCGATGCCGAACGGCTGGCCGTCGGCGGCGACAGCGCGGGCGGCACGCTCGCGACCGTCTGCGCGGTGCTCGCGCGCGATGCGGGCATTCGCCTCGCGCTGCAGATGCTGATCTATCCGGGCGTGACGGGCTACCAGGACACCGGATCGCACGCACGGCTCGCGAACGGCTACTTGCTGACGCAGGACACGATCCAGTGGTTCTTCACGCAATACGTGCGCGATCGGGCGGACCGCGACGACTGGCGTTTCGCACCGCTCGACGGTACGCGCGATGCACCGTCGTTCGCGGGCGTCGCGCCGGCGTGGATCGCGACGGCCGAATACGATCCGCTGAGCGACGAGGGTGCCGCGTATGCGGAGAAGTTGCGTGCGGCGGGCAATGCGGTCACGCTGGTCTGCTATCCGGGGATGATCCACGAATTCTTCAAGATGGGCGGCTACATCCCCGAGGTGCGGGCCGCGCATGCCGACGCGGTCGCGGCACTGAAGGCCGCATTCGACGACGTTTGACGGCATTTGACGGCGTGCGCGCCGCGTGGAGGGCTGCGATGACGGACGGCGTGGTGGAAACGGGCGACTGGACGGTACTGGGCGGCGACGCCGCGCGGATACGTGACGCGGTGTTCGTGCGCGAGCAGCAGATTCCGCCGGAATGGGAGCTCGACGACGACGATCCGCTGTCGCTCCATGCGGTGGCGTACCGGGTCGATGCGGCGACCGGCGTGCGCCGCGCGGTCGCGACGGGGCGGCTGCTGCCGTCGGGCACGATCGGCCGTGTCGCGGTGCTGGCCGATGCACGTGGCCAGGGCGTCGGGTCGGCCGTATTGGACGCGCTGCTGGACGCGGCGCGGCGCCGCGGCGAAATCGTCGTGCGGCTCTATGCGCAGGATTCGGCCGTGTCGTTCTACTTGCGGCACGGCTTCACGGCGGTCGGTGAACCGTTCGTCGAAGCCGGCGTGCCGCACGTCGAGATGGCGCGCGCGCCGTAGCACGGCGCCCACCCCGCTCAGCGCGGCGGGGTCGCGTCGAGGTCGAACGTGAACGCGCGCTCGAACGAACCCGGCCGCACGGTGCGGTGCGAACCGTCGTCGTCGCAGCGCTCCTTGATCTCGACCGTGAGCCGCACGCCTTCCTTCATCGTGACGCGCAGTGCGGTCGTGCCGCGCGTGCCGTATTCGGGCGTCTCGATGAACGCGGCCGACAGCGCACGTTCGCGCTCGATCGGAATGCCCGTGTGCGGCAGCGCGTCGTCGTCCGCGACATGCGGGTCGCGCATCAACGCGATCAGGTCGTCGAGCGACGGGGTCGGATTATCGGTAAGCAGCGTGCCGAGTTCCGCGCGTTTGCGCACCACTTTCGGCCAGGGCGTATCGAGCCGCGCATTCGACAGCGCATGCACGCCGGGCGCGATCGCGACGGGGGCGGCGACACCGCTTTCGCCTTCGGGCGCACGATTGCAGAACCACGCGAGTTCGCGCCGCCTCCAGTCGCCGACGAGCAGGTTGAAGCCGTTGTAGACGGCTGCATGCTCGGCCAGCTGCCCGAGATAGTCGAGCGGCGCAACGGACGGGCCGCCGAGGAAATCGGACACGAGCTTGCCGCGGGTCGGCGCGCCGGCGCGGATGTCGAACGGCGCGCGGTAGTTCGTCAGCGCGGCGAACCGGCCGTCGCGCGAGACGCCGAGCCACGTGCCGCCCGCTTCGAGATCGCGGCCGGCCAGTACGCCCGGGACATCTTCCCACCACGAAAGCGGCGCACTCGTCCGGCGAAAGAACTCGTCGCGGTTGGCGGTGAGGGTAAAGACGGGACCGGCGGCGGCATCGGGCTGCCAGTCGAAGGCAATCAGACACATCGGGCGAATCTCTCGCAGGAAACATCGGGCGCCGGCTGCGACTCGCGAGCCGGCGCGCGAATGGGTTGTCAGTGCGTCACGCTTCCGTCGGCCATGCGTACGGCAGCGCGTCGAACGCGAGCACCGGGCCGTCGGCCGAACCGAGGTGTACCGTGCCGTTGTCGAGCGCGGCGAGCTTGATCTCGACCAGCGCGTCGACGCCGCCCGCGGGCGCGGCCGCCGCGTTGACGATCATCCCGCACGGCTGGCCGGGATCGTCGCTGTGGAACAGCTCGACGCCGGCATGCACGGTATCGGTCTCGCCGGCGACGTGCGCGAGCGCCGTGCGGCGCTTGATCGTGCCGCGGTACTGGCTGCGTGCGACGATTTCCTGGCCCGGGTAGCATCCCTTGCGAAAGTTAACGGCGCCGATCACGTCGAAGTTGACCATCTGCGGCACGAACTGTTCGACGGCAGGCTGCGTGATGCGCGGTTCGCCCGCGCGGATGTCGAGCCAGTCCCATACGGCCGGCGACACGACCGGCAGCGTCCCGCCGAGCGCGGCGACGCGCGCGTCGACTTCAGCACGCGGGCCGATCCACAGATAGCGCTTGCGGCCGGCCGCATCGGGCACGCGGATCAGCGTGCCGGCCGGGCCGTCGACCTTCACGTGTACACCGTCCGGCAGCGCGTCGAAGATGCCCGACAGCGCGTCGCGCACGTCGCCCGCGAAGCCGACCACCGCGAGCGTGTCGCTCGCGTCCGTCAGTTTCGCCTTCGCGCGCAGCACGAACATCGACAGCCGCTTCTGCACGGCGGGCTGCACGTCCTTCGACACCAGCAGGCGCACGCCGTGGCCGGCGCGCCACGCGAGGAACGACCCGAGGAGGCGCCCCTTCGGCGAGCAATAACCGGACAGCCGCGCGCTCGCGGCGTCGAGATGCTCGATGTCGTTGGTGAGCTGGCTGTGCAGGAACGTCGCGGCGTCGTCGCCGGCCACGTCGATCACGCCGAACTGCGGCAGCGGCATGCAGGCGGCCGGCGCGTCGAAATCGGCGGCGGACGGGCGGGGGAAAACGGGGAGCGAGGCAGATGCGGCCTGGGCAGCCGGTGAAGCGAACGGTGTGCTCATGGAATGAGGGAACAGTCAACCCTGACTTTGACGAAGGCGAGCAAGTATTATATGGGTCTTACCTGAGTCACGTTTCCATGTCCCTACTGAAGAAATGCGCCGCGACGATCGTGGCGCTGGCCGTCGTTGTGGCCGCTGCCGGCGCGGGCGGCGGGTATTACTGGGCAACCCGGCCGCTGCTGCTGGGTTCCGCATCGCTCGACGTCACGATCAAGCCGCGCAGCAGCGTGAAGAGCGTCGCGCTGCAGCTCAGGCGCGGCGGCGTGCCGGTCGAGCCGCTCGGCTTCGTCGCGATGACGCGCGTGCTCGGGCTGTCGAGCCGGCTCAAGTCCGGCAACTACGAATTCAAGACCGGCATCACGCCGTACGAGGTACTCCAGAAGATCGCGCGCGGCGACGTGAACGAGTACGTCGCGACGGTCATCGAAGGCTGGACCTTCAAGCGGATGCGCGCGGAACTCGATGCGAACCCCGATCTTGCCCACTCGACGGCCGGCATGAGCGACGCCGAGCTGCTGCGCGCGATCGGCGCGCCGGACAACGCGGTGCAACGCGGCAGCGGCGAGGGGCTGTTCTTCCCCGATACCTACCTGTTCGACAAGGGCACGAGCGACCTGAACATCTATCGGCGCGCATACCATCTGATGCAGACGCGTCTCGACGAGGCCTGGGCCGCGCGCGTGCCGGGCCTGCCGTACAAGACGCCTTACGAAGCGCTGACGATCGCGTCGATCGTCGAGAAGGAAACGGGCCATGCGGCCGATCGCGCGTTCGTCGCGGCCGTGTTCGCGAACCGGCTGCGCATCGGCATGCCGCTGCAGACCGATCCGTCGGTGATCTACGGGCTCGGCGACGCGTACGACGGCCGCCTGCGCAAGCGCGACCTGCAGGCCGACACTCCTTACAATACCTACACCCGACGCGGGCTGCCGCCGACGCCGATCGCGTTGCCGGGCGTCGCCGCGCTGCAGGCGGCGATCAATCCGGCCCAGACGAGCGCGCTCTATTTCGTCGCGAAAGGCGATGGCACGAGCGTGTTCTCGGACACGCTCGGCGACCACAACAAGGCCGTGGACAAGTACATACGAGGTCAATAATGGCGAGCGGTAAATTCATCACGTTCGAAGGCATCGACGGGGCGGGGAAGACCACCCACCTGCAATGGTTCTGCGAACGCCTCCAGGGCAAGCTGGCCGCGGCCGGCCGGCAGGTCGTCGTCACCCGCGAGCCGGGCGGCACGCAGCTCGGCGAGAAACTGCGGGAGATCCTGCTGAACCAGCCGATGGATCTCGAGACGGAAGCGCTTCTGATGTTCGCCGCGCGTCGCGAGCATCTCGCGCTCGTGATCGAGCCGGCGCTCGCGCGCGGCGACTGGGTCGTGTCCGATCGCTTCACCGATGCGACGTTCGCGTACCAGGGCGGTGGTCGCGGGCTGCCGCGCGACAAGCTCGAGACGCTGGAGCGCTGGGTGCAGGGCGGCTTCCAGCCCGACCTGACGGTGCTGTTCGACGTCGCGCCGCAGGTCGCGAGCGAGCGGCGCGGCGCCGCGCGCATGCCCGACAAGTTCGAAAGCGAATCCGACGCGTTCTTCGCGCGCACGCGTGGCGAATACCTGCGGCGTGCGGAAGAGGCGCCGCACCGCTTCGCGATCGTCGACGCGACGCGGACGATTCCCGAGATTCGCCAGCAGCTCGAGCGCGTGCTCGCCGCGCTGTAATTCGCAAGGAACGCACCCCATGATCTATCCGTGGCAGACCGACGACTGGAACCGCCTGCAGCAACTGCGTGCGCAATGGCCGCACGCGCTGCTGCTGCATGGCCAGGCCGGGATCGGCAAGCTGCAGTTCGCGCAGCATCTCGCGCAGGGCTTCCTGTGCGAATCGCCGCAGCCTAACGGCGAGCCGTGCGGCGCCTGCGCGGCCTGCACGTGGTTCTCGCAGGGCAACCATCCGGACTACCGGATCGTGCTGCCCGAGGCGCTGGCGGGCGAGGCGCCGGGCGCTGCGGACGACCCGAAAGCGGCCGACGCGGACGAGGGCGGCAAGAAGACCCGCGCGCCGAGCAAGGAAATCAAGATCGAGCAGGTGCGCGCGCTGCTCGACTTCTGCGGGGTCGGTTCGCACCGCGGCGGCGCGCGCGTCGTCGTGCTGTATCCGGCCGAGGCGCTCAACGTCGCCGCGTCGAACGCGCTGCTGAAAACGCTGGAGGAGCCGCCGTCCGGTGTCGTGTTCCTGCTCGTGTCGGCGCGTATCGACCGCCTGCTGCCGACGATCATCAGCCGCTGCCGGCAGTGGCCGATGACCGTGCCGGCGCCCGACGCGGCCGCGGCCTGGCTCGCGGCACAGGGCGTCGAGCATGCGGACGCGCTGCTCGCCGAGGCCGGCGGCGCGCCGCTCGCCGCGCTGGCGCTCGCGAGCGACGAGAACCGCCCACTGCGCGACTACACGCTCGGGCAGCTCGCGGCCGGTGCGGCATGCGACCCGTTCGCGTGCGGCGAGACACTGCAGAAACTGCCGGTGCCGCTGGTGCTCGGCTGGCTGCAGCGCTGGCTGTACGACCTGCTCGCGCAGCGGATGGCGGGCGCGCCGCGCTACTTCCCGACGCATGCGGCGGCGCTCGCGCGGTGCGCGGAAGCGGTCGATGCGAACGCGTTCGCGCGTTTCATGAAGGCCGTGACGCGACAGCGGACGGTCGAGAACCATCCGCTCAACGCGCGGCTCGTATTCGAGGAATTGTTTCTCGGGTACCGGGAAATCTTCGCGTGATCCGGCATTGTTTCCCGTAGGTTGCGAAACGATGACCGGCTCACGCCGCGACGCGACCGTGGCCGGCCGGCCCGCGAACGCCGCCCGTTGCCGCATGCCGGCGCGCGCATGAGCGCACGCCTTACGAATTCAGGAAACACGATGTTCGTCGACTCTCACTGCCATATCAATTTCAAGGGCCTGGCCGACCGCCTGCCGGCCGTGCTCGAGAACATGCGCGAGCACGACGTCACGCACGCACTGTGCGTGTCCGTCGATTTCGAGACGCTGCCGGAGGTCCTTGCGATCGCGGACGCGCACGACAACGTCTATGCGTCGGTCGGCGTGCATCCCGATCACGAGGACGCGCGCGAGCCGACACTCGCGGAGCTCGTCGAGCTGGCCGCGCACCCGAAGGTCGTCGCGATCGGCGAAACGGGCCTCGACTACTACCGCCTCGAAGGCCGCTCGATCGCCGACATGGAATGGCAGCGCGAACGCTTTCGCACGCACATCCGCGCGGCGACCGCGACGATGAAGCCGCTGATCATCCACACGCGCTCGTCGTCGGAGGACACGCTGCGGATCATGGCCGAGGAGCGCGCGGACGTGCCGGGCGGCGTGATGCACTGCTTCACCGAGCCGTGGCCGGTGGCCGAGCAGGCGCTCGCGCAGAACTTCCATATCTCGCTGTCGGGCATCGTCACGTTCAAGAACGCGACCGACGTGCAGGACGTCGCGCGGCGCGTGCCGCTCGACCGGCTGCTGATCGAGACCGACTCGCCGTACCTCGCGCCGGTGCCGTATCGCGGCAAGCCGAATGAACCTGCGTACGTCAGCCATGTCGGACGCTTTATCGCGTCCGAGCGCGGGATCGCCGTCGAGGCACTGGCCGACGCGACGACGCAGAACTTTTTCCGGCTGTTCAAGATCGCCCGCTAACGACGTGCGCGCAGCCGACAACCCAGGGAAGGAGCCCACAACAATGACGAAGCCGACCAACCATCTGCCGAAACGTGCACTCGTTGCCGCCGCGCTCGTCGCGAGCGGCCTGTTCGCGGCCGCCGGCGCGCATGCCGAATCGCTCGACGCGATCGTCAAGGCCGTCAAGTTCGACGACATCGCCGACATCGGCAAGCAGCTCAAGAGCGGCAAGCTCGACCCGAACACGATCGCGCCGAATGGCGACCCGCTGATCGTGATCGCGGCGCGCGAGAAGTCCGACAAGGTCGCGGCGGCGCTCGCCACGACGCCGAACGTCGACCTCGAGAAGGAAGACAAGGCCGGCGAAACCGCGCTGATGCTCGCCTCGCTGAACGGCGACCTCGGCCTTGCGAAGCTGCTGGTCGACAAGGGCGCGGAAGTCAGCAAGAAGGGCTGGGCGCCGCTGCACTACGCGGCCACCAACGGCCAGGACGCGGTCGTGAAACTGCTGCTCGACCACGACGCGTATATCGATACCGCATCGCCGAACGGCACGACGCCGCTGATGATGGCCGCACGCGGCAACCATGCGTCGACGGTGACGCTGCTGCTCGACCAGGGCGCCGATCCGCAGGTGAAGAACCAGCTCGGCATCACCGCGCTCGAATTCGCGAAGCACTACAACGCGCCGGACGCGATCGAGATCCTGACCAAGCGGACGACGCGCATCGGGGCGTCGACGCCGGCAGACGCGCAAAAGAGTGCAAAATGACGGTTTTCGGTGCGGCAGACGGTGCCCGCCCGGCCGGATGCCGGCCGGAGCAGGGCATCCCGGCGCCGCGCCGGCCAGGGCAGCAGGCGGTCTCGGGCCGCATTGACATAAGGAACACCATGTTGCGCGCAATGTTTTGTGCCGCGGCGTTTGCCGTGCCGTTGTCGGCGGCGGCTTTCACGGGCGCGGATCTCGACCGGCTGTGCGCGAAGACGGACGTCAAGTCGCGGGCGTCGTGCGCGGCCTACATCGAAGGTGCCGCCGACGGCGTCTACAACACCATCGATGCGATCGGCGGCACGACGGGGCCGCGGGTCGGCCAGTATTTCTGCCTGCCGCCCGACATCCGGGCGCAGCAGATGACCGACGCGGTGCGCAAGTACATCGCGGAAAATCCGAAGCTGGCCGACTACAACGCGAGCACCGCGGTGTCGCTCGGTCTCGGCAAGGCGTTTCCCTGCAGGAGCGGCAACTGATCTGACGCCGTGTCCGGGCACGCGCGTGGCCCGGACGTCGCCGACGCATCCAGGACGAGGCATCTACGCCTCATCACCCAAGGGCGCCGATGATTTCAATCGAGGAACTGCAGCGCATCGCCGATGCGCCGCTGCATTCGTGGCTCGGCACGCTGGCCGTGTCGGTCATCGTCATGCTGGTCGTCACGGTCGTGCACCGCCTCGGCGCACGCATCGTCAAGCGCCTCGCGCAGCCGTATCCGCTGATGAGCGCGATCCTGCGCTACATCGACAAGCCGTCGCTCGTCGTGCTGGCGCTGCTGGCGCTCGAGTTCGTGTGGGTCCAGGCGGACGACGGCATGTCGTTCGTGCGCGGCATGCGCACCGCGGCCGCGGTCGGCTCGATCGTGTCGCTCACGTGGCTGCTGGTGCGGCTCGCGGCCGGCGTCGGCGACGCGATCATCCGGGCCCATCCGATCGATACGGCCGACAACCTCCAGGCGCGGCGCATCCATACGCAGGCCAAGGTGCTCGTGCGGACCGTGATGGTGCTGATCGTGATCATCGGGACCGGCGCCGCGCTGATGACGTTCCCGAACGTGCGCCAGGTGGGCGCGAGCCTGCTGGCGTCGGCCGGCGTCGCGGGCCTGGTCGCCGGTATCGCCGCGCGGCCGGTGCTCGGCAACCTGATCGCCGGGCTGCAGATCGCGCTCACGCAGCCGATCCGGCTCGATGACGTGGTCGTGATCCAGGGCGAGTGGGGGCGTATCGAGGAAATCACCGGTTCGTTCGTGTCGGTGCGGCTGTGGGACCAGCGGCGCCTCGTCGTGCCGCTGCAATGGATCATCGAGAACCCGTTCACGAACTGGACACGCAGCAGCTCGGAGATCATCGGCACGGTTTACCTGTCGGTCGATTACCGTACGCCGCTTGCGCCGCTGCGCGAGGAACTCGCGCGGCTCGTCCATGCGGCGCCCGAGTGGGACGGCCGCGTGCAGGTGCTGCAGGTGACCGACGCGACGGAGCGCACGATGCAGTTGCGCGCGCTCGTCAGCGCGGCCGACGCGTCGTCGTGCTGGGACCTGCGCTGTCGCGTGCGCGAAGGGTTGATCGCCTACCTGCAGGACCGCTATCCGCAATGCCTGCCGCGCAGCCGGATGGAACTGTATCCGCACGATTCCGCACCGGATGCGCCGAATCCCGAACGGCCGCACGCGCGGGCCCCTGCCGCCAGTACGGCGGCCAACACCGCGGCCGACCCGCAGGCCGTCGAAGGCCGCTGAACGCGGCCCGCCCGCCATTGTCATGACCGTGCTGAAAACGCTTGCCATCGCCAATTACCGCTCGCTGCGCGAGCTGATCGTGCCGCTCGCGGCGCTCAACGTCGTCACGGGGCCGAACGGCAGTGGCAAGTCGAGCGTGTACCGCGCGCTGCGGCTGCTCGCCGACACCGCGCAGGGGCGCGTGATCCCGTCCCTCGCGCGCGAAGGCGGGTTGCCGTCGACGCTGTGGGCCGGCCCCGAGCGTTTCTCGCGGGCGATGCTGGACGGCGACGCGCCGGTCACCGGCACGGTGCGCAAGGGGCCCGTGAGCCTGAAGCTCGGTTTCGCCTGCGACGATTTCGGTTATTCGATCGATCTCGGCATGCCGATTCCGAGCCACTCGCAGTTCTCGCTCGATCCGGTCGTCAAGCGCGAGTGCATCTGGGGTGGTGCGATGCTGCGCCCGTCGACGCTGCTGGTCGACCGGCAGGGCGCGCAGATCCGTGCGCGCACCGCGACCGGCGACTGGCAGACGATTCCGCAGCCGGTGGCGAGCTTCGACAGCATGATGACCGAGTTCGCCGATCCGACCGGTGCGCCGGAAATGATCGCGGTGCGTGAACGGATCCGCTCGTGGCGCTTCTACGACCATTTCCGCACCGATGCGCAGGCACCCGCGCGGCAATCGCACGTCGGCACCCATACGCCGGTGCTCGCGGACGACGGCGCCGATCTGGCCGCCGCGCTGCAGACGATTCGCGAAATCGGCGACGGCGCGGCACTCGATGCGGCGATCGACGACGCATTTCCGGGCGCGTCGGTCGAGATCGACAATCCGGGTGGCCGTGGCCGCTTCGACGTGCTGATGCGCCAGCCGGGGCTGCTGCGGCCGCTCGCGGCGGCCGAGCTGTCGGACGGCACGCTGCGCTACCTGCTGCTCGCGGCGGCGCTGCTGACACCGCGGCCGCCGGCGCTGATGGTGCTGAACGAACCGGAAACCAGCCTGCACCCCGATCTGCTGCCGGCGCTCGGCCGCCTGATCGCGCAGGCGGCGCAGCGTTCGCAGGTGCTGGTCGTGTCGCACGCGGCGCGGCTCATCGCGACGCTCGAGCGCGAGGCCGGCTGCGAATCGCTGGTGCTCGACAAGAAGCTCGGCGCGACGGGGCTCGTCGGCGCGGACACGCGCGACCTGCCGGCATGGAAGTGGCCGTCGCGCTGACGGGCGGCGCGGCGTGCGTTCGGGGGCGTTCGGGTGCGATCGTCGTGTCGGGGGCCATATCGGCCCGACAGGCGGAATGTATCCTGCCTGTAACAACACCCATAAAATGAAAGACGGGCGGTTCCGGGCAACCGGATCGCGAATAATGAGGAGATATCCGGCGGGCGCTGCATGGGGGCGAGCCGCGCGCGAAAGCGCAAGGGCCCGCCGGCCGTGCCGCAACGGACAGGACACAGGAGACGTGGACCATGAGAATTGCCCAGATCGCGCCGCTGACCGAATCGGTGCCGCCGAAGCTGTACGGCGGCACGGAGCGCGTCGTGTCCTACATCACCGAGGCGCTCGTCGAGCTCGGTCATGACGTGACGCTGTTCGCCAGCGGCGATTCGACGACGCGGGCGAAGCTCGAGCCGGTCTGGCCGCGTGCGCTGCGGCTCGACTCGTCGATCCGCGACCGGGTCGCGCCGCACATGCTGCTGATGGAGACGGTCGCGCGCCGCGCGAAGGACTTCGACGTGCTCCATTTCCACATGGATTACTACTCGTTCTCGGTCTTCAACCGGCAGGAAACGCCTTACGTGACGACGCTGCACGGCCGGCTCGACCTGCCCGAGCAGCAGCCGGTGTTCGACACGTTCAACACGGCGCCGGTGATCTCGATCTCGAACTCGCAGCGCCAGCCGCTGCCGCAGGCGAAATGGCTGACGACCGTCTACCACGGGCTGCCCGATACGCTGTACATGCCGCAGCCCGTCGAGCCGCGCTACCTCGCGTTCCTCGGCCGCATCTCGCCGGAGAAGCGCGTCGACACGGCGATCCGCATCGCCCGTCAGTGCGGGTTGCCGATCAGGATCGCCGCGAAGGTCGATGCGGCCGACCAGGAATACTTCGAGCGCGAGATCAAGCCGCTCTTCGCGTTGCCGCACGTCGAATACATCGGCGAGATCGCCGATCACCAGAAGGCCGAGTTCCTGTCGGGCGCGCATGCGCTGCTGTTTCCGATCGACTGGCCGGAGCCGTTCGGCCTCGTGATGATCGAGGCGATGTCGTGCGGCACGCCGGTGATCGCGTTCAATCGCGGTGCGGTGCCCGAAGTGGTGGACGAGGGCGTGTCGGGTTTCATCGTCGAGGATGAAATCAGCGCGGTGGCCGCCGTGAACCGGCTGCACCTGCTGCCGCGTGCGCGCGTGCGGCAGCGCTTCGAGGCGCGCTTCACGTCGCGCCGCATGGCGCAGCAGTATGTCGACGTCTACCAGTCGGTGATACGCGCACAGAAACGCTCGCGCTTCAAGGTCATCGACTCGACGACGTGACGCGCGTCGCGCGCGGATAAAAAAACGGCGATGCCCTCGAGGACATCGCCGTTTGTGCGTGGCCCGCGCGCGATGCGCACGGGCGGCACGCCAGCGTCAGATCTTCAGCTTCGAGACCTTCGTGCCGTTGATCGACACGTCGCCCATCAGGCCCGCGTTCGTCAGCACGACGACCTGGACCGGTGCGGTGGCCGTGGTCGTGTCGACCGCGCCGTTCGCGCCCATCTTCACGAGCGCGACCGACGCGCCGGCGCCGGCGGCCCAGCCGTCCGAGCCGCGGAATTCGTCGAGCGCTTCCTGCGTCATGAACAGGAACACGATCGCCTTCGACTGCGCGCCGGCCTGCAGGCCGACCGACAGCGACGACGTGTTGTAGTAGCCGACCGTGCTGCCGCCGACGCGCAGTGCGCCGTTGCCGGACTGGCCGCCGACGATGAAGCCGGCCTGGATCACGTCCGGGAAGACGAGCACGCCGCGCGACTTCGCGACGAGTTCGCGCGAACCCTTGACCGTGGAGTACATGCGCGACAGCGTGGCGTCGACGCTCGAGTCGATTGCCTGGCGCTTCGACGCGTTGGTGGCGGCGTTGTCCGGCTTGTCCGGGGTGGTGGTGCAACCGGTGAGCGCGAGGCTACCGACGATGAGCGCAGCGGCGGCTTTCAGCACGAGATTCCGTTTTTGCATCGTTCTTCTCCATCGGATGACGTTCGGAGTGAGTCTCGCTCAGGGAGCGGATCACGTCGGCAGTTATATCACAGTGGATTACACCCCCTTTTCGTCCGCGCAACAAAAGGCGTCAAATCGGGCGAGGGTGTCGCGGCGTGCCAACGGACGATCCGGCGCCCGCGCGCCGGGGGCGGGGCGGCATGCGGGCGCCGCGGTCGATCGTGCGGTGGGTGGCGCTCGCGGCGCGTATCAGTGCGTGACGGGCGGAACGGGCGGCTTGATCGGCGGGCGGCGCAGCACGCGGCGGATCAGCGCGATCACGACGCCGCACGCGAACAGGAACACGGCCGGCACGACCCAGTAGCCGACGAACGCATGCCACAGGTAGCCCGCGAGCGTATTGCGGCGCAGCACGTATTCGTCGCGGGCCGCCTGCTGGCGCGGCGCGTTGGCGGCGAGCACGTCGGCCGGGCAGCCGGCCGCGCGCGCCTCGTCAGGATCCCCGTGGCACTTCGCGGCGGCGCCGGCGGCCTGCTGCGCATCGGTGAGCTGCCAGGTGGTCAGCGCGAGCTGCAGGTCCGCCTTGTTGTAGGCCATTTCCTCGCGGATCTCGCGGACGGCGACGATCGCGACGGGCACGGCCCAGAACACGATCACGATCAGCCAGCGGCGGAACCAGCGGTGTTGTCTCCATGCCATCCATGCCTCCGTTTGACGCGCGTGCGCATCCGTCTCGAGGGCGGCCCGATGGCGCTTCTTGTACTTGGATGGGCCGCGTTGCAGCCATCATAGAAGAAATCGCGGCGAATTGCCGCACCATGTGGCGGCGCCGGCACGGCGGGCCGGGAAAGCGGGGCGGGAGAGGTCGGGGCGGGGCGCGTCGATGCGCGTGCAACGAAAACAAAAATGCCGCGCCCGCCGAAGCGGTGCGCGGCATTCGATACGGGAGCGCCGGAACTCAGGCTGCCGGCTGATTGCTCAGGCAGCTCTTCATGAACGCCTTGCGGTCGTCGCCCTTCTTGCCGGTGGCCTGCGTGTTGCATGCCTTCATCTTTTCCTGCTGCGTCATCGCCTTCGCGGGCTTCGCCGACAGGCAGTCCTTCATGAACGCCTTGCGTTCATCGCCCGTCTTGCCGGCTGCCTGGGTGTTGCAGGCCTTCATCTTGTCCTGCTGGCTGTTCGCCGCGAACGCGGGGGAAGCCAGCATGCCGCCGAGAAGCACTGCGGCTACGAGCGATTGGATTTTCATTTCGACACTCCCATGGGGTGAATTGCGTTTTATCGACGCCGTCACGACGCACCGCACGATGAGCATAGGGCCGCATCGCGCGAGGCGATCCGATTATGGCAAATCAATGTGAAAACACCAAAACGGCACTTCCTATAACGTTGCAGATACCACGTCCGTTGACGGCGCACCCGGCCGGACGATCGGGGCAAACCATGATATGCGGCGGCCGGCCCCGGCCGCCGTGCCGGAACCTGCCGGATACCGGCCGCAAGCCTTTACAATCGCGGCCATGAATACTCTGAATCCCGCATCCCCTTCGTCCGCGGCGGCCCTGCCGCGCATCGCCGTGCTCGCCACCGGCGGCACGATTGCCGGTGCCGCGCCCGACGCGGCCAGCACGGCCGGCTACCAGGCCGGCGCGCTCGGCGTCAATTTCCTGGTCGACGCGGTGCCGGCGCTCGCGTCCGTCGCGCGCATCGACGCCGAGCAAGTCGCCAGCATCGACAGCAAGGATCTCGCGCTGCCGCTGTGGAACACGCTCGCCGCGCGGATCGACGCACTGATGGCCGACCCGGCGGTCGACGGTATCGTGATCACCCACGGCACCGACACGCTCGAGGAAACCGCGTATGCGCTGCACCTGGTCGTCAGGGGCGACAAGCCGGTCGTGCTGACGGCCGCGATGCGGCCGGCGACCGCGCTGTCGTCCGACGGCCCGCTGAACCTGCTGAATGCGGTGACGGTGGCCGCGCATCCGTCCGCGCGCGGGCAGGGCGTGCTGGTCGCGTTCAACAACCGGATCCACGGCGCGCGCGACGTGGTGAAGACGAGCACCTATGCGGTCGACGCGTTCCAGTCGCCGGAACTCGGCGCGCTCGGCTGGGTGCAGGACGGTCGGGTCGAATTCGCACGCCGCGTCACGCGTTCGCGCGACGCGCAACTGGCGATCGCCACAGCATGGCCGCCCGTCGAAGTGGTCGCCAGCTACGCGGGCGTGACGCGCACGGCCGTCGATGCGCTGGTCGCGGCCGGCGTGCGCGGTCTCGTCGTCGCCGGCACCGGCAACGGCTCGATCCATGCGACGCTGCAGGCGGCGCTCGCCGATGCGGTCAACGCGGGCGTGGCGGTGGTGCGTGCGTCGCGCGTCGGGTCGGGGCACGTGATGCGCAACGGCGCCGCGAGCGACGATGCGCTCGGTTTCGTGAGCGCAGGTTCGCTGCACCCGTTCAAGGCGCGCGTGCTGCTGATGCTCGCGCTCGCGAACGGCATTCACGATCGCGACGCATTGCAACGCGCGTTCGATACGCTGTGATTCGATGACGGGATGACCGACACGCGCCGATTGCACGGCGCGCGTCGCCATGAAAAAAAGGCAGGCCGAGCGGCCTGCCTTTTTTGCGTCAGTGCTGCACGAATGCTCAGGACTGCGGCGGAATCACGAGCTTCTGGCCCGGGTAGATCCGGTCCGGGCTCGACAGCATCGGCTTGTTCGCCTCGAAGATCGCCGGGTACTTGTTCGCGTCGCCATATACTTCCTTGGCGATCGCCGACAGCGTGTCGCCCGGCTTCACGTCGTGGTACTGCACTTCCGGATCGTCCGGTTGCAGATCGTCGTCGTTGACGCCCGCGACGCCCTGCACGTTGCCGGCCGCGACCTTGACCTTCGCCTTCGTGTCGAGGTCGGCGACGCTGCCCGACAGCGTCACGGTGCGCGATGCGCCGTCGAACGCCACGGTCAGGTTCGACGTATCGAGACCCTGCGTGTTGATGTAGTTCTTGATGGCATCGGCCGCGGTCTGGTTTGCGGCATTCGGATCTTCCGCTGCTTGCGCGTCGGCATGACCCAGCAGTTTTTCACCCGCCTCTTTGATAAACGAAAGAAGACCCATCGTTGCACTCCTTGGGTGGTTGAAAAGAAAACGCGCCGTGAAGTGGCGAAAAAAACACCGCGCTGGGCGCGGTCACCGGAAGTGACCGCAAGCGCGGCGGTTTTCTCGAAAGGCGTGGCGAAAGTGTAGGCGTTCATCGCGACGATTGCATGAAAAATCGCACGCTCGAACGTAAAGAAATGTAATACGCGAAATCCGACAGGCGGACACCCGACGACGACGTCTGACCGACCAAGGCTTCCCCGGCGTCGCCGGGTGCCGCTGCGGACCCCACCACGCCGCTCTCAGCCCAGAGCGGCGTTTTTCGCCCCGTCCCGCATGCCGTCGGCAGTGCAGGGCGGGGCGCCCCACCGTGATGCGCGCGTGTCTCGCGCATCGATGCGACCGGCCGTGCCGGTCGCGTGTGTCATTCGCGTGTCCGTCATCGCGACGGACCGCGCGTTACGGCATCATCGGAACGAAGCCGCGCCAGGCGGCATGCGTTCAGCCCGCCGTCTTCTCGATCTCGAAGTTCGACATGATCTCGAGCGCGCGCACGAGTGCCGAGTGATCCCACGCCTTGCCGCCGTGCGATGCGCACACGCTGAACAGCTGCTGCGCGCTCGCCGTGTGCGGCAGGGCGAGGCCGAGCTTGCGTGCGCCGTCGAGCGCGAGGTTCAGGTCCTTCTGGTGCAGCTCGATGCGGAAGCCCGGATCGAACGTGCGCTTCGTCATCCGCGCGCCGTGCACTTCGAGGATGCGCGACGCGGCGAAGCCGCCCATCAGCGCCTGGCGCACGCGCTCCGGATCCGCGCCCGAGCGTGCGGCGAACAACAGCGCTTCGCCGACGGCTTCGATGTTCAGCGCGACGATGATCTGGTTCGCGACCTTGCAGGTCTGGCCCGCGCCGTTGTCGCCGACGAGCGTGATGTTCTTGCCCATCTTCTCGAACAGCGGCTTCGCGCGCTCGAATGCCGCCTCCGGGCCGCCGACCATGATCGTCAGCGTCGCTTCGCGGGCGCCGACTTCGCCGCCGGACACCGGCGCGTCGAGGTAGTCGCAACCGAGCGCGTTGATCTGCTTCGCGAATTCCTGCGTGTCGAGCGGCGAGATCGAGCTCATGTCGATCACGAGCTTGCCGGCCGTCAGGCCCTTCGCGACGCCGTCGTCGGCGAACAGCACGTTACGCACGTCCGGCGTATCCGGCACCATCGAGATGATGATGTCCGCGTTCCGTGCGACTTCGGTCGAGTTCGCGACGACCTTCGCGCTCGTGCGCAGGTCGTCGGGAATCGGGAACGCGCCGTTCACGACGAGCTGGTGGTCACCCTTGAGCAGGTTGCGCGCCATGTGCGCGCCCATGATGCCGAGGCCGATGAAACCGATGGTTGCCATGTGAAAGTCTCCTATAGGGGCGTATGCGGAAAGGGCGGATCTCAGGCGGCGCGACGCGCCGAGCCCGGTGCGCAGCCGGCGACGCTTTGCAGCCAGCCGAGGCCTTCCGTCGTGGTGGTGCGGGGCTTGTATTCGCAGCCGACGTAGCCGGCATAGCCGAGCCGGTCGAGCAGCGCGAACAGGAATGCGTAGTTGATCTCGCCCGTGCCCGGCTCGTTGCGGCCCGGGTTGTCCGCGAGCTGGACGTGGCCGATCGACGCGAGGTTGCGTTCGATCGTCGCGGCCAGTTCGCCTTCCATGCGCTGCATGTGATAGATGTCGTACTGCAGGAACAGGTTGTCCGAGCCGACCGCGCGGATCACGTCGAGCCCTTCCGACGAGCGGTTCAGCGCGAAACCCGGGATGTCGAAGCTGTTGCACGGCTCGACGAGCAGGCGGATGCCTTCGCGCTTCAGCGCGTCGGCGGCAAAGCGCAGGTTGTCGACGATCGTGACGAACGTCTTGTCGCGCGCCGTGCTCGCCGACGGAATCCCGACGAGGCAGTTCAGCTGCGGCACCTTCAGCGCCTTCGCATACTCGATCGCGCGGCCGACACCTTCCTGGAACTCGCCGACGCGATCGGGCAGGCACGCGATGCCGCGCTCGCCCTGATCCCAGTTGCCGGCGGGCAGGTTGTGCAGCACGAGGCGCAGGCGATGCGTCTCGAGTCGTTCGGCGAGTTCCTCTTTCGCGTACGGGTACGGGAACAGGAACTCGACGGCGTCGAAGCCCGCATCGGCGGCCGCCTTGAAGCGGTCGAGGAACGGCACTTCGTTGAACAGCATGGTCAGGTTTGCAGCAAACTTCGGCATGAGCTAAGCCTCTTCGGTCGGTCAGTCAAAAATGTCGAGCGGTTCAGTCGAGCATCGAGATCGCGGTCGGTGCGTGCTCGGCCTTTTCGGCGAGATCCTCGAATTCGTTGATCGCGTCGATTTCGGTACCCATCGAGATGTTCGTCACGCGCTCGAGGATCACTTCGACGACCACCGGCACGCTGAATTCTTCCGCGAGCGTTTGCGCCTGGCGCAGCGCCGGCTCGATCTCTTCCGGCTTGAACACGCGCAGCGCCTTGCAGCCGAGGCCCTCCGCGACGGCCACGTGGTCGACGCCATAGCCGTTCAGTTCCGGCGCATTCACGTTGTCGAACGCGAGCTGCACGCAGTAGTCCATGTCGAACGCACGCTGCGCCTGGCGGATCAGGCCGAGGTACGAGTTGTTCACGACGACGTGCACGTACGGCAGCTTGAATTGCGCGCCGGCTGCGAGTTCCTCGATCATGAACTGGAAGTCGTAGTCGCCGGACAGCGCGACGATCGGGCGGCTCGGGTCGGCGGCGCGCACGCCGAGCGCGGCGGGGATCGTCCAGCCGAGCGGGCCCGCCTGGCCGCAGTTGATCCAGTTGCGTGCCTTGAACACGTGCAGGAACTGCGCGGCGGCGATCTGCGACAGGCCGATCGTGCTGACGTAGCAGGTGTCGCGGCCGAACACCTTGTTCATCTCTTCGTACACGCGCTGCGGCTTGACCGGCACGTTGTCGAAGTGTGTCTTGCGCTGCAGCGTGCGCTTGCGTGCCTGGCAGTCGGCAACCCATGCGCTGCGATCCTTCAGCTTGCCGGCGGCCTTCCATTCCTGCGCGACCGCGACGAACAGTTCCAGCGCGGCCCTGGCGTCCGACACGATGCCGAGATCCGGGCCGAACACGCGGCCGATCTGCGTCGGCTCGATGTCGACGTGCACGAACTTGCGGCCCTTCGTATAGACCTCGACGCTGCCCGTGTGACGGTTCGCCCAGCGGTTGCCGATGCCGAGCACGAAGTCCGATGCGAGCAGCGTCGCGTTGCCGTAGCGATGCGACGTCTGCAGGCCGACCATGCCGGCCATCAGCGGGTGATCGTCCGGAATCGCGCCCCACGACATCAGCGTCGGGATCACCGGCACGCCGATCGTTTCGGCGAACTGGACGAGCAGGTCTTCCGCCGCCGCGTTGAGCACGCCGCCGCCCGACACGATCAGCGGCTTGTCCGCGTCGTTGAGCATTGCGAGCGCCTTCTCGATCTGCGCACGGGTGGCCGCGGGCTTGTAGACCGGCAGCGGTTCATAGGTGTCGATGTCGAACTCGATTTCGGCGAGCTGCACGTCGATCGGCAGGTCGACCAGCACCGGGCCCGGGCGGCCCGAGCGCATCAGGTGGAATGCCTGCTGGAACACGCGCGGCACCAGCGCCGGTTCGCGCACGGTGACGGCCCACTTGGTGACGGGCTTCGCGATCGATTCGATGTCGACGGCCTGGAAGTCTTCCTTGTACAGGCGGGCACGCGGTGCCTGGCCCGTGATCGCGAGGATCGGGATCGAGTCGGCGGATGCGGAGTAGAGACCGGTGATCATGTCGGTGCCGGCCGGGCCCGACGTGCCGATGCACACGCCGATGTTGCCCGGGGCCGCACGCGTGAAGCCTTCGGCCATGTGCGACGCGCCTTCGACGTGGCGGGCCAGCACGTGGCTGATGCCGCCGGACTTGCGCATCGCCGAGTAGAACGGGTTGATCGCCGCACCCGGCACGCCGAACGCGGTCTGGATGCCTTCCTTCTCGAGCACGAGCACAGCTGCGTCGACGGCTCTCATCTTGGCCATGAATGTCTCCTTGAATGGGGTGGATCTTGCGAATGGGTCTGTTGGGGACACTTTAGGGATGCAGGAAAGGTTTGATAAGATCCGCCGAAGTCGCTTTTTTCGAAACTAAAAGTATGGAATGACGGCCGGGCGGGGCTTTCCGCCGGAGCCGGAACAGAGACGGAGACGGGAGATGGATCGCTTCAAGCAGATCGAGACGTTCGTGCGCGTGGCCGATGCCGGCAGCCTCGCGGCGGCGGCGCTCGAGGAGGGCGTGTCGCCGGTCGTGCTCGGGCGGCGCATCGACGCGCTCGAGAAGCGGCTCGGCGTGAAGCTGATGTACCGCTCGACGCGGCGGCTGGTGGTCAGCGAGGAGGGCGCGGCGTTCCTCGAGCGCTGCCGCGGGCTGCTGTCCGAATGGGACCAGGCCGAGAACGAACTGGCCGCCGGGCGGCGCGCGGTCAGCGGGCACCTGATCGTGTCGGCGCCGGCCGCGTTCGGGCGCAAGCATGTCGCGCCGCACGCGCCGGGTTTTCTGGCCGACAAGCCCGAGATGCAGCTGTCGTTCAACCTGACCGACCGCGTCGTCGATCTCGTGCGCGAGGGCTACGACCTGTCGATCCGGATCGGCGGTGCCGTCGATCCGAACTTCGTCGCGGTGAAGCTCGCGTCGAACCGGCGCGTCGTGTGCGGCACGCCCGAGTATTTCCGCCGGCACGGCCGGCCGAAGTCGCTTGACGACCTGCTCAGGCACAACTGCCTGGCGTTCAACCTGCAGGGCGGGCAGAACCGCGGCTGGTATTTCCAGCGCCACGGCAAGATCGCGACGATGCGCGTGGCCGGCAACCTCGACTGCAACGACGGCGAACTGCTGCACCGCTGGGTGGCCGAAGGCCTCGGGCTTGGCTGGCGCTCCACCTGGGAAATCGCCGCGCAGCTCGAGACGGGCGAGCTCGAGACCGTGCTCGACGAATACGCGCTGCCCGATTACGACATCCTTGCGGTCTATCCGCAGCAGCGCTACGTGCCGGCGCGCGTGCGCTATTTCATCGACTACCTGCGCGCCGCGTATGCGCGCCCCGGTTACTGGAGCACCACGCCGTAACGGGAGGCGGGCGGCCCGGCGTTTTTTTACGCTTCATGCGCCCGGCGCGGGAATAAACTCGACGCAGCAACGGTATGGTCATCGAGCGCGCACGTTGCCGGTCTGTCCGGGCGCCGTGCGCGGAACGGGCGCGGCATCGGCCGCCGGGACCAGGGAGGCCATGTGGGGCAAGCCGGACAGGTGGTCGAAGAACGGGTGGCAGACGACGCAGTCGCGCGCGGCGAGCGGTTTCGCGCGCTCGTGCTGCCGCATCTCGACGCCGCGTACAACCTCGCACGCTGGCTGAGCGGTAACGCCGGCGATGCGGACGACGTCGTCCAGGACGCGTGCATGCGCGCACTGCGCTTCGTCGATTCGTGTCGCGGCGACAACGCGCGGCCGTGGCTGCTGACGATCGTGCGCCACACCTGGTACACGGAGTGGCGGCGCCGCACGCATGCGCACGAGGTCGCGCTGCCCGACACGCTGGACGATACCGACGTGCCCGACGACTGGCAGCCCGCCACCGAGGACCCGCTCGCGCACCTGTTGCGCGGCGAGAACGTGCGGCTCGTGAACGCGGCGCTCGCGAAGCTGCCGCCCGAATACCGCGAGGTGCTGGTGCTGCGCGAGATGGAGGACCTGAGCTACCGCGAGATCGCGGCGATCGCGGACGTGCCGGTCGGCACGGTGATGTCGCGGCTCGCACGCGGCCGGCGCAAGCTCGCCGCGCTGCTGGGCGGCCCGCCGGCACCGGCGGCCGAAGGCAGGCCGGGCCGTACGCCGGCAGGCGGAACCGCATCGGAGGCTATCGATGGACTGTAACGAAGCGCGAGCGTTGCTGGACGCGGACGTCGACCGCGAGCTGTCGGCGCCCGACGCGTTGCGGGTCCAGCAGCATGTCGAAGGGTGCGACGTGTGTCGCCAGGAGCGCGAACGGATCGTCACGCTGGTGCAGGCCGTGCGTCAGGCCGACTATCACCGTGCGCCGGATGCGTTGCGGGCGAGCATTCTTGCGAGCCTGCCTGCCGCGGCCGACGTGCCTGCCCGCGAGCAGGCGCGGGCGGAGCCGCAATCCGGATCCCGATCGCAGCCGCAGCGGCGGCCGCGCGGGCGTAACGGGTTGTCCTGGCTGCCGGGGCTTGGCGGGGCGGCACGCCCGGCCACGGCCGGCACCGGGCCGCGCGTCGCGGCATTGCCCGGCCTCGGCTGGGGCGTCGCGCTGCTGGTGGCGCTTGCCGCGGCGGGCGGGATGGTGGTGTCCGCCCGCCACGCCGACACCGACCGCACGGTCGACGAACTTGTGTCGAGCCACGTGCGTGCCGACCTGTCGGCGCGCGACATCGACGTGATCTCGACCGACCGGCACACGGTCAAGCCGTGGTTCAACGGCCGGCTCGACTATGCGCCGCCGGTCGAGGATCTCGCGGCGAACGGCTTCGCGCTGGTCGGCGGCCGGCTCGACTACGTCGGGCGCCGCCGTGTCGCGGTGCTGGTCTACCGTTACCGGCAGCACGTGATCGACGTCTATGTGCGGCCGGCCGGGGAAGGGCCGGGGGCGCCGTACTCGACCGTGTCGCAGGGTTATGCGCTCGACCGCTGGGATGCGGCCGGGATGACGTGGTGGGCCGTGACCGACGCCGAGCCGTCGGCACTTGCGGCGTTCAGGACCGCGCTCGACGCGCGGCTGGCCGGCACGCGCAGCGAGTGACGTCGCGACGGCTGGCTGCGGGCCCGCCGCACGCTTGCGCTCCGACCCTGACCGGGGAAAAGGCCGAAGAACGGCCCGGCCGCCCGGTCTCGCCCCTTCAAGTCGTTGAAAACATGGCCGAATCCGATCGTCGATTGGTCTTGCATGCGCCCCGTATCCGGGTTAGAATCTTCGGCTTCTCACTTGCCGCACCGGTTCAGACGCCCGGGTGGCTTTAATCCACAAGGAGTGTGTAATGCGTCATTACGAAATCGTATTCATCGTGCACCCCGATCAGAGCGAGCAAGTGCCCGCGATGATCGAGCGTTACAAGACCACGATCACGTCGCACGGCGGTCAGATCCACCGTGTCGAAGACTGGGGCCGTCGCCAACTGGCCTACATGATCGAGAAACTCGCGAAGGCTCACTACGTCTGCATGAACATCGAGTGCGACCAGACGACGCTCGACGAACTCGAACACGCGTTCAAGTTCAACGACGCCGTGCTGCGCCACCTCATCGTCAAGATGAAGAAGGCCGAAACCGGCCCGTCGCCGATGATGAAGGAAGTTCAGCGCGAAGAAGCCAAGAAGGCGGCTGCAGCTCAGCCGACCGAAGCGCAGGCTTAAGTTCGTCATTCATTAAGCCATCAAGGAGCGCGCCACTCACGTGAACAGGTTGCAATTGACGGCGAGCGTCGTCGAACGCGCACCGGTGCGATATACGCCGGCAGGTGTTCCGATCGCAAGCGCCACATTGCATCACCGCACGGAAGTCGTCGAAGCAGGCATTCCCCGTCAGGTCGAAATGACGATCGAGGCGGTGGCGGCCGGTGAGGCGAGCGGCAGGCTGGAAAGCCGTGAAATGGGCGTCGAAACGCTGTTCACGGGCTTCCTGGCAAAGAAAAGCCGCAACGCGAGAACCTTGGTGTTTCACATCACAGCATTGCAGGACATTGGAAAGGACTGAAATCATGCCCCGCCCGACTGGTAAGAAATTCGACAAGCGTCGTCAGCAACAAAACCCGCTCTTCAAGCGCAAGAAGTTCTGCCGTTTCACGGCCGCAGGCGTCGAGCAGATCGACTACAAGGACACGGAAACGCTGAAGGACTTCATCGGCGAAAACGGCAAGATCACGCCGGCGCGTCTGACGGGTACGAAGGCGCACTATCAGCGTCAGCTCGACACGGCAATCAAGCGTGCGCGTTTCCTCGCGCTGCTGCCGTACACCGATCAGCACAAGGCGTAACTCGGCGACGCCATAAGGAGAATTCGAATGCAAATCATTCTGTTGGAAAAAGTCGCCAATCTGGGCAACCTCGGCGACATCGTCAAGGTCAAGGACGGTTACGCTCGCAACTTCCTGATCCCGAACCGCAAGGCTCGCCGTGCAACGAAGGAAGCGATCGCCGAATTCGAAGTGCGCCGCGCTGAACTCGAAAAGATCGCCGCTGAAAAGCTGGCAGCATCGCAGGCAGTCGGCGAGAAGCTGAACGGCCAGTCGTTCGAAATCACGCAGAAGTCGGGCGTTGACGGCCGTCTGTTCGGCTCGGTCACGAACGGCGACGTCGCGGAACTGCTGAAGAAGGCAGGTTTCGAAGTCGAGAAGCTGCAAGTTCGCATGCCGGAAGGCCCGCTGAAGATGATCGGCGAGCACAACGTCCAGGTCGCGCTGCACACGGACGTCGTCGTCGACGTCACGATCAACGTGATCGGCGACCACGCGTAAGCGTATGCAAGCTTTCCGGGCGGCTTCCGTCGTCCGGACAAGGGCAGGCGCCCGGGCAACCGGGGCCTGCCTTTTTTATTGCCCGATCGCCGGAGCGGTAGCGCTGCTGCGATCTATTCGCGATAATCCCAACCCATGAACGCGCCGCAAGATCCCCAAATCGAATCGCTGAAAGTCCCGCCGCATTCGGTCGAAGCCGAACAGTCGGTGCTCGGCGGCCTGTTGCTCGACAACGCGGCATGGGACCGGATTGCCGACTTCCTGTCTCAGGGCGATTTCTATCGCTACGATCACCGGATCATCTACGAGCACATCGGCCGGCTGATCGCGTCGACGCGCCCGGCCGACGTCGTGACCGTGTATGAAGCGCTGACCACGTCCGGCAAGGCCGACGACGTCGGCGGCCTCGCGTACCTGAACGCCCTCGCGCAGAACACGCCGAGCGCCGCGAACATCCGCCGTTATGCGGAAATCGTGCGCGACCGTGCGGTGCTGCGCCGGCTCGTGTCGGTTGCCGACGAAATCTCGGCCGATGCGTTCAACCCGCAGGGGAAGGAAGTCCGCCAGCTGCTCGACGAGGCCGAATCGAAGGTGTTCTCGATCGCCGAAGAGGGCGCACGCGGCAACCAGGGCTTCCTCGAGATCGGCCCGCTGCTCACGCAGGTCGTCGAGCGCATCGATACGCTGTACCACACCGCGAACCCGAGCGACGTCACGGGCACGCCGACGGGCTTCGTCGACCTCGACCGGATGACCTCCGGGATGCACGGCGGCGAACTGATCATCGTCGCGGGACGACCGTCGATGGGGAAAACGGCCTTTTCGATGAACATCGGCGAATACGTCGCGGTCGAGTACGGGCTGCCGGTCGCGGTGTTCTCGATGGAAATGCCGGGCACCCAGCTCGTGATGCGTATGCTCGGCTCGATCGGCCGGCTCGACCAGCACCGGATGCGTACCGGCCGCCTGACGGACGAGGATTGGCCGAAGCTGACGCACGCGGTGCAGAAGATGAGCGAGGCGCAGCTCTTCATCGACGAGACGGGCGGCCTGAACCCGATGGAATTGCGCTCACGCGCGCGGCGTCTGGCGCGCCAGTGCGGCAAGCTCGGCCTGATCATCGTCGACTACCTGCAGCTGATGTCGGGTTCGTCGCAGGGCGAGAACCGCGCGACCGAAATCTCGGAAATCTCGCGGTCGCTGAAGAGTCTCGCGAAGGAACTCGACGTGCCGGTGATCGCGCTGTCGCAGTTGAACCGCGGCCTCGAACAGCGCCCGAACAAGCGTCCGGTGATGTCCGATTTGCGCGAATCGGGCGCAATCGAACAGGATGCGGACGTGATCCTGTTCATTTACCGCGACGAAGTTTACAACCCGGACAGCCCCGACAAGGGCACGGCCGAAATCATCATCGGCAAGCAGCGTAACGGCCCGATCGGCCCCGTTCGGCTCACGTTCCTGGGGCAATACACGAAGTTCGACAATTTTGCGGGAGCGCAGACTTTCTACGGCGAGTAGCGCCGGTTGTAAAGCCCTAAATCGCCAAACGTTGTATCCAATCCCGGTGCGCGCATGTGCGCGCGTCGCGGCGCGACCGAAAACGGTACAATGTCGCCCGTTTTCGTGACAGTAGTTTGACAATCTCTCAGGAATCCCATGTTCGGTCGATTCATGCCCACCGAGGGCAAGTTCTTTGAACTCTTCAACGCGCACGCGAAGCACATCGTTTCCGGTGGCCGCGAGCTCGAACTGCTGATCGACAATCTCGCCGACGCCGAGATTCACAAGCAAAACGTGCAAATTGCCGAGAAGGCCGCTGACAAGCTCACGCACGAGGCGATCGATCTGCTGCACAAGACTTTCATCACGCCGCTCGATCGCGACGAGATCCACAAGCTGATCACGACGATGGACGACATCCTCGACCTGATGGAAGACGTCGCGACCGCCGTGTCGCTGTACGACGTGCAGTCCGTCACGTCCGAGGCGAGCCAGCTCGCGCACATCGTCACGCAGTCCGCCCAGCACGTGCAGCAGGCGGTCGGGTTGCTGTCCGACATGAAGCAGTCCGCGCAGATCCTCAAGCAGTGCGAGGAGATCGACCGCTGGGAATCGGAGGCCGATCGCGTGCTGCGCGCGGCGATGTCGAAGCTGTTCCGCGAGGAAGACGACGTGAAGACGCTCATCAAGCTGAAGGCGATCTACGAGCTGCTCGAAGAGATCACCGACAAGTGCGAGGACGTCGCGAACATCATCGAAGGCATCGTGCTGGAAAACGCCTGAGCGGACCACGATGCATTCGATACAACTCGCCCTCTGGATGGTCGCGACGCTCGTTCTCGTCGCGCTCGTATTCGACTTCATGAACGGCTTTCACGACGCGGCGAACTCGATCGCCACCGTCGTGTCGACCGGGGTGCTGAAGCCCCAGCAGGCCGTCGTGTTCGCGGCCGCGTTCAACGTGATCGCGTATTTCATCTTCCACCTTAAAGTCGCGCAGACCGTCGGCAAAGGCACGATCGACCCCGAGATCGTCGACCACTACGTCATATTCGGCGCGCTGGTCGGTGCGATCGGCTGGAACGTGATCACCTGGTACTACGGGATTCCGTCGAGCTCGTCGCACGCACTGATCGGCGGCCTCGTCGGCGCCGCGCTCGCGAAGTCGGGCTGGGGCTCGCTGAACATCGACGGGCTGCTGAAGACGGTTGCGTTCATCTTCATTTCGCCGCTGCTCGGTTTCATCCTCGGTTCGCTGTTCATGCTCGGCGTGTCGTGGCTGTACTTCCGTACCGCGCCCAGCAAGGTCGACCGGCGCTTCCGCCGGCTGCAGCTGCTGTCTGCCGGCTTGTACAGCCTCGGCCACGGCGGCAACGACGCACAGAAGACGATCGGCATCATCTGGATGCTGCTGATCGCGAGCGGCTACGCATCGGCCACCGCCGATGCGCCGCCCGCGTGGGTGATCGGCGCGTGTTACCTGTCGATGGGCCTCGGCACGCTGTTCGGCGGCTGGCGCATCGTGCGCACGATGGGCCAGAAGATCACGAAGCTCAAGCCGGTCGGCGGTTTCTGCGCGGAAAGCGGCGGGGCGATCACGCTGTTCATCGCGTCGTTCCTCGGCATTCCCGTATCGACCACGCATACGATCACCGGCGCGATCGTCGGTGTCGGTGCGACACAGAAGCTGTCGGCCGTGCGCTGGGGTGTCGCCGGCAACATCGTGTGGGCGTGGGTGCTGACGCTGCCCGCAGCCGCGCTGTTCGCGGCCGGCGGATGGTGGCTCGGCCATCAGATCTTCTGATCGCCAGCACTGTCGAACGGACATGAAGTGCGCCGCAAGCCGAAAGGCTGCGGCGCATTTTCCTTTTGGGGCAGCGGAAATGTGCGGCGAATGACGGGGTTTGTAGTCGCGCGTGCTCGCAGGCGAAGGCGAAGCGGGCTAGTAACTTCCGTTCGCGAACCGGGCAATCGGATCGTCTGCGGTGGCGGTACGCGGGCTGACGGGGGCCGATTGCGTCGACGCGCGCAATACCTGCACGGGGGCTGGTTCGGTGCCGCGCGGTGACGTCGCCGCGACGGCGGGTGGCGGCTCCGCATCGAAGGCGGCAGCCTGGGCGGCCGTCAGTGCCTTCGTCGGAATCTGGGTGCCGACTTCGGCCGGACCGGCTGGCGCTGCATTCGCGGTCAAGGCGGCGGCTGTGCCGGTGTCGTCGTTCACGGACGTTGCCTGCTGCTGAGCCGTCTGCATGCGCGGCGGCGGAGGTTCATACGGGTCGGCCGACGCGGCTGCGGGCGCGACCGCGGCGGTCGACACGGCCTGCGCGGCCGGCATGACCGGGGCAGGCGCCCGGGTCGCGGCGGCTTGCGACTGCGGCGTATAGGCCGGTTGCCGCGGCGCGGAGGCGGTCACGACGACAGGGGCGGGCGCAACGACCGGCGCGCTGCGCGGCTCGTCGCGCTTCGCCTCGTAGGTCGGCGCATCGAACGGCGTAGGTGCCCCGCGCGGCGGCGCGACGCGGCGAATGCCGTCGAAACGCTTGGCCCAGTATGGGTTCGTCAGGTAGTCGAGCCGCACGGTGCCGCCCGTCGACGGTGCGTTGACGAAGCGCAGCTTGCCGACGTAGATGCCGACGTGCGAATGCGGCCGTCCGGTCGTGTTGAAGAAGATCAGGTCGCCCGGCGCGATCTGGTCGGGCTCGACCGACACGCCGCGGCCGCTCATGTCGGCGGTCGTGCGCGGCAGGTTCACGTCGGCTGCACGGCCGATCACGTAGCGCACGAGCCCGCTGCAGTCGAAGCCGCTCGTCGGCGTATTGCCGCCCCAGCGATACGGAACGCCGACGAGGCTCATCGCCTGGATCGAAATTTCTTCCTGGCCGACGCTGTGATCGACGAACTTCGGGAAATTGGCGGGGGCGGGGAATGCGCGCGGCGTCGTGATCTTCATGCCCGACGCGGGGCGCGATGCCGACTGCGGCGGCACGCTGGAGCAGGCCGCAAGCAGTGAAACGACAGCAACGGGAACCCAGATTCGAAGCATGGCAAGGCGGGCGAGCGCGGGACGCTCGCGAATCGTATGACAACAGACAGACCCGATGGTAGACGTTCCGGCGGGGCTTAAGCAACCGTTCCTGAGAATTTACTTGAAGTTTCGCGCGTAAGTGCGGCTGTTGCGTAACGATGCATGACCAACGTTTCAGACCCCAAAAATAAAAACGGCGCTCCGGAAACGGAGCGCCGCGATGCGTCGAGAGCCGGCCGACGGGCCGGCCTGTCGCGTTACAGGATGTCCGACGCGTAGTCGGCGAGTCGCGAGCGTTCGCCGCGCGCGAGCGTCACGTGGCCGCTGTGGCCCCAGCCCTTGAAGCGGTCGACGACGTAGGTCAGGCCCGAGCTGCCTTCGGTCAGGTAAGGCGTGTCGATCTGCGCGATGTTGCCGAGGCACACGATCTTCGTGCCGGGGCCCGCGCGCGTGACGAGCGTCTTCATCTGTTTCGGCGTCAGGTTCTGCGCTTCGTCGATGATCAGGTACTTGTCGACGAACGTGCGGCCGCGCATGAAGTTCATGCTCTTCACCTTAAGGCGCGAACGGATCAGTTCCTGCGTCGCGGCACGGCCCCATTCGCCGGCAGCGTCGTCGGTCTTCTGCAGCACTTCGAGGTTGTCGTCGAATGCGCCCATCCACGGCTGCATCTTCTCTTCCTCGGTGCCGGGCAGGAAACCGATGTCCTCGCCGACGGGCACGGTCGCGCGCGTCACGATGATCTCGTTGTAGCGCTTGTCGTCGAGCACCTGCGCGAGGCCGGCCGCGAGCGCGACCAGCGTCTTGCCGGTGCCGGCCTGGCCGAGCAGCGTGACGAAGTCGATCTCGGGGTTCATCAGCAGGTTCAGCGCGAAGTTCTGCTCGCGGTTGCGCGCGGTGATGCCCCACACGTTGTTCTTGTGGTGGCTGTAGTCGCGCAGCGTCTGCAGCAGCGCCGTCTTGCCGTTCAGCTCGCGGACGATCGCGTGGAACGTCGGCTCGCCGTTCTGCGGCTCGAGATAGACGAACTCGTTGACGAGCATCGACGCGACGAGCGGGCCCGTCACGCGGTAGTACGTGGTGCCCGTCTTCGTGTCCTGCCAGCTCTCCATGCCCTTCGCGTGCTTGGTCCAGAAGTCCTGCGGCAGTTCGCGCACGCCGTTGTACAGGAGATCCGAGTCCTCGAGCACCTGGTCGTTGAAGTAGTCTTCAGCGGGCAGGCCGAGCGCATGCGCCTTGATCCGCATGTTGATGTCTTTCGACACCAGCACGACCTGGCGGTCCGGCCGGTCGCGCTGCAGCGCGCGCACGACGCCGAGGATCTGGTTGTCGGCCTTGCCTTCGGGCAAGCCTTCGACGGGCGCGATATCGGTGAGCTTCGTCTGGAAGTACAGGCGGCCGACCGCCTCGCGGCTGCCGAGGCGCGACAGCGGAATGCCGGCCGTGATCGGGCCCGCGTCGGCGACCAGCGCGTCGAGCGTGCGGCTGACCTGGCGTGCGTTGCGTGCGACTTCGGACATCCCCTTCTTGTGATTGTCGAGTTCCTCGAGCGTCATCATCGGCAGATAGACGTCGTGTTCCTCGAAGCGGAAGAGGCTGCTCGGGTCGTGCATCAGCACGTTGGTGTCGAGCACGAACAGTTTCTGCTGTTCGGCTTCGGCGAGCTTGCGGTTGCGCGATTTCGTCGCGGCGCCCGTGTCGCGCGCGGGAGCCGCGGCCGGTTTGCCGGCGGCCGGCTTGTCGTTGCGCGCGACGACCGGCGCCGCGGGTTCGGCGGGTGCCGGCATCGGCTGCAACAGTGCGGCCGTCTGTTTGGTCTTGCGACCGCGTGCGGGTGCGCTCGCGGTTTCCTGCGCCGAAGACGCGACGGCGCGCAGCGGCGCGGCCGTGTTCGCGGCTTCGATCATCGGTTGGGCCACGCTCGCCGGACCGTAGTCACCGGCTGTGGATGCGTCCCCTTCGGCGGATTTCTTCGCGGCTTTCGCGGGCCGCGCTTTCACCTTGTATTCGTCGGGCGGCAGCAGGCTGCCGAGCTTGCTGGGGGGAGTAGGCAAAGGCATGGTGTCCCTCGGGAGGAATCGTGTCGCATGGCGTGCGCCGCTGATCGCATCCTGCGTGACGTAGACGCATGCAGTTTGCGCGCGGTGGCGCACAGGAAGTTCGTCTAGCCGGTTCGCCTAAGTGTCGATCAGCTCCTTGACGGGGTGAGGGCCGGACCGAGGGCCGGCGCGCAATCCATAAAAAAAGCCGCTGCCCCGTCGACAGGGACATGCGGCTCGGCTGATACGGTCGTGATGCGCGTCAAGTGCCGGAAAGCATCGCATCGAGCACCGGCGCAGCTACGAGAAATATGGGGCGAACTGGCATTCATTGCGGCCCAATATAACGCGCCTCAAAGCGCTTGTACAGCACTTAGCACGTCGTCCACATGACCCGGTACCTTGATGCCGCGCCATGCCTGGCGAAGCACGCCGTCGGCGTCGATCAGGAACGTCGAGCGCTCGATTCCGCGCACTTCCTTCCCATACATTTTCTTCATCTTGATGACATCGAACAGCGCGCACAGCGCTTCGTCGGCATCGGAAATCAGCGGGAACGGCAGTTCGAGCTTTGCCTTGAAATTGTCATGCGAGCGCAGGCTGTCGCGCGACACGCCGATGACTTCCGCACCGGCTTTCTTGAACTTCGGATAGAGATCGCGGAACTGCAGCCCTTCGGTCGTGCAGCCCGGCGTGTTGTCCTTCGGATAGAAGTACAGCACGAGTTTCTTGCCCTTCAGGTCGGACAGCGAAATGTCGCCGCCCGTGGCCGGTGCGGTGAAATCGGGAACTTGACGGTCAACTTCGACGGACACGTGTTTCTCCTGTTGTTATGGAAAGGCGCCGCTGCGGCGGCGCGGTTCGGCGGGGCGTCGCGGCAGCGCGCCGCATGGGCGGCGCGGGCGACGCCGGCGCGCGCGAACTCAGTCGGGCTGGACGATCAGTTCGCCGGAGCGGCCGGGAATTTCGCCCCACGTGACAGGGTACGATGGCAACGAGTCGCGGTCCAGCGTCGCGTGGTAGTCGCCCATCGTCGCAAACGTGTGGCCTTGCGCGCGCCAGCCGGCGAGCAGTTGCTCGAACACGGGCGCGAGCTTCTGGCCTTCCAGTTCCGCATGCAGCGTGAACACCTGGTCGTGCGGATTGGTTTCGGTGAACTTGAGGATGTGCGCGGCGACGTTGTGCGTGTCGACGCCGTCGATGCCGAGCACTTCGTCGAGCGTCGGCAGCGTGGTCGGCATCTGCACGTGCGACAGCGTGCGGCCGTCGACGACGGGCAGGTACGGCGAATGGCCGCGGCCGTCGGATGCGTAGCGCATCCCCCATGCGTCGATCTGCTCGAACGCGGAATCGTTCATCTGCCAGCCGGCCGCGCCGTGCGTGACGGGCGGCGCGCCGAAGATCTCGATGAAGCGCGCGTGACTCTTCTGCATTTCACGCGCGGTCCAGTCGCGATCGCGCGCACGGACGTTGTCCTGCCAGTACACGTGATCCCACGTGTGGATCCCGCATTCGAAGCCGGCCTCGTGAATCGCGCGCATGTCGGCGATCGCGCGGCGGCCGATGTCGGGGCCCGGCAGCAGCACGCCGTACATCAGCTGCTTCACGCCGTAGTGTTCGACCACCGACGTGCGCGACACCTTCTTCAGGAAGCCGGGGCGGAACACGCGCCGCAGCGCCCAGCCCGTGTGATCGGGCCCGAGGCTGAAGAGGAAGGTCGCGCGCGCACTGAAGCGGTCGAAGATGCGCGCGAGGTTCGGCACGCCTTCGCGCGTGCCGCGCAGCGTGTCGACGTCGATCTTGAGGACGATGCGAGCCAAGCGAACGTCCCGCTCAGCCTTGCTGCTCGACGAGCGCGCGCGCGTCGGCGACGTGGCCGCGATACGCTTCGAAGATGTTGCGCAGCGCGTCGTCGAACGTCGCCTGCGGTGCCCAGCCGAGCTCCTGCATCGTGTTGTCGATCTTCGGCACGCGGTTCTGCACGTCCTGGTAGCCGTTGCCGTAGTACGCGCCGGACGTCGTCTCGACGAGCTTCACCTGCTTGGCCGAATCGGCATATTCGGGGAATTCCGCCGCCAGTTCGAGCATCTTGTGCGCGAGTTCGCGAACCGAGAAGTTGTTCTTCGGATTCCCGATGTTGTAGATCTTGCCCGACGCGACGCCGTCCTTGTTCTCGATGATCTTCATCAGCGCGCTGATGCCGTCGCCGATGTCGGTGAACGCGCGCTTCTGCGAGCCGCCGTCGACGAGGCTGATGTTCTCGCCGCGCACGATGTGGCCGAGGAACTGCGTGACGACGCGCGAGCTGCCTTCCTTCGGCGTGTAGATCGAGTCGAGGCCCGGGCCGATCCAGTTGAACGGGCGGAACAGCGTGAAGTTCAGGCCTTCCATCCCGTAGCCCCAGATCACGCGGTCCATCAGCTGCTTCGAGCACGCGTAGATCCAGCGCGGCTTGTTGATCGGGCCGTAGGTGAGGGCCGATGCATCCGGGTCGAACTGCTCGTCCGAGCACATGCCGTAGACCTCGGAGGTCGACGGGAACACGAGGTGCTTGCCGTACTTGACGGCCGAACGCACGATCGGCAGGTTCGCCTCGAAGTCGAGTTCGAACACGCGCAGCGGCTGCTGGACGTAGGTGGCGGGCGTCGCGATCGCGACGAGCGGCAGGATCACGTCGCACTTCTTCACGTGATACTCGACCCACTCCTTGTTGATCGTGATGTCGCCTTCGAAGAAATGCATCCGCTCGTGGTTGACGAGGTCGCCAAGCCGATCGGTCTGCATGTCCATGCCGAACACTTCCCAATCGGTGGTTTCAAGAATGCGCTTCGACAGGTGATGGCCGATGAAGCCGTTCACACCCAGGATCAGGACTTTTTTTGCTTTCATGAATGACGGGAAGAATGAATGAACTGCGCGAATTCCGCGGGCGTCACGACGGTTTCGCTGCCGTCGCGCTGCTGCCACAGCTCGAGAATGGATAGGGCGCGGCTGTCGCCGCAGACGCCGAATAGCGCATTATCGCTTACGTGCAGGCCGGGCGGCAAATCTGCCGCGGCGGCCGCTGCCGCGCTGCCGGGCGCCGCGAGGCGCGCGCGCGCGACCACGAAACGCGTGCCGTCGACGTCCGTGAACGCGCCCGGATACGGGGGCGCGACCGCGCGCACCAGGTTGTAGACCTGCGCGGCCGGCTTCGACCAGTCGACGCGGCCGTCTTCGGGCTTGCGCCCGCCGTAGTAGCTGCCGGTCGCGAGGTCGTTCGGCAGGTGCGGTGCCTCGCCCGCGAGCAGCGCGGGCAGTACACGCCAGAGCGTCTGCTCGGCGGCCACCGTGACCTTGTCGAACACCTGCGCGGCCGTGTCGTCCGGCAGGATCGGCACCGCGGTCTGGGCGATGATCGCGCCCGCGTCGGGCTTCGCGGCCATCTCGTGCAGCGTCGCGCCGGTTTCGGTCTCGCCGTTCAGCACGGCCCAGTTGGT
Source organism: Burkholderia sp. KL41 (assembly GCF_057005415.2). Taxonomy (NCBI): domain Bacteria; kingdom Pseudomonadati; phylum Pseudomonadota; class Betaproteobacteria; order Burkholderiales; family Burkholderiaceae; genus Burkholderia; species Burkholderia sp. KL41. The sequence continues at coordinate 2,232,645 of NZ_CM174446.1, read as the reverse complement.
CGGTACCCGACCCCGGTATTTCGGCAGCAGCGAACCGTGCATGTTGTACGCGCCGCGCGGCGCGATCGCGAGCAGGTCCACCGGCAGCATGTGACGGTAGTAGAACGAGAAGATGAAATCGGGCCGTGCGTCGGACACCGCGCGGCGAAGCGCCGGATCGGCGGGATCGGCCGGCGTGACGACCGGGATCCCGTGCTCGGCGGCGACCGATGCGACGCTGCCGAACCAGATGTTCTCGTTCGGGTTGTCCTCGTGCGTGACGACGAGTGCGACGTCGACGCCGCGCGCGAGCAGCACCTGCAGGCAGCGCACGCCGACGTTGTGATACGCGAAGACGACTGCGCGCGGTTTCATTGCCCGGCTCCCGTGCGGTTCGTGCCGGCCGGCACCGGCGGCACGCCGTCGTGCTGCTCGAGCACGGCCTGGATCAGGTAGCGCGGCCGCGCGCGCACCTGCTGGTAGATGCGGCCGACGTACTCGCCGAGCAGGCCGAGCGCGAAGATGATCACGCCGAGCAGGAAGAACGTGATCGCGAACAGCGTGAACACGCCTTGCACTTCCGCGCCGACGATGAAGCGTCGCACGAGCAGCAGCACGAACAGCGCGGCGGAGCCGAGCGACAGGATCACGCCGATGAACGACAGCCACTGCAGCGGCACGACCGAGAAGCCCGTCACGAGGTCGAAGTTCAGCCGGATCAGGCTGTACAGCGAGTACTTCGATTCGCCGGCAAAGCGCTCCTCGTGCGCGACCTCGATCTCGGTCGGCTTCTGCGCGAACGTATAGGCGAGCGCGGGGATGAACGTGTTGACTTCGCCGCACACGTTGATCGTATCGATGATGCGACGGCTGTACGCGCGCAGCATGCAGCCCTGGTCGGTCATCTTGATGCGCGTGATGCGCTCGCGCAGCCGGTTCATCATCTGCGACGCCTTGCGCCGCCACAGGCTGTCCTGGCGCTGCTTGCGGATCGAGCCGACGTAGTCGTAGCCCTCGCGCATCTTCGCGATCAGCTTGCCGATTTCCTCGGGCGGGTTCTGCAGGTCGGCGTCGAGCGTGATGACGATCTCGCCGCGCGATTGCGCGAAGCCGGCGAGGATCGCCATGTGCTGGCCGTAGTTGCCGTTGAGCAGCACGATGCGCGTCGTGTCGGGACGTACGTGGAACTGATCGGCGAGCATCGCGGCCGAGCGGTCGCGGCTGCCGTCGTTGATCAGGATCACTTCGTATGACGTGTCGAGTGCGTCGAGCGCCGGATACAGCCGCGCGAACAGCGCGGCGAGGCCGTCTTCCTCGTTGTACACGGGGATGATGACCGATACTTCGGGACGGCCTGCGTCCAGGTGCCCGGCGCCCGGATGCCCGGCGCGTGCTTCAAGGTGACTCATGTACGCTTAATTTCCGTATTGTTCGCAAATCTGGTTGATGGCGTCGACCACGCGACGCACATCGCCTTCCGTCATCTGCGTGAAGAGCGGCAGCGTGACGGTCGACGCGCCGTACCGTTCGGCGTGGGGGAACATGCCCTCCTTGAAGCCGCGCGCACGGTACAGCGTGAAAAGATGGATCGCCGGGTAGTGGATGCCCGTGCCGATGCCGCGTTCCTTCATCTGCGCCATGAACTCGGCGCGGGTGATCGTCAGCCGCTCGAGCGGCAGCGTGATCAGGAACATGTGCCAGTTGCCGTTCTCGAATTCGGCGACCGGCAGGCCGACGCCGAGCTTCACGGCCGCGCTGCCGTCGAACGCGTCGAAATACGCACGGGCGAGCGCGCGGCGCCGGGCGGTGAAGCGTTCGAGGTGCGGCAGCTGGCCCAGGCCGACGCGCGCGGCGACGTCGGTCAGGTTGTACTTGCCGCCGAGCACGTCGCAGTCCATCCCGTCGAAGCCCGTGCGCGTGATGCCCTGCAGCCGGTACTTCTGCGCGAGCGTCGCTTCTTCCTCGTTGTTCAGCACGAGCGCGCCGCCTTCGATCGTCGTGAGGTTCTTGTTCGCGTGGAAGCTGAACGACACGATGTCGCCGATCGCGCCGATGCGCTTGCCGTTCCACGTCGAGCCGAACGCCTGCGCGGCGTCCTCGATCACGCGCAGCTTGTGCGCGCGCGCGATCGCGTACAGGCGGTCCATGTCGACCGGCAGGCCGGACAGGAACACGGGGATGATCGCCTTCGTGCGCGGCGTGATCGCCTGCTCGAGCTTGTCGAGGTCGATGTTGCGCGTGACGGGATCGATGTCGGCGAACACGGGCGTCGCGCCCGTCTCGAGGATCACGTTGCTGGTCGAGACCCACGACGCCGGCGTCGTGATCACCTCATCGCCGGGGCCGACGCCCGCGATGCGCAGGCCGATCTCGAGCGTGCAGGTGCCCGAGTTGAACGCGCGGACCGGACGGCCGCCGCAGTATTCGGACAGCGCCGCTTCGAATTTCTGGCTTTGCGGGCCGGTGGTGATCCAGCCCGAACGCAGCACTTCGACGACGCCCTGGATGGTTTCCTCATCGATCTCGGGGCGGGTGAACGGCAGAAACGGAGCGGTAGTCTGGCTCATGTACGCTTTGGCCTGTAATGGCGTGTAATAAAAGGGTCGGGCGATCCCGGCCGAAACCGGCATTAAACACCGGTTGGCGGAAACGCACCGTGATTTTTTGTAGGCGGACGCTTAACGCGGCGGAGCGTGCTCAGCTTCGCGCGAGCACCAGCACGCCGATCAGGATGATGCCGATGCCGACGAGCCGCTGGACCGACAGCACCTCGCCGAACAGGTACCAGGCCGCGAACGCGTTGACGACGTAGCCGAGCGACAGCATCGGGTACGCGATCGACACGTCGACCCGCGACAGCCCGAGGATCCAGACCACGACGCTGAGCACGTAGCAGCCGAGGCCGCCGATGATCGGCAGCTGGGTGGCGATCTTCAGCCCGACCGGGATGATGTTCGCACGGCTGAACTCGAAGTGCCCGACGGCGTTGACGCCGGCCTTCAGCAGCAGTTGCGCAACGGCGTTGAGCATCACGCCGGTGACGATGCAGACGAGCGAAACGGGATTCATGCGATGGGCGTCCTTACGATTGCGGTTTCTCGACGATCACGCGACGGTTGTCGCGCGCAATCACGCGCATCGGCACGCCTTGCTTGACCAGGGCGTCGTACTGGCCGGGCGGCATGATCGCGAGCGCATGGGTTTCCTGCTTCCAGCGCGTGATCCATTCGTCGACGGTCGGAATCCACTTGTTCGGCTCCATCGAGATGCCGAACCCGAGCTCGTCCTGGCGCTGGACCATGATCGTCGTGTGGCCCATATAGAACGGGAACGTGTGATCGAGCATCTCGATCGAGTAGAACGGCGTGTCGGGCGGCAGTTTCGCCAGCTCGGCGCGCACCGTCGGCGCGAGCAGCGCGCCCGAGCTGTAGCGGCCGAACTCGTCGTGCCCGGTGCCGCCGATCGTGCCGAAGGCGAGCCACGCGGCGCCGAACGCGGCAAGCGCGGCGGCGACGCCCGTGCGGCGGTTCAGCCAGGCGGCCGCGAGCGTCAGCGCGGCCGCGACCGCGAGGCCAGCGTACAGCCACATCTGGAACGCGCGGTACAGCGCGTTCGGCGTGCGGGCATCGCCCTGGTACGCGAGGAAGATGATCCCGAACGCCGCGGCGACGAAGAACACGAGGTAGCCGAGCAGGTGGCGGCGGAACCGGTCGGCGGTCATCAGCGGCAGGTACGCGCCGATGATCAGCGCGAGCGCCGGCGCGACCGGCAGCACGTACGAGATCAGCTTCGAATGCGACGCGCTGAAGAACAGGAAGATGAATGCGCTCCAGATCAGCAGCACGAGCATCGGCGAGAAGCCGTTCGGCTGGCGCGGCATCCGCAGCGCATGGCGGATGCTCTGCCACGCAACCGACAGCCACGGCAGGAAGCCGACCAGCAGCACGGGCACGAAGTAGTAGAGCGGGCCCGGACGGTTCTGTTCCGGGGTCAGGTACCGGCGGAACTGCTGGACGATGAAGAAGAAGTTGAAGAACTCGGGGTTGCGCTGCTGGACGAGCACGAACCACGGCGTGACGATCGCGAAGAAGATCACGAGGCCGCTCACCAGGTACAGGCGCTTCCAGAGCGCCCAGTCACGCGCGATCAACGTATAGAGCACGAGCACGGCGCCGGGCAGGATCAGGCCGACGAGGCCCTTCGACAGCACCGCGAACGCCATCGCGGCCCAGCACGCCCACATCCAGCCGCGCGCCGCGGCCGGGCGCAGCCCGGGCCGTTGCGCGAGCAGCAGCGAGCACAGCGACAGCGCCATCCAGAACGCAAGGCCCATGTCGAGCGCGTTGAAGTGGCCCATCAGGTTCCAGTACGGCGACGCCGCGAGCACGACGGCGGCGAGGAAACCGGACAGCGGGTTGAACAGGCGCGCGCCCGTGAAGCCGACCAGCAGCACGCCGGCGAAGCTCGCGAGGGCCGTGTAGAGGCGCGCCTGCCATTCGCCGATGCCGAACCACGCGAACGTGAGCGCGTTCATCCAGGTCTGCAGCGGCGGCTTCTCGAAGTACTTGTAGCCGTTGTAGCGCGGCGTGATCCAGTCGCCGGTGACGAACATCTCGCGCGCCATTTCCGCGTAGCGGCCTTCGTCGCTCGGGATCAGGTGGCGCAGCCCGAGCGGCGCGAACCAGACGATCGCGAGCGCGACGACGAGGAGGACGAGCGTGATGCGGTTGAGCGGTAGCCTCGACGGCGTATCGTTCATGGATTTTCAGCCTGTTGGTTGTTGTGACGGGCCGCCGGCGGGTTGCGCCGGGGGCGGGCGGCCTGGCCGGGCCGATCCGGGGGATCGACCCGCTGCGCCGGCCCGAGTTTTACCGCATCGGGGATTAACGTTCAATTAAGAGCGCGGCGGCGACTTTGCGGCCTTCGGCCATCAGGATGTTGTAGGTGCGGCAGGCCGCCTGGAAATCCATCGTCTCGACGCCGATCCGCTTGGCCGTGAGCGCCGCGACGAGCCGCGGGTGCGGGAAGCGCAGCCGTGCGCCGCTGCCGAAGATGACGAGTTCGGGCGTCGGCTCGAGCAGCATCGCGAAATGCTCGGGCGCGAGCGCGTCGAACGACGACACGGGCCACGTCTGGACCGGCGCGCCGGGCAGCACGATGACGCTCGTTTCATGGCGTTCGAGATTGACGTCGACATAATCGGGGCCGTAGCCGGTGACGGTGTTGAGCGCGCCGCTCGCGTCCTGGTGCAGTTTCAAGTCGGTATTCCGCGGTTCCGTAGGGGAATGTGTCGCAGGGCCACAGGGGCCCGGAAGGCCGGTTTCGCTTGCCCGGGCACGCGGGACGCCTGACGGCGTGGGCCCGGCGCGGCTATGGTGCATTGCGAAAGTCGGCCAAAATCCGCTAAATTATAACTTTTTGGTCGCCCCCGGGCGCCACTTGCGTCGCGCGTCGCCACAAGCCGCGCCCGACCGCCCGCTTTTCCCCAGTCTAGACAGCGCGCACAGACCGGCCGCTTTCCAGTTTTGATCCCGTCCCCCCGGCCGCAAGGCCAACCCAGGAACCGTGTCGTCGTGAAACCGATTCAGAAGTCGAACAAGCTGCTCAACGTCTGCTACGACATCCGTGGCCCGGTGCTCGAGCACGCGAAGCGCCTCGAGGAAGAAGGCCACCGCATCATCAAGCTGAACATCGGCAACCTCGCGCCGTTCGGTTTCGATGCGCCGGACGAGATCATCCAGGACATGATCCGCAACCTGCCGACGTCGTCCGGCTATTCGGATTCGAAGGGCGTGTTCTCGGCGCGCAAGGCCGTGATGCACTACACGCAGGAAAAGGGCGTCGTGGGCGTCGGCCTCGACGACATCTACATCGGCAACGGCGCGTCCGAGCTGATCGTGATGGCGACCCAGGCGCTCCTGAACGACGGCGACGAAGTGCTGCTGCCCGCGCCCGACTACCCGCTGTGGACGGCGGCGGTCAGCCTGTCGGGCGGCACGCCGGTACATTACATCTGCGACGAGCAGAACGCGTGGATGCCCGATCTCGACGACATCCGCCGCAAGATCACGCCGAACACGAAGGCGATCGTCGTGATCAACCCGAACAACCCGACGGGCGCGCTTTATTCGGACGAATTGCTGCTCGAACTGCTCGAGATCGCGCGCCAGCACGGGCTGATCGTGTTCGCCGACGAGGTGTACGACAAGATCGTCTACGACGGCCTCGAGCACACGGCGCTGGGTTCGCTGTCGGAGGACGTGATCACCGTCACGTTCAACAGCCTGTCGAAGAGCTATCGCTCGTGCGGCTACCGCGCGGGCTGGATGGCCGTGTCGGGCCTCGGCGGCGACAACCGCCGGCGCGCGAAGGATTACCTCGAGGGGCTCGGCATCCTGTCGTCGATGCGCCTGTGCGCGAACGTGCCCGGGCAGTTCGCGATCCAGACGGCGCTCGGCGGCTACCAGAGCATCAACGAGCTGATCATGCCGAGCGGGCGCCTGTACAAGCAACGCGAACTCGCGTACGACATGCTCACGTCGATCCCGGGCGTGACCTGCGTGAAGCCGCAGGCCGCGCTGTACATGTTCCCGCGCCTCGACCCGAAGCTTTATCCGATCCAGAACGACCAGCAGTTCATTCTCGACCTGTTGCTCGAGGAGCGCGTACTGCTCGTGCAGGGCACGGGCTTCAACTGGACGACGCCGGACCACTTCCGCGTGGTCTTCCTGCCGAACCTCGACGACCTGACCGATTCGATCAACCGGATCGCACGCTTCCTCGACGGCTACCGCAAGCGCCATTCGGCCTGAGCGGCAGGACCACACGGCACTCACTACTTCTTAATCATCGATCACACGCAGCATGGAACCGATCAAAGTTGGCCTGTTGGGCTTCGGCACGGTGGGCAGCGGCACCTTCACGGTGCTGGGCCGCAACCAGGAAGAAATCAAGCGACGCGCGGGGCGCGGCATCGAGGTGACGCGCATTGCGGTGCGCAACCCGGCCAAGGCGCTGGCTGCGCTCGGCGGCGATGCCGGCGCTGCGCAGATCACCGACGATTTCAACGCGGTCGTCGATGATCCGTCGATCGCGATCGTCGCCGAGATGATCGGCGGCACGGGCATCGCGCGCGACCTCGTGCTGCGCGCAATCGCGAACGGCAAGCATGTCGTGACGGCCAACAAGGCGCTGCTCGCGGTGCACGGCACCGAGATCTTCGAGGCTGCGCGCGCGAAGGGCGTGATGGTCGCGTTCGAGGCGGCCGTCGCCGGCGGCATCCCGATCATCAAGGCGCTGCGCGAAGGCCTGACCGCGAACCGCATCCAGTACATCGCAGGCATCATCAACGGCACGACCAACTACATCCTGTCGGAAATGCGCGATCGCGGGCTCGACTTCGCGACCGCGCTGAAGGCCGCGCAGGAGCTCGGCTACGCGGAAGCCGATCCGACCTTCGACATCGAAGGCGTCGACGCCGCGCACAAGGCGACGATCATGAGCGCGATCGCGTTCGGCGTGCCGGTGCAGTTCGACCGCGCTTACGTCGAGGGCATCAGCAAGCTCGACGCGACCGACATCCGCTACGCGGAAGAACTCGGCTACCGGATCAAGCTGCTCGGCATCGCGCGCCGCGCCGCAAACGGCATCGAGCTGCGCGTGCACCCGACGCTGATCCCGGAAAAGCGCCTGCTCGCGAACGTCGAGGGCGCGATGAACGCGGTCGTCGTGCACGGCGACGCGGTCGGCACGACGCTGTATTACGGCAAGGGCGCGGGCGCGGAGCCGACCGCGTCGGCCGTGGTCGCGGATCTCGTCGACGTCACGCGCCTGCACACGGCGGACCCCGAGCATCGCGTGCCGCATCTCGCGTTCCAGCCGGACAGCCTGTCGAACACGCCGATCCTGCCGATCGAGGAAGTGACGAGCGGCTACTACCTGCGCCTGCGCGTCGCCGACCAGACGGGCGTGCTGGCCGACATCACGCGCATCCTCGCCGCATCGGGCATCTCGATCGACGCGCTGCTGCAGAAGGAATCGGAGCAGATCGACGGCGCGAACGGCGAGACCGACATCATCCTGATCACGCACGAGACGGTCGAGAAGAACGTCAACGCGGCGATCGCGCAGATCGAGAGCCTCTCGACGGTGGTCTCGAAGGTAACGAAGCTGCGCATGGAAGCGCTGAACTGAGGACGGAAGGCGACATGAACTACATCTCCACGCGCGGCGCCGGCATCGGCGAGCGCCACACGTTCTCCGACATCCTGCTCGGCGGCCTCGCGAAGGACGGCGGGCTGTACCTGCCGTCCGAATATCCGAAGGTGTCGGCCGACGAGCTCGCGCGCTGGCGCACGCTGTCGTATGCGGATCTCGCGTTCGAGATCCTGTCGAAGTTCTGCGACGACGTGCCGGCCGACGACCTGCGCGCGATCACGCGCCGCACGTACACGGCCGACGTGTACCGCAACACGCGCCATGGCGAGAACGCGTCCGACATCACGCCGCTGAAGACGCTCGGCACCGAGAACGGCGCGGCGCTGTCGCTGCTGGAGCTGTCGAACGGCCCGACGCTCGCGTTCAAGGACATGGCGATGCAGCTGCTCGGCAGCCTGTTCGAGTACACGCTCGCGAAGCACGGGCAGACGCTGAACATTCTCGGCGCGACGTCCGGCGACACGGGCAGCGCGGCCGAATACGCGATGCGCGGCAAGGCCGGCGTGCGCGTGTTCATGCTGTCGCCGCACAAGAAGATGAGCGCGTTCCAGACGGCCCAGATGTTCAGCCTGCAGGATCCGAACATCTTCAACCTCGCGGTCGAAGGCGTGTTCGACGACTGCCAGGACATCGTGAAGGCGGTGTCGAACGATCACGCGTTCAAGGCGCAGCAGAAGATCGGCACGGTCAACTCGATCAACTGGGCGCGCGTCGTCGCGCAGGTCGTGTACTACTTCAAGGGCTACTTCGCGGCGACGCAGTCCAACGACGAGCGCGTGTCGTTCACGGTGCCGTCGGGCAACTTCGGCAACGTCTGCGCGGGCCACATCGCGCGGATGATGGGCCTGCCGATCGCGAAGCTCGTGGTCGCGACCAACGAGAACGACGTGCTCGACGAGTTCTTCCGCACGGGCGCGTATCGCGTGCGCAGCGCCGAGAACACCTATCACACGAGCAGCCCGAGCATGGACATCTCGAAGGCATCGAATTTCGAGCGCTTCGTGTTCGACCTGCTCGGCCGCGATCCGGCGCGCGTGATGCAGCTGTTCCGCGACGTCGAGGAGAAGGGCGGCTTCGATCTCGCGGCGAGCGGCGATTTCGCACGGGTCGCCGAGTTCGGTTTCGTGTCGGGCCGCAGCAGCCACACGGACCGCATCGCGACGATCCGCGACGTGTTCTCGCGTTACGACACGATGATCGATACGCACACGGCCGACGGCGTGAAGGTCGCGCGCGAGCATCTCGACGCGGGCGTGCCGATGGTCGTGCTCGAGACCGCACAGCCGATCAAGTTCGGCGAGACGATTCGCGAGGCACTCGATCGCGAAGCCGAGCGTCCGGCCGCATTCGACGGGCTCGAGGCGCTGCCGCAGCGTTTCGAGGTCGTGAAGGCCGACGCGCAGCAGGTGAAGGACTTCATCGCCGCCCATACGGGCGCATGACGCGTGGCCGGGCCGCGGGCCCGGCAGCGCAGGACGGCCGGAATGCCGATTCGTCGAACGGATCGGGGTTCCGGCCGTTTCGTTTGGCGATGCCGCGCCGCGCACGCGTTCGGCATCCCGCCGCGCGGCTGCCGTCAAACCGGCATCGCGCGTGAAACAAGTGCCAGACCCGCGCGTTCGCGCGAATCACAGTTTCCGCATGTCCGCCATATCGCGCGCCCGCGCGACGGCGTCGCTACAATGACGTATTGAATCCAACGATCCCCGATTCCATCGATGTCGAACCCGAATCCCGCGGCGCCGCGCGCGCCGATGCTGTCGACCGCCGAGGCGCTCGCCGCGCTGCTCGATGCCGCGAAGCCGTTGCCCGGCGTCGAAACCGTCGCCACGCTCGATGCGCTCGGCCGCGTGCTGGCGGCCGACGTGAGCTCGCCGCTCGACGTGCCGCCGATGCATACGAGCGCGATGGACGGCTATGCGGTGCGCGTCGCCGACCTGCTGCATGGCGAGCGGCGTTTGCCGGTGTCGCAGCGCATTCCGGCGGGCCATCCGGCCGCGCCGCTCGTTGCCGGCACGGCCGCGCGGATCTTCACCGGCGCGACGGTGCCGCCCGGCGCCGACGCTGTCGTGATGCAGGAGCAGGCGTCGGCCGACGGCGATGCGGTCGAGATCCTGCACACGCCGAAGGCCGGTGAATGGATCACCGCGCAGGGCGCGGATATCCGGCAGGGCTCGGTGATCCTGCCGGCCGGCACGCGGCTCACGCCGCAGGCGCTCGGTCTTGCCGCGTCGGTCGGCTGCGCGCAGTTGCCGGTCGCGCGGCGGATTCGTGTCGCGGTGTTCTTCACCGGCGACGAACTGACGATGCCGGGCGAGCCGCTGAAGCCCGGCGCGATCTACAACTCGAACCGCTTCACGCTGCGCGGGCTGCTGGAGCGGCTCGGCTGCCACGTGACCGACTACGGGATCGTGCCCGATTCGCTCGCCGCGACGCGCGACACGCTGCGCGCGGCCGCGCGCGATCACGACGTGATCCTGACGAGCGGCGGCGTGTCGGTCGGCGACGAGGATCACGTGAAGCCGGCCGTCGAGGCCGAAGGGCGGCTCGCGCTGTGGCAGATCGCGATGAAGCCCGGCAAGCCGCTTGCCTACGGCGCGGTGCGCCGTGGCGACGATCGCCCCGATGCGCACTTCATCGGGCTGCCAGGCAACCCGGTATCGAGTTTCGTCACGTTCCTGCTGTTCGTGCGGCCGTTCCTGCTGCGCCTGTCCGGCGTGCGCGACGTCGCGCCACGCGCGCTGTCGCTGCGCGCCGACTTCTCGCAAGGCAAGGGCGACCGCCGCAACGAATTCCTGCGTGCCCGCGTGAACGCGGCCGGCGGCCTCGACCTGTTCCCGAACCAGAGTTCGGCGGTGCTGACGTCGACGGTGTGGGGCGACGGCCTGATCGACAATCCGCCGCAGCACGCGATCAGCGCCGGCGAGACCGTGCGTTTCATTCCGTTTTCCGAACTGCTGTCGTAACGCGACGGCTTCCCGAACCATGAAGATTCAGCTGAAATTTTTTGCAAGCGTACGCGAGGCACTGGGTGTTGCCGACGAGCAGGCCGACGTGCCGGACAGCGTCACGACCGTGGGCGACGTGCGCGCGTGGCTGCGCGTGCGCGGCGGGGCATGGGCCGAGACGCTCGCGGAAGGGCGCGCGCTGCGCATGGCGTGCAATCACGAGATGACCGATCCCGAGACGCGGCTCACCGAAGGCTGCGAAGTGGCGTTCTTTCCGCCTGTGACGGGCGGTTGAGGCACCGGCAATGGCAACGGTACGAATCCAGACCGACGACTTCGACCTGAACGCCGAGGTCGCGGCATTGCGTGCGCGCAACCCGAAGATCGGCGCGGTCGCGTGCTTCGTCGGCACGGTGCGCGATCTGAACGAAGGTGATGCGGTTGCCGCGATGGAACTCGAGCACTATCCGGGGATGACCGAGAAGGCACTCGAGAAGATTGCGGCCGAGGCCGGCCGGCGCTGGCCGGGCATCGACGTCGCGATCGTGCATCGCGTCGGCAGGCTCCTGCCGCTCGACCAGATCGTGATGGTCGCCACGGTTGCGTCGCACCGCGGCGACGCGTTCGCGTCGTGCGAGTTCGTGATGGACTACCTGAAGACCGAAGCGCCGTTCTGGAAGAAGGAAACCACGCCGGACGGCGAGCGCTGGGTCGACGCGCGCAGCACCGACGATGCCGCGCTCGCGCGCTGGGGGATCGAATCGGGCAATACGCGGCGCTGAGCGCGGCGTCGGCATCGTGCGGCAAGGTGCCGCATGCACGCAAGCGCCGCGCGTGACGGCAACCCGTGACGGCAACCCGTTACGCGTCCGGATCGGTGCTGCGCCCGATGATCTTCGTCGGAAACGGCTCGCCGCGGGCACGCGACGGCAACGCGTGCGGATCGTCGCCCCCGTCGTCCCCGCCGCGGCGGCGCGGTGCGATCGCGTCGAGCAGCGCCTGCTGCTCGGGCGGAATCCGGTAATCCCAGCCGAAGCGGCTCAGCTGCAGGCTCTGTGCGATCCGCAGCGCCGGCTCCATGAAGCGGATCGCCGCGGGCGGTGCGTAGCGCGCCTCGACGGTCTTCAGGAACAGCGACAGCCAGCGGCTGAAATGGGCCGGCTCGATCCCGTCGAGCGGCTGGTGCGCCTGCTGCACGTTGCCGCGATAGCCCTTGGTGCCGAGCACGAGGCTCGACCAGAACGTGACCATCTTCGGCAGGTGGTCGTCCCAGCGGCCGGCCAGCTTTGCGTCGAACACGGGCCCGAGCAGCGGATCGGCGCGCACGCGGTCGTAGAACGCGTAGACGAGATCGCGGATGTTTTCTTCGGTCGGCTCGGCGTCGCGAGGGCGGGCCGGTGCGGTATCGGGTGAGGCGGGCAGGACGGTCATGGCAAAAAGGGCCGGGAGAGACGGACAACGACGGGGCGGCGGCGCGGGCATCGTGCAGGACGCCGGCCGGATTTTGACGCAAAATAGCGACCAACGACCCCTGAAAAACGTGTAGATGTCACGCATCTTATTGCGCGCGCGCCATCCCGGCAACCCGGGGCCGCGGAACAGGGCTGTCGACCGGCCCCGTGCGCATCCCGATCGGCCCGGCTCACGTAAATGGGACACGATCGATCTCTTCCGTATTCACCCATGAGACTCACCGACTACACCGACTATTCGCTGCGCGTGATGCTTTACCTTGCCGTGCGCGGCGAGGGACTCGCGACGATCCAGGAGATTTCGGACGCCTACGGCATCTCGAAGAACCATCTGATGAAAGTCGTGCAGCAGCTCGGCGAGCTGGGATGGGTCGACACCGTTCGCGGCCGCAATGGCGGGCTGAGGCTGTTCCCCGAATCGCTGCAACTGACCGTCGGTCAGGTCGTGCGCGCAACCGAGAGCGATTTCGCGCTGGTCGGCTGCTTTTCGGCCGAAGGTGAGTCGCGCGGCTGCGTGATCGAGCCGCAGTGTCGCCTGAAGGGCGTACTGGCGGCCGCGCGCGATGCGTTCTTCGCCGAACTCGACCGTCACACGCTCGGTGAACTGGTCGAACCCGCTGCGCCGCTCATGGCGCTGCTCGGCATTCGCCCGGTCGTGCGCGTGCATCCCGCCGCGCCGTTGCCGGAAGACGCGCCCGTGTCCGTCGAGCCGCCGTCGACGGCCGACTGATAAGCGAGCGCCGTGCTCCGCGACCCGGCAGCGGCCCGTCCCGGGGCCGCTTCGAGGGTATCCATCGATTTTTGCGCTGAATCAACCCGAATTTCGCTTGAAAGCCGCATAACCATCCTCATCTTGGTGTTAATCGAAAATTGGAGGTCTCGACAAAATGAGAATCGACAAGCTCACCACCAAGTTCCAGGAAGCACTCGCTGACGCGCAAAGCCTTGCGGCTGGCCGCGACAATCAATACATCGAACCCGTTCACGTGCTGGCCGCACTGGTCGCGCAGCAGGACGGCTCCGCCCGCTCGCTGATGTCGCGCGCGGGTGTTCACATCCAGGCGCTGCAAGGCGCGCTGAACGAAGCGATCTCGCGCCTGCCGCAAGTGACGGGTACGGGCGGCGACATCCAGATCGGCCGCGAACTGGCCGGGCTGCTGAACCAGGCCGACAAGGAAGCGCAGAAGCTCAACGACACGTTCATCGCGAGTGAGATGTTCCTGCTCGCCGTGTCCGACGACAAGGGCGAAGCCGGCAAGCTCGCGCGCCAGCACGGCCTCACGCGCAAGTCGCTCGAAGCCGCGATCGCCGCGGTGCGAGGCGGCTCGCAGGTGCACAGCCAGGACGCGGAAAGCCAGCGCGAGGCGCTGAAGAAGTACACGGTCGACCTGACCGAGCGCGCCCGTGCGGGCAAGCTCGATCCGGTGATCGGCCGCGACGACGAAATCCGCCGTTCGATCCAGATCCTGCAGCGCCGCACCAAGAACAACCCGGTGCTGATCGGCGAGCCGGGCGTCGGCAAGACGGCGATCGTCGAAGGGCTCGCGCAGCGGATCGTCAACGGCGAAGTGCCGGAGACGCTGAAGGGCAAGCGCGTGCTATCGCTCGACATGGCCGCGCTGCTCGCCGGCGCGAAGTATCGCGGTGAATTCGAGGAGCGCCTGAAGGCGGTGCTCAACGACATCGCGAAGGACGAAGGCCAGACGATCGTCTTCATCGACGAAATCCACACGATGGTCGGCGCGGGCAAGGCCGAAGGCGCGATGGATGCGGGCAACATGCTGAAGCCGGCGCTGTCGCGCGGCGAGCTGCACTGCATCGGCGCGACCACGCTCGACGAATACCGCAAGTACATCGAGAAGGATGCCGCGCTCGAGCGCCGCTTCCAGAAGGTGCTCGTCGACGAGCCGAGCGTCGAGGCGACGATCGCGATCCTGCGCGGGCTGCAGGAGAAGTACGAACTGCACCACGGCGTCGACATCACCGATCCGGCGATCGTCGCCGCGGCCGAACTGTCGCACCGCTACATCACCGATCGTTTCCTGCCCGACAAGGCCATCGACCTGATCGACGAAGCCGCTTCGAAGATCAAGATGGAAATCGATTCGAAGCCCGAAGAGATGGACAAGCTCGACCGCCGGCTGATCCAGCTGAAGATCGAGCGCGAAGCCGTGAAGAAGGAGCAGGACGAAGCATCGCAAAAGCGCCTGCAGCTGATCGAGGAAGAGATCGAGCGCCTCGGCCGCGAATATGCGGACCTCGATGAGATCTGGACCGCCGAGAAGGCCGCGGTGCAGGGCAGCGCGCAGTTGAAGGAAGAGATCGAGAAGGTGCGGGCGGACATCGCGCGGCTGCAGCGCGACGGCAAGCTGGAGAAGGTCGCCGAGCTGCAGTACGGCAAGCTGCCGCAGCTCGAGGCGCAGCTGAAGCAGGTCACGCAGGCCGAAGAGCAGGAGCAGCACAACCCGACGCGGCCGCGCCTGCTGCGCACGCAGGTCGGCGCCGAGGAAATCGCGGAAGTCGTGTCGCGTTCGACCGGGATTCCGGTGTCGCGGATGATGCAGGGCGAACGCGAGAAGCTGCTGCACATCGAGGAAAAGCTGCACGAGCGCGTGGTCGGCCAGCATGAGGCGATCGGCGCGGTGGCCGACGCGATCCGCCGTTCGCGCGCGGGTCTCGCCGATCCGAACCGTCCGTACGGCTCGTTCCTGTTCCTCGGTCCGACGGGTGTCGGCAAGACCGAACTGTGCAAGGCGCTGGCGTCGTTCCTGTTCGATTCGGAAGAGCACCTGATCCGCATCGACATGAGCGAGTTCATGGAGAAGCACAGCGTCGCGCGGCTGATCGGCGCGCCGCCGGGCTATGTCGGTTACGAGGAAGGCGGTTACCTGACGGAAGCCGTGCGCCGCAAGCCGTACAGCGTGATCCTGCTCGACGAGATCGAGAAGGCGCATCCGGACGTGTTCAACGTGCTGCTGCAAGTGCTCGACGACGGCCGCATGACGGACGGGCAGGGGCGCACGGTCGACTTCAAGAACACGGTGATCGTGATGACGTCGAACCTCGGCTCGCAGGTGATCCAGGCGATGACGGGCGCGCCGCAGGAAGAGATCAAGGACGCGGTGTGGCTCGAGGTGAAGCAGCATTTCCGCCCCGAGTTCCTGAACCGGATCGACGACGTCGTCGTGTTCCATGCGCTCGACCGCAGCAACATCGAGTCGATCGCGAAGATCCAGCTCGCCCGCCTGCACGACCGGCTCGCGAAGCTCGACATGGCGCTCGACGTGTCGCCGGCGGCGCTCGAACAGATCGGCAAGGTCGGCTACGATCCGCTGTTCGGTGCGCGACCGCTGAAGCGCGCGATCCAGCAGGAGATCGAGAACCCGGTCGCGAAGCTCATCCTCGCGGGCCGTTTCGGTCCGAAGGACGTGATTCCGGTCGACGTCAACGACGGCAAGTTCGTGTTCGACCGCGTCGTTCACTGATCGCCTGCCGTCGGCTACCCGCCCGGTTCGCGCCGGGCGCGCAAAAACAAACACCCCGCCTCGGCGGGGTGTTTGCTTATGGGGCGGCGGAACGGGCCGCCGCGCGGGCCGGGATGCTCAGCCCTGCTTGTTGCCGCCGAACATGCCGGCGAGTTGCGTGAGCGCGCCGAGCACGTTCGACGTATCGATCTGGCCGCCTGCCGGCACTTCGCCGTTCGGCGTCGCGCCGTTGACGACGTGCGGCAGCACCTGCGCGAGGATCGACGAAGCCTGCGACGGATCGATGCCGACCTTGCTCGCGAGCGAGCCGACGACGTCGGAGCCGAGCACGTTCTGCAGCGCGTCTGCCGAGATCGGCTGGTTTTCGCCGTTGCCGACCCACGAGCCGATGATGTCGCCGGCGCCGCCTGCCTTGAACTTCTCGATCAGGCCGTTCAGGCCGCCCGGCTGGTTGTTGATGAATTCGAGCGCGGTCGTGATCAGCGCGCTTTGCGAGTTGCCGCCGGCCTGGCCGCCGAGCAGACCGCCAACGATGTCGAGGAGACCCATGGTGCTTCACCTTTACTGAAAAGGGCGTCGTGACGACGACGCCCGTTGAACGAATGCCGCGCGCACGCCGTCGCGCGCGCGGCGCACATCAGGCGCCCGACGCCGCGGCGGCGGAGGCTGCCTTGTCCTTCTTGCTTTTCTTCTTCGAACCCTTCGTCGCCTTGGCCGACGACGCCGCGGCCGGTGCGCTCGCACCCGCGTCGGCGGATGCCGCTGCGGCCGCGGCGGCCTTTTCCTTCTTCGATGCGCGCTTGGCCTTGGCCGGTTTCGCCGCCGTGTCCGGCGCGCTTGCCGCCGGTGCCGGCGCAGTGGCCGTCGTACCGGCCGTCGCGGTCGTGGACGTCGACGCGGTGCCTGCCGACGTCGTTGCCGACGGAGGTGCCGACGTCGTCGCGGCCGGCTTCGACAGCTTCACGCCCTTCGGCGGCGTCGACGAGCCGCCGATCGTCAGGCCGTTTTCCTCGAGATGGCCGACCGATTTCGTGCCGAGGCCCTTTACGCGGTTCGCGAGATCGTCCGCGTCCTTGAACGGGCCGTTCTTGGTGCGTTCGTCGATGATCGCTTTCGACTTCACGGGCCCGAGACCTTTCACGGATTCGAGCGCGGCCTGGTCGGCCGTGTTGACTTCGACGGCCGCGGCAAGGCCTGCGGCGAGTGACAGCGACAGCGCGACGAACAGCATCAGCAGCTTTTTCAGCATGGCAAAGGCTCCCTGGTTCTGATTCTGACGGATGAATGGCTGTTGCAACGGACGGCGGGCGAGACTTGGCCGGGCGTCGCCGTTAAGCATAGGACAAATGCGTGCCCTTTTTAAGACAGGCTGACCGAATCTTGCTGAAGGCTTGCGGTGCTGTAAAGACCGAAACCCGTGCAGGGCGGCGGTTTTGACCATTCTTTACGGTGTCGCGGGGTGTCGTGGGTCGTCGTCGCGCTGGCCGTTCAAAAGCGCTTGACTTAGAGTTGACTCTAACTCCTAACCTTGTTCCTGCCATGTCGAAAACCGTATCCAAACCTTCCGCCACCGGTCCGCTGACGATCGGGCAAGTCGCCGAGCTGACCGGCTTGTCCACGCATACGCTGCGGTACTACGAGCAGGCCGGCCTGCTGCGTGCGATTTCGCGCACGGCGGCCGGGCACCGGCTCTATGCGCCGGCCGACCTTGACTGGCTGGCCTTCGTGATGCGCCTGAAGGCGACCGGCATGCCGATCGCGCAGATGCAGGAATTCGCGGCGCTGCGCGAGCAGGGCGAGCCGACCTTCGGTGCGCGGCGCAGCCTGCTGGTCACGCATCGCGACGCGGTGCGCGCGCATCTCGCGGAGCTGCAGGCGAGCCTCGACGTGATCAGCGACAAGATCGCGTACTACGAGGCACAGGAGCGCGATGCGGCACGACGGGCAAAACCCTCTCACTCCCCATCGGAACAGGACGGACACCATGGAACGACTCGTTGAAGACCGCTACACGCGCGGCTGGAACAAACTGAAGGAAATCGACGGGGAGGCGGGCGAACGCGTGATCGCGGCGCTTGCGCCGATCGCCCCGGACTTCGCACGGCTGCTGGTCGAGTTCGGCTTCGGCGACATCTACAGCCGGCCGCAACTCGGCCTGAAGGCGCGCGAGATTGCGACGATCTCGGCACTGGCCGCGCTCGGCAACGCGCAGCCGCAGTTGAAGGTGCATATCGAGGCCGCGCTGAACGTGGGCTGCACGCGCGACGAGATCGTCGAGGTGTTCATGCAGATGTCCGTGTACGCGGGTTTCCCGGCCGCGCTCAACGCGCTGTTCGCGGCGCGCGAGGTGTTCGCGCGGCTCGACGAAGCGGCCGGAGAGGGAAACGACGCGAACGACGCGCACGACGCGGTCGGGCAGCTCGCGTGACGGGGCACGCGTCGGCACCCGCACGTCACGCGCGGTGCGGCGCGACGATCCGGTGCTTCGCGATGCGCCGGTACAACGTCGCGCGCGAGATGCCGAGCGCCTGCGCGGCGGCATCGGGCCGCCAGCGGTGCGCGGTGAGCGCCGCGACGATGCGGCCGCGCTCGTCGTCAGGCAGGGTGCCGATCGACGCGCCGCCGAGCTGCGCGGCGATATCGGCCGGCAGATCCTGTCGCGTCACGCGCGCGGCGTCGCATACCGCGCACGCATAGCGCAGCACGTTGCGCAACTGCCGGACGTTGCCGGGCCACGGATACGCGGCGAGCTGTTCCGCGAGCGTTGCATCGAGTGTCAGCACGTGGCCGGTTGCCTGCGCCTCCTCGGCGAACACGGTGGCGATCACGTCGCGCACGTCCGCGCGCTCGCGCAGCGGCGGCAGTTCGAACGTCGCGCCGCTCAGCCGGTAGTACAGATCCTCGCGGAACGTGCCGTCGGCCACCATGCGCGCGAGATCGCGGTGCGTCGCGCAGATCACGTCGAGATCGACGCGCACGGGCGTATCGCTGCCGAGCGGCACGACCTCGCCATCGGCGAGCACGCGCAACAGGCGTGTCTGCAGCGCGAGCGGCATGTCGCCGATTTCGTCGAGGAACAGCGTGCCGCCGTCGGCGAGTGCGATCTTGCCGCGCGCGCCGTGCTTGCGTGCGCCGGTAAACGCACCGGCCGCATAACCGAACAATTCACTCTCGATCAGTGCTTCCGGCAGTGCGCCGCAGTTGACGGCGACGAACGGCCGCGCGCGCCGCGCGCCGGCGTCATGGATCGCGCGCGCGAACACTTCCTTGCCCGCACCGGTCTCGCCGAGCACGAGAATCGGCAGCCGCTTGCTCGCGACCCGCAACGCGAGTTCGGCCTGTTGCGCGATATGCGCATCGCTGCTGTGCAGGAACGGCGTCAGCGCGCCGACGTGGCGTTGCGTGGTGCCCGGGCGGCGCGAGGCCGTGCCGGGCTCGCGGCCGGTGCGCCGTAGCGGCGCGCGCAGCCGCGCATAGAGCGGCGCGCCGGTCGCGCGCAGTCGCAGCGCGACGATCGCGTCGAGCCGCGCGGCATCGCGCAGCGGCATCTCGGTCGCATCGAAGATCTCGTCGATATGGCGCGGTTCGCGCAGTGCCGGCAGCGCGTCGCGCGCCTGCCGGTTCGCGGCGACGATATTGCCGCATTCGTCGAACGCGATCAGCCACTCGGGTTGCGCTTCGACGTAGTGACGATTCGGATGCCCGAACAGGATCCAGTGCTGCGCGGTGCTGTGCACGAAGTAGCCGTCCTCGATCAGTGCCGCGCTCTGCCGCACGAGCTGATAGACGAGACGCTGGCTGTCGCGGCCGTCGGGCGATTGAACGGCCGACGCGTCGAGCACGCCGATCAGCTCGCCGCCCGGCGAGAAGATCGGCGCCGCGCTGCAGGTGAGCGTCGTGAAGGCCGCGCGAAAGTGATCGGTCTTGTGCACGGTGATCGGCGCGAGATCGGTCAGCACGTTCGCGACACCGCAGGTGCCTTCCTCGCTTTCCGACCAGCACGAGCCGATGTGCAGCCCCGCGTGGCGGAAGTCGTTGCGGCGCTCGCGGTCGATCCGGTAGTCGATCGTCACGCCGTGCGCGTCGGTCAGCATCACGCAGTAGTCGGCGACGCGGATCATGTCGTGCAGCCGCGTCAGGCACTGGCCCGATGCGCGCAGGAAGGCCTCTTCCTTGTCGCGCACTTCGCGCAGCTCCGCCGCGGTCAGCACGCGCGGGCCGATCGACGAAGCGGGGTCGAGACGGTAGCGCTCGAGCGACCGTTGCCACGATGACACGAGGCGCGTGGATTCGGCCGGCGCGGGCAGGCGTCCGGCGAGCGCGCCGAGCACACGGTCGGCGTGCTGGGCCTGGGGGACGGCGTAAGGCATGGTCGGCTCCGGTTCCGTACGGCGGGGAATGCGATGTTCTTGTAGCACATCCCGTTCGACGGATCACATTGCATCGCAGCACGCGGCGGGCGTGAGACGTTCGTCTCACCGGTATCGCGCGCTGTCTCGTGTCGCTGAGACGCGCGCATGTGCGGCATGCGCGGATCGTCCGGCATGACGCGGCCCGCGCGGCGCCGCGACAGCGCGGGGTTTGCGGGCGCAACGGCGCGCTTGCACCGGCGTCGCGGTGGCCGTTTCGTCGCATCGACGGGGTGAGACGAACGGGCGGAATTGCCGCGCACGCCGTGGCTCCGGCAGCGAACCGGCGGCGTCGACATTCCCGCCGCGTCAGCGTGCACACGGGTTTCACGGTCATCTCACGCACGATGGCACGCCGCTTGCAGAGATCACGGACAGGTCGGCGCGGTCGCGTCGACGACGAAGATCCGCCGCCCGGCGATGGCAGCGGACGAGACAGGCAGGGCCGCGGCGTACACCCATGCGCCGGGGCCGGCCAACTGGATGGAGACGAACCCGTGACGACGCCCGTTACCGTCGGCGTGATCGCGAACCCCGCATCGGGGCGCGACATCCGCCGCCTCACGACGCATGCCTCCGTGTTTCCGACGGCGGAGAAGGCGAACATGATCGTGCGACTGCTGGCCGGCCTCGGCGCGATGGGCGTCGAGCGCGTGCTGACGCTGCGCGACCGCACGGGCATCGCGACGCTGCTGCTGCGCGCGATCGACACGCATCGCGCGGTCGCGCCGCACGAGCGCTGGCCCGAGGTCGAATTCGTCGACCTGCCGATCACCGATACCGTCGCCGATACACAGGCCGGCGCCGCGTACCTGCACCGGATGGAAGTCGCGCTGATCGTCGTGCTCGGCGGCGACGGCACGCATCGCGCCGTCGCCGCGCACTGTGGCGCGACACCGCTCGTCGCGCTGTCCACCGGCACCAACAACGCGTTTCCCGAACATCGCGAGGCAACCGTCGCGGGCGTCGCGGCAGGACTCGCCGCGACCGGCGCGGTGCCGGCCGAAGTCGCGTTCATGCGCAACAAGCGGCTCGTCGTGCGCTGCGTGGCGGGTGCGCAGCCGGGGCGCGAGGAGATCGCGCTCGTCGACGTGTGCGCCGCGCGCCAGCGCTTCATCGGCGCCCGCGCGATCTCGGGGTCCGACGACATCGATTCGCTCTACCTGACGTTCGCGGAACCGGACGGGATCGGCCTGTCCGCGCTCGGCGGCGCGTGGGCGCCGCTCGAACGCAGCGCGCCGCACGGGCTCGCGATGCGCTTTGCGGCCGAAGGCAAGGCGGCCGGCACGCCGCTCGTCGCGCCGATTGCGCCGGGTCGTGTCGATCGCGTCGTGATGCGCAGTTGCGAACGGCTCGAGCCGGGCGCGTGGCAGACGATTCCGTTCGAGCGCGGCACGCTCGCGTTCGACGGTGAACGCGAGATCGAGGTCGCGCGCGGCGATCGCTACGAGATCTCGCTCGACTGGCGCGGGCCGCTGACGGTCGATGTCGGCCGCACGCTGCGTTACGCGTCGTCGCGGCAACTGCTGCGCGATGCCGGCGCGTGGCACGACTGAGCCGCCACTTTTTCGCATGACATTTCGATATCCATAACGATCATCAAGGAGACATTGCCATGACGGCTTCACTCGAAGGACAGGTCGCCATCGTCACGGGCGGCGCGCGCGGCATCGGCCGCGGCATTGCGCTGACGCTTGCCGGCGCGGGCGCCGACATCCTGCTGGCCGACCTGCTCGACGACGCGCTCGACGCCACCGCGCGCGAGGTACGCGCGCTCGGCCGGCGGGCGGCGGTCGCGAAGGTCGACGTCACGCAGGCCGCGCAGGTCGACGCGATGGTCGCGCAGGCGCTCGCCGAACTCGGCCGGCTCGACATCCTCGTGAATTGCGCGGGCGTGATCAGCATTCATCCGGTCGCCGAACTGACCGAGCGCGACTGGGATGTCGTGATGGACGTGAACGCGAAGGGCACCTTCCTCGGCTGCCGCGCGGCGCTCGCGCACCTGAAGGCGCAGGGCCGCGGCCGGATCATCAACGTCGCGTCGATCGCCGGCAAGGAAGGCTTTCCGAATCTCGCGCACTACAGCGCATCGAAATTCGCGGTCGTCGGCTTCACGAACGCGCTCGCGAAGGAGCTTGCGCGCGACGGCGTGACCGTCAACGCGATCTGCCCCGGCATCGTCCGTACCTATATGTGGGACCGGCTGTCCGACGAATGGAAGACCGACGGCGAAACGGTCGAGGAATCGTGGCAGCGGCACCAGTTGGCGCTGATCCCGCAGGGCCGCGCGCAGACACCGGAAGACATGGGCCGGCTCGCGCTGTTCTTCGCGACGATGGACAACGTGACGGGCCAGGCCGTGAACGTCGACGGCGGCTTCACGTTCCACTGACGGCCGCAGGCCGTGCAATCCGTCGCCACGGCATCGCCGCGGCGGCATTCGCAGTCAGACCTACCCAGGAGACACACATGACCGTTTCGACACAGCTCAGCAGGGACAAGCTGCTGGACGCCTACCGGCTGATGCGCACGATCCGCGAATTCGAGGAACGCCTGCACGTCGAATTCGCGACCGGCGAGATCCCCGGCTTCGTTCACCTGTACGCGGGCGAGGAGGCGTCCGCGGTCGGCACGATACTGCACCTCGGCCTCGACGACTACGTCGCGACCACGCACCGTGGCCACGGCCATTGCATCGCGAAGGGCGTCGACGTGCACGGGATGATGGCCGAGATCTATGGCAAGAAGACCGGCGTCTGCCACGGCAAGGGCGGCTCGATGCACATCGCCGACCTGTCGATGGGGATGCTCGGCGCCAACGGGATCGTCGGCGCGGGCGGTCCGCTCGTGTGCGGCGCCGCGCTCGCGGCGAAGCACAAGAAGACGGGCGGCGTCGGCGTGTGTTTCTTCGGCGACGGCGCGTCGAACCAGGGCGTGATCTTCGAATCGATGAACCTCGCGTCGGTGTGGCGGCTGCCCGCGATCTTCGTGGCCGAAAACAACGGCTACGCGGAAGCGACGTCGTCGAGCTGGTCGGTCGCGACCGACAACATCGCCGATCGCGCGAACGGGTTCGGGATGCCGGGCGTGATCGTCGACGGCTTCGACTTCTTCGCGGTGCACGAAGCGCTCGGCGAAGCCGTCGAGCGCGCGCGCAACGGCGGCGGCCCGACGCTCGTCGAGGTGAAGTTCACGCGCTATTTCGGCCACTTCGAAGGCGACGCGCAGACTTATCGCGCACCCGGCGAGGTGCAGAAGCTGCGTGACGAGAAGGACTGCCTGAAGCATTTCGAGACGCGCGTCGTGCGGGCCGAAGCGTTGACGACCGCCGATCTGCGCGCGGTCGATGCCCAGGTGAAGGCGCTGATCGACGACGCGGTCGCGCAGGCCAAGGCCGCGCCGCTGCCCGACGCAGCCGACCTGCTGACCGACGTCTACGTGTCGTACCCGTGAGCGCGGCCTGACACCGCGGCCGACACGGCGAACCGAACATTCCAGGAGACAGACATGGCAAGGAAGATCACTTATTCGCAGGCGATCAACGAGGCGCTCGCGCAGGAAATGGCGCGCGACGACAGCGTGATCGTGATGGGCGAGGACAATGCGGGCGGCGCGGGCGCGCCGGGCGAGGACGACGCGTGGGGCGGCGTGCTCGGCGTGACGAAGGGGCTGTTCCACAAATTTCCGGGCCGCGTGCTCGATACGCCGCTGTCGGAGGGCGGCTACATCGGTGCGGCGGTCGGTGCGGCCGCATGCGGGATGCGGCCCGTCGCGGAGCTGATGTTCATCGACTTCATGGGCGTGTGCTTCGACCAGATCTTCAACCAGGCCGCCAAGTTCCGCTACATGTTCGGCGGCAAGGCCGTGACGCCGGTCGTGATCCGCGCGATGTACGGCGCCGGACTGCGCGCGGCCGCGCAGCACTCGCAGATGCTCACGTCGCTGTTTACGCATATCCCGGGGCTGAAGGTCGTGTGCCCGTCGACGCCGTACGACGCGAAGGGGCTGCTGATCCAGGCGATCCGCGACAACGATCCCGTGATCTTCCTCGAACACAAGCTGCTCTATACCCGCGAAGGCGACGTGCCGGAGGAGTCCTATGCGATTCCGTTCGGCGAGGCAAACGTGATGCGCGACGGCGACGACGCGACGATCGTCACGTACGGCCGGATGGTGCATCTCGCGATGGACGCGGCCGCGAAGCTCGCGAAGGACGGCATCCAGGTCGACGTGATCGATCTGCGCACGACGTCGCCGCTCGACGAGGAAACGATCCTCGAAAGCGCGGAGCGCACCGGGCGCGTCGTGGTCGTCGACGAAGCGAACCCGCGCTGCTCGATCGCGACCGACATTGCCGCGCTCGTCGCGCAGCGCGCGTTCCATGCGCTGAAGGCACCGATCGAGCTCGTGACCGCGCCGCACACGCCCGCGCCGTTCGCGAGCGTGCTGGAAGACCTGTATATCCCGTCCGCCGATGCGATTGCGCAGGCGGTCCTGAAGACGAGGAGCTGACACGATGTCGATTCACATGATCACGATGCCCAAGTGGGGGCTGTCGATGGAGCAGGGGCAGGTCAACGGCTGGTTGAAGACGATCGGCGAACGCGTGACGAAGGGCGACGAAGTGCTCGACGTCGAGACCGACAAGATCTCGTCGGGCGTCGAATGCGCTTTCGACGGCATGCTGCGCCGGCAGGTCGCGCAGGAAGGCGAGACGCTGCCGGTCGGCGCGCTGCTCGGCGTCGTCGCGGCGGCCGATGCGAGCGATGCGGACATCGACGCGGCGATCGCCGATTTCCAGCGCGATTTCGTGCCGAGCGCCGCCTCCGACGAAGCGGCCGGCCCGCAACCCGAGAAGGCGCAGATCGGCGGCCGGACGGTGCGCTTCCTGAAGCTCGGCGAAGGCACCGGCACACCCGCCGTGCTGATTCACGGCTTCGGCGGCGACCTGAACAACTGGCTGTTCAATCACGCGGACCTTGCCGCGCACCGGCCCGTGTGGGCGCTGGACCTGCCCGGCCATGGCGAATCGGGCAAGGCGGTCGAGACGGGCAGCCTCGACGAACTCGCCGACGCGGTGCTCGCGCTGCTTGATGCGAAGGGCATCGACCAGGCGCACCTGATCGGCCATTCGATGGGCGGCGCGGTTGCGATGGCGGCAGCGGAACGCGCGCCGCAACGCGTCGCGTCGCTGACGCTGATCGCGAGCGCGGGGCTCGGCACCGACATCAACCGCGCTTACATCGACGGTTTCGTCGCCGGCAACAGCCGCAACACGCTGAAGCCGCACCTCGGTGCGCTGTTTGCGGACAACGCGCTGGTCACGCGGCAGCTCGTCGAGGATCTCGTCAGGTACAAGCGGCTCGAAGGCGTGCAGGCCGCGCTCGAGAAGATCGCGAATGCGGCGTTCGACGGCGCCGCACAGCGGCGTGTGTTCCGCGACCGGCTCGCGACGCTTGCGCCGCGCACGCTCGTGATCTGGGGCGAGCGCGACCAGGTGATCCCGGCGCATCACGCGCAGGGTTTGGCCGACGGCGTGCGTGCCGAAGTGATCGCCGGCAGCGGGCACATGGTGCAGATGGAGGCGGCCGCCGACGTGAACCGCCTGATCGTCGCGTTCCTCGGAGACTGACGATGGCCGCCGCGCTCGAACGACCCAGCCTCACGGCGCTCGGCCAGCCGGGCGCGAGAAGCCGCGACAAGCTCGCGCGCATTCCGGTGCGCGTCGAGCCCGCGGCAGGCGCGGCGTTGCCGAAGCCGCCGTGGCTGCGCGCGCGGCCGATGATGAGCGCGGCGGTGGCCGACATGGCTGCCGTGCTGCGCGACCATCGGCTGCATTCCGTCTGCGAGGAGGCGATGTGCCCGAACATCGGCGAGTGCTTCGCGCAGCGCACCGCGACCTTCATGATCATGGGCGGCCTGTGCACGCGGCGCTGCCCGTTCTGCGACGTCGCGCACGGTCGTCCAGAGCCGCTCGATCCCGACGAGCCGGCGCGGCTGGCCGACGCGGCCGCGGCGCTCGGGCTGCGCTACGTCGTGATCACGTCGGTCGACCGCGACGACTTGCGCGACGGCGGCGCCGCGCATTTCGCCGCGTGCATCGCGGCGGTGCGCGCGAGCGTGCCGGGCATCGGCGTCGAAGTGCTGACGCCGGACTTCCGCGGCCGCGTGGCCCGTGCCCTCGATGCGCTGTCGACGGCCTGGCCCGACGTGTTCAACCACAACATCGAGACGGTGCCGTCGCTGTATCGCGCGGCGCGACCGGGCGCCGACTATCGCGGCTCGCTCGAATTGCTCGCGCAGGCGAAGGCCGCGCGGCCGACGCTCGTGACGAAGTCGGGACTGATGCTCGGGCTCGGCGAGCGCGACGACGAGGTGCGCGACACGCTGCGCGACCTGCGCGCACACGAAGTCGACGTGCTGACGCTCGGCCAGTATCTGGCGCCGTCGGCGCACCACCTGCCGGTGCGACGCTACGTGAGCCCGGAGGCATTCGCCGCGTGGCGCGACGACGCGCTGGCGCTGGGTTTCAGGGAAGTCGTCGCCGGCCCGCTCGTGCGGTCGTCATACCATGCGGCCGACGTGCTGGAGGACAGGTAGCGGGCGGCGCGTCAGGCCGGCGCCGGGGCGTGCGCGCGACTCACCCGGCGCAGGTACAGCACGAGCCCGGCGCCCGCGAGCATCAGGCTGACCGTGTTCGCGAACCAGAAGCCGCGCGCGCCGGTCAGCCACGCGGGCGCGATGCCGCCCACGTCGAAGCCGAGCACGTAGCCGCCGCTGAGCCCGACGCCCCACAGCGCGACCGCATAGATCACGGTCGGCACGACCGCGACCTTGTAGGCCCGCAGCACGAACGCCGACGTGACCTGCAGCGCATCGAAGACGTGGTAGCACGCGACGATCGCGACGAGCGGCATCGCGGCCGCGGCGACGGCCGGGTTCGGCGTATAGCCGCCGATGATCAGCGGTCGCAGCACGAACACGAGCAGGCCGTATGTCGCGGCAACGCCGCACGCGAAGATCACGCTGTGCCGGCCGAGCAGCCGGGCTTCTTCGGGCCGTCCGGCGCCGAGCGCGCGCGCGACCAGCGTCGATGCCGCCACGCCGATCGACAGCGGCGTCATGTACAGCACCGCGCCGATGTTGCCGGCGATCTGGTGGCCGGCGAGCGTCGTCGTGCCGAATTGCGCGATGAACAGCGCCATGCACGTGTACGACGTGACCTCGATCAGGTACGACAGGCCCATCGGCACGCCGAGTTTCAGGATCGCCTTCTGGCGTTCCCACACCGGCCAGCAGAAGCGCGAGAAGATCGCGAGCGGCGCGAACACGTCGAGCTTCGCGAGCAGCGTGTAGCCGATCAGTGCGAGCGCCCAGTTGATCAGCGTGCTCGCGAGCCCGCAGCCGGGGCCGCCGAGGGCCGGTACGCCGAACCCGCCGAAGATGAACCACACGTTGAGCGGAAACTTGAGCACCAGCGCGCCGATCTGCAGGATCATCGCGAGGCGCGGCTTGCCGGCCGCGTTGGTCAGCGCGTTGTAGATGCGGAAGACGAGGCTGGCGGGCAGCCCGTACGACAGGATGCGCAGGTAGTCGACGGTGCGGTCGTGCAGCGCGGCGGGTGCGTGCGCGACGCGCAGCAGCGGCTCGGGAAAATGCAGCAGGAGAAAGCCGGGCACCGCGAGCAGCAGCGCGAGCCACAGCGCCTGGCGCACTTCCTCGCCGATTTCGGCATAGCGTCGCGCACCGTACAGTTGCCCGGTGATCGGCTGCAGCGCGGACAGGATGCCCGTCAGGCCGATGTAGATCGACACGTAGATCGACGAGCCGAGCCCGAGCGCGGCCAGATCGACGGCCGAGTAGCGGCCGACCATCGCGGTGTCGATCACGCCGAACGCGATGATCGCGAGCTGGCCGACGAGCACCGGCCACGCGAGACCGACGATCCGGCGGATGTCGCCGAACATCGTCAGTCGGCCGGCTGACGGCGCGGCGGACGCCGCTTGACGGGCGTCTTCGGCCGTTCGATGCGCTCGTACAGGCGGAAGCGCTCGTCGCGGTCGGCGACGCGGCGGCCTTCCCACACGAGACGCCACACGTATTGCGACATCGAGCTCGGCTCGCCGAAGTCCGAGCGGTCCTGGCGCAGGATCACGTCGCAGTCGCCGGAGAAATCGAAGCGCATGTTGCCGAAATACGCGAAGGTCGCGATCTGCGCGTCACCGAGCCGCACGGGCGAGATGCACTCGTAGTCGGACGGCAGGTGCACGGCGATCTGCTGCGCGACGTCGCGATAGGTCCGGCCGTAATTGACGATCGGCAGCCACAGCGTCATCAGCAGCACCCACATCAGCGTGGTGCCCGCACCCGACAGCACGACGCTGCGCCACAGGACCTTCGGCTGCCGCGAGATGCGCCAGCGCACGAGGAAGCACCAGCACACCGTGGCGATCACCGCGCAGACGAACGACAGGATCTTGAAGTGCGGCTCGTAGCCGGGCACGAGGCGCGCGAGGTTGCGGGCGAGCGGATGCGGGAAGCCCGTGAGCGAGGCGAGCCACACGAGCCACACGAACGTGCCGAGGATCGTGAAGCTCAGCACCGCGAACCAGTCGATCGCGTTGATCGCGCCGCGCTTGAGGGTCGGCAGCGCGAACGTCGCGAGCACCGCGAGCGGCGGCATCAGCAGCATGTACATGCGGTTCGACTGCTGGCTCTGCAGGATCACGAGCGCGACGAGCGGCACGGCGACCGACAGCGGAATCGCGACGTGCGCGCGGCGGCGCATGCCGGCCCAGCTCCACCATGCCCAGATCGCGAGCGGCCACGCGGGCCACGTGAACAGCGGCAGGTTCTTTGCCGCATAGCCGAGCACGGCGGTCGGCGGGCCGGAAAAGCGCATCAGGCTGCCGTGAATCCACTGGTTGAAGAACCATGCGGCGTCGTCGGGCGCCGCGACGAACGCGGCAAGCGGCCACAGCGCGAAGATCGCGGCCGCGAGCGGTACGCCGACCAGCGGCAGGCGCAGGTTGCGCATCTCGGGCGTGACGAGCCACAGCACGGTCGTGCCGGCGAGCAGGGCGACGACGAGCACCGGGTTGCCGGACAGGGCGACGAGGCCGATCGCGAGACCCCACCACAGCGCGCCCTGCATCGGCTTGTCGATGCCGCGGACGATCCCGTAGACGAGCATGGCGATCCACGCGAACTGCGCTAGCTGCGGCGTCGTTTCGTGCCCGCGTTCCGCGAGGCCGAAGCAGGCGACGAGCACCAGCAGCGCGCCGTCGGCGAGCGTGCGGCCGTAGTCGCGCGGCTCGGGTTCGCCGCCGAATGCGTATTTGAACGGCTGGACCTCGGCACGCCGGCCGAGCAGGTAGGCTGCGTACCAGACGAACGCGCACGCGACGCAGAACAGCACGCCGGTATCGACGCGCGACGCGTTGCTCGCATCGACCCACGGGCCGAGGCCGCGGATCGACAGCGCACCGAGCCAGTAGCCGAGCGGCCCGTCGGTCGTGATGAACTTGCCGACGAGGTTCGGCAGCAGCCAGTCGTGCCAGCCGCCCTTGGCCATCGTCCACATCACGCCGAAGCCCGCCGCGTCCTCGTTCTTCCACGGGTCGCGGCCGAACAGGCCGAACGCTGCGTAGACGAAGCAGAGGGTAAGCAGCAGCCAGCGCGGCAGCGCACGCGTGGCGGAGGCGGTGAGACGGACGACAGGCTTCATGCAGATGAGCGATTTGTTATGGGCGGGCGGCCGGCGCGGGTGCGCGCGGTCGAGCCGGTTTCGAGCATCCGGCATTGTAGACGCGCCGGCAGTTGCGCGTCAGGCCGATGCCCGGACGCCGGCCGGTGCATTTCCGGCGAGCAGAGACAAAAAAGGGCAGCCTGGGCTGCCCTTTTGTGCGATACCGGTGCGTTGCAACCACCGGATGCGGTGCAAAGCTTACTTCGCCTTGCCGCTGGCGCGAACGCCGAACTTGTTCTTGAACTTCTCGACACGGCCGGCCGTGTCCATGATCTTTTGCTGACCCGTGTAGAACGAGTGCGATTCCGACGACACTTCGATCTTGGCGAGCGGGTAGGTCTTGCCGTCGAGTTCGATGTTTTCACGCGTCTGGATCGTCGAGCGCGTGATGAACTTGAAGCCGTTCGACATGTCTTGGAAGACGACTTCGCGGTAATCCGGGTGAATGCCAGGTTTCATGATTTTCCTTGGTGAGAGCGGTAGCCAACCCGCCGCTTGCCGTGCCGTGCCGCACAAAGTTGCGCGATCCAGCCGACGTCAAGCCCGGCGCGAGCCACTTGCCTAAGGTCGAAAAACGGCGATTATGCCAGAAAATCAGATGGTTGACGAATTATTTTCACGGTGCGTCGAGCGCGCCGGTGCCGGCCGGATCCTGCCGGTAGTAGCGCGCGAGCAGCCGGTACAGCTCCGGAAATTCGGACTCGAACGCTTTCGGTCGTACGAACAGCGCTTCGCTGCACACCGCGAAGAATTCGGACGGATGGTCGGCCGCATACGGATCGATCAGCGATTCCCGCTCGAAGCGCGCCCACGCGCGGTCCGGCACCGCGTCGACGCGCGCGCAGAACTGGTCGTATGCGTGCTCGAACACGTCGGCCCAGGCCTGCGCATCGAGGTACGGCGCGTGCCAGCGGCGAAAAAGGGGCGGATAGCCGTCGGCTGCGCCGTTGACCATGTCGATCTTGTGCGCGAACTCGTGGATCACGACGTTGTACGCGTCGCGGCCGTCCGTCATCTGCGCATCCTCCCACGACAGGATCACGGGGCCGCCTTCCCAGGCCTCGCCGCTCGCGTCCTGCTCCACTTCGTGGACGACGCCGTCCTCGTCCTGCACCGTCTTGCGGATCACGAATTCGCCCGGATACACGACGACGCCGACCCAGCCGTCGTACAGCGACAGGTCGAGATTCAGCACGGGCAGGCAGGCCTGCGCGGCGATCGCGACGATCATCGCGTCGGTCAGCTCGAGTCCGTGTGCGGTCGAGAACGATTTCTTCGCGACGAACAGGCTCGTCAGTTCGCGCAGCCGGCCGAGCGCGTCGGGCGACAGCGCCGCGAGGAACGGCAGGCGCTCGACGGTGTCCTGCCATAGCGCGTCGGGGATCGGATGGCTGCGCAGCGCGCGGTCGCGGCGGCGGTCGTCGAACCAGCGGGTCAGTTTCGAGAGCATGAAGGCGGCTCGCGGAAATCCAAAGCCTGTCTTTTAACTCAATCGATCTCTTTTTGCCATGCCGCGAAGAGGCCGCCGACGAGCGCCACGCCGGCCAGGAAGTAAAAGCCGTCGAGCGACGCGAGAAACGACGCCTGTTGCGCGACCATGCGCGCGATCGACGCGATCGCGAGCCCGTGCGCGTCGTTCAGCGCGTGGCCGGCGGCCGCATAGCTGCGCGTCAGCGCATCGACGGTCTGCTGGAACAGCGGATCGAACACGTTCGCGTGCTCGACGAGTCGCGTCTGGTGCACGGCCACGCGGTGCTGTTCGACGATGATTACCGACGACGTCGCAAACGAGATCGTCAGTTGCCGCACGATGTTCTTCAGCCGGTAGCCGTGCGTGTATTCGTCGATCGCGAAGATCCGGAACGTCAGGTTGGCCACCGGCAGCACGATAAAGAGCAGGAGCAGCCCGCGCAGCAGCAGCGGGACGATCAGCGCGGCTTCGCCGACCTGCGGCGTCATTCGCGTCATCCACAGCGCGGCCGTGATGGCGATCGCGAACCCCGGCACGACGAACCACTTCTTGTGCATGACGAATTTCGCGTAACGCAGGTAGGCGAACAGTGCGGTGGCCGAAATCAGCGACATCGTGCCGACGAGCCGCCCGGCGTTCTCGACCGGATAGCCGAGCCCGCCTTCGAGAAGCCGCGAGGTCAGGTAACTGAAGCCTGTCGACTCGTAGTAATAGAACATGTAGAGCAGCAGCCCGACCTGGAACGTCCGTTCGCGGAACGCGTGAAGGCGCACGAGCGGCGTCGGATGGTTCCACTGGTGATACGCGAACCACGCGAGCGCGGCGATCCCCGCGATCGTCAGCAGGATCAGCATCGGCGAGCCGCTGTAGAGCTGGTAATGCACCTGCTGCAGCACGATCTGCAGCGCACCTTGTGCGAGTGCGAACACGACATACGGCCAGAAGTGTCCGGAGCCGCGTTCGTCGTCGGGCGTCCGGCCCGAGTCGGGCAGCGTGAGCAGCGCGAGGATCGCGAACGCGATGCCGGCCGGCGCCGTGCATGCAAACAGCGCGCGCCATGTCGCATGCGCGACGAGCAGGCCGCCCGCGATCGGCGCGAGCGCGCTGCCGAGCAGGATCATGATGAGGAACGCGCGTGTCGCGGGCGGCCGTTCCTGCGGCTTGAAACTGATCTGGATCAGGATCCGGCACGCGCCCATCATCGGGCCGATGAAATATCCCTGGAAACCGCGCGCGAACGCGAGTTCGAGCGACGTGTCGGCGAGCGCGGCCGCGATCGCGCCGAACGAGAACATCAGCATGCAGCCGGCGACGTAGCGGCGATGGCCGAGCCGGTCGACCCACCATTGCTGCTGCAGGATGCCGAGCACGGCCGTGACCGCGTAAGCGCTCGACGACCACACGAGTTCGTCGGGCGAAGCGTTGATGCCGCCCGCGATGTAGCTCGCGAAGAACGAGAAGGCCGCGTTGTCGAAATAGTCGATGCCGGTGACGAGCGCGAGCGCCCACGGGAACAGGTCCGCGCGCAGGTTCGCGCGGCTCCACAGCGGCGGGCGACCGGGCATCGCGTTCATTCGCGCGCCTTGCGCGCGCGCCGCGTGCCGCTTTCGGCCTGCCGCTGCGCGATCAGCGTGTCGGCGTTTTCGCCGGCAAGACGCCGCTCGACGTAGTCGATGTCGTGCTGCAGTTCCTTGCGCAGCGCGACGGCTTCCTTCAGTTCGCGCTGGACGGCCGCGATCCGCCGGTCGAGCGTATCGATCTGCCCGGCGAGGCCGGTACGGATGTCGCGCAGCGACGCTTCCGAGTAGCGGCGCCGGCCGTCGCCCGTTTCTTCCAGCGGGCGCTTCAGCATTTCGGTGATGCCGTGCAGCGAGAAGCCGAGCGCGCGCAGCCGCAGGATGCGCGCGAAGCGCTCGAGGTCGGCTTCGTCGTAGAGGCGGTAGCGGCCCTCGCTGCGCGACGGCGTGACGAGCCCGCGCTCCTCGTAATACTTCAGCGTGCGCGGCGTGACGCCGAGTCGCGACGCGGCATCGCTCACGGTCAGCAACGGATTGGAGGTGTCGTTCGGCATGGGGCGTGGAGGGAATTCGATCCGGGCGATGACGCGATTATAGATCAACCTGTACGTTCACGTTCAGGTTGGCGCCGAAAAACGGCCGCCGGGCAGGATGCGCGGGCGGCCGTTCGGTGCGGGGCGGGGGCGCTTAGCCGCCGCGGCGCATCAGGTCGAAGAACTCGGAGTTGCTCTTCGTCTGGCGGATCTTGTCGAGCAGGAATTCCATTGCCTCGACTTCGTCCATGTCGTGGATGAACTTGCGCAGCACCCAGATCTTCTGGAGGATCTCGGGCTTGATCAGCATTTCCTCGCGGCGCGTGCCCGACTTGTTCAGGTTGATCGACGGATAGACGCGCTTTTCCGCGAGGCGGCGCTCGAGGTGCACTTCCATGTTGCCGGTGCCCTTGAACTCTTCGTAGATCACGTCGTCCATGCGGCTGCCGGTTTCGATCAGTGCGGTGCCGATGATCGTCAGCGAACCGCCTTCCTCGATGTTGCGCGCCGCGCCGAAGAAGCGCTTCGGACGCTGCAGTGCGTTCGCGTCGACACCGCCCGTCAGCACCTTGCCCGATGCCGGGATCACGGTGTTGTATGCACGTGCGAGACGCGTGATCGAGTCGAGCAGGATCACGACGTCGTGCTTCATTTCGACGAGGCGCTTGGCCTTCTCGATCACCATTTCGGCGACCTGGACGTGGCGCGTGGCCGGTTCGTCGAACGTCGAGGCGATCACTTCGCCCGCGACCGAGCGCTGCATTTCGGTCACTTCTTCAGGACGCTCGTCGATCAGCAGCACGAACAGGATCACGTCCGGGTGGTTCTGCTTGATCGCGTGCGCGATGTGCTGGAGCATCACGGTCTTGCCCGACTTCGGCGATGCGACGAGCAGGCCGCGCTGGCCCTTGCCGATCGGCGCGATCATGTCGATGATGCGGCCCGTGACGTTCTCTTCGCCGCGCATTTCGCGTTCGAGCGAGAGCGGCTTGTTCGGGTGCAGCGGCGTGAGGTTCTCGAACATGATCTTGTGTTTCGAGGCCTCGGGCGGCTGCCCGTTGACTTTGTCGACCTTCACCAGCGCGAAGTAGCGCTCGCCGTCCTTCGGCGTGCGGACTTCACCTTCGATGGTGTCGCCCGTGTGCAGGTTGAAGCGGCGGATCTGCGACGGGCTGATGTAGATGTCGTCGGTGCTCGCGAGGTACGACATTTCCGGCGAGCGCAGGAAGCCGAAACCGTCCGGCAGCACTTCGAGCGTACCGTCACCGAAGATCGTCTCACCCGTCTTGGCGCGCTTTTTAAGAATGGCAAACATCAACTCCTGCTTGCGCAGGCGGTTCGCGTTTTCGATCTCGAGGCCATTGGCCATTTCGATCAGTTCGGACACGTGCAGAGACTTGAGCTCGGATAAATGCATACGGAGAACCCGCCAGGGAGGAGACGACGAAAGAAATAAAGGGAGGAGGGCGAGCGGAAGCGCTCAGAGACTTAAATGCGTCTTGTAGACGTTTTTTGATTCTAGCATAGGCCGATTCGCGCTTGAGCGAGCGAACGGCGGCTTGACGACGGACGTGTTGCCGGTTGACAACACGTCCGCGGAACTGCCGGTATTACAGGTGGCTGTCCAGGAATGCGGTGAGCTGCGACTTCGACAGCGCGCCGACCTTCTGCGCGGCGGCCGCGCCATTCTTGAACAGGATCAGCGTCGGGATGCCGCGCACGCCGAACTTGGCGGGCGTTGCCTGGTTGTCGTCGACGTTGATCTTCGCGATCTGCAGCTTGTCGCCGTAGTCCTTCGCGACTTCGTCGAGGATCGGGGCGATCATCTTGCACGGGCCGCACCATTCGGCCCAGAAATCGACGAGCACGGGCTTGTCGGACTTGACGACGTCCTGTTCGAACGATGCGTCGCTGATGTGTTTGATCTGTTCGCTCATTGGGTCAATACCTCTTACGGTTCGGGGACTGCCTGCTTGCGCGTTGCGGCGTACCGGCCGCCGTTGGCTGCCGGCCGCTGCGGCAGGTCACTCCGCTCTCCGGACAGGAGGGGTGTAAGCGCTGCATGCCGCGGCTCGCGGGTCGTTCGGGCGTCATATTAGCCTAAATTGCTATCTGCTGCGGGCGGCGATAGTAGCCGCTACGCGAGTAGGGGTACGACGCGCCGTTCGACCGTTGTGCCCTGCAGGTGGAGGCCGGCCCGCAAATTACAAGGGGAAGCAGGCAATTCGATGCGGGTGATCGTCGTGCGGCCCGATGCGCGCCGGTTTGTCCGGTCATATTCGCATTGGTGCGAACAAACGGTCGCATTCATCCGGAAGCGGTGATAGAATATGCCGTGACGGGCCTCCTCGCATGGTGGGGCGGTGAACCTGGTCAGGTCGGGAACGAAGCAGCCACAATCGTTTTCCGCCAGTGCCGAGGGTTGGGCTCGTCACCTTCCTTCTCGCCCCGTTCGCCGGGCGTTTTTTATTTCTGCACCACACTCCGTTTTACCTGCGCGTTGCCTGTCTTTCGCACCGTTTCGCGTGTCGGCGCGACGCAGCGTTACTGATACAATTTCCTGATGACCTATCAAGTTCTCGCACGCAAGTGGCGTCCGAAGGATTTCGCTTCGCTCGTCGGCCAGGAGCACGTCGTCAGGGCGCTCACGCACGCGCTCGACGGCGGGCGTCTCCATCACGCCTATCTGTTTACCGGAACCCGCGGTGTCGGCAAGACGACGCTGTCGCGGATCTTCGCCAAGGCACTCAACTGTGAAACCGGCGTCACGTCGCAGCCGTGCGGCGTGTGTCGCGCCTGTCGCGAGATCGACGAAGGGCGTTTCGTCGATTACGTCGAGATGGATGCCGCGAGCAACCGCGGCGTCGATGAAATGGCCGCGCTGCTCGAGCGCGCCGTGTACGCGCCCGTCGATGCGCGCTTCAAGGTCTACATGATCGACGAAGTGCACATGCTGACGAATCACGCGTTCAACGCGATGCTGAAGACGCTCGAAGAGCCGCCGCCGCACGTCAAGTTCATCCTTGCGACGACCGATCCGCAGAAAATTCCCGTCACCGTGCTGTCGCGCTGCCTGCAGTTCAACCTGAAGCAGATGCCGGCCGGACATATCGTGTCGCATCTCGAACGGATTCTCGGCGAAGAGCACATCACGTTCGAGCCGCAGGCGCTGCGCCTGCTCGCGCGTGCCGCGCAGGGCAGCATGCGTGACGCGCTGTCCCTCACCGACCAGGCGATTGCCTATTCGGCAAACGAGGTGACCGAGTCGGCCGTGTCGGGCATGCTCGGCGCGCTCGACCAGACTTACATGGTGCGTCTGCTCGACGCGCTTGCCGCGGGCAGCGGCCCGGAAATCCTTGCGATTGCCGACGAGATGTCGCTGCGCAGCCTGTCGTTCTCGACTGCGCTTCAGGATCTCGCGAGCCTGCTGCACCGGATCGCGTGGGCGCAATTCGCGCCGGGTTCGGTGCTCGACGAATGGCCCGAAGCGGGCGACCTGCGCCGCTTCGCGGAGACGCTGAGCCCCGAGCAGGTCCAGCTGTTCTATCAGATCGCGACGGTTGGCCGCGCGGAACTCGGCCTGGCGCCGGACGAATACGCCGGTTTCACGATGACGCTGCTGCGGATGCTCGCGTTCGAGCCGGCTGTGGCAGCCGGCAGTGCGCCGGGCGGACAGCCGTCCGTGCCGCGAGCGGTGCCGGGTCCGCGCGTGGCGGCGGCATCGGCTGGCGTGGCGAAGCCGGTATCCGCCGCACCCGTCGAGGCAGCGCGGCCGCAGGCTACGGCAACGGCTGCGCCAGCGGCGCCGGTTGTGCGTGCGGCGCCGGCACCGGCTGGAGGCGAAGCAGACCAGCCGGCCGAGAAGCCGGCTGCCGTCCCGGCATCCGCGCCGGCCCCGGTTGATGAGCCGGTCGTCGAAACGCCGCAGCCGCGCGTGGCCGCAGTACCGCAAGCGGAGCCGGCCAGCGAGAGGCCGACACCCGCCCGCAATGAGCCCGAGCCGCCGGCTGCGGTTGTCCAGCGAAGCGACACGCCGGCTGCGCCGGCCGAACCGGTGCCGCGCGCTGCGCCGCCCGAGCCCGCCGCCCGTCCGGCAGCGCGTTCCGGGGGAGCCGCCGCCGCGCTGGACGTGCTGCGCAATGCGGGGATGCGCGTGTCGTCCGACCGCGGTCGCGCAGGTGCCGCCGCGAAACCGGCCGCCCAGCCGGCCGCCGAGAAGCCCGTCGCGCCGCGTCCCGCCGCCGTACAGGTACCGACGCCGCGCGCGGCGGCCCGTGCGCCGCAGGCAGCCGATGCGCGTCAGGCCCCGCCGCCGTGGGAGGACATCCCGCCGGACGAATACGTGCCGCTCAGTGCCGACGAGATGTTTGGCGGCCCGCCCGACGACGGCTTCGTGCCGGTATTCGACAGCGGCCCCGACGATGTGCGCGTGACGCCGAAGCCGGCGGAAGCCCGTCCGTCCGCCCCGGTCGACACGCGTCCGCTGCCGCCCGCGATCGCGCTCGATCCAGTTGGCTTCGACGGCGAGTGGCCGGCGCTGGCCGCGCGGCTGCCGCTCAAGGGCGTCGCGTACCAGCTCGCGTTCAACAGCGAGCTGACGGCCGTCGATGCGACTACGTTGAAACTTTCAGTGCCGGTGCCGCAATATGCGGACGCTGCGCAGGTGGCGAAGCTGAAGGCCGCGCTGGCCGATGCGCTCGGCAAGCCGGTCGAGGTGGCCGTCGAAGTCGGGCCCGCCCGGCGTACGGCGGCGGCACTCGATGCGGCTGCGCGCGCGGCGCGCCAGCGTGAGGCCGAGCAGGAGATTCACGGCGATCCGTTCGTCCAGCAGCTCGTGCGCGACTTCGGTGCGCGCATCGTCGAGGGTTCGGTGCGCCCGCTTGCCGACGCGGCGCCGGACGGCCCGCCGCCGACGCTGCATTGAACTGAGCGCCCCGCGACAGGCACAATCACGCCCACACATTGGCCGGCACGCGCCGCGTGCCGGTGTTCACACGATCAAGAAGGAGTATTCCCATGTTGAAAGGCAACCTCGCCGGACTGATGAAGCAAGCGCAGCAAATGCAGGAAAACATGAAGAAGATGCAGGAGCAGCTTGCACTGATCGAAGTCGAAGGACAGTCGGGCGCCGGCCTCGTCAAGGTGACGATGACGTGCCGCAACGAAGTGCGTCGCGTGTCGATCGACCCGAGCCTGCTCGCGGACGACAAGGACATGCTCGAGGATCTCGTCGCGGCTGCGTTCAACGACGCCGTGCGCAAGGCCGAAGCGACGTCGCAGGAAAAGATGAGCGGCATGACGTCCGGCCTGCCGCTGCCCCCGGGCTTCAAGCTGCCGTTCTGAACGCGGCGTCCGTGCCACTTTTTGCCGCCGTATGAAACAGCCGTCCGCCCTGTCCGCTCTCGTCGAAGCGTTGCGCGTGCTGCCCGGTGTCGGGCCGAAATCCGCCCAGCGCATGGCGGTCCACCTGATGCAGCACGATCGGGAGGGCGCGGAGCGGCTCGGCCGGTCGCTGCTGTTCGCGACCGAGCACCTGCAGCATTGCGAGAAGTGCAATACGTTCACCGAAGCGCAGATCTGCGAGGTCTGCAGCGACGAAGAGCGTGATCCGACGCTGCTGTGCGTCGTCGAGACGCCTGCCGACCAGATCATGCTCGAGCAGACGATGACTTACCGCGGGCTGTATTTCGTGCTGATGGGCCGGCTGAGCCCGCTCGACGGGATCGGCCCGAAGGAAATCCATTTCGACCGCCTCGTGCGGCGCGCGTCCGACGGGGTCGTCAAGGAAGTCGTGCTCGCGACCAACTTCACGAACGAGGGCGAGGCCACCGCGCACTACCTCGGCCAGACGCTGAAGGCGCGCGGGCTCGCGGTCACGCGCCTCGCGCGCGGCGTGCCGGTGGGCGGCGAGCTCGAATATGTCGACGCGGGCACCATCGCCCGCGCGATGCTCGACCGCCGCACGATGTAAGCCGGGCGCCGCCGGTCGGCGGCGCCGTTCCTCATGCCAGGGAGACACATGAGCACCAGCCAGGGCCCGCTCGCGGGCGTCAAAGTGCTCGAATTCGGAACATTGATCGCGGGGCCGTTCGCGTCGCGGCTGTTCGCCGAATTCGGCGCGGAAGTGATCAAGATCGAGGATCCGAACGGCGGCGACCCGCTGCGCAAGTGGCGCAAGCTCCATCCGGAGCAGGGCGGCACGTCGCTGTGGTGGTCCGTGCAGGCGCGCAACAAGAAATCGGTCACGCTCAACCTGAAGGCCGACGCCGGCAAGGCGATCGCGCGGCAACTCGCGCGCGAGGCCGACATCGTGATCGAGAATTTCCGCCCGGGCCTGCTGGAAAAGCTCGGGCTCGGCTACGACGTGCTGTCGGCCGAGAACCCGGGCCTCGTGATGGTGCGCCTGTCCGGCTACGGGCAGACGGGCCCGTACCGCGACCGGCCCGGTTTCGGCGCGATCGCCGAATCGATGGGCGGGCTGCGCCACATCACCGGATATCCCGACCTGCCGCCGCCGCGTATCGGCATCTCCATCGGCGATTCGATCGCCGCGCTGCATGGCGTGATCGGCGCGCTGATGGCATTGCATCACCGCAAGGTCAACGGCGGCGCGGGGCAGGTGGTCGACGTTGCGCTGTATGAAGCCGTCTTCAACATGATGGAAAGCGTGGTGCCCGAATACGGCGTGTACGGGATGGTGCGCGAGCGCACCGGCGCGTCGCTGCCGGGTATCGTGCCGTCGAACACGTATGCATGCCGCGATGGCAGCATCGTGATCGGCGGCAACAGCGACCCGATCTTCAAGCGGCTGATGAAGGCGATCGAGCGCGACGACCTCGCCGACGATCCCGCACTCGCGCAAAACGACGGGCGCGTGCCGCGCACGCAGGAGATCGACGACGCGATTGCCGCATGGCTCGCGCCGCGCACGATCGATGAAGCGCTCGTCGTGCTCAACGCGGCCGACGTGCCTGCCGGGCGCATCTACAGCGCCGCCGACATGTTCACCGATCCGCAGTTCGTCGCGCGGCAGATGATCCAGCGCTTCAAGCTGGCCGACGGCACCGACATTCCGTTGCCGAACATCACGCCGAAGCTGTCGGACACGCCGGGCGAAACGCGCTGGCTCGGGCCCGAACTCGGCGAGCATACCGACGAGGTGCTGCGCGGCCTCGGCTACGATGCGCAGGCGATTGCCGCACTGCGCGACGCGGGTGCGATCTGAACGCCCCTCGGCCCGTCGCCTCGCGCCGGGCTCCCCGAAGGGCACATTCCACAAGCGAGCGCCGTTGGTGCTGGAAAACCCGGGGCGGCGAGGCGTTTTCCTGAGCGCGCAGAACGCCGCCGCGCAACGCGGCGGTGCAGCGTGTACGGCCGCCCGCAACCGTCCTTCCGCAGTCGCCGGACTGTCGCTCTCGCGCCATCTTTCCTCGGTTACAATCGCCGGATGCGAATCCTACTCAGCAACGACGACGGCTATCTCGCCCCCGGTCTCGCCGCGCTCAGCGACGCGCTGCGGCCGTTGGCCGAACTCACGGTGATCGCGCCCGAGCAGAACTGCAGCGGCGCGTCGAATTCCCTCACGTTGTCGCGGCCGCTGTCGGTGCAGCGCGCAGCGAGTACGGGTTTCTTCTACGTGAACGGCACGCCGACCGATTCGGTGCACGTCGCGTTGACAGGGATGGCCGACGCCAGGCCGGACCTCGTCGTTTCCGGGATCAACAACGGCCAGAACATGGGCGAAGACACGCTCTATTCGGGGACAGTTGCGGCCGCCACCGAAGGCATCATGTTCGGCGTGCCGGCCATTGCGTTCTCGCTGGTCGACAAGGGCTGGGCCCATCTCGCGGATGCCGCGCGCGTCGCCGCGGAGATCGTCGAGCACTCCCTCGCGCATCCGCTGCCGGGGCAGCCGCTGTTGAACGTCAATATTCCGAACCTGCCTTACGACGAACTGAAAGGCTGGAAAGTCACGCGTCTCGGCAAACGCCATCCGTCGCAGCCGGTGATTCGCCAGACCGACCCGCGCGGCGAACCGATCTACTGGATCGGCGCGGCGGGCGAAGCGCTGGACGCCAGCGAAGGCACCGATTTTCACGCGGTGGCAAACGGTTTCGTATCGATCACGCCGCTGCAGCTGGACCTCACGCATACGCAGATGCTGCCCGCGACGCGCGAATGGGCGCGCGCCGGAGGGCGGGCTTCATGAGCGGCGAGCGCGCGAAGCGGTTTCCGCTCGCGCTCGAAGATCTCAAGCGAGCGCCACGCAAGTCGGAAGGTCGGGCCGGCGAACGCCATGCGGCGGTCGCGGCATCGAAGGCCGCCGACAAGCCCGCGGCCGTGCTGAAACCGGTTGCGGTGAAACCCGCTGCCGCGCGCACGGCCATGCCCGGTTCCCCCGCCGCGAAGCCCGCGACCGCACCGAAGCCGACCGCGCTGAAGCCCGCGATGCCGAAGCCGGCCGCGCCGAGCGTCGCGCCGGCCGGCGCGTTCGCGCTCACGTCGGAACGCGTGCGCGAACGGATGGTCGAACGGCTGCGCGCGAACGGCGTGACCGACGCGCGCGTGCTGGACGCGATGGCCGCGGTGCCGCGCCACCTGTTCGTGGATCCGGGGCTGGCGACGCAGGCCTACGAGGATTCCGCGCTGCCGATCGGCCACCAGCAGACCATTTCAAAACCGTCGGTTGTCGCGCGCATGATCGAGCTCGCGATGGCCGGCCGCACGCTCGAGCGCGTGCTCGAGATCGGCACGGGCTGCGGCTATCAGGCCGCCGTGCTGAGCCACGTGGCACGCGACGTGTATTCGATTGAACGCATCAAGCCGCTCTACGAGCGCGCGAAGCTGAACCTGCGGCCGCTGCGCGTGCCGAACATCCGTCTGCACTACGGCGACGGGCGTGTCGGCCTGCCGTCCGCGGCCCCGTTCGACGCGATCGTGATCGCGGCGGCGGGGCTCGACGTGCCGCAGGCGCTGCTCGAGCAGCTCGCGATCGGCGGGCGCCTTGTCGCGCCGGTCGGCGCGCAGAGCGGGCAGCA
This sequence comes from Burkholderia sp. KL41, assembly GCF_057005415.2. Taxonomy (NCBI): domain Bacteria; kingdom Pseudomonadati; phylum Pseudomonadota; class Betaproteobacteria; order Burkholderiales; family Burkholderiaceae; genus Burkholderia; species Burkholderia sp. KL41. Next base: position 2,189,828 of record NZ_CM174446.1, on the reverse strand, counting down.
CCAGGTGCTCACGCTCGTCGAGCGCGTCGCGCACGCGCAATGGCGGGAGTCACGGCTTGATCGCGTTTTCTTTGTCCCTTTAAAATCCGGAGTAATTTGAAACCGATGAGTATGTTGCGCGCGATGCAAAACAACCGTTCCAGGGAACCGCTCACGCTCGCCCAGCGCGCGATCTGCGTAGCTGCGTTCTCCACGCTACTGGCCGCCTGTGCGACGCGGCTCGACAACGCGCCCGTCGTCGATCGCTCCGGTTCGCTCGGCACGACTGTCGCCGCGCAGCCCGCGGTACCGCTTCCGCCGGCGCCGCCGGGTTACTACCGGGTAAAGCCGGGCGACACGCTGTACCGGATCGCACTCGAAAACGGGCAGAACTATCGCGACATCGCCGCGTGGAACAACCTGGCGAACCCGAATCAGATCGAAGTCGACCAGCTGCTGCGCGTGTCGCCGCAGGCCGGTGCCGCTGTTGCGGGCACGCAGGTCGCCGCGCCGATCGCGGGCGCCGCCGTCGCTACCGCGCCGCTCAGCAGCGGCCCGGCAACGCCGGCCGCCGGTACGTCGTCCGTCGCGACGCCGCCTGCCACGGCGGCCGCATCGAGCGACACGGCAGCTGCACCGAGCGGCCCCGTGACGTTCGCGTGGCCTGCGCGCGGCCCCGTGCTGAACGGGTTCGACGACGCGAAGAACAAGGGCGTCAATATCGGCGGTACGGCCGGCGAGGCCGTGAAGGCGGCAGCCGATGGCCGCGTCGTCTATTCCGGCAATGGCCTGCGTGGCTACGGCAACCTCATTATCATCAAACACGATGCAACTTACCTCACGGCGTATGCACATAATCGCGCTTTGATGGTAAAAGAGGGGGACGCGGTGACGAAGGGGCAGAAGATCGCCGAGATGGGTAACAGCGACTCCGACCGCGTGATGCTGCATTTCGAGGTTCGCCGGCAGGGTAAGCCTGTCGATCCGCTGAAGTATTTGCCGCCTCAATAACCGAGACGACCATGCCGAAATCGAAGCGCCACGAGCCGCAAGCCGAGTCTGAGAAGATCAGTCGTGCCACGCAAGCATCGGTGGGGCGAGCGGGTGCTTCGACGGACGACGAGGACGACAACGCGGATAACGAACGCGATCTCGAGGCGCGCGACGCCGAGGCGGACGGTGGCGACGACGAGCGCGAAGGCCGGGCCGAGGCGTCGCCCGACGTCGACGATTTCCGCACGCTGCTGCAGGCCGAACTCACGGCCGACACGATCCAGCATTACCTGAACCGCATCAGCGTGAAGCCGCTGCTCACCGTCGAGGAGGAGCAGCGCTATTCGCGTCTGGCCAAGGCCGGTGAATTCGAGGCGCGGCAGGTGATGATCGAGCGCAACCTGCGCCTCGTCGTCAGCATCGCGAAGGGATACCTGAACCGCGGCGTGCCGCTGCTCGACCTGATCGAGGAAGGCAACCTCGGCCTGATGCATGCGATCGAAAAATTCGACCCGACGCGCGGCTTCCGTTTTTCGACCTACGCGACGTGGTGGATCCGCCAGAGCATCGAGCGGGCGATCATGAACCAGGCCCGCACGGTCCGCCTGCCCGTGCACGTGATCCGCGAACTGAACCAGGTGCTGCGCGCGAAGCGCCACCTCGAAAAGAATTCGATGTCGACGGGCGAAGCGGCCGAGCGCCGCGAAGCCAGCATCGACGACATCGCCTATCTCACCGGCAAGACCGCCGAGGAAGTCACCGACATCCTCGCGCTCAACGAGCACACGGCGTCGCTCGACGCGCCGCTCGACCTCGATCCCGCGAGCAGCCTGCTCGACCTGTTGCCCGACGACCAGAGCCAGTCGCCCGACGCCGAAGTGCAGCACCGCGAACTCGAGACGCTCACTCGCGCGTGGCTGTCGCGGCTGTCCGACAAGCACCGCCACGTGATCGAGCGCCGCTTCGGCCTGAATCACATCGAACCGGCGACGCTCGAGGAGCTGGCCGACGAGATGGGGCTCACGCGCGAGCGCGTGCGCCAGATCCAGCAGGAAGCGCTGGTGCGCCTCAAGCGGTTTTTCGCCTCCAACGGCGTGCGCAAGGACGCCGTTCTGTAACTGATGACTCCGATTCTTGTTTTTGACATCGAGACGATTCCCGATGTCGACGGCATTCGCCGTCTGGAAGACTTGCCCGCGACGCTCGACGATGCCGCGGTGGCCGAACACGCGTTCGCCGCGCGCCGCGAGAAGACCGGTGGCGATTTCCTGCCGCACCACCTGCAGCGCATCGCGGCGATCTCGTGTGTGTTCCGTGACAACAACGGGTTTCGCGTACGCTCGCTCGGCACGCCGCAGGACAACGAAGCCACGCTGATCCAGTCGTTCTACCGCGTGATCGAGAAATACACGCCGCAGCTCGTGTCGTGGAACGGCGGTGGCTTCGATCTGCCGGTGCTCCATTACCGCGCGCTCGTGCACGGCATTCCCGCCACCCGCTACTGGGATCTCGGCGAGGATGACCGCGAATTCAAGTGGAACAACTACATCTCGCGCTATCACTCGCGGCATACCGACCTGATGGATGTGCTCGCGATGTATCAGGCGCGCGCGAACGCGCCGCTCGACGCACTCGCGAAGATGTGCGGCTTTCCGGGCAAGCTCGGGATGGACGGCAGCCAGGTGTGGCCGGCGTTCCTGGACGGGCGGATCGAGGAAATCCGCAACTATTGCGAAACCGACGTCGTCAATACCTACCTGCTGTATTGCCGGTTCCAGTTGATGCGCGGCGGCCTGACGCCGAGCGAGTATGCGGACGAGATCCTGCTCGTGAAGAACTCGCTTGCGCAGGAGCCGGCGTCGCACTGGGCCGAATACCTCGCCGGCTTCACCGCGTAGCGCGGGCGGGGTGCGCCGAGGCCGGCGCGATCAATCGAGTTCGAGCAGCACCGGCTGGTGATCCGATGCGCGGACGTCGCCGTCGATTTCGCAGCGCATCACGTGCGGCAGCAGCGTATCGGTCACGAATACGAAGTCGCACGCGAGCGGCCCCTCCGACCATTGCGCCGTATCGTGGACACCCGCCGTCGGCGGTGGCGTGCGGCCGGGGTGCCGGGCGACCCATGCGTCGACGAAGCGCGGCGCGTCTGCGATCGGCGCCAGGAATCGACAATAGGCATCGCTGCCGAACGCGCTGTTGAAATCGCCGCAGACGATCGCATCGCACGGCTGGCCGGTCGCGCTGAACGGCCCCTCGGCGGTTTCGGCGGGCGCTGGTCGTGCCGCGTGTGCGCAGGCCTCGAGGTGTCGGTCGCGCAGCGCGTCGACCTGGGCGAGCCGCTGGCGCGCCGAATAGTATTCCAGATGCGTGGTGACCACGCGCAGCGGTCCGAAGGGCGCCTGCAGCTCGACGTCGAGCGCGACGCGCGGCATCGACGGCGCACCGGCGTCGGCCGGCCACGGCAGCAACTGGCGGAGCACGCGCCCGACCGGCAGCCGGGTCGCGATCGCATTGCCGAACTGGCGACGCGGTGCGCCGGCTTCGATCGGCGGCAGGTCGGCGCCGATCGCTTCGACGATCGTATGGCCGGGCAGCAGCGCCGCGAGTTCGGCGAACTGGTCGGCGCCGGGTCGGCCGGGCAATGCGCCGAAGCCGCGCGTGACCTCCTGCAGGCACAGCACGTCGAAGTCGCCGAGCCCGCGGATCGCCGCGACGGTGCGCGAAAGATCGACGACGCCGTCCGCGTCCCGACCCCATTGGATATTCCAGTCGATCAGTCGCATGGTCGAATCTCCTGCCGGGTGGATTCCAGGCCCAGGGGAGGCGCCCGCTCGGCGTCGCCGCGCCCGCCCGGGCGTGTTGTGTCCCTGGCCATTCCGGCGCAATGTCGTGCGGTCTATGCTCAAGTATGGACGCCTGCCTCATGCAAAGCGGGCGATGCGGGCCTTCGTCGTCTACAATCTCGCCTTCTTCAACGTTTGTCAGGAAAAGCTGGTGTCCGAAGCCGCCCCCACTTCTGCGCGCAAATCAAGAAATGCGCCCGTCGCGCCCGGAATCGCCCCGGTTCTCGAGATCGAATCGCTCGACATGGAAGCGCGCGGTGTCGGCCGCACGATCACCGAGGACGGCGAGCCGGGCAAGGTCATCTTCGTCGAGGGCGCGCTGCCGGGTGAGCGCGTGACCTATTCGAGCTTCCGCCGCAAGCCGAGCTACGAGCAGGCGACGGTTGTCGACATTCTGCGCCCGAGCGTGATGCGCACGAAGCCGAAATGCGCGTTCTTCGGCACCTGCGGTGGCTGCTCGATGCAGCATCTCGACATGCGCGCACAGGTGGCGGTCAAGCAGCGCGTGCTCGAAGACAACCTGTGGCACCTGGCGAAGCTGCGCGCGGAAACGATGTTCGCGCCGATCCACGGCCCGTCGTGGGGCTATCGCTACCGTGCACGCCTGACCGTGCGCAACGTTGCGAAGAAGGGCGGCGTGCTGGTCGGATTCCATGAGAAGAAGAGCAGCTACGTGGCCGACATGACGAGCTGCGAAGTGCTGCCGCCGCACGTGTCGGCGATGCTGGTGCCGCTGCGCCGGCTCGTCGAGGGGCTGTCGATTCGCGATCGGATGCCGCAGATCGAGCTCGCGGTCGGCTCGGAAGTCACGGCGCTCGTGCTGCGTGTGCTGGAGCCGATCAACGCGGACGACGAAGCGTTGCTGCGCGCATTCGCGGACGAGCACAAGGTGCAGTTCTGGCTGCAGCCGAAGGGCCCCGATACGGTGACGCCGTTCTATCCGCTCGACGCGTCGCTCGATTACACGCTGCCGGAATTCGGTATCCGCATGCCGTTCAAGCCGACCGACTTCACGCAGGTCAATCATCAGATCAACCGCGTGCTGGTGGGCCGTGCGCTGCGCCTGCTCGCGCCGTCGCGCGACGACCGCGTGCTCGACCTGTTCTGCGGGATCGGCAACTTCACGCTGCCGCTCGCGCGGCTGTCGCGCGAGGTGATGGGCATCGAGGGCAGCGACACGCTGACGACGCGCGCACTGGCGAACGCGCGCGAAAACGGTGTCGACGGCCACACGACGTTCGCGTGCCGGAACCTGTTCGAAGTGACGGGCGACGACATCCGTGCGCTCGGCGCATTCGACAAGTTCCTGATCGACCCGCCGCGCGAAGGCGCGCTCGCGGTATCGAAGGCGCTGGCCGAGATCGCGCAGAGCGGTGAAGGTCCGCTGCCGAAGCGCATCGTCTATGTGTCGTGCAACCCGTCGACGCTGGCGCGCGACGCGGGCCTGCTCGTGCACGAGGCCGGCTACCGCCTGAAGGGCGCCGGTGTCGTGAACATGTTCCCGAATACGTCGCACGTCGAATCGATCGCGCTGTTCGAGCGCGACTGAGTTCCGGGCGGCGGACGTAAAAAAACCGGCCCGCGGGCCGGTTTTTTCATGATGCGTGGCGAACGTCAGTTGCGGTTGCCGCCGAAGATGCCGAGCAGCGCGAGCAGGTTCGTGAACACGTTGTACAGGTCGAGGTAGATCGCGAGCGTCGCCGAGATGTAGTTCGTCTCGCCGCCGTTCACGACGCGCTGGACGTCGAACAGCATGTAGGCGGAGAAGATCGCGATCGCGAGTACCGACACGGTGAGCATCAGCGCCGGGAGTTGCAGGAAGATGTTCGCGACCGAGGCAAGCAGGATGACGATCACGCCCATGAACAGCCACTTGCCGAGCCCCGAGAAATCACGCTTGCTGACGGTGGCGATCGTCGCCATCGCGGCAAAGATGATGCCGGTGCCGCCGAACGCGAGCATGATCAGCGACGGGCCGTTCGAGAAGCCGAGGATGAAGCTCAGCAGCCGTGACAGCATCAGGCCCATGAAGAACGTGAAGCCGAGCAGCACGAATACGCCGGCCGCGCTGTTTTTCGTCCGCTCGATCGCGAACATGAAGCCGAACGCGATCGCGAAGAACGCGAGCAGGCTCATCATCGGGCTCGTGGCCGCGAACAGCGAGAAGCCCGTCGCGACGCCGACCCAGGCGCCCAGCACGGTCGGCACCATCGACAGCGCGAGCAGCCAGTACGTGTTCCGCAGCACGCGGTTGCGAACCTCGGCGGTGCTGACGGAACCGCCGCGGCCGAAATTGTACGGATAGTCGTTCATGGTTTCTCCTAACATTGAACGCGTGGGCGTCCGGGGCCGGTTCGGCGCGCGCGGTGTGCGGCGCAGCAAACCGGAGCAGCTATGGCTAAGATACGTTCCGTGCCGGGAGGTTTCAATGGCCGGGCAGCACAAAACATATGGATTCTGAACCTTTCATGCGTGTAAGGGTTCAATCGCAATGATACACGGGATCGTGCTACAATAGCGGATTCATTTGAACCTGTAACTTCTTAATTTTTTGGAGTTTTTATGGCAATCGAGCGCACCCTGTCGATCATCAAGCCGGATGCGGTGGCAAAGAACGTGATCGGCCAGATCTACAGCCGTTTCGAAGGCGCCGGCCTGAAGATCGTCGCATCGCGCATGGCACACCTGTCGCGTGCTGACGCAGAGAAGTTCTACGCGGTTCACGCAGCGCGTCCGTTCTTCAAGGACCTCGTCGATTTCATGATCTCGGGCCCGGTGATGATCCAGGTTCTGGAAGGTGAAGGCGCGATCCTGAAGAACCGCGACCTGATGGGCGCAACGGATCCGAAGAAGGCGGAAAAGGGCACGATCCGCGCCGACTTCGCCGACAGCATCGACGCGAACGCCGTGCACGGCTCGGACGCTGCGGAAACGGCAGCGGTCGAAATCGCGTTCTTCTTCCCGGAAATGAACGTTTACTCGCGCTAAGCCCTGGCTGGCAGCAAGTAGGCAGGATTCAGCGCACGCGGCAAGGCAGCACATCATGACGAGCGAAACTTCCGTCAATCTTCTCGACTTCGATGCCGAGGGTCTTGTCGCGTACTGCGGCAGCCTCGGCGAGAAGCCGTTCCGCGCCAAGCAGTTGCAGCGCTGGATCCACCAGTACAACGCTGGCGATTTCGACGGCATGACCGATCTTGCGAAGTCCTTGAGAGAGAAACTCAAGGGCCGCGCGTCGATCGTCATGCCCGAGATCGCCAGCGATCACGTTTCCGCCGACGGCACGCGCAAGTGGCTGATCGACGTCGGAAACGGCAATGCGGTCGAAACCGTGTTCATCCCGGAAGAGACGCGCGGCACGCTGTGCGTGTCGTCGCAGGCCGGGTGTGCGGTGAACTGCCGCTTCTGCTCGACGGGCAAGCAGGGCTTTTCCCGCAACCTGTCGACAGCCGAAATCATCGGCCAGCTACGGATGGCCGAATTTGCATTGCGAGCGTCGCTGGGTCGCGCACCCGGCCCGAACGGCAAGGCCGAGCGGGTCGTCACCAACGTGGTGATGATGGGCATGGGCGAGCCGCTGCTGAATTACAGCGCGGTCGTGCCGGCCATGCGGCTGATGCTCGACGACAACGCGTACGGCCTGTCGCGCCGCCGCGTCACGCTGTCCACGTCCGGCGTGGTGCCGATGATGGACCGCCTCGGCGCCGAGTTGCCGGTTGCGCTGGCCGTTTCGCTGCACGCGCCCAACGATGCGCTGCGCGACGAGCTGGTGCCGCTCAACAAGAAGTATCCGCTGCGTGAGCTGATGGCAGCTTGCCAGCGCTACCTGAAAGTCGCGCCGCGCGACTTCATTACTTTCGAATACTGCATGCTGGACGGCGTCAACGACACCGAAGCGCATGCGCGCGAACTGCTGGCCGTCACGCGCGACGTGCCGTGCAAGTTCAATCTGATCCCGTTCAATCCGTTTCCGGAATCGGGCCTCATCCGCTCGAAACCGGAGCAGATCAAGCGCTTTGCGCAGGTCCTCATCGACGCGGGTGTCGTCACGACCGTGCGCAAGACGCGCGGCGACGACATCGATGCCGCGTGCGGCCAGCTGGCCGGCGCAGTGAAGGATCGCACGCGCCTCGCGGAACGAACGGGCGCAGCAGGGAAAATCATCGAGGTTCGGGCGATTTGACAGGGGCGCCTGGCCGGGGATGCCAGCGCTTTTTGGGCGGTACAACACGCGAATAGCGATCGGTCGCGGCGCCACGGCGTCGCGCATGGTATGGACAGTTGCGGGTGCCGGCCGGCGGGAACCGGCGGCGGCCGCCAGTGAAGAAGAATCGACGCGAGGACAAGGATGAGTGAGCCGCAGCCGTCTAACGGCGCAGAGACGAATGGCGCGAAGCCGGCACCGGCAGGGTTGGAATCGCTTGCGGCGGTCGGCAGCCGGCTGGCGCAGCTTCGGGAGGCAAGAGGGTGGACCGTCGACGACGTGTCGGCGCGACTCAAGGTCGCACCGCAGAAGCTCCGGGCGCTCGAGGCGGGTGATATCAGTCATTTGCCCGGCGTGACGTTTGCACTCGGCGTCGTACGCAGCTACGCGAAGATGCTCGGCGTCGATCCGGAGCCGTTCGCGCAGGCGTTGCGCCGTGAGCGCGGGGTGCCGGAAGTCGACCTGTCGATGCCCGCGTCGTCGGGGACGGATCTGCCGCGCGGCCGCGTGTCGATTCCGCTGGGCGGATCGTCGCGGCATCATCCGTGGTTGTGGGGCACGGCGATCGTCGTCGTCGCGGTGGTCGCCGTACTGATGTGGCACACTGGCGGCGATTCGTCGAGCCTGCTCGCGCGCTTCAAGAGCGGCGACGCGGAGCATGCGTCGGCCGCGAGCGTGCCGGCGGCGGCATCCTCGTCAACCGTCGAAGAGGCGGCCTCGAGCGGTGCGGCTGCCGTGGTCGCGAATGAGGTTCCGGCCCCGGCTGCTGCATCCGCTGCGCCGGCGCCGGTTATTGCGTCGGCAGTTCCGGCGCCCGCGCCGGTGGCGCCGGCCGTGACGGCCGCCGCATCGCAGCCTGTCGTGGCGACGACGGCGGCAAGCGCCGCCGCGCCGGCTCAGCCCGCGAGCGTCGCGGTCGCGGCCGGCCAGTCCATGGTCGAACTGAAGGTCAAGCAGGACAGCTGGTTCAGCGTGCGCGACAAGAGCGGCAAGGAGCTGTTCTCCGGGCTGGTGCGCGGCGGCGAGGCGAAGCAGGTCGCGGGCGACGGCCCGTTCAAGGTCACGATCGGCAACAAGGCGGGCCTCGACACCGTTGCGTTCGACGGAAAACCCGTCGATCCGGCAAAATATTCGGCAGCGCGGGGTAACGTGGCGCGGTTCACGTTGCCCTGACGTCAAGCGCCGTGGCGAAGGCCTGTCGTCGATATCGGCAGGCCGTGAGGGCACGGCGCTTTTTCAATTCATGCGCCGCGTCGCGGCGCATTCCGCGTAAATGGATCTATCGATGCAATCCGAAGCTCAATCCCCACGCAGCAGTCAGATTTGTTCAACCGAGCCGGTGTTCGGCGGGCATCAGCCGCGCCGCGTATCGCATGCGGTGGATGTCCGCTGGGGCGGGCAGCTCGTGACGATCGGCGGCGACGCGCCGGTGCGCGTGCAGTCGATGACGAATACCGACACGGCCGACGCGATCGGCACGGCAATCCAGATCAAGGAACTCGCGAACGCGGGCTCCGAACTGGTGCGCATCACGGTCAACACGCCGGAGGCCGCGGCCGCCGTGCCGGCGATCCGCGAGCAGCTCGACCGCATGGGCGTGACCGTGCCGCTCGTCGGCGATTTCCACTACAACGGCCACCTGCTGCTGCGTGACTACCCGGGCTGCGCCGAGTCGCTGTCGAAGTACCGGATCAACCCGGGCAATGTCGGCCAGGGCGCGAAGCGCGATACGCAGTTCGCGCAGATGATCGAGGCCGCGGCCAAGTACGACAAGCCGGTACGGATCGGCGTGAACTGGGGCAGTCTCGACCAGGATCTGCTCGCGCGCATGATGGACGAGAACGGTGCGCGTTCGCAGCCGTGGGATGCGCAGAGCGTGATGTACGAGGCGCTGATCCAGTCGGCGATCGGCTCGGCCGAGCGTGCGGTCGAACTGGGCCTCGGCCGCGACCGTATCGTGCTGTCGTGCAAGGTCAGCGGCGTGCAGGACCTGATCGCCGTGTACCGCGAACTCGGCCGCCGCTGCGGCTTCGCGCTGCACCTCGGGCTGACCGAGGCCGGCATGGGCTCGAAGGGCATCGTGGCTTCGACGGCTGCACTCGGCGTGCTGCTGCAGGAAGGGATCGGCGACACGATCCGCATCTCGCTGACGCCGGAACCGGGCGCATCGCGCACGGGCGAGGTGATCGTCGGCCAGGAAATCCTCCAGACGATGGGCCTGCGCTCGTTCGCGCCGATGGTGATCGCGTGCCCGGGCTGCGGTCGTACGACGAGCACGCTGTTCCAGGAGCTCGCGATGCAGATCCAGACCTACCTGCGCGAACAGATGCCGGTCTGGCGCAAGGAGTATCCGGGCGTCGAGAAGATGAACGTCGCGGTGATGGGCTGCATCGTCAACGGCCCGGGCGAATCGAAGCACGCAAACATCGGCATCAGCCTGCCGGGTTCGGGCGAGAACCCGGCCGCGCCCGTCTTCATCGACGGCGAGAAGGTCAAGACGCTGCGCGGCGAGCGGATCGCCGAGGAATTCCAGCAGATCGTCAGCGACTACGTCGCACGCAATTACGGCCGTACCGAGGCCCTGAACTAATTCGTCCACACACACGATGACTGAACAAAAACGCAAGATCGAGAAGCTCACCGGCGTCAAGGGCATGAACGACATCCTCCCGCAGGATGCCGGCCTTTGGGAGTTCTTCGAAGCCACCGTGAAATCGCTGCTGCGCGCATACGGCTACCAGAACATCCGCACGCCGATCGTCGAACACACGCAGCTCTTCACGCGCGGTATCGGCGAGGTCACGGACATCGTCGAGAAGGAGATGTACAGCTTCACCGACGCGCTGAACGGCGAGAACCTGACGATGCGCCCGGAAAATACCGCGGCCGTGGTGCGCGCGTCGATCGAGCACAACATGCTGTACGACGGCCCGAAGCGCCTGTGGTACATCGGCCCGATGTTCCGTCACGAGCGTCCGCAGCGCGGCCGCTATCGCCAGTTCCACCAGGTCGGCGTCGAGGCGCTCGGCTTCGCGGGCCCCGATGCGGATGCCGAGATCATCATGATGTGCCAGCGCCTGTGGGATGACCTCGGCCTGACCGGCATCAAGCTCGAGATCAACTCGCTCGGCCTCGCCGAAGAGCGTGCCGCGCACCGCGTCGAACTGATCAAGTACCTCGAGCAGTTCGCCGACGTGCTCGACGAGGATGCGAAGCGCCGTCTGTATACGAACCCGCTGCGCGTGCTCGACACGAAGAATCCCGCGCTGCAGGAAATCGCGCAGAACGCGCCGAAGCTGATCGACTTCCTCGGCGAAGAATCGCGCGCGCACTTCGAAGGGCTGCAGCGCCTGCTGCTCGCGAACAACATCCCGTTCAAGATCAACCCGCGTCTCGTGCGCGGTCTCGACTATTACAACCTGACCGTGTTCGAGTGGGTGACCGACAAGCTCGGCGCGCAGGGCACGGTCGCGGCCGGCGGTCGCTACGATCCGCTGATCGAGCAGCTCGGCGGCAAGCCGACCGCGGCGTGCGGCTGGGCGATGGGCATCGAGCGGATCCTCGAACTGCTGAAGGAAGAAGATCTTGCGCCCGAGCAGGAAGGCGTCGACGTGTACGTCGTACACCAGGGCGAGACCGCGCGCGAACAGGCGTTCATCGCGGCCGAGCGTCTGCGCGATACGGGCCTCGACGTGATTTTCCACTGCAGCGCGGACGGCGCGCCGGCGAGCTTCAAGTCGCAAATGAAACGGGCCGACGCCAGTGGCGCCGCGTTCGCGGTGATCTTCGGCGAAGAGGAGGTTGCGAACGGTACGGTGGGCGTGAAGGCGCTGCGCGGTGCGGGCGGAGACGGGGAAAAGAACGTTCAGCAGACCGTACCGGTCGAAGGCTTGACCGAATTCCTAATCAATGCGATGGTTGCATCCGCCGAAGACGGCGACGACTGATCGCGCTGGCATCCGCTCGACAAGAAAGGCCTGAACAGGAAGGAATCGCTCGCCGATGAGTTATCACGACGAACAAGAATCGATTGAAAGCCTGAAGGCGTGGTGGGCCCGCTGGGGCAACCTCACCACGTGGATCGTGCTCGCGGCGCTCGTCGTCGCGGCCGGTTTCAATGGCTGGAATTACTGGCAGCGCCGTCAGGCTGCCGAGGCGTCCGGGCTGTACGAACAGGTCCAGAAGGCTGCCGCCGCGAACGACAAGGCGACGATGGCTCGCGCGGCCGCCGACATGGAAGACAAGTTCGGCAGCACGCCGTATGCACAGATGACGGCGCTCTCCGCAGCAAAGACGCTGTACGCGGCCGGTGACACGGCGGGTGCGAAGGCGCAGCTGCAATGGGCCGTCGATCACGCCAAGGATGACGAGTACAAGCAGATCGCGAAGCTGCGCCTCGCGTCGCTGCTGCTCGACGAGAAGGCGTACGACGCAGGCCTCGCGCTGCTGTCGGGTACGCCGGTCGATGCATTCAAGGGCCTCGTGGCCGATCGCCGCGGCGATCTGCTTGCCGCGCAAGGCAAGACCGACGACGCGCGCGCAGCATACAAGCTCGCGCTCGACGGCCTGTCGAAGGACGACCAGTCTGCCCGCCAGCTCGTGCAGTTCAAGCTGGACGCGCTCGGCGGCTGAACCCCGGTCCCCTCAACCTCTTAACTCTGCTTCGCTAACCGATGAATTTGCTGAAACGTTACGCTGTGCCCGTTGCCTGCGCGGCGGCTGTCCTCGCATTGGCGGCCTGCTCGTCGTCGAAGGACGCGCGCCGCGTGCCGACGCCGCTCACCGAGTTCAAGCCCGTGATGGACGTGCAACAGGTCTGGAAGGCGAGCGTCGGCAAGGGCGGGCGCTACCTGTTCTCGCCGGTGGCCGTGGGTGACGCCGTCTATGCGGCGGGCGAAAACGGTTCGGTCGAGAAGATCGACGCGAAGACGGGCCAGACGGTCTGGCGCGCGAAGGTCGGCTCCGACCTGTCGGCCGGTGTCGGCAGCGACGGCAACCTGACCGCGGTCGGCGCGCTGAAGGGCGGCGTGTTCGTGCTGGGCCCGGACGGCAAGCAACTGTGGAAGACCAGCGTGCAGGGCGAGATCTTCTCGCCGCCGCTCGTCGGCAACGGCCTGGTGGTCGTCCGCACGATCGACGGCCAGGTGGTCGCGTTCAACGCGCAGACGGGCGAGCAGAAGTGGAACTACCGCAACCGCGCGGTGCCGCTGAACCTGCGTGTGTCGGCCGGCATGACGTTCGCCGGTGACGCAGCGGTGCTGGCGGGTTTCCCCGGCGGCGGGCTGGTCGCGATCAACCTGCAGACGGGCGAGCCGTTCTGGCAGACGCCGGTGTCGTTCCCGAAGGGCGTGACCGAGGTCGAGCGCATCAACGACGTCAGCGGCCCGCCGACGCTCGTGGGTGCGGAAGCCTGCGCAGTGACGTTCCAGGGTCAGCTCGGCTGCTTCGATGCGAACTCGGGGCGCCCGCTGTGGGAAAAGCCGTTCTCGAGCCGCAGTGGCCTCGCGCAGGACGACTCGGTCGTTGCCGGCGGCGACGACTGGTCGGTCGTGACCGCGTACGATGCCGCTTCGGGCAACCAGCTCTGGCGCAACGACAAGCTGAAGAGCCGCGACGTCGGCGTGCCGTACCTGCTCGGGCACGCGGTCGTGATGGGCGATTACAAGGGCTTCGTGCACTTCCTGTCGCGCGAAGACGGCAGCTTCATCGCGCGGATGAAGACCGACGGCAGCGCGATCACGGCGGCGCCGGTTCTCGCGGGCAATACGCTCGTCGTGCAAACGAAGGACGGCGGCCTGTACGGATTCCGTCCGCGCTGACGCACAGGAAACATGCGTGACCGCGGCGCGACGGGCTTGTCCCGCGCGCCGTGGTCGTGCGACTTGAAGGCGGCCGGTGCTCCCGGCCGCTCGGTATTTGAAAGGCAGTTCGAGACGAAAGACGACGGCGCGCATCGCGCGCCAGGCGCGCGCATCCGGCGCGGCGCGAATTCGTGATATTTTCATTCAGCGCAGCCGCCCGCAGCAGCGGGCCTCCCGCTGCTGCGCTTCACCGTAGAAAACACAGATGAAACCGGTCATTGCCCTCGTTGGGCGCCCCAATGTGGGGAAATCCACGCTGTTCAACCGGCTCACGCGTTCGCGTGATGCGCTGGTCGCCGACTTGCCCGGCCTGACGCGCGATCGCCATTACGGCGAAGGGCGCGTCGGCGAGCGGCCGTACCTGGTCGTCGATACGGGCGGCTTCGAGCCCGTCGCGAAGGACGGCATCCTGCACGAGATGGCGCGCCAGACGCGCCAGGCCGTCGAGGAAGCCGACGTCGTCGTGTTCATCGTCGACGGCCGCAACGGGCTTGCGCCGCAGGACAAGTCGATCGCCGACTACCTGCGCAAGACCGGCCGGCCGATCTTCCTGGTCGTCAACAAGGCCGAGGGGATGAAGTACACGGCGGTCGCGACCGACTTCTACGAGCTCGGGCTCGGCGATCCGCGCGCGATCTCGGCCGCGCACGGCGACGGCGTGACCGACATGATCAACGAGGCGCTGGAGGTCGCGTACGCGGACCGGCCGGCGGAAGAGGACGACAACGATCCGTCGCGCGGCATCAAGATCGCGATCGTCGGCCGCCCGAACGTCGGCAAGTCGACGCTCGTCAACGCGCTGATCGGCGAGGATCGCGTGATCGCGTTCGACATGCCGGGCACGACGCGCGATTCGATCTACGTCGACTTCGAGCGTAACGGCAAGAAATACACGCTGATCGACACGGCCGGCCTGCGGCGCCGCGGCAAGGTGTTCGAGGCGATCGAGAAGTTCTCGGTCGTGAAGACCCTGCAGTCGATCTCCGACGCGAACGTCGTCATTCTTCTGCTGGATGCGCAGCAGGACATTTCCGACCAGGACGCGCACATTGCCGGCTTCGTCGTCGAACAGGGTCGCGCGCTCGTGATCGGCGTCAACAAGTGGGACGGGCTCGACGAGCATGCGCGCGATCGGGCGAAAGCGGATTTGACCCGCAAGCTGAAATTCCTCGACTTCGCGAAATCGCACTTCATTTCTGCCACGAAGAAGACCGGCATCGGCACGCTGATGCGCTCGGTCGACGACGCGTACGCGGCGGCAATGGCGAAGCTGCCGACGCCGAAGCTCACGCGCGCGCTGATCGAGGCAGTCGAGTTCCAGCAGCCGCGCCGTCGCGGCCCGGTGCGTCCGAAGCTGCGCTACGCGCACCAGGGTGGACAGAACCCGCCGATCATCGTCATCCATGGCAACGCGCTCGACGCCGTGACGGAAACGTACAAGCGTTACCTGGAAAACCGGTTCCGCGAAACTTTCTCACTGACGGGGACTCCATTGCGCATAGAGTTCCGTTCGTCGAACAATCCGTACGCGGACAAGAGCTGAAGCACGCCTGTTACACGCGTTACACAAGGGGTAGGCCGCACGGCCTATGCCCCGGGTGGGCCAGGCAAAATCGGCTATAGTGTAGCGATTGGCGCCGGATCTCTTTTTCTTCGCCGCCAATCCAGATCAACCTGCAAAAAAAGATGGAGTACGCCATGAGCAACAAAGGGCAATTGTTACAAGACCCGTTTTTGAACGCACTGCGCAAAGAGCACGTTCCCGTTTCGATTTACCTCGTCAATGGCATCAAGCTTCAAGGGAACATTGAATCGTTCGACCAGTACGTCGTGTTGCTCCGTAATACGGTGACCCAGATGGTGTACAAGCACGCCATCTCGACGGTCGTGCCGGCGCGCCCGGTGAATTTCCACCCGGACGCGGAAGCCTCGTCCTAACCTATCGCAGCGGCCGGCATCCGGTCGCCGCGAGCGACCGATGCCAGCCGCCTTATCTTGACACCTGAAAATTTGATCAACGCAGCGCTCGTCGGCATCGATTTCGGCAAGACCGATTTCGAAGCCAGTCTCGAAGAACTCAGTCTTCTCGCCTCCAGTGCGGGGGCCCGTCCCGCCGTCACCCTCACGGGTCGTCGCTCCAGTCCCGATGCCAAGATGTTCATCGGCAGCGGCAAAGCCGAGGAACTCCGGCTCGCCTGCGACGCGCACAACGTCGAAATCGTCATCTTCAATCACGCATTGGCGCCGGCCCAGCAACGTAATCTGGAGCAGGCACTTAACAGGCGTGTGGTCGATCGCACCAGCCTCATCCTCGACATCTTCGCGCAGCGCGCCCGTAGCCACGAAGGCAAGCTGCAGGTCGAACTCGCGCAGCTCCAGTACCTGTCGACGCGACTCATTCGCGCGTGGACCCACCTCGAACGGCAGAAGGGTGGTATCGGCCTGCGCGGCCCTGGCGAAACCCAGCTCGAAACCGACCGCCGGCTGATCGGCGAACGCATCAAGATGCTGAAGTCGCGGCTGGACCGGCTGCGTCGGCAACACAGCACGCAACGCCGGCAACGCGCGCGCAGCGGCACGATGTCGGTGTCGCTGGTCGGCTATACGAACGCGGGCAAGTCGACGCTGTTCAATGCGCTGACGAAAGCGCAGGCCTATGCGGCCGACCAGCTGTTCGCCACGCTCGACACGACGTCGCGGCGCGTGTACCTCGGCGACGAGGTCGGCCAGATCGTCGTGTCGGATACGGTCGGGTTCATCCGCGAGTTGCCTCACCAGCTGGTCGCCGCATTCCGCGCGACCCTCGAGGAAACGATTCACGCGGATCTGCTGCTGCACGTGGTCGATGCATCGAGCGCGGTCAGGCTCGAACAGATCGAGCAGGTCAACGGCGTGCTGCACGAGATCGGCGCGGACACGATCCGGCAGGTACTGGTGTTCAACAAGATCGACGCCGTGCCTGAGCTGGCGGCCCGCGGCGACGCGGTCGAGCGGGACGAGTATGGTAATATTTCGCGCGTCTTTTTGAGCGCGCGCACCGGTCAGGGTCTTGACGCGTTGCGTGCCGCCATCGCCGAAATCGCCTCCGCGGAACACCTTTCCAGCGCGACGTTACCCGACGGCGCGCTCGACGGCGCTCCCGCTGAACCACACGAAGACCACACGATTTCCGAACACGGGCGCTAACCGGTCCCGGCCGGTTCGCCGGCGTCTAATCTGGTGAACAAACTCTGGTGAACGAATACAACGAGCGGAGTACCTGGCGGCGGATGCGCGCCTTGCTGTCGATCAACGATCCCCGCTGGGGACGCGGCGAAGGCAATGGCAAAGACGGATCCCGTCCCCGTGCGAACGAATCGAAGCGTCCGCAAGGCGGCGACGGCGATGGTCCGCCCGATCTCGACGAGATGTGGCGCAACTTCAACCGGCGCCTGAACGGCCTTTTCGGCGGCAAGGGCGGCAACGGTTTTCGTCCTGACAACGGGCGGGCCGCGCGAGTCGGCGTAGGCATCGTGATCGGCGTGCTGGTCGCGGTCTACGCGGGCAGCGGGCTGTTCGTCGTGCAGGAAGGCCAGACAGGCGTCGTGCTGCAGCTCGGCAAGCTGTCGGGTACGGTCGGCCAGGGCGTGCACTGGCGCGCGCCGTATCCGTTCGCGTCGCACGAGATCGTCGACACGTCGCAGGTCCGCTCGATCGAGATCGGCCGCAACAACGTCGTGCGCCTCGCGAACGTGAAGGAAGCCGCGATGCTGACGCGCGATGCCGATATCGTCGACGTGCGCTTCATCGTCCAGTACCGGATCCGTTCCGCGACCGACTACCTGTTCCGCAGCGTCGATCCGGAGCGCAGCGTGTCGCAGGCCGCGCAGGCCGCGGTGCGTGCGATCGTCGGTACGCGCAGCGCGGCCGACGTGCTGAACCAGGACCGCGACGCGCTGCGCGAGCAGCTTTCCACCGCGATCCAGCGCGATCTCGATCGCTATCAGTCGGGACTCGAGGTGACGGCCGTCACGATGCAGAGCGTTGCGGCGCCCGAGCAGACGCAGGCCGCGTACGGCGAAGTCGCCAAGGCGCGCGACGAGCGCGAGGCCGCGAAGCGCGCCGCACAGGCGTATGCAAACGACCTGCTGCCGAAGGCGCAGGGCGATGCCGTGAAGCTCGTCGACGAAGCGAAGGCGTATGCCGATCGTGTGGTCACGGAAGCCGAAGGCGATGCCGACCGATTCAAGCAGGTCTATGCGCAGTACTCGAAGGCGCCTGCAGTGATCCGTGAGCGGATGTATCTCGAGACGATGCAGGAAATCTATTCGAACTCGACGAAGGTGTTCGTCGGCAACAAGGGCGGCAACAGCGTCGTGTACCTGCCGCTCGACAAGCTCGTCGAGCAGGGGCGACAAAACGCCACGGCGTCCACGGGGGCATCCGCACCCGATGCGGGGTCGGCACCGGCGGCCGTCGCGCCGGCGGTAGCGGCGTCCGCGAGTGCGGCGTCGGCCGCGGCGGCGTCGGGCAACGACGTGCTGCGATCGCGCGAGGCGTTTCGCAGCCGGTCGCGCGAAGACGATCTGAAGTAACGGGGAGCGCAGAACATGAACCGAATCATTGCGCTCGTCGTCGCAATCGTGATCGTTGCCTTCGCGGCATCCTCGACAGTCCTTACCGTCGATCCGCGCCATGCGGCCGTGCTGTCGGGGCGCGACGGCGCGCAGCCCGAACTGGCGGGGCCCGGCATCCATTTCAAATTGCCGCCGCCGCTGCAGACGGCGACGCTGATCGACACGCGGCTGCAATCGCTCGAGTCGTCGGATCCGCTGCAAGTGGCGACGGAAGACAAGCACGATCTGCTCGTCGCGTATGCGGTGAAGTACCGGATCGGCGATCCGATGAAGTATTTCACGGCGACGGGGGGCGACCCGGCGGCAGCCAGCGAACGTCTGGCCGGCGCACTGAAGGGCGCACTCGGCGACGCGTTCGGCAAGCATGCGCTCGACGATGCGCTCGGCGGCCAGCGTGCGATCGCCGATGCGGCCCGCGACGAAGTGAAGGCAAAGGCGTCCGGTTTCGGCGTCGACGTGGTCGACGTCCAGCTGACGCGCGTCGACTTGCCCGCCGCGCAAACCGATGCCGTCTATCAGCGGATGATCGGCGCTCTGCGCGATCAGGCCGCGCAGGTGCGTGCGCAAGGCGCGGCCGACGTCGAGCAGATCAAGGCCGACGCCGAACGCGATCAGCAGGCCGTGCTCGCGAACGCGTACAAGTCCGCGCAGACGATCAAGGGCGAGGGCGACGCGAAGGCCGCGACGATCGCCGCCGATGCGTTCGGCCGCGATCCGCAGTTCTATCAGTTCTACGCGAGCCTGCAGGCTTACCGGAACACGTTCAAGCGCAACGACATCATCGTCGTCGATCCCGACAGCGAGTTCTTCCGCTTCATGCGCAGCCCGACGGGCGGTGCCGCACCGGCGGCGGCTGCTCCCCGCAAACACTGACCTTGGGGCGCCGCGTCGAGCGGCGCCGTCGCTCGCATGGACCTGGCTGGCTCGTTGTTGCTCGCAGTAGCGCTGATGCTGATCATCGAGGGGGCGTTCCCCTTCGTGTTTCCCGTCGCCTGGCGCGACACGTTTCGTAGAATAGCTGAGCGGCCGCCGCATCATATCCGGATCGGCGGGCTGATCGTGATGGTGCTCGGGCTCATACTGCTGCTGCTCGCCACCTGATCCGGACGGCGCATCCGCCGTCCGTCCCGCCTGAATTCAGAATTTCCGATTCACATCGCGGCGCGCGTGGTCGCGCGCTGTTTCCCGTCGTAGGACCGTACCGATGTCGACCTGGTTACTTCCCGAGAATATCGCCGACGTGCTGCCGTCGGAAGCGCGCAAGATCGAGGAGCTGCGCCGCAGGCTGCTCGACCGCTTCCGTTCGTATGGCTACGAAATGGTGATGCCGCCGCTGCTCGAGTATCTCGAGTCGCTGCTGACGAGCGGCGGCGCCGACCTGCGCCTGCGTACCTTCAAGCTGGTCGACCAGTTGTCGGGCCGTACGCTCGGCCTGCGCGCGGACATCACGCCGCAGGTCGCGCGGATCGACGCGCACCTGTTGAACCGCCAGGGCGTGACGCGCCTTTGCTATGCGGGCCACGTGATGCATACGCGTCCGCGCGGCCTGCACGCGACGCGCGAGCAGATCCAGATCGGCGCCGAAATCTACGGGCATGCCGGGCTGGAAGCCGACCTCGAGATCCAGCAACTGATGCTCGATGCGCTGCATCTCGCAGGCCTGTCGCGCATCCGTCTCGACCTCGGCCACGCGGGCGTGCTCGCGGCGCTGCTGGCGCGCGACGCGCAGGCCGCGGAGCGTGGCGAGTCGCTGTACGACGCGCTGTCGGGCAAGGACGTGCCGCTGCTGAACGAACTGACCGACGATCTCGGCGCCGATACGCGCGCCGCGCTGCGGGCGCTGCCGCACCTCTATGGCGATGCGAGCGTGCTCGCCGAGGCGCGGACGCGGTTGCCGGTGCTGCCCGAAATCACGCGGGCGCTCGACGATCTGGCGCAACTCGCGGCGCAGGCGAAGGGTGCCGAAGTGGCGATCGATCTGGGCGATCTGCGCGGCTACGCGTATCACAGCGGCGCGATGTTCAGCGCCTACATCGACGGCGTGCCGAACGCGATCGCGCGCGGCGGCCGCTACGACCACGTCGGCCAGGCGTATGGTCGTGCGCGTCCGGCCACCGGCTTCTCGCTCGATCTGCGCGAGCTCGCCCGGATTTCGCCGGTCGAGGCTCGCGGTACCGCGATTCTCGCGCCGTGGGCGCAGGACGACGCGCTGAGCGCGGCCGTTGCGGCGCTGCGCGATGCGGGCGAGGTCGTGATCCAGGCACTGCCGGGCCACGATCACGTGCTCGACGAGTTCGCCTGCGACCGTTCGCTCGTCGAGCGCGACGGCGCATGGGTGGTCGAACCCCGATAAACAGGCGTTCGCGGGACGTGCTTCGGCGTGCATATCGTTGAAGCGAAACGGAAAAATTCGGAATCGCCCGCGAACATAGGTAGAATACGTTTTTAACCAGCTAACGAATCAACATGTCTGCCAGCGCAGTGAACGTGACTCCCGGGCGCAATGTCGTCGTCGTGGGAACGCAATGGGGTGATGAAGGCAAGGGCAAGATCGTCGACTGGCTGACGGACCACGCTCAGGGCGTCGTGCGTTTCCAGGGCGGTCACAACGCCGGCCACACCCTCATCATCGGCGGCAAGAAAACGATCTTGCGCCTCATTCCGTCGGGCATCATGCGTGAAGGCGTCGCCTGCTACATCGGCAACGGCGTCGTCCTGTCCCCCGAAGCACTGTTCAAGGAAATCGGCGAGCTGGAAGAGGCCGGCGTGAACGTGCGCGACCGCCTGTTCATTTCCGAAGCGACGACGCTGATCCTGCCGTACCACATCGCGATCGACCAGGCGCGCGAAGCGCGCAAGGGCGCGGGCAAGATCGGCACGACGGGCCGCGGCATCGGCCCCGCGTACGAAGACAAGGTCGGCCGCCGCGCGCTGCGCGTGCAGGACCTGTTCGACGCGAAGACCTTCGCCGACCGCCTGCGCGAAAACCTCGATTTCCACAACTTCGTGCTGACCCAGTACCTGGGCGGCGCGGCCGTCGATTTCCAGGCGACGCTCGACACGATGCTCGGTTATGCCGACCGCCTGAAGCCGATGGTGGCCGACGTGTCGCGCCGCCTGTACGACGCGAACAATGCGGGCCAGAACCTGCTGTTCGAAGGCGCACAAGGCACGCTGCTCGACATCGATCACGGCACCTATCCGTTCGTCACGTCGAGCAACTGCGTCGCGGGTGCGGCGTCGGCCGGCGCGGGCGTGGGCCCGCAGAAGCTCAACTACATCCTCGGCATCACGAAGGCGTATTGCACGCGCGTCGGCTCGGGCCCGTTCCCGAGCGAACTGTACGATGCGGACAATCCGCAGCGTCAGGACCAGGTCGGCGTCACCCTCGCGAACGTCGGCAAGGAGTTCGGTTCGGTCACCGGCCGTCCGCGCCGCACGGGCTGGCTCGACGCGGCCGCGCTGCGCCGCTCGATCCAGATCAACGGCGTGTCGGGCCTGTGCATGACGAAGCTCGACGTGCTCGACGGCCTCGACGAAGTCAAGCTGTGCGTCGGCTACAAGATCGACGGCAAGGATGCGGACATCCTGCCGCGCGGTGCCGCCGACGTGGCCCGTTGCGAGCCCGTATACGAAACGTTTGCCGGCTGGAAGGAAAGCACGGTCGGCATCAAGACGTGGGAAGCGCTGCCGGCGAACGCCCAGGCTTACCTGACCCGCGTCCAGGAAGTGGCCGGTGTGCCGGTCGACATGGTATCGACGGGCCCGGACCGCGACGAAACGATCCTGCTCCGCCATCCGTTCAAGGTGTAACCCCAGATGACGCAGCAAATCACGATGACGGCGGCAGACTTGATGACCGATCCGCGCAACGACGACAAGAACCTGTGGGTAGGCTGGGACGAATATCACCGTCTCATCGAGCTGCTCGCGCTCCAGGTGCATGCATCGGGCTGGAAGTTCGACCAGATCCTGTGCCTCGCGCGTGGCGGCCTGCGCGTCGGCGATCAACTGTCGCGCATCTACGACGTGCCGCTCGCGATCCTCGCGACGAGTTCGTACCGGGAAGCGGCCGGCACGGAGCAGGGCGAACTCGACATCGCGCAGTACATCACGATGACGCGCGGCAACCTGGCGGGCAACGTGCTGCTGGTCGACGATCTCGTGGATTCGGGCGTCACGCTTGCGCGCGTGCAGGAGCACCTGAAGGAGCGCTACCCGTCCGTGACGGCCGTGCGTTCTGCCGTGCTCTGGTACAAGGGTTGCTCGAAGGTCAAGCCCGACTATCACACGCAGTATCTGCCGACGAATCCGTGGATTCATCAGCCGTTCGAGGAGTGGGATACGGTTCGCCCGCACAACCTCGAGGCGTGGATCAAGCGCGGTCGCGCACAGCGCGACGGTTCGGGCGCGTAAGCGGCCGGCCAATCGAAGGAAAGCCTTGTACGGCGCCGCTTGCGGCGCCGTTTTTCATTGGGGCGCCATGTACGCCGGCGGCGCGCGGACCGCGGATACGGTAGGCAGACGGCGCTGCCCCGGCTATGATTGGCAGCCCTGCCACAGCTTGCGCCGGATTGCATGCATGGCGTGGCTCACGTGGTTCCACGGCAACAGAGCAGGGCGGCGTTTCAAGGGGGCGCGAGTAGAATAGCGCTCGTTTTGTCCGACCCGGACCCGATTATTACGCTTCATATGAACGACACGATCCACGCGACCGACGCAGCACACGCGCCGCATTCGACGCAGCAACACTCGATGCGGGCGCTAGCGATAGCAGCCATCGGCGTCGTGTTCGGCGACATCGGCACCAGCCCGCTGTATTCGCTCAAGGAGGCGTTCAGCCCCGCACACGGTATCCCGCTCACCGAAGGATCGATTCTCGGTGTGATCTCGCTGCTGTTCTGGGCAATCATCCTGGTGGTCGGCATCAAGTACCTGCTGTTCGTGATGCGGGCGGACAACAACGGCGAAGGCGGCGTGCTCGCGCTGATGGCGCTGTCGTTGCGGCCTCTCGACTCGAAGACCCGCGTCGCGGGCGCGCTGATGGCGCTCGGGATATTCGGCGCATGCATGTTCTACGGGGACGCGGTGATCACGCCGGCGATCTCGGTGATGTCGGCGGTCGAAGGTCTCGAGATCGCGACGCCGCACCTGTCCCATCTCGTGATGCCGATCACGATCGTGATCCTGATCGCGCTGTTCTGGATTCAGCGCCACGGCACCGCGCTGGTCGGCAAGCTGTTCGGCCCGATCATGGTGCTGTGGTTCGTTGTGATTGCCGCGCTCGGCGTGTACCACATCGTGCGCGTGCCGGGCATCATCGCGGCAATCAACCCGTATTACGCCGCGTCGTTCATGTCGGAGCATGTGCTGCAGGCCTATGTCGTGCTCGGCTCGGTCGTGCTGGTGCTGACCGGTGCGGAAGCGCTTTACGCGGACATGGGCCACTTCGGCGCGAAGCCGATCCGCATCGCCGCGTACGGGCTCGTGATGCCGTCGCTCGTGCTGAACTACTTCGGCCAGGGCGCGCTGCTGATCCAGAACCCGAAGGCGATCGAGAACCCGTTCTTCCTGCTGGCACCCGAATGGGGGCTGCTGCCGCTCGTCGTGCTGTCGACGGTCGCGACCGTGATCGCGTCGCAGGCGGTGATCTCGGGCGCGTATTCGCTGACGTCGCAGGCCATCCAGCTCGGCTACGTGCCGCGCATGAAAGTGCTGCATACGTCCGATCTCGCGATCGGCCAGATCTACGTGCCGGTCGTGAACTGGCTGCTGCTGTTCGTGATCCTCTGCATCGTCATCGGCTTCAAGAGCTCCGACAACCTCGCGGCCGCGTACGGCATCGCGGTGACGGCGACGATGGTGATCACGACCGTGCTCGCCGCGGTCGTGATGGTGAAGGTGTGGAACTGGAACCGGCTGCTGGTCGGCGCGATCATTGCCGTGTTCCTCGCGGTCGACCTCGGCTTTTTCGGCGCGAACCTGCTGAAGGTTGCGCAGGGCGGCTGGCTGCCGCTCGGCATCGGCGCGTTGCTGTTCTTCCTGCTGATGACCTGGTACAAGGGGCGTCACATCGTCAAGGAGCGCACGGCTGCCGACGGTATTCCGCTCGAGCCGTTCCTGCAGGGCCTGCTCGCGCATCCGCCGCATCGTGTGTCGGGCACCGCGATCTACCTGACCGGCAACGACAAGCTCGTGCCCGTCAGCCTGCTGCACAACCTGAAGCACAACAAGGTGCTGCATGAGCGGACCATTTTCCTCACGTTCGTGACGCGCGATTTTCCCTACGTGCGCGACGACAAGCGCCAGACCGCGCGTGATGCGGGCGGCGGGCTGTACATCGTCAAGGCCGAGTACGGCTTCAACGAGACGCCGGACGTGAAGGCCGTGCTCGAGGAATTCGGCCGTACGCACGACATGACGTTCGAGCTGATGGACACGTCGTTCTTCCTCGCGCGCGAAACGGTCGTGCCGACGCATCTGCCCGGGATGTCGATCTGGCGCGAGCGCGTGTTCGCGTGGATGCACCAGAATGCCGCGAAGCCGACCGACTTCTTCTCGATCCCCGCGAACCGCGTGGTCGAGCTCGGGACGAAGATCGAGATCTGACCGGGGGCGGCGCGCGGGTCGTTCAGCCGCGCGCCGCCGAGTCTGCCGACCAGGCAATCAGGCCGCGATCGTCCGCATCGCCGGCCGCGGCCGCAGCCGTATAGCGCTGCGTATCCCGCGCGACCCAATCCAGATAACCGCGTATCCAGTATCGGCAGCCGTCGACAAGGCCGCGCACGCGCGTGTCGGCATGCTGGGCGAGTGCATAGGCGCACAGGACGAATGCACTGATCTCGGCGCGCACACGCTCGGCCGTGTAGTCGACGCTGGCCTGCAGCGTATGGCCGAGGGAAGCGTGGATCATCACCATGTTCCGGAACTGCCCGGGCTGGCCCGCTTCGACGCCGACGCTCTGGATGTCGTTGCTCCAGCAGACGATATGGTTCGCGTGCCGGAACAACGTCTGGATTTCCGGCCGATGAAACGTATCGGGCGGGACCGCACCGGCATTGGCCGCGTCCGCCAGCGCAAGGCAAGGATTCATCCCGCTCGTGTGGCGCCGGATCGTTTCGTATTGCTGCACTGCGATCGGCTCGGCCCTCAGGTGGCCGATAATCTGCAGTCCGGCCGTGGTGGCCCACAGGCGCATGCCTTGTGCGAAGCGCGCGAAATGTTCGGCCGACAGGCGTGCGCGCAGGCGCTGGCACACATCGAGCCATGCTCGCTCGCCATATATGGGCTGGGGGCCGGTACATTCGTAGTCGAGCACATCGATCATCGCGGTCAGATTGCGCAACGTATCGGGGCCGACCGGCTCGACGCGATCGACGAACAGGTCGTCGACGAGAAAGAACCACACGAAATAATCGGCGAGCGCCTGCAGCAGGGAAGGATCGGCGTTCGGGTAACAGCGCGCGGCGAGCCAGCCGTATCGGGTGCGTACGACGCGTTCCCGGTAGGCGTCGCTGATGAACAGGCCGTATGCGTCGGCCCACTCGAGCATGCGCGATTCGATTCGCTCGACGTGCGGTGAACAGGCGCCGGCCCACGGCACGTCGAAAACGGGCATGCGCAATGCGGCCAGTTCGGTTTTCAGATGGTCGTCTGTCATGGTTTCCAGATCCATTTTCGCGAATCCGTCCCGGTTCGCCGGCAAGGCGAATACCGGATGCAATGCGTCGCGAATCGACTGCAAAAAAAGGCGAGACCGAAACACGGGAGGCAGGATATTCACCGGGCATGCGAGCGCCGCGGAGAACGCTGCCGCTGAACGGCAAGATCGCTGCCCAATTACAGAAGCGTCAAAATACGGCCGTTCGAAAACTTATTTTATGTGTCGCTTGTGAAGCGTCAAGAAAACGCATGTCGCAACGTGGATTGTTTAATTTGCCGATTAAACGCAGGGGAATGGCGATGGAAACGCGCATATTCGTTTTTCATCCCGGATATCGGAAATGCACACGACGATTCAATAAAAAAACCCGCCGGAAGGCGGGTTTTTTTGTGCGGCGACGCTTTTCGCGTGCTCAGCGCTTCAGCTTCGCGAACGCCGCGGCCATTGCGCCGGCCGGTTCCGGCTCGCGCGAACGCTGCGGGCGGGCGGCGCCGCGCCCCGCGTTGCCGCGATCCTGGCTGCCGCGCGACGGCGTGCCGGGCGCCGCTGCCTCGTCGTCGAGGCGCATCGTCAGCGCAATCCGCTGGCGTTTCACGTCGACGTCGAGCACTTTCACCTTGACGACCTGGCCGGCCTTCACGACTTCGTGCGGGTCCTTGATGAACTTCGTCGACATCGCGGACACGTGGACGAGCCCGTCCTGGTGAACGCCGATATCCACGAACGCGCCGAACGCGGCGACGTTCGTCACGACGCCTTCGAGCGTCATGCCCGGCACGAGATCCGACACCTTCTCGACGCCTTCGCGGAACGTCGCGGTCTTGAACTCCGGACGCGGATCGCGGCCCGGCTTCTCCAGTTCGGACAGGATGTCGCGCACGGTCGGCAGGCCGAAACGTTCGTCAACAAATTCCGTCGGGGACAGGCCCGACAGCGCTTCGCGGTTGCCGAGCACGTCGTCGATGCGCTTGCTGATCTTCGCGAGCATCCGCTCGACGACCGGATACGCTTCCGGGTGCACCGACGAGCGGTCGAGCGGATTCTCGCCGCCGTTGATGCGCAGGAAGCCGGCGGCCTGTTCGAAGGTCTTGTCGCCGAGGCGCGGAACCTTGCGCAGGTGCTCGCGCGACGGGAACGGGCCGTTTGCGTCGCGGTAGTCGACGATGTTGCGCGCGAGCGTCGCGTTCAGGCCCGACACGCGCGCCAGCAGCGCGGCCGACGCGGTGTTCGCGTCGACGCCGACCGCGTTCACGCAATCCTCGACGACCGCGTCGAGCGAACGGGCGAGTTCGCGCTGGTTCACGTCGTGCTGGTACTGGCCGACGCCGATTGCCTTCGGCTCGATCTTCACGAGCTCGGCGAGCGGGTCCTGCAGGCGGCGCGCGATCGATACGGCGCCGCGCAGCGACACGTCCATGTCGGGGAATTCCTTTGCCGCGAGTTCGGACGCCGAGTAGACCGACGCGCCGGCTTCCGACACGACGATTTTCTGCAGGCGCAGCTCCGGGTGTTTCGCGATCAGCTCGCTCGCGAGCTTGTCGGTTTCGCGCGATGCGGTGCCGTTGCCGATGCTGATCAGCTCGGCCTGCGTCTGCGCGGCGAGGCGCGCGAGTTTTGCGATCGAGCCGTCCCAGTCGCGGCGCGGCTCGTGCGGGTAGATCGTATCGGTCGCGAGCACCTTGCCGGTGCGGTCGACGACCGCGACCTTCACGCCCGTGCGCAGGCCGGGGTCGAGACCGATCACGGCCTTCGGGCCGGCCGGCGCGGCCAGCAACAGGTCGTTCAGGTTGCGCGCGAACACGCGGATCGCTTCGGTTTCGGCCGTTTCGCGCAGCTGCGTGAGGAGTTCGTTCTCGATGTGCGGCTGCACCTTAACGCGCCAGCACCAGCGGCATACGTCGGACAGCCATTTGTCGGCCGGGCGGTTCTGGTTCGCGATGCCGAAATGGCGCGCGATCATCGCCTCGCCGGGATGCGGCACCTGGGCGTCGAGCTCTTCGCCGAGGCCGAGCTTGATCGTCAGCACACCCGCGTTGCGGCCGCGGAACAGTGCGAGGGCGCGGTGCGACGGCACGGTCCTGATCGTTTCCGCGTAGTCGTAATAGTCGCGGAATTTCTCGCCTTCCTCGTTTTCCTTGCCCTCGACGACGGCCGACGACACGACACCCTGGCTGTGCAGGTAGTCGCGCAGCTTGCCGAGCAGCTCGGCCGTTTCGCCGAACTGTTCGGACAGGATGTCGCGCGCGCCGTCGAGCGCGGCCTTCACGTCGGCAACGCCCTTGTCGGCGTCGACGTAGGCGGCCGCCTCGGCCTGCGGGTCGAGCAGCGGGTTCGCGAGCAGGGCCTGCGCGAGCGGCTCGAGGCCGGCCTCGCGGGCGATCTGTGCACGGGTGCGGCGCTTCGGCTTGTACGGCAGATAAAGGTCTTCGAGCACCTGCTTGCTGTCGGCCGCGTCGATCGCGGCGCGCAGCTCGTCGGTCAGCTTGCCCTGTTCGTCGATGCTCGACAGGATCGCCGCGCGGCGATCCTCGAGCTCGCGCAGATACAGGAGGCGTTCCTCGAGCTGGCGCAACTGCGTGTCGTCCAGGTTGCCGGTCACTTCCTTGCGGTACCGGGCAATGAACGGAACGGTCGAGCCTTCGTCGAGGAGTTGCACGGCCGCCGCGACCTGGCGCGGCTGGACGGACAGTTCGGTGGCGATGCGCTGTACGATCTTGAGTGCTACGGTTTCCGTCATGTCGTGGATGATCTGCCTGCTGAAATCGCGGCGCGGGCCGGCAGGCCCGAAGCGGCGGGCTGCGTGGCGGGCCCGACGGGCCAGATGCCGCGGGTGAGTGAAGCGGGGCATTTTGCCATAAATGGCGGAGCGTCCAGCCGGGGGTGATAGAATTTGACACATGTCCCGCAGCTTTCCTACGACGTTGCCAACTTCCCGAATTTCTCTCGTCGCGCTCGGCGCAGCGCTCGCCGCGGCTTTGTCTGCCGGGCCTTCCAGTGCGTTCGCGCAAGCTTCGGGCGCCACCGCGCCGGCCGCCACCGCAGCCGTACCCGTGACGGCCACGGCCGCACCGGATTTCGACGCCCGTCAAAAAGTGCTCAATCAACGCTCCGCGGAAAACGATTATCGTTATGCGGTGGCCGAGCACGATTGCTACAGCAAGTTCTTCGTCAATCACTGTCTCGGCAAGGCGCGTGACCAGATGCGCGACGAGCGGGCGAGCATCCGCCAGGAGCAGCTCGCGCTCAACGACGAGCAGCGGGCGGTGCGCGCGCAGCAGCGCGACCAGCAGCAGGCGCTGAAGCAGGCGCAGGACGCGGCGGAAGCGCCGCAGCGCGCGGCGAACGACGCGGCAAACGCCGCTGCGTTCCGCGACAAGCAGGAGCAGAATGCGCTGAAGCAGGCGCAGCGCGGCGCGGAAGGGCCGCAGCGCGCGGCGAACAAGCAGGCGTACGACCAGAAGCAGGGCGACTTCCAGCGCAAGCTCGACCAGGCGCACCAGCAGGCCGCGCAGAAGGCGCAGGAGCGGGCGGACAACGCCGCACGCTACGAGCAGAAGCAGAAGGAAGCCGTGCAGCACAAGGCCGACGTCGAGCGGCGTCAGAAGGAAGCGACCGAAAAGGCGCAGCAGAAGCAACAGCAGGGGCAGTAACGTGTTGGATTGATCCGGAATCAGTCTCGTGCGCGCTGGCACGCCAGCCGGCGCGCTGCTTCGATGAGGAGGCAAATATGCAAAACCGTCACACGGAACAGCAGCAGGAATTGCACAACCGTTTGGCTGCATTGCAGGAGCAGCACCAGCAGCTCGCTCGGGAGATCGAGCTGAAGGAAGGGCACTCCGACATCGACGACATCACGCTGCACCGGCTGAAGAAGGAAAAGCTGGCGGCCAAGGACAAAATCATTTTGCTGCAATCGCAGCTGGAACCGGATAAGCGCGCCTGAGCGCGGCCTGGCAAGCGCCGGCGCCGCCCGGGCGCTGGACACAGGAACGCTTGCCTTGAATTCACCGCTTGAAGCCACCCCCGATGCCCGGCGCGACGTGTCGTCCGCCGGTCGCGCTCGTGCGCCCGAAGGCACCTTTGAACTGAGCCGCAAGCGCGTCGACGAACTCGACACGATTTTCGGCGAGGGCGGATTGCTCGCGCGCGCGCTCGACGGCTATCGGCCGCGTACCTCGCAGATCGAGATGGCGCGCGCCGTCGCGTCCGCGATGGAAGCGTCCGCTCGCCGGATGCCCGAGCCCGAGATCTTCGAAACCCGCAAGCGGCCGGCGCGTCGCCTCGGCGACGGCGACAAGGCGGCCGAGACGGGCGCGGACGCCGCCGCAGCCGAGCCCGACAGCGATGCCGGGGACAACACGCTGATCGTCGAGGCCGGCACCGGGACGGGCAAGACCTATGCGTACCTCGTGCCCGCGATGCTGTGGGGCGGCAAGGTGATCGTGTCGACCGGCACGAAACATTTGCAGGACCAGCTGTTCCAGCGCGACATCCCGACCGTGCGCAACGCGCTGGCGGTGCCGGTGTCGGTCGCGATGCTCAAGGGGCGCGCCAACTACCTGTGCCACTACTACCTGCAACGCACGGCCGACAACGGCCGGCTGCCGTCGCGGCAGGATACGGCCTACCTGCAGGAAATCGTCCGTTTCGCGAAGATCACGAAGAGCGGCGACAAGGCGGAGCTCGCGAGCGTGCCGGAAACGGCGCCCGTCTGGTCGATGGTCACGTCGACGCGCGACAACTGCCTTGGCCAGGAATGCCCGCACTACAAGGAATGCTTCGTGATGCAGGCGCGGCGCGAGGCGCAGCAGGCCGACGTCGTCGTCGTCAACCACCACCTGTTCTTTGCGGACATCATGCTGCGCGACACGGGGATGGCCGAGCTGCTGCCGAACGCGAACACGGTCATCTTCGACGAAGCGCACCAGTTGCCGGAAACGGCGACGCTGTTCTTCGGCGAGACGCTGTCGACGACGCAGATTCTCGAACTCGCACGCGACACGGTAGCTGAAGGCCTGAGCCATGCACGCGACGCGGTCGAATGGGTGAAGCTCGGCGGCGATCTCGAGCGCGCGGCGCGCGACTTGCGCCTGGCGTTCGCGAACGACCAGATCGTCCGGATGTCGCTCGCCCAGCTCGGCGACGATCACCCGATGTTCGGCGCGCTCGACGCGCTCGAGGCCGCGCTCGACGCGCTTGCGTCGGCGCTTGCCAGCCAGGCCGAACGGGCGGAATCGCTCGGCGCGTGCCTGCGGCGCGCACGCGAACTGCAGGACCTGCTGGCCGGCTGGGTCGCGCCCGGCGCGACGGAGGCGGCCGCGAAGGCCGACGCGGCGGCGGCCGGCGACAAGGCGGCATCCGACGGCGATCCGAACGAGAAGGTGCGCTGGGTCGAAGTGTTCGCGCATACGGTCCAGCTGCACGAGACGCCGCTGTCGGTCGCGCCGATCTTTGCCAAGCAGCGCGCGGGTGTGCCGCGTGCATGGGTGTTCACGTCGGCCACGCTGTCGGTGCGCGGCGATTTCACGCACTACGCGGCACAGATGGGCCTCAGCTCGCGTCGCTCGATGACGCTCGCGAGCCCGTTCGACTACCAGTCGCAAGGGCTGCTGTACGTGCCGCGCAACCTGCCGCAACCGTCTTCGCCGGCGTTTACCGATGCCGTCTTCGACGCCGCGCTGCCGGCGATCGAGGCGTCCGGTGGCGGCGTGTTCATGCTGTGCACGACGCTGCGCGCGGTCGACCGGATCGCGTCGAAGCTGCGCGACGTGATCGAATCGCGCGGCTGGAACACGCCGCTGCTCGTGCAGGGCGATGCGAGCCGTACCGAACTGCTCGACCGTTTCCGTGCATACGGCAATGCGATCCTGGTCGGCAGCCAGAGTTTCTGGGAAGGCGTCGACGTGCGCGGCGATGCGCTGTCGCTCGTCGTGATCGACAAGCTGCCGTTCGCGCCGCCGGACGATCCGGTGCTCGCCGCGCGCCTCGATGCGCTGACGAAGAAGGGGCTGAGCCCGTTCGCCGTGCACCAGTTGCCGCAGGCCGTGATCACGCTGAAGCAGGGCGCGGGCCGGCTGATTCGCGCGGAGACGGATCGCGGCGTGCTGATGATCTGCGACACGCGGCTCGTCGACAAGCCCTACGGGCGCCGGATCTGGCAGAGCCTGCCGCCGTTCAAGCGGACTCGCGAGATCGCGGTCGTCCAGGACTTCTTCGACGAGCACCGTTCCGCAAAGCGCACGTGACGACGCGCGCGGCGCTCGCCGCGCGCTCGCACCGACGCTGCCTGAGCGCGGCGCCAATAAAAAACCCGGCTCGATGGCCGGGTTTTTTGTTCGTGCAGCGGGCGCTGCATGGTGCTTTCGTCAGAACTGCCACCACGACTTCTTCGCGCCGGGGCGCGAGTGACCCGTGACGTACGGGCTGTCCGGGAACGTGCCTGCGAGCACGCGCTTCGTGTCCTCGGCGAGTTGCGGCTGGTTCAGCTTGCCGTACGACAGGATCATGATGTGCAGCGCGTCCTCGATCGCCGGGGCGCCCTTGTAGTCCTTGATCGCGAGCTGCGCACGGTTGATGGCCGCGACGTAGGCGCCACGCCGGTAGTAGTAGTCGGCCGCATGCACTTCGTGCGACGCGAGCGCGTTGACGATGTAGCGCATCCGCGCGGCGGCGTCGGGCGCGTACTTGCTCTTCGGGAAGCGGTCGACGACAACCTTGAACGCATCGTACGATTCACGCAGTGCCTGCGGATCGCGCTCGCTCATGTCCTGGCCGGAGAACCGGCCGAACAGGCCGAGATCGTCGTTGAAGTGGATCATCCCCTTCAGGTAGTACGCGTAAGGGATATCCGGATGATCCGGGTGGAGCTGGATGAAGCGATCGACGGCCTGGTCGGCGGCGGCCGCTTCGTTGTCCTTCCAGTTGCAGTACGCAACGTTGATCTGCGCCTGTTGTGCGAAGTGGCCGAACGGATCGCGACCTTGCAGCGATTCGAAATATTTCGCGCACTTGCCCCAGTCGCCGCCGGACAGTGCGTCCTGGGCCTCTGAGTATAATTTGTTGTTCGACCAGGTAGCCGTCTCGTCCTGCTTCTGCGGCAAGCCGTGGCAGCCGGCGATGAGGGCCGCGGCCGCTACCGCCGCAGCCCGGGCGGCGACGGTTCTGGCCGTGCGTTTGGTCGAATTCATCATGCTCGCATGTCCTAGCTTCAAGTCTCGGTGACCCAGTCTAAATGACCCGTTCAAGTTCGCAGAATGCCCAGCCGGGCACACCAAATCGCGAAGATTATAGCCCAAGCGATCGGCCCGCCGACGCTGCGTCGGGGGATTCCCTCGATGACGATCTGGCCGGCGACGCCATGCAGGCGCCCGTCGTGCCGTCCGCGGCGGCCGACGACGCGCCGCGCGTCGTCGAAGTGCCGCTGTCGCTCGCGGGTGAGCGCCTCGACAAGGCGCTCGCCCAACTGTTCCCTGAATTCTCGCGCAGCCGCCTGCAGAGCTGGATCGAGGCGCAGCGCGTGCTCGTCGACGGCGCGCCGGCGAAGATCCGCCAGCCGGTGCCGCTCGGCGCCAGGATCGAGCTCGTGCCCGACCTGCTCCCCGAGCAGCTCGCCTTTACGCCGGAACCGGTGCCGCTCGACGTGATCTACGAGGACGACGCGCTCGTGGTCATCAACAAGCCGGCCGGCCTCGTCGTGCATCCGGCCGCCGGCAACTGGAGCGGCACGATCCTCAACGGGCTGCTGCATCGCTATGGCGACGCGGCGGCCGGCCTGCCGCGCGCGGGGATCGTCCACCGGCTCGACAAGGAGACATCGGGCCTGATGGTGGTGGCGCGTACACTGGCCGCGCAGACGGACCTCGTGCGCCAGTTGCAGGCCCGCACGGTGAAGCGCCGCTATTTCGCGCTCGTGTGGGGCACGATGCCCGAGGAGGGCACGATCGATGCGCCGATCGGCCGCGATCCGCGCGAACGCACGCGCATGGCCGTCGTCACCGGCGCATCGGGCAAGCCCGCGCGCACGCATTTCCGCACGGTTGACACATGCCTGTGGCAACGTCAGCCGGTTTCGGCGATCCAGTGCGATCTCGAGACCGGCCGCACGCACCAGATCCGCGTGCACTGCGCGCATGCCGGCCACCCGCTGCTCGGTGACCCCGTGTACGGGCGCGCGCGCGGCAAGCGCTCGGTCGCGCCGTTGCCGGACGGTTTCGCGCGGCAGGCGCTGCATGCATGGCGGCTCGGTCTCGTGCACCCGGTCACGGGCAAGGCGATGCAGTGGCGCTGCCCGCTGCCGGACGACATGAACGCCCTCGTCGCGGCGCTCGGTTTCGGGCAGGGCGACGAGGAATTCGACGACGATGACGGTGTCTACGACGATGACGATTTCGGCGGCGAGTATCACGACGATGAGCCGTACCTGGACGATGAGGAGGAGTGAGTGCCGATGACGAACCTGGCGCCGTTGACGTGGCAGGACTGCGTACAGCCCGACTGGCAGGTGTCGCCGCGCGTGCGCGCGCTGATCACGACGCGCGACGGCGGGGTGAGCGAAGGCCCGTACGGGCGCTGGCAGGGCGCGGAAGCTCTGCCGGGCGGGATGAATCTCGGCCTGCATACCGGTGACGATCCGGCTCATGTCGCCGGGAATCGCGCGCGCCTGCTCGCGCTGGCTGGCCAGTCGAGCGCCGCGTGGCTCGAGCAGGTTCACGGCGCGCAGATCGTGCGCGCGGACGAGGTGATCGCGGCGGCAGACGCGGCGACAAACGCGGCGGTCGCGCCGGTGCAGGCCGACGCGAGTGTCACCGACCGTGCCGGTGCCGTCTGCGTCGTGATGGTCGCCGATTGCCTGCCCGTGCTGCTGTGCGACACGCAGGGCCGCGCCGTCGGCGCCGCGCATGCGGGCTGGCGCGGGCTCGCGGCCGGCATCGTCGAACAGACGGCGGCGCGGGTCGCGGCGCTCGCGGGCGGTGCGACGGACGCGCTTCATGCTTACCTCGGGCCGGCGATCGGCCCGCGGGCGTTCGAGGTCGGCGCCGACGTGCGTGACGCGTTTCTCGACACGGCCCCGCAGTCGGAGCATGATGAAACCCGGCTTGCGTTCGTCGCGATCGATGGCGCGCCCGGCAAGTTCCTGGCCGATCTCTACGCGCTCGCGCGCTTGCGTCTTGCCCGTGCGGGCGTGGCGCACGTGAGCGGCGGGACGGCCTGCACGGTCACCGAACAGGCGCGCTTCTATTCGTACCGGCGCGACCGCGTGACGGGCCGCATGGCGGCGGCGATCTGGCTGGCGGATTGACGGGATGCGCATGGGCGCGGAATTTGTCGCGCTGCAAAATCGGGTTATCTCGATTTTGCAGCGGCCATGCCGCGTTACGTGCGCGGCTGAATGAAAAATGCGAAGTCAAGTCAATCAAAATGTTTTATGTTTCGCCGGAACCCTTGTCCCGCCTGTTGCGCGAGGATTATCTCCGTGCGGAATTGTTCAGCGGTTTGATATGGCGCTTCACATGGGGAAAACGATAATGATAAAAATACCGCACTGCGGCAGAATCTGGAGACGCCTCTCCAGAGCATGACGGCCCGGCTCGCAGCCGGCATGCCGCGCGCGAGCAGGATTTCACGATAGACGCTCACGAATCACCGGTAAGGCAGGTAATGACAGCATCGAAAAAATCGTCGACGTCCGCTGAGGCGGGCACTTCCTCGGGCAGCATTGGTTTCGATCCGGCCGCCCAGCCGATGCAGCAGATGTTCGAGTCGTGGTTGAACGCGTGGCGCGGTTTTGCGGATCCGGCACGTGCCGCGACTGCGTCGGCCACCGTGAATCCGTTCGCGACATTCCAGTTTCCGACCTCGTTTCCGTTCCAGGTGCCGTCGATGCCCGATTTCGGCGCGATGGCGTCGCCGTTCGCCGGGCTGAAGCTGCCGGCTGCCGCGATTCCCCCCGAGCGGCTTCAGGCGTTGCAGGCCGACTACGCGCGCGATTGCATGGCACTGATGCAGCAGGCCGCCGCCGCGAAGCTCGAGTCGCCCGAACTGAAGGACCGCCGCTTCAGCGGCGATGCATGGAAGGCGTCGCCGGCGCATGCGTTCGCGGCGGCCTGGTATCTGCTCAACGCGCGCTATCTGCAGGAACTGGCCGACGCGCTTCAGACCGATCCGAAGACGCGCGAGCGCATTCGTTTCACGGTCCAGCAGTGGACGGCCGCCGCCGCGCCGAGCAACTTCCTCGCACTCAATCCCGACGCACAGAAATCGATTCTCGAGACGCAGGGCGAAAGCCTGCGGCAGGGGATGATGAACCTGCTCGGCGACCTGCAGCGCGGCAAGATTTCGCAGACCGACGAATCGCAGTTCGTGGTCGGCAAGAACCTCGGGTGTACTGAAGGTGCGGTCGTCTACGAGAACGACCTGATCCAGCTGATCCAGTACACGCCGAAGACGGACAAGGTGTTCGAGCGGCCGCTGCTGATCGTCCCGCCGTGCATCAACAAGTTCTACATCCTCGACCTGCAGCCCGAGAATTCGCTCGTCGCGCATGCGCTGTCGAACGGCCATCAGGTGTTCCTCGTGTCGTGGCGCAACGCGGACGCATCGGTCGCGCACAAGACGTGGGACGACTACATGAACGAAGGGCTGCTCGCGGCGATCGACGCCGTGCAGCAGGTGAGCGGCCGCGAGCAGATCAACACGCTCGGCTTCTGCGTCGGCGGCACGATGCTCGCGACTGCGCTCGCGGTGCTCGCCGCGCGCGGCGAACATCCGGTCGCGTCGATGACGCTGCTCACCGCGATGCTCGACTTCAGCGACACCGGCATCCTCGACGTGTTCGTCGACGAGGCGCACGTGCAGATGCGCGAGCAGACCATCGGCGGCAAGAACGGCACGCAGCCGGGGCTGATGCGCGGCGTCGAGTTCGCGAACACGTTCTCGTTCCTGCGGCCGAACGACCTCGTGTGGAACTACGTCGTCGACAACTACCTGAAGGGCCGCACGCCGGCGCCGTTCGACCTGCTGTACTGGAACGGCGATTCGACGAGCCTGCCGGGCCCGATGTACGCGTGGTACCTGCGCAATACCTATCTCGAGAACAAGTTGCGCGAGCCGGGCGCGTTG
Source organism: Burkholderia sp. KL41 (assembly GCF_057005415.2). NCBI lineage: Bacteria > Pseudomonadati > Pseudomonadota > Betaproteobacteria > Burkholderiales > Burkholderiaceae > Burkholderia > Burkholderia sp. KL41. The sequence goes on along the minus strand of NZ_CM174446.1, from coordinate 2,152,551 downwards.
ACCGTGTGCGGCGAATCGGTCGACCTGACGCTGATCGACGTGCCGACCTTCATCTACGGCTCGCGCGAGGATCACATCGTGCCGTGGCAGACGGCCTATGCGTCGACGTCGATCCTGTCGGGCCCGCTGAAGTTCGTGCTCGGCGCGTCGGGGCACATCGCGGGCGTGATCAATCCGCCGGCGAAGAAGAAGCGCAGCTACTGGATCAACGACAGCGACCTGCCCGAATCGGCGGACGACTGGTTTGCCGGTGCAACCGAGCATCCGGGAAGCTGGTGGACGACCTGGGTCGAGTGGCTCGACCAGTACGGCGGCCGCAAGGTGGCGCCGCCCGCCCAGCCCGGTTCCGCACAGTTCCCGGTGATCGAGCCGGCGCCGGGCCGGTACGTATTGCAGCGCGATTGACGAAAGACGGACAGCGGCGCACGCTGTCCGATGCACCGCAGTTTTTTTTAACAGGGCCGGTAGCGATGCGCCGTGTCGTGCGGGCCTGGAGGAAAGGGAAATGACGGACGTAGTGATCGTATCGGCCGCGCGGACCGCGGTCGGCAAATTCGGCGGTTCGCTTGCGAAGATTGCGGCGCCCGAACTGGGCGCGACGGTGATCCGCGCGGTGCTGGAGCGCGCGGGCGTGAAGCCCGAGCAGGTGAGCGAAGTGATCATGGGCCAGGTGCTGACGGCCGGCTCGGGCCAGAACCCGGCGCGGCAGTCGCTGATCAAGGCGGGGCTGCCGACGGCAGTGCCGGGGATGACGATCAACAAGGTGTGCGGCTCGGGCCTGAAGGCCGTGATGCTGGCGGCGAACGCGATCGTCGCGGGCGACGCGGACATCGTGATCGCGGGCGGCCAGGAGAACATGAGCGCGTCGCCGCACGTGCTGCCGGGCTCGCGTGACGGCTTCCGGATGGGCGATGCGAAGCTGGTCGACACGATGATCGTCGACGGCCTGTGGGACGTGTACAACCAGTACCACATGGGCATCACGGCGGAGAACGTCGCGAAGGAATACGGGATCACGCGCGAAGAGCAGGACGCATTCGCGGCGCTGTCGCAGAACAAGGCGGAAGCCGCGCAGAAGGCCGGGCGCTTCAACGACGAGATCGTGCCGGTGTCGATCCCGCAACGCAAGGGCGAGCCGCTGCAGTTCGCGACCGACGAGTTCGTGCGACATGGCGTGACGGCGGAGTCGCTGGCGGGGCTGAAGCCGGCGTTCTCGAAGGACGGCTCGGTGACGGCGGCGAACGCGTCGGGGCTGAACGACGGCGCGGCGGCGGTGCTGGTGATGTCGGCGCAGAAGGCGGCGGCGCTGGGTCTGACGCCGCTGGCGAAGATCAAGGCATACGCGAACGCGGGTGTCGATCCGAGCGTGATGGGGATGGGCCCGGTGCCGGCATCGCGCCGGTGCCTGGAGCGCGCGGGCTGGACGCTGGGCGACCTGGACCTGATGGAGATCAACGAGGCGTTCGCGGCGCAGGCGCTGGCGGTGCACAAGCAGATGGGCTGGGACACGTCGAAGGTGAACGTGAACGGCGGGGCGATCGCGATCGGTCACCCGATCGGCGCGTCGGGCTGCCGGATCCTGGTGACGCTGCTGCACGAAATGCAGAAACGCGACGCGAAGCGCGGGCTGGCGTCGCTGTGCATCGGCGGCGGGATGGGCGTCGCGCTCGCGGTCGAGCGTCCGTAACAGGCCGTTCGTAATCGGCCGTTCGCCACCGGCGAACCGAATCCGTGCGCCGGCCGATTGCGGCTTCGGCCGGCGTCACGTGAAGTCAGAGGGGGCTCCGGCAGCTCTCGAAACCAAAAAATGGAGTGAGATTTATGTCTCAGCGAATTGCGTACGTAACGGGCGGGATGGGCGGCATCGGCACCAGCATCTGCCAGCGCCTGTCGAAAGACGGCTTCAAGGTGGTCGCAGGCTGCGGCCCGAACTCGCCGCGCCGGGTGAAATGGCTCGAGGACCAGAAGGCGCTCGGGTACGATTTCATCGCATCGGAAGGCAACGTCGGCGACTGGGACTCGACCAAGGAAGCGTTCGACAAGGTCAAGGCTGAAGTCGGCGAGATCGACGTGCTGGTCAACAACGCGGGCATCACGCGCGACGTCGTGTTCCGCAAGATGACGCACGAAGACTGGACCGCCGTGATCGACACCAACCTGACGAGCCTGTTCAACGTGACGAAGCAGGTGATCGACGGGATGGTCGAACGTGGCTGGGGCCGCATCATCAACATTTCGTCGGTGAACGGCCAGAAAGGGCAATTCGGCCAGACCAACTATTCGACCGCGAAGGCCGGTATCCACGGCTTCACGATGTCGCTCGCACAGGAAGTCGCGACGAAGGGCGTGACGGTCAATACCGTGTCGCCGGGCTACATCGGTACCGACATGGTGAAGGCGATCCGCCCCGACGTGCTCGAGAAGATCGTCGCGACGATCCCGGTGCGGCGTCTTGGCGGCCCCGAGGAAATCGGCTCGATCGTCGCGTGGCTTGCGTCGAACGATTCCGGTTTCGCGACCGGCGCCGACTTCTCGCTGAACGGCGGCCTGCACATGGGCTGAGCGTCCGGGTTGCGCGGGCCGGGTGGCCGCGCAGCCGGGCGTTTTCCGAAGGCCCCCGCCTCCCGGATTCGGGCGGCGGGGATTCGTCACTTGCGCTACGCTGCACTCAAAGGCGTTACATGACTACTACAAAGAAGACGGCCGAACGGCTCATCAAGAAGTACCCGAACCGCCGGCTCTACGATACAGAGACAAGCACGTACATTACGCTGACCGACGTGAAGCAGCTCGTGCTGGAGCAGGAGGATTTCAAGGTCGTCGACGCGAAATCCAACGAAGACCTGACGCGCAGCATTCTCCTGCAGATCATCCTCGAAGAGGAAAGCGGTGGCGTGCCGATGTTCTCGTCGTCGATGCTGTCGCAGATCATCCGTTTCTACGGTCATGCGATGCAGGGCATGATGGGCACGTACCTGGAAAAGAACATCCAGGCGTTCATCGACATCCAGAACAAGCTCGCGGATCAATCGAAGAACCTGTACGAAGGCAACGCGATGAATCCGGAAGTCTGGTCGCAGTTCATGAACATGCAGGCGCCGATGATGCAAGGGATGATGACCAGCTACATCGAGCAGTCGAAGAACATGTTCGTGCAGATGCAGGAGCAGATGCAGAACCAGGCGAAGTCGATGTTCAGCACGTTCCCGTTCAAGCAGCCGGGTGCGCCGGAGCCGGAGAAGAAGTAGCGATTCGCGGCAGGCCGGCCGCGGCGGCGCGAGCCGTCGGGCGTCGGCGCCGCGAAGCAGGGCGGTCGATCGCCGTCGTGCATTCGGGCACGACGATGCGCGGTTGCCGCCTGCCGGAAGAAATCGCCGACGGTCGTCCAGGATCGTCGGTACCGAATGCCCGTGCCCGGTACGCGCGGGCATCGTCGCTCTCCAGTCGATCGAGATCCAGTCCATACGAATGAAAGCCGGGACGCGCCGAGCCTGACGGTGCGCGTTCGTGTCCGCGCGGGCGCTCGCGTGTCGTACCATAAGCGGCGCTGCACGGCGCTGCGTGGAAGCCGCCTCTGGCGAACGCGGTAGCGGTTCCTGCGCACGGCGAGATGTGCGATGCCGCGTCGACGCGGGGCGGCCGAGAAAAACAAACCGACTGAGAGAGAACATGCGAGGGATTCGAACGGCATCGACCGGCAGGCTGACCGGTCTTGTTGCGATGTTCGTGATGGGCGTCGGCCTGGCCTTGCCGGGCTTTGCGATGGATTGCGCGAAAGCCGTCCAGCCGATCGAGAAGCGCATCTGCGCGAACTCCATGCTGCGCGCGGCCGACGCGCGCATGAACGCGGCGTACTCGGGCGCACTGAAGGCCGCGCCGGACACGGCGATCCGCGACATGCTGGTGCGCGGCCAGCGCCGCTGGATCGACGCACGCAACAACCGTCTCGACGCCGATTACGAAGGCCATCTGCTGGCCGTCGACGAAGTGCGCAAGGCCATCGATCGGCGCACCGCCGTGTTGGCCGATCGATCGGACAAAGGGTTGATCGCTCGTGCACTGGCCGAGCGCAAGTGGCTCGCGAATTACACGGGCGGCCCGCTCACCGGTTTCGATGCAAACTGCGATTTCATTCCCGACGATGCAAGTGGCGCGCACGTTTCCTATGCGTGTTTCGGTGCTGTCCATGTGCAGCATCGTGCGCGGGTCTGCAGCCAGAGCGAGGACTGGGCGACCGGCGCGGTTTATCAGTACCGGTCGGTGGGCGCGGCAGACGGCGGGAAGGTGCGCCCGGTTGCGTTCTGCGAGGCGCAGGCGCATGGGCATGCGTGCGATAACGGGGGGGTGCAATCGGGGTGGATGCGTGCGGGGGCGTCCGGTGACGATAAGCGTGCGCCCGCGCCGGCAACCGGTTTGCCGCAACTCGATGCCGAAATGTGGCCGATCGGCGATGGCGACGATGCGATGTGGTTCGAGCGGTGTTTGACTGCGGCGATGTTTCCGTGAGTGCAGGGTTGGATCGAACCCTGCTCCGGCGGGCTTTTTTACGATCTCGTCGCTCGAGTGATTTCACGCAACGCGGGCCGGACGCGTGCGATCGCCGGCGGCAACGCCGACGGTACCGGCCCGGATTGCTTTACAGCGCCGGGAATCCTTGCTCGTCGTCGTGCGGAGGAAGGTCGAGCACGAGCTTGACGGCGCTGTAGTTGGCCTTGAGTGAGAACACGCGGCCGATCACGAGAAACGTCTGCCGCGAATTCTCGAGTTCGACGAAGTCGCCGGGCTGCGGCACGTGCGCGCCTTGATCGTAGGAAAAGCTGGTGCTGGTTTGTTCGCCGATGGCTTCTGCTGCGTGCTCGGTGAATTCGATCGTGATGTGGGTGGTCATGCGAACCCCGTTGGGTAATTGAAGAGAGCGGACGCTGCGATTTTCGCATAGTGACGGGGCCGTTTCGGGGCGATTCCGGCGCGGTGGCGTTTGCACGATCGTGCCCGTCATATCGTCGCGTCTCCCGGAAGGGACGGATCTGGTTCGCCTGTTGACTCGGGGCGCCCGCGAGAGCGCGCACATTGACGTCGAGGTTCGTAGCGTCGGAACCGCCGGTTTGGGTTCGCTGACCGAAAAATTGCTGTAGTCCCACGCTTTTGCTACCACGCCCCCACACGCCAGATGTTCCAATCCCCAAAGTCGGGTTTGTATCCCTCGGGTGCGCTTGAGGCAATAAAAAAACCGATCCCGACGTTGTAAAGGCGAGGGGGCTTGACGGCTTTCCTTGCGGCGGGTGCAGTCTGGGTCACGCTTGGTTTGTCTTTCTCAAAAAAGGTCACTATGGTGATCTTTTCTATTCCTGATAAACCCGCCAGGACTCGGCGGAAGTTTGCAGAAAGTGTATTTGTTCACTGTGCGTGACAAAAATTCAGGAAAGCTAAACCTGATGTTGGCCGAGCTAGGCGACACGAGCCTGGTGTCGAGTCGCTGGCTGCAGGTTTCCGAGGCGGGTGAATATAGTTTCACGAGGTGGTGTGGGGTGCGTGGGCGCTCCGCAGGCGTGACCTACAACGGGGTTTGCGAAGGTTGCACGCCCCCGCGCAAAACTTCCCCGAGGCATTCGAATCCCTCCAGCAGCTTCGCTTCGCCACCAGACGCGTTGCTAACGCTCGCGCGCACGAAGTGCGGTACGGCACCGCGGCCGACACTGAAAGCCTCGGCGATGCTGATGAGGTGATGGCGTTGTCGCAAGTGGTGCTCGACTTCCGCCGACCGCCAAGGGGCGGGTACTTCGATCCAGAAGTGCGGGCTGTGATCGTGCGTCCGATAATTCAAGCCTTCGAGGAGATCGCTGACCAACGCCTTGCGGCGTTCGATTTCGGCGATCTGTTGACGCAGTAACGCGCGGGCCGTGCCGTCTTCGATCCAACGACTGGCGATCTCCAGGCCCAGCGGCGCCGCCATCCACGAACTGGCGCGAATGGCTGCGGCCTGGCGACTCACCAAGGGAGCCGGCACGTGAAGGAAGCCGGCGCGCAGACCTGCCGCTACGGCTTTGCTCAGGCTGCTGATAAGGATACTGCGCTCAGGCGCGAAGTAGCTCAACGGCAACGGGCGGTCCTCCATCAAGACCCCGTGCGTCTCGTCCTCGATCACCATGAGGTTGTGTTCGCGACAGATTGATGCAATGGCGTGGCGGCGTGCTGGGGACATGACCGCTGTCGTCGGGTTCTGGATCGTTGGCGTGCAATACATGGCGGTCACCCGGTTGGCCCGGCAGGCGTCTTCGAGCGATTCGGGCACCAATCCCTCGTCGTCCATCGCGATATCGATCAGCTTGATACCCAGGAATCGCGCTAGGCCGGCGAGGCCCGGGTAAGTGAGTTGCTCAGTGACGAGCGTGTCGCCCGGACGTACCAAGGCCATCAGCGCGCAGAGCAAGCCATGCTGGCTACCGTTGACGCAAAGCACTTGATCGGCGGACGGCGCAAATTCCCCGTGTGCAAGCCAACGTGCGCCGGCCTGTCGATGATGCGGCAAGCCCGCATCCGGCGTGTAGAGCATCAGTTCCTGGAGTGCACGAGGTGACTGCGACAGTTGCGCGAGATCGCGAGCCAACAGCGCTGCCTCCTGTCCGGGAATATGCATGTTGCGGCTCATGTCGTGGCACAGGGCGGGCGCGTCGACGAAGTTGCGGAAGCCGGCGTCGCGCCCCCGCTCCTGTTCGCGCGAGTGCACGTAGGTGCCGTCGCCCACTCGGGCCACCACTAGCCCAAGCCGCTCCAACTCAGAGTAGGCCCGGCTGACGGTGCCAGGCGTGACCGCTAAGGCGTCTGCGAAGACACGGTGAGGTGGCAACTTGGTGCCTTGTGCGATCGCACCGGACTGAATGGCGCTCTGCAGCGCAAGTGCAAGACGCAGGTACTTGGGGCCCTGCCCATTTGCGAGTGCATTTCCAATGATTGACATGGTGTCAATATTTGTTTTGACAGTCATATTTGCCCCAATTTAACCTGTGATTTCAGTGCTTTGTATGAAAATCGCAAGGCAATTATCTCATAATGAATTCATTCTGGTGTATTGATGCGATGTCAATCTCGATTAATGAACAGCCCTCGGTGCGGGACAGGCTGGCCGGGTTGGTGACGGCAGTGCTTTTTCTGATCGTCTGTCTGAGTTGGGGCACGACCTGGCTGGGTATCAAAATCGCGGTGGAGAGCGTGCCGCCGCTGACTGCCGCGGGGCTTCGCTTCCTGCTGGCGTTTCCGTTGTTCGTGTTGTTCGCGCTCGTTCGGCGAGAGCCGATCCGCTTTCCCCGTCATCAGTCCGGCTTCTTCGTTTTCGTCACGCTGTGTTATTTCGGAGCGCCGTATTACCTGCTCAACTATGGGGAGCTCTACGTGTCGTCAGGACTGACGGCACTGTTGTTCAGCAGCATGCCTGTGTTCATCCTGATTTTCTCGGCCGCGTTCCTGCGGGAGCGGGTATTCATTTCGCAGGTCGTGGGCATCGCTGTTGGTTTCGGCAGTCTGGCGATGATCATCCATTCTCAAGGGCTGCATCTCGGCTACGGTGAGTTGTTCGGTGTTGTCGCCATCCTCGTCGCGGCCATCATGCATGCGCTTTGTTACGTGATCACCAAGCAGCGCGGAAGTGTGCTCAGTGTCATTACATTCAATACGTTGCCTATTGGGATCGCTGGGGCGGGTCTCTTTCTTGCCGGCTTGGTCGTGGAGCACCCCGACTTGGCCCAGATCACGTCGCGCTCCTGGGGCGCACTGCTTTACCTCGGCCTTGCTGCATCGGTCGGTGGATTCATCGTGTATTTCTTTCTGCTCAAACGCCTTAGTCCGGTGATCCTTTCGTTCGTGTTCATCATCTTTCCGGTGTTCGCCGTGCTGATTGGTGCGTGGTACGAGAACGTGCCGGTATCACGCGAATTGCTCGTCTATTCGGCGCTGCTTCTGGCGGGCTTTGCGATTACGAAATTGCCTATCGAAACGTTGTGGGCGCGAAGGAGGTAAGTCAACGTGTATCCACTCAACGAACGGAACCTGGCAATGGTCTATCAGCACGCCGAGCAAACCTATCCGAAGGAGTGCTGTGGTTTTGTGCATTTCGATGGACAAGTGCATGAGGGGGTGAACATCCAGGATGAACTGCATGCACGTAGTCCGGAGGTGTATCAGCGCATCGCCAACTACGGATACACCTTCTCCGTAGCCGATACCGTTCTGTTGAACAACAGCTTTCGCACCGACAATCCGGTGGCTGTCATCTATCACTCTCATCCGGACGTCGGTGCGTACTTCAGCCGTGAGGACATCGATAAAGCGCTGTACGACGGGCAACCGATCTATCCGGTGCAGTACCTGGTGGTGGATGTGAAAGCGGGAAAGGCAAAGGGCGCCAAGCTATTTGAATGGCGCAACGGGCAGTTTGTGACGGCGCGTGAATTTGTTGTTTGATTTGGAGTTACGAAGGAGCAGCAGGTCATGGATGAGCGAGCAGTGATTTTCCCCGAAATACTCGGGCGCGTCGCCAAGTTGAATACCACGCGCCTGACGGGGCGAGGCCACACACCGCGCGAGGTGATGTTCGATATTTGCGAACGACACCCGGTGCTTCGGTCGCACCTGTTCTATGCCAATGGGCATTTCAAGGAGCATTTTCTGGTGACAGCCGCAGGAAGCCTGGTCGATCTCGACGCGCCACTGGAAAGTCGGGACGAGATCGAGATCATGCTGGCGACATCGGGTGGCGTCGATGTCAATAAGCTGACCAATGCAGAAGTGCAGCGCTACGTTCGTCACATCACCTTGCCGGGTGTCGGCCGTGAAGGCCAGGCGCGGCTGAAGAAGGCGCGGGTGTTGATTATCGGCACCGGCGGCCTCGGTTCACCTATTTCACTGTACCTGGCAGCCGCAGGGATCGGTACGATCGGTCTGGTTGATTTCGATATCGTGGAAGTAAGCAATCTTCAGCGGCAGATCGTTCACGGGCATCAAACGATTGGTGTCCACAAGGTCGATTCCGCCAAGAGGCGGCTGCTTGATCTGAATCCGCACATCGACATCAGGACGCATGCTTACGCGGTCGACAAGAGCAACGCCTATGACCTGATCGAGCAGTATGACGTTGTTATCGACGGCACGGACAACTTTACATCCCGCTACGTTGTCAACGAAGCATGTGCACGCCAGGCGAAGCCGTTAATCTACGGCGCGCTGTATCGCTTCGACGGACAGGTAAGCGTGTTCAATTTGGCAGGTGGGCCTTGCTATCGCTGTCTTTTCCCGAAGAGTCCTCCTCCGGAATTGGCCCCGAGCTGCAATGCAGGTGGCGTGATCGGTGTTCTGCCTGGCGTTATAGGACTCCTGCAGGCAACGGAGGCGATCAAGCTGATCATGGGCTTGGGTAAACCGCTCTCTGGAAGGCTTCTACGCTTCGATGCGCTCGGCATGGCATTCTCGGAAGTGGCGTTCGAGCGGCGAGATGATTGTCCTACGTGTTCCAGTGGGGCGCGAGTCGATATTGATGACGATGCCGCTGTGTGCCAAACCAGCGGAGTGGCTGCGACACGAATGGAGCCGCATTGCTACATCGCACCCGCCGAGCTTGATGTACTGATGCATGCGGGAGCCTCAGGTGTACGGCTCATCGATGTGCGCGACGCCAACGAGTTGGAGGTATGTCGTCTGCCGGGAGCGTTGCATATTCCGCTGTCCGAGTTGGACGAACACCTCGGGGGACTGCAGCGCTCGGAGCGGTATGTCGTGGTGTGCTATGCGGGTACGCGTGCGGAACGCGCGGCGTCCTCGATGCTGGCATCAGGATTCGCGAAGGTTCAGGTGCTTGACGGCGGAATTAGACGCTGGGCGAAGGACGTCGAGCGCGATATGCCGATGTATTGAAGGAGGCCTTGGGTACCGATGATCTTCGATTCGATCCTTGACCTGATCGGTAAGACGCCGATCGTGCGACTTGCCAGCGTGTCCGCTGACACGGGGCTCTCCGTGTACGCCAAACTTGAGTCATTTAACCCGGGGCGAAGCCACAAGGCGCGGATCGCGCTCGGTATGGTGCTTGACGCCGAGCACAAGGGGCGGCTGGTTCGCGGGCGTGGTCAAACCATTCTGGAGCCGAGCGGTGGCAATACGGGGATCGGCTTGGCCATGATCGGCAACGTGCTCGGATACAAGGTCATACTGGTCATTCCCGACAACTACAGTCCGGAGAAGCGCCGCCTGCTGGAAATGTACGGCGCGACAGTCGTTCTATCGGATAGCCGCCGAGGCAACAATTCGCACGGCGAGAAAGCGATGGAGATGCAGCTGGAGCATCCGGATTACGTGATGCTTAATCAACAACGAAATCCGGCCAACCCGGACGCGCATCGGCAAGCCACCGCCAGAGAAATCATCGACGAATTCGCCGACTATTCACTGGATGCATTCGTCGGTGGTATCGGTACCGGCGGCCATATCACCGGGATAGGCGAGGTACTGAAGCAGTGGCGTCCCGGCTTCCAGGTTTTCGGCGTGGAACCAGAACAATGCGACCTTTTGCGCGGCAAGCATGCGCCTCATGATATCCAAGGGCTCTCGATTGGAATCGTGCCGGATGTGCTGAATCTCTCGGTACTCGATGGCATGATCCGCGTATCCAGGGACGAGTGTCTCGCGATGGTCTCGCAGGTCATGCGGCGTGACGCCATCAGTCTTGGCATATCGTCAGCAGCGAACCTCGTGGCCGTATCGAAGTTGGCGACGATGCTCAAGCCTCGGGCCGATGTGTTGACGATGATTTACGACGATGTGGATTCTTACCTGTCCTATTTCCAGTAGTTTCAGATTGCGAGATCGTGTCGATTTGCGTTCGCGACGTAAAGGACACTGGAAACCACATCCATGTGGTTATTAAACGATGAAAGACATAGTACGGAACCACATGCGCGCAGCGCTCATGGAATGCTGCTCGCCATCGACTGTCGATTGGTTGGAGCAGTCTCAGCCGTTCGAAGCGGCCGTTTGGGCTGCAACGGAAGACCTCATGGCGTTCGCGCAGAAAGATCCTGCGGCGCGTGGCGAAGCGAAGGCGATCGCCTATGGGTACTTGTCGTACAAGGCTGTCTTGCACTATCGCCTTGCTCGTGCAATTTCGGGCATGTTGGACGGCCAGCGCGGTATGCCTGCCGAGTTGGACGCCGCCGTGCTGTTGGTGTCTGCACGAGGACGCATGCTGTCAGGCGCGGAGATTCATCCGCGAAGCATGATCGGGCATCGGCTTGTGCTCGATCATGGATATGGCACGGTGATCGGCGAAACGACGCAGATCGGAGACGATTGCTACATCCTCGGAGGGGTGGTGCTCGGTGCCACGGGAATATCCGCCAACCCGGCAGGAAAGCGTCATCCCACGTTGGGCAATCGTGTTGAGGTGGGCGCCTTCGCCAGGATCTTCGGCAACGTCACTGTCGGAGACGATGTGTTGATCGGTCCACATTGCGTCATCAAGGACGACGTGTCGGCGGGGTCGGTCGTTACGGTGCGGTCGGTGTTGCAAGTGACACGCGGGCGAGCGCTCGATAGTAAATCGAGAGCAGCGATTATCTAAGTTCACCTTCTACGATGACCGGAAAAATTACCGGACGTAAGTTGCGAGAAGCTCTTTATGCCTACAGAAGCACTGTTTCGAACCAATGCCTATCTCCGCAGTTGCGAAGCACGAATCGTCCAGATCGGCGAGGCAGGGGTGATACTGGATCGCACCGTATTTTATCCGCATGGTGGCGGCCAACTCGGTGATACTGGCACCATGACGTTGGCTGACGGCATGCGATTGACGATCGCTGACGCACGCAAGCCAGCACAAGCGAACGCTCATCCCGACGATGTCGTCCATATTCCAGTGTCGGGGCAAGAGGCGGTACTTGCTCGCTTGGCCCCGGGCGATATGGTGACACTCGATATCGATTGGGAGCGCCGATATCGACTCATGCGTTTCCACACCGCGGCTCATTTGATGTGTGGCGTGCTGCCCTATGCGGTCGATGGGTGCAGCATTACGTCGGACTATGCGCGTCTGGACTTCGTGACCAGCGATCCGTTGTCCCGGACGGACATCGATCGGGCGTTGGATGAGCTGGTCTCCGCCGCTAAGTCCGTGCGTAGCGATGTCGTGACCGACGCAGAGTTGCGAGCCAATCCTGAGTGGGTCCGCACGGTGAGCGTGATGCCCCCGGCAGGACACGGCACGGTACGCGTCGTGACTATCGATGGTATCGATCTGCAGCCGTGCGGAGGAACGCATGTCGCGAATACCGCCGAAGTCGGCGCTGTTTGTGTACAGAAGATGGAAAAGAAATCCTCGCGTACGCGGCGAGTCGTGATCGGGTTCAAAGAGGGCGTGTAGGCGCGACGGGTACGCCGCGAACCGGGTGAACCGGGGCGGTGAAGACGTAAGGCCGCCATCACCGGCAGCGATGTGGTTGCCAATAGCCCAGTGGCGGCGAGGTTGAGGGCTTCATGGCGTGCGCCTGGATTGGTGTCAGGGGTGCAGAGTCGACCGGGCATTGCTTACTCAGACCGTCGGAAAACCGCTTTGGCTACCGCCCGCATGGTTGGTTGATCACGTGATGACCGTAATCCCGGTATCGGCGATCTGCGCGGGCTGCGCCAGCGCCGGAATTGGGGGCGGCTCGACTCGAGCGGTCCAGGTCCTGAACGATCAGTACAGAGCCGTCCAGCATCTGACCAATGCCGATCTGCCGGCCGACGCACGACGAGCCCCCCTTTCCGGACGTGGTGCTGACGGCAAGCGCATGCCCCGCTGTTCCGAAGTGAAAGGGCTGCATCACATGCCGTCTCGCACTTGGCTATCCGCCGCACGGTGTATCCGAGTTGAAAGCCTGCGCCGTCCCCAGCCGCTCGTTTTAGGCTGCTGGACCCTAAATCGCTGTAAACTCACGCTTTTGCTGCCACGCCCCCACATTCCAGATGTCCCAATCCCCCAAAGTAGGGTTCGTATCCCTCGGGTGCCCGAAAGCCCTCGTCGATTCCGAACAGATCATCACGCAACTGCGTGCCGAAGGTTATGAAATCTCCGGCACCTACGACGGCGCCGACCTCGTCGTCGTGAACACCTGCGGCTTCATCGACGAAGCCGTGCAGGAAAGCCTCGACGCGATCGGCGAAGCGCTGACCGAGAACGGCAAGGTGATCGTCACCGGCTGTCTCGGCGCGAAGTCGAGCGCCAGCGGCTCGAACCTGATCGAGGAAGTCCATCCGAAGGTGCTCGCCGTCACCGGCCCGCACGCGGTGGGCGAAGTGATGCAGGCCGTGCATTCGCACCTGCCGAAGCCACACGACCCGTTCACCGACCTTGTGCCGGCGGCCGGCATCAAGCTCACGCCGCGCCACTACGCGTACCTGAAGATCTCCGAAGGCTGCAACCATCGCTGCACGTTCTGCATCATCCCGTCGATGCGCGGCGATCTCGTGTCGCGTCCGGTCGCCGAAGTGATGCTGGAAGCCGAGAACCTGTTCAAGTCGGGCGTGAAGGAACTGCTCGTGATCTCGCAGGACACGAGCGCGTACGGCGTCGACGTGAAGTACCGCACGGGCTTCTGGAACGGCAAGCCGATCAAGACGCGCATGACCGACCTGGTCGCCGCGCTCGGCGAACTCGCGGCACAGTACGGCGCATGGGTGCGCCTGCACTACGTGTACCCGTACCCGAGCGTCGACGAAGTGATTCCGCTGATGGCCGAAGGTCCGTTCAAGGGCCACGTGCTGCCGTATCTCGACGTGCCGTTCCAGCACGCGCATCCGGAAGTGCTGAAGCGCATGAAGCGTCCGGCGAACGCCGAGAAGGTGCTCGAGCGCGTACAGAAGTGGCGCGAGATCTGCCCGGACCTGACGATCCGCAGCACGTTCATCGCGGGCTTCCCCGGCGAGACGGAAGAGCAGTTCGAAACGCTGCTCGACTTCATCCGCGAGGCGGAACTCGATCGCGTCGGCTGCTTCGCGTATTCGCCGGTCGAAGGCGCGACGGCAAACGAACTCGACGGCGCGCTGCCGGATGAGGTTCGCGAGGAGCGTCGTGCACGCTTCATGGAAGTCGCCGAGGAAGTGTCGGCGAACCGCATTCAGCGCAAGGTCGGCAAGACCCTCAAGGTGCTGATCGACGAAGTCAGCGAGGAAGGCGGGATCGGCCGCACGGCGGCCGATGCGCCGGAGATCGACGGCGTGGTCTATGTCGAGCCGGCGGCGAAGGCCTCGAAGCGCTACAAGGTCGGCGATTTCGTGTCCGTGAAGATCACGGGCGCCGACGGCCACGATCTGTGGGGCGAGGTGTAAGCGATGGCCGCCGCATTCCCGGAGATCCTCGCGCTCGGCGAAGCGATGATCGAGTTCAACCAGTCGCAGCCGGGCCGGCCTGAATTCCTGCAGGGCTTCGGCGGCGACACGTCGAACTTCTGCATCGCCGCGGCGCGCCAGGGCGCGTCGACGGGTTTCGTGTCGGCGATCGGCGACGATCCGTTCGGCCGGCTGCTGGCCGACATGTGGCGTGCGGAACGCGTCGACACGACGTACGTGCGGATCGATCGCACGGCGCCGACCGGCGTGTATTTCGTCACGCACGGCGCCGACGGCCACCAGTTCGACTATCTGCGTGCGGGCTCGGCGGCGAGCCGCTATGCGGCAGGCGACCTGCCGCTCGACGCACTGGCCGCCGCGAAGGCCGTGCACCTGTCCGGCATCAGCCTCGCGATCAGCACGGCTGCGTGCGACGCCGCGTTCGCGGCGATCGACCACGCGCGCCGCAACGGTGCGAAGGTCAGCTTCGACACGAACCTGCGCCTGAAGCTGTGGCCGCTGCCGCGCGCCCGCGCGGTGATGCGCGAGGCGCTGCGCCAGACGGATATCTGCCTGCCCAGCTGGGACGACGTGACGGCAATCACGGGCGCGAACGATCGCGACGCGATCGTCGACGCGATGCTCGAACACGGGCCGCAGGTCGTTGCGCTGAAGCTCGGCAAGGACGGCGCCTACGTGGCGACGCCGAACGAGCGGCGCGTCGTGCCGGGCTTCGCGGTCGAAGCCGTCGACGCGACGGGCGCGGGCGACTGCTTCGGCGGTGCCTTCGTCGCGCGGATCGTCGCGGGCGACGATCCGTTCGCGGCGGCGCGTTATGCGAACGCCGCGGCGGCATTGTCGACGACGGGCTACGGTGCGGTCGCGCCGATTCCGCAGCGCGAGGCGGTGGAGCGCCTGATGCAAGGCTGATGCGCAATACGCGCGCCGGCCGCGGCCCCGTATGACGGCCAGCGCATCGCCGCAATTTACGAGCGAATCTGAAGCAAGGAGCAACACAAGGTGGGTCGATATTCGCAATGGCAACGGGCGCTCGTCGTCGCGGGCGCACTGGCGGCGGGCACGGCGATGCCGGGCGTGGTCGCGGCGCAGGCTGTCGCGCCGGGCGTGCAGCAGGACGAACCGGCACCGGCGCGGCCGCTGAAGCCGAATCCGGAGTTTGCCCGCCTGCCGCGCTACGAAGGCACGCTCGGCGACCGCCCGATCGTCGTGCATCTCGGCCCGAAGACGGACGAGGAAGGCGTGCACGGCGAATACCAGTTCGCCGATACGGGCGAGGTCGTACTGCTCGCGGGCGATCGCGACGGCGACACGCTTGAAATCGAGGAATCGAACGACGGCACGAACATCACGGGCGTGTGGATCGGCCGCTTCGACGCGACGGGCACCCTGAAGGCCGACCGGATGAACTCGGACGAGTCGGATCCGCAGCCCGTCGTGCTGCGTCTCGCGCCGGGCAAGCGCGCGGCGCTGCAGGTGCGCGACGGCCGCGTGCAGGAAATCGAGACGGTGGGCGGCGTCGTCAACCTGCGCACCGACAACTGAACCCGCGCTGGCTCGGCGCGCGCGGCGCGCATTGTACCGGGCCAATCGTGCCGATTTTGGCTAATCTGGCGACTTATTCCGCAACCGAACGGCCTCGTGCCCGGCTTCCTGTCATGACTGCATCCACTCCCAAGCGCGCGCTGCAAACCCGCATCGTTCAACCCGACGACGTGATCCCGGAAGGTTTCCGTTCGTTCGTGCCGCCGGTCGCGCGCGCGTCGACGGTCGTGTTTCCCGATCTCGCGACGATGCGTGCGCTCGTCTGGCACAACGACAACCAGTGGCGTTACGGGCTGCATTCGACGCCGACGTCGCTCGCGCTCGCGCAGCGGCTTGCCGAGATCGAGGGCGGCACGCATGCGCTGCTGCAGCCGTCGGGCCTCGCGGCGATCATGAACGTCTACTTCGGGATCGTGAAAGCCGGCGACGACGTGCTGATTCCGCACAACGTGTACGGGCCGAACGCCGATTTCGGCAACTGGCTCGCGAAGGATTTCGGCATCACCGCGCGCTACTACGATCCGCTCGTCGGTGCCGGCATCGCCGACCTGATCCAGCCGAACACGCGGCTGATCTGGATCGAGGCGCCCGGCTCGGTGACGATGGAAGTGCCCGACGTCCAGGCGATCACGGCGGCCGCGAAGGCGCGCGGCATCGTCACCGCGATCGACAACACCTTTTCGGCCGGGCTCGCGTTCAAGCCGTTCGAGCACGGCGTCGACATCTCGGTGCAGGCGCTGACCAAGTACCAGTCGGGCGGCAGCGACGTGCTGATGGGCGCGACGATCACCGCGAGCGCCGACCTGCAGGCGAAGCTGAAGCTCGCACGGATGCGCTGCGGGATCGGCGTGTCGGTCGACGATTGCTCGCTCGTGCTGCGCAGCCTGCCGAGCATGCAGGTGCGCTTCGACGCGCACGGCAAGAGCGCGCTCGCGCTGGCGCAATGGCTGAAGGCGCGGCCGGAGATTGCGTCGGTGCTGCATCCGCAGATGGCCGATTGCCCGGGGCACGCGTCGTTCATGCGCGATTTCACCGGCGCGGGCGGGCTGTTCTCGGTGGTGTTCGACGAACGCTACAGCGCGGAGCAGGTCGACCGCTTCGTCGAGTCGCTCGAACTGTTCGCGATCGGCTGGAGCTGGGGCGGCGCATGCAGCCTTGCGATGCCTTACGACGTCGCGTCGATGCGTCCGGACTGGCCGCATCGCGGCACGCTGGTGCGTTTTTATGTCGGCCTGGAAGACGAAGCCGACCTGCGCGCGGACATCGAACGCGCGATGCAGGCCGCACTCGGCTGATCGCCGGCCGGTCAGGTTCCCCGGCACGACAAAACGCCGGCGCGATGCAACATCGCGCCGGCGTTTTTCATTTGACGCGCGGCAGGATCAGAACAGCCGCAGCAGCCCGTCGAGGCCGACGTGATCGAACGCGACCGTCGCCGCGTCGCGCACGACGGGTTTCGCGTGGTACGCGACCGACAGCCCGGCTTCGGCCATCATCTTCAGGTCGTTCGACCCGTCGCCCATCGCGATCGCGCGGCTCGGCTCGAGGCCGAGCGACGCGCACGTCTCGCGCAGCAGGCGGGCCTTCACGTCGGCGTTGACGATCTCGCCGAGCACCTTGCCGGTCAGCTTGCCGTCGACGATCTCGAGCGTGTTCGCATGCGCGTAGTCGAGGCCGAGGCGCGCCTTCAGCCGCTCGGTGAAGAACGTGAAGCCGCCCGACACGAGCAGCGTCTTCATGCCGGCGGCCTTCACGCCGGCCAGCATCGTCTCGGCGCCCGGCGTCAGTTGCAGCCGTTCCTCGTATACGCGTTCGAGCGCGTGCGCGTCGAGCCCGGCCAGCAGCGCGACGCGGCGCGTGAGGCTTTCGTTGAAGTCGCGGATCTCGCCGCGCATCGACGCTTCGGTGATCTCGGCGACCTGCGTTTTCAACCCGCAGAAATCGGCGATCTCGTCGATGCATTCGATCGTGATCAGCGTCGAATCCATGTCCATCACGGCGAGCCCGAAATCGGCGAGCGTGCGGCCGGCCTCGACGAACGCGAAGTCGAGCGCGTGCGTGCCGCAGTACGCGTCGATGTCGAGGCGCTGTGCCGGGCTCGCGTCTTCGATGCGCAGCGCATGATCGTCGGTCTGCACGATGCGGGTGCCGCGCGACAGCGCGAGCAGCGGTTTGTGATGGGCGTCCGACAGCGGCGCAAGGCTCTGGATGACGAGGTTGTGGGTCATGACGGGATGGTTGGGAGACGGATGAAAAGCGTGCGCGGCCAATGGGCGGCCGTCTGCGTGCGTGGCCCCGTTCGACTGCGGGCCATTGCGTCGCGAACGCGCCATTGTAGCCGGTTGGCCGGGCCGGGCGGTCGCGGCAGGGACGAATCCCGCGGCCCGACTCGAGCCGGTACGCCCGCGGCGCGAACCGAACGAAGGCACCTATCGCCCGTCCGCGCGATCCCAGTACGGTGGATCGCCGAAATGCTCGGCCAGGAACGCGATGAACGCGAGCGTCTTCAGCGGCACGTGTGTGCGGCTCGGGTAGACGGCCCAGATCGCGACGTCGTCGGCGAACGGATAGTCGTCGAGTATCGTGACGAGCGTGCCGCTCGCGAGCAGCGGGCCGACGTCCCAGGTCGACTTGATCGCGATCCCGAAGCCGTCGACCAGCGCTTCGCGGATCGCCTCGCCATTGCTCGCGACGAGCCGGCCGCCGACCCGCACGGTCAGCGGGCCTTGCGGCGTCGTGAACGACCAGTCGCGCTGGTCGCCGAGGATCACGCATTCGTGCTGCGCCAGGTCGGCCGGATGGCGCGGCGTGCCGTGCCCGGCGAGATACGCGGGCGAGCAGCACAGCACGCGGCGGTTGGCGGCAAGCTTGCGCGCGACGAGCGTCGAATCCTTCAGCGCGCCGAGGCGGATCGCGACGTCGTAGCCGTCGTCGACCAGGTCGACGATCTCGTCCGACAGCCGCAGGTCGAGCGACACGGACGGATAGCGGCGCAGGAATGCGGGAATCACCGGCGCAACATGCTGCCGGCCGAACGACGACGACATCGACACCTTCAGCCGCCCGTACGGCTCGGTGCGGCCGTGGCCGACCGATGCGCGCGCGGCGTCGGCGGCCGACAGCAGCGTGTCGGCGTGCGCCATGAATACCTCGCCGTCCTGCGTGAGGCTGATACGGCGCGTGGTGCGGTGCAGCAGCCGTGCGCCGAGCTGACGCTCGAGTTGTGCGATGCGCGCGCTCGCGACCGCGGCCGACACGCCGAATTCGCGCCCGGCCGCGGTGACGTTCGCGAGCAGGGCCGCGCGAACGAACAGCGCGACGTCGAGCAGGTCGAGCGGCTTGTCGGGGGCCGGAATCGGATCGGAGGCCATTATTCTGAATTTCCTGAAAATGTTTCAGGAAATATAGCGGTTTTCTCGAATGATCGGGTTGCCTACGATGATGTTCATGGGGCTGCGCCGCGGCCCCCAGGTTTCCAGAAGGAGTTTCGTGATGAAGGCCGTTGGACTGACCCGTTACCTGCCGATCGACGATCCGCAAGCCTTGCTCGACGTGGAGCTGCCGCAGCCCGTGCCGGGCCCGCGCGACCTGCTCGTGAAGGTCGAGGCGATTTCCGTGAACCCGGTGGACACCAAGGTGCGCGCGCCGAAGCCGCAGGTCGAGGACACGCCGCGCGTGCTCGGCTGGGATGCGGCCGGCACGGTGGTCGCGGTCGGTGCCGACGTCACGTTGTTCCGGCCCGGCGACGAAGTGTTCTATGCGGGCAGCATCACGCGGCCCGGCGCGAACAGCGAATTCCATACGGTCGACGAGCGGATCGCCGCGCTGAAGCCGCGTACGCTCGATTTCGCCGCGGCGGCCGCGCTGCCGCTCACCGCACTGACAGCGTGGGAGGCGCTGTTCGACCGGCTGCACGTGTCGCCGCAGGGTGCGGACGCCGGCAAATCGGTGCTGATCATCGGCGGCGCGGGTGGCGTGGGCTCGATCGCGATCCAGCTCGCGAAGGCGCTCGGCAAGCTGCACGTGATCGCGACCGCGTCGCGGCCGGCGTCGGCCGAATGGGTGCGCGCGCTGGGCGCGGATGCGGTGGTCGACCATTTCGACGACTTGCCTGTGCAGTTGCGCGAGGCCGGGCATCCGAGCGTCGACTACGTGCTGATTTTC
Source organism: Burkholderia sp. KL41 (assembly GCF_057005415.2). Lineage (NCBI taxonomy): Bacteria > Pseudomonadati > Pseudomonadota > Betaproteobacteria > Burkholderiales > Burkholderiaceae > Burkholderia > Burkholderia sp. KL41. The sequence goes on along the minus strand of NZ_CM174446.1, from coordinate 2,132,475 downwards.
AACGATACGGATCGTCATTTCCCCGCCGCTGCGGAGGTAATCCGGCCGCAGGGCGGCATTTGCACGATCGTCGAGAACGACAAGCCGGTGCCGGTCGAACTGCTGAAGGCGAAAAGTGCGGCGTTTCACTGGGAGTTCATGTTCACGCGTGCGATGTTCGAGACGCCGGACATGATCGAGCAGCACCGGATCCTCGGCGAAGTCGCGCGGCTCGTCGACGGCGGCACGCTGCGCACCACGCTCGGCGAACAGCTCGGCACGATCAATGCCGCGAACGTGCGGCGCGCGCATCAGCTGCTCGAGGCCGGGCGCGCGATCGGCAAGCTCGTGCTGAGCGGCTTCTGAGCCGGCATCGCGCGTAAGGTTGCGGCGCCGCGAACGCAAGCGGGGTAACACCCGATGCGTTTGCGGCGCACGGCATGCCGCTTGGCGGTAGACTGGCAGCGCATCATGCATCGAAAACCGCGCGGCACGCGCGTGCCGCCGCATACCAAGGAGGTCAGCATGAGCCAACGCAGCTTGTCAGTCGCCGCATCGTGGTCGGTCGTGTTCGCGGCGGCGTGCGTCAGCGCGAGCGTATTCGCGGCGCCGCCGGTCAAGGGCAGCCTGAAGGGCGGCGGCACCGGACAGCTCGAATACACCGTCAAGGTCGACTCGAAGACCTTCGGCAACACGCAGGAGACCCGCAAGATCCGCTCGGGCGAGACGGACGACTTCAACTGGAAGTCGGTGCCGCCGAGCGGTGCGGTCGCGATGCCGGACGGTTGCCCGAACGCGGACAGCCTGCCGCGCGACGCGAACGGCGCGATGGTCCGCCAGACCCAGGTGCGGCTCGCGCCGTCGATCGACGCGAAGGGCGTCGCCAACGTGCAGATGAGCTTCCAGGCGGCCGCGCCGAAAGGCACGCGCAACGTGACGGCCGGCGGCAAGTCGCTGCAATGCCCGGACGTCGCGTCGGTGAGCCAGGTGAAGTGGGTGTCGATCCCGACCAACGGCGGTTCGAAGTCCGTCACGATGAGCGACGGCACGAAGGTGACGGTGTCGATCAAGCGCTGAACGGCGCGCGCGGGACGCTGCCGGAACCGGTGCGCGCGCAACGGGTTCGACGCGCGGGCCGGCCCGGCGGCGCGTGAGCGTTTCGTGTCGCCGTCACGATGCTTTCCCGCGACCCGCTCGCTGTGCCGTGTTGCGGCAACGGTAGGGCAGCAGCACGGCGTGCGGCGGTGTCGCGCGTCGACCTGCGTGACGTCATGTGAATGTCACGCTATGCTCGCCCGCATCATCCACTTCCCGCAACGACATCCCGATGAAATGCCGAATCCGCGCATTGCTGTGCGCCATTGCGTTCGCCGCCATGCACGCGCACGCGGCCGACGATTGCGGTTTCGTGAAAAAGGTCGGGCTGCCGTCCCGGCAGCAGGTGGCCGTCGTGTCCAGCGGCGCGCTCGAACCGTGCTCGACCGGCAGCTACGCGGTGCGGGTGTATTCGACCGCGCATGCCGCCGCCGGCTTCGATACCGACGACTACGTGACGGGCGCGCTGCGTGCGCGTGACGGTACGGTCACCGATGCGTTCACGGCCGACCTCGGCGCGCGGGCGCCGCAGGCGCTCGTCGTGACGACACGCTCGGCCGGCAGCGGCGGTTATGTCGGCGCGCAGGCCTATGTGACGACGTCGCGCGCGGTGCGGCTCGTTGCGTCGGTCGACGGGCTCGCAGCGGACGCGGACATCGCGGCCGCATTGCGGCAGGCGCTCGGCAAGCGTCGCGGCGCGCGCTGACCGGCGAACCGCGCGAACGCGTCGCGCGGCGACTACGCGTGTCAGTGCGCGCGTTCCTCGAGCCGCGATGCGAGAAAGCGGTGATCCGCCGAGAACAGCCGGCGATAGGTCATCAGCACCGCGCCGACGGTGCCGAGCGCGGAAGCCGCGGCGATCAGGAACATGATCACGATCTGGTAGCGCACGGCCTGCAGCGGCGACTGGCCGGCCAGCACCTGGCCCGTCATCATTCCCGGCAGGCTCACGACGCCGACGACGGCCATCTGGTTCAGCGTCGGCAGCATGCCCGCGCGCACGGCCTGGCGCGCGGCGTCCTGCGCGGCTTCCCAGCGCGTCGCGCCGAGCGCGAGTGCGGTTTCGACGCGGTCGCGGCGCGCCGTGAGCTCCTCCATCATCCGCTCGACGCCGAGCGACACGCCCGTGAGCGTATTGCCGAGAATCATCCCGAGGATCGGAATCGCGTATTGCGGTGCGTACCACGGATGGATGCGGATCACGACGAACAGGCCGACCGCCGCGACGAACCAGCTGCTGAACCAGATCGACGCGATGCTGTCGATGCGCTGGCCGCGGTAGGTGCGCTTGCCGCGCCCCGCGCCGGCGAACCCGGCGATCAAGGTCATCAGCGCGGTGAGCGGCAGCACGATGTACCAGTGAGGATGACCGAATACCCAGCCGAGCACGTAGCCGATCGCGAGCAACTGCACGACGGTGCGCACGGCCGCGAGCGCGAGCTTGCGGCCGAGGCCGAGCGACAGTGCCATCGAGATCGCGCCGTTGACCGCGACGAGCGCGGCGGCGATGCCGACGTCGACGAGGCTCAGGTCCTGCAGTGCGGGGCTCATCGTGTTGCCTCCGTCGGGTTGGCAGCGTGTATCACGCCGGCCTGCATCACGAGCCGTATCGTGCCGATCCGTGCGGCCTGGGCGGGATCGTGCGAGATCCACATGTACGCGCGGGCGTCGGGCGCCGCGTCGAACCATGCGCCGACGAGCGACTCGATCGCGCGCGCCGATTCGGGATCGAGCGCGGAGGTCGGCTCGTCGAGCAGCAGCACGTCGGGATCGAGCTGCAGCACGCGCAGCAGCGCGGCGATCTGGGCTTCGCCGCCCGACAGGTCGCTCGCGCGCTTGTCGAGAAAGTCGGGGCCGCGGCCGGCCTGCGCGGCGAGCGCTTCGGCGCGCGCGCGATCGAACGCGACGTCGCGATAGATCGCGAGCGAATACGGATAGCGCAACTGCGATTCGACGGTGCCGTCCATTTGCGCGGGGCGCTGGCGTACGTAGGCGATGCTGCGCCGGTAACGCGGGATCGCGCTGCGCCGGATCCGTTTGCCGCGCCACAGGATGTGGCCGCCGTCAAGCGGATCGAGCAGCGCGAGCGCGCGCAGCAGCACGCTCTTGCCCGACCCGGACGGTCCCGTGACAGCAATTCGCGATCCCGCTGCGAGGCTGAAATCGGTCGGGGCGAGCAGGGTCTTGCCGCTGCTGGCGTCGCGCCGCGTGATGTGCTGCGCATCGATGAGGCCGGTGGGGGCTGTCATGTCACAAATGAAAAAAAGCGTTAATGGCGCCGAAACGTCACCATGGCGTGCGTCATAATACCGACTGAAAAGCCGCGGGTGTCGTGCGCCGTTCGTCCACGCAAGCGGCCCGGCATGGTGCGGCGACATTTCAGAACAACAACGGAACCGCCATGACGCTTACCCGAGCCATCGGCAAATCGGCTGCATGGATCGTCGGTATCGTCGCGGTGCTCATCGCGGCGGCCGGCGTCTTTCTCTTTACGTTCGACTGGAACCGCGCGAAGCCGTGGGTCAACGAACAGGTGAGTGCCGCACTCGGCCGCCCGTTCGCGATCAACGGCGATCTCAAGGTCGGCTGGCGCCGCCCCGACGGCGAAACCGGCTGGCGTGCCTGGGTGCCCTGGCCGAGCTTTTCGGCCACGCAACTCGAGATCGGCAACCCCGACTGGGCGAAGACGCCCAAGTTCGTCACGCTCGATGCCGCGCACTTCGACCTCGCGATCCTGCCGCTGCTCGCGCATGAAATCGTCATCCCGTCGATCGACGTCGTGAATCCGGCCGTCGACCTCGAGCGGCTCGCCGACGGCCGCAACACGTGGACCTTCCAGTTCAAGCAATCGTCGCAGCCGTCGCCGTGGAAAGTGCGGCTCGACAGTTTCGGCTTCGCGAAGGGCACCGTCACGTATCGCGACGCGATCACGAAGGCCGACCTGACCGTCGCGATCGATACGCTCGGGCAGCCGATTCCGCTCGGCGATGTGCTGAAGGAGCAGGAACAGACGTCGCGCGCGGCATCCGCGCAGCGTGTCGGCAAGCGCGGCGCCGCGCAACTGAGCGCGAAGGCCAGCGCTGATGCCGCGTCGAGTGCGGAGGCGGCGAGTGCGTCGAGTGCGGCGTCGGCGCCGGGCGCTTCGGCTGCTTCGCGCGTTGCATCGGCTGCTTCGGGTTCGTCCGCTGCTTCTGCTTCCTCCGCTTCTTCCGCATCGACGGCTGCCGCCGCGTCCGGCGCAAGCGGCGCCGCGGCGCCCGCGAAGCCGTCCGGCCCGACCTATGCGTTCGGGTTGAAGGTCGACGGCCGCTACAAGAACGTGCCGATCAGCGGTACCGGCAAGCTCGGCGGCGTGCTGGCGATCCAGGACGCGTCGCGGCCGTTCCCGCTGCAGGCCGACGTGAAGGCCGGTGACACGCGGCTCGCGATCGTCGGCACGCTGACCGATCCGATGCATCTCGCGGCGATCGACCTGCGGCTGTGGCTGCAGGGCACGTCGATGTCGCACCTTTACCAGCTCACCGGCATCACGCTGCCCGACACGCCGCCTTACGCGACCGAAGGGCGGCTGATCGGCAACTTCAAGCGGCGCGCGAGCACGTTCCGCTACGAGAACTTCAACGGCCGCGTCGGCGGCAGCGATCTCGGCGGCACGCTGGTGTACGAGCAGCGCGAGCCGCGGCCGAAGCTGTCGGGCGAGCTCGTGTCGAACCTGCTGCAGTTCTCGGATCTCGCGCCGGTGATCGGCGCGGATACGGCCGCAAGCAAGGCCAGGCGCGGCGACACGACACGCCAGCCGCCGGGCCGCGTGCTGCCGGTCGAGACGTTCCGTACCGATCGTTGGCGCGAGATCGACGCGGACGTCAAGTTCACGGGCCGCAAGCTGATCAAGAGTTCGAACCTGCCGATCACGAACCTGTACACGCACATCGTGATGCAGGACGGCGTGCTGTCGCTCGAACCGCTGCAGTTCGGCGTCGCGGGCGGCACGCTCGCGACGACCGCGCACCTCGACGGCAGCGGCGCGCCGCTGAAGGGCCGCTTTACGGTGGCCGCGCGGCACCTGAAGCTCAAGCAACTGTTCCCGACGCAGAAGGTCATGCAGTCGGCGCTCGGCGAGATCAACGGCGACGCGTCGCTGTCGGCGACCGGCAACTCGCCGGCCGCGCTGGCCGCGACGTCGACCGGCGAAGTGAAGGCGCTCGTCACGGACGGCCGCATCAGCCGCCTGCTGATGGAGGCGGCGGGGCTGAACGTCGCGAACGTCGTGTACGAGAAGCTGTTCGGCAACAATGACGTGAAGATCAACTGTGCGGCAGTCGATTTCGTCGCGACCAACGGGATGCTCGACCCGAAGGTGTTCGCGCTCGACACCGACGACGCGCTGATCAACGTCGACGGCCCGATCAGCCTGCGCGACGAAACGCTCGACCTGAAGATCCATCCGCATACGAAGGGTTTCCGGATCTTCTCGCTGCGCTCGCCGCTGTATGCGAAGGGCACGTTCAAGAATCCGAAGGTCGGCGTCGATGCGGGCGCGCTCGCGCTACGCGCCGGCGCGATGGTCGGCCTCGGCCTGATCAACCCGTTCGCGGCCTTGATCCCGCTGATCGCGCCGAGCAACAACAAGGACGTGCCGTGCTCGGAGCTGTTCGGGCAGGTGAAGGCGACGGCGGCCCAGAAGGCGGCCGCGAAAGCCGGCAAGTGACGGACGTGCGTCGCGCGGCGAACGCGACGCACGTGCGGCCGATGCAACCGTCCCGTGCTCGGCGCAGGCTCGCAACGACCTGCCGCCTGGCCGTATCGATCCGGCGAACCGTTTCGACCGTTCGTGGCGCGTCAGCTACCCGCGCGCGCCCACAGCAGCACGGCGTCGACTTCCCGGCCGTCGATTCGCACGGGGCCGGCGGTGCCGAGCTGCAGGCGATCGCCGTCGAGCCTGAAGACCCGCTGCTGCACGTTGCCGATCCAGTTCGGGAACAGGCTGACGTCCATTTCGTGGGTCAGCGTGCCGTCGTCGTCGAGATGAAAGGGGCCTGAATAGGCAATGTAGCCGCGAGCGGCGGCCGTGCACTCGCTCTCGGTGCCGCGGTGCAGATCGCCGCTCGCGTACGGCGGGCGGCCGGCAGCCATCAGCTGGGCCGACATGTAACCGTCCCGCGTATAGAGAATCCAGCCGCGCGCGTCGCGGCCGAGCGGATAGGTGACGGCGCTGCCGTCGCGCGGGCGGATTTCGTAGGACACGAGGCGCCACGCGCCGACGAGTTGTTCGCGAAGCTGGCTGGCGAGCATGCGGGATTCCTTTCAGGCGGCGGCGGGGCGCGGGCCGTCGTGTTGGCGGGCCGCCGGGCGGCGGTCCAGGGGGCTGGAATGCGCTGCCGGAACGGCGTGGTCGGCAGTTTCTCCGACACCTGCTAAAATACACGGTTTTCCGTCGATTTATCCTTTAACGGGACCTGCCGTGCTTTCTACTGCCAACATCACGATGCAATTCGGGCCAAAGCCCCTGTTCGAGAACATCTCGGTCAAATTCGGCGAGGGCAACCGCTATGGTCTGATCGGCGCGAACGGCTGCGGCAAGTCGACGTTCATGAAGATCCTGGGCGGCGACCTCGAGCCGAGCGCCGGCAACGTTGCGCTGGAGCCGAACGTGCGCCTGGGCAAGTTGCGCCAGGACCAGTTCGCGTATGAAGACGTGCGCGTGCTCGACGTCGTGATGATGGGCCACACCGAGATGTGGGCCGCGATGACCGAGCGCGACGCGATCTACGCGAACCCGGAAGCCACCGACGACGACTACATGCACGCCGCCGAGCTCGAAGGCAAGTTCGCCGAATACGGCGGCTACGACGCCGAGGCGCGCGCGGGCGCGCTGCTGCTCGGCATCGGCATCGAGGAGAAATTCCACAACGGCACGATGAGCGACGTCGCACCGGGCTGGAAGCTGCGCGTGCTGCTCGCGCAGGCGCTGTTCTCGAAGCCGGACGTGCTGCTGCTCGACGAACCGACCAACAACCTCGACATCAACTCGATCCGTTGGCTCGAGCACACGCTCAACGAGTACAACTCGACGATGATCATCATCTCGCACGATCGTCACTTCCTGAACTCGGTGTGCACGCACATGGCCGACATGGATTACGGCACGCTGAAGGTCTGGCCGGGCAACTACGACGACTACATGCTCGCATCGGCACAGGCGCGCGAGCGTCAGGCCGCGGCGAACGCGCGCGCGAAGGAGCGCGTGGCCGAACTGCAGGACTTCGTGCGCCGCTTCTCGGCGAACAAGTCGAAGGCCCGTCAGGCAACGAGCCGCGCGAAGCAGATCGACAAGATCAAGATCGAGGAATTCAAGCCGTCGTCGCGTCAGAACCCGTTCATCCGCTTCGAGTTCGAGAAGAAGCTGCACAACGTCGCGGTGGTCGCGGAAGACATCACGAAGAAGTACGAGCGCACGATCTTCCAGAACTTCAACCTGTCGGTGCAGCCGGGCGAGCGGATCGCGATCATCGGCGAGAACGGCGCGGGCAAGACGACGCTGCTGCGTTCGCTGCTCGGCGCGCTCCCGCTCGAGCACGGCACGGTGAAGTGGTCCGAGAACGCGAATGTCGGCTACATGCCGCAGGACACGTACGAGGAGTTCCCGAACGACATCACGCTGATGGACTGGATCGACCAGTACCGCAAGGACGGCGACGACGAAACGATGGTGCGCGGCACGCTGGGCCGCCTGCTGTTCTCGTCGGACGACATCAAGAAGTCGGTGAAGGTGCTGTCGGGCGGTGAGAAGGGCCGGATGATCTGGGGCAAGCTGATGCTCGGCCGCCACAACGTGCTGCTGATGGACGAGCCGACCAACCACATGGACATGGAATCGATCGAGTCGCTGCAGATCGCGCTCGAGCAGTTTGAAGGCACGCTGATCTTCGTGTCGCACGACCGCGAATTCGTGAGCGGGCTGGCGAACCGGATCATCGAAGTGCGTACGGACGGCACGCTGTTCGACTTCGGCGGGAATTACGAGGAGTTCCTGACGAGCCAGGGGCAGGAATAAGTGTCCTGAGCGTTCCTCCGGCCATATGTCGCGGCTAGGCAGGCAAGCAGCACCTCCAGCCGTCCCCACGGAGCGAACCGCCGGAAGTACACGGAGCCCGCATCGACAGCGTTGTCGATGCGGGCTTTTTCATTTCCGCTTGCCGCGCGGCCCGGCAGCGTTTCTCATTCCGGTTTCCTCCCGCGAATCGACTTCGGGTAAATTACCCACCGAACGCCAATCATCATTCCCCATTTCGACCCGGAGCCGCTCCCGATGCCGGACCATCCTCTCCCGCTCGACCTGTCCGGCCTTGCGCAAAGCCTGTACGCGCAGGGCACCGAGGAGGGCATCCTGTCGCGCCTGATGGAGCGGATCACGCCGGTCAACCGGTTCTGCGTCGATATCGGCGCCAGCGACGGCCTGCGCAACAGCAACACCGCCCTGTTGTTGCGCGAACAGGACTGGGCCGGCGTGCTGGTGGAAGGCAGCGCGTACCGGTTCGGCAAGCTGGCCGCGCACTACGCGGGTGCAGCGCGCATCCGCCTGCATCACGACCGCGTCCAGCCCGACACGGTCGATCATCTGCTCGCCGACGCGAACACGCCGACCGACTTCGACCTGCTGTCGATCGACATCGACGGCAACGACTACTGGGTCTGGCGCGGCCTGCAGGCGTTCAAGCCGCGCATCGTCGTGATCGAATACAACCCGTACTACACGCCGCCCGAGCGTTGGGTCATGTGCTTCAACCCGGATCACGAATGGGACGGCTCGACCTATTACGGCGCGAGCCTCGAATCGCTCGTGCACCTCGGCAGGCAGAAGGGTTATGAACTCGTCTGCTGCGACGACATGGGCAACAACGCATTCTTCGTGCGGCAGGACCTGTATCCGCTGCTCTGCATCGCGAACAACGATCCTTCGGTGCTGTTCCGGCCCGCGATGTACAAGCTGCGCTATGTCGGACACAACACGTTCCTGACCGGTCATCCGTATCGGCACGGGCCGGCCGAGCACATCTGAATGGGCCCGCTCGCCGCGACCTTCGACGAGATCCTGGAAGCCTGCGCGCTCGGCCGTAGCGGGCCGCCGCGCCAGGTCAGCGAACGCGTGTGGCACCTGCCGACCGATGACGGCGGCGTAGCGGTCAAGCTCTACGCGGCCGGGCATCAGGCGCGTGCGGCCAGGGAAGCCGCGGTGCTCGCGCACTTCGAGACGCACGGCGATACACGTTTCCATGTGCAGGCGCTGAAACGCACGGCAGCCGGCGCACCGCTGTGGACAGGGGCGAACGCCCACGCGATGCTCACGCGCTGGGAACCCGGACAGTTCAGAACCTACGACACGTTTTCGCCGGCCGAATGGGATGCGCTGGGCGCGAGCCTGGCCGCGTTGCATCTGAGTCTCGAACGGCTTCAGCTGCCATCGCTCGACACGATCCGTGCGCGGTTGATCGCGATCGACGCGGATGCGGTGCGGCGCAGTTTGCTCGATGCGCTGAATCACGCGCGCTCGAACGAGAACGCCGCGAACCTGCGCCGCTACGTCGATCTCGCGCTGCGCATGCTCGACCGCTACTATCCGGGCAGCATCGACGCGTTTCCCGCCGACGATCCTCAGCACCCGATCCACAACGACTACAACCAGTTCAACTATCTGTTCACGGGCACGCTGCCGCCGCTGATCCTCGACTGGGAAGCGACGATCGGCGCGCCGCGCGAATACGAACTGGTGCGTTGCCTGAACCATTTGCCGCTGGAAGCGCCGCAACTGGCGGAAGCGTTCGTGCGCGCATACCAGCGGGTGCGGCCGGTGGATCCTGCACGCATTGCCTGGGCGGTCGATACCGCATGCCTGCAGCACGCGCTGAAGCTCTGGATCGTGCAAGGCTGGCTCGACGATCCGTCGCGTTTCGCGTCGCATCTGAGCGGCGCGGTGACGATGGCATCCGCGATGGTGGATGCCCGCGACCGTCTGGTCGATTTCTTTTCCCGTTGCATCGAAGCAGGACGCTGAAGTGAATTCGAACCTGAACCGGATGTCGCCTCCGACGTCGCCGCCGGGCGAGCGGCAGCACGTATTTCCGCCGCCGCTGGATCGCGATTACCGTGTCGAGGACGGGCGCGTCCTGACGCGCTCGCTGGAAGCGCATATCGTCGACCACTGCAACCTGACGTGCGCGGAATGCTGCTCGCTGTCGCCGCTTCTGCCCGAGTGGTACGCGAGCCCGGCATCGCTCGAGGCCGATCTGCGCCGTGCGGCGAAGGTGCTGCGCCCGCGCATGTTCAAGCTGGTCGGCGGCGAACCGCTGCTGCATCTGGCGCTGGTCGAGATCGTCGGGCGCGTGCGCGCCACGGGTATCGCGCCCGTGATCTCCGTCACGACGAATGGCCTGAAGCTCGGCGAGATGACGGACGCGTTCTGGCAGGCGGTGGATGCGCTGACGATCTCGCGCTATCCGAAGCCGTCGCTTTCGGCCGACCTGGTCGCGCACATCGAGCACCAGGCCGCGCGCTTCGACGTGCGCCTGAACTGGAAGGTGCAGGACGTGTTCACGACGATGAACCGTGCACAGCCCGGCACCGACCGGGACGCCGCGCAGCGCCTTTACCACGATTGCTGGATTCGCGAGCGCTGCCATATGATTCGCGACGGCATGTTCTACACGTGCACGCGTCCGGCGCATTTCCACACGCTCTACAAGGGCGAGAAGGATTTTCGATCCGACGGCCTGCCGCTGCGCGACGACGCAGGCATGCTCGACGCGATGCTCGCCTATCTGCAACGCGAGGCGCCGCTCGAAGCGTGCCTGCATTGCCAGGGCGGCAGCGCGCCGGTGGCGCCGCATCGCATCCTCAAACGCATTGAAGTGGACTCCTTGAAGGCTCGTTATCCATGATCGTCGGCACGCGCGACCTGTTCGGCTTCGACCGGCTTCACTACCATCCGCGCAGCGGCACGGCGGCGTCCGGCATCCGGGCCGTCCTGCGCGCGTCGGCGCAACCGGCCGGCGAGCCGGACGCGGCGGCCATCGCGGGCTACCTGAGCGGCGAGCGCCTGGTCGGCCGCACCGTGCTGCGCGACGTGCGCGCGGTGCCGCCCGGCCATGCGCTGATCCGTTCGCCGCAAGGGCTGGCCGTTCAGCCGGCACCCGGGCGGCCGCGGCACGCGGATCTGGAAACCGTGCTGCGCGCATCGCTGCAACGTGCGCTCGACAGCGGCAAGCGCGTTGCGCTGGCGTTGAGCGGCGGGCTCGATTCGGCGTTGCTGCTTGCGCTGCTGCGCGAACTCGGCGCGCAGCGGCACGTGACGTCCTACATTCTCGTGACCGACATGCCGGACTATTGCGAACGCGACGCGGCACTCGAACTGGCCGGGCAGATGCAGGCGAACGTGAAGCTCGTGCGCGTGAACGAGGCGGATTTCGTCGCGGCGCTGCCGAGAACGACCCATGCGGTCGAGGAGCCGATGTTCAACCTGCATCCGGTCGCGAAGCTGCTGCTGGCCGAGGCGATGGCCGCGGACGGCATCGAGGTGGCCATCACCGGCGACGGCGCGGACCAGGTGTTGCGCCGCGACCAGTCGGCCAATTATCTGCCGCTGTGCCATGCGTTGTTCGACGCGGCGTCGGTCGACCTGCATCCGCCGTTCGTCGACGATGCCGTCGTCGCGCATCTGACCAGCATCGCACCCGATCCGGACAAGCAATGCCTGCGCGATCTCGGTGCGCGCCTGAACCTGCCGGACCGGCTCGTGCATGGCCCCAAGCGCGGGCGGCTCGCCCCGGCGATGGATCTCGCGACGCTGCTCGATCGCGACCGCACGCGCGCGCTGGCCGACACGCTCGGTCTGGACGCGCCCACGCTGCAAACGGACAACGAACGCGTGCTGTGGACGACGCTGTCGCTGATCCTCGATCATTTCAACCGCCTCGACACTCCCCTCGATGCCGCGCATCGTCCAACCTGAGCCGCTCATGAAACGCATCCTGTTCTGCGTGGTGCCCGAGAAAGGGCACGTCAATCCGTGCATCGGCCCGGCCCAGCATCTGCGCGCCGCCGGTTGCGACGTCGCGTTCTATGCGCCGGCCGACATCAGCGCCCAGCTCGACGGCGCCGGCGGCTTCGCGTTCGTCGGGCCGCGCGAGACACCCGAGCGTCACGACCTGTCGCGCGGTGCGAGCTTCGCCGCGAACATCCGCGACGCGGACTGGCTGCGGCACTGGATCCGCACGCTGCTGATCGACCTGGCGCCCGCGCAGGTGGACGGCATCCGCGCGGTGCTGCGCGACTGGCGGCCCGACGTGGTCGTGATCGATCCGCTGCTCTATGCGGCGGCGATCGCCGCCGAGCTGGAGGGGCTGCCGTGGGTGGCGATGTCGAATTCGCTGAATCCGGTGCTGCCGGACGATCTCGATTCCGAATTGCTGCGCACGGTGCGATGGCTGGCGCCGGAACGCACCCGGCTGTTCGCGCGCTACGGGCTCGATGCGCGCTTTCGCGGTTGCGACATCCTGTCGCCGCACCTGACGCTCGCGTTCACGACCGACGCGCTGGTCGGCGCACCGCCGCCCGGTGTCGAACTGGTCGGCCCCGCGCTGCCGTCCGGCCCGCGTGGCGACGAGACGCCGTTCCCGTGGGAGCGCCTCGATGCCGATCGTCCGCTCGTCTACATGTCGCTCGGCAGCCAGCTTTATTACCATCCCGATGTGTTCGCGAAAGTCATCGAGGCGGCGCGCGCGACGCCGGCGCAACTGGTGTTGTCGGTGGGCGAGCTGGTCGATGCGGATCTGCTGCCGGCCGACGACGCGCGTGTCATCGCGGTGCGTTACGTGCCGCAACTGGCGCTGCTGCGACGCACGCACGCGTTCGTCAGCCATGGTGGTGCGAATTCGGTGATGGAATCGCTCGCATGCGGCGTGCCGATGTTGCTGTCGCCGTTCTGCAACGACCAGTTTCATTCGGCGCACTTCGTCGAGCGGGCCGGCGCGGGGCGCGTGCTGGATCTGCAGCACGCCGGCGTGGCCGACATTGCCGATGCGCTCGCGTGCCTGTTGCGCCCCGGTTCGTTGCGCGAGCAGGCGGCGCGGATTCGTGCGAGCTACGCGCGTGACGGCTCGGCGGAGGCCGCGCGCCTGATCAGCGAACTCGCTTCAGGAAACCGCCTGGCGACAGCGTCATGAGTACGCGGTCTTCGATGTCGTAGTCGACCTCGAACCGGTCGTCGCGGCCGAGATAGTCGCGCACGGCGGTGGCCGGGTTGTTGCCTTTGCCGTACGGCTTGCCGTCGAACATCGACGCGGGCAGGTATTCCATGACGGTATCCATCACGATCGCGTAGCTGCCCGGCGTCACGAGCGGCGCATAGCATTCGAGTTCGCGCAGCACGTGCGCGTGGGTATGCGTGAGGTCGAGGATCGCCATCACGCGCGCATCGTGCGGGATCTGTGCGCGTACCGATGCGAGCGTGTCGGCCGCGCACGACTCGCCTTCGATCAGCACCATGCGATCGGCGAGCCGATGCGACTGCAGGCGCCGCCTGACGTCGTCGCGCAGGCGCGGCTCGATCGCGACGACACGGCCGCGATCGCCGTTCAGCGCCAGCATCGACGCGGAGAACACGACGCCGCCGCCTGCCGCGATGCCGGTCTGCACGATGCAGTCGGGACGCTCGCGCCAGATCAGTTCCTGGAGCGCGAGCATGTCGCCGGGCAAGTGGAAGAAGCGCTCGCCGAGCCAGCGCGTCTGGAACAGGTGGTCGAATTCGGCGGCACGCATCAGCCATTCGATGTTGATGTCCCGCATGCGGGCCGAAGGACGCTCTGACATGGTCAATGCAACGAGTAGGAGTGACGTGAAAACGCTGGAACCGTGGCTTCACCGGTATTGGAACATCGGGCCTGCACGCGTGCAGGCGCTGGCGTCGGGCCATACTAACAAAACGTATCTCGTCGAGTGCGATGCGGGGCGCGCTGTGCTGCGCGTGTCGTGGTCCGGCAAGCCGGTCGGACAGGTGGATCGCGAGGCGGCAATACTCGGTCATCTCGGTGAGACGCGGACGGCGCCGATGCTGCCGGCGCTGCCGCGCCTGCGGCCGACCGTGGACGCGCAATCCGGCGTGCGACTGCCTGACGGAAGCTGGCTGCATCTGTTCGAGCATATCGCCGGCAGCCCCGGCCTGCCGGCCGAAGCGGAGGCGGGCGCGATCGACGCGATGCGTGCGCTCGCGCATCTGCATACGGCGCTGGCGGCGATACCCGTGACCGAATCGGCGCCGCTGGCCTGGCTGGCGGCGCGGCACGCACGTGTTGCCGCGCGTGCCGCGCCGCCGTTGCCGGGGGACCTGAGCGACCACTACGGGACGACGATCCGTCGGATCGGCGCGCATCTCGACGCTGCCGCACGCTGGCTGACGGGGACGGTGCACTGGCTGCACGGCGACTATCACGCGGGCAACCTGCTGTACGTGGGGGGCGCCGTGAACGGCGTGCTCGATTTCGACGACGTCGGGCAGGGCGCGCAGTGGCTCGAAGCGGCGTTTGCGCTGTTCGCGCTGTCGCGCGATGCGGGCCGGGACGATCGCTTCGTATTCGACGCGCGCCGCTGGGACGCCGGCCTGCAGGCCTATGCGGCGACGCGGCCCGATGCCGTGCCTGACTGGATGCATGACCGCCGCGACGCGCTGATGGCCCTGTTCTGCGCGGACCAGACGCTGATTCACCTGGAAGCCGCGCAGCGCGGCCTGTGGCTGCCGGGGCCCGGCATCGGTTTTCTCGGCGGGTGGCGGCAGTTGCTGGATGGCGCTGCGCCCTGACGCCGGCCGGATGCCATGTCAGCGCGGCCGATTCAGGAACAGGCGCACGGCTTCGACCGTGTTGGGCCGCGCCTCGCTGTGCCGCGATCCGTCGTGCATGCAGAACAGCACGTCGCGCTGCCGTGCCGCGCTGGCGTCGACATGGGCGCACATCGCGTCGAACAGCGCCTGCGGCGACGGCGCCGGCCGCTGCCAGTCGTCGAGGATCGCGGTCCAGCCGGTATGTTCACGTTGCAGCCGTGCGAGCACGCGGGCGCGACTGTCCTGCGGCATCAGTCCATAAGGCAGGCGCAGCGGGATCGCATCCGGCGCGGGCACACGGGCCTCGCGATAGGCATCGCGGATCAGCGCGTCGGTCGTCTCGATCTCGTCGATCAACGCGTCGTCCGACAGCGTGCCCGGCTTCGCGTGCGAACGGGTGTGATTGCCGAGCCGGTGGCCTTCGCGCGCCATGCGTGCGGCCACATCGAGCGCGCCTGCCAGATTCCGGCCGAGCAGGAAGAAGGTCGCGCGGCACGACGCGGCGTGCAGGACGTCGAGCAGGAGGGGCGTCGACGGGCCGGGGCCGTCATCGAAACTGAGGCAAATGGGCATCGCAGGTGGGGGCGCCGTTCAAGGTGTACCGGGGGAACGATAGCGCAAGTCGCGGCGACTAGCCGGCCGGCTACTCGCGCGGCTCGATGGCCAATGGACAGGTGCCGACCCGACGCAAGCGCGTACCGGTCCACTCGTAGAAGAACCGGGCCGCTTTCGCGTCGTTGTAGTCGCAATCGTCGTTGAAGCAGCCCGCGACGATCAGCAGCGTACTGCCGGGCCGGAAATCGACGCGCTCCTCGTCGTTGCCCATCACGCCTGCGATGGCCTGTACGCCGGGCATCGTGTACGTCGCGCCCGTGTACTTGTCGACGATCGCGAAATTCCGGCAATCCGTTCCGCAACCCCAGATCGCGACGCGGTAGTGGCCGGCAAAGTTGGCCGGTTGCGTGAATTCGTCGCGAATGACGGTGCGGTAGAGGCGAGCTTCCCGGGTGGTCAGGCGTGGTGCCGCGGCGGGCTTGCGCGGTGCGCTTGCGGCGGGTGCCGGATAGCGCTCGAACGACGGCGAAGGGCATGCGGCCGTGGCCGTGGCCGTGGCCGCGCCGGCGGTGCCGGCGCCGCAATCCAGCGCGGCCGCTACGCCGGCGAACAGCAGAAATCGATGGGCAAGCGTCACGCGAGCGTCCTTCAAGTTCGGGATCGAGATCGGGCCGGCGTGTCCGGGCGGCCGGCGACGACGATTCTATGACGCTTCGCGCGCGCGGGCGACCCGGGCGGGCGATCGCGCGCGGATGCAAAACCGGCATGTCCGCACGCGGCGCGCCGTCAAGCTTTGTCAAATCGTGGCGATATCACGATGCCTGACGTTTCAGGCCGCCTCCGAAGGCTGTCATGCACGGGTTGATTGAGTATCCTTGGATTCGATTCGCGGTACTCACGCAGTCACAACCGGGAGGCTTCACATGAATGCACGTCTATACCGCGCGACCATTGCCGGTGCGCTGATCGGATTGCTCGCGCCGTTTTCGGTGGCGCATGCGCAGCTGGGCGATGTCCTGAAGCAGGTCGGCGGCGGGGGCGATTCGGGCGGCAGCGCGGGCGGTGCGCTCGGCAACCTCGGCGGCATCGGCGGCGCGTTGACGGGCGGTGGCGGTTCGTCGCTGATGCCGGGCAGCACCGGCAACGTCGCGGGCCTGCTGCAGTTCTGCATCCAGAACAACTATCTCGGCGGGGCATCCGGCGGTGCGTCGTCGGTGAAGGACGCGCTGATGGGCAAGCTCGGCGGCAACGCGTCGTCCGACAGCGGCTATACCAGCGGCGCGAGCGGTGTACTCGACGCCGGCAATGGCAGCAAGCTCGACCTGAGCGGCGGCGGACTGAAGCAGCAGGTAACCAGGCAGATCTGCGACAAGGTGCTGACGCAGGCGAAATCGCTGCTGTAAGCGCGCATTGCGGGTCGGGGGGGCGGTGCGCGACGTACCGCCCTCGTCAGTCTTTCCGGCTGACATTCCCGTCAGCGAAAGGAGCGCCGCGCCGCGCGTGCCGTCCCGATCGTCAATCGGCCAGCCGCTTGTCGGCGAGCGCCTTGCAGCAGTCTTCGTAGACCCATTGCACGAGTTTCGCCCGATAGTCGAGGTCGTCGGTATCGACGATTTCCTCGACCGCGTCGCGCGCCCACGACGCATCGACGAACCCGGCGTGCCGCTTGGCGATGTCCTGCGCGAGCGCCGCGAGCTTGGCGATCGCGAGCCAGTCGGCCTGACGGTGATGGCGGTCGAGCCAGCGGTGCGCGGCCTGGACCTGGAACGTGGCGTCCGGCCACGATTCGTTGAGGTAAAACGCGCCGAGGTTGCCGCAGGTGAGCCAGCAAAGCAGCTCGAGGCGGTCTTGCGAGCCGAGGGTATGGGGTGCGTCGGACATGGCAGCGCTCACGAAATACGTCGATTCCGGGCGGCGCCGGTTGCAACGGGCCGGTGCCGATAGTAAAAACATAGCACGATGCGGGCCCGGCCGCGCACCCGGGCGGATGCTGACATGGCGGTGGCGAAACGGACGCTGCGCCGGCGCGGACGGCCGATGGCGGAATGAGGGGGCGGCGGGAACGAAAAGTGCGCGAGCGCGTGAGGAACGACGCGGGAAGATGCGGCCTGGAAGCGACCAGGAAGCGGCCGCTTGCGCCGCGAAGCGGGCCCGTTGCCGGGCCCCCGCAGCCCGGCGCGCGGGCTGGCGGATGAGCGGGTTCAGGTCGCCGTGTGCGTGGCGCGCGCGATCGAGCGGATGCTGCGCTCGACGCGGATCAGGATGATCAGCACCGCGAGCGACACGAACGAATACAGCGCGACGAGCGCGGCGACGCCGGCGAAGCGCGCGGTCTGGCCGTTCTCGGCAGCCGTTTCTTCCGCGGCCTTCTTCTCGTTGTCGATCGCGGTCCGGCGTGCGTCGTAGCGCTCGGAGAAGTCGCGCATGACCGCCGACACGACGTCGGTGTACGCCTGCTCGCGCGCATATTCGTCGCCGTGCCCGGTGACTTTCTTCTTGACGCTGGCCGCGACGTCCGCGCGTGACAGCACCTTGTCGAGATACGCGATCTGCTGCTCGTAGTACGCGACGTCCGGATGGTCGTCGTCGCCGAGCACGCGCTGGAACGACGGCTCGTACGCGTCGCGATCGACCGCGTAGTCCGGCGACAGGGCCGCCCGGCCGTGCTTCTGCACGATGCCCGACAGTTGCGTCGACAGGCGCAGCGCGGGCGACGCGTTGTCGTCCTTCGCTGCCGCGCCGTCGGCGGCCGGCGTGGCCTTGGCGGTTGCGCCGTTCTCCCACGCGAACGATGCAGGATCGACCTGGATGGCCGAATCGACCTTCGGCGGTTTCGACAGGCGCGCATCGAGTGCGATCGCGCCGAATATGACCCCGCCGATCAGGACCGCGGTCGCGAACAACAGCACGATCACGCGCAATACCTGAAGATAGCCGCCCTCGATTTTGGTCAGGATGCTCAAGGCATTCTCCTTTCTTATGATGAATGAGGCGCCGAGGCTAAAGACCTTTCCAATAGCTGTCAATCGTCACACCGGCCGGCCGAAACGCTCGCTAGAATGTCGGCTTTCCTGGAGGCGGAAAACGATGAAAATCTACGACCAGTTCTATATCGACGGCGCGTGGCGCAAGCCGGCCGGCACCGGCACGATCGACGTGATCGACTCGGGTACCGAAGCCGTGATCGGCCGGATTCCGGAAGGCGTCGCGTCCGACGCGCAGGACGCGATCCGCGCGGCGCGCGCTGCCTTCGACGCGTGGGCGGCCACGCCGGCCTCGACGCGCGCGGGCTACCTGCGCAAGATCGTCGAGCATCTGCAGGCGCGCAGCGAGGAGCTCGCGCAGTCGATCACCGGCGAAGTCGGGATGCCGATCAAGCTGTCGCGCGCGATCCAGGTCGGCGGCCCGATCTACAACTGGAAGGCGTACGCGAAGCTTGCCGAGTCGTTCGAGTTCGAGGCACAGGTCGGCAACTCGCTCGTCGTGCGCGAGCCGGTGGGTGTCGTCGCGGCGATCACGCCGTGGAACTATCCGCTCAACCAGGTGACGCTGAAGGTCGCACCGGCGCTCGCGGCCGGCTGCACGGTCGTCCTGAAGCCGTCCGAAGTCGCACCGCTCAACGCGTTCATGCTTGCCGAGGCGATTCACGAAGCCGGGCTGCCGGCCGGCGTGTTCAACCTCGTGTGCGGCTACGGCCCGGTGGTCGGCGAGGTGCTGGCCACCGATCCGGACGTCGACATGGTGTCGTTTACGGGCTCGACGCGCGCCGGCAAGCGCGTCGCCGAACTGGCGGCCGCGGGCGTCAAGCGCGTTGCGCTCGAGCTGGGCGGCAAGTCGGCGTCGGTGATCCTCGACGATGCCGATTTCGCGACGGCGGTGAAGGGCACGGTCAACGCGTGCTACCTGAACGCGGGGCAGACCTGCTCGGCGCACACGCGCATGCTGGTTCCGGAAGCGCGCTACGACGAAGCGCGCGAGATCGCGAAGGCCGCGGCCGAATCGTACGTCGCGGGCGACCCGCGGCAGGATGCGACGCGTCTCGGCGCGCTTGCGTCGGCCGTGCAGCAGCAGCGCGTGCAGGACTACATCCAGCGCGGGATCGACGAAGGCGCGGAGCTCGTGACGGGCGGCACGGGCCTGCCGGAAGGGCTCACGAAGGGCTTCTTCGTGAAGCCGACCGTGTTCGGCCGCGTCGATCCGAAATCGACGATCGCGCAGGAAGAAATCTTCGGGCCGGTGCTGTCGATCATCACGTATCGCGATGAGGACGAGGCCGTGCGGATCGCGAACGATTCGCCGTACGGGCTCGGCGGCGCGGTGTGGGCCGGCAGCGACGAACGCGCGATGGGCATCGCGCGCCGTATCCGCACCGGGCAGGTGGACATCAACGGCGGCACGTGGAACGGCGCCGCGCCGTTCGGCGGTTACAAGCAGTCGGGGCATGGCCGCGAGAACGGCGTGTACGGGCTCGAGGAATATCTCGAGTACAAGTCGATGCAGCTCAAGCCCGCGAAGCCTGCCTGAGCGCTTCGCACCGCACGAACCGGAAACGGCACGCTGGTGCCGTTTTTTTATTGACGGTCGTCAAGGTGCGCGGCGGTGGATCGTCGATCATCGCGGTTCCGATGTTCCGACGAGGTTTCAGATGACCGTACGCACTTCCTTTCCGCCGCTGACGATCCGCGGCCACACCTTGCTGCCTGTCGTGCAGGGCGGCATGGGCGTCGGCATTTCCGCGCACCGCCTGGCGGGCAGCGTCGCGCGCGAAGGCGCGGTCGGCACGATCGCGAGCATCGACCTGCGTCACCATCATGCGGACCTGCTCGCGCGTTGCCGCGCGCAACCCGATCGCGCGACGCTCGAGGCCGCGAACCTCGAGGCGCTCGCCCGCGAGATCCGTCTTGCGAAGACCTACAGCGAAGGACGCGGGATGATCGCGGTCAACGTGATGAAGGCCGTGAGCGCGCATGCGGACTACGTGCGGGTCGCATGCGACGAGGGCGCGGATGCGATCGTGATGGGCGCGGGCCTGCCGCTCGACCTGCCCGATCTCACGCAAGGACACGACATCGCGCTGATCCCGATCCTGTCGGACAGCCGCGGGATCGCGCTCGTGCTGAAGAAGTGGATGAAGAAGGGGCGCCTGCCCGACGCGATCGTGATCGAGCATCCGGCGCATGCGGGCGGCCATCTCGGCGTCACGCAGATCGACGACATGCACGACCGCCGTTTCGATTTCGCACGCGTGCTCGACGAGACCGCGCAGGTGATGGCATCGCTCGGCATCGCACGCGAAACGATCCCACTGATCGTTGCGGGCGGGATCAACAGTCACGACACGGTGCGCGCGGCGCTCGAGGCCGGCGCGAACGGCGTGCAGGTCGGCACGCCGTTCGCGGTGACGGAAGAGGGCGATGCGCATCCGCACTTCAAGCGCGTGCTGGCCGACGCGACGCCCGACGACATCGTCGAATTCGTCAGCGTGACGGGGCTGCCCGCACGCGCGGTGAAAACGCCGTGGCTCGATCGTTACCTGCGCAACGAGACGCGCATCCGCAGCAAGCTCGGCGCGCTGAAGCAGCGCTGCCCGACCGCGCTCGAATGCCTGAGCGTATGCGGCTTGCGCGACGGCATCGAGAAGTTCGGCCATTTCTGCATCGACACGCGGCTGGCGGCGGCGCTGCGCGGCGACGTCGCGAACGGGCTGTTCTTCCGCGGCCGTGAAGCGTTGCCGTTCGGCCGCGCGATTCGCAGCGTGCGCGACCTGCTCGACCTGCTGCTGACGGGCTGTGCGACCGAGCCTGCGGCAAACCGTCCCACGTTTACGCTGGCTTGACGGATATCAAGACAATGAAAAGACCCTACGAGGAGAATGGGAACCATTCTTTGGGGGTCCGTACCATGCTTAAAACGATTCGAACTTGTGTCACCGCTGCCGCCGCTGCGGCCAGTTTCGTCGCGATGCCTTCACTGTCGCACGCGGCCTCGCCGGGCGACGGCATCAACCAGGGCGACGTCCTGGTCCGGCTGCGTGCGATCAGCATCCAGCCGAACGAACGCGCGAGCGACACGCTGGGCGCGCTCAACGTCGGCGTGAACAACGCGATCGTGCCCGAGCTCGACTTCACGTACATGATCCGCGACTACCTCGGCGTCGAACTGATTCTCGGCACGTCGCGGCACCAGCTGACGTCGAGCCTCGGCAATCTCGGCGGCGTGGGCGTGCTGCCGCCGACGCTGCTGCTGCAGTATCACTTCAACCATGCCGGCAAGGTGCGTCCGTATTTCGGCGCGGGCGTGAACTACACGTACTTCTACAACAACGGGCTCAACGTCGGCGGGCAGGGCGTGTCGATCAACAAGAGCAGCTTCGGCCCGGCATTGCAGTTCGGCGTGGACGTGCAGTTGACGAAGAAGGTCTTCATGAACGTCGACGTGAAGAAGATCTGGATGAGCACCGATGCGACGCTCGGCGACAAGGGCATCGGCACGCTGCACATCGATCCGCTGATCGTCGGCGTGGGCGTCGGGATGAAGTTCTAGACGCGGCGGGAACGGAACAGAAACAGAAACAGAACAGAGTTGGGGTTGGCGGCATGGCGGTCTGCATGCCGCTTTTTTTTGCGCGGCGGATTTACAGCTTGTCGTACTGGAAGCGCATCGCGGTGCCTTCGCGCTGGATGCGTTCCCACACCGCGCGCTTTTCGTCGTCGCTCAGGAACACCCAGTTCGACACTTCGGCCGCCGTGCGGCCGCAGCCCTTGCAGACTTCGTCGAAGAGGGTCGAGCACACGCCGATGCAGGGGCTGTCGGGCAAGTCGTGGAGATTGGAGGCCATCGGAGGGGTTCACGCAGTTGAATCGTCAGCCGCCATTTTAATGCATCGCGGCCGGCCGGTCGGGCGGGTGCGGCCGGCATACCGTACCGGTGCAGCGGCGTGACAGTACGGCCGGGTTCGGGCGCAGCCGCGGCACGGCTCGCGCCCGGCCGGCGAACGCGGTTTCGTCGCTGCCTGTCTTTCCCGGTGGACAGCCGCCGATTACCCGATAGAATTCCCCGGGAACGTCCCGCCGCACGGGCCGCCTGACCGGCCGGCAGCGGGATATCTGTTCCGTTTGCGCGACACCGGCATGATTTTTTTGTGACGGGGCGCGAATGATGGTAGTTTTCGGGGTTTTCGAGGGGCGGCGCGCCAGAATGCGCCGCCATGACGAGGCAGACGGCAGCCGGGCAACGTGTCCGGCCGGAGGGAGAACGGGATGAAAGCAAAGGTAGTGGGCCGGTTCGCAGCGCTCGCGCTGTGCGTGGGTGCATCGGCGGCAGCGGCGAAGGATACGCAGCTCAATGTCTATAACTGGTCGGACTACATTGCGAAGGACACGATCCCGAACTTCGAGAAGCAGACGGGCGTCAAGGTCCGCTACGACAACTACGACAGCGACGATACGCTGCAGGCGAAGCTGCTGACGGGCAGCTCGGGCTACGACATCGTCGTGCCGACCAGCAACTACGCCGGCAAGCAGATCGCCGCCGGCATCTTCGCGCCGCTCGACAAGTCGAAGCTGCCGAACCTCAAGTACCTCGATCCGCAGTTGATGGCGCTCGTCGCCGGCGCGGACCCGGGCAACAAGTTCTCGGTGCCCTGGGCGTACGGCACGACCGGTCTCGCGTACAACCTGACGAAGGCGCAGCAGGCGCTCGGCAAGGTGCCGCTCGACAACTGGGACATCCTGTTCAAGCCGGAAAACATCTCGAAGCTGAAGACCTGCGGCGTGTCGGTGCTCGACGCGCCCGACCAGATGTTCGCGGCGACGCTGCACTACATCGGCAAGGATCCGATGAGCACGAACCCGGCCGACTACAAGGCCGCGATGGAAGTGCTGAAGAAGATCCGCCCGTACATCACGCAATTCAACTCGTCGGGCTACATCAACGACCTGGTCGGCGGCGACATCTGCTTCGCGTTCGGCTGGTCGGGCGACGTCGTGATCGCGAAGCATCGCGCGATCGAGGCGAAGAAGTCGTACAAGGTCGAGTACTACATTCCGAAGGGCGGCGCGCCGGTGTGGTTCGACGTGATGGCGATCCCGAAGGACGCGAAGAACAAGGAAGCCGCGCTGGAGTGGATCAACTACATCGAGGATCCGAAGGTGCACGCGGCGATCACGAACGCGGTGTACTACCCGAGCGCCAACGCCGAGGCCCGCAAGTACGTGCGGCCCGACGTCGCGAACGACCCGGCCGTCTATCCGCCGGCCGACGTCGTGAAGACGCTGTTCCTGCTCAAGCCGCTGCCGCCTGAAATCCAGCGTCTGCAGACGCGTCTGTGGACCGAGCTGAAGTCGGGCCGCTGACGCGAGCCGGCGTTCCCAGCAGTCATGAAGCCCCTGGTGCCCCCGGGGGCTTTGTTCGTTCAACGCAGGAGAGATGCAGCACATCATGAATAGCCAGTCGGGTGCGCCGGTCGCGGGCGCACCGTCCTCCGTTTCCTCCTCCGGCGCCGATGCGCGCGCCGAGAACTTTGTCCAGATCGTCGACGTCGTCAAGAAATTCGGCGACACCGAAGCCGTGCGCAGCGTCAACCTGACCGTGCGCCAGGGCGAGCTGTTCGCGCTGCTCGGCAGCTCGGGCTGCGGCAAGTCGACGTTGCTGCGGATGCTCGCGGGCCTCGAGACGGTCACGTCGGGCAAGATCCTGATCGACGGCGAGGACCTCGCGCAGATGCCGCCGTACAAGCGGCCCGTGAACATGATGTTCCAGTCGTATGCGCTGTTCCCGCACATGTCGGTCGAGTCGAACGTCGCGTTCGGCCTCAAGCAGGAAGGCACGCCGAAGGCCGAGCTGAAGGAGCGCGTGGCCGCGGCGCTCGAACTCGTGCAGATGAGCAAGTACGCGAAGCGCAAGCCGCACCAGCTGTCGGGCGGCCAGCAGCAGCGCGTCGCGCTCGCGCGCTCGCTGGTCAAGCGCCCGAAGCTGCTGCTGCTCGACGAGCCGATGTCCGCGCTCGACAAGCAGATCCGCCAGCGCACGCAGATCGAGCTCGTCAACATCCTGAACAAGGTCGGCGTCACCTGCATCATGGTCACGCACGACCAGGAAGAAGCGATGACGATGGCCAATCGCCTCGCGGTGATGAGCGAAGGCCAGATCGTGCAGATCGGCTCGCCGAACGAAGTGTACGAATACCCGAACAGCCGCTTCTCGGCCGAGTTCATCGGCTCGACGAACCTGTTCGAAGGCGTGACCGTCGAGGACGAACCCGACCACGTGTACATCGAATCGCCGGAGCTGCCGAGCCGGTTGTACGTGAGCCACGGGATCTCGGGCCCGCTCGGGATGCCGGTCACGGTGTCGGTGCGCCCCGAGCGGATCGCGCTCACGCGCAAGCCGCCCGAAGGCGCGTTCAACTGGGCGCGCGGCCGGATCGGCAACGTCGCGTACATGGGCGGCTATTCGCTGTATCACGTGAAGCTCGACGGCGGCAAGACGGTGATCGCGAACGTGTCGAGCCTCGCGATTTCGGAACTCGACACGCCGTCGCTCGGCGACGAGATCTACGT
The DNA here is from genome assembly GCF_057005415.2 of Burkholderia sp. KL41. NCBI lineage: Bacteria > Pseudomonadati > Pseudomonadota > Betaproteobacteria > Burkholderiales > Burkholderiaceae > Burkholderia > Burkholderia sp. KL41. The sequence continues at coordinate 2,107,416 of NZ_CM174446.1, read as the reverse complement.
GCGCTGGAGCGCGACTGCCGGCGTGGTGCTGACGTCATGACCTCGTTCAAGTCCATGCTCTCGTGGCCGGTGCGGCGCTTCAACCTGACGGGCGCCACGGCGGTCGTGGCCGGCCCGTTCACGTGGCTCGTGCTGTTCTTCCTCGTGCCGTTCGTGCTGGTCGTCAAGATCAGCTTCGCGGAGCTGCAGCTCGGCATCCCGCCGTACACGGAGCTTGCGTCGTACGCCGACGGCGTCGTGCACGTCGCGCTGAACCTGTCGCACTACGCGTTCCTGTTCACGGACAGCCTGTATTTCGCGACCTACGTGAACTCGGTGTGGGTGGCCGCGATCACGACGCTGCTGTGCCTGCTGATCGGCTATCCGATGGCGTACTACATCGCGCGCTCGAACCCGGCGACCCGCAACCTGCTGATGATGGGCGTGATGCTGCCGTTCTGGACGTCGTTCCTGATCCGCGTGTATGCGTGGATCGGCATCCTGAAGAACAACGGGCTGCTGAACAACTTCCTGATGTGGATCGGCCTCACGCATACGCCGATCGAGCTGTATCGCACCAACTACGCGGTGTACATCGGGATGGTGTATTCGTACCTGCCGTTCCTCGTGATGCCGCTGTACGCGCACCTGGTGAAGATGGACCTGCGTCTGCTCGAAGCCGCGTACGACCTCGGCGCGAAGCCGTGGAAGGCGTTCGTGCAGATCACGCTGCCGCTGTCGAAGAACGGGATCATCGCGGGCTGCCTGCTCGTGTTCATCCCGGCGGTGGGCGAGTACGTGATTCCCGAGCTGCTCGGCGGCGCGAACACGCTGATGATCGGCCGCGTGATGTGGAACGAGTTTTTCAACAACGCAGACTGGCCGATGGCGTCGGCCGTGACCTGCGCGATGGTGCTGCTGCTGCTCGTGCCGATGGCGATGTTCCAGCACTTCCAGGCGAAGGAGCAGGGAGGCCGTCGATGAAGCCGAATCGTTACCTGCAGTTCGCGGCGCTGTTTGCCGGCTTCGCGTTCCTGTACATCCCGATCATCAGCCTGATCGTCTATTCGTTCAACGAGTCGAAGCTCGTCACCGTGTGGTCGGGGTTCTCGTTCCGCTGGTACTCGGCGCTCGTCGAGGACGACGAGCTGCTGACGGCCGCGTGGCTGTCGCTGAAGATCGGCGTGCTGACCGCGTTCGCGTCGGTGATCATCGGCACCTGGGCCGGTTTCGTGCTCGCGCGGATGGGGCGTTTTCGCGGTTTCGCGCTGTTCAGCGGGATGATCAACGCGCCGCTCGTGATTCCCGAGGTGATCCAGGGGATCTCGCTGCTGCTGCTGTTCATCGAACTGGCGAAGTGGATCGGCTGGCCGGCCGAGCGCGGCATCTTCACGATCTGGCTCGGCCACGTGATGCTGTGCATCTCGTATGTCGCGATCATCGTGCAGTCGCGCGTGCGCGAGCTGAACCCGTCGCTGGAAGAGGCTGCGCTCGATCTCGGCGCGACGCCGCTGAAGGTATTCTTCACGATCACGCTGCCGCTGATCTCGCAGGCGCTGATCGCGGGCTGGCTGCTGTCGTTCACGCTGTCGATCGACGACCTCGTGCTGTCGGCGTTCCTGTCGGGCCCCGGCTCGACGACGCTGCCGCTCGTGGTGTTCTCGCGTGTGCGCCTCGGGCTGAACCCGGAGATGAACGCGCTCGCGACGCTGTTCATCGTCGCGGTGACGGCCGGCGTCGTGATCGCGAACTTCGTGATGCTGCGCCAGGAGCGCAAGCGGATGGCGGGGTTCGCGACCTGACGCCTGAATGGCGTCTGCCATGAACAACGCCCGGTGCCGACGACGAGTCGGGCCGGGCGTTTTGTCTGGCGCGACGGGAGAAAGGAATTGAAGATTTCGGAATTGCTTGGTGCAAGCCTGACTGCCGCGATCGTGGCAGGCTTGCTGATCGGCGTTTTGTCCGTCAAGGATTTCGGCGGTGTTTCGATCGTTTTTTCCGCTGTGGCTTTCACGGTTGCATTTCCCGTGGCAATGCTGCTTTCGTATCCGGTCTATCTGGCCAGCACGCTGCTTCCTCGGAGGGCGGTATTGCCGATGCTGGTCATCGTGGGCGGTGTGGCTGGATCGACCGTTCTTGCGGTTCTGACACAGGCAGCATGGCCGGACATCGCAAGGAACGGAGAAATGGCCTTGCTGTATGCGGCAATCGGAATGATGTGTGCGGTTTCTGCGCTGGGGTATGTCGAGCGATCCGGGATTGCCGGCAGGCTGCGCAAATGGCTCAAAAGGCCGAATTGACGGCCATCCGGCATCTGTCTTGACGACGGCGGGGCGTCGCGCCGTTGGCCGGTGGCGCCCGCGATAAAAAACGCCCGGTGTCGACGTCGAGTCGGCCGGGCGTTTTGTCTGGAGGCGCTGCGCGTCGATCGGCGCCGGTCGGTACGCGATTACGCGCCGAACGCCGCCTTCGCCAGCAACCCGAGCGCGACACACACGAGCACGGCCGCGAAGCCCGCCTGCACGTGCCGCGCGGCGAGGTGCCTCGACGCGCCGCGACCGGCGGCCATGCCGAGCGCGGTCGCGACGGTGAACCACAGCGTCACGTCGAGCGGTGCACGTGTGCCCGACACGAGCGTTGCGAACACGCCGCCGGTGCCGACCAGCGCGATCACCATCAGCGATGTTGCGACCACCCCATGCATCGACACGTTCGTGAACTTGCGCAGCATCGGCACGATCACGAAGCCGCCGCCGACGCCGAGCAGCCCCGTCATCAGGCCCGTCATCGCGCCGGTCGACGCCAGCGCCACTCCGACCGGCCAGGACCACACCAGCCGGCCCGTATCGGGATTCACGCGGCCGACGCACAGCGGCGACGCGTCGGCGTCGACCGCCGCCTGCCGCAGCGCCTGCCGCAACAGGCGGCCGGCGACGATCAGCATCGTCAGTGCGAACAGCGCGAGCAGCAGGCGCTGCGGCAACACGTGCGCGAGCCGTACGCCGAGCGTGGTCAGCGGCACGCCGGCCACGGCCATCAGCAATGCCGCTCGATAGCGCACGAGCCCGCGGCGGAAGCCTTCGAGCGCGCCGAGCGCCGCGCTGCCGGCCACCGCGACGAGCGCGACGGGCGTGGCCTGCTGCATCGGCCAGCTCATGCCGACGACGAGCGCGGGCACCGCGAGGATGCCGCCGCCGGCGCCGGTCAGGCCGAGCACGGCGCCGACGAAACCGCCCAGTACGAGGGAAATCAGCATGACGTCATCGGGCTCCGGTCAACGCGCGATCGCGGGTTTCGCGAGCCATTCGCGGCCCTTGAGCATCGCCTTCCAGTAGAGCGGCGGCAGCACGCGTTCCTTGAGCAGCCACGCGAGCCGCGACGGGCGCTTGCCGTCGATCAGCCACGCGGGGAAGGTCGGCGCGACCTTGCCGCCGTACAGGAATTCGGCGAGCACGATCTTGCCGCGCTCGACGGTGAGCGGGCACGAGCCGTAGCCGTCGTATGCGGCGTCGCCGTGCGCGCGGCCGAGCGACACGAGCAGGTTGTGCGCGACGACGGGCGCCTGCTTGCGGGCGGCCGCGGCCGTTTTCGCATTGGTCGTGTTGGTGGCGTCGCCGAGCGCGTAGATGTCCGGGTACTGCCGGTGGCGCAATGTCGCCGGATCGACGTCGATCCAGCCGGCCGCATCGGCGAGCGGGCTCGACCGCACGAAATCGGGCGCCTTCTGCGGCGGCACGACGTGGATCATGTCGAACGAGCGCACCACGGTTTCCTTGCCGCCGTCGGGCAGCGCGCGCGCGAACGTCGCCTGGCGTGCCGGGCCGTCGATCGCGACGAGGTTGTGGCCGAACGACAACGCGATGTCGTAGCTTTTCACGTACTCCATCAGCGCGGGTACGTAGTCGGCGACGCCGAACAGCGCGCCGCCCGCATTCAGGAACTCGACGTTCGCGGCCTCGAGGTGGCCCGCGCGCCGCCAGTGGTCGCACGACAGGTACATCGCTTTCTGCGGTGCGCCTGCGCACTTGATCGGCATCGGCGGCTGCGTGAAGAGTGCGTTGCCGCCGCGGAACGCGCGCACGAGTTCCCACGTGTACGGCGCCAGGTCGTAACGGTAGTTGGACGTGACGCCGTTGCGGCCGAGCGTGTCGGCGAGGCCTTCGATCGCGTGCCAGTCGAGCTTGAGCCCCGGGCACACGACGAGCTTGCGATAGCCGATGCGGCGGCAGCCGTCGAGCACGACCGCGTGCGCGTCGGGCTCGAAGCCCGCGACGGCGGCTTGGATCCGGTGCACGCCGCGCGGCAGCACGTCGGTGATCCGGCGTGCGGTGGTCTCGGGCCGGAAGACGCCCGCGCCGACCATCGTCCAGCCGGGCTGGTAGTAGTGGACGTCGGCCGGATCGATCACCGCGATGTCGAGCGACGCGTCGCGTGCGAGCAGGCTCGATGCGACCGCGATGCCGGCCGCGCCCGCGCCGACGATCACGATGTCGTGCCGCGCGTCGACGGCCGGTGCCGCCTGCTTGCCGCCTTGCACGACACGCGACGCGAGCGCGTGCAGGTCGTAGCCGGCCGCGGCGGCCGTCGCGACGATGTCGTTCAGCGGGCGCAGGCCGGCTTGCGACAACGCCCACAGCGTGGCCGAACGCATGCCGCTGCGGCAGTACGCGAGCACCGGGCCGTCGAGCGACGCGACGAGTGCGCCGAATTGCGCGGCCTGGTCGTCGGTCACCTTGCCCGTATCGACCGGCAGGTAAAGCACGTCGATGCCGAGCGGCGCGGCGGCCGCGCGGATTTCGGTGACGGTCGGCTGGTCGGCGCCTTCGCCGTCGGGGCGGTTGCAGATGATCGCGCGGATGCCGGCCGCGTGAAGCGCGGGCAGGTCGGCCGCCGCGATCTGCGGCGAGACCGACAGCGCGTCGGTCAGCTTGCGGGTGGAGGTCATGTCGGGGGTCTCGGTTGGGGCGCCGGCGCTCAGATCGCGTCGAGCGGGATCTTCAGGTAGCGCACGCCGTTGTCTTCGGGCTCGGGCAGGTGGCCGGCGCGCATGTTGACCTGCACGGACGGCAGCATCAGCACGGGCATGGCGAGCGTGGCGTCGCGCGTGGTACGCATCGCGACGAAATCGTCCTCGGTCACGCCGTCCTTCACGTGCACGTTCGCGCGGCGCTGCTCGGCCACGGTCGTCACGAACTGCACGTCGCGGCCGCCCGGCTGGTAGTCGTGGCACAGGTACAGGCGCGTGTCGGGCGGCAGGCCGAGCACGCGCGCGATCGAGCGGTACAGCGTGCGCGCGTCGCCGCCCGGGAAGTCGCAGCGGGCCGTGCCGTAGTCGGGCATGAACAGCGTGTCGCCGACGAATGCCGCGCGCTGCGTCGCGTCGTCGACGCAGTAGGTCATGCACGCGGGCGTGTGGCCCGGCGTATGCAGCGCGCGGATCGTCAGCGTGCCGAGCGCGAGCGTGTCGCCGTCGTCGAGCAGCCGGTCGAACTGGCGGCCGTCCTGCGCGAAGCCGGGGCCCGCGTTGAACAGCGTGCCGAACACGTGCTGCACGCGGCGCACGTGCGAACCGATCGCGATCCGGCCGCCGACGTGTTCCTTCAGGTACGGCGCGGCCGACAGGTGGTCGGCGTGCACGTGGGTTTCCAGCAGCCAGTGCACGTCCGCGCCGAGTTCGGCGACGCGGGCGATCAGCCGGTCGGCGCTGGCGGTGCGCGTGCGGCCGGATGTCGGGTCGTAGTCGAGCACGCTGTCGATCAGCGCGCATGCGCGGCTCGCGGTATCGAGCACGAGATAGCTGACGGTGTGGGTCGCCGGGTCGAAAAAGCCTTCGACCGACAGCGTGGTGGCATTGCTCACGGGGTGTCCTCGATCGGGTTCTGCATCTGCAATCGCGATCTGTAACTCAAGAAGCGTGCCAGCCTGCATCGCGGCACTGGCCGATCTGCCAGGGATTTGATTCGACTCGGGTTTTCGGCGCAGGCGCGGCGAATCACGGGCATCGCCGGCGCACGGTTGCCGCTGCGGACTGCCACTTATGGCAGTGTCGTGGCAGAATTGGCAGTCCGCCTGGCAGTGCGCCCGCCAGTTCGTCAGGCATCTCCTTCACCGAGCGTCCGCATGAATCCGCACGACACCATCCCGATCGTCCCCGCGCCGCGCCCCGACGTCATGCCCGACGTGCGCGCGCTCGTCGCGTATCTCGAGCAGGATCCGCAGCCGATGATCGTCGTCGATCCCGATTACCGCATCCTCGCGGCGAACGATGCGTACCGGCGCCAGTTCGGCGTCGCGGGCGTCGAGCACGTGGGCCGGCACTGCTTCCAGGTGTCGCATCACTACGACGTGCCGTGCGACCAGGCCGGCGAGCATTGCCCGATGAAGCAGGCGCTCGAGTCGCGTGGGCTGAACCGCGTGCTGCACATCCATCACACGCCGCGCGGCCCCGAGCATGTCGACGTCGAATTGCGGCCGATCTTCGATGCGCACGGCAACGTGATCGCGTACGTCGAGCGGCTGACCACGGTGCGCAGCGCATCCGCGCAGCCGAGTGCGGAAGGGCTCGTCGGCGGCGCCGACGCGTTCAATGCGGCGCTCGGCGCACTGCAGCGCGTCGCGCCGTCGATGCTGCCGGTGCTGCTGCTCGGCGAATCGGGCACCGGCAAGGAATTGTTCGCCCGCGCGCTGCACGAGGCGAGCGATCGTGCGATGGGGCCGTTCGTCGTCGTCGATTGCTCGGGGATCGCCGAGACGCTGTTCGAGAGCGAACTGTTCGGTTACGAGAAGGGCGCGTTCACGGGCGCGAACCAGCGCAAGCCGGGCCTCGTCGAGACCGCGCAGGGCGGCACGCTGTTTCTCGACGAGATCGGCGATGTCCCGCTGCCGATGCAGGTGAAGCTGCTGCGTCTGATCGAGTCGGGCACGTTCCGCCGCGTCGGCGGCGTCGAGGCGCTGCGCGCGGACTTCCGGCTCGTCGCGGCGACGCACAAGCCGCTGCGCGAGATGATCGACGACGGCCGGTTCCGGCAGGATCTCTACTACCGGATCAACGCGTTTCCGATTCCGCTGCCGGCGTTGCGCGAGCGCCGCGGGGACGTCGCGCTGCTGGCCGAATCGATCCTGCGGCGAATCGCGAACGCGCGCGCCGGCGCGGGCGAGACTGGCACACGGCCGTTCGCGGCCCGGCCGTTCGTCCTGACCGAACGCGCGCGCGCGTGTCTCGATGCCTATGCGTGGCCGGGCAATATCCGCGAGCTGCGCAACGTGCTCGAACGCGCATGCCTGTTCGCGGACGACGGGACGATCCGGGTCGAACACCTGCCGGCCGAGCTGGTCGCCGCATCGGCGGCGCCGCAGGATCGCGCGGCCGATGCGCGCGGCGTGTCGGACGCGGAGCTCGTGCGCATCGCGCGCACGTTCGACGGCACGCGCAAGGCGCTCGCCGAGCAGGTCGGGATGAGCGAGCGAACGTTGTACCGGCGGATGAAGGCGCTCGGGCTCGGGGCGCGCGAGCGCTGAACGGGCAGGCGGCTGGCAGAGGCACGCGGCTGTGTCGATAATGGCGCGTTCGATCCTGCTTCCACCTCGCCGATGAAGAGACGCTTCCTTTCGCCTTGCCTGTTTCTTGCCGCCACTGCGCTGTGCAACCCGGCGCAGGCCGCCACCGAATACACGTGGACCGACGCGGCCGGCGCACATGCGGTGACGCTCGCACGCACCGCGTCCGGCGACGACCTCGAGCTCAAGGTCGCCGCGACGCTCGACGGCCGGCCCGACTGGACCGTGCGCGACTACGTGAAGGCATGCCCGGTCGACGTGATTCTCGACGTCGTGCCCGCGTCGATCGAGATGCGCGACCTGCTCGGCAACGGCCGCAAGCAGTTTCTGTTCGCGTACAGGATCGGCTGCCGCGGCGACGTCAGCGCCGACCAGGTCAAGTACTTCCTGATCGACCAGGGCACGAAGTACGTGCTGCGCGGCGAGGAAACCGTCACGGTCAACGGCAAGTTCATGGACGGCGGCGCGGCGCCCGTGCCGAATGCGGACCTGAAAGCCCGACCCGCGTTTCTGCGCTACATGACGAAGCACTGGCACGCGATCAGCGCGCGCGACTACCGATAGGCGCGCGCCCCGCGCTCGTGACGGCGCGTGCGACTCACGCCTGTTGGGGATGAGTCGAACCTGTCGAACAATAAGAAATCATGATGTAACAGCAATAAATTATCGTTTTACGATAATTTTAGACGTACAATCGGCGCTCGTTCATTCGTCGTCGAGGACAAGTCATGCATTCCGATCGCATCGCCCGTATCAGCCAGCAGATGGCCACCGTCACGCTGTGGTTCATCGTCGGCATGCTGGTGCTCAACGCCGCGTGCTGGGCGTTCCCGTCGCTGAACGCGGCGTCGGGGCCCGGCCTCGTATTCGGCCTCACCGATTCGGTGATCTCGAACCTGCACGTCGATGTCGCCGCGTTCCCGTGGTGGCAGAAGGCGGTCGGCATCCTGCTGTCGAGCGTGCCGCTGATCGCGCTCGCGAACGGCCTGCGTCATCTGCGTGCGCTGTTCCGCACCTACGCGCGCCGCGATTATTTCTCCGCGCAAGCGGCCGGCCATCTCGGCAAGACGGGCCGTGCGATCGGGATGTGGGTGTTGCTGAGCCTGCTGTGCGAACCGCTCCTGAGCGTGTGGGCGACGCTGCGCGAACCGGTCGGCCATCGCGTGGTCAGCATCGGTTTCAGCCTGCCGTACGTGGTCGCGCTGTTCACCGCGGCCTGCATCGCGGTCATCGCGCATATCCTCCGGCAGGCGAGCGAACTCGATGCCGAACATCGGCAGTTCGTCTGAGGCGCGCCATGTCGATCGTGGTCAAGCTCGATGTGATGCTCGCGACGCGCAAGGTCCGCTCGAAGGATCTCGCGGCGGCGGTCGGCATCACCGAACAGAATCTGTCGCTGCTCAAGCAAGGGAAGGTCAAGGGCATCCGTTTCGCGACGCTCGAGGCGATCTGCCGTTATCTCGACTGCCAGCCCGGCGACCTGCTCGCGTTCAGCGATGACGGTGTCGGCGAGCAGGACTGACGCATCGCCCTCGCGGCTTGCCGGCGTGGCAGGGCGGCGCCGGCCGCGCATCGTCGCGCTGGCTGTCGTCGCGTCCGTATCGATTCACCTGCTCGGATGGTTCGTGCTGCAGCGGGCGTCGACGGTGGCCCGCCCGAACGCCGGGGCGCGGCCCCGGCTCGCGCTGCGCGTCGAGCTGATTCCCGCGCGGCCGGTGCCCGTGGCGGGCGTGCCTGACGCGGGGCGAACCGGGCCCGCCGCGAGTGGGCGCGGTGCCGAGGGCGCCGTGTCATCGACGAAACGATCCGCCGCGGTCGCTGCGTCGCGCATGACGACGCGGGCGTCTTCGAATACGGAGGGCGTTTCGCGTCGGCATGGTGAAACGCCTGCCGACGCAATCGCGACCCGACGCGACCCCGATCCCGAGCCCGCATCAGGCCCCGATCTCGACTGGCGCCGCGATCTGGACGCGATCGGCTCGCGGCATGCGGCGGCGCGCAGTCCGGCGCAGGCGGCGGTCGGGGCATTGGGCGCGTCGTCCGGCGGCGTGGCCGCGCGCCGTGACAGCGTCGACGCGAGGCTGGCCGACGGCGTGTCGAATGCCCGTCGTACCGACTGCCGTCACGCGTATTCACACGCGGGCCTGCTGGCATTGCCGATGTTCGCGCTGGATGCGGTGCGCGACACGGGCTGCAAATGGTGAAACGGGCGGCACGCGGGAAACCCGCGTGCCGCCCGCACCTTCATGCGCTCAACGCGTTCAGCGCGCGGGCGCAAGCTGCGCCATCGCCTCCCGCACGAAACCGATCAGCGTGTCGTCGACCCACGTATCCTGCGTCAGTGCAGGCTCGTTCATCATCGCCGCGCGGAATTTCGCGTGCGTGGCCGGATCGTGGCCGGCATAGCTGCAGAACAGCTCGAGCCAGCGCTGCGCAAGCGCGCGGCCTTCCGGCGAAGCAGGTCGGGTACCCGCATCGATCGCGTCGCGCACGTCGCCCATCAGTTGCGGCCATTCCATCGCGCGTTCGCCGTAGTGCGCGCGCATGAAGCGGATCTCGTCCGGCGCGAGATACTTCTCGAAGATCCGCATCTTGTTTTCGGACGACGCACGCAGCACATAGTCGCGCAGCGCGGTCGAAATGCCGATCTTCGACTGCATCGCCGGTTCGTGCTCGTGCATCAGGTTCAGCTTCGCCAGCAGCCGCGGGTCGTTGTTCGTGTCGCGCACGAGCAGCGTCATCCAGCGACTGGCGAGCGCACGGGGGCGTTCGTCCTCGGCGGGTACGCCCGCGTCGTGCAGCGCGCGCACTTCGTCGACGAGTGCGATCCATTCGGCGTCGCCCGCCTGGCTTTTCTGGTACATCGGCAGGCGCGCGAGTTCTTCCTCGGAAAAATATTTGTCGTACACGGTCATCAACTCCAGTGTGGTGAGCCAATCGGCCAGCTCCGGCTCCGTGCCCGCGGCGAGCTGCGCATGCAGGCTCACGAGGCGCTCGCGTAGCTGCGCGGTCTGCGCGAGCTGACGGTCGAGCAGCGCGATCTGCTTCGCGACGAGATCGACGAGCGGGGTGCCGGGCTGGTTCAGGTGGTCGCCGATTTCGGTGAGCGACAGGCCGAAGCGACGCAACGCCTGGATCTGGTGGAGCCGGGCGATGTCGTGGCGGTCGTACAGCCGGTAGCCGTTGTCGGCGCGCGCCGAAGGCGTCAGCAGACCGATCGCGTGATAGTGATGAAGCGTGCGGACGGTCAGCCCGCTGCGTTTCGCCAGTTCTCCCACTTTCAGTCGCATTCGTTCCTCCGTTCGGTACGCACACTGGAGTCTCGAACGTTACGCTACGTGAGGGTCAAGCGGAAGATGGGGAGGCGTGCGCGGGATTCCGCGCGCACGCGATGGCGGGCCGGCTTATTGCGGCGAAGGCGGCGAAGGCGGCGTGTCGGTGGCGGCAGTATCGGCAGTGGCGGCGTGCGCTTGCTGGCCGGTTGCGCCGTCGCCGGCGGTGTTGCCGGCCTTGCCGGACGGCCCGCCCTTGTCGACCGGCGGCGTGCCCATCGCCTGGTAGAGCCGCGCGGTATCCGCGAACCGCGCGCCGGTCGCGCGGATCTCGTCGAGCCGTGCATTGCGATACTGCAGCTCGCTGGCGCGCGCGGCCGACGGCGGCAGCGCGCCGAGCCGCACGCGGGCCGCCGCGTCGTCGTACGCGCCCCGCGCGGACAGCGCGGCGCGCGACGACGCGTCGAGCGCTTCCGCATCGTGCTCGAGCGCCGCGAGCGAATCGGCGACGTTCTGGAACGCGCCGAGCACGGCCTGCTTGTATTGGTCGACGGCGGCCTCGTAAGTGGCCTTCGCCGCGCGGCGCTGGGCGAGCAGCGCGCCGCCGTGGAAGATCGGCTGGCTCAGCGACGCGCCGACGTTCCAGATCGCGCCGGCACCCGACAGCATCGTCGGCCAGCTGAAGCCGCCTTTGCCCATCGCGGCCGACAACGACAGCTGCGGGAACATCTGCGCGGTCGCGAGGCCGACTTCGGCCGCGGCCGCCTTCAGCCCCGCGTCGGCGGCCTGGATGTCCGGGCGGCTTTGCAGCAGGTCCGACGGCACGACGACGGGCACCTGTTCGGGCAGGTGCAGATCGGCGAGCGTGAGATCGGCCGGCGGCCGGTCGGGCGTGCGGCCGACCAGCACCGCGAGCGCATGGCGGGCCGAGTCGCGCTGCTGGCGCAGCGCGGGCAGGCTCGCCGCGAACGTGTCGGCGCTTTGCCGCGCGTTCAGCGCGTCGCTGCGCGAGGCGGAACCGAGTGCGTAGCGGCGTTCGGCATCGTGCGCCTGGTCGTTGGCGAGTGCGACGAGCCGCTCGGTCGTGTTGATCTGCGCATTCAGCACCGACACCGTGATCGACGCGGTGACGATGTTCGCGGCCAGCGCGCGCCGCGCGGATTCGAGCTGGAACGCGCTGACGTCGACGCGTCGCGCCAGCGCGCGATTCGCGAAACGCGACGCGCCGAACAGGTCGATCGTGTAGCTCGCCTGCAGCTGGCCGACGAACGTGTCGTACAGCAGCGTCGGCGCGCCGAGTGCGGGGATCGGCACGCCGAGCGCACGCTGGCGCGTGGCCTGTCCGACCGCATCGATCGACGGCAGCATCGAGCTGCCGATCTGCCCGCGCAGCTGTTCGCGCGCGGCATCCAGCGAGTGCGATGCCGCACTGAGCGTCGGGCTGTTGCGCAGCCCTTCGTCGACGAGCGCGTTCAGCGCATCGGAGCGGTACTGCTTCCACCAGTCGGGCACCGGCTGCGCGCCGACCTCGAACTGCTGCGCGACGCCTTGCGCGGACACGGTCTGCTGCACTTGCGGCATGGTGCCGTAGTGCGCGGGCGACGGCATCGCGGGCGGCTCGCCGCTCGGCGCGAACCAGGCGCAGCCCGCGAGCGGGCCGGCGAGGCTCGCGACGGCGAGTGCGCGCACGGCTTTCGTTTTCAGGTTCATCGATCGATCCATGGTCAGGCTCCCGACGGCGCGGCCGGCGTGCTGCCGCCGGGCGGCGGGCCGTTCTGCGGGTCGCGTTCGTCGCGCTTCACGCGGAACCACGTCGCATACAGCGCGGGCAGGTAGAACAGCGTCAGCACGGTCGCGCTCGTGATGCCGCCCATCAGCGCGGTCGCCATCGGCCCGAAGAAGTTCGAGCGCAACAGCGGGATCAGCGCGAGCACGGCGGCCGCGGCCGTCAGCGTGATCGGGCGGAACCGCCGCACGGTCGCGCCGATGATCGCGTCGACGCGGCCGTGGCCGGCGGCGATGTCCTGCTCGATCTGGTCGACGAGGATCACCGAGTTGCGCATGATGATCCCGAACATCGCGATCACGCCGAGCATCGCGACGAAGCCGAACGGCTGGCCGAACATCAGCAGCGTGGCGACCACCCCGATCAGCCCGAGCGGCGCGGTCAGCACGACCATCAGCACGCGCGAGAAGCTCTGCAGCTGGATCATCAGCAGCGTGAACACGGCGATCGCCATCAGCGGCATCTGCGCATTGATCGATTTCTGCGCCTTCGCGCTTTCCTCGACCGAGCCGCCGATGTTGATCTGGTAGCCGACCGGCAACTGCGCGCGCAATGCGTTCAGCTTCGCGTCGACCGCATGCGTGACGTCGATGCCCTGTGCACCGGCGCGTACGTCCGACTGCACGGTGATGGTCGGCTGGCGGTCGCGCTCCCACACGACGCCGTATTCGAGCGTCGGCTTGAAGCGGCCGAGCGAGCCGAGCGGCACCGGGCCGTTCGGGGTCGGCAGCGCGAGGCCGGCGAGCTTCGCGGGGTCGACGCGATCGGCCTTCGGCGCGCGCAGGTCGACCGCGATCAGCTTGTCGCGTTCGCGGTACTGCGTGACGGTCGTGCCGGACAGCGTCATCGCGAGGAAGCTCGAGACGTCCTGCGACGTGACGTTCAGTTCGCGCGCCTTCTTCTGGTCGATCTCGAAGCGCACCGAGCGCTCGGCCGGCTCGTCCCAGTCGAACTGCACGTTGACCGTGCGCGCGTCGCCGCGCATCGTGGCCGCGACCTTCTCGGCGATCGAGCGGACCGTCGCGATGCTGTCGCCGCTCACGCGGAACTGCACCGGGTAGCCGACCGGCGGGCCGTTCTCGAGCCGCGACAGCCGCCAGCGCACGGCCGGGAACTGCTCGCGCAGCGTGGTTTCGAGCCAGGTCGCGAGCTTCTCGCGATCCTTCACCGATTTGGCGGTGATCACGAACTGCGCGAAGTTCGGCAACTGAAGCTGCTGGTCGAGCGGCAGGTAGAAGCGCGGCGCGCCGCTGCCGACGAAGCTCACCGAATGATCGATCTCGGGGCGCTTGTCGATCACTTTCTCGAGGCGCTCGGTCTCGCGCAGCGTCGCCGCGAACGACGCGCCTTCGGGCAGCCGCAGGTCGACGAGCAGCTCGGGGCGATCGGAACTCGGGAAGAACTGCTGCGGCACGAGCGAAAAGCCCATCATTGCCACGACGAACAGGGCACCCGTGATCAGCAGCACGACGAAGCGCCGCTCGATGCACCAGTCGATCCAGCCGCGCAGGCGGCGGTAGAAGCGCGTGTCGTAGATGTCGTGCTCGTGATCGTCGGGCAGGTGCGCCTCGTGCGCGTGCCGCTTGCGCTCGGGCAGCATGTGGTAGCCGAGCAGCGGAATCAGCACGACGGCCGCGAACCACGATGCGATCAGCGCGATGGCCGACACCTCGAAGATCGAGCGCGTGTATTCGCCGGTGCTCGATTTCGCGAGCGCGATCGGCAGGAAGCCCGACACGGTGACGAGCGTGCCGGTCAGCATCGGGAACGCGGTGCTCGTATAGGCGAACGCGGCGGCGCGTGCGCGGGTGTAGCCCTGTTCGAGCTTCACGGCCATCATCTCGACCGCGATGATCGCGTCGTCGACGAGCAGCCCGAGCGCGAGCACGAGCGTGCCGAGCGACACCTTGTGCAGCCCGATGTCGAACAGGTACATGAAGAGGGCGGTGACCGCGAGCACGACCGGAATCGAGATCACGACCACCATCCCGGTGCGCAGGCCGAGCGACACGAGGCTCACGACCAGCACGATCGCGACCGCTTCGGCGACGGCTTCGAGGAAATCGTCGACCGAATGCGCGACCGCGTGCGGCATGCTCGACACCTCGACCAGCTTGAGGCCTGCCGGCAGTTGCGCCTGCAGGTCCTTCGATTCGGCGTCGAGCGCCTTGCCGAGCCGGATCACGTCGCCGCCCGGCTGCATCGTCACGCCGATGCCGAGCACGGCCTTGCCGGCCGAACCTGAGCCGCCCGCGCCTGAGCCGGCCGCGCGCATCTGCGTGACGACCGGGTCGTCGTAGCCGCGCTTCACGGTCGCGAGATCGCCGAGCCGGAACGTGCGGCCGTTGATGCGGATCAGCGTATCGGCGATTGCATTGACGTTGTCGAACTGGCCGCTCGGCCGCACGAACACGCGATCGTCGGCGGTCGTCAGTACGCCGGCCGACGAGATGTCGTTCTGCGCGTTGATTGCCTGGCCGAGCTGCTGCGGCGAGATGCCGAGGCGCGTGAGCTGCGCGTTGTTCACCTCGATGAAGATCCGCTGGTCGGGGTCGCCGAAATAGTCGACCTTGCCGACGCCCGGCACGCGCAGCAGCACGGTGCGCAACTGATCGGCGTAGTCGTGCAGTTGCGCGGGCGTGAAGCCGTCGCCCTCGAGCGTCCAGATGTTGGTGTAGACGTCGCCGAATTCGTCGTTGAAGAACGGGCCCTGCACGCCGGGCGGCAGCGTATAGCCGATGTCGCCGACCTTCTTGCGGATCTGGTACCAGGTCTCGGGCACGTCCTTCACGGGCGCCGAATCCTTCATCGTGAAGAAGATCAGCGATTCGCCGGGGCGCGAATAGCTGCGCAGGAAGTCGATGGCCGGCGTTTCCTGCAGCTTGCGGCCGATCCGGTCGGTCACCTGTTCCTGCACCTGCCGCGCGGTCGCGCCGGGCCAGAACGTGCGGATCACCATCACGCGGAACGTGAACGGCGGGTCTTCGGACTGCGCGAGCCGCGTGTACGCGAGGATGCCCGCGAGCGTCGCGAGCGCGATCAGGTAGACGACCAGCGCCTGGTGGCGCAGCGCCCATGCAGACAGGTTGAACCGGCCTTCTTCGTGCGGAGTGCTCACGATGCGAAGTCCTCCGGATGCAGCGGCGCGATCGCGCGTACCTTCTCGCCCGCGCTGACCGTGTGCACGCCCTGCAACACGACGCGCTCGCCGGGCTGCAGCCCGTGCGACACCGTCACCGTGCGCTCGTTGAAGCGCGCGACGTCGACGCGGCGCAGCTCGAGCGTGTCGTCCTTCGTGCGCACGACCCACACGGCCGGCTGCGCGCCGTCATGGAACAGCGCGGTCGCGGGCAGCGTGATCGACGGCGCGTCGCCGGCGGCCGGTGCGCCGTCGAACGCGACGCTGGCCGTCATCCCGAGCCGGATCGCCGGATCGGGCGCGGCGAGCGTGAGCTTCACGCGATACGTGCGGCTTTGCGGATCGGCGGCCGGCGCGATTTCGCGCACCTTCGCCGCGAACTGGCGACCGGGCAGCGACGGCAGCGTGACGCTGGCCGCGTGGCCGGGCGTGAGCGATGCAAGCGCGGCTTCGGGCACGTCGCTGACGACGTCGACGTCGCCGGACCACGCGAGCTGGTAGACGGGCTGGCCGGCCGACACGTTCTGGCCGGTGTCGGCCTGTTCGGCGGTGATGTAGCCCGCGTGATCGGCGACGAGCGTCGCGTAGCGAAGCTGGTTCCGGGCGAGCGCGAGCTGCTGCTGCGCCTGGTCGCGCTGCGCGAGCGCCGACGTGTAGCTGTTCTCGGTCTGTTCGAGCTGGGCGGTCGCGATCAGGTTTTCGCGCGCCTGTGCGCGGTCGCGGTCGAGCTGCTGCTTCGCGAACGCGAGGCTGTGCGTCGCGGCGTCGAGTTGCGCCTGTGCGCTCGCGGCGTTCTTCTCGACGTCGGACGGATCGAGCAGCGCGACGACCTGGCCGACCTTGACCGTATCGCCGAGGCGCACCTTGCGCTCGATGATCTTGCCGGCGATGCGGAACGACAGCGGGGTGGCATAACGCGGCTGGATCTCGCCGGGGAGCGTGCGGGCGACCGCGGCGTCGTCGGCATGCGCGGGCAGTGCGACGACGGGGCGCGGGGCGGGCGGCGCGGATTCTTTTGGATGACAGGCGGCGAGGACGAGCGCGGTGCCGACCAGCAGCACGGCGCGGGAACCGGAGCGATTCACGAAACCCCCAAGTGAGGTGAGAGCGAGAGCGGAACGAAGCCGGCAAGCGCGGCCGGCGCTTGCCCCGAGCGGCGCCGACAGAGGCGCGCGGACAGCATTTTCAGAAACTGTGGCGAATTCTAATACACACCTGTATCTGAGTGCAAAGATGAATTTGAAAGGGAATCGATGCTAGACTGCGCGCCATGAAACCACAGCGCTTAACCCGCGAGCAGAGCAGGGATCAGACGCGCGAACGTCTGCTGAATGCCGCGCATCGCATTTTTCTGAAGAAAGGCTTTGTGGCCGCGAGCGTCGAGGACATCGCGGCCGCGGCCGGCTATACGCGCGGCGCGTTCTACTCGAATTTCCGCAGCAAGTCGGAACTCCTGCTGGAGTTGCTGGAGCGCAACCATGCGCTGGTGCAGGCCGATTTCCAGGCGATCTTCGACGAGGGCGGGTCGCGCGAACAGATGGAATCGATGACGCTCGCGCATTACCGCACGCTGTTCGCCGACGACGAATTCTCGTTGCTGTGGGGCGAGGCGAAGCTGCAGGCCGCGCGCGACGCGAAGTTCCGCGTGCGCTTCAACCAGTTCCTGCACGCCAAGCGCGTGCAGATGGCCGAATTCATCCGGCGCTTCTCCGAGCGCTCCGGCACGCCGCTGCTGTTGCCGGCGGAGACGCTCGCGTTCGGGCTGATGTGCCTGTGCGACGGCGTGCAGTCGTATTACGCGGCCGATCCGCAACACGTGCCGGCCGACGTGGCCGAGTCGGTGCTCGCGGGGTTCTTCGCGCGTGTCGTGCTCGGGCGCGCGCCCGACTGACGCGGCAGCGGATTCGTCGTGCCGCGTGCGATGCGCGGCACAGGCGGGGTGCGATGAAGCATGCGGCATGCGCCGCGCCTCATCGCGTCGTGCGAATCAGCGCTCGCCGGTCATCCGCCGGTACGCGTCGAGCAGCGACGTCTTGTAGACGACGCCCGCGAGCGTCGGCTCGGCTTCGCTTTCGATCACCGGCAGGCGTTCGCCCTGGAACGCCATGAAGCGTTCGAGCGCGGTGGCGAGCGGCATGTCGGGCGTCAGGAGCGGAAACGGCGTGTGCGCGTAATGCGCGGCCGTCTTGTCGGTCGTGTCGCGCTTGTCGAGCAGGTCCGACGTGATGTCCTTCAGCGCGACCGCGCCGCGAAAGCGCCCGGCATCGTCGGTGACGTACAGGTACTTCACCGGATATTCGAGAAACACGCGCGTCATGTCGGCGACGCTCGCCGTGAGCGGCACGACCGTCTGCGCGGGCTGGATCAGTTCGCGCATCTGCGTGGTGCGCAGCCGCAGCTTCTCCTGCGCGTCCTGGTAATGGTGCTGCGTGATTTCGTACATCGACGTCGTGCCGGTCGCGCGCGCGACGAAATACGCGAATACGCACGACACCAGCAGCGGCAACACGACCTGATAACTCAGCGTCATCTCGAAGATCATCAGGATCGCCATCAGCGGCGCCTGCGTGGCGCCCGCCATGAACGCCCCCATCCCGACGATCGCGTACGCGAAATACGCCGACGTATGGCCGGGCCACAGCGCTTCCATCGCGAGCCCGAACAGCGAACCGAACACCGCGCCGACGAACAGCGTCGGCGTGAACACGCCGCCGATCGCACCCGAGCCGACCGTGGCCGAGGTTGCGATGACCTTGAACACGAGCACCGCGACCAGCGCCTGCCAGGTCCACGGCGAATGCAGGATCTGGTTAACGACGCTATAGCCGTTGCCCCATACGTCCGGCGTCCACACCGAGATCACGCCGACCACGAGGCCGCCGAGCGCGAGCCGCACCGGCAGCGGCACCGGCAGCCGCTTGAAATGGTTCTTCGACGCGTCGAGCAGGTGCAGGAACTGCGGCGCGAGCACGCCGCACAGCGCGCCGAGCACGACGAACAGCAGCACCTCGGGGCCGGTGACGGCCGGAAACACCGGCATCTCGTACGGCGGCCGGTAGCCGGCGAATTCGCGCATCACGATGTTCGCGACGACCGACGCGACGACCATCGGGCCGAAGCTCTCCATCGCGATCGTGCCGAGCACGATTTCCGACACGAAGAATGCGCCGGCGATCGGCGCGTTGTAGGCGGACGTGATGCCGGCGGCCGCTCCGCAGGCGACCAGCAGGCGCAGGCGCGGCGGGTCGAAGTGCGCGAAGCGGCCGACGAGCGACGCGGCGAGCGCCGCGAGCTGCACCATCGGACCTTCGCGGCCGATCGAGCCGCCGCTGCCGATCGTCAGCAGCGACGACACGCTGCGCCACAGGCTCTGCCGTACCGGCACGACACCGTTGCCGAGCGCGACCGATTCCATGTAGTCGGTATTGCCCGCCTTCCTGTCGCCGCGCGTCGCGAGCAGCAGCACGCAGCCGGCGAGGAAGCCGCCCGCGGCCGGCATCCAGAACCGCACGTACCACGGCAGGCGTTTCGCCATCTGCACGAAGCTGCCGCTTTGCCCGGAGATCAGGTGCTGCATCAGGTCGATGCCTTCGCGGAACGCCATCGTGGCAAAGGCGCCGCCGACGCCGACGATGGCCGACCAGATCAGCATCGTATGGGCGTCCGACAGGCGGAACAGCGTTTGGGCGCGAGTGCGCAGCTTCAGCAGGAACGAGAGCACGGCTGAAAGAGGGCGATGGAAAACGACGCGAAGCATAGCACTGCGACGCGCCCGCGGGACCATCCCGGCGGGCGCGGCGCGCGACGTGTCACGGGCGGGCAACTCAGCCAAGCCAGTGCTGCACGGCCCAGGTGATCCCGTAGCCGCCGGCGATCAGCCACACGTACAGGATCAGGCCGGTCATCAGCGCGCGCGGGCCGGCCGCGCGGATCTGCGCCACGCGGGTTTCGATGCCGAGCGCGGTCATGGCCATCGTCAGCGCGAAGGTGTCGAGCACGTTCAGCGTGTGCGTGACGTCCGTCGGCAGCACGTTCAGCGAGTTGACGATCACGAAGCCGAGGAACCCGAGCGCGAACCAGGGCACGGCAACCTTGCGCTTGCCTTGCGCGCCGCCGGCGGTGGCGCGGGCCGAGCGGGCGAGCCACCAGCCGAGCACCAGCAGCACCGGCACCAGCAGCATCACGCGCGTCATCTTGACGATCGTCGCGATGTGCGCGACCTGCGGGCTGATGTCGCTCGCCGCGCCGACCACCTGCGCGACCTCGTGGATCGTGCCGCCGAAGAACAGGCCCAGGCCGGCCGGGTCGAGATTCAGCAGACCGGCGTGATAGGCGATTGGGTACAGGAACATCGACAGCGTGCCGAACAGCACGACGCTGCCCACGGCCATCGCGCTCTGGTGCGGCTTCGACTGCAGCGTCGACTCGAACGCGAGCACGGCGGCCGCGCCGCAGATCGCGCTGCCGGCGGCGGTCAGCAGCGCGGAATCGCGGTCGAGCTTCATCAGCTTCATGCCCGCCCAGGTGCCGATCGCGAGCGTGCTGACGACGACGAGGACCGACACCGTCAGGCCCGGCAGCCCGACCTGCGCGATTTCCTGCAGGCTCACGCGCAACCCGAAGAACGCGACCGCGATGCGCAGCAGCTTGCGCGCGGAGAAATTGACGCCGGCCGCCCAGCTGGCCGGCATGCCGTCGCGCAGCGCGTTGCCGTACAGCGCACCGGCGACGATGCCGACGATCAGCGGCGACAGGCCGAGCCCCGCGATCGCGGGAAGCTGGGACAGGCTCGTGACGGCGGCGGCGAACAGCGCGACGAACAGCACGCCGTTCAACTGGCCGCGCATCGACGGCGCGGCATGGTTGAGATGGGGAGTCGGGGCAGTGGACATGGAAGCACCGTGATGGAGCGTGTTGCGATGCTGTAATCCTAATTTCGTTATATCGATATGAAAAATTGTGATTTGTGACGTAAACTATCCGGAAAGCCGATAATTTATCCCCATGACCCCGGATCAACTGATAACGTTCGCCGCCGTCGCCGAACACCTGAACATCAGCCACGCCGCCGTGGCGCTGCATCTGTCGCAGCCGGCCGTGTCGGGCCAGTTGCGGCTGCTGCAGGACGAATTCGGCGAGCCGCTGTACCAGCGCGAAGGCCGCGGCATCCGCCTGACCCCGGTCGGCGAACAGCTCGCGCAGTACGCGAAAGCACAGCGCGACACGTTCGCGCAGGCGCGCGCGTTTCGCGACGCGGTGCGCGGCCTGGAAGCCGGCACGCTGCGCATCGGCGCGAGCACGACACCCGCGAGCTACCTGCTGCCTTACCTGATCTCGGCGTTCCAGCCGCGCGCCCCGCGCGTGGCGATCCATACGATGAGCGGCAACACGGCCGACGTGGTCGCGGCGCTGCCGTCGCTCGACATCGCGATGATCGAAGGGCCGCCCGGCGAGGCGCTGCCGCCGGGCACCGCGGTGCACGCGTGGCGCGAGGACGAGATCGTGGCGATCGTGCCGACCGGGCATCCGCTGGCCGCGCCCGAATACGCGCCGGGCGTCACGCTCGACGCGCTGGCGGCCCATCCGCTCGTCCTGCGCGAGGCGGGCTCCGCCGTGCGGCAACTCGTCGAGCGCGCGTTCGCGCAAGGCGCGGCGCCGATGCGGGTCGCATTCGAGATCGCGGGTGTCGAGGCCGTGAAGGAAGCCGTGCGTGCCGGGATGGGCGTCGGATTCGTGTCCGCGATGTCGCTGCGTCACGACGATGCCGCGCTCGTCCTGCGCTCGCTCGCGCCCGCGCCGCTCACGCGTCATTTCTCCATCCTCGTGCCGCACGGCGGCGCGCCGTCGCGGGTCGCCGCACAATTCCTCGAAATGAGCCTCGCGCACGATATCGGCTGAGCCTCGGCTGAACGGCCGAAGCCGGCCCGGGCATGCGTGATGCGTGCCGTCGGAGCGTGCGTCCGCGCCATGCCCCAACTTAGGGATTTCCTCTATGGCGTGGGTTCGAGGCGAAGCGCACCATCCGTCTCAAGCAAATGGAACCGGTTCCATTCCGGGGAAAAGAGGGCAGAATGACAGACATCGTGATCGTGGCGAGCGCATTCGGGGTGGACCGCGTGCGTCAGGAGGGCCACAGCGCATTCGTCGCGACCGCGGCGGCATCGGGTGCGACCGGTTTCGAGGTGCGGCGCGAACTGTTCGCGTCGGAAGCGGACGCCGCGCCCGGCGCGCTCGCCGCGCTGGGTGCGCTGCTGGCCGGCCACGGGCTGTGGTCGGTCTATTCGACGCCGGCCAACCTGTACACGGAAACGGGCGCGCTCGATGCGGACGCATTGCGCGGCGCGCTCGCGGAAGCCGACGCGCTCGGCGCGCGCTTCGTGAAATTCCAGCTCGGCGGCTTCGCCGGCGACGCGCACGCGGCCGACATCGTCGCGCTGTCGCGCGACGCGAAGGCCCGCGTGGTGGTCGAGAACGGCCAGCTTCCGGTCGGCGGCGCGCTCGCGCAGTTCCGCGGGCTGTTCGATGCATTGGCCGCCGCGGGCATGCCCGATGCGCTCGGGATGACGTTCGACATCGGCAACTGGCAGTGGCCCGGCGAGGCGCCGCTTGATTGCGCGCAAGTGCTCGCGTCCCATGTGGAATACATTCACTGCAAGGCCGTCGAGGGCGAGGGCGCGCGCCGTTTCGCCGCCGCGCCGGCGCCGAACGACCCGCTCGTGACCGGCGTGCTCGCGGCGCTGCCGCAGCAGGCGCCGCGCGGCATCGAGTTTCCGTTCGACGCGGCCGACCTGGCGGGCGATGCGTGCCGGCGTGTCGCGTGGCTCGCAACCGCGTGACGGCGGAAGGATCCTGGAGAGTTCATTCATGAAAGCAGCACTCGATGTCGTGACCTACGGCGAAGCGATGGCGATGTTCGTCGCGACCGAGCCCGGTCATCTCGCGCATGCGACGCAATTCGCGAAGCGGATCGCGGGCGCCGACCTGAACGTCGCGATCGGCCTGTCGCGGCTCGGCTTCCGGGTCGGCTGGATGAGCCGCGTCGGCCGCGATTCGTTCGGCGGCTACGTGCTCGACACGCTGGCGCGCGAGGGCATCGACGCATCGTGCGTGACCGTCGATCCGCGCTACCCGACCGGCTTTCAGCTCAAGTCGCGCAACGACGACGGCAGCGACCCGACCGTCGAGTATTTCCGCAAGGGCTCGGCCGCGAGCCACCTGTCGTGCGACGACTACGTGTCCGACTACGTGCTCGGCGCGCGCCACCTGCACCTGACGGGCGTGGCGCCGGCGATCTCCGCGACGTCGTGCGAGCTCGCGTTCAAGCTGGCGCGCGAAATGCGCGCGGCCGGCAAGACGATCTCGTTCGACCCGAACCTGCGCCCGACGCTGTGGCCGTCCGCCGACGTGATGGCGAAGACGCTGAACGCGCTCGCGTCGCTCGCCGACTGGGTGCTGCCGGGCATCGCCGAGGGGCGGCAACTGACCGGGCACGACACGCCGGCCGATATCGCGGGCTTCTATCTCGCGCAAGGCGCGCGCGGTGTGGTGATCAAGCTCGGTGCCGAAGGTGCGTATTACCGGACGGCTGACGGCCGTGACGGAACGGTGGCGGGCGAGCGTGTGCGGAACGTCGTCGACACGGTCGGCGCCGGTGACGGCTTCGCGGTCGGCGTGGTCAGCGCGCTGCTGGAAGGGAAGACGATCGAACAGGCCGTGGCGCGCGGCAACCGCATCGGTGCGCTCGCGATCCAGGTGATCGGCGACTCGGAAGGGCTGCCGACCCGTGCCGCGCTCGATCGATTCGAAAACGTCACCAATCACGCCGATCGCTTAGAGGAAACCTTCACCGCGCAATGAGAGGCCGGACACGGCACAATCCGCGGACTCATTTAGTCGTGCATGTATGGGATCGGAGTAAGCGTTAAAGCACTAACTCTGGTCGATCGCGAAGCATGGGATCGGAGTAGGTGCTGGAGCGCGAACTCTGATCGACCGCGAAGCATGGGACCAGAGTAAGCGCTAAAGCACTAACTCTGATCGACCGCGAAGCATGGGACCAGAGTAAGTGCTAAAGCACTAACTCTGGTCGACCGCGAAGCATGGGATCAGAGTAAGCGCTAAAGCGCTAACTCTGGTCGACCGCGAAGCATGGGATCAGAGTAAGCGCTAAAGCGCTAACTCTGATCGACACAGGAGACATTCTGATGGCCAATACACTCGCTGCCCGCCGCTGGTGGACGATCATGCCGATCGTCTTCATCACCTACAGCCTCGCCTACCTCGACCGCGCGAACTACGGGTTCGCCGCCGCAGCCGGCATCAACCAGGACCTCGGGATCAGCAAGGGCCTGTCGTCGCTGATCGGCGCGCTGTTCTTCCTCGGCTACTTCTTCTTCCAGATCCCCGGCGCAATCTATGCGGAACGCCGCAGCGTGAAGAAGCTCGTGTTCGTCAGCCTCATCCTGTGGGGCGCCTGCGCAGCGCTCACGGGCGTCGTCAGCAACATCCCGTCGCTGATGGCGATCCGCTTCGTGCTCGGCGTCGTCGAGGCGGCCGTGATGCCGGCGATGCTGATCTACATCAGCAACTGGTTCACGAAGAACGAACGCTCGCGCGCGAACACGTTCCTGATCCTCGGCAACCCGGTCACCGTGCTGTGGATGTCGATCGTCTCGGGCTATCTCGTGCACGAATTCGGCTGGCGCCACATGTTCATCGCCGAAGGCGTGCCGGCCGTCCTCTGGGCCGTGTGCTGGTGGTTCCTCGTGCAGGACAAGCCGGCCGATTCGCCGTGGCTCAACGCACAGGAAAAACGCGACCTCGACGCCGCGCTCGCGGCCGAGCAGGCGGCGATCAAGCCCGTGCGCAACTATGGCGAGGCATTCCGCTCGCCGGCCGTGATCAAGCTGTGCGCACAGTATTTCTGCTGGAGCATCGGCGTGTACGGCTTCGTGCTGTGGCTGCCGTCGATCGTCAAGAACGGCTCCGACCTCGGGATGGTCGCGACCGGCTGGCTGTCCGCGCTGCCGTATCTCGCCGCGACGATCGCGATGCTCGCCGCGTCGTGGGCGTCCGACAAGGTCGGTTCGCGCCGTGGCTTCGTGTGGCCGTTCCTGCTGATCGGCGCGGCCGCGTTCGCCGCATCGTACGCACTCGGCTCGTCGCATTTCTGGATCTCGTATGCGCTGCTGGTCGTGGCGGGCGCCGCCATGTACGCGCCGTACGGCCCGTTCTTCGCGATCGTCCCGGAACTGCTGCCGAGGAACGTCGCCGGCGGCGCGATGGCGCTGATCAACAGCATGGGCGCGCTCGGCTCGTTCGTCGGCTCGTACTTCGTCGGCTACCTGAACGGTGCGACCGGCTCGCCCGTCGCGTCGTACGCGTTCATGAGCGCCGCGCTCGTCGCCGCGGTGATCCTCACGCTGTCCGTCAAACCCCAGGCGCCCGATACGCATCCGCTCGCGGCGCCGCTGCAAGGAAAATGAATCAGATGAAACCCCGTATCGTCGCGTACAAGCCGCTGCCCGATGACGTCCTCGCGTACCTGCGCGAGCATGCGGACGTCGTGCAGGCCGACGGTGCCGCAGCCCTCGCCGATGCGCTCGGCGACGCGGACGGCGCGATCGGCGCGAGCCTGAAGGTCACGCCGGACATGCTCGACCGCGCACCGCGGCTGAAGGCGTGGTCGACGATCTCGGTCGGCTACGACAACTTCGACGTCGCGGATCTCACGCGGCGCGGGATCGTGCTCGCGCATACGCCGGACGTGCTGACCGAATCGACCGCCGATACGGTGTTCTCGCTGATCCTCGCGTCCGCGCGACGGGTGGTCGAGCTGGCCGAGTGGGTGAAGGCAGGCCACTGGCATCGCAGCATCGGCCCCGACCTGTACGGTACCGACGTGCAGGGCAAGACGCTCGGCATCGTCGGGCTCGGGCGGATCGGCGGCGCGGTCGCGCGCCGCGCGGCGCTCGGCTTCCGGATGCAGGTGCTGTACGCGAACCGGTCCGCGCATGCGGAAGCCGAAACGCAGTACGGCGCACGGCGCGTGACGCTCGACGAACTGCTCGCGCAAGCGGATTTCGTGTGCCTGCAGGTGCCGCTGTCGCCCGAAACGCACCACCTGATCGGCGCGGCCGAATTCGCGAAGATGAAGCGCGGCGCGATCCTGATCAACGCATCGCGTGGGCCGGTGGTCGACGAAGCCGCGCTGATCGATGCGCTGCGCGCGGGTACGATCCGCGGTGCGGGGCTCGACGTGTTCGAGAAGGAACCGCTGGCCGCGGATTCGCCGCTGCTGCAGATGAAGAATGTCGTCGCGCTGCCGCATATCGGCTCGGCGACGCACGAGACGCGCCACGCGATGGCGCGCTGCGCCGCGGAAAACCTGGTCGGCGCGCTGGCCGGCACGCTGCGCACGAATCTCGTCAATCCGGATGCGCTCGCGCGCGCCTGAGCCGCGGCGGGTAACGGGCCGGCCACGAGCAGGTGCCCGCCCGGCGGACGGGCGCCTTCGTTAGAGTCGATGGTCTTGGTGCCGGAGGGCTGGCTGCGTTATGATCCCCGCGCGTCGTATCGACGGCACGGCAGCGCTGCCGGCGGCGTCTCGCGACGGGTATCCGCGCCAGGTCCGGTGCGGCCGACTGCCTGTGCACGTGACCGGGGCGGGTGCCGACGCGCCGGCGCAGATCGACCGCGAAGCATGGGATCCGCGCAAGCGGTGAAGGGCGAACGCGGATCGACCGCGAAGCATGGGATCCGCGTAAGCGGTGAAGGGCGGACGCTGATCGACCGCGAAGCATGGGATCCGCGTAAGCGCTGAAGCGCTAACGCGGATCGACAGGAGATTCCACCGGGTGGCTTACGTTTCCAACAACAAAGATCCGTCTGCTCACGAAGCGGCGCGGATCGAACGTCGCGAGGCACGATAGTGACCGATTCGCAACCAACCACAACGCGTCCGGCGACGATCAGCGATGTCGCGCGCGAAGCCGGCACCGGCAAAACCAGCGTGTCGCGCTACCTGAACGGCGAGACGCACGTGCTGTCCACCGACCTGCGCCAGCGGATCGAAGCGGCAATCGCGCGGCTCAACTACCGGCCGAACCAGATGGCGCGCGGGCTCAAGCGCGGCCGCAACCGGCTGCTCGGCATGCTCGCAGCCGACCTGACCAATCCCTATACTGTCGAAGTGCTGCAAGGCGTCGAGGCTGCCTGCCAGGCGCTCGGCTACATGCCGCTGATCTGTCACGCGGCGAACGAAGTCGAGATGGAGCGCCGCTTCCTGCAGCTGCTCACGACCTACCGCGTCGAAGGGCTGATCGTCAACGCGCTCGGCGCCGATGAGGACGTGCTGCGCCCGCTGCGCGGGGCCGGCATCCCGGCCGTGCTCGTCGACCGGACCGTCGAGGGCTTCGAGGCCGACCTGATCGGCCTCGACAACGCCGACGCGATCGAGACGGCACTCGCGCACCTGGTCGAACACGGTTTCGACGCGATCCATTTCGTCGTGCAGCCGTTCGAGCGCGTCAGCTCGCGGCGCCTGCGCGAGGCCGCATTCCGCGCGGCACTGGGCGCGCGCGGGCTGACGGTGCCGTCGACCGTCGTGCTCGACCTGAACGAGCCCGATGCGACCGCGACGGCGCTCGCCGACATCGATGCCCGCATCGACGACGCGGCACGGCGCGGCGTGCGCGCGGCGCTGTTCGCCGCGAACGCGCCGGTCGCGCTCGCGATCGCGCGCCACCTGCGCGCGCGTTTCGGCGCCGCGTGGCAACAGAAGGCGGCGCTGCTGTCGATCGACGATCCGGAATGGGCCGAGCTGATCGGCATCACGACGATCCGGCAGCCGACCTACGAAATCGGCTACAAGGCCGTCGAATTCGTGCACGAACGGATCGACGGCGCAGCGGGCGACGTACGCGTCTCGCTGTTGCCCGGCGAGCTGGTTGTGCGCGCGTCGACCGCAAGCTGAGTATCATTCGGGGCACGCAGCGCGTCAGGTGCGCTGCCCCGAACAAGGAAATACATGACTGTCGCCCCCGTCACGCTGGCGGTGCTGATCGCCGCCACGCTGATCATCGCGCTCCTGCCGCTCGTCCTCTTCCGTATCCTGCGCAAGCCGCTTGCGCTGAACCGCCGCGACACGATCGTCGGCGTGGCCGTCTTCACGCTGTTCGCGATGATCGTCGAACGCGCATTCCACGGGCTCGTGCTGAGCCAGACGCCGCCCGACGGCTGGCTCACGCAGCCGCTCGCGTTCGTCGCGTACAGCGCGCTTGCGACCGCCGTGTTCGAGGAAGTCGGTCGTTATCTCGGGATGCGTTTCCTGAACCGCCGCTACGGCGCGTCGGCCGGCGACAGCCGCGGAATCGGCTACGGGATCGGCCACGGCGGCGCCGAAGCGTGGTTCGTCGGCGTACTCGTGTGGGGCCAGTGGTCGTATCTCGCGTGGCTCGCGAGCCGCGGCCAGCTCGAGACCCAGCTCGCCGACCTGCCGGGCGATACCGTCGTGCGGCTGCACGTGATGCTCGCGACGCTGTCGGCACAGTCGATCCTGCTGTTGCTGCTCGAGCGCTGCGCGGCGTTCGTGCTGCAGCTTGCGCTGTCGGTGCTGGTCTGGCGCGGCGTGCGCGCCGGCCGCGCGGGCGTGTTGCCGCTCGCGATCGTGCTGCATGCGCTGGCAGCCGCGCCGGCGCTGCTGTATCAGGTGCGCGTGCTGCCGGCCGGCTGGGTCGAGGCCGCGTATTTCGTGCTGGCCGCGCTTCTGGTCGTCGTGCTGGTGAAGACGTGCCGGCCGTCGCAATCGGCAGCCTGACGGGAGAGACGGGATGGACGACTATCTGATCGAATGCCAGAGCGCGGAATTCGACGCGCTCGCACGCGTGATCTGCGATCTCTTTCCGGAGCAGACGCGGTTCGCCGAAAGCAGCGACGCGCGCGGGCGGTTCCTGTCCGTGCACTGGCTCGCGATGCGTTTCGGCGCGACGCCGAAGCGGATGACGCTCGATATCCGCATCGTGCCGGCGGCATTCGCGCGCTATCTGGCGCTCAAGCCGATGCAGCGCGCGCGCAGCCATGCGGTGCTGCATGCGTATACGGAAGCGATGCTCGGGTCGCTCGAGGAGCGCCACGCGGCCGGCGAGGCTGTCGAGCGGGACGCCGAACTCGAGCTCGACGAAGACTTTGCGTGATCGTTCGCGCCGGCGCGATGCCGGCGCGCCGCGTCACGCGTCGCGGTAGACCTGCGCGAAGCGCTGCGCCTGCACGACACCGTAGTCGCCGGGCGCGTATTGCATCACCCAGTCGCCGGCGACGCCGCGCAGCGTGTCGCCGTTTTCCGAGCGGGCGATCGTGAACGGCTCGTCCATCCGGCGGGCGAGCACGACGGCCGGCCGGTTCCGGTAGGCGCCCGGCGCGCCGTGTGCGAGTGCCGGATCGGCGGGCAGGTATTTGGCGTCGAAGCGCGCGCGCGACACGACCCAGCGGTCGCCGGTGGAGCCCGTGATCAGCGCGTCGCCCGCCACATAGCGGTTCGGGCCTTCGAGGCTCATCAGTTCGCCGTCGGCGTCCGCGAAGGAAACGGCGACGGTTTCGTCCTTGACGACGCGACGGGCCTGCGGATCGGTACGCAGGTCGATGTGCTTGAGTTCGAGCATGGCGGGGAAGTGCGGGAAAAGCCGGGAGCTTATCCCGAATCCGGCGCGCCGTGTGACGTGCCGGTCGCCTGTAGCGGTGCCGTTCGGCCCGGACGGGCCGTATACGGTGCCGGCGGCGCCGGCAGGGCGGGCGTCAGGGCTGCGCGGGTGCGCTGGCGGCCGGCGCGGCTGCCGCCTTGCCTTCCTTGCCCTTCGTCTTGCCCTTGCCACGATGCTCGCCGCCGTGGTGCAGCCAGCTGCGGAACGTCGTGTCGGCCAGTGCCTTCTGGTCGGCCGGGAAACTCTCGTAGAGCGGTGCGAAGGCGTCGGCGAGCTTCTTCGCGCCGTCCGCGTTCGCTTGCGACAGTTCCGCATACTGCTTCATGTCGTCGAGTGCGGAGACGTCGTGCCTGGCCATCCGTTCACGATAGAGGCGGCCCATCGTGTCGCCGTTGCCGCGCATCGTGTCGGCGAACGTCTTCCACTGCGGCTCCTGCGCCGACGTGATCTTCAGCTGGTCGTGCAGGTACTTGATGCGCTGCTCGACGCGGGCTTCATGGCGCGCCTCGCGCTGCTCGGCGGTCGGGGCCGAAGCCGCGGCTGCGGCCGTCGTGGCCTGAGCGGGCGCTTGCGGCTGCGCCGGGGTTTGCGCGAACGCGCTGGCTGCAACGGCGAGCGTAGCGAGGGTGAGCGAAATTTTCTTCATGGTTGGCTCTCCGGGGTGGTGTCTGGCGAGCGGGCGCGGCGGCAATTGCCGCAAGCGTGCATCTCGCGTCGCCCGCTATTAGTAGCACGTTGAGTGCGGCGCAGCAGTGAATGCGACACTTGCTTACATCCGATACGAATCGAAATTGAAAGGTTCGAATCGGTTCCGGGCGATGCCGTTTGGGCAGGCCGGCGTTCGGCGCTATCATCGCGTCACCTTCCACTTTGCCGGCACGTCGTGCCCCGGCCCAGCCTCATGCGTCCACCCCGCCTCGACCAACTCGACGATCTCGACCGGCAACTCGTCGCGCTGCTGCAGGCCGATGCGCGCGCCAGCGTCGCGGATCTCGCGCGCCAGCTCGACGTCGCGCGCACGACGGTCGTCGCACGCATCGCGCGGCTCGAACGGACCAACGTGATCGCCGGCTACAGCGTCCGGCTCGGGCAGGACGTGCTCGACGCGAGCATTTACGCGTATGTCGGCATCATCCTCACGCCGAAGTTCGGCAAGGACGTGTTGCGCAAGCTCGACCGGATGCCCGAGGTGCAACTGCTGTGCGCGGTGAGCGGCGAGTACGACTACGTCGCATGGCTGCGCGCCGATTCTCCCGAACGGCTCAACGACCTGCTCGACCAGATCGGCACGCTCGAAGGCGTCGAGCGCACGACGACGTCGATCATCCTGTCGCGCAAGATCGATCGCGGGACGATCGGCGGCTGACGTTCAGGCGCGGCGTTCGTTGCGCCGCGCTTGTTGTGCTGCCGTATCGGCCCGACTGCCGGGCTGCGTCGTGCCAGGCCCCCCGCAAGCGGAATCCGCACCGGGATGTGCCCACCCGCGCGACTGCGCTTCGTTTGCACGGGCGAGCGTGATGTCGACGCTCAGCCGGTTCGCGACGGGCCGCACGATCGCGGTCGGGAACGGCGGGATCGTCCATGCTGCTGCGAAACCGGGTGCGGCATCGTTGCGCGCTTGCGAGAGCAGATCGCCGACCGGCGCGACGAACGCGCGCGTCAGCATGTACACGATCCGGAACGACGGCACCGCATTGACGCCGAACCGCCACATCGCGAACACGGTCGCGATCAACTCACCGAAGCACAGCGCGCCGAACGTGAAGCCGAACCCGATCGTCTCGGTTGCAAGATCGCCCGCGGCGGTGCCGGACGCGAACGTGCACGGGATCGCGGTCGGATAGAGCCGCTTGCATTGCGGTGTGACGATCGTGTCGATCGACAGCGTGCGTTCAATGCGATGCCGCACGATGAAGATCGCCGCGAGCGCGACGACCAACACGGCGCGCTCGCTCGGAGGCTGACGTTCACTCCGACGATCAGCAGGCCGGTGATCCTCGTACCGACGATGTTGACCAGCACCACCGTTGGCTGGCAGATCCACGGCACCTCGCAGTGCGTACGCAACTGCATTCACGGCGCCATCGCGAGCTGCGACGCCATCGCGATGCGTGCCGATCCGGCCGAGCCCCACGTTGACCGCGAGAAAGTCCACGCCGGTTTCGCCGACCGTGGTCGACATGATCCTTGACGATCCGGAGCGACAGCGCGACGTCGGACACCTTGTTCAGCCAGTGCGGCATGCGTTCGGCGGGCAGGGACTGCATGCGATGCCTCCTCGGCAATCGTGTAGTCGGCATGCAGTCCGGCTCGCGAGACTTTGGCCAGTCACCGCAGGCCCGTAGCTGGTGAAAAAAACCTCGTTTCGACGTTTCGACGAAATGTGTCGTCGTAACGTCGAAATTATCGGTCGTTTCGCATCATTCTTCGTCTTGGAACTGATTTTGCGCGTCCCTAAACTGTGTTCATGGCTCAACGCCGTCCACTACATCACACCCATCATCAGGAGATAAGCGCATGAAAATCGCCATCGTCGGCGCAGGTCTGATCGGCCACACCATTGCTCACATGCTGCGTGAAACGGGCGACTACGAAGTCGTCGCGTTCGACCGCGACGCGGATGCGCTCGCGAAGCTGTCGCGCGAAGGCATCGCGACGCAACGGGTCGATTCGGCCGACGCCAACGCGATTCGCGAAGCAGTGAAGGGTTTCGATGCGCTCGTCAATGCGCTGCCTTATTACCTCGCGGTCAACGTTGCCGCCGCCGCGAAGGCTGCCGGCGTCCACTACTTCGACCTGACCGAAGACGTGCGCGCGACCCACGCGATCCGCGAGCTGGCCGAAGGCTCCGACCGTGCGTTCATGCCGCAGTGCGGCCTCGCACCGGGTTTCATCGGTCTCGCCGCACATGAACTGGTGAACGGCTTCAGCGAAGTGCGCGACGTGAAGATGCGCGTCGGTGCCTTGCCCGAGTATCCGACCAACGCGCTGAAGTACAACCTGACGTGGAGCGTCGACGGCCTGATCAACGAATACTGCCAGCCGTGCGAAGCGATCCGCGACGGCCGCAAGCAGTGGGTGCAGCCGCTCGAAGGCCTCGAGCACTTCTCGCTCGACGGTACCGAATACGAAGCGTTCAACACGTCGGGCGGCCTCGGCACGCTGTGCGAAACGCTGTCGGGCAAGGTCGAGACGCTCGACTACAAGTCGGTGCGCTACCCGGGCCACCGCGATCTCGTGCAGTTCCTGCTCGAGGACCTGCGCCTGTCGACCGATCGCGACACGCTGAAGTCGATCATGCGCCGCGCGGTGCCGTCGACGAAGCAGGACGTCGTGCTGGTGTTCATCACCGTGACGGGCGTGAAGGACGGCCAGCTGGTGCAGGACGTGTTCACGCGCAAGATCTTCGCGAAGGACGTGTGCGGGATGCACATGAGCGCGATCCAGATCACGACGGCCGGCGCAATGTGCGCGGTGCTGGATCTGTTCCGCGAGAAGAAGCTGCCGCAAAGCGGTTTCATCCCGCAGGAAAAGGTGTCGCTGAAGGCGTTCCTGTCGAACCGCTTCGGCAAGCTGTACGAAGGCGGCACGATGGAGCGCGTGCACGCGGTGGCCTGACCGTCCGCCAGCCTCCTGCACGAGGGCCGTACGACGCCGGGAGCGCAGCAGCGCTTCCGGCGTTGTTTTTTGCGGGAACGAAAAGGCGGGGCGATCAGGCCGGCAGCGGCGGGACGATCGTCGCTGCGGGCGGAGGCGGCGCGATGCGGTACAGCAGCGTATCGATGTCGGCGTCGGAGGGCGCGGTGTTGTCGAACATCACGATGCCGTCGCATTCGTGGCCGGTCGGCACGAAGCGGCGCTGCCGGTATTCGTCCCAGTGCGCGAGCTTGTAGGCATCGTTCGGGTTGCCGCGTGCGACGATCCGCTGGTGCGCGACGTCTTCCGACGTGTAGACCCAGACGACCGTCAGCGTGACGTCGGGGGCGATGCCGAGCCATGCGCGGTCGAGAATGCGGCGATCGCGCACTTCGCGCGACAACGGGCCGACGACGAGCGCGCCGATGCCCAGCGTGAGGTTTTCACGGGCCGTGTCGAGCAGGCCCTGGTATTCGGGATCGCGCAGGTGCTTCAGGTAGAGCGGGCTGTCGCGGTCGTTCGGATCCTCGGTGAGCGCACCCATCGCGGCCGAGCTGTAGCGGCCGTACAGCGTGTCCTTGTCGAGCAGGCAGAAGGCCTCGCCGGTCGCGCGCATCAGCGGCCCGATGAGCCGCTTCGCGAGCGTGGTCTTGCCGGTGCCGGCGTGACCGCAGAAGAACACCAGGTGCGTCACGAAACCTTGCCTCCCGGCCGCGGGCTCGGCGCACCGTTGCGCTTGTCGCCGCGCGAGAACACTTCCGCCTCGAGCCACATCGCGTTGATGATGCCGAAGCCGAGCGCCACGCCGATGCCGAGTATCCACGAGAAATACCACATGGGTCTGTCTCCTTGACGGTTGGGCCGCAGTGTCCTGGTGCGCGTGCTGCGGCGCACGCAGCCCGATCATGACCAATATCGTCGTGCCGCGCAAGCCGGGCCGCCCGCGCAGCAAACCGGTAAACTGATGCGCAAACCGCAACATCAGAGGCACCATGCTGATCAACTGTGCTGCATACCAGGACGGCCGCAAGCTGGCCGACATCGATATCGACGCCATCAGCGACTACGTGTCGAAGCCCGAATGCTTCGTGTGGGTCGCGCTGAAGGATCCGACGCCCGAGGAAATCGACCTGATGGGCGAGGAGTTCGGGCTGCACGAGCTCGCACTCGAGGATGCCCGCAAGGGGCACCAGCGGCCGAAGATCGAGGAGTACGGCGATTCGCTGTTCGCGGTGCTGCATACGGTCGAGCTCGATGGCGACGGCGAATTCAAGGTGGGCGAGCTGAACGTGTTCGTCGGCCCGAACTACGTGCTGTCGATCCGCAACCACACCGAGCAGGACTTCCGCGACGTTCGCAAGCGCTGCGAGCACGAGCCGCATCTGCTGCGGGAAGGCTCGGCGTTCGTGTTCTACGCGCTGATGGACCAGGTCGTCGACCGCTATTTCCCGATCCTCGAAACGCTCGGCACCGAGCTCGAGGAACTCGAGGATCGGATCTTCGCGAAGGCGACGCCCGCGTCGTCGCGCGCGATCATCGAGGATCTCTATTCGCTGAAGCGCCGGCTCGTGATGCTGTACCAGCACACGGCGCCGCTGATCGAGCCGCTCGCGAAACTCACCGGCGGACGCGTGCCGCAAGTCTGCAGCGGGATGGCGGCTTATTTCCGCGACGTGTACGACCATCTGCAGCGGATCGTGAAGACGATCGAAGGGCGCCGCGAGATGGTCGTCACGGCGATCCAGGTCAACCTCGGGATGATCTCGCTGGCCGAGAACGAAGTGACGAAGCGGCTCGGTTCGTTCGCCGCGCTGTTCGCGATACCGACGATGATCGCCGGCATATACGGGATGAACTTCGCGAACATGCCCGAACTGCACCTGAAATACGGTTTCTACGGCTGCATCGCGGTGATGGTCGTCGCCGACTTCGCGCTGTGGTGGCGATTCAAGCGGGCAGGGTGGCTGTAGTCCTGCGTCGCGCCTAGCGCGGCGCGTGCTTGCCGATCACGACGCGCCACGGACGCACACGCCACGATTTCACGAGGCCGTTCTGCACATACGGATCGGCGCGCGCGAACGACTCGGCCGCCTCCGGCGAATCGCCCTCGAACACGAGCACGGCCTGGTCGGCCGGGTCCGACAGCGCGCCGGCGAGCACGAGTTCGCCGCGCTCGGTCGCGGCCTGTGCAAGCGCGAGATGTTCGGCGCGGAACGGTTCGCGCCGCGACAGGTAATCGTCGACGAGTTCGTAGATCAGCTGGTAATGCATGCGTGGCTCCGGGAAGGGACGGCGGCGCGGTCGTCGTGTCGGCGCGGCTGCCGGTCAGTCTGTTGCGGCCAGTATAGGACAGCCGGGTGGCCGGCGCGTCCCCACCGGGAGCGTAATCCCGTTCCCTGAATTGCAACTAACGGTCAGTCAACTCCGCAACCGGAAATCCCGACCGCGGTCGCGCCTTTGATCCCACCGCTTTTTCTTCTTGCTTTGCAGGGCCGGGAGACGCGGTTCGCATCGACGATGCGGTCACGTCTGCAGGGCAGGCCCTTGCGGAAGCTCGATGTATGCGCCGTGGGCGCTCCGGCGGCCCGCGCCTACGCCTTGTATCCGATCGTGCGCAGCAGATCCTTGCGCCAGCGCACGTCGTCGTCGTTCTCGACGCCGAGCGGCGGAAAGCCGTCGACGACACCGGCGATCCCGCGTCCCTGCGCGCTTTCCGCGACGATCACGTCGGTCGGGTTCGCGGTCGCGCAGTAGATCCGGCAGACCTCCGGCACGGCCTTGATCGCATTGAGCACGTTGACCGGATAGAAACCGTCGCCGAGGAACACGATGAACGCGTGACCGGCGCCGATCGCAAGGGCGTTGCGGCACGCGAGCTCGACGAGTTCCGCATCGGTGCCGGAACGGCGCACGAGACGCTTGCCCGATGCCTCGCAGAACGCGAGCCCGAAACGAATGCCCGGCACGGTGCCGACCAGCGTCTCGTGGATGTCCTCGACGGACTTGATGAAATGCGACTGGCCGAGGATGAAGTTCACGGCCTCGGGTTTGTCGACGGTGACGGTTTCGAATTGCAGCATGGCGGACCTCGTCTGGCGATGCGGCGCGCGCGCCGCAATGGGCTCTCCAAGCTTAGTACGCGGCGGCTGGCGTCGAAAGCGACGCGTCCTATCCTTGGTTGTGTAGGGCGCGCGAGCGCGAATGCAACGGAGGGCAACATGGACGTGCGACACGGCTTCGTCGACTGCGTGGGACGCACGCCGTTGATCCGGCTGGCGAAGCTCAGCGCGGAAACGGGCTGCGAAATCCTGGGCAAGGCGGAATTCATGAATCCGGGCGGTTCGGTGAAGGATCGCGCGGCGCTCTACATCATTCGCGACGCCGAGCAGCGCGGCGCGCTGAAGCCGGGCGGCACCGTCGTCGAGGGCACGGCGGGCAACACGGGCATCGGTCTTGCGCACATCTGCGCGGCGCGCGGTTATCGCTGCGTGATCGTGATTCCCGACACGCAATCGCCGGACAAGATGGCGATCCTGCGCACGCTCGGCGCCGACGTGCGCCCGGTGCCGGCGGCGCCGTATCGCGACCCGAACAACTATCAGAAGATTGCCGGGAGGCTCGCGGACGAACTCGACAACGCGGTATGGGCCAACCAGTTCGACAACGTCGTCAACCGGCAGGCGCACTACGAGACGACCGGACCGGAAATCTGGCGCGATACGGCGGGCACGGTCGATGCGTTCGTCTGCGCAACCGGCACGGGCGGCACGCTGGCGGGCGTGAGCCGCTACCTGAAGGAGCAGAATCCGGAGGTCCGGATCGTGCTGGCCGATCCGCACGGCAGCGGGCTCTACGGTTACGTGAAAACGGGCGACCTCGGTGCCGAAGGCAGTTCGATCACCGAAGGCATCGGCTCGACGCGGGTCACCGCGAATCTGGCCGGCGCACCGATCGACGACGCCGTGAGGATCGACGATTCGCAGTGCGTGACGATGGTCTACCGGCTGCTGCGCGAAGAAGGGCTGTACGTCGGCGGATCGAGCGGAATCAACGTCGCGGCGGCGGTCTGGCTGGCCCGCAGGATGGGCCCGGGGCATACGATCGTGACTTTGCTGTGCGATCGCGGCGACATCTATCGGGCGCGGCTCTTCAACCGCGAATGGTTGCGCGAAAAAGGGTTGGAACCGGGGTTGGAACCGGAACGGGAGCCCGAATGAGCAGAGGGGGAGGCGGCGTTTCCATTGGCTCGAATGCGACCTATGCTGAACAAATCCGGAGCGAACGCCGTTCGCCCGATTCGCCCAGACGAGGTGTGCCATGCCAGTATCAGCCACCCTGCAGGATTGCCTGCGCCAGAAGTCATCGCGGTACGAAGTGGTGTACCACCCCTATAGCCATACGAGCATGGAGACGGCCGCCGCCGCGCATATCCCCGGCGATCGCCTCGCGAAAACCGTGCTCCTCGAAGACGACGAAGGCTACGTCGCAGCCGTATTGCCGACCACGCACGCCGTGCGCCTGTCGGATCTCTGGGTGAAGACGGGACGCCATCTCGTGCTCGCCCGGGAGGTCGAACTGCGCGAGCTGTTCAAGGATTGCGACATGGGTGCGCTGCCGCCGGTCTGCATGGCGTACGGCATGAAGACGTTTCTCGAGGAGCGTCTCGCACAGCAGCCGGAAGTCTATTTCGAAGCCGGCGACCACGAAGCGCTGATCCACATGATGCAGGATGAATTCCTGACGCTGATGGAGACGGCCGAGCGTGCGCATTTCTCGCACAAGATGCAGGGCATGCAGTCCTGACGCCAGCGGTGCACGGGCAATTGTCGGTGCGTGTGTGACAGGGGTGCAGGTCCTGCCAGTTGGCAGGTCTCCGGATAGTTAATTCGATGTGCGAAGTGTTTGGTGATGTGTTTTAGTCCGACGACCAATCATGAATTTATGTCGCATTCCAGATTAACTGTTTTGGGTACCTCGGGTACGGCCTCGCTGGTACGCCGTCCTCGAGGAAACGATCCCGGCCAGTTCGAGGCGGTCGACCGGCATGTCCGTCGACATGCGGGCGATGACGAAGCGGGGGATACATCCGCGAGATTATTGTTCGAATGCCCTTTTTTGGTGCGGTGCAGGAGATATGCCGATATTTATGTTGAAGCGGATCAATATCCGTTTTTGCATATACCCATACAATTCAATTACCAATTGAATAATAAAAGTTGTATTTGTGCTTACCGGAATATTATTTGAATATCCCCTCCAAACTTTGTATTCGGGTATCAAATAAAGTTTGACGGCAAAATTTTTTCCTTGCTATCTTCTGCACCCAAGTGAACGGCGCCAATGACATCACCGTGTAACGAACGGCGAATCGTCATACGAAACGCGCGGCGCCGCCCGCTCAGCTGACAATTGCCTGAACGTGCAGGCGCGTGGTTTTCCGGTGCAACACCGGGCCGCGCCGGCCGGAACGATTCCTTGAAAAAGAATGTATTGGAATTCGAATGCAATTCTTTCAATTCGGATTGCAAATTGAATTTGAAATGAAATGTTCGGGTGGATGCGATGACGATGCCGACCTGGCTTCGTCGCCGGCAGCAATCCGAAACTGGGCGAATCGCTTGGGGGATGGATGGTGGGCATGAAAGTCGAAGAAAGTCTGGTTACGTCGAACAGCGGGCTGGCTACGCTGGGCCGTCCGCGAGAGTTCGGCAAGAAGCAACAGAATCCGGTACGCCGGTTCGGCGGCGTCGGAATCGTCCTGGTGCTGCATGCGGTGCTGATCTACGCGTTGCTCAACGGCCTGGCGACGAAAGTCGTGCAGGTGATCCAGCACCCGATCGAAACCCGCATCATCGAGCCGGTCAAGCCGCCGCCGCCACCGCCGATGCCCGTGGTCAAACTCCCGCCGCCGAAGTTCGCGCCGCCGCCGCCGCCGTTCGTCCCGCCGCCGGAAGTGCCGGTGCAGGCGCCGCCGCAGGCGACGATCACGCACCAGTCGGCGCCGGTACCCTCCGCGCCGGCCGTGCAGGCGCCGGTTGTGGCGCCCCCGGCGCCGGCCAAGCCCGTCAGCCATGACGTGGGTGTCGTCTGTCCGAATTCGGATGCGCTTCGCGCGTCGATCCAGTATCCGAAGGAAGCGCAGGAAAACAACATCACGGGTGACGTGACGATCGAATTCGTCGTGGATGCGGAAGGGAACATCACGAACGAGCGCGTGGCGCAGTCGGCAGATCCGGTCCTCGATCGCGCTGCCTACAACACCGTAAAACGATTCAAGTGCGTCGCGCAGGGCCAGTCGGTGCGGGTCCAGGTGCCGTTCTCGTTCAATCTGAATTGATGCAGTGGGCGGCCCGGCGCGAACCGGGCCGGGAAAAACCATCACGAACTGACGTATTAAGTTCACCGAAATAACTGGAGTGGGGTATGACGAAGCGTTCACTGGCCGCGTTGGCGGCAAGCATCCTGATGTCCGTCGTCGCAGTCGACGGGTTCGTTGCGCCGCAGCTCGCCCATGCGCAGGCAAGCGGCGCGGCCGGCACGGCGGCACAGGCGGCGGCGCCGTCTGCCGCACCGGCCACGGCTCCGGCCGCCGCCGAACCGGCTCCGCCGCCCGCGCCGGCCACGACGGAAGCGGTCGAGAACCCGTACGGGCTCGGCGCGTTGTGGAAGAACGGCGACTTCGTCGCCCGTTTCGTGCTGATCCTGCTGGTGATCATGTCGATGGGGAGCTGGTACATCATGATCACGAAGTTCCTGGAACAGTTGCGCGCCAACCGCCGCGCGAAACTGGCAGATGCACAGCTCTGGTCCGCACCGTCGCTGGCCGAGGGCGCCAGGCTCCTCGACGAGGCGTCGCCGTTCCGGTTCATCGCCGAAACGGCGATCGAGGCCGGCGAGCATCATGAAGATGCGCTGCTGGAAGCCGTGGACCGCAACACGTGGATCGACGTATCGGTCGAGCGCTCGATCACGAACGTGTCGAACCGGATGCAGGACGGGCTCGCATTCCTGGCCACGGTGGGCTCCACGGCGCCGTTCGTCGGGCTGTTCGGCACGGTCTGGGGGATTTATCACGCGCTGACCGCGATCGGCATCGCCGGCCAGGCGTCGATCGACAAGGTCGCGGGCCCGGTGGGCGAGGCGCTCATCATGACCGCGATCGGCCTCGCCGTCGCGGTGCCCGCGGTGCTCGGCTACAACTTCCTGGTCCGGCGCAACAAGTCGGTGATGGAGCGGGTTCGCAACTTCGGCGCGCAACTGCACACGGTGCTGCTGGCCGGCAATCGGCGACCGGTACGCGCGGCGTCCTCGTCGCCGGCCGCGGCGTCGCTTGCGAACTGACCGCCTGACGGAGACGCGCGATGGCCATGAACGTCGGGCAGGACGACAGCGACGAGGTGATCGCCAACATCAACACGACGCCGCTCGTCGACGTGATGCTGGTGTTGCTGATCATCTTCCTGATCACGATCCCGGTCGTGACGCACACGATCCAGCTTCAGTTGCCGAAGGAGACGGTGCAACCGCTGCAGACGACGCCGAAGAGCATCGAGATCGCGGTGAACCGCGATGGCGACTTCTTCTGGGGCGAACAGCTGGTGGATGCGCAGACACTGCTCGCGAAGCTGAAGGACGTGTCGCAGCAGCAGCCGCAGCCGAGCGTCCACGTGCGGGGCGACCAGAACACGCGTTACGAGTTCATCGGCCGGGTGGTCACGATGTGCGAGCGCGCGGGGATCGCGAAACTGTCGTTCATTACGGAGCCGCCCGCACGCGGCGGTTAGTCGTGGGCGGGAATCTTGGTGAGAGGGCGGGCTGGCGGCAGGGGTTGATGCACTGACGCAGGTGGGCCTTGGGGCATGGGGTCGGCGTAAGTGCTGAAGCACCAACGCTGATCGACCACGAAGCATGGGACCAGCGTAAGCGCTGAAGCACTAACGCTGGTCGACCGCGAAGCATGGGATCAGCGTAAGTGCTGAAGCACTAACGCTGATCGACAGGAGTCGACGATGGGAATGAATGTGCCTTCGGGCGGAAGCAATGCCGAACCGGAAGTGATGGTCGATATCAACACCACGCCGCTGATCGACGTGATGCTGGTGTTGCTGATCATGCTGATCATCACGATCCCGATTCAGATGCATTCGGTGAAGATGGACCTGCCGGTGGGTAACCCGCCGCCGCCGGCCACGCCGCCGGAAATCGTGCAGATCGACATCGACTTCGACGGCACGACGACGTGGAACGGCGCACCGGTGCCGGACCGCACGGCGCTCGAGGCGAAACTGACCCAGGTGGCGGCGGAACCCGTGCAGGCGGAAATCCACCTGCGCCCCAACAAGCTGGTGCCGTACAAGGACGTGGCCGCCGTGCTCGCGTCCGCGCAACGCGTGGGCGCGACCAAGATCGGCCTGATCGGTAACGAACAGTTCATGCAATGACGCCACGGACGAGCCGATGAACCAGCGACGATGGAAACGGATGATGGCGGTGGCGGCGCTCGGCGCGGCAGGCTTGCTCGGACGCCCGGCATTGCCGGCGGACGCGCTGCGGCCGGACGTGGCAAAACCGTTGGCGGCCGCACAGGACCTGTACCGGACGCACAAGTATCGCGATGCACTGGGCAAGATCGCCCAGGCGGCGGCCGTGCCGAACCGGACGCCGTACGAAACCTACATGGTGGAGGAGATGCGCGGCGCGGCCGCGATGGCGGCCGGCGATTCCGGCACGGCCGCGCAGGCCTACGAGGCCGTGCTGAACTCGGGGCGGCTGTCGGGCGAGGACGAGCAGCGGACCACGGCAGCGCTGGCCGGCATCTACTTCCAGCAGAAGAACTACCCGCTGGCGATCCGGATCGCCCAGCGCTACCTGAAGGCCGGCGGATCCGATCCGGAAATGCGCACGCTGCTCACGCAGTCGTACTACCTGTCAAACGATTGCACACCGCTCGTGAGCCAGTTGAAGGCGAGCACCGACGCGCAGGCGAACGGCGGACACGCGCCGGATGAAGGGCAGTTGCAGATGCTTGCGAGCTGTGCGCAGAAAGTGAAGGACGGCAACGCATATCGCGGTGCGCTCGGGCTGCTGGTGGCTTACCACCCGAGCCCCGCGTACTGGGACGAAATGGTCACGGCGATTCGCGGCAACCCGGGGTATCTGCCGTCGCTCGATCTCGACATCTACCGGTTGCGCCGGGCCACGGGCTCGCTCGCGACAGCCGACGCGTACATGGAGATGACGCAGCTCGCGCTGGTGGCAGGGTCGCCCGCCGAAGGCAAGCAGGTGATCGACCAGGGGTTCGCGTCCGGCGTACTCGGCAAGGACGCACAGGCGGATCGCGAGAAGCGGCTGCAGGCGCTCGCGGCAAAGCGCGCGCAGTCGGGCGGGGACACCGCGACGCCGGCTGCGCCGATCGACGCGGGTATGAACCTTGTCTTCGCAGGCAAGGCGCAGCAGGGCTTGCCGATGATGGAGCAGGCGATCGCGAAGGGCGGGCTCGAGCATCCGGACGCGGCGCGACTGCGGCTCGGCGAGGCGTATTACGTGGCCGGTCAGAAGGCGCGGGCGGTCCAGGTGCTGCGCACGGTCAAGGGCACCGACGGTTCCGCCGACCTCGCACGGCTCTGGACAGCGGTGGCATCCCGCTAACGCAACGCAAGGGCACGACGGCTCGCAGCGCGGGAGCAGGCGTGGTCGGTGAGCGGAAATCGGTGCGCCGCTGCAATGGCACCGACGCATGA
Organism: Burkholderia sp. KL41; assembly: GCF_057005415.2. Lineage (NCBI taxonomy): Bacteria > Pseudomonadati > Pseudomonadota > Betaproteobacteria > Burkholderiales > Burkholderiaceae > Burkholderia > Burkholderia sp. KL41. The sequence goes on along the minus strand of NZ_CM174446.1, from coordinate 2,064,610 downwards.
AGGGCAGGTCAGCCGAGGGAAAAGGGGCAGCCTTGTTGATTAGTAAACCGAATGAAATGTGCCGGATCGGCGCGACTGCGCGATGCGGGTGCCGTGCCGCACCACGCGCGGCTTGCGCGCCGCGACAGCGTGCAGCCGGGTATCGCGCCGGGCCGGTTGCGTCACGGCATCGGTCAAGGCTTGACGACATCAAACCGATTTCGACTGCGAGGGACCGTCTTCCCATGGTTGTGCCCCCTGATGAGTCGGTGCTCGTCGCCGTGTCGCTAGGCAACAAGATCCGGGCGCTGCGCCAGCGCCTGAAACTCACACTCGACGAAACGTCGACGATCGCCGGCATTTCGAAGCCGTTCCTGTCGCAGGTCGAGCGTGGGCGGGCGACGCCGTCGATCACGTCGCTGGTCCGGATCGCAAAGGCGCTGGGCGTGACGATGCAGTACTTCATCGACACGCCGACGGAGGCACGCTCGGTATGCCGCGGCGATGCGCTGCAGTATTTCCAGTTCACGAACTCGGCCAGCCGGTTCGCCAGGCTGACGAATCTGGTGGACGGCCGCAAGCTCGACGCGATCCTCGTCAGGATGCCGGCGGGGCAGTTGTCGTCCGAGATGACGACGCACGCGGGCGAGGAATTCGTCTACGTGTTGCGCGGGCAGGTGGCGCTGACGCTCGAGGATTGCACGTTCACGCTGAACGAGGGCGATACCGCGCATTACGAGTCGACGATGCCGCATGCGTGGCGCAATACGGCCGACGAAGAGGCGGTGATCGTCTGGGTCGGCACGCCCAGGCTGTTCTAGCAAGGGCGGCCGGCACGGCGGGCCGTCAGGAAGGAGAGGTACCCGATCGGCAGCGGATGCCGGTCGAATCGGCAGGAAGCAGGTAATGCGCTCAATGTAGGTGTTTAGTATGGCGAATCAAAATAGAAAACGACGGTGACGCTGAATGGTGCTGGTGCCCCGAAGCCGAGCCGTTCGAGTCGTGGCGGTAGAAAGCGTGGCAATCGAAGGCGTGGCAATCGCGGGTTCCGTTACACGGTCACCCAGGACGCGCAAGGAATTCACAAGGTTCCGGCGCGCAGCAGGTGGGGTCTTACTACGAGCGAGAGGGAACAAGATGAAGCAGAGAGTTTTGGCGTTGGCCATCAAGAGGATAGTCTGGGCGGAGCTGGCGCTGACGGCGGTATTGGCGCCGCCGGCGTTTGCCCAGAGCCAGCCGGCGCCGGGCGCCGTCGCGATCGCGGATGCGGTCGCGAACGGCGCGCCCGTGACCGTTGCACAGGCGGGCGGCACGCCGGATGCCGCCGCTGCCACGGGCGCCGCGGCGCCCGACGCGGCAACCGAGGCCGCGCCCGCCGCACCCGGTGCGAACGGGCAGGGCAAGGTCGCGCAGATCAAGCGCTTCGAAGTGACGGGTTCGCTGATCCGGCAGGCCGACAAGACCGGTTTCCAGCAGGTGCAGACGATCACGCCGAAGGAAATCCAGGCCAGCGGCGCGGTGACCGTCACCGACTTCCTGCGCGATGCGGCGGCCAACTCGGCGAACAGCTGGGGTGAAGGGCAATCGGGCAACTTCGCGGCCGGCGCGGCCGGTATCGCGCTGCGCGGCCTGTCCGAGAAGTACACGCTCGTGATGGTCGACGGCCAGCGCGTCGCACCTTACGCATTCTTCTCGAACAGCGTCGACTCGTTCTTCGACCTCAACACGATCCCGCTCAACGATATCGAGCGGATCGAAATCGTGAAGACGGGCGCCGTGTCGCAGTACGGTTCGGACGCGATCGGCGGGGTCGTCAACATCATCACGAAACACAATTTCCGCGGCCTGCAGCTCGACGGCAGCCTCGGCAGCGCGATCAATGCCGGCAACGGCGACGGCACGACGAAGTTCGGCGTGCTCGGCGGCTTCGGCGACCTGAACGCCGACCGCTTCAACGTGACGGCCGCGCTCAGCTACTACAAGTCGAACGGCTTCACGCTGGCCGACCGCGATTCGACGCGCAACCAGGACTTCACGGGCAAGCCGGGCGGCTTCTCGCTGCTCGCGCCGTCGTACTGGAACATGCCCGGCGGCGTCGCGCAGGCGCTGAGCGGGGGCTGCCCGTTCGGCGGCTCGGTGCATCCGGCCGCATCGAATTCGCTGTCGTCCGGCTCGCCGGGCACCGTCTGCGCGTACAACACGGCTGAAAGCACGTCGATCCTGCCGATGACCGAGCGCCTGAACGCGAAGCTCCATGGGGACTTCAAGATCGACGACAAGACGACCGCGTTCGCGGATTTCCTGGAGAGCTACAACACGACCACGACCAACGACGGCCTGTGGAACAACGTGATCGGCAACCCGCAGAACCCGGCGCTCGTCTGGAATCCGCAGACGAAGCTGCTGTCGCCGTTCAACTACACGGTACCGGTCAGCAACCCGTACAACACGACGGGCGCGGCCACGCCGCTCACCTACGCGTTTCCGAACACGGTCGCGCAGAAGACCTGGGCGAACTACTGGCGTGCGGCCGCCGGCATCAAGGGGTCGTTCACGCTGCCGTACGGCGACTGGGACTGGGCGACGTCGGTCAGCCACTCGCAGAGCACGGTGTCGAACGTGTTCACGAACCAGCTGAACGTCAACGCGCTGAACAACATCTACCAGAACGGCACGCTGAACTTTGCGAACCCGGCGGCGACGCCGAACGCGTTCAACGGGCTGTACCAGGAAGCGAACAACCTCGGCATCTCGAAGCTCGACACGATCGACGCGACGCTGTCGACGCCGAACCTGTTCCATCTGCCGGCCGGCGACGTCGGGATCGGTTTCGGCGCGCAGTTCACGCACCAGAGCGAAGTGCTGACGCCGGGCTCCGAATACCTGAGCGGGGCGGTCGTTACCCCGGACCTCGAGACGGTGAACGGCCAGCGTAACGTCGCGGCCGTCTATTACCAGATCAACGTGCCGATCCTCGAGAACCTGACGTTCAGCCAGGCCGGCCGCTATGACCACTACACGGACGTGGGCGGTGCCTTTTCGCCGCGCTTCGCGTTGCGCTACCAGCCGATCAAGGCCCTCACGCTGTATACGTCGTACAACCGCGGCTTCCGCGCGCCGACCTTCGTCGAGGACAGCAAGTCGCAGACGCTCGGCATCCAGGTCGATCCGGCCACCGGCCAGAACTACACGTCGATCACCGTCGGCAACCCGAACCTCGCGCCGGAACGCACGCGCAACTTCAACATCGGCTTCCAGGTGTCGCCGAGCCGCTACACGGATCTCGGCTTCGACTGGTACAAGATCCGCATCGACAACGTGATCGGCCAGGGCGCGCCGTCGCAGGTCGTGACCGATCCGACGACGGGCCAGCTGCTGTACAAGATGATTCCGTACCAGAACCTCGGTTACCTCGACACGAACGGCTTCGAAGGCACGTTCCGCCAGGGCCTGCCGCTCAAGGGCTGGGGCACGGTCACGCTGTCGGGTGACTGGGCGTACATCAACAGCTACAAGATCGGCTTCCCGGGCGGCACGCCGGTCAACGGCGCGGGCAACAACTTCACGATCACGCAGCCGTTCGGCGGCAGCTTCCCGCGCTGGCGCGGCAACACGACGCTGGACTGGAACTACCGGAAGTTCGATGCGGCGCTGACGTGGCAGTTCACGGGCCCGTACGCGCAGAACCTGCTGCCGGCGCCCGCGCCGTCGAAGGTCGGCTCGTACAGCCAGTTCAACCTGATGATGACGTACACGGGCTTCAAGAACTGGACGATCTACGGCGGCATCAACAACCTCTTCAACCGCACGCCGCCGTACGACCCGATCTTCGCGAACGGCACGCTGGACCAGAGCGGGTACGACACGTCGGTGTATTCGTACATCGGCCGGTTCGCGCAGGTGGGCGCGACGTACAAGTTCTGACGGCGATCGTTATGCGCTGACAGGCTTTGGACAGGCCGCTCCACGTCCACTACCCCCTTTTCGGGGCGGCCTTTTTTCGCCTGGCGCCACGACGTCCCGCAACCGGGGCGCGCGGCGGCGCAGTTGATCCGATCGTGTACAGCACGAACCACACGCGGGACGCGGCCGGCATGCGGCGTCCGGCACAGGCATCGACCGTGCGCAGGCAGCGCGCCCGCACGCTTCCGGACAGACTGACCATGAGACTGTTGAATGGGCGACGGGCACGCGTGCCGCGCCACTCGCACCTGAAGCGCCTTCAGTGCCTGAAGCGCACGCATGCGCGGATGCGTGCCGCCACGCGCGCCGCGCTGCTTGCGTGCGCCGCGTGGCTCGTGTCGGGCGGCGTCATGCCGCAGGCCGCGCTCGCCGTGCCGGCGATCTCGCAATACGACCATCCGAAGTATCCGCCGGGCTTCACGCATTTCGACTACGCGAATCCGGATGCACCGGACAACGGCACGCTCGATTTCGAAAACTACGACGAAGCGCAAAGCTACGACTCGCTGAACCCGTTTCTCGTGCGCGGCTCGCCTGCGCCGGACATCAAGAACCTGATGTTCGACACGCTGATGCAGCGCAGCTGGGACGAGCTCGCGTCCGAATACGCGCTGATCGCCGACGATGTCGAGGTCGCGCCCGACGGGCTGTCGGCGACGTTCCACCTCGATCCGGCCGCGCGCTTCTCGAACGGCGACCCGATCACCGCGGCCGACGTCAGGTATTCGTTCGATACGCTGACGAGCCCGCAGGCCTCGCCGCTGTACAACGCACAGTTCTCGATCATCAGGCGTGCGGTGGTCGTCGACGGCCACACGGTGCGCTTCGAGTTCAAGCACGCGGAGCGCGACGCCGCGCTGATCGCGGGCGACCTGCCGGTGTTCTCGCCGAAGTGGGGCATGCGGGCCGACGGCACGCGGCCGCCGTTCGACCAGATCGCGACGGTGCCGCCGATCGCGAGCGGCCCGTACCTGATCGAGCAGCGCAAGAACGACAAGCAGATCGTCTATGTGCGCAACCCGCACTACTGGGCGGCGAACCTGCCGTCGCGACGCGGCATGTTCCGCTTCGCGCGCGTGTCGTTCAAGCTGTACCTGGATCAGTACACGGCGCTCGAGGCATTCAAGGCCGGCGACATCGACGCGCGCATGGAATACAGCGCGACACAGTGGGCGCGCAAGTACGTCGGCAAGAACTTCCGCAACGGCATGCTCGAGCGCGGCGAGTTTCCTGACGGCCCCGCGCAGATGCAGGGCTTCCTGATCAACATGCGCAAGCCGATGTTCCGGGACGTGCGGGTGCGGCACGCGCTCGCGCTGGCGTTCGACTTCGACTGGATGAGCCGGATGATGTTCTACGGGCAGTATCGCCGTACCAACAGCTTCTGGGAGGCAAGCCCGTTCGCGGCAACCGGCATGCCGAGCGAGAAGGAGCGCGCGTTGCTCGAACCGTTCCGCTCGACGCTGCCCCCGGAGGTGTTCGGCCCGATGATCCGGCAACCATCGACGCTGCCGCCCGACTCGTTGCGCGCGAACCTGAAGCAGGCGCGCGACCTGCTCGCGCAAGCCGGCTGGTTCTACCGCGACGGCGCGCTGCGCGACGCGAACGGCACGCCGATGACGATCGAGATCATCGACGACCAGCCCGGCATGGACCGCCTGATCCTGCCGTACACGCAGGCGCTCGCGATGCTCGGCATCCACGCGTACCTGCGCGAGATCGACAGCGCGGTCTACCTGAAGCGGCTCGACAACTTCGAGTACGACATGACGACGTACATCTACCTGCCCGTGACGATCCCGGGTGCGGAGCTGACGCGCCGCTTCGGCAGCGCGGCCGCGTCGCAGCCGGGCTCCGAGAACTATCCGGGCGTGAAGTCGAAGGCGGTCGACGCGCTGATCCGCGCGGCGCTCGCCGCCGACACGCTCGACGATCTCGAGACGGCCACGCACGCGCTCGACCGCGTGCTGATCAACCTGTACGCGCTGATCCCGCAGTATTACCTGCCGAATGCGCGGATCGCGTACAAGGCGACGCTCGGCCACCCGGCGATCGTGCCGGACTCCTATCAGTACGAAGACTGGATCATCGACTACTGGTACGTGAAGCATCCGGCGGCGAAACCCGCGCCGGCAGCCTGACGGGGGAACGACGATGCTGGCATACATACTCAGGCGGTTGCTGCTGATGGTCCCGACGCTGATCGGGGTGGTGACGATCACGTTCGCGGTCACGCAGTTCGTGCCGGGCGGCCCGGTCGAACAGGTGCTCGCGCAGCTGCGCCACGGCAGCGCGCGCGGCGGGGAGGCGGGCGGCGGAGGCGGCGGCTACCACGGCAGCCAGGGCGTCGACCCGCAGCAGATCGAACAGATCCGCAAGCAGTTCGGCTTCGACAGGCCGCCGCTCGAACGCTACGTGCTGATGCTGAAGAGTTATGCGACGTTCGACCTCGGCCAGTCCTATTTCGCGCATCGCAGCGTGTGGGCGGTCATTCGCTCGAAGCTGCCGGTGTCGATCACGCTCGGGATGTGGACGGTGATCCTCACGTACCTGGTGTCGGTGCCGCTCGGCATCGCGAAGGCGGTGCGCAACGGGTCGCGGTTCGACACCGTGACGAGCGTGCTGGTGCTGGCCGGCTACGCGGTGCCGGGCTTCGTGCTCGGCGTGCTGCTGCTGATGCTGTTCGGCGGCGGCACGTTCTGGCAGGTGTTCCCGATGCGCGGGCTTACATCCGACAACTTCGACGACCTGACGGTGATCGGAAAGGCCCTCGACTATCTGTGGCACATCGTGATGCCGGTGACGGCGTCGGTCGTCGGCAACTTCGCGATCGTCACGATCCTCACCAAGAACACGTTCCTCGAGGAGATCGGCCGGCAATACGTGCTGACCGCCCGCGCGAAGGGCGCGCCCGAGCGCGACGTGCTGTGGAAGCACGTGCTGCGCAACGCGGCGATCCCGCTGCTCACCGGGCTGCCGGCCGCGTTCGTCGGCGCCTTCCTGAACGGCAACCTGCTGATCGAGACGCTGTTCTCGCTCGACGGCATGGGGCAACTGTCGTACGACTCGGTGATCCGCCGCGACTATCCGGTCGTGCTCGGCTCGCTGTTCCTGTTCACGCTGATCGGCCTGCTGACCAAACTCATCGCGGATATCTGCTATGTCCTCGTCGACCCCCGTATCCAGTTCAACCGCCTGGACCACTGACCAGGCATGCGCCGCGTGCGCGGCCTCGCCGTCGCCGTGGCGGCGCACGTGGTTGCGCTTTCGCGCACAGCCGCTCGGCTACTGGAGCCTCGTGATCTTCACGGTGCTGTTCGTGCTCAGCCTGGGCGCGAACCTGCTGTCGAACGACCGGCCGCTGATCGTGCGCTACGACGGGCACTATTACTTCCCGATCGTGAAGGACTATCCGGAGACCGCGTTCGGCGGCGATTTTCCCGCGATGACGAACTATCTCGACCCGTACATCCGCACGAAACTCGAGTCGCACGGCAATTTCGCGCTTTATCCGCCGAACCGCTATCGCTACGACACGATCGACTATTTCGCGTCGCGCCCGTATCCTGCGCCGCCGTCGGCCAGCAACTGGCTCGGCACCGACCAGTTCGGGCGCGACGTGCTCGCGCGGCTGCTGTACGGGTTCCGGCTGTCGGTGCTGATGGCGTTCGCGCTGACGGTATCGGGCGTGCTGGTCGGCGTGCTGACCGGTGCGCTGCAAGGCTTCTACGGCGGCCGTACCGACCTGGTCGGCCAGCGCCTGATCGAGATCTGGAGCGCGCTGCCCGACCTGTACCTGCTGATCATCTTCGCGTCGATCTTCACGCCGTCGCTGTGGCTGCTGTTCGTGCTGCTGTCGATGTTCGGCTGGCTCGTGCTGTCCGACTACGTCCGCGCCGAATTCCTGCGCAACCGCGCGCTCGACTACGTGAAAGCGGCACGCACGATGGGGCTGACGAACGCACAGATCATCTGGCGCCACGTGCTGCCGAACAGCCTCACGCCGGTGATCACGTTCCTGCCGTTCCGGATGAGCGCGGCGATCCTGTCGCTGACGAGCCTCGACTTCCTCGGGCTCGGCGTGCCGCCGCCGACACCGAGCCTCGGCGAGCTGCTGCAGGAGGGGAAGAACAACCTGGATGCGTGGTGGATCTCGATCGCGGCGTTCGCGGCGCTGGTGGTGACGCTGCTGCTGCTCACCTTCATGGGCGATGCGCTGCGCAACGCGCTCGACACGCGCACGCGCGGCTCGGCATTCGGCGGAGGGCGATGATGACGAGACCGTTGCTGCAGATCGACGGGTTTTCCGCGCATTTCGGCGCGAACGCGGCCGTCCAGGACCTGAGCCTGTCGATCGGCCGCGGCGAGCGCGTGGCGCTCGTCGGCGAGTCGGGGTCGGGCAAGAGCGTGACCGCGCTGTCGATCCTGCGGCTCGCACAGCAGGCGACGCTGTCGGGACGGATGCTGTTCGACGGCGAGGATCTGCTCGCGAAGACCGAGCAGCAGATGCGCGGCATCCGCGGCGCCGATATCGCGATGGTGTTCCAGGAGCCGATGACGGCGCTCAATCCGCTGTATACGATCGGCAAGCAGATCGCCGAGAGCCTGCGGCTGCACGAGGGGCTGCGCCCGGGTGAGGCGCGCGAGCGCGGGATCGCGCTGCTGCGCCGCACCGGGATTCCCGAGCCGGAGCGGCGTATCGACAGTTTCCCGCACCAGCTGTCGGGCGGGCAGCGGCAACGCGCGATGATCGCGATGGCGCTGGCGTGCCGGCCGCGGCTGCTGCTCGCGGACGAGCCGACCACCGCGCTCGACGTGACGGTGCGCCAGCAGATCGTCGACCTGCTGATCGAGCTGCAGGAGCGGGAGGCCGCCGAGCGCGGGATGGCCGTGCTGCTGATCACGCACGACCTGAACCTCGTGCGGCGCTTCGCGCAGCGTGTGGCCGTGATGGAGAAGGGCGTGCTGGTGGAGACCGGCACGACCGCCGGGCTGTTTGCGGCGCCGCAGCATCCGTACACGCGCCGGCTGCTCGACAGCGCGCCGCAACGGGCGGTCGAGCCGGTCGCCGCCGGCGCGCAGACGATCCTCGACGTGCGGCAACTCGCCGTCGACTACCGCATCGCGGCAAAGGGCTGGCGCTCGGTGCTCGGCAAGACGACGTTCCGCGCCGTGCACGACGTGCAGTTGAGCCTGAAGCGCGGCGAAACGCTCGGGATCGTCGGCGAGTCGGGTTCGGGGAAATCGACGCTCGCGTCGGCGGTGCTCGGCCTGCAGCGGCCGGCGTCGGGCGGGATCGAGATCGACGGCATGCCGCTCGCGTCGCTGCGCACGACGCAGGGCCGGCGCACGCTGTACGGACGCATGCAGGTGGTGTTCCAGGATCCGTTCGGCTCGCTGTCGCCGCGCATGACGGTCGAGCAGATCGTCGGCGAAGGGCTGGGCGTGCACCGGCCGCAGGTGACCGGCGACGCGCGGCGGGCGCGGATCGCCGCGCTGCTGCAGGAGGTCGGGCTGCCGGCCGAGGCGATGCTGCGTTATCCGCACGAGTTTTCCGGCGGGCAGCGGCAGCGGATCGCGATCGCGCGGGCGCTGGCGGTGGAGCCGGAACTGCTGGTGCTCGACGAGCCGACCAGCGCGCTCGACGTGTCGATCCAGAAGCAGGTGCTGAATCTGCTGACGAATCTGCAAAAGAAGTACAAACTCAGCTACCTGTTCATCACGCACGATCTGGCGGTGATGCGTGCGATGGCCCACCGGGTCATCGTGATGAAGGCGGGGCGCGTGGTCGAGGCGGGCGAGACGCTCGACGTGCTGCACGCGCCATCCCATCCGTATACACGGGCGCTGCTCGCGTCGTCCATGCCGACGCCGGCGCGCGGCCTGGAGCAGAGGCAAGAGAGAACCGATGATTGACGAGAACCGGGCGCCGGGCGCCCGAGCCGTACAGGCGGCGCAGGCGTTGCGCAGCGACGCCGATTTCTGGTCGCTGCGTATCGTCGACGAGACGATCGACGAACATGCGGTGCGCAACGACGTCGCGCAGCCGTTCTCGCGCACGCGCGAGCGCGGCGCGATGCTGATGGCCCGGGCCGGTACGGGCGCGGGTTATGCGGCGACACCCGACCTGTCCCCGGCCGGGCTGCAGGCGGCGCTCGACATCGCGACCGCGCGGGCACGGGCCAGCGCGCCGTGGGCGCTGGTCGATCATCGCCAGGCCGCGCGCCCGCAGACGAGCGGCACGTATGCGTCGCCCGATGTCGACGCGGCGCTGCCGTCGCGCGCGGAATGGATCGAGCGTCTCGCGCACGAATGCGCGGCGGCGAACCTCGGCGCGCGCATCGTCGAGCGCGCGGCGAGCGTGATGATCGTCGACACCGAGCAGTGTTACCTGACGAGCGACGGCGTCCGGATCGACCAGCGGTTCCGCTTCCTGATGCCCGAGCTGCACGCCGTCGCCCACGGCGACGGCGACACGCAGACGCGCTCGCTCGGTCAATCGGGCACGCTGGCGCAGGGCGGCATCGACGTGCTGGCGCGCTACGGCTTCGACGGCGCCGGCGCGCGCGTCGCCGACGAGGCGCTGCAGCTGCTGGCCGCACCGAACTGCCCGACCGGCCGGCGCGACCTGTTGCTGATGCCCGACCAGATGATGCTGCAGATCCACGAATCGATTGGCCATCCGCTCGAACTCGACCGGATCCTCGGCGACGAGCGCAACTTCGCCGGATCGAGCTTCGTCAGGCCGGAGATGGTCGGCCACTATCAGTACGGCTCGCCGCTGCTGAACGTCACGTTCGATCCCGAGCCGGCCGCCGAAGCCGCGTCCTACGCGTTCGACGACGACGGCACGCCGGCGCGCAAGCAGTACCTGATCCGCAACGGCGTGCTCGAACGGCTGCTCGGCGGGGCGCTGTCGCAGCAGCGTGCGGGCCTGCCGGGTGTCGCCAATTCGCGCGCGTCGAGCTGGAACCGCGCGCCGATCGACCGGATGGCGAACCTGAACGTCGAACCCGGCGACCAGTCGCTCGATGCGCTGGTCGCGGGCACCGAGCACGGGATCCTGATGCGCACCAACACGTCCTGGTCGATCGACGACCACCGCAACAAATTTCAGTTCGGTTGCGAATTCGGGCAACTGATCGAGAACGGCCGGCTCACGCAGGTCGTCAAGCGCCCGAACTACCGCGGCATCTCTGCGCAGTTCTGGCGCAGCCTGCGCGCGGTAGGCGATGCGGGCACGTTCGGCATCTACGGCACGCCTTATTGCGGGAAGGGCGAGCCCGCGCAGATCATCCGGGTCGGCCACGCCGCGCCGGCCTGCGTGTTCGCCGATGTCGACGTATTCGGAGGCGCGTGATGACGGGATTCGATCCGATGGCACGCCGCGCCGGCATCGACTGGCATGCGCATTTCACCCGGCTCGCCGACGAGGCGCAACGGTTGAAGGCGCCGGCCGAAACCGTCCTGCTCGGTTTCTCGAGCGAAACGTCCGACTTCGTCCGCTTCAACGGCGGCAGGATTCGCCAGACCGGGCGCGTCACGCAGGGGCGATTGTCCGTGCGGCTCGTCGACGGGGCGCGGCAAGCGCACTCGGCGCTGACCGTCTGCGGCGATCCGGCGGCCGACCTGCCCGAACTGGCCGCCGCGCTGGCCGTGCTGCGCGACGGCCTGCGCGATGCGCCGGACGATCCGCACCTGCTGTTCGATACCTCGTCGTGGCTGCAGGAAACCCACCGCACCGGGCGCCTGCCGGATGCGGACGGGCTCGCGCGCGTCGTGGCCGAATGCGCGCGCGGTCTCGATTTCGTCGGCTTCTACGCGGGTGGCACGCTGGCGCGCGGCTTCGCGTCGTCGACCGGCAGCCGCGGCTGGTACGAGGTCGAGAACTTCAACTTCAGCTGGTCGCTGTACGACCCGAGCGGACGGGCGATCAAGACCGCCTACGCAGGCGACGACTGGAGCGATGCGGCGTTCGCCGCCCGCGTCGAGGCGGCCGCCGCGCGGCTGCCCGTGCTCGGCCGCACGCCGAAGGCGCTTGCGCCCGGACGCTACCGCGCGTATTTCGCGCCGGACGCCGTTCACGAGATGACGAGCCTGCTCGGCTGGAGCGGCTTTTCGGCGCGTGCGCTGGCGAGCGCCCGCAGCCCGCTGCATCGCCTGTACGCCGGCGAGGTCGCGCTCGATCCACGCGTGTCGATCACCGAGGATTTCTCGCTGGGCATCGCGCCGGCGTTCAACGCCGACGGCTACCGGCGCGACAGCGTGCCGCTCGTCGTCGGCGGGCGGGGGGAAGGGCAGCTCGTGAGCGCACGCACCGCGCGCGAGCACGGGCGTGTGCCGAACGGGGCGGACAACGGCGAATCGCCGCAGTCGCTGACGATCGCGGGCGGCACGCTCGCGGATGCCGACGTGCTGGCCGCGCTCGACACGGGGCTCTACGTCGGCAACCTCTGGTACCTGAACTTCTCGGACCCGATCGCCTGCCGGATGACGGGGATGACGCGCTTCGCGACGTTCTGGGTCGAAGGCGGGCGCATCGTCGCGCCGGTCGACGCGATGCGGTTCGACGACAGTTTCTACCGGCTGTTCGGATCGGAGCTCGAGCAGCTCGGCGCGGCGCCCGCGCTGCTCGCGAACGACGACACCTACGGCGAGCGCGCCACCGGAGGCGCGCAGTTGCCGGGGCTGCTCGCGCGCGCGTTCGAACTCACGCTGTAACGCGGCTGCCGATACTCGCCGATGCCGTCATTCTTCATCGACCGTCCCGTCTTTGCGTGGATCGTCGCGCTCGCGATCGTCGTCGCGGGCGTGCTGGCCATTCCGCAATTGCCGATCGCGCAGTATCCGCGCCTGGCGCCGCCGCGGGTCGTGGTCACCGCGTCTTATCCGGGCGCGTCGACCGAGACGGTCGATGCCGACGTCGGCAGCGTCATCGAGGAAAGCCTCGACGGCGCCGACGGGCTGCTGTACTACGAGACGAGCAGCGACGGTCACGGCAACCTCGAGATCGACGTGACGTTCTCGCCCGGCACCGATCCGGACATCGCGCTCGTCGACGTCAACAACCGGTTGAAGCAGGTCGAGCCGCGGCTGCCGCAGCAGGTCGTCCAGCAGGGGATCGGCGTGTTCAAGGCGGCGAACACGTTCCTGATGCTCGTCACGCTGACGTCGACCGACGGCACGCGCGATTCCGCGCAGCTCGGCGATTACCTGAACCGCTACGTGCTGCGCGAGCTGAAGCGTGCGCCGGGTGTCGGCGCGGCCGAGCTGTGGGATGCCGACGAGGCGCTGCGGGTGTGGCTCGATCCCGTGAAGTTGCGCGAATACGATCTCGGCGCCGACGACGTGATCGCGGCGATCAGCGCGCAGAACGCGACGGTCACGGCCGGCGCGATCGGCGACGCGCCGTTCGTGCACGGCCAGCAGCTGACCGCGACGGTCGTGGTCAAGGGGCAGCTTGCGTCGCCCGAGGAGTTCGGCCGGATCGTGCTGAAGTCGAAGCAGGACGGTTCGGCGGTGCGCGTCGCCGACGTCGCGCGCGTCGAGATCGGCCGCGACGATTATTCGTTTTATTCGCGGCTGAACGGCCGGCCGGCCGCGACGGTCGGCATCCAGCTCGGCCCGCGCGGCAACGCGCTCGAAACGTCGAATGCGATCCGCGCACGGCTCGCCGAGCTGTCGCGGACGCTGCCGCCGGGCGTCGCGGTCGAGATTCCCTTCGACGGCGCGCATTTCGTCAAGATCGCGATCCACGAAGTCGTGCTGACGCTCGTCGAGGCCGTCGTGCTGGTGTTCTGCGTGATGTGGCTGTTCCTGCGCGACCTGCGCTACACGCTGGTGCCGACCGTCGTGATTCCGGTCACCCTGATGGGCGCGTTCGTCGCGATGTGGGCGTTCGGGCTGTCGATCAACGTGTTCACGATGTTCGGCCTCGTGCTGGCGATCGGCATCCTGGTCGACGATGCGATCGTCGTCGTCGAGAGCGTGCATCGCGTGATGGAGGAGGGCGTGTCGCCGCGCGACGCCACCCGCCGGGCCATGAAGCGGATCGGCGGGGCGATCGTCGGCGTGACCGCGGTGCTGACCGCCGTATTCGTGCCGATGGCGTTTTTCCCGGGCAGTGTCGGCGGCATCTACCGGCAGTTCGCGGTGGCGATGATCGCGTCGATGCTGGTGTCGTCGTTCATGGCACTGTCGCTCACGCCCGCGCTGTGCGCGAACCTGCTGAAGCCGGTCGCGCGACACGGCGGCGGAACCGGCCGGGCGAGGCGACGCGGCGTCGGCGCGCGCCTGGCCGACCGGTTCGGCGCGGCCTTCGCGCGCGCCGAATCCGGCTATCGCCGCGTCGCGGTGTTTGCCGTGCGCCGCACCGGGATGATCGTGGCCGTCTATGCGGCACTCGTGCTCGCATGCGGGCTGCTGTACTGGATGATGCCGGGCGGCTTCCTGCCCACCGAGGATCAGGGGCAACTGCAGGTGATGATCCAGTTGCCGGCGGGCGCCACGCAGGCGCGTACGCTCGCGGTCGTCGAGCGTGTGGAGGTGATCCTGCGCGCGGAGCCGGCGATAGCGAACGTGACGAGCGTGATCGGCTGGAGTTTCGCGGGCAGCGGGCAGAACGTCGGGATGGCGTTCGTGGAACTGAAGGACTGGGCGCAACGCGACGTCGACGCGATGGCGTTGCGCGACCGGCTCAACGCGCGTTTCGGCGCGATCCTCGACGGCGACGTCGAGGCGGCGCTGCCGCCTTCGGTGCGCGGCATCGGGCATTCCGACGGATTCACGTTCCGGCTCGAGGATCGCGGCGGGGGCGGGCTCGACGCGCTGAAGGCGGCCCGCGCGCAGCTTGCCGAGCGTGCGAAGGCGGATCCGCTGCTCTCGGCCGTGCATTTCGAAGACCTGCCGGACGCGCCGCGTATCGAGCTCGATGTCGATCGCGCGAAGGCGTATGCGCTCGGCGTGCCGTTCGAGCGGATCGCGGGGCTCCTGGGCGGCACGTTCGGCTCGAACTACATCAACGACTTTCCGGCGTCGGGCCGGATGCGGCGGGTGATCATCGAGGCCGACCCGGTCGCGCGCGCGACCGACGCGCAACTGATGGCGCTGACCGTCCCGAACCGCACCGGTGACATGGTGCCGCTTTCGGCGCTTGCCGCGCCGCACTGGACGATCGGCCCGGTGATGCTGAACCGGTACAACGGCTATCCGTCGCTCGACATCAGCGGCCGGGCGGCGACCGGCACGAGTTCGGGCGCGGCGATGGCGGAGATGGAGCGGCTGGCCGGTGCGCTGCCGGCCGGGATCGGTTTCGACTGGGTCGATGCGGCGCGCGAGGAGCAGGTTGCCGCACGGCAGACGCCGCTGCTCGTCGGGTTGTCGGTGCTCGCGGTCTTCATGGCGCTGGCCGCGCTGTACGAAAGCTGGACGATCCCGCTGTCGGTGCTGACGATCGTGCCGCTCGGCATGATCGGCGCGATCGCGGCGGCACTCGTGCGCGGCATGCCGAACGACGTGTACTTCAAGGTCGGGATGATTACCGTGGTGGGGCTGGCGGCGAAGAACGCGATCCTGATCGTGCAGTACGCGCGCGACCTGGCCGGTCATGGCGTGCCGCTGCGGCAGGCGGTGGTCGATGCGGCCGCTGCGCGATTCCGGCCGATCGTAATGACGTCGATGGCGTTCCTGCTCGGTGTCGTGCCGCTCGTGCTGGCGACGGGCGCCGGGGCGGAAAGCCGGCGATCGATCGGCACGGGCGCGTTCGGGGGTGTGCTGGCGGCGACGGTGTTCGGGCTCGTGTTCGCGCCGGTGGCGTTTCGTGTCGTGGCGTCGGCCGGGCGACGCGGCCGGCGTGCGGCGGTGGCGACGCGCGACGATCGTCAGGCTGAGGCGGTGGGGGAGTGACGCAGTGCCACGCAGTGCCGGCAGGTGGATTTCGTGCGTTGCGTTGATTGAATGCGATCGTCGTGCGGACGTCTCGCAGACGGCGCGATGCTCAATTCGAATTCAAGTCGTTAAAGAACCGAACGACTCTTCACGACATGTGGGGAATCTGGAAGATGCAAAGTATCGGCACGGCCTTCAACATAATACGGCCGGCGGTCAATGCGACGCCATCAGAATGGTGGGCAATCCCGATCGACGCGCCCAAGCTGGATCACCCGTTCACCCCAGTAGCAATGAAGTTTGGCAGTCCGACCGCACCCGTCCATGACGGCCCCGCAGCAACGAGCCTATTTAACGAGGGTAACGACCCGGTCGCGGCCGCACGCGACAAAAACAAGGCTTCTGCTAACAAAAAGCCGGGAGACGCGATCGACAACTACAAGGGAGCGACGCCTCTTGGGAACGAGGATAGCGAAGCAGGTGTGTGATTGTGAAAGGCGATTCCGATTTCAACGTGGAGGGTAGCTTCGCGTCGTTCGACGGTCACAAGACATCATGCGGCGCGGTGCTGATCACGTCGCTTCCAACGTCCGGGCGAGCCTAGCTTCTCGCACGACCACGCACGCGCCGACGAGCTTGGTATCGCTTGACAGGTCTCGCGTACGCGTTCGATCGAATACCAACGCGGCCCACCGTACTCCGGCCTTGTATTATCGCGGCGCGTAGAGCATGGCAAGCATGCGTACCGTCTCGCCGGGCTCCGGGAGCCGATCGAGATCGCCGCGAAGAACCACACTTTTTCCCATTGATCGTTGCGGAGAGCGTTCGGTTACGTTCGAGCGGCTTCGTTGCCGCCGGATCTCGCGACCCCGACGACCGACAACTACCGCCTTCGGCAACTGCCCGCAGGGCAGGATCGCCGATCACCATCAATCGAAACCACTGATCACATTCAACCGAAATCGTCGGCTACGTTTGCCGAAATACGCAGCTTGACCGCTTCGAGCCGGCGCCACAGCGTGGGCGAGCCGAGCAGCGTCGGATCGGCGGTGGTCATCACCACCGCCTCGCCGTTGGCCCAGAATGCGACGCCCGCCGGCGGCAACGCACCGTCGGACGACACCGCGTCGAAGCGCGGCTCATTGCCGCGCGTGCGGGCGTTCATATCTGGATCGCGTAGTCGAAGCGCAGGTCGGTGGCGGCTTGGCCGCCGCGCATGCCCCAGTTGTCGAACGGTTCCTCGCGCAGCAGCACCAGCACGCAGGCCGGATCGATTCCGCGCAAGGTCGCCACGTTGTCGACGACGCGGCGATAAAGCCGTCGCTTTACATCGAGCGAGCGTCCTGCGAATAGCGTGATCTCGAGCGACACGTAATGCGTCGCCCCGTTGGGCGCGAAGAAATCTTCGGCGTCGAACGTGCTGTATCGGGCCTGCAATTCCTCGTGGTTCACACAGAGCGTGGCCTTCAGCGCGTCGTACGCGGTTTCTACCAGACGCTTCTTTTCCAGCGCGGTGCGTGGGCCGCGCTCCTCGATCTTTACGATGGGCATGTCGTGACCTTTGAAACAAGCTCGACGCCGTCGAGCGGATTGGGGTATGCGCGCGATTGCATGTCGGCCAGACGGCTCAGTGTGCGTGACAGATCGTGCGCACCTTCGAGTCCGTTGAGCACCTCGGCGACCGGCCGGTCCGAGGCCATGAAGAGAGCGCGTTTGCGATCGTAGAAAATATCGATGAGCCACACGAATCGCTGCAGCGTTTCCGGTTTCTCGAGCCAGTGAGTCGCCACGCGATCCACGATCAGACCTCGCCAGCGTTCGGCCATGTCGAGATAGTCCAGGTGGGAGCGGCTGGCCACGCACAGTTCCTGGAAGTCCGTCCAGACCAGCGCATTGCCGGCCGCCCGCACATGCAGGGGCCGCCCTGCCGCCAACAACACGCGCGGCCGCAGCACGTGGTCGGCCTCGTATTGCAGGAAGACGGCCTCCAACGCATCGGCGCTCGTGGTGTCGAGCGGTGCGAAGAAGCGTGGCCGTTCGGCGCGCTCGCCCGCGAGACGATAGTCGCGCGGGCCGTCGAAATGGATCACCGTGAAATGCTTGTCGATGAGTTCGATGGCGGGCTGAAAGCGCGCATGAAATTCCGGATTCGGCAGCAGGCCCGCGGGCGCATAGTTCGATGTCAGCACGATGCGCGTGCCGAGCTTCAGTGCGACCTCCAGGAAGCGGCCTATCAGAAACGCGTCGGCGATATCGTGCACGTGGAATTCATCGAAGCAGAGCAGTTCGACGCCGTCGAGCCATTCGCGCGCGACGTCGCCGAGTCGGTCGTCGCCGCGCGCATGGCGCACGAGTCGCTGATTCATCTCGCGCAGAAACTCGTGAAAATGAATGCGCCGCTTCGGGCAGGTGGCAAGTTCGAATACAGTGTCCACCACCAGGCTCTTGCCTCGGCCGGGCAGGCCGTGGCAATACACGCCGCGCACACCGTCCATCGCGCGCACTTGCCACGGCCAGCTACGTCGCGTACGCGCGCCGAGCAAGACCACCAGCGCGCCGATCGCATTCCGTTGCTGCGTATCCGGCACGATGCCGCGTGCGGCCAGCGCGTCCGTCACTTGACATTCATCGATCATGAGTTTGCGTGTTCCGTGGCGGCAGAAATGTCTCGAGCAGCGGCTTCGGACTGCGTGCGCGGGTCGCCAGCATATGATCCAGCGCGGCATGCTGATCGGCCAGCCCCTTGTCCTGCGAGAGCTTGATGCGTGCTTCCTCGTGTTCCACCAGGACGCGCAGACCAAGCACGTGCGACACGAAACCCTTTACACGCTCGTCGTCGGCGTCGAACTGGTAGGGGGCGTCGTCCGGTTGCAGCCGCGCGGCGGTTTCGCGCAACACGTCGAGCTTGTAAGGCAACGCGTCGACCACCTCCACGACGCCGTTCATATGCACGGACACGTAATTCCAGGTCGGCAACTGGCGCGTGACATAGGCCTCGGGCGGGATGTAGCTGTCCGGCCCCATGAACACGATGCGCGCATGCAGGCGACGCTGGCCGCGAAATTGCGGGTTGACGGCGTCCACGTGACCGAACAGATCGCGCGACCCGGCCACGCGAAATAACGGCACATGGCTGGCGAGAGGCTGCGGGCCGTCGACGCTCACCACCATCGCCAGCGGAAAGCTGTCGACAATGGCGTCGATTCGTTCGGGATCGGTAAAGCGAAAGGCGTCGTAATGAAACGGAGCGGGCGCCGCAGTTGGGACGATAGCTTCGATCGGAATCATGGCTGTATCGGTCGATGTCGGTGTGAGATCAGTCGATTGGAAAAATGGCCGCGTCGTGAATCAGGGTTGCGGCGAGACGGTCGTGCCGCGCGCGCCGGCGGCGTTCGGCGGCAATCAGCCGGCGCGCGAACCACACGCCGAGTTGCGGCGCGCGCACCGGCTTGAGGGGACGCAGCGGAATGGGGATCGACGCCACAGGCGCGTCGGCGGCGAGTTCCGCGAGCCATTGCCCCATCAGGAACGACAACGCGATGCCGCGGCCATTGCAGCCGGTCCAGCCGAACACGGTCGGCGCGAGTTGCACCAATTGCGGCAAGCCGCGCGGCGTTACGCCGACGCGGCCCGCCCACAGGTCCGAAGGCGGTGCGAGGGTAAGGTCGAAGGTGAGTCCGATGCGCCGCTGCAATTCCGCCTCCAGTCCGTCACGCGCAAAACGCTCGCCGGTCGGGAACAGTCCGGTCAGCAAACGGTTGCCCGGCAGCCGGCGAAAGAAAGACATGTCGCGGCCCACGTCCGAAAACGGCTGGTTGGCGCGCAGCACCTGCTCCGCGCCATTCGACGGCAGGTCGTAGGCGGCCAGTATCATCGCGAACGGCAAGGTGGCGGCGGTCAGGCCGTTCGCGCCGCCGTGACCGTAAGCGTTGGTCGCCATTATCACGCGCCGGGCGAAAACCCGGCCGTGCGACGTGTCGAGCGCGGCCAGCCGGTGGGTCTGCGGCACGGCCGGGGTGATTAGACGGCAGCCGTTGACGAGCATGCCGCCGATGCGCCCGAACGCGCGCGCGAGGCCGCGCGTGAAGGCGAGCGGATCGATCTGGCCGCCTTCGGTCAGGCATAGCGCGCAGGGGTAGCGCGCCGTGCCGGTCAGGGCCTGCAGTTCGTCGCGCTCGACCAGCCGTGCCCGCGCGGCGCCGGCGCGCTGCGCGTGCAGGCGTTGCTCCCAAACCGGGTCGTCGGAATCGGACAGGTCGGGTTGCAACCAGCCGTTCTGCCGCGCGTCGCAGTCTATCCGCTCCGCCCGAATAAACTCGAACAGCGCATTCGCCGCGCTGCCCAGTCGTGCGTTGAAGCGGGTCGCACGCGTTTCGCCCCATGCACGCTGGACCTCGGCGGGCCCGACGCGGCCGAGCGCCGGAATCACGAAGCCCGAGTTGCGGCCGGAAGCCCCCGCGCCGGGTTCGTTCGCTTCCAGCACCGCGACGCGCAGACTGCGCCGCGCCGCGTGAAACGCCGCCGTGAGGCCGGTGATGCCCGCGCCGATCACGACCACGTCGAAGGTCTCGCCGTCGAGCGCGGGCGCGTCGTCGGCCGCCTCCGGAGGCGTCGCGTCGCGGGCCCAGCAGGGCGATTCAGCGAGCAACGTCGCTAGCGAGGTCAAGGGCTGCATGCGGCGCCTGCTGGGTGGAAAAAGGCGAGGGGGGACGCGCCGCGCCGTCGGCGAGCCGTTCGGCGAGCGACTGCGCGATGGCGGCCGAGCGCAGCGCCAGCAGGCTGAACGAACCGGAGTCGCCCATTCCGTGCGACGACTCGCACAGTCCGTTCAGATAGAGCGGCGCGGCATGCGCAGGCTGGCCGGAGAAACGCACGCGGTAGTCGATCGATACATCCAGGTGACCGCTGCCCAGTTCGAGCAGGGGCGCCATCGCCGACAGCAGCGGCGGATACGCTTCGCGTTTCGGACCCACGCCGATGTCGAGAAAACCGGTGGCGAGCACCACGAGATCGAACGACTCGACGCTGCGCGCATCCGTGATCGTATTACGCAGCGCCAGATGCACGCCCGCGCCATCCGCGTCGACTTTGTCGACTTCCGTGTTGGTGCGGATTTCCAGTGTGTCGCGCTCGAGGATCCGGTTCGCGTAGAGCTTCACGTACAGCGCTTCGAGCACGTCCTTGTCCGCAGCCGAATAGTTGGTGCCTTCCAGTTCCGCGCGCAGACGGCCCTTGGTTTTCTGGTCCGCGTGAAAGAACGTCTGCACGAACTGCGGAAAATACACCTCGTCGGAAAACGGGCTCGTGTCTTTCTGGCGGAAGCCGAAATTGCGCGTGATGCCCACCACTTTCCTGCAGTCGCCGAGTCCGTGCGCGTGCAGCAGGATCTCCACCGCGCTCTGGCTGCCGCCCACGACCGCGACGCGCGGCGGCCGGCTTTTGCGCACGCGGTTCAGCGCGAACAGATAGTCGTTCAGATGCACGATACGTTCGCCGTCCACGTCGGCGAACTGCGCCGGCACGTTCGGCGTGCGGCCCGGCGCCATCACGACCGAGCGCGCACGCCATTCACGGCCGCTCGCGTCGCGCACGCAATAGCCTTGCAGAAGCCCGCTCTCAGCGTCGACGAGCGGTTCGACGGCGCTGACGTTCACCCCGTACCGCACCTGATGCGCGAACAGTTCCGCAACCCAGCGCACGTACTGTTCGTATTCGATACGCAGCGGAAACGGCAGACCGAGATTCAGATGCTCGAACAGCCGGCCGTTCTCGAACAGGAAATTCGTGAACGAATAGCGGCTGCGCGGATTGCGCGGCGTCACCAGGTCGCGCAGCGGATGATTCTGGATGTCCGAGTCCTCGAGCAACATGCCTTCCTGCCAGCGCGGACTGTCGCGTTTTTCGAGGAACAGCACGTTCAGGCCGTCGGTTAGCTCCTCGAAGGCGATCGCGAGCGCGATGTTCGCCGGACCGAAGCCGATGCCGATCACGTCGAGCATCGGCGCCTGCGTGACGGGGCGGTTCATAGTGCCTCCGCTTTCGGCGCATCGGCCTGTTCCGTTCGAGTGGTGTAGACGGAAAGCGCGATGTCGAGGATGGCAAGAATCTCATCGGCCTGCGCATCGGTCAGCACAAGCGGCGGCAACAGACGCAATACCGCCCCGTGACGTCCGCCGGTTTCGATGATCATGCCCTGCCGCAGGCATTCGCGTTTGATGCGTTTGGCGAGTGCGCCGTCAGCGGGCGGCAGGCCGCGCGCGTCGCGCCGGCCTCGCGGGTCGACGATCTCGACACCGAGCATCAGACCGCGGCCGCGCACGTCGCCGATGCAGTCGAAGCGCGCCTGCAAGGTTTCGAGCCCGGCGCGCAGCCTGGCGCCCACGCGGGCGGCGGCGGCCGGCACGTCGTTCTCGCGCAGATACCGCAGCGTGGCCGCGCCCGACACGAGCGCGATCTGGTTGCCGCGGAATGTTCCGGTGTGCGCGCCCGGATTCCATTTGTCGTATTGCCGGTGATACGCGATCAACGCGAGCGGGAAGCCGCCGCCCACCGCTTTCGACATAACGATGGCGTCCGGCACGATGCCGGCGTGCTCGTGCGCGAACATGGCGCCGGTGCGGCCGAAGCCGGTTTGCACTTCGTCGATGACGAGCGGAATGCCATGACGTGCGGCGAGCGCCGCCAGGCCCCGCAACCACGTCGCGCTGGCGGGAATGCAGCCTCCCTCTCCCTGCACCGCTTCGACGATGATCAGCGCTGGCGGCGTAATGCCGCTCTCCGGGTCGGACAGCAGATGGTCGATATACGCGAGCGACAGCGTATCGCTCGCTTCCCCGCCCATACCGAACGGGCAACGGTATGCGTTCGGATAGGGCAGGAAGAACACTTCCGCCATATGTCCCGCCACCGCACGCTTGGGTTCGATGTTCCCCATCAGGCTCAGCGCTCCCATCGTCATGCCGTGGTAGGCGCCGTGAAAGGCCAGCACCGAGCGTCGGCCGGTGGCGGTCTTGAACAGCTTGATGACGGCCTCCACGGCGTCCGCGCCGCTCGGCCCGCAAAACTGCAGCTTGGCGTTCGCCGCGAACGCGGGCGGCAGGACCTGATACAGCTCGTCGACGAACGCGAGCTTGGCCGGTGTCGCGATGTCGAGCCCCTGCAGGATATGGCCGGACGCAAGGAACTGGCTCGTGCGCTCCATCACGTAGGGATGGTTGTGGCCGAGCGGCAATGCGCCAGCGCAGGCGAGGCAGTCTAGATAGCGGCGGCCTTCGCTGTCGTAGACCACCGCGATTTCTCCTTTGGTCAATACGCGGTCGATCGAGCGGGCGTAGGTGCGCGCATTCGATTCCCGCTCGGCGAGCAGGCTGAGCGCGGAATGCGGCGCGCTGTGCGTGGCGTGGTCATGCATAGGACGTGCTCCTCGACGAATCGGTCTGGGCAGGCTGTATCGGCTGAACCGGGATCAAAGGGGAAGAGGCTGAAGGTGCGGCTTCACCGAGCGTCTTCAGCCAGCGGCGGTATTCGACGGCGAGCCGGTCGCTGCGCACATGCATCTCTTCGCGCAGATCGAGCGGCAACCGGTAGGGCCGCTGCGATTCGACGATGCGGCGGTCCTGTTCGAACACGCGGTCCTGGCGGTCGAGAATCTGCGCCTCGGTCAGGTCTGCGCCGAAGTTGATCGCGACGATAAGGTAGAGCACGGCTTCGTCCTCGTCGGCGGGCGTGGCGTTCAGGAACGTGCAGAAGCGTTCGGTGACGCCGGTCTTCTTCGTGAAGTACGCCGTGGTAGGCTGGAACACGTGATACGTATAGCGCGCCGTCACCGGAATGCCGCGATGGTCGCCGTACGGCTGGAATACCGTGATTTCAGAGGTCTTCAACCCCTGGGGCGTCTTGAAGACGTCGTAGTCGTCGATCGGGTCCGGGTTATCCGGGTCGCCGTTCAGGTTCGCGTGCACGAACGGAAAGTGCGACGCGTCCAGAAAGTTCTCGACCGAACGCAACGCGTTGGCGCGATAGCGGTACGGCCCGGCGTAGACTTTGCGGAACGACGGATCGTCCCATTCAGGAAACGCCGGCACGTCGCCTTCCGGCTGCCCGAGGCTGACCCACACGAGACCGTAGCGCTCCGTCACGCGATGCGGAAACACGAGTCGTTGCTGCGGTGGTTCGTGATCCGGATGGGCGGGCACCTTCACGCACCGGCCATGTTCGGAATAGCGCCAGCCGTGGTACGGACATTCGATCTCGCCGTTGCGCACGCAACCGAGCGAGAGCTTCGCGCCGCGATGGCCGCAATAGTCCTTCCACGCATTGATGCCCGCTGGCCCGCGCCACAGCACGAGCTCCTCGCCGAGCAGACGCACAGGCAACGGTGCGCCGTCGCGCACTTCGTCCGCTCGCGCGACCACGTGCCACTGATTGCGCAACGCCCTGTAGTCGATACCTTCGCGATCCCACTTCCCACTATAGTTCATGATGTGCGGGCTCCGTGCTTAAACCATGAAACCGGCTTCGCGCTGGCCGTCGAAGCGCCACGCGGGATGACGCCAGCCTTCGACGCCGTAGTCGGACAGGCACTGGTCGACCAGCGCCTTGCACCGGTCGATCGCGCCTGCGGCGGTGGAGTGGTTCAGCATGTCGAGCCGCACTTGCTCGTTGTTGCCCGCGTAGTTGTGTTCGTACAGTTCGTGGCGACCACCGAACTCGCTGCCGATGGCGTCCCACAACAGCTTGACGAGCTTCAGGCGATCCTCGGCATTCGAATGGGTGCCTTGGAAGTACGTGTCGATCAGCGGGCGTAGTTCGGGGTTGATCATGTCCGCGAAGCTCGCCACCTGCATGATCGGCGAGCCGCCCAGGATGGTGTCGAAGATCGGCTTGATCTGCGAGATGATCTGCGCGCCGAAGTAGCGCACGGTGGCGGCGGCTTCGAGGCGCGGCACGACCGACCCGTCCGCGCGCGTTTCCGGCGCGCAGCACAGCGCCTCGGTCATCGCCCACATCGCGTTGCGCCAGCCCACCACTTCCGCTACCCGGGTGCGCACGCCGCGGAATTCGTACGTGCCGTTCGATTCGAGCAGCTTGACGAGCACGCCGCACATGAAGTCGAGCTTCACCGCGAGACGCGTGCCGGACTGCAGCGGATAGCGGTTCAGGAAACCCGACGCCGAGTAGAAGCTGCGCGCCTTCGGCACGTTGCGATAGATGAGCACGTTTTCCCACGGCACGAACACGCCGTCGAAAATCAACACCGAGTCGTTTTCGTCGAAACGGCTGGAAAGCGGGTTGTCGAACGGGCTCAGTGCGGACGCCTCGAACGAGCGGCGGCAGACGATCTTCAGGTTCGGTGCATTCATCGGCATGATGAAGCACAGCGCGAAGTCGTCTTCGCGGCCTTCGGCGTATTGCGTCGCGCTGTTCTGCGCAACGAACGTGGCGTTCGAGATCGCCGCACTGGTCGCGACCATCTTGGCGCCGCGCACGATTATGCCGTCGTCGCGTTCCTTCTCGACGTGCAGATAGATGTCACGCATGCTGTCGACGGTTTTCGCGCGGCCCACCGGCGGATTGACCAGCACGTGATTCATGAATGTCACATTGCGCGCGGTCTGGTTGTACCAGCGTATCGCGTTGTCGCGAAACGGGTCGTAGAAATCCGGGTCTGACAGCAGCGTGGCGGTGAAGCCCGCCTTGTAGTCCGGCGTGCGCCCCATGAAGCCGTATGACAGGCGCGACCAGTGCGCGATCGCATCGCGCGCCTTGAGCAGATCGTCCGACGAGCGCGCGGGCGTGAAGTAGCGATGCGTGCGGTAGCCGTGCGGATCGATCGTGGTCATCACGTCGCTCGATTCCGGCGCATGCAGCGCGTCGTACAGCCTTGCGATGGATTGTGCGCTGTTGCGAAACGCCGGGTGGGTGGTCACCGAGCGCACTTTTTCGCCGTAGATATAGATCTCGCGGCCGTCGTCGATGCTGGCGAGATAATCCGCGGCAGTGAACATTTCGTTTTTCTCCGCAATTTCCAGTTTCAATGCGGTGTTTGCGCTCTGATTCATGGACTCCTCCAAATTGATGCCTGCCTGACTGGCGATGCGTGCAGACCGTCCGGGTAGACCGGGACGGCGTGCCCTTCAGTCGTTCGGGGTCAAAGGGATTAGATGACGGAATATCAGGTACTGAATGAACTCGTGATGCGTGGCTACGAAAAGTAACGGACAATCAGGAACAAGCCGGACACGAGAATCACCACGTTCACGAGCTTCACGAACTGTTCGCGGGACAGCTTCAACGTGATATGACGGCCCAGCCAGACACCGGCGAGCATGCTCGGAGCGAGCAGTAGGGCGAGCAGCAGCAGGTTGACGTCCGCATAGACTCCAGCCACGAGGAAAATCACCAGCCGGGTGAGCGTGGACAGACCGATGAGCGTGGTTTGCGTGACGCGAATGCGTTCCTTGCTGTCGAGGCGGCTTTGCAGGTAAATCGCATAAATAAAACCGCCGCTGCCGAACAGTGCACTGAATATCCCGCCCACGAGGCCGAACGGCACCGATAAAACCGGCCCGAATTTGCCGACCGGTTTAAAGCCGCTCAGCGAATATACGGAGTAACCGATCACGAATACGCCGAGCAGCAGCAGAAGCACGTCGGGCTTGGTGAAAAGCAGAATCAGCGCGCCGATCCCGCTGCCCATCATCATCAGCGGCACGAGGCGTTTCAATTCGCTGAGCTCGGCCTTGCGGCCGTCACGCATCAGATTGGTCGTAGCGGCGAAAAAATCGAGTAACGCGAGTAACGGCACGATGTGGGAAACCGGCATGAACTGCGCCAGCAGCGGACTGGCGACCAGCGCGGTGCCGAAGCCCGCGATCCCGAATACCACATACGACAACGCGACGCCCATCCAGATAATGGAAAGATGGGATATGCTCAGATTGATCAGCACGGCCTGGTTTCCTTGTGCGCTGTTGGTTTTTTTATCCTGATTTTGGTTTTCATGATCCGCGTTCAGATACGGATCGTTCAGTCGATTTTCAGGTCATATTTTAATTCCCGTTAATCGCCTGGGGTTTGACTGTAAACCAGTTCGAAGAGGTTGCGATATGTTGCGGGGTGAATAATTGATTTTCGAATGATTATTTTGCGAATCAGAATATATATTGATCCCGGTTCGCGATGCGGGAGGCAACTCAATATATTCTGGCGGCGGCATACTGACCAATATAAAATACGCAAACAGATATCTAAAAAAGGCATAGCCATGGTGTCGATGCGGCAACTACGCTACTTCGTGGAGATCGTCGAGGCAGGCAGCTACAGCCTGGCGGCCGAGCGCCTGTTCGTGGCGCAGTCGGCGCTCAGCCGACAGGTCAAGGAACTCGAGGCTTCCGCCCAGGTTCAGTTGCTTACGCGCGGCGCCCGCCGTTTCGAACTGACGCCGGCAGGCAAGACCTTTTACGACGGCGCAAAGCGTCTTTTATTCAACCTGAATGAAACGCTGGTGCAGACGCGTCATGCCGATCGCGGCGAACAAGGCGTCCTTCGTTTATTGCATTCCAGTTCCGTGCCGCTTGCCGATCCGCTCATCGAACGGATTCAGGCTTACCTGGCCCGGCATCAGGGCGTGTCGCTGGAGGTGTCGCAGATGTCGTCGGAGCAACAGGGCGAGGACATCGAGGAAGGGCGCAGCGACGTCGGCCTCGTGCGGCTGCCCGTGCACGTCAAGTTTCCCGGCGTGCGGGTGGAAGAGTTGTATACCGAGCAGTTGATGCTGGCGGCGCCCAGCGCACATCCGCTCAGTCAGCGCACCGAAGTGTCGGTGACAGAACTGCGCGAGGAGCCGTTTGTCTCGTTGCCGCACGGCGAGCGGGGTGGCCTCAGTTATCGCGTGGCCGAATTGTGCATGCGCAACGGTTTCTTTCCGCGTGCAGCGCGCGCCATCTCGCGTAAGACCACCTTGCTGAGCCTCGTGGACGCCGGCCTTGGCGTGGCGCTTGTACCGGGTAGCATGCGCTCGATCGCCCCCGGAGGCGTGCGCTTCGTTCCGCTCGCCGCCGCGGACTGTTCCACGGCCGTGGCATTGTTGTACCGGCGTGGGGTGTCGCCGCTGGTGGACGGTTTCGCCGCCGCGCTGCGCGCGGAGACGGACTGACGCAGGCCGATGCCGCCGCGGCGCCGGGCGAATGCGGGCGTCCGCGCCGCGGCGAATTCGTGCACGTAACGGGTGAACATCGCGGGGCTCGCCGCATTCATCCCGTGCGACGTGCCGCCGATGGTCCGTCGCTGCGCATCGGCAAAATGCGCCACGGGTAGCGCATCGACGGCGCACCGGCATCCGACGCCGTGCTTACACGCGTGCTGTACGCGCATGGGCGGCGCTTCAAGTTCGGCGAGGTGGCACGTTCGCACGCACGGGGTGCTTTGCCGCTGTCGCGAGCGCAACCAACACGCCAGAATTCGGTGAGAGTGCTGAAGTTGCGGCGGCGGACGCCGCACACGGAGGAGCTTCGTTGGAACTCCTTTATTTGACATAATCATAGTTATCGGCAATTTGTGTTGTAGCAGCTATATCCTAATGTCGTGTTCTGGCTATTTACAGATGTCGTGTTTTTGACTGCTGGCATGCTGGACGGCTCGTTGAGCAAGCACGGGGGCCGACCATGCAGCCAGCCGGATTGGTGACACTGACGATGCGAGAGCTTGATCGACTCAAGGTAATCCAGGCCGTGGTGGACACGGGCTTGAAGCCTGGGCGTGCGGCTGAACGGCTGGGCCTGAGCGTGCGCCAGGTGGAACGGCTGATCATCCGATATCGAGAGCAAGGAGCCAGCGGCGTAGCTTCGGGCCGTCGCGGCCGGCCGGGCAACCGCAAGCTCGACGACGGGCTGGCGTTACGTGCCCTGACCGTTATTCGCGATCGCTACGCCGATTTCGGGCCGACGCTGGCCTGCGAGAAGCTCTGGGAATGTCACGGCATCCGGTTGGCCAAGGAAACGGTCAGGAAGCTGATGACGGAGGCTGGTTTGTGGATTCCTCGCCGGCAGCGACCGCCGAAGGTTTATCAGCCACGAGCGCGTCGGGCGTGCCTGGGTGAACTGATCCAGATCGACGGCAGCGACCATCGGTGGTTCGAGCAACGGGCGCCGGCCTGCACGCTGCTGGTGTACGTCGATGACGCAACGAGCCGGTTGATGATGCTGCACTTCACGCAGACCGAATCGACCTTCAGCTACTTCGAGGCCACGCGGGCATATCTGGAGCGCCACGGCAAGCCGGTGGCGTTCTACAGCGACAAATACAGCGTGTTTCGCAATACGAGTGCCGGCAAGACAGGCCAGAGCGTGACGCACTTCGGCCGGGCCATGTACGAACTGAACATCGACACGTTCTGTGCGAACAGCAGTTCGGCCAAGGGACGTGTCGAGCGTGCACACCTGACGTTGCAGGATCGGCTGGTCAAGGAGTTGAGACTGCGTGGCATCAGCACGGTAGCCGACGCCAACGCTTATGCGCCCTCCTTCATGGCCGCCTACAACGCGCGCTTCGCGAAGCCGCCGCGCAGCGACTTCGACGCGCACCGGCCGCTGCGGGATGACGAGGATCTGGATGTCTTGCTGACGTGGCGCGAAACACGGCGGGTCACGAAGGCGCTGACGGTGCAATACGACCGGGTGCTGTACCTGCTGGACGACACACCGGAGAATCGGGCGTGGATACATCGCGACATCGAGGTGTGGGAGTACCCGGACGGGCGCATCGAGCTTCGAGCGGCGGGTCAGATTCTGTCGGCCCGAGCCTATGACCGGCTGGCCGAGGTGGATCAAGGCGCGATCGTGGATCACAAGCGCTTGAGTCATGCGTTGCAGGTCGCACAAGCGTTTCAGGCGCAGCGCGACAGCCGGCGGATCGGAACCGCGCCGTCGCGAACCCATCGAGGGCTGCCAGTGCGGGCGAACGAAGCGCATCCCGGCACGAAGAAGCCACGCCGGTTCACGGAGGCAGACATGGACGCAGCAATTCTGCAGGTTACATCTCAAGCGGAATCGAACCGGCGGTCTGCCAAGGCCCGCGGGTGAACGTAAGCGCCCTGCTGCTTCAGGCTCGGCGCTTCAACACGGCATGACGGAAAACCGATGAAACATGCGACATCTGTATTTAGCTGGCGCTACGACATCTGAATCCGGGTATGACATGTGTTGTAGTGGCTAGATTGAAATGTCCGCTTTTAGCTACATAGAAATGTCCGCTTTCGTGCCGCGTAAGCTGTTCGGCCGCCGGGTGTCCGGCGCCGGAGGCTGCGATGGCTGCAACGGAGTGGATCACGATGACGATGCGCGAGCTGGACCGATTCAAGGTCATTCAAGACGTGGCGGATGGCAAGCTCAAGCCGTGGCGTGCAGCGGAACGGCTGGAACTGACGACCCGGCAGATTCGCCGGCTGGTCGCCCGACTTCGGGAACATGGCGCGGCGGGTTTGGTATCGGGACACCGAGCGAAGCCGAGCAACAAATGAGCAATGGCAGCGCTATCGAGTCGAGCGCTTCCCATGGATCCGGCGCTTCTTCGCGAGAAGATGATGACCGCCCGCCAGAACGAGTCGCTCCATGAACAGCCGCTCCGATTCGATATCGTCCCGCGACGCGGGATGAAATGCGATGCCAAGATCAAACCAGCGCGCCCCGATCGAGATGCGTGCACAGCGCGATGCGTGCACTCGAACGCACCCTGCGAAGATCCACGCCCGCCTACTCCTGCCGCGACACCCCGCCCGGCAACTACCACTACTGCCAGTACCTCCGCTGTCCGTGCCCCCTTACTCTTGTCGGCATCGCTGGCGCGCCGTCCGAGGCCGCGCCGCTTCGACCGGAGACACGACAGATGCCATTTGACTGGACGCAGGAACAGCATGCGACGCTCGCGCGCTTTCGCGACATCGGCACGGAGATCGCCGCGGCGGAACGCGACGCTCGCGCGCCTGCCGGATTCGATGCAGCCGGCTGGACCCGGCTCGGCCAGGAAGGACTGTGGGACATGATCGTACCGGAGACCTACGGCGGCGACGGTCACGGCTGGTGGCACTTTTCCGCGGCGCTGGAAGGGCTTGCATCGACGATCCGCCGCCCGGCGCTGCTGCTGTCGGTGATCGCGCAGGCCGGCATGGTGCGCGCGCTCGAACGCTACGGCACGGCAACCCAGCAGGACCGCTATTTCGGCGCGATCCTGCGCGGCGAACTGAGCGCGACGGCGATCGCCGAACCGGGCACCGGCACCGACGTGCGCAGCATTGCGACGAAGCTGGTCGAGCACGGCGACGGCTACCGGCTGACCGGCAGCAAATTCAACATCGCGCACGCGCCGATCGCGCGCTTCATCCTCGTCGTCACGCGTGTTGAAACGCTCGGCCGACGCAATACGGCGCTCGTGATCGTCGACCGCGACCAGCCGGGCATGACCGTCGCGGCGCCCGACAGCAAGCTCGGCCTCGACGACCTGCCCACCGGCGCGCTGCATTTCGACGACTGCCCGATCGCGCGTGGCCAGCTGCTGGGCGAACCGGGCGCCGGGCTCGGCAACCTGATCGACATCATTTCGCTCGGCCGCCTCTACTACGGCCTCGTCGCCGCGCAGGTGACGGCGCCGTACCTGCGCGACGCAATCGCCTATTGTCGCGACCGGCGCAGCTTCGACAGCACGATCGACGCGCACCAGTACGTGCAGCGCCGCCTGGTCGACCTGCAGATCGGCATCGAGCGCGGCACGTGGCTCGCGCGCGGCGCGCTCGCGCAGTTGCTGACGGATCACCCGCAAGCGCTGATGACCTGCTCGATCGCGAAGCTGGTCGGCGCGCAGGATCTCGTCGACGGCGCGCTCGGCCTCGTGCGGCTGTACGGCAGCCTCGGCTACCAGGCCGGGCCGGTGGCCGCATTCGCGTCGGACGCGCTGGGTTTCATGAGCGTCGGCGGAACCGAGGAAATGCATCGCAAGAACATCTTCAACCAGATGATGCGCGCCGGCTGAACGCCCGCCATCGACATGCGTACGACGCACCCTACAGGAATCCAAGCATGACAACGACCCACCGACGCCCTTCCCGCCTGCGCCGCTCCTGGCTGTTCCTCGCCGGCGCCGATCACGATGCGCTCGTCGACGGCGCCGCAAGCGGCGCGGACGTATTGATCCAGGAACTCGAGACCTTTACGCCGCCGGACCGGCGTCCGGCCGCGCGCGAACTCAGCGAGCGCGTGCTCGCGGGCTGGCGCGATGCCGGCATCCTCGCGTCCGTGCGCGTGAACCCGCTCGACGCGGGCGGCATCGACGACCTGCGCGCGGCGATGCGCGGCCGGCCGGACATCGTGATGATGTCGTACGTCGCGACGCCCGAGCAGGTCGTCGCGCTCGACGAAGCCGTCACGCGCTTCGAGCGCGAATACGATATCGCGCCCGGCTCGACGGAACTGGTGCCGAACATCGAGTCGACGCTCGGGCTCGTGAACACGATGGCGATCGCGCGTTCGAGCCCGCGCGTGTCGGCCGTGCTCGTCGCGACCGAGGACATGGTGGCCGACATGGGGGCCGAGCGCACCCGCGCGGGCCGCGAGCTCGACTATGTGCGTTCGCGCTTTCGCGTCGAATGCGCGGCCGTCGGCATCACCGCGATCGACTGCCCGTACAGCTATGCCGACAACGAAGGCGCGGAGCTCGACATGCGCGTGTCACGCGGCCTCGGATACCAGGCCAAGGCGATCGTCAACGCGCAGTTCGTGCCGGTCGTCAATCGCGTGTTGACGCCGACGGCCGACGAAGTCGCCCTCGCCCGCCGCGTGATCGACGCGTTCGACACCGCCCGGCGCGCGTCCGGCGGCCGCCGCGTGGCCGCGGCCGTCGTCGACGGTTTCCTCGCGGAAGTCCCGGACTATCTCGCCGCGCACCGGCTGATCGCCCGCGCGACGCAATTCGGCATTGCCTGAGCCCGCCATGGATACGATCGCCACGCGCCTGAAGGCGCTGAAAACCCTCGCGCATGCGGCGCCGCACGTTCCGGCCGAGAACTGGCCCGACACGCCGCAAGCGCAATTCGAACGCTGGCTCGACGAGGCCGTTGCCGCAGGCGCCGTCGAACCGCAGGTGATGACGCTGTCGACGGTCCGCCCGGACGGACGGCCCGACGCACGCTCCGTCGTACTGCTGAACGTCGACGCGCGCGGCTGGCATTTCGCGGCGAGCACGCGCAGCCCCAAGGGGCGCCAGATCGAAAACCGGCCGTTCGCCGCGCTGACGTTCTATTGGCCGGCGATCGCGAGCCAGGTCCGCCTGAGCGGCCCGGTCGAGCGGCTGCCGGCCGCCGAAGGCCGCGCCGATTTCGCGGGCCGCCCGGAGCGGTCGCGCGCGAGCATCCTGGCCGGCCGGCAAAGCGAACGGCTCGACGATCCCGCCGACCTGACGCGCGCGATCGACGCGCAGCTCGCGCGGCTGGCCGCCGACCCCGCACTCGTGTCGGAGGACTGGCACCTGTACACGCTCGCGCCGGACGAAGCCGAATTCTGGCGTGCCGACAGCGCACGCCGCTTCGCGCGGCAGGCGTACCGTCGCGACGGTCAGCGCTGGGAACGGTGTGCGCTATGGCCTTGAAGTCCGCCGCCCCCCCGTCGCGACCGGACGGCACTCGGCACGACGGCATGAATGACCTGATGCACGACCGGATGCACGAAGACACGCGCCTCATGCACGCGGGCCGCGACAGCGCGGCCTGGCATGGCTTCGTCAATCCGCCCGTCTACCATGCGTCGACCGTGCTCAGCCCGACGGTGTCCGATCTGCTGAACCGCACGCAGCCGTATATCTACGGCCGCCGCGGCACGCCGACGACCGACGCGCTCGAGCGCGCGGTGACCAGCCTCGAAGGCGGTGCCGGTGCGGTACTGTGTCCGTCGGGTTTGTCCGCGTGCACGCTGGCGCTGCTGTCGTGCCTGAAGCCCGGCGATCACCTGCTGATGACCGCATCGGTCTACGGCCCGGTACGCCATGCGTGCGAAGGCGTGCTTGCGCGGCTCGGCGTCGAGACGACCTGGTACGACGGCAGCACGCCCGTCGCCGCCTCATTCCGTGCGAATACGCGCGCGCTGTATGTCGAAGTGCCGGGCTCCTATACGTTCGACATGCACGATATCCCGGCGCTCGTCCGGCTCGCGCACGCACACGGCGCGCTGGTCGTCGCGGACAACAGCTGGGCCACGCCGCTCTTCTTCCAGCCGCATGCGTTCGGCATCGACCTGTCGATCCAGGCCGGCACCAAGTACCTGGTCGGGCATTCCGATGCGATGCTCGGCACCGTGTCGGCCACCGAACGCGCGTGGCCCGCGTTGAAGCAACTGCATGGCGATCTTGGGCTGTGCGCAGGCCCCGACGACGTCTATCTCGCGCTGCGCGGGTTGCGCACGCTCGGCGTGCGGCTGCGGCAGCACCAGCGCAACGCGCTGGCGGTCGCGAGCTGGCTCGCGACGCGCCCCGAAGTGCAGCGCGTGCTGTACCCGGCCCTCCCCGGCGACGACGGACATGCGCTGTGGCGCCGCGATTTCCGCGGCGCATCGGGGCTGTTCTCGATCGTGCTGCAGCCGGCGCCGCCGCACGCGGTCGAAGCGTTTCTCGACCACCTCGCGCTGTTCGGGCTCGGTTATTCGTGGGGCGGCTACGAGAGCCTCGCGCTGCCGTTCGAACTGGACGCGCACGGCCTTGCCGCGCGCTGGCCGGCCGGCAGCCGCGGCGTGCGCGTGCATGTCGGGCTCGAGGACCCGGACGACCTGATCGCCGATCTCGCGGCCGGTCTCGATCGTTATGCGGCGTGCGCGCGGCAGACCGCCGCCTGCGAGGATGCCGCGCGATGCTGACCGTCTGGGGGCGCCGCACGTCGTTCAACGTGCAGAAGGTGTTGTGGCTTATCGGCGAGCTGGGCGTGCCGTACCGGCACATCGCGGCAGGCGGTGAACACGGCTCGCTGCAGACGCCCGCGTTCGCGGCGCTGAATCCGACCTGCCGGATTCCGGTGATCGACTGGGATGGCGACGTCGTGTGGGAGTCGCACACGATCCTGCGCTATCTCGCCGCGCGGGTGCCGAACAATCCGTTCTGGTGCCGCGACGCGTTCGCCCGTTCGCGCGCCGAGCGCTGGATGGACTGGTCGCAGACCGCGCTCGAACCCGACGTGATGACCGGGCTGTTCTGGGCGCTCGTGCGAACGCCGCCGGAGCGGCGCGACGATGCGCTCGTACGCGACAAGGCCGCGCGCAGCGCGACGCATTTCCAGCTGCTCGACCGGCTGCTGTCGACCCAGCCCTTCCTGGGCGGTGCGACGCCGGGCCTGGCCGACATTCCGGCCGGCGCGACGCTGTTCCGCTATTTCTCGCTCGACGTCGAGCGGCCGCGGTTGCCGCACGTCGAGGCCTGGTACGCCCGCCTGAGCCGACGCCCCGCCTATCGCGAACAGGTCATGGTGTCGTTCGACGCGTTGCGCGGCCAGCCGGGCTGACGCTCCGCGTGACGACTCACACGGCCTCGCGGTTTCACGAACTCTCGACCTCACGAACTCACGACCTCACGACCTCACGACCTCACGACCTCACGAACTCACGACCTCACGAACTCACGAACTCACGAACTCACGACCTCACGACCTCACGACCTCACGAACTCACGACCTCACGACCCTCTCGACACGACATGACGCACTCCGCCCTTCGTCCGATCCTGATCGTCCTGCACCGCGAACAGTCGAGCCCCGGCCGGATCGGTCGGCTGCTTGCCGCCCGCGGCCATCCGCTCGACATTCGTCGTCCGCCGCTCGGCGATCCGCTGCCGGCGACGCTGGCCGACCACGCGGGCGCGGTGGTGTTCGGCGGCCCGATGAGCGCCAACGACGGCGATCGCTGGATTCAGGATGAAATCGACTGGATCGGCGTGCCGCTGCGCGAGGCGGCACCCTTTCTCGGTGTCTGCCTGGGGGCGCAGATGATGATCCGCCACCTGGGCGGCCGCGTGATCGCGCATCGCGACGGGCGCGCGGAAATCGGTTATTGGCCGATCGCCGCGACGCCCGCCGGCCGGCGTCTCGGGTCGTGGCCGTCGCACGTCTACCAGTGGCATCGCGAGGGCTTCGAACGCGTCGCCGGGCTCGAGATCCTCGCGACCGGCGAGCACTTCGAGAACCAGGCCGTGCGCTACGGGCCGCGCGCATACGGCGTGCAGTTTCATCCGGAAGTGAGCTATCCGATGATGCGGCGCTGGAGTACGGCCGCCGCGCACAAGCTGTCGGCGCCCGGTGCGCAGGATCTCGCGACGCAGGCACGCGAAGGCCGGCGGCACGACCGCGCGACGGCCGCGTGGCTCAGCGCGTTTCTCGACCGCTGGCTCGACGACGCGCCCGCATCAGGTCGGCACGGTCACGTCGGAGATGCTGATCAGCCCCCACTCGACCGCGCGCAGCACGGCTTCGTGCCGACGTGACACGTTGAACTTGCGGCGGATGTTCATGAAGTGGAAATTGATGCACGACTCGGTCACGTTCAGGATGTGGCCGATTTCCCACGACGTCTTGCCGGCCGCGTGCCAGCGCAGGCATTCGACTTCCCGCCGGCTGAGCCGCGGCACGCTGTCGGGCGGTGCATGGCAGCGCGTGCCGGCGATCGCTTCGCACGCGACGTCGCGCAGCAGCGTCAGCGCCGCGAGATGGCGGTCGCAGTGCTCGCGCGTGGCGGCGAGCTCGTCGGTGCTCGCACACAACAGCATGCCGACCTCCCCCTTCGCGCCGCGCACCGGCAGCACGACGCCGCTGCGCATGCCGTATGCGGCCGCCGCTTCGTAACACGGGCGCTGCTCCGGCAGCGCGAACAATGCGTCGTCCCAGACGAGCGGCAGTGCCGAACGGAAGCAATGCCGCAGCATCGGGTCGACGCGGTCGAACTGGCGCTGCCGGTACAGCGCCGTCCAGCCGGGCACGCCGCTGCTCCATTTGCGCGCGAGATCGAACGACGCGCCGCTAAACGGCAACACGATCAGCACGACCTTGTCGAACCCCATTCCGGCGGCCGCGTCGGTCATTCTCTGCCATGACGCGTCCGTGTCGCCGGGTACCAACCATTTCAGACAATCCAGTCCATTCATACAAGCCACCCCGTTCGTTTAGTTGGAATCTGCAGCCAGGCGGACTTGCGCAACCGGTTCGAGACGTTGCGCGTGAACGGGCCGCGCTAGACCGCCTCGGCCAGACGTCGCCGGCCTGCCTGCCTCGCGTCGTCGAGCGACGCCGTCACGTCGAACGGAATGCCGAACGCCTTTTCGATACCGGATGCGTTCGCGATGGCCGCTTCACGCTCGGCCGGGTCCGGTTCGATCGTGATGAGCGCACGGCAGACCGCGGCGAGCGCGGCACGGTTCTGCTTGAGCCACATGCCGCGTTCCTTGCGGTCGTCGTGCGCTTCATCCGGGCGGGCCGGCGGAAAGATCATGACAAACGGCTCGCCGTGCCGCATCAGCGCGTGCATGTCGTCGAGCCAGCGCTGTGCGTAGCCGGCGGATGCGATCGCGTCGTTGCGCACGACGACGAACGGAAATTCCGCGACGTCGAACACGGCGAGCGTCGCCAGGTCGGGGGGCATGGCACCAGCGTGGTGGGTGGGCATCGGGTCAACCTCCATCGAATTGAACAGCATGGGTCGGAACGGGCCGCGCAGCGCCCGCTTCATCGTTTCGCGGCGGCGCCGGGGCCGAACGGCGGACGGGCGAGCCAGACCACCGCGATCACGGCGAGATACACGCAGCCGAGCGCGAACGAAACGTCGTTGAACGAGATCTGGTACGCCTGCGCATCGACCAGGTTGCCCAGCAGCGTCGCCGCGCGCTGCGGATCGCCGCCGCCGAGCCGCGCGACTTCGGCGCGCACGGCGGGATCGAACGCGCTCACGTGCTCGCTGAGCTGCGCGTGGTGCAGGATCGCGCGCCGGTCCCACAGGAACGACGTGATCGACACCGCGAAGCTCGCGCCGAGCGTGCGCAGGAACGTCGACAGGCCGGAGCCGGCGGCGATCTCGTCCGGCTTCAGGTCGGACAGCAGGATGCTGTTGATCGGCATGATGAACAGTGCGAGGCCGAGGCCCTGCAGCAGCTGGATCAGCGCGATGTGCGTGAAGTCGATGTCGGGCACGAAACCCGCGCGCAGGAACGACGACGTGCCGAGGATCGCGAACGCGCAGCACACGAGCGCGCGCATGTTGAAGCGCGGCGCGTACTTGCCCATGAACGGCGTCATCAGCACCGGGATCACGCCCATCGGCGCGACGGCGAGCCCGGCCCAGAACGCGGTGTAGCCGAGCGTGCGCTGCAGCCACTGCGGCACGATCACGTTGACCGCGAAGAACGCCGAATACGCGAGCACGAGCGTCAGCGTGCCGGCCGCGAAGTTGCGATGCGCAAAGAGCCGAAGGTTCACGATCGGGTTCGGCTCGTTGAGCTCCCAGATCAGGAACAGCGCGATGCCGAACGCGGCGACCACCGACATCACGACGATGAACGTCGAGTTGAACCAGTCGGCTTCGTTGCCCTTGTCGAGCACGATCTGCAGCGCGCCGACGCCGACGATCAGCGCGGCGAGGCCCACATAGTCGACGCGCGCGGCAACGGTCGTCTCGACGCGTGCGCGCATCTGCGCGAACACGCACAGCGCGGCGAACACGCCGATCGGCAGGTTGATCAGGAACGCCCAGCGCCACGAGTAATGCTCGGTGACCCAGCCGCCGAACACGGGCCCCGCGATCGGCGCGACG
Source organism: Burkholderia sp. KL41 (assembly GCF_057005415.2). Lineage (NCBI taxonomy): Bacteria > Pseudomonadati > Pseudomonadota > Betaproteobacteria > Burkholderiales > Burkholderiaceae > Burkholderia > Burkholderia sp. KL41. Next base: position 2,025,965 of record NZ_CM174446.1, on the reverse strand, counting down.
ACCGTGACCATCGCGATCATCGACAGCGCGAAACCGCGCCGCTGCGGCGGATAGATCGACAGCATCAGCGCCTGCGTGGTCGGGATCATCGGCCCGGCCACCAGGCCCTGCAGCGCGCGGAACGCAACGAGCTGCGGCAGGTTTTGCGCGAGGCCGCACAGGAGCGACGCGAACGTGAACGCGAGCGTCGCCCACACGAACAGCCGCACCTGCCCGACGCGCTTGACGAGAAACCCGGTCAGCGGCAGCGCGATCGCATTGCTGACCGAGAACGTCGTGACGACCCACGCGCTCTGCGTCGTGCTCACGCCGAAGTTGCCGGCGATCGTCGGCAGCGACACGTTGGCGACAGTGCCGTCCAGCACCTGCATGAACACCGCGAGCGCGAGGCCGAAGGTCGTGAGCCCGACGCTCGACGGTCGAAAGCCGCTGTCGGCGGCCGCCATCGGGCCGCTCATCGCACCGTCTCCGCGCGCGCTGCCGACGGCAGGTTCGCATGGATGACGTCGGCGATCAGGCTGTCGGCGCGTGCCAGCTCGTCGCGGTACACGTCGGTGCGGAAGACCGGCGCGCGCTGCTCGCGACGCGACAGCATCGCGCCGCTGCGGTCGTGCTGGTCGACGCGTGCGTGCATCGACAGGCCGATGCGCAGCGGATGCGCGTCGAGCTGGGCCGGCTCCGTCAGCTCGATGCGCACCGGCAGCCGCTGCACGATCTTGATCCAGTTGCCGGTCGCGTTCTGCGCCGGCAGCAGCGAAAACGCGCTGCCGGTGCCGACGCCGAGGCTTTGCACGCGGCCGGTATAGCGCACCGCGTCGCCGTACAGGTCGGCGGTCAGTTCGACCGGCTGCCCGATGCGCATGTGTTCGAGCTGCTTCTCGGTGAAGTTCGCATCGACCCACAGCTCGCGCAGCGGCACCACCGCCAGCAGCGGCACGCCGGGCGACACGCGCTGCCCGACCTGCACCGTGCGCTTCGCGACATAACCGGTGACGGGCGTGACGACGTCGGTGCGTGCATGCGCGAGGTACGCGGCGCGCAGCCGTTCGGCCGCGGCCTGCACGTCGGGATGCGACGCGACCGCGGTATCGTCGATCAGCGCCTTGCTCGTCTGGTGCTGCTCGCTCAACGTGGCGAGCGCGCTTTGCGCGGCCGCGTACGCGCTTTGCGCGGAGGTCAGCGTGTCGCGTGCATGCGCGAGTTCCTCGCGTGAAATCGCGCCGGAGCGGCCGAGATCCTCGCGGCGGCTGTAGTCGGCCTTCGCCTTGTCGAGCGCGGTGCGTCGCGAGTCGAGTTCGGCGCGTGCGCCGTCGATGCTGTTTGCCAGCCCGCGTTCGTTGCTGTACAGGCCGCGCACCTTGCGCACCGTTGCCGCGAGATCGGCCTGCGCGGTCGCGAGCGCGATCTGCGCGTCGCTCGGGTCGAGGCGTACGAGCGGCGTGCCGGCGCGGACGAGGTTGCCGTCGTCCGCGTCGATCGACACGACGGTGCCCGTCACCTGCGGCGTCAGCTCGACGACGTTGCCTTGCGCGTATGCGTTGTCGGTGGATTCGTACCAGCGTCCGACGATCACGTACCAGATGCCCCAGCCGAGGATGCCGAGCGCGAACACGGCGACAAGCGCACGCACCAGATGCTTGCGCCGTGCCGGCGGTGCGGGCGGCGTCGCGGGTGCGGCACCGCCGGATGCCGGTGGCGTGCGGGTGTCCGGCCCGCCCGGCGCGCGGGGTGCGCCGGTGTGGTCGGCCGCCGGCTGCTGGCGGGCGCTGGCGGAATCGGCGGCGGCCGGCCGCGCGGGAGTCTGCAGGGAGTTGTCGCTGCTCATGGTTCGATATCAAGGACGTTGGGAAGGAGTGGCGGCGAGCGCGACGTCGTCCGGCTCGGCGCGAAAGCCGCCGCCGAGCGCGGCGACGAGCTGCAGCGACTGATCCGCGCGCTGCGCGCGCAGCGCGGCGACCTCGCGGCTCGCGACCAGCAGTTGCTGGCGCACGACGAGCGCGTCGAGGTAGCTGCCGACGCCGGCCCGGTAACGCGCGTCCGCGAGCCGCCACGCATCGGTGGCGGAGTCGAACGCACGCTGCTGCGCATCGGTCTGCACGGCGAGCGAATCCAGCCGGTGCAGATCGTCGGCCACCTCGCCGATCGCACCGATCAGCGTCTTGTTGTAACCGGCGACCGCGAGGTCGTATTGCGCGTCACGCCGGCGCAGCACGCCGCGCCGCTCGCCGCCGTCGAAGATCGGCAGGCTCACGGCCGGGCTGACGTTGTAGGTGCGCGATGCCGCCTGGAACAGCGATGCGCCCCCGCGCGTCGCGAGCCCGATCAGCGCGGTGAGACTGACGTTGGGCAGGAAATCCGCACGGGCGGCCGCGACGTTGCGGCTGGCCGCCTCGACCCGCCAGCGCGCGGCGACGAGGTCGGCGCGCCGGCCGAGCAGCGCGGCCGGGAGGTCGGCCGGCACCGCGAGCGCGGCGGTCGGCAGCGGCGCGGGCCGCACGAGCGCAAGGCCGCGGTCGGGGCCGGCGCCGAGCAGGATCGCGAGCGCGATGCGCGCACTGTCGATTGCCTGGGCCGTGCGTGCCTGCTCGCGCGTCGCGGCCGCGACTTCGCTTTCCGCCTGGCGCTGTTGCGCGACGTTGTCGATGCCTTTCGTGACGCGCTGGCGCGTGAGCGTGAGCGCTTCGTCGGCGCGCGCGTATTCGGCCCGCGCGACGTCCTGCTGATCGAACGCATACGCGAGATTCACGTAGGCGCGCGCAACGTTGACCGACAGCAGCACGCGTGCGGCCTGCGCATCGATTTGCGCGGCGCGCGCTTCGCCGAGCGCGGCTTCCCACGCGGCACGGCGCCCGCCCCACAGATCGAGATCCCAGCTCAGGCCGAGATTGACTTCGCGCGTGTGGCTGAAGAAGCCGCCGCCCTCGCCCGACGAAAACTGGGTGCCGGACAGCCGCTCGGCCTTTGCGCTCGCGCGGCCGTCGAGATGCGGCAGCCGCGCGGCCCGCGCTTCGATCACCAGCGCTTGCGCTTCGCGTGCGCGCGCATCGGCGGTCGCGAGATCGGGATTGCCGGCGAGCGCCTCGTCGATCAGCGCGCTCAGTTGCGCATCGTTCAGCGCGCGCCACCAGTCGGCGGCCGGCCAGTCGGCGGCGGGCACATGCGCGAGGCTGCGCGATGCGGCGAGCGTATCGGCGCCGCGCAGCGTGCCTGCGGGTGCGAGCCCGTCGCGGCTCGCGCACGCGCCGAGCACGACGAGCGCGGCGGCGGCGGCGATTCGCGACATGACGCGCAGTGCGCCGGCATCGCGTGTCCAGGGAGCAAGTGCTGCATGCATCGCATTCCTCTGCTTCGTATCGGTTTGAACACGACACGCATTGTTGGACGCCCCCGGGCAAAGCTGATAATGTTGTTTAGACAAAAAATAATGAATTCCGGCCATGCCCATCCGAGACACTTCTCCACCGCGCACCCTGCAGCGCGCCGATTCCGATCCGAGCGAACGCGAGGACGGCCCGTCACTGATCGCCGTCTGGGGGGAGGACGACGGCAGCAACACGTACCGGCTCGGCACCCGCGAGGTCGACTGGCACAGCCATCTGCGCGGGCAGGTGTTCTGCGTGGAAAGCGGTTTCGCGCACGTGCGCACGCCGCACGGTTCGTGGCTGTTGCCGCCGCATCGCGCGGGCTGGATTCCGCCCGGCGAGCAGCACAAGGTCAGCATCAGCGGCGCGTTGAGCGGCTGGAGCGTCGTGATCGCACCGGCCGCAAGCCGGCGGATGCCGGGGCAGCCATGCGTGATCGCGATCACCGAGCTGATGCGCGCGCTCGTGCGGCGCGCGGTGTCGTGGGCGGACCAGGACAGGCTCGACGTCGAGCAGGCACGCATCAGCGTCGTGCTGCTCGACGAGATGCGCCGCGCGCCGCACGAGCCGCTGCACCTGCCGATGCCGCGCGACCGGCGGCTGCTGCGCATCGCCAACGCGATCCTCGGGCAGCCGCACGACAGCCGCACGCTCGAAGCGTGGGCCGAATGGGCCGGGCTGTCCGCCCGCACGCTGAGCCGGCTGTTCGTCGCCGAAACCGGCACGAGCTTCGCGCAATGGCGCCAGCAGGCGCGCCTCACGCATGCGCTCGAACGTCTCGCGAGCGGCGATAGCGTCGCCAACATCGCCGACGCGCTGGGCTATGCGACGCCGAGCAACTTCATCGCGATGTTCCGCCGCGCGTTCGGCGATTCGCCCGCGCATTACTTCGCGAAGCGCAGGCAGCCGTAGCGCGGTACGGCCCTGCCCCTATCACCCCTGCCAGTACAGCACCCGCATCGACGTCGCTATAGTCGCCGTGCGACCGGCCGGTCGGTCGCTCAATGTGACTTGTGGAGGGTGTCGATGTCGAATGCCGTTGGGTCGGACCACACGCCGATCGTCTCCGAGCAGCAGCTCGCCGATCATCTGGCCGCCGGCTGCAAGCCGGCCGTGCAGTTCCGGATCGGGACCGAGCACGAGAAGTTCGTCGTCGCGCGTGCGACGCACGCGGCCGCGCCTTACGACGGGCCGTCGGGCATCGCCGCGGTGCTCGCGGGGCTGCAAGGCGACGGCGCGCCGATCGTCGATGCCGGGCGGATCGTCGGCGTGATCCAGCGCGACGGCGCCGCGATCTCGCTCGAGCCGGCCGGCCAGCTCGAACTGTCGGGTGCGCCGCTCGAAACGCTGCACGATACGCATGCCGAGCTGCATGCGCATCTCGCCGCGGTGCGCGACGCGTGCGAACCGCTCGGCCTGCGTTGCGCGCCGCTGGGGTTTCACCCTCACCTTGCGCGCGCGGCACTGCCGTGGATGCCGAAGCAGCGTTACGGGATCATGCAGCGCTACATGCCGCGCGTCGGGACGCGCGGGCTCGACATGATGCAGCGCACCTGCACCGTGCAGGTCAACCTCGATTTCGCATCGGAAAGCGACATGGCGCGCAAGATGCGCGTGTCGCTTGCGTTGCAGCCCGTTGCGACCGCGCTGTTCGCGAACTCGCCGTTTGCCGAAGGCAGGCCGACCGGCCTGCTGTCGACGCGCGCGCACACGTGGCTCGACACCGACGAGGATCGCTGCGGGGTACCTGCGCTGTTCCTGTCGCGCAGCTTCGGCTTCGAGCGCTACGTGAGCTGGCTGCTCGACAACGTGCCGATGTATTTCGTGCGGCGCGGCGACCGCTATGCGGACGCGACCGGATGGACGTTCCGCGATTTCATGCGACGCCGCATTCCGCATCTCGAGGGCGAGACGCCGACCCTCGGCGACTTCGCCGACCACCTGACGACGGTCTTCACCGAAGTGCGGCTCAAGCGCTACCTCGAGATGCGCGGCGCCGATGCGGGTTCGCCCGCCATGATGGTCGCGCTGTCGGCATTCTGGACCGGCCTGCTGTACGATCCGACCGCGCTGTCGGAGGCGGAGACGCTGGCCGCCGCGATCGACCGCGGCGCGCTGCTGACCCTGCGGCGCGACGTGCCGCGTTTCGGGCTCGGCGCGTCGGTCGACGGCCGCCTGTTGCGCGCGTTCGCGGCCGATGCGCTCGCGATCGCGCATCGCGGCCTGCGCGCGCGGGCGCGCAGGGATGCGGCCGGCCGCGACGAATCCGTGTATCTCGCGCCGCTCGACGAGATCGTCGCCGGTGCGCCGACCCAGGCCGAGCACTGGCTTGCCCGCTATCGCGACGCGTGGGCCGGCGACGCGACGCGGATCTACGACGAAGCCGAAACCTGACCGCGTCGCGCGGGGCCGCTCATGCGCAGCACGCGAGGAGCGGCTCGTGCGCGAACTCGACGTCCGGCGCCGGCGCATGGCCGCGCCGGCGCGCACGAACCGCGTGCGCGAGCGTCTCGAGGAGCTGCGTGGTATCGGCGAACGAGAGGCACGCGTCGGTGATGCTCTGCCCGTAGCGCAGCGGCACGCCGGGCACGAGGTCCTGGCGCCCTTCGATCAGGTTCGACTCGACCAGCACGCCGACGATGCGCGTATCGCCGGCCGCGACCTGCGCGGCGACGGCCGTGCCGACACCCAGCTGATTGCGGAACTGGCGGCGGCTGTTGCCGTGGCTGACGTCGATCATCACGCGCGGCGCGCAGCGTGCGGCCGCCATGCGTTCGCATGCGGCATTCACCGCGGCCGCATCGAAATTCGGCTCGCGCCCGCCGCGCAGCACGACGTGCGTATGCGGATTGCCGGGCGAGGCCGCCGCGCATAGCCGGCCGCCCGTGTCGACCGACAGGAAGCGATGCGCGCGTGCGGCCGCGCACATCGCATCGACGGCCACCTGGACATTGCCGTCGGTGCCGTTCTTGAAACCGATCGGGATCGGCAGCGACGACGCCAGCTCGCGATGCACCTGCGATTCCACGGTGCGGGCGCCGATCGCCCCCCATGCGACCAGGTCGGCGAGGTAGCGCGGCGACAGCGGATCGAGAAACTCGGTCGCCGCCGGCATCTCCGCGCCGTTGATGTCGCACAGCAGCGCGCGGGCCGTATGCAGCCCCGTGTCGATCCGTTCGCTGCCGTCCAGCAGCGGGTCGTTGATGAGCCCCTTCCAGCCGACCGTGGTGCGCGGCTTCTCGAAGTACACGCGCATCACGATTTCCAGCTCGTCCGCGAAGCGCGCGCGTTGCAGCGCGAGCCGTGCCGCATAGTCGCGCGCCGCGGCCGGGTCGTGCACCGAGCACGGGCCGGCGATGACCACGAGACGGTCGTCGGTGCCGTTCAACACGTCGACGATCGCGTGGCGAGCCAGGTGAACCGTGCGCGACGCGCGCAACGCAGGCTGCAGCGCGCCGGCCAGGTCCGCGGGGGACGGCAGGTGCAGCTCGGCGTCACGGTTCGTCGTCCAGGTATTCGCATGCATGGGGACTGCCCTCCTGTCGATAATTCGGGGGATTTTTTACTACAGCGCGACTGTATTGAATGGCGCTTTCCGTGCGCAACTAACATAGTTGCCAGTTTCTAATTCATAACCTTATGAATGACAGAAATAAGCAAGGCGACCGGAAATTCAGGCATTGGGTTTGCCTGATTTTGAGACACGCCACTGGCCGGGAATGCGATTTTTTATTCTCGGTTCCGGAGCATTTTATGACGCGCGGATGCCGATTGTTCAACCTTTCGAAGCGGGTTGCTATTCGTTCTGATAGTGGCGTCGCGATAGGCGTTCAATTAATTTTCAGATTCCTGACAGGCCGATCAGGTTCATATATATAAATCAACCCAGTCATTGCGGAGAATCACCATGTCGAAACGTCATTATGAAACGCCGATTCACGTCAAGTATCGCGATACCGATTCGATGGGCCATGTGAGCAGTCCCGTCTATTACGACTATCTGCAGCATTCCTATCTCTGCTACATGTTCGATCTCCTCGGCCTGCCGCGAAGCGAGAAGCTGCCGCACATCATGGTGAAGACGCAGTGCGAGTACCTCGCACCGGCGCAATTCGGCGACAACCTGACGATCCGGTCGAGCATCGTGCGTTTCGGCAGCAAGAGCTTCGATCTCGAACACCTGATGGAACGCGACGATCAGACCATCGTCGCGCGCGGCATGTCGACGCACGTGATGTTCGATTACGCGAACAACACGACGCAGGCCGTGCCCGACGAGTTCAAGGCGCGCGTGCTCGAATTCCAGGGTTCGCTGTGATGCGCGCGCGCCATTTCGGGAGCGACACGTGAGCGCCGCGGTGGCGCGCGCCCGGCGCCGGATCGGTGCGATCGTCGAGCGCCGTGACGACCGCGCGATCGTCATCGTCCGGCATGCGGCGCAGGCGTTGCTCGAGCCGGCCGCGCTCGACCGGCATCGTTCGCTCGTCAGCCGTCACGAGGACGAACTCGAGGTGCTGCTGCAGCCGTGCGGCGGTGCGCACGACGGCGTGCGCCCGCTGCTCGGGCGGCTGCGGGATGCCGGCGTGACCGTCGCGCTCGACGCGGCGACGCTCGCTCACGACGCGTCGCTGCTCGAGTTCGCGAGCTGGGTCACGCAGTGCGCGACGCCCGGCGACACGGCGCAGCCGCGCGACGATGCAGCCGTGCCGGGCGGCGGGCTGTTCTGCGGCCTGGTCGTGCGATGGCGCGACTTGCGCAACGGGTGGCGGCGGCCGGAACGCGACGACGCGCCCGAACGCACGCCGCAAACGATCGCGGCGGATGCGGCCGAGCACATCGCGGCCGGCGATCCGGACGGCCAGGTGCTCGGCGTGCTGCTCGACGCCGACGACGCGGCCACCGACGCGGCGCTCGACACGTTGTCGGACGCGGTACGCGCGCGGCGGATCTGCGCGGCGACGCGGGCCGGCTGGCCGCTTGCGCGACGGTTATGAGCGCCGTCGCCACGGCGGTCGACGTGCGTGCCCTGCCCGACCGCGCGTTCCTGGTCGGCATGATGGGCGCGGGCAAATCGACGCTCGGCCGCGCGCTCGCGGCATCGCTCGGCTGGACGTTCGCCGACAGCGATGACGAGATCGCGCGGCGCACCGGCCGCTCGGTCGCCGAGCTGTTCGACAGGGTCGGCGAAGGCGGCTTTCGCCTGCTCGAAACGCAAATCGTCGACGAACTGACGCAGCGCCCGAACGTCGTCGTGGCGACCGGCGGGGGCGCGGTGCTGAATCCGCGCAGCCGCGCGCGCCTGAGCGAGCGCGGCTGCGTGATCTACCTGCATGCGGACCCCGATGCGCTGTGGCGCCGCACGCGCGATGACACGCGGCGGCCGCTGCTGCAGGTGGCCGACCCGCGGCAAACCCTCGCCGCGCTGTACCGGATGCGCGACCCGCTGTATCGCGAATGCGCACATGCGTTCGTCGACACGACGGCGCAGGACGTCGCGCGCGCGACGGCCGACGTGTTGACGGTGCTGCTGGCTCGGATCGATGCGCCGGATTGACGGCGCGTGCGACGGACGTTCGCTCCCCTGCCCCCCGAAGCGATGGCGGGACGCATGGGCGCGGCGCGAACTTCGAGTATCCGACGCGTTTTCGAAACGGCGAGTTTGGATTTTCAATCGTGTTGTTGTGATAAGAAAAGTTATCTCGATGATGTGGTAGGGAACGGAAAAGCGCCGGCAAGGCGTCGCTGGAACGTGCGCCATTTCACGCCGGATTTCCTGGCCTGCGCTTCCACCGGAGCGCCATTTCCGCGGCACGGCCGGATGTGCGTCAGCATGCCGCCGATACGCGTCGTTTCGTCCGCTTTCCGGAGCTTTCCGGAGCACCTCGGGAATGAATTGCGGCTGCCTGCCTTGACGAATTGGCGCATCGTCTCCGGCGAGGTTCGCGGGTCCCGCTGCGCGTGCGGAGTTCGTCGACAACTGCGCTTCGCGCCAACGGGCGACAACTGCCCTCCATCGCATTTGTTCCCGAGACGCAAGACTGTTGCGCCACGGTGGGTGTTCGAGATCGTGACCGGCGTGTCTACAGTGAGCCCATCGGATTCATCGATCCGTTCGGCACTGAAGCCGGGAACCCATCACCTATCGAGGCAAATCATGAGCGCATCCAAGGTCATCATCGTCACCGGCGCATCGCAAGGCATCGGCGCGGAAACGGTCAACGCATTCCGGGCGCGCGGCCATCGCGTCGTCGCGACGTCACGTTCGATCGGCCCGTCAAACGATCCGGATCTCGTCACCGTCGCGGGTGACATCGGCGATCCGGCCGTCGCGCGGCGCGTGGTCGACGCGGCCATCGAGCACTTCGGCCGCGTCGACACGCTCGTCAACAACGCCGGCGTGTTCATCGCGAAGCCGTTCACGCGGTACACCGCGGACGACTATGCGCAGATCACGAACGTCAACCTGAGCGGTTTCTTCCACGTCACGCAGCATGCGATCGCCGCGATGCAGAAACATGGCGGCGGCCACGTGGTCAGCGTCACGACGAGCCTGGTCGATCATGCGAACAGCAACGTGCCGTCGGTGCTCGCCTCGCTGACGAAGGGCGGATTGAATGCGGCGACGAAGTCGCTCGCGATCGAGTATGCGAAGGCCGGCATTCGCGTGAATGCGGTGTCGCCCGGCGTCATCAAGTCGCCGATGCATGCGCCCGACACGCATGCGACGCTTGCGTCGCTGCATCCGGTCGGCCGCATGGGCGAGATGAGCGACGTCGTCGACGCGATCCTGTACCTGGACTCGGCACCGTTCGTCACGGGCGAGATCCTGCACGTCGACGGCGGCCAGAGCGCCGGGCATTGAGTCGCGGCGTCGAAACCGCGAGCCGGCGCGCCTATCGCGATGCGCCGGCCCGTTTGGCGCGCGTCCCGACCGGCTGCCTGGCCGGCTCGCGCGCCAGTTGCTCGACGAGAAAATCGACGAACACGCGCACGCGCGACGACAAAAAACGCGCATGCGGATACAGCAGCATGAAGGGCCGCGACCGGCCGCCGAGGCCGGGCAGCACTTCCACGAGCGTGCCGGCGTGCAGATCCTGCTCGACGATGAAGCGATAGGTCTGGAACAGGCCCGCACCGCTGCGCGCGAGCGTCACACCGCCAAGGTAGTCCCCCGACGTTCCGTAGCTGCCGGTCGTCGTGACATCGACTTCCTCCGCCCCATCGTTGAACAGCCAGGGAATCGGCCGCCCGCTGCTCGGCAGCTCGAACTGGATGCATTCGTGCGCATGCAGATCGTCGATGGCGGCCGGCAGGCCCGCGCGCTTCAGGTAGCCGGGCGTCGCGACGACCACGAGTTCGGCGTCCTCCAGCTTGCGCGCGACCAGGTTCGAATCGGCCGGCGCGCGCCCGCGAATCGCCAGATCGTAGCCTTCCTCCGCGAAATCGATGTTGCGGTTGCTCAGGTGGGTTTCGACGCGCACGTCCGGATACCGCTCGCGAAATGCCGGCAGCAGCGGCAGCACGCGATAGTGCCCGTACGGTGTCGGCATGCTGATCCGCAGCAGGCCGGCGGGCGTGGCCTGCTGGCCGGTTGCCTCGCGCTCTGCGTCGACGAGTTGCGCCAGCGCGTCGCGGCATTGCTCGAAGTAGCGGCGGCCGGGATCGGTCAGGCGGATCTGGCGTGTCGTGCGCACGAACAGCCGCACGCCGAGGCGCTCCTCGAGCCGCGCCACCGACCGGCTGACCGCGGCCGGCGTGACGCTCGCCGCGTTTGCCGCGAGCGTGAAGCTGCCGAGTTCGGCGGCAAGACAGAACAGCTCGATGCTGCCCAGCAGCAGATCGTCGAATTGTCGTTGCATGGTTCCTGCGGTCTCCGGCGGATGGCGCGCGATGGAGCGACGAGTGTGCATGAATCCCGTGCGGGAAACCAGCGGGCGCGCACGGCGAGATTCGTTACACCGCGTCGTGAATCAATTGCGCGACCGACATTTACCGGCTTCGGTCGCGTGACTACAGTGACTCGCAGGCAGTACCGACCGCCCGACCCTTTTCCCGCAAGGAGCATGACATGACCGTCGAACAGAAGCTGGCCGACCTCGGCCTCGCGTTACCCGAACCGCCGAACCCGCTCGGCAGTTATACGGCCGTCAGCGAAGCGGGCAACCTGCTGTTCGTGTCGGGACAACTGCCGCTCGTCGACGGCAAGGTCGCGTATACCGGCCGCGTCGGCGAACGGTTGAGCGTCGACGACGGCAAGCATGCCGCCCGGCTCGCGGCGCTGAACGTGCTCGCGCAGATCCGCCGGCACCTGGGCGGCTTCGAGCGCCTGAGCAAGATCGTGCGCGTCGAGGGGCACGTCAGTTCGGCCGACGGTTTTTTCGGGCAGCCGGCCGTGATCGACGGCGCGTCGGACCTGTTCGCCGCCGTGCTGGGCGACAAGGCGGGACACGCGCGCTCGGCGTTCTCCCAGCGCCAGTTGCCGGCCGACGCGGCCGTGATCCTCGTCGTGATCGCCGCGATCGATCCTGCGTGACGGTTCGGCCGCCCGGCAGGGCCGCAAACGGCCTCCCGCGCGCTATACGGCCGTCAGCGACGCCGGCACGCCGCCTTTCCGAATCAGCACGTCGGGCGTCAGGCCGCTGCACCGTTCGACGCCCAGCATGGCCATGTTCCGGTCCACTTCGTCGCGCAGCAGCCCGATCGCGTGCATGACGCCGGCTTCACCGGCCACGGCCGCCGCGTAATTGAACGGCCGCCCGACGAACACCATGCGCGCGCCCATCGCGACCGCTTTCAGCACGTCCGACCCGCGCCGAAAGCCGCTGTCGATCATCACCGGATAGTCCGCGCCCAGCGCCCGAACCACGTCGGGCAGGATCCGCATCGGCGAGACCGCGCCGTCAAGCTGGCGGCCGCCGTGGTTCGACAGGATGATGCCGTCGGCGCCGGCGTCGCGGGCGATGACGGCATCGTCCACGCTGAGGATGCCCTTGATCACCAGCTCGCCCTTCCATTCCTGCCGGATCCGTTCCAGGTGGCCCCAGTCGAGATGGTCGCGGGCCGAGAAATCCCGCTGCACCGTGGACGACAGGATCGGCGCGCCGCGGGTGGCAAAGGAGTTCTCGAAATGCGGCATGCCGTGCGCGAGCAACGTCCGGGCGAAGGTGCCGGCGAGCCAGCGCGGGCGCACGATGCCGTCCCAGAACAGGCGCGGCCCGGGGCGCAGCGGCGTGGTGAAGCCGGTCCGCACGTTGTTTTCGCGATTGGCGGACACGGGGATGTCGACCGTGATCACGAGCGTCCGGTAGCCGGCACGCGCCACGCGTTCGAGCAGCGCGCCGATGCGGCCTGCGTCCCCGGGCAGGTATGCCTGGAACCAGGTTTCCGGCGCGGCGGCGGCGACCTCCTCCAGTGGAATGAGCGACGAGCCGCTCATGATCGACGCGATGCCCGCGCGCTGTGCGGCACGCGCCAGCACGATATCGCCGCGATAGGCCGACAGCGCATGGATTCCCATCGGCGCGATGCCGAACGGCGACGCATAGCGTCGTCCGAACAGCTCGACGCCCTGCTCCCGCTGCGAAACGTTGCGCAGCACGCGCGTCGCAAACCCGTATTCGTCGAACACGGCACGATTGTCGTCGCGCGTGCGGTTGTCTTCCGCGGCGCCGCTGACGTAGCCGAAGATCGGGCGCGGCAGCGCGCGGCGTGCCGCGGCTTCGAAATCATGGAGGCACAGCATGTTTCGCAGCACGCGCGGCATGTGCGGCGTGCGCGTATCGGCCAGGGGGCGGCTTGTTCCGGAAACGGATGAGGCGGAAGGAGTCATGTCTGAAGCCTGTTTTCGAATCGATGGCGGGATTTTAGGTACGCGCGGCGTGCTTAAAAAGCGATAATCTTCCAATGAATTTGTTCGATAAAAGCGAAAGACAATGGCGACCCCGACTCTCAAGCAGCTCGACGCGTTCTACTGGGCGGCGACCTGCGCAAACTTCTCGACCGCTGCGCAACGGCTGCACCTGTCGGTGTCGTCGCTGTCCAAGCGCATCAACGAACTGGAACAGGTCGTCGAACGCACGCTGTTCGACCGGAGCGGCCACCGGGCCGTGCTGACCGACGATGGCGAGGCGCTGCTGCCGGCCGTGGTGCGGGTGCTCGAGTCCGTCGCCGCGCTGCAGGAATCGGTTGCCAGGGATGAAGGGTTGAGCGGCCGGCTGCGCTTCGGCGTCGGCGAACTGTCGGCGCTGACGTGGCTGCCGCGCTTCGTGGCGGCGGTCCAGAAGCAGCACCCGAAGCTGGCGCTGGAGCCGTATGTCGACGTGGGCGCGGCACTGGAGGAGAAAGTCGATGCCGGTGAACTGGATTTCGCGGTGATCGCCGGCCGGTCGTCGCGCAGCAGCGTGCTGTCGCAGCCGGTGGCGGAAGCGCGGTTCGCATGGATGGCGGCCGAGGCGCTGGTCGGCCGCGAGCGCGTCCTGACGCCGGCGCTGCTCGCCAGCCATGCGCTGGTGCTGCTGCCGTCCGGTTCGGGCGTGACACGTATTCTCGACGACTGGCTGCTCGCGTGCGGCGTCAATCATGCGCGCAGGATCGAGTGCAACAACTGGAGTGCGGTGGCCGGCATGCTGGGCGAAGGCGTCGGCATCGGCTTCCTGCCGGTCGACTGGGCACGCGCGCGGCCGGGCGGCCATCTCGTGCAGCTGACGAGCGAGCCGCCGCTGGCGCCGCTTCAATATGCGTTCCAGTGGCGCCGCGGCGACGTGCGCGGGCTGATTCCGTCGATGCTGTCGCTGGTGCGGCATTACGCGGACTTCCGCTGAACCCGTGCTTGCCGCCCGGCGTCAGGCCCGGGCGATCGCGACGATGCGTACCGTCGTCACGCTTCGTCGATGCGCGAGACCTGCTTGGGATCGGGCATCCACAGGTAGCACAGCAGCGACACGAGCACGCACGCCGACACGTAGTAGAAGAACCACGCTTCGTGTCCGATGCTCTTCATCCACAGCGCGACGTATTCGGCCGTTCCGCCGAACAGCGACACCGTGATCGCGTACGGCAACCCGACGCCCAGCGCGCGCACGCCGACCGGAAACAGTTCGGCCTTGGCCACGGCGCTGACCGACGAATACAGGCTGACGATCAGCAGCGCGGCGACGATCAGCGCCAGCGCGGCGCCGGTTGTCTGAACGCCGCGGAGCGCCTGGAAGATCGGCACGGTGCAGAGCGTGCCGAGTACGCCGAACGCGATCAGCAGCGGGCGACGCCCGACGCGATCGGACAGGCTGCCGAAGATCGGCTGCATCGCGACGAATGCCAGCAGGCTGATCACGGAGACCATCGATGCGTCGGCCTTGCTCATCCCCGCGCTGTTGACGAGGAATTTCTGCATGTACGTCGTATAGGCATAAAACGCGACCGTGCCGCCGAGCGTCAGGCCGGCCACGATCAGGCACTCGCGTTTGTGGTGGAACAGGTCGGCGATCGACGCGTGGCGGCGCTTGCTGCGGCGGTGCTGCTCGAACGATGCCGTTTCCTGCATGTTGCTGCGCAGGAAGATCGCGCTGCAGGCCAGCAGCGATCCGAGCAGGAACGGGATGCGCCATCCCCAGCTTTCGAGTTGCGCGGTGGTCAGGAAAAACTGCTGCAGCACGACCAGCACACCCATCGCGAGCAACTGGCCGAGCGACAGGGTCGCGAACAGGAAGCTCGAATAGAAGCCGCGCCGGGATTTGTCGGCCATCTCGCTCAGGTACGTTGCCGAACTCGCGTATTCGCCGCCGAGGCTCAGCCCTTGCAGCAGTCGCGCGAAGACCAGGAGCACCGGCGCGGCAAGGCCGATCGTGTCGTAACCGGGGGTCAGGCCGATGATCAGCGAGCCGACGCACATCGCCAGCACCGAGACGAGCAGCGCGGCCTTGCGGCCGTTGCGATCCGCGTACAGGCCGACGAGCCAGCCGCCGATCGGCCGCATGACGAAGCCGACGGCGAAGATGGCCGCCGTGTTCAGCAACTGCACGGTCAGGTTGCCGTTGGGAAAGAACGCCTTCGCGAAATACAGCGAAAACGCGGAGTACACGTACCAGTCGTAATACTCGATGAGGTTGCCTACCGATCCGCTGAAGATGGATCGAAGGTTCGCGAGGGTTCCGGTCGGCCGGGAATCCGTGGCCGTTGCAAGAGGGCTGACGCGCGACACGTAATGTCTCCGTTTCGATTGTGCTCGTGATCCGTGCAAGTGCCGGCCGTGGGCGGGCCGCTTGCGATCGGGTGTGGCAAGGTTAGAAGAGACGTTGCGTTGTAGAAAGCGAAATAATGACAAGGAGCCTGTTCGCTTTATGGAAAGTCAGGCCGGCAACTCCCCGCTTCCGTGTCTGTTTCGGCGTCGTTCCGTGTTCCCCGGTTATCAGGGATCGATCGCCGGAAAGGCTTGTCCTGAAAGGCGCTCCGCGTTCCGGATACATTGAAATACAAAATATCGTATGCGATTTAATCGAATGCGCTTGACGCGAGTGGGCGACAAGACCAAACTGCGTCGCATGCGATCGAATCGCATCTGAGACAAACCTCAACTGACGGAGCAAATGATGAGCAAGATCGAACACGTGCTGTACACGGGCAAGACGCATACGACTTCCGGCGGCCGCGACGGCGCCGCACGCAGTTCCGACGGCCGCCTCGACATCCAGTTGTCGTCGCCGGGCAGCGCCGGCACCGGCACCAATCCCGAGCAACTGTTCGCGGCGGGCTGGTCGGCCTGCTTCATCGGCGCGATGCAGCTCGCGGCGCGTGCCGCGAAGGTGACGTTGCCGGCCGATCTCGCCGTCGACGCCGAAGTGGACCTCGGCACCGCCGGCAACGCGTACTTCCTGCAGGCCCGGCTGAACGTGAGCGTGCCGGGGCTCGATCGCGACGTCGCCCAGCGCATCGTCGATGCCGCACACCAGACCTGCCCGTATTCGAAGGCGACGCGCGGCAACATCGACGTCGACATCCGTATCGCCTGAACGTGCGTCGGGCGGCCCGGCGCCGCCTGACCGAATGCCCGGTTCTTTTTCTTTTTTTCGAGGTGAATGATGAATACCCGATTGATCGCCGCCCTTCTCGTCGCTGTTTCGGCCGCCGCCGCCGCACCGGCGTTCTCCAGCGAAGCCACCGTGACGCGTGCGCAGGTGCGCGCCGAACTTACCCAACTGCAACACGTCGGCTACCCGCTGAATCGCGCGGCCGACGCAACCTATCCGGACGATCTCCAGGCCGCACTCACGCGGATTGAGGCGGCCGATGCGGTTGCCGGCAACGACCGGGCGTCCGGCTACGGCGGCAACGGCGATGCGGCCACGCAATCGGGCCGCCGGCATGCAGTCAGCGTGGCCGACCGCTCGGTGTATTTCGGACATTGAGCGTGCTGCGCCGTCCGTCGAAACGCGAACCCTGAATCCCTTCCATCCCCGTTCTGTCGAGGTAAATGATGAAAACCCAATTGATCGCCGCCCTTCTCGTCGCCGTGTCCGCCGCCGCCTCCGCCGCCGCACCGGCGTTCGCCGATGAAGCCGTCGTGTCCCGCGCGCAGGTGCGTGCCGAGCTCGTCCAGCTGGAACAGGCCGGTTATCGGCCGGGCCGCGCGAACGATCCGCACTATCCGGTCGACCTGCAGGCCGCGCTGACGCGCATTCACGCGAACGATGCCGTGGTGGCCGATGCGGCGACATCCGGTTACGGCAGCGAAACCGTCGCCGCGACGCAGTCGGGCCGCCGGCCCGCGACACGCGTCGCCGAACGCTCGATCTACTTCGGTCATTGAACGAAACCGCGAACGGCGCCGGCTGCCGGCGCACGATGCGCAACCGCTGAATCCATTTTTTGTCGAGGTGAATGATGAAGACCCCACTGATCGCCGCCCTTCTTGTTGCCGTGTCGGCCGCCGTTGCCGCGCCGACGTACGCTGGCGAAAGCACCGTGACGCGTGCGCAGGTGCGTGCGGAACTGGCCGCACTGCAAACGGCCGGCTACCTGCCGAACCGCCCCAACGACCCGAACTATCCGGACAATCTGCAGGCCGCGCTGCGCCGGGTTCACGACAACGATGCGGTCGCGGTCGAATCGCAAGCGTCCGGTTACGGCGGCGACGCCGTCGGGGCGACGCAGTCGGGAAACCGCAGCGCGATTCGCATGGCGGAACGCTCGATCTACTTCGGCCATTGAGCATGCGTTGCCGGAATCGTGACGCCTGTTCGGGCGGCTCGGTACGACGTGCGGGGAACGGGGGCGCGCAAGCACGGCGCGCTCCTCGTCGGCCTTCGGCGGAAAGCAGCGATGCAGGCTGATGTACATCCGTTACTTGTGTCGGCCCGGGATTCGATCGCGCGCGGCACCGATGCGGCCGCCGGTTCTCGCGATCAGCGGGCATGCAGGAAAAGACAGCAGCCGTGCCACGCCGAACAACACCCCATTCCCGAGCGTGTTCACGATGATGAACGCGCGTCTGCCGATGGCCCGGCGCCGCTCGAATCGAGTGACGGCGTATGGCGCGACCGGACAATATCGACGCCGTGCAGGATCGTTGCTTCCGCAACCGCATCCCGCTGCGGCGGAGCATCGGGCCATTGACGGCCGATTGCATCGACCCGGCGTTCGAAGCGGTACACGACGGCGGGCGGAAAGTTCATCCACGCAATGCCGATCCGGACGGCGCGAATGCGCATCGCCTCCAGGTAGCGCGCCGGGATCGGGCAGCGCGGCACGCAGGTGAACTGGTCGAACACGCGATCCGCGGCCAGGTGGCGCGCGAACGCGCAGTGAACGATCGCGACGGCCTGTTCGGCCGGCATCGCGACGAGCGGCATCCCGTCGAGGTGACTGCCGGTATCGGCGGGGACGGGCTGGCGGCGATCCTGTCGTTTCCGGTCTGGGTGGAGCCGGCGCGCCGGTAACGCTGGCCCGGGCTTCGCAACACGTGCCGCGCATCCCGCACCGAGCCGGTGACACGATCGATGTTGCGCCGCGCCCTGCCTGTCCGGTCCCGGTCTATGCTGTGCAACCGAAACCTTCAATCGAGGAGCAGCCGATGTCCGATGCAACGACCGGAAACGCAACAGGCGCAACAGGCGCAACAGGCAGTACGCACCCGCTCGACCGTGTGGTGTGGAACGCGCTGACCGGCAGGCAGCGCCGCTTTGCGCTCGGCGACGGCCGTGCATGGCGGTTTCCGGTGGCCATCGCGCCGTTTGCCGCGATCGAGGATACCGGCGTGGCATCGTTCGACGCGTTGCGCGCACTGGTCGCCGCACACGGGCCGGCGGCACTCGTCATGCCAGAGGAGATCGAATTGCCGGCGGGCTTGTCGGCGATCCGGCGCGCGACCCTGTTGCAAATGGTCTGGCAAGGGACGCCCGCCCCGGCACCTGAAGCGGGCCACGTCACGCTCGCCGAAGCCGACGTGCCGGACATGCTCGCGCTGACCACGGCCGCGCAGCCCGGCCCGTTCGGCCCACGCACGTTCGAGCTTGGCCGCTATATCGGCATCCGCAACGAAGGCAGGCTGGCCGCGATGGCCGGCGAGCGGATGCAGGTCGACGGGTATACCGAGATCAGCGCCGTGTGCGTGGATGCCGCGTTCCGGCGGCAAGGGCTGGCGGCACGTCTGATCCGGTCGTTGATCGCGGCCATCGACGCGCGCGCGGAAACGCCTTTCCTGCACGTCCTCACATCCAACCGGGTCGCGATCGAGCGCTATCTCGCACTGGGTTTTGTCGTGCGCCGCGAGATGCACCTGCTGGTGCTGGGCGACGGGCACGCATGACGACGCGGCCGGCACGATGCACGTGCCGGCCGCTGGTAGCCCGTGGGGTTATTCGTCGGTCGAGCGGATCAGGTTGCCGCGCAGCGTGACGATCGCCTTCTGCATCTTCGCGAATTCGTCCGGCTTCAGCCCGGTGGCCTCGACCAGGTTCATGTCGAGCCCCTTCTCGCGCACGCGGCGCCCGCTCTTCGTCAGGCTGACGAGCACCTGGCGCTCGTCCGACGGATCGCGATGCCGCTCCAGGTAGCCCATTGCCTCGAGCTTCTTCAGGATCGGCGTCAGCGTATTGGATTCGAGGAACAGCTTCTCGCCGAGCTGGCCGACCGTCTGGTTGTCCTGCTCCCACAGCGCAATGATCGTGATGTATTGCGTGTACGTGAGGCCCAGCTCCTCGAGGATCGGCTTGTAGGCCTTGCCGAACGCGAGGTTCGTCGAGTAGATCGCGAAGCACAGGAACTCGGACAGCTTCGGCGCGGCGGTGGATGGTGCTTCGGTCGGTTTCATGAACGTCCTCCAGCGACGCGAACGGCCGCAGATGGACGCATTATATATCGCATGCGATCTTATCGGAAGCATGATAAATCGGCCTCGATGAACCAACGGGCGCCGCGCGCCGTCAATCCGGCGTGCGGCGCTTGCCGGTCTGCACGCGGCTGGCCGACAGCAGCGTGCATTGCACCGGATGCGCGATTTCGGTCGCGACCCCGCCTGCCGCAAACAGCAGGATCATCAGCCAGCGTTTCATGCGTCCTCCACGACCGAAAGGCTCGCGCCGTCGGCGACCGTCGCGTCGAGCGCATACGGGTCGATACCGTCGAGGCAGCCGAGATTGACGCGCCAGCAGGCCGGGTCCTTGCGGGTCTGATGGAACGGATAGACGCCGCAATGGCTGCAGAAATAGTGGCGTGCCGTGTGTGTGTTGAAGCGGTAGCACGTCAGCGCGCCCTCGCCTTCGACGATCTTCAGTTCGCTCGCGGCGAACATCGGGCTCATCAGCGCGCCGCGCCGGCGGCACAGGCTGCAGTTGCAGCGAACCGCCGGCGTCACGGCGGTTCGGACTTCGAATCTGACGGTCCCGCAATGGCAGGACCCTTTGAACCAGGTTGCAGACATCGTGCGCTCCGGAAGAGGTCATGCCTGCTTTATAGCGGACGCCCGAACCTGCGATGTATCGCGATGTATCCGCGGTTTGCGCAGATACAGGACGTTTCAAATCGGCGGCGGGCAATCGCGTTGCATTCTCAGATCTCCGGCATGCGCATGCGGCCCGCCGCGCGTGGAGCGCGGATCGTGCGATCAATCCAGCACGTGCTGCATCCGCTCGATCGCCGCCCGCGTCTCGCGTTCGAGCGCGGCGAACAGCTCGGCCGCCGGCAACTGCCGCACGAGCGGCGCCGCCTGCCCGGCCCACTGCGCGCCGTAGCCGAATTCGCCCTTTGCCTTCGCGGCTGCATGCAGCGCCTTGCCGGCGTCGTAGGCGATCGGGTACGCGGGCGTGGCCGGCGCCTGCGGGTCGTCGCCGAGCGTGGTCAGCCGGTTCGCGATGCCGCGCGCGATCCGGCCGGAGATCGCGGCCGTGAACGTCGTGCGCCGTGCGGCGTCGCTCAGCAGCGCGCGGCGATAACCGTCGTCGATCGATGTCTCCGGGCATGCGACGAACGCCGTGCCGAGCTGCGCGGCCTGTGCGCCGAGCGCGAGCGCGGCGGCGATGCCCTCGCCGTCCATGATGCCGCCGGCGGCGATCACCGGCAGCGCGCATTCGCGCACGATCAGGCGCGTGAGCGCGAACGTGCCGAGGCGGTCGTCATGGGCGGTCGAATCGAACACGCCACGGTGGCCGCCCGCTTCGATGCCCTGCGCGACGATCGCGTCGATGCCGGCGGCGGCGATCCGGCGTGCCTCGTCGAGATTCGTCGCAGCCGCGAACAGCGTGACGCCCGCGCGCTTCAGCGCGTCGATCACGTCCGCGGACGGCAACCCGAAATGGAAGCTGACGACGGCCGGCTTCTCTTCGACGAGCAGCGCCTGCATCGCGTCGTCCGCGACGAAACTCGTATAGATCTCCGACAGCGATGCGGGCGGCGTCGCGCCGTATTCGCGGAACACCGGCGCGAGCCAGTCGAGCCACGCGCGTTCGACGGCCGCGTCGGCGCGTGCCGGCTGGTGGCAGAACACGTTGATGTTGAACGGCCGGTCGGTGAGCGCGCGCGTGTCGCGGATCATCCTGCGGGCGCCGTCGGCGTTCGTCGCGCCCACGCCGAGCGAGCCGAGCCCGCCCGCATTCGACACGGCGGCCGCCAGCGCCGGCGTGCTGACGCCGGCCATCGGCGCCTGGACGATCGGTGTGCGCACGCCGAGCGTGCGCAACAGCGTCCGGTTGTCGGTCGATTGATTCATGTCGCTGGCCTCCTGCAAGATCCGCAATCGAAATGCTTCGACCGGATGCGGGCCGAAGCGCGTGGGTCGGGTTCGGATCGGTGCGCGTGGGTCGTGCCTTGCACGCAGCCGGTCGCATGAAAGTTCTGTCGAAAAAAGCGCGCAGCCGTGCGGTGCGGTGTTTGCCGTCGCGGCGACGGTGTACGACATCGCGCGTTGCGCGGCGCGGCACCTGCTGCTGCGCCCATCCTACGCCCGCTCGTGACCCGCCGGCCAGCGGCTATCGGCTATCGGCTATCGGCCGCGCGCCCAATGCGCGAGCCCCGCGCAAGCCGCCAGCAGCGCACCCGTCACGAAGAACACCGAATGCAGCCCGAGCGCGACGCCGATCTGCCCGCCGATCACCGGGCCGATCACCTGCCCGCTGAATTGTGCGGACTGCAGGTAGCCGAGCATCTGCCCGGTCGCGCGCTCGTCGACCGATTGCCGCACGAGCTTGCCGATCGACGGCAGCAACCCCGCGAGGGTCATGCCCATCAGCGCGCGCAGCGCGGCGAGCTGCCACCAGTGCGTGACGAACGCCTGCGGCACCATCGCGAGCGCGGTCAGCAACAGGCAGCCGATGATCACGTTCCAGCTGCCGATCCGGTCGGCCAGCGCGCCGAGCCGGGCGGCGGTCAGCATGCTGCCGAGCGCCGAGCACGCCATCACGACGCCGGCGACACGCGCGAGATGATCGCCCCCGACACCGAGGCCGCCAATATAGACGGTGATGATCGGCTCGATCGACATATTCGCGAGCAGCACCATCATCGCCGTCACCAGCAGCGCGGCCACTGCCGCACGATCCGTGCCGCGCGACGTGCCGGCCGTCGCGCTCGCGGTGCGCGGTTTCGCGTCGGTGCCGGCGTGGAAATCCTCCTTCACGACGAAGATCGTCAGCAGCGCGGCGACGGCGATCATCGCGCCACCGGCGAAGAACGTGCCGCGAATGCCGAGCCAGCCTGGCAGCAGCCCGCCGACGAGCGGCCCGACCAGGTTGCCCGCGAGCGCGCCGGTCGACAGGATGCCGAGCGCCCAGCCCGCGCGTTCGCGCGGCGCCTGTGTGCCGACCATCACGGTCGATGCCGACGCGTAACCACCGACGAGCCCCGCGAGCAGTCGCAGCACGACGAGTTCGACCACGTTGTGCGCGACGCCGATCAGCGACATCACGATCGCCATGCCGATCGCCGCGCGCACGAGCATCGGCTTGCGGCCGAAGCGGTCCGCGAGCCGGCCCCACAGCGGCGCGGTGACGGCCGTGCCGAGAAACGTCGCGCCGAACGCGACGCCCGACCACTGGATCACGGCCGACTGCGCGTCGACGCCGAGTTGCCGCACGTACAGCGGCAGGAACGGCAGCAGCATGCTC
The DNA here is from genome assembly GCF_057005415.2 of Burkholderia sp. KL41. Classification (NCBI taxonomy): domain Bacteria; kingdom Pseudomonadati; phylum Pseudomonadota; class Betaproteobacteria; order Burkholderiales; family Burkholderiaceae; genus Burkholderia; species Burkholderia sp. KL41. The sequence continues at coordinate 2,003,014 of NZ_CM174446.1, read as the reverse complement.
AGGCTGACGAGCGTCGTGAACGACCCGAACACGCAGACGGCGAGATTGCGCCGCCAGTAGCGCGCGTTGCGTTCGGCGTAGCCGGCGGCGGGCCGTTCGGCCCTTGCCGCGGCGGGAGCCTGCGAGATCGTGCTCATTGCGCCCTCGCCGTCGCGGTCGTCGGTGCGGCAAACCCTTGCGCGACGAAGTTCGCCGGCAACGGCACGAGGGCGAAACGCGCCATGCCGATGCCGGACCCGGCGCGGCGCGCGCCGAATGCACGGGCGCGGGGCCGGCCGGGAAGCGCTCGATTCATGTTGACCTCCATTCGCTGAACGGGCGCCACGCGCGTCCGTTGGTTGAAGGAAGTCTAGATTGAGCCGATTGCCGAGTGAATCGCCGTCACTCGAAAGCCATTCTTCCGCATCCCGGTTCAATCGCCGTCGGTGATGGCCGCCAGCCGCGCGAAGTGCTCGCGCAGGCGCGGCGCCGCGAAATCGACGAACGCACGCACCTTCGGTACGGAAAGTCGCCCGTAAGGCGTGACGAGATGGATCGGCAACGGCGCGTGTTCGCTGTCGCGCAGCACGATCCGCAGCGTGCCGTCCCGCACCGGTTCGGCGACATGATAGGAAAAGAGCCGCGTGACGCCGTGGCCGGCGACGGCCGACGCAACCGCGCCGCGGATCGTGTTGATGATGAAGCGCGGCGCGAACTGGACGACCTGCGGCAGCGCCGCCGGCGCGGACGGCGGGAAGCTCCACGAATCGAGGCCGAAATGCGTCATCGAGATGATCCGGTGCCGGGCGAGATCGGCCGGCGTTTCGATAGCCGGATGTCTGGCCAGGTAATCGGGCGACGCCACGACGACCCGCCGCACCGCGCCGACCGGAATCGCGACCAGCGTCGAATCGCTCAGGTGCGCGATTCGCAGCGCGACGTCCATGCCTTCGTCGATCAGGCTGACGGGACGGTCGAGCAACTGCAGGCGGATCGACACGGCGGGATGGCGTTCGATGAATTCGTCGAGCAGCGCGCGCAGCACGTCCTCGCCCGCGGCGACCGGCGCGGTGACGGTAAGCATGCCGCGCGGCGCCGAGCGTTCGTCGGCGACCAGCATGTCGGCTTCCTCGAGGTCGGACAGGATGCGGCGGCACGCGGCGGCGTAGCGTTCGCCGGCTTCGCTGAGCCGGATCGTCCGGGTCGTGCGGTACAGCAGCGCGGTGCCCGTGTGCGCCTCGAGAAACGCGATCGCGCGGCTGACCGCCGCCGGCGACCGGCCGAGCTTGCGGCCCGCGCCCGCGAGGCTGCCTTCGTCCAGCGTGGCGACGAACACCTTCATCGCGTCGATTCGATCCATGGTTTGAGCGGGCCGGGTGCGAACGGTCGTGTGATGGGCGGCAGGCAAGCGAGCGAGCAGTCTACCGCACCCCGGTGCGATGCCCGGCCCCGGGGATACTGCACGTGCCGCTTTGGCCCTACAATGCGCAGGCGAAGAAACCGCACGAACGGCCGTCAGGATGCCGCGTTCATCGAACGCAGCGTCCGACATTCAAGCGGTACCGCTGAATAACGAACCACAACCAACCAGCACTCATGAAAAGAAGAACATTTCTCGCGCTGCCCGCCGTGGCCGCGTCCGGCATGCTTGCCGGCTGCTCCAATTTCGGCCCCGTCACCAAGGCGTGGATGAGCGATTCGAAATACGACGAAACCTTGTCGACGTTCCTGATTACCGCGGACGGCAAACAGCTCGTCGTACTCGGCAAGAAGTATCACTACATCTTCGAGATGCCGCCGAGCCTTGCGACGGTGCTCAACGCCCCCTATCGCCCCAAGATTCACACGGCGTTCAGCGATTTCGAGGCGCACGGCGACGCGATTACCGGTCAATACACGATGCGGCTGGACTACGCGGATGCGCCGACCGGCTCCGACGTGCGCGAGCGTGCGCTCGCCGACGGTTTCAAGAAGGACGGTGCCTACCTGGAGTCGGAGGGCAGGATCAGCGGCAAGCGCTATCTGCCGAACGATGTCACGTCTTCGTCAGTCCCGCAGGCGTTCAATCGGCCTTACGAGGTCACGGTGACCGACAAGCTGACGGCTGTCGGCCGCGGCGCGAAGCTGGCCTTGTCGCCGATCGCGATGGCGGCCGATGGCGCGTTGGGCCTGCTCGGCCTCGCGCTGTTTCCGATCGCGCTCACCACCTTCATCATCGTGGCGAGTTGAGGTGCGATCGGCGATGAAATCTCCTGTCCGAAACCTGTTCCGCATCGGCTGCGTGGCGGCCTGCCTCGCGTTCGCGCAACATGCCGCCGCCGAAAGCGACTGGGACGCCGCGCGCCATGTTCGTACCGACTGGGTGTTCGCGTCGATGAAGGAAAGCGACGTGCGGCCCACGCTCGATCGCGCGCTGAAGGACCAGGCGCGCTGGGCCGGCCTGCCCGGCAATGCACCGGATGCCGGTGCGTTCAGCTGCACGAAGCTCGCGTTGCCGCCGCCGTCGGCCGAAGCGCAGGCCGCGTTCGACGCGGCGCCGTCGTCGCGCGGCCGCGACGCCGACAAGGCCTACGCGAAGGCCGCATCGCTCGGTTCGTGGCGTGCGGCCGCGCGCCTCGCGAGCAGTTCGCTCGACGACGAGGATTGGGAAGGCGCGCAGCCGGCGATTGCTTGGCTGCTCGTTCATCACGTGCCGGCCGGCTACAACAAGCTCGCGGATGTCTTGCAGGCGATGTCGGGCTACGACGGCGAAACGCCCGGCGAAGGCATGAGCGGGATGATCGCGTCGCTGCGCTGGCGCGCGGCGCGCGAAGGCGATCCGGTCGCGCAGATGGAAATGGCCGACCTGTTCGAGAAGCTCGGCCAGCCCGATCTCGTCACCGCGTTGCGCACGTGTGCGACGCAGCAGAATCCCGCGCTGAAATGATGCGAGCCGGTATGCCGCAATGATGGGCGGCATACCGGTTCGTGCGGTGACGTTTGCCGCGACGTTGCCGCATCAGACTTCGTACCGCACCGCATGCGCTTCGGTGGGCAGCGGCGGATCCCAGCGCGGCAGCATCGCCTCGAGCGCGCGGTTCGTCAGCGACGTGTCGCGCCGCGCGTTGCGGCGCAACAGCTCCGCACGCGGCTGCTCGAGATAGACGAGCGTCACGTCGGCGCCGTACGCGAACAGCAGGTCGAGCGTCTTCTTGCGCATCAGCGGCGACAGGTTCGTCGCGTTCCACACGAACGGCCGCTTCTCCCGCAACAGTGCCTTCGCGGCGTCGACCGCACGGTGCGCGACGGCGCCCTCGTTCTGGCCATGGCGCAGCCCCAATGCATCGCGTGCATCGTCGAACGACACGACGGGCAGGTCCGGATGATGCTGCGCGACCCACGTGTTCTTGCCCGACGCGGGCAGGCCCGACATCACGACGACCCGCGAGCCCGGCGTGCGGAACAGCGGATAGTCGGGATGCACGTCCGCGCCGCGAAAGTAGCTGAGCGCGGTGTGCGCGTCGGCGAACGCGCGCGGCTGGCCATAACACCCCTCTTCCCGCGCCAGTTCGCGCAACAGTTCGATGTTGTCGAGCACGCGCTGCGTATCGCTGCAGATGCGCCCGCGCATATCGGCTTCGGCGAGCAGGCACAGCAGCGGCAGGCTCACCTGCCACGACAGTTCGCGCGCGATGAACTCGGGCGTGCCGCGGCGCGACCCGCTCATCGCGAAAAACGGCACCTGGTGCACGGCGATCATCCGGCAGATCGCCTCGCGCACCGCGAACGGCACGCCGGCGTCCCACAGCGCGATACGCGCATCGATCGCCCCCTTGCGCGAGTGGCCGGGTTGACCGATCGCGCCCGTGACGGGATCGACGACCGTCGTGCGGTACTTCGCGATGTCGTGCAGCAGCGCGGCCAGGAACACGATTTCCTGGTCGGCGCGCGATGCGGCCTGATAAGCGGGCAACGCGAGCAGCGCATCGATCACCATCGTCGTATGCGTCCACACGTCGCCTTCGCCGTGATGCGCCGGCTCCTGCGGTGTCGTCTTCGCCTGTTCGAGCGCGGGAAACGCCGCGAGGCAGGCGCGGTAGTCCGGCTGCCGTCCGGGCGCGGGCACGAGTGCCTGCAGTTGTTCGTACTTCATGATCAAGACTCCTCTCGAAACGGCGCACGGCCGTTCCGCATTCATGGGTGCGCGCGCGTCGCGGCGATCGATCGCCACGTGACCGTCGGGCGCGGCGCATACAGGTCGACATCCGGCGCGAGCAGGTTCGGGATGAACGGCTGCTCCGAGTGATGGCGCGCCGATTCGAGAATCGCCTGCACGAAATCGTGGCGGACCCACTTCAGGCGCGCGGTCGTCGTGTCGTCCGTCTCGACCTTCACGTAGAGCCCTTCCGCGCGGGCCGACCTGTCGCACTGCTGCCATGCGCGCGCGAGGTCGAGCCCCTGCCGCCGCACCGTTTCCTCGAACGCGCGACGCCAGTCCGGCGTCTTCGCGAGCGACGGGCCGAGCAGTGCCTTCAGGTCGGCGAGCCGCGCCGGGGCGATGCCTTCGTACAGCACGGGCACCGACAGCACGGGCCCGTCGGCAAGCAGCGCGCGACGCGCGCACGTCGACAGGAAACGGCCCGTCGTGCGGTCGAACACGTCGAATTCGAAGAAGTGATGCGGCAGCGCGTCGTAGAACACCGCGTGCTTCTTGCTCATCGTCTCGCCGTACATCACGTAGCGATCGCCGAGGCGGTCGAGCAGCCAGCCTGCATGGGCGGCGGCCCACGTCTTCACGAAACCGAACTGCCGCTCGCGGCCGCCGCCGGCCAGATAGTGGCCGCGCGACTGCAGCAGCAGTTCGCCCGCCGGGCCGAAGCTGATGCCCGTGTTCGCGCCGTCGAGCTTTTCCTCGACGACGATGTGTGCGCCCGCGAGGGTGCGATAGGGAACGTGTTCGCGACCTTCGTCGCCGTCCTGCAGGCGCGAGCCTTCGAGATGCGGCGTGCGCGGGTAGCGGGCGAGGTCGAGCGATTGCGCGTATGCGCGAAAATCCAGCGTCATGGTCTTTCTCCGGAAACAGGGGAAAAAGCCGACGACGTGAACGAACGGTATGGTGTGCGTTGCGGTGTCAGTGCTTGTCCGGGCGCGTTCCTGCAGTCGACGTTCCGGCGCCGCGAGGCAGGCGGAAACGGGCAGGACGACACGCGGCCGGGACGGCAGTCGTCGGCGTATCAGGCGAAGGGACGAATGTTTGCGGGCACTTGGATCACCGGTTCGATGAGGGTTCAGGGATGAAGCAGGCGGATGCTACGAAACGGCTTTTGCACTGTCAAGCGCTGTCGGAACCCGCTGATGCGGCCGTCGGCATGCGTTGAATACCTGCTGCGGCGTGCCGCACGCACCGTCGGCACGAGAATTGTCAGGATGTCTATATGTGTGTTTTTCGCCACATCGGGCGACGATTCGATGGGCAGTGCCGTGCTACCCGCTTGCTGCGCCCGCTGCGTGCATGCTAGAGTCGCCGCCATTCCGATCAACCCCTCACTCGCAAGGAGAAGAACATTATGACGTCACGCCATCGCTCCTCCCGTCGCGGGTCGTAGTCCGGGTTTTTCGCGTCCGTCCGTTTCATCGTTCACGCCACGCAGCAGCACACCGTATCGCCGTCACGGCGATGAGCCGGGTCGTTCCGATCCGGTCGTGCCGCCCTCTTCCCGACTTCCGATGTCGGGCAGCGCATTCGAGCGCTGCCTGCGCCATGGCCCGCCGTTCTACCTTTTCATCGAACGGAAACCTCCATGGGCAATTCCATGCAATACCTGGGCGAGCGCGTCACCTTGTGCGCTTGCGCTACCACCTGGATCGAAGGTGAGGCCATCCGGCAGCTCGAACACGCTGCCACCCTCCCCGGCATGCGGCGTGTCGCCGGCATGCCCGATCTTCACCCCGGACGCGGCTACCCGGTCGGCGCCGCGTTCTTTTCGACGGGCCGGCTGTACCCGGCGCTGATCGGCGGCGATATCGGCTGCGGAATGGCGCTGTGGCAAACCGCGCTCGATGCGCGGCGCGTCAGCGCGTCGAAGCTCGCGAGCCGGCTCGGCTCGATCGACGCCACGCCCGATGCAAGCTGGCAGCCGCTCATCGCGGCCGCCGGGTTCGCGGATCACGCGTTCGCGGCATCGCTCGGCACGATCGGCAGCGGCAATCATTTCGCGGAAGCGCAGCGGATCGACGCGGTGTACGACGCCGATGCCGTCCAGGCGCTCGGCCTCGAGCACGAGCGCCTGCTGCTGCTCGTGCACAGCGGGTCGCGCGGTTTCGGCCAGTCGATCCTCGAACAGCACATGCGCGAGCACGGCTACAACGGGCTCGACGACACGGATGCCGCATGCACGGCATACCTTGCGCGCCACGACGCGGCGTTGCGCTACGCGATCGCGAATCGCGACCTGATCGCGCGGCGCATGCTGGCGCGCTGGCGCAGCGACGGCCGGTGCGTGCTCGACGTGAACCACAACCTGGTGAGCCGCGCGCGCGTCGACGGCGAGCCCGGCTGGCTGCATCGCAAAGGTGCGACGCCGGCCGATGCGGGGCCGGTCGTGATTCCCGGGTCGCGCGGCGACTACAGCTATCTCGTCGCCCCCGTGCGGCCCGACGATGCGGCCAGCCTCGCGTCGCTTGCACACGGCGCGGGCCGCAAGTGGGCGCGCGGCGATTGCAAGGGGCGTCTCGAACGGCGCTTCACGCCGTCGCAGCTCACGCGTACGCCGCTCGGCAGCCACGTCGTCTGCGAAGACCGCGAACTGCTGTACGAGGAAGCGCCGCAGGCCTACAAGCCGATCGACAGCGTCGTCGATGCGCTCGAGGCGGCCGGCCTGCTGCGCAAGCTCGCGCGGCTCGCGCCGGTGCTGACCTACAAGACGTCCGGGGAGGCAGGCCGATGCTGATGCAGATTTCTTCCGCGCACGGGCCGCTGGAGTGCCAGCTCGCCGCGGCCAATGCGTTGCGGCGCCTGCAGGCGGAAGCCGATGCGCAGCGCGTCGTCGTCACGGTGCTCGATGTGCAGCCGGGCGAACGGCCCGGCACGCTGCGCTCGGCGCTGCTCGATCTCGACGGTGCCGGCGCGCAGGCGCTGGCGGACCGCTGGACGGGCACGCTGCAATGGATTTGCGCGAGCCCGTACCGGTTGCGCCATCCGCGCAAGAACTGGTTCATCGGTGTCACGCGCTGCGCCGACGCGCAGCCGCTGCCGGATGGCGACGTGCGGTTCGAAGCGATGCGCGCACGCGGGCCGGGCGGCCAGCACGTGAACAAGACGAGCTCGGCGATTCGTGCGACCCATGTCGCGACGGGCCTGTCGGTGCGCGTGGAAAGCGAGCGCAGCCAGCACGCGAACAAGCGCCTCGCGCTGCAGTTGCTGCAGGTTCGACTGCAGCAGGAAGCCGACCGTCACGCGTCCGACGCGCGCCGGCAGCGGCGGATGCAGCACTTTGCGCTCGAGCGCGGCAACCCCGTGCGCGTGTTTCACGGGGCGGCGTTCGTGCCGGCCGACTGAGCACGAAGGCCCGACTGCCGGCGGTTGTTTCGCCGGCAGTCGCGCAACGGGCCTCATGGTTTTCCCGGCCAGCCGGTTGCGTGAGCGCGCCGGCGGTTCCGGTGCACGACCGCACGCCACGCAGGCTGCACGGGCCTCACGCACGGATGCCGACTGCCGCGTGTTCCGCACCCTTTCTGCGCGGGAAAGGACGCTTGAAACATCCGCAATTATCACGTGCCGCGGATTTGCCCACCATGTGCCGGACGATCGGTACAGCCCGCCTGTCCGGCCCTTTCAACGGGCTTGCGGTGCCTGCCGCCACGTCGTGCGACCGGATGCATCGCGCCGGTCGCGAACGGCCGGGCTTCGCGCCACGGCGTACCGATAATCAGGAGACACGATGAACAGCCATTCCCTCGATCTCGGCGGCAACGCGGGCGAACCCGCGCCCGCACGACCTGCGGCCGCCGCCGCGTCGGCCCTCCCCGCCCGCCGCGTCACGCTCGGCGATTTCATGGACGACCTGCCGGTCGGTGCATTGCACCGGTTCGTCGTCTGGGTGATCGGCATCGGGCTGTTTTTCGACATGTACGAGATCTTCCTCGTCAGCACGATCGGTTCCGCGTTGCAGAACGAATACGGGCTGAGCCGGCAGAGCACCGATTTCAAGCTGCTGCTGGCATCGGCGTTCATCGGCATGTTCGTCGGCGCGATGTGCCTCGGCAGCCTCGCCGACCGCATCGGCCGGCGCAAGGCCTTCCTGCTGACGCTTACGTGGTACAGCGCGTTCTCGCTGGTCGGCGCGTTTTCCGTGAACGCCGACATGCTCGTCGCGTGCCGGTTCCTGACCGGCATCGGCGTCGGCGCGATCTATCCGGTTGCCGACAGCTTCCTGTCCGAGATCCTGCCGAAGGAAAAGCGCGGGCGGCTCGCCGCGTGGGCCTATACGACTTCCTATGTCGCGGTGCCGCTCGTCGGTTTCCTCGCGCTGTGGCTGAATCCGCTGCACGTGGGCGGTGTGGCCGGCTGGCGCATCATCCTCGCGATCGGCAGCCTCGGCGCGGTGTACGTGCTGTTCGTCCAGCACCGGCTGCCGGAAAGCCCGCGCTGGCTGCTCGCACAGGGCCGCACCGCCGATGCATACGCGGCATTGCGGCGCTTCGCGGAGGGCACCGGCGTGCGCGTGCCCGAGCAATTCGCGGAACCGGTCGAGCCGCAACGGCCGCTCGGGCTCGGCGAGCGTATCGCGTTGCTGCGGCGCGAACCGTACGGCGCGCGCTACCTGATGCTCGCGATCTTTCATCTGTTCCAGGGTTTCGGTTATTACGGCTTCGGCACGCTGGCCGGCACGGTCGTGAAAAGCCGCGGATTCGACGTGACGGACAGTACGCTGTTCATCGCGCTGTCGTTCATCGGCTATCCGGTCGGCTCGCTGCTGTCGATTCCGCTGCTCAACTGGATCGAGCGCCGCACGCTCGTGATTGCGTCGATCCTGTCGATCGCGGCGTTCGGGCTGTGTTTCGCGTACTCGGGCCAAACCGTGCTGATCGTCGGCTTCGGGTTCCTGACGACCTGCGCGTCGAACGTGTTCAGTAACGCGTATCACGTGTACCAGGCGGAGATCTTTCCGGCGCGCGTGCGTTCGACGGCGATCGGCAGTACCTATGCGCTGTCGCGCATCGTCAGCGGTGCGCTGCCGTTCGTGTTGCTGCCGGTGCTCGGCGGTTACGGCGCGGGCGCGATGTTCGGCGTAATCTCGGTTGCGCTCGGCATTGTCGCCGTCACGCTGCGCGTGCTCGGGCCGCTGACGACGCGGCGCAGCCAGGACGAGATCAATCCGGTTTGAGCGTGTGTCGATGCGGGGCGCGGGAACGCGCTCACGCATCGTTCCCGAGGCTGCGCCGATGGCCGGGCTATCGGTCGCCCGGCGGCCCACGGCAGGCGGTCGTGTCTTCCGCGCACGGTCACGGTGACGGCCGCGGTCGCGCAACGCCCGCGAGCGTCGACCGCTGGCGCGCGAAATCCGAAGCGGGATGCCCGGCGATCGATGGTTGCGCCCTTCACTGCGCGCCGTCGCGGCAAGGACCCTGCGACGCCATGTCCGCTCGGGAAACGACGACCGTGAATTCGATCCCGGATTCAAAATCCAGCGTCATGGTCGAGAAGCGCGGATCGTCATCGAGATAATGCTTGTACGGTCGAACGGCGTCCTCGGCCGTGTACATGTTATCGGCCAGGACGATCGACCCCGGGCGCAGCAGGCGCTCGATCTGCGTGAACAACTTCAGGTAGGCGTCGGCCCAGACGTCGATGAATACCATGTCGAAGTGCCCGCCCAGTTCGGCAACGGTCTCGAATACGTCGCCCTCCCGGAGGTCGACATGGGCGTCCAGGCCCGCCGTGCCGACGTGATCGCGCAAACGGGCGCACTTGAGCGGGTCGCGTTCGGTCGCGACGACCACGCCACGGCCCAACGTGTGCAGTGCCTCGGCGAAATACAGCGTGGACACGCCGCATGAGCTGCCGAGTTCGAGGATGCGGGCCGGCCGTTGCGAGAGCACCATGTTGCGCAAGAACCCGCCCGTTTCCGGCGACACGGCCAACGATAGCCGGCTGCCTTCCGGGGAGTCGAAGTCGTCGGTGAACAGCCCGAACGTTTCGAGAAACCGCCCCCGCAGACGAGGGGCGATCGCTTCGTATTCCTCTGCTAACGACAGAAGCTCCTCGTTCGATCCCAGGAACTGCGCGCGGGTGCGGGCGATGATTTCGGTCCGGCTCTCTTCGTGGAGCCGTCGCAGAAGAACGGCGGTGGATGAAGCCATGTGCGTTCCTTGACGAGATTGATCACGTCGACGATGTATCCGGCGGCGCTTCTTCCGCCAGGGTTTCGGCGCGGCCGCTCGATATCGGCGACACGCGGAGGTTGTCATGCGATTCGGGCGAGCGTGATGGCGCGCTCGGGGCACGCGGTCACACACAGTCCGCATGACCGGCACGCATGCGCGTTCGGTGTGTAGGCGACTTTCATGCCGTGCACGCGCAGCTTCAGGCGATGCATCAGGCCGAGGCCGACGTAATCGGCCGGGTCGATGCGTCTGACCTCGAACACGTTTTCAGGGCAAACCGCGACGCAATCCCCTTTGCCTTCGCAACGTTTCAGATCGACGACCGGCGCGATCACGCCCGGTTGCTGCTTGCAGTCGCCCGTGGATTTTTCGCGCACGTTCACGCTCCCGTGGGCCGGTCGCCGCCGGAGCGCCACGCGTTGCGGAAATGCTCGCGTTCCTCGGGCGTCATGGATTCCCACTTGCGCCAGTGGCGCCGGCCGCGCCAGCCGTGGTGTCCGCGGAAGCCGCCGAACAGGATGCGGCTCAACACGAGCAGGCCCAGCGCCCGGGCGAAATCGATCGTACGGGCACCGACGAACAGCGCCGGCATCACCCAGTTCCACAACATCATGACGACCCATCCGAGCACGCCTATGGCAATCAAGGCGAGCACCGCCTTGCCCGCGCATCTGATTCGAAAATTCATTTGTCGACTCCTCTAGGGTCTGTTTACATATGGAACGCACATGCGTTGCCACGAGAACGGCCGCTCGCGAGGCGCGTGACGCCGCGAATACTGACGTATTCGCAAGGAGCGCAACGCGGCGAGCGGCCGTTCTCGTGGCAACCCCTAATAAAAAAATTCATTCCACGGGAATGCCCGAAATCGCCCGTATGGCGGCGTCGCTCGTCGCTTGTTTGGCTCGGCCAAACGGCGCTCCTCACTTCTTGCCCTACGCCCCGGAGGAAGTCCCCTTGGGGGACGAGCGATTTCGGGCATTCGCATGTGCGTTCCATATGTAAACAGACCCTAGATATTGTCCAGTTCGTCATGAATGAACTGCAGTCGTGCACGCAGATGCAAGACCGCATAGCGTTTGCGCGCGAGCAGCGTATTGAGCGCGACGCCGCTTTGCGTGGCCATCTCCTTGAAGGAACGGCCCTCCAGTTCGTGCGCGATAAACACCTCGCGCTGATTCGCCGGCAGCTCGTCGAGCGCATCCTGCAAGGCTTCGAGCAGGAGCGTGCGCGCGTAGACGGCTTCGGGGCCGGCATCGTGCGCCGGCAGCACGAGATCCAGCCGGTACTCGCTGTCCGCGTCGTCGTCGGCCTCGGACAGATCGGTCAGCGGCTGCTCCTTCTTCTTGCGAAAGCGGTCGACGATACGGTTGCGCGCCGCGCGGAACAGCCACGCGCTCACCTGTTCGATCGGCGCCGGAAGCCGGTAAGCCTGGACGAATTCGTGAAACACGTCCTGAAGGATGTCCTCGGCATCGTCCGGGTCGCGAATCCGACGCCGGATGAAGCTCACCAGCCTCGTTCGTTCACGCATCACTATCGCGGTGATGTCGCGGTCTGGGTCGGTCATGTGCGTGAAGTGGGTGGCGATTCCATGCACCTGAAGACGTTTCAGGCGCGGGAATATTGTGTCGAGTGCGAAAAATGACTGCTCAACGGGGCGGCTTCAAGGGGGAGATCGGTTACACCGCCCGTCCAGCGGGCAGCAATTGGTCCGGCCCGCCGGTCATCGCCGACACGAGCGGGAACGGTGTAACGATAGTGCAAGGAACGAACCCGCGACGACAAGGCGAAGCATGCGCTTCGCGGCGGCGCAATGTGCGGGCGGCAGGCACGGGCGTTGCCGGGGCCAGACAGGAACGCGCGTGCCGTGCTCGCGACTGTCGGCTGCATCCGGGCCGTACTACTCGCCGGCTGTTCGCAGTCGTCCGCCGGTCGGTCTGACGCGGCTGCTACGAATGGCTTCCCGCAACGGCATCGGCTTCCCGCAGCGGCGAGCCGAACGCGCACCGACGATCGCCCTTCCCCGAAGCCGCACCGCGACAATTCCCGCCGGCTCGCAGGGCGGCCTCAACGCGCCGACATGAAATCGAACAGCTTCGCGATATCGGTCGTCAGCACGGTTCCGGCCTTCACGCCGACCCAAAGCGTGCGCGTCGCCCACGCATCGTCGAGCGTCACGACCCCGAGCCGCGCCGCGCGCTCGCCGGTCACCGCGTCGCGCGGCAGGATGCCGATCCCGAGCCCGGCCTCGATCATCCGGCTCACGCCGTCGAAATTCGATACCTGGATCCGCAGCTTCAGCGAACGCTCGACCGCGAACGCGGCGTCGGTCATGCGCGCGAGCAGCGAACTGCCGTCGCTGAGCCCGACGTAGTCCTCGTCGAGCGTGTCCGCGAAGCGGATGCTGTCGCGCGCGGCGAACCGGTGCGTGCGCGGCACGAGCAGCACGAGTTCGTCGCGGCGGTACAGCCTTCGTTCGATACCGGGGGCCGGCACGTTGTCGGCGAACACGCCGAGATCGGCCTTGCCGGACGTGAGCGCGTCGACGATCTCGTGGCTCAAACGCTCCTCGAGGCTGACCTTGATACCCGGATTGTCGGTGAGGAACGCCGCGAGATCGGCGGGCAGGAACTGGACGATCGCGGACGTGTTGGTCCACACATGGATGTGGCCACGCACGCCGGCGACGTAGTCGCTCATCTCGTGCGCCATCCGGTTGACCTGCTCGATCACCTTCGCAGCATGGTCGAGCAGCGCGCGGCCCGCGGGCGTCAGCTCGACACCGCGCGCATGCCGGACGAACAGCGCGCTGCCCGTCACGCTTTCGAGCTCGGCGATGCGCTTGCTGACCGCGGACAGCGTGAGCTGGCCATGCTCGGCCGCTTTCGTCAGGCTGCCGTGCTCGGCGACGAGCGCGAACACGCGCAGCGATTGCAGATCGAAATGAAGCGGATTCACCATGTCGTGGGTCCTGGGGAGGCCAGGCCGGCGCTTGCCGTCAGCGCGGCGGCCTGACGCCGATCATACGCCCGGCCGCCCCCTCGCGATACGGTGCACGACGGCGCAAAACGGCGCGCCTAGCGCGGCGCGATCGACTGCAACGCGGTGAGCATCGCACCGTCCGGCTTCGCGAGATCGTCGAGCACGTCGAAGTGCCGCATGCCGGGGAGCCCGACGTGGACGATCCGTTCGCCTGCCGCTTCGCATGCGGTCGCATAGTCGCGTGCCTGCCGGACGAGTTCGGGCAGCTCGGCATCGCCGACCGCAACGACCGTCGGTGCGCCGGGCCCGACATGGCGCAACGGGCTGTACGCGTCGACTTCGCGCGCGCTGAGCTGCAGCTTGTCGTTCAGGACGCACAGCGAGATCGGTTCGAGATCGACGAGCGGGCTGATCGCGAGCGTCGACACGACGGCCGGATGCGCGCGGTACACGGCCGTCAGGTGGCCGCCCGCCGAATGGCCGCTCAGGTGGATCGGCCGCCCGGCGGTACCGATTGCGTCGGGGTCGTTCGCCAGGTAGTCGAGCAGCGCACCGATCTCGCCGACGATGCCTGTCATCGTCGCCAACGGCGCCAGCGTGTATTCGGCGAGTATCACGTCGAAACCGCGCGCGAGCGGCCCGCTCGCCGCGTACGCGAAATCCTCTTTCGCGCAGTGTTGCCAGTAGCCGCCGTGAATGAACACGAACAGCGGCGCATCGGGCCGACCGCACGACAGCCAGTCGAATCGCTGCGCGGGCTGCGCACCGTAACGCAGGTCGCGCCGGCCGCGCGTCGTGTCGTAGAGCGCCGCGCTGCGCGCCTGCATTGACGCCAGCAACGCCGGGAAATCGGGTACCACCTTCGTGTTCAGGTAGGCGGCGTCGAGTGCCGCGCGGTCCATGCCGCGATAGAGGATCGTCATCGGAATCGTATGGGTCGGGTTGCGGAAGCGCGGACGCAGGCGTCGCGTCCGGTGCGAAGGCGGCTTCTCAGTCGCCGAAGCACGCATTATCCGCAGCGCGGCATGGGCCGGCTATCCGGAATCGGCGAGCGCGGAAACCGGCTGTCCGTTTTCGGCGGCAGATCGACGTGGCAGGAGGCCGCACCGGTACGATCCGGGCCGCATGCGCGATGGCGCGAGGTGCGCGCCGGTGCGCCGGCGGTCGGATCGAGTCAGATCAGCTCGGAGATCTCGATCAGGTTCAGGTCGGGATCGCGCACGTAGACCGAGCGGATCTTCCGCGTCGCGCCCGTGCGTTCGACGGGCCCTTCGACGATCGGCCATTCGACGCGCTTCAGGTGCGCGATCACGTCGTCGAGCGGCACCGACGCGATGAAGCACAGGTCGAGCGCGCCGGGCACCGGCACATGCGCTTTCGGTTCGAACTCCGCGCCGCGCACGTGCAGGTTGATCTTCTGGTTGCCGAAGCGGAACGCGATCCGGCCGGCTCCGAAGGTTTCGAGCTGCATCTGCAGCACCTCGGTGTAGAAATGCGTCGTCCGGTCGGGATCGACGCAGGTCAGCACGAGATGGTCGAGGTGGTCAATCAGTGCCATGAGATTCGCTCCGGTTGGTCGTTCACGAGAAAGCGCGTTGTGCGGGCATGTCGCCGGCGTCCGCGCGCGGCGGCGGATGAAGGTCCGAGCGGCGCCCGGCCTTCAGGATCTGGCTCGGCACGTCATGGCCGATCAGCGCGGGCAGCCGTGCCGACGCGGCCAGCACGGCCGCGAGATCGACGCCCGTATCGTAGCCGTCGAGTTCGAGCATGTGCACGAGTTCCTCGGTGCACGCGTTGCCGGTCGCGCCCGGCGCATACGGGCAGCCGCCGAGGCCGCCGAGCGATGCGTCGAAGCGGTCGATCCCGGCGTCGAGTGCCGCAAGCGTGTTCGCGAGCGCCATCCCGCGTGTGTTGTGGAAGTGCAGCGTGAGCTGCAGCGCACCGAAGCGCTCGCGTGCACGTGCCGACAGTTCGCGCACTTGCGACGGAAACGCCATCCCCGTCGTATCGCACAGCGTGAAGCCGTGCACGCCGAGATCCGCGAAGCGCTGCATCCACGCGAGCACGCCCTCGGCCGCGACGTCCCCTTCCATCGGGCAGCCCATCGCGGTCGACAGCGAGACGTTGATGGCGACGCCCGTGCCGCGTACCGCGTCGATCACGTCGCGCAGCTGCGCGAACGATTGCTCGCGCGTCATCCGCAGGTTCGCGCGGTTGTGGCTTTCGCTCGTCGACATCACGAGGTTCACTTCGTCGACGCCGCACGACAGCGCGCGCTCGGCACCACGCACGTTCGGCACGAGCACCGTATAGACGACGCCCGGTGCGCGCGCGATGCCGTGCATCACGGCCTCGGCGTCGCGCAACGCGGGGATCGCCCTCGGCGACGTGAACGACGTGACCTCGATCTTCGCGTAGCCGCAGGCGCTCAGCGCGTCGACGAGCGCGATCTTGTCGTCGGTGTCGACGAATGCCGCTTCGTTCTGGAAACCGTCGCGCGTCGCGACTTCGTGGATGTAGAGCCGTGTGCGTTGCCCGCTCATGTCGTCGTCTCCTGGTTCTGGTTCTGGTTCAGATCACGCCGCGCGTGCGCCAGTCGCCGCGCGTCGCCGCATCGATGCCGAGCGCTTCGAGTACCGCGTCGGTGTCCGCGCCCAGCGCGGGCGCGGGGCGCTCGATGCGCCCGGGCGTCGCACCGAGCTTCGGCACGATGCCGGGCACGAGCACGGGCGTGCCGTCGGGGAGCGCGGCATCGACGAGCATGTCGCGCGCGCGGTAATGCGGGTCGGCGGCGATGTCGGCCACGTCGTAGATGCGCCCGGACGGGATGCGTGCGTCGTTCAACGCGGCCAGCACGGCGTCGAGATCGTGCCGCGCGCTCCACGCGCCGATCGCCGCGTCGATGCGTTCGACCTGCGCGACGCGCCCGTCGTTGTGCGCGAGCGCAGGATCGTTGCCGAGATCGGGCCGGCCGATCAGCTCCATCAGGCGCCGGAAGATGCTGTCGCCGTTCCCGGCGATCAGTGCGTACCGGCCGTCGCGGCAGCGATACGCGTTGGTCGGCGCGATGCCGGGCAGGCTGCTGCCGGCCGCCTCGCGCACGGCACCGAACGCCGAGTATTCGGGCAGCAGGCTTTCCATCATGTTGAATACCGACTCGTACAGCGCGACGTCGACGACCTGCCCCTTGCCGCCCTGCTGCTCGCGATGCCGCAGCGCGAGCAGCACGCCGATCACGCCGTGCAGCGCCGACAGCGAATCGCCGAGCGAGATGCCGACGCGCACCGGCGTGCGGCCAGGCTCGCCGGTCAGGTGCCGCAGGCCGCCCATCGCCTCGGCGATCACGCCGAAGCCGGGACGGTCGCGGTACGGGCCCGTCTGGCCGAAGCCCGACACGCGCAGCATCACGAGCCCCGGGTTGATCGCGGACAGCGCGTCCCAGCCGAGCCCCCAGCCTTCGAGAGTGCCGGGCCGGAAGTTCTCGATCAGCACGTCGGTTTCCGCGACGAGGCGGCGCACGACGTCCTGCCCTTCGGGCGTGCGCAGGTCGAGCGTCAGCGAGGTCTTGTTGCGCGACTGCGCGGCCCACCAGACCGACGTGCCGTCGTGCAGCAGCCGCCATTTGCGCAGCGGGTCGCCGAGCGCGGGCGGCTCGACCTTGAGCACGTCCGCACCGAATTCGGCGAGCATCCGGCCCGCGAACGGGCCGGCGATCAGTTGTCCGAGTTCCAGCACGCGGATGCCGTCGAGGGGGCGTGTCATGGCTGTCTCCGATGAAAGCGTGTTGTCGATGACGGCGATCATGACGGCGTTCCCGCCCGGCGAAAATCGATCGATGCTCAACCAGCCTTTCCGAAACGGAAAGGCGTGCGCGACGTCCGTTCACATATGCGGTGCGCCAGCCTTTCCATCCGGGAAAGCGCACTCGCGCAACGGTCAAACGACGGTCTGCGCGCCGCCGGCAGAATCGAACCCGTTCCGCGCCCGCCCCGGGCGCCTGCCAGCGAGGCCCGCCATGTTTTCCGTTTCCTCTCCCGCGAAGATCGTGTTCCTCGACCGCGCGACGCTGTCGCCGCAAACCGTGCTGAAGCCGTTCCCGTTTCCGAACGTGTTGCGCACGTTCGAGCGGACGGCCGCGCACGAGGTCGCTTCGCGCATCGGCGACGCGGACATCGTCGTGACCAACAAGGTGCGGCTCGACGCAGCGGCGCTTGCCGACGCGCGGCGCCTGCGGATGATCGCGATCGCCGCGACAGGCACCGACATCGTCGATCTCGACGCGTGTGCCGCGCACGGCATCGTCGTTAGCAATATTCGCGGGTATGCGGTCCGCACGGTGCCCGAGCACACGTTCGCGCTGATCTTCGCGCTGCGCCGCAGCCTCGTCGCGTACCGCGACGCGGTGCGCGCGGGGCGCTGGCTCGACAGCGGGCAGTTCTGCTTCTTCGATCATCCGATTCGCGACCTGGCCGGCTCGACGCTCGGGATCGTCGGCGACGGCGTGCTCGGGCGCGCGGTGGCCGGCATTGCGCGCGCGCTCGACATGCGGGTACGGTTCGCCGCGCACGGCGATGCGTCGGGGGACGACTACGCGCCGCTCGACACGCTGCTTCGGGACAGCGACGTGATCACGCTGCACTGTCCGCTCACGCCCGCGACGCGACACCTGATCGACGCGGCCGCATTCGCGCGGATGGCACGCCGGCCGCTGCTGATCAATACCGCGCGCGGCGGGCTCGTGGATGAAAACGCGCTCATCGACGCATTGCAGTCGGGGCAGATCGCGGGCGCGGGGTTCGACGTGGTCACGCAGGAGCCGCTGCCGGCCGCGCATCCGTTCCACGCGATCCTGTCGCATCCGGCCTTCATCCTGACGCCGCACGTCGCGTGGGCGAGCGACGAGGCGATGCAGGCGCTCGCCGATCAGCTCGTCGACAATGTCGCCGCGTTCGTCGAGGGCGCTCCGACGCATGTAGTGTGATGCGCAGCCGCGGGGGTCGTTTCGACGGCTCTACGAGAAAAGCCCCGCTCGATTGCTCGAAGCGGGGCTTGGGATCGGGAGTTGCTTACGCCAGTGACCCGGCACGTAGCGGGTTTGTGCATCCGCCCTGTCTTGCAGCGGGTTTCTGAATGCCTGATGAGCGCTACGTCAGGGAACTCGGGCCGCCGATGCTGCAGGGCCGGTCTGACGCTGGTCGGGCCCCGCACTGGAACGCGCCGGTTTCGCCTGCGGCGCACCACCCGGCGCGCTGATCCCGACCCGAATGCGCGCGTTTCAGTAAGCGGACATCTCGACGCAAGGATCGACCTTGGACGGCGAGCAGATGACCGAATACTTGGCGCTCTCGCGCATCAGCGCTTCGCCTTCGTGCAGCGCGATCTTGATCTCGGGGTGACGCTCGTACGCGAGGAATGCCGAGCACACGACCGCGGACATCACGACGAGGGAAAACACAAATTTTTCAAGGGTTTGGAAACGTTCAGGCATGGTTCGACCTATCACTTAGGCCGTGATTATATCTCGAAATAAGGGTTTTCCCTATAAGCCGGCCCGCATACCGAGGATGCATTCGGTCGCGCGCGGACGCGATGCTCGCGCCCTTTTTCCCTGCCAGTCCGCGCCTGAGTGTCGGTCGAACAGGATGGGTCGACCGGTTGCGGGGTTCGCGCCGTACCGGCGCTGCCGGCAACCGTGTCCGGCCACCAGGCCGGTCGCGGGCGCCGCCCCGCCGCTGCGCCAGCCCCGGTGCATCCGGCGATGCGCTCGCGGGCAATCGGTCGGTGGCGTGAAGTCGGTGGAAGGCGCGGCGCGGCGTTCGGGCGCGACAGGCCGCGTATTACCGGAGGGAAACGCCCCGCCCGTCGCCCTCGCAGGTCACCGCGTCACTGCGGTGCCGACGCGCCGCTTGCCGCATTGCCGGGCCATGCCTTGCCGATCTGGTCGACCAGCGATTTCGCGGTGCCCGTCACGATCGCCGCGTCGACGCCGGACGTCTGCCACGAGCCGTCGGCGGCCTTCACGAAGGTCAGGTTCGCGCGCGACGGCTTGTAGTCGGTATTGCGCCACGTGACCACGACGTCGCACGAGTAGGTGCGATCGCCGACCTTCTTGCAGTCGCCGTCGGGCTTCGCCGACACGACATCGGCCGAGACGGGCAGCGGCTGGCCGAACAGCGCGTTCAGCCCGCCGTGGTTTTCCGCCTCGAGCGCGCGGCGCACGGCGGCATCGACGTCGCCCGATCCGGGGCCGTCGTGGAGCAGGTTGCAGGCGGCCAGGAGCGTCGATGCACCGGCGAGTGTCAGCAGCGTCTGGAACTTCATGGATATCCGTTATCGGGGGAACGCCGCGTAGTCTGCAACGTCCGCGTATCGTGCGCGGTATCCATTTGTAACCAATTGCACGGGCGCGATCGCCCCTCCGCTTCGCCCGCGCCTGCTGACGCCCCTACTGCCGCTCCTGCTTCACGCGGCTCACGAGCTGCGTCGGGCTCACGAACTGCAGCGCGATGACCACCCACACGAGCGTGATGGCCATGTAGATCATCGCCATCGCGTCGATCGACTGCGGCGCGCGCACGCCGGTCGAGAACACCGCGTAATACAGCGCGACGACGAGCGTCTGCGTGCTCGGCCCCGCGGTGAAGAAGGTCAGCTCGAACATCCCGATCGTGCGCACCAGCACGAGCAGCCCCGCCGCGAGCATGCCGGGCACGAGCAGCGGCAGCAGCACATGGCGGAAATAACGCCACGTGTTCGCGCCGAAGATGCGCGCGGCGGCTTCGAGATTCGGATCGATCTGCTCGATGAACGGCGTCATCACGAGGATCACGAACGGCAGCGCCGGCACGAGGTTCGCTAGGATCACGCCGGGCAGCGTGCCCGCGAGCCCGACCTTGTACATCACGGTGGCCATCGGGATCCCGTACGTGACGGGCGGCACCATCAGCGGCAGCAGGAACACCAGCAGCGCGAAGCGCTTGCCGCGAAACCGCACGCGCGCGAGCGCATAGGCGGCCGGCACGCCGAGCGCGATCGACAGCAGCACGACCGCGCCGACGACCTCGACGGTCACCCACAGCACACTCGCGAGCTGGAAGTCCGCCCACGCCTTCGCGTACCAGTGCAGCGTGAAACCCTGCGGCAGCGGCGTGCCGAACCAGCGTGTCGCGATCGAGTTCACCGCGACGGTCGCGATCAGCAGCATCACGTTCAGCAGGAAGAACGCCATCAGCCCCCAGACGAGCGCGTGCCACGCACGGCCGGCGAGATGGCCTGCCATCTTCCGCGGTTTCCTCGCGTCGGCGGGCCGCACATCGGGCGGATCGGGCGCATCGTGCTTCGGCGGCCACGCGCGGGCGGCATGATTGTCGGTCGCCATCAGCCCTTGCCCCCCGTCACCGCGCCGGTATAGAAGAAGCGGCGCGCGCCGAGCATCGACGCGACCACCAGCAGCTGCACGAAACCCATCACGATCGCGATCGCCGATGCGAGCGAATAGTCGTAGCTCTCGAACGCCGCTTCCGCCGCCGCGATCGAGATCACGCGCGTGGGCCCGGCCGGCGCGCCGAGCAGCACGGCCGACGGGAACACCGAGAACGCCTGCACGAACGACAGGCACGCGGCCATCGTGAGCCCCGGCACGAGCAGCGGCAGGTAGATCCGCCGGAACTGCTGCCACGGGTTCGCGCCGAGCGTCGCCGCCGCGCGCGCGAGTGTCGGGTCGATGCCGCTGATGTACGAGAGCATCAGCAGGAATGCGAACGGAAAGCCCGACACGATCAGCGACAGCAGCACGCCCCAGTAGTTGTGCGTGAGGCGCACTTCGTCGGTGTACAGGTGCAGCCCCTGCAACGCCTGCGGGAACCAGCCGTTCGGCCCGAAATACGTGAGCATCCCGTCGGCGACGAGCACCGTGCCGAGCGTGACGGGAATCACGAGCAGCGTCGTGACGAACTTCTGGTAAGGCGAATTGCGGCGCAGCGCGAACGCGACGGGTACCGCGACGCCGACGTTGAGCAGCGTCGCCGGCACCGCCAGCTTCAGCGTGACGAGCACCGTGGGCCACATCGCGGTATCGGTGAAGAACTGCACGTAGTTCGCGAGCGCGCCGCCGCCGTTCATCGGCTGGAACGACAGCACGAGACCGTAGGCGAACGGATAGATGAACAGCGCGACGATGAACGCGAGTGCGGGGGTGACGAGCCAGGCTTTCGCGTCGCACGGTGTGCCGCCGGCCGGGAGCGTGCTCACGCGGCCTCCCGGTGGCGCGTTGCAGCGCACGCGATGCGGCGGCCGTTCATCGCGCGTCTCCCGCATAGACGAGCGTGCGCGACGGCGCAACACATAACCGCAAATGCTCGCCTTCCGCGAATTCGCCGGCCACGCGCGCCCAGATCGGGCCGAACGGCGTGGCCGCACGGATCAGCGAATCGCGGCCGCCGTATTCGACCGTTTCGACGGTCGCGTCGAACGCGTTGTCGGCGCCGTCTGCCGCGCGCTCGATGTCGTCGGGACGCAGCGCGACCGCGACGTCCTTCGCGTCGAAGCCGGCCATCGGCACGCCCGTGAGCCGCACGCCTGCGGCGCTGACGTTTACGTGGCCGCCGGCCATCCCGTCGAGCGTGAACGGCAGCACGTTGCGATAACCCATGAAACGCGCGACGTGCAGGTTGTGCGGGCGCGTGTAGACGTCCTTCGGCGTCGCCACCTGCTGTACGACCCCCTCCTTCATCACGACGATGCGATCGGCCATCGACAGCGCCTCGTCCTGGTCGTGCGTCACGTAGATCGTCGCGCGTTCGAGCTGCGTGTGGATGCGGCGGATCTCGGCGCGCATCTCGATGCGCAGCTTCGTGTCGAGGTTCGACAGCGGTTCGTCCATCAGCACGAGCGGCGGCTCGATGACGATCGCGCGTGCGATCGCGACGCGCTGCTGCTGTCCGCCCGACAGTTGCCCGGGCAGCTTGCCCTCGTGCCCGACGAGCTGCACGAGTTCGAGCGCCTGCTGCGCGCGCCGCCGCGTTTCCTGCTTCGGCACGCCGCGCATCTTGAGGCCGAAACCGACGTTGTCGAGCACCGACAGGTGCGGAAACAGCGCGTAGTTCTGGAACACCATCCCGAAGCCGCGACGCTCGGGCGGCAGCACGTCGATGCGCGTGTCGTCGAGCCAGATGCCGCCGCTCGTGAGCGGCTGCAGCCCCGCGATGCAGTTCAGCGCGGTCGACTTGCCGCAGCCCGACGGGCCGAGCAGCGCGATGAACTCGCCGCGCCGGATCTCGAGGTCGAGCCCGTTCAGCGCGGCGACCTGCGCACCTTCCGCATTGGTGAAGCTGCGGCTGACGCCATCGAGCCGCAGCCGTTCGAAACTCTGCTTCATTGCGCGAACTCCATCGACGCGGGCGCCGCGGCGCCCGCCGGCCCATGCGTCACTTCGACTTCTGCGAACCGATCTCGCGATCCCACTTCTGGAACGCGGCGACCATCGCCTGTGCGCTGAGCGGCTGCACGTGCGGGCGATCCGCCAGCAGCTTCGCGTATTCCGGGCGGCCGAACTTGCGGATCACTTCCTGGCTGTGCGCGGGCGCCATCTCGAGCGTCACGCCCTTCACCGCCGGGCCCGGATAGAAGTAACCGTCGTCGTAGGTCATCGCCTGCTGCGCCGGTTCGAGCAGGAAGTTCATCAGCTTGAACAGCACGTCGAGCTTGTCTTTCGGCACGCCCTTCGGGATCACCATGTAGTGCGCATCGTTGACCCACGTCATGTTGTCGAACGCCTGGACCCGGAACTCGGCCGGCACGATGCCGAGCGCACGCGGGTTGAGGTCCCAGCCGGTGACGGTCACGGTCATGTCGCGCGTGCCTTCGCCGAGCTCCTTCATCACCGCCGACGTGCCGCCCGGGTAGTACGGGACGCAGTCGTTGAGCTGCTTCAGGAACGCCCAGGTCTTGTCCCAGCCGTTGATCGGGTCCTGCGGGTTCTTGTCGCCGAGCACATATGGCAGCCCCATCAGGAACGTGCGGCCGGGGCCCGAGTTCGCCGGGCGCGCGTAGATCAGCTTGTTCGGGTGCGCCTTGCACCACGCGAGCAACTGGTCGGGCGTTTTCGGCGGGTCGCTGACCTTCGCCGGGTTGTATTCGAGCAGCGGGCCGGCCGGCATGTAGGTGACTTCGAGGCCGAGGCCCTGTGCGAGGTCCTGCATCTTGCGCGGGCCGGGTGCGTACCTGTCGAGCACGCCGGGGAATGCGCCCGCGTTGTCGGGCAGCACCTTCAGCCACAGGTTCTGCTCGATGCCGGCGGCCAGCGCGTCGGTGCCCGTCAGCACGAGGTCGATGTCGGCGCGCCCCGCCGCCTGCATCGCCTTGATCTTGCCCGGCAGCTGCGGCGCCGGCGCGTTCGTGAACGTGACGCTCGACACGAGGGTCGGGTTCTTGTCCCTGAAGGCTTCGATGGCCTTCTGCGTGAGCTGCAGGTTGCCCGCGACATCGACGATGTTCAGCGATACGGGGGCGGCAACGGCTGCCGAGGCCGACAGCGTGAAGCCCACGGCGAGTGCGATCCGGCGGACACGGCGAGCGATCGTGGTGGCGTTCATGTCTCCTCACTTCGGTCGGTGGATTGGACCTTTCTTTTCAGGAAATCATGACGGCGTTATACGATGTCGGTCAACAAAAAACCG
The DNA here is from genome assembly GCF_057005415.2 of Burkholderia sp. KL41. Taxonomy (NCBI): domain Bacteria; kingdom Pseudomonadati; phylum Pseudomonadota; class Betaproteobacteria; order Burkholderiales; family Burkholderiaceae; genus Burkholderia; species Burkholderia sp. KL41. Next base: position 1,979,009 of record NZ_CM174446.1, on the reverse strand, counting down.
AGGTGGCCGGGGCGGGACTTTCCCTGACAAACACCTTCCGGTGAATGCCAATTTGGTTGCCGGGCAAGATGGGCCGGGGATCGCGGCTGGACGCCAAGTCGTCCTGCGACGTCATATCTCTGCTGGGGGCAATCCCGGCGAAGTGGATTCAGCCGGCCCCGACGGGATCGGGGCAGTCAGCGTTCGGCAGGCCCGGCAAATCAGCGGTTCTTCAGCGCGATCAACACGTCCCGGTGTCCGGAAATGACTTTTCGCGCCGCGCGCGGCACGTCACCCTCCTCGGCTTCGGTCGAAGCCTTGGCCTCGTGGGTGGGACGGATGATCGTGCGGGGTTTCAACGCAACGCCGTACAGCACCTTTCGTTTGGGATCCGTGACGGCATTCCGCAAAAAATGACAGCGATCGGCCGCTTGTCCGTCAATCGGATGGAGCGGTCGCGTCGCTGTCAGTCATGGCGCCCGATGAATGGACGAAAAAGGCCCGAGGACGGCAAACAATGCCCGAATATCAATTCCTCAAGCCTGAATCGCCTTCACCCAACGCCTTCACCTCTTCGATCAACCGTTCCGCATCACGCCACTCGCCATACCCCGACGCCGGATTCAGGTGCCCCACTTCGCCGAGATCGACGAGCCTGCTGCCCCACCCTGCCGCCAGCGTTTCGACGCGCTCGAAGCGCGCGAGCGGATCGTTGCGGCTCGCGGCGACGATGCTCGGAAACGGCAGCCGCCCGGTCGGCACCGGCGTCCAGCCGTTCGCGTCGATCGCGTCGGGCGCCGGATAACCGGCGGGCATCGGCGTATCGAGATCGGCCGGCGCCGCGAGCAGCGCGCCGTGGATCTCGCGCGTGGCCTGCCGCGCCCAGTGCACGGCAATCATCACCCCCGCGCTGTGCGCGACGAGGATCACGGGGCCGTCGATCGCGGCCAGCGCCGCATCGAGCGCCGCGACGCGTGCGGCGCGGCTCAGCTTGTCGGCTTCGAGCGGCGCGACGGCGCGTGCGTTCGGCAGGCGTCGTTCGAGGTGCGTCTGCCAGTGGTCTTCGACGTGATCGCGCAAGCCGGGCACGATCAGGATGGTGGGTGCGGTCGTCAGGGTCATGCAGCCTCCGAAGCGTTCAGGAAAGTCTGGACGCGCGCCGTTCGCGTTCGACGCGCGCGAGGTCGGCCACATAGCTCGCGCGTCCGATCGCGAACAGCACGGCGGCCATGAGCGGCACGACGGGAATCCATTGGAGTGCGCCGACAAGGCCGGCGCGATCGGCGGCCCACCCCGTCAGCAGCGGGCCCGGCGCCATGCCGAGCAGGTTGTTGGCGAGCGTGAGCGTCGCGAACGCCGATGCGTGGATCGCGGCCGGCGTCAGGTTCGCGACCATCGCGCCCGACGCACCGGACGCGCCCGCGCCGACCAGCATGCCAGCGCAGATCAGCGCGAGCTGCAGCGGCCCGGGCGGCAGCCGGAACGCGACCGCGAGGCAGACGCCGGTCAGCACGCAATACGCGATCGCGGTCAGCCACTTGCGCTTGCCGTCGGTTTTGCCGACGCGGTCGGTGACGATCCCGCAGCCGACCATCCCGATACCCGCGAGCAGCACGAAACCGGCGGCGAGCACGGCCGCGCGGTCGGGCGCCATCGCGTAGTAGCGGTTCAGGTAGCTCGGCAGCCATGCGAACAGCGCGCCCGGCACGAACAGGTGCAGCCCGCTGCCGAGATACGCGCAGATCACCGAACGCGACGCGAACAGCCCCGACATCAGCACGCGCACGCTGCCGCGCAGGTCGCGCGGCGTGTCGGTGTCGCGCCGGCAGGGTTCGGCGCCGCATTCGGTGCCGAATTCAGAGCGATATGCGGCGAGCCGCCGTTCGGTCACGACGCAGCGATACGCGACGAGCAGCACGATGCCGAGCGCGGCCATCACGCCGAACGACCAGCGCCAGCCGAGATGCGCGCCGACGAGCCCGCCGAGCGCCATGCCGAACACGGAGCCGAATGCACCGCCGGCCATGAACGCGCCGGTCAGCGTCGCGCGCAGCCGCGCCGGGAAGATGCTGAGGATCAGCGCGACGCCGACGCTGCCATACGCGGCTTCACCGAGCCCGACGAGGCCGCGCGCGACGAGCATCTCCGTGTAATGGGTCGACAGCGCGCAGCCGAGCGTCGCGACGCTCCACAGCGCGGCCATCAGCACGATGCTGCGCACGCGCCCGAAGCGGTCGGCGAGCACCGACAGCGGAAACGTCAGCAGCCCGACCAGCAGCGCGACGACGCCGGAGAGCGAACCGAGCTGCGTGTCCGACAGCGCCCATGCTTGCTTGAGCAGCGGGAACACGGCGTTGAGCACCTGCCGCGACATGTAGTCCGACAGCAGCAGGCCGACGGTCAGCCCGAACACGAGCCACGCATAGGCGGGCGCGCGCCGGCCGGCGGCGGCGACGTCCTGGATCGACGGCTCGACATGATGGATCAGCATGCGTGTCTCCTCCGGCACCGGAGCGATCGTGCTCCGGCGCGGCTTGCGTGGCCCCGCTCCGTTGACCGGAGTCCGCCCCCGCATCACGCGCGGGGATGGGTGCCACGCCACAACGATCGGCGGGCCGCGGCCGCCATGGCCGCTGGCCCGGATGCGCGGCGCGTCAGGCGACCCGCAGCGGCACGTTCGGCTGGCCCGGCCGGCGGTTCGGTGCCATCCCGAGCTGCGCGAGGGTCTCGTCGATGCCGTCGTACTGCACGCCGATCCGGTAGATCGCCTTCGCCTCCTTGCCGGTCGCGATGTCGCGGCCGAGTTCGCGCGCGATCCGTGCGCACTGCTCGACCTGCTGCACCGAGGTCATCCGGTTGCCCTTCTGGTCGATGATCGTGTCCTCGATCCCGCAGCGCGGATGCAGGCCCAGCGCCATCGCGACCGTGTTGATCGGCAGCACGTTCTTCATCAGGGATTCGAGCGTGATGCACGCGCCGTCCGGGCAGCGCCGCACGAATTCCATGAAGTTGTACGGATTCGGGCCGTCGAAGCCGCCGCCGATGCCGACCCACGTGACGTTCAGCGGGCCGCGATAGACGCCGCGGCGGATGATCCGTTCGAGCGTTTCCAGCGCGTGCATGCCGGTGAGCTGGAAATGCGGCTGGATGCCGGCCGCCTGCAGGCGGCGCAGGTGCTCGTCGACCCAGCCGGGGCCGGCCGGCACGGTCATCTCGCGGTACGCGTCCCACAGCGCGGCTTCGTTCAGCGACGTGCCGGCGATGTCCTTGCGGTTCATCAGCTCGGTGATGTTCATCTGCACGGTGTTGATCGCGACGGTCACCTGGTCGGGCTTCGGCGTCAGCTCGGCGAGCATGTGGCGCGTGTCGTCGGACAGCCATTTCGCTTCCGCGCCGTCGCCTTCCGGCGCGAACGAGATCGAGCCGCCCACCTGCAGGATCATGTCGGGCACCGCCTCGCGCAGCCGGCCGAGCAGCTCGTTGAACTTCGACAGCCGCTTGCTGCCCTTGCCGTCGAGTTCGCGCACATGCAGGTGCAGCACCGTCGCGCCCGCGTTGTAGCAGTCGACGGCCTTCTGCACGTGCTCGTCCATCGTCACCGGAATGTCTTCCGGAAAATCGGCGGGCATCCATTCGGGGCCATACGGTGCGACCGTGATGACTACCTTGTCCTGGTTTTCCGGGTGCAGCGAATCGTCGAGAAATTGCATGTCGTCCTCCAGTGGAAATCGTTTTTGTGCAGGCGTACGGGCGTGCGTATCCCGCCGCGCCGGGCGGCGGGCCCGGCGCGTTGTTCGGGGTGGCGAGTCGGTTAAGGTGCGAGCGCGCTCAGAACGGCACGTCGCCGACGATGCCCGCGCGCTCCATCCGGCGCACGCACGGCGGGTAGTCCATGACCGCGTAATGCTGCGTGCTGCGGTTGTCCCAGATCGCGACGCTGTTCTTCTTCCAGCGCCAGCGCACCTGGTATTCGGGGATGTATGCCTGGCTGATCAGGTATTGCAGCAGCTGGCCGGCGCCGGGATTCGCGTCCTGCCCGACCCGCACGCGCGCGGGCGTGTGGTAGTTCGTGAAATGCGTGGTGAACGCGTTCACGTACAGCACCTTCTCGCCGGTTTCGGGGTGCGTGCGCACGACCGGATGCTCGGCGTCCGGGTACTGCGCCTTCAGCGCGAGGCGCTTGTCGATCGGCATCGCCGCACCGAAGCTCGCCTCGATGCTGTGGCGCGCGCGCAAGTCGTCGATCTGCTGCTTCACGTGGTCCGGCAGGCGCTCGTAGGCGAGCACCATGTTCGCCCACATCGTGTCGCCGCCAACCGGCGGACCGTCGATGCAGCGCAGCACGCAGCCGAACGGCGGCGCCACGCGCCAGCTCGCATCGCTGTGCCACGCATTCTCGTAGCGGTCGTTCGGCTGGTCGGGCGACTTGTAGATCCGCACGAGCCCCGGGTGTTCCGGGTCGCTGCCGGCGACCGGATGATCCTCGAGCTCGCCGAAGCGCCGCGCGAACGCGACGTGCTCGGCGCGCGTGATGTCCTGGTCACGCAGGAACAGCACGCGATGCCGCAGCAGCTGCGCGCGGATCTCGGCGAACAGGCCGTCGTCGCGCACGGCGTCGGCGAGGCTCACGTCCAGCAGTTCCGCGCCGAGCGCGCAGGTCAAGGGTTCGACTCGCATGCGCGTCTCCTCAGACGATGAACACCGACGAACCGGTCGTCTTGCGCGATTCGAGATCGCGGTGTGCCTGCGCGGCATCCTGCAGCGCGTAGCGCTGGTTGATTTCGATCCTGATGCGGCCGGCCGCGACGTGCGCGAACAGTTCGCCGGCCAGGTCGTTCTTCTCGGCCGGATCGGCGATGTAGTCGGCCAGCGCCGGGCGCGTCAGGTAAAGCGAGCCCTTCATCGCGAGGCGCTGCGGATCGAACGGCGGGATCGGGCCCGACGCGGTGCCGACGCACACCATCAGCCCGCGCCGCTTCAGCGAATCGAGCGAGCCTTCGAAGGTGTCCTTGCCGACGCTGTCGAACACGACGTCGACGCCCGCGCCGTCCGTCAGCTCGCGCACGCGTTTCGCGACGTCCTCGCGGCTGTAGTCGATCGTATGGTCGCAGCCGTGCGCGCGGGCGATCGCGGCCTTGTGCTCGCTCGAAACCGTGCCGATCACCGTGAGCCCGAGCAGCTTCGCCCATTGCGACACGATCAGCCCGACGCCGCCGGCGGCCGCGTGCAGCAGGATCGTGTCGCCCGGCTCAAACGCGTGGATACGGCGCAGCAGGTAGGCCGACGTCAGGCCGCGCATCGTCATCGCCGCGGCCGTTTCGCACGAAATGCCGGCCGGCAGCCGCACGAGCGGCGCGGCGGGGATCAGCCGCTCGGTGCTGTACGCGCCGAGCGTGTTCAGGAAGCCCGTGTAGGTCACGCGGTCGCCGACGACGACGTTCGTCACGCCGGGGCCGACGGCGTCGACCACGCCGGCCGCCTCGACGCCGATCCCGGCCGGCAGCGGCACCGGATACAGGCCGCTGCGGAAATACGTGTCGGCGAAATTCAGTCCGACGGCCTCGTGCCGCAGGCGCACCTGGCCGGCACCCGGATCGCCGACGTCGACTGCTTCCCAGCGCAGCACGTCGGGGTCGCCGGTTTCGTGGAATCGCACTGCATGTGCCATCGTGTTCTCCGTATGTTGTCAGTCGGATGCGCGCCGCGCATCGTCGGGTTCGTTCATGCCCGGCGGCGTCGCGGCTGCGCCGTCCGCCAGCGGGTCGTCCAGTCCGGCCCAGTCCGCGTCGCCCAGGTAGCGTCGCGCGGCCGGGAAAATCACGCCTTCCATCCGCCCCATCTGCTCGAACGCGCCGTGTGCATAACGGGCGAGCGCCGCGTCGAACGCGGCCGACGGCAGCCCGTCCGCGGCGATCCGCTCGAGCGCATCGAGCGCTTGCGCATCGCGCTGCCGCTGGCGGTCGAGTTCGTCCAGTTCGGCCGCGACGCACTCCGCGCGCACGCGCAATGCCGCGAAGAGGTGCGCTTCGGCGGCCGTGCCGACACGGGCGCGCTGCAACGCGGCGAGCGATGCCAGCGCACGCTGCGCGTCGGCCGCGTGCCGCAGCGGTACGTCCGCGTGTGCGGCGGACGCCATCGGGCCATGCTGCGCGTCGCTCGCTTGCCGCTGCTGCTGTGCATCCACGTCCGCGGCCGCAGCCGCGTCCACGCCGGACGCCATCAGCGCATGCAGCAACCCGCCGACCGCGCGATGCGCATCGAGGCAACGCGCCATCACGCGCGCCTCGGCCGGCGTTCGCCGCGACGTGCACACCAGCACCGGGACACCGCTCGTCGCGAGCAGGTGCCGTCGTTGCGCGCAGGCCGCCGCATCGGCATCGTGCGGCAGCGCCGCGACGCCGATCAGGTCGCAGCCGAGTTCGGCCGCCAGCGCGCCGGGTGCCGCGTCGCCGGCCCCCGGATGGCCGGCCCCCGGAAGGCCGGCCCCCGCGATCGCATGGGACAAACCCTGCGCCCGCGCGGCGGCTTCCACTTTCGCACCGTGTTCCGGCAGCCGCGCTCCGGATAAACGCGAGGCCGGTGCGCCGCCGGCCAGCAGGAACGTGACCCGGGCGCCGACCGCGCGCGCCAGTTCGAGCGCATGGCCGATCGCGTCGATGCCGCCGGGCGCGCCGTCGACCGTCACGAGCAGATGGCGGTACATCGTGCCGCTCCGTTTATCCGGCGAGCGACGCGTTGCGCCGCGTGCCGCTCGATACGATGTTCATGGCCCTCTCCTCGTTGCGTTCGTCATGGATCGGAACCCATGCTATCGACGCGGTGCCGGTACGGCCCCACTCGTCGCGGGGGGGATTGACGCGCGAACGCGGTTCGGCCGATCCTTCCCCCCACACCCACCCCGGACGCTGGCCCGCACGGCACCGCCGGATTCCCACTGCTGCCCGATGGCCCACCCACCCGCTCGCGCCGACGCGCCTCCCACCGAACTGGTCCTGAAGACGACCGCGCCGCGCGTGCCGGCGCAGTTGCTGGCCCGCGCGCGGCTGAGCCTCGCGTCGCCCGCTTTCGACGGCCGGCCGGTCACGCTCGTGCAGGCGCCGGCCGGTTACGGCAAGACGTCGCTGCTCGCGCAATGGCGTCGCGAGACCCTCGCGCTCGGCCGCGCGGTCGTATGGCTGTCGGCCGACGAGCGCGACGATGCGCCCCGGTTGCTGCAGGGCCTCGTGCAGGCGGTGCGGACCGGTTGCGCACGGCCCGGCTTCGGGCGCCTGATCCCGCCCGGCGCGGCCGACGCGGCGCGTGCGCTCGAGGGCGTGACCGCCTGGCTGGCCGAGGTCGCGCAACTGTCGATCGACGCGCTCCTGATCGTCGACGATGCGGAGCGGTTGCCGCCGGCCGGCCTCGAGGCGCTGACCTACGTGCTGCACAATGCGCCGCAAAACCTGCATGTCGTCGTCGCCGCGCGGCGCGGGCTCGACCACACGGCCGGCGACCTGCTCGCCGGCGGGCAATGCACGCTCGCGGGCCCCGACTGGCTGCGCTTCACGCTCGACGAGACGATCGCGCTGGTCGGCGCGCGCTTTGCGCAGCGGGTCGACGCCGACGCGTGCGCGCGGCTGTTCGAACGCGTCGACGGCTGGCCGCTCGGCCTGCAGCTCGCGATGGCCGCGATGGCGCGCTCGGCCGATCCGCGCCAGGCGGTCGACGCGCTCGCCGCCCGCGTGGACGGCACGCGTGACCGCCTCGTCGAGCTGCTGCTCGCGAACCTGTCGGCCGACGACACGGCGTTCCTGATCCGCACGAGCGTCGCCGATCGCCTGCATCCGTCGCTGTGCGCCGCGCTGCTCGATGACGCGGACGCGCCCGGCCGTCTCGCGCGGCTCGCCCGCGATACGCCGCTGTTCATCGCGTCCGACGATTCGGACTGGTGCCGGCTGCATCCGCTCGTGCGCGACACGCTGCGCGACCGCCTGGCCGCGGACGCCGGGCGCAACGCATTGCATGCGCGTGCGGCCGCCTGGCTCGACGCGCACGGGATGACCGAGGAAGCCGCGCGCCACGCGTATGCGGCCGGCCAGTTCGAGGTGGCGTACGCGCTCGCGCAGCGCTGCCTCGAGGATGCGATCAAGCAGGGCCGCATCAACGACGTGCTCGACTGGCTCGCGCTGCTGCCCGACGCGGAGCTCGACAAGCGCCCGACGCTGCGCATCGCGGTCGCGTGGGCACTGGCGCTCGGCGAGCGCCACGTCGAGGCGCAGCGCCAGATCGCGGGCATTCTTGCCGACACCGGCACGCCCGCGGCGATGCGCTATGAATGCGCGCTGATCCTCAGCGCGGCCGCGTATTACGCCGACGAAATCGACCGTTTCGTCGAGCTGTTCGAACCGTGGGCCGACTTCACGCCGCCGGCAGCCACGTGGCTCGCGCAAATGCACGCGAACCGGCTGTCGGCGCGCGCGATCATCGTCGGCGAACCGGCGCAGGCGCGCCGTTTCCAGCACGCCGCGCCGCGCGGCGAGACGGCGGCCGGGTTCGGCTACGTCGCGCGCTGGGGCGAGCTGATCACGGGCCTGAGCTACCTGCGCGAAGGCCAGGTCCGGCTGGCCGACGACACGCTGTCGCCGGCGCTGGCACGCGCGGAAGCCGATCTCGGGCGCCGCCATCCGCTCACCTGCATGCTCGCGGCGATGTGCGCGGCGCTCGCGTACGAGGCCGACCGCGTCGACCAGGCCGCCGCGTTGCTCGCGAACCGGCTCGACGTGCTCGAACATGCGGGCACGCCCGATACCGTGCTGCTCGGCTATCGCACCGCCGCGCGCATCGCGCTGCTGCGCGGCGTCGAGCACCGCGCGATCGACCTGCTCGAAGCGCTCGACGCGATGGGCGTCGCGCGCCGCCTGCCGCGCCTGTCGGTCGCGAGCCTCGCCGAACAGGTGCGCATTCACGCGGCGCGTTATCGCGAGGCGACCTGCCATGCGCTCGTCGAGCGGATCGATGCGATCGCGGCCGCCGAGTTTCCGTCGCACGGGCCGTTGTGGCGGCGCCCGGTCGTGCTGCTTCAGGCGAGTGCGCATGCGGGTGCGGCGCTGGCCGCGCGCCGCTGGGACGACGCGCGCGCGGCGCTCGACGAAGCGGCGGTGCTGGCCCGTGAAATGAGCATGGGGCAGGCGCGCATCGAGATCATGGCGCTCGGCGCGTTCGCGCGAGAACAGTCCGGGGGCGGCGGCCGCGCGCTGCTCGACGAGGCGATGAACCTCGCGGAGCTGTTCGGGCTCACGCGCACGCTCGCCGACGCGCATCCGGCCATCGCCGACTGGGCGCGCCGCGCCGGCGACGAAGCGGCCGCCGGCGCCGGCCCCGCGCGGCATGCGCTGCCGCAACCGCGCATCGTGCCGCCGGCCCCGCGCGGCGCGGCCAGCCCGCGCGCGGTGCCGAGCGTCGTGCTGACGCCGAAGGAGCGCGCGATTCTCGAGCTGCTCGCGCGCAACCTGTCGAACAAGGAGATCGCGGTGGCGCTCGCCGTCGGCGAGGAAACCGTGAAGTGGCATCTGAAGAACCTGTTCGGCAAGCTCGACGCCAGCTCGCGCAAGCATGCGGTGCGCCGCGCGCTGGTGCTCGGCCTGCTCGAAAGCGCGCCGTAACGCCGGTTCCGCCGATCGGACGGCGCCCCCGCCTCCACCTCCTCCGATTCTCCGCAACCCTGCCCCCCGCGCATGGGGGGGAGCGGCCGCCCGCCGTTGCGTAGTCTTTCCGCATGGCTCACGCGGGCGCCGCCTGTCACGTCTTCCCGCCCGCCTCGTCGCTTCCCCGCTTCACCCGGACAGGCTCGATCCCGTCCGGTCCAATACGACCCTGGAGACTTCATGAAGACGAAACTGGCCGCGCTCGCGGCGCTTGCCGGCTGTTCGGCGCTCGCGCATGCGCAATCCTCCGTCACGCTCTACGGCGTGATCGACACGGGCCTGCTGTACCAGAGCACGTCGGCGGCGTCGTTCAGCCCCACCGCGCCGAATACGGGCAAGGTGTTCCGCATGAAGGACGGCGGCATCTACTCGAGCTTCTGGGGCATCAAGGGCAGCGAGGACATCGGCGGCGGCTACAAGGTCAACTTCAAGCTGCAGGGTTCGTTCGACAGCGGCACCGGCAAGCTGCAACTGAGCGATACGCCGGGCGCCGTCGCGATCTTCAACCAGGTCGCGTCGCTCGGCGTGTCGGGCCCGTTCGGCACCTTCACGGCCGGCCGCCAGATCGTGCCGATGATCTACGCGATGGCCGACACCGACGTGCGCAACGCGCAGTTCTTCGGCAGCGTGCTGACCGCGTGGCTCGGCCTGAACACGGCGGCCGGCTGGCCCGGGACGAGCACCAACGGCGCGATCGGCGCGCTGTACGACAGCAATGCGCTCGTCTACCAGTCGCCGGTGTTCGCAGGCGCGTCGATCGCGCTCGAATACGCGCCGGGTGGCGTGGCCGGGCAGTTCCAGGGCGGCACGCGCGAATCGGTCGTGCTCAGGTATGCGAACTACGGGCTGAACGCGTCGGCCGTGTACTACAACGGGCACGACACGAACCCGGCGCCGGGTGTCGCGCCGACCGGCGTCGACAACAACCGCTTCGTCTACGTCGGCGCGAAATACACGATCCGCGACTTCTCGGTGTCGGCGTCGTATGGCAACGGCCGGAATCCGTCGCATGCGGACAAGGTGAACCTCGACATGCTGTCGGCCGGCATCGGCTATCGCTTCACGCCTTTCCTTCAGGTGAGCTCGGCCGTGTATTACCTGAAGGATCGCAACGTCTCGGCGAACAAGTCGACGTCGGTCGTGCTCGCGGCCGACTACAGCCTGTCGAAGCGCACGACGGTCTATGCGCAGGTCGGCCACGTGAACAACCGCGGCACGATGGACCAGATGCTCGTGTACGGGCAACCGGTCGCGCCGGGCGTCGGCACGACGGCCGCGATGGTCGGGCTGCGGCACAACTTTTGACGGCTGCGGGGCATGTGGCGGCAGTTTCGTGGCAGTAAGGTTTGGGGCACTCCCTCCGTGGCGTATACGGCCCGTCCAATCTCCGGCGGGAACACGTAGAACGGCACGCCGTGCTCTCACGCGCGCTGCCACGACTGCACGGTCGCCGGATACTTCGTGCCCCAGGGACCGCCGGCGAAATCTTGCAGCACCTGCCTTGCCGCCTCTTCGCCGGCGGCCGCGTAGATTGGCCGCAACGTGGCGGCGAGTCGGCCTCTGGCGCTTTGTCGGCAACGCGTAACTACGGTCTACGACGCAGCGCCGGGGCGTCAAAGCCAATCAGCCTCACACCCTGTTCAAGCGCACCACCCAGAGCAGGTTATTGTCGTTCTCGTACTTGATCAAAGAAACGGCGTACCTCCCGCACTCGACCACGACCTCGATCGTATTGTCCATGCCGACCGCATCTTCCCAGGCAAACGCCGCGTCGAACACAGCCATGTTCGATGATTTGATCTCGAACTCGAAGGGTTGATCCTCGACGCTCGCCCATCGTCCGTTCACCACTTCACGCACGCACTGCTCGATTTCCTCTTCGCTCCCACCAAACTCGATCTTCACCAACAAGTACGAACCAGAGGAAATTTCATAAAAACCGATCTCCTGTTGCGCCCCACACACCACCAAAACATCGCTGACGAGCACGTTTCTCAACACATTCACGTACTCGTCCGGTCCCACGAGACTACGGCATGCCAGGTCGTAATCGCTGCCACCGATGGCAGCGAGCGTCACACTCGATCCTTCGTTGCCTCGCCATCGCTCGGCAACAGGCATTCCCGTGAAAATGAAATTTCCGCCGCTGGAGTAGATCCATTTCATCATGCAAACCTTGTGAAGAGTCTTGCATCTGAAAGCCCTGCGCACAGGGTGCGCGGGGCCGCAGCCTGACGTTCAAAAACCCGACGCGCCTTTACGCATGCCCTTCTGGGTCCCATCCCCCAGGGAGTTTGACTGCATCGTCCAGAAAACCCCTCCCGGTGGATCTTGCTTGAAGTCGTTCCACACACGAGTGGCGGCTTCGCTGATTGTCGAGCCTGCCACTGCAGCTGCCGCGGCCGCACGTCTTATCGCTCCGCTCACGAATCCACCCTGTGCATTGGAACATGTCAGGCAGCTCGGGAACAGTTGCTGCTCTTGACCGTTCGCCAACTTGGTCGGTTGGATGTGATCAGCAACGAAATTACCTGATTTCGTTCCCGGATCCTTGGTACCACATAAGTGACATCCGCTTTCCTTGCCTATCGCGTTGATGGCTCACCTCGTCAACTTTCCCAGCTTCGCTGACATTTCCAAAATTTATTGTGCCGGAGCTGGTGCCGTCGCGCGCGGCCGCCGCCAGCATCGATCGCCGGGATCGGCTACAGTGGGCGTTTTCGGCGCGCGCCGTCCCGCCGCCGCGCCACCGGTCGTGGCGCGCGGCAGCAAGGCCGGTGCGCAAGTCATTCACTTCGACGAGCGAACCTTCATGCCCGATCTGTCCGCCTTCCCGATCACGCAAAAGTGGCCGGCCCAGCATCCCGACCGTCTCCAGCTCTACTCGCTGCCGACGCCGAACGGCGTCAAGGTGTCGATCATGCTCGAGGAAACCGGCCTGCCGTACGAGCCGCACCTCGTGCGCTTCGACACGAACGACCAGTTCTCGCCCGCGTTCCTGTCGCTGAACCCGAACAACAAGATCCCGGCGATCATCGATCCGGACGGCCCCGACGGCAAGCCGCTGCCGCTGTTCGAATCGGGTGCGATCCTGATCTATCTCGCGGACAAGACGGGCCAGCTGATCCCGAAGGATCTCGCGGGCCGCTACGAGACGATCCAGTGGGTGATGTTCCAGATGGGCGGCATCGGGCCGATGTTCGGCCAGGTCGGCTTCTTCCACAAGTTCGCCGGCCGCGACTACGAGGACAAGCGCCCGCGCGACCGCTACGTCGACGAGTCGAAGCGCCTGCTCGGCGTACTCGACGCGCATCTCGCGAACCGCCAGTGGGTGATGGGCGATACCTACACTATCGCCGACATCGCGATCTTCCCGTGGGTGCGAAATCTTGTTGGTTTCTATGAAGCGGGCGATCTGGTCGGCTTCAGTGAATTCCGCAACGTCAAGCGGGTGCTCGATGCGTTCGTTGCGCGTCCGGCCGTTGCGCGTGGGCTCAATATTCCGGCGCGGGGTTGATGAGCGGCTGGGCGGGTCGCGCGTTGTCCGGCCCGCGTAGCTGTGGACTTGAAACGCCCGCCGCATTGGGCGGCGGGCTTTCGGGGGCTTTGCGATTTTCCGGGGAATGCTGGGGAGACGGTCGGTGTTCGGTCAGAAGCTGTCGGTCGACGTGGGCGCCTACACGGATGACAATCGATCAGACTCACCTTGCACGCGACGTCCCCTACCAAGTTGAACAAGATCCGAGATGAAATCGCCCTCAATAGTCAAGCCACTTGAACACCCCTTGACGGCTTTCGCTTCGAACACCGATTCCGCGCGCGACGTCGCTGTCGCTGGACTACGATGGCCAACTCCATATTGGTGTGATCTCGCGATCGGTTGGTTGGAGCAAGGCCTGGCCGTTGACGACGAGATAGCCGGCATACTGCAAGAAATTTCCCAGAACCGCCGCTTTCCGCAGAGGCTACGGCATCGCGCGTTTGTGCAACACGTACGATTCACGAGGACAAGGCAAGCTGGATAGTCGGTAGATCTGCAGTGGGCCGAGTTTTTGGGGGGAGGCGCGGAAGCCCTGCTCCGCGCTGGCTGCAACGTAATGTCTACGTCGACAGTCGGCCAGAGGCAGCCGCTCAGTAGGTGAAGGAATACAATTTTCTTTGCGCTCAAGGGGAGTCAACCAACGATGCATGGAATGGAAGCTTCTCATTTCTATCTTGGCCGGATAACTGACGCCTCCCGATTTTCAAGCTTTCTCGCAGAACACTACGGCGAAGATGAAAGTCGACCAGTTTCCGAGTTCTACGGCTCCCAGGGTGAGTTCTTCTGTGACCATGATTTCATGGAAACAGGGCTGCGACAGTCGGGTACTTCACTGGAAGAGTTCTTTGCACCTCACTCGTACTCGGACAAATGGTCGGAAGCGCTATGTGAAGCGGCGCGCGCCGCAAATTTGGGAGATGCGAACGCGCTGATTTTCATAAATTGCGAACAGATAAAATCGCCAAGGTCAGTGCAAGGCGAAGGATTCGAACTGGTCTACATCGGAATGTTCGAGTATCCAATTTGAGCTTCTCGAACTTGGTTTCGCCTGATGCGACGCCTAATGCTGGGCGACTGCTTTCGGCCAGAAGCGGTCTTTCGTGCTTCACCACCCAGCGCCTGCTTGTCATCCCGAATCAGCCACCCGGACGCACAATTGGGAGCGCGTGGAGCAAGATCGTTGCCACAGAAAGGCTCTGTCGATGGGCGAATTTTGTCTGGCCCAAAATCTCTGTGATCCATGTACCGGCAGGTCAAATTCAACGGAGCGCTGAATGACGGTCATCGCACAACTTTCGGATATTCATGTCCGGCCTCACGGTGTCCTATATCAAGACGCTGTGGATTCAAATGTCATGTTTTCGGCAGCCGTCGATTCGCTGAACCGCATTCGACCTGAGCCAGACCTGATTGTCATCTCAGGCGACCTTACGGACGAGGGCACCGAAGACGAGTATCAAAAACTTCGCGAATTGCTTGTCGAGTTGAGGCGACCGTTCGTGGTTCTGCCGGGTAATCATGACGACCGTGGCAATTTGCGAGCCGCGTTCTCGGATCACGCGTGGCTTCCGAGCGAGGGTGCACTCTCGTTCGCGCTAGACGTGGGCGAACTACGCCTCGTGGCGTTGGACACCTCCGTTCCTGGACTACATCACGGCGAACTTGACGCCGAAACCTTGGCGTGGCTCGACAGTGAACTTACCGAGCATCGCAGTCGAACCGTGGTTATCGTCATGCACCATCCACCGTTCATGACCGGCATTCCTTATCTGGACATCTACGGGTTGCGAAATGCGGATGCATTTGCCAGGGTTCTTGCGCGGCATAGCAATGTAGATCGCATTCTTGCCGGGCACGTCCACCGGTCAATGCAGACGCGTCTTGGGAGCGTTCCGGTACTCACCTGCCCGAGCACGACCACCCAGATTGCGCTGCGCGTTGAAGCGGACGCGCAGCCCGCTTCTTTTCTCGAACCACCTGCATACATGCTGCATCGCTGGACAGGTCGCGGTCAGTCAGCGGTCTCCCACTTGTGTTACGTGGGGCATTTCGAAGGCCCGTTCCCCTTCGCGTAAGCGCCCTCGTCAAGTACACAGCGGTCGATGACGTACGAGGCATTCGCATGCTATAGGCAGGCGGCGACCGCTTGTTACCACTGATCAGACATCTCGACTTTCGACGTCAAGCTCCGCAACGGGTTGCCTACCGCCGGTCGAGCCGCACCGAGCGCCAACCGGCGACTTCCGGCCAGAAGCGGCCGTACTATGACGCCTGTTTGGAGAATGTCGAATGTCGGATCATGGCTCAATTGCGGCCGCATCGATGCGTGCATCGCTTCATCGTTCAAGGGCGCAGGCGTGGATCGGAACGCGTTACTAGACCAAGTCGGGCTGACCGCTGCCGAATGGGCACTTGGACATGGCTTTGTGCTCCTGACGCTCGCAGAGAGGCTGACGCCCTGCGAACCCCATGCCGACCGGGCCGCGCGAATTCGCGCGTGCCAAGCTTGATGTCGCGCGAATCCCAAACGAGCACGAGCTGTTCGAGTCTGCCGATAGGATCCTGCGTCGAGTACGGGCAATGTTCTTGCGTCGCACTCTTGCCGAACGTCAGATGATCGGAAGCTTTCACGCGGCATCACTCCCGCAGCCATCTGCATGTTCCGCGCCACCCAACTGCCCAACACCCACGACCTCACATGGCCCGCGCCCCGTACGAGGTAGCTGATGACCAGCGCCTCGCACGGACTGCGGTGCTCAGAACCGTTGACGCATCCCGATTGCGACGAGCGTCTGCGTATTGGAGCCCGAATTCAAGCCGTAATCGCCGATCACTGCTTGCGCAGCCACGCTCGCGCCCGATGCATTGAGCGTCGACTCCGAAGCGCGCTGGAAGGCCGCCACCGCGTAGAGATCGGTGCGCTTCGAGAGCGCGTAGTCGGCGGCGGCGTTGACCTGCTGATAATGCGCCGAGTCCGTGCCGGATAGCCAGGTGTAGTGATAACCCAAGCCCAACCGCAGCGCCGGATCCACCTGACAATTCACGAACGCCGAGCCGCTGTTGAAACGCGCGCTTCTTGCAAAGCGGGACGCGCCATCGGGTGCATATTCGGTATGCGAGTAACCAAGTCCGCCCGTCCACGCGGTATAGGTGTATTGGCCCGCCGCGCGTGCGATGCTCACCGAGTGCGCGCTCGCGAAGCCCGCGTTCACCGCCGTGTTGAACGGACTGTCCGCGCTAGCGCTCCAGGTGCGCCCGCCCGTGCGGCCTTGCGTGTTGCCGCCGCTCGCATAATAGTAGCCTGCCGCCAGCGCAAGAGATCCCCTCGCGTAGCCGCTAGCGACGCTCCAGGTTTGCCCGGCGCCGCTGGAGCCCGCCACGCCGCCGAATCCATAAAGCGCTTCGAACTGCACGCCGCCGAAGTTCGGGCTCAGATACTTCACTGAGCTGTTCACGCGCATGCTGCCGTCATAGTTGTCGACGTCGCCGGGCGTGCCGAACGTGAGACCGAAATACAGATCCTCGGTGAGCGCCGACACCATGTCGACGACCGGATCGTACTGGCGCCCAAGCTTGAGCGTGCCCCATCGCGCGCTCGACAGGCCCACGATCGCCGTGCGCCCGAACTCACGTCCGCCCTGCAACGCCGCGCCGGTGCCAATGTTGAAGCCACTTTCGAGCTGGAATACAGCTGCGAGGCCGCCGCCCAGATCTTCGTTGCCCTTGAAGCCCCAACGGTTGCCCGACAACGCGTTGCCGAAGCGCCATGCCGCGCCGCTCGCGCTGTCGCTGCCTGCGGCACGACTCACGTAGGCGACACCCGCGTCGATCAAGCCATACAGCGTGATACTGCTCTGAGCATGTGCGCTCGGGCTTGACATCAGCGCGACACAAGCTGGGATAATAGTTCGCAATACGAATTGATTGATCGAGTTCATGTCGTCAAGCGTGGTCTCAGTGGATTGAAAAACCGGATCGGCTGCCGCGCGATCGTGTCACTACGGCAAACGCCGCCATATGAATTGTTTTCGGCGAGAATGTTCCGGTGATAAAAATGCGGCGTCCAATGCCGTCCAGTTTGGAATTGATGCCAAAGCGCTATGAAAGTCGAAAACTCTGAACTCGAAGCGTTTGTCGCCGTTGCGGAGCTCGGCACGTTTCATCGTGCAGCGGAGAAGCTGCACCTCACCCAGCCCGGCCTGTCCCGGCGCATCCAGAAGCTGGAGCAGACGCTGGGCGTCGAACTTCTTCACCGCACCACGCGCAGCGTCACGCTCACCGGCGTAGGTCGGCAATTTCTGCCGATGGCGCGCGAGCAGATCGCGCAGCTCGGGCTGATGCTCACGTCCATTCAGGAAATCGCGGAAAAGCGCTACGGCAAGGTGCGCGTCTCGAGCATACCCACCGTGGTAGCGCGCCTGCTGCCCGACGTGCTGCGGCTCTACGCGCGCAAGTATCCGCACATCGGCGTGCAGATACTCGACGGCAATCACGATTTCGTGCTCTCGCAGGTGCGCGCCGGCCTCGCGGAATTCGGCGTGAGCCTGCATCCGGGCGACGATGAAGACCTCATGTTCGAGCCCCTTTTCGAAGATCGCTACGTGCTCGCCGTGCATCGTGACGACCCGCTCGCGCAGGCCGAGCAACTCACGCTCGGCGATCTGCGGCATGCGAGACTCGTGATCGGCGGGCGTGACAGCGGCAATCGCCTGCTGCTCGAGATGCTCATGAGCCAAGAGTCGGTGCGGCTACGCTGGTTCTACGAAGTCGAACACATTTCCTGCGTCGCCGCGCTGGTGGCCGCGGGCGTGGGTTGCGCGATCCTGCCCGAAAGCGCCGTCGGCGAAGCGGGCGCGCTCGCCTCTCCCGCGGTGCACGCCGTACCGCTCGTGGGCCCGGTCATCGCGCGCACGGTCGGCATCGTGCGGCATCGCACCGTCTCCATGTCGAGCATGGCCAGCGATCTGTGCGCGCTTCTGAAGGGCGCCGCGACGTGAATTGACGCGACGCAGCAGCCCGCGTTGATAGCAATTGCGCATGAATCGCGAGCAGACTGGCATTGGACGCACGCAATTTGGCCACTGACGATATGAGCGTGACTGACCGGGCCCGTACGTGGCATCCAGCGCGCCGCTGACGCGCGGCCCGGCGCACGCCGCCGCAATTGCGCGGCGGAAGCCAGGAGCCACCATGCATTACGACGTCATTTTTCGCCACGGCGAGCTTATCGACGGCACGGGTGCCGCGCGCTACAGCGCCGACCTCGGCGTGCTCGGCGAACGCATCGCCGCGATCGGCGATCTCTCGGGCGACACGGCTGACACTGTGATCGATGCCCGAGGCCAGATCGTCGCGCCTGGATTCATCGACAGCCACACGCACGACGACGCCTTCGTGCTGAGTGCCCCCGGCGTCGAGCCGAAGGTCTGCCAGGGCGTGACCACGGTGATCGCCGGCAATTGCGGTATCAGCCTCGCGCCGCTCCGTGCGGAGCGCGAAGTGCCGCAGCCGCTCGATCTGCTCGGCGCGTGGCAGGCATTCCGTTTCCCCTCGTTCGCCGCGTATCTCGATGCGCTCGACGCCACGCCAGCCGCCGTCAACACGGTAGCGCTGGTCGGCCATTCCACGCTCCGTGTGCGTCATATGGTCGATCTACGCCGCGCGGCCAACGCGCAGGAAATCGCCGCGATGGCCGCCGACGTGCGCGAGTCGATGGCTGCGGGCGCGTTCGGCGTGTCGTCGGGAACTTTTTATCCACCGGCCGCCGCCGCGACCGAGCAGGAACTCATCGACGTGTGCGCGCCCCTGCGCGAGACCGGCGGCGTGTTCGCCACGCACTTGCGCGACGAGACCGCGCACATCATGGATTCGCTCGAGGAAGCCTTCTCGATCGGCCGCGCGCTCAACGTACGCGTGGTGCTCTCGCATCACAAGGTCGCCGGCAAGGAGAATCACGGCCGCTCGACGCAAACGCTCGCGCGCATCGACGCGCAGCGCGCACAGCAACCGCTATGCCTCGACTGCCATCCCTATCCGGCCACCTCGACCATGCTGCGCGCCGATCGTATCCGTCAGTCCTCGCGCGTGACGCTCGCGTGGTCAAAGCCACATCCCGAGCTCGCGGGGCGCGACTTCCACGAACTGCTGCCGATGTTTGGCGATTCCGTTGACGCTGCGATCGAGGCACTGCGTCCGGCGGGCGCGATCTATTTCGTGATGGACGAACGCGATGTCGAGCGCATCTTCCAGCATGAGATGACGATGGTGGGTTCCGATGGCCTGCCCAACGACACGCGCCCGCATCCGCGCCTGTGGGGCACGTTCCCCCGCGTGCTGGGCGAATTCTCACGCACGCGCCGCCTGTTCCCGCTCGAAGCAGCCGTACGCAAGATGACGGGCCTCACCGCCGAGCAGTTCGGCATCGAAGAACGCGGCCATCTCGCCGTGGGGCATTACGCCGACCTCGTGGTGTTCGACCCGGCGCGCGTGATCGACCGCGCGACTTTCGCCGAGCCGACGCTGCGCCCCGAAGGCATCGAGCACGTGTTCGTGAATGGCCGGGCCGTGCTGACGCATGCGTGGCCCACCGGCGCACGGCCGGGCCGCGCGCTACGCCGTTCGCAGCATGCGCCGCACGCAGCGAAGGCCGAATCTCCCACTACGCCCGAGCACGCCTGACGCCCCGCATCCGACTTCATCTGGCATGGACTCACATGACAACCACCACTAGCACCACAAATAACACGGGGGCGGCCAGCACGCCCGGCACGTATCCTTACCCGGATGCAGGCGGGAACGTCGATGCGCTCTACAGCAAGCTCACGCGACGCATCATTCCGCTCATCCTCGTGTGCTATTTCTTCGGCTATCTCGACCGCGTGAATGTAGGCTTCGCGAAACTGCAGATGGTGAGCGATCTGCAGCTCTCCGACGCCGCATATGGCGTCGGAGCGGGACTGTTCTTCGTCGGCTATCTGCTGCTGCAGATTCCCGCGGGCTGGCTCGTGCGTCGCGTCGGCGTGAAGAAGTGCATCGCCGGTTCGATGATCGCGTGGGGCGTGGTCTCCATCGCCACGCTCGCCACCCGCGACCAGATGATGTTCTACGCGCTGCGCTTCCTGCTCGGCGTGACCGAGGCGAGCTTCTTCCCCGCCGTGATCGCCTACTTCAGCGTCTGGTTTCCGTCGCGCCGGCTCTCGCGCGTGATGGCGCTACTGTTTCTCGCGATGCCGCTGGGCGTGGTGATCGGCGGCCCGCTCTCGGGCTGGATCATGGACGCGACGCACGGCGGCTTCGGCCTGCGCGGCTGGCAATGGATGTTCCTCATCGAAGGCCTGCCCGCGGTGCTGCTCGGTCTCTATCTGATGGTCTCGGTGGCCGAGCGCATCGAAGACGCGCGCTGGCTCAGCGACGCCGAAAAGCGCATGGTGCACGAGGAGATGGCCGCAGAAGCCGAAGGCAAGCGCGCCAGTCTCGGCGATGCGCTGCGCGAGCCCACGCTGTGGCTGCTATTCACGACCTCGTTCCTCTATAACGTGGGCAACTACGGGCTGATCTTCTGGATGCCCACCATGATCAAGGCGCTCGGCACGCTCAGCAATTTCGCGGTCGGCATGATCAACGCGGTGCCCTATCTCGTCGCCTCCGTGGCGATGGTGCTGAACGCGCAGCATTCCGTGCGTACCGGCGAGCGTCGGTGGCACACCGCCGTGCCCGTGATCGCGGGCGGCGTGGCCTTGCTGGCGAGCGTGGGCATGCATGCGCATCCGGTGCTGGCCGTCGCCTGCCTGACCGTCGGCGTGGCGGGCATCATGAGCACGCTCGCGATGTTCTGGAGCCTGCCCTCACGCATCCTCGCCGGCGAAGCGGCGGCGGGCGGCGCGGGCTTCGTGAACATCGGCGCGGCCATCGCGGGCTTCGTCGGGCCGTCGATCATGGGCTATCTCAAGGGCCTGACGGGCAGCACCGAGATCGGCGTGGCCCTGCTCGCGCTCACGCTCTTCAGCGCCGCCGCGCTGATTCTCGCGATTCCACGCCGCTTCATGGGGCGCGCATGAGCAGCGCATCGCCGCTCGACGCCAACGTCGATGCGATCGCGCGAGCCGTACGCACCGGACACCTGAGTGCGGAATCCCTCGCACGCGCCGCACTCGACCGGATTGTGGAATGCGACGCGCGTATCCATGCGATTCAGATGACGTTCGAGACGCGCGCCCTTGCAGACGCGCGCCGCATCGACGAGACCGTACGAGCGGGCCGCAATCCCGGCCCGCTCGCGGGCGTGCCATTTCTGGTCAAGTGCAATTTCGATGTGGCGGGCTATACGACGGTCGCGGGCTCGCCCGCGCGCCTCGCGCTGCCGGCGGCAAGCGCCGACGCGGCGCTCGTCGCGCGCTTGTGCGCGGCAGGCGCGGTGCCTGTAGGCGCGACGCACATGGACGAACTCGCCTGCGGCGCGACCGGTGTCAACCCGCACTTCGGAGCAGTGCATCTTCCGGCCGACTCTGCGCGCATGACTGGTGGCTCGTCGAGCGGTTCGGCGGCGGCGGTAGCTGCGGGCTACACACCGCTCGCGCTGGGTAGCGACACCAACGGCTCGATCCGCGCGCCCGCTGCGCTGTGCGGCGTATGGGCCGTGAAGCCTAGCAACGGCGGGCTCGAGATGCAGGGCTGCTTACCTTACGCACCGTCGCTCGACGTCGCGGGCGGCTTTGCCCGGACGTTCGCCGATCTGGTCGCGCTTTACGATGCGTTGTGCGGAACCGATCGCAGCGCACGCGTAGGGAACATGCGCGCGCCGTTGCGCGTAGCCGTGCTCACTGGAGGCTTCATGGAATTTGCGAACGCGGATGCGCGCCGCGCCGTGCAACGCGCCGCCGCCTGTTTCGGGCACGTCGACGAAACGGCGATCGACGAGGACACGCTCACCGAAATCCGCGCGGCTTCGCTTACTGTCTCGAACTACGAGCTGGCACGCGCGCATCGGATCTTGCTCGACGCGGAGCCATCGCTCGTTTCCGCGCGGCTGCGCGAGCGGATCGTCACCGGCCTCGCGACTGCTGATAGCGCCTATGAGGAGGCGCTCTCGATCCGCGTAAAATGGCGCGCTCGACTGAGCGCGCTGTTCTCGCCTTACGAAGTCCTGATTGCGCCAGCCACGCCGTATGCAGCGCCACTGTTCACCGACACAGCGATCGAAGTGAACGGCACGCCGCTCGAACCCGCAAAATCGCTCGGCAGGCTCACGCAGCCGATTTCGTTCGCGGCACTGCCCGTCGTCAGCGCACCGTGTCACGCCGGTAACGAGTTGCCTGTCGGTGTGCAACTGATCGGCGCCAAGGGTAGTGAGGCGGCGTGCTTTGCCGCCGGAGCGCAGATTGCCCGCGCGCGTGGGGAGACATGAACAACCTCGTGCCAGTAGGCACGATGCCGCCTGATTGCCATTCACCACGAGCCTGTGAACGCCGTGTTTTGACGCCCGCACGCAAGGAAGCTCAGTAAGGAAGCTTATTCAGCCGTGAGCCAAGATTTTCGGATGACGGGGCGGCCAGACTGAGGGGATTGTCGTTGCTCAATCTGGCCGTTGCAGGAGGCATTGTCGATCACACGTCACGCTGCCGGCTCGTTAACGCATCCCGAGGGAGATCGGCGCTCGACCGCGCGAATGACCGAAGAAAGTTGGGAAGCAGACAGCTGGAAGCGGACCTGCCGACTGTCGCCGATGGGCCGATCTGCGCCGGTCATGCGTCACAGACCGGCGGCCGGCCGCTTTCGGCCAGAAGCGGACAATCGATGGCTTCGGCTCACCGCCATTTGAGCGTCGCCTGCTCTCCGATAATCGCGCAGACGGGGAATGCATGATGCTGTTTGAAGTGGTCGAGGCCGGGTGCCCCATTTGAAGACATACCATCAACCCATTTGGCGGACTTCGCTCTTTTCGTCAGTTGCACAGTCGGTCGAACCTCTCGACTACATTGTCCGAAGTTTTCGTTTAGTCTCCGAATTTCCAATTCTAACCTTGTTAATTACGTTATCGTTCGATTTTCTATGACTGGAACCACTCTTCGAAACCGAGCAAGTAAAATATACTCCGCCCACGAAGCGAATCTCCCACCCGCGGTAATTATCTCTATCTCCACGCACATCCAAAGTTCCCACTCGCGCATGATTGGCAAGGTGCAACATTCCACGCCATTCCTGCTTATCATTTTCGAACTCACTGCCGAGATTTTTTATTAAATTCCGCTCCGACTCAAAAGAAAGATTTGAAAACATCAGGCAAAATTTCGGCTTGCGCTTCACTCCATCCACATCGAATTCACAATCGTTGTAGCTAATTTCCTGCCACAGCCCACGACTTGTTTTGCCAGTGAACCCGTCATCCTGGCTAAAATATTTTACTTCAACACCAAACATTCGCTCATCGAATCCGAGATCGACCAAGTGCGATCGTGCTCGCAACATAAAATCGATCCTAACGTTTACTTTTTCAGCAAGGTGCACCCCCCGGAACCTCAGGGAAAATATCAAAATCCTGCGCAAAATGCCTGACAAACCAATTTTTAAGGGCGTCCTCGTCCGCAAATCGGTGAGTTGTGGCGATTGCCTCCTCGCGAGCTTTCTTTTTCAGGCGGACGACCTGCTCTACCAAGAGTCTGACTACATCGACCTCACTCAAGGTCGAGGAGATATTTTCGATCTGCCGGATCAGCTGTGCACTCACTTCTTCTCGTTTTTTATTATCGATAACATGCGGCGGTTGATAATCCATGGCTCCATGCTTGAGATTCACCAAGCGAAAACGCTCAATCTGAAGGCTATTGTATCGATCTCTATCAGGTTTTCTGTTAACTTTCGCTTTTTCTGCTATATACGAATCAAATTCTTGAGGTTGTTTTCCGTTCAGAATTGAGTGTGCCTTGATCTTGCCAACAGAATTCCCCTTTTGATTTCCGCATTTGTTGCACTGGTAAACAAAATGACTGCCTTGGCCGAATTCCCTTTTTCTCAATTCAAGATGATTGTCGCAATCGCAGGCGGCCCAAACCTTTTTTGTCAACTCCTCCATCTCAGCGTCTATTTCTGCGATTTTATCTGTTATCTCTTCGGGCGTCATATTAAGTACGATCACATTAAGTTGTGCAAGCGAGGGATGCAGGCGAGGACAATGTTACATAAATATCTGACGATTGACCATTATTGCCCGATCCAAATCGGGTGTTCATCCGTGCCCACGTATCGAGGGATTCGACCGAACGAATGGCTGTTGTCCTCTCACGAGTTGTCGTCAATCTAGTGTTGGCTCGAACGACTGAGATGGGTGGTGGATTCAACCGGTCGATGCAACACACTAGACGCTGCGTATGCAGTGGAGGTGTTGCAAATGAAACAGCGGCGCAGGATCTACTACACCGAGACTCAAAAGGCCCTGATGTGGGAGCGGTGGCGCAAGGGTGACACGCTTCATCAGATTGCCCAACTGTTCGATCGCCACCATTCCTCTATTCAGGGGATTCTCGTCAGGACTGGCGGAATGCAGCCAGCGCCTCGACACCGTTCAAAGCTGGCCTTGACGCTTGCCGAACGCGAGGAAATCTCGCGCGCAGTCGTCGCCGGCCAGTCGATTCGATCGATAGCAGCGCGGTTAGGACGGGCGCCATCTACTATCAGCCGCGAAGTGCAGCGAAATGGCGGAAGGCAGTACTATCGGGCGACCCAGGCCGACGCGCTCGCCTGGGACCGCGCACGGCGCCCAAAGACATGTAAGCTGGTCAGGAATCGGACACTCGCCCAGGTTGTGGCAAGCAAGCTCCGATTGCAGTGGTCGCCGGAGCAGATTGCGGGTTGGCTCAAGCACGTGTATGCGGTCAACAAGGACTATCAGGTGTCGCACGAGACTATCTATCGGAGCCTCTATATCCAGGCCCGTGGTGCGCTGAAAAGAGAACTGCTGGAACACCCGCGCCGTTCTCGGGCGATGCGTCGATCGCGTCAACACACACTGAAGACCGAGGACCGCACGAACATCCGCGATGCCATATCGATCAGTGAACGCCCGGGCACGGCCGAGGATCGAGCAATACCCGGGCACTGGGAAGGCGATCTTCTGTTCGGCAACGCCAACAGTCAGATTGCAACACTCGTCGAACGCCAGACCCGGTTCGTGATGTTGGTGAAGATTGCCAGCAAGGACTCTGAAGCTGTCGTCAATGCTCTGATAAGACACGCCGGCAAGCTTCCGCAGGAATTGTATAAATCGCTGACGTGGGATCGGGGTACGGAGATGGCTGGCCACAAGCGCTTCACTGTCGCGACGGACATCAAGGTCTACTTCTGCGATCCCCAGCATCCCTGGCAACGCGGCACGAACGAAAACACGAACGGGCTGCTGAGACAGTACCTCCCAAAAGGAACGGACCTCTCTACCTACTCGCAGGCCAAGCTTAACGCCATTGCCCGACGGCTCAACGAACGTCCCCGCAAGACACTAAACTTCGATACACCGGCTGAACGATTCCATCAAGCTGTTGCATCGACCGGTTGAATCCACCGCCAGGAAGAGACACTCGACCCAAGCACGAGGATAGTTGACAATGCCTCGCGCATGACGACCGAATCACCAATCCAGGACGCACGGAAATGAGACACTCCCTCGGATATCTGCATGAGGTTTGGCTATGTCCCGACGGGCACGGACAATCGCTTCCTGCATGCATTCCATATGGACCAGATGGCGACGCCGCTCGTGCGCTTAATGAGACTGGAAGTGAATGGGTCTGGACATTCTGGACGAGTTCACATGCAGAGACTATGGCCGTCTACTATGAATTTGTAGGCTACGGAGAATATAGCGTCCAGGACGATCTCGATCGACAATCCTATTCACCCGCTGCGTACGAGCGCCAGATGGCGTACTTGCTTGGAGACGGCTCGCCTGGGGTCTCAAGCTCGGAAGTCCGGCGCTAACCGCCAGTGAACAAATGGCGGATACGATGTTCCGCCTAGGAAGGCCAGAAATACTTCCACGACCTGATCGGCCATGAACCATTCATCTGAGCGCATCGGAATGTTGCCCGCTCGAAAGACCAGGACCGTGCCATCAGGGCGTACAGGCGAGGGTTTGTTATGGAAGGCTCTCCATCGTTGCGCGCCGAATTCAAAGCGCTCGATCATACAGCTGGCGCCACCGCCGGCTACTTGCACATAGTTGCCGGTGTCGTCAGTCAATGACGCATAAGATGACTTGCCGTAGCTTCGCAGCGACTTGAGCGCACGTGTGATCTGTGCGGGAGTCGGCACAGTGTTTACTGGTCTGCCCTCGATTTCGAGTTTCATCATCGATCTATCTTGATCCCTCTCAACCAGATGCGAATCATACCAACGCGGAAACCCAATAACGAATGACCGCTATCGGCGCATTCGAAGGACCGCTTCGGGTCGCCAAGCGACATCCACGAAAATTCACGAAGAACCTTGTTTTTGCTCGCGACGCTACTTACCTTCCGGCTCTCCCGGCGCCCCGCCCCCCACCCCCGCCAGCAGCTTCTCCAACAGTCGCGACAACTGCGCCTGCTCATCATCCGACAACACGGCCAGCAACTGGCGCTGGTTGTCGATGTGCGCGACGACCGCTTCGTCGATCAGCGCACGACCGGCGTCGGTCAGCGCGACGAGCGTGCCGCGCCCGTCGGCCGGGTTCGGCCGGCGCTCGACCCAGCCGGCCTTCTGCAGCCGGTCGATGCGCGCGGTCATCCCGCCCGACGACATCATCAGCGCGTCGTACAGCGCCGTCGGCGTCAGCACGAACGGCGCACCGCCGCGCCGCAGCGTCGCGAGCACGTCGAATTCGCCCGGCTGCATCCCGTAGCGCGCGAACAGCGGATTGAGGCGGTCGCGCGCGATCACGAGCGCCGCTTCCTGCAACCGCCCCATCACCACCATCGACGACGCGTCGAGATCCGGGCGCTCGTTACGCCATTGCGCGAGCGCATGCGCAGCTCGATCCACCTGATCCATTAACCCTCCTCGGCCTGCCAGTTATCTTGACGTCGAGATAAATCGGCGTTTATCTTGATGTCGAGATACTTTACATGAAAATCGCGCGGCGCCCTTCCGGGGCCGCGCACCGATTTCGAGGGCCTTGCGATGAATCGCTTCACTTCCCCCGGATGGCGGCTCGCCGCCATCGTGCTCGTCGGGCTGAACCTGCGGCCGGCGCTCGCCGCGGTCGGCCCGCTGCTCGACATGATCCAGCGCGCGACCGGCATCGGCGACGGCGCGGCCAGCCTGCTGACGACGATCCCGATCCTGCTGATGGGTCTCGGCGCGCTGAGCGCGCGGCGCCTGCAGCGCGTGACCGGCATCGCGGGCGGCGTGTGGCTCGGCGTCGCGCTGATCGGGCTGGCCTGCGCATCGCGCATCGGCGCGCAGCACGCGTGGCTGCTGCTCGCGAGCGCCTGCTGCGCGGGCGTCGGGATCGCGATGGTGCAGGCGCTGCTGCCCGGCTTCGTGAAGGCGCATTTCGCGACGCGGATCGGCGGCGCGATGGGCGTCTATTCGACGTCGATCATGGGCGGCGCCGTGCTCGCGAGCGTCGTCGCGCCGTTCGCCGCGGCCCGCTGGGGCTGGCTCGCCGCGCTCGCGGGCTGGGCGCTGCCGGCCGCGGTGGCCGCGCTGGCGTGGCCGCTTGCCAGCCGCGGCGGCAACACGCTTGCCGCCGGGCCGGCGTCGGCCACGCATGCGCGGCCGTCGCGCTCGCCGCGCGCGTGGCGGCTCGCGCTGTTCTTCGGCATCGCGACCGGCGCGTACACGCTCGTGCTCGCGTGGCTGCCGCCCTACTACATGCGGCTCGGCTGGTCGCCGACGGCGGCCGGCAGCCTGCTCGGCGGCGTGACGCTCGCGGAGGTCGTCGCGGGCCTGACGATCTCGGCGACGATCGACCGCCTGCCCGATCGCCGGCCCGCGCTGCATGCGGCGATCGCATCGCTGTTCGTCGGCTTGCTGGTGATGCTGGCCGCACCTGAAGCGCTCGCGTTGCCGGCCGCGCTGCTGCTGGGCGCGGGGATCGGCGCGCTGTTTCCGCTGTCGCTGATCGTCACGGTCGACCATGCGGCGACGCCGGCCGATGCCGCATCGCTGACGGGGTTCGTGCAGGGCATCGGCTACCTGATCGCCGGGCTGTTTCCGTTCGCGGCCGGCATCGTGCGCCAGCATCTCGCGAACCTGACGCCCGCGTGGGTCGCGATGGCCTGCCTGTGCGTCGCGCTGTTCGCGCTGGCCGCGGGGTTTGCGCCGCGGCTCGCGCGGCGTGTTGCGCGTGCCTAGCGCGGGCCGGGGAACACGGCCGTTGCCGCTCGGCTGCGGCCGCCGCTCAGTTGACCGGCTCGCAGAAAGACACCTTGTCGCGCAGCGCCTTGCCGGCGGCAACCGGATCCTGCCCTGCCGGCAACGTCACGGAAACCGACGTGTGCTCGGTCGTGCTTTTCGGCTTCAGCCCCGGCCAATGCGTCTCTTTCCAGGTTGCGATCCAGTCGAGCTTGCCGGCACTCGCGCCGGGCACGAAGCGCAGCCGCAGCGAGCCGTCGAAGTCTTCGCTGCAATGCGGCGAGTGCTGGTACTCGCGTTCGGAAAAGCATGCGCGAATCTGCTTGTCGCAACTGAACGGCAGCTTCGATATCCGTGGCGTGCCCGCATGCCCGCCATTCGGCCGCAGTTCGACGAAGTCGGCATTTTCCCAGCTTCCGCCGCCGCCCGAATAGCTTTCGGACCATCCGGCCAGCACCGCGACCGCGAAGCGCTCGCTGCCGAGCGGGTACAGCGCCGGGTAGATCCCGAGCGGTGGCGCCTCGCCATCGCCGTCGACGCGGTCGGCGGGCTGGTAGTCGGAGAAATCCCACCGCTGCAGGACTTTCCAGCCGGTGGCGGACGCAAAGCTCACCTTCAGCAACTGCGGGCCGGGCAGGATCGCATAGTAATTGCCGGGCGCGTCGTTCCTGACCCGGTACAGCGACGGCGCCTTGCTTGCGTCGCTTGGCTGGCCTGCCGTGCCGCAGGGTGCCGAAACCAGTTGGCAGACCCTGGGTATCCAGTCGCGATCGGGCACGGCGGCTTTCGCGACCTCGACGAACGGTATGGCGCGGGCTTCGTTTGCTTCGGCGGTGGCTTGCGCTGCGGATACCGCCAGCAAAGCGGACGTCAATCCCGCCAGGCCGAAAATGACCGATCGAATACGGTGATTCATTCAGCAATGTCCTTGTGATTGACTGCGGCGCGACTGCATGCGCGATACCGAACGCAAATCGTCGACCCTGGCCCGGAAGCAACGTTCGCGGCGCGCGCGACAACGCATCGTACTGGAGCGTGGTCGTGCTCAACCTGATCCCCGTCGTCGGCATCGCAGCGCCGATCTACTTCGTCGGTGGCGCGATCACGATCGGCGCGGCGCTCTGCACGCACTTGCGCGAACGCCCTGCCCGTGCGTAATCAACCCGCACTCGCGTACAACGTCGAATCCGCAAACCCTTCGGCGTCGAGCACACGCCCGATCAGGATCAGCGCGGTGCGCTCGATCTGCGTGCCCTGCACCTTGCCGACGATGTCGGCGAGCGTGCCGGTCACGCGTTCTTCATCCGGCCAGCTCGCGCGATAGATCACCGCGACCGGGCAATCGGCGCCGTAATGCGGCAGCACTTCGTCGACGATGCGGGCGAGATGGCGCACGCCGAGATGGATCGCGAGCGTCGCGCGGTGCGCGGCGAGCGAGCCGAGCGCTTCGCCTTCCGGCATCGTCGTCTTGCCCGCGAAGCGCGTGAGGATCACCGTCTGTGCGACGCCGGGCAGCGTCAGCTCGACGCCGAGCGTCGCCGCGCATGCGGCCGTGGCCGTCACGCCGGGCACGATTTCGTACGGAATCCCGAGTGTCTTGAGACGGCGGATCTGCTCGCCGATCGCGCCGTACAGCGACGGGTCGCCCGAATGCACACGCGCGACGTCCTGCCCTTTCGCGTGCGCAGCGGCGAGCAGCGCGACGATGGCATCGAGGTCGAGCTCGGCCGTGTTGACGACCTGCTCCGCGCGATGGCCGTCGAGCACGGCGGCCGGCACCAGCGAACCCGCATACAGGATCACCGGGCACGTGCGCACGAGGCGCTGGCCCTTCACCGTGATCAGCTCCGGGTCGCCGGGGCCCGCGCCGATGAAATACACCGTCATCGAAAAATCTCCGTCAATTCATGGGATGACCGGCCGCGCGGCGTCATGCGCGCGCGGCCGGATCGAGCGCGTCGATGAGCGCCGCAGCCGAGTCGAACGCGCGGTCGGCGGCGGGCAGCGGCGGCCGGCGCAGCATCACGACCGGCAGCCTGCGTTCGCGCGCGACGTCGAGCTTGGCTTCGGTGGCCGCGCCACCGCTGTTCTTGCTGACGACGACGTCGATGCCCGCCAGCGCGAACAGCGCGCGCTCGCCCTCCGGCGTGAACGGCCCGCGCGCGGCGACGACCTGCGCACGCGCGTTGCCGGGATGCGGGTCGAGGCAGCGCACGAGCCAGAACTGGTGCGGCGGGATCGCGTCGAGATGTGCGAGCGGTTCGCGGCCGAGCGTGAACAGCGGCCGCCGGAACGGCGCGAGCGCGGCTTCGATGCCGGCCCAGTCATCGACCATGCGCCAGTCGTCGCCGGGTTGCGGCGACCACGGCGCACGGCGTAGCGCCCACAGCGGCACGCCCGCTTCACGCGCCGCGGCGGCGGCATTCGCGCTGATTTGCGCGGCATACGGATGCGTCGCGTCGATCACGAGGCCGATGCCGGCGTCGCGCAGATACGCGGCCAGCCCGGCAGCGCCGCCGAAACCGCCGACCCGCACGTCGCAGCGCAGGTCGTCGGGCGTCTTGCCGAGGCCGGCGAGACTATAGACATGATGCGGGCCGAGCGCGCGCGCGATCTTCAGTGCGTCGCCGGTGCCGCCGAGCAGCAGGATGCGCGCGCTCATCGCGCTGTCCCGACGAAGCGGCCCTGCCGGTCGATCGCGAACATCTCGACCGTAACCGACGGCGGCACGATGTCGCGCGCGACGCGCAGCGCATGCGCACAGACGAGATCGCCGAGCGGCACACCGTCGGCGTGTGCGAGCTTCAGCGCTTCCTGGCTCGTGTTCGCGGCGCGCATTGCCGCCTGCAGCGCGTCGCTGGCGCCGGCCTCGGCCGCCCACTGCGCGAGCAGCGGCAGGTCGATGCTCGAATGGCGGCTGTGCAGGTCGAGATGGCCGGCCGCGAGCTTGCTGAGCTTGCCGAAACCGCCGCACATCGACAGCCGCGCGACCGGCGCGCGCCGCAGGTGCTTGAGCACCGCGCCCGCGAAATCGCCCATCTCGATCAGCGCCATGTCGGGCAGGTGGTAGTGCGCGCGCATCGCATCCTCGCTTGCGTTGCCCGTGCACGCGGCGATATGGGTGATGCCGTTCGCCCGCGCGACGTCGATGCCCTGATGGATCGACGCGATATAGGCCGAGCACGAGAACGGCCGCACGATGCCGGTCGTGCCGAGGATCGACAACCCGCCGACGATGCCGAGGCGCGGGTTCATCGTCTTCAGCGCGAGCGCCTCGCCGCCCTCGACGCCGATCGTCACGTCGAAGCCGCCCGCATAACCGTGCTCGGCCGCCAGCGCTTCCAGGTGCGTCGTCATCATCTGGCGCGGCACCGGGTTGATCGCCGGTTCGCCGACCGGCAGCGTCAGCCCCGCGCGCGTGACCGTGCCGACGCCCGGCCCCGCATGAAAACGCACGCCGGGCGCCGCCGCGAGCGCGACACGCGCGAAGATCAGCGCGCCGTGCGTGACGTCCGGATCGTCGCCGGCATCCTTGATCGTGCCGGCTTCCGCGCCGTCGGCCGTCGTCCGGCAGAACTCGAGCCGCATCATCACGCGCTGCCCCTTCGGCAGCACGATCTCGACCGCGTCGTCCGCATGCCCCGCGAGCAGCAGCCGCGCGGCGGCGAGCGACGTCGCGGTCGCGCAACTGCCGGTCGTGTAGCCGAAGCGTAGCGGCGCGGGCTGTTCGGGGGTCTCGTCGCGCATCACGCGTCCGTCGTATGCGTCGTGGCTGGCGATGCCGCCGTGCCGGCCGTGTCGACCGTGGCCGGCTTGCGCACGTCGTACAGCGTGACCGGCAGCGCCTGACGCCACGTGTCGAAGCGGCCGAGCGGCTCGGCATGCGCGAGCGACACGCGCGTGAGCGTGCCGCCGTGCGTCTCGCGCCATGCGGCGAGCGCCAGCTCGCCCTGCAGCGTGACCGCGTTCGCGACCAGCCGGCCGCCGGGTTTCAGCGATGCCCAGCACGCGTCGAGCACACCGGCCGCGGTCGCCCCGCCGCCGATGAAGATCGCGTCCGGCGCGGCGAGCCCCGCGAGCGCCTCGGGCGCGCGGCCCGCGACGAGTTGCAGGCCCGGCACGCCGAGCGCGTCGCGGTTGTGCTCGATGAAGCGCTGCCGCTCCGCATGCGCTTCGATCGCGATCGCGTGGCATGACGGATGCGCGCGCATCCATTCGATACCGATCGAGCCGCTGCCGGCGCCGACGTCCCACAGCAGCTCGCCGGGCACGGGCGCGAGGCGGCCGAGCGTCATCGCGCGCAGGTCGCGCTTGGTGAGCTGGCCGTCGTGGCGGTATGCATCGTCGGGCAGGCCGGGCGTGAGCGCGCGGCGCGGTGCGTCGGGGCCGGCCCGGCAGTCGAGCGCGACCAGATTGAGCGCGGCCGTTTCGGCGACGCGCCAGTCCTGCGCTAGCCCGTCGAGACGCCGCTCGAGCGGGCCGCCCAGATGCTCGAACACGCTGATGCGCGTCGGCCCGAAGCCGCGTGCGACGAGTTCGGCCGCGACGGCGGCCGGCGTCCGGCCGTCGGCGCTCAATACGAACAGGC
This sequence comes from Burkholderia sp. KL41, assembly GCF_057005415.2. Lineage (NCBI taxonomy): Bacteria > Pseudomonadati > Pseudomonadota > Betaproteobacteria > Burkholderiales > Burkholderiaceae > Burkholderia > Burkholderia sp. KL41. Next base: position 1,945,894 of record NZ_CM174446.1, on the reverse strand, counting down.
GGCGGCCCGGCAGCAGGTGGCGCGCGAGCGCCGCAAGCGGACGGCCGACGAGCGAAACCGAGCCGACATCCTGCAGTGCCCAGCCGAGGCGGGCGGCCGCCAGCGACAGCGACGACGGCGCGGGCAGCACGCGCCATTCGTCAGGGGACAGCGAGCGCGCGAGCGTGGCGCCGACGCCGAACAGCATCGGGTCGCCGCTGGCGAGCACGCAGACGGGCGACATGCGCCGTGCAAGCACGCCCGCAAGGTCGAACGGCGACGGCCACGCTTCGCGCGCGGCCGGCAGCCGTGCGGGCAGCATGTCGAGATGCCGCTTCGCGCCGACGACGAGCGTCGCGTCGAGCAGCGCGCGGCGCGCGCTGCGGCCGAGCCCCGCGTAACCGTCGTCGCCGATGCCCACTACCGTCAGCCACGCCGTCATGCACCCTTCCCCATCGTTCGATTCCATCCCGTTTGTTGCGATGCGCGGCTGCCGGAGCGCCGCGCGTTGATTCGTTTCCATGCCGTGCGCATCGCCCGACGGCCGGTGCGGCACGGCCACGACGTCAGCCGAGCGGCACGCCGACGACAAACGTCAGCAAGGCCAGAACCATGCCGCCGATCGACGCGATCAGCAGCCAGCCGAGCAGCAGCCACATGAGCGGCCGCGCCCCGCTTTTCCTGTACAGGAGCGTGCCGCCCGCGACGATCGGCACGCCGAGGCCGGCGAGCCCGACATTCTTCGGCCACTCGGCCGACGGTGCAAGCGGGATCAGCAGGCATGCGAGCAGGACCCATGCGGGGATGGCCAGCAGGCCCAGTGCGATGCCCATGCCGAACAGTTCCGTCCTGCCGAGTTTCATGGCGGATGCCGGCGGTCGCCGATCTGATGTCGAGGCGCCAATCCTACCATTTGCGAGACAGCGCAAAACCGTCTGCGGCCATGCTGCGACGCGGTTGCGCGACGCACCGCCGATGCCGGATCGTCGCGAAAATCGGGTATCCTACGGCCGTTCGTTCGCCGGTGCCCTTCGGGGCCGAAGAGGGAACACAGGGCGCACCACGCGCCGCTGTGGCTGCCCCCGCAACTGTAGACAGCGAGCCGATCTCCCCCTCATGCCACTGGTTTCACCGGGAAGGCCGGGAGCCGGCGCCGACCTGTCAGCCAGGAGACCTGCCGGCCAGAAAGTGCGTGCGTGCCAGTCGGCGTCGGGCGGGGTGTACCGACGCGTTGGCCGCGGCGCGACACTGCCCCGGTACCCCGTGAGTTCCGCCCCCGATTCGATTCCTGCGTCGCCCGTCGCGCGCCCGTCGGCTTGCCCGGGGCTCGTGCGCGTGGTTGCGGCCGCCGACGGCGGGCTGTGCCGGATCAAGCTGCCGGGCGGCCGGCTCGATGCGCGTCAGGCGCGCGCGATCGCCGCCGCCGCGCGTGCCTGCGGCTCCGGCGCGATCGACGCGACCAATCGCGCGAATCTCCAGCTGCGCGGCATTCGCGACGGCGCGGCCGACGCGCTGATACGCGCGTTGCTCGACGCGGGCCTCGGCCCGTCCGTCGACGCAACCGCGGATGCCGTCGCCGATACCGCCGCGCTCGCCGCGAGCGACGACGTCCGCAACGTGATGCTCAGCCCGCTCGCCGGTGACGACCCCGCCGCCCTCGTCGACAGCCGCGCGCTCGCCGCGCCGCTCCTCGACATGCTGGCGCGCGAGCCGCGCCGTGGCGAGCTGTCGCCGAAATTCTCGATCCAGCTCGACGGCGGCGAATCGGTTGCGGCGCTCGATCATCCGCACGACATCTGGCTGGCCGCGTGGCGTCGCGGCGACGGTGCGGTACGCATCGCGGCCGGGCTGGCCGGCTGCCCGCCGGTCGCGCACGACGACCGACCGGCCTCGGTCGATGTCGCGCCCGATCAAGGTGTCGCGCTGGTCCGCGCGCTGCTGCTCGCGTTCCTCGATCTCGCGCCGGCGGACGTCACGCGAATGCGTGCCCTGCTCGCAACCTGCGGCGAACGCGCGCTGCTCGAGCGCGCGCAGCACTATGTGCCGTTCGCGCTTGCGGCCGATCCGGCGCTCGCCGGCTGGCGCCGCGCGCGCACCGATCCGGTGCTGCGTTTCGGCGTACACCCGTCGCGCGATGCCGCGCGCTGCCACGTCGGCGCGCAATTCCCGCTCGGCCGGCTCGACGCCACGCAACTGGAACGGCTCGCCGCGCTGGCCGAAACCGACGGCGACGGCACGCTGTCGATGACGCCCTGGCAAGGCGTGTTCATGCATCGCGTCCCGCGTGAACGCGCGCCGGCCACGCTCGATGCGCTGGCGTCGCTCGGCCTCGTCTGCGCGTCGTCCGACCCGCTGGCGTCGCTCGTCGCGTGCACCGGCAGCGCGGGCTGCGCGAAGGCGCGCGCCGACACGAAACACGACGCGCTCGCGCTCGCCGCGCGCATCGGCCATGCGGTCGACGTGCACCTGACCGGCTGCGAGCGCCATTGCGCGCTGCCGCATCCCGCGACGCACACGCTCGTCGCGGTTGCGCCCGCGCACTACGACCTTTACCGGCGCGATGCGGCCGCGGGCCTCGGCGCCCCGCTCGCGCGCCATCTGACGATTGACCAGGCCGCGGCCCGACTGACGGGCGCACGGCACAGCCAGGACACCACCGATGCTTGACTACATTCGCGACGGGCAGGAAATTTACCGCCAGTCGTTCGCGACGATCCGCGCCGAGGCCGACCTGTCGCAGGTTCCGCCCGACCTCGAGAAACTCGCGGTGCGCGTGATTCATGCGTGCGGGATGGTCGACGTCGTCTACGACCTGCGCTTCTCGGCCGGCGCCGGCACGGCGGGCCGCACGGCGCTCGCGGCCGGCGCGCCGATCCTGTGCGACGCGCGCATGGTCGCCGAAGGCATCACGCGCGCGCGACTGCCGGCCGGCAACCGCGTGATCTGCACGCTCGGCGAGCCGGAAGTGCCCGATCTCGCGCGGGATCTCGGCAACACGCGTTCGGCCGCCGCGCTCGAACTGTGGCGTCCGCAGCTCGCCGGCAGCGTCGTCGTGATCGGCAATGCGCCGACCGCGCTGTTCCACCTGCTCGACATGATCGACGCCGGCGCGCCGCGCCCCGCCCTGATCCTCGGTTTCCCGGTCGGCTTCATCGGTGCGGCCGAATCGAAGGCGCTGCTCGATGCCGACAGCCGCGGCGTCCCGTACGTCACGCTGCTCGGCCGCCGCGGCGGCAGCGCGATGGCCGCTGCGGCGGTCAACGCACTCGCGACGGAGGTCGAATGACGACCGCGCGCGGACGCCTGTTCGGGGTCGGCGTCGGCCCCGGCGATCCCGAACTGATGACGATCAAGGCGCTGCGCGTGCTGCAGGCCGCGCCCGTGGTCGCGTATTTCGTTGCGAAGGGCAAGAAAGGCAATGCATACGGCATCGTCGAGGCGCACCTGCGGGACGGGCAGACGCAACTGCCGCTCGTTTATCCGGTGACGACCGAGGCACTGCCGCCGCCGCTCTGCTACGAGACGGTGATCGCCGACTTCTACGACACGGCCGCCGAGGTCGTCGGTGCACACCTCGATGCGGGGCGCGACGTCGCGGTGATCTGCGAAGGCGACCCGTTTTTCTACGGCTCGTACATGTACCTGCACGACCGCCTCGCACCGCGCTACGACACCGAGGTGATCCCCGGCGTATGCGCGATGCTCGGCGGCACCGCCGTGCTCGGCCAGCCGCTCGTCTATCGCAACCAGAGCCTGTCGGTGCTGTCGGGCGTGCTGCCCGAGCACGAGTTGCGCACGCGGCTCGCGCAGGCCGATGCGGCCGTCGTGATGAAGCTCGGCCGCAATTTCGACAAGGTGCGGCGCGTGCTCGACGAGCTGGGGCTCGCGAAGCGCGCGCTGTATGTCGAGCGCGCGACGATGGCGAGCCAGCGCATCGTGCCGCTCGATGAAGTCGATCCGATGGCGTCGCCGTATTTCTCGCTGCTCGTCGTGCCGGGGGAAAAATGGCAAGGATGACGACCCCGCCCGCGATCGTGATCCTCGGCGCGGGCGCGCTCGATACCGCGCGGCGCATCCAGGCGCGTTATCCGGGGGCCCGCGTGCACGGCCTCGCATCGCGCGTCACCGCCGACGTGCCGTTCGACGATCTCGGCGCGCACTTGCGCGAACTCTATGCACGCGGCCTGCCGATCGTCGCGCTGTGCGCGGCCGGCATCGTGATCCGCTGCATCGCTCCGGCGCTTGCCGACAAGGGCGTCGAACCGCCCGTGCTCGCGGTGGCGGAAGACGGTTCGGCGGTCGTGCCGCTGCTCGGCGGGCTGACGGGCGTCAACGTGATGGCGCGCGAAATCGCCGCCTGCGTCGGCGTCGCGCCGGCGATCACGACGAGCGGCGAACTGCGCTTCGGCGCGTGCGTGCTCAATCCGCCGGAAGGCTATGCACTCGCCGATCTCGCCCAGGGCAAGCGCTTCGTGTCCGACCTGCTCGCGGGTGCATCGACGCGCATCGACGGCGCGGCGCCGTGGCTCGACGATGTCGCGCTGCCGCGCGACGACGCAGCGGCGCATGCGATCCGCGTGACGCCCGAAGCCTGGCTCGGCACGCATGACGAGCTCGTGATTCATCCGCGCAGCGTGGTGGTGGGCGTCGATGCGCACGCTGTTCACGCGGATGGCGCGCTCGCGGCACGCATCGCGGCGTCGCTCGACGCGCACGGTCTCGCCCGGCTGGCGCTCGCGGCCATCGTGGCGCCCGCAGCGGCGATCGGCGATGCCGCGCTGGAGGATGCGGCGCACACGCTCGACGTGCCGCTTCGTTTCGTCGATGCAGACGTCGACGGCGACGGTGACGGCGGCGTACCGGCCGATGCGGCCGCGCTGCTCGGCCGCGCGTTGCGTGTCGTGCACACGCTGCGGGCCACGACGAACGGCATCGCATGCGCGGTCGCGTCGCATCCGGTCGATCCCGCCACGCTCGGCCGTGCGCGCGGCCGCCTGACGGTGCTCGGGCTCGGCCCGGGCGGCGCCGCGTGGCTCACGCCGGCCGCGCGCGCCGCGCTCGCGGACGCGACCGACATCCTCGGCTACACCACCTACGTGAACATGGCCGGCCCGTTCCGCGACGACCAGCGCGTGCACGGCACCGACAATCGCGAGGAGATGCAGCGCGCGCGCCATGCGTTCGAACTCGCGGCCGAGGGCCGGCGCGTCGCGGTCGTGTCGTCCGGCGACCCGGGCGTGTTCGCGATGGCCGCGGCCGTGCTCGAGGCACTCGACGAAGCGCGCGACCCGCACTGGGCCGCGGTCGACCTGCGCGTGGAGCCCGGCATCTCGGCGTCGCTCGCGACGGCCGCCCAGGCCGGCGCGCCGCTCGGCCACGATTTCTGTGCGATCTCGCTGTCGGACAACCTGAAGCCGTGGGACGTGATCGAGACGCGCCTGCGGCATGCGGCGCAAGCCGATCTGGTGATGGCGTTCTACAACCCGATCTCGCGCGCGCGGCCGTGGCAGCTCGATCGCGCGCTCGATGTCGTGCGCGCGCATCGCACGGCCGATACGGTGGTCGTGCTGGGCCGCGACATCGGCCGGCCGGGCGCGACGCTCGCGACGACGACGCTCGGCGCATTGCGCAGCGACCAGGTCGACATGCGCACGATGGTGATCGTCGGCTCGTCGACCACGCGCCGCTTCGCGATCGGCGAGGGTCGCGAGTGGGTCTATACGCCGCGCTGGTATCGCTGAACCCGGTCAGCGCGCCGGCCTGACGCCGTGCGCGCGGGCATACGCCGTGCCGCCCGCCCCCCAGAACCGGTACACGAGCACGCCGACGACGGCCTGCGCGACGACCACGAACGCGACGCAGCCGGCCCATCCCCACCGGTGCCAGCCGGGCACCGGCAGGACCGAGCCGAGGCTGCCGCCGAAGTAATAACAGGACAGGTAGATGCCGATCGCCGTCGAGCGCGCGCTCGATGCCGCCTGCGAAATGAACGTGTTGGCCGACGCCTGTTCGACGAACACGGCGGTCGAGCTGAGCGCGAGGCCGGCCAGGATCACCGGGACGTGATCGGACAGCGTGAGCAGCGCTCCGCCGATCGCGAGCGCGGCCGCGGCGAGCCCCGGTGCGCGCGGGCCGCGATGCCGCGCGAGGCGCCCTGCCAGCGGCGTCACGACCACCGCCACCAGGAACACCGCATAGATCGCGCCGATCCCGACCGTGCCGAAGCCGAACGGCGCGCGGGCCAGGCGCAGGCCGACGAACGTGAACGTCGCGACCTGCGACGCGAGCACGCATGCGCCGATCGCGAACGACGCGAGCAGCGGCCCGCGCGTGACGATGCGCCAGGCCGGCCCCGCACCGGCCTCCGTGTCGGGTTCGACACGCCGCACGATCGCGCCGGACGCCGGCAGGCTCGCGTAGATCGCGATGCCCGTGACGAGACACAGCGCCGCGACGACGTCGAGTGCATGCCGCCAGCCCCACATCGACGTCATCAGGTTGGTCGCGAAGCGGCCGGCGAAACCGCCGAGCGTCGTGCCGGCGACGAACAGCGCGCTGATCTCGGCCGACGTGCCGCGATCGAAGCGCTCGGCGATGTACGCGATCGACAGCGCGAAGACGAACGGCATGACCAGGCCGGCGGCAAAGCGCGCACCGAGAAACGACGCGAAACCTGCCGCATGCGCGGACCACACGACCGGCAGCGCGACGGCCATCGCGGCCAGCGAGATCGCGATGCGCCGCTCGATGCGCGCGGCCAGCACGCCGACGAACGGCGCGATAATGGCGACGGCCGTCGTGGTGGCGCTCACGCCCTGCCCCGCGCGCTCCGCGCTGACGCGGAAGGTGGCCGCGAGTTCGTGCAGGATGCCCTGCGTCGAATACAGATTGAGAAACGCGGCGAAGCCGCAGAGAAAGAACGCGATGCGCGTGGTCCTGTCGTTCATCGGAGCTGCCTGGTCGTCGATGCCGACAGTCTGACGAGCGCGCCGTGCGCACGCCAATACCGTTTTCATCGCGATTGATACCGGAACGACAACAATGCTCGACCTGCGCCGCCTCCGCTATTTCGTGGTCGTCGCCGACGAACTGCACTTCGGCCGCGCGGCATTGCGCCTGCGCGTCGCGCAGCCGCCGCTCACGCGCCATATCGCCGCGCTGGAAAGCGAGCTCGGCGTGCGGCTGTTCGAGCGTTCGACGCGCGCGGTGCGGCTGACACCGGCAGGCGCCGCGTTTCTCGAACAGGCGCGCAACGTCGTCAGCGCGGCCGCCGAGGCCGAGGCGAGCGCGCGCAAGCTCGCGCAAGGCATCGCCGGACGAATCGTGATCGGTTATGCGAGCGCCATTCCGATGTCCGACACGTTTCCGGACGTCATCCGCGCCGCGAGCCGCACGATGCCCGACGTCGAATTCGCGTTCCGCGAGGCGGCGACCGCCAGCCAGCACCGGCAGGTCGCGGACGGCACGATGGACATCGGTTTCGGCTGGGCATGGGGCGACGCGCCTGGCGTGCCGGTGGCGTCGCTCGTCGTGTCGCGTGAACCGCTCGTGGCCGCCGTGCCGGCCGGGAATCCGCTCGCGGGCCGCGCGAGCATCGACGTCGCGGCGCTGGCGAATGAAACCTTCGTGACTTTTCCGCCGGGTTACGGCTCGGCATTGGCCGCGGCACTGGACGACCTGTGCGCGCAGGCCGGATTCGCGCCGCGCATCGGCGCGACCGCGGCACAGATCACGACGCTCGTGTCGCTGGTGGCCGCCGAACGCGGCATCGCGATCGTGCCGGGCTTCACGGCGACGCTGCAGCGTCCGGGTGTCGTGTACGTGCCGCTCGCCGGCGCGCGCGCGGTCGAGCAGATCGTGTCGTGGAGCGAGCCGTTTGCGTCGGCGTCCGTCGAACGCTTCGTCGCACTCGCGCGCTCGCTTGTGCAGCCCGCATCGGCTTGATGCGAGTCAAGCGATCCGGATCGATCCTCCCCGTGGTTTCGGTGTTCCGGCCGCGCGACACCCTTTTCCACACCGATCACGTGTGCCGGAACGGTTGATCGCCCTCAGCGAATGCCGCAGGTGCCGCAGGTATCGCCGGAATGACGCGCGCCGCACTGCCACCGTGACGCGCGTCCCGAATGCCGGCGCGGTCGCCCGCGAAATCGATGAGGGCTGCTCACTACCTCACTGCACCACGATGGTGTAAACCGCTCGCGCGTCAGCCAGTCCCCCGTCATTCGTGGCCGTGACGGTAAACGTGTACCGCCCGGTCTTCCTCGGCGTGCCAATAATCCCGCCCGTATCCTGATTGAACTGGAGGCCTGGGGGCAAACCCCCGTTGGTCACCGTGAAGCGGACGGTCGCAGGCGTATTCGTCGTGATTTTCGCTCCGTAGAGCGCGCCTTGAGTGGCGACCGGCAGGACGGCGGGGCCCAGTTGCGGTGTGGGTGCCGAGACGGTCTGCGGAGCGCCGATCGGGACGCCTTCGGCATTCACCTGCTGCAACGACCAGCTTTGCCCGGGGGTGACGGACTTCAGGGTCCACGAGGTCGTCTGGTCGCGAAGCGCGGCCCTCTGCTTTTCGGTGAACGCGCCGAGATTCCTGGCGGTTTCCCACTGCTTGATCTTGTCGAGGATATCCGGCGTCGATTCTGCCGACAGCAGGAATGCCACCGTGCCCTGGAAGCCAATGCCGGCGTTGAGCGCCGCGCCGCGTGCGAGCCGGGTTTCGATCATGGTCAACGAGACGCCCGTGATATCGAACCATCCAAGCATGCCCGGCAGGTAGTTGGCCTGGTAGAAGGCGTTGTCGCGGTACAGCTGATCGATGTCGGAGTTGGACCAGCTCGCCCGGGTCAGCGTGTCCCATGCGTTCGAGGTCATCCGGCTCGTCTCGCTGATGTATCCGTCGTGCCCGGTCTGGGCGGCGTAGGTGCCGTTGATCAACCGGGCAATGCCGAAGCTGCCCCAGCCGGTATCACTGGCGGATTCCACCCCGTCGAAAGAGTGGGACCGGATGCCGACGTTGTTCCTGAGGGTGCCCAGCCGGGTGGCGATCTCGTCGATGATGCCGAGGCCGCCGATGGCCCCGCCGTACGAATTCACGATCACCCTCGCAACGGGCGTGCCACGCGCGGCTTCGGCCGGGACGGAGCCCCACTGGCCTCGGGTCAGTCCACTGACTTGCCATTCGGTGACGCCTCTTTGGACCGCGTTGAACGAGATGAACTCGTTGCCGATACGCAGCATCTTCTCGTTGATCCCGTCCCGCACCGGCGCGAATCCGCTCAAGTAGAGGATCTTGCTCGTCATGTTCAACGGCCGTGACAAGGCGGCTTGACCGCCCAAGGCCAGACGAGGATCCGCGGGCGGCGAAACGTAGGGGTCGATGGAGGTGGGCGGGCCGACGCTGATGAAGTCCGACATGGTATGGACGCCGACGCGGACGCCGTGCTCCTTTGCCGCCTCCACCAGCTTTTCGGCTCCGTTGTCGCTGTCGCCGAAGGTGGAGTCGAACTGATAATGCCCGGTGTATTTCCAGGGGCCGCGAAAATTCCGCGGCGAGTAGATGTAGTTGATTCCCGCGCTGTTGGCGAATCGGGCTGCCTTGCCGACATTGCCGGTGTCGAGATCGTCCAGCACGAAAGACGATTGGCCGCTGGCCTGCGCCACTTTCTGCCACTGGCCGTTCTGGGTCGGATACGGGAGGTTTTCACCCGAGGCAATGAACGACAACAGGGTCGTCACGAGCTCCGGTGCGCTGCCGTACAGCGCAATCTTCGATCCGATGACCGAGCCCGCGCTGTCGAGCGGGCCGAGCGGGATCGGATAATCATTGGGATTGAGCCGGTCGCGCCGGCGCGTATAGTCGAACGTGAAGGCGCGCAGCACGGCTCCCCATGACGTCTTCGCCGCCACGCACCACGGCTCCAGCGCCGCCACGTCCACGTTGTAAGGGTTGGGGATGACGTCGTTTTCCCAGCCGTATTGCGGATATTCCTTGGGCCACGCGCCTTCGGTGCGGTCGTTGAGCGGCTTGAGGCCGATCGCGAATTCGTTGTCTCGCACCACGCCCGCGGCTTCGCCGACGGTCTGGTTGATCGCGACAGGCAACGGCCCCCACAGCAGCGTCTGAACGTCGGAAGCGGGATCGGTCGACACGCGGGTGACTTCAAAGGTGGCGTAGCCGTTTTTCTGCAGGACGCGGACATCGACCTCGAATGCGAGGCCGGCATCATTCACGAAGGACAGCGTGTTGTCGGCGGACGACCATCGGACGCCGGCGGGCTTCGCCAGTACGCCGTTGATCACGAGCCTGACGAGCGGGACGGATTTCCCGGGCGAGATGTAGTTGCGGCCGCTGCGGGAATCGATGAGTTCGACGACAGCGCCGGTGGAGTCCAGGCCGAGCGTCAAGTAGCCAGCCGGAATGTGTAGAGTGCTTGTCATGTTTCGACTTTCCTGACGAAAATGGCGGGGCCGCAAGCGGCGCAGATGCACCCGTGCCCCCGTCCTTGGCGTACCGCGTGCCAATGTTGGAATTCCGAATCGATCGACCTGACGGACAGATGGCGACAGTCGGCGGATACCCCGGACATTGGACGTAGCGGGTCAGCCCGACCGATTCGAGCGCTCCCGCCTGCCGTCGATGCCGGCATCTTTCATTGGAAGGCCAGCGTGCCGGCTATCGAGCGCGATCCCTTGCGGCATCTGGATCGCGGGATCTGCGTCGCGAGCCCTGGGTCCGACAACGCACCGTCACTGCCTCGACCGCCCTCGACCGCCCTCGCCTGCGCAAACAACCTGCGCGGAACATGCGGCGCGACAGGCGACACCGATGGCGGCCAGCCGCAGTGAATGGCTGCGGCTGGCCAGCCGCCGGAACTGCCTCGTCAAACTTGCGGCGGTGAAGCCGGCGCAGTGGGAAAGAGGCAGCGGCCGCATGATTCCGGTTCGGGTTTTATTGGCTCGGAACTTCAGCGATATACGACACGTAGAGGTTTTGCCCCCAGTCGCTGCCCGAATAGTTGGGGAACACCCTGTCTTCGCGGGTGATGTTGACGTTGAATCCGGTCGTCGTCACCTTGGTCACCGTCACCGAGAACGTGTCCGGATAACTGGATCCGTCGTTGGGGTCCTGGAGGGCGGTCACGACCACAATGGGCGCGGTCGAAAACGTGCCCGGAAACGTGATCTGCGCATTGAAAGGCGGGTTGATCCAGGAATCCCGATTACCGCCTTGAACGCTTCCGACTGCCTGCTTTGCTACGATTCTTTCCAGCATGTTGAGCTCCTGATGGATGGAACGACGTAAGGTCTTGAGTGAGCCTCGCGCGAATGCACTTCGCTCGAAGACAAAGTTATGCCGCGCATGCGTCGAAAGCGATTACACGTGATTACATGATCGAGGCGGCCATCAAGGGGCGTAGAAAGCGACGATTTCATGTCGAAATCGACGGCAATTTTGTCCTGGTTCACACCCGATGCATGACGGAACGATGTCGAATCGGCAAGATCGTTACGTATCGGGAATCAAATAACAAAAAGAACAACTAACCATTCACTATTCGACGCGAATCCTCCAAGATGGGCACGCCGCCGGCCGGGCATGCCCGGTCGCCCGACCGGCGGCGATACGCGGGCCAGCGTATCCCTCTTCCACTTGGAGAACACAATGCACAACAATGTGTTGCCGCGTTTCATCCCGCGCGCGTTTGCCGCGGGTTGCCTGCTCGCCGTGGCGAGCGTGTCCCAGGGCGCCGGCGTCTATGCGCCCTATGTCGACGTGACGCTCTATCCGACGCCGCTCGTCGACCAGATAGGCGTCCGGCAAGGCATCCAGCAGTTCACGCTCGCGTTCGTGGTCGCGGGCAACGGGTGTACGCCGTCGTGGGGCGGCGTGCAGCCGATCGGCAACGGCGCGAGCGGCGGCCTGCTGACCGCGCTGTCGACGTCGATCGCGAGCTATCGCGCGAAAGGCGGCGAAGTCGCCGTGTCGTTCGGCGGCGCGAACGGCACGCCGCTGATGCAGGCATGCTCGACGGTTCCCGCGCTGGCGGGCGCGTACCAGACCGTGATCGACACGTACGGCCTCACGCACATCGACTTCGACATCGAGGGCGCGTCGCAGCTCGACACGGCCGCGGTCGCGCGCAACTTCCAGGCCGTCGCCCAGCTGCAGGCGAGTTATGCGGCGAAAGGCAAGCCGCTGCACGTCACGCTGACGCTGCCGACGATGCCGACCGGGCTCACGCAGGACGGCCTGAACGTCGTCAACGCGGCGATCTCGAACAAGGCCGTGTTCGATGCGGTGAACGTGATGGCGATGGACTACGGCCCCGCGAACATCGACATGGGGGCGGCCGCGATCAGCGCCGCGCAGGCGCTGTACGCGCAACTCGATACGGCCTTCAAGTCGGCCGGCCAGCCGAAGACCCATGCCCAGCTCTGGCAGATGGTCGGCGTCACGCCGATGATCGGCGTGAACGACGTGCAGGGTGAAACCTTCACGCTCGCGAATGCGCAGAGCGTGCTGAACGCGGCGGTCGCCAACGGCTACGGCTTCTTCGGCAACTGGTCGGTCGGCCGCGACCAGGCGTGCCCGTCCGGCGGCACCTATGCGTCGCCGACCTGTTCGGGCGTCGCGCAGCAGCCGTATGCGTTCGCGACGATCTTCAGGCAGCTCGACGGCAAGTGGGGTGCGGGCGTCACGCAGGATCCGAACTACGGCGGCGGCTCGGACGGCGGCACGCCGCAACCGGGCGCGCCCTGGGCGGCCGGCCAGGTCTATACGGCCGGCGCGACCGTCACCTACCAGGGCACGACGTATCAGGCGCAATGGTGGACGCAGGGCGACGTGCCCGGCCAGGCCGCCGTGTGGAAACCGGTGGGCGGCGGCACGGCCACGTGGTCGGCGACCACCGCGTATTCAGGCGGCACCTGCGTGATGTACCAGGGCGCGAAATACTGCGCGAAATGGTGGACGCAAGGCGACAACCCGAGTGCGGGCGGTGTGTGGGTGAAGTCGTGATGCCGCGGATCGGCCGTCGCTAGGCCTGCACGTGCATCGGGGGCCGTTCACGGCGATCGCGGCCCTCCTCCGGCGCGCCCGCCGTCAGCCGCGCGCGTGCTCGGCGAGCAGCCTGGCCTTCGCGTCGACGAGCAGCGCCGCATGCGTATCGCGATGCTGGCGGATCCGCTCGGACGGCCCGACCACCGACAGCCCGTACCAGTCGCCGTCGAGCGTCAGCGCGACCGCGATCGCCGACAGCTCGGGCGCGCTCTCGCCGAAGTTCTCGGCCCAGCCGAGTTCGCGAAACCGTGCGGTTTGCGCGACGAGCGCGGGCAGGTCCGTCACCGTCGCGTCGGTGAAGCGCTCGAACGGCAACTGCGCGCCGAGCGCCTGCTGCGCGTCGCCGGCCAGTTCCGCGAAAATCGCCTTGCCGATCGAGTTCGCATGCAGCGGGCGCAGTTCGCCCGGTTCGCGCGTATAACGGATCGCCTGCTCCGATTCGACGACGTCGAGGTAGGTGACCGACACGCCCTGGATCTTGCCGAGCACGGCCGTCTCGCGGCTTGCGTCGCGCAGCGCGACGAGATGCGGATGGACGATGTCGACGACCGGGTCGGTCGCGTCGATCGCCGCGGCGATCGTCTGCAGGCGGCGCGTCGGGTAGTAACCGCCGCGCCTGCGCACTTCGTACAGGTAACCGCGGCTCACGAGCGTGCGCGCCATCGCGAGGCAGCTCGACGCCGGCACATTGAGCAGGCGCGCGAGTTCGGTGAGCGGCAGCGGCCGCCGTTCGGCGGCGAACAGCTCGAACAGGTCGAGCGTGCGGGCAACGAGTTTGACGTCCATGACGAGCGCTTGAATCGGAACGGGAAACCGCGCGCCGGGCCGGCCGCCGGGTCGGTACGGTCAGTACGACTTCGGCAGCCCGAGCACCTTCTCCGCGATGTAGCACAGGATCAGTTGCGGGCTCACGGGCGCGAGCCTCGGAATCATACACTCGCGCAGGTAGCGTTCGACATGGTATTCCTTCGCGTAGCCCATCCCGCCGTGCGTCGCGACCGCCGTCTGGCACGCCTGGAACGCGGCTTCCGCGCCGAGGTATTTCGCGGCGTTCGCTTCCGCGCCGCACGGCTGCCCCGCGTCGTAGCGCGTCGCGGCCTTCATCACCATCAGCCACGCGGCCTCGAGCTGCATCCACGCCTGCGCGAGCGGATGCTGGATCGACTGGTTCTGCCCGATCGGCCGGCCGAACACGACGCGCTCGCATGCATACTGCGTCGCGCGGCGCAGCGCGGCCTGCCCGAGCCCGATCGCCTCCGCCGCGATCAGGATGCGTTCCGGATTCAGCCCGTGCAGCAGATAGCGGAAGCCGTCGCCTTCGTTGCCGATCAGGTCGCCTTCCGGCACGCGCAGGTTGTCGATGAACAGCATGTTCGAATCGACCGCCTTGCGGCCCATCTTCTCGATCTCGCGCACCTCGACGCGCGACCGGTCGAGATCGGTGTAGAACAGGCTCAGCCCGTCGGTCGGCTTCGCGACCCGGTCGAGCGGCGTCGTGCGCGCGATGATCAGCATCTTGTTCGCCACCTGCGCGGTCGAGATCCAGATCTTGCGCCCGCTCAGCACGTAGTGGTCGCCGTCGCGGCGGGCCTGCGTGCTCAAATGCGTGGTGTCGAGGCCCGCATCGGGTTCCGTCACCGCGAAGCACGCCTTGTCGCGCCCGGCGATCAGCGGCGGCAGGAAACGCGCCTTCTGTGCGTCGTTGCCGAACACCTGCACCGGGTTCAGCCCGAAGATGTTCATGTGGACGGCCGATGCGCCGGACAGGCCGGCACCCGAGGCGCTGATCGTGCGCATCATCAGCGCGGCCTCGGTCATCCCGAGCCCGGCGCCGCCGTGCGCCGGGTCCATCGCGATGCCGAGCCAGCCGGCCTCGGCAAGCGCCGCGTGGAAATCGGCGGGAAACCCGCCCGCGCGATCGCGTTCGAGCCAGTAGTCGTCGCCGAAGCGCGCACAGATTTTCTCGATCGCGCTTTCGATTGCGCGCTGGTCGTCGGTCAGGTCGAACTGCATGGATGGCTCTCCGGGAAAAGGCCGAGCGGCCGCGCCGCTCTGAGGAAAATGCCAGGCGGCGCCAGGGGGTGCGCCCGGCGGAACGTCCCCTTGCGGGATCGCCCCGTCGGGGCGCCGGCACGACGCGGCAGGCCTGGGGCGCTCACAACGGAAACACGCCGACGATCACTGCGGCAAACACCATCAGCACCGTGGCGGCGAACAGGAACGGAATCGTGAATTTCTGATGCTCGGCGAGCTCGACGCCGGTCAGGCCGACGATCAGGAACGTCGCGGGCGTGAGCGGGCTCACCGGGAACCCCGTCGTCATCTGGCCGAGCAGCGCGGCCTGCGCCATCTGGATCGGCGGCACACCGAGCAGCTTCGCGCTTTCCGCGAGCACCGGTAGCACGCCGAAGTAGAACGAATCGGGGTCGAACAGCAGGCTGAGCGGCATCGACAACAGCCCGAGCACGAACGGCATGTGGCGCGCATGCTCGACCGGCACGTGCGCGACCACCACGTCCGCCATCGCCTTCAGCATCCCGGTGCCGGACATGATGCCGGTGAACGCGCCGGCCGCGAGCAGCACGCTCGCCATCATCAGCGCGGCCTTCGCATGCGCGTCGATCCGCTCGCGCTGGGCCTGCACGTCCGGGTAGTTGATCACGAGCGCGGCGACCGTGCCGAGCATGAACATCACCATCGGGTCGACGATGCCGGACACGAGCGTGACGAGCACCACGAGCGTCAGCGCGAGATTGATCCGGAAGCGTTCCGGCCGGCGTAACGCGCGCTCGGCATCGGTCAGCGCACGCGGCGCGATCGCGAGCGGCGCCGCGCCGGCACGATCGAGCCCGAGCCGTTTCGCCTCGCGCACGCCGAGCACGTACGCGGTGCCGAATACGAACACGAGCCCGACGATCTGTACCGGAATCATCGGCATGAAGATCGCGGAACCGGGAATGTGCAGCGCCGCCGACGCCCGCAGCATCGGCCCGACCCACGGCAGGAAATTGACGCCGGCCGCCATCGACGCAACGCACGCGAGGATGCGCCGATCCATTCCGAGCCGCGTATAGAGCGGCATCATCGCGGGCAGCGTGACGAGAAACGTGACCGCGCCGGAGCCGTCGAGGTGAATCAGCAGCGCGAGCAGCGCCGAGCCCATCACGATGCGCGGCGGATGGCAGCCGATCACGCGCAGCACGCCCGCGATGATCGGGTCGAGCATCCCGGAATCGGTGAGGATACCGAAAAAAAGAATCGCAAAAACGAACATGCCGGCGATCGGCCCGATGTTCTGTACGCCGTGCACGATGAACTTGCCGGTCGCGAGCCCGAAACCGGCCGCGAGCGACGCGGCCACCGGCACGACGATCAGCGCGACGAGCGGCGACAGCCGCTTCGTGATGATCAGGCCGAACAGCGCGACGATGGCGATCGCGCCGATCCATGCAAGCATGATGCGTCTCCTCTTCGGCCGGTGCGCCCGTGCATGGCCCGGCGTGGGGTTCGAATGGTCGTGCGGCACAGCGCCGCCGGTCGCGCGATACGCGCCGGCGGCCGCGATGCCGGTCAGTTTCGGCGCGGGGCGTTATCGCGGTCGGTAGCGCGGTCGTTATCGCGGTCGGTAGCGCAGCCGGTCGTGCCCGCGTCGGCGAATACCTGCGCCGCGTGTTCGTTCAGCGCGGGCGGCGGCCGCCGGTACGTGGCCGGCGTGCGGCCGAGCTTGATCGGCGACGCGATGCCGCGATGCCGACCCAGCTCGACTTTCATCGCCCGATGCGCGACATGCGGATGATCGAGCGCCGCATCGAGCCCGAGCACCGGCGCGCACGGCACGCCGCGGCGCATCAGCTGCTCGGCGAGCGCCGCGCCGTCGTGCGCGGCCAGCGCCGTTTCGAGCAGCGTGCGCAGCACGGCGCGGTTCGCGCTGCGCGCGCGGTTGTCCGCGAAACGCGGATCGCCGGGCCAGTCGCGCGTGCCGAGCACGTCGCACAGTGCCGCGAACTGCCCGTTGTTGCCGACCGCGAGAAAGATGTCGACGCTCGCCGTCGGAAAGCTGTCGTATGGCGTGATGTTCGGATGTGCGTTGCCGGTGCGCACGGGCGCGTTGCCCGAATGGAAGAAGTTCGGCGTGTGCGGATGCAGGATCGACAGCGCGCAGTCGAACAGCGTCGCTTCGACGAACTGGCCGCGGCCGCTCGCGTCGCGCTCGCGCAGCGCCATCAGCACGCCGAGCGCCGCGTTCAGCCCGGTGACGAGATCGACGATCGGCACGCCGACCCGCAGCGGCGCGCCGCCCGCTTCGCCATTGACGCTCATCAGCCCCGCGAGCGCCTGCACGGCCGCATCGTAGCCGGGCAACCCGCCGAGCGGGCCGTCCGCACCGAAGCCCGACACGCGGCAATGGACGAGGCGCGGAAACCGCGCATGCAGCGCGTCGAAACCGAGCCCCCAGCGCTCCATCGTGCCGATCTTGAAGTTCTCGACGATGGCGTCCGCGTCTTCGAGCAGGCCGAGCAGCCGCTCGCGGTCGGCCGGTTGCGTCAGGTCGAGCGCGATGCCGAGCTTGTTGCGGTTCACGCCGAGGAAGTACGACGCGGTATCGCCGTCGAACGGCGGCCCCCACGTGCGCGTTTCGTCGCCGGACGGCGGTTCGACCTTGATCACCTCCGCGCCGTGGTCGGCAAGGATCTGCGTGGCGTACGGGCCGCCCAGCACCCGCGACAGATCGATGATGCGCAATCCCGCCAGCGCGCCCTGCTGCTCGTGTTCCGCCATGCGTCCCGCTCCTGGTTCCGGTTGATCGGACTGCCGGTTCCGGCAGGCCAGGCGCCCGCGGCGCGACCGTCCGGATTCGACGAATAATTCTTGTGCGTGAATTTATATTCACACTGGGGAATTGTGTTGTCAACCCCGGCGGCACCCTGAGACCGTGCGGAAGACGTCCCCGTGCGCAAGTGGGGACGACACCGAACACGTGCCGGTTGCGATGGCGCCCCGCCGTTCGCTAAGCTGGCGGGAAACTTCTATCTCGAAAAATCTCGAAAAATTCAGGCGGACTATTCATGAAACGGATGCTGCTGGCGGCCTTCGTGCTGGCGTCGACGCTGGGTGTCGGACATGCGCAGACCCAGACGTACCACTTCGGCGAGGGGCAAACGCAGATGCCGGGGGGAGCGCCGCACGCCACCGCGCCGACCGCACGGCATGCGAGCCCGCCGCCTCATCATCGACGTGCCGTTCACAAGCGCCGCCATCCGCGCCGCGTGAAGCCGACGCGCAACGGGATCTATACGCACACCTGACCCGGCGTCCGTTGCGCGACGCCGTGCACGGAACTGTCATGAACGACCGGTAGGATCGCTGCGGCTGCCTGCAAGCCGTCGCGGCCCGCGGCCGGGCAACGCGCCGCCGATGCGCACTTTCTCCACGATTCAGCACCTGTTTTGCCGAACATGAGTACCGGGCCGGACACCCTCGCCGTCATCAAGGAACGCGCCACGATCGTGTGCCGCCAGCACGGCAGCGTGCTGCTGGTCGCCCGCACCGCGTCGCGCTGGTCGCTGCCGGGCGGCACGATCCGGCGCGGCGAGACGCCGCTCGACGCCGCACTGCGGGAGCTTGCCGAGGAAACACGGCTGGAGGGGCTCGCACTCGACTACGCAGTGCAGTTCGGCGGGCTGACGAAGCTCCACCACGTGTTCGTGGCCGACGTGCCGGCGCACCTGACGCCGCGCGCGAGCAACGAGATCGCCCGCTGCAAGTGGTTCACCGTCGACCGGCTCGACACGCTCCGGGCGAGCGTGCCGACGCGCAAGATCATCGAGTTGCTGCGGCTCGACTGTTTTTCGGCGATCGCGAACGGCCGGCTGCGCTGACGTCGATCCCGCCCGCGCCCGTCACGTGCGCAGGAACGGGCCGGCCTTGCGTTCGAGCAGCGTGACGAGTTCGGGCTGCATGTACGCGTAGCGATCGGGAATGTCGAGGCAGACGACCTTCTTGTGCCGCAGATGCGTACCGAATTGCGCGGTCAGCCTGGTCTTGTGTGCGCGCTCCATCACGAACACGACATCGGCCCAGTCGAGCTGCTCGGCGTACACGTGTGTGTCCGCATCGGGCGCGAGGCCCGCCGAATCGGTTTCGACACCCGGCCACGCGGCGAATACCGCTTCGGCCGTCGGGCTGCGCAGCCGGTTGCGGCTGCAGATGAAGAGTGCCCGTGTCATGTCGCTACGAGGTTCAACCTTGCGGAATCGTGCCCGGCCGAACGTACGCGAGCATGTGCGACACGTAGTCGGCCTTGCCGAGTTCGACGCCATGGTGGCGCAGGATCCCGTAAGCGGTGATCGCGTGGAAATTGAACTGCGGCAATGCCCAGTCGCGCGCGTACTGCTCGCCCGTCATGTCGAACGCGATCCCGTTCGGCATCTCGAGCGCGATCGGCAGCGCGCCGCCGCCGTCGAGCGCATCCGGCGCGAGTTCGCCGAGAAATGCGAGCGTACCGGCGATGATCGCCTGCGCATCGGCGAGCGAGCCGGGCTGCGCATCCGCATTCCATCCCGCCTCGCGCAAGGCCAGCAGTGCAGCCGGCAACGGTTCGCCACGCAGCCGGTGGATGGGCTCCATGGCCTGGAAGCACGAGAAGCGCACCTGTGCCGCGAGCGGATACATGTCGGGCGCCAGCTTCAACGTCATCGCCGCGTCGGGCGCGTCGCCCGCGGCCTGCCGGTGCGCAGCGGCCTTGTCGAGCCACGCGGTCTGTGCGCGCAGCATGTGGGTGAAGGTCGGAACGAGAAGTTGGGTCGGTGTCACGCGTGCGCTCCTGGGTCGGGTTGTCGTTTGCGCCACGATAGCAGCGTCGGTGCAAACGTGCATCCCGGCCCGGGTGACGAGCGCGATTCGATGCGGATTCAACGGTGCGGCATGGCGACGCATGGCGTGCGGGTGTTCCCCCACCGCGGGACGATCACGACGCGCGGCCGTTGCCCCCCGGCTTCAAGGCTTGCCGTGCCGGGCCAGGAACCGGTCGAGCTGCGATGCAAACGCCTTGCCATCGCGCGCGCTGAACGGCGCCGGCCCGCCCGTGTCGATCCCGGCGCTGCGCAACTGGTCCATCATCGCGCGCGTCGACAGGCGTTCCTCGATGTTCTCGCGGCTGAACCAGTTGCCGCGCGGGTCGAGCGCATGCGCGCCCTTGTCGAGGACGGCGGCGGCCAGCGGGATGTCGGCGGTGATCACGAGGTCGCCGGCTTCCGCCAGCTCGACGATCCGCGCATCGGCCACGTCGAAGCCGGCCGGCACCTGCACCGCCTTGATGAACGGCGACGGCGGCGTGCGCAGGAACTGGTTCGCGACCAGCGTCACGCAGATTTCGGCACGACGCGCGGCGCGAAACAGCATGTCCTTGATGACGGCGGGACACGCGTCGGCATCGACCAGTACTTGCATGGCGGTTTTTTCCAGTGGGCAGAAGCAGAAGCGGCGATCATAGCGCACCGCGGCCGGCGATCAGCCGGCGCGGCCCGTGCACAGCGCGTCGGCCGTCACCCACTGCGCACCCCACGCCGCGGCGAGCCGCGCGCCCTGCCCGATCCGCACGGCCGCATCGTCGAAGTCGACGAACACGACGTGATCGGCCGCCGCGGGTTTGGCCGGCATCTCGCGCGTGCGTCCGTCGGACAGCACCCACAGCCAGCGCTGCTTGTCCGGATCGCGCCGCGCCGCACGCGCGAGCAACTGCGCGGCGGCCGCGATGCCGTCCGCGAGCGGCGTACCGCCGCCACCGTCGACCGGTTCGAGCCAGCGCGCATTCCACCAGCGCGGCACGGCCGGGCCGAAGCGCCGCGCGGCGCCGTCGCCGCCGAAACAGATCAGCGCGGTTTCGACCCGATCGCGCGCGGCCTCGTCGAAATACGCGACGATCAGCCCCTTCGCCAGTGCGAGCCGCCCGTGCGACAGCATCGACGCCGAACAGTCGAGCACGAAGCAATGCAGTGCATCCGGTGCGCCAGCCCGCTTGCGGAAGCGCAGATGGCCGCGATGCAACGGATCGCCGCGCTTCGCGGCGAACGTCGCCGGCCATGCGACGGCCGTGCCGGTGCGCGCCGTGCCCGGCACGCGCGCGGCTGCGCCTGGCTGCCATCGAGGACCGCGAACGGCGTTCGCGGCGGCGCCGGCTCGATGGCTCAGTGTTTTTTTAGCGGCAGCGGCACCACGCTTTTCACGTCGCGCAGCCCCGCCGGCTCGGGCCGCAGGTAGCCCCAGTCACCCTGCGCGACGGCGGCGCCGTTTCCGCTTGTGGCCGGTTGATCGTCCGGCTGCTGGCGCACATCCGGCGGCGAACGATCGTCGCGTGTGCGATCCGGCTGCGACGCGCCGGACGACGGCGGCGCACCGGCATGGCGCCGGTGCCGCAGCACGGCTTCGGCCACGCGCGCCACATGCGACACCGTCACCGCATCGGCCTGCTCCAGTGCGGCGAGCGCGCGCGCCGCACGTAACATCACGAGGTCGGCACGCAGCCCGTCGACGGCCGCGTCGATGCACAGCGCGCTGACGTGCGCATGCACCGCATCGCCGAAATCGAGCGTCGCCAGCCGTGCGCGCGCCGCGTGAATCCGGTCGCCGAGTGCGCGCTGCGCGGAGGCATGGCGCGCGCGGAACGCCTCCGGATCGAGATCGAATGCAAGCCGCGCCTTCACGATCCGCTCGCGCTGCGCGGCGTCGAAGCAGTTCTCCAGTTCGACCATCAGGCCGAAGCGGTCGAGCAGTTGCGGACGCAGCTCGCCCTCCTCGGGATTCATCGTGCCGACCAGCACGAAGCGCGCGTCGTGCGCGTGCGACACGCCATCGCGTTCGACGATGTTCACGCCGCTCGCGGCGACGTCGAGCAGCGTATCGACGAGCCCGTCGGCGAGCAGGTTCACCTCGTCGACATACAGCACGCCGAGATGCGCCCGCGCAAGCAGGCCCGGCCGGAAGCGCACGCCGTTGTCGGCGAGTGCATGCGCGAGGTCGAGCGTTCCCGTCACCTGCTCGTCGCTCGCCGACAGAGGCAGCGTGACGAACTGCCCTTCGGGCAACAGCTCGGCGAGGCCGCGCGCGGCGGTCGATTTCGCGGTGCCGCGCGGGCCGCTCACGAGCACGCCGCCGAGCGACGGGTCGATCGCGGCGAGCAGCAGCGCCTGCTGCAGCGCGTCCTGTGCGACGAGCGCCGCAAACGGAAAAACCGCGCGCGCGCGGTGCGTCGTCGGATCGGTCATCGCCGTCCCCCTTCCTGGAGTTGTTCGCTGTCGAGCCAGACCGTTTCGATCCGCTCGCGATAGTCGCCCGGCTGCTGCCACAGGCCGCGCTGCATCGCCTCGACGAAGCGTTCGCAGATGCCGTGCAGCGCCTTCGGATTGTGCCGTTCGAGGAACGCGCGGGTGGCGTCGTCGAACAGGTACGCGTCGGCGACGAGCGCGTACTGGTGGTCGGACAGTACGCGCGCGGTCGCGTCATAGCCGTACAGGTAGTCGACGGTCGCCGCCAGCTCGGCCGCACCCTTGTAACCATGGCGCTTCACGCCGTCGAGCCATTTCGGGTTGACGACGCGCGAACGGATCACGCGCGCGATTTCCTCGCGCAGCGTGCGCATCTTCGGCGCGACCGGGTTCGCGTGGTCGCCGTGGTAGATGCTCGGCTGCTGCCCGGACAGGTGCCGCACCGCCGCGGTCATCCCGCCCTGGAACTGGTAATAGTCGTTCGAATCGAGGATGTCGTGCTCGCGGCTGTCCTGGTTCTGCACGACCACGTCGATCGTCGCGAGCCGCTCGCCGAACACGTCGGCCGCGGCGTCGCCAGCGCTGTTCTGCGCATACGCATGGCCGCCCCACTGGCGGTACGCCTCCGCGAGATCGGCATCGGTCTGCCAGCGGCGCTGGTCGACCAGGTCCTGCAGGCCCGCGCCGTAGCTGCCCGGCCGCGCGCCGAACACGCGCCAGCCGGCGCGGCGGCGCGCTTCGTCCGGCGCCACGCCCTGTGCGACCCACTTCGCGCGTTCGCGCTCGATGCGCGCGCGGATCGGGTTCAGTGCCTCGGGTTCGTCGAGCGCGGCAACCGCCTGCACGGCCGCGTCGAACAGGTGCATCAGGTTCGGGAACGCGTCGCGGAAGAAGCCCGACACACGCAGCGTCACGTCGATGCGCGGCCGGTCGAAGATCTCGATCGGCAGGATCTCGAAGTCCGTCACGCGATGGCTGCCGTGCGCCCATTTCGGCCGCACGCCAAGCAGCGCGAACGCCTGCGCGATGTCGTCGCCGCCGGTGCGCATCGTCGCCGTGCCCCACACCGACAGCCCGATCGCGCGCGGATAGTCGCCGTGATCCTGCAGATGGCGCTCGATCAGCTGCTGCGCGGATTTCAGGCCGAGCGTCCACGCGGCCTGCGTCGGCACCGCGCGCGTGTCGACCGAGTAGAAATTGCGGCCGGTCGGCAGCACGTCGGGGCGGCCGCGCGACGGCGAGCCGCTCGGCCCCGGCGGCACGAAGCGGCCGTCGAGCCCGCGCAGCAGCTGACGCATTTCCTCGCCGCCGCACGCGTCGAGCGCCGGCAGCAGCGTCGCGCGAACGCGCTCGATCACGGCGAGCGTGTGCGGCCAGTCGCCGGGGGGCGGCGCGTCTTCCGCGCCCGTATGGCTGCCGTCGGCTGCACACAGCCTGTCCAGCCATTGCTGCGCGAGCCGTTCGAGCCGCTCGCGCGTATCGCCCGCATGGCGCCACGGCGATGCGTCGAGCGCCAGCAGGATCGCCGGTCGCGGGCCGGCCCACGGCGCGGCCCAGTCGGCCGCGAGCGGGTCGAAATCATCGCCGAGCGCGAGATCGCGCGCGAGCGCGCCGATCAGTCCTGCGCGTGCGCCCTTGCCGTCGCCGACCGGAAAGCGCGCGAGCGCCAGCAGCGTGTCGCGCCGCTGGCGCCCGGCCGGCGACACGCCGAACACGTGCAGCCCGTCGCGAATCTGCGCTTCCTTTAGTTCGCACAGCCACGCGTCGACGCGCGTCAGCAGCGCATCCTCGTCGCCCGCGTCGCGCGGCGGCGACACGCTCAGTTCGTCATGCAGCCGGTGTTCGGCGATCGTCGCGAGGATCGTCTTGCGCAGCAGCTTCGCGCGCCGCGCATCGACCATCAACGCTTCGTAGTATTCGTCGACCTGCCGCTCGAGATCCTGCAGCGGGCCGTAGTTTTCCGCGCGCGTGAGCGGCGGCATCAGGTGATCGACGATCACGGCCTGCGCGCGGCGCTTCGCCTGGCTGCCCTCGCCCGGATCGTTGACGATGAACGGATAAAGATGCGGCAGCGGCCCGAGGGTCAGGTCGGGCCAGCACGCGTCGGACAGCGCGACGCTCTTGCCCGGCAGCCATTCGAGGTTGCCGTGCTTGCCGAGGTGGATGACCGCGTCGATGCGATACGCATCGCGCAGCCAGAAATAGAACGCGAGATACGCATGCGGCGGCACGAGATCCGCGTCGTGGTAGCTCGCGTAGTCGCTCTCGCCGCGCGAGCGCGACGGCTGGATGCCGACGAACACGTTGCCCGCGCGCCAGCCGGCGATCGTGAAGCGCCCTTGCCGCAGCGTCGGATCGGCCTCGGGCGGGCCCCAGCGTTCGTTCAGCGCATCGCGCACGGCCGCCGGCAGCCGCGCGAAATGCGCGACGTAGTCGGCCAGCGGGAAGCTCTGGAAGGCGGGGCGCAGCGCATGCACGGCCGCGTCGTTGGTCACGCCTTCGGTGAGCCGCGCGATCAGCGCGTCGCCGTCGGGCGGCAGGTCGGCCACCGCGTAGCCCGCGTCGCGCAGCGCCGCGAGCACGCGCAGCGCGGACGCCGGCGTATCGAGCCCGACACCGTTGCCGATCCGCCCTTCGCTTTGCGGATAGTTCGCGAGAATCAGCGCGACGCGCTTGCTCGCGTTGTCGAGCGTGCGCAGCCGGCACCAGCCGCGCGCGAGCGCCGCGACGAACGCGATCCGCTCGGCGTCCGGCTGGTAGCGCACGACGTCGACCTCGGTATGCGGGCAGCGATACGCGAGCCCCTTGAAGCTCACCGCGCGCGTGACGATCCGGCCGTCGACCTCGGGCAGCGCGATGTGCATCGCGATGTCGCGCGCATGCAGGCCCTGGTTGTCGGCCACCCACGCGTCGCGATTGCCGCCGGACAGGATCACCTGCAATACCGGCGCGTCCCCGGCGAGCACGTCGTGTTCCGGGCTGTCGATCGCGCCGGCCGCGAACGCGGTCGTGTTCAGCACGAGTGCGACGTCGTGCGTGTCGCAGAGCTGCGTGATGACTTCGCGGCTCACCGCATCCTTCAGCGACGTGACCGCGATCGGCAGCGGATTCAGCCCCTCCTGAACGAGCGCATCGGCCAGCGCGTCGAACACGGCCGTGTTCGCGGCCTGCCAGTGCGCGCGATAGAACAGGATCGCGACGACCGGTGCGCCCGGCGTCCAGCGCGGCCGCCAGTCGTCGACGCTCGCGCGGTTGCGCGCCGGGTGATACAGCGCGGCGGCCGGCAACGGGCGCGGCGGTTCGGGTTCGTCGCCGAAGCCGAGTGTGTGGAATGCGATGCTGCGCAGCAGCGCCTCGGCGTTGTGCACGCCGCCTTCGCGCAGGTAGCGCCACCACAGCCGGCACAGGCCGGGCGCGACGGTGCTTTTCGCGACGAGGTTCGGGTCTTCCTGCAGGTCGCCCGAGAACATCGCGAGCTGCTGCGCGCGCTTCGACGCGAGCGACACGGCCTGCTCGATCCCATACGGCCAGTACGCTTCGCCGCCGAGATGATCGATCACGACCGCCTTCGCGTGCTGCAACACGTCGTCGACGTAGAAATCGACCGACGCCGGCTGCCGCAGGAACGTGACGTTCGCGAGCCGCACGCTCGGGAAGCCGGCCGGCAGGTGCGGCACGACGCTGGCAAGCAGCGACAGCGTCGTGTCGGCCGAGCTCAGGATCACGATGTCGGCCGGTTGCTGGTCGATCCGGACGACACCCTGCGTATCGTCGACGAAGCCGCCCGGCGTGGTGCGCAGCAGATGCATCGTGCGTTACGCCTGTTGCGGTTCGGCCGCGCACGCGGCGTCGAACGCGCGTTGCAGCACGGCCGCGTCGAGATCCTCGCCGATCAGCACGAAGCGGCTCGCGCGCGTTTCGCCGTCCTGCCAGCGGCGGTCGAAATAGCTGTCGAAGCGGCGGCCGACACCCTGGATCACGAGCCGCATCGGCGCGCCGGGCAGCGCGGCGAAGCCTTTCGCGCGGTAGATCGTATGCGCTTCGACGACGCGCTGCAGCGCGGCGATCGTCGCCTCGCGCGTGCCGGCGTCGCCGGACACGACCACCGAGTCGAAATCGTCGTGATGGTGATCGTGATCGCCGTCGTCGGCCGAGCCGTGATGGTCGTGGCGCAGGTGGATCGTTTCTTCCGACGCCGATTCGAGGCCGAGCAGCATCGCGAGATCGAGCTCGCCGCGCGTCGCGCGCACGATCTTCACCTGCGGCGGGATCTCGTCGCGAATCGCGGTTTCGATCTGCGCAAATTCCGCATCGCCGACGAGATCGGCCTTGTTCACGATCACGAGATCGGCGGACGACAGTTGATCGGCGAACAGCTCGTGCAGCGGCGATTCGTGGTCGAGGTTCGGGTCGGCGCGGCGCTGCGCGTCGACGGCCTGCGGGTTTTCCGCGAACTGGCCGCTCGCGGCGGCCGGCCCGTCGACGACGGTCACGACCGCGTCGACCGTGAAGCTGTTGCGGATCGTCGGCCAGTTGAACGCCTGCACGAGCGGCTTCGGCAGCGCGAGCCCGGACGTCTCGATCAGCACGTGGTCGATGTCCGCGCGACGCTCGACGAGCGCTTCCATCACCGGATAGAACTCTTCCTGCACGGTGCAGCACAGGCAGCCGTTCGCGAGTTCGTAGAGCTGGCCCGACGCTTCGCCCTGCGCACCGTCGGCATCTTCGCAGCCGATGCCGCAACCCTTGAGGATTTCGCCGTCGATGCCGAGTTCGCCGAATTCGTTGACGATCACCGCGATGCGGCGGCCTTCGGCGTGTTGCAGGATGTGGCGCATCAGCGTCGTCTTGCCGCTGCCGAGAAAGCCCGTGACGATCGTGACGGGAAGCTTGCGTAGGGTCATGGAATATCCAGGTTGGTAAGGGAGAGTCACGCCGAGATCGTCACGTCGATCTCGTCGTAGCGCTTTAGCCGGTAGATCAGGGCCGACACGAGCCAGCAGGCGAGGAACAGGCCGATCACGACATAACCGAGCATGCCGAAGTGCGACGCCACCATCGACGCGAAGTCCCACACCGGGCCCTGCAGCGACAGCTTGTCCGCGAGCAGCGCAAGCACCTCGATGCCGCCGATCAGCGCGGCGACCAGCACCGACACGAAGGTGATCGTCATGTTGTAGTAGATCTTGCGGATCGGCCGCACGTACGCCCAGCGATACGCACCCATCATCAGGATGCCGTCGGTCGTGTCGACGAGCGTCATGCCGGCGGTAAACAGCATGGGCAGCGCCATCACCGACCAGAACGACAGGCCGCCCTGCACCTGCGCCGCCGAGATGCCGAACAGCGCGATCTCGGTCGCCGTGTCGAAGCCGAAGCCGAACAGGAACCCGACCGGATACAGGTGCCAGCTGCGCGACACGAGCCGGAACAGCGGACGGAACAGGCGCGCAAGCACGCCGCGCTGGTTCAGCAGCATGTCGAGATCGGCGTCGACGATCGGCTCGCCGCGCCGCGCGGCGCGAAACGTCCGGTAGACGGAAATCAGGATCAGCAGGTTCGCGATCGCGAGCACCAGCAGGAAGAACGCCGATACGCTCGTGCTGATCACGCCGCCCCACGCTTTCATGCTCTCGAAGCGCGCGAGCGACGCGGCCGTGAGCGTCACCACGACCGACATCACGATCACGACCGTCGAGTGGCCGAGCGAGAAGAACAGGCCCGCGCCGAGCGGGCTGCGGCCCTCCTGCATCAGCTTGCGCGTGACGTTGTCGATCGCCGCGATGTGGTCGGCGTCGACCGCATGACGCAGCCCGAACACGTACGCGAGCAGCGCGGTGCCGAGCAGCACGGGCTGGCCGTGGAAGGCGGCGAATGCCCAGATCCACGCGCCTGCGTTGAAGGCGATCAGCAGCGCATAGATCGCGACGATCTTGCCGCGCAACCCGGACGGACTGTCGTTGAACAGGCGAAACAGCGAATCGGGCATGACGCTCCCTTGCGAACGGTCGACATGAAGAATGCCAACACGGCCGTCGCTGCGCGGCCCCGCGCGATCCGGCCCTTCGTCGCACCGGAACATGCGCGCTCGCGCAGGCGGCCGGACGTCGGGAATCGGGAAACGCTCGGGTGTCGGGCACGCTGCGGCCGTGGACGATGCGCCGCCTCCCCGCGGCGCTGAACCCCAACGTTTAGGCCGGTATCCGGGCTGACGAACACGCCGCTTCGCCTTCCCGGATGCGCAAGGCATCCAGTGGCGGTCGTCCGCATGCGCGCGGCATGCGGCGAAGCGGCGTTGCATCGCGGCGGGCACGATGCGTTCGCTTACCGTTGCGGGGGCAGCACAGGTTGGCTCGACTGCGATGCAGGCAGGCTCCCTGTTTCCCGTTTAACTGCGCGCGCCGGAGCGGCGCGCGCGAGCACCAAAACGCGTGCGAGTGTAGGCGCCGGGGGCGGGAGCGTCAAGGCGACGAGCGGCCAGGCCGGCCGGATGAACCGGCGGGCAGCGATCCGGCGCGGGTTTGCCGGGGAAATCGTTCGACTGTCTGACGCACCCGACAACCCGTGCGGGATCGAGCGCGAAGCAGTACGACTCGCCATCCGAAGCGGTTTTTCAGAATTGACGGCCGTTCACGTTGTCCGCAATCGCAAGGCCAGCGCCGCAGCAGGTGCAGCGTGGGGTTGCGCGCAGAAACGTTCATTCTCTTTGGAGATTCGGATGATTGACGTTGCGCAGCCGATATTCGATTGTCCGCTTCAGACAGTTTTCGATGATCGAGATAAACCACTGCGACACATTCGTTCAGACCATGAATATTGTCCGATTGTATGTGGCCATCGCCGTATGGCTGTCGATGGCGCTCTTGTTTCCGTTTGCCCTGAAGGGGATGGATTCCCCTCTTGCAACGGTCGCGAAAGTACTGATGTGGTCGTACTGCATTCTGCAAACGCTACGGGAATCGAAGCGGTGCTTGTGAAGCAGCCCGCTGCGACTAAGAGCCGATCGCGTATATCGCACCTGTTTCGCAATCGGCATCGAGCCGCATCGGCCGCCGGCGCACTGGCCGGTGCCGCGGTCTGTGGCCCGAATCGCGGCGGCATCGGCGGCAGTTCCGGCTCGTCCGGAGGCGCGGGCGGTTGCCGAAGCCTTACTTGAAACACCTGGCGACTGTGCGCCGCCGCGCTTTGCGGGATCGGGGCATGGCTTTCATTTGCTCGGCGACATGTTCGCCGAGCGTCGCAAAGACCGACGACGGGTGAGCGCCCACCCCGCATGCGTTTGCGCCGGTGCGCTGTGCTATCGTATGCGCCGCGTTCGGTGCTCGCATGCGCATTCCGTGCATGCAGTTAAACGGGAAACAGGAGGCGGATCGTCGCCCTGCCTGTGCTGTCCCCGCAACGGTACGCCGCCCGCGCGACGCGCTTCCCCGCGCACGCGCCCATGCCGCCCACGATGCCACTGCCCTTCCACCGGGCGGGAAGGCTGCGGCCTGGCAAGCGGCCAGCCCGGATACCGGCCGACGCAAGGGGCGAGCCCGACGCTCGCCGAACGCCCGATCCGCGGGGGACGGATCGGGTGCGCATTCCGCCCGCGTTCGCGCGGGCTTCGCCCGATCCGTTATGCGTTGCCTGTCTGCCGGCCGCCGATGTGCCGCCCGCCTTCCCCTTTCCACTGTTTCGACACGGTGCGCGCCGTGCCGCGCCCGATGAGTCGCGCGTGGCTCATCGGCGCCGGCCCCGGCGACGCCGACCTGCTGACGCTCAAGGCCGTCCACGCGATCGGCTCGGCCGACGTGCTGCTCGTCGACGATCTCGTGAACCCCGACGTGCTGCGCCATGCGCGCGCCGACGCGCACATCGAGCACGTCGGCAAGCGCGGCGGCCATGCCTCGACGCCGCAGGAGGCGATCGTCGCGGCGATGCTCGCGCACCTGCGCGCGGGCCGCAGCGTCGCACGGCTCAAGGGCGGCGACCCGTTCGTGTTCGGCCGCGGCGGCGAGGAACTGGCCGCGCTCGGCGCCGCGGGATTTCGAGTCGAGGTCGTGAACGGCGTCACGGCGGGCATCGCCGCACCAGCCGCGCTGGGCATTCCGGTCACGCAGCGCGGCGACGCGCAGGGCGTGATCTTCGTCACGGGCCACGGCGCGGGCGCCGACGAACCCGACTGGCGCGCGCTCGCGGCCACGCGCATGACGATCGTCGTCTACATGGGCATCCGCCGGCTCGACACGATTGCAGCCGCGCTGCGCGAAGGCGGCCTGCCCGGCGACACGCCGTGCGCGGCGATCGAGAACGCGACGCGCCCCGAACAGCGGCACGTGCTCGCGACGCTCGACACGCTCGTCGAACAGGTCGGCGCGACCGGCATCGGCTCGCCGGCCATCGTCGTGATCGGCCGCGTCGCGGCGTTCGCCGACGATCCCGCGGTACGTGCCGCACTCGGCAGCCGCACATGATGCGCGTCGCGATCGGTGTCGGTTTCCGCGCGGACGTGACGGCCGCGCAACTCGATGCCGCGATCCGCGTCGCGCTGATGCGGTACCCGGCTGCCGAACCGGCGCTCGTCGCCACGCTCGCCGACAAGGCGCGCGCACGCGCGCTGCGCACGCTGTGCGCGAGACGCGGCTGGCCGCTCGTCGCGTTCGACGCGGCGCAACTCGCGAGCCGCCCCGAACTGGCCGTGAGCGGCCCGTCCGATGCCGCGCTCGCCCGCTTCGGCGTCGCGGGCGTGGCCGAGCCGTGCGCGCAGCTCGCGGCGCCGCACGGCCGGCTACTGGGCCCCAAATCCATCCGGGACGGCGTGACGGTCGCACTCGCCGGCCCGCTCTGAACCCTTTGTTTCGCTTTCTTTCGACAGGACGAATCCGATGAAAACCGACGCCGAATCCCATCAACGGATGACCGAACGCCGCCGCGCGGGCCACGAGAAGAAGCAGGCCGCCGCCGTCAACGAAAAGGGCCTGCTGATCGTCAACACCGGCAACGGCAAGGGCAAGAGCACGGCCGCGTTCGGCATGGCCGTGCGCGTGCTCGGCCACGGCATGCGGCTCGGTGTCGTGCAGTTCATCAAGGGCGCGCTGCACACGTCCGAGCGCGACTTCCTCGGCGCGGTTGCCGAGTGCGATTTCGTGACGATGGGCGACGGCTACACGTGGAACACGCAGAACCGCGACGCCGACATCGCGACCGCGCGCAAGGGCTGGGACGAGGCGCGCCGGATGATCGAAAGCGGCGACTACCGGATGGTGATCCTCGACGAGCTGAACACGGTGCTGAAGTACGAATACCTGCCGCTCGACGAAGTGCTCGCGACGCTTGCCGCGCGTCCCGACTCGGTCCACGTCGTCGTGACCGGGCGGCATGCGCCCGATGCGCTGATCGACGCGGCCGACCTCGTCACCGAGATGCGGCTCGTCAAGCATCCGTACAAGGAGCAAGGCGTGAAGGCGCAGCGCGGCGTGGAGTTCTGAGCATGCCCGCCTGCCCCGCGCTGTTCGTCAGTGCGCCCGCGTCGGGCCAGGGCAAGACGTCGGTGACGGCCGGCCTCGCGCGGCTGCACCGCCGGCTCGGCCGCCGTGTGCGCGTGTTCAAGACCGGGCCCGACTTTCTCGATCCGATGCTGCTCGAACGCGCGAGCGGCGCCCCGGTTCATGCGCTCGATCTCGGGATGGTCGGCGAGGCCGGCTGCCGCGCATTGCTTGCCGATGCCGCACGCGATGCCGACCTGATCCTGATCGAAGGCGTGATGGGGCTGTTCGACGGCACGCCGAGCAGTGCCGACCTCGCGGCTGCGTTCGGCGTGCCGGTCGTCGCGGTGATTTCCGCGAAGGCGATGGCGCAGACGTTCGCGGCGATCGCGTTCGGGCTCGCCCGGTTCCGGCCGGGGCTGCCGTTTCACGGCGTGCTCGCGAACCGCGTCGGCTCGGCCCGGCACGCGGAACTGCTGCAACAGGCGCTGCCCGACGACCTGCGCTGGCTCGGGCACGTGCCGGCCGATGCGGGCATCGCGCTGCCGGAGCGGCATCTCGGCCTGCACCAGCCGTCCGACATCGACGATCTCGACGCACGGCTCGATCGCGCGGCCGACGTGCTCGCGCAGACGGCGCTCGCCGAATTGCCGCCCGCCGTCGCGTTCGCCGAACCGGACGCCGCGGCGCCGCTGCCGCGTGCGCTCGCCGGCAAGCGGATCGCGATTGCGCGCGACGCGGCGTTCTCGTTCATCTATCCGGCGAATCTCGCGCTGCTCGAGACGCTCGGCGCGCGGCTGTGCTTCTTCTCGCCGCTCGCCGACGAACCCGTGCCGGACGATTGCGACGCGCTGTTCCTGCCGGGCGGCTATCCGGAACTGCATGCGGCAACGCTCGCGGCGAATGACGCCACCGCACGAACCATTCGCGCGCATGCGGCGGCTCGCCGGCCGATCGTCGCGGAATGCGGGGGGATGGTGTATCTGTGTGAATCGCTGACCGACGTCGACGGCGTCACGACGTCGATGCTCGGGATGTTGCCGGGGCGGGCGACGATGCAGCGCCGGTTCGCGGCGCTCGGCATGCAGCAGCTCGATACGCGTACCGGACCGATGCGCGGCCATACGTTTCATTATTCGACGCTCGCGACGCCGCTGGAACCGGTCGCGAACGCGGCGCGCCCCGACGGCAAGCCGGGCAGCGGCGAAGCCGTCTATCGCCACGGCGCGATCGTCGCGACGTACATGCACCTGTACTGGCCGTCGAATCCGGAGGCGGTCGTGGCGCTGTTCGACGGCACGGCGTTCTGACCGAAAAAACGGCGAGGCGCCGCGATGTCAGGGTTTTTCGCGGCCCGGCGCTTCCGAGCGCGAAGTGCGGATCACGGTGCCGTCGGGCGAGAAATGCGCGTTGAACATCGCGTCGCCCGATACGCCGCCCTCGGCCCAGTGCCAGCTCCACACCTCTTCGTGGCTCAGCGCGTATTGCGCGATCTCGGTCGGCTTGCCGAGCAGTTGGCGCACGTCGTCCTTCGACATCCCGGGCACGACCTTCGCGATGTTCGCCGCCGTCAGCGCCTGCGTGATCGACACGAGCCGGCCGTCGGGCCCGAAATCGAGCATGTAGGTGCTCGTGCCATACGGGCCGCGCGGATATTCGAACCGCTGCGAGCCGTCGTCGCCCTGCCTGACCATTTCCGGCTTGCCCGCCTGGCGGAGCACGTCCTCGGTCGTCGACACGCCCGGCTGCAGATTGCCGAACGCCATCGGATCGGGCTTGATCGCATTCACCGCGTCAGCCACTTTCTGGTCGTCGCACCCGGCTGCCAGAATGGCGACCGCACCGGCGGTCAGCACGGTCAGAAGCTGTTTTCGCATTTCATCCACACCTGTACTCATCGTGCCGGTCCGGCGTCGCGCGCAGCGTAGCACGCGACCTGTTCCGTCGATGTCAAGGAGCGTCAAATGCGGTCACGGAGCGCTTTCCAATGGAACATGAGCCTGGGCGGGGGGCCGCGCTGGCTCTTGCGTAGCGCCTTTGGCGCGTTTCCAATGCAAATGAGCCTGTTGTCGGCCCCGGCCTTGCAGGCGCGGCAGCTCGCACGCCGCCGCGCCGCCGCATCACACCAGGAACGCCTCGGCCAGCTTGACCCAGTACGACGCGCCGGTAGGCAGTGCCGCGTCGTTGAAGTCGTAGCCGGGGTTGTGCACCATGCAGCCGCCCTCTCCGTCGCCGTTGCCGATGATCAGGTAGCAGCCCGGCCGCTTCTCGAGCAGGAACGCGAAATCCTCGCTGCCGGTGAGCGGCACCATCCCTTCGATCAGGTTCGCTTCGCCCACCCACTCGCGCGCGACGCCGCGCGCGAACGCGGTCATATCCGTGTCGTTGACGAGCACCGGGTAGCGGCGCTGGTAGTCGATCGTCGCGGTCGCGCCGAACACGGCGGCTTGCGCATGCACGACTTCCTTGATGCGCGTCTCGAGCAGGTCGCGCACCTCCGGCTTCAGCGCGCGCACCGACAGGCGCATCTGCGCGCGATCGGGAATCACGTTCGGCGCCTCGCCCGCGTGGATCGCGCCGACCGTGACGATCGCCATGTCGAGCGGCGACACGTTGCGCGACACGATCGTCTGCAGCGCAATGACGATCTGCGCGCACACGACCACCGAATCGACCGCCTTGTGCGGCACCGCACCGTGGCCGCCGCGGCCCTGCACGTCGATGACGACGGTATCGGACGACGCCATGAACGGCCCCGGCAGGAAGCCGAATTTGCCCGTGGGGAAGCCCGGCATGTTGTGCATCGCGAAGATCGCGTCGCACGGGAACAGCTCGAACAGCCCTTCGTCGAGCATCTTCTTCGCGCCGCCGAGCCCTTCTTCCGCCGGCTGGAAAATCAGGTTCAGCGTGCCCGAGAAGCGGCGCTCGCGCGCAAGATGCTTCGCGGCGGCGAGCAGCATCGCCGTGTGGCCGTCGTGACCGCATGCGTGCATCTTGCCGGCGATCTTGCTCTCGTACGGCAGGCCCGTGGCCTCGTGGATCGGCAACGCATCCATGTCGGCGCGCAGGCCGAGGCGCTGCGTGCCGTTGCCGACCTTCAACTGCGCGACGACGCCCGTGCCGCCCAGCCCGCGATGCACCGTATAGCCCCACGACTGCAGTTGCTCGGCGACGAGGTCGCTCGTCGCGAATTCCTCGAAGCCGAGCTCGGGGTGGGCATGGATGCGGTGCCGGATCTCGATCATTTCATCGGCGAGGCCTGCGGGAATCACGCTGTGCGTCACGGTGTCGTCTCCTGTTTCTGCGGGGAATGTGCAGGCAAGGATAGTCGGTTCGCCAGCAACCGGACAGACGAAAAGTCGTCGTGGTAGCAACCGATGGTTGCCGTATCTGGTACCGCGCACGATATGAGCTGACCGGCCATCCGGATGACTGCCGCACACGGCTCGGGCGAGCGAGACTGTGGGCTTGACAGCGATTTGACGAGCGCCAGGATTCGATGATGACCGTTCAAGCATCCGGAATAATGCCGACACATCAACGCGTTACAGGTAATTGTTCACTTTTTGACGCCTGTACATTTTTTGTGTACGCTGATGAGGAAGTGAACAAGCAATCGCCTCCGATGCCCGAGAACGCCCCCCTTCCGATGTCGGAACAGCACGTGCTCGACGAAGCCTGCGCCGCGTTCGAACGCGCGACCCGGCGCTTCGGCGCGCGGCCCGTGCGCGTGCCGGCCGCGCATGCCGGGCAAGCCGACGCGATGATCCGCTTCGACGTTGCCGGGCACGTATTCGAGATGCCGGCCGCCGTGAGCCTGCGCGTCGAATCGCTGCCGGGCGCACTCGCGGCACTGCGCCGCCGCGGCGTCGCGACCGCGACACCCGGCGAGCGGCCGCTGATGCTGATCGCGCCCTATCTTTCGGCCGAACTGGCCGCCGGCCTGACCGACCAGGGCATCCCGTTTCTCGACACCGCGGGCAATGCATGCCTGATTCAGCCGGAGGCGACCGTGATGATCGCGGGCCGGCCGAAACCCGCACGCACACCGCGCCGGCTGGCATCGCGCGCGACGACGCCGAAGGGGCTGGCCGTGATGTTCGCGGTCGCGACACAGCCGGGCCTCGTCGCGCAGCCGTATCGGACGATCGCGGCCGCATCGGGTGTCGCGCTGGGCACGGTCAACCTCGCGATGGACGACCTGATCGCGCGCGGCCTCGTCGGGCAGCGCCGCAATGGCGAGCGCCTGATACCCGACTGGCCGCGCTTCGTGCACGAATGGGTTGCGCTGTACCCGAGCCGCCTGCGCGCAAAACTGCCGAGCCGTCGTTATGCCAGCCTTGCGCCCGACTGGTGGCGCGATTTCGATTTCGCGTCGTTCGATGCGCGGCTCGGCGGCGAACCGGCGGCCGACCTGCTGACGCACGATCTGAAGCCGGCCGAGATCACCGTCTATACGCACGGCGCGGCATCGAACCGCCTGCTGCTCCAGGCCCGCCTGCGCCCGGACGACCACGGCGACGTCGAAATCGTCGAAGCATTCTGGCCGCACTCGCCCGTGCTCGATTGGCACGAGCCGCGCGTGCCGCTCGTACCGCCGCTCCTGATCTATGCGGATCTCGTCTCGTCCGGGGACAGCCGCAACCTTGCCGCCGCCGAACGGATCCATGACCGATACCTCGCCCATCCGCCCGCTTGAAGTCGACGCGCGCCGGCCGCTCGACCCGGCGGCGGTCGCGCTCTTGCAAGCGGTGAACCGTGCCTGCGCGCGCGTCGATGCGGCATTCGTCGTCGCCGGCGCAACCGCGCGCGACATCCTGATGTGGCACGTCCACGGCATCCGGCCGGTGCGTGCGACACGGGACGTCGACGTTGCGGTGTGCGTGGTGAGCTGGCCGTTTCACGCGCAGCTCGTCGATACGCTCGTTGCGACCGGGCAATTCACGCGCGCACCGAAACAACAGCAGAAACTGCTGTTCGACAGCGGCACGCACGGTTTTCGCACCGAACTCGATCTCGTGCCGTTCGGGCCGCTCGAAACGCCGCCGGGCGAGATCGCGTGGCCGCCGGGCGGCGAATTCGTGCTGAATGTGCTCGGCTTCCAGGAAGCGGTGGACACCGCGCAGCCGGTGTCGATCGACGCACGCACCGTCGTGCCGGTGGCCGGCCTGCCGGCGCTCGCGCTGCTGAAGTTGCTCGCCTGGAAGGACCGGCGTGCACGCCAGAACAGCGATGCGTACGACCTGCTGTTCCTGCTGCGGAATTTTCACGATGCAGGCAATCGCGAGCGCATCTGGGATGCCGCCCCCGACCTGCTGGAACGGCATGCGTTCCAGCCCGGCCTTGCCGCCGCCGCGCTGCTCGCGCGAGACGCGAAACGGATTGCCTCGCCGCACACGCGCGACGCGATCCGCGTGCTGTTGTCCGACGAAGCGACCTATGCCACGCTCGGCCAGGATCTGCTGGCACGTGCGTTCACGCTGTTGCCGGGTGAATTCAGCGATGACGCCAACCGGTATCTCGACGCATTTCGCGACGCCTTTCTCGAGGATTCACCCGCACCGCACGCATGACACGACGCTGTGGCGCCGCCGCGTCATCCCGCTTTCGCACTGCCGCGCTCAGGCTGCCCAATCTTCGAGCGACAACCCGGCCACCCGGCCGAACTCCCGGCCGTTGTTCGTGACGAGCACCGCACCGGCCGCGATCGCATGCCCGGCGATCGACGC
This sequence comes from Burkholderia sp. KL41, assembly GCF_057005415.2. Classification (NCBI taxonomy): domain Bacteria; kingdom Pseudomonadati; phylum Pseudomonadota; class Betaproteobacteria; order Burkholderiales; family Burkholderiaceae; genus Burkholderia; species Burkholderia sp. KL41. The sequence continues at coordinate 1,908,399 of NZ_CM174446.1, read as the reverse complement.
ATCGTTCGCGCCGATCGGCATGCCGCGCGCGGCGAGATCGGCGCGAATCGCGGCCGTTGCATCGACGGCCGCCGTATCCCACGACAGCACGCCATCGAGCCGCGAGACAAAGGCCGTCACGAGTTCCGCATGCTTCGGCGAAGCCTTCCTGCCGACTGCGCCGAACCGCATTTCGGCATAAGTGATGGCCGACACGACGATCCGGTGCTGCGCATTGACGCACGATTGCAGCCGCGACAGCACTACCGGCGGCCGCTCGCGCATGATGAACGAACAGATGTTCGTATCGAGCATGTAGAGCGTGGTCACTGGCCGGACTCCGTCGGCGCGGCGCCGCCGGAAAGGTCGAAGCGGCCGGACTCGATCACGGCCGGGCGTTCGGCGAGGAAATCGGCGTCGGCCAGCGGTTCGCTCGCGAACGAGAGCCACGTGGGCCGCACCGGCCGCAGCATCAGTGTGTCGCCCTCGCGGCGGATCTCGAGTTCCGTCACCCCCTCGAACTCCATGTCCTTCGGGATGCGGATTGCCTGGTTACGGGCGTTCTTGAAAATGGAAACGGTGCGCATGAGCCACTCCATGGGAGTACGATGCGCCCATTCTAGACATATGCCAGCATATGTCAAATTGAGGGGGCGCAAATCGGACGTCGCGCCCCACGCTGCCACGGGTGTTTTTGTCATGTTGCCGGCCTGTCGTCGATGAGGAGAGCGATCCATTCTTCACGACGCAGGCCACGCGGTCCATATCCCGAACGGCCGATGCCGGTGCGGCACCGCATCGCGCGCAACGTCGCACCGACGCTGCGCACCCGCGCCGTCACGGCAACCGGAAAGTGTCGAAGAATGTGTCTCGCTCGATCACGGTGAGCGCCGCGCGCTTGTGCGGGAAGTCGAACTCCTTCAGCGTGTAGAACCCGAGCCGGTGCATGTACGCGATGTGCCGCACGTGATCGACGCGCGGCTCGCCGACGAGCCGCTGCGTGCGCGGTTCGTCGACGAACATGTAGTGCAGCACCCCGCTCCACCATGCGTGCAGCTTGCCGGCGCTCTGGAACCGCGAATCGCCGATCAGCAGGTGCAGCCCGCGATCGTAGTCGTGCGCATCGTAGAACGGCGCGAGACGATCCTCCTTCGCCCAGTAGAACTCGAAATAGCCGAACGGCGTGTCGTCGAAATAGCCGATCATCGGGTGCATGTGCGGATCGGCGAGCCGCTCGGCAAGATACGCCGCGTGCTCGTCGCGCGTGCCGCGCTGGTCCCAGAAATGCGCGACGCGATCGAGGTTCATCCAGCCGCTGAACAGGTCCGCATGCGCGTCGATGTCGACGGTGCGCAGGCTGAACGTCATCCCGACCTGCGGCATATGGCGTGCATAGATCTCGCCGGCCGGCGACGGCGGCCGCACCGGGTGCCGGTGGCCGTTCGTGATCGCATGGCGAAGCGGCATCCCGCCCGACGCGGGCGCCTTCAGCCACGGTCGCGGGTTCTGCCAGAAGGTCGTGCGCGATACGGTGAACCGCAACGTGTCGCCCTCGGCCTGCGCGCCGTCGATCACGCCCTCGCGCACCGCGCGCGCGACGAACGACGCAACGGCCGCCGCATCGGCGCCGCCGAGCGGCACCGTGATCGTCGCCGCGTCGTATCGCGTGTCGGTGTTGAAGAGCGCGACGAACGCCGCGAGCAGTGCCTCCGGCGAATCGTCGGGCCGCCACGCGTCGAGCGAGCGCTCGGCGACCGTCATCGCCGGCCCGTGCGCGGCGCCGTCGAGCGCCGCGGCCACTTCACCTTCGACGGCGTCGGCGGCGCCGGCCGGTTTCGTCAGCGTGTCTTGCATCACAGTGCTCCCGCGTCGTGGCGATCGGCGAGAACGTGCAGCCCCCGCTCGAGCGCCGGAAACAGGCTGCGCTGGAAGTTGTTCCAGCGCAGTTCGAGAATCGTGTCGTCCGGTGCGATCGGCGTGTCGAGCACGTCGCAGATCACCTCGCCGGAATCGATGCCGTTGTCGACGTAGTGGAACGACGCGCCCGTCATCATCACGGGCTCGACCGACGACGTCGCGCCGCTCGCCCAGTCGACCCGTTCGCCGCGCGCGCCGTGCAGCGCGTCGAGCGTCGCCCATGCGCCGCGCCGCTGGTAAGGCGAACCGTCGGCGGTGATACCCGGGTGGATGTTGGCGATGCGCCGGTGAAAGCGCGCGCCGGGCCGCACGAGCTCGTCGAGGATCACGAGCAGCCCGTCGAGCACGACGACATCGGCTTGGAGTTCGAGCAGGCGCTCGAGCAGGCGGCGCTCGAACGCCTGTTTGCCGGCTGCACGCTCGCGTGCGTCGCGCGGCAGCCGCCGGTACGTCGACGCAATCGTGCAGAACAGTTCGTCGACCGGCCGGCCCTGCACCGTCAACCCTTCCGGCAGGATCCACGGGCGGCCCGGCGTGCGCGCGAAACCGTAGTCGGCCACCTTCGCGCGGTCGGCCGGCGAACCGTCGTCGTCGTCGACGATCACGCCCTTGAGCGTGTAGCGCTCGCCGAGCGGCGAGTCGTTCAGGCGCTCGACGAGGAATTCGAGCGGCGCCTTCATGTAGCGCGTGCCGCCCTGATAAGCGACCGGCTGGCCGGCGCGATCGGCCGCGCCGTTGCGCAGCGACTGGATGTAGACGAGATTTTTCTTCGGCATGGATGCGTCGTGGAAAAGCGGACGAAGGCGCCGCGGCCGGCCCGCGCCGGCCACGAAGGCCGGCCGGCGGGCCGCGGCGCGCATCGTCACCAGTTGTATTTCGCGGTCGCGATCACCGTGCGGTCGGTGCCGAACACGCAGACGTTCACCGACTGGCAGCCGCTGATGTAGTGGCGGTTGGCCAGGTTCGTCGCATTCACGGCGAAGCGCCAGTTGCGCGTGTCGTAGTGCACGCCCGCGTCGAACAGCGTGACGCTCGACACCGTCAGCGCGTTGTCGGACCCACCGGCCGACGCGCTCTGGTAGCGAACGCCGCCGCCGAAGCCCAGCCCCGCGAGCGCCCCCGTATGCCAAGTCCAGTCGGCCCACAGCGACGCCATCTGGCGCGGACGCGGAATGTCGACCGGCCAGTTGTTCAGCGAGTTGTCGTTCGCCTTGATGACCTTCACGTCCTGGTAGACGTACGAGGCGATCAGCGACAGGTTCGGCGTGACCTTGCCGGTCGCACTCAGCTCGATCCCGCGCGAACGCACCTCGCCGGACTGTACCGACTTGGTGCCGCTGTCGTCCTGGCTCGGCAGCGCCGGCGTGATGCCGTTGGTCTGGTTGATCTGGTAGATCGCCGCGTTCAGCATCAGGTTCTTGCCGGGCGGCTGCCAGCGCAGGCCGGCCTCGATCTGCTTGCCGCGCGTCGGCTGCGGCAGCCCGCCGCCGAGCAGGTTCACACCGATCAGCGGGTTGAACGAAGTCGCGTAGCTGATGTACGGCGACAGCCCGTAGTCGCCCTGGTACGTGAGGCCGACGCGGCCGGTGAATGCCGTCACGTCCGCCTTCGTCGACGTGCCGCCCGCGCGGTCGTCCTGGCGCATGTTGACCCAGTCCTCGCGGCCGCCGAGCGTCAGCGTCCAGCGGTTCCACTTGATCTGGTCCTGCGCGTACAGGCCGAACGTGTTCATCGCCGTGTACGTGTTGGTGCGACCCGTGGTCTCCGGGTTGGAGAACACCGACGTGGTCACGGGCGTGTACACCGGGTTGTAGATGTTCAACGGCGGCGCGGCGGCAATCCACTCGCTGTCGGTTGCGGTCTGCCGGTTGTACTGGAAGCCGAGCAGCAGCGTGTGCTGCAGCGGGCCCGTCGCGAAGCGGCCCTCGACGTTGTTGTCGATGTCGAAGCGGCTGTAGTTCATCTGGAACACGCCGGCCCAGCGGCTGACATCGGTCGTGCTGCCGTCGACGAAGCCGTTGCCCCACACCGAACCATTGTCGAGCGACAGGTGCATCAGGCGGACGTTCTGCCGGAACTTCCAGGCCGAAGTCAGGTTCTGCTCGAACTGGTAGCCGACCGACCACTGCTTCTTGCGGTAGTAGTTGAAGTTCGGGTCGCCTTCGTACACGTCCTTGTTGATCTGGCCGCTCGGATTCGGCAGCACCGTGCCCTGCGCGGGCAGGAAGTTCGACGAGATGTCGCCCCAGTCCTGCAGGTACGTCGCGGACAGCGTCAGCGACGTATCCGCGTTCGGGCGCCAGCGGAACGACGGCGCAAGCGCGACGCGCTGGTCGTTGTTCGGGCCGGTCAGCGCATTGCCGTCGCGCGCGACGCCGACGAACCGGTACGCGTACTTGCCATCCGGGTCGAGCTTGTCGCCCACGTCGATCATGAACTGCTTGCGCGCGTAGTTGCCGATCTGCACGCCGGCCTCGCGCACGCGCTCGCCGTCCGCGAGCTTGGTCTGCACGTCGATGATCGCGCCGGGGTCGCCCGCGCCGTACAGCACCGAGGTCGGCCCGCGCAGCACGGTGATGCTGTCGATCATGTACGGATCGACGCGCCAGCTCGCGAGGTTGATCGTGTTCGGCACCTGCAGCCCGTTCACGTAGGCGGTCGGCGTGAAGCCGCGCAGTGCCGCGTACCAGTCGGAACGGTTGTCCGAACCATACGACGAGAAACCCGGCACGTAGCGCAGTGCCGCGTTCACGTCGGTCGCGCCGGTCATCTCGATCTGCTGCGCGGTGACGACGTTGATCGTCTGCGGGATCTCGTTGATCGGTGTATCGGTCTTCGTGCCGGTCCGGCTGCGCTTCGCGACGAGCCCGACCGTGCTGTCCCCTTCCGAGGCCGCGTTGACGTTGATCGTCGGCAGCGTACCGGTCGACGCACTGGCCGCCGCACCGCCCTGCGCACTGCTGGCCGACGCCGCGGCGCCTGCGTTCACGGCCGGCGCCGTCTGGGCATATGCCTGCCCCGCCGCCGCACCGAACGCCACGCTTGCCGCGGCTGCGATCGCACGCAAACGCGTGCCTGTTGCCCACTCCATCTTTCTCTGCTCCACTTTTTTCATGCGGTCTCCGACCGCGCCTTTGTCAAAGAGCGAAAGCCATCCGGCCCGCGCTCACCCCGTTTTCTTGTCTTGCCTTGGCCGCGCCTTCGTCATGGGCGGGCACGATCCCGTCTTCGAGCGACGCGCAGATTTCGTCCGCGCGGCGTGCCAGCACCGACAGCAGCGTGTCGGACAAACCGTGGCTGTCTTCGCAGCAGCCTTGCAGGTAGATGCGCGGCGCGAAGTGCGCGGGCGTCGCGAGCAGGTAGTCGCGCGTCACGTCGCCACGCTCGAGCGCATCGCCCAGGTGCGGCGCAAGCCCTTCGAGCAGCGCCGAATGGGTGTCGCGGCGGTAGCCGGTCGCGAGCACGAGCGCGTCGAAGCGCTCGACGCGCGTCGCACCGCTCATCCGGTCGCGCAACGTCAGCTCGATGCGGCCGTCGGCGGTGCGCACCGCGCCCTCGATCGCGCTGTTCGCGAGCAGCGCATGACGCGGCGTGCCGTCGATGCGCTGCAGGTACAGCATTTCGTAGATCTGTTCGATCAGCGGCCTGTCGACCACCGCATAGTTCGTGTCGCGATAGCGTTCGAGCAGCGCACGGCGCGCGTCATGCGGCTGCGCATAGACGACATCGGTGAATTCGGGGCTGAAGATCTCGTTGACGAACGGGCTGTCGTCGGCCGGCTTCAGCGCGCCCGCGCGCATCACGAGGCTCGCGTCGACATGCGGGAAGCGGCGCGCGAGATCGATGAACACCTCGGCCGCGCTCTGCCCCGCGCCGATCACCGCGACGCGGCGGCGCTCGCCGTCCGGCGACGCGACGAGCCGGTCGATGTCGGTCAGGTAGGACGACGAGTGGATCACGCGGTCGCGGCCGAGCACGGCGAACGCGTCCGGGATCGCCGGCGTCCCGCCGACGCCGACCGACAGCGCGCGCGTGACGCGCTGGCGCTCGTGGCCGGCGGCGTCGCGCGACAGCACGCGCAGCGCGTCGATCCGTGCGCCGTCGCCGCGCACGGGCTCGATGCCCAGCACGGTCTCGCTGTAATGGACGCGATCGTCGAACGCGTCGGCCACCCAGCTCAGGTAGTCGTGGAACTCGACGCGGGTCGGGTAGAAGTTCTTCAGGTTGACGAATTCGTTCAGCCGGCCGCGTTCAAACAGGTAGTTGATGAACGTGTAGCGGCTTTTCGGATCGCGCATCGTGACGAGATCCTTCAGAAACGAGATCTGCATCCGGCAGTCGTCGAGCAGCATCCCGCGATGCCAGCCGAATTCAGGCTGGCGCTCGACGAAGCAATGGGCGAGCGTACGCGCGCCGCCGCGCTCCGCGAGGCGCACGGCCAGCGCCAGATTCGACGGCCCGAAGCCGACGCCGATCAGGTCGAATACGGTTTCTCTCTGCATGTCTCAGCTCCCTTGTCGGTGAATCCGGCGCGTCAGACGTGACGGCCGGAGAAGAACGTCTCGCGCAGCGTGCGCATCCACAGCGGCTGCGCGTCGGCCAGCGCGAGACGGCGCTGCCGCGCGAAGCCATGCCGCGCGAGATGGTCGGCAACCCGCGCGTGGCCGGCCGGAACGGCACAGCCGACCGCTTCGGTACGCGGGTCGTCGAGAAACAGGTAATGAACGACGCACGGCAGCCAGCCCGCCACGCAATGCGGGCCGCGCCAGCGCGATTCGCCGACCAGCATCCGCAGCCCGCGGTCGTAGTCGCGCGCCGCGACGTGCGGCGCGAGCGCGTCTTCCTTCAACCAGAACGCCTCGAAATACGCGAACGGTTCGCCGTCGAAGCAGCCGACGAGCGGCGTGACGTGCGGGTCGGCATCCGGCGCCGCACCTTGCCCGCCGTCCACGCCAGGCTGCGCGCCCGGCCAGCCGTCGCGCACGCGCGGCTCGTCGAACCAGCGCGCGACGCGTTGGGCATCCTCGGCCGGCTGCCAGCCGCGCAGCGTGAAGCGCACGCCGAGCGCCGGCAGGTCGCGCGCATAGACTTCGCCGCGCGGCGCCGGCGGCCGGCGCGGGTGGCGGCGGTCGTCGGTGAACACCGGCAGCGTCGCGCACGACAGATGCGGGCCGACGAGCCACAGGTCGGCCTGCTGTGCCCAGCCTTCGCGCATGCAACGGCCGGCGTCGGCGAGCACGCCGCTCGCGCGCAGCGCATCGAGCGCGACCGCCGGCCATGCGGCCGGGTCGAGCCGGATCGACGCGTGGCGCGCGCTGTCGGAAAACGCCGCGGCCAATGCGGCCAGCAGCGCACGCCGCTGGTCGGCCGGCGACGCGCGATGGTTGTATGCGACGAGGCGCAGCGCGCCGTCGTCGCCGAGTTGCGCGCGCAACAACTGCGCACCGATGCCGTCGCCCTGCGCGACGCGGATCTCCGCGCCGTCGCGCACGGCGAACAGGCCGTCCGCGAACGCGAGGCGGTAGGTATCGAGCATCGTGAATCCGTCCGGACGCACTTCAGCCAGCATGGCGTTCCTCCTGTCCCGTTTCCGTGCATGCGTCGAGCCGCGCGCCGAGTGCCGCGAAGGTCGGCGACGCGAACAGGTCGGCGACCGTCAGCGCGTGACCGGCGCGGCTGGCCGCGTCGACGAAGCGCACGACGTCGAACGACGTCGCGCCCGCTTCGAACAGGTCGGCATCGGGCTCGGGCGCGGCCGTCGCGAACGTGTCGGACCACAGCGCCGCGAGCGCGGCAGCCGCGTGCGGTGCGCGTGACGACGTTGCGGCGCGTGCGTCGCCTGCCGCGTGCGCGCGCGGCGACGCTTGCGCAACGGCATGCGTGTCGGGCGCGCCGAGCGCGGCTTCCGACGCGCCGGCGAAGCGCGCGACTTCGTCGTGGTAAACGTCGACGAGCACATCGACGAAGCTGCGGTCGAGCAGTTCGTCCGCATACGAGAACGCGGCGCTCACGCGCCCGTCCGGATGCTCGACGACGTCCAGCTCCAGCGTGAACACGACGCGATGGCGCACATCGTCGAACCCGGCCAGCGACAGGCCGGCCCAGTCGCGCGCGGCGGCACCGGTCGGGCGCAGGTAGTTGAACATCACCTGGAACAGCGGATTGGCCTGCGCGGCACGCGGCGCGCGCAGCGCCGCGACGACGTCCGCGAACGGCACGTCGGCGTGCGCATAGGCCGCGAGTGCCGTGTCGCGCACCTGGGCCAGCACGTCCGCGCGACGCGCGGCCGGGTCGATCCGCGTGCGCACGACGACCGAATTGATGAAGAGGCCGAGCGCCTCGCGGGCCGCGTCGCCCGTCAGCTCGCGCGTCGACGCGAGCACGCCGACCGGCTGGTCGGCCGCACCCGTCGCGCGGAACAAGGCGGTGTTGAGCGCCGCGTGCAGCAGCATCGGCAGCGTCGCGTGCGCGGCCGACGCCGTATCGCGTGCGGCGCGGATCAGCGCGCCGTCGAATTCGAACGCGATGCGCGCCGCGCGCCATTGCGGCACGGCCGGCGCGTTGGCGCGCTGCGGCAGCAGGCGCGCCGGCAGGTCGGCCAGCGCATCGCGCCAGTAAGCGACGCGGGCCGGATGGCACGGCGCGGGCAGCACGAGCGGCCGGGCGACCGGTTGGGCGATCTCCCCGGCCGCCACGGCACCGCCCTGCACGCGGGCGACATAGCGTGCGCGAACCGCATCGAGCCACAGCTCGATCGATTCGCCATCCGACACGATGTGATGAATCGTCAGCGACAGCACGTGATCGTCCGCGCCGAGCCGCAGCACCCACGCGCGCCACAGCGGCGCATCGGCCGCGAGGTCGAACGGCGCGAGCGCATCCTCGTCGGTCAGCGCCGCCGCGCGGGCAAGCACATCGGCTTGCGCCGACAGGTCGATCACCGGCAGTTCGACGGAAACGTCCGCGTCGATCCGCTGGCCCGGCAGCGCGCCGTCACGCGCCACGAGCCGCGCGCGCAGCGCCGGATGCACGGCCGCGACATCCGAGAAGGCCGCACGCAGCGCATCGACGTCGAGCGGGCCGCGCACCCGCAGCGCGACCGGAATGTTGTACGCGGCGCTGTCCGGCTGCGCGCGCCACAGGAACCACAGGCCGAGCTGCGCCGGCGACAGCGGCCACACGCCGTGGGCGTCCGGTTGCGCCACCGCAACGCCCGGCGCCGCGGCACCGGCATGCGCGGCGCGCGGCGCATCGGCCACCTGGCGCGCGTACTGCGCGAGCACCGGCGCTTCGAACAGCGCGCGCACCGGCACGTCGCGGCCGAGCCGTTCGGCCACGCGCGTCGCGACGCGCACGGCGGCAAGCGAATGGCCGCCGAGATCGAAGAAGTGATCGCCCCGGCCCACACGCTCGAGATTCAGCACGTCGCACCAGATCGCCGCGAGCGCGGCTTCGTCGCCGTCCTGCGGCGCTTCGTACGCGCGTTCGACGCGCACGGGCGCCGGCAGCCGTGCGCGGTCGACCTTGCTGTTCGCGTTGCGCGGCAGCGCGTCGAGCACGATCAGCTGCGCGGGCACCATGTAATCGGGCAGCGTGCGGCGCAGGTGTGCGTCGAGCGTCGCGGCTTCGACCGGCTGCGCGGCCGCCCGTGCGTCGGCGGTCAGCTCGACGTACGCGACGAGCTGCGCGAGTGCGCCCTGCCCGTGCACAACCGCGCATGCTTCACGCACCGCGTCGTGCGCGGCAAGCTGCGCCTCGATCTCGCCGAGCTCGATGCGCAGCCCGCGCAGCTTCACCTGGTGGTCGACGCGGCCGATGAAGTCGAACACGCCGTCCGCGCGGCGCCGCACGAGATCGCCCGTGCGGTACAGCCGCGCGCCCGGCGCGCCGTACGGATCCGGCACGAAACGCTCGGCCGTCAGCGCCGGGCGGTCGAGATAGCCGCGCGCGACGCCGATCCCCTCGCCGCCCAGGTACAGTTCGCCGATCACGCCGACCGGCAGCGGATGCAGCCGCTCGTCGAGCACGTGCGCGGTGCGTGCGCCGACCAGCGTACCGATCGGCAGGTACGCGGCGTCGCCGAGCTTCGCGAGATCGTCGCCAGGCCGGAACATCCACAGCGTCGGCGTGATGACCGTCTCGGTCGGCCCGTAGCCGTTGACCACGCGCACGTTCGGCAGCGCGCGGCGCAGCATCGCGAACGCCTCGCGCGACGTTGCTTCGCCGCCGACGGTCAGCGACCGCAGTGTCGGCGGCGCGCCGTGCGCGAGCGCCCATTCGGCGAGCTGCGCGGCGCAGCCGGGCGGCACGTAGGTCATCGTCACGCCGTCGCGGACCATCATCGCGCAGGTCTGCGCGGGCGGCCACAGCACGTCGGCCGTCACCGACACGGCGGCGCCCGACATGTATTGCGAGAACCAGCCTTCATGCGCGCCGTCGAAGTTGACCGACTGGAACAGCAGGAACACGTCCTGCTCGCCGGCGCCGTAGCGCTCGGCGATCGCCGCGCAATGCAGCGCGAACGATGCATGGTCGACGATCACGCCCTTCGGCTTGCCGGTCGAGCCCGACGTGTAGATCGCATAAGCAGCATGCCCCGGCAGCACGTCCGGCAGCACGACGTGCGCCGCTTCGTCGAGCGCAGCGACTTCATCGGCGCGCCACACGCGCAGCGCCGGCAGCTCGGGCAACGACGCGGCGCTCGCGCCGTCGGTCAGCACGTGCGCGATGTTCGCGTCGCCGACGATCTGCGCGAGCCGTTCGCGCGGATGAGCCGGATCGAGCGGCACGAACGCGGCGCCCGACTTCAAGACCGCGATCAGCGCGACGAGCAGGTCGACCGAGCGCTGCAGCGCGACGCCGACCCGCATTTCCGGCCGTACGCCGGCCGCCACCAGATGGCGCGCCAGGCGGGCCGCACGCGCATCGACTTCGCCGCGTGTGAACGCACGATCGATATCGGCAACGCCGCGCGCGTCGGGCCGTGCCTGGGCATGCGCGGCGATGCGTGCATGCACGGGCACGAACGGCCCGGCATCGGTCGCGCCGGCCGGCGCGTTCCATGCAAGGAGCTGCGCGCGCTCGGCGGCGGGCAGCCAGTCGAGATCGCCGACCGGCAGGTCGGGGCGCGCGAGCGCATCGGCGAGCAGCGTGACGAAGCGCGCGGCCAGCCGTTCGACCGCATCCGCATCGAACAGGTCGAGCGCGTAGATGAACGCGGCGTCGAACGTGCCGTCCGGCGTCGCCTCGACCGACAGCGTCAGGTCGAATTTCGCGGAAGGCGTACCGGACGGCAGCAACGCGGCCGACGCCGCGCCGAGCGCCGGCAACGCACGACGCTCGCCGTATGCGGCCATCACCTGGAACAGCGGATGGTGGCTCGCGCTGCGCGGCACGCCGAGCGCGTCGACCACCTGCTCGAACGGCACGTCCTGATGCATCTGCGCGTCGACGAGCGCACGCTGCGTGCGCGCGACCAGCGACGAGAAATCGCCGTGCGCGGGCACGTCGACGTCGATCGCCAGCGTGTTGACGAAGAAGCCGATCAGGCCGGCGACTTCCGCGCGTTCGCGGTTCGCGGCCGGCACGCCGACGCAGATCCGCGCATCGCCCGTCGCGCGCGCGAGCAGCGCATCGAGCGCGGCGAGCAGCACCGCGAACGGCGTGGCGCCCGATGCGGCCGCGAATGCGCGCAGTTGCGCAGCGATGCGCGCGTCGAGCGAAAACACGTGGCGGGCGCCGCGCGCACTGCGGCGCGCGGGTCGTGCGGCCGCGCCCGGCAGCGTCAGCACGCCGCGCTGCGGATCGAGCCGTTCGCGCCAGAACGCGAGCTGGCGTTCGCGCTCGCCGGCGTCGAGCCAGCGGCGCTGCCACAGCGCGTAGTCGGCGTACTGGATCGGCAGCGGCGCGAGCGGCACCGGCCGGTCGGACGCATACGTGCGATAGAACGCCGCGAGTTCCTCGAGCATCACGCCCGACGACCAGCCGTCCGACACGATGTGGTGCACGGTGAGCGCGAGCCAGTGATGCGTCGCGTCGAAGCGCACCAGGTGGGCGCGGACGAGCGGCGCCACGCCGAGATCGAACGGCTCGGCTTCCTCGGCCGTCGCGACGGCTTGCGCGCGCGCCGTGCGCTGCGCGTCCGGCAGCGCTTCAAGACCGGTTTCGCGCCACGGGCAGCGCATCGGCGCGTGGATCGTTTGCGCGACGCCGTCCGGCGCTTCGTCGAAGGTCGTGCGCAGCGCCTCGTGGCGCGCGATCAGCGCATCGCATGCAAGCCGCAACGCGTGCACGTCGAGCGGGCCCGTCAGCGCCAGGCGCTCGGTGATGTGGTACGCATCGGGCGCATCGATCAGCCGCGCATGCAGCCACAGCCGCGTCTGTGCGAACGACGCCGGCACGCGGTCGCTGCGCGGCGTGCGCGGCGGGATCGGCAGCACGCGAAAATCGATGCCGGCCGCGCCGAGCTTGTCGATGAACACCGCGCGCTGCGCGTCGGGCAGTTGCGCGAAACGCGTCGCGAGCGCCAGCCAGTCGGGTTGAACCTTCGTCATCCGTCGTCCTTATTGGGTTTCCAGTTCGCCGAGCAGCGCGTCGATCGCGCTCGCCGCGTCGGTCGCGCCGCGTGCCGCGCAGGCCGCGTCGATCGCCTCCGCGCAACGCGCCAGCGTGCGCGTGTCGAACAGCGTGCGCAGCGGCAACGCGAGCCCCCAGTGCAGGTTCGCCTGCGCATGGGCCTGCGTCGCGAGCAGCGAATGGCCGCCGAGCAGGAAGAAGTCGCCGTCGCGGCCGATCGCGTCTACGTGCAGCACGCGTTGCCAGATCCCGGCGAGCGAGCGTTCCGTGTCGGTCGCGAGTGCCGCTTCGGCTACCGTCTCGCGTACCGGCGCGGGCAGCGCATGGCGGTCGCACTTGCCGTTCGGCGTGACGGGCAACGCGTCGAGTTCGACCAGCTGCGACGGCACCATGTAGGCCGGCAGTTGCGCGCGCAGCGCGTCGAGCAGCGCCGCCCGGTCGAGCGGGGCCGCATCGCCGCGTGCGACATAACCGACCAGTTGCTCGTCGCGTACGATCACGACCGCATCGTTCACGCCGGGCGCCGCGCGCAGCAGCGCCTCGATCTCGCCCGGCTCGATCCGCTGGCCGCGCAGCTTGACCTGCGTATCGACGCGGCCGAGGTAATCGAGCGCACCGTCCGCACGCCGTCGCGCGAGGTCGCCCGTGCGGTACATGCGCGCGCCCGGTACGAACGGATCGGGCACGAAGCGCTCGGCGGTCAGCGCCGGACGGCCGAGATAACCGCGTGCGAGGCCCGCGCCCGCGAGATACAGTTCGCCGGTCGCGCCGGCCGGCACCGGCTGCCATGCGGCATCGAGCACATGCAGCTGCAGGTTCGCGATCGGATGGCCGATCGGCACCGCGACCGCCTGCGCGTCGTCGGGGCCGCACGTCCAGTGCGACACGTCGATCGCGGCCTCGGTCGGCCCGTACAGGTTGACGAGCGTCGCGTGCGGCAGCAGCCGCGCCATTTTCTCGACGAGTTCGGGCGCGAGCGCCTCGCCGCTCGCGACGATCAGGCGCACGCTGTCGCATTGCGCGGCGGCCGCGAAATCGTCGAGATGCGCGGCGAACGCGGCGAGCATCGACGGCACGAAGTGCAGCACCGTCACGCCGTGCGCATGGATCGCGGCCGCGAGACGCGCCGGATCGCGATGGTCGCCGGGCGCGGCGATCGCGAGCTTCGCGCCGATCGCCAGCGGCCACACGAATTCCCACACCGACACGTCGAAGCCGAACGGCGTCTTGTGCAGCACGACATCGTCGCGCGTCAGCCGGTACGCGTGCTGCATCCACGCGATCCGGTTCGCGAGCGCGCCGTGCGTGTTGCCGGCACCCTTCGGCTTGCCGGTCGAGCCGGACGTGTAGATCAGGTAGGCAAGCTGTGCGTCGTCGATCTCGGCGGTCACGCCGGCGTTGTCGTCGACCGCTTCGTCGACCGCTTCGTCGACCGTTTCGTCGACGGTTTCATCGGCCAGCAGGTCCGCGACCGTCAGCAACTGCGTCGTTGCACCGTCGCCCAGCGCCGCCTCGACCTGCTCGCGCAGATGGGCCTGGGTGATCGCGACGGCCGGCCGCGCGTCGCGCAGCAGATACGCGATGCGCTCGGCCGGATAGTCGGGATCGACCGGCAGGTAGGCCGCGCCGGCCTTCAGCACGCCGACCAGCGCCATCACCATGTCGAACGAACGCTCGACGCACAGCGCGACCGGCGTATCGGGCCGCACGCCGCGCCGGCGCAGCGCAGCCGCGATGCGCGACGTACCGACGTCGAGCTCGCGATAGGTCGCGCGATGCACGCCGCCGTGAACGTCCGCGTATTCGAGCGCGATCGCGTCGGGCGTCGCCCGCGCCGCATCGGCGAATTGCAGGTGCAGCGGCTGCCGTTGCGAAGCCGGCCATGTGCGCGCGGTGTCCTGCGCCCGCGCCAGTGCGTCGCGGGTGGCGTCGTCGGCGATCGACAGTGTGCCGAGCAGCGCATCCGGCGTGCGTGCCAGCGCCTCGAGTGCGCAGGCGAACGCGCGGTGCCAGGTTTCGACCTGCCGCGCATCGACGCGCGCGGTGTCGTAGCCGTAGTCGATCGTCAGCTCGGCGCCGCTCTCGATCACGAGCGTCAGCGCGAAATCGGTGGCTTCGATGCTGCGCACGCCGCTCAAGACCAGCGCGCGCGGATCGGCGTCGCGCGCCGTGTCGTCGACCGGATAGTTCTCGAACACGACCAGCGTGTCGAACAGTGCGCCGCCCGCGCCGCGCGCCCAGCGCTGGATGTCGGCAAGCGGCGTATGCGCATGCTCGGCGGCCGCCGCGTTGTCGCGTTGCAGCGCCTGCAACCAGTCGGCCGCGCGTTGCTGCGGCGCCGGTGCGGTGATCACCGGCACCGTGTTGATGAAGAGGCCGAGCACCGAATCGACGTCCGCGAGTGCGTCGGGACGGCCCGCGACGGTCGCGCCGAACGCGACGGCCGGCTGGTGCGTCATCCGCTGCAGCGCGAGCGCCCACGCGCCCTGCACCAGCGTGTTGACGGTCAGCTTCAGCGCACGTGCCGTCTGCGCGACACGCGTCATCGCGTCGGCATCGAGCGTCGCGCGCCACGTGACCATGTCGGCATCCGCACGGTCGGCCGTGCGGTCGGCGATCAGCGTCGGGGCGTCGAGTCGTGCGAGGCGTTCGGTCCAGAAGCGTTCGTCGGCGTCGCGGTCGCGCGTGCCGAGCCAGGCGATGAAGTCGCGATACCGGAGTGCCGGGCGGCTCGCGAACGGCGATACGGCGTCCGGGTCGCGATAGTCGCGCAGCACGTCCGCCAACAGGCGCGCGGTGCTCCAGCCGTCGAGCAGCACGTGGTGACGCGTCCACACGACGCGCCATGCGTCGTCGGTCACGCGGATCAGCGTGATGCGCATCAACGGCGGCTCGCGCCAGTCGAAGCCGCGTGCGCGATCGGCCGCGAGCCATGCGTCGAAATCGGCGTCGAGTGTGTCGCCGCGCGTGCGCCAGTCGAGCTGTTCGACCGGCATCCGGGCATGGCGATGCACGCACTGCAGCGGCGCGGCTTCGTCCGGCATCACGCTCGTGCGCAGGATGTCGTGGCGCGCGACGGACGCCTCGAACGCGGCAACGAGCCGGTCGGCATCGAGCGCGGCCGCGGTCGCGACGAGCTGGTTCACGTAGCTGGCGTGACCGGGTGCGAACAGCGCATGGAACAGGATGCCCTGCTGCATCGGCGACAGCGGATAGACGTCGTCGATCGTGCGCCAGTCGAGCGGCGTGCGTTCGATCGCGGCCTGCGTGAGACCGGCGGCCTGCGCGAGCGGGAAATCGCCCGGCGTCGCGCCGGCGCCGCGATGCGCGACGCGTGACGCACACGCGTCGACGAGCTCGCGCAGCGCCGCCGCGAAGCGTTCGGCGCATGCGTCGATCGTCGTGCGCTCGAATTGCGGTGCACCGTAGACCCAGTGCACTTTCAGCGTGCGTGCGCCGTCGCGATCCGTATCGAGGTACGCGTGGATCGCGAGCGCATTGCCGAGCGGCCCCTGGGGGTCGCGCTCGACGCCGGTGCCGCCGAAGCGCGGCACGAGCACGGCATCGCGCGGTGCGTCGAACTGGCCGAGATAATTGAACGTGACGCGCGGACGCGGCACGGCGGCCAGCACCGCGCGCGTCGCCGCATCGCCGTAGTGCGCGAGCACGCCGAAGCCGAGCCCCTTGTGCGGCACCGCGCGCAACGTGTCCTTGACCGCGCACAGCGTGTCGCGCGCGGTGGCCGCGACCGGCAGCGTCACCGGGTAGTGGCTCGTCAGCCAGCCGATCGTGCGGCTCGCATCGGCATCGTCGAACAGCGCCTCGCGGCCATGCCCTTCCAGTTCGACACGGCACGAGGCGGCGCCGCTCGCGCCGGCCAGCGCCAGTGCGAGTGCGGCACCGAGCAATTCGATCGTCTGCGTGCGATAGGCGGCGTGCGCATCGGTCAGCGCCGCGCGGGTCAACGCCGCGTCGATCGTCTGCACGACGACGGCAGCATCGGCGTTCGTCGCCGTGGCGTCGGGGTGGTCGGGCACGACGTCGTCACCCTGCGCCATGCCGGCCCAGTATGTCGCCTCGGCCGCGAACGGCGATGCCGGTTCCGTCGCCGCACGGGCAAGCCGCGACGCCCAGGCATCCGCGCGCAGGCCCGGCTGCGACAGCCGGATGGGCGTGCGTTCGCATGCCGCGCGATAGGCCGAGTCCAGGTCGTCGAGCAGGATGCGCCACGACACGCCGTCGACGATCGCATGGTGAATCGCCAGATAGAGCTGCGTCGAGCCGTCCGGCAAGCGTGCCGCGCATGCGCAGGCCAGCGGCCCGCGACCGAGGTCGAGGCGGCGCTGCAACGCGTCGAAGCGCGCGAGCGCGTCGGCTTCGTCGTGGGCGGCGACTTCGACGAACGGCAGCGCGTCGTACGGTTTCGCGGTATCGCTGGCGTGCCACGTGCCGTTCGCGCCGCGTGCGAAACGCTGGCGGAATGCGTCGTGATGCGTCAGCAATGCGTCGAGGGCGCGCGCGAACGCATCGGCGTCGAACGGCCCGCGCACGTCGAATGCGACCGACTGGTTCCAGTGGCCCGGGCGCGGGATGTCGAGCGCGAAGAAGCGCTGCTGCGCGGGCGTCAGGACCTGCGCCGTCACCGGTGCGCCGGCGGCAGATCCGGCCGCAGGCTGCGCGACGGCGGCGGCGGCGGCGACAGCCACGTCCTCCGTCTTCGCGATGCGTGCGAGTTCGGCGACCGTCGGGCCGTCGAACAGCTGCTTCGGCGTGAAGCGCACGCCGCGCTTGCGCGCACGGGCGATCACCTGCAGCACGAGGATCGAATCGCCGCCGAGTTCGAAGAAGTTGTCGTCGCGGCCGACCTGCGGTGCCTTCAGCACGGCCTGCCAGATGTCGGCGAGCACCGTTTCGACCGCGCCCTGCGGCGCATTCCCGGATGCGGTCGCGACCGGCGCGGCCGCCTGTTCACGCAACGCGGCACGATCGATCTTGCCGTTCGCGGTCACGGGAAGGCGTGCGAGCGCGACGAACTGCGCGGGCACCATGTAGTCGGGCAGCTTCGCGGCAAGCGCCGCGCGCACGGCGGCCTCGTCGAAGGTCGCGCCGTCGCGCATCACGACGAACGTCGCGAGCCGCAGGCGGCCATCGTGTTCGATCGCGAGCGTTTCGGCCTGCGCGACCGGCCCGGCCGCACGCACGGCCGCACTCACCTCGCCCGGTTCGACACGGTAGCCCCGAATCTTCACCTGGTCGTCGATGCGGCCGAGGAACGCGAGACGGCCGTCGGCGCACAACCGGACACGGTCGCCCGTGCGATACAGCCGCGCACCGGGCGTAAACGGATCGGGCACGAAGCGCTCGGCGGTGTGCGCCGGGCGCCCCAGGTAGCCGCGCGCGACGCCCGGCCCGCCCAGATACAGCTCGCCCGTCGCGCCGGCCGGCACGCACGCGCCGAACGCGTCGAGCACCAGCGCGCGCGCATTCGGCAGCGGCAGGCCGAGCGGCACGCCGCTCGCGGGATCGCGCGCATCGGCGGCGATCGACGCCGTATCGCACGCGATCGCACCGACCGTCGCTTCGGTCGGCCCGTAGTGGTTGATCACGCGACAGGCCGGCGCAAGCGCGGCCAGGCGCGCGACGAGCGCCCACGTCAGCGTTTCGCCGCCGGTCACGAGCGCATGGCGCGGCAGCACGTCGGCCGGCACGCGTGCGTCGAGCAGCGCCTGCAGGTGGCTCGGCACGATCTTCAGCACGCCGACGTCACGGCGGCGCATCTCGTCGGCGAACAGGTCCGGATCGAACGCGCATGCGGCCGGCAGCAGGTGCAGCGTGCGGCCCGCGCACAGCGCGCCGAACAGCGTCGTGTGACCGAGGTCGGCCGCGACGGTCGATACCATCGCGAACGATGCGTCCGGTGCGAACGCGAGTTCGTCGAGCATCCCCTGCACGTAGTCGGCCAGCGCGCCGTGCGACACGACGACGCCCTTCGGCGTGCCGGTCGAGCCCGACGTATAGATCAGGTAAGCGCCCTGTTCCGGGTGCGGTGCGACGCGCACGCCGGCCGCGAGCGCGAGCGTTGCGTCCTGCGCGAGCGTGTCGACGTCGAGCGGCTGTGCGTCGATGCCGGCCGGCCACGCCGCGGTATCCGCGACGAGCGCCCAGCGCGCGCCGCAGTCGGCTGCCGCCGCGGCCAGCCGGGCGGCCGGCTGGGCGGGATCGAGCAGCACGGCGAGCGCGCCGGCCTTCAGCGCGCCGAGCAGGCCGACGACGAAGCGCGCGGAGCGTTCGATGCAGACGATCACCGGCGCTTCGGCGCCCACGCCTCGCCCGGACAGCGCACGTGCGATGCGGTTCGATGCATCATCGAGTTCGCCGAACGTCAGCGACGCCGACGCATCGGCAAGCGCAACGCGATGCGGATACGCGGCCGCCTGCCGCGCGAACGCGGCGACGATGTCGGCATGTTCGATGCGCAGCGCACGGCCGTCGCGCGGCTGGCGCGCAGCGGCCGACGCGTCGCACGGCAGGACGGCCGTCGTCTGGTGCGGATCGCGCGCGGCGGCACCGACGAGCGCCGCGTAGCTGTGGAGCCACGCGCGCGCGGTGTCCGCATCGATGCAGTCGGTCGCATAGGCCGCGACCAGTTCGATGCCGTTCGCATCGTCGGTGAAATCCACCGCGTAGTCGAAGCGTGCGGCGAGATCGGGGCCCGGCGTCGCAACGGCCGTCGCGCCCGGCAGCACGCTGTCGTGCCGCGCGTCGAACTGCTGCGCGAATTTCACCCGCAGCCATTCGTCGCCGCGCTTGACCGGCGGCTTCACCGCGTCGACGACACGCTCGAACGGCACGTCCTGGTGGGCGACCGCGTCGAGCGCCGCCGTGCGCGCCGCATCGACGAGCGCGCGGAACGGCAGCGTCGGCGCCACCCGCACGCGCAGCGCGACCGTATTCAGGAACAGACCCAGCAGCGCACGCGTTTCGGGGCGCTGACGATGCGCGACCGGTACCGCGACCACGACATCCGTTGCGCCGGTCAGGCGCGACAGCCATGCGTCGAGCGCGGCCAGCAGCACCGTGAAGACGGTCGCCTGCGCGTCGCGCGCGAGTTGCCGCACGTCGGCCGCGACCGCGTCGGGCAGCCGCACCGACACGCGCGCGCCTTGCAGCGTGCGCGCCGCGCCCGGCTGGCGGTCGACCGGCAGCGCGAGCGGGCCCGGCACGTCGCGCAATGCGCCGCGCCAGTAATCGAGCTGACGTTCGCCCTCGCCGCCGGCCAGCATGTCGCGTTGCCAGTCCGCATAGTCGGCGTACTGGATCGGCAGATCGGGCAGCGACGGCGCGCGGCCTTCCGCATACGCGCGATAGGCGGCCGACAGTTCGTCGAACGCGCAGCGCGAGCTCCAGCCGTCGGTGATCGCGTGATGGGCGGTCAGCAGCAGGCGGTGACGGTCGCCCGCGAGCGCGACCAGCGTCGCGCGCAGCAGCGGGCCGCGCGCGAGGTCGAACGGTTCTGCCGCCTCGCGCTCGGCAAGACGCGCGGCTTGCGCGTCGCGGGCGGCGGGCGGCTGGTCGCGCAGGTCGACGTCGGCGATCGACACCGGCAGGTGCGCATGAATCCGCTGCATCACCACGCCGTCGTCGTTGTCGACGAGCGTCGTGCGCCATGCCTCGTGCCGGCCGATCACGTGATCGAGCGCGCGTTGCAGCGCGTCGCGATCGAGCGTGCCGTCGATCGTCCAGTGCGCGGCGATGTGATAGGCGGCGCTCGCGTCACGCGTTTGCGCGAGCACCCAGAAACGTTGCTGCGCGAGCGAGGCGGCGCGATCGACGTACGGCGCGCATGCCGCGGCTGCATCGGCCGCACCAGTCGTCAACCGGCGCGCGGCGATCGCGGCCAGCGGTTCGCCGGTTTCGCGTTCCGCACGATCGACCGCTTCGGCCAGTTCGGCGAGCGCCGGATCGGCAAACAGCGTATCGAGCCGCAGGTTCACGCGTACCGCGGCCCGGATCGCGGCCTGCAACTGCATCGCCGCGAGCGAATCGGCGCCCAGCGCGAAAAAGCGGTCGTCGCGCGACGGTGCGACATCGAGGCCGAGCAGCGTCTGCCAGAGGCCGGCGAGCTGCTGTTCGGTCGGCGTGCGCGGTGCGTCACCGCTACCCTGCGTCGTGTCGCGCGCGGCGGCAATCTTCTCGCGCAGCGCGGCACGGTCGATCTTGCCGTTCAACGTGTACGGCAGCGCATCGCACCGCACGAACCGGTGCGGTTGCCATGCGGCCGGCAGTTGCTCGGCCACGTGCGCCTTGAGCGCCGCATCGTCGGCCGCCGCGCGCAGTGCGACGCACGCGATCAGGCGCGTCGGCCCGTTGCCGGTTTCAGCGACCACGGCCGCGTCGGCCACGGCCGGATGCGAGCGCAGGCACGCGGCGATTTCGGCCGGCTCCACGCGCACGCCGCGTACCTGGACCTGGTCGTCGAGGCGGCCGAGATAGTCGAATGCGCCGTCGTCGCGCAGCCGTGCGAGGTCGCCGGTACGGTACACGCGCGCACCGGGTTCGCCGTCGGCATCCGGAACGAAACGTTCGGCCGTCAGCGCCGGGCGGCCGTGATAGCCGCGCGCGACGCAGACGCCGCCCAGCAGCAATTCGCCCACGCCGTCGCCCTCGCCGCCCTCGCCACCGTCAACGCGCGCGACGCGCGGGCCGATCACGCGACCGATCGGCAACGACGCATAGGCGTCGTCGGCGGCCAGCGCGGGCGTCTCGCCCGGTTCGACCGGCCACAGCATCGGCGAAATCACGGCCTCCGTCGGCCCGTAACCGTTGATCAGGCGTACCGACGGGAAGGTGCGGCGCACGAATTCGAACGCCTGCTGCGGCAGCGCTTCGCCGCCGAACGCGAGCACGCGTAGCGCCGGCGGCACGCCATCACGTGCGGCCACCGCGGCGAATTCGCGCAGGTATGCGGGCGGGAACGCCGCCACGTTGACCGCCTCGCTCACCATCAGCGCATGCGCGGCATCCGGCGCGAACGGCTGCGGCGGTGCGACGACGATGCTCGCGCCGGTCGCGAGCGGTGCGAGCCAGCACTCGTGCGCGGCGTCGAAATTGACCGACGCGAAATGCAGCAGGCGGTCGCCGGCCTCGATCGGCAGCGCGGCCGCGAGCGCGTCGCAGTGCGCGGCGAGCGGCCCGTGTTCGACGACGACCGCCTTCGGCGTGCCGGTCGAACCCGACGTGTAGATCATGTAGGCGGCCGCACGCGGGTGGACGGGCACGGCCTCGTCGTCCTCGGCGACCTCCTGGCCATCCGCTGCCTCGGCTGCCGCGTCGAACGCGTGCTCGAACGGCGTGCCGAGCGCCGCGCGGCCGGCCGCGTCGACGATGCCGTGCCGCAGCCGGGCATCCTGGACGATCCAGTCGAGGCGCGCGGCCGGATGGCGCGGGTCGAGCGGCACGAACACGCCGCCCGCCTTGAGCACGGCCAGCAGCGCGACGAACAGTTCGCACGAACGCTCGACGCACACGCCCACCCGCACTTCCGCGCCGACACCGGCCGCGCGCAGTTGCCGGGCCAGCCGCGACGCCCGCGCGTCGAGCGCGCCGCGCGACAGGCGCAAGTCGTTCTGGAAAGGTGCCGCGATTGCGGGTGCGTCGGGCGCGATGCGCGCCAGTTCGCGGATTCGGTGATGCAGCGCAGTCGGGAAACTCGTCATGTGCGTGAAGTCCTTCGGTCCGGCCGCTTCGGCCAAGTCTCGGGGCCGCTTGGGGCGGCTTCACTGGTGTGACGAACGGCGCGGCCGATTTTTTACCGTTTTGTGCGCAAAGTGCAGGCGGACGCTTTTTTTTGAACGCGCGGCTAAATATTTGCGCGGCCCGTTCGTCTATCAGGGAGGAAAGCCGCAACGGGGCCCCGCCTCGCCCGCCGCTTTCGCGCCAGTTTTGCCGTTTTGGCGTTTTCGCCTGCCTTCCCTTTACCGACGTTGCCGATGACAGCTGCCCACGAGCCTTCTTCCCCGCCGTCCCTCGACGCCTCCCCCGCCCGCCCCGCGGCGCGGCTGATCCTCGCGCTGCTGCGCGAAAGCCGCGCGTCGCTCGCGCTGGCGCTCACCGCGTGCGTGCTGAACGGCGTCGCGAGCGTGCTGCTCGTCGCGACGCTGAACCGCGCGCTGTCGCAGCCGGGCGCGGCCGACGCGTCGCTCGCATGGCGCTTCGCGCTGTGCGCGGTGATCGCACTCGTCACCCGGATCGTGTCGGGCACCCTGTTCGCGCGCCTGTCGCAGGACACGATGGCGCGGCTGCGCGTGCATCTCGCGCGGCGCGTCGGCGCGGCCGAGCTGCGCGACATCGAGCGGATCGGCGCGGCGCCCGTGCAGTCGGTGCTGACCGACGACGCGACCAACGTGTCGATGCTGTTCTTCGCGCTGCCGAACCTGGTCATGCACGGCTCGATCGTGTTCGGCTGCCTCGGTTATCTCGCGTGGCTGTCGTGGCCGGTGTGCCTGCTGGCGCTGGCCGCGATCGTCGCCGGCTCGCTCGGCTATCACACCGGCGACCGCCGCGCGATCGCGTCGCTCGAAGCGGCCGGCCAGGCGCAGGACCGCCTGTTCGGCTATCTCGGCTCGCTGTTTTCCGGCGCGAAGGAGCTGAAGCTGCACGACGAACGCGCACGCCAGTTCGTCGACGGCCAGCTCGGCGCCGCGATCGGCGAAGTGCGCGACCACCGCCGCCGCGCGTTCAGCGCGTACGCGGTCGGCGTCGGCTGGATCATCTTCCTGTTCTATGCGTTCCTCGGCGTCGCGTCGTTCTGGCCGCAGCTCGGCGTGCATGCCGATCCGGCTACGGCCGCCGGCTACGTCGTCGTGTTCCTGTTCATGCTCGTGCCGCTCGACGGACTGCTGAACAACCTGCCGACCGTCAACGCGGCACGCGTGTCGCTGACGCGGATCGAAGGCGTGATGGCCGAATTCGGCGCGCTGCGCACGGTGCCGCCCGCGGCCGACGCACCCGACGTGCCACCCGCCGGCGCCGTCACGCTGCGCGGCGTCACGCATGCGTACTTCCACGAACGCGACGAACGGATGTTCAGCGTCGGGCCGATCGACCTGACGATCAGGCCGGGCGAACTCGTGTTCATCGTCGGCGGCAACGGCAGCGGCAAGACGACGCTCGCGAAGGTGCTGACGGGGCTTTACGAACCGGAGGAAGGCACGATCGAGGTCGACGGCCGCCCGATCGGCTGGCGCGAGCGCGCCGCCTATCGGCAGCGCTTCAGCGCGGTGTTCAACGATTTCCACCTGTTCGATGCGCTGCTCGGCATCGTCGACCCCGACGATCCGTCCCGCGCGCAGGCCGATGCGCGCGCGAACGCGCTCGTCGCGAAGCTCGCGCTCGATCACAAGGTGAAGGTGGTCGACGGCGCGTTCTCGACCCGCGCGTTGTCGACCGGGCAGCGCAAGCGGCTCGCCCTCGTCGTCGCGTACCTGGAGGACCGGCCGTTCTACCTGTTCGACGAATGGGCGGCCGACCAGGATCCGTCGTTCAAGGCCGTGTTCTACGAACAACTGCTGCCCGAGCTGCGTGCGCGCGGCAAGGCCGTGATCGTGATCACGCACGACGACCGCTACTTCGATCTCGCCGACCGCTTGTTGAAGCTCGACAACGGACGCATCGTCAGCGACACGATGCCCGCGCGGTCACGCGCGCAGGATGGCGTCGACGCGCTGAGCGCGTAATCCGGCAGTCGATGAAAAAATCGCCGGTGGGCTGCAATGGCAGCGCACCGGCGAAATTCGTTTCAGAAGGAAATGTGGGTGGCGCGCGGCGCGATCGTCGCAACGCCCCGGCCGTCCAGCGCGAGTCGGGTCTACCGCCACACCCTGCCCGCCCGGGCGGCATCGACCGCCGCACACTCAACGCACGGCCGGCAGCTTCAGCATCGTGTCGGTCATCACGTCGGCCAGTTTCAGCGCCGACATCGGCCCACCGAACCCCCAGATATTGCGTTCGATCAGCGCGATCCGGTGTTCCTTCATCGCGGGGACGAAACGCCACACCGGCGAATCGAGTTTCGCGGACAGCGGCACGTCCATGCCCGATGCGGTCACGAACAGCACGGCCAGCTCGCGCTGCCTGAGCAGATCGGCCGACGTCACGTACAGCGTGCCTTCCCGCGTCGGTTTCTTCGGCCACGGATCGAGCCCGAGCGCCCGCGCGAGGCCCGCCGACGTGCTGTTGCCCGTATAGGCCCAGTAGCGGTCGGGCAAGCCGAGATCCTGCAGCAGCGCGATGCGCTCGCCTTTCCTGCCCGCGGCCGCGAGCCGCGCCGCATTGCGCGCGATGCCCGCATCGAGTTGCGCATCGACCGCCTGCGCGCGCGCGTCGCGCCCCGTGACCGCACCGATCGTCCGGAAGATCTGCCGCATCCAGTCGAGCTGCGTCACCGGCACGCCGCCGTCCGACACGTTCGGGCTGAACTGGAACAGGATCGTCGGCGCGATCCGGTCGAGCGCATCGAAAATCGGCGCATGACGGAAGCCGACGCCGATGATCAGGTCGGGCTTGACCGCCGCAATCGCCTCGAGGCCCGGCTCCTGGCGCGAACCGATGTCGGTCACGCTGGCGAGCCGGTCGCTTTGATAACCGAGCCAGCCCGGATAGAACGCCGTATCGGCCATCCCGACCGGCACGATGTCGAGCGCGATCACGCTTTCCGCGAACATGAAGTCGAGCGCGACCACGCGCTGCGGCCGCACCGGCATCGTCGCGCTCGCCTGCGACACGACGGGATTGCCGGCCAGCGATACCGCACCCGGAGCACCCGGCGCCCGCGCGCCCTGCGCACGATGTGCATCGAGGGCCGCGGCAACGGCGCCGGACGAGGCCGACAGCGCGCCGCAACACGCGGCGCCGAGCGCCGCGAGTGCGCCGATCGCGCCGAGTGCGTGCCGGCGGCCGGCATCCGTCACCGGATCGCGTCCTGCTCGGCCAGCGCCGCGTCGTCCATCGTCAGTAGCAGGGGGCAGCTTCCACACAGTTGCGTTTCTCCAGGAATTTCATAGCGCAGGCAGCACACGCGTCGCGCGCGGAACGGCGTCGGCAGCAGCGCCGAACGCGGCACCGCATCGCGCACGGGCATGCGCAACGGATTCGGTTCGCATGCAAAGCATGTCGCACCGAACAGCCAGCCCGCGTCGCGCACCGGATCGGCCACGCATGGCAGCGCACGATACGTATCGAGCAGATAGTCGAGCAGGTTGCCCGCGTTGCTCCACAGCACGCGCGGCGTGACGCGCCCCATCGCCGCGAGCAGGTCGATCACCGCGCCGAGATGCGCGACGAGCCCCGCGTAGCGTGGCGCCGGGTCGTCGCAGGGTTCGCCGAGCGCATCGTGCGTGAAATACAGCGCGGCGGGCATCCCGTCGTCGAGCGCGACGAACGTGCGCTCGGGTGTCATGTCGAGCGGCCGGCCGAGCGTCAGCGCGGCGACGACGCCGGCCGGCGCCGCGCGGCCGAAATAGTACTTGCTCCATTGCGACATCAGCGCGCGCGCGTGCTGCGCCGGATCGCCGCCGTAATGGCGGACCATCGCGTCGAGCACGATGTCGCGGTGCGCGGGCAACGCGCTGACCGGCACGACGAGGCGGCCCGGCGCGTGCGCGTCGTCGGGCAAACCGAGCCAGACGGCGTCGAGATGATCAGCGAACGGTTCGGGCGCGAACGCCGAGAAACGCGTGGCGCGCGCGCCGTCGAGCGGCAGCGTCATCGCCCCGCGCGCCGGGCGCGGCGCCCCTCGAGGATCAAGAGCCCGAGCAGGTACGGCGCGCCGATCAGCGCGGTCAGCACGCCGGCCGGCACTTCGCGCGGCGCGACGACCGTGCGCGCCGCGAGATCCGCCACACCGAGGATCAGCGCGCCGCACGCGGCCGCGAGCCACAGCCGCGTACGGTGCCGGCGCGCGCCGAGCATCGTCGCGACGTGCGGCGCCATCAGCCCGATGAAACCGACCGGCCCGACCGCCGCGACGGCCGCACAGGCGGCGAGCGTCGCGATCGTCAGCGCGAGCGGCCGCAGCACGGCCACCGGCAGGCCGAGCGCGGCCGCCTGGTCGTCGCCGAGCGCGAGCATGTCGAGCGGTTTCGCGAGCCATGCGAACACGGGCACCGCGAGCACGCACCACGGCAGCAGCATCGACACCTCGCCCCAGCTGCGGCCATAAGTCCCGCCGACGAGCCACACGACGAAGCGCGCGGGCTGCACGCTTTCCTGCGTGATCAGCCATTGCGCGAGCGTGGTCCACAGCGCGCCGATCACGATGCCCGTCAGCGCCACCGCGAGCGGCGCATAGCGATGCCGGTGATTCAGCGCGAGCGTGATCGCGAGCGACAGCCCGCCGCCGATCAGCGCGGCGGCTGCGAGCGTCACGTGGCCCATCAGCGGCCACGTCGACAACGCGAACAGCGTGACGAGCCCCGCCCCCTGCGTGACGCCGAGCACTTCGGGGCCCGCGAGCGGATTGCGCACGACGCTTTGCATCGCGACGCCGCTCACTGCGAGCAGCGCGCCCGCGAGGAGCGCGCACAGCAGCCGCGGCATGCGCAGGTCGATCAGCATCCGCGCGAGCGCATCGTGGCCGGACAGCGCAGCGGACCAGCGCGCGATCGACAGCCACTCGGGGCCGGCCGACACGCCGACGAACACGGCCAGCACGCCCGCCGCGACGAACAGCGTCGTGCGCAGCGGCCAGCCGAGCCGTTCGAGCCAGCCGACGAGCCGCGTCGAGCCGCTGCCCGCCGCGCGTTCGGCATCCGCATGCAGCACGCCCGACCACGCGGCGCCGCGCCGGATCATCGCCAGCATCAGCGGCGTGCCGACCAGCGCGATCGCGACGCCGGTCGACAGCGTGGCGTCGAGCCCCGACGCGAGCACCGCGCTGTCGGTGACGAGCACGAGCGCACCGCCCGCGAGCGCCGACAGCGGCACGAGCACGCCGAGCCGCGCGGCGCGCGCGCCGCGCACCTGGCGCAGCAGGTTCGGGGCGACGAGGCCGACATACGACAGCGGGCCCGCGATACTGACGGCCACGCTCGTGAACGCGACCGCGACGATCGTCGCGGCGAGCCGCGTCGCGTCGACGCGCACGCCGGCCGCGGCCGCCGCGTCGTCGCCGAGCGTGAGCGGATTCAGCGGCCGGATCACGAACGGCAATGCGATCAGCGGCACGACGAGCCAGCGCGCGGCGAGCGCGAGGCCCGTCGCGCCCGGCTGGTACAGGCTGCCGTTGGTCCACAGCGCGGCGCCCGCGATGTTCTGCTCGAAGAAGGCGAGCACCAGCGTCGACAGCGCGGCGAACAGCAACATGCACACGCTGCCCGCGAGCACGAGACGCAACGGCGTCGCGCGCCAGCCGCCGGCCGCGACGATCGCGCACGCGGCCGCGGCCAGCCCGCACACGAACAGCAGCGGCACCGACGCGACGCCGGCCAGCGCCGGCACGAGCATCGCCGCGAGCAGGCCCAGCTGGGCGCCGCCCGTCACGCCGAGCAAATCAGGCGACGCGAGCGGATTGCGCGTGAGCGACTGGAACAGCGCGCCCGCGATGCCGAGGCACCCGCCCGCGACGAGCGCGGCCGCGACGCGCGGCAGGTTGAGGTCGAACAGGAACACGTGCGCAAGCGCAGCGGCATCGCTGCCGGGCACCGCGCTCCACCACACGCGCAGATCGGGGGCGACGCGCAACGCCGCCAGCGCCGCGATCAGCGCGACGAGGCCGATCGCGATCGCACCGGCCCGGCCCGATGTCGTGCCCCTCCCCGCCGCCGCGAGGCGCTTGCGCATCGCGAACGTGGTCATACGGCGAGATCCCGGTCGAAGACACCGGCCGCCTGCGGTACGCCGTCGGTTGTCGGCCCGTAGGCCGGCACGCACATCGGTGCGCCCGTCTGCGGATGCGCGAGCTTCAGCATCTCGACGCCGAACGCCGCGCGCAGCCGCGCCGGATCGAGCATCGCGTCGGGCGTGCCCTGCGCGACGAGACGGCCCGCACGCATCAGCACGATTTCGTCGCTGTATGCGGCCGCCTGGTTCAGGTCGTGCAGCACCCAGACGATCGTCAGCCCGCGCGTGCGGTTCAGCGTGCGCAGCGCATCGAGGATGTCGAGCTGGTGATGGATGTCGAGATAGGTCGTCGGTTCGTCCAGCAGCACGATCGGCGCCTGCTGGGCGAGCGCCATCGCGATCCACGCACGCTGGCGCTCGCCGCCCGACAGTGCGCCGACGTCGCGCTCCGCATCGCCGGCGAGGCCGCTCGTGTCGAGCGCCTCGTCGATCGCCGCATGGTCGGCCCGCGACAGGCCGCGCAGGAAGCCGCCGTATGCATAGCGCCCGTACGCGACGAGTTCGCGCACCGTCAGGCCCGACGGGATCTGGTTGAACTGCGCGAGCATCGTCAGCTCGCGCGCGAGCGCGCGACGGCGAAACGACGCGAGCGGCTGCCCGTTCACTTCGACATGGCCGGCACGCGCGGGCTGCAAGCCGGCGAGCGTGCGCAGCAGCGTGCTCTTGCCGCAGCCGTTCGGTCCGCACAGCGCGGTTACGCGGCCGGCCGCGATCGACAGGTCCAGCCCGTCGATCACGACATGGTCGCGATATCCCACCGACAGCCCGCGCGCGGCAAGCGCGGCGGTACTACGCGTCATCAATCCTCCGTTCGGTCGCGCGGGACCGTATAACTCTGCGCCATCGCGACGACGACCTTGCGCGGCCCCTCGAACGGGTCGCGCGCATGCGCGGTCAGCATGTTGTCGAGCATCAGCACGTCACCCGTGCGCCACGGGAACACGATGCGCTGCTGGTCGAGCACGCCGCGGATCTCCGCGAGCGCGTCGGCTTCGAGCGGTTCGCCGTCGCCGTAATACACGTTGCGCGGCACGTTCTCGAGCCCGACCGCGTCGACGAGCGCTTCCTGCATGTCGTCGTCGAGCGCCGACAGGTGAAACAGGTTCGCCTGGTTGAACCACACGCGGTCGCCGGTGCGCGGATGGCGCGCGACGGCCTGGCAGCGTTCGCGCGTGCGCAGCAGCAGCTCGCCGTCATCATCGGTGCGCCACGCGCATTCGATGCCGCGCGCCGCGCACATCCGTTCGACCTCGGCCGGTTCGTCGGTGCCGAACGACTGCTGCCACGGCAGGTCGAGCCCCTGCCCGAAATTGCGCACGTACAGCAGCTCGCGCTTCTCGAAACGCGCGACGAGCGCCGGATCGAGCGCACGGTAGACGGCACGGCTGTCCGCGATCGGCGTCGCCCCGCCCTTCGGCGCGGCGAGCGCGCAGTGGAACCAGATCCGCAGCGGCCATTCGCGCGTATACGACTGCTCGTTGTGCAGCGGAATCGCGCGGTGCGGCGGGTACTCCGTCGACGTGTAGACGGCGCCCTCGACCTGGCTGCGCGGTGTCGATGCGTATTCATAGCCGATCAGCGGATCGCCGAACGACGCCGCGAACTGCTGGAACGCGTCGATCGACGGCACGTGAAAACCCGTGAACAGCACACCGCCCGCCCGTTCGAGCGTGTCGGCCGCGATCTCGCGCGCCAGCGGCGCGACGTCGTCGATCGACATCCCGTCGCTGCCGCGCGGCGACACGACGGTGGGCAGCCCCGGCTCGATACGCAGGTCGTCGAGCGTCGGCAACGAAAGCAGGGTCATGCAACGTCCTCTTCAGGTGGCGCGCCGCCCACGCGGCGCGGCGGGTCACGACGCGCGCGATGCGCGCTCGCCGTCCATCGCGCGGCGCAGGCTTGCGGGGCGCATGTCGGTCCAGACGGTCTCGATGTGCGCGAGACAGTCGGCTTTCGGGCCGCTCACGCCCACTTCGCGCCAGCCGGCCGGCACGGGCCGGAACGTCGGCCAGATCGAATACTGTTCTTCGTCATTGATGACGACCGTATAGACGAGATCGTCGGTGTCGGCGGAAGGCGTCGTGGCTTGCGTCATGATCGGAAATCGCTGAGGCGGTTGAAAGTGGCAAAGCGGATGGCAAAGCGGCGGTTTCGGCCGCTCCTGTCTGATAGACGATTGGCCGGCGCGTTTTTTTACCCGCGCTCACCGGCGCCGCGTGCGGCCGCCGAGGAACACCGGGCACGCGACACCGCGATGGCATGCGTCGAGGCATTCCGCGCAGTGGCGCTCCGCGTCGCGCACCATGAAATGCACGAGCGTCTGCGACACGTTCAGCGCGCGCGCCGCGGTCTGCAGCGTCTCCTCGCGCAGCCGCACCATCTCGAAGGCCGCGCGGCTGCGCGCCGGCAGGTCGTCGAGCGCGGCCCACACGCGCCGCAGCGTATCGCGCGTCAGCAGTGCGGCTTCCGGCGTCGGCTCGGGCGACGGCACGTCGAAGCCGTCGTCCTCTTCCGTGTGATAGACGTTCTCGAGGTTTTGCCGGCGGCACGCGTCGATCGACGCATTGCGCACCATCCGCGTCACGTACGCGACCGGCTGGCGCACCGCATCCTGGTTCGGGAATTCGACGAGCTTCACGAACACGTCGTGCACGACGTCCTCGGCACGGCTCGCGCAGCCGACGAAGCCGCGCGCGACGTTCACGAGCATCGCGCGATGCGAGATCAGCACGTCGAGCAATGCGCCCTGCGCACGGGGCTCCGCGGCGCGGCGCGCACGCGGCGGCCGGTCGGGATGACTGCCGAGGAACGGGTTCGCCGCTGCCGCCGCCGGTCGGTCGAGCACTTCCGCCATCGCCATCGATCTGCTCCGTCAAATTCCGAGATAGCGCAATTTAACGTAAACGCAAATCATTCTCAATCTGATTACCCAATGACCCTTTCAGTCGACAGGATTTGTCTGAACAATTGACGAAATCGTTGCCCGCGTGGAGGGGACGCACGTCGGCTGGTTCGGTACGTGGTCATCGGCTAATCCGAACGGCGCGACCGGCCTGCGACCCACCGACACGACCTTTCACGCGTCTGACAACGCGCCTGCACGTGTCATGTGCGGTAGCAACTTCTTACTACGTGAAATTTTGGGGGCTCGTACGATCGGGGGGCTGTTTCCAAGGGAGAAAACCATGAAATCCATCGTGTTGTCCGCTGTCATGGCTGGCGCGCTGTCGAGCGTGATGCTGACCGGGTGCGTTGCCTATCCCGCCGGTCCGGCTCAGGTCACGATCGGCTGGCATGGCGATCGTTACTGGGACGGCAATCGCTACTGGGAGCGCCGCGACTGGGAAGCGCAGCATCCCCGCGGATATGACGACCGCCGGGACGACCGACGCGATGACCGTCGGGACGACCGACGCGACGATCAGCGGCCGCAGTGGTAAGGCGTTCCCGCTTCCCGTGATTCACTTTTCAACGATCAGGACTGCAACATGAAAACGCTACTGAAATCGCTCGCCGTCGCGGCGCTCGCCGCCGCCGTGCTCGTGCCGGCCATCGCCGAAGCGCATCCGCACCGCGTGTGCCACTTCGACCATCACCATCACAGGATGTGTCGCTGGGTGCGGTAAACGAAACAAGGCGCCGGAAAACCGGCGCCTTGTTTCATCGCTTCACCTGCGCGCGGCTGCGCTCGTTAGCGCGTGGCCGGCAACCGCGGCAGGCATCGCGCGAGCTGCGCCGGGCTGACGGGCATGCGGCAGGCACCTCGCTGCATCGCGGCGTTCGGCTTCGCTACCAGCATGCGTGACGCCGCCTTGCGCGACGAAGCCCGCACCCGCAATGCGTCGGCGCCCGGGCTCGCCGGCTGCAACGCGCGCAGGGTCGCCGCATCGATGTGCACTTGCCAGAACTGCGGCCGATAGTCGGGATCGCCGTCGCGATAACCCTGCCCCGTGATGGTCTGCCCGTCGGGGCTCACACCGATCACGTTGGTCAGGTTCAGCGTTCCGACCGACAGGCCGGCCGCTTCGAGCAACGCAACGAGGCTGCGCATGCCGCTTTGCGGCGTCCACACGAAGACGCGCTCGACACCGGTTTGCCCGTTGCTCGATGTGCCGATGACGACCCGCCCGTCCGTGCTGATCGCTTGCGCGTAGCTGCTGTCGTCGCCGTCGAGAAAACCGAGCCGCTGGATGCTGTCGCCGCCGTTCGTCCACAGCACGGCCTCCGAGTCGACCCGTTGTCCATCCGGCGTGACCACCAGGGTGCCAAGCGCGCCGGCGATCGTCCGTTCGTCTTCGGTCACACCACGGGCCTGATCCATTCTCGCCACGCCCGCGTTGATCGTCGGCAATAGTCGTTCACCGATTCGTTCTGTCCAAAGGAGCGCACGCGAGCCATACACGCCGTCGACATTGCCGGCGAACCCCGCTGCTGCATTCCCGGACGAGGTCATCGACAGGAGCTGCACGACATAGTCGCCGCCGGGTGGCAGCTGGCGGAAACCCCTCGGCTGGTCCCACATGAACCGTGCATTCGAGACGCCTATCGTCGAAAAGCGGCCCGCCATCCTCGTGCCGCCGAGGTTCGCGACTTCGACCGATGCGCCCCAGCCCGCCGTATCCGGAACGAGTTTCTGTGTGCGACCGTCGCCAGGCCATCGCACCGCCCATCGATCGAGGTTGCTGCTTTCCGCCTGGCGCGCACTGATCGAGCCGCCGATCACCTGCCCGTCGCCCGACACCGTCTGTGCCATCGAGTCATAGGCGTTCGCCGGCGCCGCCAGCCGCTGCCAGCCCGTCGCAGCCGACCACGAGAAGGCCATCGAGTTACCGGGCCGCGCGTCGCTCCAGTAGGAACCGACGATCGTCTTGCCGTCCGCGCTGACGGCATTCCCGTTGTACTGCATGTCGCGCGGCCCGCCCAGGTCGCCGATCACGGTCAGCGAATAACCACCCGCCGATACCGTCTGTGCGTGAGCCGCGCCCACCGTCGAAGCAACGAACAGTGTCGCTGCCATGGTGCCCTTCAGATGCATTTCCATCTCCCCCGGAAAAAGACGCTCGGCCATCGGCCCGCCTTGCACGGCAGATATCCGCTCGGGCCGCGCTCGCGTGCGTCAGTAGATAAACAACCGAATCGTCGCCGCGCCGTTGAACGGACCGATCTTCGGCGGCCCGAACGCCTTCAGAACGGCATCAAGCGTCACGCTCTGGTAGTTCACGCTTCCCGGCATCTGGGCGAGCACGAACTGTTGGTTGAACGCAATCGCCTTGCCGTTTCTGTCCTCGATGCCGATGCCGAAATTGCTCTTCGGGTCCGGCACGAGCAGCCCGTTCTGCACCGTCTGCGATGTCTCGAAGTAGCCGTCCACGCGCACCGGCACGTTGCATTGCTTGGTCAGCGCGAGACTGAACGACTTGCGCGGCACCGCTGGCAAGAAACCGCTGCCCGTGGCCTGAACCTGGCCGAACTTCACGATGCCGGGTTCAGGCGTGACCTTCACATCGACGAGACAAGGCGTCGGTTTCAGTTTCTGCAGGCCGCTCAGCTTGTAGCGAAAGCTCGGATTGATGTAGTTCAGACCGCCCCTGCCATCGAACTGGAACACCGCATAGATGTCGGATGGCGGCTGCGACCAGTTGCCGCGCTTGCGCACCACGACCTGATAGGTGATGCTCAGCGGAAACTTCTCGCAACGCCCGGCCTTGACCTCCGCGTCGCTCAACGTACATTCCTCCACATAGGTTTTCGTCTGTACGCCATCTCCGGGCTGACTGCTGCGGCCGAAGTAATCTTGACCAAGATAGCGAATGCCGATTTCGAGACCCCACGCAGCCGGGGTCTGCTTTTCAGGGTTCGCATAGAAATAGATCCATTCACCGTACGTCTTCTCTCTGCCGCCGAGATCCTTGTAGCAGTATCCCGTCGTCGTGCGCGGCGGCGACACCCAGATCACGTACCCATCCGGCGCATCGGTCGGATACGACGCAACATTGCCGATCGCTTCCGTCAGCGACACACCGCCGTTGTTTGCGATGCAGCGCACTGCCCACGCCGGCTGCGCCAGCGCAAAGAACAGTCCGAGCACACACCACCTGAGCCACATCGGCGTTCGCAATGCGATCCCGTTTCGTCGCAGGCTGCTCATTTCTTCACGCTCTTGCAAGCACCGGCCTCACACGCATACTCGACCGCCACCTGGCCGCCGTAATCGTCGATGTGCGTGACGAACAGCGTCGCCGGCGTCGCGGCCTTGAACGGCACGTCGGCCGTGCTCATCGGGCTGACCATCACCGGCTCCAGCGGCACGTGCGTCTTCTGCGCACCCGCCGCCACGTCGACGATCGTGATGTGATACGGCGTCGGATTGTCGAACACGAGCTTGTGCGCGGCCGCATCGACGCGCAACGTCATCGGCAGCGTCCAGTCCTCGTCGCGCGCGGGCTGCACGGCCTTCGGCCGGTAGAACAGCTTCATCTGCGTATGCAGCGCGATCTGCAGCGTGTTCGGTGTATCGGTCTTCGGCGGCACTTCGCGGATGTTCAGGTAGAACACCGATTCGCGATCGGCCGGCAGCTCGGTGCCCGGCAGCTTCGCGATCCGCAGCACGTTGCGCTCGTTCGCCTCGACGCGCTGCAGCGGCGGCACGACCATCAGCGGCGACGTGATCTTGTTGCCCTTCGCGTCCTCGAGCCACGACTGCACGAGATACGGGTAGGTCGTGCTCTTGTTGGTGATCGTGACGACCGCCGCCTGTTCGCCTTCGTTGAAGATCACGCGCGTGCGATCGGGCACGATCGCCGCCTGCGCGGCGCCCGCGAGGAGCGCACCGGCGGTCGCGAGCACGCACCATGCGCGTCGCGGAAAGGAAAGGGAGAAGGAGTTTTTCATCGCTGGATCCGTGAATTCATCGTTCGACCCGTGCGGCCGCTGCATGCGACTCGCCGGGCGTCTGGCACGTCACCGGAATCGGCGTGCCTTCGAGTTGGAGCTGGTTCGGCAGCGTGTCGATCGTGCAGAGCGTGCGTTCGCCCGCGCGCACCGCCAGCGTGGATTTCGGTTGAACCTGGGTCAGGAACGCCGCGCCGCCCTCGCCGACGATGCCGAGTTCCTTGCCGTTCGCCATGTCCTGCACCGATGCGCCGAACGGCAGCGGCTTGCCGACCGGGTCGGTCAGTGTCAGGTACAGGTTGCTGCCGCGCGCGGCGGAGAACTTCACGAAGCCGATCGCGCCGTCGGTCAGCACCATGCGCTGGATCGGGTTCGACACCTGCACCTCGAGCGGCAGCTTCTCGACGTTGACCGTCGCGTCGTAGACGTTGTACGGCGAGATGCCGTCGAGCACCGTATAACCGCGCGAATCGGTATGCGAGAGCGTGCCGGACAGCGGCACGTCGGGCACGCCGTCGGTCGACACCAGCAACCGCGTGTCGCCCGCGTTGCCGTTCGCGTGCGCCGCGACGCCGTATTGCGTCGCGACAAACGAACCGTCGACTTCGAGCGACGCGGCCGCATACGCATTGGCGAGCGTCGACGCCTGCGCGGTCAGCTGATACGCCGACGAGCGCTGGCGGTAGCTCGCGTTCGCCGACGCCCGTCCGTCGGTCGCGCCCGCGTTGACCTGGTAGGTGCGGCCATCCGGATCGTCGTAGATATAGCCGGCGTTCACGCTCGTGCTGCCGCTGCCCGTCGTCAGGTTCGACGTGACGGTGTGGCGGCCGCCGATCGGCAGCGTCGCGGTAACCGAGACCTGGTTGCCGCTCGCGCCGGCGCTCTGCGTGCGGAAGGCCGATACGCTCACGTTCAGGTTGCGCAGCGTGCCGATCGAGAACGCGCGCGTCAGCGTGAGGCCGACGCGCTGCTCGTTCGCACGTTCCCAGTAGGTCGTCTGGTCGTACGAGAAATAAGTCGACGTGTCGCCGAAACGCTTCGACAGCGTCGCCGAGTAGCGCTGCTTGCTGTTGGCGAGGCCGTACGCGGTCGGGTCGCCCGAGAACTGCGCGAAGTTCGTGTATTCGCGCTCGGAGAAGCGATAACCGAAGAAACGCACGTCGGCATCGAGCCCGTCGAAGTGCTTCGAATAGTTGATGCGGTACGAGTTGCCGTTGCGCGTCGCGCCGTTCCACCACAGGCGTGCCCGCGCATGCGTGACGTCGGCCGACAGCGCGCCGAACGCGCCGAAGTCGCGGCCCACGCCGAGCGCGATCGACGTGTAGCCCGACGCGGCGATGAAACCGCCATACGCGGTGACGTCGAACGGCAGGCCGTAGGCGATTTCACCGAAGCCGAAGAACGGCGTGATGCCGGCGCCGCCAAAGAGCCGCGGCTTGCCGACGGCGGCCTTGTAGCGCAGTTGCCCGGCGCGCGCGAGGAACGGCACGGCGGCCGTCGTCACCTGGAAGCGCTGCACGCTGCCGTCCTCTTCCTCGACTGCAACGTCGAGCGTGCCCTGCACGCTCGTATTGATGTTCTGCAGCGCGAAGGCGCCCGGCGACACGCGCGTCACGTACAACACGCGGCCCGCCTGGGACACGGTCACGGTCGCGTTGGTGCGCGCGACGCCCGAGATCAGCGGCGCATAGCCGCGCAGCGAAGGCGGCAGCATGCGGTCGTCGCTGCGGATCGACGCGCCCGTCAGCGCGAACGTGTCGAAAATGTCGGACGTCAGGTAGTCGTCGCC
Organism: Burkholderia sp. KL41; assembly: GCF_057005415.2. NCBI lineage: Bacteria > Pseudomonadati > Pseudomonadota > Betaproteobacteria > Burkholderiales > Burkholderiaceae > Burkholderia > Burkholderia sp. KL41. The sequence continues at coordinate 1,871,351 of NZ_CM174446.1, read as the reverse complement.
GAACGTCACCGTCGACTGGATCGACGGCAGCGCGCGAAATGCATAAAGCCGGCTGAAGCGGAACGTGCGGTCCGCGTAGGCCGTATTGCCCACGTTCGATTGCGCCTGGTAGTCGCCGCGAAAGCGCCATGCATCCCAGTTCGCGCCAACCGTCCCGTAGGCCTGGATCGAATTCGTTTGCCCGCCGCCCGTGCCGAAGTTGCGGTTCGTGTTCGCGATCACGCGATAGTCGAGCATCGCGCCGGGAATCCCTTCCGACCAGCGCTCCGGCGGCAGGTAGGTCGTATCGCTGAACTCGAGCGCAGCCTGCGGAATCGTGATCTTGAGCCGCCCGTCGCTTTTCAGGTAGCGCACGGTCGCCCCCTCGATCGCGCCGAGGTCGACGCAACGTCCGCCCTGGAAGCGCGGCAGGTCCTTCGCGAGCGACGGTTTCAGCCCGAACTGCGCGACGAGTTCCGGGCGCAGGCACGGTTTGCCCGCTCCCGACGCGTCGACGGCGATGAACTCGATCGCCTGCAGCCCGTAGAACAGGTCGTTGACCTGTACGTCGAGCATGTACTCGCCGGGCAGCGTGAAGTCCGCCTGCGAGAACTGCGACAGATCGACGTTGTTCGAGCCGTCGATGTTCAGGAACGACGAATTGAATTCCGTCGCATGGCTCTGGCTGCCGACAACCAGCACGGAGACGCAAAGGAAGGAATGTCTGATTCGCACGCGGCGCTACCGGAAGTCCAACGAAGGGGGAAATGAGGAAAAACGAACGAGGAAGGGTGCGCGCACCCTTCCCCGGTACGGCGGCTTACTGGTAGCGGACGGTGAAGTTCGCCACGCCTTCGGCGGTACCCGGCGTCACGCCGGCTGCGGTCGCTTCGTACATGGCCGCGAAGCGTGCGACGTTCGTGCCGTTTTGCAGCACGGTCGGTGCCTTCTGCTCGGCGCCGTTGTCGAGGTATTCGCCCGACGCTGCCTGCAGGCGGATGCCGACGTTGGTTGCCGAACCGATCGTGGCGAGCAGCTTCGGCTGGCCCGCGCTCGACGTGCCCGTGAACGTGAAGTACGCGTTCTGCGCGACGCTCGTGTCGCAGTCGGTCAGCTTGATGTCGAAGTTGGTCGGCGTGGACTTGTCGCCAGCCTGCTTGAACACGTTGGTCGGCACCTTGCCGAGGTTCACGGTCTGGTTGACCGAGCCCGAATCGATGCCGCATGCGCCCGCGACGATCTCGCCCGTGAAGTTGATCGTGCCGGTGCCCGCTGCGAAGGCCGAGGTCGACAGGGCCGCGAGTGCGACAGCGGTCAGGATGGATTTTTTCATGACGTTTCCCGAAAGGACTGCAAATGGAATAGATGACGTGGCGGACACAAACGGCAGCGTGTGGTGGCTCCCGTCCGTCACGAGGCGGCATTATCGAGATAATCATGAAAGTTTTCTGTAAATCATTGTCAAATGCATCTGACAATGTCCGATTCACCCCTCCAAGCCCGCACTATTTCCTGTCAATTTTCAATCCGGAAATTTTTATCCGCAGTCCTTTTTTATTTTTTGGAAGCAATTGAAGATTAAGGAAATTTTCGATCGACAACCGAATCCACCCCGCTCACCCTTGCCAGCATTGGCTCTGGCAAATCATCCGCGAAAAGGACAAAACATTGTCCAGAGCCGCCATCGTTGCCCGACGACAACGCCAATATCAAATCATTTTCAACAAACAGGAAATTAACCGGCGATTCAATCAATACAATTTTTTCGCGCAAACGATTGCGACATGAATACAAACGTTTTACCGCGACACTTTGCCGCCCTCATTATTTCCGATATATGATTAATTCGTTCTTCAATTCCGGATTGCAAATCGCACGCATCAGCGGCCGCCGGAACCCGATATCGGAACCTCATCGCATGGGAGAAAGAAGTCAAAATGACCCGCACACGTTTGCGCGGAATTGCGACACGAGCGGTCGCAAGACGACGGCTGTTCCGGCACGCGCACGCACGCGTTGCCGCAGGATGAAAAACGTCCCGGCCGGCCTGTCGATGGGGAAAGATATCGCTGGAACCAGCGGTATGGATCGAGGGAAGCGGCGGCAGCACGTCGAAACGTACCGCCGCCGTCATGCCGCCCGACGCGCTGCGGCGTCAGGCGGCGGGCATTACGCGGAAGCCGCGGCCTCCGCCGACGCCGGCGACCAGCCGCCGCCGAGCGCGCGGTACAGCGCGATCGCATTCGCGAGCCTGAGCTGCTTGAGCCTGATCAGTTCCTGCCCCGACTCGTACGTGCTGCGCTGCGCGTCGAGGAGTTCGAGATACGTCGCGACGCCGCCCGCGTAGCGGCGCTCCGCGAGCTTCAGCCGCGCGCCGTCGGCCGCATACACGTCCTGCTGCGCGGCAAGCTGGCGATCGATCCAGTCGCGCGCGGCGAATGCGTCGGCCACTTCGCGGAACGCGGTTTGCACCGTCTTCTCGTAATCGGCAACCGCGATGTGCTTGCGCGCGTTCGCGACGTCGAGGTTCGCGCGGTTGCGTCCGCCCGCGAAGATCGGCAACGTGATGCGCGGCGCGAACGTCCATACGCTGGTGCCGCCGGCAAACAGGCTCGAGAACGCATCGCTGACCGAGCCGTAGTCGCTCGTCAGCGTGATGCGTGGAAAGAACGCCGCGCGCGCGGCGCCGATCTGCGCGTTGGCGGCCTTGAGCCGCGCTTCCGCCTGCCGGATGTCCGGCCGCCGTTCGAGCAGCGCACTCGGTGCGCCGGGCGCCACGGGCGCGATCGACAGCGTGTCGAGCGCGGTCGTGTCGCCCGGCACGTTGCGCGCGAAGTCGCCCGCGAGCAACTGCAGCGCCCGCACCGACTGCGCATGCTCGCGCTGCAGCGCGGCCTGCGATGCGCGCGCGGATGCCACCAGCATCTCGGCCGAGCGCAGCTCGATCGCGTCGCTCGTGCCGGCCGCATAACGACGCTGCGTGAGCGCGGCCATGCGTTCGCGCGCGTCCAGCGTGCGCTGCGCCAGCGCGAGCTGCTCGTGCAGCGAGCGCTCCGACACGTACGCGCCCGCCACGTCGGCGATCACGCCGATGCGCACCGTGCGTTGCGCGTCGGCCGTCGCGAAATACTCGGCGAGCGCCGCGTCGGACAGGCTGCGCACACGGCCGAACAGATCGAGCTCGTACGCGCTGACGCCGACGCCCGCACGATACAGCCCGCTGATCGCGCTTTCGCGCACGACCGGGTCGTACTGGCGCGCACGCTCATAACCCAGATTCGCATCGACCGACGGCATCAGATCCGCGCGCTGCACGCCGTACAGTGCGCGCGCTTCCTCGAGCCGGCCGGCGGCGACCCGCAGGTCGCGGTTATTTGCGAGCGCCGCGTCGATCCACGCCTGCAGCGCGGCATCGGTGAAGTACGTGCGCCAGTCGTCGAGCAGCGCGGCATCGGCGGGCGATGCCGCCGCCGCGGGCGCGGCACTGCCGTCGACCGGCGCATAGGTCGCCGGCACGGGCGCCGCCGGCCGCTCGTAACGCGGTGCGAGCGTGCAGCCGGCCAGCGCGAGCGCGGCGGCCAGCGCAACCTGAACCCGCAGCGCTGCCTGTGCATTCAGCGCAAACATCATTGAGAACCCTCCATCGCCGCCGGCTGCGCTCCGCCGCGCCGGCGCGGGCCGACGTCGAACAGGCGGCCGACGATCACGAAAAACAGCGGAACGAGGAACACCGCGAGCACGGTCGCCGTGATCACGCCGCCGAGCACGCCGGTGCCGATCGCCATCTGCGCGCCGGACGCGGCGCCTGACGCGAACGCGAGCGGCAGCACGCCGACGCCGAACGCGAGCGACGTCATCACGATCGGCCGCAGCCGCAGGCGCGCGGCCTCGAGCGCGGCGTCGACGAGCGACATGCGCTGCGCGACCAGGTCCTTCGCGACTTCGACGATCAGGATCGCGTTCTTCGCGGACAATCCGATCGTCGCGATCAGTCCCACCTTGAAGTAGATGTCGTTCGGCATCATCCGCAGCGTGACGCCGAGCACCGCGCCGATCACGCCGAGCGGCACGACCAGCATCACCGCGAACGGAATCGACCAGCTCTCGTAGAGCGCCGCGAGCGCGAGGAACACGACGAGCACCGACAGCGCGAACAGCATCGGCGCCTGCGCGCCCGACAGCCGCTCCTCGAACGACTGCCCCGACCACGCATAGCCGGTGCCGGCCGGCAGCTTCGCCGCGAGTTGCTCGATCGCGGCCATCGCCTCGCCGCTGCTGTGGCCCTGCGCGGCCGAGCCGTTGATCGTGAACGACGGAAAGCCGTTGTAGCGCGTGAGCTGCGGCGGCCCGAGCGTCCAGTGGAGCGTCGTGAACGCCGCGAGCGGCACCATCTCGCCATGCGAGTTGCGCACGCGCAGCTTCTTCACGTCGTCCGGATCGAGCCGGTGCAGCCCGTCGGCCTGCATGATCACGCGCCGCACCTGCGTGCCGTGCATGAAGTCGCCGATATAGTCGGAGCCGAACATCACCGCGAGCGTCGTGTTGATCTCATCCATGGACACGCCGAGCGCGGACGCCTTCGCGCGATCGATGTCGAGCTTCAGCTGCGGCGCGTCCTGCGTGCCGGCGAACATCAGGTCGGTCAACGCGGGATCCTTGCGGCCCGCCCCGAGCAGTTGCTCGCGCGCGGCGCTGAACGTCGCGTAGTCGAGCCCGCCGCGGTTCTGCAGCCGGAAGTCGAAACCGCTCGACGAGCCGAGATCGGGCAGCGCCGGCGAGTTCATCGCGAACACCGTCGTGTTCGGCGTGCCCGCGAAGCGCTCGTTGATGTGCGCGACGATCGCCTGCACGTGCGCGTCTGCGGCCTTGCGCTCCTTCCAGTTCTTCAGCGTGACGAAGATCATCCCGCCGTTCGGCCCTTCGCCGTACAGGTTGAAGCCGCCGAGCGCGAACGTATACGCGGCCGGCTCGTCATGGCGGATGTACGACTCGACTTCCCGCACGCTCTGCATCGTTTCCGCGAGCGGCGTGCCTTGCGGCCGGATCACCATCACCATGAAGTTGCCCTGGTCCTCGTCCGGCAGGAACGCGGTCGGCAGTTGCGTGAGCATCAGCCCCGCGGCCGCGGTCAGCGCGCCGTACACGACGAGCCAGCGCACCGGCTTCTTCAGCATCTTGCCCACGCGCGTCGCGTAGCGCTGCGTCGAACGCGCGACGAAGCGGTTGAACCAGCCGAAGAAGCCGCGCTTCTCGTGATGTTCGCCGGACACGGGCCTGAGCAGCGTCGCGCACAGTGCGGGCGTGAGCGACAGCGCAAGGAAGGCCGAGAAACCGATCGACACCGCGAGCGACAGCGCGAACTGCCGGTAGATGTTGCCCACCGCGCCGCCGAAGAACGCCATCGGCACGAACACCGACGTCAGCACCACGGTGATCCCGACGATCGCGCCGCTGATCTGCTTCATCGCCTTGACGGTCGCGTCGTACGGCCCGAGCCCCTCCTCGACCATCAGCCGCTCGACGTTCTCGACCACGACGATCGCGTCGTCGACGAGGATGCCGATCGCGAGCACCATCCCGAACATCGTCAGCACGTTGATCGAGAAGCCGGCCGCATACATCACGCCGAACGTGCCCGCGAGCGCGACCGGCACGACGAGCGTCGGGATCAGCGTCGCGCGCAGGTTCTGCATGAACAGGAACATCACGAGGAACACGAGCACGCCGGCCTCGATCAGCGTCGTGACGACCTTGTTCATCGACACGCGCACGAACGACGACGTTTCGTACGGGATCTGGTACTTCACGCCCGGCGGGAAATACGCGGACAGCTCGTCCATCGTCGCGCGCACGCGCTTCTCGGTGGATACCGCGTTCGAGCCCGGCGCGAGCTTGATGCCCATCCCGGTCGCGACCTTGCCGTTCACGTACGACGGGTAGTTGTAGTCGTTGCCGCCGAACTCGACGCGCGCGACGTCGCGCAGATACAGCGCGGAGCCGTCGGCCTGCGTGCGCAGCGCGATCGCGCCGAACTCGGCCGGCGTCTTCAGCGGCGCATCGGCGAATACCGTCGCCGCGATCGGTGCGCTGGCCGGCACCGCGGTGCGGCCAATGTCGCCGATCGTCACGCGTGCGTTGTGCGCGCGCACCGCCGACGCGATATCCGACGCGGTGAGGCCGTGCCCGGCCATCTTCACCGGGTCGGGCCAGATCCGCATCGCATATTCGGCGCCCCAGAACTGCACCCGGCCGACGCCGTCGACACGGCGCAGCGCCTGCACGACGTTCGCCGACGCATATTCGCCGAGCTGCACGTCGGTCATCCGCCCGTCGTCGGATGTCAGCGACACCACGAGCTGGATGTTGTCGGCGGCCTTCTCGACCTGGATGCCGTCGCGCCGCACCGGTTCCGGCAGCCGCGCATCGACCGTCTTCAGCCGGTTCTGCACTTCGACGGCCGCGAGATCGGCGTTGACGCCCTGCTTGAACGTCAGGTACAGCGACGCCGCGCCGGCGCTGCTCGTCGCGGACGTATACATCAGCCCCGGCGCGCCGTTCATTTCGCGCTCGATCAGCGCGGTCACCGATTCCTCGACGACCTGCGCGGATGCGCCCGGGTACGTCGCATAGATGCTGACGACGGGTGGCGCGATGTCCGGGTACTGCGCAACGGGCAGCGAGCGGATCGCGAATGCGCCGCCCAGCATGATGAAGATTGCGATCACCCACGCGAAGACGGGGCGATCGATGAAGAAACGTGCCATGGTGGTGTGGTGTTAACCGGTCAGGTTTGACGGGCGGCCGCCTGCGAAGCGGCCGCTGCCGGCGCCGCTTTCGACGGCGGCGCCTTCTCGACGGGCTTGACGGCCGTATCGGGCGTGAACTGCGCGGCATCGTCGACGATCACGCGCTCGCCGCCCGCGAGGCCGCGCGTGATGCGCCAGTCGTGGCCGCTCATCTGGTCGGCGGCGACCTCGACGTCCTTGACCTTGCCGTTCGTGCCGACCACGCGCACCGACGTGCGGTCCGCCGTGCGCAGCAGCGCATCGCGCGGCACGAGGATCGCCCGCTGGTCGACCGCCGTGTCGAGCGCGATCCGCACGTACGCGCCCGGCAGCAGTTCGCGCTCCGGATTCGGGAACAGCGCGCGCATCGCGACGGTGTCGGTGGTCGGATCGACCGCGAGATCGCTGAACAGCAGCTTGCCCTTCAGCGGATACGCGGTGCCGTCGGCACGCAGCAGCGTCACCGTGATGTCGTGCTGCGCGATACCCGTCGCGCGCCCGCTCTTCACCGCCCGGCGCAACGCGTCGACGTCGGCGGCCGGCTGCGAGAAGTTCACGTAGATCGGGTCGAGCTGCTCGACGGTCGTGAGCGGTGTCGCCTGGTCCTGGCCGACGAGCGCGCCTTCGGTCACGAGCGCGCGCCGTGCGCGGCCCGCGATCGGCGCGGTGACCGTTGCATAGTCGAGCTGCAACTGCGCCCGTGCGAGTTCCGCCTTCGCGGACGCAACGTCGGCCTTCGCCTGCGTGTCGCCGGCAACGGCCTCGGTGTGGTCGCGCTCGCTCACCGCGCGATCGCGCACGAGATCGTCGTAACGGCGGCGCTTGTCGCTCGCCGCGAGCGCGGCGGCCTGCGCCTTCGCGAGCGCTCCTTGCGCGGCGTCGCGCGCGGCCTTCAGCGGCGCGGGATCGATGCGGAACAGCACCGCGCCCTGCTTCACTTCCTGGCCTTCCTCGTAGGTGCGTGCGGTCACGATGCCCGCGACCCGCGCGCGCACTTCCGCCTGCCGGTATGCATCGAGCCGGCCCGGCAATTCGACGGTCATCGGCACGGCCGTCGGGCGCACCGTCACGACCGTCGCCTGTTTCGCGGCCTCCGGCGCGGTGTCCTTGTCGCCCTTTCCACATCCGGCCAGGGCCAGCACGGCCGCCAGCGCGAACGGCGCCAGCCGGTGGCGCAACAGGGAGCGATTGTTATTCATATGTGACCTCGGATCGTTCGCCGCCGATACAATGCGGCGGCTCAGGGTGGCCGATTATAATCAGTCACGATTGATTAAATACACGCCGCTTCAATCTGACCGTCACACTGTCTCAATAAAACGACAGCGAACTGTAAGGAATTTCAGGACATGGCCCGCAAGACCCGCGAAGAATCGCTCGCCATCAAGCACCGGATCCTCGACGCCGCCGAACTCGTGCTGCTCGAGAAAGGCGTCGCGCAAACCGCGATGGCGGATCTCGCCGAGGCCGCCGGGATGTCGCGCGGCGCCGTCTACGGCCACTACCGCAACAAGATGGAAGTGTGTCTCGCGATGTGCGACCGCGCGTTCGCGCGCACGTCGGAAGGCTTCGACGCGGGCGACGGGCTGCCGCCGCTCGCCACGCTGCGGCGCGCCGCCTCGCACTATCTGCAGGAATGCGGCGAGCCGGGCCCGATGCAGCGCGTGCTCGTGATCCTCTATACGAAGTGCGAGCAGAGCGAGGAAAACGGCGCGCTGCAGCGGCGCCGCATGCTGCTCGAACTGCAGATGCTGCGGATCACGAAGGCGCTGCTGCGCCGCGCGATCGCGGCCGGTGAACTCGCCGCCGATCTCGACGTGCATCTGGCCGCCGTCTATCTCGTGTCGCTGCTCGAAGGCGTGTTCGCGTCGATGATCTGGACCAACCGGCTGCGCGGCAACCTGTGGAACGACGCCGAGGCCATGCTCGACGCCGGCTTCGACACCGTGCGCACGTCCGACGCGTTGCGCGGCCGCGCGCACAAATTGCCGGACTGACGAAATTTGTCGTAATAAATGCTGATTTAGCCCGATTTACCGCACTACGAAACGAATGAGCTGACCCTCTTTAAAATTTTTAACGTTGTGCGGAACACCGGTAGACTGGCGCTGTCATCTTTCTTTAGCGTCTTCGTGATAACCGGGTTCGACCCGGTATGCACGCCGCCGTTCGAAGCGGGCCCGCCCCGCGCGTTGGGTCGAACGGAAACGACACAGGCCCCTGGCGGGGCCTGTTTTGTTGCACGCCCGCCGCCCGCCCCCGTCGCTGCCCGACGGATGTGCCGCCGGCGGCCCCTGCCCACACCCCTTTGAACCGCTTTCCTGGATGTGGACACCTTGGTCAAGTCTGCCGCTACCCCTGATGCTTTCGCGCCCGGCCGCGCGCAGCGCGTCGTGCGCGCGCTCGTGCCGGCCGCCGTGCTCGGCGCCCTCGCCGCACTCGGCCTCGCCGCGCTGCCGGCCGTGTCGCAACTGCCGGGCGCCGTCGACTCGGGCACGGCCGCGCTGCCGCAGCGCGTGCTGTCCGACACGCCGTTTCCCACCGCGCAGCATTTCGTGACGAGCGAGCTCGCCCGCACGATCGGCGAGCGCAACGATTCCGACGAACACAACGACCGCAGCCAGCAGCCGGGCCTGTTCGCGCCGCTCAGCGCACACCGCAACGACATGCTCGGTTATGCGAACCTGTTCCAGTTCGCGGCCCCCGAAAATCGGCACGGCATGCGCGCGGGCGACATCGAGCTCACGCTGTCCGACACGCTGAACCGTCTCGACGTGCCGCCCGAGGTGCGCATCCAGCTCGGCGATCTCGTCAGCGGCAAGGTCGCGATGCGCGCGAGCGCGCAGCGCGGCGACTACTACCGCGTCGCGTTCGATACGAGCGACGGCACGCCGCGCCTTACCGCGCTCGAGCTGCGCGTCGCCGGCCGCACGTTCGGCGCGATCTGGTTCCGCGCGCCGGGCGCCGAGCACGGCGCGTACTACGCGCTCGACGGCTCGCCGCTCGAAGCCGCCGCATTCACGATGCCGGTCAAATGGACGCGCATCAGCTCGTTCTTCGGCGAGCGCATCCATCCGCTGTCGCAGGCGATGGCGTTCCACACGGGCGTCGATCTCGCCGCGCCGACCGGCACGCCCGTCGACGCGGCGGCCGACGGCGTCGTGTCGTTCGTCGGCACCGATCCGGGCGGCTACGGCCGCTACGTGATCGTCGATCACGCCGACGGTTACTCGACCTACTACGCGCACCTGTCGGCGTTCGCGCACGGTCTCAAGACGGGCGAAACCGTGAAGCAGGGCCAGCGCATCGGCTCGGTCGGGATGACCGGCGCCGCGACGGGCCCGCACCTGCACTTCGAGGTGCGGGTCGCGAACAATCCGGTCGACCCGCTCGTCACGCTCGCGAGCGCGCAGACGGCGCTGTCCGACATGCAGCTCACCGCATTCCGCCAGGAAGCGGCGCAATGGCGCTTCCGTCTCGCGTCGATCAATACGGCGCCGTTCGCGTTCGCGCAGAACGACGGGCCGCTGTGGGGCGATTTCGCGACCGACACGTCGACGCTGCGCGCAGTCTTCAATTCGCACTACGCCGCGTCGTAACGCACAGGCCGCCCGCCGTCGCTCGACGAACAGCGGTGCGCGGCCGTCCCTCCCCCTTTCTTGTGCGGACTGCCCGCCGGGCCCGACCAGCCCGCCGCGCTGTCCGCCGCGAAGATTCCCCGACACTGCCGCCTCACCGGCACGTCGATGCGGCCGCGGCTCGCCGTTACCGCGCCGGTTCCGTGTACTCGACCGCCGCCGCCGCGGCGCGTTGCGCGCGCGGGCGGCGTGACAACAGCCAGCGTGCCGCGCCGTCGAGCGACGTACACAGCACCAGGTAGATCAGCGCGACGAACAGGAAGATCGGCGCCGGATACACCATCAGCCGGTTGTTCACCTGCGTCGCGACGAACGACAGTTCCGGCACGCCGACGATATAGGCGAGCGACGTGTCCTTCACGAGCGCGACCCACTGGTTGACGAACGACGGCGTCATGATCCGGATCGCCTGCGGCAGCAGCACGTGGCGCACCGTCTGCCAGCGCGTGAGACCGAGCGACAGCCCGGCCTGCCATTGGCCGTCGCCGGCCGCGACGATGCCCGCATGCACCGCGTGCGCGAGATACGCGCCGCCGATCAGCGCGAGCGCGCACACGACCGTCGCGAGCCCCGGCACGTCCATGTGCAGCAGCACGGGCATCAGGAAGTAGGTCCAGAAAATCAGCATCAGCACGGGAATCGCGCGGAAGAAGCCGATGAACGCGAGCAGCAGCACGCGCGCAGGGCCGCGCGCGAGCGCCATGGCAACGCCGAGCGCGATGCCGAGCACGGCCGATGCAACGGCCGACGCGATCGCGAGCAGCAGCGACAGCGCGGCACCGCCGAGCGGCCCCTCCGGGAACGCGCCGACGAGCAGGTACGGCAGATTGGCGAGCAGCAGCGAGAAATCCATGGTCAGCGCCCCGCTCCCAGCCGGTCGCGCCATTGCGTCGCCGCATACGCGCCCGCTTCGATCGCGGCCACCGCCGCGACGTACAGCACGGTCGCCACGCCGAATGCGGCGAAAGTCTTGAACGTTTCGGTCTCGACCTGCCGCGATGCATACGACAGCTCGGCCACGCCGATCGCCATCGCGAGCGACGAGTTCTTCACGAGATTCATGTACTGGCCGAACAGCGGCGGCAACGCGATGCGCACGGCCTGCGGCAGCACCACGTAGCGCAGCGACTGCATCGGCGTGAGGCCGAGCGCGGCCGCCGCATCGTGCTGTGCGCGCCGCACACCGCGCAGGCCGGCTTCGCATTCCTCCGCGACGAACGCGGCCGTATATGCGCTCAGCCCGACCCAGCCCGCGACGAATTCGAACGACGGCCATGCGAGCGTGAACGGGCCCATGCTCAACGCATGGCGCGCATTCAGCCATGCGACCCACGTGTCGGGCAGCAGCGACGCGACGCCGAAATACCAGAACAGCAACTGCACGAGCAGCGGCGTGTTGCGGAACGTGACGACGTACGCGGCGGCCACCGCGCGCGGTGCCATGCCGCGCGCATGCCGCATGACCGCGAGCAGCAGACCGCCGGCGGTCGCGGCGACGGCCGACGCGGCCGCGAGACCGAGCGTCAGCAGGAAGCCCTGCCAGAGCCAGGACAGATATTTGGGAGCCAACCCGAGCATGCTGTGTTGCGGGCGCGAAGCGCGCGATCGGAAGAAAACGGAAAGCGCCGCGAGGCCGATGATCCGGCCGGTCGCGGCGCGCGTGCGATGCTGATCAGGTCTTGTCGCCGATCCGGAAGATGCGCGTGAGCGGCGTCTTCGTCGTCGGCCCGAACCATGCGTCGTAGATCTGCACGGCGCGGCCGTTCGCCTCGAGCCCCTTCAGCGTGTCGTTGACGAAGCCGAGCAGGCGCGTCTCGCCTTTCGGCACGCCGACGCCCATGTAGTCGTTCGAGATCGTGAACGCCGGGATCTCGTAGTTCTGCTTGTCCGGCACGTTCGCGAGCAGGCCGATCAGCTTCGGGCCGTCCTGCGTGATCGCCTGCACGTTGCCGGCGCGCAGCGCGGCGAACGCGAACGGCGTGTCGTCGTACGCAACGATCGTCGCCTTCGGGAATTTCTCGCGCAGCGTGATTTCGTTGGTCGTGCCCTTGTCGGCGCCGACGCGCAGCCCGTTCAGCTGGTCGGCCGATTTCAGCACGCCCTTCTTCGCGAGAAACTGCTGGCCCGACGAGAAATACGGGATGCTGAAGTCGACCTGCTTCGCGCGCTCGTCGGTGATCGTGAAGTTCGCGAGCACGAGATCGACCTTGCCGGACGTCAGGAACGGAATGCGGTTCGCGGGGTTGGTCGGCTGGAGCTGCAGCTTCACGCCGAGCTTGTCGGCGAGTGCCTTCGCATAGTCGACGTCGAGACCGACGATGTGATTGCTTTTGCCGTCGACATAGCCGAACGGCGGGTTGCTGTCGAACGTCGCGACGCGCAGCACGCCGGCCTTCTTGATATCGTCGAGACGGTCCGCATGCGCGACGGTGCCTGCGGTAATGAGCGCAGCCCCGACGAGCCACGTAGCGAGAGTGTGGATTTTCATGAGCACGACCTGATTTGTTATGAAGGCCGCCGCGGATCGCGCGGCGGCCCGGTTCGAAGAACATCGCGACGGAGTGTGTCGTCGCGAAGCCGCTAACGTAGCAGCGCGTGCGGCGAATCCGAACCAACAAATGGTGCTTTGCTCAGCGGGTTTCGTGATGAGGCGCGGCGCGCGGCGTGAGATGCGGCACGCAAAAAAAGACGCCCGCTGCACGCAGCGGGCGCGAATCCCAGTCAAGGAGGTGTCACACGAACTACGGGTTCAGATTGCGGAAATCGCACGCGATAGACAACGAATCGATTTCCATATCGATATGCCGTGGCGCGCTTACGCTGCCCGTCCCTGCGTCGAGCAACGCATTCCGTCGCCCACCGCGCCGAAGGCGCGCGCGGCGATCCGGTTCACCGCGCATCGCGACGCATGAGAGGCGTGATGCCGCCGATGCATCGGCGCGTGCGGCGAATCCGGACCGACAGATCGACACATGGCGGGTTGCGTCTGCGCATATGGCGCGATGAAGGCCGTCGCACGCATCTCCGCTGCACAGGTGCCGTGCCGGGGCCGTTACGGAAACGTGAACGTGAACTCCGCCGCGCCGCCCGCGTAGCCGGCCCTGAGTTCGGTATCGGTGCCGGTCCGGATGTACTGCGCGCTCAACGGCATTACGGCGGTGTCGCCGACGCGCTTCATCGGATACTGCTTCGCGCTGTCCGGTTCATCGTAGCTGATCCGCTCGCCAGTCAGGCCGTTCGACATCACGATGTTGAAGCCGCGGGCGGTCGCCTGCCCTTCGGGCGCGCTGAGTTGCAGCAGCGTCTTGTCCGCATTCGGCTGGACGGCCTTGTCGCGGAAGCTGATCGTCGGTTTCGCCGCCGCCGCGCACCGGCTGAGCGTGATGTTGAAATCGACCGGCTGCGACGTTGCATGCAGGCTCGGGAACTGACCGAGCGACGCTCTGCCGAGATTGACCGGCACGATCATGTTCGACTCGACTTCGCATTGTTTCGGCACAGGAATGCCCCCGCCGCCGCCGATCGTCAGGTTGCCGACACCGGTATAGCTAATCGACTGCTTGCACATGTTCCAAGGAAGCGGAGGGGTCAAGATCACGTTGCTGCCGAGCGACGCGGCGTCTTCCGGCAACGTATACGCGTACAACGTGATGCGTGGCGTCCCGAGCAGGTCGTTCACGACGATCTCGCCCTCCGGCAACGAGGTCGCCGCCTTGGTCAGCATGAGGTGCTGTTCGAAATAGACCATGATCGTGTCGCCGACGGACGTCCCGCCCCCCTCCACGCGATTGATCGCCGACTTCGCGACCGCGGTCGGATAGACACCCTGCACCAGCTTGCGCGATTCGCCGTCGCTGTCGACACCCGACCAGCGCAACGCGATGCCGTCCACGTTCGTCCGCGCGAGGCCGTCGGTAACGACCGTCCCCACCTCCCAGTGCCCGGCAGTCACCAGCTCGTACGCGTAGGGCCCCTGAGGCCCGTACCTGTACGACACCATGAGCGACACCATGCGCTGATAGAGCACGGCGCCGACCGGTGTGCTGTTCGTCAGGCGCGTGACCTGCCTCCAGCTCGTCGCCTGGACGTTGCTGAACGTGCAATCGACGGCCGTCGTCCCCGCCGTTGCCGCATTGACATGGCATGCGCACGCCGCGCACACGGCCGCCCTGAACAAGCGCGCGGGCGTGCGCCCCCATCGACATACGCGCCGCAGTATCGTTGTCATGCTGTCTCCCGTTGAAGCGGCGACGGGCGTCGCATCGCCCGTCGCCGAATGCCTTACTGCTCGATCACACCGAGGTTGACGCCCGCGATCTTTTGCTGGGCGGCGGCACCAACCGCATGGCTCCACCGGAACGTGCCGCGATTGACGCCGACGAGGCCGCCGTAAACCTGCCGCCACGACGAATAGCCGCTGTTGTTGACGCGACCGCTTGCCGCCGAGCTCTCGACCAGCCCCGCGTTCAGCCCGACCAGGCCACCGAGCGTTGCCTGGCAGCCGCCGCCGACCGTGCCCGACGCCGACGAGCCGAAGATCTCGCCGAGGTTGTCGCCGACGAGCCCACCCACGACGCTCGACGTGCCACCTTGAACGTTGCCCGTCGCCGATGCGACGGCGAGCGTGCCCGACGTTGCGTTGGTACCGGCAAAGCCGCCCACCGACGCATACATGCCGGCGGATACGTCGCCGCTCGCATCGTTGTCGGCCAGTACGCTCTCGTTGTAGCCGGCGAAGCCGCCCGTCTTGCTGTAGTTGCCGCCGGTCGTCTTGCCACGCGCGACCGAATGCGCGATCGTCCCGTTGACATGGCTGCCGACGAAGCCGCCGACGGCGCCCTGCCCGCCGGATACCGTGCCGTGTGCCTGTGCGTCGTCAATCAGCGCATCGCGGCCCTGGTTGATGCCGACAAAACCGCCCGTTGCGCCGGACGACGCGCTGGTGACCGCGCCCAGCGCCTTGCTCTTGACCACGGAGCCCTGGTTCAGCCCGGCGAACCCGCCGATGGCTTGCGCGGACCTGCCGTCGACCACACCGCTTGCAGTCGAATCGGAAATCTCGCCGGTGTTGAAGCCGACAAAACCGCCCGCCGTACCGGCCGTGCCGCCCGTCGTGCGTCCGGAGGCGCTGCCCTGCACGACCCCGTTGGCCAGGTTCGCGCCGACCAGGCCGCCGACGTTGACGCCCGACAAGCCATTGGCGGATGTCGAGCCGAGGCTCGTGCCGTTGCGAATCGTACCGTCGCGGTTCAGGCCGACGAGGCCACCCAGCGATGCGACGTTCGACGCGCCGCCCGACACGGTGGCGTTCGCCGTGCCGTCGGATATCGTTGCCACCGGCTGTCCGGCCATCGACGCCTGCTCGCCGACGAGACCACCCGCGGCGTAGGTCATGCCGTTGCCTTCCACCCTGCCGGTAAACGACGATTGCGCCACGCTGCCGCGGTTGATGCCGACGAGACCGCCGAGCACGTTGCTGCGGCTCGCACCGGCTCGCACCTGCGTGTTGTCCGACACGACGACGTTCGCGATCTCGCCGCGATTCTCGCCAGCCACCGCACCGATCGCGACCGGTCCCGGGCCTGTGGCCGCACCGACGCTCGACGATTTCAGCACGAGGTTCGCGATGCGGCCCGTATTGAGGCCGAACAGGCCCGCATAGGGGCTGCCGCTCGTAATCGACAGCCTGCTGACCGAATGACCGAGGCCGTCGAACGCACCGGAGAACGGCGTGTCGGCGCCGATCGTCTGGAACGTGGTGTTGTAATAGCCGCCGGCGATGTCGTTGCCGAGCACGTACAGGCCGCCCAGGTTCGCGTTGATCGCCTGCAACTGTGCGAGGTTCTGGATCACGGTATGGAGAAAGCCGTTCGACTCGAATCCCGCGCCCGCACCGGACAGCGTGACGGATGCGCTGTTGCCGAGCGAATACGTGCCAACGTAATCGAGCTTGAAACGGGCGTTCGCGCCGGTCAGCGCGACCGGCGCGTTGATCTGCGCGCCTTGTGCCGCGTCGATGGCCACCCCGGCGTTCGCACCCGTTGCACGTAGCGCGCCGTTCACCGCGACGCCGCCCTGCCGGCTCGTCAGCGTCAGCTGATTGCCGGTTGCCCAGTTCACCGGGCCGTCGACCGACAGCTTGCCCTGCTCGGCGACGAGTTCGATATCCGTCATCCCCAGGTTGCGCGACAGCGTATCGGCGACGATCGTCCCCTGCCGGCTCGCACCCGGCGTGACCGACAGGTCGGGCGACGCAATGCGCCACACACCGTTACGTCCGTTGGTGGCACGGGTATCGACCGTCGCGCCGAGCGCGACCTTCACGTCCGCGCCGCGCGTGTCGATCGTGCCGCCGTTGCCGGGGGTCGTCGCACTGGCGTTCAGTGTGCCGGCGACGTTGACCGTCCCTGCGTCATGACCGTCCAGCGAGATCCGCCCGGCGGAATTCCTGAGCGTGCGCGCCTCGATGGCGCCCTGGTTGTTCACCACCGTCTGCAACAGCGCATTGGCGGTGCGCGCGCTCATCAGCACCTGTCCGCCATCGGCCTTGAGCAGACGTTCGTTGCTGGCCAGCGCATCGACCGCACGCTCGTCGACCTGCAGGTTGAGCAGCTTGCTGCCGTCGAAGTTCAGCGTGACGGCGTCGCCCGCGGCAAGCGCCACGGTGCCCATCTGGGCCTGGACGACGCCACGGTTCACGACCTGCGCGCCAAGCAACGCAATGGCGCCGCCTTCGGCCGCGACGAGGTTGCCGTTGTTCTGTATGTTGCCGATCGACCGGCCGGAGAACCGGTAATTCCCGGCGGCGAAATCGGCATTCTTGATGTCGAGCGTCGAGGCCACGAGGCCGCCGACGTTGACCTGCGCACCGCGGCCGAACACGACCCCGTTCGGGTTGACGAGGAACACGCGGCCGTTCGCGTCGATGCTGCCGTGAATCGCACTGCCTTGCTGCCCCACGACCCGGTTCAGCGCGATCGACGACGCGGACGGATGGTTGAACGTGACGCGCTGCCCCGCATCGACGTTGAACGACGACCATTCGGTGAGCAGCTTGTCGCTGTGCTGGTTGATCGACATCTGCCGGCCGTTGTCGTAACGCAGGATGTCGGCAGTCCCCGACACGACGTTCTCGCCGACCGGCAACGCATGCGCGGCGCTCATCGCACTGCCGGCAACACATGCGACGGCCAGCGTCCTCCTGGTGCGTGTCGATGCCTTGCCTCGGCGACGCGCGCGTTCACCCGCAACCTGCCACACCCCCTGCCCGCTGTTCCACACCAGAGCGTAGGTTTTATTCATTGTCGATTTGCCTCGTAATGATTGAATCCCTGCCGATATCCCCGGCAGGACGGGTATTGCACGGTTTGCCGGGGTACCGGCGATCAATGCGCATCGAGCCGCCCCCGGTGCTCGTGCGACTGGCCGCCGTCGTCGACCGCGTCAAAGAGGATGTCGTCCACCGGCGGGCCGGACCGCGCATCGAGCGGAATCTCGGTGCGACCGAACGGCTCGACGTCGACCGCGCCGCCGGCCAGCACGACGGGCCGCCCTTGCACGACGACCCGCGTCAGCGTCACGTAGTACGGCGTCGGGTTGACCGACACGAGGACGGAATGCGCCTGCGCGTCCGCCACCGTCCACCTCAGACGATCCGGTGCGTCGCGTGGATCGCCATCGATGCCGCGCGGCCGGTACAGCAGCTTCATGCGCAATCGGTACGCGATGCGCAGCATGTTGTCGGCCTGCCCCGCAGGCGGAACTTCGAGCAGGTTGATCCAGAAGCGGGATTCGCGATCCGTTGCCAGTTCGCCGCCCATCGCACGCACCTGTATCGCCAGCGCCTGCTGCGGGTCGAGCCGCGCAAGCGGCGGCACGACGACGAAGGGCACACGAAGCCCGCCCGGATC
This sequence comes from Burkholderia sp. KL41, assembly GCF_057005415.2. Classification (NCBI taxonomy): domain Bacteria; kingdom Pseudomonadati; phylum Pseudomonadota; class Betaproteobacteria; order Burkholderiales; family Burkholderiaceae; genus Burkholderia; species Burkholderia sp. KL41. The sequence continues at coordinate 1,853,039 of NZ_CM174446.1, read as the reverse complement.
GGCGTTCGCGTTGCCGTCGTCGAGCCAGATCTGAACCAGGATCGGCGTGCTGCCGAGATTGCGGGCGGCGATCGTCTGCGCACGCGCGCCGCCGGAATAAATGAAGCGCGTGCCGACGACCGACAGCGCTGCCGACGCCGGGAGGGAAACGATGGCCGGTACGAACGCGGCGGCCACGAGCAACGCCGCCCGGGCCACACGGGGCAGAATGTGCGCGCTGCGTGGCCTGGGCGGCCTGGGCGGCCTCCGGGTCGCGAGCGACACGAAATTGGGGAAAACGATGCGCATCGGACTACGGCCTCCCGGCCTGCGGCGGCAGTGACGCGGGCGAACGGCACACGCGCGTGAGCGTCACATAGCCCGTGCCCGCGCGTTGCTCCGCCGGCACCGAATAGTCGATCGCGCACTGCTGATCCTGTCGCTGCCCCCACTCGACCCGGATTCGGCCGTCCTGCTCGCCGCTGCGCACGAACAGGCGACTGCCCTGACCGACTGCCCCGAGCGGCGCACCCGTCCGTGCATCGAGCGCGCGCGCGGCGAACGGCAACGGACGGCCGTCCTCGGTAGTCGCGTCGATCAGCAGCGCGCGCGCCTTCACCGTATCGTATGAAAGCATCACGACCGAGCCCGCGCGGGGCGCGACGCTGCGTGAGACCGTCGTCATCTCGACGTCGTCCGCCACGTCCTTCGGATCGATGTCGATCCGGTTGAGCTGATAAGGGACGAGGCTCGGGACGATCGCATAGCCGAACCGGTTGACCCTGGCATCCGAATTGCCGACCGACGCGCCTTGCGCGTCCGGCGCGCGCACGACACCGACCGTCTCGCCCAGCGTCGGCCCGGGCGTCACGCCGCCCGGATGCACCACCAGCCCGCCCGACGCACTGAGCGACGCCTGCTGGTAGCCGCTGCCCATCCCGAAGTTGCCCGCGAGCGACGCCGTCGGCATCCGATAGCCGACGCCGACACTGCCCGACGACGCGCGGTTGCTGCCGTCGTAGGTCGCCGACAGCGAGTACGAGCCGTCGCCCTGTTCACCGAAGCGCCCGGACACGCCTGCCATTGCACTCGTGCCCGCGCTGCTGTCGTGCGTGACGAGCGTGTTGAACGTCGGTGCACGACGCGCGTTCCGGTCGAGGGGAATCGACACGCTCACACTCGCGAGCGTATTGCCTTCCGGGCGCCCGAACGACGACATGCCTGCAGACATGTTGCGCACCCGCTGAACCGACGCGCTCAGCGTCACGTCACGCCACTGCTTGCTGTAGCCGAGCGTGAAGCTGAGCGTCTGGCCGCGTCCCGCCCAATAACTGAGCGACGAGCCGTTCAGATAGACATTGCCGGCCTGCCCGATCTGCTGGCTGATGTTGAGATCGACGCGATTGCGCAACCGGGGAAACGCGTCGGCCGACAGCCCTTGGGCCGTCCTGCCGGCCAGTTGCAACGCATCGCTCAGGCCGAGATAACCTTTCGTCGAATAGCGATACGCGAGCAGCGAGAAGTTCGTGCCGCTGTTCGGCAAGTTCTTGCTGTACGACACGCGGATACTGGACCCGTTCATCCGCTCGGCACCGGCCGGCTGCGTGCGCGCGACCGTGACGTCGGCCGCGATGCCGCCGATCGGCGTATTGAACGCGATGCCCATCAGCGCCGACTGGTAGCGCCCGGTGAACGCGCCGCCGCCGTATGCCGTCACCAGGTTGTTGATCCCCCGCTGCACGGTGAACTGGCCGACATACTGCGCACCGCCGCCGGTACCTGAACCGAAATCGATCGCGCGGCCCGCCATCGCGCTGAATCGCGTGCTGCCCGGCCGCAGCAGTTGAACCGTCGTCGCGAACGGCACGATGAAACTATGCGCATCGCCGTTCGCTTCGGTCACCGTCACGCTCAGGTCGCCGCCGTAGCTCATGGCCTGCAGGTCGTCGATCTCGAACGGGCCCGGCGCAACCGTCGTCTCATGCACGAGATAGCCGCGCTGGCGGATCGTCACGCGCGCATTGGACTGTGCAACGCCGCGCACGACGGGCGCGTAGTAGCGCAGCGTATCGGGCAGCATCCGGTCGTCGCTCGAGATCTGGATGCCGCGAAACGCTACGGCGTCGAACAGATCGCCGCTCGTCGAGCTTTCCCCGACGAGCAACTGGGCCCGCCATGCAGGCAGATCCGTCTGCGCGTAGACGTTGCCGCGCTGGTAGCGCACGACACCGCGCTGCGACCAGGTGAAATTGCCCGTATGGCGAATCCGGAACGGCCCGGCGTTCGCTCCCATCGTCAGCCCCGTATAGAGCTGCGCGAACTCGTAGCCGCCGGCGCGCGTCGTAAACGCCATCGCGTTGTAGTTCACGAGTGCGGCCGGCACGCCGTTCGTCCAGGTCGACGGGTCGACGTAAGTGCTCCGGTTCGCGAGCCGCATGTAGAACTGCGGGACGACCAGATACAGCTTCTGTTCGTCCTGATCGAACGACAGCTCGGCCCCTGGAACATGGCGGGAGATCGGCTCGCAAAGCATCCCGTCGGGCATCGGTTCGGGCGGCGCATCGCGATCCTGGCCGCGCTCGCTGCGCGCCAGATCGACGCCCGCGCGCTGCAGCATCGCACGGTCGTAGCACGGCCGCACGCGGCCGTCGCCGGCGCGCCGGAACGAGATCTCTTCCACGCCGCGCCATTGCCCGTTGACGACGAAATCCACGCGCCGCTGCCCTTCCGTCAGCACGTTCGGACGCTCGTAGGGCGTCGTGTCGATCGGTGTGGCCCCGGCTCCGTGCATCAGCATCGATTCGTCGAAGCGGACCGTGTCGCCGGCCTGCGATACCGGCTCCGCCGCAGCCGGCGTGTCGCGGCCGGTGCCGTCGTGCGCCGGCGTCGCGATTTCCGCGGCCGCGCGCTCCACGAGCAGGCCCGCGCTTGCGACGGCGACCGCCACCGGCGTCAGTGCCGATGCGATCGCCTGCCGACGCGATCGCAGTCGGCAGCGCGGCGCCGGTACCGGGCCGCGCAAGGTAGGAATAGCCGAAAAGCTCTGCATGAGGAATTTCGTTTTTTCGCATACCGAATCAACTGGTCGTCGTATCGACCCGTGAAACGGCATGTTGAATCGTGCCTCGATACGGTGTGGACGGACGCCCTGCTCAGTTCTCCAGTTTTTTCGTTATCGTGGTGCGGCCGCCGTAGTCGTCGATGACCATGTACCGCACGGTTGCCGGCTTGCGCGTGGATGCCGCAACACCCGGCAGAACGAACTGCGCGCGGTCGAACGGCGCGACCATTCCGCCGCCTGCCGATACGAACGTGCCACCCGCATCGCTCTCCACCTTGCCGAACGAAACGTAATACGGCGTGGGGTTGGCAACCTCGAGCACGACCCTGCGGCCGCCCGCGCCAGGCGCTGCCGCGGCCGTTTTCCAGACCAGTTGATCGGGTGCGGCGTCCACGCCATCGGCGAGCGCCGTCGGTCGAAAGAAGAGTTTGATGCGCGTCCGGAATCCGAACCGCAGCTGGTTACCGGCATCCTTCTGGCCGGCCGGCACTTCGAGTACGTTCAGCCAGTAAATCGATTCGCGGTCGCCGGGCAGCGATGCCGGCGTATGCGTGATGCGCAGCACGGCACTGCGACCGGGCTCGACGCGCTTCAGTGACGGAGCGACGATGAACGGCACCTGCAACTGCTCGGGCGGCACGTCGACACGGCCATCGTCGACCCAGCTCTGCGCAAGCACCGGCTGCTCCGACGTGTTTTCGACGCGCACCGTCACGTCGCGCTCGCGTTCCGGGAAAACCACACGCGTGCCGTTCAATACAAGCGCTGCCTGCGCCGGCACGGCGCAGGCAGCCCATGCCACGACGCAACACGTCACCACATAATTAACAGTCCGAAATGACAAGATCATGGCACGGAACATGGACAACAACGATCAGTAGTAAGCGAGCGTGTAGCGGATGAACGAATTGCCCGAGCCGGTCTTGATGGCGGCCTGATCGACCGTCGACACGTAGGCGGCCGAATAGGTCAGCGTCGCCGTATTGTCCTTCACGGTTGCGACCTGCGCATCCGCCAGGTTTTGCGGCTTGCCGAGCCAGATCTTGCCGGCCTTGCCGTTGCCGGCGTCGCTGACCTGAATCTCCACGCCTTCGGCCGGTTTCGTCCCGACGAGCTTCAGGTTGCCGGTGGCCGGATTGACGTTGACCGATGCCGGGTCGAAATCGATCACGACCTTGGTATCGTCGGTACAACCCGCGTTGCCGCCGATATTCAGCGCAAACGGCACCGGCGTGGACGTCGAGCCGGCCGTGGCGAACGTGCTGGGGTTGATATGGTCGCCCAGCGACACTTCGCGGATATTGTCTACGCCAGGCGCCTGGCCGTTGATGTTGCACGTCACGTCCGAGATGCTTCCCTCGAACTTGATCGTCCCGTCGTATGCATGGGCAACCGTCGGAACCAGGACTGCGCTTGCGATACCGGCCGCAACCCAGCACCGAAGAAGTTTCATCTTCATTTCCACTTTCCTATGAGATTGATTGGCTTGTGGCATACCGGCCGACATGCGCAATGCCGCTTGCTTCAATGGCATGACGCGAAATGACGGCCGCGCCGTCATTTCCGGAGAAACGGAATGTTCCGCTCCCCTTCGAATATTGACGGTCAAGCAATTCTATTTATCCGAGCCTGAAATTAATATCGTACAAGTAAGAAATTGGCGGAGCCGAAAGCATTCGTGAAGGAATGCTTTCGGGTGGTTTATTTACGCGTCTGCCATCGCAGCGGCTTTTCGGGAAACGAGGCCATTCCGGCACGCCAGTTCCGCCAGCCTGGCAGGGCATTCAACGAATGGCCAAAGCATAAACAAAAGATCGTGTCAATATGCCCAACGACAGAGAATCCCGGGTCAGCAGAAAAGTCCTAATTCAATACATAGAGTCGGGACAAAACTCAATCCAACTCCTGGAATTTAGGATTGGAATTGAAAGCGGCCCCGTCAGCTGGAAAAAGCAATGCGCCAGTGTCCGACGATTTTTCTTTTTATTACTACGGCACGTCGGGAGAACGCGCGGCGTCCATCACCGGAAATCCGAACGGCCTGAACCGGAAGGCAAGGGAATATCGTGATGCAGGCCAGCGCCTGCATGCGTCGGTCGAGCGACCGCGTGCGAAGTCTGCGCGCTTCGGCAGACGTGAAGGGGTCGGTCGATCGTGGCGCCGTGGCCGGCGGCACGCGAAAAAAGACGCCCGCTGCAGGCAGCGGGCGCGAATCCCAGTCAAGGAGGTGTCACACGAACTACAGGCCCAGATTAAGGAAATCGCGTGCAATGGACAACGAATCGATTTCCATATCGATATGACGTGACACGCTCATGCAGGCACTTCCCGCGTCGAACAATGGATGCCGCCGCCGCCCGACGCGATGCCGAGGATGTCGACCTGCACGATCGCCCGATTCCCCACATACGGGCGGACCGCCGCGACCGCGGCCGCATCGGCTGCCGCATCGTTGAACTTCGGCATCACGAGCGCCCCGTTGCACGTGTAGAAATTGATGTAGCCGGCCGCGAAATGCGACATCTGACGGTCGTTCAGCGTGGTCCCGGCGGACGTGCCGAAATTCGTCGGCGGCACCAGTTCGACGATCTTCAGCGGCCGGTCGTTCGCATCGGTCTGGCCCGCAAGGCGCTGCCGGTTCACATCCGTCAACGCGCGCTCGCCGGTCGAGTTCGACGCGTCGTAACAGCACGCGACCACGCCCGGCGCGAGAAAGCGTGCGTAGAAATCAACGTGCCCGTTCGTGATGTCGGTCTCGCCGGCCGGCGTCGCCGCGCCGCCGGCACCGCCCACCCCGCTGCCGCGCGGATAGGTTGCCGTGCCCGGCAGCCAGATGATCTTCCGCACGCCGAGCGTGCGCTTCAATTCGGCGAGCACGGTATCGCGGGCCGTCGGCAACAGCGTCGCGCTGGCGATCGCGCCGTTCGAGATGTCGAACAGATGCGGATTGCGGTTCACGTGCAGCACGGCCGACTCGGTGAGGATCGCCGTCCCGTCGCCGTCGAATTCGATCGCGCCGCCTTCGAGCGTCAACGTGCTGCGGATCAGGTTCGCGCCGTTGGTCTGCGCCATCCAGCCCGCCACCTTGCTGTCCTGGCTGAACGGCTGGAAGAACTTGCCCGCTTTCGACCGGTTGCTCGCGGCCAGGATCGCCGGCGGAATCGTCCCCGCACCCTGACCGGCGCCGTCGGTATTCGCGTTACCCCAGCCGTTGAAATTGAAGCCGATCGCGTTCAGCGCATTGCCGTTCGACGTGTCCCGGACGAACACGCAACCCGTGTCGCGCACCCAGAAATCGTCGAAGCCGTCGGCGAGCGCCACGAGGGTGATCCCGCCGGTACCTGCTGCGCGTGCCGCATAGCGCGCATGCAGGTCGGGATTCGCGACGCTCGCGGTCGCGAGCAACGCGCGGGCCGCATCGAGGTCGGCCGGCAGCACCAGCATGTTGACCGGTTCGGTTGCGCCGATCGCCTTCGCGACGTCCATCAGGTCGGCCCGCACCCGGTCGATCCCGGCATCCGTGCTCTGCGGCGTGACCGGCATCCAGATGCCTTCCGTGCCGGACGCAAACGCCATGTAGGTCGATGCGTGCGGTGCGTCTTCGGCTGGCAGCCGGTACACGGCCTGCCGTGCCGACGGTGTCGTGCTCGGCGTGGAAACCGTGCCGGAGGCTCCGTCGTCGCCGCCGCCACCGCATGCTGCCAGGCTGCCCAGCAGCGGCAAGCCGAGAAAGGCGGCCGAATATCGAATGAAGCCGCGCCGCCCGGTATCCGGCGTGTGCCGTGCACGCTTGCCGGCGTTCGCGTGGGTACGTTGTTTCGTCATGTTTCCACTCCATTGCGCGGGCGGCACGCACGCGTGCGCACCGGCTTCCGTCTTGCAAGACGGATTCCGCATTGTTTTCAGTAGTCCGGAACGAATCGTTGCCCGCAACGGTCGTGCGGACCGGTCACGCATACCGGCCCGCGGCCGCGCTCAGGCCGGCTGCTGCTGCGTGGTGCAGTGAATGCCGCCGCCGCCCGCGGCGATGCCGTCGATATTCAGCTGGATGACCTCGCGGCCGGGGAACAGGTCGACGAGCGTGTCGCGCGTATTGCGGTCGGCACGGCTGTCGCCGAATTGCGGCGCAATCACCGCGCGATTGCACACGTAGAAATTGATGTAGCCGGCCGCGAACTCCGCGTTCTCGTATTGGTGCCGGACGGTCTTCGGGCCCTGCAGCACGACGACCTTCAACGGGCGCCCCTTCGCATCGGTGGATTTCCGCAGGATCTCCAGATGCTGCCGCGTCACCGCGTGGTCGTACGACGAAGGGTCCGTGTCGAGCCCCGCCACCACGACGCCCGGGCTCGTGAAGCGCGCGTAGAAATCGGTATGCCCGTCGGTGATGTCCTTGCCGGCGATGCCCGGCAACCAGATGATCTTCTTCAGCCCCAGCAACCGGCTCAGTTCCGCCTCGCACTGGGCCTGGCTGACGCCCGGATTGCGGTTCGCATTCAGCACGCAGCTGCGCGTGATGATCGCCGTGCCCTCGCCGTCCACCTCGATGCCGCCGCCTTCCAGCACGAGCTTCGTGTCGACCAGCCGCGCGCCGGCGCGTTCGGCCACGAACGGCGCGACTTGCGCGTCCTGGTCGTGTTCCTGCTTGTTGCCCCAGCCGTTGAAATTGAAGCTCACGCCGCCGAGCTGGCCCGACGCGTTCTTCACGAACACCGGCCCCGTATCGCGCATCCACAGATCGTCGACCGGGTGCTGGACGAGCTCGACCGACGAACCGCACAGCCGCGATGCGACCGCGTAGTCTTCCTCCCGCACCAGCATCTTCAGCGGCTCGTGCACGGCGATTGCCTTCGCAACGGCCGCGAGGTTCTCGCGCACCACCGGCAGCAGCCGCGCGCCCCAGATGTCCTCGCTCGGGCCGAACGCCATCCAGGTCGCCGTGTGCGGCGCGCCCTCGTCCGGCATGTGCCAGGCGGCGCCCTGCTGCGCGTGCGCAGCGCGGCCGAACAACCCGCCCATCGCGCCGGCGGCCAGCGCCGCGCCCGATACGGACAGGCCGCGTTTCAACAGTTGACGTCGTGTAGTCATGGCATTCCTCTTTCGCTTGCCGGTTACTTCGATTGTTTCAGGGCGGGCCGTCACGGTCGCGCCGTCTTGAAGCCGAGCCAGGTCCGGCCTTCGAGACGCATCGCGGCCGGCGATTCGGCGATCGGCGTGAACAGCGTGCGCCGCGTCGATTCGTCCGGATAGACACCCGGATCGCGCACCAGCGCCGGATCCATCAGCTTCAGCGCGCCTTGGTTCGCATTCGCGTAGCGCGTCGAATTCGAGATCTTCGCGATCACGTCCGGACGCAGGATGTAGTTGATGAACGCATGCGCGTTGTCCGGATGTTTCGCGGATGCCGGAATGACCATCGCATCGAACCACATCAGGGTGCCGATCCGCGGAATGTCGTACACGACGTCGCGCTTCGGATCGCGCGCCTTCGCCTTCTGCGCGGCCAGGTTGATCGCGCCGGAAAAACCGACCGTCACGCACAGCTCACCGTCGATCAGCTCGTTGGCGTCGGACGAACCCACGAACTCGCGGATGAATGGCCGGATCTTCATCAGCATCGCCTGCGCGGCCGCGTAGTCCTGCGCGGACGGATGCATCGGATCGCGGCCGACATGACGCAGCGCCAGCGGCAGCACGGTGCTCGCGGAGTCCTGCAGGCCCAGGCCGCACTTCGCGGCGACGCGCGACGCGATCTCCGGCTTGAACAGCAGGTCGAGGCTGTCGGCCGGCATGTCCTTGCCGAGGATCGCGCGCACCCTGGCGCGGTCGTAGCCGACGCCCACGGTGCCCCACATGTACGGCACGCCGTACTGGTTGCCGGGATCGGACTGCGCCATCTGCTTCAGCAGCGACGGATCGAGATATTTCAGGTTCGGCAGCCGGTTCTTGTCGAGCTTGCGAAACACACCCGCCTGGATCTGCCTGGCCATGAAGTCGTTGGTCGGCCACACGAGGTCGTAACCGCTGTTGCCGGTCAGCAGCTTCGACTGCAGCGTCTCGTCGCTGTCGTACGCGTCGTAGCGCACCTTGATGCCGGTTTCCTTCTCGAAGCCCGCCAGCGTATCCGGCGCGAAGTAATTGCTCCAGTTATAGAGGTTCAGTACCTTCTCTTCGTCGGCGCGCGCCGTTCCCGCCAGCACGCACAGCGCGAGGCCCAGCGCCGCGACACGCAACCATCCTTGCCGTTTCATCGCGCCTCCCTCATCGATAGCAGGACGATACGCCGTCGCTGGTCAGCAACGTGCGATACATCTCCGGGCGGCGATCGCGGAAGAAGCCCCACGATTGCCGGTCGGCGCGGATCGCGTCGAGATCGAACGTGTGCACGAGCACCGCCTCGTCGGTGCGGTTCGCCTCGGCCAGCTTCTCGCCGGTGTGATCCGCGATGAAGCTCGACCCGTAGAACACGCCGGTGAGCCCCTGCTGCTGCGGATTGCCGTTGCCGAAGCCAGCTTCGCGGCCGATCCGGTTGGCCGCCACCACCGGCACCATGTTGGCGGCCGCGTGGCCCTGCATCGTGCGCTGCCAGTGGCCGGACGAATCGAACGCACTGCTGAACGGCTCCGAGCCGATGATGGTCGGAAAGCACAGGATCTCGGCGCCCATCAGCGCGAGGCAACGCGCCGTCTCCGGATACCACTGGTCCCAGCAGATGCCGATGCCGATCCGGCCGAAGCGCGTATCCCACACCTTGAAGCCGGTATCGCCCGGTGTGAAATAGAACTTCTCCGTATAGCCCGGCCCGTCCGGGATATGCGTCTTGCGATAGACGCCGAGCACGCGCCCGTCCGCGTCCGCCACGGCGATCGAGTTGTACGCGGCATTGCCCGCGCGCTCGAAGAAGCCGATCGGCAGCACGACGCCGAGTTCGCCGGCCAGCGCCGCGAACCGGGCGATCTGCGCGTTGCCTTCGATCGGCTGCGCGAGTTCGAGATGGCGCACGTTCTGGTCGAGGCAGAAGTACGGCATCGCGAACAGCTCCGGGCACAGCACGAGATTCGCGCCCTGCGCGGCGGCCGCGCGGATCAGGCGCTCCGCGGTGGCCATGTTGTCTTCGAGATTCCAGCTGCCCGACGCCATCTGGACGGCGGCGACGGTGATGTGTTTGGACGGCATTGCGATTGCTCCTCGATGGAACCGGAAACCGCTGACGGGACGTCGCTCAGTGCGCGACGGACGGCTGCTGCTGCGTCGAACAGTGGATGCTGCCGCCGCCGATCGACAGCGTCGGGATCGGCAGCATCTGCACCTTTCGCGTCGGGAACGCCCGGCTGAAAGCGTCGCGTGCGGCCTCGTCCTGCTCGACGCCGAATGCGGTCACGATCACCGCGCCGTTCACCAGGATGTAGTTCGCATAGCAGTCGCAGTAGCGCTCGGAGCCGAAGCGTTCGCTGACGATCGGCGACGGCAGGTCGAGCAGCTCGAAACGGCGCCCCGCCGCATCGGTCGCGAGCTCCAGCGCGCGGCGGTTCTCCCGCATCACGCGGAAATAGTCGCCCTGCTCCGGCAGTGCGGTCTGGCACAGCATCCGGCCGGGTGCGATGAACGACGCGATGCCGTCCACGTGCCCGTTCGTCTCCACTTCGTCGGGGTTGCCCGGCAGCCACACGATCTTCTCGACGCCCAGCATGCGGCGCAATTCCGCCTCGATCTCCGCGCGGCTCAGGTGCGGATTGCGGTTGGGATGCAGCAGGCAGCTCTCAGTCGTGACCAGCGTGCCCTGCCCGTCGACGTAGAACGAGCCGCCCTCCAGCACCATGTGCGAATTGAAGATCTCGGCGCCGGCCGCGCGCGCGATGTCCTGTCCGGCCTGCTGGCAGCCGTCGTACGGCTGGTACTTCTCGCCCCAGCAGTTGAAGCGGAACACGGCCGCGCCCAGCCCGCGCCGTTCGCTCACGAGGAAGATCGGCCCGCAATCGCGCAGCCAGTTGTCCTCGGCCGCGACCGGCAGCACGTCGACGCTCGGGCCCACCAGTTCGCGCGCGGCGTCGGCCTGGCTGTGGTGCACCGCGACCACGCAGCGCTGATAGCGCGCGATCGTGCGCGCGACCAGCGCGAATTCGCGGCAGACCTGCGCGTAATGCGTCCCCCACAGGTCCTCGCGATTGTCGAGCACCGGCCATCCGAGCCACGTCGCGTGCATGGATTCCCATTCGGCTGGCATCCGGTAACCGCGCTGGCGAGCATCAAAGCGACCCATCGATCCGACTCCGTTGTGATTGATGAGCGATTTTCCGTCAGGTTAAACTTGATGAATATTGATATTTTTTGGCCGAATCAATCAATTCACCTCATATCTCGATGCAACGCGTTCCGTCCCTGAAACTACTGACCGGCTTCGAAGCCGCGGCCCGGCTGGGCAATTTCTCGCGCGCGGCCGACGAGTTGCACCTGTCGCAGTCGGCGATCAGCCATCAGATCCAGCAACTCGAAGCGCAGCTCGGGCAACCGCTGTTCCGCCGGCGCGGCCGCGGCGTCGAGCTGACCATCGCCGGCGAGGTCCTGCAGCGCAGCGTCCAGCGCGCGATGGACACGTTGCGCGGCGGGCTCGACCGCATCGCGACCTACCTGAACCCGGGGCTCGTCGTGCTGGTGTGTCCGGCGCCGTTGCTGCACGGCTGGCTGCAGCCGCGCCTCGAGCAGTTGCAGCAGGCGCTGCCGGACCTGTGCCCGCTGCTGTCGACCGACGAAACCGCGCGCTACGTCGACGAGATCGACGTCGACATGACGATCGGCACGCGGCCGATGCTGCAGCCGGGCCTGGTCGATATTCCGTTCATGCGGGACGAATGGGTGACGGTATGCGCGACGCCGCTGGCCGAGACACTCGCCCGCGCGCCGCGCGCCGAACATGCACGGTACGCGGGGCTCGTCTGCCTCGAAACGAGCCTGACCGACGAGCGCATGGCGACCGTCTTTCGCGAGCAGTTGTCGGATTTCCGGATGCAGGCGATCTACGACGACCAGCGGCTCGTGCTGGACGCCGTGCAGCGCGGCCGCGGCATTGCGTGCCTGCCGCGCCTCGTCGCGCAGGCCGGCCTCGACCAGCACACGCTGACCGTGCTCGCCGACTACCCGCGCCTGCCCGGCACCACATGGTGGCTGTCGCGGATGGAAGGCCCGTCGCGCTCGCCGATCGTCGAGCAGATGTTCGACTGGCTGGTCCAGCAAGGCATCCTGTCGAGCGTGGCCGACCCGGCGCCCGACCATGCACCGCCTCCGCCCGCGTAATCGAACGCCGAAAAAAAACGTCCCGCCGGCTGGCGGGACGTTCGTCATGAGGCAAATGCGTACGATGCGCGGTCGATCACGGCTCGTGACGCAGGTACCCTTCCTTGCTCGGATCGCGCATCCGCCACGACACGATCAGCGAGATCGCGCACAGCACGGTCACGTACCAGTAGAAGGTTTCCTCGCTGCCGATCGACTTGAACCACAGTGCGACGTACTCGGCCGAGCCGCCGAAGATCGCGTTCGCGACCGCATACGACAGGCCGACCCCCATCGCGCGCACTTCCGGCGGGAACATCTCGGCCTTGATCAGCCCGCTGATCGACGTGTAGAAGCTGACGATCGCGAGCGCAACCGTGATCAGCACGAACGCCGCCACCGGGCTCGTCACGTCCTTCAGCGCGTGCATCAGCGGCACCGTGCCGATCACCGCGAACGAGCCGAACAGGATCATCGACGTGCGGCGGCCGATCCTGTCGGACAGCGCGCCGAACACCGGCTGCATCAGCATGTAGACGAGCAGCGCGACGGTCATCACGTTGCTGGCCGTCTTCGCATGCATGCCGGCCGTGTTCACGAGGTACTTCTGCATGTACGTCGTGAACGTGTAGAAGATCAGCGAGCCGCCGGCCGTGAAGCCGACCACCGTGAAGAATGCCCCCTTGTGCTGCCACACGCCGCGGATCGTGCCCGCGTTTTTCTTGTCGCGCGATTCGGACGTCGACGTCTCGTCGAGCGACTTGCGCAGGTACAGCGAGATCAACGCGGCCGCCGCGCCGACCACGAACGGAATGCGCCAGCCCCACGCCTTCAGTTCGTCGCCCGACAGCGTCTGCTGCAGGATCACGAGCACGAGCAGCGCGCACAGCTGGCCGCCGATCAGCGTCACGTACTGGAACGACGCGAAGAAGCCGCGGCGGCCCTTCAGCGCCACCTCGCTCATGTAAGTCGCGCTCGTGCCATATTCGCCGCCCACCGACAGCCCCTGGAACAGCCGCGCGACCAGCAGCAGCGCCGGCGCCAGCGCGCCGATCTGCGCGTAGGTCGGCAGCACCGCGATCACGAGCGAGCCGCCGCACATCATCAGCACCGAGATCATCATCGCGTTGCGGCGGCCGTGGCGGTCGGCGATGCGGCCGAACAGCCAGCCGCCGATCGGACGCATCAGGAAGCCGGCCGCGAACACCCCCGCCGTGTTCAGCAGCTGCGTCGTCGTGTTGCCGCTCGGGAAGAATGCCGGCGCGAAGTACAGCGCGCAGAACGAGTAGATGTAGAAGTCGAACCACTCGACGAGGTTGCCCGACGAGGCGCCGACGATGGCGAACACGCGCCGCCGGGTGTCATGCGCGGACAGCGCAGCTTGTTCGGTCTGGACGTCCATGGATTGGTCTGTTCCTTGTAGTACTTTCTGGGCGAGGCGGCTGGGCCGCCGCGTGCGATCGAACGTGGCACCGGTTCCGGCGCACGGCGCTACGTGATTTTAGCGAAATGTAAAGTAACAGGCTCTCCGGGTTCGTCCGGATGTAGAAAATTTTTCTCCCGCCATGCGTTCGTCATATGAAAACGCCAGCCCGCAGGCTGGCGCTCGGTGCAAACTTTCCGCAGGCGACGTTCAGATCCGCACCTCCGGCGGCACGTAGCGGCACTCGTAGCGCTTGCGCACGGTACCGGCCTCGTCGACGCTTTCCAGGAACACGTCGAATTGCCAGAGCCGCGCCATGTGCTTGAGCACTTCGTCGCTGTCGTTCGACAGGTGACGGTTGTCGGTCATGAAGTGGCGCAGCGTGAGGCTGCGGTCGCCGCGCGTGTTCACCGCCCACACCTGGATGTTCGGTTCGCGGTGATGGATGTCGTACTGCCTCGACAGCGCCTGCCGCACATACTGGTAGCCCGAATCGTCGTGGATCGCCGACACCTCGAGCGAATCGCGCATGTCGTCGTCGAGCACCGAAAAGAGCCGCATGTCGCGGATCAGGCTCGGCGACAGGTACTGCGCGATGAAGCTCTCGTCCTTGAAGTTGCGCATCGCGTAGTGCATCGCCGGCAGCCACGGGGTGCCCGCGATCTCGGGAAACCACTTGTAGTCTTCCTCCGTCGGCGCTTCGCAGATCCGCCGGATGTCGCTCATCATCGAAAAGCCGAGCGCGTACGGGTTGATCCCGCTGTAGTACGGCTTCGTGACGGGCGGCTGGTAGACCACGTTGCTGTGCGAATGCAGGAACTCCATCATGAAGCTGTCTTCCAGCTTCCCCTGGTTGTACAGCGTATTCAGCAACGTGTAGTGCCAGAACGTCGCCCAGCCTTCGTTCATCACCTGCGTCTGCCGTTGCGGGTAGAAATACTGGCCGATCTTGCGCACGATGCGGATCACCTCCCGCTCCCACGGTTCGAGCAGCGGCGCATTCTTTTCCGCGAAATACAGCAGGTTCTCCTGCGGCTCGGGCGGATAGCGGTCTTCCTGCTCCTCCATCAGCTCGGGCTTCTTGCCCGGCAGCGTGCGCCACAGTTCGTTCACCTGCGACTGCAGGTACGCCTCGCGTTCACGCCGCAGCGCGGCCTCCTTCGACAGCGAAGGCTTCTGCGGCCGCTTGTAGCGGTCGACGCCGTAGTTCATCAGCGCATGGCACGAATCGAGCAGTTCCTCGACACGATCGAGCCCGTAGCGCTCCTCGCATTCCGCGACGTAGTTCTTCGCGTACACGAGATAGTCGATGATCGCGTGCGCGTCGGTCCACAGCCGGAACAGGTAGTTGCCCTTGAAGAACGAGTTGTGCCCGTACGCCGCGTGCGCGATGACGAGCGCCTGCATCGTCATCGTGTTCTCTTCCATCAGGTACGCGATGCACGGGTTCGAGTTGATGACGATTTCGTACGCGAGGCCCATCTGGCCGCGGCGGTAGCTCTTCTCGGTCGACAGGAAGTGCTTGCCGAACGACCAGTGACGGTAGTTGACGGGCATCCCGACCGACGCATACGCGTCCATCATCTGCTCGGCGCTGATCAGTTCGAGCTGGATCGGGTAGATGTCGAGCTCGTATTGTTCGGCGACCTGCGAGATGTGCGTGTCGTATTCCTCGAGCAGTTCGAACGTCCAGTCGGACGGGCACGGCAACGGCTTGCGTTCGGCAACGTTCATACGCGCTTCCTTTTGCCCTGGGCCGGGCAAGTCGGCGGCCGGCGGCGGTGGTTCGGCCTGCCCGCGTTGCTGCGGTGCGGCAGGACCTGCCGTGTCGTCGCCGGAAGGGCGCGGCGCATAGCCGCGCGACTCGTTGTGCAGATGGCGGGTCGTCATGACATTTCCACCTGCTTTTCGAACAATTCGCGAAACACCGGGTAAATGTCGGCAGCCGATTCCACTTTTTTCATCGCGAGATGCGGCTGAGACAGGGCCAGCTGCGCGTATTCCAGCCACAGGTTCTGCTCTTCCGGCGCGACCTGGATATACGCGAAGTAACGCACCTTCGTGAGGATATCCTCTTCCAGGATTTTGCGACACTTGGGCGAATCGTCAGTCCAGTTGTCGCCGTCGGACGCCTGCGCGCCGTAGATGTTCCACTCGGTCGGCGAGTAGCGCTCGTTCATCACCTTGCGCATCAGCTCGAGCGCACTCGACACCACCGTGCCGCCGCTCTCGGTCGAATGGAAGAAGGTGTCCTCGTCGACTTCCTCGGCACGCGTATGGTGGCGGATGAACACCACCTCGATGCGCTCGTAGTTACGCTTGAGGAACAGGTAAAGCAGGATGAAGAAGCGCTTCGACAGATCCTTGCGCTGCTCGTCCATCGAGCCCGACACGTCCATCAGGCAGAACATCACGGCCTGGCTCGACGGTTGCGGCTGCTTCACGCGGTTGATGTAGCGCAGGTCGAACGGATCGATGAACGGAATCCGCCAGATGCGCCCCTTCAGGTGATGGATCTCGGCCTCGAGCACCGCGATCTCCGCGCGCCGGTCTTCCGGGTCGCTCTTCATCGCCTCGAGCTGCGCCTCCAGCTCTCGCAGCTCGTTGACGAGCGGCGAGCCGAGCGCGATGCGACGCCCGAGTGCGCTGCGCAGCGAACGCACGACGTCGATGTTGTTCGGCGTGCCTTCCGCCGACCAGCCCGCGCGCACGTTCTTCCAGCTCGGCACCGTCAGCAGGTGCGTCTTCACGAGGCGAGGCAGTTCGAGATCGTCGAAGAAGTACTGCATGAATTCGTCGCGCGACAACTCGAACACGAAGTCGTCCTGCCCTTCGCCCTCGTTGCTCGCCTGACTGCCTCCGCCGCCCGAGCCGCCCTGCGGACGCGGGATCTTGTCGCCGCGCACGTAGTCCTCGTTTCCGGGGTGCACGTATTCACGACGCCCGCCAGGCGCGTGCCGGAAATTCGGCTCCGCGATGTCCTTGCGCGGGATCGTGATGCTCTGCGTGCTCTGGATATCCTTGATGCTACGGTCGCGCACCGCGTCGGACACGGCACGACGAATGTAGTTCTTGACGCGACGCAGAAAGCGTTCGCGGTTGGCGATGCTCTTGTTCTTGCCGGCCAGCCTGCGGTCGATGATTTGATGAAGCACTCCCGGTCTCCCGCTCGAAAGTCGATCTGCCGGGGCACTCGCCGCGCATGCCGTCTGCCGTCATGCGGGCGGCGCCTCTGAAGGCGCCCGTACGGTCTCGCCGTACGGGCGCGGTACCGCGCGCGTCATGATGACTTGCGCACGCGCAGGTACCAGTCGCAAAGCAGCCTCACCTGCTTCGGCGTATAGCCCTTCGCGACCATCCGGTTCACAAAGTCCTCATGCTTGCGCTGCTCCTCCGCCGAACCCTTCGCGTTGAACGAAATCACCGGCAACAGTTCCTCGGTGTTCGAGAACATCTTCTTCTCGATCACGACGCGCAACTTCTCGTAGCTCGTCCACACGGGGTTCTTGCCGGCGTTCGCCGCCCGTGCACGCAACACGAAGTTCACGATCTCGTTGCGGTAATCCTTCGGATTACTGATGCCGGCCGGCTTCTCGATCTTCTCCAGCTCCGCGTTCAGCGCGGCGCGGTCGAAGCTCTCGCCCGTATCGTGATCGCGGAATTCCTGGTCCTGGATCCAGAAGTCCGCATACGTGACGTAGCGGTCGAAGATGTTCTGGCCGTACTCCGAATACGACTCGAGGTAGGCCGTCTGGATCTCCTTGCCGATGAAATCCGCGTAGCGCGACGCCAGTACGTCCTTCACGAAGGACAGATACTTCTGCTCGGTTTCCGGCGGGAACTGCTCGCGCTCGATCTGCTGCTCGAGCACGTACATCAGGTGCACGGGGTTGGCCGCGACCTCGCTCGAATCGAAGTTGAACACGCGCGACAGGATCTTGAACGCGAAGCGTGTCGACACGCCCGTCATCCCTTCGTCCACGCCCGCATAGTCGCGGTATTCCTGGTACGACTTCGCCTTTGGATCGGTATCCTTGAGGTTTTCGCCGTCGTACACCTGCATCTTCGAGAACAGGCTCGAATTCTCCGGCTCGTGCAGGCGCGACAGCACCGAGAACTGCGACATCATCTTCAGCGTGCCCGGTGCGCAGACGGCCTCGGCCAGTGACGAGTTGCGGATCAGCTTCTCGTAGATCTTGGTCTCTTCCGATACGCGCAGGCAGTACGGCACCTTCACGACGAAGATCCGGTCGAGCAGTGCCTCGTTGTTGCGGTTGTTGCGGAACGCCTTCCATTCCGACTCGTTCGAGTGCGCGAGGATGATCCCGTCGAACGGAATCGCGCCGAAGCCCTCGGTGCCCTTGAAGTTGCCTTCCTGCGTGGCGGTGAGCAGCGGGTGCAACACCTTGATCGGCGCCTTGAACATTTCGACGAACTCGAGCAGGCCCTGGTTCGCCAGGCACAGGCCACCGGAGTAGCTGTACGCGTCGGCGTCGTCCTGCGCGTACTGTTCGAGCTTGCGGATATCGACCTTGCCGACCAGCGACGAGATGTCCTGGTTGTTCTCGTCACCCGGCTCCGTCTTCGCGATGCCGATCTGCCGCAGGATCGACGGATAACGACGCACCACGCGGAACTGGCGGATGTCGCCGTTGTATTCGTGCAGGCGCTTAACGGCCCACGGACTCAGGATGTTTTTCAGGTAGCGGCGCGGAATGCCGTACTGTTCCTCGAGGATCGGGCCGTCTTCGTCGTAGTCGAACAGCCCGAGCGGCGATTCGTTGACGGGCGAACCCTTCAGCGAATAGAACGGCACGCGCTCCATCAGTTGCTTCAGACGCTCGGCGATCGACGACTTGCCGCCGCCCACCGGGCCAAGCAGATAGAGGATCTGCTTCTTCTCTTCGAGCCCTTGCGCAGCGTGACGGAAATATGCGACCACCTGCTCGATCACTTCCTCCATTCCGTAGAACTCACGGAATGCGGGATAGACCTTGATGACCTTGTTCGCGAAGATCCGCGACAGGCGCGGATCGTTGCGGGTATCGATGTGTTCAGGTTCCCCGATTGCTGCCAGCATGCGTTCACCAGCCGTCGCGTACGCGGATGGATCGTTCTTGCAGAGCGCGAGATACTCCTCCAGCGAGAGCTCTTCCTCTCGCGTTTTTTCGAAGCGGTTCGCGAAGCTGCTGTAAATATCCATGCTACCTCCCTCGCCTGAGTCTGAAGACGTGCCTGCCTTCGTACGACTGCGCAGAAGCAAGCGCGTTCGAATTCATCCTAAACCCTTTCTTATTTTTTTTCACGAACTCTTCGTATGAAGTTCGTCATTCTCGACAACACCGCTTGGACAACGCATTTCGTCGTTTTACAATCGATCTCCCGAGCCGCAGAAACTGCATCCGTCACGTCTCGTCGAACAACGGAACGTCTTGTGCGTTGGACACATCCGACGTCGTCACTTCCCCCCTCATCCCTATACGTTCGAGCAGCCGTTTGCGACGACACGTTGCGCGCGCCGTTACAAATTTTTTTCGCAGCGCCCTTACGGAGATACCCGTACGACGGATGCGGGAACTTCACTCGCACCTGTGCGCACCTCCGTCGATGCAGAGCGTTCGATGCACGCAACCTTGCACGATCGTCGTTCATGTACGTCGTCTGTCACATTTCTCCACCGCAGAAACGACGACGCCCGCATGTTGCGGGCGTCGTTCGCTACCAAATGGGATACCAATGGGATACCAAATGGGGATAGATGCGCGGCACGCGCGAATCAGAAGGTTTCCCAATCGTCCGCGCCACCGGTAGCGGCCGCCTGCGCGGGCGCAGCGGCGGCCGCGACGGGCTTGCGCACCGGTGCCGCCGCAGCCGCGCGTTTCGGCGGGGCATCGCGATCGTCGCGCGCAGCAGCGACAGGCACGGCAACCGCAGCGGAAGGCGCACGCGGCGCGTGACGCACCGCAACCGGTCCCGCGGCACCCGGACGCGACGTGTCGTCGGCGAGCTGGAATACTGCTGCCGTTTCACGCAGGCGCCCGGCCTGTTCGTCGAGCGACTGCGCGGCGGCCGCGGCTTCCTCGACGAGCGCCGCATTCTGCTGCGTGACCTCGTCCATCTGCGCGACCGCGCGCGCCACCTGGTCGATCCCGCCGCTCTGCTCCTCGGATGCCGCCGCGATCTCGCCCATGATGTCCGTCACGCGCTGCACCGCACCGATCACGTCGCTCATCGTGCGCCCTGCCTCGTCGACCAGCGTGGAACCCGACCGGATGCGCTCCACCGACGCGTCGATCAGCACCTTGATCTCCTTGGCCGCGGCCGACGAACGCTGGGCCAGGCTGCGCACCTCGCCCGCGACGACCGCGAAACCGCGGCCCTCCTCGCCGGCCCGCGCGGCTTCCACTGCTGCATTCAGCGCAAGAATGTTGGTCTGGAACGCGATTCCCTCGATGATCGCGATGATGTCCGCGATCTTCGCCGAGCTGTCGTTGATCTCGCCCATCGTGCCGACCACCTGGCCGACCACCGTATTGCCCTTGTTTGCAATCTCCGACGCATTCGCGGCCAGCGAACTCGCCTGGCGTGCATTGTCTGCGTTCTGCTTCACGGTGCCGGTCAGCTGCTCCATGCTCGACGCGGTTTCCTGCAGCGCCGCGGCCTGCTCCTCGGTGCGCGACGACAGGTCGATGTTGCCGGCCGCAATCTGACGCGCCGCGGTCGCGATCGACTCGCTGCCGCCGCGCACGGTGCGCACCGTATCGACGAGCCCGCGCTGCATCTTGCCGAGGCCCTCGAGAAGCTGGCCCATCTCGTCACGCCGGTCCACGACGATCGGCCGACGCAGGTCGCCGGCGGCAATCGCGTCGAAATGCGCGAGCGCGTCGGCAATCGGGCGGCCGATCGCGCGGCTCAGCGTCAGCCACGACACCACCGCGGCGGCGAAGCCGGCCACCAGCGCGACGATGGCCAGCAAACGCAGCGTCTCGTACACCGATTCCGCATGATCGAAGTTGGCTTGCGCGTCACTGAACTGGTAGTTGCGCAACGCCTCGCTCGCCGTCGAGAGGTCGGTGTAGCGCGCCTGGAGCTGCTTGGCGCCGTCGCCGACGCGGTCGGCCTGATTCGCCCCGAGCACGCTCGCGAACGCGTCGCACTCGTGCTGCAACGCCTGCCGCTTCGCGGCGACGTCCTGTGCGATGCGATCCTCCTCCGGGCCGCGCGGCAACGCGAGGTACTTTTGCCACCAGGTGTCCGACTGCGCGCGCATCCCGCGGCTTCGCTCGATGGCAGCCGCCGCATCGGGCGTGCCGGCCAGGAGCGCCGCCCGGTCGAGGGCCAGGCGTTCGCGCGCCGAGTAGATCTCGGCAATCGAGACATCGACCGCGCTTGGCATCTGATTCGTGAAGATCTCGCGCGTCGTACCGTTCGCGCGCGTCATTCCATACACGCCGAGCCCACCGATCACACCGAGGAGCACCGCCAGAAACGCCATCGTGAAACCGATGCGCGCACGAATCGTCAGGTTTTTGAACGCCATCATCCTTCCTGTGTTGCGTCGTGATGGACGGGACGGACCCGTCGCTTCAAAGCATTGCTTCACCTGATTCATTTACGACCAGACACCGCACAACTTGATGGCGTTTCCACTATTTTTTCGAATTATTCGTCTGTTTATTACAAATAGCTGAACGAAAATACGTGCGTCACCGTGCACTGGCGTGCACGGCGATGAGAGGCTCTCCGTTGCCGGCGTGCAGCGCGGATACGCGGCCGGCCATCGTTTGCGATGAACCGGCTGCGATGCGTGATCCGGCCCTATCCGGCCAGTTCGGCAAGCGTGGGAATCGACGGTTGCGCGCCCGCCCGCGTGACCGACAGTGCCGCCGCGCGTTGCGCGAAGCGGATCGCCGTGTCGACGTCCGCGCCGGCCGCGAGCCGCGCGGAAAAGCCGCCGATGAAGGTATCGCCGGCCGCCGTCGTGTCGACGGCCTGCACGGCCGGCGCCGGATAATGCCGCGCGACCCCGTCGGCCGTCAGCGCAAGCACGCCGCGTGCGCCCAGCGTGACCAGCACGTTGCGCGCGCCGCCAGCCTGCAGCGCGCGGGCGGCGGCTTCCGCCTCCGCCGGGTCGCGCACCGGCAGCGCGGTCAACGCGGCTGCCTCGACCTCGTTCGGGATCAGGTAATCGACGAGCGGCAGCCAGCCGTCCGGCAGCGGCGCGACGGCCGGGGCCGGATTGAGCACCACCGTGCGGCCGAGCCGCCGCCCGGCCGACAGCGCCGCGAACACCGCATCCGGCGGCGTCTCGAGCTGGCAGATCACGACGTCCGCCGACGCCAGCGCGGCCTCGTGCCGCGCGACTGTATCGGTCGTGACCTCGCCGTTGCCGCCCGCGACGATCACGATCGCGTTCTGGCTCGCATCGTCGACGACGATCAGCGCGACGCCGGTCGACGCCGACGCGCTCGTCGCGAGCCCCGCGCAGTCGATCCCCTCGGCTTCGAGACCCGCACGCAGTGCCGCGCCGTGCGCATCCGCGCCGACGCAGCCGATCATCGCGACCTGCGCGCCGAGCCGCGCGGCAGCGACGGCCTGGTTGCCGCCCTTGCCGCCCGCCGCCTGCGCGAACGCATGCCCGGCGAGCGTTTCGCCGGGCAGCGGCAGGCGCGGCGCGCGCACGACGAGATCCATGTTGAGGCTGCCGACCACCGTCACGCGGCCGGCGCCCGCAGCGGGCGCCGTCATGCGCGACCGCCGGAAGCCGGCGGCTCGCGGTAGATCGCCGTCGATTCACGCAGCACGAGACGCGGCGACACGACGCGACGGCGGCTCGGCACGGCCGACGAGCCGCCGCCGATCCGCTCGATCAGCGTCTGCGCGGCCATTTCGCCGAGCGCGCGCACCGACTGGCCGACCGTCGACAGCGCCGGATACGTGTAGCGGGAGAATTCGATGTCGTCGAATCCGATGATCGAACAGTCGTCGGGCACGCGCATGCCGCGCTCGGCCGCCGCACGCAGCGCGCCGACGCCCATCAGGTCGTTGCCCGCGAAGATCGCGCTCGGCCGCACCGATTCGAACAGCCGCGACGCCGCGTGATAACCGCCGAGGCACGAGAAGTCGCTTTCCGCGATCGCGCCCGGCACGATGTCGACACCGCGCTCGGCCATCGCACGGATGAAACCGTGCACGCGCATCGCGCTGACTGCCGTGTCGGTCGGCCCCGTGATGCAGCCGATCTTCGCGTGCCCGAGCTCGAGCAGGTGGCGCGTCGCAAGGTACGCGCCGCGCTCGTGGTCGATCTGCACGAGGTCGGCCGCGAGCCCCTCGATGTTGCGATCGACGACGACGAGCGGCGCATGGATGTCCGCAAGCGTCTGCGCGAGCACCGCATCCTCGCCCGCCGACGCGACGATCAGCCCGTCGATGCGCTTTTCCTGCAGCACGCGCAGGTAGTTGCGCTGCTTCACGGGATCGTCGTCCGAGTTGCAGAAGAACACGCAATAGCCATTGGCCGCGCACTGATCCTCGATGCCGCGCGCAAGCTCCGCGAAATACGGATTCGTGCTGTTCGGCACGACGAGGCCGATGGTCGCCGTCGCACGCGCCTTCAGCGAGCGTGCCACGGCCGA
This sequence comes from Burkholderia sp. KL41, assembly GCF_057005415.2. Classification (NCBI taxonomy): domain Bacteria; kingdom Pseudomonadati; phylum Pseudomonadota; class Betaproteobacteria; order Burkholderiales; family Burkholderiaceae; genus Burkholderia; species Burkholderia sp. KL41. The sequence goes on along the minus strand of NZ_CM174446.1, from coordinate 1,829,671 downwards.
CGGCACGTAATTCAGCTCGCGGATCGCGCCCTCGACCTTCGCACGCACATCCGCAGACACCGGCCGCGAGTTGTTCACCACGTGCGAGACGGTCGTAAACGACACGCCCGCCATGGCTGCCACATCCTTGATCGTCGCCATTTCCCGTTTCTCTCTGGTCTGTTCTGTCTGTCTTTCTACCGCACGCGCGTGCGCCGGCTGCGATACGTATCGAGCACGACCGCCACCACGATCACCGCGCCGGTGATGATCCGTTTCGTCGGCTCGTTCGCGCCGATCTGCGCCAGCCCCGCGGCCAGCACGGAGATGATCAACACGCCGAAGAACGTGCTGATCACCGAGCCGCGCCCGCCCATCAGGCTCGTGCCGCCGATCACGACGGCCGCGATCACCTGCAGTTCGAGGCCGACGCCCGCGTTCGGGTCGGCCGCCTCGAGCCGCGAAATCTGGAACAGCGACGCGAGCCCCGCGAGCGCACCCATCAGCGCGAATACGAGAATTTTATACGGCCTCGGGTTAACCCCGGCAAGTCGGACGGCTTCTTCGTTCGTGCCGATCCCGACGAGATAGCGTCCGAACACGGTGCGCGTCAGCACGAACTGGGCCGCGATCATCACCGCGACCGCGATCAGGAACGCCGGCGAGATGCCGAGCGCGATCGGGTTCGACAGGAAATCGAACGCGTCGCCGATATAGGCGGTGCGCGAATTCGTCAGCTGATACGCGAGGCCGCGTGCGGCCTCCAGCACGCCGAGCGACACGATGAACGACGGGATCCGCCAGCCGACCGTGACCGCACCCGTCAGCGCGCCCGTGACGGTCGCGACCGCGATGCCGATCAGCGCAGCCGGCAGCGGCCCCCACTGCCATTTCAGCGCGGCGACGCTGACCATCGATGCGGCGAGCGCGAGCACCGAGCCGACCGACAGGTCGATCCCGGCGATGATCAGCACGAAGGTCATCCCGACCGACATCACGACGAGATCGGGAATCTGGTTCGCGATCGTGCTGAACGTATCGTAGGTCAGGAAATGCGAGCTCAGCGTCGAAAACAGCACGATCATCGCGGCAAGCGCGCCGGCGAGCCCGAGATAGTTCGACAGGCCGAGCCGCGTGCCGGACAGCGTGCGCGCGCGGCGCCCCGTCACGTCCTGCTGCGCGCCTGCGTCGGTCGGGGATACGGGAGGCTGGGTCATTGCTGTCGTCCTGTCGTCGAAGTGCCCGGAGCGGCGCCTTGCGCCTGCCCCGCGTCCGGATGCCGTGCGCCGTCCGGCGGCGTCTCGCGGCCGAAGCCGGCGAACGCCGCGGCCAGCAGTGCATCCTGGGTCCAGTTGCCGCGCTCGAACACGGCGGTCATGCGGCCGGCCGACATCACGCCGATCCGGTCGCAGATCAGCATCAGCTCACGCAGGTCGCTCGACACGACGACGAGCGCGCGGCCTTCGCGCGCGAGCGCGCCCATCAAAGTGTAGATCTCGAACTTCGCGCCGACGTCGATCCCGCGCGTCGGCTCGTCGAACAGCAGCACGCCCATGTCGCGCGCGAGCCAGCGGCCGATCACGACCTTCTGCTGATTACCGCCCGACAGTTCGCCGACCGCCTGCGCCGCACCGTGCGTGCGGATTCGCAGCGCGTCGATCTGCTGCTCGGCGAGCGCCGTTTCACGCGCGCTGTCGACGATGCCGCCGCGCGCCAGCCGGTCGAGCTGGCCGAGCGACACGTTCGCGGTGATCGACTGCGTGAGCAGCAACCCTTCGCCCTTGCGATCCTCGGTGATCAGCGCGATGCCGTGCTTCACCGCCTCGACGGGCGAGCCGATCCGCACCGGCTTCGGCGGCTGGCCGATCGCGATCGTTCCCGCATCCGGCGCATCCGCGCCGTAGATCAGCCGCAGCAGTTCGGTACGTCCCGCGCCGATCAGCCCCGAGATCCCGAAGATCTCGCCCGCGCGCACCTCGAGCGACACGTCGCGCACCGCCGTCCCGCGGGCGAGGCCCGACACGACGAGCCGCGGTGCGCCGATACGGCGCTCGCCGAGATCGATGTGCTCGCCGATCTCGCGCCCGACCATCAGCGTGACGAGCCCGTCGGACGTCGTCGCCGCCATGTCGCCCGCATGGACGAGCCGGCCGTCGCGCAGCACGGCGACCCGCTCGGCGACACGCGCGAGTTCCTCGAGCCGGTGCGAGATGTAGATGATCGCGACTCCGCGTGCCTTCAGCCGGTCGATCTGCTCGAACAGCAGCTCGACTTCACGCGCGGTCAGCATCGCGGTCGGTTCGTCGAGAATCAGCACGCGGCAGTCGCCGATCAGGTTGCGCGCGATCTCGACCATCTGCTGATGGCCGATGCCGAGCGCGCCCACCGGCGTATCGGGATCGACCATGTCGAGCCCGACCTGGGCCATCGCGGCCCGTGCGTCGTCGCGCAACCGCGCGCGATCGATGATCCCGAAGCGCCGCGGCAGGCGGTTCAGGAACAGGTTTTCGGCGACCGTCAGGGTCGGCAGCAGGTTCAGCTCCTGCATCACCATGCGCACGCCGAGCGCCTCGGCCTGCGTCCGGCTCGCCGGCGCATAGGGCTGGCCGCCCAGCTGCATCGTGCCGGCGGTCGGCTCGACGAGCCCGCCGATGATCTTCGACAGTGTGCTCTTGCCGGCGCCGTTCTCGCCCGTCAACGCAAGCGCGTGGCCCGCGTCGAGCGTCAGCGTGACCTCGGCGAGCACGGGTTCGGCATAGGTCTTGCCGATGCCGGATACGGACAGCACGGGAGCGGCTGCGCGGGAGGGTTGGGAAGTCGGGTCCATCGCGATCCTGGTTGCGGCCGCGCGCACGCGGCGCGCGGGTATGACGCTCACAAGTGCATGTGCATGCAGTGGCCGTGATCGCGCTCACCCCTGATAACGGCCGCCGCGCCCGATTCTTGAGGGCGGCGGCCGTATCGGGGTTGCGTCACTTCGTCACGAGATCCACCGGCGTCTCGACCACGCCCGACATGTCGGCCTGCTTGCGATGCTCGGAGATCGCCTTGAGCGCCGTGTCGATGCCGAACACGGCCTGCTTCGCCGCGTACTGATCGGCCGTCGCGAGCACGCGGCCGTCCTTCAGCATCGGCTTGATCGCGTTGATGTTGTCGTAGCCGACCACGAACACCTTGCCCTGCTTGCCGGCCGCGCGCACGGCCGACACGGCGCCGATCGCCATGTTGTCGTTGCCGCACAGCAACGCCTTCAGGTTCGGGTATTCGTTGAGCATCGCGGCCGCAACCGCATTGCCCTTGTCGATCTCCCATTCACCGGACTGCACCGATACGACCTTCATCCCGCCCGCCTTCATCGCGTCCTGGAAGCCGGCCGTGCGCTGCTGCGCATTGGTCGTCGTCGACACGCCTTCGACGATGCCGACCTGGTCGCCCGCCTTCAGCCGCTTCGCGAGGTAATCGCCGATCTTGCGCGCGCCCTTGCGGTTGTCCGGGCCGACGAACGGTATGTTCAGGTTCTTCGATTTCAGCACGTCGGGATCGAGCCGGTTGTCGATGTTCACGACGATGATGCCGGCGTCGACCGCCTTCTTCACGACCGGCACGAGCGCCTTCGAATCGGCCGGCGCGAGCACGATCGCGTCGACCTTCGACACGATCATCTGCTCGACGATGCGGATCTGGTTCGCGGTGTCGGTCTCGTCCTTGATGCCGTTGGTGATCAGGTCGAACTGGTTCGCGTTGTGCTTCTGGTATTCCTTCGCGCCCGTTTCCATCGTCAGGAAGAACTCGTTGGCGAGCGACTTCATCACGAGCGCGACCTTCGGCTTGGCCGATGATTGCGCATGGACGGCCGGTGCGGCGGCAACCGCGACGGCGGCGAGCGCGGCGGTCAGGAAACGACGGCGAAAGAGGACATTCATACACATCTCCTGGCGACCGGCCCCAGGGGCCGGACTATTGTTTGACTGTTGTTTTAATGTGAGCAAACGTTTGCGCCACACTACCCGGGCAATGGCCATCGATGCTGCTGTCGGTACCACGGAATGGAAGCGAGGCAGACGGCCGACTGCCTGACGCGTGCTGTTGTTTACGCGCCTCCGCCGGCGGGAAGCCGGCGGAGTGAAGGCTATGCTGTACCGATTCGCGCCGGCGCGCAACCTGTCTGATCAATATTTAAGGGTTTATTCGGAGCGCGTGTCACGCCGGATCCCGCGGCGCCGGCTCGTCTTCATCGGCTGACGGCGGCTCGCCGAATCGGTTCGCATGCGGCGTGCCGGCGATGAAGCCATTCATCACGAACAACGCGAGCGCGCCGACGATCGGCACGAACAGCAACAGCATCCACCATCCCGACTTGTCGATGTCGTGCAGCCGCTTCACACCGACCGCAATCGACGACCACGCCGCGACGACGGCGACCACGACGAGCACCAGCATCGCCAGCAGCGGCAGATCGTCATCCGGCGAGCGGTGCGAATCCGCATCGAAAAACACGCTGAGCAACGCGGAAACCAGCGCGTAGATCCACCACGGCAGGCGCCCGATCCGGCCTTCGAAGGAAAAGAGAAACCATTTCAGGTTCATTGTTTACCTCTTCGTCACGCGTGTTGCGTGCTGTGCGCCATGTTGCCGAATGTGTCTGAACGGGCAATCCGCGTGCGTTGTTTTGCGCATGCGAACGGGCTGTCGGTCATGTGCCCCGCGCTTCGTTCCGGCGTCGCGCAGGGTGTCGTTGAAGCGGGCCGGTCGGGATGGTGCCTAGGAGTCGCGTCAACACCCGTCAGCCGGTATTCACGCGCATTGAATCACATACAAGGAGAAACGGGGCGGCCGGTATGCAGGATGGCAAGGCCCGATGCGAGGCGCTCGAACGTGCCGTCTTGATTTCTCGCTGGCAGGCGAGCGCATGTCATGCGCCGAGTGCGGGGATGAATCGGCAGGAAACCGCGATTGCGGCCGGTGATTCGGTGAGTCTGGGTCGAACAACCAGGGAGGCGGCAGATCGCCTGCCGCCGCCTGATGCATGACGGGACGTCGCGCCATCCGCGGTGATCGCGCGGACGGCGCACGACGTACTGTCGTCAAACGGCTTCGCGCAACAGCCCCGCGATTTCGGCTTCGTTCAGGTGCGGCGCGAACATCTCGATCAGCCGGTACGCATACGCACGCAGGAATGCGCCCTTGCGCAGGCCGACCCGCGTCGTGCTCGCCTCGAACAGGTGCTGCGTATCGAGCGCGACAAGCCCCGTGTCGCGCTGCGGATCGTAGGCCATCGCCGCGACGACGCCGATCCCCATCCCGAGCTCGACATAGGTCTTGATCACGTCGGCGTCGATCGCGGTCAGCACGACGTCGGGCACGGCACCCGCCTGCGTGAACGCCTGGTCGATGTGCGAGCGGCCCGTGAAGTCCTGGTCATACGTGATGATCGGGTACTCGGCGATTTCCTCGAGCGTCAGGTTCTCGCGACCGACGAGCGGATGGCCCTTCGGCACGACGACCGTGTGGTGCCACGAATAGCACGGGAACGTGACGATGTCCGGATAGCGGTCGAGCGCTTCGGTCGAGATGCCGAGATCGGCCTCGCCGTTCAGAATCATCTGCGCGATCTGCTGCGGGCTGCCCTGGCGCAGCGCGAGATGCACCTTCGGGAACACGTCGGTAAACTGCCGGATCACCTTCGGCAGCGCATAGCGCGCCTGCGTGTGCGTCGTCGCGACGACGAGGTGGCCGCTGTCCTGGTCGGCGAACTGGCGCGCGACGCGGCGCAGGTTCTCGGCATCGAGCAGCATCCGCTCGATCAGCTGGTGCACGGCCTTGCCGGGCTCCGTGAGCCCCGTCAGCCGCTTGCCGCGCCGGATGAAGATGTCGACGCCCAGCTCATCCTCGAGATCCTTGATCTGCTTCGACACGCCGGACTGCGACGTGTACAGCACGTTCGCGACTTCCGTCAGGTTCATGTTCTGGCGCACCGCTTCGCGCACGAACCGCAATTGCTGAAAATTCATGGGTATGCCTCTTAGGCTGTCGTTGTTTGATTGTCTGATCGGAGCGCGCTCCGCCCCCTGCCCTGCATTCTGGCGTCAACGCGCGGGAAACACACGCACCGCGCGCGGCACGGCCGTCGCACCGTCGCCGACCTGCAGCGACAGCGCACGCCATGCGTCGCGATCGAGTTCCGCCTCGAGCGCGCCGCCTGCGCGCGCCTCGAGCTCCACGCGCACCGAACCGCCGAGCGGAATCACGCGGCGCACGTCCACCGCGATGCCGTCACGGTGCCCTTCGCCCGCCGGCCAGAGCTGCAGGTCGTGCGGCCGCACATACGCGTTCGCAGGACCCGCGAAATCGGCATCGACCTCGATCGGCGCAGCCGCGCCCTCGGCCACGAAGCCGCGCCCGGCGACCGTGCCCGGCAGCCGGTTGGCCGCGCCGAGGAACTCGTAGACGAACGCGCTCTGCGGATGATCGTAGACGTCCTGCGGGCTGCCGACCTGCTCGACGTGGCCGCGGTTCAGCACGACGATGCGGTCCGCGACTTCCAGCGCCTCCTCCTGGTCGTGCGTGACGAAGATCGTCGAGATGTGCAGGTCGTCGTGCAGACGGCGCAGCCAGCTGCGCAGTTCCTTGCGGACCTTCGCGTCGAGCGCGCCGAACGGCTCGTCGAGCAGCAGCACCTTCGGCTCGACCGCGAGCGCGCGGGCGAGCGCGATGCGCTGGCGCTGGCCGCCCGACAGCTCCGACGGATAACGCTGCGCGAGCCAGTCGAGCTGCACGAGCTTCAGCAGCTCGTGCACCTTGTCGCGGATCGCGCTTTCCGACGGCCGCTCGCGGCGCGGCTTCACGCGCAGCCCGAACGCGACGTTCTCGAACACGGTCATGTGGCGGAACAACGCGTAGTGCTGGAACACGAACCCGACCTGCCGATCGCGCGCGCCAACCGACGCGACGTCGAGCCCCTGCAGCACGACCTGGCCGGCGTCCGCGTGCTCGAGGCCCGCGATCACGCGCAGCAGCGTGGTCTTGCCGCAGCCGGACGGCCCGAGCAGCGCGACCAGTTCGCCGGGCGGGAAGTCGAGCGACACGTTGTCGAGCGCCGTGAAATCGCCGAAGCGCTTCTGAAGGTTACGGACGGTGATACCCATTCTGGTTGCCTCTTTACGATTTCGACGAAACGGCGGCGGGGCCGGCGTGTGCGGGAACGGTGTCGCTCGCGCCCGCCAGTTCGGCGGCGAGATGACGCTCGGCGATCAGTTTCAGCGCGAGCGTGACGAGCGCGAGCAGCGCGAGCACCGACGCCACCGCGAACGCTGCCGCGAAGTTGTATTCGTTGTACAGGATCTCGACGTGCAGCGGCATCGTGTCGGTCACGCCGCGGATATGGCCCGACACGACCGACACCGCGCCGAACTCGCCCATCGCACGCGCGTTGCACAGGATCACGCCGTACAGCAGCCCCCACTTCACGTTCGGCAGCGTCACGCGGCGGAAGATCTGCCAGCCCGACGCGCCGAGCACGCGCGCGGCTTCTTCCTCGTCGGTGCCTTGCGCCTGCATCAGCGGAATCAGCTCGCGCGCGACGAACGGGAACGTGACGAAGATCGTCGCGAGCACGATGCCCGGCACCGCGAAGATGATCTGCACGTCGTGCGCCTGCAGCCACGGCCCGAGCCAGCCCTGCGCACCGAACAGCAGCACGTACACGAGACCCGAGATCACCGGCGACACCGAGAACGGCAGGTCGATCAGCGTCGTCAGCAGCGCCTTGCCGCGGAATTCGAATTTCGCGATCGCCCACGACGCGCACACGCCGAACACGAGGTTCAGCGGTACGGCGATCACGGCGACGGTCAGCGTCAGCTTGATCGCCGACCACGCGTCGGGATCGGCCAGCGATTCGAGATAGAAGCCGACGCCTTTTCTCAGCGCCTCGACGAACACCGCGGCGAGCGGCACGACGAGGAAGAACGCAAGGAACGCCAGCGCGATGCCCGTGAGCAGCCAGCGCACGACGCGCGACTCGCTGACGGGGTCGAGCCGCTTCGCGGCGCGCCCTTGCGCGGCCGAAGACGGGGTTTTCAGCACGACGGTGGCCTCCTGGCTCATTGCTGGCCTCCTGCTGCGGCGGCGGTGACGGTCGCAGGCGCGGGACCGCTCGCGCCCTTGCTCGTGCGGCGCTGCAGATACCACTGCAGCGTGTTGATCAGCAGCAGCATCAGGAACGACACGACCAGCATCACGACCGCCAGCGCGGTCGCGCCCGCGTAGTCGTACTGCTCGAGCTTCGTGATGATGAGCAGCGACGTGATCTCGGATTTCATCGGCACGTTGCCGGCGATGAAGATCACCGAGCCGTATTCGCCGAGCGCGCGCGCGAACGCGAGCGCGAACCCGGTGAGGAGCGCCGGCAGCACGGCCGGCAGCACGACGCGGCGGAACGTCAGCCAGCGCGACGCACCCAGGCACGCGGCCGCCTCCTCCTGCTCACGCTCGAAATCCTCGAGCACCGGCTGCACGGTGCGCACGACGAACGGCAACCCGATGAAGGTCAGCGCGACCAGCACACCGGCCGGCGTGAACGCGATCTTGATGCCGAGCGGCGCGAGATACTGGCCGACCCAGCCGTTGGTCGCGTAGACGGCCGCGAGCGAGATGCCGGCAACCGACGTCGGCAGCGCGAACGGCAGGTCGACGATCGCATCGACGAGGCGCTTGAACGGGAACGTGTAGCGCACGAGCACCCACGCGACGAGGAAGCCGAACACGGCGTTGATCAGCGCGCCGCCGAGTGCGGACGTGAACGTCAGCCGGTACGACGCGAGCACGCGCGGCGACGCGACGGCGGTGACGAATTGGTCCCACGACAGCGTCGCGGTCTTCAGGAACGTGGCGGCGAGCGGTATCAGCACCACGAGGCTCAAATAGGCCACCGTGATGCCTAGCGTCACGCCGAAACCGGGCAGCGCGCTCGGCTTGCGAAAGGTGTACGTCGTCATCGGATGCTCTTGCTGGGTCGATGCTGCTCATGGGTCCGACGCAAACGCCGGCGCGATGCTTTGCGCCGGCGGCCCGCCGAGGGTGCGGCGCGCTGTCGTGGCGCGCCGCTGTCGTTATGGTGTTACTGCGGCTTGTAGATCGAATCGAACACGCCGCCGTCCGCGAAATGCGTCTTCTGCGCATTCGTCCAGCCGCCGAAGGTATCGTCGACCGTGTACAGCTTCAGCTTCGGGAACTGCTTGGTCAGCTCCGCCGGCACGTTCTTCGAACGCGGCCGGTAGTAGTTGCGTGCCGCGATCTCCTGGCCCTGCGGGCTGTACAGGAAGTTCAGGTACGCCTCGGCCAGCTTGCGCGTGCCCTTCTTGTCGACCACCTTGTCGACCACCGCGACGGGCGGCTCGGCCAGGATGCTCACCGACGGCACGACGATCTCGAACTTGTCGGTACCGAATTCCTTGACCGACAGGAACGCCTCGTTTTCCCATGCGATCAGCACGTCGCCGATCCCGCGCTGCACGAAGCTCGTGGTCGCGCCGCGTGCGCCCGAATCGAGCACGCCCGCGTTCTTGTAGAGCTTCGTGACGAATTCCTTCGCCGTCTGCTCGTTGCCGCCCGGCTTGTGCTGCGCGTACGCCCATGCGGCCAGGTAGTTCCAGCGTGCGCCGCCCGACGTCTTCGGGTTCGGCGTGACGATCGAGATGCCCGGCTTGGTCAGGTCGTCCCAGTCCTTGATCCCCTTCGGGTTGCCCTTGCGCACCAGGAACACGATCGTCGACGTATACGGCGACGCGTTGTCGGGCAGGCGCTTCTGCCAATCCTTGTTGACGAGGCCCTTGTTCGCGAGCGCGTCGATGTCGTACGCCAGCGCCAGCGTGACGACGTCGGCCTGCAGGCCGTCGAGCACCGAGCGCGCCTGCGCGCCCGAACCGCCGTGCGACTGCTTGAAGTTGACGGTCTCGCCCGTCTTCGCCTTCCACTCCTTGCCGAACGCCTGGTTGAAGTCCTGATACAGCTCGCGCGTCGGGTCGTACGACACGTTCAGGAAGGTCGTATCGGCCTGCGCGTGCGTCGCGACGCCCAGCGCCGCCGCCGCGCCCAGCGCGAGTGTTGCGATCAGGCGGCCCACTCCGCCCACCAGCCCCGTATTGCGCTTGCCCATCCTTGGTTCTCCAGTGTTGTCGGTATTGCGATGTCGGGCCAGTCTAGCGAACGGGTTACATGATTAAAAATAATCGTTCCTCATTTTTTAATACTCAAAAGTGCTAACGCAGACGGGATGGACGGTTGCGGCAGATAAACCGGCGTCCGGACGTCGCAAAATCACGCCGGAACCGGCGTGATCGCGTCGAACCTCACGTAACACTTGAAATTCGCGAACTACTGTATAAAAATACAGCTCACTGTCTATCCATACAGTTGAGCCATGACCAAACTCACCGCCCGTCAGCAACAAGTGTTCGACTTGATCCGTCGCGCGATCGAGCGCTCCGGATTCCCGCCCACCCGTGCCGAGATCGCGGCCGAACTGGGCTTCAGCTCGCCGAATGCGGCCGAAGAGCACCTGCGCGCGCTGGCGCGCAAGGGTGTGATCGAGCTGGCCGCCGGCGCGTCGCGCGGCATCCGCCTGCTCGGCATCGACGATGCCCCGCACCAGTTCACGCTCCCGCACGCCGGCCTGATGCAGCTGTCGCTGCCGCTCGTCGGCCGTGTGGCAGCCGGTAGCCCGATCCTCGCGCAGGAGCACATCTCGCAGCATTACGCGTGCGATCCCGCGCTGTTCACCAGCAAGCCCGACTACCTGCTGAAGGTGCGCGGCCTGTCGATGCGCGACGCCGGCATCCTCGATGGCGACCTGCTCGCCGTGCAGAAGCGCACGGAAGCGAAGGACGGCCAGATCATCGTCGCGCGTCTCGGCGACGACGTCACGGTCAAGCGCCTGATGCGCCGGCCGGGCGGTCTCGAGCTGATCGCGGAGAACCCGGATTACGAAAACATCTTCGTCAAGGCCGGCAGCGCGGAATTCGCGCTGGAAGGCATCGCCGTCGGGCTGATCCGCTCGGGCGAACTCTGACATTCCGTCTCGCTGAGGAGAACATCATGGAACGCCTTGCCCGCCTGCTGCCTTTCCGTCAATTCGGTCGCCTGCGTCACCTGCGCGGCCGCACGCCCTGCGCACCGCTGTCCGTGGCGGCGCCTGTGCAAGAAGAAGTCGCAGTCGAACGGCAGGCGTCCCTGCTGCCGTCTGCGCTCCCCGCTTTCGCGCGGGTATCGCTGAACGCCGGCCTGAATCACGCGGAACCCGCGCGTCGCGCGCCGGTGCGCGTCTATCACGGTCGTTCACGCCTGATCATGGTCGGCACGATCGATGCCGTGTGCCGGATGATCGATCGCTGCATTGCAGAGGAACGATCGGCAACGCCTGGCGGTCTCTGATTGCGGAACATCCCCGCACCGGAGGCAACGTGACCGGATCTTCGGGCCGCGCATGGCGGCTCAAACCCCTGCTGATCATCGTGCTGGCCATCGCCGCCGTTGCGGCGATCGGCTATGCCTACGCGTCGCCGTACGTCGCGCTCGGCCGCCTGAAAACGGCGATCGATGCGCGCGATGCGCAGGCCATCAGTGAATATGTCGATTTTCCGTCGCTGCGCATCAGCCTGAAGCAGCAGGTCACGGAAGAGTTGATGCGCCGGATCGACGCGGTGAAGAAGGGCAATCCGTTCGCGGTGCTCGGTGCACTGATCGGGTCGGCATTGATCGGCCCGCTGGTCGATGCATACGCGACCCCGGAGGGCGTGGCCGCGCTGATGAGCGGATTGCCACCGCGTGGCAATCCGGGGGAGCGTCCACCTGACTTGTCGAATCTGCCATCAGGCAGCGATGCACCGGGCAACACGCCGGCCGCACCGGCACCCAATCAGGCTTCGGCAAGCGCAGCCGCTCCGGGCAGCAACGCGGCAGCCGCATCATCGCCGCCCCCTGCTGCTGCCGCGCCGGCCAGCCAGGTCGATGCAGCGCATTCGCCGCATCAGCAGCAAACCAGCGCCGGCTACCGGAATATCGATGAATTCGTCGTGACCTACCAGCGCAGTGCCGACGGCACGCGCTATGCGGCGATATTCCACCGCTTCGGCCTGTTCTCGTGGAAGTTGTCCGCAATCGACCTGCACGCTTGACAGGGCTCGACAGGGACTTGACTGGCTCGGGGTTAGCGCCCGAGCCACTGAGGCGGCATGACTGCCCGACCGGCACGGTTCGCCAGCCGCGCAGTCATCGAATCATTGGATCATTTGCCGTTCGCCGTGGCCGCTTCACGCTCGCGTGCGATTTCGGCCTTCTGCTCTTGCGCCGACGAACACGCAACCAGAATGCTGCAGTTCACGCGATCGAGCAGTTGCGTGTTGCCCGAGCCCATCCACCACCTCGACAGCCCGCTGCGGCATCGGTGGCCGACGACGACGAGATCGGCGTTCAGTTCCGTCGCGAGATTCGCGATTTCGTCGATCGGATAGCCGAATGCGAAATGGCCTTCGGCCTGCACGCCGCGCTCGCGCAGCCAGTTCACCCCTTCCTGCAGGATTTCACGCGCGGTTTCCTCGAACCGGCCGCACGCGACGTCGGTCAGCAAGCCCGCGCTCTGTGCAATGCTCGAGCGCATGTCGACGACCGACAGCAAATGCGTCTCGGCCTTCAGGTCCATCGCGAGATTGGCGCCGCAGCGCAGTGCCTTGCGCCCTTCGAGCGTGCCGTCGTAACACAGCAGAATCTTGTTGTAGCTAGCCATGAAACCTCCCTATCGCAACAACGAGCCTACGCATTCATCATGGTGCGCCGCAATTCAGGACGCAAGGGATGGAAAACGCGGATTCGCCCCGCGCGGCGCGTGCGCGATGATGCGGTGCACGATCGGTGCGCGCATGCATCGCACCGCGCAGGCATGCCCTGAAGAGACGCAGCCGATGCACTAGAATGGCCCGTTCGTACTCCAGCGGGCCACCAGGCGCCGGCGTCGTGCGCTTCGGTCATGCCCGTGTGACAGGCAATCGTCCGATCGGTTCGCCAACCGGCCACGCATCCGGCAGCGAAACGCTGCCGCGCCCGCATACAACGACAACATACCCATGCTCGTTGCACCGATCGATTTCCGGAACGTCGAAAAGCGCTATGGCGACAAGCTTGTCGTCAACGGCCTGTCGTTCACCGTGCAGGCCAGCGAATGCTACGGCCTGCTCGGCCCCAACGGCGCAGGCAAGACCACCACGCTGAAAATGCTGCTCGGCCTCACGCACCCCGATGCAGGCACCATTTCGCTCTGCGGCGAACCGGTTCCATCGCGTGCGCGACATGCGCGCCAGCGTGTCGGGGTCGTCCCGCAGTTCGACAATCTCGACCCCGACTTCACCGTGCGCGAGAACCTGCTCGTCTTCAGCCGCTATTTCGGCATGTCGGCGCAGGCTGCGCACGCGCTCGTGAAACCCCTGCTCGAATTCGCGAAGCTCGAGAACAAGGCCGATGCGAAGGTCGGCGAGCTGTCGGGCGGCATGAAGCGCCGACTCACGCTCGCCCGTGCGCTCGTCAACGATCCCGATGTGCTGGTGCTCGACGAGCCGACGACGGGCCTCGACCCGCAGGCGCGCCACCTCATGTGGGAACGCCTGCGCTCGCTGCTCGCTCGAGGCAAGACGATCCTGATCACCACGCACTTCATGGAAGAAGCCGAGCGCCTGTGCGACCGGCTGTGCGTGATCGAGGAAGGCCGCAAGATCGCCGAAGGAGCGCCGCACGCGCTGATCGAATCGGAGATCGGCTGCGACGTGATCGAGATCTACGGGCCCGATCCGGCCACGCTGCGCGACGAGCTGGCGGCGTTCGCGAAGCACACCGAAATCAGCGGCGAGACGCTGTTCTGCTACGTGAGCGACCCGGAACCGCTCAGTGCGCGACTCAAGGGTCGCACGGGGTTGCGCTATCTGCATCGCCCGGCCAATCTGGAAGATGTGTTCCTGCGGCTCACGGGCCGCGAAATGCAGGACTGATCGATCATGGACGTGCGCAACTATTCCACCACCGCCCCGTCGGCACCGCCGCGCGTGTCACGCTTCGCGATCGCGATGCCCGCGAACGCAACCAACTGGATTGCCGTCTGGCGGCGCAACTATCTCGTCTGGCGCAAGCTCGCGCTCGCGTCGATGTTCGGCAATCTTGCCGATCCGATGATCTATCTGTTCGGTCTGGGGTTCGGGCTCGGCCTGATGCTCGGCCATGTCGACGGCGTGTCGTATATCGCGTTCCTCGCGGCCGGTACGGTCGGCTCGAGCGTGATGATGTCCGCGAGCTTCGAGTCGATGTATTCGGGTTTCTCGCGGATGCACGTGCAGCGCACCTGGGAAGCGATCATGCATACGCCGCTTGCGCTCGGCGACATCGTGCTCGGCGAGATCGTCTGGGGGGCCAGCAAGGCGATGCTGTCGGGGGCCGCGATCATGCTCGTCGCGGGGGCGCTCGGTTATGCGCAGTTTCCGTCGATGCTCGCGGCGCTGCCCGTGATCGCGCTCGCGGGCCTCGCGTTCGCAAGCATCGCGATGATCGTCACGGCGCTCGCACCGTCCTACGATTTCTTCATGTTTTATCAGACGCTCGTGCTGACGCCGATGCTGCTGCTGTCGGGCGTGTTCTTCCCGACCACGCAGCTGCCGCCGATCGCGCGGCACGCGGCGCAGGCACTGCCGCTCGCGAACGCCGTCGAGCTGATCCGGCCCGCGATGCTCGGCCGGCCGGCGACCGACGTCGCGCTGCATGTCGCGGTGCTCGCCGGCTACGCAATCGGCGGGTTCCTGCTGTCCGCCTGGCTGTTCCGGCGGCGGATGATGCGCTGACGGCCGGCGCACCGGGCGCCGGCTTCATGCGACGACGTTACTCGTCGTCGTCGCTCCACGGGATCTCGACGTCGGTCAGGAACGCGACGGTCGCAAGCGGGCCACCTTCCTGGCGGCCGAGCTTGCCGTCCGCGCGATGCCATTCGACGCGGAACTGCGTGCCCGGATCGTCGGCGACCAGATAAACCGAGCGCAGCTCTTCCTTTTCGGCCTCGTCCACCGGGCCGTCGAACGACACCAGCATCTTCTGCGGCCACAGGCCGTTGACCGGATCGTAAATGCGGTCGCCTTGCGGAATGTCGATGCTGGCCTCGACGCCGATCGTAGCGGAGGCCTCGATGATCATCGTGCCGAGTGCGTTCAGCACGGCAGTCGCCCGCGCGGAATTGGCCTGGCGGATCGCGAGATCGCCGCGCGTCAGCGCCTTTTCGAGTCGAGGATGAATCTTCGGTTGGGTCATGCGTTTTCCTGTTTGCTTCTTGTAAATGGCGCCGCACACGTGAAACGGCGGCACCGGATGAATACGACGATTGCGCCCGGCCGGCGCACCGCCTGCGCGCGTCAGAACCCGAGCGCGACCGCGAGCAGGCCGCTCGCGATCCCGAACACGACGACGAGGATCGCGACGATGGCCAGCATGTAAGGCTTGAACGAACGCGCGAGCATCGCGAGCGACGGCACGCTGATCGGCGGCAGCGTCATCAGCAGCGCGGCGGCCGGGCCGACGCCCATGCCGAGCGACAGCATCGCCTGGATGATCGGCACCTCGCCCGCCGTCGGGATCACGAACAGCATGCCCGCGACCGCGAAGGCGACGATCCAGCCGAGATGATTGCCGATGTCCGGGCCGATATGCGGGAACAGCCATGCGCGCGCGGCGCCGAGCAGCAGCACGAGCACGATGTATTCGGGCACGAGCCGCACGGCCATGCGCGCGAGCAGCTTCATCCAGCGGACGAACGGATTGCCGGCCGCGGCCTGCTCGGCCGCCAGCGCGGCGAGCTGCGCATCGTCGATGCGGGCGTCTTCAGGGCGCGCGATCCGGTTCAGCAGATAGCCGATCCCGAATACCATCGCGACGCCGAGCACGAGGCGCAACGCACTCCAGTGCCAGCCGAGCACGAAGCCCATGAAAACCAGCGCCGCCGGGTTCAGCACCGTGTTGCCGAGCCAGAACGCGACCGCGCCGCCCGGCGAGGCATGGCGCGCGCGCAGCCCCGCGACGACCGGCGCCGCGCAGCACGTGCACATCATGCCGGGCAGCGACAGCAGGCCGCCCGCGGCGACGCTGCCGAAGCCGGTGCGGCCGAGCACGCGCGCGACCCAGTGCGCGGGCAGCAGCGCCTGCACGGCCGAACCGAGCAGCAAGCCGAGCACCATCGCCTGCCAGATCGCCTTGCCGTACGCCCATGCGTAGTCGAGCGCGGCCTTCAGCGACGGCTCGGGCGCGGCCGCCGACGTGCCCATCAGGATCGACTGTCCGATCGAATGATGCTCGGCGGCAACGAACGCCTTGTTGTAGTACGGGAACCATTTCACATAGAACAGCCCCGCGACCGCGATCAGCAGGAAGGTCATCCAGCCGAGTGCCGGACTGGGTTGGGTGCGTGTGGTCGTCATCGTGTGATCGTCGATTGGTTATTGTCGGTGGCGGGCTTCACGCCTGCCGCAAGCGCAGCCGACGCGGGCAGCCCGGCCTGCGCGAGTTGCGCCAGCAGCGTGCGCGCCTGGTCGCACGCATCGGCCGCGTTGGGTCGGAACGTGAACGTCAGCGCCCGGTTCGGCTTGTTGTACGTCGCGCGATAAGTGCGCGCATAGGCGGGATCGTAATGCCTGTCGATCAGTTCGGTGAACAGTTCGGCACGCGCGCCGGCATCGATCAGCGCCTTCCAGTGCGTCACCTGTTCGCGGCTGTGCAGGCCGATCAGCCGGTGCAGCTGCGCCTTGAACGCGTCCGGTTCGTCGAACAGGTGCGCGTAATCGTCAAGGAGGAACGCGATGCGCTCGTCGTGTGCCGCGTCGACATGCACCCACGGCCCTGCGTGAAACGCTTCGATCAACGCGATCGGCAACTGCACGAGCCCGATCCTGCGGCTTTCCGATTCGACGAACACCGGCCATTCGGGGTCGAAACGCCCAAGTGTTTCGACGAGCCCCGAATCGAACCCCTTCTGCGCCGGCTGCGGCTTGCCCGGCAGCGCGCCGAGCAGCGAACCGCGATGGCACGCGAGCGCCTCGAGATCGAGCGTCTGCGCGCCCGCGTCGCGCAGCGCGTTCAGCAGGCGCGTCTTGCCGCAGCCCGTATGGCCGACGAGCGCGATGTAGCGAAAGCGCGTCGGCAGCGAGTCGAGCGTCGCGCACACCGACTGGCGGTACGACTTGTAGCCGCCGTCGAGCTGGCGCGCCTTCCAGCCGATCAGGTTGAACCAGGTCGTCATCGAGCCCGAGCGCTTGCCGCCGCGCCAGCAGTAGATCAGCGGCCGCCAGTTGCGCGGCCGGTCGGCGAACGTCGTGTCGAGATGACGTGCGATGTTGCGTGCCACCATCGCCGCGCCGACGCGCGTCGCCTCGTACGGCGACACCTGTCGGTACATCGTGCCGACGAGCACGCGCTCCTCGTTGCTGAGCACGGGCGCGTTCAGCGCGCCGGGGATATGATCCTCGGCGAACTCGAGCGGCGTGCGCACGTCGATGATCTCGTCGAACTCGCCGGCGCGATCGAGGGTGACAATCAGGTTCTTCAATTTGGCGTCGAACAGGGGCGATGCGGCTCGATGAGCCGCATGGGCACGGAAGGCGGATTGGCGATTATCTCACGGGCCGGCGTCTCGGGCCGCGCACGGCGGCCGGCGGCGGCGATGCGGCCTGCATCGCGTCGATCAGATGGTCGCGGAACGCGCGAACCGACGCGGGCAGATCGCGCCCCGCCATCGTCTGTACCTGGATGCTGCGCTCGCGCAACTGCGGGTTCGTCACGGGCACGACGACGAAGCCGTCCGCGGCGCAGCGGTCGCGCACCGACAGCAGCCCCGTGAACATCACCGCGCCCGTGCGCCGCGCATAACCGTACATCGCCGCCGTGTTGTTGCTCGTCAGTTCAGGCTCGAGCAGCAGCCCGTCGAGCGCGCATGCGATGTCGATCAGCTGGCGCACCGTGGTGCCGGCCTCGGGCAGCACGTGCGGGTGACGCGCGACATCGGCGAGCGACACCGCTTCACGCGTCGCGAGCGGATGGTCGCGCCGCACCAGCGCGAAGATCGGCGCGCGCTCGGTATGCTCGACGCGCACGCCTTTCTCCGGCGCGAGGCTGAAGCTCAACGCGATGTCCACGTCACCGTCGCGCACGCGCCGCGTCGCTTCCGCCGGCGACACGACCCACACCGAGAAATCGACGCCCGGATGGCGCGCCTTGAAGCGCGCGAGCGTGCCGGGCAGGAAATCGATCGCGAACCCTTCCGAGCAGGCGATCTTCAGCAGGCTGCCGTGCAGCGCGTCGAGCCCGCCGATGTCCTTCATCACGTGCTCGGCCTCCAGCAGGCTGCGCTGCGCGAACGCCAGAAGCCGCTCCCCGGCCTCCGACAGCGCCATCCCGCGCGGCCGGCGCTCGAACAGCGGTGCACCGAGCTCGCTCTCGAGTTTCGCGATCTGGCGGCTGATCGCCGAGACGGCCACGTGCAGCCGCGCGGACGCGTCGCTGATCGAACCGGTGCGCGCCACCTCGACGAAATACCGCAACGCCAGGCCATGCAGGAAAGCCGCCATCGTTCTGTCTCCACCCGGCTGCCGGCCGCGCTGCTTTGCCTTTTCGGCAAAGAAAGGTTCGAAATTCGATCATTGTGACAAAAAAAACGGTTTTCTAGAATCGGTCGCACTTCACCCTGCACGCACGATCCGCCACGTGCAGCGAACCCGACAGAGGAGACACGACTTGAGCCGTACCGCCGCCATCCAGCACGCGCTGAACCAGTTCGAATCCGGTGCGTTCTTCACGACCCTGAGCCGCCGCGTCGGCTTGCGGACCGAAAGCCAGGAGAGCGGCAACGGTGCCGCGTTGCGCGCCTACCTGACCGACGAGATCGCACCCGAGGCCGCGCGCCTCGGCTTCACGTCGCGGATCGTCGACAATCCCGTCGACGGCGGCGGCCCGTTCCTGCTCGCATCGCGCCACGAAGACGATGCACGGCCGACCGTGCTGATCTACGGCCACGGCGACGTCGTGCGCGGCTACGACGCGCAGTGGCGCGCACCGCTTTCGCCGTGGACGCTGACGGCCGACGGCGACCGGTGGTACGGCCGCGGCAGCGCCGACAACAAGGGCCAGCACACCATCAACCTGGCCGCGCTGGCGAGCGTGCTCGACGCGCGCGGCGGCCGGATGGGCTTCAACGCGAAGCTGCTGATCGAGATGGGCGAGGAAACGGGTTCGCCGGGCCTCGACGCACTGTGCCGTCAGGAGCACGACGCGCTCGCGGCCGACGTGCTGATCGCGTCCGACGGCCCGCGCATCGCCGCCGCGCGCCCCACGGTGTTCCTCGGCTCGCGCGGCTCGGTCAATTTCAAGCTGAGCCTGCGCGCCCGTGACGGCGCGCATCACTCCGGCAACTGGGGCGGGCTGCTGCGCAATCCGGCAATCGTGCTCGCGCACGCACTCGCGAGCCTCGTCGACGCGCGCGGCGCGATTCGCGTCGCGGGGCTGCGTCCGCCGCCGATCCCGGCCGCCGTGCGCGAGGCGCTCGCCGATCTCCGCGTCGGCGGCGGCCCCGGCGATCCGGCGCTCGACGCCGGCTGGGGCGAGCCCGGCCTTACCGCGCCCGAGCGCGTGTTCGGCTGGAACACGTTCGAGATCCTCGCATTCAAGGCCGGCAACCCCGAGCACCCCGTCAATGCGATCCCGCCCGCCGCGTATGCGCACTGCCAGCTGCGCTTCGTCGTCGGCACCGACTGGCAGGCGCTGCATGCGCACCTGCGCACGCACCTCGATGCGCACGGCTTCGCCGACATCGAGATCGACGTCGAGCGCGGTGCACCGGCGACGCGCGTGCCGCCGGACGATCCGTGGGTCCGCTGGGCGGTCGCGTCGCTGGCGCGGACCACCGGCAAGAAACCCGCGATCCTGCCGAATCTCGGCGGCACGCTGCCGAACGAAGTGTTCGCCGACACGCTCGGGCTGCCCACCCTGTGGGTACCCCATTCGTACCCTGCGTGCTCGCAGCACGCGCCCGACGAGCACCTGCTCGCGAGCGTCGTCAGCGAGGGGCTGCAGATGATGGCCGGCCTCTTCTGGGATCTCGGCGACGACGCACCGACCGTTCGCCGCGCGGCGCCCGCCGCGGCCGGCACCACCCTGTAACGCGCTTCGCCCCTTTCACGGGACCTGCCCACACGATGAACACGACCACCCTGACCTCGCAGGAAGCCGCCCTCCCCAGCGCCGCGAAGATCCGGCGCATCATCTTCGCGGCGTCGATCGGCAATGCACTCGAATGGTTCGACCTGATCGTCTACGGCTTCTTCGCGGTGACGATCGCCAAGCTGTTCTTCCCCGCCACGAGCGAAGCGACGTCGCTGATGCTCACGCTCGGCACGTTCGGCCTGTCCTACCTGATCCGGCCGATCGGCGGCTTCGTGCTCGGCGCGTACGCGGATCGCGCGGGCCGCAAGGCGTCGCTGCTGCTGTCGATCGCGATGATGATGGCCGGCACGCTGCTGATCGCGTCGATGCCGACCTACGCATCGATCGGCATACTCGCGCCGCTCGGGATCATGCTGTCGCGGCTGATGCAGGGCTTTTCCGCGGGCGGCGAATTCGCGAGCTCGACCGCGTTCCTCGTCGAGCACGCGCCGCAGCGGCGCGGTTTCATGTCGAGCTGGCAGTTCGCGAGCCAGGGCCTCGCGACGCTGCTCGCATCGGGCTTCGGTGCGCTGCTGACGTCCACGCTGACAACCGCGCAACTCGAAAGCTGGGGCTGGCGCGTGCCGTTCCTGTTCGGGCTCGCGATCGGCCCGGTCGGGCTGTACATCCGCCGCTACGTCGACGAAGGCGTCGAGTTCAAGACGCAGGCACGCTCGGAAGCGCCCGTGCGCGAACTGTTCGCGGATCAGAAGCTGCGGCTGCTGCTGTCGATCGGCGCGCTCGTGATCTCGACCGCGATCAACTACATGGTGCTGTACATGCCGACCTATGCGATCAAGCAGCTCGGCCTGCCCGCGTCGACGGGCTTCGCGGCGACGCTCGCGACCGGTTTCGTGCTCACGCTCGTCACGCCGGTCGTCGGCCACCTGTCCGATCGCACGGGGCGGATCCGCATGATGGCGGCCGCGGCCGTGCTGATGCTCGTCAGCGTGTGGCCGACGTTCGCCTGGCTCACGCGCCACGCGTCGTTCGCGACGATGCTCGCCGCACTGGTCTGGATCGGCGCGCTGAAGGCGATGTACTGCGGCGCGCTGCCGGCATTGATGGCCGAGCTGTTCCCGTCGCAGACGCGCGCAACGGGGCTCGCGGTCAGCTACAACACGGGAGTCACGCTGTTCGGCGGCTTCGCGCCGTTCGTCATCACCTGGCTGATCAGCGCGACCGGCAACCGGCTGTCGCCGGCGCTCTACCTGATGGGGTGTGCGGTGCTGAGCCTCGTCGCGCTGTTCGTCGCGCGCACCCGGCTCAAGATGCGATAACGGAAGAAACGACGGCGCGGCGACGCGCCGCCGGTGCGGCCCGTCGCGGCATCGTCGCCGCGCGGGCCGCGCGCCGTTTACGGCGCCGGGTTCGGCTGCAGCTCATGCAGCGCATCGATCTCGGCGAGGATCTCGTCGGACAGCTTCACGTCGACGCTGCCGATGTTCTCCTTCAACTGCTCGAGCGACGTCGCGCCGACCAGGTTGCTGCGCACGAATGGCCGGCTGTTGACGAACGCCAGCGCGAGCTGCGCGGGCGACAGCCCGTGACGCCGCGCGAGCGCGACATAGCGCGACGTCGCCTCGACGGCCTGCGGCTTGCTGTAACGCTGGAAGCGCTCGAACAGCGTGATGCGCGCGCCGGCCGGACGCGCACCGTTCTCGTACTTGCCGGACAGCCAGCCGAACGCGAGCGGCGAATACGCGAGCAGGCCGACGCCGTCACGATGCGTGAACTCCGACAGCCCGTTCTCGAACGTGCGATTCACCAGGCTGTACGGATTCTGGATGCTTGCGATGCGCGGCAGCCCGAGCTTCTCGGCCGCGCGCAGGAACTGCGCGACGCCCCATGGCGTTTCGTTCGACACGCCGATCGCGCGTACCTTGCCGGCCTTCACGAATTCCGCGAGCACGCCGAGGGTTTCCTCGATCGGCACCGTGTAGGCGTCGTCGACCCACGGATAGGCCGGACGGCCGAACGTCGTCGTGCTGCGGTCGGGCCAGTGCAGCTGATAAAGATCGACGTAGTCGGTCTGCAGGCGCTTGAGGCTGCCGTCGAGCGCTTCGGTGAGGTTCTTCCGGTCGAACTGGTTGCCTTCGCCGCGAATATGGCGCGGATTGTGCGGCTGCCGCGCCGGACCCGCGATTTTCGTCGCAAGTACGATGCGCTCGCGTTGCGCGCGATGCTGCGCGAGCCACGTGCCGATGTACTGTTCGGTGCGCCCCTGCGTATCGGGCTTCGGCGGCACCGGATACATCTCCGCGGCATCGATCAGCGTCACGCCTTGCCCGATCGCGTAGTCGATCTGCTCGTGCGCATCGCGCTCCGAATTCTGCTCGCCCCACGTCATCGTGCCGAGGCCGATCAGGCTGACCTCGATGCCCGAATCGCCAAGTGTGCGGTATTCCATGCTGTTCCTGTCGCGTCGGTGGAAAGCAGGAACGCTATCACATTGAAGCGACCGCTTCAGACAGGTGCCGCACACGCTTACAGGCGGCCTTCGGTACGGTGCGAGCGTTCACGCGCAGGGCCCTGACGAACGCGTTGCGGCCCACCGTTACTGCGGCCGCTGGATGAAACAGGTCGCCGACGCATGCGCGACGATCTTGTCATCCGGCGTCTTCAGCGTGCCCTCGGCAACGCCCAGCGAACGCGACAGGTGAATCACGCGCCCTTCCGCAACCAGCTCGACGTCGCGCGGCACGGGTCGCAGCATCTTCACATGCAGATCGACCGTACCGTAGCCGACGCCCGCATCAAGCATCGAATGCACCGCACACCCCGTGACCGAATCGAGCACCGTCGCCGCGAACCCGCCGTGCACGCCGCCGAGCGGGTTCAGGTGCCGGCCGTCCGCCCGCGCCGAAAATTTCACATACCCGAGCTCGACGTCGAGCGGACGCATCGGGATCGTCTCGGAAATCGACGCGAGCGGCGCATCGCCCGATACCGCTGCGCGCAGCAGATCGAGACCAGACAGGGAAAGCGGGTTCATCGGGTTGTCTCCGGGTTGAAAGCGCGTCGCCGCGCGAGTAAGTTCCAAATTGGAACTCATTATTCACAACGACCACGGTCGTTGTCAACGTGGCCGGGCTCGTTGCAGTCGAAGGCGGGTTCTATAATCGAGCCCGCTATTTCGCTGAACCGCCGCAAGAGACTCGACGATGAAATGGGATGACATCGGCACGCTGAACTGTTCGGTCGCGCGTACGCTTGCCGTGCTCGGCGACCGCTGGACCATGCTGATCCTCCGCAACGCGTTCCTCGGCTGCCGCCGCTTCGACGCGTTCCAGACCCAGCTCGGCATCACGCGCCATGTGCTGGCGGAGCGGCTCGCGCGGCTCGTCGACGAAGGCGTGCTGGCCAAGCACGCGTATCAGGAACGCCCGCCGCGTTTCGAATATCGTTTGACGGACAAGGGCCTCGACCTCTACCCGACCCTGCTTGCGCTGACCGCATGGGGAGACCGCTGGAAAGACGACGGCCAGGGGCCACCGGTGCAGTTGCGTCACCGTACCTGCGGCCACCTGATGCACGCGGTCACCGTATGCTCGGCGTGCGGCGAGCCGCTCGACGCCCGCGACGTGCAGCCGGAGCGTGGCCCCGGATGGGTCGCAGCAGAAGCCGCCGGAACGGCTTCGGCCGAGGACTGACGCATCGCGCATACGGGAACGCATACGGGAGCGCGTGACGCACACGGATCGTTCGTTGCGTTCGCGCTGCTGTCGCCGGTTCCAGCGAGCCCACCTGGTTGCACTCTCGCACGGCTTGCACGCCGACACCCTGCCGCGCATGCGCATTCACGCGCCGCCATCGCCCCCCATCCGCCGATCGCCCCGATCGCACACACGGATCCCGCACAACGCAACTTTGCGTCACCGCCTCTGCCATCGCCGGTCTTCGCGATGCGTCATCCCTTAGCATCCGCACGTGACCGGGCCGCCACGTGTGCGTTACACTCACGGCCCGCTGTCTCGAAATTATTCGCTGTCCAAGATGTTGTCGCGCAATCGCCTCGCCGCTGCCTGTCTCGCCGCCTCCCTGCTCGCCACACCGTTCACCGCTTTCGGCAAGACGCAAAGCGAATCGCTGCTCCAGCAGGCGATCGACTTCGTGTCGCGGTGGCTACCGGCCCCCACTCACGAAGCGCCCGCAACGCAGGTCGTCGAATCGGCGTTTTCGCCCGATGGCGGTGCCGAAGCGCTGGTGCTGAAAGCGATCGGCGCCGCGCGCAGTTCGATCCGCGTCGCCGCCTATTCGTTCACGTCGCCGCCCGTCACGCGCGCACTGCTCGCCGCCAAGCGACGCGGCGTGAATGTCGCGGTGGTGGTCGACGACAAGGGCAATCGCGCGAAGAGCAGCAAGCAGGCGTTGAACCTGCTCGTCAACGCAGGCATCCCGACACGCACGATCGACGCCTATGCGATCCATCACGACAAGTACCTCGTGATCGACGCCGAGCACGTCGAAACGGGCTCGTTCAACTACAGCGCGTCGGCGGCCAGCCGCAATTCCGAGAACGTCGTCGTGGTGTGGAACAACCCGCAACTCGCGTCGCGCTATCTCACGCACTGGCAAAGCCGTTTCGACCAGGGCACGCCGTACCGCTCCAGCTACTGACACGCGCCGCGCTCACCCCCGTGTTCGAGCCGCCGTGTTGCAGATGATCGGCGAGCATCGCGCGAAGCTCAATTCGGCCGAATGGCCAACGCGTTGCCTGCTTAATGGATTTCAGCCGTCCGCCCCGTCGCGGCACCGGCCTGCGTCATCGGCGTGCAGCGATTCGCATGCGCACCCGCGCCGCGTGCCGACGATGTCGACAAGCCGCTGGCGCCGCCCGGCAACGCGTTGCTCACACATGCGACGCCGAATACCAGCGTGTTCTGGACCATCGGATAAAGAAGATACAGCGCAAACGCGAGATAACCCGCGTACAGAATTCGAACCATGGTGCAATGGAAGGCGATGAACGATTGGACTCGCCCTGTTTACGGCACTGCGCCGGGCACCTTGAGACGTCGCGCACCGGATTGCGCATCGGGGCGAAACGCGGGCCCATGACGCCCGCTTCTCACCGCATCTGCAACGATCCGGGCCAGGCCGAAACCGCCCGCTTCCGGATTGCCGGCATGGCGATGCGCCGCGCAATGCGCGATACTGTCCGGCATACGATCCCGTGACCGGCCTCGCAGCCGGGACAAAGGACACGACCCATGCAAATTGCACCGAAGCCGGCCGACGAGGCCGCCCGGCTCGATACGCTTCATTCGCTCTCGATCCTCGACACGCCGCCCGAAGAACGCTTCGATCGCCTGACGCGTCTTGCGCGCAGGCTGTTCGACGTACCGATCGCACTCGTCAGCCTCGTCGACGACGATCGCCAGTGGTTCAAGAGCCATGCCGGGCTCGACGTCACGCAAACGTCGCGCGACGTGTCGTTCTGCTCCCATGCGCTGCTCGCGGGCAATACGATGGTGATCCAGGATGCGCTGAACGACGATCGCTTCCACGACAATCCACTCGTCACCGGCGCGCCCGGCATCCGCTTCTACGCCGGCCGGCCGCTCGCGGCGCCGAACGGCGCGCCCATCGGTACGCTGTGCCTGATCGACACGCGGCCGCGCTCGCTCGAACCCGACGAGCTCGCGCTGCTCGGCGATCTCGCCCACATGACCGAACGCGAGATCGCCGCGCTGCATTTCGCGACCACCGACGAGCTCACCCAGCTGACGAACCGCCGCGGCTTCGAGATCCTGGCCCGCCACGTGCTGAGCCTGTGCGATCGCCTGGGTCGTCACGCGGTGCTGCTGTTCTTCGACCTGAACGATTTCAAGGCGATCAACGACCGCTTCGGCCATGCCGAGGGCGATCGCGCGCTCAAGGCATTTGCCGACACGCTGACGGGCGCACTACGCGACAGCGACGTGATCGCACGGCTTGGCGGCGACGAGTTCGTCGTGCTGCTGAGTGCCACCGATCCGGCCGACGTCGCCGAGCCGGTCGACCGCGTGACGCAGGCGCTTGCGCTGCGCAACACGGCCGACGCGCGCGGCTACGACATCCGGTTCAGCGTCGGGCATGTCGACTACGACCCCGCGCACCATCACGACGTGGCCGGCCTGCTCGCATCGGCCGACCAACGGATGTACGAGCACAAGCAGCGCGGCAAGACGGCCGGCGCGTGAGCGCGGGCGCATGCCGCCTTGCTGTTCAATTGCGGTGGCGCGGCTGTGTCAGCTGCCGCACGGCGGCGCGCTGGCCATCGCCTCCGCGATCTGCTCGGGCGTCAGGTCGCGCTGGTGCGTCGCGAGCGACCAGCGGTGTCCGAACGGATCCTCGACCTGTCCGTAGCGGTCGCCCCAGAACATGTCTGCGGCAGGAATCGTCACCGTCGCGCCGGCCGCGACCGCCTTCGCGATCGCGGCGTCCGTGTCAGGCACGTACAGGTGCAGGCAGACCGGCGTGCCTTTCAGGGCCTTCGGCCCGAGCGCGCCGTGTTCGGGCATTTCATCCACCAGCATCAGTGTCGAATCGCCAATCACGAGGCACGCGTGCGCGAGCCGGCCGTCAGGCATCGCCAGGCGGAACTGTTCGCTCGCATTGAACGCGCGCTTGTAGAAGTCGATGGCTGCGGTTGCGCCGGCGCAGATCAGGTGCGGCGTCAGCGTACGCATCCCTTCCGGGATCGGTTTGACGGACGTGGACATGGGTGTCGCTCCTTCGTTCGGTTGTCGTATCGGAATCGGGACGGACGCGCGATGCGCACGCCTCCGATGCTACGACGGACGACCCCGGCGAAAATCGACACGGCGCCCTGCATTTTTTTGTTTTCTCGAGTTTCAGGGCGCTCGGGGTCGCCGCATCGGGCGTCACCCGCCCGTTCGGTCGGCCTCGTTGTCCGGCGTGCCGAACTGCCGGCGACATGCCTCGAGCAGTCCTGCCACCGCATCGAGCGGAAGATCGGCAAACCGGGCAATCGGCAGCATCACGCCGCCCGGCACCCTGGTGCGCGACGAATGCGCCGAGAACTGGTAGGCGATGTAGCGATTGCCTGCGACGCTGATGATCCGGAATTCGGTGACATCACGCCACGGCGTGGCGGGTTGTTCGCGTAAACCTCCGATCAGCCTGAAACCCGTCTCGTCGACATGCAGCACCATCCTGCGTCGCGACGACACGAAGAAGGCGGCCCCCGCCAGCGCCAGCAATCCGGCCAGCGCCGCAACCGGCCAGAGTGCCGGAGCGGCCGCATAACCGCACAGGCTTGCCGCGGCCAGCACCATGCACGCGATCGCCCTTCTTTTCAGGCTCCGGCTGTCAACCGCCAGCGTCACCGGCAACTGGCCGGCGATCGTTCCCGCGACCGGATCGACGTGCCAGCCGGAATCGGTGGATTCAAGTGCGTCTTTCATTGTGCGATCGCTCACCTCGACGGCCGCCGGGTGATCGAAGCCGGACACCCTGTCGATGCGCAGAAAAGGTCGGCGTGCCGACGGGAAATGATCGTGATCGAAAAAGGTACGCATCGACCCACGGCAGCACGCACGCGTCCACGCGGAACGGGCAGTGCCCGGCCGGCACCGGTCATGTTCAGTTGCACACCTTGACGGTGCCGTTGGTCGTGCATTGACCGGTGGCCCAGTGACTCTGCCCTGCCAGATGAGGCGCCAGACCGATGCCACGGATCGGCGCGGCTGGTGACGATGCCGGAACGGCTGCGGCCGCCGACGCGGTGTCGGGCGACGGCAGCGGAGGCGGCCCGGACGCCGTCTGGCAAGCCGACAGCGCCAGACAAAGTGCGGATGCCCACGGGGCGATGAGGGATCTGGACATGATCTCGTACGCGTTTGCGAAGTTCGCCTCCGGTAACGGCTCGCCGAAGATCGCGTGCCCCGTCAAACCGTTCGGCACAACCGGCCATGCGGCACGACGATCGTTCAATACTACTCCTCGTGATCGACGTCGTGCGAGCGACCGTTCGGCCAGGTGCCGCCATTCATGCGACGACACGTGCTAGCAACGGCGCATGCCCCTTCGGTCAGATTTGCGGCAGATCGCGCAACGTGCGCGATTCGTTCGTTGCATCGATGTCGAGCTCGATGCCTTCCGATGCATCGCGATACAGCACGCGTTTGAGCCGGGGCCCGATCGCGGTGGCGTCCGATGCCGAAAAGATTGCGCGGACATCGTTGCCGGACGCGAGCGCGCGCGCCACGTCCGCTACCGGCGCCTCGCTCGGCGTCGCCGCCCACGACCGGTCGGACGGATTCACGGCCGCCCAGCGCACGTGCGTCACGCGCGCGCTGAGCGGATCGATTCGCACACCATTCACCGCAAACATCGACATCGGCATCTCCTTCGAATATTTTTGCGGCCCGCCGCACCGATGCACGGTCACGGACGGCCCCAGATCTCGCAGACGTTTCCCGCCGGGTCCGCCACGGAAATCGCAACCGTGCCGTCGCCGTAGTCCCACTCGTTCAGGATGCCGACGCGGCACGACTCGAGCCGTGCGACGGCTTCCGACACATGCGCGACTTCGACGGCCAGCGCAATGCCATGGCCGGTCGGCCGAAACTCCGGATACGGAAACCTGCCGCCGCTGCCGGTGTGAACGGTCAGCGTTGCTCCGCCCATCACAAAGCGGTGCCACGGATTCCCCGCAGCCGACACGCCTTCGGAGTGAACCGGCAGCGCAAGCGCCAGACGGTAGAAATCCACCACCGCCCGAAAGCGATCGTCTTCGACCGGCACCAGGATGCCCAGACTCGCGATCATGTGCGCCCCTCCGGTCAACGCGATTTTCGATGATACATTGGGACGCTTTACAACCGTCAACAGACAATCGTGCACGGGAGAAACACATGACCGACGCCTGGGGAACCTTCCCTGCCAGAATGGGCGACCATCAGGCTTTCATCAGCTTCAACCACGACTTTGCGGAAATCGCGGAAGGCGATCCGCGCACCTCGCTGCTCAGCGTGCGCGTCCCCTTTGCGCATCCGACGCCGGAAGGCCTGCCGACCGGCGACGAATTCGCCGATCTCGCGAAGATCGAGGACCTGCTGGACGCCGCGATCACGGCGAAAGGTGGTGTGCAGGTCGGCCGCATCACCGTCGACGGCCATCGGGATTTCCTTTTCTACGTATCGCTCGACGAAGAGGCCGCGGCGGAGATCATCGACGCGCTGGCCGATCAGACGACCTACGCGTTGCAATACGCGCACCAGGACGATCCGGACAAGGAAGCCTACTGGCAGACGCTCTACCCGACCGACGACGACCGGCAGATCATGCGCGACATGCGCGTGCTGGACGAATTGCGGAAGAAAGGCGACGCCGGCGATGTCAGCCGGCGCGTGATGCACTGGGCGTACTTCCCAGACCAGAGCGACGCACATCAGTTCGCGGACTGGGCCGAAGCGAAAGGCTATCCGGTCGAATCGGTCGCCCCTACCGAGGACGGCAAGTCGGCCGTACGGTTCTCGCACGAGGGCACCATGGCACTGGCCGACATCACACGCCATACGGTCGCGATCAATCGCGAGGTACATTCGTTCGGAGGGGAATACGACGGATGGGAAACCAGCGTCGAACAGGCTGGCCGAGCGGGTTGACCTACCCGCCGCAAGCGACGTGATGCAACGCATCCGGCGCAAAAAACATCCCGGCGGCATTGATGCGCGCCGCCGGGACCAAGGCATCACCGGCCGAAACCGGCGATGGGCCTGAGGGTTCGCTCAGGCACGAGGAAAGCGATACGTGCGGACCAGGCGATCGGATGCAGGGACACGCAACCGGTGCGATTGCGCTGCCCGCCGAACGCCTGTCCGGTTCCGCCGACGCGGCCTTGCGGCGTCGGACGGGCAAAAAGCCCCCGCTCCTGCGCGAGCGAGCGGGGAAATGGTTGACCGGGCCGGGGAAGAACGGTCAACCGGCCAGATTGTGAGCGCCGGCCGCGCAACGATCTGTGCGGCAACTCACCATTTAGTGACGATGCCGCGGCAACCGGCACGCTCGCGTGCCGCTCGGATCGCGTCACGGCCCGAGCGCGACGCCCGCGACCGGCGCGAGCAACACCACGATGACAGGCGACAACACCACCGCCCCGATCATCATCACGCCGTCGGCCGCGAGCGTGACGGGGGTCGCGAGCACGCGCACGGCCTTGCCCGCCGTGGTGATGCGGTCGGTGACGTCGATCTTGTACGAATGCGCAAACGACGACCACGTCTTGCCCTGTGCAAAACCATCGGCCAGATAACGCGAACCGGCCAGTTCACCCTTCATCTCCAGATCGCTGCTCCCGCGCTTCGCGAAGCCGCCCTCCAGCGCGCGGTCCCAGCCCTCATCGGTCATATCGGCGCGACGGAGCTGGAGCCGGAACTTGCCCGATATCTTGCTGCCCTGCGCGACGAATCCATAGAGCGACGCGTTGATCGACTTGCGGTAGGGCGATGCCAGCACGGCACCGAGATGCTCGGGCATATCGAAGATGTAGTGATATTTCTCGCCGAGCACGACGAATTTCTTGCCGTCCTCGCTGACGAGGAATCGGTCGACCGTCTCTTCGTATCGGCCATCTTCGAACAGCATTGCCGTGCAGCCTGTCAGGCCGGCAGCGACAACGATCGCGCCCGCCGTCAGCAGCGCTCTTCTTTTCATGTCTGGAATTTGATCTTGTTTTAATGCAAGCGGATATTTTCAGGCCCGGGGCAAGTCTCCGGCAAGTCGCGGCTGCTGTCAAAGCAGGTTTATTCTATTTTTCCGATCGACACGATTCAGGATTCATTTTTTTCCGCATCCTTTTTTGAAACCATGTTTCGCGAACACAAGGGCCCGCGTCATGACAACCGGGTTTCGTCCTCATACCGGTCAGCTGAAAAGCCATTCGGCAACCATCTCGATCCAGTCGAGATCGACGGCGATGTCGATGACGGTTTCGCCGACGATTTCGGCAGTCGATGTAGGCGATGTAGTTGACGCGGCCGGTGCAGTCGATGCGCCCGCCGCCACCGCGCCGGCAGCGACCACA
Source organism: Burkholderia sp. KL41 (assembly GCF_057005415.2). Taxonomy (NCBI): domain Bacteria; kingdom Pseudomonadati; phylum Pseudomonadota; class Betaproteobacteria; order Burkholderiales; family Burkholderiaceae; genus Burkholderia; species Burkholderia sp. KL41. Next base: position 1,798,392 of record NZ_CM174446.1, on the reverse strand, counting down.
TTCACCTTCGTCATTTGGGCGGAAGCACCCAATCCCGGAGCGGCCAGCCGCTCCAGCCAGTCGACGATATTGGCACGCGCATCCTCTTCATCCGCGAAATCACTCCGCTCGAGATAGCGGTCGAATACGATCCACGCAAGTGTCTTGCTTCGCGAACCGGATTCGAGATGCCAATCGACAACGCCCGTCCGACCGGACTCCCTGACTTCGAGCGTCGCGGTGAAGCAGTAATCGAGATATTCGATCTCAAGTTTCGACGACATGGTTTTCTCCGGCCAATCCGCCCTCTCTGTTCTTGTGATCATCCGCGCTTGCCGGGTTTCGCGACACAGTGTGAATTCTGCATGAAATTCGCGCGACGGCGCATTCCCGCTGGCGGGATCACGATATTCTCATAACCTGTCGATAACGATCGCCGACACATGACTGTACTCGATTTGCCCGCCATTCCCCTCTGCGCTTTCGCTCGTGGTTCAGTTCCGCTGCAAGTCACCGCGCTTTCCTGTTCCGGGTATTGCCCTGCTTCGCCATCGCAACCGCACTGCTAAACTCCGGCCAGGACGGCCGCTTGCAATACCAGAGGAAAAAATGGCACTCGCCCGCGCACAACAGAATGGCGTAGAGGTCTGGATTGTCCAGCTTCCCGGGCACACTCCCTATGCCTATACGCACCTCAAGCGGGTATTCTCGTGCGACGATACGCGACACCGGGTCGTGACGATCGACCTGACGAAACTGCTGGCATGTGCCGACCGGGACACGACGGACTACGTGTTGCCGTCTGTTCTTTACTGGCCACCGGGAAAAGCCGCGGGCATTCGCGAATTCCTCGATCCTGAACAGGACAGGATTCCGGACATGCCGTACATCACGTTTCGCGAGACGAGAACGCGAACGCTGCTCGGCATCCCCGGGCTGTCGAAGGTCGGCGTCGCGTCGTTCCGGAACGGCCAGCATCGCGCGCGCTATCTTGCTTATGCAGGTGCAACGACCCTGCCCGTCGAAGTGCACGAGACGGAAGCCGATTTGCTCGTGCAGTACTGCGGCGAGTCACCGTGAAGTACGTTCGGCTTTCGCCCGGCGATGGCCGCGCATCATGCGGCCGTTCGCTCGAATGTGGCCAGGCGGCTAGGCCTGTATCGCATAGATCCGGTCGGTGACTTCCGTCTGGCCGATGCGGCTCGTTTCGATTCCCGCCAGTTGCCATCCGTTGTGCTCGTAGAAACCGATCGCGCGCTCGTTGCCCGCCAATACCTTCAGATGGACCTGATGCACGCCGAGCGTTCGCGCCCATGCACGGACGGCTTCGATCATGTGCTTGCCGGTGCCGCCTCCGTGATGCGAAGGATGGACGTGCAGGCAGTCGAGCAGCACGCCCAGCGCCGGATCGACGGGGCGCTCGGCACTGACGAAACCCACGGGCTCGCCGTCCGCCTCGGCGATCAGCACCAGGCCCCGCTCGTTTTCGTTGCGATCGAAATATTGCCGCCACCGGGTCGCGTGTTCCGTCGGCACCTCGTCGGACAGGTAGGTCGCCGGCAAGATATGGCTGTATGCGGTTTGCCAGCTCAGCGTGTGCAGGCGAGCGATGTTCTGTGCGTCTTGCGCTGTCGCGGCACGCAGCGTGGCACGGGTTTCCGGCATCGGTGGTCACTCCTTCCACTTGCTCTCTTGATCTGGACGTCTCGCCGCAAAATATACCGTGTGGAGGCATTCGCCTCCGTCACGTTTGACGCGATCGCGTCAGCAGTTGTCTGCCGGACGCCATGTCGGGTTCATGCACCGCTGCAGTTCGTTGCCAACGCAACGAGGCACAGGCAAAAAAAAATCCCGACACTGTCATTGGTTGTCGGGATCGAACGGCCCTGCAAAGCATGAGGGCACGAGGAAGTCGATACGTTACACCAATGTAAGACTGTTGCGCGCTGTCGGCTCGCGCCAAGTCCCTGTCTCATTCCGCCATAAACGAAAAAAGCCTGCTCACGCGAAACGCGAGCAGGCAAGAAAACGGATCAGCATTCGAGGCACGAGGGCTGTCCAGGAAAGATAACGGCACCGCGAGCGAGAACCTTAGTCGAAAAAGGAAAATGCACAACATCACGTCGACTGAATACGGCCATACAATCTCGCGTCGACGATGGATTGACGAATACCGGCGGCACTGTGGCGATATCCTGTCGCGCTCAACCCTGGCTTTCCGTCAATCACGCGCTGTTCGACCTGGCTTGCGCTTGGCGGAGCGCCTGTCCGTTCAATCGGCCATGTATGGCAAACTTCGGCTCCGAATCGACGCAGCGCGCACTCTTTACCGCAGGGGAATCATGTACGTCTTGATCTATATCGCAGCGGTCGCCGTCGCCAACCTGATGGTCGCTCATTTCGGGCCGGCTGCAACACCGATCATCGCGTTCCTGCTGATCGGCCTCGATCTCGCGATTCGAGACCGGCTCCACCTCGATTGGCGAGGCCGCGCGCTTTGGTCGCGAATGTTTGCGTTGATCGCTGCCGCCGGTGTCGTCAGTTACTCACTCAATCCCGCCGCCAAGGAAATCGCCGTCGCGTCCCTGGTGGCGTTCGGTTCGGCAGCCGTGGCGAGCGCAGTCGTCTTTCAACTCGCACGGCGCTTTCCGATACTGGCGCGAGCAAACGGCGCGAACGTCGCGGGTGCGGCTGTCGACTCCATCATCTTTCCGCTTATTGCGTTCGGGGCCGTGTTTCCGACAATCGCCGCGTTGCAGTTCGTCGCCAAGGTGGCTGGCGGCGCCTTGTGGTCGTGGGTGGTGTTTCGAAACACTCGATCGGTTCAGGCGGGAATCGCGAGCAATGTGGTCGATCGTTGAGGACGGGTTTGCTTTTCGCAGCATTCGCTACGTTCGAATGCGCGTCTGGCCGGACGCTCCAAAACGACAAACCCGCTCTGTCGCGCCGTATTCCATCGCCATGCGCTTGCCGTCCGAATAGCGGCGACGACGTTTTGATAGCTGAAGGTCGAAGCGCATCCGGCATCTTGCGCCAGCTTCAGCGCCTGACTCACCTGCTCAAGAAAGGGAAACAGCGCGATGACGTTGCGAGGATGACGCGGATCAGAACCTATCGGGCGGGAGCCCTGGCCAAGCGCCTTACAAGCAGCGTTGCAAGCACTTCCAGCTGATACACGATCGCCACGACGTTGCACGCGATGAGGGCAAAGTCACCAAAATCCACCGGGTGCATGTGATAACCGATTCGGTGGTTATCGACGATTTTTTCAAACGAGGCGATGGCCGACGGGAAGCTGACGACGCTCCCGCAGATCAAGAGAGCGCTGACTCCCGCAACGTGTTTGATCCGTGCCTTTTGCGGCAAAACGCAAGTTGCGAGAAGCAAGCCGATGCCGCCTGCGTTGGAAAAAAGGAAAGACCACGCTATAGGCCAATCCACGGTCCAATCCAGCAAAAAATGGATAAACACGAGCCACGACAAGATCAGCAGGGGCATCGCCGGTGCGACTCCAGCGAGCAGATAAAACGACGCCCTCGCCACCCTGAGAGTCGTCATGACCGTAATCTTTGGCCTTGAATCGGTTTGCCGTTCCGTTGTCTGGGCAACGGGTTTACTCTTTGACCGCATGGATTCCCCGAGAAGCCTCGAATTCCAAATCCTGTGGAGCCCATCAATTTACCGTAGAACGCCGCTCCGCCAATAGCGCGCGCAAAACGCAACCGAAAATTTGACCGCCCGCTCCTTTCGGCGCATTGGCGCGGCTGCGTTCATTCACTCGGATTCCCGGCACCTCAATTTTCGACTGCACGAAGTACGACACGCGCCCTCCGTACAACACGCGGCATGTCTACGCGATCGCGATACCGTTGGCCGGAATGCCCCCGCTCGTGTGAGCGATGCAGCTCAAGCACGACTTCGAGTTGTTCCCGACTGAATGCGCAAAATGGATGGATGGCGAGCAGAACGCTCTGGAGACGACGAGGCTCGAATCGACGCTATTGCGCCTGATTGCCTCCCGCAAAGCAAAACAGGCGCCTAAGCGCCTGTTTTGTTAATGCATTCGGTGGGGTGGCTGATGGGACTCGAACCCACGACGACAGGAATCACAATCCTGGACTCTACCAACTGAGCTACAGCCACCACTGTTACTGCTTTTTGTTCTTCGCTGCTTTTGTGTTTCAGCAGCGAAGAACAAGATTATACGAACACTTTTGAATCTTGCAAAGCTTTTTTTTCAAAAACTTCTTCGGCCTCGTTCAGATGCGCGCGCGCCTCGTCGAACACGGCCAGATCGCCGCGTGCGAGCTTCTTGTTGTCCGACAGCACACGACGCCAGCCACGTGCACCGGGCATGCCGCGATACAGTCCGAGCGCATGCCGCACGATCGCGCCGAGGTAGGTGCCGCGCTTCAGTTCGGCCGCGCAGTATTCGATCAGCTTCGCCTCGGCCTCTTCGCGCGTCGGCGTCGCTGCCGTTGACCCATAGAAGCGTGCATCGACCTCCGCGAGCACGTACGGGTTGTGATATGCCTCGCGGCCGAGCATCACGCCGTCGACATGCTCGAGATGTTGCGCAACCTCGTCGAGCGTCGTGATGCCGCCGTTGATGACGATCTCGAGCGAAGGAAAATCGCGCTTCAACCGATACGCATAGTCGTACTTGAGCGGCGGGATCTCGCGGTTCTCTTTCGGCGACAACCCTTTCAGGATTGCATTGCGTGCATGCACGACGAACGTTTCGCAGCCAGCCTCGGCCACCGTGCCGACGAAGTCGCGCACGAATGCGTAGTCCTCGACCGCGTCGACACCGATCCGGTGCTTGACCGTCACCGGCACCGACACCGCATCGCGCATCGCCTTCACGCAGTCCGCGACGAGCTGCGGCTCGTTCATCAGGCACGCGCCGAACGCGCCGCGCTGCACGCGCTCGGACGGACATCCGCAATTCAGGTTGATTTCGTCGTAGCCCCACTGCTCGCCGAGCTTCGCCGCGCGCGCAAGATCGTCGCGCTCGCTGCCGCCCAACTGCAGCGCGACCGGCGATTCGTTCGGCGTGAACGCAAGATGCCGCTGGGCATCGCCGAACAACAGCGCGCCCGTCGTGATCATTTCCGTATACAGCCACGTATCGCGCGTCAGCGTCCGGTGGAACGAACGGCAATGACGATCGGTCCAGTCGAGCATGGGCGCGACGGATACGCGGCGGGGAGGAAGCGAGGACGGTACGGACATGGATTTCGGGCAACAGGCCAGACGGCGCGGGAACAACCCGGCATTTTACCGCAACAGCGGGCAGGCCTGCCCGGCATGCACGCTACCCCTCGCCCAGCTCCGCATCGACCGCCCGCCGCGCCTCGTCCAGCACGCGCTCGATCACGCGTCGCTCGGTCAGCAGGATCCCGTCCACCTTGACGAGGCGCCAGTCGATCCACACGGCATCGCCCTGCAGCACGCGGTAATGCGCATGCTCGCCGTCCCAGACCTGCTCGGTCTTCACCTCGATCTCGAAGCCGCGGTACGGCTCGCTGAAATCGCCGAGGTCGCTGCCTCTCGGTTCCATCGCACGCTCCGTGGCGACGCAGCACCAGGCCGCCCGCGCGGCCGGCGCCGTGCGCTCAATCGTATTCGTCGGACAAAAAGGATTTGCCATCGGCCGTCAGGTCGACCCGGTCGGCCGCCGCCTGATAGATCAGCCCCTCGTTCAGCAACGCGTAGACGACGTCGTCGAACGCAGCGGGAACCGGCCGGCTTTCACCGAACTGGTCGATCCATTTCAGCGCCTCGATGGCTTCGGGGGAAAGGATGGGGGTCATGCGTGGCCTCCGGCATCGGTGTCGCTCCATCCTAGCACTTCGTCCGGACGTCGAATACCAAGGCAAACGCGCTGCGCAAATGCCGGGCGGCGCCAACGGGCAGGTTGCCCGCGGCGCCGCACCGGCGCGGAACACGCGCTCAGAGGCGTGCGATCGATACTTCGGTCGATTTCACGAGCGCGACGACTTCCGCGCCGACCTTCAGCTCGAGTTCGTCGACCGAACGGGTCGTGATCACCGACGTGACGATGCCGAACGGCGTCTCGACGTCGACCTCGGAGACCACGGATCCGCGAATGATCTCCTTCACCTTGCCCTTGAACTGGTTACGTACGTTGATTGCAGTGATGCTCATCAGGTTGATCGCTCCGAAGAAAAAGATCTCAGAACGGGCGGCCGCTGCCGCCCGGATTTAAACGGCCCAGCGGATCTGCCCGACCGGTCGAACGTTGTCTGCCTCGTGCACCTCGCCCGGTGCGTCCGTACCGGGCCCGCCGGCGAGCACGCGTTTCAGCACACGGTCCTCCAGCGCCGCAAACGCGGCCGATGCGCGGGCGCGCGGCCGGTCGAGCGGCACCGGCTGATCCAGCGCCACGCGCCCCTGCTCGATGAGCAGGATGCGATCGCCGAGCGCGACGGCCTCCTGCACGTCGTGCGTGACGAGCAGCGCGGTGAACCGATGCTCACGCCACAACCGCTCGATCAGTGCATGCATCTCGATGCGGGTCAGTGCGTCGAGCGCGCCGAGCGGCTCATCGAGCAACAGCAGTTGCGGCCGGTGAACAAGCGCGCGGGCCAGTGCCACACGCTGCCGCTGGCCGCCCGACAGTTGCGCGGGCCAGTCGTTCGCACGCTCCAGCAGGCCGACTTCGTCGAGCACCGCGCGCGCTTTGTCGCGCGCGCCGCGTCCGAGGCCCAGCATCACGTTCTGCAGCACGGTCTTCCACGGCAGCAGGCGCGCATCCTGGTACATGATCCGCGTGTCGAGCACGCCGCCGCCTTCGCCACGCGTCACGAGCGCGCCGCTGCTCGGCTGCTCGAGCCCGGCGACAAGACGCAGCAGCGTCGACTTGCCGCAGCCGCTGCGGCCGACAATCGCGACGAAGCTGCCGCGTGCGATGCCGAGCTCGACGTCGTCGAGCACCGTGCGTGCGCCGAAGCGCTTGCTGACACCCGACAGCGTCACCGCGTCGTCGGGTGCCGGGCTTCCTGCCCGCCGCCGTGCGAGCGGAACGATGGACGCACTGCCGTCACGGTCGAGGATCGCCGCATCCCGCGCGTCGCCGTCCGTGACACGCGCCTGCGCCAGTTCGACCTCGAGGTCTGCGCCGGCAAGCGGGCCGTAGGCGGCCGCCGAAGTCGTCGCATTCATGCCTTTGCTCCTGATTGATAAGCCGGGTGCCAGCGCAGCGTCACACGCTCGAGCCATTTCGCCAGCACGTCGGCCAGCTTGCCGAGCACCGCGTACAGCAGGATGCCGACCACCACCACGTCGGTTTGCAGGAATTCACGCGCATTCATCGTCATGTAGCCGATGCCCGACTGCGCCGAGATCGTTTCCGCGACGATCAGCATCACCCACATCAGCCCGAGCGCAAAGCGCACACCGACGAGAATCGACGGCAGCGCACCGGGCAGGATCACGTCGCGGTACAGCGCAAAGCCGCGCACGCCGTAGCTCTTCGCCATCTCGATCAGGTTGGCGTCGACCGAGCGGATCCCGTGGTACGTGTTGATGTAGACCGGAAAGAACACCCCGAGCGCGACGAGGAACAGCTTCGCCTTCTCGTCGATGCCGAACCACAGGATCACGAGCGGAATCATCGCGAGCGCCGGGATGTTGCGGATCATCTGGATCGTCGAATCGAGTGCGACCTCGGCCGCCTTCGACAAGCCGGTCGCGAGCCCCAGCGCGAGGCCGACTCCGCCGCCGATCGCGAAACCGAACAGTGCGCGCCATGTGCTGACTTTCACGTTCGCCCACATTTCCCCCGACGTCACGAGCGACCAGGCCGCTCGCACGACCGCCACGGGTTCGGGCAGCACGCGGGTCGACAGCCAGCCGACGCGGGCGCCGACTTCCCATGCCACCAGCAGCGCGAGCGGCACGAGCCACGGCGCGACGCCGCGCCATGCGCGGGCGGCCAAGGCCGCGCCCGTCGTCGACGTTTTCGTTGTCATCACAGGCCTCCTGTCACTCAGCTCTGGGCTGCCTTCGGCAGATAGCTGTTGCCGACGATCTCGCCGAACGGGCCGGACAGCGGGCCGGTCGCCTTCGCCGCACCGTTGCCCTTGATCAGCGGGAACACGAGTTCCGCGAAACGGTACGACTCCTCCAGGTGCGGATAACCGGACAGGATGAAGGTTTCGATGCCGAGATCCGCGTATTCGCGCATGCGCTCCGCGACCTGCTCCGGATTGCCGACGAGCGCGGTACCCGCGCCGCCGCGCACGAGGCCGACGCCGGCCCACAGGTTCGGATACACCTCGAGTGCCTCGCGGCCGCCGCGCTTGCCGCCGTGCAGCGCGGCCATCCGGCGCTGGCCTTCCGAATCCATGTTCGCGAACGCCTTCTGCGCGCGGGCGATGGTTTCGTCGTCGAGACGGCTGATCAGGCGCTCCGCGTCGCGCCATGCTTCGTCCTCGGTCTCGCGCACGATCACGTGCAGACGAATCCCGAACTTGATCTTGCGGCCGCGGGCTTCCGCGCGGGCACGAATATCGGCGATCTTCTTCGCGACGGCCTCGGGCGGCTCGCCCCAGGTCAGGTAGGTGTCGATGTGATCGGCCGCGATCTGATGCGCGGCCGGCGACGAACCGCCGAACCACAACGGCGGATGCGGACGCTGCACGGGCGGATACAGCGCCTTGCCGCCCTTCGACTGCAGGTGCTTGCCGATGTAGTCGAATCCGCCGTTGTCGTGCGACGCGGACAGCAGCCCGCGCCAGATGTTCAGGAAGTCGTCGGTGATTTCGTAGCGCGTGTCGTGATCGGCGAACAGGCCGTCACCCTCGAGTTCGGCGGCATCGCCGCCCGTCACGACGTTGATCAGCAGGCGGCCACTCGACAGACGGTCGAACGTCGCGGCCATCCGCGCCGACAGCCCGGGCGACGCGATACCGGGGCGGATCGCGACCAGGAACTTCAGGCGCTGCGTCGCCGGGATCAGGCTCGACGCAACGACCCACGCATCCTCGCAGGAACGGCCGGTCGGCAGCAGCACGCCCTCGTAGCCGAGCGTGTCGGCCGCAACCGCCACCTGTTTGAAGTAATCGTAATCCGCGGCGCGTGCACCTTCGGCCGTACCGAGATAGCGGCTGTCGCCGTGCGTGGGGATAAACCAGAACACATTCATCTGCTGCTCCTGCTTGACTGTCCTTGCCGGAATTTGAAAAAACACCGCCCTGCTCGCGTCGCGGATCAGCGGCGCATGCATGGTGTGCGTTCGAATCGGGATGGTTCGCCGGTCAGGCCGTGCAGCGGGCGAGGACGCGATTGCACGGCTGTTTCTGGGAAATCAGTCTAGGGATCGGTACAGGGCTTTGGAACGATTTTTTTGAGCTTAGGTTTTCCGCTTTCGTGATTAGCACGACGCTGGAGCGAATATCACCGCGAGCGGGCCCTATAATGGCGCACCTATCCGAATAACTCCGCGCGTACAGCCCCGGCCGTGCGCGCCTGCGGTGCACTCATCGATGCAGAAAGTCATCCTGCCATTCCTGTCCGGCTTCCTGGCCGCCCTGTTCTTCCGCGAAGCCACGCTCGCACTCCTTCATACGGCCGACCTGATCGCCGCAACCGGCTTCTCCACGCAGCCGTTCGCGCCGCTCGGCATTCCTGAATTTGTCGCGAATGCGCTGATCAGCGCATGCTGTGCGATCCCGATGGCGTGGCTGCTGCGCGTCTCGCCGGAACGCGAGGCATCGTGGATCGGCGCGCTGGTGTTCGGCGGCATCGTGCTGACGGCCGCCCGCGTGTTCGCGATCGATCCGCTGCGCGGGATCTGGCCGTCGGGCAACATGATGCCCGTGCTCGCCGCCGGCTTCGCGGCAAACGCGGTATGGGGCTTCGGCGCGCTCGTGTTCATGCGCGCGTTCATGTCGGACGACGCCGGCGACGAGTAACGCGGGCGCAAGCGCCACGCCCTTCGGCCGCCGGGCGGTCGACATCCACGCAAAAGGCCGCCTGCACCTGCAGGCGGCCTTTTCGTTTCCGGCTCGCGCGTCGGTCGGCCCGACGTCAGTCCTGCAGATTCCGCAGCGGATGCGCGTCAGGTGTCCACGGGCTGTCGAACATCGCGAGCACGTCTGCACGATCGATATCGGCGGACGACTTGAAGCGCCAGACCGGCTGGTGGTCCTTGTCGACGATCAGCGCGCGCACGCCTTCGATCACGTCGCCGCGCGCGAACGTCGAGCGCGTGAGGTCGAGATCGCGCCGCAAGCAATCGGCCATCGTCGCGCCGCGTGCACGTTCGACGACTTCGAGCGACACGGCCATCGACAGCGGCGACAACTGTTCGCGCATCGCATGAGTCGCCTTCTCGACCCATCCGTCGACGGCCGCGCAATCCTGCTCGGCGTCGAGCGACGCGAGAATCGCGACGACGTCCGGCTGCGCGAAATGCCGGTCGATCCCCGCGCGCGCGTCGGCCAGCGCCGACGTGTCGGGCGTCGGCACGACCTTGTGTGCGGCGGCCGCTTCGGCTACGCACGCGACGGCCTGCGCGCCGCTGTCGATGCGCGCATGACGCAGCGTGTCGAGCAGCGCCGGCAGCGCGGCATCGGGCAGATAGACGTCGGCGAGTTGCGCGTACAGCGCGCCGGCCGCGTCGAGCGTCGCGCCGGTCACGGCGAGATAGCGGCCGATCGCGCCGGGTGTGCGCGCGAGGAACCAGCTCATCCCGACGTCCGGGAACAGGCCGATGCGCGTTTCCGGCATCGCCATCTTCGTCGAGTCGGTCACGACACGCAGGCCGCCCGTATGCCGCGCCGCCTGCGAAATGCCCATGCCGCCGCCCATCACGACGCCGTGCATCAGCGCGATGTAAGGCTTCGGATAGGTGAAGATCGCGTGGTTCAGCGTGTATTCGTCGATGAAGAACGTATCGACCGCATCGCGGTCCCCGCGCTGCCATGCGTCATGGAAGAAGCGCACGTCGCCGCCCGCGCAGAACGCGCGCGGATGCGGGCTGTGCACGACGATCGCGACGACCTCGGGATCGTCGCGCCACGCGTCGAGCGCCTGCTGCATCAGCCGGATCATGCCGACCGACAGCGCGTTCAGCGCCTTCGGGCGGTTCAGTTCGAGAAAGCCGATGCGGTTCGCGACATACGCGCGTACGTCGGGCTGTGCGGATTCGGCGGAACCGGCTGCGGAAGTGGAGGTGGAATCGGTCATGAGGGCCATCCGGCAAATGGCAGTCGCACGCTCAGTGCGCCTGCATCTTCGAAAACAGGTTCAGCACCACGACGCCCGCGATGATCAGGCCGAGGCCGATCACGGCCGGCAGGTCCGGCACCTGGCGATAAAGCAGCATCGCGACGAGCGTGATCAGCACGATGCCGGCGCCCGACCAGACGGCATAGATGATGCCGACGGGCATCGTGCGCAACGTGAGCGACAGGCAGTAGAACGCGATGCCGTAGCCGGCGACGACGAGCGCCGACGGCCAGAAGCGCGTGAAGCCGTCCGCCGCGCGCAGCGCGGACGTGCCGACCACTTCCGCGACGATCGCGATCGCAAGCCATGCGTAACCGGGAAGCTGCATCGTTCAGTTCCTTGCGAGGGCCAGCACGGCGTAGTCGTGGCCGAGCTCGGCACACAGCACCTCGACGACGAATTCGTGATCCGCGCGCTGCGGCAGCCCGGACGCGGTGATCGAGCCGATCACGCCGGCGCCGGCGACGGTCAGCGGAAACGAACCACCGTGCGCCGAATATTCGGCGATCGGCAGCCCGTGCTTGTCCGCCAGCGTCGCGCCCGCCTGCTGCATGCGCAGGCCGATGGCGTACGAACTGCGGCGGAAATGCGCGACGACGTTGCGCTTGCGGCGCACCCAGTCGGCGTTGTCGGGCGTGGCGCCGGCGAGCGCCGCGTAGAACAGCGGCTGGCCGAACGTGACGATGTCGAGCGCGACCGCATGGCCGCGAGACGCCGCGAGCGCATGCATCCGGTTGCCGAGCGCCCACGCGCGGGCCGGGTCGAAATGGGGAAACACGAGCGCCTGTTCCTGCGCGCCGATCGATTGCAGATCGTGAGCGATGTCCATGAATCCGTCGATGCAGTAATGAGAGTTGCAACGGCGCCGATGCGATTGCGCAGGGCGTCGCTGGCGAAGAGGCGAAACAAACCGTTCGATTCTAGCGCACGCGCCCGACGTACCGTCCCTACAAGACACGACACGCGATTGTCAGAAAGTGCTTGCACCCGTTCGGGTAACTCCTTATAATTCATTTCTTCGACGGACGCGGGGTGGAGCAGTCTGGCAGCTCGTCGGGCTCATAACCCGAAGGTCGTAGGTTCAAATCCTACCCCCGCAACCAACGTCCCGATTCATGCAAAAAGCCCGGCTCCGTGCCGGGCTTTTTGTTTTCCCGTCTCATTTCCCGCCCCTCTTCGCGCATCCGCACCTTCCGCTTCGCGCGACACGCGGCCGGCATGCGCAGGCGTTCGAGAATGCCGCGACCCGGTGATACACTCGCATCACCTCGTCCCTTCCACTCGACATGAAATTCTGCTCCGTCTGCGGTCACGAAGTCATCGCGCGCATTCCTCCGGGCGACAACCGCGAGCGCTTCGTCTGCGATCACTGCGGCACGATCCACTACCAGAATCCGCGCAACGTCGTCGGAACGGTCCCGGTCTGGGGCGATCAGATCCTGCTGTGCCGCCGCGCGATCGAACCGCGCTACGGGTTCTGGACGCTGCCCGCGGGCTTCATGGAAATGGGCGAGACGACGGCCGAAGCCGCCGCGCGCGAAACGCTCGAGGAAGCCGGTGCGCGCGTCGAGGTGCAGAACCTGTTCACGCTGCTCAACGTGCCGCACGTGCACCAGGTCCACCTGTTCTACCTCGCGCGGCTCACCGATCCGGGATTCGAAGCCGGCGAGGAAAGCCTCGAAGTGAAGCTGTTCGACGAAGCCGACATCCCGTGGGACGAAATCGCGTTCCCGACCGTCAGCCAGACCCTGCGATTCTTCTTCGCCGATCGCGCCGCCGGCGACTACGGCGTGCACACCGGCGATATCTTCCGCTCGCTGCGCAACGGCTGAGCCCTCGCCCCATGGTCCCCTGGCTCGGCCCGGACGATCCGTTTCCGCCCATCGAACGCGCGCTCGGCCCCGCGACCGGCGCGCCGGGGCTGCTCGCCGCGAGCGCCGACCTGCTGCCGTCGCGCCTCATCGACGCATACCTGCGCGGCATCTTCCCGTGGTATTCGGACGGCCAGCCCGTGCTGTGGTGGAGCCCCGACCCGCGCATGATCCTCGTGCCGGCCGAGTTCAAGGTGTCGCCCTCGCTGCGCAAGACGCTGAAGCGCGTGCTGCGCGAACCCGAATGGGAAGTGCGCGTCGACCACGACTTTCCGGGCGTGATGCGCGCCTGCGCGCAGGCGCCGCGCCGCGGGCAGCGCGGCACGTGGATCACGGCCGAGATCATCGATGCATACACGTCGCTCTACCGGTCCGGCAACGCGCACAGCATCGAGACCTGGCGCGACGGGCGACGCGTCGGCGGCCTGTACGGCGTGTCGTTCGGGCGGATGTTTTTCGGCGAGTCGATGTATGCGGACGCGACCGACGCATCGAAAATCGCGCTGGCCACGCTCGTCGCGCACCTTCGCGAGCAGGGGCTGGAAATGATAGACTGCCAGCAGAATACGTCGCATCTAGCGTCGCTCGGCGGCCGCGAGATCGCACGCAAGGCCTTTGTCGCTCACGTGCGCAGCGCGGTAGCCGAACCGCCGATTCCGTGGCAGTTCGACAAGCGCGTGCTCGCCGCGCTGACGGGCCGCGCCGAAACGGCGCCTCCCTCCGGGATCGAGCGCTAGCGCGGCACTCCCTCCCTGCAACGAGAGCTGCCCATGACTCATCCGACTGAGCTGCCGCTTTCACCGCTTTCGGCGCTGCAATTCTATGCAACGGCGCCCTATCCGTGCAGCTATCTGGACGGCCGCGTCGCGCGCTCGCAAGTCGCGACGCCGAGCCACCTGATCAATTCCGACATCTATACCGAGCTCGTGAAAGCCGGCTTCCGGCGTTCGGGCGTCTTCACATACCGCCCGTACTGCGACGGCTGCCGTGCCTGCGTGCCGGTGCGCGTCCCCGTCGACGCGTTCGCGCCGTCGCGTACGCAGCGCCGGATGTGGAAGCGGCACCGCACGCTCGTCGCGACGGTTTCGCCGCTGCACTACGACGAAGAGCACTACGCGCTCTACATGCGCTACCAGTCCGCACGCCACGCGGGCGGCGGCATGGATCGCGACAGCCGCGACCAGTACGAGCAATTCCTGCTGCAGAGCCGGATCAATTCGCGCCTCGTCGAATTCCGCGACCTCCACACACCGGGCGGCGAGCCCGGCAGGCTGCGCATGGTCAGCATGATCGACATCCTCGGCGACGGACTGTCGTCCGTTTACACGTTCTTCGAGCCCGACGACCAGCACACGAGTTACGGCACCTACAACATCCTGTGGCAGATCGAGCAGGCCAAGAGCCTCGGCCTGCCCTACGTGTATCTCGGATACTGGATCCGCGAGAGCCCGAAGATGGCCTACAAGGCGAACTTCCACCCGCTCGAAGGGCTGATCGACGGCCGCTGGAAGATACTCGATCCGGATCGGATCGACCTGCCGCCCGTCGACGCGGCACTGGCCCGCGCGCCATTGCCGGGCGGACATTCCGGCTCGGGCTGACGCGCGCTGCAGGGGCGAGGACGCGAAGCGCGCCTCTGCCGCTCAACTCCCGGTAAAATAGCGGGTTGTCATCCATTCCGGCTGTCCGCCCTATTCCCGTGTTCAGTTCCCTTTATCCGCTGGCCCGCGCATCCCTGTTCAAGATGGATGCGGAAGACGCTCACCACCTCACGCTGCGCGCGCTCGGCGCGGCCGGCCGCACGGGCCTTGCCTGCGCGCTGTCGGCCCGCGTGCCCGACGCGCCGCGCACCGTGATGGGGCTCACGTTCCGCAACCCGGTCGGCCTCGCGGCGGGCCTCGACAAGGACGGCGCGGCCATCGACGGCCTTGCGGCACTCGGCTTCGGCTTCATCGAGGTCGGTACGGTCACACCGCGCCCGCAGCCCGGCAACCCGCGCCCGCGGATGTTCCGCCTGCCGCAGGCCGAGGCACTGATCAACCGGATGGGCTTCAACAATCACGGTGTCGACCAGTTCGTGAAGAACGTCCAGGCTGCCCGCTATCGGGGCATCCTCGGCCTGAACATCGGCAAGAACGCCGATACGCCGATCGAGCGCGCCGCAGAGGATTACCTGTACTGCCTCGAGCGCGTGTACCCGTTCGCGAGCTACGTAACGATCAACATCTCGTCGCCGAACACGAAGAACCTGCGTCAGCTGCAGGGCGCGGGCGAGCTCGACGCACTGCTCGCGGCGCTGAAGGACAAGCAGCAGCGCCTCGCCGACCTGCACGGCAAGCTCGTGCCGCTCGCGCTGAAGATCGCCCCCGATCTCGACGACGAACAGGTCAAGGAAATCGGCGACACGTTGCTGCGCCACAAGATCGAGGCGGTCATCGCCACCAACACGACGCTGTCGCGCGCGGCCGTCCAGGGCCTGCCGCATGCGGACGAAGCCGGCGGCCTGTCGGGCCGCCCCGTGTTCGACGCGTCGAACGAAGTGATCCGCAAGCTGCACGCCGAAGTCGGCAGCGAAGTGCCCATCATCGGCGTCGGCGGCATTTTCTCGGGCGAGGACGCCCGTGCAAAGCTCGCGGCCGGCGCAGCGCTCGTGCAGCTCTATACGGGCTTCATCTACCGCGGCCCCGCGCTCGTTGCGGAATGCGTGAAGGCCGTCGCCCGCGAACGCACCGCGTAATATAGGCATAAACAAACGGTATTTAGAGGTCGATTGCATTTTTGCTATCATCGACCCTCATTATCAGAATCAATGACCCGGACAGGGCAAGGAAACACACGATGAAGATTGCGCTGCTGAAGAAGCTGCTGGTTGCCGGCCTGATCGGCACGTCGCTCGCTGCCGCCACCGCGCATGCGGCCGACCTCCTCGACCAGGTGAAACAACGCGGCACGCTGCGGGTCGGCCTCGAAGGCACGTTCCCGCCGTTCAACTCGAAGAACCCGCAAGGCGAGCTCGTCGGCTTCGACGTCGACATCGCGAAAGCCGTGGCCGCGAAGCTCGGCGTGAAGGCGGAATTCGTGACGACCGAATGGAGCGGCATCATTGCGGGTCTGCAGGCCGGCAAGTTCGACGTGATCTCCAACCAGGTCGGCATCACCGACAAGCGCAAGGAAACGCTCGACTTCTCGCCGCCTTACACGTTTTCGTCCGCGCAGCTGATCCAGCGCAAGGACGACACGCGCGAGTTCAAGTCGCTGGATGACCTGAAGGGCAAGAAGCTCGGCGTCGCGCTCGGCACGAACTACATGGACATGGCGAAGTCGGTGCCCGGCATCGACGTGAAGACGTACCCGGGCGCGCCCGAGTACCTGCGCGATCTCGCGGCCGGCCGACTCGACGCCGCGCTCAACGACCGCCTGATGCTCGCGTACCTGACGAAGAATTCGCAACTGCCGCTGCGCCCGGGCGCGAACGTCGGCTCGGCGAACCCGTCGGGCATCCCGTTCAAGAAGGGCAACCCGAAGTTCCAGAAGGCGATCGACGACGCGATGGCGCAACTTCAGGCCGACGGCACGTTCACGAAGATCTCGGACAAATGGTTCGGCATCGACGTGACGAAACCGATCAAGTAAGCACGCCTGTATTTCCCGCCGGACGGCGGGCCGGAAAGGGCGGCATCCGTAACGATGCCGCCCTTTGTTTTGTTCGTCCGGTTTATGATTGCGCTTTCGCGCACGCATTCGATTCGTATTCCATGTCGACAACGTCCCTGCTCGTCCAATCGCTGCCGGTGCTCGCCCAGGGTGCCGTGCTGACCGTCAAGTTCGCCGTGCTGTCGATGGTATTCGGCCTGCTTGGCGCCGTCGTGCTCGCGATGATGGGCATCCGGCAAAGCGAAGCGCTCGACGGCTTCGAACGCATCTGGGTCAACGCGCTCGCGTGGCTGGCACGCGCGTACGTGAGCCTGATGCGCGGCACGCCGCTGCTCGTGCAGATCTTCGTCATCTATTACGGGCTGCCGAGCCTCGGCATCTCGCTCGACCCGACGCCCGCCGGCGTCATCGCGCTGTCCGCGAACGTCGCGGCGTACATGTCGGAAAGCATGCGCGGCGCGATCAACGGGATCGCGCGCGGTCAATGGCTCGCCGCGTACAGCCTCGGGCTGTCGTGGGGGCAAACGCTGCGCTACGTGATCGGTCCGCAGGCGCTGCGCATCGCGGTGCCGAGCCTGTCGAACAGCCTGATCAGCCTGATCAAGGACACGTCGCTCGTGTCCGTGATCACCGTGACCGAACTGCTGCGCAGTGCGCAGGAAGTGATCGCGGCGACCTATCAGCCGCTGCCGCTTTATCTCGCCGCCGCGGCCGTGTACTGGATCCTGTGCCAGGTCCTCGAATGGGTGCAGCGCTGGTACGAAAAACGCCTGTCGCTGCCGACGCGGCACTGAGCACCGGCCGTTCGCCGGGCCGCCCGCGCGCGCCCGGCGCCTTCCTTCCCGCTTACTCGCCCGAATAGCGCACGCCGAGCGCCGCTCGCGCGGCATCGGTCATCGCGATCATCTGCCGCGAATGATCGTGCGTCATGATCGGGCTTTCAGTCTTGCCCGCGCGCAGCAGGTCGCAGAAGTGCGCGGTCTCGTAGTTCAATCCGCCGCCTTCAGCCGGTGCGTCGAGTTCGACGGTGCGCCCGTCCGCATAGCTGATCGTCGCGCGCACCGGGTTCCACCACTTCTCGTGAATCGTCACGTGGCCGCCGGCTGCGGCAATCAGCGCGTCGCCACGCCCCATCACGTCGAGCCCGCAAAAAAGTTGTGCGATCCCGCCGTGCGCATGCACGCTGTTCAAGCTCGCGAACAGGTCGACACCCGTCGCGCCGACGCGGCCGAGCGTCTGTACGTCGAGCGCCGCACCGAGCCAGTCGACCGCGAGAAAGGTCTCGTAGATCCCGATATCGAGCAGCGCACCGCCCGCGCGATCGAGGCGATAGACGGAATGGTCGCCAGGGACCGACGACGACGCGCACCCTGCCCGTACGAGCCGGATCTCGCCGATCGGATCGCCCTGCAGGTGCGCGCGCAACTGACGGTACAGCGGGAAGAACGGCGGCTTCATCGCCTCCATGAAAAGTCGCCCGGCGTCGCGTGCCGCTTGCAGCACGGTGGCGAGCTGCGCCGCGTTCAGCGTCGCGGGTTTTTCGCACAGCACGGCCTTGCCGGCGGCAAGCGCGGCCAGCGTGTACTGCGCGTGACTGTCATGGAGCGTCGCGATGTAGACCGCGTCGATATCGCTCGCGAGGAGTGCTTCGAGGCTTGCGGCAGGCGAACCGCCGTACGCGCCGCAAAAGGCTGCCGCGGCGTCTGCGCGGCGGGCCCAGGCACCGGCGAGCGTGGCGCCCGGCACATGTGCGAGGCTTTGCGCGAAGCGGCGCGCAATGCTGCCTGCGCCGATGATGCCGAAGCGCACCGGGCGATGGTCGTTGTCGTTCATCCAGATCTTCCGTGTCGGTCGTATGACGGTGGCCGGCACGCTGCCGGCCGGACGTCATGATAAACGGCCCGGCGGCACACGGATGAGCGAAACGCGCCGCGTCAGGCGCGCATGGGCACGTCGACGGAGAAATCGCGCGAGATCTCGTCGGCGCTGAAATCGATCAGCGCGAGCGAAGCGGCTTCGGCTTCGCGCGGATCGCGCCGCTCGATTGCGTCGACCACACGCGCGTGCGCCTTCACCACGACGTCGTGCGCGCCCTCCTTCTGCACGACACGCGGATTCACGAGGCGCACCGCGCCGCGTACGATCGCCGCCATCTGCTGGAAGAACTGGTTACCGCTCGCCTGGACGATCCGCGTGTGCAGCAACTCGTCCGCCGTGTCGTAGCCGGGGTCGCCCGGCTGCAGCACCTTGAACGCATCGAACGCTTCACGGATGCCCGCGATGTCCGCCGCCGTTGCGCGCACCGCCGCCTGCGCAGTCGCGCGCGGTTCGATCAGCATCCGGAACTCGATGACGTCGCGCATGAACTGCGGATCGGGTTTCGCCCGGAAGCGCCAGCTCACCACGTCTTCATCGATCATGCGCCAGTCGCGCATCGGCCGCACGCGCGTGCCGACTTTCGGACGCACGTCGAGCATGTCGCGCGCAAGCAACATCGACAACGCTTCCCGCATCACGGTGCGACTCACATCGAACTCTTTCGACAGCACGTCCTGCGGCGGCAAGATGCCGCCGTACTTGTCTTCGACGATACCCGAGACAAGCCCATCCATCACTTTGGCGACCAGTGACCGGTCTTTGCCCTGCTCCATGACACCTCCCCGTGCGTCGATTTGCGAACACCTGCTCCGCAGTTCCGCCGGCCCTGGTTACGACTGTTCTTATGATCTATAAGTTGATGAGTTCGAGGACATTTCGCTATCTGGTAAACACCTGACAGGGTTATCCCTCTTTTTGACGGGGTGATTTATACGGCTAAAAATAAGGCCCGGGAAGCGCATTGCGCCTACCGGGCCCCGAATTCCACAAGATTTAAACATTCAGTTCATTACGGTACATGCACACCGTTACGGACTGCTTTCTATATCTTTCAATTGGCCGAATAAACGATCGTTTCAACGCCGTTTTCCGTGCCGAGCAAGCACAGATTCGCGCCGCGCTCGGCGAACAGGCCGACCGTCACGACGCCCGGCCATGCGTTCACCTGCGCTTCGAAGCCGCGCGGGTCGGCGATCTGCAGCCCCTTCACGTCGATGATCTCGTTACCGTTGTCGGTGATGTACGGCGCACCGTCCTTCGTCACGCGCAGCACGGGCACGCCGCCGAGTGCGGTCACGCGCCGGCCGATCGCCGTGCGTGCCATCGGCACGACCTCGATCGGCAGCGGGAACGCGCCGAGCACCGGCACGCGCTTGCTGGCGTCGGCGATGCAGACGAACGTGTCGGCCACCGATGCGACGATCTTCTCGCGCGTGAGCGCACCGCCGCCGCCCTTGATCATCGCGCCGCCCGCGTCGATCTCGTCGGCGCCATCGACGTACACCTGCAGCGAGTCGACCTCGTTCAGGTCGAACACCTTGATGCCGTGCGATTTCAGGCGTTCGGTCGTGGCGACGGAGCTCGACACGGCGCCGCGATAGCGTGCCTTGACGACGGCGAGCGCGTCGATGAAGCAGTTGGCGGTCGAGCCGGTGCCGACGCCGATCACGGCGCCTTCCGGCACGTTCTGGATCACGTAGTCGGCGGCGGCCTGGCCGACGAGGCGTTTGAGTTCGTCTTGAGTCATGGAGTGGTAAAGCTGCGGAATTGCGGAAAACCGCCAGTTTACCGGAGTCGGATGACGGCCCGCGTTTTTCCGCGTGCGGTGCAGGTTCAGGGCTCACCCGCCGCGGGCGCATGGTCCGCGGGTTGCGTGCCGGCGAAGTACTTGTCGAGCAACGCCTGCGCGATCGCATCGGTTTCGGCGTCCGGATCACCTGCGTAGTCGGCCGGCCTGAAATGCATCTGAAACGCCGCGAACACGCGTCGCGTACGTGCGTCGAGCATGCCGTCGGTGGCCACGTCGTAGCCGTAGCGCGCAAGCTTGAGCTGCAGTTCGCGCACGTCGACCGGCGCATGCGGATCACGACCGGCGAGCCGCGCCGCCACGGTCGCGGCGTCCGGCCACGCACCGACACCGGCCTGCGCCAACGCATGCCACGGGAACAGCGGCCCCGGATCGATCTTGCGTTGTGGCGCGATGTCGCTGTGCCCGACCACACGCGTCGGCGGAATCGCGTAGCGCGCGACGATGTCCTCCGACAGCCGGGTCAGTGCGGCGACCTGCTCGGGCGGATACGGCTGCCAGGTACGGTTCTGCGGGTCGAGCGGGCCGCGGTTCACGTTCTCGATGCCGATCGACACCGCGTTCAGCTCGGTCGTGCCCTGCCACTCGCTGACGCCCGCGTGCCATGCGCGCTCCGATTCCGGAACGAGCTGGTAGACGACGGGCAGCCCGCGCTCGATGCGCGGCTGCGGCGGGATCACGTAATGCACGCTGACCGAATCGCCCGTCAGCGTGCGCAGCGATTTCGCCTCGTCGCTTTCGGTGTAATGCATCACGAGAAAGCGGATCCGCGAATCGGCACCGCGCGCGTGCAGGCTCGTGTCGGCATAGTAGGTGCCGCGTTCGACGAGCGTCGGCGACGTGCAGGCAGCCAGCAGGCACAGCACGGCGCAGGACGCGCCTATGCGGAACAGGGTCATCGGTCGCGTGCTCCGGAGGGCCGCGTGCCGCACCGGATCGCGGCACGCGTCGTTCGGGTCATTCGAGGCCCGCGCAAGCCGCGCGGGACGGGCTGCGTCAGCCCTTCACGCGCCGCTGGCGCACGGCTTCGTACAGGCACACGCCGCTTGCGACCGACACGTTCAGGCTTTCGACGCTGCCGGCCATCGGAATGCTCATCACTTCGTCGCAGGTGTCGCGGGTGAGCCGGCGCATGCCTTCGCCTTCCGCGCCCATCACGAGCGCGACGGGGCCGTCGAGCTTCGTTTCATAGAGCGTTGCCGAGGCTTCGTCCGACGTGCCGATGACCCACACGCCGGCGTCCTTCAGCTCGCGCAGCGCACGGGCGAGGTTCGTCACCGTGATGTACGGCACCGTATCGGCCGCGCCGCTCGCCACCTTGGCGGCGGTCGCATTCAGGCCGACCGCGCGGTCGCGCGGCGCGATCACCGCGTGCGCACCGGCCGAATCGGCGACACGCAGGCATGCGCCGAGGTTGTGCGGATCGGTGACGCCGTCGAGCACCAGCAGCAGCGCGGGGCCCTGGATGCCGTCGAGCAGCTCGGACAGGTTCTGCGCGAGCGGGATGTCCTCGACACGCGCGACGACGCCCTGGTGGCGCTCGGTATGCGCGAGGCCCCACAGGCGGGTTTCGTCGGCCGCGATCAGCCGCACGCCCGCTTCCTTCGCGGCGTGCAGGAAGTCCTGCATGCGGCGGTCGCGGCGCGTCTGGTCGTACAGCACCTCCGCAACCGTCGATGCATCGTGCCGCAAACGTGCGGTCACCGCATGAAAACCGTAAAGAACCTTCAGACGTGACATGACTGGAACAACCTTCGATCAAACGTGCGGCCGCGCGACGCGCGCAGCCGCGATCCATGGAAAAGGAAAGCGCCGCGTTGCCGGCCGATGACCGGTGACGCGGCGTCTCTCGATACTGCAGGGCGTGCGCATGGCGCCGCCCCGAACGCTCAATACTTCTTGCGGGCGCGGGTCTTCTTCGCGGTCGGCTTCGCCGCCGCACCACCGCCGTTGCCGGCACTACCGCCCTTCTTCTTCGCGGCGGCACGCGCGGCGCGCGCGTCCTTCACCGCGACGCTCGGCGCGCTCGCGGCCTTCTTGCGGCGCGGCGCGGGCTCTTCCGCCTGCGGCAGAGCACGGACACGCGGGCCGTTACGGTCGATACCGCCGCCAGCCGAAGCCGGCGCGGGCGACGGGCGCGGCGCCTTCACCGGCGTATCGCGCACGAGACGGAAGTCGATCTTGCGCGCGTCGAGATCGACACGGCTCACCTGTACGCGCACGCGATCCGACAGACGATAGCGGATGCCCGTCCGTTCGCCGCGCAGCTCGTTCTTGATTTCGTCGTACTGGAAGTAGTCCGAGCCGAGTTCGGTGACGTGCACGAGCCCTTCGATGAAAAGCGTGTCGAGCTGCACGAAGATGCCGAACGACGTGACGCCGTTCACCATCCCGCCGTACTCCTCGCCGAGCTTGTCGCGCATGAAGTAGCACTTGAGCCAGGCCTCGACGTCGCGCGACGCTTCGTCCGCGCGGCGCTCGTTCGCCGAACAGTGCAGGCCGAGTTCTTCCCAGATCGCCGTATTCGAGCGCGAGCGGCCGCGCGTTTCGTCGTCGGCCTGCTGCATCGCACGGGCGCGCGGCGACAGCGCGGTGTTCAGCTCGAAGCCATCCGGCGCCTTCGGCACGTATTTCTTGCCGGACAGGATCGCGTAGATCGCGCGGTGCGTGAGCAGGTCCGGGTAACGGCGGATCGGGCTCGTGAAGTGCGCGTACGCCTCGTAGGCCAGGCCGAAGTGGCCAATGTTGTCCGGGCTGTAGACGGCCTGCTGCATCGAGCGCAGCAGCATCGGCTGCAGCATCTGCGCATCGGGCCGGTCGCGGATCTGCGCCATCAGCGCCGCGTAGTCGCTCGCATGCGGCTTGTCGCCGCCGCCGAGCGACAGGCCCATGCCGCGCAGGAACGCACGCAGGTTCTCGAGCTTCTCCGGCGTCGGCCCCGCGTGCACGCGGTACAGGCCCGGATGCTTGTTGCGCTTCAGGAAATCGGCCGCGCAGACGTTGGCGGCCAGCATGCATTCCTCGATCAGCTTGTGCGCGTCGTTACGCTGGCGCGGCACGATCTGCTCGATCTTGCCCTGCGAGTTGCAGACGATGTAGGTCTCGGTCGTGTCGAAGTCGATCGCGCCGCGCTTCTGCCGTGCGGCGAACAGCGACTTGTAGACGCCGTACAGATCCTGCAGGTGCGGCAGCAGATCCGCGCGGCGCGCGGCCTCCGGCCCCTTCGTGTTCGACAGCACGGCCGCGACTTCGGTGTACGTGAGGCGCGCAGCCGAATGGATGACGGCCGGGTAGAACTGGTACGCCTTGATCTCGCCGCGCCCGGTGATCACCATGTCGCACGCGAGCACGCAACGGTCGACCTGCGGATTCAACGAGCACAGGCCGTTCGACAGCTTCTCCGGCAGCATCGGAATCACGCGGCGCGGGAAGTAGACCGACGTGCTGCGCTCGAGCGCGTCGGCATCGAGCGCGCTTCCAGGTTGAACGTAATGCGACACGTCGGCGATCGCGACGATCAGCCGGTAGCCGTCGCCGCGACCGACCTTCACCGGCTCGCAGTAGACGGCATCGTCGAAGTCGCGTGCATCCTCGCCGTCGATCGTCACGAGCGGCACGTCGCGCAGGTCGACGCGGAAACGCAGGTCGGTCGGCCGCACCTTGTCGGGCAGCGCGGCGGCTTCGTCGAGCGCCGGCTGGCTGAATTCGTGCGGCACGCCGTACTTGCGCACCGCGATTTCGATTTCCATGCCCGGATCGTCGATGTCGCCGAGCACCTCGACGACACGGCCGAGCGGCTGCGAATGGCGGCTCGGGAAATCGGTCAGCTCGACGACGACGACCTGCCCGACCTTCGCCTTCTTCACGTTCTGCGTGATCAGGATGTCGTGGCCGATGCGCTTGTCTTCCGGTGCGACGATCAGCGCGCCGTTCTCGTTGAGCAGGCGGCCGATCACGCGCTTGTTCGCGCGCTCGGTGACTTCGACGACGTGCCCTTCCGGGCGGCCGCGGCGATCGTAGCCGACGATCCGCGCGAGCACGCGATCGTTGTGCATCACCTTCTGCATTTCGCCGTTCGGCAGGAACAGGTCGTCCTGGCCGTCGTCGCGGATCACGAACCCGTAGCCGTCGCGATGCCCTTGCACGCGCCCGGCGACGAAGTTCGACGGATGGGTCAACTGGTAGTGGCCGCGCTTGTCGAGGCGGATCTGGCCGTCGCGCTCCATCGCAGCGACACGCCGGAAGAACCCCTCGCGCTCCTGACGCTTGATCGACAGTGCTTCGGCGATGTCGTTGGCGGCCAGCGGCGCGTCGCTCGTACGCAGCACGCCGAGAATTTCTTCACGGCTCGGAATGGGGTACGGATATTTGCTCAAGGGTTTGTCGATGATTGTTCTCGTTGCGTTGACTGATGGTGCACGGCATCAACATAGAGGTGTCCTTCAGACAGTTCTATATTGACGGCGGCGGGTCATTCTATCACCCGCCTGTGTCGCCAAATGACGGGGAATGCCGCCGGCAGGCGCGGCGGAGCCCGGTTTGCGGTGCATCGCAAAAAAGTGTTGACACGATTAATTGGGGCGCTATAATTTCGCTTCTTTGCAGCAAGCAGCTACTGCAAAACGTGCCCAGGTGGCGGAATTGGTAGACGCACTAGGTTCAGGTCCTAGCGGTGGCAACATCGTGGAGGTTCGAGTCCTCTCCTGGGCACCATCTGTTTTCTAAAAAGGTCGGCTTCTAGCCGGCCTTTTTTCATTTCAAGCCCAGGAAGCAAAGCGCCTGCGCGCTTTGCGCGAGGACTCGAAAGGCTGCGCTTGCAAGCGCAGCCGGGGTCGCGCTTGTGTGACCGAGTCCTCTCCTGGGCACCATCTGTTTTTTTGAAAAGGTCGGCTTCTGCCGGCCTTTTTTCATTCTCAGCGCCAGGAAACGGGCGCCCGGTTTACTCGCCGATGAACTTGCGCAACAGCCGGGTCAGCTCGTCGAACTCGGCCTTCGAAAATTTCCGCAAGCGGGCATTGAGCACCTTCGGCGCAATCTCCGGAATCTGCGCGGCAACCGCCTGCCCCGCTTCGGTCAGCGCGAGGTTCACCACCCGCCGATCGCTCACGCTGCGCGAACGCTCGACGAGCCCCTTGTCCTCCAGCTTGTCGAGCACGCGCGTCATCAGCCCGGTGTCGACGCCGAGCAGCTTCGACAATTCGAAAGGCGTCGCCGCGCTGCCGGTCCGCAGGGACAGCAGGATGCCCATCTGCTGCGCCGTGATATCGAGATCCTTCAACGCCGCATCCATCTCGGACGTGATCAGGTTGCGCGCTTTCACGAGCACAAACCCCACGCTTTCGGTGTGCAGGAAATTCTTCGGCGTGTAGTGTTCCATCGTGCTCGCTGAGTCGCATATTGTTGACCCACACAATAATTGCGACATCACGATTTTTCAAGACACGCGGCGTCCCGCGTACACGCCGCCCGCACCGGCTCAGTGCCCGCCGGCCGCCGCGGCTCCGGCTGCCGCCCCCTTGCCCGGCTTCGTCACCCAGACCAACGGGATGATCAGCACGAAGATCACCGACGACAGCCAGAAAACGTCGTTCAGCCCCAGCATCGTCGCCTGCGCATTCAACGTCGCCTCGAGGAACGTCAGTGCCTTCGGCGCGCCGGCATCGAGCGCGCTCTGCACGCCGGCAACCGCGCTCGTGAAGATCGGATTGTTCACACTGCCCTGCTCGGCCAGTTGCGCGTGATGCAGGATCGTGCGGTCGTTCCAGGCGGTGCTCGCGAGCGACGTGCCGACCGCCCCCATGAAGACGCGCGCAAAATTGGACAGGCCGGCGGCCGCCGGGATGCGCTCGGGCGGCAGCCCCGACAGGATGATCGACGTGAGCGGCGTCATGAAGAACGCCGTCGGAATGCCCTGCAGCAGCGTGGGCACCACGAGCGTCCATGTATCGACGCCCGTCGTATAGCGCGAGCGCATGAAAAACACGCCGGCAAACCCGAGAAACGCAAACGTGACGAGCACACGCATGTCCGATTTCGGCATCACCTTGCCGACCATCGGCGCGAGGATCACCGCGAAGATACCGAGCGGCGCGGTGACGAGGCCCGCATTGACCACCGGATAACCGAGCGAACCCTGTATCCATTGCGGCAGGATCACGAGGTTGGCGAAAAACACCGCGAACGCAATCGAGATCGCCACCGTTCCGCCGAGGAAATTTCGTTGTGCAAACAGCCTGAGATCGACGATCGGACGCGCCTCGGTCAACTCCCAGATCAGGAAGAACACGAAGCCGACCACCGCCACGATGGTCAGGATCCAGATCGTCGACGAATTGAACCAGTCGAGATCCTTGCCCTTGTCGAGCATGACCTGTAGCGCGGCGACCCACACGACCAGCGCGACCAGCCCGACCTTGTCGATCGGCAGCTTGCGGGCCGGCGTTTCCCGGTTGCGATAGAGCGCCCAGATCACGGCTGCCGCGAACAACCCCACGGGCACGTTGATGTAGAAGATCCACGACCAGCTGTAGTTGTCCGTAATCCAGCCGCCGAGCGCGGGGCCGGCAATCGGCCCGACGGTCGCCGTCATCCCCCACAGGGACAGCGCGCTCGAACTCCTCTCCTTCGGGAACGAAGCCAGCAGCAACGCCTGCGACAAGGGCACGAGCGGCCCGGCCACGGCACCCTGAACGATCCGGGCGGCGAGGAGCACGGTCAGGTTGGGCGCGAGTCCGCACGCAGCCGACGACAGCACGAACAGCAGGATCGCGCAGACGAACAGCCTGACCTGCCCGACCCGCTGCGTCAGCCAGCCGGTCAGCGGGATCGACACCGCGTTGGCCGCCGAGAACAGCGTGATGACCCACGTGCCCTCGTCGATCGACACGCCCAGATTGCCGGAAATGGTTGGAATCGCGACGTTGGCGATCGACGAATCGAGAACGTTCATGAACGTGGCGAGCGCCACTGCCAGCGTTCCCAGCATAAAGCGGGCGCCGGTCAGGGGCGCCGGCGTACCCGGACTTTCGGACGGCTTCATCGGATGTCCTTCTGATCGGGCACCACGCGAACAGCCTCGGCACCGATCGAAATTAACTGATAAGTCAGATAAGTGATTGAAAAAAAGCGATCGACGTGCCGCGCGGGTGTTGTTCACGCTTGCGCCAATCACTGACTTCGATATTTCTGCAACGAATATATTTGACTATGCAATCAAATGCAACCCGGAGACATCGATCGACCGTACATGCATGGACGCGCCGCGATCACGGGCACCCCGCCCTTATCCCTTATGCCCGCCAGCAGGATCGATAGCAGAATTTATCGGTTATCGTCCGCTCGCCCTGTTGGTACGTTAGCCGGCTCGCTTCAATGCAACGAACCAGACAAGGAGCACGATCCATGACGCCGATGAACCGCCGCGCATTCGCGCGCGCGATGCTGGCCGCAGGCCTCACTGCCGCCGGCGTCCGGGCGCGCGCCGAGAACGCACCCGATGTGCTGCGCATCGGCTACCAGAAGTCGTCGACACTCATCACGCTGCTCAAGACGCGCGGCGCGCTCGAGCAGGCGCTGGCGCCGCTCGGCTTGCGCGTGTCGTGGCATGAATTCGCGAGCGGATTGCCGCTGACGGAAGCACTCAACGTCGGCGCCGTCGATTTCAGCGCCGACGTGGCCGATACGGTCCCGGTCTTCGCACAAGCTGCCCATGCGCGTTTCGTGTACGTCGCACAGGAAGCGCCTTCGCCGAAAGCGCAGGCGATCATCGTCAAGCAGGACAGCACACTGCGTACGCTCGCCGATCTCAAGGGCAGGCGCATTGCGGTCACGAAGGCGGCCGGCAGCCATTACCTGTTGCTTGCCGCACTCGCACGCGCGAAGCTCGGGCCGGCCGATGCGACGATCCACTACCTGACGCCCGCGGACGGCCGCGCGGCGTTCGAGCGTGGCAGCGTGGACGCATGGATCACGTGGGATCCCTATGTCGCATCGGTCGACCGCAATCCCGACGTACGGATTCTCGCCGACGGCAACGGACTCGCGTCATACCAGCGCTACTACCTCGCGTCGACCAGCTTCGCCACTGCGCGGCCCGAGGTCGTCCAGATCCTGTTCGACCAGCTGTCGCAGGCCGGCACGTGGCTGCGCGACCACCCGCAGGACGCAGCGAATACGCTCGCGCCGATCTGGGGGCTCGACGCGGCGACGATCGCGCGCGCGAATGCGCGACGCAGTTATCTCGTTCGCGCCGTGGTCGCGCAAAACTTCGGCGAACAGCAGAAGATCGCCGACACGTTCCTCGCGGCCGGACTGCTGCCGGCGCGAGTCGACACGAGTCAGGCGCAGCGCTGGAGCTTCGACGCGAAACGGGCGATTCCGGTCGGCGCGTGAGAAGCCGTCGCGCGAGGGGCAATATTTTTATCGCTTCGAATGAAATTGTGTTGACAGGCTGCGAAGACACGCTAGAATAGCGGTCTTCGCATCGCAGCAAGCGAAACGTGCCCAGGTGGCGGAATTGGTAGACGCACTAGGTTCAGGTCCTAGCGGTGGCAACATCGTGGAGGTTCGAGTCCTCTCCTGGGCACCATCTGTTTTCTAAAAAGGTCGGCTTCTAGCCGGCCTTTTTTCATTTCAAGCCCAGGAAGCAAAGCGCTTGCTTGCTCCGAGCGGGGCGTCGAAAGGCTGCGCTTGCAAGCGTGACTCGGGTTACATATGTGCGACCCAGCCGTCTACTTCCTAAAAAAGCTCCTTCCAGTCGGCCCACCTGCATTTCCGGCATCTGGACGGGATCAGCCCGCGCAAACCCGCCCATCACAAGTGTTCGACGATGCACGTCGGTCGCCCCGCCGCGATGTTTGCGCACCTCGCTCGATGCCCAAACAAATCCGTCAAATTATTTTAGTTCGCGACCTCAAATCCTGTTGACAGCCGCCAAAGACGCGCTATAATCTCGCTTCTTTGCAGCAAGCAGCTACTGCAAAACGTGCCCAGGTGGCGGAATTGGTAGACGCACTAGGTTCAGGTCCTAGCGGTGGCAACATCGTGGAGGTTCGAGTCCTCTCCTGGGCACCATCTGTTTTCTAAAAAGGTCGGCTTCCAGCCGGCCTTTTTTCATTTCCGGCTCCGGAAAAACCTCCCCCCCTCATCTTCGCGAGCAGACCCAGCCGCTTCGATTTGCACCGCCAGCGCAAGCAAGCCGCGACGGCATGCTGCGAGTCCGGCAACAACCCATCGCCCCGGGTTCATGCCACCACCCACGCCACCTTTCGCCTGAACGACTGGGCTTCCGCGATCCATCCTCGATTCCGGACGCCCCGAACTACCATCCCCGCCCCACCCCAAACCGGGATTTCCCTAGGCTGACATGCCGGCGTTCACGCGGTTAAATAAATCAACGTGATTTATTTAATGCGCCGCTGCACGGCGCGCCATGGAAGGAGACGCCATGAGAAGCCCGCACTTCGGCCAGGGCAGCAATTCGGCCAACGTGCGCCGTTACAACGAGCGCCTGCTGCTGAAGACGCTGCGCCGCGCAGGCAGCGCGTCAAAGGCCGACCTCGCCCGCCTCGCGAACATGACGGGCACGGCGGTCGGCAGCATCATCACGTCGCTCGCCGACGCAAAGCTGATCGAATTCGCGGGCCGCACCGAAGGCCAGCGCGGTCAGCCGGCTTCGCTGATTCGCCTCGACCCGCGCGGCGCGTTCGGCATCGGCGTCCATCTCGATCGGATGCGCATCGAAACGGCGCTCGTCAACTTCGCGGGCGACGTGCTCGGCCGCCGCTCGCATGACACGCTGCTGCCTCCGCCTGCCGACGTGCTCGAGATCGTCCGCCACGACATCGAAGCGATGCAGGCCCTGCTCCCCGACCACGAGCGCGCCCGCCTGACCGGCATCGGTGTCGCGCAGCCCTACAACCTCGGCGCGTGGATGCGCGAACTCGGTCTCGCACCCGACACGTTCCGCGCATGGGAAGACGTCGATTTCGCCAGCGACCTCGGTCGCATGCTGTCGCTTCCGGTATTCGGCGAGAACGACGGCAACGCGGCCGCGATCGCCGAGCTGTTCTACGGATACGGCCGGCAGTGCGACGACTTCGTCTATCTGTTCATCGGGCCGGCGATCGGCGGCGGCATCGCGATCGACGGCGACTGCCTGCGCGGCGTGACCGGCAACGCGGGGGACATCGCCGTGATTCCCGTGCCGCCGAGCCGGCTCGCTTCCGCGCCGCCGCCGCGTGGCCCGTGGGACATCCTGCTCGCGCGCGCGTCGCTGCATGCGCTCGTGCGCCATCTGCGCCATCACGGCGAGACGGTCGACAACCGGGCCGATCTCGAAACCTGCATCGCTCGCGGCCTGCCCGCCGTCGACGAATGGATCGACGATTGCGTCGACGCGCTCGCACCTGCGTTGCGCGCGGTGCTGTGTGTGGTCGATGCGCCGGTGGTCGTGCTCGACGCCGATACCGACGCAGGCCTGCTCGACGCGGTCATAACACGCCTGCGTGCCGCGCTCGTGGCCACCGCGCCCGAAGCACGCGGCACGCCGGTGCTCGTACGCGGCACGTTCGGTGCCGACGCCGGCGCGATCGGCGCAGCCACGCTGCCGATGTATTTCAACTTCTCCCCGCGGGCCGGCATCCTCAAGGGCGCCCGCACCGACTCGCAGGAGGTCAACCATGTCGCGATCTGAGTCGCCCCGCCCGCTGCTCGAGATGCGCGGGATCAGCAAGACGTTCCCGGCCGTGCGCGCGCTCGACAACGTGAGCCTGACCGTCTATCCCGGCGAGATCCACTCGCTGATGGGCGAAAACGGCGCGGGCAAATCGACGCTGATGAAGATCCTGTCGGGCGCATACCGCGCCGACGCCGGCGGCGAGATCCTGATCGACGGCGAACGCATCGACATCGACGGCCCGCTTGCCGCACGCGATGCTGGCGTCGCGGTGATCTACCAGGAGCTGTGCCTGTCCCCGAACCTGAGCGTCGCGGAAAACATCTACATCGGCCGCGAATTGCGGCGCGGCAACCGGCGCTGGGGCACGATCGACCGCGCGGCGATGGCACGCGGCTGCGAGGACGTGCTCGCGCGCCTGGGCGCATCGTTCGGGCCCGACACGCTCGTCGGCACGCTGTCGATCGCGGAACAGCAGCTCGTCGAGATCGCGCGCGCCGTGCACACCCGCGCACGCATCCTCGTGATGGACGAGCCGACCACGCCGCTGTCGTCGCGCGAGACCGAACACCTGTTCCGCCTGATCCGCCAGTTGCGCGAGGAAGGTCTCGCGATCATCTACATCAGCCACCGGATGGCGGAGATCTACGAGTTGTCCGACCGTGTGTCGGTGCTGCGCGACGGCACGTATGTCGGCACGCTCGAGCGCGCATCGCTGTCGGCCGAGCGTCTCGTCGCGATGATGGTCGGCCGCGACATCTCCGGCTTTTACAAGAAGGAACACGCGCCGTACGACCCCGGCCACCTGCTGCTGTCGGTACGCGACATCGCCGACGGCGCGCGCGTGCGCGGCTGCAGCCTCGACCTGCACGCCGGCGAAGTGCTCGGCATCGCGGGGCTCGTCGGCGCCGGCCGCACCGAGCTCGCGCGGCTGATCTTCGGCGCGGAACCGCGCGTGCGCGGCAACGTGAAGGTGGGCGAACGCACATTTGGCGCGCACTCGCCGCGCGACGCGATCGACGCCGGGCTCGTCTATCTGACCGAAGACCGCAAGCGCCAGGGCCTGTTCCTCGACATGAGCGTACGCGACAACATCAACATCTCGGTATGCAACCGCGATGCGCGGCTCGGTGCGCTCGACCTCGCGCGCGGCGCCGAACGTGCACGCGACGCGATTGCATCGCTGTCGATCCGCGTCCCCCACGCGAACGTCAACGTCGGCGCGCTGTCAGGCGGCAACCAGCAGAAAGTGCTGCTGTCGCGCCTGCTCGAAACGAAGCCGCGCGTGCTGATCCTCGACGAACCGACGCGCGGCGTCGACATCGGCGCGAAATCCGAGATCTACCGGATCATCAACGAACTGGCCCGCGCCGGCGTGGGTGTGATCGTGATCTCGAGCGAACTGCCGGAGATCATCGGCGTCGCCGACCGGGTGCTCGTGATGCGCGAAGGCGAGATCGCGGGCGAACTCGGCGGCCACACGCATACGCCCATCACGCAGGAAGCCATCATCGCGCTCGCCACCGGCTCGCAGGCCGAACTCGCCGACGCGCACTGAGCCCGCCCTTTCAGTCCATTCTTACATTCAGGTTACCGACATGATCAACCCGACCAAGCAGCGGAACCTCGCTTCCGCGACGGCCCATCCGGTGGGCAACCGTACGCCGCTGTTGCGCGGCGCCGATCACCGCGCCCGCATGCAGTCGCTGATCCGCACCGCCGGCATGCTGCCGGTGCTGCTGGTTCTGTGCATCGGCTTCGGCTTCCTGACCGACGGATTCTTCACGCTGCAGAACCTGTCGATCGTCACGCAGCAGGCGTCGATCAACATCGTGCTCGCCGCCGGCATGACCTTCGTGATCCTGACGGGCGGCATCGACCTGTCGGTCGGCTCGGTGCTCGCCGCCGCGGCCGTCGCGGCGCTGCTCGCGTCGACCATTCCGGGCTGGGGCTGGCTCGGCGTACCGTTCGCGCTCATCGTCGGCCTCGTGTTCGGCGCGATCAACGGCGGCCTGATCTCGTTCCTGCGCCTGCCGCCGTTCATCGTCACGCTCGGCGCGATGACGGCCGTGCGCGGCGTTGCGCGCCTGATCGGCAACGACACCACCGTGTTCAATCCGCAGTTGCCGTTCGCGTTCATCGGCAACGGCACGATCCTCGGTGTGCCCTGGCTCGTCGTCATCGCGTGCGCGGTCATCGCGATCTCGTGGTTCATCCTGCGCCGCACGGTGCTCGGGATGCGCATCTATTCGGTGGGCGGCAATCCGGAAGCCGCGCGCCTGTCGGGCATCAACGTGCGCGCGATCCAGATGTTCGTCTATGCGGCGTCGGGCCTGCTCGCCGGGCTCGGCGCGGTGATGTCGGCCGCGCGGCTTTATGCGGCAAACGGCCTGCAGCTCGGCCAGTCGTACGAACTCGACGCGATCGCCGCGGTGATCCTCGGCGGCACGAGCTTCGTCGGCGGCGTCGGCTCGATCGTCGGCACGCTGATCGGTGCGCTGATCATCGCGGTACTGACGAACGGCCTCGTACTGCTCGGCGTGTCCGACATCTGGCAGTACATCATCAAGGGGCTCGTGATCATCGGCGCCGTTGCGCTCGATCGCTATCGCCAGCGCGACTCTGCACGCACCTGACCCTTCCCGTCGATTCAACCTTGCGGCGCAGGCCGGTTCGCCTGCGCCCGTTCACCAACAACTCGGAGACACAACGACATGATCAAGCACAAAGCCGCCCTGACCGCCGTCGCCTGCGCACTCGCCTTCGGCGCTTCCGCCGCACACGCGGCCGACAAGCCGCTCAAATCGATCGGCGTCACCGTCGGGTCGCTCGGCAATCCGTACTTCGTCACGATCGTCAAGGGTGCCGAAGCACGCGCCAGGCAGCTCAATCCGAATGCGAAGGTCACGGCCGTCTCGGCCGACTACGACCTGAACAAGCAGTTCACGCAGATCGACAACTTCATCTCCGCGCACGTCGACATGATCCTGCTCAACGCGACCGATCCGAAGGCGATCGAGCCGGCGGTGAAGAAAGCGCAGGCAGCCGGCATCACGGTCGTCGCGGTCGACGTCGCCGCGGCCGGCGCAAACGCGACCGTGCAGACCAACAACGTGAAGGCCGGCGAACTCGCGTGCGACTACATCGCGAAGAAACTCAACGGCAAGGGCAACGTGATCATCGAGAACGGCCCGCAGGTATCGGCCGTGATCGATCGCGTCAACGGCTGCAAGGCCGTGCTCGCGAAAAACGCCGGCATCAAGCTGCTGTCGAGCGACCAGGACGGCAAGGGTTCGCGCGAAGGCGGGATGAATGCGATGCAAGGCTACCTGACGCGCTTTCCGAAGCTCGACGCGGTGTTCACGATCAACGACCCGCAGGCGATCGGCAGCGACCTCGCCGCGAAGCAGCTGAACCGTCCGGGCATCGTGATCACGTCGGTCGACGGCGCACCCGACATCGAGGTCGCGCTCAAGTCCAACACGCTCGTGCAGGCGTCGTCGAGCCAGGATCCCTGGGCCATGGCGCAGCAGGCGGTCAACGTCGGCTACGGGATCATGAACGGCCAGAAGCCGGCCAATCCGATGATCCTGATCGAGCCGACGCTCATCACGCGCGACAACGTGAAGACCTACAAGGGCTGGAGCTCGCCGCGCTGATCGCGCCGCCTGTCCGCCCGCGCAATCGGGCGGTGCGGGGCCGTGTCGCCATGCGCGACGGCCCCGCACTGCCCGCCTTTTCGGATCAACCGCTGTACGGCCGTGCGCAACGCCACGGCACAAGGTTTCGACATGACGACGACGTTCCCCCGCCTGATCGTATTCGGCGAAGCGCTGACCGATTTCATCCGCGACGACGCGCAGCACTGGCACAGCATCGCCGGCGGCTCATGCTGGAACGTCGCGCGCGTCGGCGCGCGACTCGGCGTGCCGACGGCCTTCGCCGGCACGGTCAGCCGCGACATCTTCGGCGATGAACTGATGCGCAAGAGTGCCGACGCCGGGCTCGACCTGCGCTTCATCCGGCAGGTCGATCGTGCGCCGCTGCTCGCGATGGTCGTGTCGAAGCAGCCGCCCCACTATTTCTTCATCGGCGAGAACAGCGCCGATCTCGCGTTCGATCCGGCGGACCTGCCCGCCGGTGCGCTCGATGCGGCCGAGATCGTGCACGTCGGCTCGCTCGGCGTCGTGCGCGAGCCGCTCGCGGCACGCCTGATCGAAGTCGCGCAGGCCGCGCGAACGGCCGGCAAGCGAATCTCGTTCGACCCGAACTTCCGTGCGCCGATGGCCGCGCCGTCGTATCGCGACACGCTGCGCCGGCTGGCCGGGCTCGCCGACTGGATCAAGGTGTCCGACGAGGATCTGCGCGGGCTGTTTCCCGAACTCGATGAAGCCGCCGCGCTCGCGCAACTGCGCACGTGGGCGCCCGACGCAACGATGCTCGTCACGCGCGGCGCATCGGGCATGCAGCTCCTGCATCGCGACACCGTGCTGTTCCAGCCCGCGTTCCCGACCGAGGTGGCCGACACCGTCGGCTGCGGCGACGCGAGCATCGGCGGCTGGCTCGCAAGCCAGCTGGCGCGTCCCGACGCGTCAGCCGCCGAGCATCTGCGCTACGCGGCCGCGTGCGCGGCAGTCGCCTGTGCGCATGCAGGCGCCTATGCGCCGACGGCGGCCGAGGTGAACGACATGATCGACCGCACTGCCGATACTGCAGTTTCGCAATAGCACGTACCGGCGCACCGCCCCGTCACGCGGCGGTCGTTCCGCCGCTGCCGTCCGGCGGCGTCCCGGCCTGCAGCAGCTGCAGGCTCTCGTCGACGCTCAGTTCGGACATCGCATCGTCGTGAAGCGTATCGTCGGCCGCGCGGCGCAATGCATGCAGGGTGTGCACCTTGAGCCGCACGAGCGCGAGCCGCAACCCGCGCGCCGCGCATTCGGCCGCAAAGGTGCGCAACGATTCAATCGTCGTGCCGTCGACATCCGGCGTTTCCTCGAGGCTCAGCATCACGGTATGCGTGTCCGGCGCGGCCTTCATCAACGCACGCACACGGTTCAACATCCGGTCCGCATTCGCAAAGAACAGCTGCGCCTCGGGCCGCACGATCAGCACGCCCGGCACCGGCTTCGCGTCGGCGTGGCTCGCGACGTCGACGAAATCATGGCTGTCGCGCAGCCTGCCGAGCACGCTGACGTTCGGCTCGGACAACTTGCGCAGCGTCAGCAGCAGGCTCACGCCGATGGCCGCGAGCAGCCCGTGCAGCACACCGAGCACGAGCACCGCGAGCAGCGCGGCGATCACGACGAGCCGGTCGCGATGCCAGGCCCAGTACGGCCGGAATACCGACGGATGCAGCGAGTGGCTGACCGCGAAGATCACGATCGCCGCGAGCACGGGCTCCGGCGTGCGCGCAAGCTGCGGCAGCAGCAGCCACACGATCAGCGCGACCACGCCCGCCGCCCACAGGCCCGCGAAGCGCGACTGCGCGCCGGCCGCTTCGTTCGCCGAGGTCGCCGAATAACCGGCGCCGACCGGCATCCCGTGCAGCAGGCCCGACACGAGATTCGCGCAGCCGAGCGCGACGAGGTCGCGGTTCGGCGACACGCTGTCGCCATGCTTCAGTGCGAAATTGCGGATCGATCCGTACGACTCCGCATACAGGATCAGCATCAGCGCGAACGCAAGCTCGACGGTCTGCATCCATGCGTTGCGGTCGAGGGTCGGCAGGCCGAACTCGATATGCCGGAAGTCGATATGGCCGACGATCGCAATGCCGTATCGCTGCCAGTCGACCGCATAACCGGCCGCGATCGACAGCACGATCACGACGAGCGTCGCGGGCACCCGCGCGCTCCGCCCGAGTGTGAACAGCAACGCCAGCGCGGTCGCGCCGAGCACGACGCTCGCGAGATTCGCGTGCGGCGCGCCGCTGATCAGGTCGAGCGCGACATGCGGCGCATCGCTGTGCTGCACGGAAATCGCGAGAATCTTCGGCAACTGCTTGATGACGATCGTCAGCGCGAGGCCGAACGTGAAGCCGCGCAGTACCGGCCGCGCGACGAAATCCGACATGCCGCCGAGCCGCGCGGCACCCGCCAGGATGAACAGCACGCCCGTCATCGCGACGAGCGCCGCCGCCAGCGCGAGCTGCGCGGCAAGCGCCATTCCCGACTCCGCGAGCACGGTCGCCGCGAGCACGGCAGCCGACGACGACGTCGACGACACGATCGCGAAACGGCTGCTGCCGGTGAGCGCATAGACGACGAGCCCCGACAGCAACGCGATGAGACCGGCCTGCGGCGGCAGGTTGGCCAGCCCCGCGTACGCGACCGCCTCGGGGATCAGCAAGCCCGCGATCGACAGGCCGGCCAGCGCGTCGAGGCCGATGCGCCGCGCCGGCGGCGGCGCGGCCGCGTCGAGCGCGGAGAAATGCTCGGCATGCTGCGGGCCGGCATCGGGGCGGATCGGGGCGGTCGTCATGAAGTGCTCAGGGCCTGACGGCGATGACGCCCGACCAGCCGGGCAGATAGCGTGCATCCTGCTCGTGTGCGCGATGCAGCGCGATATCGAGCGCCTTCGCGAAGTTCTTGCGGATCTGGTCGAGCGACACGTGCTGGCGCAGGTAGTCGGCCCACAGGAATTCGCTGAACGGCGTCGCGTCCTTCGCGTAGCCGCCCGCGGTGCGCAGCTCGCCGGCGAGGCTGCGGTACGGATCGTCCACCAGCCCCGTCAGCGCCTTCGGCAGATTCGCGTAGTCGCGGCGTGTGCCGTCCGCGCCGAACGGATGCACCCACTGGTTGTGTTCCATCATCCGCCAGAAGATCGTGTCGTCGAGCCACGACAGGTCCTTCAGCAGCATCGCGTTCACGCGCGCCTCGCCTTCCTCGATCAGTGCGAGGCCGAGATGATGATGATCGGTGATGTAGTGCAGCCCGCCCGGGCCGAGCACGGCCGGGAACCAGTGCGATTCGATCGCGGTCTTGCGCGCGCGCTTGCTGAGCCCCTTCCAGTGCTTGCGCTTCGCCTTGACTTCGCGATAGCCGACCGTCATCTGCGTGGGCCGCAGATCTTCCAGCTTGACGGGAATCAGGTGAACATCGGTGCCGAGTGCCATGGTCGTACCCCATGTAGCGAAATTCCGGCAACGATACTCCTGATCGCACGAGCCGTTAATACGTCATGACCTCGATGCGCATCCGGTTGACGATCCATGAAAACTGCCCGTGTACGCACGCGCCGCACTACACGCGCAGGTCGTTGCGTTCGAGACGATGTCGAATGTAAGGAATGCCATCGTGCACGACGCTCACCCGGCGCATCCCGAGCTTGCGCGCGACGTTCAACGAGCCGCCGTTGGCCTCCGCAATATCGGCGATCACGCGCGGCAGGCGCACGGTGGCGAAGGCGTGGTGCACGACGGCCGACGCGGCCTCGCTCGCGATGCCGCGCCCCCATGTTGCACGCACCAGCCGCCAACCGATCTCGACGTCGCGCGCGCCGTCCGCATAGTCCGGAATCAGCAGGATCCAGCCGATGAACGCATCGGGCGCGGCCTTCTCGAAGATCGACCAGTAGCCGAGGCCCGGCGGATAGTCGCGCGTGATCCGGTGCGTGACGAAGCGCCGGTGCTCGACGGGATCGTGCCACGGGCCCGCGATGTGCCGCGTGACCTCGGGATCGCGATCCATCGCGATGCAGGCGTCGAGATCGGCCAGTACGCGCGGACGCAGCCACAGCCGCGCGGTTTCGAGCACGGGCAGCGTGGCGGCGGAAGGTTCAGTCATCTGGACTCCTGATTCGGTGACGATGCGCACCGGACGCATTACAAAACAGATACAAACGGCCTTCCGGAATGATACAGATGCCTGTCGCCGGTTTCGCGCGCCGCCGTTGCCGAATCCGAAACAGTTCATTTCCTAGGGATTATTCCCGATTCGGCGTTATCGCGCCCCACATCGCCAGGCGCCGCGGCCTACACTCGATCCATGCCCCCGCACCGCGCGCAAGCCGGGCCGGCATCCGCATGCACATCGTAAGCGCGCAAGCCAACGAGGAGACTTCGGACATGAGCTGGACCCGCGAACAACGCAACGTGACAATCGCCGCCTACCTGGGCTGGACACTCGATGCGTTCGATTTCTTCCTGATGGTCTTCGTGCTGAAGGACATCGCCGCCGAATTCGGATCGACGATTCCCGCCGTCGCGTTCGCGCTCACGTTGACACTCGCGATGCGTCCGCTAGGCGCGCTGATCTTCGGCCGGCTCGCCGACCGCTTCGGCCGCCGCCCGACGCTGATGGTCAACATCGCGTGCTACTCGCTGCTCGAGCTCGCATCGGGTTTCGCGCCGAGCCTGACCGCACTGCTCGTGCTGCGCGCGCTGTTCGGCGTCGCGATGGGCGGCGAATGGGGGGTCGGCTCCGCGCTGACGATGGAAACCGTGCCGACCCATGCACGCGGCTTCGTGTCGGGACTGCTGCAGGCCGGCTATCCGAGCGGCTACCTGCTCGCGTCCGTCGTGTTCGGCCTGTTCTACCAGTACATCGGCTGGCGCGGGATGTTCATGGTCGGCGTGCTGCCCGCGCTGCTCGTGCTGTACGTGCGCGCCCACGTGCCCGAATCGCCGGCGTGGAAGCAGATGGAGAAACGCCCGCGCCCGAGCCTCGGGGCCACGCTGCAGCAGAACTGGAAGCTCACGATCTACGCGATCGTGCTGATGACCGCGTTCAACTTCTTCTCGCACGGCACGCAGGATCTCTATCCGACGTTCCTGCGCGAACAGCATCATTTCGATCCCCATACCGTGTCGTGGATCACGATCGTGCTGAACATCGGTGCCATCGTCGGCGGCCTGTCGTTCGGCTCGATCTCGGAGCGGATCGGCCGGCGTCGTGCCATCTTCATCGCTGCATTGATCGCCCTGCCCGTGCTGCCGCTGTGGGCATTCTCGAGCGGCCCGGTTGCCCTCGCCGCGGGGGCGTTCCTGATGCAGATCTCGGTGCAGGGTGCGTGGGGCGTGATCCCGGTTCACCTGAACGAAATCTCGCCCGACGAGATCCGCGCGACCTTCCCCGGCGTCGTCTACCAGCTCGGCAACCTGCTCGCGTCGGGCAACGCGACGATGCAGGCCTCGCTCGCCGTTTCGCACAACAACAACTACAGCTTCGCGCTCGCGCTCGTGGCCGGCATCGTCGCCGTCGCGATCGCCGTGCTGATCCTGTTCAGCCGCGAGCGGCGCGGCATCGACATGACGCAATCGGTCAATACGCGTAGCACGGTCGCCTGATCCCGCGCATTGCCGCATTGCACCATCGCGCGTGCCCCGCCCTGTCGAAGGCGCGCGCGATACTTTCCGCATTCGCACATCGAACTAGAGGAATTTGTCCAGATTCCCCGCTTGCCCGCTCCGCTCGCCCTTTTTTATCTTAATAAAAACGACTGTTTGAATCAGATAATCAAATCACCAGTTCGCGGCCGGGCGACCGGCATGGGAGGCGGGACATGGCAGTAAGTCAGGAGGGGCGGCCATCCGCGGGACGGCCGTCCGGGGCACGGTCATCCGGCACTCGGCAGACCGGCGGGACGAAGGCGCGCATCCTCGATGCGGCCGAGGACCTGTTCATC
This sequence comes from Burkholderia sp. KL41, assembly GCF_057005415.2. Taxonomy (NCBI): domain Bacteria; kingdom Pseudomonadati; phylum Pseudomonadota; class Betaproteobacteria; order Burkholderiales; family Burkholderiaceae; genus Burkholderia; species Burkholderia sp. KL41. The sequence continues at coordinate 1,757,645 of NZ_CM174446.1, read as the reverse complement.
GAGCATGGCTTCGAGGCGATGTCGATGCGCCAGATCACCTCGCGCGCGGCGGTCAACCTCGCCGCGGTCAACTACCACTTCGGCAGCAAGGAAGCGCTGATCCACGCGATGCTGTCGCGCCGGCTCGACCAGCTCAACCAGGAACGCCTCGGTATCCTCGACCGCTTCGATGCGCAACTCGGCACGCACATCACCTGCGAGCACGTGCTCGGCGCGATGTTCATTCCCGCGCTGAAGGCATCGCGCAATCCCGAACGCGGCGGGCCCGGATTCCTGCGGCTGATCGGCCGCGCGTACACCGATCCGTCGCCGTTCGTGCGCAACTTCCTGACCGCACACTACGCAAGCGTCGCGGGCCGCTTCTTCGACGCGTTCCAGCGCGCGTTGCCGCACCTGCCGCGCACGGAGCTCGGCTGGCGGCTGCACTTCGCGATCGGCGCACTGTCCGGCGCGCTCGCAGGCGCCGAAACGGAAAGCCTGATCGACGAGTTCTCGCAAGGCCGCACGATGAACGACGTGCAGATGATCGCGCGGCTGTCGTCGCTGATCGTCGCCGCGCTGAAAGCGCCGATGCCCGACAGCGCGCAACTGTCGATCTTCGCGGCCGTGCTCGACGATGCAGGCGCAAGCGAGGCGTTCGGGCTGCCGTCGTCGGGCGCGGCCACCGCCGATACGGCGTCGCTGCATTCCACGAACTGAGCGCGCGAGGCCACGCGCGGCTTCCTGTTCACGATTTGATTGAAACGCGCGGTCATGCGGAGCGCCGAGGCGCCCCGTCGATCGACCGTGCGGCACGGGGCACGGGCCGGCGCTGAAGCGCCGGCCTTCGCCGAGAGCAAAGACCGGAGACATGTCATGTCATCTTCCGCAGCAACCGCAGCGGCCCAGGTTCCGCCGAACACCGACGGCATCTGGTACGCGTCATATCCGCCCGGCGTCCCGCACGACATCGACGTCACGCAATACGCATCGCTCGTGCAGTTCTTCGACGAATGCACGAGCCGCTTCGCCGAGCGCGTCGCCTATGTGAGCGCGGGCGCATCGATGACCTATCGCACGCTCGCGCAGAAAGTCGACGCGTTCGCGTCGTATCTGCAAAGCCTCGGCGTCAAACCCGGCGACCGCGTCGCGATCATGCTGCCGAACACGTTCCAGTACCCGGTCGCGCTGTTCGGCACGCTGAAAGCCGGTGCGATCGTCGTCAACGTCAATCCGCTCTATACCGCGCGCGAACTCGCGCACCAGCTGAAGGACAGCGGCGCGCAGACGATCGTCGTGTTCGAGAATTTCGCGCGCACGCTGCAGGATGCGCTGCCGGAAACGCAGGTGAAGAACATCGTCGTCACCGCGCTCGGCGACCTCCTCGCCGACGGCTTCAATGCGAAAGGACGCCTGATCAATTTCGTGCTGAAGCACGTGAAGAAACTCGTGCCGGCCTACCACCTGCCGCAGGCCATCCGGTTGCGCTCCGCCCTCGCGCTCGGTGCGCGAGGCAAGCCGCAGCCCGTGCAGACGACACGCGACGATCTCGCATTCCTGCAATACACGGGCGGCACGACGGGCGTCGCGAAAGGCGCGATGCTCACGCACGGCAACCTGATCGCGAACCTGCTGCAGGCGAAGGCCTGGATCGCCGACCAGGTATCGGGCGACGTCGAAACCGTGCTCACGCCGCTGCCGCTGTATCACATCTATTCGCTGACGGTGAACGCATTCATCTTCATGGGGCTCGGCGGGCGCAACATCCTGATCGCGAACCCGCGCGACATGACGATGGTGATGAAGATCATCCGCAACGAGACGTTCACCGGGATCACCGGCATCAACACGCTGTACAACGCGTTCCTCGACAACGAGGAATTCCGCAAGCGCGATTTCTCGAAGCTGAAGCTCGCGATGGCGGGCGGGATGGCGATGCAGCGTGCGGTCGCGGAACGCTTCCAGCAGGTGACGGGCCGGCCGGTCGTCGAAGGCTACGGCCTGACCGAATGCTCGCCGATCGTCACGATGAACCCCGTCAACCTGAACGACATGGCCGCGTTCAGCGGTTCGATCGGCCTGCCCGCGCCGTCCACCGTCGTGCGCTTTCGCCGTGAGGACGGCACCTGGGCGCCCGTCGGCGAGCCGGGCGAGCTGTGCGTGCACGGCCCGCAGGTGATGCGCGGCTACTGGCAGCGCCCCGACGAGACGGCCAAGGTGATCGACGCCGATGGTTGGCTCGGCACCGGCGACATCGGCGTGATGGACGAACGCGGCTTCATCCGCCTGATCGACCGCAAGAAGGACATGATCCTCGTGTCGGGCTTCAACGTGTATCCGAACGAGATCGAGGAAGTGCTGGTGATGCATCCGGGCATCAGCGAAGCCGCGGCGATCGGCATTCCGGACGAGGTACAGGGCGAACGGATCAAGGTGTTCGTCGTGCGCCGCGACCCGTCGCTGACGACCGACGATGTGCTCGCGCACTGCCGCAAGAACCTCACCGGCTACAAGATGCCGAAATTCGTCGAGTTCCGCGACGCGCTGCCGCAGACGAACGTCGGCAAGATCCTGCGCCGCGCGCTGCGCGACGAAGAACTCGCCAAAATCAAGGCCGCGAAGCAAGGTTGAACGATCCGTCGCCCAGGGAGACGCCGTCGATGAACGAAGGAAAGAAGCACCACGCGCGGCATGCCGCCGCCGTGGCAGTCGCCTGCCTGCTGTCGCTCGGACAGGCGGGCCTGCATGCACAGGAAACGGCCGACGCCGCAAGCGCGGCCGCGGGCGTCGCGCTGCCGGCGGACCTCGCGAAAGTCGCGCGCGAGCCGGTTGCGCAGCAGGCGCGCTGGCTGCGCACGGCCGCACAGCGCGGCACGCTCGCGCAACTCGACGACGCGACGCTCACGGCGCTCTTCAAGGCACTCGATCCGCTCGCCGTGCCGCTCTATATCCGCAACGGCCCCAACGGCTATCCGTCGTACCAGTTCACGATGGTGCGCCAGGAGCGCATCAGCGGAAAGTGGTCCGATACGCCCGACCGCATGCTCGTGAAGACCACCCGCGAGCCGCTGCGCGTCTATGCGAAATGGCTGCCAGGCGGTGCGCATGCCGGACAGGAGACCATCTACGACACGACGCAGCGCAAGGACGAAATGTACGGGCACCTCGGCGGCCTGCTCGGCAAGATTCCGCTGTGGACGGCACTCGACGGCGCACTCGCACGCGCGCAGTCGAATCACCAGGTGAAGGATCTCGGTACCGAGTTCATCACGAACCTGTACCTGACCGAAGGGAAGAAATACGTGGAAGCCGGCGTGCAGCGGCCGACCGATGTGGAAGCCAGGACGATCGGCGGCGTGCGCGTGGTCGCGCTCACCTACGAAACACCGACCGGCCGACCGCAGTTCTACGCGAAGAAGGAAGTCCTCGGGCTCGATCTGCACGCGCCCTATTTCCGGACCGTCGAGTCCTATGACAACGACGGCAAGATCTTCGAGCGGATCGTCATCGAGAAAATCGCGCCGGCGACGCTAGACGACACCGCATTCGACCCGAAAAACCCCGACTACGCGTTCTGATGCGCGCCGGCGGGGCTGGCCTCGGGCTCAATCGTCATCGTCGTCGCCGTGGTGCCGGTGCCAATGCTTGTAATAGTGCTTGCGCCACTTGCGATAGCGATCGTCGTCCTCGTCGCCGTAGTAGCCGTATCCATAGCCCGGATAGGCGACCACGGCCGGCTGCGGCGCCACATAGACCGGCGCCGGCTGGACATAGACCGGCGCGACCGGTACGCCGATGCCGACCGACAGGTCGACATGCCCCGCCATCGCACTGCCGGAAGCCAGCAACGCCACAACCCCGACCCACCCTGCCCATCGTCTCTTGTCCATGTTCTGAATCCCTGATATACCGGCCCGCCCGGCTCGCGCAGCTAATGTACGCGTCGCGCGGAAACCAAGGTGCTACGGCGCTGCGAGAGTCGTAACGCGGCGTAACGAAATGGTATTGGCCGTTCGGCCGAATCGCGAAAATGCGCTGGAACGTCTATAGTGGGTTACGGTTCGACACAATCACGACTGCGCGTTTCCCGATTGAACAGGGTAGAATCCCGCCAAACACCTTGTGGACGAACACGCCACACACACGCACAACATATTCTCTGACGCAGGCTCCTGCCGCACCTCAATGGCCAATCCCGCAGAATCCCATCCGCAAAACGACTTCATCAATTCGGCGCGCAAGGAACGTAAGCGCGTTGAAATCTATCTCGTCAACGGCATTCGTCTGACGGGGTGTATCGAGTCGTTCGACCAGTACCTGGTGATGCTGCGCACCCCCGTGGGTCTGCAAGGCATCTACAAGCGCGCGATTTCCACGATCCAGCTCGACACGGGCGGCTCGCGCCCGGGCGGCAGCGGCGGCCCCCGCGGGCCGCGCACCGGCGGGCGCCCGGGCGGCCGTGAAGGCGGCGGTCACAGCCCTTACGGCTCGCACGGCGGCCCGCGTGAATCGCGCGGCGACGGCGGCTACGGCTCCCGCGAACCGCGTGAAGGCTATGGCTCGCGCGAACCGCGCGAGGGTTACGGCTCGCGTGAGCCGCGTGAAGGCTACGGCGCCCCGCGCGAACCCCGTGAACCGCGCGAAAGCTACGGCGCACCGCGCGATGCCGGCGACGCATCCGGCAACGCTTCGCCGTCGGATTCCCGCGGCGGCAACGGGCCGGTGATCGTGACGCGCCGCCGGCGAATCGTGCCGGACGGCCAGTAAAACAAAAGGGCAAGCCAACCGGCTTGCCCTTTTTACTTGTGCGGCCGGCGCGGCATGTCGCCGCACCGCTGCCGGGTTCAGCGTGCCGTCGTCGGCAAGCCGGCGTCGGCCTCCCGCTGCAACGAACGCACCTGCTGCTGCAACGCCCGCAGTTGCGACTGAAGCTCGGCCTGCTGTGCCTGCAATGCGGCCGTCTCGTTACGTACGCTCTTCTGACGATCCGCGACTGCCGCCTGCTGCTGGCGTGCGATCGAGATATCCGCCTGCAGACGCCGCGCTCGATCCTGCGTGACTTCGATCTGCTTGTCCATCTGCGCCTTCTGCGATTCCAGCTTCGCTGCCCGCAGTTCGTTTACGGCCAGTCGCTCCGCCTGGTGCGAGAAATCGCGGTAGATCGCTTCCGCACGCGATTCGTCGTAAGTCTTGATCACGCGCCAGAACGCCTTCTGCTGGAACAGCGCGACGAAATACGCGCCGTCCTTTACGTTGAACAGCAGGCTCGCACCGTAGCTGCCGTTGTAGCTCGTGCGCATTTCCGTCAGCGAGTGCGCCTGGATCTGGCGCTGCAGGTCGTCGACCGTGCTCGGCCCCGTCGACTCACCTGCCTGCGGCTGCACCGACGTCTGGACCTGCGGATCGACCACCGGAATCGCAGCCACCGGCGCCGACGCCTGCTGTACTGCCGGCGACCCGCTGTCCGCCAGGCTCTGCGCATAAGCGCCCTGCATGCCTCCCACCACGGCGAGCAACACGCACGCCTTTCCCAACCCCGTCATATGGCTCATGAAGTTCTATTCCCGCCCGTGTCGTTGTAATTCAGCGCGATTTTATCTCATTAATTACTCACTTTCGCGGGTCTCGGGCTCCTCGTCGAAGATCTGATATTTGCGCATTTTTTCCCACAATACCTTGCGGCTGATACCGAGCTGCTGCGCCGTATCCTGACGCCGCCAGCCGTTGGCGTCGAGCGCCGCAATCACGCGGTTGCGCTCGTTCATGTCCCACTTGCTGCGATCGACGAAGACCTCGGCCGCGCTCTCCGCCGGTACCGGCTGCGCCGAACTGCGCGCATGCGCGATCAACCGCTGCAGCCGCGCGGCATCCCACCCGCCCGTCTGCCGCACCGTCACACCGACGCGCTCGGCGAGGTTGCGCAGTTCGCGCACGTTGCCGGGGAAATAGCTGTCCGCGACAGAATCCGTCAGCCAGTACGGCAGATCGGACAACTGCGCGAGCCGTGCCTCGCCGACCACCTGTGCGACGAACGACTTGAACAGCGCGATCTTGTCGACGGCACCGCGCTCTTCCAGCGACGGAATGCTCAGCTCGATCACCGCGAGCCGGTAGTAGAGATCGGCGCGGAACAGGCCATCCTTCACGAGTTGCGGCAGCTTCTTGTTGCTCGCCGCGACCAGGCGGAAATCGACCTTGACCGGCGACGTTGCGCCGACGCGCAGCACCGCGCCGTCCTCGAGCACGCGCAGCAGCTTGACCTGCTGGTACAGCGGCAGATCGCCGACTTCGTCGAGGAACAGCGTGCCGCCGCCCGCCTGTTCGAAATAGCCTTTATGCGCAACAACCGCGCCCGTGAACGATCCTTTCGCATGACCGAAGAACAGCGATTCGAACAGGCCGTCGGGAATCGCACCGCAGTTCACCGGCACGAATTCGCCGTGCCGGTAGCGCGAATGCTTTTCGTGCAGCAGTTGCGCGATGCGCTCCTTGCCGACGCCGGTTTCTCCGTGCAGCAGCACGTTGGTGTCGCAGTCGGCGAATGTATCGACTTCGTGCAGGAGTGCCTGCATCGATTCCGAGTGCGCGACGAGTTCGGTCGGATGCGACGTTTCGGCCGTATGCGCCCGCAACTGCGTGACGAGCTTGCCGATCATGCCGCGCAGCTCGGCGCACGTGAAATCGAGCGGCAGGATGTGCGAATACTCGGGCGGATACTGCGAAGCGTCGTGATCGCGCGCCGCGCCGACCCAGACGACCGGCATGCCGATGTTGGCCTGCCAGTCGCGCAGGAACGCTGCGCCGATTTCGATCATCGTCACGCTGATGATCGCCAGTGACGGTCGCAATGCGGCGCGCTCGGGCGAGATCTCCGCGTTGTCGGCGCGGATCACTTCGACGTCGAAGCTCGCCATGCACCGGGCGACGCGGTCGACAATGTCCGCCTTGCCTTCCCAGACGTACAGGTCGAGCTCTTCGATTGCGGGCGTGGTTCTCATTGTTGATGCTTTCAATGAACGATTTGCGGGGCGTTGCAAGTCAGGCCATGTTGAATCACGGTCACCTGGCCGATTTGCAATCCTAATGCCGTCAACAACGGCGTGACCAACACATTGAGCAACGGATTGACGAGCCCGACCAGCAAAGGAATGAGCTGCCCCGTAAGCGGCTGAAGAATCTGGGTCAAGATCGATAGATCCAGTCCGGCGACGTTGAGCTGGATCGACGTTCCCCCCAAGAGATTGGCCAGCTGCACGTTGAGCGAGTTGGTCGCTGTCGACGATGTGGTCCAATTGGGTCCCGGAGACCACGCGGACGACGTGCATGCACCGTTACTCGGCTTGGTGTTGCAGAACGAGTATTGCGAATTGTTCTGATACAAGACGCCCGTCCCCGACAACGGCAGGCTGGCGCTCAGCGCGCCTGGGGTCGAAGGCAATGGCGGGCCGCTGTAGATCGGCGTGCTGGTGCTACTCCCAACGTACGCGACGGGGTTCGACAACGATAGACTGAGTTGAAGAAGCGAAAAATTCCCGAGTAACCCTGCTCCCGACAGCTTCGCCACGGGAATCGTGCCGGTGCTGGACGCACAGCTCGGGGAATTGAGGTTCAGCGTTCCCCCCGTATTTTGTCCGGCGCAAATCATCGCCACGCCCGGCAATACGCCAAACGTCGCGGTGCTCGACGCCGGGGTCGATTTACAACTCGTATTGGCCAACCAGGCGCGACCCGGGCCGCCCAGAATGACGTAGAGCGGCAAATGCGGTCCCGAAAGCTGAAGCGTCAACAGGCCGGGAATGCCCAGCGGGGGCGGATCCGACAGCACCTGCACATCGACGTAGAGCCCGATCTCCGCTTGCGACGCCTGCGTGCGCCATATGCCGTTCACTTGTCCGGCTTCGCCAATTCCGATCGACGGCGGCGCCAGCACCTGCAATTGCAGACTATTGACTCGGACCAGCGTCGACACCGCCGAAATGAGCGGACAAAGCGCACTGCCGGGGCAGCTTGCTTGACCGACCGATAGCGTCAGCGCGCTGTCATATGCACCGATCTGAGCCGTCGTGAGCAACAACTGCAGCACATTGATACTCGCATTCGCCGCCGCCTCCGCATTGCTGCCCGAGTACTGGAGGAGACTCCCAAGCGAGATCTTATTGAGATTGACGTTGGCGCCAACGCTATTGCTTAGCGCGGTGAGCACCGTGCCCACCGTGGTATTGCTGCCCACCGCCGTGGCGGCGAGATTCAGGATATCCGAGACGGTCAGGTTGAGGCCGAGCAACTTCCCGACGCTGGCTGGACTCGACATGCCCGCCGTGCCGAGTTGGGTTGCGACATTCGCCAACTGCCCCAGCGTGACGTTCGCTCCGGCCAAGGCCTGGTAATTGGCCAGACCGACGTTGACGTTGGCCGAGGCACCCAGCAACCCCGTGAGTAGCGGATCGAGTATCGCGGACGTAGAGGAATTCAGGCTCGCAAGCGTCGAACCCACGCTAAACGTGTCGATCGCCGCCGCACGTGCGGTAGCCGTCGCGGAGACAATCGCCTGCCGCCCGCTCAACTGGTTCAGCAGCCCCAGGAAGTAGTAGTTCACCTGCCGGTACGCCGTCACCTGCGCCGCATTCGCCGCAGTCGACGCGGGCGTCACATAGGCAGTCGACGAATCCCAACTCCCGCAGCTGACGGCAATCTGATCGTTTCCCGTGGAAGGACTTGCCGTCGCCGTCGCGCTGATCAACGTGAACGCATAACCCTTGTCGTTGATGTTCGCACTCGCCGTCACATTGTTTTTTGCATCGTTCAGGCAGCCGCTTGGATCGCTCGTCATCGGCTGCACTGCCGCCAATGCAGCCAGGTCAACGATCCGTTGCAGATCCCGCTTCTGCAAATACAGATTCGCGATGTCGATCACCCCGAGCACGATGATCGCGATCGTGAGCCAGATCGCAGCCATGACCAATATGGAGCCGCGTTGACGTTGTTTGCCCGGCCAGCGAGCGCCGCGCCACCGAACCCCATGTGCCTGATCTGCCCGCATCGTCATCTCGCTTACTGCGCACTCTGCCCGCTACCCGACATGCCGCCGGACGAACTGCCAAGCGTGCTCATCGACTGCGGAATCTTGTTCTTGAACGAATCGAGATAGCGTTGATAAACGAGCGACGCGACATCGCCAAGCATCGGCTGCACCGGTGCCGCCGCGCGGTTGTCTCGCTGCATCGAAAGCCATTCCTTCGTCGAGCGGTCGACGTCGGATGCGGCTGGCGCCGCTGCCTGTTGCGCATGTACGGCTGCGGTGCTCATTGCCATGCAAACGATCGCGCCCAACAGCGCGATCCGCCCCGCGCGCGCGGCTCGATGATGGTTGTTATTCATGTTGTTCCCCACCTGTCTGTTTATTGTGCAAACCGTTGCAGCAACGGCACGGTCTGGTCATAGCCGAAATTGTTTGCCATCGGCGTGATCGGCACAGTCGCTGTACGGCGCGACACCACCGGCGGCGTCGCGACCGCACGCTGCTGCGCCCGTGCAGCGGCCGCGATTCTTGCGGCATCGCCGACGATGTCCTTGCGGATATCCGGCGGTAAATGCTGCTGGTTCATCAACCGCTGCGCGTCCTGCGTGCGCCCGGCGGCGAGCAAATACAGCACGAGATTGCTGACGATCTTCGGATTGCGTTGATCCAGTTCCGCCGCCTTCATCAGCGGCACCCGCGCGCCGACCACATCGCCGCTACGCAATTTCGCATAGGCGAGATCGGATAGCAGCGACGCATCGGTCGGCGCGAGCTCGGACGCCTGTGTCAGTGCCTGTACCGCCTGACCGAAATCGCCTGCCGCACCGGCGATCAACCCAAGGCCCCGATATCCGCGCGCGGAGAGCGGCGTCTTCAGCAGTTGCGTATAGGCCGCTGCACTTGCAGCCGGCTGGTCGGTCATTCTCAACGCGTCCGCGCGCAGCAGGATCGTGTCGGGCGACACGCCGTACGCCTTGTCGTAAGCGTCGATGTGCGCGAGCGACGCATAGTAGAGACCCTGTGCCTGCATCCGCTGAATCAGGCCGAGATACATCGCGGGCGTATCCGGCACCGCCTGCTTCTGATCGGCAGCCTGAATCAGCGCCGCGCGTTCGGTCTGCGCGCCAACGCCATACCCGCTTTCCTTGGTCGCGCAAGCACCAAGCAGCACCGCTGCCGCCACACCTGCGTACCTGGCCATCCTGGTGATCCGCTTCATCGTCTTCCCTTCCACCCATCAATGATGCGCCGACAACGCATGCGTCACTGCCAGCAACCCGGGTCCCGCCGTCACGATCAGCAGCGCGGGTAGCAGCGTCAGGACCATGACGCCCGTCATCTTCACGGTCAGTCGGCCGATCCGTTCGCGAAGCATCGCGCGGCGCGTCTCCCGCAGCCGGTCGCCGAACTGCTTGAGCGGCTCCTGTACCGCGCCACCGTGCTTGTCGACCTGCACCATTAATCGGGTAATCGCGCGCAAATCCTCGTTGTCGAAACCGCCCGACAGCCTCTGCATCGACTGATCGCGCGTGCGGCCCGCTGCGAACTGACGCTGCGCGATTCCGACCTCCGACGACAGCACCGGCATCATCCCTCGGAAGTCGTTGGTCACGACCTGCAGGCTCTGATCCAGCGACAACCCAACGCCCTGCAACAAGCGCAACATGTCGACGAACAGCGGCAGTTCATCGACGACGCTCTGGCGACGAGCGGCGGCACGCCGCTGCACGTATAGCTTCGGCAGCATGAAGCCGAACGCGAATGCAGCGAACATCCCGATCATCCAGTATCCGCCCTTCATTCGTCCGCTGGCGAATACCGCGAACAGAAGCGGCAACCCGATCCCGCAAGCGATCCGCGCGCTCAGGAACAGTCCGCGCGTGCGCGTGTCGACATAGCCGCATTGCTCAAGAATGCGGCGATCCTCTTCCGCGACAATGTGCTTGCCGAATCCGGTATCGAGCAGTCGCATCCCCGCCGCCGACAATCGCGTAAGCATGCGCTCGATGCGCTGACGGCCGGGCGCAACCCGTGTCACTTCTGCCGCACTCTCCGCCGTGGCCCGTTTCTTGGCCGCCTCGAGTGCTGCCATGCGCTGGTCGAGCGCCTCGGCCAGCGCACGTTCAGCACGCGACGTGGCGCTGGCACGCAGCAACGCGATCATTCCAAACAGCAGCACGCCTAGCGCACCAAGCGCCAGAGCAACCGATCCGATCTGAGTTGCCGTCATCGCATCACCTGAGTCGAGCCATCCGATACAACCACACGCTCCCCGCAACCTGCATCAGGAACGCGACGATAAGGAGCATTTGTCCGCGCGGATCGATCCACATTCCTTCCAGATATTTCGGATTGGTCATCACGACAAAACTGCCGATCGCGATCGGCAGCATCACGAGCACGAACGCCGATAGTCGTGTCTCGGCCGACATGGCCGTCAGCTCGCGCTCCGCCTGCTCGAGGTCGCGCATGAACACGGCCATGCGTTCGAGCATCACGTCCGCGCGACCACCATACTTGACCGACAGCCGCAGCACCGATCCGAGCAGCTCGAATTCCTGCGCCCGGTAGATCTTCGCGATATGGAGCATCGCTCGATCGATTTCGACGCCCGTGCGCAACATCCGGGACACGTGATCGAGGCACCCTCGCAGCGGCTCCTCCGTCGTCAGCAACGCTGCCTGAAATGCGGCCGGCACGCTGTTGCCGAGCGTCACCAGTCGCACGATCCCGTCAAGAAACGACGGGATCTGCCGGACGATCTTCAGTCGCCGCCGCTGGATACGCGACGTGAGCCAGATGCAAAAAATCGCGCTCCCGCAGACCAGCGCAGCGAAACACGCGAGCGCGCCGCCGCGGTTACCCGCGATCGACGCAATCGCGACAAGCACGGCCAGCGCAATGATCGCCTTGCCGCGTGCGCCTTCGATCCCGGCGCGGTTCACGAGGTTGATCAGATACTCCTTCGCAACCGCATACCAGTGTGCCCAGAAAGCACGAGATACCGCATTGCGCACGCCACTGGACGACGCTACAGTCCGGGGCGCGGCGGATACCGCCGGCCTTGCGGACGGCGACGCCGCGCGTGCTCCGGGTTCAAGCCGGCTGTCAATGAAGCGCTTCGCATCGGTGCGCACGCGCCGGGTTTCCGCATGCCGCCACAGCATCAGCGCCGACGCCACGCACAGCATCGCGACCGCGAGCATCCAGACCGACGCGCTAAACATTGAAGCCCCCGCCGCGACCAAAACCGTCGCCGCCGAACCCGCCGCCCAGTCCGCTGTTCGTTAACGCCTGGCGGAACCGCGCGAGCTTCGGCGAGTGAGGATGGATACCCAGCGACTCCCAGTGATCGACCTCCTCCCCCTCCGGCGTCACGCGTGCTTCGTAGCGATACAGTTCCTGCGTCGCAATGATGTTGTCGGACAGCCCGGTCACCTCGGTGACCGACAGAATCCGGCGGCGTCCATTCGACAGTCGCCCGATCTGCACAATGAAGTCGATCGCGTTTGCAATCTGGCGACGCAGGCTCGACTCGGTTCCCTGGAAACCAGCGAAACCGGCAAGCATCTCGAGACGGTACAGGCACTCGCGCGGCGAGCTCGCGTGCACGGTGCCCATCGAGCCGTCGTGGCCCGTGTTCATGGCCTGCAGCATTTCGAGCACTTCGCCGCCGCGCACTTCGCCGACGATGATCCGGTCCGGACGCATCCGCAACGTGTTGCGCAACAGGTCACGAATCGTCACGACGCCGGTACCATCGAACCCGCCCGGGCGGCTTTCGAGCCGCACGACATGAGGGTGATTCAGCGACAGTTCGGCCGTATCCTCGATCGTTACGACACGTTCGGCCTCTGGAATGTGGAACGCGAGCGCGTTAAGCAGCGACGTCTTTCCGGAACTCGTGCCGCCCGACACGAGAACGTTGCAGCGTGCCTCGACCGCTGCCTCGAGCAGCGCGCCGATCTCTTGGTTATACGTGCCGTTACCGAGCAGGTCCGAGGGCTTGAGCGGATCTTTGCGGAACTTCCGGATCGACACGATCGGGCCATCGATCGAAAGCGGCTCGATCACGACATTCACGCGCCCGCCGTCCGGCAGCCGCGCATCGACCATCGGGTTCGACTCGTCGAGACGACGTCCGATCGGCGCGAGAATCCGTCGCACGATGCGTAGCAAATGCGCGTTGTCGGTGAAACGCACCGGCAGCTTCGCGAGGATCCCGTGACGCGACACGTACACGTCGTTGTAGCCGTTGATCAGGATGTCCTCGACCGCCGGGTCTGCGAGCAGATCCTCGATCGGCCCGAAGCCCGCGAGTTCCTTCGTCAGCGCTTCGGCGATCGCACGCACCTCGCTCTCGTTGAGCGGAATGCGGCGCAGGCGCACGAAGCTGTCAATCTCGAGATCGACGAACTGATTGATCGCCTGGCGGGACCATCGGCCGAACTCGGCTCCCAGTTCCTCGATACGCGTCAGCAAATGCTCGTGCGCAGCATTCTTGATGTCGTGGAATTGCTGCGTCTGCGAAAACGGCGCTGCGCCGTCGGCAAATTGAATGTCGTGTGCCATCGGTTACGACCGCCTGGACGAGGGTTGAATGAAACGCTTGAGCGCGGACAAGCCCGGCGCGGCGCGCGACGCGCCCGCCATGCCCGATACACCGGGCAGCCGCGCGGCGAGGGTTTCGAGTGCACGCACATAAGGATCGCGCTCTGCCGCATCGACGATGAGCCGTCCCTGGTTCGCAGCATGGCCGATCGCGACGCGACGCGCGGGCAAGGTGCCGACCAGCGACAAGCCGAGACGCTCGGCGATCTGCCCGGGCATCAGGTCCAGCGCGGGATCGTACTGATTGACCACGAGCTTGACACGATCGGTATCGACGCCCGCATCACGCAGCCCGGTGAGCAAATCGGCTGCCGACACGATCGATGCGACACCCTGATCGCAGACAAGCCATGCCTCGTCGGCCGATGCGGCGATCTGCGTGACGAACTCGCGATTCGAGAACCCGCCGAGGTCGACGACCTGCTGGTCGAAAAACGCGCGAAACCTGTTCAGCAAGCCGATGCATGACGCATAAGACACGTCACGCAATGCACCGAGATCCGGCGGCAAAGTCGTCAGTGCAACGCCACTCTGGTGCCGCGTGAGCGCGGTGTTCACGAACGTGCGATCGATGCGGCGCAGGTTCTGCACGGCGTCGATGAAATGGAATTCGCAGCGCGTGTTCAGGAACAGCGCGCCGTCACCGGCCGGCAACCCTAGATCGATCAGCGCGGTTTGGCGGCCGGCCGGCGCGCCGCCGTCCGGACTGCCCGCCGCACCCGGGCCGAGCGCCCGCTTCTGCAGCCAGACCGCGAGATTCGCGGCAAGCGTGCTGACGCCCATGCCGGCACGCGCCCCGAGCAGCGCGACGACCTTCCCGTGGCGGCTCGTCGGCTCGCTGACGTGAGACAGCAAACCACGCGTCGTCCGCAGTGCATCCTCGGCCGGGGCCGATACGTCGATGAAATCGCGCACGCCCGCACGCAGCGCGGCCAGCGTGCTCTCCGGCTGTGCAAGCGAGCCGAGCGCAACGATCGGCAACCCCGGATACGCAGCGCGTACCGTGGCGGCGGCAACGCTCGCCAGGTCGCTGCGTTCGGAGAAATCGATGAACACCAGCGCCGGATTGAGTCCCGTGATGCGTTGCGCAAGCCCACCCGGCTCCAGCGACGCAGCCTCGACCGCTCCGGCCGACACCAACGTATCGGCCAGCCAGCGCACATGCGCTTCCTTTGTCGATGCGCAAACGAAGTAGTCGGTCACGGCGGGTTCACACAATGATTGAGTTCGTGCATTCATGTCGAACACCCCCGATTACGCAAGGCGTGGCGATGTGCCGCAACGCGCAATGCTTCACATTCATTTCGAGAAACCCGGGGCGGCATCAGGCGACACCGCGCCGCCCAGATAAGATCGCCAGACCGGCCCGTCACGTTGCTCGGACAACTCGCCGGGTGTCGCCGGCAGTACCGCCCCCTTCGCAATCGGTGCGACGAGATGCGGGGTCACGATGATCAGCAACTCCTTGTCGTTCTGCTGGTAGTTCAGGTTCTTGAAGAACGTGCCGATGATCGGCAGGTCGCCGAGCAGCGGTACCTTGTTCACGTTCGACATCGTCTGGCGGTCGATCAGACCGCCGATCACGAAGCTCTCGCCATCGCCGAGTTCAACCGTCGTATCGGCGCGGCGCGTCGTGATACCCGGCACTGCAACGCCGCTGATCGTCACGCTGTTCACGAAATCGAGCTGACTCGATTCCGGTGCGACTTTCAGCGCGATCCGGTTCGGACCCAGCACCGTCGGGGTAAGCGACAGCCCGACGCCATATTGCTTCCACTGGATCGCGGTCGATCCGAGCCCCTGCGGCGACGGCACCGGAATCTCGCCGCCTGCGAGAAAGCTGGCGCTCTGGCCGGACAACGCGACGAGCGTCGGCTCGGCGAGCACGCGCGCCATGTTGTTCGCCTCAAGCAACGACAGGTCGGCGAAGATGCCACGCCCCGCAGCATTCACAACCAGATTGAACGCAGAGGCAACCGGTGCGCCGAGCGTCGGAATATACCCACCCGTGCCCGGCCCAGACCCACCGTTGTACGATTGCACACCACCCGGCGAGAACGAGCCGAACGAAAAGCCGTTGCTCTGCTTAAAGAAGTTGAAGCCTACTTGCTTGAGCACCGAGCGGCTGAATTCCACCACCCTCACGTCGACCTGCACGACGTTCTTGCCGGCCAGCGTCGAGCGATCGATCACCGCACCCTTGGGGCTCATGTTTTTGGCAACCGCCGTGGCCCGCTCGTGCGCATCGAGCGATGCCGACGTTCCCCGCAGCACCGACGTCCCGCCATACGCTTTCACCTGCGGTGTCGAACCGTCGAGTACTGCTTGCGCAGCCGCGTCGACGACTTCGACGCTCCAGACCGTCGGCTCGTCTTTACCGCGCTCCCACAACATCACGTTCGTCACCCCCGGCGCTTTCGCAGTCAGCAGCACCGAACCGGACCGACTGCCCTTCATGATCAGCACATCGGCGATCGCCGGATCGCCGACGGCGACCCGCTGCAGCGCGCGGCCGGCGGAAATCTGCCGCTGCGCCCCGACCGCCAGCTCGATCGTGCCGCTCGCGCTTGCAAAGGAGGCGAATGTCAGGGCCCAGAGAGCAATCGCGAATGCAATCAGTGTGTTTTTCATTGTTTGTTGGACCGTCGCACGGCCTTTACTTGTCGTCGCTGATATCGATGGCCATCGATGTTGTTCAATACGCAACCGTTTCCGACCGGCCGCCCCGGATCACCTCGATGCCGCCCCCGCCACCGCTGCCGCCTGGCCGCGCCACCGGCGGCAGGCGCGACGGCAGCGGCGGTATGTTCGTGCTGGCCGCTGCGATCCTCGGCGTGCCGGACAACTGTTGCAGCGACACGCCTGCCGCGGCAAGTGCCGATGGCGACAGCTTGTTGTCGGTGCGCACCGCCACCGTCTGTATCGCAAGCTCGTCGTCGCGCGGATTGCGCAGCGCGAGCGTCAGCCGCCCGCTCGCCTCGCCGAGTGTCAGTGCATCGACCTGCGCGGTCGGCACCGCGAGTACCGCGATGCGCGTGTTGCTCGGCTGGCCGTTATTACCGTTCGTGTTGCTGCCGCTGTCGCGCTCCGCAGTCGCATCTCCGAACGACAGTACGCGAACCTTCGACATCAGGAGCCTCGCCTGCGTCTGCGAAACTTCGCCGTCGAGCATCCCGCCGCCGGCTTCACGCTTCAGGTTCACGAATATGTCGACGAAGTTGCCGGGTCGCAGACGGTTGCCGACCGCGTTGGTCTCGTCGACGCGAACCGCAATCGCCCGTTCGCCTGGCTGAACATCCTCGGCGAGCCCCGACACCAATGCGTCCGCCACGACCGGCGCCGACGCCGGGATGTCCCTCGCCGGAACGCGGCCCACCAGTACCGCCGGATCGGCAAACGCACCTGTTGGCACCGGTGCGGCCGGCTGAATCTTCAATGCATCGGCGGGAATCGGCTGACCGACCGGCAGCACGCGCGTCGCAACGACCACCGGCACCGGGTTAGCAGCGACGGTCTGTTGTACAGGGACGGGGCCCGAGGGACTGCGCCCGAGCAACCACGCGTAGATGCCGAGAAGAACAGCGATCGCAATCAGCAACCCCGCGATGATTTTTGTCAGATTGTTGGCCATGTTGATATGGGAATGCCGGAATCGGGTTCTGGAGCGTGCAACGATCGGGGGACTACTTTCAGTTTCAAAGCATGCTGGGCTGAACCTGTACGGTCGCGCTACTTTGCAACTGCGGCGCATTGAACAGGAATATCCATGGAATCAGCGGATTCGCCGCATATGAATAGGTCATCGTCACCATCACGTTGAAGGCCGACGTGGACGTCGATGTAAATGTCGTGCCGCAGGTCACGCCGGGCGTCGATGTGGGTGTTGGCACCGACGTGGAGACCTGCGCGGCGAAACTGACATTGTTCGACCACGGCGTGCCGGCCAATGCTTGCGCAACGGCGTTCCGTGCATTGACCTGCAGCCGGTCACACGGCGCAGACGTGTAATTCAACGCGGCACGCGCACCTTCGGATGCCGCGAATGTCAGGCTTTGCTGGATGATGAAAACCATCCCGAACGTGACGATCGCGTAGAAGATCAGGAAGAACAAAGGAAACACGACAGCGAACTCGACCGCCGCCACTCCCCGTTGCCGCCGCCATGCGGACGGCTGGCGCGCTTGCGTCCCCCGAGCCATCACATTCCCCTCACATACACAAGATGCAGAAGCCACGCAGCCGCGGGTATCACAAGAAACGCCGCATATGGCGTCGCTCGGCGGCCACCGAGCGTCATCGTGGGCGTCGCGCGTTTGTACAGCGCGAAGACCGACGTCCGCGACAGAAGCATCACCCAGAGCGCGTGGAGGGCTGCGGCGAGGCTCGCGACGATCCAGAGCCACAACAGCGCCGGCGCACCGCACCATGCACCCAGAACGGCAAAAACCTTGACGTCGGCTGCACCCATCGCACGCAATGCGAACAAGGGAATAAAACAAAGCAGTCCCACAGCCGCACCGACCAGAGATTGGGTGAGCGATATTCCGAATGGATTTCGACCGAGGGCCGCAGCCACCAAGGCACCGACCAACCCCGCGACGACAAGCGCGTTTCGAATACGCCGAAAGCGGATATCGCTAGACGCGACGAACGCCGCCCAGCCCAGGAATACCCCGATGAAGAAAAGACGAGCCATCACGTCGCTATCTACCGCGACCAGGACAGCGGGCGAGTTACGTCAATAATTCGCCCGCTGCAAAGCCGCCAGACGATATTCGGAACCGGCAATTTTTTCTTATCAGGTAGAAGGCGCCGCCGCCGACCAGCATGTGGAACTCGGCGCCGACACACACGTTCCGATTTTCGAGAAGGTGCTGCTGAGATTGGTTCCCACCGATGAGGCGCCCGCAATGATTGCAACAGCAATCAGCCCCGCAATCAGACCATACTCGATCGCGGTAACCCCGTCTTCTTCCTTAAGGAAGCGCTTGATGAGTGCTTTCATTTTATTCCTCGTGCCTGTATTTACGTTCTTTGGCCTTTTATACGTATACATCCCCGCATATCCGGCCGGTTGCCCCGCGCTGTTCGCCACATCTGCTGTAACGACAACCAGGTGCACTTTCTTTATAGATTGCCCCGAGGGGCATGGCCCACCATTTGATGCAAGTTAACATTCGCGATAGCAACCCTCCTCGAACGTTGTGTACCGAACCGTACATTTCCTTACATCTGCTCCGGATTCTATATCCGATCCTATTTAAGTTCCAACCTCTTTTAACGTCCTGGATCGAAAAAAATGACCGTGAGCACAACGTATTTGTACGGCGTTTCGGTACGACTTACACATAGGATTTACGATAGGTTAGATGTGCACACCTAATCCACCTGTAAAACAGTTGCCTCGTCCACCAAGCCTGCGCGGCCTCCCACGTTACGTCGCACGCGTAACGCCAATGTTGTGACGTTACGTTACGAAACGATCGAAATCGTTCTCATTCGTCTGCACTTAAACAGATTCAACAATCTTTCAATTCCCGTAACTTCCTTTTCCGACAAGGAATTGCCCCGTTTAAAACCTGTTGCCGAACCGTCGGGCATCGAAATGGCACGACAGTTGCAGAGTACTCCTCGCACCACTCAACACAACGCAGTTCACAACACATTTTAATGCGAGGAAAAAATGGACATTAAGGTTATCCCTCATGGCGTGTTCCGGACGACTCTGATCGCGGCCACCGTCGCAGCCATGCTTTCCCTCTCCGCGTGCGGCGGCTCGGGTTCCATCAGCCAGGGTCTTGGCGGCGGCTCGAGCTCGGGCGGCGGCGATACGATCTCCACGTCCGGCACGAGCGGCACATCGGGCACATCGGGCACGAGCGGAACTTCGGGTACGAGCGGCACCAGCGGCACCTCGGGTACGAGCGGTACGTCCGGCACAAGCGGGACCTCCGGTACCAGCGGTACGTCGGGCACGAGCGGCACGTCCGGTACTTCCGGCACGTCGGGCGTGTCGTCGAACCCAGTGGGAACTGTCCTCGCAAGCAGCAGCAACATCTTGACGGGTGTCGGCGGAACCGTCTCGGGCCTCGGTTCCGTCATCGGCAGCCAGACGCTGCCGGGCGTCAACCCGGCCACCACACAAGCCGCGGGCGGCATCGTGCAAAGCGTCGGCGGCGCAGTGACCGCACTCGGCAACGGCCTCGGCAACGGTCTCGGCCAGCTCGGCGCGACGAAGGACCCGGTCGGCACCACGCTCGCCAGCACGGGTGGCGTGGTCAACCAGCTCGGCAGCGCAGTCACGCAAACGGGGACCCTGGTCTCGAGCCTCGGCAGCGGCCCGCTCTCGCCGCTCGCACCGGTCACGGGCGCCGTCGGCGGCCTCGTGTCGACGCTCGGCGGTGCCGTCTCGAACGGCGGCAACACCCTCACCAACGCACTGTCGACCGGCCCGATCCAGCAGGTCACGCAGACGGTCAGCTCGGCCATCACGCCGATCACGACGATGGTCGGCCAGACGACCCAGACGATCGGCACGGCAACCGGCCTCGGCGCGCCCGTCAACACGCTGCTCGGCACGGTCGGCAACGGCCTGAACCAGGCCGGTGCCCTGCTCGCGTCGACGGGCGGCAACCCCGTCACGACCGGTCTTGGCAACACGGTCTCGTCGACCGGCAACACCGTGAAGGCCGTCGGCGGCCTGCTCACGGGCGGCACCGGCGGCGTAACCAACCCGCTCGCGCCGCTCACCGGCCTCGTCTCGACGGTCACCGGCGCGCTCGGCGGCGCAGCAGGCGGCAGCGGCGGCCCGCTCGCTCCGGTTACCGGTCTCGTCTCGACGGTCACCGGCGCACTCGGCGGCGCAACGGGCGGCGGCAGCAGCCCGCTCGCACCGGTCACCGGCCTCGTCTCGACGGTCACGGGCGCACTCGGCGGCGCAGCAGGCGGCGGCAGCGGCCCGCTCGCTCCGGTCACCGGCCTCGTCTCGACGGTCACCGGCGCGCTCGGCGGCGCAGCAGGAGGCAGCAGCGGCCCGCTCGCGCCGGTCACGGGTCTCGTCTCGACGGTCACCGGCGCGCTCGGCGGCGCAGCAGGCGGCAGCGGCGGCCCGCTCGCACCGGTCACGGGTCTCGTCTCGACGGTCACCGGCGCACTCGGCGGCGCAGCAGGCGGCAGCGGCGGCCCGCTCGCACCGGTCACCGGTCTGCTCGGTACCGTGACGGGCGCCCTCGGCAGCGCAACAGGCGGCGCAGGCGGCAGCAGCCCGCTCGCCCCGGTGACGAACGTCGTGTCCACGGTAACGAGTGCGGTCGGCGCCCCGGCATTGACCGGCGGCACGGGCGCCGTCACGAACTCGGGCTCGGCGTCGAATCCGCTCGCACCGGTCACGTCGCTGATCGGCGGCCTGCTCGGTGGCACGCACGGCAAGTAAACCAACATCCATCCATCGACAAGACAGCGAGGAGTCAATCATGTCCCAGCAACGTTCTCTCACGACAGCCGCCCTGCACCAGTGGCGCGTGCCCCTCACGGCCTTCGCCGCAGCCTGCCTGCTGGCCGCCTGCGGCGGCGGCGGCGTGAGTTCGCCGCCGACCAGCAGCAACAACAACCCCAGCAGCACGAGCGGTACCCCGAGCACGAGCGGCACCAGCGGCACGTCCACCGGCACCAAGGGCGTCGTCAGCACGGTTGGCCAGACGGCCACCGACCTCGGCAGCACGGTCGGCAACATCACCGTGCCCGGCCTCGGCGACGGTGTGACGAAGGGCGTCGGCAGCACGCTCTCCAGCACGGGCACGATCGTCGGCGCAGCTGCCGATGCCGTGAGCAACGGGCTGGGACAGATCGGTACGACTAAGGATCCGGTCGGCACGACCGTCGCGGGCCTCGGCAACGTGGTCGGCGCGACGAGCAACACGGTGTCCGGCCTGAGCTCGACGGTCAAGGCACTCGGCACGGGGCAACTCGCGCCGCTCGCGCCCGTCACGACCCCTGTCGGCACCGTGCTCGACACGGTGGCCAATGGCTTGACGGCTGCCGGCACGACGATCGGCTCGACGCTGTCGTCGGGCGCCGTGCAGCAAGTGACGCAGCCGCTCAGCTCGGCGATCACGCCGCTCGTGATTACCGCAGGCCAGGTCACGCAACAGGTCGGCACGACGACCGGCCTCGGCCAACCCGTCTCGGGTCTGCTCGGCCAGGTCGGCGGCGCGATCAGCTCGGCCGGCAAGCAGGTTGGCGGCACATCGAGCCAGCCGCTCGTCGGCGACGTCGGTCAGCTCGTGACGGCGGTCGGCAACACCGTGACCAACGCGGGCGGCCTCGTCAACCCGAACGGCCCGAACGGCGCGGCGCCGATCCCCGGCCTGATCACGAGCCTCGTCGGCGGCTCGACGGCGACCGTGCAGAACGGCACGTCGTCGGGTTCCGGCTCGACGAATCCGCTCGGCGGCCTGCTGTCGGGTCTCGGCTCGACGCCGCTCGGCTCGCTCACGGGTGCACTCGGCGGCGCGACCGGCGGTTCGGGCAGCAGCCCGCTCGCGCCCGTCACGGGCCTCGTCTCCACCGTTACCGGCGCACTGAGCGGTGCGGCGGGCGGTAGCGGCGGCCCGCTCGCCCCCGTCACGAATCTCGTGTCGACGGTCACGGGCACGCTCGGCGGCGCAACGGGTGGCGCAGGCAGTGCAAACCCTCTCGCGCCTGTCACCGGTTTGCTGAATACTGTCACCGGAGCAGTTGGCGGCGCAGCGGGATCCGGGGGAGCGAGCCCGCTCGCGCCGGTCACGTCGCTGGTCGGCAGCGTCACGGGAACGGCAACGTCGGGCGGCGGCTCGACGGGCCTGCTGGCACCGGTAACGGGGTTGCTGGGTACGCTGGGTAGCGTTGGCAAGTAGGGAAGACGGTCGCACCTTCGCAGCCGGAGCGGATGGTGCGACCGTACAAGCACAACCGGCATTGCGGCACGCGGCGCGCGGCACCCTGGTGTCGCGCGCCGGCATTACAAAGAAGACGAAAAGCAAGGCCTACGAGGAAGAACAATGAAATCCAGACTCGACAGATGGATGATGCTGCTCGCCGCCATCGCGGCAGCCAGCACGGCACAGGCACAAACGCGCGTCGGCGGTAACCCGCTCGACTCCCTGCCCCAGATCAACGCGCCGAAAACCGGCCCGAACGTAACCGTGCAGGTCGCGCCCCAGGCGCCGCAACTGCAGGAGTTGCTGTCGCGCCACCTGACACCGACGACATTCCAGGTCGAAGGCGTAAAGTCGGTACCGTTCGAGGAAATCTCGCGTCGCTTCACCCCCCTCGTCGGCAAGGACATCACGATCGGCGATCTGATCGAAACCGCCAACGGCGTGACGAAGCTTTACCAGGAACGCGGTTACGCGCTGTCGTTCGCGTTTGTTCCCGCGCAGACGTTCGAGAACGGCGTCGTGCGCATCACGGTTGTTGAAGGCTATGTGTCGGACGTCAAGGTCACCGGCAAGCCCGGGGCAATGGAATCGAAGATTCGCGCGATCGCAGCGCATATCACCGACGATCGCCCGCTGCGCCGCGCAACGTTCGAGCGCTACGTGAACACGTTCGGCCTCTTGCCCGGCCTCACGGTGAAGGCGAACGTACCACCGCCGCAAACCACCGACGGCGCCACGACGCTCGAACTTGCCGTCGACCGCAAGGCATTCAACGTCAGCACCGGTATCGATTTCAACCACCCGGGCGTACAGGGCCTCATCACCGCGACCGAAAACGGCCTCACGAAGTTCGGCGAGCAGCTGAGCATCTCCGCACTGGCGCCGCCGGGGCGTGACAAGCAGACCTACTTCGCGTTCAGCGGCGCGGTGCCCGTCGGCAGCAGCGGCCTGATCACGCGCCTCGATGCAAGCACCTATCGCGGCAAGCCTACTGACAATCCGGGCCTGCCGTCGTCCGTCCAACGCACCGTCAAGAACGAGAAGCTTGGTCTTTCGGCATCCTATCCGATACTGCTGAACAACCAGCGCAGCCTGCTCGGCACTGTGTCGGGTTATGCCGCACACAACGAAGACCGCTACCAAAGCCAGACCAACGGCAATACCCTCGAAAACCGGTCACAGGTCCGCGTGATGCAATTGCAGCTCGACTACACGAGCGTCGAACCGAAGCAGGTACGAAAACTGAGCGTCAACGTCGCCAAGGCATTCGACATCCTCGGTGCATCGAAATCACAGACTGGCGTGGTTAACGGTGTGGGGGTTACATACGCCGACCCGACGTCGCTGACCTTCGTCCGTACCGGCGCGACCTTCACGCAAACCAACGAATGGCCGTTCCGGATCGGCACGTCAGTCTCGCTGACCGGGCAATACAGCCCTGACTCACTGCCGACGTCCGAGCAGATCTCGTTCGGCTCGACGCGTTACGCGCTCGGCTATCAGCCGGGCGAAGCGTCGGGCGACTCGGGATGGGGGATGTCGCTGGAGGTCAACCGTGGCTTCACGCCGGGCTGGACGTATATGAAGTCTGTAACGCCGTACATCGCCTACGACATGGCGCGTGTGTACTTGCATTCAGGCACGCCGTCGCCCAACCGCATGTCGTCGGTCGGCATCGGTGTGCGTTTCACGGACAGCCGCTTCTACAGCCTCGACCTGAACGTCGCGAAGCCGGTGGGTGACGCGCCAGTCGAAAGCGCATCACGCAGCCCGCGCATCAACGCCGCATTCTCGTATCAGCTCAACTGATCGGTCACCAAACAACCCGCGCCACGCGGGCTGTTTCGATTAGAGCCCCCTCTATCAAACGTGGCGCGCGGTTTCACGTATTCTGGCGAAGCTCGCAACATGCCCGCCCCATGCAGACGGTCGTGCGGGCAAATCGAACACGACATGCAAAACAAGGAGGATGACAATGATTCAACTGACCCGCCCGTTGCGTGCAATCGCCATCACCGGCGCACTGCTCGCTTGCGCCGCCCCCACGTTCGCACAGGCAGACAGCCCCATCGGCATGTGGCAGACGATCGACGACAACACCCATCAGCCGAAGGCACTCGTGCAGATCGCCGAGGACGGCGACGGTGCGCTGACCGGCAAGGTCGTCAAGGGCCTCGGCGCGAACGATACGCCCGATCGCCGCTGCACCGCCTGCACGGACGAGCGCAAGGATCAGCTGATCAAGGGCATGACGATCATCAAGGCGATGAAGAAGGAAGGCGACCACTGGGACGGCGGCAACATTCTCGATCCGGAAAATGGCAAGGTCTACAAGTGCAAGATGACACTTGAAGACGGCGGCCAGAAACTCGTCGTGCGCGGCTATATCGGTGTATCGCTGCTCGGCCGTTCGCAGACCTGGGTTCGCCAACAATAACGCGGCGCGCGCTGAAACGCGCGGCTTTATGAAAAAACCGGCCTGACGATGAATTCGTCAGGCCGGTTTTCTTTTGGTGCGCGCGTCGGCGCAAACAACGCAGTAAACAGCGGACATCAGGCTGCGTGCTTCATCGCATCCGGCGCATAACTGCCCGGTGTGCGACCCACCGGTACCACGCCGCTACGCGCCTCCGCCGCCTTCGATTGCGTATGCTTGCGCATCCGCACCGACAATTCGTTGCACAGGTTCACGCCCGAGTCGCCGTAGAGTTCACGCATCACGCTCATCAGCGTGCCCGTCTCGTGCCAGACCTTGAAGCGGCGATGGCATGTCTGATACGAAGGGTAACGGCGCGGCATCGCCGACCACGTTGCGCCGCTGTAGATGACCCAGAGCACGCCGTTCATCACGGCACGGGTATTGGCCAGCGGCCGACCGCGCAACTCGGTGCGCGGCTGCATTTCGGGCAGAAGCGGCGCGACGCGGCGCCACTCGTGGTCGGTCAGATCGCGATACGGTGTCATGGACATCTCCAGCCTTGGTAACCATGACACAACGATATCGACTCACCTCAACCATGAATATAAGACAAGTCCGAAAATACCCCGAGATCGCCTGAATTTGACCGGAATTGACGTTTGAATACCGCCAATTGCCGGAAATCGCACTCAGGTCAGCGACGTATCGACGATGCGGCGCGGCGTTTCGAGATACTCCTTCGACTGCATCTCGACGATGCGCGAGACCGTACGCGCAAACTCGTTGGCCATCGGACCTTCGACGTACAACTGCTCCGCCGGCACCGCCGCGGACATCAGCAGCTTGACCTTGTGGTCGTACAGCACGTCGATCAGCCACGTGAAGCGGCGCGCCTCGGACGCCATCCGCGGCGACATCTGCGGCACCTCGGACAGCACGATCGCGTGGAACCGGCTCGCGAGTTCGAGATAGTCGTTCTGCGAGCGCGGGCCGCCGCACAGCGTCGCGAAATCGAACCATACGACGCCGTCCGCCTTGCGCAGCGCCTTCAGTTCGCGCTTCTCGATATGCAGGAGCGGGCTTTCATCGGGTACCGCCGCGAGCTTGCCGAACGCATGGCGCAGTTCGCGATCGGCGTCCGCGCCGAGCGGCGTGTGATACATCTTCACCTGCGCGAGCGTGCGCTGGCGATAATCGACGCCCGCGTCGACGTTCAGCACGTCGAGCTTGTCCTTGATCAGCGCAATCGCCGGCAGCATGCGGTCGCGATGCAGACCGTCCGGATACAGGTCGTCGGGATCGTAGTTGGACGTCATCACGAACTGCACGCCGTTGTTGAACAGGCGGTCGAGCAGACGGTACAGGATCATCGCATCGGCAATGTCCGACACGTGGAACTCGTCGAAGCAGATCAGGCGGTAGCGCTTCGCGATACGCCGCGCGAGTTCGTCGAGCGGATCGGCCTGCCCTTTCAGTTCCTCGAGCTCGCGGTGTACTTCGCGCATGAATTCGTGGAAATGCAGGCGCGTCTTGCGCTGCACGGGCACGACCGCGTAGAAGCTGTCCATCAGGAAGCTCTTGCCGCGACCGACGCCGCCCCACATGTAAACGCCGCGCGGGAGGTCGGGATGATTGATGAGCTTCTTGAATGCGTTCGAGCGGCGCGCCTTGTACTCGACCCACTCGTCGAAACATTGCTGCAGGCGATCGACGGCCGCGCGCTGCGCGGGATCGGACTGATAGCCGCGCGTGGTCAGTTCGCGCGTGTAGTATTCGGTGACGTTCATCGGGCAAACCGGAAAAAACGAAGGCGGACGGGAAACCCCGCCCGCCCTCGTCATGAGACGGCTGCGCCGGCCGATGGCCGGCCGGCGCTATACCGCGCTCAGCTGTTCAGCGAGCGCTTGTCGACGGCGAGCGCCGCTTCGCGCATCACTTCCGACATCGACGGGTGCGGATGGCAGATACGGGCGATGTCTTCCGACGCCGCCTTGAATTCCATCGCCACCACGGCTTCCGCGATCAGGTCCGACGCGTTCGCGCCGATCACGTGCACGCCGAGCAGTTCGTCGGTCTTCGCATCCGCGATCATCTTCACGAAACCGTCCGGCGCGTTCATGCCGAGCGCGCGGCCGTTGATCGAGAACGGGAACTTGCCCGACTTGATCTCGCGGCCTTCCGCCTTCAGCTGCTGCTCCGTCTTGCCGACCCATGCGATTTCCGGGTACGTGTAGATCACCCACGGAATGCAGTTGTAGTCGATGTGCGGCTTCTGGCCGTCGATCACTTCCGCGACCAGCACGCCTTCGTCTTCCGCCTTGTGCGCGAGCATCGGGCCGCGCACCACGTCGCCGATCGCGTAGACGTTCGGCACCGCCGTGCGGCAGTGGTCGTCCACGTCGATGAAGCCGCGCTCGTTCGCCTTCAGGCCGATTGCCTCGAGGCCGAGGTTGTCGGTGTTCGGCACGCGGCCGACCGACACGATCAGGCGGTCGGCGTCGAGCGTCTGCGCGTTGCCGTCCTTGTCCGTGTATGCGATCGACACGCCGTCGGCGGTCGCCTTCACTTCGCCGATCTTCACGCCGAGATGGATGTCGAGGCCCTGCTTCTTGAACAGCTTGGCCGCTTCCTTCGCGAGCGCTTCGTCGGCTGCGCCGAGGAATGCCGGCAGCGCTTCGAGCACCGTCACTTCGGCACCCAGGCGACGCCACACCGAGCCGAGCTCGAGGCCGATCACGCCTGCGCCGATCACGGCGAGCTTCTTCGGCACCGAGTCGAACGTCAGCGCACCTTCGTTGTCCGACACGATCTTGTTGTCGACCGGGATGCCCGGCAGGTGACGCGCCTTCGAGCCCGTCGCGATGATCACGTTCTTCGCGGTGACGACTTCGGTTTCACCCTCGCCGCTCACTTCGATCTGCACGCCGGCGTCGGTCTTGCCGGTGAACTTGCCATGGCCCTTCAGCCAGGTGATCTTGTTCTTCTTGAACAGAAACTCGATCCCGCTCGTCATCTTCTCGACGATCGCGTCCTTGCGGCCGAGCATCTTCGCGACGTCGATCTTCACGCCGTCGACCGTGATGCCGTGGTCGGTCAGGTGATGCGACGCGTTTTCGAACTCTTCCGACGACGCCAGCAGCGCCTTCGACGGGATGCAGCCGACGTTCAGGCAGGTGCCGCCGAGCTTCAGCGCGCCGGCCGGGTTCTTCCACTTCTCGATACAGGCAACGGTCTTGCCGAGCTGCGCGGCGCGAATCGCGGCGATGTAACCGCCGGGGCCGGCGCCGATCACGACGACGTCAAATTCCTTGGACATGACAATCCTTTCTACTTGTACGCCTGCACGTTCGCGCGCGGGCGCGAACGTGCAGAACGGGTCGATGCAGTGAGACTCGGCTTACAGGTCGAGCAGCAGGCGTGCCGGATCTTCCAGCGCATCCTTCATCGCGACGAGCGACAGCACGGCTTCGCGGCCGTCGATGATGCGGTGGTCGTACGACAGCGCGAGGTAGTTGATCGGGCGGATCACGATCTGGCCGTTTTCAACGACCGGACGCTCCTTCGTCGCGTGCACGCCGAGGATGGCCGATTGCGGCGGGTTGATGATCGGGGTCGACAGCATCGAGCCGAACACGCCGCCGTTCGAGATCGAGAACGTACCGCCCGTCATTTCCTCGATCGACAGCTTGCCGTCCTTCGCCTTCTGGCCGAATTCGGCGATCTTCTTCTCGATCTCGGCGAGGCTCAGCTGATCCGCGTTGCGCAGGATCGGCACGACGAGGCCGCGCGGCGAGCCGACGGCGATACCGATGTCGAAGTAGCCGTGGTAGACGATGTCGTTACCGTCGATCGACGCGTTCACGAGCGGGAACTTCTTCAGTGCGTGGACAGCGGCCTTCACGAAGAACGACATGAAGCCGAGCTTCACGCCGTGTTCCTTCTCGAACTTGTCCTTGTACTTGTTGCGCAGCTCCATGACCGGAGCCATGTTGACTTCGTTGAACGTCGTCAGGATCGCGTTGGTCTGCTGCGATTCGAGCAGACGCTCGGCGATACGCGCACGCAGACGCGACATCGGCACGCGCTGTTCCGGACGGTCGTTGAGCCACGTCGTCGCCGACGCCGGCACCTTCACTTCCGGCAGCGACGGCTTCGCCGCGGCCTTTGCCGGTGCGGCAGCCGGAGCGGCCTTCGGTGCGCTGCCCGCGGCCAGCGCGTCGCCCTTCGTGACGCGGCCGTCGCGGCCCGAACCTGCGACGTCGCCCGCCGACAGGCCCTTCTCTGCCAGCAGCTTCGATGCGGCCGGCGATGCCGTAGCCGAGCTCGATGCCGTTGCGGTAGCCGGCTGTGCTGCCGGTGCGGCTGCAGCAGGCGCTGCGGCCGGCTTGACTTCGGCCGCGCCCGCAGCAGCTTCGGCTGCACCTGCCTTCGCTTCCGTATCGATCGTAGCGATCAGTTGATCGGCAACGACGGTGTCACCGTCGTTCTGCAGCACTTGCGCGAGCACGCCCGCGGCCGGTGCCGGCACTTCGAGCACGACCTTGTCGGTCTCGAGTTCGATCAGGATTTCGTCCTGCGCGACTGCTTCGCCCGGCTTCTTCTTCCACTGCAGCATGGTGGCTTCCGAAACCGACTCCGAAAGCTGGGGGACTTTGACTTCTACGATAGCCATGTGATTTTCCTGGATGCTTAATCTGGGGTGTGACGAGGTTCGTGCGATTCCTTCGGCCGGTGCGGCGCGCAGCGCGCCCGGCAGGCCAAAGGAGACGGGAAAGCGCGCTGCGCCTTCCCGTTTCGCTTCCGTCGGTTATTTCGCGATCGATGCGCTCTTCAGGCGGCCGAAAGCACCTTCGATGAGGGCCTTCTGCTGCTCGTAGTGCTTCGCGTAGTAGCCAACCGCCGGCGAGGCCGAAGCCGGACGGCCGCTGTATGCCAGCTTCTGCCCTTCCTTCATGCCTTCCTTCAGGTGGTGCTCGACGTAGAACCAGGGGCCCTGGTTCTGCGGCTCGTCCTGCACCCAGACCACTTCAGTCGCGTTCTCGTACTTCTTCATTTCGGCTTCGAACTGCTTGTGCGCGAACGGATACAGCTGCTCGATACGGATGATCGCGACGTCGTTCGCCTTCGCTTCGCGGCGATGTGCGACGAGGTCGTAATACACGCGGCCCGAGCATGCCAGCACGCGCTTGACCTTCTTCGCGTCGATACCGCCGTCGGTTTCGCCCAGCACCGGCTGGAACGAACCCTTCGCGAGCTCCGACAGGTCCGACACGGCTTCCTTGTGGCGCAGCAGCGACTTCGGCGTTGCGACGATCAGCGGCTTGCGGAACAGGCGGATCATCTGGCGACGCAGCAGGTGGAAAATCTGCGCCGGCGTCGTCGGTTGAACGACCTGCATGTTGTGATCGGCACACAGCTGCAGGAAACGCTCGATACGCGTCGACGAGTGTTCCGGACCCTGGCCTTCGTAGCCGTGCGGCAGCAGCATCGTCAGACCCGACACGCGACCCCACTTCACTTCGCCCGACGAGATGAACTGGTCGATCACGACCTGCGCACCGTTGACGAAGTCGCCGAACTGGGCTTCCCACAGCACGAGCGTGTTCGGCTCGGCGGTCGAGTAACCGTATTCGAAGCCCAGCACCGCTTCTTCCGACAGCACCGAGTCGATCACCGTGAACTTCGCCTGACCGTCCGCGATGTTCTGCAGCGGCACGTACGTGCCGTCGTTCCAGCGCTCGCGGTTCTGGTCGTGCAGCACCGCGTGACGGTGCGTGAACGTGCCGCGGCCCGAGTCCTGGCCCGTCAGGCGCACCGAGTAGCCCGATGCGACGAGCGACGCGAACGCGAGATGTTCACCCATGCCCCAGTCGAGCGGCTGGTCGCCACGCGCCATGTTGCGGCGGTCGTTGATCACGCGCTCGACGAGCGGGTGAACCTTGAAGTTTTCCGGGACCGTCGTGATGCGTTCGCCCAGGCGCTTCAGTTCGGCGAGCGGCACGGCCGTGTCGGCTGCATCCGTCCACTTGCGGTTCAGGAACGGAACCCAGTCGACCGCGTACTTGCTCTTGTAGTTCGACAGGACCGGATCGACCGTGTGGTGACCGTCGTCCATCGCCTTGCGGTACGCCTTCACGTAGTTGTCGGCGTCTTCCGCGGTGATCACGCCCTGCTGCACGAGCTTCTCGGCGTACAGCGCACGGGTGCCCGGGTGCTGTGCGATCTTCTTGTACATCAGCGGCTGCGTGACCGCCGGCGTGTCCTGCTCGTTGTGACCCAGCTTGCGGAAGCAGACGATGTCGATCACGACATCCTTGTGGAACTGCATCCGGTAGTCGATCGCGATCTGCGTCGCGAGGATCACGGCTTCCGGATCGTCGCCGTTCACGTGCAGCACCGGCGCCTCGATCATCTTGACGACGTCGGTACAGTACAGCGTCGAGCGCGCGTCGCGCGGGTCGGACGTCGTGAAGCCGATCTGGTTGTTGATGACGATGTGCAGCGTGCCGTGCGTGCCGTAACCGCGCGTCTGCGCGAGGTTCAGCGTTTCCATCACGACGCCCTGGCCAGCGAAGGCCGCGTCGCCGTGGATCTGCACCGGCAGCACTTGCAGGCCGTCTTCGTCGCCGCGACGGTCCATCCGCGCCTTCGCGGAACCTTCGACCACCGGGTTCACGATTTCGAGGTGCGACGGGTTGAACGCGAGCGACAGGTGGACCGGGCCGCCTTCCGTCGACACGTCCGACGAGAAGCCCTTGTGGTACTTCACGTCACCTGCCGGCAGGTCGTCGACGTGCTTGCCTTCGAATTCGGCGAACAGGTCGGCCGGCATCTTGCCCAGCGTGTTGACCAGCACGTTCAGACGGCCGCGGTGCGCCATGCCGATGATGATTTCCTGCACGCCGCGCTTGCCCGCGTGCTGGACGACTTCGTCCATCGCCGCGATGAAGCTTTCGCCGCCTTCGAGCGAGAAGCGCTTCTGGCCGACGTACTTGGTATGCAGGTAACGCTCGAGGCCTTCGGCGGCCGTCAGGCGATTCAGGATGTGCTTCTTCTCGTCTGCCGAGAAGTTCGGCGTCGCGCGGGTCGATTCCAGACGCTCCTGCCACCAGCGCTTCTGTTCCGGGTCGCTGATGTACATGTACTCGGCGCCGATCGTGCCGCAGTACGTGTCACGCAGGCCCTTGACGATGTCGCGCAGCGAAGCCTGGTCGAAACCGAAATACAGGTTGCTTGCGCTGTACGTCTGGTCGAGGTCGCCTTCGGAGAAGTCGTAGAACGCGGGTTCGAGTTCGGGAATGGCGGGACGTTCGCGACGCTTCAGGGGATCGAGATTGGCCCATTGCGAGCCAAGGAAGCGATAAGCGCTGATAAGGGACTGCACGTGCACTTGCTTGCGCGCTGCAGCAAGGTTGGTGCTACTTTCGCGCGGGATGAAGGCATTGGCCTTCGCACGCTCGGCGAACGATTCGACGATCGGGAAATGAGCGACGTCATTGGCATTCGAGCCGTCCGTTGCAGGCACGTTCTGCAGCGCGTCGAAATACTCTCGCCAGTTCTCCGGCACCGATGCCGGATTGTTGAGGTATGCATCGTACAGTTCTTCAACGTACGAAGCATTGCCGCCGAACAGATAGGAGTTCAGCTGAAACTGCTTCATTACATCTGACATTTTACGCTCACCTTTCTTCGAGCTTCTCGAGAAATAGCGGGTTACTCAACCTTCCGCGACACGGCCTGACCGTTTAGCGGATTGCGAATCAAGTCTTGCTTGGAAGGACCTAAAACTTGCGTGCGCGCAGCATATCACAGAACCGATACCGGAGTTCACGGCGAAATGTGCCTGAAAGCACCGCGCGACGGGGTTTTGCCGGATTGCCACGACCCGCGGGAACAGTGTTTTGCAGCGCACCCGGTTGCACATCGTTCAGATGCAAAAAAGGCCACCCGAAGGCGGCCTTTTTCGTCCTGCACGGGAACGATCGACGCTTAGTCGACCGCGCCTTCGCGGCTCGCGCGGCGACGCTCGTGCTCCTTCAGGAAGCGCTTGCGCAGGCGGATCGACTGCGGCGTCACTTCGACGAGCTCGTCGTCGTCGATGAATTCGACCGCGTACTCGAGCGACATCTGGACCGGCGGCACCAGGCGCACGGCTTCGTCGGTGCCCGACGCACGCACGTTGGTCAGCTGCTTGCCCTTGATCGGGTTCACGACGAGGTCGTTGTCACGGCTGTGGATGCCGATGATCATGCCCTCATAGAGCGCATCGCCCGGCTTCACGAACATGCGGCCGCGATCCTGCAGCTTCCACAGTGCGTAGGCCACGGCAGCGCCGTCGTCCTGCGAGATCAACACGCCGTTGCGGCGCTCGAAGACCGAACCGTCCTTGACCGGTGCGTACGAGTCGAAGATGTGGCTCATCAGGCCCGTGCCGCGCGTGAGCGTCAGGAATTCGCTCTGGAAGCCGATCAGGCCACGCGCCGAGATCTTGTACTCCAGACGCGTGCGACCACGGCCGTCCGATGCCATGTCGAGCATCTCGCCCTTGCGGCGGCCGAGCTCTTCCATCACGCCACCCTGGTGCTCGTCCTCGACGTCGACGGTCAGCAGCTCGTACGGCTCGTGACGCACGCCGTCGATTTCCTGCATCACGACGCGCGGACGCGACACGGCCAGCTCATAGCCTTCACGGCGCATGTTCTCGACGAGAATCGTCAGGTGCAGTTCGCCGCGGCCCGACACTTCGAACACCGTTTCGTCGCCGGTGTCCTTCACGCGCAGCGCGACGTTGTGGTTCAGTTCCTTCATCAGGCGGTCGCGGATCTGGCGGCTCGTGACGAACTTGCCTTCGCGGCCGGCGAGCGGCGACGAATTGACGAGGAAGTTCATCGTCAGCGTCGGCTCGTCGACGGTGATCATCGGCAGCGCTTCCGGCGTATCGACCGCGCAGATCGTTGCGCCGATGCCGACGTCTTCAATACCGTTGATCAGCACGATGTCGCCCGCTTCGGCCGATTCGACCTGCACGCGCTCGAGGCCCGTGAACGACAGCACCTGGTTGATCTTGCGGTTCAGCACTTCGCCTTCCGGGCCGAAGCGCATCGCGACCGGCTGGCCCGGCTTGATGCGACCGCGCGTGATGCGGCCGACGCCGATCCGGCCGACGTACGTCGAATAGTCGAGCGACGTGATCTGCAGTTGCAGCGGCGCGTCCGGATCCGCCGGACGGACCGGCACGTGCTCGAGGACTGCCTCGAACAGCGGGCGCATGTCGCCTTCGCGCGCGGCCGGGTCGAGCGACGCGTAGCCGTTCAGGCCCGATGCGTAGACGATCGGAAAATCGAGCTGCTCTTCGGTTGCGCCGAGCTTGTCGAACAGGTCGAACGTCTGGTTGATGACCCAGTCGATCCGCGCACCCGGACGGTCGATCTTGTTGACGATGACGATCGGCTTCAGGCCGAGCGCCAGCGCCTTCTTCGTGACGAAGCGCGTCTGCGGCATCGGGCCCTCGACCGCGTCGACGAGCAGCAGCACCGAGTCGACCATCGACAGCACGCGCTCCACCTCGCCGCCGAAGTCCGCGTGCCCCGGCGTGTCGACGATGTTGATGTGCGTGCCTTCGTACTCGACCGCGCAGTTCTTCGCGAGAATCGTGATCCCGCGCTCTTTTTCGATGTCGTTCGAGTCCATCACCCGCTCCGCAACCTGCTGGTTCTCGCGGAAGGTGCCGGACTGGCGGAGCAGTTGGTCGACGAGCGTGGTCTTGCCGTGGTCGACGTGGGCGATGATGGCGATATTGCGAAGGGCGCGGGTCATAGAAACCTGGAAATCGTTTGAACGCGCAAAAGCGCCCGCTCGTTTTTCACGGGCGCGCGCATTGCAGCTTGGAAAGCCACAAATTATAGCACGTGAGAATGACGGCAACCGACCGGCACGTTGCAACGCAGCAGGCTGGCCGACACACCCTCCCCTCGAACGCGCCAATCCGTCGAAGCCCGTGTTGCCGTCGGACACAAAAACCTTATTGATATGAGGGATTTTTGTGACGCAAAGCGCGCCCCTTGCCGTTCGATTAACATTTGCCGCGGCAAGCAACTGTGCCTATACTGCTGCCTAGTCAACTATTGCAGCTTCAGGGTTTTATGTCGGATTCTTCTACCCCATCCCCCGTTTCGCCGCTGTCCTCGTATCAGATGAACGACAGCGTCGGTTATCTGATGTCGCGCGTGAAGTCGGTGATGACCAACCTCGTCACGCAACGCACGCAGGAAGAGCTCGGCATCACGGGCACGCAGGCGAGCATGCTGTTCATGATCGCGGTCGGCAAGTGCTCGACGGCCGCCGAGCTTGCCCGCGAGTACGGGATCGACGCCAGCGCAGTCACGCGCCTGCTCGACCGGGTCGAAAAACGCGGCCTGCTGTCCCGTGTCCGCAGCATCGAGGATCGACGTGTCGTGCGCCTCGAGCTGACCGACGAAGGCCGTGCGCTCGCCGAACGGCTGCCGCCGATTTTCCGCAGCGTGCTCGACCAGGTGCTGGACGGGTTCACGCCGGAAGAAGTCGGGTTCCTGAAGAGCATGCTGCGCCGCATTCTCAGCAACTATTGCGAGACCGCCGGCGGCAGCATCACGTAATAGTTGCCATAACAATTACTTTTGACAGATTAATGTAAGGAAATCCTTGCAGTGTCCATCATTCATTCCGAGTCAGGGATCAGCGCGATGAAATCCTCCCCGTTGTCCGTGCGCGCCGGGTCGTGCCGCACCGCCGTCGCCGTCGCGGTCGCCGCACTGGCGCTGGCGGGCTGCGCGAACTACATCGGCATCAAGAGCGACAAGCAGATCGCCCCCGCGTCGCAATTCGAATCCGCCCAGAGCCTGCCGGCCCAGGGCGGCCAGTGGCCGGCGCTCGACTGGGCCAGCCAGTTCGGCGATCCGCAACTGCCGAAGCTGATCGACGAAGCCCTGCAGGGCAATCCGTCGATCGCGCAGGCACAGGCGCGCATCGCAAAGGCGTCGTCGTACATCGAATCGTCGCGCTCGAACCTGATGCCCAAGGCGGAAGCCAGCTATTCGTGGACGCGTGAGCTGTATTCGTCGAACGCGCTGTTCCCGCCGCCGTACGGCGGCCAGTGGTACAGCGAGAACAACGCGCTCGCGAGCGCGTCGTGGGAACTCGACCTGTGGGGCAAGAACCGCGAGCGCCTGCACACTGCCGTGTCGCAGGAAAAGGCGGCCGAAGCCGACATGCAGCAGGCACGCATCACGCTCGCGTCGTCGGTCGCACGCACCTACAACTCGCTCGCGCAGCTCTATGCGCTGCGCGATATCGCCCAACGCGAGATCACCAACCGCGAGACGGTCGGCAAGATCACCGACGGCCGCGTGTCGGCCGGCCTCGACACCAACGTCGAACGCCAGACGGCCCGCGGCAATATCGCGACGACCCAGGCTTCGCTGTCCGATCTCGATGGGCAGATCACGACGGTGCGCTACCAGCTCGCGGCACTGCTCGGCAAGGGCCCGGATCGCGGGCTGCAGATCGCGGCGCCCGTGATGAACCCGAGCGGCGAAATCGCACTGCCCGGCAACCTGCCGGCCGATCTCGTCTCGCGCCGCCCCGACATCGTCGCCGCGCGCTGGCAGGTCGAAGCCGCGATGCACGACGTGAAGGAAGCGAAGGCCGAGTTCTACCCCGACGTAAACCTTGCGGCCGGTTTCGGCTTCGATGCGTTCGGCTGGGGCAAATTCCTGAACTTCGCGAGCCGCCAGGCGCAGTTCGGCCCGGCGATCCACCTGCCGATTTTCGACGCCGGCGCGCTGCGCGCGCAGCTCAAGGGCCGCTACGCGGACTTCGACCTGTCGGTGGCGAACTACAACCAGACGCTGATCAGCGCGCTGAACGACGTCGCGACGCAGGTCGCGTCGATCCGCGCAGTCGATCGCCAGATGGGCGATGCGCAACGCGCCCTCGACGCATCGACGCGCGCATACGACCTCGCGGTCATCCGCTACAAGGCCGGCCTGTCCCCGCAGTTGCAGGTGCTGACCGCGGACAGCAACCGCCTCGCATCGGAGCAGACGGTGACCAACCTGAAGATGCGCCGGCGCGACATGCAGCTTGCCCTGATCAAGGCGCTGGGCGGCGGGTTCGACGCGACCGGCACGCCGCTTGCCGCACCCGACGCGGACAAGCCGACAAAACAGGCCGCCAACTGATCCGGCGCCACCACTACGCAGACACTCGAAATAACGGACGGAGAAAATCGCCATGAGCGACCAACAAAACGCCGCCAGCGCGCAGCCGCAGAACAACGGCAAGCGCAAACGGATGATGACGCTGCTCGTCGCGGTCATCGTGATCGCGGCCATCGCGTATGGCCTGTACTACTTCCTCGTCGCCCGCTTCCATGAAGGGACCGACGACGCGTACGTGAACGGCAACGTCGTGCAGATCACGCCGCAGGTCACCGGCACCGTGATCGCGGTGAAGGCCGACGACACGCAGACGGTGAAGGCCGGCGATCCGCTCGTCGTACTCGACCCGGCCGACTCGCAGGTCGCGCTGCAGCAGGCCGAAGCCAATCTCGCGCAGACGGTGCGCCAGGTGCGCGGCCTGTTCGTCAACGACGACCAGTATCGCGCGCAAGTCGCGCTGCGCCAGTCCGACCTGTCGAAGGCCGAGGACGACCTCCGTCGCCGCGTGGCCGTCGCGCAGACGGGCGCCGTGTCGCAGGAAGAAATCTCGCACGCACGCGACGCCGTGCGCGCCGCCCAGGCATCGCTCGACGCCTCGCAGCAGCAACTCGCGTCGAACCGCGCGCTGACCGCGAACACGACGATCGCATCGCATCCGAACGTGATGGCCGCAGCCGCGAAGGTTCGCGACGCGTACCTGGCGAACGCGCGGAACGTGCTGCCCGCACCGGTCACCGGCTATGTCGCGAAGCGCTCGGTGCAGGTCGGCCAGCGCGTGTCGCCGGGCACGCCGCTGATGTCGGTGGTGCCGCTGAACGCGGTGTGGGTCGATGCGAACTTCAAGGAAGTCCAGCTCAAGCACATGCGCATCGGCCAGCCGGTCGAACTGACGGCCGACATCTATGGCTCGTCGGCGGTCTACCACGGCAAGGTGGTCGGCTTCTCGGCAGGTACGGGCTCGGCGTTCTCGCTGCTGCCGGCGCAGAACGCGACGGGTAACTGGATCAAGGTCGTGCAGCGCCTGCCGGTGCGGATCGAACTCGATCCGAAGGATCTCGACAAGCACCCGCTGCGCATCGGCCTGTCGATGCAGGTCGACGTGGACATCAAGGACGAACGCGGCGACCAGCTCGTAAACGCACCGAATACCGTCTACGAGACCAACGTGTTCGCGAAGTACGGCGACGAAGCCGACGCCGAAATCGCCCGCATCGTCGCCGAGAATGCCGGCGGCAACGCACCGGCGCCGGCTGCGACGAAGTCGAACGCCGTCGCGAAGATGATGTAACCGTTCCGACTCCGGAAAGACAACCGACATGGCACAGGCACCTGTCTCTCACCCGCCCTTGCAGGGCGGGCAGCTCGTGATCGGGACGATCGCGGTATCGCTCGCGGTGTTCATGAACGTGCTCGACACGTCCATCGCGAACGTCGCGATCCCGACCATCTCGGGCGACCTCGGCGTGTCGTCCGACCAGGGCACGTGGGTCATCACGTCGTTCGCAGTCGCGAACGCGATCTCCGTGCCGCTCACCGGCTGGCTGACCGACCGCTTCGGACAGGTTCGCCTGTTCCTCGCGTCGATCATCCTGTTCGTGATTTCGTCGTGGATGTGCGGGCTCTCGCCCAACCTGCCGTTCCTGCTTGCGTCGCGCGTGCTGCAAGGCGCGGTGGCAGGCCCGATGATTCCGCTGTCGCAAGCGCTCCTGCTGTCGAGTTATCCGCGCGCCAAGGCGCCGATGGCGCTTGCGCTATGGGCGATGACGACGCTGATCGCGCCCGTTGCCGGCCCGATCCTCGGCGGCTGGATCTCGGACAACTACTCGTGGCCGTGGATCTTCTACGTCAACATCCCGGTCGGCATCGCCGCCGCCGCCGCGACGTGGGCGATCTACCGCACTCGGGAATCGGCCGTGCGCCGCGCCCCGATCGACGGCGTGGGCCTCGCGCTGCTGGTCGTCTGGGTCGGCTCGCTGCAGATCATGCTCGACAAGGGCAAGGATCTCGACTGGTTCGCGTCGACGACCATCATCGTGCTCGCGCTGACCGCGGTCATCGCGTTCGCGTTCTTCGTCATCTGGGAACTGACCGCCGAGCACCCGGTCGTCGACCTGTCGCTGTTTCGCATGCGGAACTTCACCGGCGGCACCGTCGCGCTGTCGATCGGGTACGGCCTGTACTTCGGCAACCTCGTGCTGTTGCCGCTGTGGCTGCAGACGCAGATCGGCTACACGGCGACCGACGCCGGTCTCGTGATGGCGCCGGTCGGGCTGTTCGCGATCCTGCTGTCGCCCCTCACCGGGAAGTACCTGCCGCGCACCGATCCGCGTTTTATCTCGACGGCGTCGTTCCTGACGTTTGCGCTGTGCTTCTGGATGCGGTCGCGCTACACGACGGGTGTCGACGAATGGTCGCTGACGCTGCCGACGCTCGTACAGGGCATCGCGATGGCCGGCTTCTTCATCCCGCTGGTATCGATCACGCTGTCGGGCCTGCCCGGCCACCGCATTCCCGCGGCATCGGGCCTGTCGAACTTCGTGCGGATCATGTGCGGCGGCATCGGCACGTCGATCTTCCAGACGGCCTGGGACCATCGCAACAACTTCCATCACGCGCAACTGGTCGAGCAGGCGAACGTATACAACCCGACGTTCAACCAGGCCGTCACGCAGATGGGCAACCTCGGGCTGACGCGGGACCAGGCACACGGGCTGATCAACAACCTGGCCACGCAGCAGGCCGCGCAGCTCGGCGTGAACGACCTGTTCTACATCTCGGCGGCGATCTTCGTGCTGCTGATCGGGCTGATCTGGATCACGAAGCCCGAGCGCTCGGGCGGTGGCGATGCAGGTGCCGCGGCATCGGCTGCACACTGAACACGCTGCCTGGACGCAAACAAAAAGCCCCGCTTCGTGAAGCGGGGCTTTTTCATTCAGACGGGTGCGCGTTCGCGCGGCTGCGTCAGGCTGCCGTGACGACGAGCCGCTCCGGTGCCAGTACGCCGTTTGCCTTGCGGGCCACGCCGAGCAGGCGAGTCGCGTCGTAGACGCGCACGCGCCCGCCTTCGGCTGCATCGATCGGGTCGAGCGACGACAGCGGCAAACGCTGGCCGTGCAGGAACCGCTTCGCGCTGGTTTCATCGAGACGAACCAGCGGAAACGTCGACAGCAACGCATCGACCGGCTGGAGCCACGCATCACGCGCCGCTTCGTCGGCATCGGACAGCGCATCGAGCGTCACCGCATGCTCGAGCGTCAGCGCGCCGACACCAGTGCGCCGCAGCATCGTCAGATGCGCGC
Organism: Burkholderia sp. KL41; assembly: GCF_057005415.2. NCBI lineage: Bacteria > Pseudomonadati > Pseudomonadota > Betaproteobacteria > Burkholderiales > Burkholderiaceae > Burkholderia > Burkholderia sp. KL41. The sequence goes on along the minus strand of NZ_CM174446.1, from coordinate 1,717,203 downwards.
CGCAACCGAGCGCCTCGCCGATATCCTCTGCCAGCGTGCGCACGTAAGTGCCCTTGCTGCAGGTCACGCGAAACGTCACGTCAGGCAGGTCGCACGCGAGCAGGTCGAGGGCGAGGATCGTCACGTTGCGGCCCTCGCGCTCGACGGTTTGCCCCGCGCGCGCATATTCGTACAGCGGTTTGCCATCGCGCTTGAGCGCCGAATACATCGGCGGCACCTGCACGATCTCGCCGGTGAAGCGCACCAGCGCGGCTTCCACCGCCGCACGGTCGCATTCGACGGGGCGCGTGTCGATCACCTCGCCTTCCGCGTCGCCGGTGGCCGTACGCTGGCCGAGACGCATCGTCGCTTCGTAGGTCTTGTCCGCTTCGAGCAGATCCTGCGAGAACTTCGTCGCCTCGCCGAAGCACAGCGGCAGCAAACCCGAAGCCAGGGGATCGAGCGTACCGGTGTGACCGGCTTTTTTCGCGAGCAGCAGGCGCTTCGCGCGAATCAGTGCATCGTTGCTCGAAAGGCCGACCGGCTTGTCGAGCAGGAGGACGCCGTCCAGCATGCGCCGGGGCACGCGCGGACGTTGGGATGCTGCAGTCGTCATAGGCCGGTCGGGGTCAGTCGTCCTTGGTAGCCGCGTCGGCCTCGTCGTCGTCCTTCGCGCGCGTCGAGTTCGCTTCCTTGATCAGGCGCGACATTTCCACGGCCTTCTCGATCGTCTGGTCGTAGTGGAAATGCAGCGTCGGCACCGTATGGATGTGCAGGCGCTTGAACAACAGGTTGTGCAAGTGACCCGACGCGTGGTTCAGCGCTTCCTGCGTCTTGGCCGGATCGCCGGTCAACGCGGTGAAGTAGACCTTCGCGTGCGCGTAATCCGGCGTGAGTTCGACGCTCTGGATGGTCACGATACCGATGCGCGGGTCTTTGACCTCGCGCATGATGAGTTCGGACAGATCGCGCTGAATCTGGTCGGCGATCTGCACGTTGCGATTGGGGGAAGTACGTTTCCTGGACATGATCGATCCGTGATCCGTTTATCAGGATGAAGCGGCGGCCAGTGTTGGCGCGCCACCATGAAAATGGGCGGGACAGGCCCAAGCCTGCCCCGCCCATGAGCCGATGCGCGAGGATTACAGCGTACGCGCGACTTCGGTCACTTCGAAGACTTCGAACTGGTCGCCTTCGATGACGTCGTTGAAGTTCTTCACCGACATACCGCACTCGAAGCCTTGCTTCACTTCCTTCACGTCGTCCTTGAAGCGCTTCAGCGATTCGAGTTCGCCCGTGAAGATCACGACGTTGTTGCGCAGCACGCGAACCGACGACGAGCGCTTGACGATACCGTCCGTGACCATACAGCCGGCGACCGTGCCGACCTTCGGCACCTTGAACACCTGGCGCACCTCGACCATGCCGGTGACGACTTCGCGCTTCTCCGGCGCCAGCATGCCCGACATTGCCGCCTTCACCTCATCCACTGCGTCATAGATGATGTTGTAGTAGCGGATGTCGATGCCGTTCGCTTCGGCCAGCTTGCGCGCCTGTGCATCCGCACGCGTGTTGAAGCCGATGATGACAGCCTTCGATGCCGTTGCGAGGTTGACGTCGTTTTCGCTGATGCCACCCACCGCGCTGTGCACGATCTGCACGCGCACTTCGTCGGTCGACAGCTTGAGCAGCGACTGCACGAGCGCTTCCTGCGAGCCCTGCACGTCCGCCTTGATGATGAGCGGCAGGTTCTGCACTTCGCCTTCGCCCATCTGCTCGAGCATGCTTTCCAGCTTCGCGGCCTGCTGCTTCGCCAGCTTCACGTCGCGGAACTTGCCCTGACGGAACAATGCGATTTCACGCGCCTTGCGCTCGTCCGGCAGCACGATCACTTCCTCGCCTGCGCCCGGCACTTCCGACAGACCCTGGATTTCGACCGGGATCGACGGGCCGGCTTCCTTCGTCGGCTTGCCGTTCTCGTCGAGCATCGCGCGCACGCGGCCGTAGGCCGTACCCGCCAGCACGATGTCGCCGCGGTTCAGCGTACCGGACTGCACGAGGATCGTCGCGACCGGGCCCTTGCCCTTGTCGAGCTTCGCTTCGATCACGATACCCTTGGCCGGCGCTTCGACCGGTGCCTTCAGCTCCAGCACTTCGGCTTGCAGCAGCACGTTCTCGAGCAGATCGTCGATACCCGCGCCCGTCTTTGCCGACACCGGCACGAACGGCGAATCGCCACCGTATTCTTCCGGCACGACGCCTTCCGCGACCAGTTCCTGCTTGACGCGATCGGGGTTCGCTTCCGGCTTGTCGATCTTGTTGATCGCGACGACGATCGGCACGCCACCCGCCTTCGCGTGAGCAATGGCTTCCTTCGTCTGCGGCATCACGCCGTCGTCGGCTGCCACCACCAGCACCACGATGTCGGTCGCCTTCGCGCCGCGTGCACGCATTGCCGTGAACGCTTCGTGACCCGGCGTATCGAGGAACGTGATGACGCCACGCGGCGTATCGACGTGATACGCGCCGATGTGCTGCGTAATGCCGCCCGCTTCGCCTGCGGCAACCTTCGCGCGGCGGATGTGGTCGAGCAGCGAGGTCTTGCCGTGGTCGACGTGACCCATCACCGTGACGACCGGCGGACGCGGCAGTTGCTCTGCGTCGGTACCGGTTTCGCCTTCGACGAGCAGCGCTTCCGGATCGTCCAGCTTCGCGGCAACCGCGCGGTGGCCCAGTTCCTCGACGACGATCATCGCCGTTTCCTGGTCCAGCACCTGGTTGATCGTGACCATCTGGCCCATCTTCATCATCACCTTGATGACTTCGGAGGCCTTGATCGACATCTTGTGCGCGAGATCGGCAACCGACACGGTTTCCGGCACGTGCACTTCACGGACGATCGGCTCGGTCGGCGCCTGGAAGGACGATGCACTGTCCTGGTGACGGCCACGGCCCTTCGGGCCGCCGCGCCAGCCGCGGTCGACGCCGCCGCTCGAATCGCCGCGCGTCTTGATGCCGCGACGCTTCGACGCGTCGTCCTGCCAGCCGCCCTTGCCTGCGCCCGGCTTCTTGTTGCGGTCGCCCGCGCCTGCCGGCGCCTGCGTCGTTGCCGGTGCCGCACCGGCCGGCTTCTTCACGGCCGGACGCGCCTGCGCGCCTTCCGGCTTTGCCGGCTTGTGCAGCGTGCCCTTCGCTTCGGCCGGCTTCGGCGGCTCGACCGGCTTCGGCGGCTCGACTGCCTTGACGACGGCCTTGCGCGGCGTGTTCATCATCTCGCGAATCGCACGCGCTTCGGCTTCTGCCGCCGCACGGCGCTTGCTGATCTCTTCCTGCTCGGCGCGCGCCTTGTCCGCTGCCTCGCGGGCAGCGTCTTCAGCCTTCTTCGCCGCTTCGCGCTGCGCCGCACGTTCGGCGGCTGCGCGCGCTTCGTCCTGCGCGGACTGCGTCGATTGCGGAGTCTCCGCTTCCTGTTCGGCCGCAGCAGCCTGCTGCGCGGCTGCCTGCTGCTGTGCCGCCGCAGCTTCGGCCGCGGCACGCTTCGCTGCCGCCTCTTCCTCGGCGCGACGGCGCTCGGCCTCAGCCGCTTCCTCGCGGGCACGACGTTCCGCTTCCTCGCGCTCGAGGCGCTCCTGACGCTCGCGCAGTTCCTGCGCCTGCTTCTCGAGCAGCTCCGCCTCGCGGCGCGCTTCTTCCTCGCGACGCTTCAGTTCTGCATCGTCGTCCGCTTCGGCGACCTGCGCCTGACCCTGTTCCGCACCTTCGGCCACGTCGTCGCGCTTGACGAACGTACGCTTCTTGCGGACCTCGACCTGAATGGTGCGAGCCTTGCCCGTCGCGTCAGATTGCTTGATCTCCGACGTATGCTTGCGGGTCAGCGTGATCTTGCGCTTGTCGCCGTCGGTTGCGCCGTGCGACTTGCGCAAATGATCGAGCAGACGCGCCTTGTCCGTTTCGGACAGCGCATCGTCTTCACTCGCTTTCTGGACGCCCGCTGCCTGCAGCTGTTCGAGCAGCACACCAGCAGGCATTTTCAGTTCCGCGGCAAATTGGGCTACGTTGTTACTCGCCATTCATTCCTCTTAGTGCAAGGACCGATTCCTTGCGGTTAGCATCGGGTCAGGCCATACGGCCGCCATCAAATCAGTGCGCCATGGTCATTTCTCACTGGAACCAGTGTTCACGTGCTTTCATGATCAACGCCTTAGCGGCATCCTCTTCCATCCCGGTCATGTCGACCAGTTCATCCACAGCCAGCTCGGCGAGATCGTCGCGCGTCTGCACGCCGTGTTCGGCCAGCTTCGCGAGCAGCTCCGGCGTAATGCCGTCGAGGCTCTTGAGATCCAGCGCTGCGTTCTCGACCTTTTCTTCGTTCGCGATCGCCATCGTCAACAGCGCGTCGCGTGCGCGGTTGCGCAGTTCGTGCACGGTGTCCTCGTCGAACGCCTCGATTTCGAGCATTTCGTTGAGCGGCACGTACGCGATCTCTTCCAGGCTCGTGAAGCCTTCGTCGATCAGGATGTCGGCAACTTCTTCGTCGACGTCGAGACGCGCCATGAACAGCGCACGCAGCCGGTCGCGTTCTTCACCCTGCTTCAGGGCGGATTCGTCCGGCGTCATGATGTTGATCTGCCAGCCGGTCAGTTCGCCAGCAAGACGAACGTTCTGACCGCTGCGGCCGATCGCGACAGCCAGCTCGTTCTCGTCGACGACGACGTCCATCGAGTGCTTTTCTTCATCGACGACAATCGACTGGACAGCTGCCGGCGCGAGCGCGCCGATCACGAACTGGGCGGGATCCTCCGACCATAGCACGATGTCGATGTTTTCGCCACCAAGCTCGTTGCGCACGGCCTGCACACGGGAGCCGCGGATGCCGACGCAGGTGCCGATCGGATCGATCCGCTTGTCGTACGCGATGACGCCGATCTTCGCGCGCACGCCCGGGTCGCGGGCAGCCGCCTTGATCTCGAGCAGGCCCTGCTCGATTTCCGGCACTTCCATCTCGAACAGCTTCATCAGGAACTCGGGCGCCGTACGCGACAGTTCGATCTGCGGGCCGCGCGCGGTGCGGTCGACCTTCGCGATGTACGCACGCACGCGGTCGCCCACGCGAAGGTTTTCCTTCGGGATCAGCTGATCGCGGCGCAGCAGCGCCTCGACACGGCCCGATTCGACGATGAAGTTGCCCTTGTCGAGGCGCTTCACCGTACCCGTCATGATCTTTTCGCCACGCTCGAGGTAATCGTTCAGGATCTGCTCGCGCTCGGCGTCGCGCACCTTCTGCAGGATCACCTGCTTCGCGGCCTGCGCGCCGATGCGACCGAACTCGATCGACGGAACGGGTTCCTCGACATACTCGCCGACTTCGACGTCGGGCTTCTGCTCACGTGCTTCGAACAGCAGGATCTCGCGATCCGGCTCCTGCAAGCCTGCCTCGTCGGGCACGACGAGCCAGCGACGGAAGGTTTCGTGCTCGCCGCTTTCGCGATCGATATGGACGCGGATTTCGGCGCCTTCGTCGAACAGCTTCTTGGAAGCAGATGCGAGCGCGGCCTCGAGGGCGCCCAGCACCACATCCTTGTCGACGTTTTTCTCGCGCGCCAGCGCATCCACCAGCATCAACACTTCGCGACTCATTATTTGCGGCTCCTAAAGTCAACTTGCGGAATCAGGCGGGCTTTGTCGATATCGGCCAGCGTGAAATCCAGCATGGCCGCCTCGCCCTTCTTCCTCTCAAATTCCAAACCGATCGTTTCGCCATTCGGCGCGTGCAGAATGCCCCGGTACGTCTTGCGCCCGTCCAGCGGCTTTTTCAAGGTCACGGAAACTTCGCTGCCGGCGAAGCGCTCGAAGTCGGCCAGCTTCTTCAACGGGCGGTCGAGCCCCGGGGACGAGACTTCGAGCCGTTCGTAATCGATGTTTTCGACCGTCAAGACGTGCTGGAGCTGACGCGTGACCTTTTCGCAATCTTCGAGCGAGATGCCGGCAGGCTGATCGATATAGATGCAAAGCATGCCGCGCCCAGTGCGCTCGAGATCCACCAGCTCGTAGCCGAGCCCGGTGACCGTGGTTTCTATCAGTTCCGTCAGTTGCACAGTGTCCTCTCAGGTGTTCGCGCCCGCCGCTCGCGATTCACCCGCGGGCGCGCGCCTTAGCCGGCGCAGGAAGCGCTACCCGAGATGCCTAACCGTTTCAGCAAAAAAAAATGGGCGGAACGCCCATCTTCTTACTGGTGGTCGCACCTGAGCCGCACATTGAATCCGTACGCCCAGCGACTCCGCGATTATAGCGATTTTTGGCGCAAACGCCAAGCCAGCCGGTAAATGCAGCGTATCGCCTGCCTTTACCGACCCAAAAATGCGAAATCGGGTTATCCGATCAGCCAGCACCATCCTGCCAGGCCGGAGATCGGTCATGCCGGCTGCGACGCAGCGGCACGCGACTAACTATATATAGTCGAAAGCAATCAGCGCACTACGCCGTGCCGGCAAAAATCGGCGGGATGCCGATCGGGCCGGCACGCCGGCGGCTTTGTGCCGCCGTGCGCCAATGTGTGTTTAGCGGCTGCGCGTACGACTGCGCTGCTGTCGCTGGCCACCGCCGCGCGGACCGCCGCCGTTGCCGGCGCCGTCAGCTCGATTGCCGTTCGGATTGCGATTGCCGCCACCCTTGCTGCCGCCACGCTTGGCGCCCGCGCCTTCGCGCTTGGGGCCTGCGCCGTACGACGCGCGGTTGCCGTCGACATCACGGCCGCCACCCGTGCGATTGCCGTCGCGACCACCGCCCGCGCGGTTGCCATCGCGGCCGCTGCCGGCACGATTGCCGTAACCCGACGGCGCAACCGGCAGGCTGCCGTAGCCGCTCAGGCCCGGCAGACCCGGCCCGCCGCGCCGACCGCCGCCGCGACGCGGCTGATCCAGCTGCCCGTGCGCCGTCAGCACCGGCTCGCGGCTGATGAAGCCCATCGATGTCTGCATCGGATCGGGCTGGCGACGCTCGACCTGGCCGGCACCGCCGCGCTTGCCCTTCTCCTCGGACGGCGCCTTCAGGCCGACGGTCGCCATCAGCTTGCGCACCTGCGTGTCGTCGAGCTCCTCCCAGCGGCCGCGCTTCAGGCCGCGCGGCAGCGGAATCGGGCCGTGACGCGTACGGATCAGGCGGCTCACCATCAGGCCGACCGCCTCGAACATCCGGCGCACTTCGCGGTTGCGGCCTTCGGCCAGCGCGACGTGATACCAGTGGTTCGTACCCTCGCCGCCGCCGTCGCGGATGCGCAGGAAGTTTGCCGGGCCGTCATCGAGCTCGACACCATGCAGCAGCTTCTGACGCATGCCTTCGGCCAGCTCGCCGACGACGCGCACCGCGTATTCGCGCTCGACGCTGTAGCGCGGATGCATGAAGCGGTTTGCGAGGTCACCCGAAGTCGTCAGCATCAGCAGACCTTCGGTATTGAAGTCGAGACGGCCGACCGCGAGCCACTTCGCCGTCTTCATCGGCGGCAGGCGGTCGAACACCGACGGACGGCCTTCCGGATCCGCGTGACTGACGATCTCGCCCGTCGGCTTGTGGTACAGCAGCACCCGCGGCGGCTTGTTCGGCAGCTTGCGCTTGACCGGCTTGCCGTTGATCCGCACCTGGTCGGTCGGCATGATGCGCTGGCCGATGTGTGCGGGCTCCCCGTTCACCGACACGCGGCCGGCGACGATCAGCTCTTCCATCTCACGGCGCGAGCCCATGCCCGCTTCCGCCAGCACCTTGTGAAGCTTCGGCGCGTCGTCGTCCGGCGACAGCACGCGCTTGTTCGCCGGCTGGTTGCGGCCGCGACGCAGCATCGGCGCACGCACGCCGCTACCGCCCGCGGAATTGTCGGCGTCGAATGCCGGCGACGTCACGTAGGCGAACAGTTCGTCCTGGGACGCATCGCCTTCCGTCTTCGCCGCACCACCTTCAGCCTTCGATGCGCCGCCGCGACGGCCCTGGCCACCCTGACCGCCTTGGGCCTTGGTCGCACTTTCGCGCTTGCCGGCCGGCTTGCGACTGCCCTTGGCCGCGCCTTCCTTGCGCGGCGCACGTGCCGGCTGCTGCGCTTCGGCGGCTTCGGCCGGCTGCGCGTCAGCGTCTTCGCCACCCTGCGGCTCGCCTTCGGCGCCCTTCGACTTGGCCGCCGCGCGACGTCGCGCGATCAGGCTGCGCGGGCCTCGCCGCAGACCGCGGCGGGGACGCTCGTCACCGCCCTCGGCCGGAGCGCCCTGCTCCGGTGCATCGTCGGCACGCGCTGCCTGCACGGCAGGCGCGGACGACTCAATATCGTGGATATCTGTCAAAACAACCTCAAAATGTCAGGTCTCGCGCCCGGCGCGGGCGCGGCAAGAAGTTGGCCGCGATCAGGCGCGACGCTGTTCGGGTTCTGCTTCGTCGTCCGGCAGCGCGTCGACACCGATGGGTGCACTGGCGCTTCGTACGGCATCGGCGAGACTGTCGGACGTGTCGTCCAGCATCTCGCCGTCCGCGGGACGGGAACGGGAGGCGTCGGCCTGACCAGCCTCGCCGGGCATGTCGCCGGCCGCTTCCGTTCCGTCTCCGGCAACCGCTTCGGCGGCCGGCTTGCGATCTTCCTCGCTCCAATCCGCGCGCAGCGGCTCGGGCTGCACACCGGCCGGCACTACTTCGGCGCCAGCCTGTTCCAATTGTTCCGCCTGCCCGCGATCAGCTTCGAGCGTATCGCGGCTCGCGATTTCCTGCGTCGGCACGACGTCCGCCGCGGAATCGCCCGGCACTCCTGCCGGCTGGCCGGCCGATGCCTCGTCCGCCTGCGGGGCGTCGCCCGCTGCGTCGTCGGCAATCGACATGTCTCCGTCGAAATCCATCGCCTGCTGCGCCAGCAGCGCAGCCTCGATGTTCGCGGCCGGCTCTTCGAGCGCCGGCAGATCATCGAGCGCCTTCAGGCCGAGGTCGTCGAGAAACTGCTTGGTTGTCGCATACAGCGCCGGGCGCCCCGGCACGTCACGATGACCGATCACTTCGATCCAGCCGCGATCCTCGAGTTGCTTGACCACCTGCGTATTGACCGTGACACCGCGAATCTCTTCGATGTCGCCGCGCGTGACGGGTTGCCGGTACGCGATGATCGCGAGCGTCTCGAGCACCGCGCGCGAATATTTCGGCGGCTTCTCGGGATGCAAGCGATCCAGATAGTGACGCATCGCCGGCTTGCTCTGGAAGCGCCATCCGGTCGCCAGCGCCACCAGTTCGACGCCGCGGCCGGACCAATCCTGTTTCAGATCTTCGAGCAACGTGCGGACCGTGTCAGCCGACACGCCGTCGGCAAAGAGCTTGCGCAAATCGCCAAGCTTCAGCGGTTCCTGCGCGCAGATCAAAGCAGTCTCGAGGACGATCTTCGCCTCTTGGGTATTCATGCAGCTAGGCCAGACCCTGTGGTCAAACGAACCGGATCAACAAACAGACGAAAGGAACGGAAGACGCGCTCGCCCGATTCTGATCGGTCATATTGATGGGAGCACGAACCGGGGGCGGCGAACCAACTTCAGGCCAGGCCCAAACCGGACGGAACAGCACGGCTCAACGACGGAACCGCGTGACTGAGCGCCATATTACGCAAAATTGCCCGGTGCGTAAAGATGAGCCGAACCGGCTGCCGCCAGCGCGCTGAATCCGCTCCGGCCCCGCTTCAGCGGGTGGCCGCTCCGCGCGCGAGAAAGCTGCGCAGCCGCTCGACGCCCGCGTCGAGTCGTGCCGGATCGCATGCGTAGCACCAGCGCACGAACCCTTCGCCTTCCGGACCGAATGCGCGCCCGGGCGCAAGGCCGAGCCCCGCTTCACGCACCAGCGTCTTGCAGAACGCCAGACTGTCGGCCGCGCCCGGCAGGCGCAGGAACAGGTACATCGCGCCCGGTGGCGGCGGCACCTCGACGCCCGGCAGCGTGCGCAGCGCGGCAACCAGGTGATCGCGCGCGTCACGCAGCGCCGCGACGAACGACCGCACGAACGGCTCGCCATCGCGCAGCGCGACCTCGCCCGCGGCCTGTACGAAACCCGGCGCGCACGACGTGTTGTATTCGACGAGCTTCGACAGGTCGCCCATCACCGCTGCCGGCGCGATGAGCCATCCCAGGCGCCAGCCCGTCATCGCCCACGCTTTCGAAAACGAATTCACGACAACGACCCGCTCGTCGCGCGACGCGATGTCGAGGAACGACGGCGCGCCGTCCGCACCGAACGCGAGCCGCTCGTACACCTCGTCGGCAACCAGCCAGATGCCGTGGCGGCGGCAATGGGCGAGCACGGCCCGCTGGTCGTCACGCGACATCGTCCAGCCCGTCGGATTGTTCGGCGAGTTGATCAGCAGCATCCGCGTATCGGGCGTCAGCGCCGCAAGCAGCCGCCCGATCTCGAGCTGCCAGCCTGCCTCGCCATAGCCGAGCGGTACGCATTCGACCCGCGCCCCAAGAATCTTCGGAATCTCGACGAGATTCGGCCACAGCGGCGTAACCGCGACGACGCGCTCGCCCGGACCGACCAGCAACTGCGCGGCCAGCATCAGCGCGCTCACGCCCGAACTCGTCACGGCCACGGTGTCGGCCGCCGTCGCACCGTGACGGGCGCTGACGTAGGCCGCGATAGCGTCGCGCAACGGCGCGGTACCGAGGTTGTGCGTGTAGAAGGTTTCGCCGTCGCGCAGCGCCGCCGTCGCGGCGTTGCGGATGAAGTCCGGCGTCACGCGATCGGATTCGCCGAACCAGAACGGCAGCATGTCCGGCACGCCGAAGCCGGCGTTTGCCACTTCCCGGATCAGCGACGGACGCAGCGCGTGCACCACATCGCGCGCCGCCAGCGCGCCAGACACCGAAAGAGAATCTGCAGAATGCGCCATCGAGCACCACCATCGAGGAACACGATCCGCGTAGTGTACCGGCCCCAAGCCGGACCGGCGCACGTCGGTGCGCGTCAGTCGAGGTCCTCCGCCCTCGCCGGCATCTGCCGCACAAGCTCCCAGATCGCCTGAGCGGCAGGCGACAACGACCTGTCGCGGCGGCGCACCAGCTCGACCGTGCGTTCGGTGCGCGGCGTGAGCGGCCGCGCGACGAGCGTCGAGCCGGCCGGCAGCGGCAGCGACAGCCACGGCTGCACACTCACACCGACGCCGGCCTCGACGAGGCCGAACACGGTCGCCGAATGCCCGAGCTCCTGCATGACCGTCGCGTTGACACGATGGGCGGCCAGCGCGGCATCGATCAGCGGCCGGCTTCCCGACGCATGATCGAGGAGCACGAGGCGCTCGCCGTCCAGCGCCGTCCAGGGCACCTCGGCACGCGCCGCGAGCGGATGGTCGGCACGCGCGACAAGGCAGAACGAATCGGTCATCAGCGGTTCGCAGACGAGATCGCCAACCGCGAGCGGCCCGATCACGACGCCGAAATCGACCTCGCTCGACTTCACCTTGCGCAACACGTCGCTCTGCACGTCGTCGCGCAAGCCCAGCGTCACGAACGGGAACTGGCGCTCGCACGACGCAACCACGCGCGGCATCAGCCGGCATGCGATCGTCGGGCTGGCCGCGACGATCACGCGCCCCCGGCGCTGCTCGCCGATTTCGCGAATCTCGCGCAGCGTGTCGTCGAGATCGTCGAGCAGACGAGACACACTCGCAATCAGGTTCGCGCCGACATCGGTCAGCTGCACGTCGCGCGTCGTGCGGTCGATCAGCTTCAACCCGAGCTCGGCCTCGAGCTCGCGCACGCAGCGGCTGACCGCGGACTGCGTGAGCCCGATTTCGTCGCCTGCGCGACTGAAGCTCCTGAGCCGCGCTACCTCGATGAAGACGCGAAGCTGGCGCAGCGTGACGTTCATTTCCTGACCTCATCAATCGTCGATATCGATGCACGATTTTAATGCGCGAATCCGGCGTCGACGTGCGAATCAGGCATCTGCCCCCATGTTTCGCTGCGGTGCAATACCGACGCGAACGCACGCGGTGCGGGCGAACTGCACAAGATTGGTGATTGTCCCGATTTGCTGGCGGGTTATTTTGGCGTCTTATACGCCCCTAGCTGACTTAGCCGTTAGCTCGCTGCCAAGCGGCTCTCGAGGGAATTACCTCCGACATGGCACGCTTCGTGCATCACCTGGCGCACAGGGCGCAGGTTTCGTCGGACGGAAGAGCAGAAACGCCGCTGCCGGCCAACCGGACGCCCCCACCCGGCACTCGACGATCGAGTGCTTGAAGAGTGCGCGGCGCAGGGCAGCGCACCGGAGTTAGCTTCGCTGAGGTGAGGACATGATGCTGTTCGACGATTTGAGAGATAACGAGTGGGCGCTGGTCGAAGGTCTGTTTTGCTCGGAACCCGCACGGAGTGAGCGGCGCGGCCGCCCCCGCGTGGAAGCCCGCTCGGTGGTGAACGCCGTGCTGTGGGTGCTGTCGACGGGCGAAGGCTGGTCGAAGCTGCCGGGCCGCTATCCGTCGCCGCCGACTTGCCGCCGTCGCTTCGACGAATGGCAGGCGGACGGCACGCTCGCCGAAATCGTGAAGCGACTCGGCACGAGCGGCCGGCAGATCTCCCTGCGCGGGCGCATCGGCGCGAGTGCTGCGAAGCCGCCCGCCCCGCCGAGCCGCGACCGGCTGCGCGGCGCCTTCTGGACCAATCCGGAATCCTGGCGCGCGCCCGTCAAGATGGCGTAACGAATGCTCGATCGGGCGGCTTCGGCCGCCCGGTTTCTTTCCGCGACGCGATCTGTTCGCGACGCCAGCGGTGCCGTCGATTACCATTGTCGTGGCGCGATACATCTATTTACCAATATTTACAGCAAGCCTGCACTCCCACGCTTACCTTAGCGACATATCAACAAGCCGCGTGGCTTGAAGGGAGCCCCGCCATGAAACCAATGTCACTGCTCGTTGCATGCGGCATTGTCATTTCCCTGGCGTTGTCCGCTCCAGCCCGCGCCGACGATCGCGCGAAACCGCCCCATCGCCAGCAGGATCACCGGAACACGCTCCGCCAGCCACCCTCCGCCAACCCGTCCGGCCGGCAGACCGTGCCGCGCGGCGACCTGCGCGGCGACATCGCCAGCAATGCGCGAGCGCGCATCGGCTCGCAGCCGTCGGACGTACCGCGTCATCCGTAGTCCTGCCAATTTCAGGATTCACCAAAGAAAATGCCCGCTGCCGGGAACTGCGCCGCATACGGCGAGTCACAACGTTGCCATGAGCACAGCGTGGCAACAGCAAAAGTATCCGGTACGCCCGTATCCTCGCGATACGGGCTTTTTTTGTATCATCCGCCGCGCGGGCGATGCGTGCGGAGAAATGTCGGCCGCTACAGGCGGCTTTCGAGAATCGCCACGGCACTCGCTTCGCTCAATGCGTAGTCGGCCATACGGCGATCGGTCCAGGAAAGTAATTTCTCGTCGCGCTCGAGGCGCGAGAACTCGGCTCGGCCGCTTTCGGTCAGCACGGCAATGTCGACCGGTGCGTGAAAGCCCGGCGCGGGGGCTACGGTTTTCTGCCTGACCGTGTCCATCAGCCCAAGCGAACGGAGATACTCGAACACACCCGGGCGGCGTGCCCACGGTACCTGGCGGTACTGCACTCGTCTCAATGCGTCGAGCACCGCTTCGTTGGAATACGTGGCCATCTCGATTCTTTCTTAAAGTGCAGCGACAATGCGAAGCGGCGCGCCGGGCGGGGTCTCCGCCCGCCGATACCGCCACCGATTCTGGAGGCCGACGTTCGGCGTCGCGTCAGGGCCGGATCGTCAGCCGTCCATAAAAAGACACCATACCCCAATCAAATTGATTCTGTTCGATTCATTTGTACTTCTCTTCATCTGTTTCATGCTCTGCCGCAAGCGGCGGCAAATCATCTCGATGGCCGCCGTTGCGCTGCTCTGGCTGCTCGCGACAGGCTGGCTCACCGCCCCGCTGATCGCGTGGACCGAAGCGGGAGTCGTACCTGTCGAGCACCCGGACATGCATGGGCGGACCACACTGATTCTCATCGGCGCCGGAACACGGCGCACCGACGCCGGACTGCAGCCCCCGCCTGACGGAGCCGCCCGCATCCACAAGGTCGCGGCGCTCTACCACGCGTGCCGGCAGCAGGCCGCACACTGCACCGTGGTGATGTCGGGCGGCGACCCGCAGCATCACGGAGAAACCGAAGCGGCCGTCTACGGGCGCCAGCTCGTCGCGGAAGGCGTCGCTCCCGCGGACCTCGTTCTGGAACCAGATAGCCGCACAACCTACGAAAACGCGAAATTCACTGCACCCATATTACGCTCACAGCATGACGACGCACGCATTCTCGTCACTTCGTCATATCAGATGCGCCGCGCATTGCTCGATTTCCGCCACTTCGGGATCGACCCGCAGCCCGTTTATGCGAATCGCCGGCGCGCGCAAACGGGCTGGCTGCCGCGCTGGCGCAACCTGGCCAACGCCGAACAGGCGCTGCATGAACTGGTCGGCATCGCGCAGTTCCACGTCTATCGATGGCTCGGGTGGTTCTGACTGACGGCTGCGGGAAACCCGAGCGGAAATGAATGCGGCGACGACGATGGCAGGCGCGTGACGAAGGGTGCGAAGTGTTGCGCGACTTCAACGGGGCCTTGCGTCCCGCCTCGATCCGATGCACATTGATCCGTCACTTTTGTTACACTCGACACGCACTCGATTGCAGTCGCCAGACAAAACGGCAACACTCGGGTTCATCACCACTTAGCGGAGGTAAAGCAATGAAGAAGACGTCCCTGGCTATCCTGGTAGCGATGTCGGCGCTGACTGGCGCAGCGTATGCGCAAGAGAGCACGGAAATCAAGACGATTACCGATCCGGCCAAGATCTCCGAGATCGAGCAGCGCGCACAGGCGCTGCAGCAGCAGCAAGCGGCCGAAGCCGCACAGCCGGCGATGCAGGAAGAGCATCACCACGGCAAGAAGGCTGCTCACCACAAGGCTGCCGCAAAGAAGGCCGGCAAGAAGGCTGCCAAGGCCGCAGACGCTGCCAGCCAGTAAGTTCGGCGGTACCGCACAAGAAAAAGCCGAATCCGGGCAACCGGGTTCGGCTTTTTTGATTGCGGCGCGCGTGCGCTGTGCTAAAGTCGCGCACCGAATTTTTCCACCCGTGCGCACCCCGGTGCGGAGGACAGCATGAGCAACATTCAACTCGACATCGAGTGGACCGAAGCCGCCACTCGCCAGATCAAGCAACTGATGCCCCGCGGCTCGGCCGACGCGTTCCTCGCGCTGCCGCCGATCGAGTGCCTGCCGATGGAGGGCGACGTGCTCTTCCTCGGCCCGCAAGGCAAACAGCAACCGTTCATCGTCGCCGAGCGACAGTATCATCACGACGGCGACGCCGACTGGACGATCATCCTGATCCTCGACGTCCCCAACACGTCGCACTGACGCACCCCGCGACCGGACACGTCCGGTCGCCCCACCCGGCTCAGACGAGCTTCGACAGCACGCGGATTTCGGAACGCTCGATCCAGTCCGCGGCCGCTTCGCGATAAGCCAGAATGTGCGCGGAACGGGCATGGGCAGCAAGCGCCTCCTCGCTTTCCCAACGCTCGACGAATACGAACCGCGCGGGCTCCTTCAGATCCCGATGCAGGTCGTACTGCAGTGCGCCTGCTTCGTTGCGGGTCGGCTCGACGATCCCTTCGAGCTGGACGCGCAACTTTTCCTCGGCGCCCGGCTTCGCCACGATCAGCGCCACGACTGCAATTTCCGCCATTCCACCCCCTCATCTGGAAAAGTCCGAGAATACGCGAATCGTGTATCGGCTGCGCCGGCACGGCCCCGCACGACGGCCAAAAAAATAGCCCGCGCTTCAGAGAAGCGCGGGCGAAACCGTCGCCCTACGAGGATAGGCGACGGGGCCATCGGGATCCGCACGCTGGCGCGGATCATCATCAGTTGTGCCGACACTTGTCGCATCGGCATTCGAAGACGTCGATACCGTTGATCGGGCGCTCGCGGCGCACCCCCGGTATCTGACGCCATCCTCCCTGTTTCAACGATTCCAACATATAAAGCAGGTTGCGTGCCAGCCATCACACGCGAATCACCTCGTTGATTTATAAGGATAAATTTTTTGCAGACGACAATACGGCATGTGTTCTGCCGCCGTAACGCGCGGATGTTACGTAACGTCACGAGGAGGGACCGAACACCCCTCTCATGTGTGCGCCGGCGAGCGGCAATGAAAAAGCCCGCCATGTGGCGGGCTTTTTCATTGGTGCGGAGAAACCGCGGAAATCAGCGGAGCTGATTCACGAGCAACCCCATGATCTGGCGAGCCGGCGACGATGAGTCGATCGCACCCGAATCGTCAACGACCGCCACGCGCGTCTGGTCGGCCGTGAGCGCCTTCACGTTGACACGGTACTGCTTCGCCTGCTTTTCCTTCTTGCCGTGGAACAGCTGGCTCCAGAAGCCCTGCTCGGCCGAAGTCAGATCCTTCGGATCGACATAACGCACGAAATACAGGCCCTTCGTGCGATCTCGATCGTCGACCGTGAAGTTCGCACGATCGAGCGCGAGACCGACGTGCAACCACGACCGGTCGTACGGCTCGCCGAGCGTGACCTCCGACGGCACGGCCGCGTCGGCCGCATCGTTGCCTTGCGCCGACGAGCGGGAGACGTTTTGCGCAGCAATCGCGGCAGCCGCCTTCGACGACGCGTCGGTGTCCGCCTTCTTGTCCTTCGGGATCGTGTTGTCCTTGATGTTCGCGATCGGCGGCTCGCCGTTCTTCGCGCGCTGCTCGTTCTGTGCGAGCACGGCCATCAACCGCTTCAGGTATTCAGTCTCGAGCGCCGGATCGTTCGGCTTCGGTTCCCACTTGCTCGAATCGTTGTTCGCGCCCGTGATCGCCTCACGCATCCCCTTCTGGCTGATGAACACGTAGGTGCCGCCATTCGGCGCCGAATCGAGACGCGTACGGTATTTGTTGCGCTCGGCCGTCACGTACGAGTTGCCCATCGCCTTCGAGATCACGCTGCGGATCAGGCCGTCGTTGATCTGCGGATGGGTTTCGTTCCAGTCGGTTTCCATCACGCCCTTGTCGCGCTGGTCGACGACGAGCAGGAAACCCTGCTCCTGCCAGAAGCGGCGAACCTGCGTCCAGACGTCGGCCGGCTGCTTGCCGTCGATCACGAGCCAGCTCTCGGTGCCGTCGCGCTGGATATGCATGCCTGCCACGGCCGGAGCAACGGTGTCCAGCGCAGGCGCCGCCTGCTGGACCTGCTGAAGCGCGGACAGGGAAGTCGCGCCGCCCTGGGGCGGCAGCGAACGCTGATCGGCCGTCTCGTCGAGCATGTTGGGCGGCACTGCGAGCGACGCTTCCTTCGATTTCGAATCGCTCTTGTAGTCCACTTTCGTGGGCGACGACGTACCGCAACCGGCGACGAGCGCGCCGGTGGCGAGCACTGCAGCGAACCGCATGGTAAGACGAAGATCAGTCATGTTCGGGGAATCCTCTTCCGCTAAATCACGGCGCTTTCCGTGGATCAACCTTGCATTTTACCGGGGCCGCGCCGCGATGTGCAAAAAAGCGACCGGCAAGAAAAAACCCGCGTCAGCCCAAGCTGACGCGGGTTCTTGTCTGGTCGGGGCGAGAGGATTTGAACCTCCGACCACCTGCACCCCATGCAGGTACGCTACCAGGCTGCGCTACGCCCCGAAAGAAAAAAATTATAACAGACAGTTTCCCGATTTAGAACGGGTCACATGCATTTTGTGAATGTTCTTGTGAAATTTTTTGGCGTGACGGCTCCGTTGCAGCCAACAACGCGCATGACACGGCGACCTTCGCACCGGCCGCACGGCCCCCGCGCATCGCATTCAAAGCTTGCGCGCGATACAGATGACCGTCAGGCCGGCGACGCGGTTGAAGCGAAACATCGGCAACTCGATCCGGCAGATCGTCTTGAGCAAGCCGTTGACGAACGGATGGTGACGGCGCAATTGCGACGCCGGCTCGCGCGGATGCCGACGCGCCCGCTCACCCAGCCGCAGCGCTGCCGCAAGCGGAAACGTGAGACCGAAATAATAGGCGCCGTGCTCGACGTCGAGCCCCGCGCGGCGCACCACGTCCTCGAGACTGCCGATCGTATATCGGCGCTTGTGCTCGAGAAAATCGTCATGGCCGCTCCAGAGGAACTGGAACGCGGGAACCGTGATCAGGAACCGGCTTCCGGAAGGCGCGCCCGCTACATAACGTGCGAGTAACCCGACGTCGTCGTCGACATGCTCGAGCACGTCCATCAGCAACACGAGATCGGCATCGAATCGTTCGACGGAGCGCCGAAAGTGGATGGGCTTGCCGGCCGCCTCCGCGTCGGTATCGTCGGCGTAGCTCGTATCGACGCACCACGCCTCCGACGCCTGCGTACGCTCGAGCAAGTGCTTCGAGAAGAAGCCGGAGCCTGCACCGACATCGAGTATGCGGTTCGCGCCCGATGCACCCAGGAACCGGCGGATCGCACGCGCCTTCGACGCGTAGTACCAGTGATCGCCCACGCCCGCACCCAGTACGTCGACTTCCTTGAGATCCATGACGCTTCCCCGTGATGGCTACTTGTACTTTGGTCGATACAGCCACTGTCGCCGATCTTACCTCGCCGCTGCCACCGATCCTACCCGTCGACGACGCACATCCGCTATCGGTATCCCGCATTCCGCCCTAATCGAAAAGGACGATGGCCGATTCGCCGCAAGTCGCTACCGTGCGCTTACCCGGCGCGAGACCGATGCGCGCGGGCGATCCGCTCGACTGCATGCCGATCGATCCGGCCTGCCCGGCTTTGCCGCGTCGCGCGCGAGACAAGAGGCGGCGTCGGTCACCACCGCGGTCGCGACCGCTTGCAACCTTCTCCGACAAAGGACATTGAATGCATCAGAAAAACGAAATTTCACGTCGACATTTTCTCCGGCTGGGTGCCGGCACGATAGGTGCGGCGCTCGGGAGCGCGTCATTTCTGTCGGCATGCGGAGGCGACTCGATTTCGGTCGCGCCGGTCGCGACGCCGCGGCTGGGTTCCGCTTCGAATTTTCGCGACACGGCCGGGCCGGACGGAACCGGTTATGTAACGACGAGCGGCGCGAAGATGAAGAAAGGCGTGATCTACCGGTCATCCGCGCTTGCGTTGTCCGCCGCCGACATCGCCACCGTCGGCACGCTCGACATCAGGCAGGTCTGCGACCTGCGCACGCCCGCCGAGATCAAGACGCAACCGGATGCGTCGCTGGCCGGTGCCGCATGGCAAAACCTCAACGTGCTCGGAGCCGCCAGCATCACCCCGATCCCGACGACCGGCGCCACCGCGACAGCGTTCATGTTGAGCATGTATCGTGCGTTCGTCACGTCGGACTCCGCGCACGCCAGCTATCGTGCACTCTTCACCGGCTTCGCTGCCTCCGGCGAAAACCTGGTGTTCCACTGCACGGCCGGCAAGGACCGCACCGGCTGGGCCACCGCCATTCTGCACACGATCCTCGGCATCTCCGGGCAGACGATACTCGCCGACTACCTGTTGACCAACGCCTACAGCGCGTCGGAAATCTCTGCGTCGATCGCCCAGGCACAAAAAGCCGGCGGGCAAAATGCGGCAGACATGATGACCGCGCTGCAAGGCGCGCACGCTGACTATCTGCAGGCGGCATTCGATCAGGTCACCGCGTCGTACGGCTCGATGACGTCGTATATCGCGAACGGCCTGCAACTCGACCAGGCAACGCTGAACGCCATCCGGCAGCACATGCTGGTCTGATCCACCCGCGGGCCGCTTCGACGGGGCCGGATCGTATCTGCGCTTCGATCGCAGCGGCCGCTGCACCTCGTATCCGGCGGAACCCTTACCAGCCAAGGCCTGGGCGGGTTTTCCCGGTCGCAACGAAAGCCGCCTGGGGCGGACCGCGCGAACCAAACGACCGTTTGATCCGCGCGCCCGACCACCCCGAATCCGTTGTCCCGCAGCATGCTGGCCCACTCTGCCCAAGCGCCCGTTGTTTGGTAACGCCGCTCTAGCGTGCTATGCCACACTGCACGGCATCGACGCTCGCGCCGTGCAGTGCCGCGCACCGCCGTCGATCACGACAAGACATGGAGACAGACGATGCGGAATGCGGTCCGGCGCGGCCATCGCTCGCCTTTGGCAATTTTCGACTGGATTTCCAGCCCGCAACGCGCGGCCCGGCCTATCTCGCCCGGAACATCCCGCGTGTTCGGCTGCGGCATGCTGGCGCTCGCGCTGCTTTGTGCCGGTTGCGCGGAATCGTCGGCACAGCGCGACGGCAACACGTCGGTCGCGTCGACGAAGATCGAACGCACCAAAGCCGAGCGCCTCGCCCGCGAACAGCAGGTCGCACGTACCGTGCCGTCGCTCGCATCGATCAGCCTGACGCAACCGCGCCAGTTCACGCTGCGCGACTCGGGCCAGAACGGCGCGATGACGTTCCTGCGCGACGTCGATTTCCGTATCGTCAACAACCTGGGCTTCTTCATCCATCAGTTGTCCGCCACGCTCGTGCCGACGCAGGCCGGCGCGCCGATCGTGTTCGACGATCCGACGAGTTTCGAGATCGACGTGCATGAAGGCACGGTCACGCTCGACAACGCGAAGCTGACCGCGCTCTTCAACACCTACATCTTCGGCTACCGCAACGCGCCGCTGCGCAAGCTCGCCGTGTCGGCCGGCGACGGCGTGATTCACCTCCAAGGCGAGATGCAGCGCGACGGCTGGGTGCCGTTCTCGCTGACCGGCACGCTCGCGATCCGCGACGGCAGCCAGCTCGTGTTCCATCCGACGGGGGTGCGCGTTTCGGGCATCAACGCGCAGCCGGTGATGCGCGCGGCCAACGTGAAAATGGCCGACTTGCTGAAAGTCCAGACGCCGATCGCGCAACTCGCCGGCGACGATCTCGTGATGTCGGTCGACAAGCTGATGCCGCCGCCGCGCCTGAAACTCACGATCACCGCGGTGCGCGTGACACCGGCCGGCCTCGACCTGAAGCTCGACGACGGCACGCACGCCGGCTTCGCGATGCCTGCGAATGCGCCCCAGCAGGCCATGTACATTCGAGGCGGCGACGTGAAGTTCATGCGCTCGATGCCGATGAACGCGGACATCCTGATCGGCCCGGTCGATCCGGCGAAGCGCGACCAGACTTTCGTGTTCGACCTGTACCACTATCGCGACCAGGTGTCGGCCGGCTACTTCAATTTCGACGAAAGCGGTGCGATGGCGATCCGGATGCCTTCGTACACGGGCCCGGCCAGCGGTGCGCTGCTCGGCAACGCGGCCGCGCGCCTGAACGACAGCTTTCTCGCCGCGCAGCAGACTGCGCTGCGTGACATACGCCAGCACTGGGAAGCCTACGCACTCGCGGCGAACGCCACCCACCCCGGCATGCAGAAGGTCGCCATGCGGCGCACGTCGACCACGCCGTTCAACGAGCGGCACGTGTCGAATCGCAACCCGACGATCCATCTGCGCAACGTCGATTTCAACCTGTCCGGGGATATCGGCTTTCACGTCGAGGATCTCGACGTGGAACTCGTATCGAAGCGGCCCGGCGAACCCGTCGATCTCGACGACCCGAACCAGTACGACATCCGGATTCTCGGCGGCACGGTGGTCGAATCGTGGAAGGCGATGTCCGCGCTCTTCAACAACTATCTGCTCGACTACTCGCCGCGCTCGCTCAACGACCTGCAGCTGAGCGCGGACGGCACGAACCTGCGTGTCCAGGGCGGCATCAAGCTGTGGAACCATGTGCCGGGCGTCTGGCTGCCGACCGACATGAAGGGCTCGCTGTCCGTGCTCGACGACCGGCATCTCGCGTTCAAGCCATCCCAGGTGTCGGTGCTCGGGATTCCGCAGGCGAAGCTGCTGCGTTCGCTCGGCATCGAGCTCGCTTCGCTGACGCCGTTGCAGCGCCGCGGCGCGGAACTGCGCGGCGACACGCTCGTGCTCGACCAGTACACCGTGTTCCCGCCCCCCGTGCTGAACGGCAAGCTCGGCCAGGCAACCGTCGAGCGCGACGGACTGCGCCTCACGTTCAGGCGTCTGGCGGGCTCGCCTGCGCCGCAACGGCCGCAGATCGATGCGCCGAGCTACATGTGGATGGAAGGCGGCGACATGAAGATGTTCAACGTGCTCGAACTGAACGTGCGCGCGCTGATCAGGAATTCGGCCGAGGCCGGCCCAATGCGTTTCGACCTGTACGGCTACCGCAGCCAGGTCGCGCAAGGTTCCGTGCGGATGCTGCCGGACGGCACGCTGGTCGTCGACATGGGCCAAAAGAATCCGCTCGCATCGCGTTGATGTGCATGTAAGACGCGCATGCAAAAAGCCCGGTGGCGGGTCGCCAACCGGGCTTTTCATTTCATCCTTCGTACTTCGCGCTCAGTCGTGCTTCAGTCCGTCGATCACGTCGAGCAGCGCCTGCCGCAATGCAATTACGTCGACGGTTGCGCCCGGCTTGCCCGGTGTGCGCGCATCGGCGGCCTGGGCCTCCGGCTCGACGGGTGCCGGCGCGGCCCGCTCGCCGCCCGGCGAATCGAGCCGGTTGCGCGCGCCGTTGATCGTGAATCCCTGCTCGTACAACAACTCGCGAATCCGCCGGATCAGCAGCACTTCATGGTGCTGGTAATACCGACGATTGCCACGCCGCTTCACCGGCCGCAGTTGAGTAAATTCCTGTTCCCAATAACGCAGCACATGCGGCTTGACCCCGCACAGCTCGCTGACTTCACCGATCGTGAAGTAGCGCTTCGCGGGAATCGGAGGCAAGACGACTTTCTCAACCGTAGTGGTCATCGTCGGTTAACCGTCGGTAAAGGGTGCGCGGCGGCCGCGCGGGGACGTCAGCGCGCGGGGGCTTACTCCGCGCCGTTTTCGACCAGCGCCTTCAGCTTCTGGCTCGCGTGGAAGGTTACCACCCGGCGGGCCGCGATCGGAATTGCCTCGCCCGTCTTCGGATTGCGGCCCGGACGCTGCGGCTTGTCGCGCAGCTGGAAATTACCGAACCCCGACAGCTTGACGCTTTCGCCGTTTTCGAGCGCGTCGCGAATCACCTCGAAAAACGCCTCGACCATGTCCTTCGCTTCACGCTTGTTCAGCCCGACGCTGTCGAACAGCAACTCCGCCAGTTCCGCTTTCGTCAGCGTGGGCGTCTCGGTGGACGCCGGCGCCGAAGCATCGCGGTTCATGGCGCTGCGTTGCGCCGTCAGGAGGGCTTCGAATTCACTCGAGGTCATGTCGTTCATATCTGCCATACAGCGCGTTAAATCAAATTACGATCGGAAAAGGCCGCCCGCGAGCGGGCGGACCTCCTCCTTAGCCGCGCAGGCGCGCACCGGCGCGAGCCATCCGCTCGACCAGCGCCTGGATCGCCTGATCGACGACCTCGTCCTGTAGCGTGCCAGCCGCGTCCTGCAGCGTCACGCGGAAGGCAAGGCTCTTCTCGTGCGCGGCAAGGCCACCGGAAGTATTTGATTTTGCACGAAATTCGTCGAAGAGTACAACCTTCTGAACGAATCGGCAGGCCTCTTCGGCAAGCGCCTTCTTCATTTCGTCGAAAAGTGCCTGAACCTCGACCGCCTGATCGACGACAACGGCGATATCGCGACGAACCGGCGGGAATTTCGACACCTCGGTCGGCGTGGGCAACGCACGCGCAATCAGCGCATCCGCGTCGATTTCGAACATTACCGGAGCATGCGGCAGTTCGTACTTCTGCATCAGGCGCGGGTGCAACTCACCGATCCAGCCGACCGCACGACCGTCGACTTCGATACGCGCGCTGCGCCCCGGATGGAGGGCCGGATGTTCCGCCTTCACGAAGCGTGCGGCTGCCGGCGCAAGCAGCGCCTCGAGATCGCCCTTCACGTCGAAGAAATCGACCGCACGGGTTGCCACGCCCCACTGCTCGTCGAGCACCGGGCCATAGGCAAGCGCACCGACGCGCTTCGGCTGCACGTAGCCCTCGACCGTCAGCTCACCGGCCTTCGCCGACGCATCGGCGAGGAACACGCGGCCAGCTTCGAACACGCGCACGCGATCTGCACGGCGGTTCAGGTTGTGGCGCAGCACGGAAATCAGGCTGCCGAACAGCGTCGTGCGCATCACCGAGAGCTGGCTCGCGATCGGGTTCAGCAGGCGGATCGGCTGGTCGTTGCCCGCGAAATCCTGCTCCCACTCCGCATCGACGAAGCTGAAGTTGACGGTTTCCGCGTAGTCGCGCGCGGCAAGCGCATGACGGACATCGTGGATCGAACGCCGCGTCTCGTTGGTCGCGCGCATTTCGCTCGTCGCGACCGGCGGACGCGCCGGGATCTTCTCGAAGCCGTAGATCCGCGCGACCTCCTCGATCAGGTCTTCCTCGATCTCGATGTCGAAGCGATGCGACGGCGGCGTGACGAGGAACGCGTCGTCTTCACGCTCGAACGGCAGGCCGAGGCGCGTGAAGATGCTGGCGATCTCGTCGGCGCCGATCTGCACGCCGATGATGCGGTTCGCGCGCGACACGCGCATCTTCACCGGCGCGCGCTGCGGCAGGTTCACGGACTGATCGTCGACCGGGCCGGCCTTGCCGCCGCAGATCTCGAGGATCAGCTGCGTGATGCGCTCGACGTGCTCGACGGTCGTCGCGTAATCGACGCCGCGCTCGAAGCGATGGGCCGCATCGGTCGAGAAGTTGTACTTGCGCGCGCGGCCGCGGATGCTGTCCGGCCACCAGAACGCGGCTTCCAGGTAGATGTTGGTCGTATCGAGCGTGACGGCCGTGCTGTCGCCGCCCATGATGCCGGCCAGGCTTTCGACCTGGCGGTCATCCGAAATGACGCCGACCGTTTCGTCGAGTTCGACCGTGTTGCCGTTGAGCAGCTTCAGCGATTCGCCGCGCTTGCCCCAGCGCACCTCGATGCCACCGTGGATCTTGTCGAGATCGAACACGTGCGACGGGCGGCCGAGCTCGAACATCACGTAGTTCGAGATGTCGACGAGCGCCGACACGCTGCGCTGGCCGGAGCGCTCGAGGCGCTCGACCATCCACTGCGGGGTCTTCGCACGCGCGTTCACGCCGCGGATCACGCGACCCGAGAAGCGACCGCACAGATCGGGAGCGGCAATGCGCACCGGCAGCGTTTCGTCGAGTTCGACGCGCACCGGGCGGATATCGACCGGCGTCAGCGGCGCACCGGTGATCGCGGCCGTCTCGCGCGCAATGCCGAACACCGACAGGCAGTCGGCCTTGTTCGGCGTCAGCTTGATTTCGAAGATCGTGTCGTCGAGATTGAGCGTCTCGCGGATGTCCTGGCCGACCGGCGTATCTTCCGGCAGCACCAGCAGGCCGCTGTGATCCTCGGACAGCTTCAGTTCACGTGCCGAGCACAGCATCCCCTGGCTCTCCACGCCGCGCAGCTTCGACAGCTTGATCGCGAACGGCTTGCCACCCTCTTCCGCCGGCGGCAGTTCCGCGCCGACCAGCGCGACCGGGACCTTGATGCCGGGCGCGACGTTCGGTGCGCCGCAGACGATATTCAGCGTCGCGCCGGTGCCGGCATCGACCTGGCAGACATTGAGCTTGTCCGCATCCGGATGCTTGACGACTTCGAGCACGCGGCCGACGACGATCTTCGACGTCGGCGGCGCAGCCTTGCTCAGCGATTCGACTTCGAGCCCCGCCATCGTCAGCGCGTGCGACAGTTCGTCGGTCGTCAGCTGCGGGTCGACAAAGGTTCTCAACCAGGATTCAGGGAATTGCATGGATGTCTACGTTCGAAACAGGTTAGATCGACGCCCGGGCCCCGCCGGATCGTCCGTCGGGGCGTGCACGGGCACAGGTCGGCGCGGCGCGCGGCGTTACGCGAACTGGCGCAGGAAACGCAGGTCGTTCTCGAAGAACAGCCGGAGATCCTGGACGCCGTAGCGCAGCATCGTCAGGCGCTCGAGGCCGCTGCCGAACGCAAAGCCGATGTAGCGCTCGGGATCGAGGCCCATGTTGCGAATCACGGTCGGATGCACCTGCCCCGAACCGGAAATCTCGAGCCACTTGCCGGCGTTCTTGCCTTGCTCGAACATCATGTCGATCTCGGCCGACGGTTCCGTGAACGGGAAATACGACGGACGGAAGCGCACGAGGATGTCGTCGCGCTCGAAGAATTTTTTCAGGAAGTCGGTATAGACGCCCTTGAGATCGGCGAAGCTGATGTTTTCGTCGATCCACAGCCCCTCGACCTGATTGAACATCGGCGAGTGGGTCGCATCGCTGTCGACGCGATACGTGCGGCCCGGTGCGATCACCTTGATCGGCGGACGGTTCATGCGCGCGTAACGCACCTGCATCGGGCTCGTGTGCGTGCGCAGCAGCAGCTGGCGGCCGTCGGCATCCTTGCCTTCGACGTAGAAGGTGTCCTGCATCGAACGCGCCGGATGGTTCTCCGGGCTGTTCAGCGATGTGAAGTTGTACCAGTCGGTCTCGATTTCGGGGCCGTCTGCCACATCGAAGCCGATCGAGCCGAAAATCTGTTCGACACGCTCCCACGTGCGCATCACGGGGTGCAGGCTGCCTGCACCGGCGCCGCGGCCCGGCAACGTCACGTCGATCGACTCGGCGGCGAGGCGCTGGTTCAGCAGCGCGTCGGCCAGTGCCTGACGGCGTGCGGTCAGCGCAGCTTCAACCTGCTGCTTCGCGACGTTGATGCGTGCGCCTTCGGTCTTGCGTGCTTCGGGATCGAGCTTGCCGAGGCCCTTCAGCAACTCGGTCAGCGCACCCGACTTGCCGAGAAATCGTGCTTTCTCGTTTTCGAGCGTGGTGATGTCGGCAGCCTGTTCGAAGGACTGCTGCGCGTCGGCGACAATCTGGTCCAGATCCATAGATCCCATCATTTCCAACGTCATTCGGTCTTGGCGAGCGAAATCGCACACCAAACAAAAAAGGGGCTCGGAAGAGCCCCGTTTTCGCTGCAGCGGCCGAAACTACCGGAGCATCGCTGCAACTAACCACGCAGTGCTAATTTCGCAATTAGGCTGCAACGGCGGCTTTCACCTGCTTGACGATCGCAGCAAAAGCAGCCTTGTCGAACACCGCCATGTCAGCCAGCACCTTACGGTCGAGTTCGATCGACGCCTTCTTCAGGCCGTTGATGAACACGCTGTAGGTCATGTCGTGCTGACGAACCGCCGCGTTGATACGCGTAATCCACAGTGCGCGGAACACACGCTTCTTGTTGCGACGATCGCGATATGCGTACTGACCAGCGCGCATCACCGCCTGCTTGGCGATGCGGTAGACGTTATTGCGGCGACCGCGATAACCCTTGGCCAGGTTGATGATCTTCTTGTGGCGGGCCCGTGCGGTTACCCCACGTTTGACTCGAGGCATGTTTCTCTCCTTAGAGTATCGATTGAGGGGTTACGCGAACGGCAGCATTGCGCGGACGGAGTTCAGATCGGAATCATGAACTGCCGTTGCGCCGCGCAGGTGGCGCTTGTTCTTCGTGGTTTTCTTGGTCAGGATGTGACGCTTGAAGGCTTGACCGCGCTTGACGGTACCGCCCGGACGCACCACGAAGCGCTTTGCAGCGCTCTTCTTGGTCTTCATCTTAGGCATGACGAACAACTCCAGTTTATTAGATGGCGATGGGTGTGCGGTTGGCTTGCGCCCTTGACCCGCCCTTCGAAACCCAGTCCACTTGTGTACGGCGAACCGCTTGCGCAGCCGCCGTCATTGCTGGCACGCCGCCCTGACCGGGCAACGCGCCGAACCACTGCGAACCTGCGCGCGAAGCGCGCGGGCCCGTTACTTCTTTTTCTTCGGCGAGAGCACCATGATCATCTGGCGCCCTTCCATCTTCGGCATCTGCTCGACCTGGCCGACTTCCTCGAGATCCGTGCGCAGACGCTCAAGCATCCGCATACCGATTTCCTGGTGAGCCATTTCGCGACCGCGGAAACGCAACGTGATCTTCGTCTTGTCGCCTTCTTCGAGGAAGCGCACGAGATTGCGGAGCTTGACGTTGTAATCCCCGTCATCGGTACCCGGGCGGAACTTGACTTCCTTGACCTGGATGACCTTCTGCTTCAGCTTCGCTTCGTGCTGCTTCTTCGATTCCTGGTACTTGAACTTGCCGTAATCCATCAGACGGCAAACCGGGGGAACCGCTTGCGGCGCGATTTCCACCAGGTCAACATCCAGTTCTTCCGATTTACGGAAAGCATCAGCGAGTTTTACGATACCGAGCGGTTCGTTCTCGAGCCCGACCAGACGCACTTCCGGCGCAGTGATTTCACCGTTGATGCGATGCGACGACTTATCAGTAGCGATGTTACGTTTCCTCTAAAAATTAAAAAAACGAGCCGCGCTGCCAGGGCGGTTACTTGAACGAGCGCAGGTCTTCCTGCAGACGCTCAACGAAGGCTTCGACCGGCATCACGCCAAGATCGACGCCGCCACGGGCACGCACGGCTACCGTTTGCGCATCACGCTCCTTATCACCCACGACGAGGAGATAAGGCACCTTTTCCAGCGTGTGCTCGCGTATTTTATAGCTAATCTTCTCATTGCGCAAATCGGCCGCCACTCTAACCCCTTGTTTTTGCAACGATTGGGCCAGAGATTGCGCATATTCGGCCTGACTTTCGGCGATATTGAGCACAACTGCCTGGAACGGCGCGAGCCAGGCAGGCATTGCACCAGCGTGGTGCTCGATCAAAATGCCGAGGAAACGCTCCATCGAACCGACGATCGCACGGTGCAACATCACCGGCCGGCGACGGCTGCTGTCGTCGGCAACATACTCGGCGCCGAGGCGTTCCGGCAGCACCATGTCGAGCTGCAGCGTACCGCACTGCCACGATCGGCCGAGCGCATCCTTGATGTGGTACTCGATCTTCGGACCGTAGAACGCGCCTTCACCCGGCAATTCTTCCCATGTCAGGCCGCAGGCGGTCAGTGCGTCGCGCAGGCCCTGCTCGGCACGATCCCACGTCTCGTCCGTGCCCGCACGCTGATCCGGGCGCAGCGACAGCTTGATGTCGATGTGATCGAAACCGAAGTCCTTGTACACGCTCATCGCCAGCGTATTGAACGCGATCGACTCCGAGATGAACTGGTCTTCCGTACAGAAGATGTGCGCATCGTCCTGCACGAAGCCGCGCACGCGCATCAGGCCGTGCAGCGCGCCCGATGCCTCGTTGCGGTGGCACGAACCGAATTCCGCGTAGCGCAGCGGCAGGTCGCGATACGAGCGCAAGCCGTGCTTGAACACCTGGACGTGACCCGGGCAGTTCATCGGCTTGATCGCGTAGTCGCGCTTCTCCGACTCCGTCGTGAACATGTTCTCGCGGTAGTTCTGCCAGTGGCCCGACGCCTCCCACAGCGAGCGGTCCATGATCATCGGCGTCTTGATCTCGAGGTAGCCGGCTTCGTTCACGCGGCGGCGCATGTACTGCTCGACCTGCTGCCACAGCGCCCAGCCCTTCGGATGCCAGAACACCATGCCCGGCGACTCTTCCTGCATGTGGAACAGGTCGAGCTGCTTGCCGAGCTTGCGGTGGTCGCGCTTTTCCGCTTCCTCGAGCATGTGCAGGTACTGGTCCTGGTCTTCCTTCTTCGTCCAGGCCGTGCCGTAGATGCGCTGCAGCTGCTCGTTCTTCGAATCGCCGCGCCAGTACGCGCCCGCGACCTTCATCAGCTTGAAGACCTTCAGCTTACCCGTCGACGGCACGTGCGGGCCTCGGCACAGATCGGTAAAGCCGCCGTGCGAATACAGCTTGATTTCGTCGCTTTGCGGAATCGATTCGATGATCTCGGCCTTGTACTTCTCGCCGATGCTGCGGAAGTAGCCCGCCGCCTCGTCGCGCGACACGACACGGCGCGTCACGGGCTCGTCCTTCTTCGCGAGCTCCTGCATGCGCTTTTCGATCTTCTCCAGATCTTCAGGCGTAAACGGACGGTTGTACGAGAAGTCGTAATAGAAGCCGTTGTCGATCACCGGGCCGATCGTCACCTGTGCGTCCGGATACAGCTCCTTCACCGCGTATGCGAGCAAGTGCGCCGTCGAGTGGCGGATGATGTCGAGGCCGTCGGCATCCTTGTCGGTCACGATCGCGAGCGACGCGTCACGGTCGATCACGGCCGACGTATCGACGAGCTCGCCATCGAGCTTGCCACCAAGCGCAGCCTTCGCAAGGCCGGGACCGATCGAGGCTGCAACCTCGGCAACTGTCACCGGATGCTCGTATTGTCGAACTGAGCCGTCAGGCAAGCGTATCGAAACCATAGCAATCTCCGTGATGCCGACAGTGGGCGGCAGACCAGGTACGCGACATAAAATCGCGCGGGAAAATTTCGCGACAAAAAAAATGCGGCCCCGCTTTCGAGGGGCCGCATTCGATACTTCACTCAGACTGAAAGGGCGAAAGGGTTCCTCGACTAGCGTCGCTCCGAAAAGGTTTCGGTCAACGTTCGCGGTGTCATAACCGTATTCGCCTTGTTCGCGTTGAGTTATTTACTGCATCGAACACCCGGAGACCGGGCATTCTCAATTCGTTGGTAGGCTCGATTGGACTCGAACCAACGACCCCCACCATGTCAAGGTGGTGCTCTAACCAGCTGAGCTACGAGCCTAGAGAAGCTAAGATTATATGGAGCCGTTACGGGCTTGGCAAGTGTTTTTATGCGGTCGCAGCAAAATAACGGGGCTCCAACCCCATATCATGCCTTCCGCCCCGCCCGCACGACGCCTTGCACCTCGCCGAGCAGCGTGCACGCGCGCTGCACCTGCGCCGAGTTCGACACCTCGACCGTGAACTGCATGAATGCCGCGTTGCGGCGGCTCTGCGTCTTCACGCCCACCACGTTCATCTTCTCGCGCGCGAACACTTCGGAGATATCGCGCAGCAACCCTTGCCGGTCGCTTGCCTCGATCATCAGGTCGACCGGATAGACGGACGCACCGCGCCCGCCGAGCACGTCGGCCGACCAGGTCGTCTGCAGCACGCGCTCCGGCGCGCGCTCGACCATCCGGCGGAACGTCGGGCAATCGGTGCGGTGGATCGACATCCCCTTGCCGCGCGTGACGAAGCCGCTGATCGGATCGGGCGGCGCCGGACGGCAGCAGCGCGCGAGCTGGGTCAGCAGCGCGTCGACGCCCACGACCAGCACGCCGGTCGACGCGCCGTGCGCCACGCTCGCGCCGCTGCTGCGCTTCTCGAAATCGGCGGGCGCTTCGGGCGCCGGCTCCGGCGGCGGCGCATCGGACAGCGCGTGCTCGACATTGCGAAGGCTGAACTCTTCCTTGCCGACGACCGAGAACAGCTCCTCGGGCGACTTGAAGCCGAGCTTCGCGGCGAGATTGTCCAGGTTGACCGATGTCTTGCCCTCGCGCTGCAGCGTCTTTTCGACGAGCGCGCGGCCATGCGAGATGTTTTCTTCCTGCTCGATCGAGTTGAACCATGCACGCACCTTCTGACGCGCGCGCGGGCTCTTCATGTAGCCGAGCTGCAGGTTCAGCCAGTCACGCGACGGCCCGCCCTCCTTCACCGCGACGATCTCGACCGTCTGGCCGTTTGCGAGCGGCGTGTTGAGCGGCACCATCGCGCCGTCGACGCGTGCGCCACGGCAGCGATGGCCAAGCTCGCTGTGCAGGTGGTACGCGAAATCGACCGGCGTCGCGCCCTGCGGCAACGCGATCACACGCGCCTGCGGCGTCAGCACGTAGATGTGGTCGTCGTCGAGCGACGTCTCGCGCAATTGGGCCCACGCCTTGTCGCCCGACTTTTCCGCGCCGTCCTCGACGTCATCCTTCCACGCGAGCAGCTGCCGCAGCCATGCGATCTTCTCGTCGTATTTGTCGCTCGCCGAGAACTGGCCGCCGTAGCCGCGCGCGCCGGCCTCCTTGTAGCGCCAGTGCGCGGCGACGCCGTACTCGGCGAAACGGTGCATCTCCTGCGTGCGGATCTGCACTTCGAACGCGCGGCCGTCATCGCCGATCACGACCGTATGCAGCGACTTGTAGCCGTTCGGCTTCGGCCGCGAGATGTAGTCGTCGAATTCCTTCGGCACCGGCTGCCACAGGTGATGCACGATGCCGAGCACCGCGTAGCAATCCTTGATGTCCGGCACGATCACGCGAAACGCGCGCACGTCGTACAGCTCGGAGAAATCGAGTTCCTTGCCGCGCATCTTGCGCCAGATGCTGTAGATATGCTTCGGCCGGCCGCTCACATCGGCCTGGATGTTCGCGTCCGCCAGCTCCTGCTGCAACCGGTCGATCGCCTGCGTGACGTACGCTTCGCGCTCGATGCGCTTCTCGTCGAGCAGCTTCGCGATCCGCTTGTAGGTGACGGGATCCTCGAAGCGGAACGCGAGATCCTCGAGCTCCCACTTCAGTTGCCAGATACCGAGACGGTTCGCGAGCGGCGCATAGATCTCGAGCGTCTCGCGCGCGACGTCGGGCGGCGGGTCGATCTTCGCGGCCGCGTAGTAGCGCAGCGACTGCAGGCGCGACGCGAGCCGGATCAACACCACGCGGATGTCTTGCGCGAACGCGAGCAGCATCTTGCGCAGCGCCTCGATCTGCGTACGCCGCTCTTCCGCCGTGTCACGCCCTGCATCGGGCACCGCGTTCTGCGCGGCACGCAGGCTGACGGTACCGAGCCGCAACAGCTTGCGCACGTCGGACACGAGCCGCGCCACTTCGTCGCCGAAACGCTCGGTGAGTTCGCGCTCGGGGTCGCTCAGGTGCGGCGTCAGCACGAACAGCGCGGCCGCCTGCATCGCGGGCGGATCGACGTTCAGCGTGCGCATGATCGACGCCGTGCCCGCCGAGTGATCGGCGAGCAGTTCGCCCGACGACAGGCGCGCGTCGCCGGCCCGTTCGCGCACGAACGCGAGCACGTCGTCGAACGACGGTGCCGCGACGGGGGAAGCGGAAACGGACTCGGTCATTGCTTGGCCTGGCGGAATACGATCATCGTCGGGTTACGTCCGGTTCAGCTCCGCTGTGCGGCGACCACCACGATCTCGACGAGCAGCGCCGGATCCGCGAGCTTCGCCTCGACGGTGGCGCGCGGCGGCGTGTTGCCCTGCGCGACCCATGCATCCCACTCCGCATTCATGCCGTCGAAATTCGCCAGATCGGAAATGTAGATCTGCACCGACAGCAGATGCGCCTTGTCGCTGTTCGCTTCGGCGAGCAGGCGGTCGATGTGGCCGAGCACTTCGCGCGTCTGGCCCTTGATGTCCTGCGTGGTGTCTTCGGCGATCTGGCCGGCCAGATACACGGTACCGTTGTGGATCGCGGTTTCGGAGAGTCGGGCCCCGACGTGGTGACGAATGACTGCCATGGAATGTTCCGGTCGTGAGTGGATGGAGATTCGGGTGACGGCACGGCCCGCGTGCCGTCGAACCGCATATTATGACGCGTTTATGCGCCGCCTTCGACGAAAAACCGCCGCGCGAGCGCAATCTGGCCGGCGTCGATGAACGCCGGCGCATGGCCCGCCCCTGGAATCTCCGCGTGCGTGACGTGCCGGCCACGACGCACCATGTCGGCCACCGTCTCGCGCGACAGCAGGTCGGACGTCTCGCCGCGCACGACGAGCAGCGATGCATCCGTCGTCTCGACGGCGTGCCACAGCGCGGCCTCGCCGAGTGCGGCCAACTCGGGCGTGGTTGCCTTGAACGGCTCGGCGATGCGCGGATCGTAGCGGACCGTCCAGCCGCCTTCGGGCAGTTCGCGCAGCAGCGGCCCGTTGATCTCGCGCCACTCGTCGGCGGTCAGCGCACCGAACGGCAGCGACAGCGACGTCAGATAGTCGACACCCTCCTGCTCGGTCGCAAAGCGCGGCTGCACGCCGAGATATTCGCCGATGCGCGTCAGCGAATCGGGTTCGATGCGCGGGCCGACGTCGTTGACGATCATCCGGCGCAGCGGCGAACCGGGCAGCCCCGCGAACGCCATGCCGATCAGGCCGCCCATCGACGTGCCGAACCAGTCGACCGATTCGACGTCGAGTCGCGCGATCAGCGTCACCATGTCGGCCACGTATTGCGGAATCGCGTAGAGCCGCGGATCGGCCAGCCAGTCCGATTGGCCGCGCCCGACGATGTCGGGGCAGACGACGCGATACGTATCGGACAGCGCCGTGGCGAGCCGGTCGAAATCGCGCCCGGAACGGGTCAGGCCGTGCACGCAAACCAGCACGCGCGGGTTCGCGGGATCGCCCCATTCGGTATAGGCGACGTGGTGAAGGCCGGCCGCGCTCGCACACTGCACGCGCCGCTGACGGGGAATCGGGGAGTTCACGGGGGAAGTGGGCATCGGAGGCGTCCTGCCGAACGGTGCGGCGCGATGGCATGTGGGCCCGGCCCGCCAGGGCAGCCGGGGGATGCGATCGATTGTAAACCCGTTCCGGATCACGAGTCGCCTGACCACCCTTGCGGGCTTGCGGCTCGTGCGAGCGCCAATGAAATGTCACGCGGCCGTGCGGAATCGGGCGCGGTGTTCCGTGTTCAGCAGGCTACCGATCCAGCCTCCCTTGCGGCCGCGGCGACGGCGCCGCGAACGCACCATCGTGCACCGGCCCGTCATGGCCGGGAAAGCGCGGCTATTTCTGCATGACCGCGCCGATGCTCGCACCGACCACGCACAGCGTGCCGGCGACCTGCAGCGTGCTCATCGGCTGCGCCAGCACGACATAACCGATCCCCGCAGCGATCGCGGGCTCGGCGCTCATCAGGATGCCGAATGCCGATGCGCTCATCCGTCGCAACGCAATCAGTTCGAGCACGTAAGGAAACAACGGGACGAGCACCGCCAGATACGCGGCATCGATCAGTTGGCCGGCCGGCAAGTGGCCGCCGCTTTGCGCCAGCCCGAACGGCGTCGTGACGAGCGCGGCCACGAACAGCGACGCGGACAGCCCTTGCAGCCCGTCGAACAGCGTGCCGACACGCTTCATCAACACGATATAGGCGGCCCAACCAAGCGCAGAGCCGACCGGAAAGACCAGCGCGGCCGGCGCCGTCACCCACATGCCGTCCTGCCGCGCCAGCAGCAGCACGCCAGCCAGCGCAAGTGCCGGCCATGCCAGCATCGCCGGCTTGCGCACGCCGATCGTGGCGACCGCCAGCGGCCCGAGAAAGTTGATCGCGACCGCGAGCCCGAGCGGCACGCGACGCACGGCTTCGAAGAAACACAGCGTCATCGCGGCCATCGCCGTGCCGAGCGCGATGGCCGCGATCCAGCGCTGCCGGGAATAGGTGTGGAGCGGCGGCCGGACGACAACGGCCAGCGCGAGCGCGGCGAAACAGAGCCGCAGCCAGGTCGTGCTGACGGTGCCGTACTCGATCGTCGCCGGCCTCGACAGCGCCGCGCCGAGCTGCACGCTGCACATCGACGCGACGGCCAGCAGCGGCGCCACCGCATTCGTGAAAGGCGACGCCGCGCGCTGCGCGACACCCGGTCGTACCGTACTCGATTCCTCGCTCATGCAACCGCTCCGGTTCAGTGACACGCCGATGCTAACCGCGGCCGCAGGCTTGATATAAGCTGATAATTCTTATGTCCGCATCAGGAATATTGATGACCCGCGATCTCGACAGCACCCTGCTGCGCACGTTCGTCACCGTGGTCGAAACCGGCAGCGTCAGCACGGCGGCAACGGCGCTGCATCGCACGCAGGCCGCCGTCAGCATGGCGCTGCGACGGCTCGAGGATGAAGTCGGCCAGCGCCTGCTCGAACGCTCGCCGCGCGGCGTCACGCCGACGGCCGCGGGCAACGTGCTGCTGCCGTATGCACACCAGTTGCTCGGCGTCGGGCTCGCCGCCCGCGCCGCGCTCGCCGCAGGCGACATCTCGGGCACCGTACGGCTCGGCGTCCTAGAGGACATCGCCGTCGGCCGTCTGCCGCACGCGTTGCGACAGTTCGCGGCGTCATTTCCGAACGTCGCGCTCGAGATCGTCGTCGATACGAGCCCCGTCCTGTCGCAGCGACTCTCGAGCCACGCACTGGATTTCGTGATCGGCGACCCCGCGCTGATCCGTGCAGAGCCGCTCGCGACGTGGCAGCATCCGCTGCACTGGGCGGCCGCAGCCACCACCAACCGGCTCCCTCACAACGAACCGGTACCGATCGTTGCGTTCGGCGGCACCTGCCCGTGGCAGGAAAAGCTGTTCTCGATGTTGCGCGACGCCGGCCGTGCGTGGCGCGTCATCTGCACCAGCACGAGCCTGTCCGCGATCCAGTCGGCGGTCGAGGCAGGCCTCGGCGTCGCAGTACTGCTCGACTGGAACGTGCGTCGCGACACGATGCGCGCACTCGATCCGCAGGCAGCCGGGTTGCCCGCGCCACCCGCCGCGGATTTCGGGCTGTTCAGCCGCGCGGACCTCGGCGATCACACGTCGGCGGCAGTCACGCTGCAACGCTTCCTGTTTCATGCGCTGCAGCTAGGTTCGCCCGACGACGGCACGCCCACCGGCGAACAACCCGTGGAATCGTTGCAGACCGCCGTCTGACGCGACCGGACGCACATGCCACAAACATAAACGCCCCGCATGCCTGACGGCATGCGGGGCGAATCGACATGAAAAAACTCAGGCGACCGCGCTGACGTCGAGCGGCGCGCCCGTCTTTGCCTGGATCTCGTCGGCGCTCACGCCATCGGCGAGCTCGAGGACCTTCAGGCCGGACGGCGTCACTTCGATCACGCCGAGATCGGTGATGATCAGGTCGACCACACCGACACCCGTCAACGGCAGGTTGCATTCCTCGAGGATCTTGTGCTGATCGCCCTTCGCGACATGCTCCATCAGCACGACGACACGCTTCACACCGGCGACGAGGTCCATCGCGCCGCCCATCCCCTTGATCATCTTGCCGGGGATCATCCAGTTCGCGAGATCGCCCTGCTTGCTGACCTGCATCGCGCCGAGGATCGCGAGGTTGATGTGGCCGCCGCGGATCATCGCAAACGAATCGGCCGACGAGAAGATCGACGAGCCCGGCAGCGTCGTGACGGTTTGCTTGCCGGCGTTGATGAGATCGGCGTCGACTTCGTCTTCGGTCGGCGACGGGCCGATGCCGAGCAGGCCGTTCTCCGACTGCAGCCACACCTCGACGCCTTCCGGCACGTGGTTCGCGACGAGCGTCGGCAGGCCGATGCCGAGGTTCACGTAGAAGCCGTCCTGCAGTTCCTTCGCCGCGCGCGCGGCCATCTGGTCACGATTCCAGGCCATGTCAGTCTCCTTTCGCGCGTACGACGCGTTGTTCGATGCGTTTTTCGGGCGTCGCGTTCAGCACGATGCGCTGCACGAAAATCCCCGGCGTGTGGATGTGATCCGGATCGAGCTCGCCGTTCTCGACGATTTCCTCGACCTCCGCGACGGTGATCTTGCCGGCCATCGCGCACATCGGGTTGAAGTTGCGCGCGGTGCGGCGATAGATCAGGTTGCCCGACTTGTCGGCCTTCCAGGCCTTCACGAGCGCGACATCGGCCGTCAGCGACGGTTCGAGCACGTAGTGGCGATCGCCGAACTGGCGCGTTTCCTTGCCTTCCGCGATCACGGTGCCGTAGCCCGTGTTCGTGAAGAACGCCGGGATGCCCGCGCCGCCCGCGCGCAGCTTTTCGGCGAGCGTGCCTTGCGGCGTGAATTCGAGTTCGAGTTCGCCGGCCAGGTACTGGCGCTCGAACTCCTTGTTCTCGCCGACGTACGACGAGATCATCTTCTTGATCTGGCGCGTTTCCAGCAACAGGCCGAGGCCGAAACCGTCGACGCCCGCGTTGTTGCTGATGCAGGTGATGCCCTTGACGGCCGAATCGCGCAACGCCGCGATCAGCGCCTCCGGAATCCCGCACAGGCCGAAGCCGCCCACCGCGAAGGTCTGTCCGTCACGGACGATCCCTTCCAGCGCGGCAGCCGCGCTTGGATAGACTTTGTTCATCTGTTGTCCCTTCCTCTATGGAAACCAGCGAAACCGGTTCACGCGCCACGTGGCCCGCAAGCCCGCCGCATCATTCTATGCATGCACGGCGATGCCTGCGTCGAGGCGCGCTGTTTTTATACCGCGGCAAACCGCCACGAGATGCCTGAAAGGGTACGATGCGGCGCGGATGCGGCACAATACGCAAAAATACATAAGCGTTTGCCTCCGCTTGCCTGCGCCATGCCCGCTCTCGATTACCAGACCGCCTTCCACCTCGCGCCGCTCGGCCTCGTCCTGTCGCGCGACCGCGTGATCGAGGATTGCAACGACGCGCTCGCGTCGATCTTCCGCTGCGTGCGGGCCGACCTGATCGGGAAATCGTACGAGGTGCTCTACCCGTCGACGGACGAATTCCAGCGAATCGGCGAACGTATCGCGCGCGTGATGGCCGCGAACGGCATCTACTCGGATGACAGAATCATGAAACGCGCGGACGGCGAGCTGTTCTGGTGCCACGTCACCGGCCGCGCGCTCGACCGCACCGCACCGCTCGCGGCAGGCGTCTGGACCTTCGAGGATTTGAGCGCGACGCGCCGGGTCGCCGTCGAACTGACCCCGCGCGAGCGCGAGATCGCCGCCCAGCTCGCGACCGGCAAGACCAGCAAGCAGATCGGGCGCGTGCTCGACATCAGCTCGCGCACGGTCGACATCTACCGCGCGCGGCTGATGCGCAAGTACGGCACCAACAATACGCCGGAGCTGCTGCAGCGCCTGCTCGGGCAGTGAATGGCGGCTCCCGGATGACAATCGGCCGCGCATGGCGGCCGATTCGTGAAACAGCAGGCATGGCGTGCCGCCGACGCCCGGGCGCCGGCCTCGCCGTGCCGACGCTCAGCCGACCTTCGTCGCGAGCGCGCGCTCGATCGTGTCGCGCAGCAACTGGGGCAGCGGTACCGACTTGCCGAGCGCGTAGTCGACCCACACGCAGCGCGCCTTGCCGCGCGCATAGACGTGCTGCGGATCATCCGCGCGCGTAAGCTCGAAACCGGTGTCGAAGCTGCTCCGGCCGGGTTTCGCGGCCGACATCCTCGCGATCACGTCGCCCGGATAGTGCAGTTGCTTGAGGAATTCCATCGACGCCGTGACGATGACGGGCCCCTGCCCCTCGCCATTGCCGCCGGCGATGCCGAGCTCCTCGAACCACGAGATCCGCGCCTGCTCCATGTAGCGGAAATAGACCGTGTTGTTCACATGGCCGAACGCGTCCATGTCGCCCCAGCGGATCGGCATCGACATCTCAAATACGGGGGAGTAATCGCTTGTTGCGCTCATTGCGGCCTTCTTTGTTGCTGAATGTCATCCGCTCAGGCGAGGCCGAAGCCGTCGTCGGCGGAGATAATCGAGCCATTGATGAACTGCGACTCGTCGGCCGCGAGCAGCAACAACAGCCCGTCGAGATCCTGCGGCTTGCCGACGCGCCGGCGCGGCAGCATCGACTGCAGCTTCTGGCCCTGCTCGGTTTCCCACAGGTAATGATTGATTTCGGTATCGATATAACCCGGACAGATCGCGTTGACGTTGATCCCGTGGCGCCCCCACTCGAGCGCCATCGCGCGCGTCATCTGCACGACCGCGGCCTTGCTCATCGCGTACAGCCCGATCTGCGGGAACACGCGCAGGCCGGCTACCGATGCGATGTTGATGATCCGGCACGGCGGCTTGCCGTTGCCGCTGCCGTTCGCGCGCATGATCATCCGTTTCGCGACTTCCTGCGCGACGAAAAACGCGCCGCGCGTGTTGGTATCGAACACGAACTCGAAATCGGCCGGCGTCACGTCGACGAGCTTCTGCATCGTCGAGACACCCGAATTGTTCACGAGGATGTCGATCGTGCCGGCCTCCGTTTCCGCATGCGCGACCGCCGCCTTGATGCTCTGGACGTCGGTGACGTCGAGCGACACGACGTGCGCAGCGCCGCCCGCCGCCTCGATCTCGGCACGCAACTCCTTCAGGCGCTCGACGCGACGACTCGCGAGCACGACCTTTGCACCGGCCTGCGACAGCACCTGCGCAAAACGCTGCCCCAGGCCGCTCGACGCCCCCGTGACCAGCGCAACCTTGCCTTCCAGATTGATCGAACGACCCATTTGCACATCCCCTTTCGATGTCGTTTCGCCGCTACGGGCAGCACGGCCCGAGCGGCATTACCCTAGCACAAAAATAGAACGATCGTGCTAATCTAGCCGCATGCTGTTGCGGCAAGCGTTTCGTTTCGCAGACAATACGCTCCCGAATAAAAGCATTCTAACGGTTAGAGGAACGCCAATGACCCCCGCAAGCCTCATCGAGCAATACGGCCCGCGCGAATCGATGGAATACGACGTCGTGATCGTCGGCGGCGGCCCCGCCGGGCTGTCGGCGGCGATCCGGCTCAAGCAGCTGGCCGCCGAGAAAGGCACCGAGATCGGCGTGTGCGTGCTCGAGAAGGGTTCCGAGATCGGCGCGCACATCCTGTCGGGCGCGGTGATGGACCCGCGCGCGATCACCGAACTGTTCCCCGACTGGAAGGAACGCGGCGCGCCGCTCGACGTCGAGGTGACGGAAGACCGCTTCCTGTTCCTGTCCGAGAAAAGCGCGGTCACCACGCCGAACTGGGCGCTGCCCGCCAACTTCCAGAACCACGGCAACTACGTGATTTCGCTGGGCAACGTGACCCGCTGGCTGGGCCAGCAGGCCGAGGCGCTGGGCGTCGAGATCTTCCCGGGCTTCCCCGCTGCGGAGATTCTCTACAACGACGACGGCTCGGTCAAAGGCGTCGCCACCGGCAACATGGGCGTGGGCAAGGACGGCGAGCCGACCGAGAACTTCCAGCTCGGCATGGAACTGCACGCAAAGTACACGCTGTTCGCCGAAGGCTGCCGCGGCCACCTCGGCCGCCAGCTGATCGCGAAGTTCAAGCTCGACGCGAACGCCGATCCGCAGGCTTACGGGATCGGCATCAAGGAGCTGTGGGAAATCGATCCCGCGAAGCACAAGCCGGGCCTCGTGATCCACACGGCGGGCTGGCCGCTGAAGTCGGACACCTACGGCGGCTCGTTCCTGTACCACATGGACAACAATCAGGTGGTGGTCGGCTTCGTGGTGGGCCTCGGCTACACGAACCCGTACCTGTCGCCGTTCGAGGAATTCCAGCGCTACAAGACGCATCCGTCGATCCGCGCGTTCCTGGAAGGCGGCAAGCGCGTGTCGTACGGCGCGCGCGCGATTACGGCGGGCGGGCTGCTGTCGCTGCCGAAGACGGTGTTCCCGGGCGGCGCGCTGATCGGCGACGACGCGGGTTTCCTGAACGCGTCGCGGATCAAGGGCAGCCACGCAGCAATCAAGACCGGCATGCTGGCCGCCGACGCCGCGTTCGACGCGGTGCAGGCGGGCCGTCAGTCGGACGAGCTCAACGCGTACCCGGATGCGTTCAAGCAATCGTGGCTGTACACGGAGCTGTACCGCGCGCGCAACTTCAAGCAGTGGATGGCCAAGGGCCTGTACCTCGGTACGCTGATGGTCGGGCTCGAGCAGAAGGTGATGGGCGGCAACGTGCCGTGGACGCTGCATCACAAGCACGCGGACCACGAGATGCTGAAGCCGGCGTCGCAGTGCGAGCCGATCGAATACCCGAAGCCGGACGGCAAGCTGACGTTCGACCGGCTGTCGTCGGTGTTCATCTCGAACACGAACCATGAAGAGAACCAGCCGGCGCACCTGACGCTGAAGGATGCAAACGTGCCGGTGAACGTGAACCTGCGCACGTATGCAGGGCCGGAGGGCCGCTTCTGCCCGGCGGCGGTGTACGAGTTCGTGAAGAACGACGACGGCAGCGATCGCCTCGTGATCAACGCGCAGAACTGCGTGCACTGCAAGACCTGCGACATCAAGGACCCGACGCAGAACATCGTGTGGGTCACGCCGGAAGGCGGCGGCGGGCCGAATTACCCGAACATGTAATCCGCCACGACGCGCCGCCGCGAGCGGCGCGTTTTTGCTGGTCGCCACAAACGAAACGGGGCGCTGCCTGAAGCAGCGCCCCGTTTTGCATTCCCATTCGCGAGGCGTGCCGCGCCCCGCCCGCTTGTGTCAGGTCGCGCTACCGGCGATCTTCGGCGTCGACGTCTCGACGTCCCCGCACTGCGCGCGATGGCGCAGCGCGTGATCGATCAGCACCAGTGCGAGCATCGACTCGGCGATCGGCGTCGCACGGATGCCGACGCACGGATCGTGGCGGCCGAACGTTTCCACCGTCGCCTCGTCGCCCGCCTTCGTGATCGAACGGCGCGGCGTGCGGATGCTCGACGTCGGCTTGATCGCGATCGACACGGTGATGTCCTGCCCCGTCGAAATCCCGCCGAGCACGCCGCCCGCATGGTTGCCGACGAAACCGCCCGGCGTCAGCTCGTCGCCGTGCATCGAGCCGCGCTGCGCGACGCTGTCGAAACCCGCACCGATCTCGACGCCCTTCACCGCGTTGATGCTCATCATCGCCTTCGCGATGTCCGCATCGAGACGGTCGAACACCGGCTCGCCCCAGCCGACCGGCACGCCCGACGCGACGACGTCGATACGCGCGCCGATCGAATCGCCATCCTTGCGCAGCGCATCCATGTACGCCTCGAGCTCCGGCACGACCGCCGCATTCGGCGAGAAGAACGGATTCTCGTGCACGTGCGACCAGTCGACGAACGGCACGTCGATTTCGCCAAGGCCGCTCATGTAGCCGCGCACCTCGACGCCGAAGCGCTCGCGCAGCCACTTCTTCGCGACCGCACCCGCGCCGACGATCGGCGCGGTCAGGCGCGCGGACGAACGGCCGCCGCCGCGGTAGTCGCGGATGCCGTATTTCTGCCAGTAGGTGTAGTCGGCGTGGCCGGGACGGAACGTCTCGACGATGTTGCCGTAGTCCTTGCTGCGCTGGTCGGTGTTGCGGATCAGCAGTGCGATCGGCGTACCGGTCGTCAAGCCTTCGAACACGCCCGACAGGATCTCGACCTGGTCAGCCTCCTGCCGTTGCGTCACGTGACGCGACGTGCCCGGCTTGCGGCGATCGAGTTCGACCTGGATGTCGGCTTCGGTCAGCCCCATTCCCGGCGGGCAGCCGTCGATCACGCAACCGATCGCGGGACCGTGCGATTCGCCGAAGGTCGTGACAGTGAAAAGCGTGCCGAGGGTATTGCCGGACATGATGGAACCGCCCAAAGAGAAATGGGCAAACCGATGCGCTGCCCGGGCCGCGGGCAGATCGATCGTTTGCCGGTCGAGAAAAGTGGTAAGCCGCTATTATGCCAGCCGTCCCGCGCCCGCGGGCCGCGGGCCGCATGAAAGGCAGCCCGGACGCGCGGAACGTGCGCGCGCGGGCCGGCCTGTGCGGCGCAAGCCCGTCCGGCCCGGTTGCAGCCGAACGCATCCGGATGGGCGCCCGCCTACTTCCGCGCGCCGCGCAGTTCGGTTACCGCGGCCTGCAACGACTCGGGCGTCGCGACCGACGCCGG
Source organism: Burkholderia sp. KL41 (assembly GCF_057005415.2). Lineage (NCBI taxonomy): Bacteria > Pseudomonadati > Pseudomonadota > Betaproteobacteria > Burkholderiales > Burkholderiaceae > Burkholderia > Burkholderia sp. KL41. Next base: position 1,673,730 of record NZ_CM174446.1, on the reverse strand, counting down.
GACCGGCTCGCCGACCGCCAGCGTCAGCCGGCTCATCACGCCGCGCTTGATGGGTCGCGGCATCCGCGCATCGGAATGCCGCGAAAAATAGCTGCCCCACAGCCCGCGCAGCGCCATCGGAATCACGGGTGCCGGCGTGCGGCCCAGGATTTCCGTGATGCCGTGGTGGAACGTGTTGATGTCGCCCGTCTTGGTCAGCTTGCCCTCGGGGAAGATGCACACGAGTTCGCCGTCCTTCAGCGCGGCCTCACATGCGTCGTACGCGCGCGCGAGCATCGCGGGATCCTCGTGGCGCGGCGCGATCGGGATCGCCTTCGCATGCCGGAATACCCAGTTCGCGAAGCGCGTCTTGAAGATCCGGTGATCCATCACGAAACGGATCGGGCGCGGGCTCGCGGCGGCCAGCACGAGCGCATCGACGTAGCTGACGTGGTTGCACACGAGCACGGCCGCGCCTTCCGCCGGAATCCTCTCCGCGTGCACGAGACGAATCCGGTAGAACGTGTGGACGAGCACCCACGCGACGAAGCGGAGCAGGAACTCCGGCACGAGCAGATAGATATAGGCCGCGACGATCACGTTCAACAGCGCGGTGACGAGGAACAGCCCCGGGATGTCGACGCCGGCCTTGGTCAGCCCCATCGCCATCACGGCCGACAGGATCATGAACAGCGCGTTCAGGATGTTGTTCGCGGCGATGATCCGCGCGCGGTGCGTCGGCGCGCTGCGGCTCTGGATCAGCGCGTACAGCGGCACGCTGTAGAAGCCGCCGAACATCGCGAGCAGGAACAGGTCCGCCAGGATGCGCCAGTGGCGCGCGCCGGCCAGGAATTCGCCGACCGACAGCAGATGGCCGAGCGACGGCAGCGCGCGGCTCGCGAAATACAGCTCGATCGCGAACACGCTGATGCCGATCGAGCCGAGCGGCACGAGGCCGATCTCGACGCGCCGCTGCGACAGCCGTTCGCACAGCAGCGAACCGAGGCCGATACCGACCGAGAACGTCGCGAGCAGGACCGTGACGACGTCAGGGCTCGCCGACAGCACGTCCTTCGCGAAATTGAAGAACGACGTGAGGAACGTCGCGCCGACGAACCACAGCCACGAGATGCCGAGCAGGCTCAGGAACACGGTGCGGTTCTGGCGTGCGAGCCCGAGGTTGCGCCAGGTCTCGCTGACCGGATTCCAGTTGATCACGAGATCGGGCTGCGGCGCCGGCGTGGAAGGCACACGCTGCGCGACGAGGCGCCCCGCGATCGCGATGACGAGCACGCTCACCGCGAGCACGCGCTCGCCGGCACCTTCGATGCCCGCGGCCGCGCCGCCGATGATCGTGCCGATCAGGATCGCGATGAACGTGCCCATCTCGACGAGGCCGTTGCCGCCGACCAGCTCATGCTCGCCGAGATGCTGCGGCAGGTACGAATACTTGACGGGCCCGAACAGCGTCGAGTGCATCCCCATCATGAACGTGCACAGATACAGCAGCGGCGCGCTGTGCATGACGAAGCCCGCCGCGCCGACCAGCATCAGCACGATCTCGAAGGTCTTCACGAAACGCGTGAGGGTCGCCTTGTCGTACTTGTCGGCGATCTGGCCGGACGTCGCCGAGAACAGCACGAACGGCAGGATGAAGATCGCGGAAATCAGGAAGGCCGCCGTCTTCGCATCGACACCGGCGAACCGCGCGGTGTGATAGGTGACGAGCGACGTGAAGCCGATCTTGAAGACGTTGTCGTTCAGCGCACCGAGGAACTGGGTCGTGAAGAACGGCGCGAAACGGCGCTCGCGCAGCAGGTCGAACTGCGACGCGTGCGCGTGCCGTTCGTCGCTCCGCCTGGAAGTGGCTTGCGTTTGATCGCTCATGCGGAATACGCGCGCGCCGTCTGGGCGACGCTGCGCGGGCCTTGTATGGTCATTGAAAAAACGGCGGCGCAGGACAAGCCTGCGCCGCCGCGTGCCGGGTGGCGGCGCCCGCGCATGACGGCGACGGGCGCGGCGTGGTTCACGACTTGTGCGCTTCGGCTTCCGATTCCGGCCAGTCGCGGATGTACGCCTTCAGCATACGGTTCTCGAAGCTCTGCGCCTCGACGACCGTCTTCGCGACGTCGTAGAACGAAATGACGCCCATCAGCACCTTCTTGTCGAGCACCGGCATATAGCGCGCATGGCGCTCGAGCATCATCCGGCGCACTTCGTTGACGTCCGTTTCCGGCGTGCACGTGAGCGGCTCGTCCATCACCTTGCGCACCTGCACGTCGCCAATCGCACCGCCGTTCACGTGCAGGCGCAGGATGATCTCGCGGAACGTCAGCATCCCGACGAGATCGCCGTACTCCATCACGACGAGCGAGCCGATGTCGTGCTCGGCCATCGTGTCGACCGCTTCGCGCAGCGGCTTGTCGGGCGTCACCGTAAACAGCGTGTTGCCCTTTACTTTCAGAATATCGCTGACGCGCATCGTAGTCCCCTCATGCTTGAATGCAAAACCTCTTTCGATCCTATCGGAAAGCCTGTCAAAAGGAAAGCGCGGGCCCGTGCGGCGGGCCGCCGCCCCGCTTGCGGAAGCAGGCCGCCGGCAGCACAATGGCCCCATGAACAGCGGCCCGAGGAGACGGCCATGGCGCATACGCATACGGAGCAATTCGCCAGCTTCGCTGATTTCTACCCGTATTACCTGAACGAACACCAGAACCTGACGTCGCGGCGGCTGCACTTCGTCGGCTCGCTCGGCGTGATCGGCTGCGTCGCGATGGCGATCGCGACCGGCGACTGGCTGTGGCTGCCGGCGGCGATCGTCTGCGGCTACGGGTTCGCGTGGGTCGGACACTTCTTCTTCGAGAAGAACCGCCCGGCCACGTTCCGGCACCCGATCTACAGCCTGATGGGCGACTGGGTGATGTTCAAGGACATCTGCACCGGCAAGATCCCGCTGTAACGGCCAGGCACCCCGCTCACGCGGGCCGCGGCGGCCGCGCGTGCGGGTCGGACACGCCGCCCGGCGCCGGCCCCGGGACACCCGCCGCTTGTGCGCCGGCCGGCCGGTGCGCGGCGATCAGCGACGCGAGCGACACGTCGAAGCGATCGCTCGACAGCACCGCGAGCAGCGCCGCGCCATCGACATGGCTGCGGCGTCGCTGCAACTGGTAGGTCAGCTCCGTGCGGTCGATCACCAGCACGTCGAACAACTGCGCGAGCGTCAGCTGCTCCGGGTTCGCGAGCAGGATGTAGCGCGGCGTGGTCTCGCCGCCGCCGTCCAGCCGCGCGATCCATTCCCGCTCCTCCATCGTCGTCAGCAGGCGCTGCGCGGTTTCCATGTCGCAGCGCAGCATGGTCGCGAGCCGCATCGCCGTGTAGCCGCGCTTGCCGGCCGTGCGCGCTTCGGCCAGCCGCGCGAGCATTTCCAGTGCGTCGAGCAGGTCGCTGCCCGGATAGTGGATGCGGTGGAACTGGCCGACGCGGATCGCCGGCAACGCGGAGGCCACCATCGCGCCGAGCAGCGCGATGAACCAGCTCAGGTACACCCATAACAGGAACACGGGCAACGCCGCGAACGCACCGTATACGGCCGTATAGGTCGGAATGCGCCGCACGTAGTAGCCGAAACCGCGCTTCGCGAGCTCGAACGCAATTGCCGCGAACAGCCCGCCGATCACCGCATCGCGCCACGCGACCGTGCAGTTCGGCAGGTACACGTACAGCAGCGTGAACGCGAGCACCGCCAGCGGCAGCGACACGAGCGCCAGCAGCCATTCGACGATCGACGTGGACGACCCGGCGCCGGTAAACGCGAGCGACTGCGTGAACAGGTACGACGAGATCGACAGGCTCACACCGAACAACAGTGGACCCAGCGTGATCAGCGCCCAGTACGCGAGCACGCGCTGCGCGAACGGTCGCGGCTTGCGTACCCGCCAGATCAGGTTGAACGCCGACTCGATCGTCATCATCGTCATCACCGATGTGACGACGAGCACGATCAGGCCGGCCGTCGTCAGCCCCTTGGCCTTCGACGCGAACTGGTTCAGGTACTTGAATATCTGGACGTTGAACTGCGCGGGCATCAGGTGATCCGCGAGGAATCCCTGCAGCGAGATCTGGAACGACGCGAACATCGGGAACGCGGTGAACAGCGCGAACGCGACCGTCACGAGCGGCACGAGGGCCAGCATCGTCGTGAACGTCAGGCTGCCCGCCACTTGCGGGATGCGATCCTCGGCGCTGCGCCGGGCCGCGAACTGCGCCAGGCGCTTGAGGGTGTCGAGATCGACGCTCAACTTCGGCAAACGGCTTCTCCTTCGTGATACCGCGCGCCCGGTGGCGCGCCGCCGCCGCGCTGCGCGACGGCTTCAGCCCCTATAATAGCCGCTCGATTCCAGCAGGGGCCGACTGCACCGGGCACGCGCGCGGCCGCACGCGGTTCCGTCGCCCATGAAAGACATCCTCGTTCTCTATTACAGCCGTCACGGCGCCACGCGCGATCTCGCGCTCGCGATCGCGAACGGCATCGACAGCGTGCCGGGCATGCAGGCCCGCATCCGCACCGTGCCGCCCGTGTCGACCGTCTGCGAAGCCACCGCCCCCGACATCCCCGCCGACGGCCCGCCGTACGCGGAACTGCGCGATCTCGAGGAATGCGCGGGCCTCGCGCTCGGCTCGCCGACCCGCTTCGGCAACATGGCCGCGTCGCTCAAGTATTTCCTCGACGGCACCACGCCGCAATGGTTGTCGGGTGCGCTGACCGGCAAGCCGGCATGCGTGTTCACGTCGACGGGCAGCCTGCACGGCGGCCAGGAATCGACGTTGCTGTCGATGATGCTGCCGCTGCTTCATCACGGCATGATGATCGTCGGGATCCCGTACACGGAATCCGCACTCAGCACGACGCGTACTGGCGGCACGCCGTACGGCGCCTCTCACGTCGCGCAGCACGACCGCTCGGCCGCCGGCGGGCTGTCGGCGGACGAAAAGACGCTCGCGGCCGCGCTCGGCGTGCGACTCGCGCGCGCGGCGGCCGCCCTCTCCAGCGCCCAGGCCGCCGAGGCCGCATGAACGCCCCCGCCCGTCCCGCCGTCACTGCCCGGCCGCGCTACGCGCTGATTGCCGCCGCATGCCTCGTCGCGCTGATCGCGCTGTCGCTCGCGTGGGAGCTGTGGCTCGCACCGCTGCGCCCGGGCGGCTCCGCGCTGATGCTCAAGGCCATACCGCTTGCGCTCGCGCTGCCCGGCGTCTGGCGGCGTAACATCTATACGATGCAGTGGGCGAGCATGCTGATCCTCGTCTATTTCGCCGAAGGCGTCGTGCGCGGCATGTCCGATCGCGGGCTGTCCGCGACGCTCGGCTGGTGCGAAACCGCGCTCGCCGTCGGTTTCTTCGTGACGGCGCTGGCATACGTCGCGCCGTTCAAGCGCGCGGCGAAAAAGTCGCGCGCCGCGTCCTGACCCTTACGCGACAAGGTGATGATGTCCTCCGAAGCTTTCGTTTCCGCGTGCCGCGATGCGATCGGCGCCGATCATGTGCTGACCGACCCGCACGATACCGAACCGTTCCTGACCGACTGGCGCCGCCGCTACAAGGGTGCCGCGTGCGCGGTGCTGAAACCCGCGAACACGGCCGAGGTCGCCGCGCTCGTCAAGCTGGCCAACGCACACGGCATCGCACTCGTGCCGCAAGGCGGCAACACCGGCCTTGCCGGCGGCGCCACGCCCGACGCGAGCGGCAGCCAGGCCGTGCTGAGCGTCGCGCGCCTGAACCGCGTGCGCGCGCTCGATCCGCACAACAACACGATCACCGTCGAAGCCGGCGTGATTCTCGCCGACGTTCAGGCACGTGCCCGCGAAGGCGGCCGGCTGTTCGCGCTGAGCCTCGCGGCGGAAGGCAGCTGCACGATCGGCGGCAACCTGTCGACCAATGCCGGCGGCACCGCGGTGCTGCGCTACGGGAACGCGCGCGAGCTGTGCCTCGGGCTCGAGGTGGTGACGCCGCAGGGCGAGATCTGGGACGGCCTGCGCGGACTGCGCAAGGACAACACGGGCTACGACCTGCGCGACCTGTTCATCGGCGCGGAAGGCACGCTCGGGATCATCACGGCGGCCGTGATGAAGCTGCATCCGCTGCCGGCCGCGCAGGTCACTGCACTCGCCGCGCTCGAATCGCCGCACGCGGCGCTCGATTTCCTCGCGCTCGCGCAGCGCGCGGCCGGGCCGCTCCTGACCGGCTTCGAGCTGATGTCGGATTTCTGCATGCAGCTGGTCGGCAAGCACTACCCGCAACTGCGCTACCCGTTCGCGCAGACGCACGCGCAAACGGTGCTGCTCGAACTGTCCGACAACGAAAGCGAAGCGCATGCGCGCGCGCTGTTCGAGAAACTGATGGAGGAAGCGTTCGAGGCCGGGCTCGTGGTCGACGCGGTGGTCGCGGAGAATCTCGCGCAATCGCGCGCGTTCTGGGACCTGCGCGAGCACATCCCGCTCGCACAGGCCGACGAAGGGCTCAACATCAAGCACGACATCGCGGTGCCGATTTCGTCGATCGCGCGCTTCATCGACGAAACCGACGCGGCGATCCAGCAGGCCGCGCCGGGCGCGCGGATGGTCACGTTCGGCCACCTCGGCGACGGCAACCTCCACTACAACGTGCAGATGCCGGAAGGCGGCGATCCGAAGGCGTTCCTCGCCGCGTTCCAGGCGCCGATCAACCGGATCGTCTACGACAACGTGCACCGCCACCACGGCACGATCAGCGCGGAGCACGGGATCGGCCAGCTGAAGATCGACGACGCGCAGCGCTACAAGTCCCCGGTCGAAACGACGCTGATGCGCACGCTGAAGACCGCGCTCGACCCGCGCGGCCTGATGAATCCCGGCAAGGTCCTGCGCTGAAGCCGTCCACTCCGGAGCCCCGCCCGTGAAAATCCGCGTCCTGTCCGACCTGCACCTCGAAAGCAACCAGCCCGACGCGATCGCGCATGCCGACGCGGATCTCGTCGTGCTGGCCGGCGACATCCACAATCATGCGGAAGGCCTGCGCTGGGCGGCCGAAACGTTCGATCCTGCGGTACCGGTGATCTACGTGCCAGGTAACCACGAGTACTACGACGGGGAATTCGGCGCGCTGGAGACGGCGATGCGCGATGCGGCGCAGGCGCTCGACAACGTGCATTACCTGAACAACGACGTCTACGTCGATCCGGGGCAGCGGTTCCGCGTGCTCGGCACGACGCTCTGGGCCGATTTTTCGCTGTTCGGTACCGACGAAGCCAGCCTCGCGGGTGCAATCGACGCCGGGCTGCGCGTGATGCTCGATTTCAAGGGCTTGATCCAGGTGACCTGGCCGCACGACGCGGCGCTGCATGCGGCGCCGGGCACGCCGGAACGGGATTTCTCGCCGGCCGACGCGATCGCGCTGCATCGACGCAGCCGCGCATGGCTGGAAACGCAGCTCGCGGCGCCGTTCGCGGGCCGGACGATCGTCGTTACCCACCATGCGCCGCATCGGCGCTCGCTGGCGCAGCGCTATGCGGACGATCTTGCGTCGGCGGGATTCGTTACGGACATGGCGGAACTCGTGCAGCCGCCGGTGGATCTGTGGCTCCACGGCCACACGCATACGTCATTCGACTATGTGGCGGACGGTGGCACACGCGTGGTATGCAATCCGCGCGGCTACATCCACCGGCGCACCGGCGAACGGGAAAACAGCGCGTTCACGTGGGACAAGGTCGTCGAGCTCGGCTGAACGCCGGCCCGCCTGGCCGCATTGCGCGGCCTTTTTGCGCGACCTTTTCGACCCGGAGCGTGACCGCGGATCAGCGACCGGGGCGGCGCGGCTCGCGCACCCGTACCGGCACCGGCTTCATCTGCGCCTTCGCCTTCATCGCGCGCAGCAGGTCGCGGGTCGCCGCAGCGGCCGCGGCCGCGCCCAGCAGGACTCCAAGGCCGATCATCAGGTGCGTATCCATCGCTACTCCGGGGTTGCGTATCTCGTTAATTCCCACAGTATCAAACTGTCTGACACGCGTTCGTAAAAAAATGTTGCGTGAAGGACAAATCTCGTCAGATCGCGGCCAACCGCGCGGTCATGTCGCACGCGTGTACTGTTCGAGCGCGGCTTCGTCGGCTGCCAGCGTGGCGGGCAGCTCGTCGCGCAGGAAATCGACCCAGGTACGGATTTTCGCGTCGAGGTACTGACGCGACGGATACAGCGCGTAGATGTTCATCACGTGCGACCGGTATTCGGGCATCACGCGCACGATGTGCCCGCTGCGCAACCAGCCGATCGCCGAATAGAGCGGCAGGCCGCCGATCCCCATCCCTTCGCGCACGGCCACGGCGAGCGCCTCGGCGACGTTCACGCGAAACGGCGGCGCCGTGATCGGGACGACTTCGTCGCCGTTCGGCCCCGCGAGCGCCCATTCGTCGAACTGAAAGCCCGGCGCGACCATCCCGAGGCATACGTGCTGCGCGAGATCCGCGGGCCGCTGCGGCACGCCGTTCGCCTCGACGTAGCCGCGCGACGCGCACACCACGCTGTAGCTCTCGCCGAGCCGCTGCGACACGAGCCCCGAATCCGGCAGGTCGCGGCCGACGACGATCGCGACGTCGTAGCCCTCGTCGAGCAGGTCGGGCATCCGCTGCGCGAGCGTCAGCTCGACGTGCACGTCCGGGTAACGCTCGCGATAGCGCGCGATGGCCGGCACCAGGTAGTGCTGGCCGAGGCTCGTGAAGCAATGCACCTTCAGCTTGCCCGACGGGCGCGCATGCGCGTCGCCCGCCTCGGCTTCGGCCTGGTCGACATACGCGAGGATCTGCTCGCAGCGCTGCAGGTAGCGCTCGCCGGCTTCGGTCAGTGCGATCCGGCGCGTCGTGCGGTTCAGAAGGCGCGTGCGCAGGTGCGCCTCGAGATCCGAGACCGCGCGCGACGCGTAGGCAGTGGTCGAATTCATCTGCTGGGCGGCCGCGGTAAAGCTTCCCGCGTCGACCACGCGGACGAATACCCGCATGTTTTGTAACGTATCCATCCCATTACCCGTTTGAATCCGGACGGATTGTTGCACAGAGGCGAACAAGTATTGTCTCAGGATTCGTAAAAATGACTTGCACCCTTGTCCATATATTCAGGAATCGCTGAAAAATATAATCGCATCCGACTCATCTATATCCGAAAGGGAGAAAATCGTGCAGTCTCCGGCGACAAAAGGGACGCTCGCACTGGCGGTTCTTGCAGTCTCATTAATAATGGCCGGGTGCGCGAGCATGGGCGACAACAAGCCGCAGTCGGCCCGCATCGAAGCGAACGCGCTCGATGCCGGCGCGGCCATCCGCGCGGCCGACCGTGACGCAGGCTGGCCCGCGGCCGACTGGTGGCGCGCCTACCGCGATCCGCAGCTCGACACGTGGATTGCTGCCGCGCAGGCCGGCAACCCGACGCTCGCGGCCGCCGAGGCCCGCGTGCGCGAAGCGCAGGCGATGGCGCGCGTGGCCCGCTCGGCCGAGTTGCCGCAAATCAACGGCAACCTCTCGCTGATGCGCCAGCACTGGCCGGACAACGTCTATTACGGCCCCGGCCCGCTCGCGAACACCGATACCTGGAACAACACCGGCACGCTCGGCCTGTCCTACCACCTCGACCTGTGGGGCAAGGACAAGAACGCGACCGAGCGCGCGCTCGACACCGCGCACGCGACCGCCGCCGACGCACGCGCGGCGAAGCTCGAACTCGAAGTCAACGTCGTGCGCGCGTATGTCGGCATGTCGATGAACTACGCGCTGCTCGACCTCGCGCACGAAACGTTCGAACGCCAGCGCTCGCTCGCCGATCTCGCGCGCAAGCGGCTGCAGGCTGGCCTCGGCACGCAGCTCGAGGTGAGCCAGGCGGAATCGACGCTGCCCGACTATGAGCGCCAGATCGACAGCTACGAGGAAGCGATCCAGCTCGCGCGGCACCAGCTCGCCGCACTGGCCGGCAAGGGCCCGGGCGCCGGCGATGCGATCGAGCGGCCTCGGCTGTCGCTCGACGCACCGGCCGGCTTGCCGTCGGCGATGCCGGCCGACCTGCTCGGCCGCCGCCCCGACGTCGTCGCGGCACGCTGGACGGTCGACGCGCAGGCGCGCGGCATCGACGTCGCGAAGGCTTCGTTCTATCCGAACATCGACCTGCTCGCGACGGTCGGCGGCTTCGGCGTGACCGCGCCGTTCACCGACTTCCTGCGCGCGATGAACGGCGGCTGGACGGCCGGCCCCGCGCTGTCGCTGCCGATCTTCGAAGGCGGCCGGCTGCGCGCGCAGCTCGGCGCGGCGAATGCCGGCTACGACCAGGCGGTCGAGCAATACAACCAGACGATCGTCGGCGCGCTCAAGGACATCGCCGACCAGGTCGTGCGGATCCGTTCGCTCGATACGCAGAAGAAGGACGCCGCGCGCTCGGTGGCCGCCAACGACCGCAGCTACCAGCTGTCGCGCGAAGGTTTCCGCCGCGGGCTGACCGACTACGTCAACGTGCTGGTCGCGCAGCAGCAATTGTTGCGCGCGCAGGAAACGGCCGCCCGCATCGATGCGGAACGCCTCGCCGCGCACGCTCAGTTGATGGCCGCGCTCGGCGGCGGCGTCGAGACGGGCACGGACGTGCCTCCGGCGGGCAGCCATCCGGCGCATGGCGAATCCGCCGCGGGCGCAGCCGCGCCGGCCGCCGCGTCGGGTGCGAAACCCGTGGCAGCCGCCGCCCGGCCCGCGCAGATCGCGGCCGCCGGTGCGTCCGGCGTGCCGGCCGCACGGTAACCCGGAGCGACGCCATGTCAGCCTCCTCCCCCCTCTCCCCGACCGCCGGCGGTCCGTTCGCGGCTTGGTATGCCGCGTTCGGCGACTGGGCCCGCACCGACGGCGCCGCGTGGCTCTACCTGTTCAAGGCGCTGCTCGCGGCCTTCATCGCGCTCGGTGTGTCGATGCGGCTCGACCTGCCGGCGCCGAAAACGGCAATGACGACCGTCTTCATCGTGATGCAGCCGCAAAGCGGCGCCGTGCTCGCGAAAAGCTTCTACCGGGTCGCCGGCACGATTTTCGGGCTCATCGCGACGCTCACGTTCGTCGGGCTGTTCCCGCAGCAGCCGCAGCTGTTCCTGCTGGCGATCGCCCTGTGGATCGCGCTGTGCACCGCCGGCGCCGCGCGCAACCGCAACTTCCGCAGTTACGGCTTCCTGCTCGCCGGTTATACGACCGCGCTGATCGGCCTGCCCGCGTCGCAACACCCGGATGGCGCATTCATGAGCGCGATGACGCGGGTCTCCGAAGTCATCATCGGGATCGTGTCGGCCGGCGTCGTCAGTGCGCTCGTGTTTCCGCGGTATACGGGCGAGCAGATGCGCACGACGGTGCGCAAGCGCTTCGGCAGCTTCGTCGACTACGTCGCATCGGCGCTGTCGGGCCAGCTCGACCGCGCGCACATCGAGACCATCCATACGCGTTTCGTCGCCGACGTGGTCGGCTTCGAGGCCGCGCGCAGCATGGCCGTGTTCGAGGATCCGGACACGCGCATGCGCAGCGGCCGCCTCGCGCGGCTGAACAGCGAGTTCATGAGCGCGTCGAGCCGCTTTCACGCGCTGCACCAGCTGATGAACCGGCTGCACGCGGCCGGTGCGCAGGCGGCGATCGACGCGATCGAGCCGTATTTCCGCGAGATCGCGCCGCTGCTCACGCGCGATGGCGAACCCGTGCGCACGTCGATCGACGCCGCGCACTCGGCCGAGCAACTGCTCGCGTGGCGCGACGCGCTGCCGCGCCGTATCCGCGCGACGCGCGCGGAACTCGAAACGCAGCCCGACTTCCCGCTGCTCGACTTCGATACCGCCGCCGAACTGCTGTACCGCTTCATCACCGACCTGCAGGAATACGCGGCGACCTATGCGTCGCTCGCGACCGCGACGCACGAGCGCGAACGCTGGATCGAACGCTACGAGCCGCGCACCAACAAAACGGCCGCCACGATCGCGGGGATCCGCACCGCGACGGTGATTCTCGCGCTCGGCTGGTTCTGGATCGAGACCGCGTGGCCGAGCGGCGTGATGCTGGTGCTGAACGCCGCGGCGACCTGCGCGCTCGCGTCGTCGGCGCCGCGCCCGACCGCGATGGCCGCGCAGATGGGGATGGGCACGGCGCTGGCCGTTTGCACCGGCTTCCTGCTGACGTTCGGCATCTACCCGCGGATCGACGGCTTCGTCCTGCTGTGCGCGGCGCTCGCGCCGTTGCTCGCGATCGGCATCTACATGACGCTGAAGCCGAAGCTCGCGGGCTACGGCGCGGGCTATCTGATCTTCTTCTGCTTCCTCGCCGGCCCCGACAGCATCACGCACTACGATCCGACGAGCTTCATGAACGACGCGCTCGCGCTCCTGTTGTCGATGCTCGTCTCGGCGATCGCGTTCGCCGTGCTGTTCCCGCCGACCGCGCCGTGGCTCAAGAAACGCCTGTTCGCCGACCTGCGTCACCAGGCCGTCGCGGCCTGCCACGCGCGGCTCGACGGACTGCGCACGCGCTTCGAGAGCGGCGCGCGCGACCTGATGTACCAGGCGCACACGCTGTCGGCCGACCAGCCCGACGTGCAGCGCGACGCGCTGCGCTGGATGTTCGCGGTGCTCGAAACCGGGAATGCGGCCATCGACCTGCGCCACGAGCTGGCAACGCTGCCGTCCGACCCGCGCTATGCGCCGACGACGCCGTGGCGCCGCGCGATCGAGACGATGCGCGCCGGGCTGTCGTCGCTGTTCGCGCGGCCGGACGCCGAACGTTTCGATGCAACGCTCGCCGCGGTGAACGATGCGATCGATGCGACCCGGCAGACGCTCGACGCGTTCACGCCGACACGCGAGGAACGTCACCGGCTGCAGCGCATCCTGAGCCATCTGCATTTCGTGCGCACGGCACTGCTCGATCCCGAATCGCCGCTCGCCGCGCTCAACCGCAACCGCCTCGTGCGCCCCCAACCAGGAGCCTCGTCATGATGCCGCGTGAAATCGCCATTCTCGATGCCTACATGCCCACGGTGGTGCTGATGTTCGTCCTCGGCGCGCTCGCGACCTGGGCCGTCGACCGCCTGCTCGCCTATACGGGCCTCTACCGTCTCGTCTGGCACCCGTCGCTGTTCCGGGCCTGCCTCCTCGTCTGCATTTGCGGCGGACTGAGTCTTGCCGTTTACCGTTGATTCCGAACCATCATGATTCTCAGAAAACTCTTCGGCTTCGTCGCGACCGCCGTCATTCTTCTCGTCGCGATCCTGATCGGGCGCTCGCTGTGGGTGCACTACATGGACGATCCGTGGACGCGCGACGGGCGCGTGCGCGCCGAGATCGTCAACGTCGCGCCGGACGTGTCGGGCGCGATCGTCGAACTGCCCGTGCATGACAACCAGCTCGTGAAAAAGGGCGACCTGATCATGCAGATCGACCCGTCGCACTACCAGATCGCGGTCGAGCAGGCGCAGGCGGCCGTCGCCGCCCGCCGTGCGGAACTGCAGATGCGCCGCGACGACGCGGCGCGCCGCGCGGATCTCGATGCGCTCGTCGTATCGAAGGAAAACCGCGAGAACGCCGCGCACAGTGCGTCGAGCGCCGATGCGCAGTACCAGCAGGCGATCGCCGCGCTCGATGCCGCGAAGCTCAACCTCGAACGCACGCGCGTCGTCGCGCCGGTCGACGGCTACATCACGAACCTGCAGACGTTCAAGGGCAACTATGCAGTGGCCGGCCAGGCGAAGCTCGCGATCGTCGACAGCCACTCGTTCTGGGTCTACGGCTACTTCGAGGAAACCAAGCTGCCGCGCGTGAAGATCGGCGCGCCGGCCGAAATGCGGCTGATGAGCGGCGGCGTGATGAAGGGCCACGTCGAAAGCATCTCGCGCGGCATCTACGATCGCGACAACCCGCAAAGCCGCGACCTCGTCGCGGACGTGAACCCGACCTTCAACTGGGTGCGCCTCGCGCAGCGCGTACCGGTGCGCATCAGGATCGACGAAGTGCCGGCCGACGTGGTGCTGTCGGCGGGTACGACCTGCACGGTCATCATCGATCCGGACAAGCAGAAGAAGTCGTAAGCGCAACGCGCGCCGGGCGGCATCCCGCCCGGCGGCGTCACTCCCAGAAGAACCGGTAAGGCAGGAACGGCGACGGGCCGAGCCCCGCTTCGCCGATCATGTTGCGCAATCGCATCGCAAAGCCGATGGCGCCGATCACGACGAGTGCGGCGATCACATAGGGGCGCCGCACGTACGGCACGCGTTGCAGCGGCACGAACTGGCAGCCCATCGCGAACAGCACGAGCCACTGGAAGCGCAGCCCCGCATAGCTGACCCGCGCGAGCGCGAAACTCGCGATCTCGCAGGCGAACAGGAACACGAGCGTGCGCGGCATGCGGGCAAGCAGCGCCCAGCCGGCCGCGAGGGTCAGCAGCGCGAGCACGAGCGGTGCGATGCCCGACATCTGTGCCGGCGGCGTGAATGCCGCATAGAGTCCGAACTTCGCCAGCAACGCGTCGTGGTGCATCGCGAACAGCACGCCGCCGATTGCGACCGCCAGCCCCGCATAACGCAGCAGGCGCAGCCGCCGCACCTGAAGCAGCACGACGAGCAGCACCGCCGACACGTGCATGCCGGCCGCCGCGGCCGCCAGCGCGATCGACGCGCCATGCCGCCTGCGCGCCCATTCGTCCGACGCGATCTTGGCCGCGCAGAACGCGAGGCCATAACGCAGCCCGCTCATCGCCATGTCGTAGAAGAACAGCGGAAAGATCAGCGCGGCGAACACGCACGCATCCTCGGCCGTCCGCCCGAACGCGACGACACATGCGATGACGATCAGCAGCGACAGGATTGCCGTCACGATGCGCGGGTCGTGCCCGACCCATTCGAGCGCGCGCACGAGCCATACGAAGCCCGGCTCGAGCGTGCGCGGTACGACCTTCAGGTTGCCGCTCCAGATGCCGGCGATGATGTCCTGGTAAATCGCCGTGTCGGTGCCCGTCCGGCCACGCAGCACGGCGAACGTGGCGGCCGGTGCGATACCCGCCGCGAGCCACCGCCACGGCGGCATGCGCGTGCGCATGCCGAGCGCGGCGGAGACGAGGATGCACAGGTATCCGCTCAGATAAATCGTCGTTGTCATTGTTATGCATGACCCGCTCGGCGCAGTGCCGCACCGGTGTCGATGCGCGCGCCGCGGGTTCTGGTCCCCAGCTGTGTGGAAGCGCATTGTAGGGGATCGCGCGGCGCGTGACTGCCGGCTTTGTCACCCATCGGCGGATGAGCGTCGGATTGCGCGTGTCGCGGGTGGCCGGCCCGCGACCGCGCGGCGCTCGGGCCGCGTCAGGCCGCGATACGAAAGCGCCCGACCAGCGACTTCAAGGCCTGCGCCTGCTCGTCGAGCGCATTCGCCGCGGCGGCCGCCTGCTCGACGAGTGCCGCGTTCTGCTGGGTGCCGGCGTCCATCTGCGTGACCGCGCGGCCGATCTCGTCGATCCCCGCGCTCTGCTCGTCCGATGCGGCGGAAATTTCACCGATGATGTCGGTCACGCGCTTGACCGCTCGAACGACGTCGCCCATCGTGCGGCCCGCATCGTGCGCGAGCGCCGCACCGTTCGCGACTCGCTCGACCGACGCGCCGATCAGCGCGCGGATCTCCTTCGCCGCGGTCGCCGCGCGCTGCGCGAGCAGGCGGACTTCGCCCGCGACCACCGAGAAGCCACGCCCCTGTTCGCCGGCGCGTGCGGCCTCGACGGCCGCGTTCAACGCGAGAATGTTGGTCTGGAACGCGATCCCCTCGATCGTACCGATGATGTCGCGGATGTTCTTCGCGCTGTCGTCGATCTCGCTCATCGTCGCGACGACGCGCCCGACGACTTCCCCGCCCGTCTCCGCAACGGCCGAAGCATTGGCCGCGAGCGCGCTCGCCTGCCGCGCGTTCTCGGCGTTCTGCCGTACGGTCGACGTGAGCTGCTCCATGCTGGCCGCGGTGCGCTCGAGCGCGACGGCCTGCTGCTCGGTGCGCCTGGACAGATCGAGATTGCCGGTGGAAATCTCGCCCGACGCGGCCGCGATCGCCTCGGCGCTGACGGCAATCTCGCCGACGGTCGCCGCAAGCCCCGTCTGCATCTCGGCCAGCGCACGCACCATGCTGTCGCGGTCGTGCCGGCCCAGCGTGATCGGTCGCGTCAGGTCGCCGCGCGCGATGTCCGCGGCAATCGCCTTCGCATGCGCGGGCTCGCCGCCGAGCTGCGACGCGAGACGGCGCACGACGCGCTCCGCGATGACGATCGCGAGCACGATCAGCGCAACCGTCATCGCCGCGATCATCGCGAACGACGACGAGAAAATGGTGGCGGACGCATCGAGCGTCGCCTTCGACTTCGCGCCGCGTGTCTTCACGAGTTCGGCGACCAGTTTTTCGAGCTTGCCGGTTTCGACCAGCAGCGACACGTCCTGCGTGCCGACCTGCCAGCTCATCTGCGACAGGTCGAGCGGCTGTGCCTGCACGAGCGCGACGAAATCGCGCAGATGCGCGCTCCACGCGCCGACCGCCGTCGAGAATGCGCGCAGCCGCGCCGAATCGTCGACGTCGGCCGGGTCCGCATAGCGCTGCAGCGTGCCGAGCGCCTGGCCGATCGACGCGAGCCCCGCGCCCACCTCGGCGCCCAGTTCGTCGCGTTCCTTCGCGGTGGTCGCGGTCAGCAGCATCTTCTGGGCACGGCTCGCGCGCAGCACTTCGGCCCGAACCTCCTCGGCCGCGCGGCTCGCGACGTGACCCTGCTCGTAGACGGACGCGATCGACGCATTCAGCCGGCTGATCTGCCAGAGCGAAAACATGCCGATCGCCAGCGTGCCGGCGAGCAGGATCGCGAATGCGGCGCGCAACGTCGCCTTGACGGTCCACGGCCGGCGCTCGCGACGCGCCGCCCGCGGGCGCCGGGCGGCGCGACCGGCGACGACGTCGGGTGCGGCGGCGACCGCACCGGGCTGTGGACGCAAAGATGCTGCTTTCATCGATATATCCCCGTATTGATCACGCGGCCGGAAAGGTCGGTCCCGGCGTACCCGCGATGGCTGGCCATGCCGCGCGTCCTGCGCCCGCACGGCGGATAGCCGGTGCCGGGCGCGGCGCGCCAGTTGTCATTGGGTCGTTCTACGGCCGCCACCGCCGTTTCTTGAGTCCGGTAAACCACGTACCGGCCCCGGGCGCCCGCCCCGCTTGCGGGCCGGGCGTGCCGCCAGCGTTATACCCGGCCAAAAAAGCGGGCATCGACCGATCCGTCGGATGAATGTCCGATTCGCGATAAAACTTGTCCGGACATTCCCGATACGCCACATTACACTTCTTTGACGCAGCAACGATTCAAGACGCGCCGATCCCCAACAGAGCGCGCCCGCCACCTCAACTCGTTCAGCTCTCACATGGAAACCAGCCTCGACACCGGCTCCGCCGGCGCAGCCGCCACCCAGCCTTCCGCGCCACCCGTCGCCCGCACCGTCTACCCGGTGCTCGGCGCGATCAGCTTCTCGCACATGCTCAACGACATGATCCAGTCGTTGATCCTCGCGATCTACCCGATGCTCAAGAGCCAGTTCGCGCTGTCGTTCGCGCAGATCGGCCTGATCACGCTCACCTACCAGATCACCGCGTCGCTGTTGCAGCCGCTCGTCGGCCTCTATACCGACAAGCGGCCGAAACCGTATTCGCTGCCGGTCGGCATGGGTTTCACGCTCGCCGGGCTGCTGCTGATGTCGGTCGCGCCGAATTTCCCGATGCTGCTGGTGGCCGCGGCGCTCGTCGGCTGCGGCTCGTCGGTGTTCCATCCCGAATCGTCACGCGTCGCGCGGATGGCGTCGGGCGGCCAGCACGGGCTCGCGCAGTCGGTGTTCCAGGTCGGCGGCAACGCGGGTTCCGCGCTCGGGCCGCTGCTGGCCGCGCTCGTGATCATTCCGCACGGCCAGCACAGCATCGCGTGGTTCTCGGCAGCCGCGCTCGTCGCGATGATCGTGCTCACGCAGATCGGCCACTGGTACAAGAAGCATCCGTCGATGAAGAAGAAGGCCGCGGCGGCCGGCCACCCGACGCTGTCGCGCGGCCGCGTGATGGGCGCGATCGGCGTGCTGGTGCTGCTCGTGTTCTCGAAGTATTTCTACCTGGCGAGCATCAACAGCTATTTCACGTTCTACCTGATCGACAAGTTCCACCTGTCGGTGCAGGCCGCGCAGATCCACCTGTTCGTGTTCCTCGCGGCCGTGGCGGCGGGCACGCTGATCGGCGGGCCGGTGGGCGACCGGATCGGCCGCAAGTACGTGATCTGGGTATCGATCCTCGGCGTCGCGCCGTTCACGCTGCTGCTGCCGTACGCGAACCTGTTCTGGACCAGCGTGCTGACCGTGATCATCGGCATCGTGCTCGCGTCGGCGTTCGCCGCGATCCTGGTCTACGCGACGGAACTGATGCCCGGCAAGGTCGGGATGGTCGCGGGCCTGTTCTTCGGCTTCGCGTTCGGCCTCGGCGGTGTCGGCGCGGCCGTGCTCGGCCAGCTCGCCGACGCGACGAGCATCACGTTCGTCTACAAGGTGTGCTCGTTCCTGCCGCTGATCGGCGTGCTGACGGTGTTCCTGCCGAACCTCGAAAGCAGCCGGCGCAAGAAGGCGTGAAAAACGGCCGCGGCGCGCCTGCTGGCGCCGCGGCCGTGATGCTCCGATCGACGGGATCGACGGCGGCTTCAGGCCGCCGTCGTCGCATGCAGCGTCAGGAAACGCTTGAGGATGCCGGACGAATAGCTGCTCGCGATCGCCGACAGGAAGTGCGAGAACGACTGCGTCGCGTGGTCGTCGGCCGTATCGGAGATCGTGCGCACGAGCGCGAACGGCACGTCGTGCTCCGCGCACACCTGCGCGATCGCGGCCCCTTCCATTTCGACCGCGAGCGCATCCGGCAGCGCATCGCGCAGCGCGACGACCTCGCGTTCGCTCGACACGAAGCGGTCGCCGCTGATGACGAGCCCCGCATGCAGCGTCGCGCCGGCCAGGCTGAAGCGTGCAGCGAACTGCGCCCCCTCTTCCGCGACGAATTGCGTGCACGCGGCCCGCAGGCGCGCGGTCAGTGCGGCGTCGGTCGCGAAACGCGTGATGCCGAGCAAAGGCACCTCATAGCGCGGAAACAGCGGCGACGCGTCGAGATCGTGCTGCAGCAGCGTATCGGCCACGACGACATCGCCGACGCGCACCGTGCGCGACACACCGCCCGCGACGCCGGTGAACACGATGCCCGACACGCCGAACACGTGGATCAGCGCGCTGACCGTCGCGGCGGCCGCGACCTTCCCGACCCGCGCGAGCGTCACCACACAGGCCGCGCCGTGCACGGTACCGACGTGATAATCGCGGCGGCCGAGCGTGACCGTCTTCATCGCGCCGTCGGCGCGCATCGCGGCGATCAGGTCGCCGAGTTCCTCGGGCAGCGCGGCCAGGATGCCGAGCGGTCGAATCGAAGCGGTACCCACCCTGTCGATGCCCGTCATTCCACCGCCTGCAGTTTCGCGACCGCGAGCGCGAGCCACTTCTCGCCGTGCCGCTTGAATTTCACCTGTGCCTTCGCATCGGTGCCGTTGCCTTCGAGCGCGGTGACCGTGCCTTCGCCGAACTTGGTATGGAACACCTGCTGGCCGACGCGGAAACCGGTATCGGCGGCACGCTGCTTGTTCGCGAACGCCGGCAGCGGCGCGGTCACGGCCGCATCGACGATCTGCTCGCGACTGCCGCCGCCCGGCCGCGCGAACCAGTCGCGCCCGTACCCGGCGTTGTCCGACCGGCCACCCCAGCGCGAACCGGCCTCGACCTTCGGCGTCAGCCACTTGAGCACGTGTTCGGGCAGCTCGTCGAAGAAGCGCGAGCGCACGTTGTAACGCGTCTGGCCATGCAGCATCCGGCTCTGCGCGAACGACAGGTAGAGCCGCTCCTTCGCGCGCGTGATCGCGACGTACATCAGCCGGCGCTCTTCCTCGAGGCCGTCCGATTCGAGCACGCTGTTCTCGTGCGGGAACAGCCCTTCCTCGAGGCCCGTGATGAACACGGCCGAGAATTCGAGCCCCTTCGCCGCGTGCACCGTCATCAGCTGGACGGCGTCCTGGCCGGCCTGCGCCTGGTTGTCGCCGGCCTCCAGCGACGCATGCGACAGGAAACCGGCGAGCGGCGTCATCGTGTCGGGGTTCTGTGCCGGATCGGCAGGCGATACCGGGTCGAGCACGTCGACCGCCTGATCGTCCGCCGCGGTGCCGAGCTCCGGGGCCGCGATCGCGCCCGCGCGCAGCGGAATCGAACGGGCCGGCGTGTCGAGCCCGTAGCCCTCCTCGGCGATGAATGCGGTAGCCGCGTTCACGAGTTCCTGCAAGTTCTCGAGACGGTCCTGGCCTTCGCGCTCGCCCTGGTAGAAATCGGCGAGACCGCTGGCGCGAACGATGTGCTCGACGGTGTCGGGCAGGTTCATCTGCTGCGTGTCGGCGCGCATCTTCGCGACCAGGTTCGCGAACCCGCCGAGGCTCGTGCCGGCCTTGCCCGTCACGTACGGAATCGCGGCGGCCATCGAGCAGCCGTACAGGCGCGCGGCGTCGGCGAGCTGCTCGATCGAGCGCGCGCCGATTCCGCGAGTCGGGAAGTTCACGACGCGCACGAACGCGGTGTCGTCGTTCGGGTTGTCGATCAGGCGCAGGTACGCGAGCGCGTGCTTCACTTCCTGGCGTTCGAAGAAGCGCAGGCCGCCGTACACGCGGTACGGGATGCCCGACGACATCAGCGTATGCTCGATCGAGCGCGACTGCGCGTTGCTGCGGTACAGGACGGCCACTTCGCTGCGCGCCATCCCGGTGTTGATCAGCGAGCGGATCTCCTCGACGATCCAGCCGGCTTCCTGCGAATCGGTGCTCGCCTCGTACACGCGCACGGGCTCGCCGTGGCCGGCGTCGGTGCGCAGGTTCTTGCCGAGGCGGTGCGTGTTGTTCGAGATCAGCTGGTTCGCCGCGTCGAGGATGTTGCCGTGCGACCGGTAGTTCTGCTCAAGCTTGATCAGGTTGCGCACACGGAATTCGTCTTCGAAGTCGCGCATGTTGCCGACGTTCGCGCCGCGGAACGCGTAGATCGACTGATCGTCGTCGCCGACCGCGAAGATCGCGTTCTGGCCGCCCGCGAGCATCTTGAGCCACGCGTACTGCAGCTTGTTGGTGTCCTGGAACTCGTCGACGAGGATGTGCCGGAAGCGCGCCTGGTAGTGCGCGCGCAGCGGCGCGTTGTACGCGAGCAATTCATAGCAGCGCAGCAGCAGCTCGGGGAAATCGACGACGCCCTCGCGCTGGCACTGCTGGTCGTATGCCTGGTACAGCTCGACGAACTTGCGGTTGAAGTTGTCGGTCGCGTCGACCTTGTCGGGACGCAGCCCCTGCTCCTTCGCATTGTTGATGAAGTACTGGACGTTCTTCGGCGGGTACTTCTCGTCGTCGACGTTCGCCGCCTTCATCAGCCGCTTGATCGCCGACAGCTGGTCGGCCGTGTCGAGGATCTGGAAGGTCTGCGGCAGGCCGGCGTCGCGCCAGTGCGTGCGCAGCATCCGGTTGCACAGGCCGTGGAACGTGCCGATCCACATCCCGCGCGTGTCGATCGGCATCATCGCCGACAGGCGCGCCATCATCTCGCGCGCGGCCTTGTTCGTGAAGGTCACGGCGAGCACGGTGGGCGGCGATGCGTAGCCCTGCTGGATCAGCCACGCGATGCGCGTGATCAGTACGCGGGTCTTGCCGCTGCCCGCCCCTGCGAGGATCAGCGCCGGTTCGTTCGGCAACGTGACGGCGGCGAGTTGTTCGGGGTTCAGATTGGCGAGCAGGTCGGGCATGGAGCGGCAGCGAACGGGCGAGAAAAATGCGGACCCGACATTATAAGTCGGCCGGACGATGCCGTTCCCGATCCGTTCGACCGCCCGTCGCGGGTACGTTGCCGGCAGGTTGCCGGCAGGTGGCGGCCGCATCGCGACGGGCTCGCGCCGGCAAGGCGATGGCTGGTCGATGTGCATCCATTTATAATTGTCGGATTCGGCATCCAATTCACGCATTTTTCGGCAGATTTCCAACATGAGCGACAACACGCTTGCGAAGAGTTTCGAGCCCCACACCATCGAGTCCCATTGGGGGCCGGAGTGGGAAAAGCGCGGTTACGCGGCCCCGGCATTCGATCCGGCCCGCCCCGATTTCTCGATCCAGTTGCCGCCGCCGAACGTGACGGGCACGCTGCACATGGGCCACGCGTTCAACCAGACGATCATGGACGGCCTCGCCCGCTACCACCGGATGCTCGGCGAGAACACGCTGTGGGTGCCCGGCACCGACCACGCGGGGATCGCGACCCAGATCGTCGTCGAGCGCCAGCTCGACGCGCAGGGCGTGTCGCGCCACGACCTCGGCCGCGAGAAGTTCGTGGAGCGCGTGTGGGAATGGAAGGAAAAATCCGGTTCGACGATCACCGGCCAGGTGCGTCGCATCGGCGCGTCCACCGACTGGTCGCGCGAATACTTCACGATGGACGACAAGATGTCGGCCGCCGTGCGCGACGTGTTCGTCACGCTTTATGAACAGGGCCTGATCTACCGCGGCAAGCGCCTCGTCAACTGGGATCCGGTGCTGTTGACCGCCGTGTCGGATCTCGAAGTCGTCAGCGAAGAGGAAAACGGCCACCTGTGGCACATCCGCTACCCGCTCGTCGACGGCTCGGGCTCGCTGACCGTTGCCACGACGCGCCCGGAAACGATGCTCGGCGACGTCGCGCTGATGGTCCATCCGGAAGACGAGCGCTACGCGCACCTGATCGGCAAGCTCGTCACGCTACCGCTGACGGGCCGCGAGATCCCGGTGATCGCCGACGACTACGTCGACCGCGAGTTCGGCACGGGCGTCGTGAAGGTCACGCCCGCGCACGACTTCAACGACTACCAGGTCGGCCTGCGCCACAACCTCGCGCCGATCGAGATCCTGACGCTCGATGCGAAGATCAACGACAACGGCCCCGAGCAGTATCGCGGCCTCGACCGCTTCGACGCGCGCAAGGCGATCGTCGCCGACCTCGACGCAGCGGGCTTCCTCGACTCGGTGAAGCCGCACAAGCTGATGGTGCCGCGCGGCGATCGCACGGGCGTCGTCATCGAGCCGATGCTGACCGACCAGTGGTTCGTCGCGATGACGAAGCCGGCGCCAGAAGGCACGTTCAATCCCGGCAAGTCGATCACGGAAACGTCGCTCGACGTCGTGCGCAACGGCCAGATCAAGTTCGTGCCGGAAAACTGGACGACCACCTATTACCAGTGGCTCGAGAACATCCAGGACTGGTGCATCTCGCGCCAGCTGTGGTGGGGCCACCAGATTCCCGCGTGGTACGGCGAGAACGGCGAGGTGTTCGTCGCGCGCAACGAGGAAGAAGCGCGCGCGCAGGCTACCGCGAAGGGTTACGCGGGCGCGCTGAAGCGCGACGAGGACGTGCTCGACACGTGGTTCTCGTCGGCGCTCGTGCCGTTCTCGTCGCTCGGCTGGCCGAACGAAACGCCTGAACTGAAGCACTTCCTGCCGTCGTCGGTGCTCGTCACGGGCTTCGACATCATCTTCTTCTGGGTCGCCCGGATGGTGATGATGACCACGCACTTCACGGGCCAGGTGCCGTTCCACACCGTCTACGTGCACGGCCTCGTGCGCGACGCGGAAGGCCAGAAGATGTCGAAGAGCAAGGGCAACACGCTCGACCCGATCGACATCGTCGACGGCATCGACCTCGACACGCTGGTCGCGAAGCGCACGACGGGCCTGATGAACCCGAAACAGGCCGCGACGATCGAGAAGAAGACGCGCAAGGAATTCCCGGACGGCATCGCCGCGTTCGGCACCGACGCGCTGCGCTTCACGATGGCGTCGATGGCAACGCTCGGCCGCAACGTGAACTTCGACCTCGCGCGCTGCGAGGGCTATCGCAACTTCTGCAACAAGCTGTGGAACGCGACGCGCTTCGTGCTGATGAACTGCGAAGGCCACGACTGCGGCAGCGACAAGCCGGAAGTCTGCGGCGCGGGCGATTGCGGCCCGGGCGGCTACCTCGATTTCTCGGCGGCCGACCGCTGGATCGTGTCGCTGCTGCAGCGCACCGAGGCCGACATCGCGAAGGGCTTCGCCGATTACCGCTTCGACAACATCGCAAGCAGCATCTACAAGTTCGTGTGGGACGAGTACTGCGACTGGTATCTCGAACTCGCGAAGGTGCAGATCCAGAACGGCACGCCGGAACAGCAGCGCGCCACGCGCCGCACGCTGCTGCGCGTGCTCGAAACGGTGCTGCGCCTCGCCCACCCGATCATCCCGTTCATTACCGAAGCGCTCTGGCAGAAGGTCGCGCCGCTCGCGGGCCGCTATCCGCAAGGCAAGGCCGACGGAGAAGCGTCGCTGATGGTGCAGGCGTACCCGGTCGCGAACCTGCAGAAGATCGACGAGGCGTCCGAACAGTGGGCGGCCGACCTGAAGGCGATCGTCGACGCGTGCCGCAACCTGCGCGGCGAGATGAACCTGTCGCCGGCAACCAAGGTGCCGTTGCTTGCCGCCGGCGATGCCGAGCGCCTGCGCTCGTTCGCGCCGTACGTCCAGGCCCTCGCCCGCCTGTCGGAAGTGCAGATCCTCGCGGACGAAGCGGCGCTCGACAAGGAAGCGCACGGCGCGCCGATCGCAATCGTCGGGCCGAACAAGCTGGTGCTGAAGGTGGAAATCGACGTCGCGGCCGAACGCGAGCGCCTGTCGAAGGAAATCGCGCGCCTGACGGGCGAAATCGCGAAATGCAATGCGAAGCTCGGCAACGAGGCTTTCGTCGCGAAAGCGCCGCCGGCAGTGGTCGAACAGGAGCAGAAGCGCGTCGCGGAATTCCAGAGCACGCTCGAAAAACTGCGCGCGCAGCTCGATCGGTTGCCTGCGTAACAAAGGGTAAGGTTGTTTGCGTTCACTATAATGCGGGCGTGAACATAAACCGTCTGACAAGTCGATTACAGAAATAAAGGTTCGATCATGTTGAAAGTCACCAAGGCGGTATTCCCTGTTGCCGGCCTCGGCACGCGCTTCCTGCCGGCAACGAAGGCAAGCCCGAAGGAAATGCTGCCGGTCGTCGACAAGCCGCTGATCCAGTACGCGGTCGAGGAAGCGATCGCCGCCGGCATTACCGAGATGATCTTCGTCACCGGGCGCAGCAAGCGCGCGATCGAGGACCACTTCGACAAGTCGTACGAAATCGAGGCCGAACTCGAGGCGCGCGGCAAGGAGAAGCTGCTCGAACTCGTGCGCAGCATCAAGCCGAGCCATGTCGACTGCTTCTACGTGCGCCAGCCGGAAGCGCTCGGCCTCGGCCATGCGGTGCTGTGCGCGGAAAAGCTCGTGGCCGACAACCCGTTCGCGGTGATCCTCGCCGACGACCTGCTCGACGGCAACCCGCCCGTGATGAAGCAGATGGTCGACGTGTTCGACCACTATCACAGCTCGGTGATCGGCGTCGAAGAGATCCCGCCGTCGGAGACGAAGTCGTACGGGATCGTCGACGGCAAGGAGTGGGAGGAGTCGATCGTCAAGATGTCGGCGATCATCGAAAAGCCGGCGCCGGAAGTCGCGCCGTCGAACCTCGGCGTGGTCGGCCGCTACATCCTGAAGCCGAGGATCTTCGAGCACCTGCGCGCGCTGAAGCCCGGCGCGGGCGGCGAACTGCAGCTCACCGACGCGATCCAGGCACTGCTCGCCGATGAACAGGTGCTGGCCTACAAGTACCAGGGCACGCGCTACGACTGCGGCAGCAAGCTCGGCTACCTGAAGGCGACGGTCGAATTCGCGCTGCGCCACGCGGAAGTCGGCGCGGAATTCGACGCGTACCTGCGCGCGCGCGACGGCGCACACCCGGCCGACTGAACGCGGCAAGGGCACAAGGGCTCACTCCGGCGAGCCCGCCCTCAGCTCACCGGCCGGCGCTCAGCGCGCTTCGGCCGGCTTCACCGAGACGACGCCCGGCATCCCGCCCGCGTCGTCTTTTTTCGTCTTGACGAGCCAGCCGTTGCCCGCGTCGAACGGCATCTTCGCGAGCGCGCTCTTCACGAGCGCCGGCGCGGCCTGCTGCGTGCCCGGCTCGCGATCGCGCAGCGACGCCGTCACGCGATAGACGTCGGCCCCCGACTTCGCGTCGACGAACCGCAGCGTCAGCACGTGGCGGTATACCTTCCCGGCGAACGGCAGCGCGAGCGGCGACGGCCCGTCGACGGTCACGCATGCGCTGCTCGCCGCACCGCACTGGTCGGCGACGGCCGCGACCGCCGTCGGCTGCGTCGCGTAGGCGACCGACAGCCGGTAGCGCGCGTCCTTGAGCGGTTTCGCATCGAAGCCGCGGTGCGCGAGTTCGTCGCGCACGAGCGTCTCGATCTGCCGGTATTCGGCATCGTTGGCCTGCGCGGCCGTCCGCACGAAATCGTAGCCGTGTGCATCGGATGCGAACGCGTTCGGCTGCCCAACCGCACTCACGCCGCTCGTCACGCCGGCGCAACCCGTCAACAGCGACGCCGCCAGCGCGGCCGCTGCCCATTCCTTTCTCATGGCTTTCCCCAAATGCCTGCCGTCGTGCCCGGCCCTATCAGGCGGACGGCTCGTCGATCGCGGGCAGCGACACCGTCACCGCGGTGCCGACACCCACCTCGCTGTCGACCGACACGCTGCCCCCATGGCGCGTGACGACCGTCTTCACGAATGCCATGCCGAGCCCGGAGCCCGAGATTTCGGGCCGCTCGCCGGCATGGAACCGCTTGAAACGCTCGAACAGATGCCGCTGATCTTCCGGCGCAATGCCGTACCCCTGATCGCGAATCGTACAGAACATCCGTTTCGACGCATGCTCGACCGCCAGCGTACACGTGATCACGGTGTCGGACGGACTGTATTTGACTGCGTTGTTCAGCAGGTTCACGAACGCGCGCGTGATCAGCGAGCGGTCCGCGCGCACCCAGCACATGTCGGTGCCGACGTCGGTGTCGATGCGGATGTGCTTCGCCTGCGCCTGCGGCCATACCTCGTCGCTCGCGTCGATCAGCACGTCGACGAGGCTCGTCGCCTCGAGCTGGTACGCCTGCGACTCCGCGCGCGCCAACTGCACGAACTCGTCGGCGAGCGACAGCGCGCGGTGCGCATAGCGCTCGATCCGCGCGAGCAGCCCGCGCATCGCGTCGGTCTCGACGCGGTCGCGCTCGATCTCGACGAGCGCGAGGATCGACGACTGCGGCGAGCGCATGTCGTGCGACAGCAGGTGCAGCGCTTCCTCGCGATGCCGCTCGGCCGCGTGCAGTTCGGTCACGTCGACGAGGCCGGCGATCCAGCCCGTCACGCGGCCCTGCGCGTTCGTGCAGGCCGCGTAGCGTAGCAAATGGTCGAGCCCGTCGCGATCGCGCACCTCGATGCCGCGCGCCATCGCGTCGTGCTCGGCCTCGAGCGTCGGGTCGAGCACGGCCGGCCAGTGCTCGCGGATCGCCGAATCGTGTTCGGCGTTACCGTCGACGGTCTTCATGAACGTCAGCTCGCCGAGCGCGGTGCGCAGCGGCCGCCCTTCCGGCAGCGGCAGCGACAAGCGCGACCCGTAGCGCTTGGCCGCATGGTTCGCAATCAGCACGGTGCCGGCCAGGTCGGTCACGAAGATCGGCTCGGGCATGCTGTCGAGGCTGTCCCACACGAAGCGCTTCATGTCCTGCACGCGCTGCGCGGCTTGCGCCATCAGCGCCATCTGCCGCTCGAGCACGTCGCCGCCGACGCTGCGCGTGCGCGGCGCCTCGGGCAGCAGGTGCGGCTCGTCGGCGAGCCGCTGCAGCTCGCGGCGCAGGTACGACATCGTCATTTCCAGGCGCCGCCAGTTCCAGATCGGGTAGACGGCGACCAGCCCGAAGATCGCGGGCGCCGGCGACAGCCAGATGCGCGCCTCGAACAGCAGCGCCATGCTCGCGACGACGGCGAGCCCGGCAAGGCTCAGCGTGAGCAGCAGCGCGCGCCACGGCGACAGCATCAGGAAGCCGCCCAGCAGCACGGCAAGCGGCAGCAGCGACGCAGCGAACAGCCCGGCGCGCGACGCGGGCGAGATCGCGCTGCCGGTCGCCAGCATGTCGAGCACGTTGGCATGGATATACACACCGGCGAGCGGCCCGAACTCGCCGGACACGGGCGTCGCGAAGCGGTCGTACAGCCCCGACGCCGTCACGCCGACGACGACGATCTTGCCGCGCAGCGCGTCGGGTTTCACGCGCCCTTCGAGCACGTCGTCGAACGACAGCGTCGGATACGCGGGCGTGTTGCGACTGAACGGGATCAGGTAGCGGCCCTCGCCCGCCGCGTCGCGCGACAGGTCGTGCGCGTTCTCGCCCGGCACGCCGCCGACCGGATGCAGCCGGCCGCCCTGGATCGCGCGATACACGGGCACCATCAGTTGCGGCCAGCGCACGCGGCCGTCGCTTTCGAACAGTGCGACGCTGCGTACGATACCGTCGCGGTCGACTTCGAGGTTGATGTGGCCGAGCCCGACCGCGCGCGCCGCGAGCGCGGCCACCGGCGGATCGACCGCGCGCGTGCCGTCCGCCTGTTCAGGGCTCAGCAGCACGGGCAGGAAGGTCGGCACGCGGCTCATCGCGTCCGCGAACGCGCGATCCTCCGCGGACGGTTCGGTGAACAGCACGTCGTAGACGACGGCAGCCGGCTGCGCGCGCGCCAGCGTGTCGAGCAGCCGCGCGTGCACGTCGCGCGACCACGGCCAGCGGCCGAGCGCGGACACGCTCTGGTTGTCGATGTCGACGACCACCACGTCGGGCGACAGCGGCAGGCTGCGCAGCATCAGCAGCCGGTCGTAGATCAGGCCGTCGACGCTTGTCGACAGGCGGCCGAGCGCGCACGCGAGGATCACCGCGATCCCGAGGCAGCCGATCGCGATCCATTCGATCAGGAAGCGGCGGCCGAGGCGCCGCCGCGGGGAAACGGAGTCGGGTTTCATGCGCCGCGGATCAGCGCGACAGCGTGAACGCGCTGACCGGACTGGTCTTCTCGTAGAACTTGCCGCCTTCGAATTCCTCGACGGTCACGGCCCAGAAATAGTCGCCCGGCGGCAGGTGCGCGACGGTGATCTGGCGCGCATGCAGGCCGACCTGGTCGACGACCGGTGCGCTCAGGTCTTTCGA
The DNA here is from genome assembly GCF_057005415.2 of Burkholderia sp. KL41. Lineage (NCBI taxonomy): Bacteria > Pseudomonadati > Pseudomonadota > Betaproteobacteria > Burkholderiales > Burkholderiaceae > Burkholderia > Burkholderia sp. KL41. Next base: position 1,644,479 of record NZ_CM174446.1, on the reverse strand, counting down.
GCGCGACAGCACGAACCGGTAGCGCGCATCCTTGCCCGAACCGTTCGGCGACCAGCGGAACTCGTAGCCGCCGGCGCCGGGCGACGCGCTCGCGTCGAGCCCCATCACGCGGCGCTCGAACGCATACGTGCGCGGCCGGCCCTCGAGGCCGTTCGCGTCGATCGCGGCGACCCGCACGAAGTAGTTTCCGTTCGGCACGTCGTGAAAGACCGCCCGCGGAGAATCGGTGCGCGTTTCGCGGAACAGGTCGAGCAGCCCGGCGTCGTGCGCGAGCTGCAAGCGGTAGGCATGCGCGTCGGCGAGCGGCGCGACGTCGAATGTGACGTCGGGCTCGTCCTGCACCTTGTCGGGATGCGCGAGCGCCGGTGCGGGCAGCAGCTCGACGGGCGCGCCGACCGCGCCGGACGACGTCGCGACGCTGCCGAAATTCGCATGCACGAGCGTCGGGCCGGCCGGCTGCCGATCGCCCGCGACGCCGACGGTGCCGTCGAGCACTTCGACGCGCGTCGACGCGCTACCGGCCGCGTCGTAATTCACGCGAAAGTGCGTACCGCGCACGCCGGCCACGACCGACGGCGAACGGATCTGGAAGCGGTCGTCGCGTTTCTTCAGATGGGTGACCTCGCTGTCGACCGAGCCGCGCGTGAGTTCGAACTCACGATCGAGCGTGCCGGTCAGCACCGTGCGGCGCAACGCCTTCAGGTCGAGCTGGCTGTCGGGCGGCAGGCTCATGTGCGTGCCGTCGGCGAGCTCGAGCGTCACGAAGCCGTTCGGGCCCGTGCGCACGCGATCGCCCTCGGCAAGCGTCGCATCGTTCGCGAGCGGCGCGTAAGCGTCGCCGGACGCGCGTTCGGCCGTCCCCTGTATCGCGACGACGCGCGCGGTCAGTTTTTCCTTGCGCAGACGCGCCACCGGCAGCTTCAGCGCGATGCCGGGCTGCAGGTGCTTCGGCGCGGGTACGCCGTTGATCTGCTGAAGCAGCTGCCAGTCGTCCGCGCCCTGCAGGTAGCGCGCGGCGACGTCGTACAGCGTGTCGCCCGCCTGCGTGCGGTAGACAACCATCTTGCCCGCCGCGGCTGGCGGCTGCGCGGCCGCATGCTGCGCGGCGAACGCAAACGCGACCGCGCAGGACACACGCAGCGCCGCCGCCCGCAGGTTCGCCGTGTGCTGCGTGATTCCCGTGGTCACTCCGGTTCTCCCTGGCCGACCCGTTCGAGCCGGTAGCCGTAGCCGTAGATCGGCGCGAGGCGATAGCCGTTTTCGGGCCGCAGGCCGAGCTTGGTGCGCAGCATCGAGATGTGCGTATCCATCGTGCGCGATGGGATGTCGGTCGCCTGCTTCCACACGAGATCGAGAATGTGCGCGCGCGACAGCGGCCGGTCGAGGTGCTGGAACAGCAGCAGCGCGAGCTCGAATTCCTTCTGCGTGAGGCTGACGGCCTTGTCGCCGACGTAGGCCTGCTTCAGGTTCACGTCGAAGCGGAACTGGTCGAACTCGCGAACGGTTGCCTCGGCGTTGACCGGATACGCGCGGCGCAGCAACGAACCGATGCGCGCACGCAGGATCGGGCCCGACACGGGCTTGACCACGTAATCGTCGGCGCCGGCGTTGAGGATCTGCGTGATCCCCGCCTCGTCGTCACGGCTCGTCATGAAGATGATCGGCAGGCTGTGCTCGGTCTGATTCGCACGCACCCACTTCAGCACTTCCTCGCCGGACATGTCGGGCACGTTCCAGTCGAGCACCAGCAGATCGAAGGTCTCGCGCTGCAGGCGCTTCTTCAGGGCCTTGCCTTCCTTGAACGCATAGCACGTATGGCCGACGGCCGTCAGCGTTTGACTGACGAAATCCGTCTGGGCCGGATCGTCATCCAGTACAGCAATTCTCATAGCACCCCGCAAATCGAAATCGATTCGTCCAGTTCAGCTCCCCGCCCCCACCCCGGCCGCGCAGCACATGCGCGGCTTCCGGATACCGGCCGGCGAGCCGTCGTTCGCCGCTCGCGCCACCTGCGCAAACCGGCGACCCCGGCTAAATATCTCAAAAACGGGGCACGGACGAACCGGCGATTTCATCATAGTAGTATGAAATTCGCCAATAAATTGCGCGGACTACCGTCTTTTCTTCGAATAATGCTTCCCGTCGCGCAATCCGGCGCCTAGTCGACGCCCGCGACCGGCTCGGCAACATCGTCGGCCGGCACGTGCTGCGACAGCGGTTCCGAATGCGCCGGTTGTACAAGCATCCGCTGCAGCTGGCCGCGCACGCGCTCCCACGCGGCGGCCGCGTAATCCGGCTGGCTCGCCGCCCACGCCTGCGCCAGATCGAACACGCGCTCGATCGTCGCACCGCAGTAGGTCAGGCCCGAGCCGTCGTCCAGCGCGGCGTCGCGCAGCCGTTCGTCGAGCCACTCGGCCAGCCACGGCATCTCCGCCGCAGCCGAATCCGCGTAGGCCTCCAGCGCCGCACGCGCGTGACGATCCTGCTGCGGATCGAGCTCGATACGGCTCAGTCCCGATACGCTGCGTTCCGCTCCGGACGGACTTCGAATGGTCCCTGGTCTGAAGGACATGTCCTCTCCCCGTTGTACGACGGTAGCGTCAGGCATGGCCCCCGTGCCCGCCGTAAGACGTACCGTGGCCGGCGCATCCGCTGGGAGCGGACGACCGGCCGGGTCAGTATACGCAGCCGGTCACGAAGCGAGGTTTAAGAATTGTCAGAAAAGCGCGGCCTGGCTGGCGCCAGGCGCGGCCGGCAGCATGACGCCGGCCTTCAGCGGCGGCGCATCAGGAACACGAAGGTCTTGTCCTGCGTCGTCGATTCGACGATCTCGTTGCCCGTCTGCTTGGCGAACGCGGCGAAATCGCGCTGCGAACCCGGATCGGTCGCGAGCACCTTGAGGATTTGCCCGCTTTCCATATCGGCGAGCGCTTTCTTGGCACGCAGGATCGGCAACGGGCAATTGAGCCCGCGCGCGTCCACTTCCTTGTGAATCTGCATCGGCTGTCGACCTTCGAATGTCGCGCCACACGCGGCGCGGGAAGAAGCCGCGATTTTACCGCAGCGCCGCCGCGCCTGCCCGGGCAGGCCAGGGCCCGGCCCTCGCGGGCACCGGGTTCACGCGCCGGAGAAGCCGCCCGCGAGCCGTTCCCGCAGGTGCCGCACGAGCGCGCGCACCGCGCTCGGCACGACCGGGCTGTACGGGCGGATCGCGAAGATGTGGTCGCCGAACGCGCCCGACGGCCGCCAGCCGTCGAGCAGCGCGACGAGCCGGCCGGCGTCGAGATCGCGCTGCGCGCTGAAGTCCGGCAGCAGCGCGATGCCGAGCCCGCCGAGCGCGGCTTCGCGCATCGCCTCGCTGTTGTTCGCCGCGAAACTGCCGCGCACCGGCACGCTCACGCGCTCGCGCCGCCGGCCGTCCGGCTCGAAGCTCCACGCGGCCGGCTCGTGCTCGCGCAGGTAGCACAGGCAGCTGTGCTCGACGAGTTCGCTCGGGTGCCTCGGCGCGCCGCGCGCGTCGAGGTAGTCGCGGCTCGCGACGAGCAGCGAACGCGTGTCGCACAGCTTCCACGCGACATGGGTCTGCGGCGCGGTGGTCGTATGGCGGATCGCGAGGTCGAATCCCTCCTGCGTCAGCGAATGCAGCCGGTCCGACAGGTCGAGCTCGATATGCACGCCCGGATGCCGCCGCAGGAAATCGGGCAGGTGCGGCACGACCTGCTGGCGCCCGAGCGCGACCGGCACCGTCACGCGCAGCAGGCCGCGCGGCTCCCCGGCCAGGTCCTTCACGCGCGCGAAGTGCTGCCCGATCGACTCGAACGCGTCACGCGTGCTGTCGACGAGCGTCTGGCCCGCGTCGGTGAGCCGCACGCTGCGCGTCGTGCGCCGCACGAGCGGCACGCCGGCCGCTTTTTCGAGATCGGCGATGCGCTGGCTCATCGCGGCCTTGCTGATGCCAAGCCGCTGCGCGGCGGCCGTGAAACTGCCGGCCGCGGCCAGCACCGTCAGCGAATGGATATGCGGCCAGAGCGCCTGGACATTTTGCTGATTCATCAGCCGATTATTCAGAATTCTGAACAGTGAATCAAGCTGCGCGGCCTTCTCCCATCCGGCGCGTTTGCCTAGACTGGGTGCCGTCCACCCTACCCGATCCCTCAGGAGACACGATGAATCCGGTTCCCGCGTACACCTCCGACGCCGACGTCGGCCACTATGTCGACGGCGCGCCCGTCTCCGGCCGCAGCGGCCGCTTCCAGGACGTGCTCAATCCGGCGCTCGGCCGCGCGGTGCGCCGCGTCGCGCTCGCCGACGACAGCGAAGTGCAGCAGGCCGTCGCGTCGGCCCATGCCGCGTTCCCCGAGTGGGCGGCGACGCCGCCGATCCGCCGCGCACGCGTCCTGCATCGCTTCCTGCAACTGATGAACGAGCACCGCGACGCACTCGCGGCGATCATCACGGCCGAGCACGGCAAGGTGTTTTCCGACGCGCAGGGCGAAGTCGCCCGCGGCATCGACATCATCGAATTCGCGTGCGGGGTGCCGCAGCTCCTGAAAGGCGACTTCACCGACCAGGTCAGCACCGGCATCGACAACTGGACGATGCGCCAGCCGCTCGGCGTCGTCGCGGGCATCACGCCGTTCAACTTCCCGTGCATGGTGCCGTGCTGGATGTTCCCGGTCGCGATCGCGACGGGCAACACGTTCGTGCTGAAGCCGAGCGAGCGCGACCCGTCGGCGGCCCTGTTCATCGCCGACCTGCTCACGCAGGCCGGGTTGCCGGCCGGCGTGTTCAACGTCGTCCAGGGCGACAAGGGGGCGGTCGACGCGCTGCTCGACCACCCGGACGTGCAGGCCGTCAGCTTCGTCGGCTCGACGCCGATCGCGGCCTACGTACAGCAACGCGCGGTGCAGTCGGGCAAGCGCGTGCAGGCCCTCGGCGGCGCGAAGAACCATCTGGTGGTGATGCCCGATGCGAACCTCGAGCAGGCCGTCGACGCGCTGATCGGCGCCGCGTACGGCTCGGCCGGCGAACGCTGCATGGCGATCAGCGTCGCGGTGCTGGTCGGCGACGTTGCGGACAAGATCGTGCCGCTGGTAGCCGAGCGCGCCCGCGAGCTCGTGATCGGCGACGGGATGTCGCCGGAAGTCGAGATGGGCCCGATCGTCACCGGCGATGCACTCAAGCGTATCGAAGGCTATATCGAGCAAGGCGTGAACGAAGGCGCGCAACTGGTGGTCGACGGCCGCGGGCTGCGCGTGCCGGGCCGCGAGGCAGGTTTCTTCACCGGCGGCACGCTGTTCGACCACGTGACCCCCGACATGCGCATCTACAAGGAAGAAATCTTCGGGCCCGTGCTCGGCTGCGTGCGCGTGAAGGACTTCGGCGAGGCCGTCGACCTGATCAACGCGCACGAGTTCGGCAACGGCGTGTCGTGCTTCACGAGCGACGGCGGCATCGCGCGCGAATTCGCGCGGCGCATCCAGGTCGGGATGGTCGGCATCAACGTGCCGATTCCGGTGCCGATGGCGTGGCATGGCTTCGGCGGCTGGAAGAAGAGCCTGTTCGGCGACATGCACGCCTACGGCGAAGAAGGCGTGCGCTTCTACACGCGCCAGAAGTCGGTGATGCAGCGCTGGTCGTCGAGCATCGGCAAGGGTGCCGAATTCGCGATGCCGACCGCGAAGTAATTGCCTGAAGGCACGCCGATGGCCGGTCGCTGGCCGCCGGTTGCCGGCCGCTCTCGCGGCCGGCCGTCGGCAGGCGACGTCAGCCGGCCTTCGTGCCGTGCGCGCCGTCGGCGGTGGGCAGGTACGACAGTTCGAGCCGATACGCGAGCGCGACGAACAGGCTCTGCGCGAGGCCCATCGTGGCCGTCAGCGCGCGGAAGCCGAACGTCTCGCTGTCCTGCACCATCAGCGTCACCTCGGCCTCCCGTGCAAGCGGGCTCATCCGGCTGTCGGTGATCGCGATCAGCCGCGCGCCGCGCTGCGCGGCCTGCTGTGCGACCTGCACGGTTTCCTCCGCATACGGCATGAACGAGATGACGATCATCACGTCGCCCTCGCGCACCGACCGGATCTGCCCGAGATGCATGCTGCCCAGCGCGCTGAACAGCCCGATGCGCTTGTCGGTGTGCTGCAGCGCGTAGTCGAGGTACACGGCGATCGGAAACGCGCGCCGCGAGCCCGCGATCCAGATCGCCTGGGTTTCGGCGAGCAGGTCGACGGCCTGCGCGAGCGCCTGCGAATCGAGCGTCTGCCGCAGCTGCTGCATGCCGGCAATGCTGCCCTTGATGAATTCGTCGGCGATCTGTTCGGGCTGCAGGCTCGACGAGCCCGACTCGATCACGTCGCGCAGCCGCAGGTTGTACGCGCGCCCCGGCGCGATCTGCTGCGCGAGCCCTTCGCGGAACAGCCGCTGCATCTCGGAGAAGCCGGAAAAGCCGAAATGCTTCGCGAAGCGCACGACGGCCGACGGCTGGACGCCGCACGCCTCCGCGAGCGACTGGATGCCCTCCAGGCCAAGCTGGTCCCGATGCGTTTCCACGTGGCGAGCAATCACCTTCAGGCGATTGCTGAGGCCGTCGTACTCCTGCGTCAGGTGCTGCAGGAACTGCTCGACGGTGGCGGGAGGTTTCTCGGATGAACTCATCGGATAGCGCGAAGTTGACGGCCCCGATGCGCGCGCGACACTGACGGACGCGGCCCGGGGCTCACCTGAACACATGCATGAAGGGCGAATTTAATCACGTTTGCGGCGCGGCCCGCGCCACGTGCTCGCTCCCACGCGCTCGATCATCACTTGCCTACGCTCCACGGCGATACTGGAAGCGATTGTCCAACGCTCTCGCGGCGTCGTAAAGATTAGGGCGTCTACCAAGCCGGCCATCGGGGCGAAGCGGCGAGAAATGGCAAAAGCGGTAGAAGCGGTAGGTGCGGTAGAAGCGACAGAAACGGAGACATGCGGCAAGCAGCCGCCCGCCCCGCAGCCTGCCCGCGCCGCCGGTTCAGCGATAGTCGATCCACACGCCGCCCGCATCGGCGGAGCGCACGCAGTTCTCCACCCAGCGCACGCCTTCCACGCCCGCATGGACATCCGGAAAGCGAATGTTCTTCAGCGCCGCGGCGTCGCCTCGATCGGCCGCATCCATCGCGAGCGCGAAGCGCGCATAGAGATTCGACCAGGCCTCGAACAGCCCCTCCGGATGCCCGGCACCGATGCGATCTTCGCGCAATGCGTGCGGATGCAGATAACCCATCCCGCGATCGAGCACCTGGGCGGGCTGCCCCTGCACTTCGTAGCGCAACTGGTTCGGATGCTCGTCCCACCATTCGACGCTCGCCTTCGCGCCGATCACCCTCACCTTCTGGCCGTGCATCGAGCCCGCGTTCACCGCGCTCGACCACACGTACCCGACTGCGCCCGTGTCGTACTCCATGATCGTGAACGCGTTGTCCTCGAGCGGCGCGCGGCTCTTCACGAAGCTCTGCCGCGAGCACATCAGCCGCCGGATCTTCAGCTCGGGCGCCATCACTTCGGAGATGTACAGCGGATGCGTGCCGATGTCGCCGAGCACGTAGCTCGGGCCCGCGAACTTCGGGTCGACGCGCCAGCGCGCGGCCGCGCTCGCGGCCTCGACACCCTCGCTGTGGAACCCGTGTGCGAACTGCATCTGCACGATGCGGATCTCGCCGAGATCGCCGCGCGCGATCATCTCGCGCGCCTGTTCGATCATCTGGTGTCCGGAATAACCGTACGCGACGCCGACGATCCGGTTCTTTTCGACCGACAGCCGCTGCAGCGCCTCGGCCTCCTCGGTCGTGAAGCACAGCGGCTTCTCGCAGACCACGTGCAGCCCCGCGTTCAGCGCGGCGCGGCAGATCTCGAAGTGCGTGTTGTTCGGCGTCGCGATCGACACCGCGCGAATGCCGTCCGGGCGGCGCGCCTCGGCGTCGAACATCGTCGCGTAGTCGGGATAACAACGCTCGGCGGCGACGCCGAGCTTCACGCCGAACTGGCGGCCGCGTTCGGGATCGATGTCGAACGCGCCGGCGACCAGCTGGAAGCTGCCGTCGCGCAACGCGGCCGACCGGTGGCTGTAGCCGATCTGGCTGCCGAGCCCGCCGCCGACCATGCCCCAGCGAATCGAATGTCCAAGCAGAATCTGTCCGTCAATCATGATGGTGGTGTTCCTGGTCCGTGTTCAGGGGGTTCGGGGGTGCAACGCGCGATGAATCATGCGAAGCCGGCCGACGCGAGAAACGCGCGGCTCGCGGCGACGTCGCGCAGGCTCGTGCCGGCATTGCGCGGGTCGCGCTCCTGTTCGATCGTGATGTACCCGGCGTAGCCGATGTCGTCGAGCGCGTGGCGGATCGACCGGTAGTCGAGCACGCCGGTGCCGATCGGGCACATCACGCCGCGCGCGCACGCGGCGAAGAACGCGATGTGCTCGCCCATCACCGCGTCGTACACGGCCGCGTCGATGTCCTTGAAGTGCACATAGTCGAGGCGCGCCGCATGGCGGCGCAGCCAGGTTTCCGGGTCCATGCCCGAGTAATGCAGGTGGCCGGTATCCAGACAGAGGCCGGCCGTGTCGGCCGGAATGTCGGCGACGATCCGGTCGATCTCGTCCGCGAATTCGATGTAGCCGCCCGCATGCGGATGGATCACCGTGCGCACGCCGAATGCGTCGCGCGCGATCGTCGCGATCTGCCGGATGTGCTCGACCATGCCGGCCCAGCGTGCGCCGGACAGCCGCGGCGCGCGATCGCCGTGGCCGGCCGCGTAGTCGCGTTCTTCATGCCCCCAGTCAATCACGACCAGGTACGGCGCCGCGTAGCGCTGGCCGTCCTGCGTCGGCAGTTTCGGCAGCCGCGTGATCAGCGCGCAGATCTCGCGCGTCTGGCGCAACAGGTTCGGCAGGTTCTCCGGCGCCACGAGATCGTCGAAGATCGTACCGGCGGTGATGCTCAGGCGCTGCCGCTCGAGCTCGGCGCTCACCACGTCGAGTTCGAGCGGGATGTAGCCGTACGGCCCGAGCTCGATGCCCGAGTAGCCGGCCTGCGCGGCCTCGGCGAGCACGTGCCGCCACGGCGGCAGGTGCGGGTTCTTCACGTCGTCTACGCCCCAGCAGCAGGGCGCGCAGCCAATCTTCATCGTCATGTCGGTCTCTCCGGCGGTTCAGCCGCGATAGAACGCGGGGCGTTCGGCCATCGCGATCGATTCGACCGCCCCGCTCTTTTGCGCTCGCACGCATGCGTCGGCCGCGACCGCCGCCGCGTAGCCGTCCCAGGCCGACGGCCCGGTGAGCGCGTGCGCGCGCACGCCGTCGATGAACGCCTGCAGCTCGACGTCGTACGATGCGATGAAACGCTCCTTCCAGTCGGTCATGATCTCGACCGACTGCCGCGCCGCATGCTTGAGCCCCACAGCGGGCGGATCGGGCAGCTTCGCGATGCCCTGCTCGCCGACCACCTCGCACTGGATGTCGTAGCCGTACTGGCAGTTCACGAAGATCTCGACGTCGATGCGCACGCCGCTCGCGGTTTCCAGCAACACGATCTGCGGATCGGCGAGATGCGACGAGGCATGGCGCGTCTTCTTCGGATAGACGACCTGCGTGCTCACGTAGTCCTCGCCGAGCAGCCAGCGCAGCACGTCGAGTTCGTGAATCAGCGTGTCGGTGATCGCCATGTCGGTCGTGTAGCGCTCGCCGACCGACTGGTTGCGGTGCGCGCAATGCAGCATCAAGGGCGCGCCGATCTCGCCGCTGTCGATCACGCGCTTGAGCGCGCGATAGCCTTCGTCGTACGGACGCATGAAGCCGACCTGCACGAGCCGCTTGCCGTGCGCGACTTCCGCTTCGACGATCCGCATGCAGCCTTCCGCCGTGACGGCGAGCGGCTTCTCGCAGAACACGGGCTTGCCGTACGCGATCGCGTCGAGCACGAACGCTTCGTGCGTCGGGCCCCACGACGTGACGAGCACGGCCTGCACGTCGGCGGCCGCGACCACCTCGTGGCCGTCGGCGTAGATCTCGGCATCGAGCCCGTACTTCGTCACCGCGTCGCGCGCCTGCTGCGGATCGATGTCGTTGACGGCCACGACACGCGCGCCGGACAGCGTGCGGGTCAGTCTGCGGATGTGGTCCTGGCCGATCGCGCCGCAGCCGATCACGCCGATTTGCAAGGTCATCTAACAGTCTCCAGTCGTTCATCTGCGGTGCGACACCCGCCGCACCGATCGGCAATAGGTCAGCGCGCCGTGCGATCGAAAAAACGATCGACGTAGCGCCGGATCGTGTCGCGCATGTAGCGCGACGACGCTTCCGCGCGGTCCTCCCACGCGAACACGCACGACGACATCACGCCGTCGAAGCCTGCCGCGCCGAGCGCACGAAAGAACACGTCCCAGTCGATCTCGCCCTGCCCGATGTCGAGATGCTGGTGCACGCGGATCTGGTTCGAACCGGGCGGGTTCACGATGTAGCGCAGCTGGCTGCTCTTGCGGTGGTCGAAGGTGTCGGCCACGCGCACGTGCGCGAGGATCGGCGCGGCCTGCGCGATCATCGCGGCCATGTCGTCGCCGTAGTAGAACGTGTGCGGCGCGATGTACGACAGCTTCAGCGACGGCGAGCCGATGTTCGTGACGATGTCGATCGCCGGCTGCAGCTGCTCGATCCAGTCCTCCGGATGCGGCTCGACCGACAGCACGATGCATTCGCGCTCGAGGATCGGCAGCAGCTCGTCCATCGAACGGAACCACGCGGCTTCGCACAGCTCCTTCGGGTTCGCGCCCGGCCGTTCGCCGACCGAGCGCTCGGGCGACGCGCCGCGCCCGAACTCCGACACCATCAGCGCGCACTCCATCTCGACCGCCACCTCGATCGCCTTCTTCCAGCAGCGCACGGCCCATAACCGCTCGTCCTCGAACGGGCTCGCCCAGCGGTACATCGGCTGCAGCGACGCGAGGCCGACGCCGCTCGCGCGCATCGCCTGCCGGAAAGCGGCCATCCGTTCGCGCGTCGCGCGCGGCATCACCCACCAGTCGAGAAAGTCGCTGCGCGGCGACAGCTCGATCTGGTCGTAGCCGAGCTCGGCCACCGCGTGCGGCAGGCGGTCGAGCGGCAGGTGGCGAATCATGTAGGGGTCCAGCGCGATCTTCATCGAAAGTCCTCGGCGATAGCGGGTTCCGGACGAACGCGGCGGCACGTGCCGCCCTCGTCCGGCGATGCATGACGGTCAGCGGCGCTTCTTCTTGTTACGGTACTGGTCGGCGATCACGGCCGCGACGATGATCGCGCCCTTGACCATCTCCTGGTAATACGCGTCGATGCGGATGAACGTGAAGCCCGACGTCATCACGCCGAGGATCAGCACGCCGATCACGGTGCCCGTCACGCGGCCGAGCCCGCCCGACAGCGACGTGCCGCCGATCACGACGGCCGCGATCGCGTCGAGTTCGTACATCACGCCCATGCCCGACTGGCCCGAGATCGCGCGCGCGGCGGTCACGGTGCCGGCGATCCCGCTCAGCAGGCCCGCGATCGCGTAGACGAAGACCAGGTGGCGCGTGACGTTGATGCCCGACACGACGGCCGCGTGACGGTTCGCGCCGATCGCGTAGGTGTACTTGCCGAAGCGCGTGTAGCGCAGCACGACGTGGAAGATCGCGGCGATCACGAGGAAGATGATCACCGGATTGGCGCCCGCGCCGATGGCCGCGAACTGGTCGGTCAGCATCGACACGGGCATCCCGTTGGTGAACCACTTCGCGAACCCGCGCGCGGCCACCATCGTGCCGAGCGTCGCGATGAACGGCGGGATGCCGGTCATCGCGATCAGCGAGCCGTTCAGCAGGCCGACCAGCAGCCCGACGCACACGCCGGCCAGCACGGGCCAGATGATCGGCAGGTCGGTCAGGTGCGGGAACACCGCGCGCGGGAAGTCGGACACCTGCGCGAGGCTTGCCGACACGACCGCCGCGGCGGCCACGACCGAGCCCGACGACAGGTCGATCCCGCTGGTGATGATCACGAGGTTCACGCCGACCGCGATGATGCCGATCACGGCCATCTGCAGCACGATGATCTCGAGCCGCTCGGTATTGAACAGGAAGCTCTGGCCGACGACGATCCAGCCGACGATCTCGAAGAACAGGCTGATGCCGACGAGCACGAGGAAGATGCTCAGTTCGGGCGGCCACTTCATGTGCCGCGCCTTGATCGTCATGGTCTGCGCATCCGCAGCCGGGTTCAGGTTGCCCATTTCATTTGTCTCCAGTCTTGTTTCGGCTCAGCGCGACGCGAGATCCATGATGCGGACCTGGTCGGCGTCCTTGCGATCGACGATGCCGGTCATGCGCCCTTCGTGCATCACCATCACGCGATCGCTCATTCCCAGCACTTCCGGCATTTCCGACGAGATCATCAGCACCGCGACACCCTTGCCGGCGAGCGCGCTGACGAGCCGGTGAATCTCGGCCTTCGCGCCGACGTCGATGCCGCGCGTCGGTTCGTCGAGGATCAGGATGCGCGGCTGCGTGAGCAGCCACCGGCCGATCAGCACCTTCTGCTGGTTGCCGCCCGACAGGTTCTGGATCTCCTCGTGCAGCCCGGGCGACTTCACGCGCAGCATCCTGCTCATTTCCTCGCAGTCGCGCTTCAACTGCGCCTGCCGCACGAAATTGAACTTCACGTAGCGGTTGCTGAGCACCGCCGCTTCCATGTTCGCGAGCAGGTCGAGACTCAGGAAGCAGCCGGTGTCCTTGCGATCCTCGGTGAGGAAGGCCATCCCGTGCTTCATCGCCTGCGCGGGTGTCGCGATCCGCACCGGCTTGCCGTCGATCCGGATCTCGCCCGACGTGGCGGGCACGACGCCGAACAGCGCCTCCGCGACGTTCGAGCGCCCCGAGCCGACGAGGCCGGCCACGCCGAGGATCTCGCCCGCGCGCAGCTCGAAGCTCACGTCGCGGAACACGCCGTCGACACCGAGGTTCTTCACCGAAAGCACGACGTCGCCGATCGGCACCTCCTCCTTCGGGAACATCTGCGTGATCTCGCGCCCGACCATCATGCGGATGATGTCGTCGCGCGTGACGTCGCTCGACGCATGCGTGCCGATGTACTTGCCGTCGCGGAACACCGAGAACTCGTCGGCGATCTCGAACAGCTCGTTCATCTTGTGCGTGATGTAGACGATGCCCTTGCCCTGCTCGCGCAGCTGGCGAATGATCCGGAACAGGTGCGTGACTTCCTTGTCGGTCAGCGCGGAAGTCGGCTCGTCCATGATCAGCACGTCCGAGTCGAACGACACGGCCTTCGCGATCTCGACCATCTGGCGGCTCGCGACCGTCAGCGTGCGCACGTCGGTTTCCGGATCGATGTCGATCGACAGCCGCTCGAACAGCGCGGCCGTCTGACGGCGCAGCGCCGCGTGATCGATCAGGCCGAAGCGGTTCTTCGGTTCGCGGCGGATCCAGATGTTCTCCGCGACCGTCATGTACGGCATCAGGTTGAGTTCCTGGTGAATCATCGCGATGCCGCGGTCGAGCGCATCGAGCGGGCCGTTCAGCACGACGGGCTCGCCGTTGATCAGGATCTCGCCCTGGTCGGGCGTGTAGACGCCCGCGATGATCTTCATCAGCGTCGACTTGCCCGCGCCGTTCTCGCCCATCAGTGCATGGACGGTGCCGCGACGCACGCGGAACTGCACGCCGTCGAGCGCGACGACGCCCGGAAAGGACTTGCCGACACCGCGCACCTCGAGTACGCAGTCGGCCGCGGAAGAAGCCGGCGGGGCCGACGCGCCGGACAAACCCGACGCACCGGCCGATGCATCGTCGCCGGCCATCGGGCGCGCGATCCTGGCTGTAAACATGGACGTTCCTCGACGAGTCGCGCGCGTGCCCGGTCATGCCGGGCACGCGCAGTTCAACGGATCACCGGTCAGTGCTTCGCGTACTGGCTCATGTTCTCGGGCGTCACGAGCTCGAACGGCACGTTCACGTAGCGGTCGACGGGCTGCTTCTTCGCGAGCTTGAGCGCGGCCGCGACGGCCTGCTGCCCCTGCCCGGACGCGTTCTGGTACACCGACACCTTCAGCTCGCCGCTCTTCATCGAGGCGAGCCCGTCCGGCGTCGCGTCGATGCCGGCGACGATCGTCTTCGGCGTCCACTTGCGCGCGGCCTTCAGCGCATTGATCGCGCCGATCGCCATCTCGTCGTTGTTGGAGATGATCGCGTCGTACTTCGTGCCGGAGCTCAGCCAGTTCATCGTGATGTCCTGGCCCTGCGTGCGGCTCCACTTGCCCTCGCGCTTGTCGACGATCTTCATGCCCGCGCAATCCTTCGTCGCGATCACGTCCTCGATGTCTTTCGTGCGGGCGCGCGCCGATTCGTTGGACAGCTCGCCCATCAGCACGAGGAGGTCCCCCTTGCCGCCGAGCAGCTTGCACACCTGGCGCGCCTGCAGCGTGCCCGACTGCTTCTCGTCGGACGCGACGACCGCGACGCCGGCCGGCAGCTTGTCGAAATCGACCGGCTTGCGGTTCACGTAGACGAGCGGGATCTTCGCGGCCGTCGCCATCTTCGTGATCTTCGGCGTCGCGTCGGTATCGACCGCGTTCACGATGATCGCGTCGACCTTCTGCGCAATCATGTTCTGGACCTGGCTCAACTGCTTGCCGACGTCGTTGCCGCCGTCCTCGATCTGTACCGTCGCGCCGTCCTTCTTCGCCGAATCGGCGATGCTGTTGCGCAGGATGGTCAGGAACGTGTCGTCGAACGACGCCATCGTCACGCCGATCTTCTCGGCATGCGCGAGCGGCGCAGCCAGGATCGCGGCGGCCGCGACGGCCATCAGCTTGGTCTTCATGATCAATCTGTCTCCTCATCTCCGGGGGCGGAAGACGGCGCGTTGCGCGCCGCCGGGCCGAGTCCGATCGAATCCGATACGGACTGAAGCATCCGGATGAAACTGTAGATCACTTCCTCGAAAATTTGGAAATTTATTTCTACGTGATTTCACCTAGGGAACTGGATTTCCAAAAAGTCTAGACTGCGTCCGTAGCCCGATTCCTGGCGGCAGGCAGTCCCGCGTCGTGCAATACACGGTGCGGACGGTCGCGACCGGATCGGTCCCCTAATCCGCCGGCATTGCCGAACGCCGGCCGCGAGCGTGACACGTGATATGAGCCTGCTGAACTTTCCGAGTGACCGCCCCATCGATCTCGCCTGCCTCGGCCGCGTGGCCGTGGATCTCTATGCGCAGCAGTACGGCAGCCGCCTCGAAGACGCGCGCAGCTTCCAGATGTATCTCGGCGGCTCGTCGGGCAACGTCGCGTTCGGCGTCGCCCGGCTCGGGCTGAAGACCGCGATGATCTCGCGCGTCGGCGACGAGCAGATGGGCCGCTTCCTGCGCGAGACGCTCGAGCGCGAAGGCTGCGACACGAGCCAGCTGCAGACCGACCGCGAACGCCTCACCGCGCTGGTGCTGCTCGGGCTGAAGGATCGCGACACGTTCCCGCTGCTGTTCGTGCGCGAGAACTGCGCGGACATGGCCGTGCGCGCCGACGAGATCAGCGAGGACTTCATCGCCGGCTGCCGCGCGCTCGCGATCACCGGCACGCATCTGTCGACGCCGGGCACGCGCGAGGCGTCGCTGACCGCGCTCGGTTATGCGCGCCGCCATGGCGTCGTGAGGATTCTCGACATCGACTACCGGCCCGTGCTGTGGGGCCTGACCGCGCGCGGCGCGGGCGAGAACCGCTACGTGCCGGACGCGCAGGTGACGCGTCAGCTTCAGCAGGTGCTCGGCGAATTCGACCTGCTGGTCGGCACCGAGGAGGAATTCCTGATCGCGGGCGGCGTGCCGCACGACCTGATCGGGTCGTTGCAGGCGGTGCGCGCCATCACGAACGCGACGCTGGTCGTCAAGCGCGGCGCGCTCGGCTGCTGCGTGATCGAAGGCGACGTTCCCGCCCGCATCGACGATGCGCCGACCTTCCTCGGCGAACGCGTCGAGGTGCTCAACGTGCTCGGCGCGGGCGACGCGTTCCTGTCGGGCCTGCTGTCGGGGCTGCTGCGCGGCCGCGACTGGGCCGAGTCGACGCGCATCGCGAACGCGTGCGGCGCGATCGTCGTATCGCGCCACGCGTGCTCCGCGGCGATGCCGACGCCGGCCGAGCTTGCGCACTGGTTCGACGGCAGCCGCAATCCGGTGGTCGATGCCGATCACACGCTCGCGCACCTGCATCGCGTGACGGTGCCGCGCCGCGAATGGGACGACCTGTGCGTGATGGCGTTCGATCATCGCAGCCAGTTCTACGAACTCGCGGTGCAGGCCGGCGCCGACGAAGCGCGGATCAGGACGCTGAAGCGCCTGCTCGTGCGCGCGGTCGAGCAGGTCGAGCGCGATCGTCATATCGAAGGCCATGTCGGCGTGCTGATCGACGGCGGCGGCTACGGCAGCGACGCGCTGGCGTCGGCCACCGGGCGCGGCTGGTGGGTCGGCCGCCCGGTCGAGCTGCCGGGCTCCCGGCCGCTGCGCTTCGACGAAACGCGCTCGGTCGGCTCGTCGCTCACGCACTGGCCGACCGAACAGGTCGTGAAGTGCCTCGTTCACTATCATCCGGACGACCAGGTCGACCTGCGCGTCGAACAGGAGCAGCGCGTGCTGGAACTGTGGGAAGCCACGCGCGCCAGCGGCAACGAACTGCTGCTGGAAATGATTCCGCCGCGCGCGGTCACGCCGGCCGGCACCGAGGACGACGCGGTGCTGCGCACGATCGCGCGCTTCTACAACCTCGGCGTGAAACCCGAATGGTGGAAGCTCACGCCGCTGAGCGCCGACGGCTGGGCACGGCTCGCCGCGCTGATCGCCGAGCGCGACCCGCACTGCCGAGGCGCGGTGATCCTCGGGCTGAACCAGCCGCTGCAATACCTCGTCGACAGCTTCCGCTCGGCGACCAACCCGATCGTCAAGGGCTTCATGGTCGGGCGCACGCTGTGGGCCGATGCGTCGCTGAACTGGTTCGCCGGCCGGATCGACGACCAGGCGCTGATCGATGAAGTGGCCGGCAACTTCGCGCAGCTCGTGGATGCGTGGCTCGGCCGCCGTGCGGCGGCGGCACGCGCCGCCGCGGCGTGACGTGACGTGACGTGACGCAACACGAAGCGACGCCCGCGATGATCCACCCGAATCCTCTTCACCGACCGACATGACCTCTACCGTAAGACTGACCGTCAGCCAGGCGCTCGTGCGCTACCTCGCCGCCCTGCGCGCCGAAGTCGTCCAGCCCGACGGCCGCGTCGAGATCCTGCCCTACTGCGGCGGCGTGTTCGCAATCTTCGGCCACGGCAACGTGGCCGGGCTCGGCGAGGCGCTGCACGCTGAAAAAGACCGGCTGCCGACGTTCCGCGCGCACAACGAGCAAGGGATGGCGAACGCGGCGATCGCGTTCGCGAAAACGAACTTCCGCCAGCGGATGATGGCCGCGACGTCGAGCATCGGCCCCGGCGCGACCAACATGCTGACCTCCGCCGCGCTCGCGCACGTCGGCCGCCTGCCGCTCCTGCTGCTGCCCGGCGACGTGTTCGTGTCGCGCCTGCCCGACCCCGTGCTGCAGCAGGTCGAGGATTTCGAACAGGGCGACGTCAGCGCGAACGACTGCTTCCGGCCGGTGACGCGCTACTTCGACCGGATCACGTCGCCCGAGCAGTTGCTCGTCGCGCTGCCGCGTGCGATCCAGGTGATGACCGACCCCGCGCAGTGCGGCCCCGTGTGCCTCGCGTTGCCGCAGGACGTGCAGACCTTCGCGTACGACTGGCCCGAGGATTTCTTCGCGCCGCCGGTGATCCGGATGCGCCGGCCGCCGGCCGACGCGCTCGAGCTTGCCGATGCGCTCGACGTGCTGAAGGCCGCGAAGAAGCCGCTGATCGTCGCGGGCGGCGGCGTGCTGTACAGCCAGGCATGGGACGCGCTGCGTGCGTTCGCCGATACGCATGGCGTGCCGGTCGCGGAATCGCAGGCCGGCAAGGGCAGCCTCGCGTGGGACCACCCGCTGAATCTCGGCTCGATCGGCGTGACGGGCTCGCCCGCCGCGAACCGCGCGGCCGCGCAGGCCGACGTGGTGTTCGCGGTCGGCACGCGGCTGCAGGACTTCACGACCGGCTCGCATGCGCTCTACGGCAACGCGACGCTGCTGAGCCTGAACGTGCAGCCGTTCGACGCGGGCAAGAAACGCGGCCGGCAACTCGTCGCCGACGCGCGCACGGGCCTCGGCCAGCTGTCGGCCGCGCTGGCCGGCTGGCAAGCCGATCCGGCATGGACGGCCAGCAACCGCGACCAGGCCGCCGCATGGAACGCGCGCGTGACCGAACTCACGACGCACGTGCCGAACGACACGCTGCCCTACGACGCGGAAGTGATCGGCGCGGTGCGCGACTCCGCGGCCGACGCGGGGCGCGACAGCGCGCGCGACGACCTCGTGGTGTGCGCGGCCGGCACGCTGCCGGCCGAACTGCACAAGCTGTGGCGCAGCGGCGTGCCGGGCAACTACCACATGGACTACGCGTACTCGTGCATGGGCTACGAGGTCGCGGGCGGCCTCGGCGCGAAGCTCGCGCGGCCCGAGCGCGAAGTGATCGTGATCGTCGGCGACGGCTCGTACATGATGCTCAACGCGGAACTCGCGACGTCCGTGATGCTCGGCCGCAAGATCGTCGTCGTGATCCTCGACAACCGCGGCTACGGCTGCATCGAGCGGCTGCAGCTGAACTGCGGCGGCGCGAGCTTCAACAACATGCTCGACGACTGCGTGCCCGAAGGCGGCGAACGCTCGACGATCGACTTCGCGATGCATGCGCGCGCGATGGGCGCCGACGCCGTGCACGTGCGCGACATCGGCGAGCTGCGCAGCGAAATGAAGCGCGCCCGCGCGGCGAAGACGAGCCAGGTGCTCGTGATCGACACCACGCACAAGCGCACGACCGACGACGGCGGCGCGTGGTGGGAAGTCGCGGTGCCGCAGGTATCGGAGCGCGCCGGCGTCGAAGCGGCGCACCGCGCGTATCTCGACGCAAAGACCCGGCAGCGGCGCTGATGCCGCGCGCTGCCTGCCCACCCGCCTCGCGAAAAACACATTCGAACCAAGGAAGCACGTCATGAGCTGGAACGTCCGCATCGGTATCAATCCCCTGTCGTGGATGAACGACGACCTGCCGTCGCTCGGCGGCGAGACGCCGCTCGAAACGGCGCTGAAGGAAGGCGCCGAAATCGGCTACGCGGGCTTCGAGCTCGGCAACAAGTTTCCGAAGACGGGCCCCGAGCTGAAGGCGAAGCTCGCCGAGTTCGGGCTCGTGTGCGTATCGGGCTGGTATTCGGGCTTCCTCGCGGAAGTCGAACCGGGCATGACCGACGCCGATGCGGTCGCCGCGGAAATCGAGCGCTGCCGCGCGCACCTGACGAAGCTGCAGTACAACGACGTGAAGGTCGTCGTCTATGGCGAATGCGCGGGCACGATCCAGGGCAGCATCGACACGCCGGTCGCGAAGCGGCCGCGCTTCGTCGACGACGCGGCCTGGCAGCGCTACGCGGCGCGCCTCGACGCATTCGGCGCGCACCTGCTCGACACGTACGGAATCAAGCTCGCCTACCATCACCACATGGGTGCGTACGTCGAGTCGCCCGACGACGTCGACCGGCTGATGGCGTTGACCGATCCGTCGAAAGTGTTCCTGCTGTTCGACACCGGCCACGCGTATTTCGGCGGCGCGGCCGACCCGGTGACGCTGCTGAAGAAGCACGTATCGCGCGTGGTCCACGTGCATTGCAAGGACGTGCGGGCGCAGGTCGTCACGCAGGCGCGCAACGACGGCTGGAGCTTCCTGAACGGCGTGATCAACGGCACCTTCACAGTGCCAGGCGACGGCGCGCTCGATTACGACGCGACGCTGCGCACGCTGAAGGACGCCGGCTACGAAGGCTGGCTCGTCGTCGAGGCCGAGCAGGATCCGGCCGTCGCGCCGAGCTACGTGTATGCGAAAAAGGGCTACGACTCGCTGCGCGCGATCGTCGACCGGTTGAGCGCGTGAGCACGCAAGTGCTCGAATGCTTGAGCCCTACCCTATTGCGGAGCCCCACCCCATGACGATTTCTCCCCTGCTGGTCAAGGCATCTGCCGACCGCGAAATCTGCAACGTCACGCCCGAGTCGGCCGGCTGGAAGCACGTCGGTTTTCGCGCGCTGCGCCTGACGGCCGGCGATACCGAAACGCTCGACACCGGCACGCGCGAGCTGTGCGTCGTCGTGCTCACCGGCACGGTGCGCGCGGACGTCGACGGCGCAACCTACGATGCGCTCGGCAAGCGCGACAGCGTGTTCGAAGACGTGTCGCCGGACGCGCTGTACGTGCCGGGCGGCAAGACCGTCACGCTGGTCGCGACGCGCGACGCGGAAATCGCGCTGTGCACCGCGCCGTACGCGAGCAGCGACAAGCCGGTGCGGCGCCTCGACGGCGAACGGATGCGCCGCTCGGTGCGTGGGCAAGGCACCAACACGCGCTACGTGTGCGACATCCTGATGGGCGACAACCCGGCGGCCGACCGGCTGCTCGTGGTTGAAGTCGTGACACCGGCCAGCCATTCGAGCAGCTATCCGCCGCACAAGCACGACCGCGACGCGGCGCCCGAGGAAACCTCGCTCGAGGAAACCTACTACCACCGGATCGATCCGCCGCAGGGTTTCGCGTTCCAGCGCGTGTACACGGACGACCGCAGCCTCGACGAAGCGTGCGCGGTCGAGAACCACGACGTCGTGATGGTGCCGCGCGGCTACCATCCGGTGGTCGCGCCGCACGGCTACAACCTGTACTACCTGAACGTGATGGCCGGGCCGAGCCGCGCGTGGGCATTCAAGAACGATCCCGCGCACGAATGGATGCTCGACGCGGCGCCGAAGCGCTGAACGAATCACGGGCAAGCGCGCGGCCCGTGACAAGGCGACGCCGGCGCGCGAACCCGACTTGCGACGATACGGAGCCGCCATGGTGACGACCTTCCTGCGCATCGATCACGCGCCCTTCGACGACGACGCGCCGGACACGACGCTGCCGCGCTTCAATGCCGACGTCGCACGCCGGCTCGGGGAAATCGCGGTCAATATCGCATCGCGCCGCGGGCTGCCGATCGCGGTCGGCATCGTCGGCGAAGCGGTGCCGCTGTTCTACTGCGCACTCGACGGCAGCCGCGCGGAAGACAGCGACGCGATCCGCCGCCGGCAGAACACGGTGCTCCGTTTCGGCCTGAGTTCACTCGAGGTCGGCATGCAGTTTCGCCGCGCCGGCTGGTCGCTGCGGTCGCAGGGCCTGTCGGACGACGACTATGCGCTCGACGGCGGCGGCGTGCCGTTGCGAATCGCCGGTGCCGGCCTCGTCGGTGCGATGACGATCGCGGGGCTCGACTCCGAACGCAATCACGCGCTCGTCGTCGAGAGCCTGCGCTGGCACGTCGGCGCGAACGCGCTGGCGATGATCGCGTAACGGCACGATCGGCGCGAGCGGCACGATTGGCGCGCACGCGCCGCTCGTGCCGATGCGCCGACTCGCAGGATCAGTTCAACCCGCCGCTCACGACGAGGTGTTCGCCGGTCATCCACCGTGCGTCGTCCGATGCGAGGAACACGGCGACCGACGCGATGTCGTCCGGCTCGCCGAGGCGGCCGAGCGGCGTTTCGCTGCGCACCTGCTTGTCGAGATCGGAACCGATGATGCCCGCGCTGTGCGTGCCTTCGGTCACGATCATGCCCGGGTTGATCGCGTTCACGCGGATCTTGCGCGGGCCGAGTTCGAGCGCGAGCACGCCGGTGATCGCGTCGACCGCGCCCTTGGTGCCGCTGTACACCGCGCTGGCGGGCGGCGTGATGCTGGTCACCACCGAGCTGATGTTGATGATGCTCGCGCCTTCGCCGAGATGCTTGACGGCCGCCTGCGTCACGAGCAGCACGCCGAACACGTTCGTGTCGAACTGCCGCCGGTAGTGTTCTTCGGTGATCGCTTCGATCGGCGAGAATTCGTACACGCCGGAATTGTTGACGAGCACGTCGAGACGGCCGTACGTATCGACCGCCGTATCGACGATACGCTGCGCGTCGGCTGCCTTCGACACGTCGCCACCGACCGCGACCGCGCGGCCGCCGGCTTCGACGATCGCGCTCACCACCGCATCGGCGCCCGCCTTGCTGCTCGCATAGTTGACGACGACCGACGCACCTTCCGCGGCCAGCGCCCGCGCGATCGCGGCACCGATGCCCTTCGATCCGCCCGTGACGATCGCTACCTTGCCTGTCAGCTTGCTCATGATTTCATTCCTCAGTCCAAGACTCTCGATGGATGGCACCGGTTGCCGCATCGATGCGGCGGCCCGGCATGAGGGGCAATTTAAGCTGCCGCGCGGCGGCGATAAAGCGGCTTGACGCGAATTGTCTGGCGGGGCCAGCCGAACAATCGGGTCGGCGCCGTCAGCCGGCGCTCAGCCACGCGTTGGCGACATCGCCGCCCAGGCCGTCGAGCGCGCCGTCGTAGACGATCCGTCCGCGCCCCATTACCGCGACGCGCCGCGCGAGCCGCGGCGCGAACTGCAGCCGCTGCTCGATGAGCACGATCGCGACGCCGTCGGCCTGCAGCGCGGCGAGGCAGGCACCGACTTCGTCGACCGCGAGCGGCGCGAGCCCTTCGGCCGGTTCGTCGACGATCAGCACGCGCGGGCTGCCGGCGAGCGCACGGACCAGCGCGAGCACCTGCTGCTCGCCGCCCGACAGCCGCCCGGCCTTCACGTCCGCGCGCGCGGCCAGCAGCGGAAAGCGGTCGAACAGGCGTTCGAGCGCCGCGCGTTCGGCCGCGCCACGCGTGCCGCGCAGCCCGAGCTTCAGGTTGTCGCGCACGGTCAGCAGCGGAAACACGTCGCGGCTTTCGGCAACGTAAGCGACGCCGCGCCGTGCGATCTCGAACGTGCGTGCGCCCGCGCATTCGGCGCCGGCGATGCGCACCGAGCCGGCCGTGCGCACGAGCCCCATTACGGCCTTCGCGAGTGTCGAGCGCCCCGAGCCGTTGCGGCCGAGCAGCGCGAGCGTCTCGCCCGGCGCAAGCGCGAGATCGACGCCGTCGAGCACCGGCTGCATCCCGTACCACGCGCGCAGGTCGCGGATGTCGAGAAGTGCGTTCGTCATACGCTGCCCTCCCCGAGATACGCGGCGCGCACGGCCGGATCGGCGCGGATCGCATCGGGCTCGCCGGTCGCCACCACCGAGCCGCGCACGAGCACCGTGATGCGTTCGGCGAAGCCGAACACCGCATCCATGTCGTGCTCGATCATCAATACCGTGCGGCCCTGCGTCGTCGCGCGGATCAGCGCGATCATCCGCGCCGCCTGCGCGCGGCTCATGCCGGCCGTCGGCTCGTCGAGCAGCAGCGTGCGCGCGCCGCTCGCGAGCGCGATCCCGAGATCGAGCGCGCGCTGCTCCGCATAGCTCAGTTCGGCGGCCGGCGCGTCGCGCCGCGCGTCGAGGCCGATGTCGTGCAGCACGCGCGCGGCCGCGAGATCGACCGACGCCGATTCGCGCAGCCGGTTCCACCAGCGCCTCCGCTCGGCCGGCGCATGCAGCGCCGCGCAGCGCAGGTTGTCGAATACGGTCAGCCGCGCGAACGCGCTCGTCTGCTGGAAACTGCGGCCGACGCCGAGGCGGCTCGCGACGACCGGCCCGCGCCCGCGCAGCTCGACGCCGTGCAGCACGACGCGCCCGCGGGTCGGCCGCGTCGCGCCCGCGATCACGCCGAACAACGTCGATTTGCCCGCGCCGTTCGGCCCGATCAGCGCATGGCGCTCGCCGGCCGTGATGCTCAGCTCGATGCCGTCGAGCACAGTCTGCGCACCAAAACGCTGCGTGATACCGTGGAGCGCGATCGCATTGCCGTTCATCGCCCGTCCTCCCGCTTGCCGGACTGCGCGAACCGCGCGCGCCAGCCCCACAGCAGCGTGCCGATGCCGGCCGCCGAGCACGCGACGGCCCAGCCGGCCGGCGTATCGGCGTCGATGCCCCAGGCGCCGAACGCGAGGCCCGTGCCGTCGTCCTGCGCGAAGCGCCACGCATAACCGAGTTCGGCGGCGCAGACGATCGCGACGCCCCAGAACACGCACGCGCCGACGCCGCACAACAGGCGCCACCGCTCGGCCGCCGGCGCGCCGCGGCGCAACGCCTGCGCGAACGCTTGCGCGATGCCCGCGATCCCGCGCGGCGCGGCCACGACGATCACGACGAACAGCACGCCCAGATACAGCGCCCACGCGCGCGACACGCCCGCGACGACGATGCTCAGCATGGTCAGCACGGCCGCGCCCGCCGCCGGCCCGAAGAACGCGCCGGTGCCGCCGATCACCGCGGCGATCAGCACGGTCGCCGAGCGCGCCATCGACACGCTGTCGGGCGTCGCTATCTCGACGTCGATCAGCGTCAGCGTGCCGGCGACGCCCGCGAAGAACGACGCGCAGGTGACCATCGCGAGGCGCACGCGACGCGGATCGGTGCCGAGCGCGGCGACGCGTTCCGGGTTGTCGCGCACCGCGTTCGCGAGCCGCGCGAGCGGCGTGCGCGTCAGCGCATGCATCGCGAACGCCGACACGACGCACCACACGGCAATCACCGCATACGCGTGCGCCGGCGCGCCGAACTGCCAGCCGCCCCACGGCGTGCCGCTCGCGCGGTCGATCGGCACGCCGCCGATGCCGCCGAACCACGCGGGCACGCTCCACGCGGCGGCCGCGACGCATTCGCCGAGCCCGAGCGTGATCATCGCGAATGCGGTGCCTGAACGGCGCGTCGCGAGCAGCCCGGCGACCAAACCGAAGCCCGCGCCGGCCATGCCGCCGACGAGCGGCAGCAGCGGCAGCGGCCCGCCGAAGCGGTTGAACCAGTGCGCGGCCGCGAATGCGCCGAGGCCCGCGAACGCCGCATGCCCGAACGACAGCAGCCCGGTCGTGCCGAGCTGCAGGTTGTACGACAGCGCGAGCACGACGAGCGCGGCCGTCTGCGCGAGATAACCGAGCACCGCGCCGTGCGGCCACAGCCACGCGGGCAGCGCGACGCACGCGGCGAACAGCGTCCAGCGCGCGAGGCCGGCGAGCGCGCGGCTACGCATCGGCACGCTCGCCGAACAGCCCGCGCGGCCGCGCGACCAGCACCGCGACGAGCAGCAGGTACGGCACCAGCGGCGCCAGTTGCGCGATCGACACCGCGGCCACGCTGTCGGGCAGCGCGACGCCGGCCCATAACGCGAGGTCGCGCAACGACGTGTCGCTCGCGGCCGCGAAGGTCTGTGCAAAACCGACCGCGAGCGACGCGGCGAACGCGCCGCCGAGCGAGCCGAGTCCGCCGATCACGACGACCGCGAACACGACCGATCCGACGGTCTCGGCCAGCGCGGGTTCGATCACCGCGAGCGGCGCGCCGATCACGCCGGCCAGCGCCGCGAGCGCGGTGCCAGCGCCGAACAGCGCCGTCATCACGCGCGGCACGTCGTAGCCAAGCGCCTCGACGGCCGCGCGATGCGTCAGCGCCGCACGCACGACGAGCCCGATGCGCGACACGCGCAGCAGCGCGCCGAGCGCGACCAGCATCGCCGTGGACATGCCCATCATGAACAGCCGGTAACGCGGCAACGCGAGGCCGAACACGGTCACAGGCGCGCCGTCGAACAGCGGCGGCACGGGCGCCGGCAGCGGCGCGAGGCCCCACAGCAGTTTCGCGCCCTCGCCGATCAGGTAGGCAAGGCCGAAGGTCAGCAGCAGCTCGCTCGTATGCCCGCGTGCCTGCACGCGGCGCAGCAGCGCGCGTTCGCAGCTGGCGCCGAGCAGCCCGACCGCGAGCGGCGCAAGCACGAGCGCAGGCCAGAAACCCGCGCGGGCCGCGATGCTGTAGCCGACATACGCGCCGAGCATGTAGAAGCTCGCATGCGCGAAGTTGAGCACGCCCTGCACGCTGAAGATCAACGTGAGGCCCGCCGACAGCATGAACAGCAGCAAACCGTAGCTGAGGCCGTTGAAGGCCTGGAGCGCGAATGCGTGCACCGCGAACCGTCAGGCCGCAAGCGGGTCGAGCGCGGCGCGCAGCGCGTCTGGCAGCGGCACCGGGCGGCGCGTGCCGCGATCGACGTACACGTGCACGAAATGCCCCTGCGCGGCGGGCGATGCGTCGCCTTGCGCGAACAGCCCGACCTCGTAGCGCACGCTGGACGTGCCGAGCTTGACGACGCGCAGCCCCGCGTCGACCGACTGCGGAAACACGAGCGGCGCGAAATAGTTGCACTGCGTCTCGACGACCAGCCCGATCGTCTGCCCGTGCTCGACGTCGAGCACGTCCGCGCGGATCAGGTACGCGTTCACGACGGTGTCGAAGTAGCTGTAGTAGACGACGTTGTTCACGTGCCCGTAGACGTCGTTGTCCATCCAGCGGGTCGTGATCGGCAGGAAGTGGCGGTAGGCGTCGCGCGGACGCGGCTGCGGCTTGTCGGACATGGCGATGGCGGTCAGGACGATGGGAGCGATGAGCACGAAGCGCGGCGGCCATGCGGCACGGCGCGCCGGCAAGAAGCGAGGCGCCGCGTCGCGATCGCGTGCGGCACGGCGGATGAAACGCTGCGAACGGGCCGGCCCGTCACTGCCCCGGCCGATCGACGAATTCGAAATCGAGGCCGCGCGCGCGCATCCAGTCGGCGAGCGCGATGCCCGTGCCGGCGCGCCACGGGCGCAGCAGCGGCGGATCGACGAGCCTGTATTCGAGCAGTTCCGGCGACAGCGCGACCGTGCCCGACGCGCGCACGTGATACGCGATGATCAGTTCGTTCTTGCGGATGAATTCGTAGACGCCGACGAGCGACACGTGCTCGGCCTTCAGCGCCGTTTCCTCGAACACCTCGCGCGCGATGCCGTCCTCGGGCGTCTCGCCGTTTTCGAGGAAGCCGGTGATCAGCGCGAACATCCCTTCGGGCCAGGCCGCGTTGCGTGCGAGCAGGATCTTGCCGTCGAGCTCGACGATCGCGGCGACGACGGGCAGCGGGTTGTTCCAGTGCACATAGCCGCAGGTGTCGTCGGGGCACGCCTGGCGGACGCGGCCGCCTTCGTGTTCGGAATCGGCGCGCTCGGTCAGCGGGCTCGCGCAGCGCGGGCAAAAGCGGTAATCGGCGGTGGTCATCGGTGGAGACATGGCGAACGGGGCCGCCTGCATCGGCGGCCCCGTTCGCGCTCGGCGCGGGAAAGTCTCGATTCTAGCGAGTTTGCGCCGCGGCGAGGCTTTCAGCGACATCAGGATGAGCCGGCCGGAACGGCGCGGGCGATGCGATTCGCCCGCGTTCGCCCCGGCCGGGTGACGCGCCGGTGCGCACGCAGGTGCACGCGCCCGGCGCGCCGCGTCCCGCCGGCATGCGGCGGCCTGCCGTCCCGCTCAGGCCGCCGCCGGCGTCCGGGTGGCCGGCATCCGGATCGCCGGCCGGTCGGTCAGACCGTAGCCGGCGCGGACTGCGCCGGTCAGTCGCGGATGCTGCCGTAGTTGATGCCGGCGAGCGGCATTCCGGCGTTGTTGCCGGTCGTGCTGCTGCCGGTCACGTTGCCGAAGTTCAGGCCCACGAGCGCGCCGGACTGCTGCGCGTACCCCGGCGTCAGCGCGACGCGGGTTTTCGTCGTCGAGCTGTCGATCCAGCCGAAGTTCCCGCCCGCCAGGCCGCCGAGCCGCGCGTAGTAGCCGCCGGAAACCGTGCCGGCCGACGACGACGATGCGATCGCCCCGCTGTTGAAACCGACCAGGCCGCCGACCGAGCTGTAGTGGCCGCCGGTTGCCGAACCGGTCGCGCTGGACGCCTCGACCGACGCACCCATGTAGTTCTCGCCGATCAGGCCGCCGACATAGCCGGACGAGCCGGCAGCGACGTCGCCGGACGCACTCGACGCGGACACGCGGCCGGCGTTGAAGCCGATCAGGCCGCCCGCCTTGCCCGCGCCTACCACCCTGACCGCACCCTTCGCGTCGGACTTGCGCACCGAACCCGTGTTGCGGCCGACGAGCCCGCCTGCGATGCTGTCGAATGCGGTCCAGACCTCGCCCGATGCCGACGATCCGTCGACGACGCCGCTGTTGGTCGCCACGAGGCCGCCGACGACGCTCGAGATGTCGCCCGCCACCGAACCCGTCGCGTCGGATGCCTGCACGGTGCCCGCATTGACGCCGACCAGCCCGCCGGCTTGCCCGGACATGCCTGCCACCACGGTGCCGCTCGACGACGACGCGCGGATCGTGCCGTCGTTCACGCCGACGACGCCGCCCGCCGTTGCGTAGTCGGGTGCGAGGACGTTGCCGCTCGCGGACGACGCGAGCACTTCGCCGGTCGCCGCATTGCGGCCGGCAAGCACGCCCGCGATACCCTTCGCGCCCGTCGCGACGTAACCGGTCGCGCTCGACGCATCGATCTTGCCGGCGTTATGGCCGACCAGCCCGCCGGCCACGCCGGCAGTGCCGGCTTCCACGCCGACGCTGGACGTCGATTCGCGAACGCTCGCGAAGTTGGCGCCCACGAGGCCGCCGACGTTCGACGCACCGGCCATCACCCGGCCGGCGGCCGTCGATGCATTGACGACGCCACGGTTTTCGCCGACCAGCCCGCCCACGCGAGCACTGTCGCTCGCCGCCACGATGCCCTTGAACCCGGACGCGTCCACCCGGCCCGCGTTGTGGCCGACCAGACCGCCGACCGATGCGTTGCGTGCGGCCCGCACATCCGCGGCAGCCGTCGATGCGTTGATCGCACCGCCGTTGTTGGCGCCGGCGAGGCCGCCGACACGGGCGCCGGTGCCGAGCGCCGTCACGGTGCCCGTGACCGTCGACGCATCGACCATCCCGCGGTTGTCCCCGACCAGCCCGCCTGCGCTGCCGCTCGACGAACTGACGACCTGGACGTCGGCACGGCTGTTGCGGATCGACGCGTCGTCGAGCGAGATGAACGCGATGTTTTCACCGGCCAGGCCGCCGACGTTCAGCGCATCCCTGCCGCCGTCGACGCGCCCCGCCACGGATGCGCGCTCGATCGCGCCGCCGAAGTTGCTGCCGACGAGGCCGCCGACGATCGTGCGCCCGTCGCCGCTCACGGCGACGTTCGTCGCCTTCACGTCCGAGATGGTGCCCATGTTGTAGCCGGCCAGCGTGCCGACGCTGACGGGCGACCAGTAGGACGGCACGACCGCGCGCGTCGTTACCTTGTCGAGACCGAGGTTGGCGATGCGGCCCGCGTTGAACGCGAACAGGCCGACGGCGTTGCCGCCCTGATTGGAAATCGACAGATCGCCGATGGTGTTGCCGAGGCCGTCGAACACGCCGTCGAACGAACCATGCGCGCCGATGCTCCGGAACGACGCACCCTTGCCGTCGATCGCGTTGCCGAGCACGTAGCGGCCCCTCAGGTTGCGGTCCACGTTGCGCAGGCCCGCCACGTCGTGGATCACTTGATACGCTTCGCCGTTCGACGAGAACGATGCATCGCGGCCCGACAGCGTCGCCGATGCGTTGTCCTGCGTGAATCGGTGGCCCTTCGTCGAGTTCAGTGCGAGTCGTGCCTGCTCGCCCGTCAGCGCAAGCTTGTCGTCCACGCGGATCTCGCCTGCGGCGTTCGCCGATACGCTCGCTTTTGCGCCGCTCGCCGTCAGCGCCTGCTTCAGTGCGACGTCACCTTGTTTCGACGTCAGCGTCAGCGCGTGATCGTTCGTCCAGTTCACCGCGCCGTCCACCGTCAGGTCACCCGTCGTGTTCGTCAGCGCGACGTTCGTCGTGCCCAGCGTGCGCGACAGCGTCTGTCCGTTCAGCGTACCGTCTGATTCAGCGACGTTCGCGTTCGCCGATTCGATCGTCCACGTGCCCGTGCGACCCGACGCGCTACGCGTATCGACCTGCGCGTCGCTCGACACGCGAACCTGTTCGCCGCGCGTCGTCACCTCGCCGCCTGCTGCATTCAGCTTGCCGGCGACCTTCACCAAGCCGCCATCCAGCGTGATCTTCCCGTCGCGCGTGCTCAACCCTTGCGCTTCGATCGTCCCGCTGTTGTTCACCACCGCGTTGAGCAGGCCATTCGCCGCACGCGCCGTCATCAGCACCTCGCCGCCGTCTGCCTTCAGCAAGCCGCCGTTGTGCGCCTGCGCGTCCATCGCGCCGCCTTCCACCTGCAGGTTCAGCAGACCGTTGCCGTCGAAGTTCACGGTGAACGCATCACCCGCGCCCAGCGCCACGCGCCCCGCCTGCGCACGAATCACGCCCGTGTTCGACACCCGCGCGCCCAGCAGCGCCACGCTACCGCCTTCGGCCGCCGTGATCGTCCCCGCGTTTTCCACCGACTGGCCCGATGCACCCGCGAACCGGTAGTTGCCTGCGAGGAAATCCTTGTCCGACACGTCCTTCGTCGACGCCACCAGACCACCCACGTTCACCTGCGCACCCGCGCCGAACACCACGCCATTCGGGTTCACCACGAACACCTTCCCGTTCGCGTCGATCTGACCGTGGATCTGGCTGCCGTTCGCCCCGATCACGCGGTTCAGCGCGATCGACTGCTGCGTCGGCTGCTGGAACGACACGCGCTCGCCGCCGCCCACGCTGAAGTCCTGCCAGTTCGTGATCAGCTTGTCCGTGTGCTGGTTGATCGACATCGACTTGCCGTCCGCCGACGTCGCAATGTCCGCTTGCCCCGACGCTACCGCGCCGCCCGTCGGCAACGCGTATGCGCTCGTTGCCGCCAGACCCAGCAGCGACACCCCCGCCGCCATCAGGCGCTTGCCGCCACCCGCCTTGCCTCGACGGCGCGCCGTTTCGCTCACCGCGCACCAGCCGCCCTGCGCTTCGTTCCACACCAGCGAATAGGCTTTATTCATTTGAAATCCTCTTTAACTTACGTTTCAACCGGCCCGTCTTCGACGGACCTCCGATCACGCCACCCGGCAACGCCGGGCAGCCTGAACCCATACGCCCGACAGGCAAGCCTGTCGGCCCTGAGCGTCGCCGAACGGATACGCGCAGGGATCGATCCGGCATAGTCAGTCGATTTGCATACCTGAATGAATTTAAAAATGGAGGGCGGCAAGAAACGATTCGCGGCCTGCGTCGCGGATGTCGACACCTCATGTGCCCGACCCGCCGGCATCGCTTCGTTCGACACGGGAAAGCCGGCCCGTCGCGAACGGGCCGCCGCGGCTGGATTGCCGCCCTCGGAAAGCGGGATGGGCGGGCGGCGGAGCCGGGCCTCTCGATTGCCGCCCGGCGCCGTGCGCAACGCCATACCCCGCGTTGATGCGGATTACCGCTTGCCGTCGATCATGCCGATATTGAAACCGGTGAACGGTTCAGCCGAAGCCGCGCCCATCGTATGGCTCGATTCGATGGTTCCGGCGTTGACCGCAGCGAAACCGCCGAGAAACACCGGCCGCGCCTGCGCCGCGTATTCGACCTTCGAACTCGTCCACGACGAACGAATCGTGCCGCCGTTACCGCCCACGAAACCGCCGCCCAGCGAAGCCTTGCTCGACACCGTGCCCGACGATTGCGAATCGGTGATCAACGCCTCGTTCCACCCGGCAAACCCGCCGATGAAGCGCGCGCCGACAGCCCCCACGTTGCCGAACGCCTTCGAGCCGCTCACGACGGCGTCCCGGCCCTTGTTGTAGCCGACCACTCCGCCCACGTAGCTGTCGCGCTCTGCGGAAACGTTCGACGTCGAGCTCGACGATGCAATCGTGCCGTGGTTTTCGCCGACGAGCCCGCCGATCCGGTTCTCCAGCCCGCCGCGCACCGCCCCGCTCGACCGCGAGCCCTCGATCTTCCCGTCGTTGATGGCCACGAGCCCGCCGACGAAGCTGTCGTTGCCCGCGCTCACGTTGCCTTCCGCCACACCGTCGCGAATCGCACCGGCGTTCTTGCCGACCAGGCCGCCGACGACGCCGTTCGCAGCATCGGTCACACGCCCCTTCGCCGATACGTCGGCGAGGACGCCGCCAACGTTCTCGCCCGCGAAGCCGCCAACCGACGCCGCACCGCTTCCGTTCACGTTGCCGAACGCATGCGACCTGCTGATCTCGCCGCCGTCGTTGCTGCCGACGAACCCGCCGATGGTGCTGCCGGCCTTCGCGAAGACGTTGCCGCTCGCCGATGCATCGCGAATGGCGCCGTCGTTGTTGCCGACCAGACCGCCGACCTTTGCTCCGGACGCTGCACTGGCGCTGCCGCTCGCCGATGCATCGCGGATGGTGCCGCCGTTGTTGCCGACCAGACCGCCGACCATCGCCCCGGACGTTGCGCTGACGCTGCCGCTCGCCGACACGTTCGACAACGCCGCACTGACGTTCCAGCCGACCGCGCCGCCGATATAGCCCTCTTTGCCGGCCGACACGGCCATCGACGAATTCGAGCGATCGATCGCGCTGCCGGCCGTGAAGCCGGCCAGGCCGCCCGCGAACGTGTTGTCGCCCACCGACAGCTTCCCGCTGCTCGACGAATCCGTTACGGTCGAGTGCCAGTTCATGCCGACGAGGCCACCCACCAGGTACATGCCGACCGACGACGACCCCTTGCTCGCGATCTCTGCGTCGACGCGACTGTTCGCGATCCGCGCACCGGAGACGTTCTGGCCGGTTATCCCGCCCACCGACGTTGCCCTGCTGTAGCCGGTGATGCGCCCCTGGAAGCGCGCGCCGTCGATGACGCCGCCATCGTTCACGCCGACGAGCCCCCCGACATCGTGCTGGCCGCGGTCGGCGGACGAGGACGAGACGCTCATCCCCGTCGCGCGAACGTTCGAGATCGTCCCGCGGTTGTAGCCGGCCAGGCTGCCGACCATCGAATCGCGGGCGTTCGACGCGCCGCTCACGGCAAACGAATCAAGCGCGAGATTGGCGATGCGTCCGCGGTTCTCGGCGAACAGACCGATGGACGGGGTCATCCCGGTGACATACAGTCGCGAAACCGAGTTGCCAAGGCCGTCGAATACGCCGTCGAACGACTCGCCCGGACCGATGCTCTGGAACGCCGCGCCCTTGCCGTCGATCGCGTTGCCGAGCACGTAGCGGCCCTTCAGGTTGCGGTCCACGTTGCGCAGACTCGCGACGTCGTGGATCACCTGATACGCTTCGCCGTTCGACGAGAACGACGCGTTGCGGCCAGACAGCGTCACCGATGCGTTGTCCTGCGTGAACCGCTGGCCCTTCGTCGAGTTCAGTGCCAGTCGTGCCTGCTCGCCTGTCAGTGCCAGTTTGTCGTTCACGCGGATTTCGCCTGCCGCGTTCGCCGCCACGCCCGCCTTCGCGCCGCTCGCCTTCAGCGCCTGCTTCAGCGCGACGTCACCTTGTTTCGACGTCAGCGTCAGCGCGTGATCGCTCGTCCAGTTCACCGCGCCGTCCACCGTCAGGTCGCCCGATGTGTTCGTCAGCGCGACGTTCGTCGTGCCCAGCGTGCGCGACAGCGTTGCCGCGCCGATCGCAGCGTCCGCGCCATCGACGTTCGCGTTCGCCGACTCGATCGCCCACGTGCCCGTGCGACCCGACGCGCTACGCGTATCGACCTGCGCGTCGCTCGACACGCGAACCTGTTCGCCACGCGTCGTCACTTCGCCGCCTGCTGCATGCAGCTTGCCGGCGACCTTCACCAAGCCGCCATCCAGCGTGATCTTCCCGTCGCGCGTGCTTACCCCCTGCGCCTCGATCGTCCCGCTGTTGTTCACCACCGCGTTGAGCAGGCCATTCGCCGCACGCGCCGTCATCAGCACCTCGCCGCCGTCCGTCTTCAGCAGACCGCCGTTGTGCGCCTGCGCGTCCATCGCACCGCCTTCCACCTGCAGGTTCAGCAGGCCGTTGCCGTCGAAGTTCACGGTGAACGCATCACCCGCGCCCAGCGCCACGCGGCCCGCTTGCGCACGGATCACCCCCGTGTTCGACACCCGTGCGCCCAGCAGCGCCACGCTACCGCCTTCGGCCGCCGTGATCGTCCCCGCGTTCTCCACCGACTGGCCCGATGCGCCCGCGAACCGGTAGTTGCCTGCGAGGAAATCCTTGTCCGACACGTCCTTCGTCGACGCCACCAGACCGCCCACGTTCACCTGTGCGCCCGCGCCGAACACCACGCCGTTCGGGTTCACCACGAACACCTTGCCGTTCGCGTCGATCCGGCCGTGGATCTGGCTGCCGTTCGTCCCGATCACGCGGTTCAGCGCGATCGACTGCTGCGTCAGTTGATGGAACGACACGCGCTCGCCGCCGCCCACGCTGAAGTCCTGCCAGTTCGTGATCAGCTTGTCCGTGTGCTGGTTGATCGACATCGACTTGCCGTCCGCCGACGTAGCAATGTCGGCTTGCCCCGACGCCACCGCACCGCCCGTCGGCAGCGCATACGCACCCGACGCCGCCAGACCCAGCAACGACACCCCCGCTGCCAGCAGGCGCTTGCCGCCCGCCTTGCCTCGACGGCGCGCGGTTTCGCTCACCGCGCACCAGCCGCCCTGCGCTTCGTTCCATACCAGTGAATAGGCCTTATTCATTTGGAATCCTCTTTATTTGATTCTTGAACGCTCGCGGGAAACGAGCACCCGATCACGCACGCTCAGAAATACTGGGCGGCCTGAACCCATACGCTCGGCGAACGGGTCGGCGAATCGCCTCCCCGGCCGAGCGGCAATGCGGCCGTCAGCGTGACTTGCCGCTTCGCGCCATACCAGCTCGCGCCGACACCCGCCGCCTGCATGTGCTGCGTATTCCGTTCGCGCTTCCACGGATGCCGGTTGATCTGTACGCGGCCCGCGTCGACGAACGTGCTGACCTGCCATCCAGGCGCGACGAGATAACGCAGTTCGGCGCTGGCCTGCCAGCCCTGATCGCCGCTGCCTTCGCCCAGCGCATACGCGCGCACGCCATAAGGGCCGCCCAGGCTGAATTTCTCGGACGCATCGAGATTGCGCGACGCGAGCTGCGCGCCGATTTGCGCATACACCTGGAACCGGCCGCCCAAGGCCTGAATCCGCTGCACGTTCAGGTTCAGCTTCGTGAAGCTACCGATCGCCTTCGTCAGTTCGTTCGCCGCGAACACGTCGCTGCTGCGCAACCTTCCCACGCCGAACATCACCGAGAAGCCGTTGCGGCCGCCGCCCAGCCAGCCGTCCTGGCTGTTGCCGCTGAGCCCGAAGGTCCACAGGCCGACGTTCTTGTCATTGCGGAGCTCGAACGCGCCGTATTCGTCGTGCAGGTTCTTGTTTTCGTATTGCACCTGCGCGGTGAGGTTGAGATCACGCGCACGCACGAGCGGCTGTGCGACATAAGCGGTCTGCACGCTGGCGCGCCCGCTCATCTCGAGATCGGAAAAACTCCCTGCGACCCGGTAATGCAGCGACGAATACGCGACGCCGACCCGCGTGGACGCCGGCCCGACCGGCACCTGATACGCGGCGCGGTAATAGCGTTGCCGTTCATCGCTGACGAGCCCGCGCAGGCTCAGCCGATCGCCAAGCCGCAACGGCGCATTGACGTCGACGCTGCCGCCGACGCGGTAGCGCCCCGTCGATACCACGCCGAAGTTGTCGAATTCGAGCGACCCGGACGCGAGCGGCCCGCGATCGGCATCGACGACGAGATCGGTGGTGCCGGGCGCGTCGCCGGGGCGCAGCGTGCCGCGCGCGCCGACGCCCGCCAGATCGTCGAGCAGCAGCAGGCTGCGCTCGAGACTGGAGCCGCGCACGACATCGCCCGAATGCAATGCGGAAAGCGGCTGCCGCAGTACGGCGTCGACTACGCGGGAATGGTTCTGGATCTCGATCTTGCCATAGCGCCCTTCGGCGACTTCGATGCGCACGACACCGTCTTCGATGTCCTGCTTCGGCAAATAGGCGCGCGCAAGCACGTAGCCGCGCTCACGATAGTAGGCGGTGATCCGCTCGGCCGCGCGCTGCAGGTCGGCGAACCCGAGCGTGTCGCCGGCGAGCCCGGCGACGAGCGCCTGCAGCGTTGCGCTGTCGAATACGGTGTTGCCGCCGACCTCGAACGCGCGCACGACGATGCGCGGCCCGGCTTCCGGTGGCGGCTGCGCGGCGCTTTCGGACGGGACGATCTCGAGATCGGGTGCGGCTTCCTGCGGCAGGGCCGGCCGCGACGTTTCGACGTCGCGCATCGTCGTGCCGGCGTTCGGCACCTGTGCGTGAGCCTGCCCGGGCAGACTCGCGGCGCCCGCGCCCCACAACAGCGACAGGCACAGCGCAAGGCCGTGCCCCCTGGCTGCGCGTCGAACGCCGGCGGCTTCGACGGTCGCGGCCCGTGAGCCGGCCGCGCGAGAATCGGCGACGAGGAAACCGCCGATGTCGTCACGGTAACGGACGACGATTGTTGTTTGAACGTGATCTGCCCACATACGCCACTGCATCCGAAGTCGAATCACCGGACACGCTCCGGCGATCAATTTATTCGGCGGATGCTACAGACAGACATTCCGGATGTATGTAGATCAGGTACGAAATTTACGCGGCAGCTCTCGTTCAAATACGGTCGCGTACTAAGCCGTGCCGAAGAACAATAGCAATCCTATTCATTTGTCCTGTTCGAATCGACATCATCCGTAGACGGCTCGCGCGTTTGCGGCGAAAGCCGGTTACGCACCGCCCTTCGATGCGGCACGCGGCCCGACGGCGTCGACCGTCGGTTTCACGCGCGCCGATGCGCGACGGCGACCACCGCGATCGCCACGAACCCCGCCGCCCCTGCCAGCAGCGTCGCGGCCGCCACCCACAGCGCGGGCGTGAACGATCCGTATCGCGCGACCAGCGGCGCCGCCACGAGCGGCCCCGCGATCTGCCCGACGCCGTACGAAGCGGTCGCATAGCCCATCAGCCCCGCCGCACGTTCGCCATGCAGGCGGCGCGCCTCGCGCATCGCGAACAGCGTGATCGCGGTGAACGGCAAGCCGAGCAGCACGCAGCCGAGCGAAAAACCCGCCGCGCTGGGCCAGACGATACCGGCCGCGATGCCGAGTGCCTGCGTCGCGCAGCCGAGCGCGAGCAGCAACCGGTTGTCCCAGTGCGCGGGCAGCCGCGCGGCGGCGAGCGCGCCGACGATCAGCGCCGCACCGAACATCGGCCAGAACAGGTCGGGCCACGGCGAGCCGGCCGGCAGCGCCGTGCGCGCGATCACCGGCAGGAACGTCGCCGTGATGATGTAGCCGAAGCCCGGCATCCCGTACAGCACGACGAGCCACGCGGCATCCGCGCGATGGCGGCGGGCGGTGTCCGGCGCGGCAACGGCCGCTGCGTGCGGCACGGCGGCGAGCGGCAACTGGCCCGCCGCAGGCGTCACGGCGAACGTGCGCCAGATCGCGACCGACAGCACGGCCGACAGTGCCGCGAAGCCCAGCCAGCCGAGCGCCGCGCGATGACCGGCCAGCGCGCTGCCGATCAGCCCCGTCAGCACGATGCCTGCGCCCGGCCCCGCGTAGATCACCCCGCTCCACTCCGGCGCGTGCAGTTCCGAGAGCCGGCGCAACCCCCATTGCGACACGAACACGAACGTCCACGCGCTGACGACGCCCGCAACGAAGCGCACCGCAAGCCACAGCGGCAGCAGATGGCCGGCCCCCATCGCGGCCGTGAGCAGCACGGTGGCCGCGAGCCCGAAGCGGACCATCCGCGCGGGCGCGACGCGCAGCGCCGCGCAACTGACCGCGCCGACGAAGTAGCCCGCGTAATTCGCCGAGGCAAGCCAACTGCCGGCCTTCAGGCCGATCGAGCCGTCTGCGAGCATCAGCGGCAGCAGCGGCGTGAACGCGAAGCGGCCGACGCCGAGCGCGACGGCCAGCCCGATCATGCAGGCCAGCGCGGCCGCACGGGCGCGGCGGTCGGCTTCGTCTGACGAAAGTGCGTGGGCGGCGGGCGGTGCATCGAAACGGGACATGGCGGCAGCACGGGCCGCCGCATGCGATGCGCCGGCCGAGACGAGGATCGGGATGGCGTCATCGTAGCTTGACCAACCATTCTCGAAAAATGAATAATTGAGAATCCAGTCATCCCTTGGAGAGAATCATGGATCTGGCGGCGCTGGCAATTTTCCGGGCGGTCGTGCGCGAGAACGGGGTGACACGCGCAGCGGCCAAGCTCAATCGCGTGCAGTCGAACGTCACGACGCGCATCAAGCAGCTCGAGGAAGAACTCGGTGCGGCACTGTTCGTGCGCGACGGCCGCCGGCTCGTGCTGACGCCGGCCGGGCACACGCTGCTGCCGTACGCGGAGCGCCTGCTCGCGCTCGCCGACGAAGCGCGCGACGCGGTGCGCGAGGACACGCCGCGCGGGCGGCTGCGGCTCGGCACGATGGAAAGCACGGCCGCGAGCCGGCTGCCGACCGTGCTCGCCCGCTATCACCATGCGTGGCCCGACGTGTCGCTCGAGCTCGTGACGGGCACGACGGGCTGGCTGATCGGCAAGGTGCGCGACTTCGAGATCGACGCCGCGCTGTTCGCGCGCCCGCCGGCGCCGGACACGCTGCCCGACACGTTCGAGACGGTGCCGGTCTTCCGCGAGGATCTCGTGTTGCTCACGCCGCGCGGCCATCCGCCGGTGCGCACGCCGCGCGACGTGATCCTGCCGACGCTGATCGCGTTCGAGCGCGGCTGCACGTATCGGAAGTACGTCGAGCAGTGGTATGCGGCGCACGGGATGAAGCCGGCGCGCGTGCTCGAACTCGGCTCGTATCACGCGATCGTCGCGTGCGTCGCGGCCGGCGCGGGCATCGCGGTCGCGCCGCGCTCGGTGCTCGACTTGCAGCCGGAAACCGACCACATCACCGCGCATGCGATTCCGGAATTCGAAGGAATCGATACGCTGTTGGCGTGGCGGCAAGGTTATGCGTCGGCGGCGCTCGCCGCGCTGCGCGACGCGCTTGGGGAGGCCGGGCGGCAGCCGGACGCAGTACAGAAACCGCGGAAACCGCGCGTGGCGCAACCGGCCTGAAGCGATCCGCCAACGAACGCGCGACGGCGAACTCGCGCACCATCCGCTTGCGTGCCGGGCAACCGTTCGTGCGTCACGCATGGCGGCGGATCGCCCCCTCGCACCGCGCGTAAACGCAAAACGACCCGACCGGCATCCATGCCGATCGGGTCGTTTCATGCGATTCCGTCGAAAGAACCGCGCGGTGCCGGCCGGTGCGCCGCCCTGGCGGGCGCCGCGCCGGCCAGGCCCGATCAAAGACGCTCTTCGACCCAGCCCTTCACGCCTGCCAGCGCGCCCGGCAGGTTCGCCGGCTCGGTGCCGCCCGCCTGCGCCATGTCCGGACGGCCGCCGCCCTTGCCGCCGACCTGCTGCGCGACGAAGTTCACGAGCTCGCCGGCCTTGACCTTCTTGCTCGCATCCGGCGTGACGCCCGCGATCAGGCTGACCTTGCCGCCTTCGACGGCCGCCAGCACGATCGCCGCGTTCTTCAGCTTGTCCTTCAGCTTGTCGACCGTTTCGCGCAGCGTCTTCGCGTCCGCACCGTCGAGCGTCGCCGCCAGCACATACACGCCGCCGATCTCGACGGCCTGCTGCGCGAGTTCGTCGCCCTGGCTCGATGCGAGCTTCGACTTCAGCGCGCCCAGTTCCTTCTCGAGCGACTTCACCTGGTCCTGCACCTGCGCGATACGCTGCGTGAGTTCCGACGGCTGCGCCTTCAGCGCCGCTGCCGCTTCGTTCACACGCGCGTCGAGTTCCTGCACGTAGCGCAGCGCGTTGTCGCCGGTGATCGCCTCGACGCGGCGGATGCCGGCCGCGACGCCGCCTTCGACGACGATCTTGAAGAAGCCGATGTCGCCGCTGCGGCTCACGTGCGTGCCGCCGCACAGTTCGCGCGAGAAGCCGAGGTCGAGCACGCGCACTTCATCGCCGTACTTCTCGCCGAACAGCGCCATCGCGCCGCCCTTCACCGCTTCGTCGTACGGCATCACGCGCACGATGCCCGGCGCGTTGGCCAGGATTTCGTTGTTGACGATCTGCTCGACGCGACGGATTTCGTCGTCGGTCATCGGCGCGTTGTGCGCGAAGTCGAAACGGGTCTTTTCCGCGTCGACCAGCGACCCCTTCTGCTGCACGTGCGCGCCGAGCACTTCGCGCAGCGCCTTGTGCATCAGGTGGGTGGCCGAGTGGTTGCGCTGCGTGCGCGCACGGCGGTGCGCGTCGATCTCCGCGCGCAGCACGTCGCCGACCTTCAGCGTGCCTTGTTCCAGCGTGCCGTGGTGGCCGATCACGTCGGCCTGCACCTTCAGCGTATCGGCCACCGCGAAGCGCGTCGCGGCGTTCGCGAGCACGCCCTGGTCGCCGACCTGGCCGCCCGATTCCGCATAGAACGGCGTGTGGTCGAGCACGACGACCGCGTCCTGGCCGGTCTTCACTTCGTTGACCGACGAACCGTCGACGTACAGCGCGACGACCTTCGCGTCGTCGAACGCGATTTCCTCGTAACCGTGGAACGTGGTCTTCGCGCCCGTGTATTCGAGGCCCTGCGTGGCCTTGAACTTGCCGGCCGCGCGCGCCTGCTCGCGCTGGCGCGCCATCGCGTCGTCGAATGCCGGCTCGTCGACCGTCATCCCGCGCTCGCGGCACACGTCGGCCGTGAGGTCGAGCGGGAAGCCGTAGGTGTCGTGCAGCTTGAACGCGAGCTCGCCGTCGAGCACCTTGCCGCCCTTCGCCTCGACGTCGGCCAGCGCGGCTTCGAGGATCGACATGCCGTGCTCGATCGTCTCGAAGAAGCGCTCCTCTTCCTGGCGCAGCACGTCGGTCACGCGTTGCTCGGCTTCCTTCAGCTCCGGATAGGCAACGCCCATCTCGGCGACGAGGTCGGCCACCAGCTTGTGGAAAAACGCGCCCTTGCGGCCGAGCTTGTAGCCGTGGCGGATCGCGCGGCGCACGATGCGGCGCAGCACGTAGCCGCGGCCTTCGTTGCCGGGGATCACACCGTCGACGATCAGGAACGAGCACGCGCGGATGTGATCGGCGATCACCTTCAGCGAGTTGTTCGTGAGGTCGCTGATCTCGGTCACGCGCGCGGCGGCCTTGATCAGGTTCTGGAACAGGTCGATCTCGTAGTTGCTGTGCACGTGCTGCAGCACCGCGGCGAGGCGCTCGAGGCCCATGCCGGTGTCGACCGACTGCTTCGGCAGGCGCGTCATGTTGCCCTGCGCGTCGCGGTTGAACTGCATGAACACGAGGTTCCAGATCTCGATGTAGCGGTCGCCGTCTTCTTCAGGCGACCCCGGCGGGCCACCCCACACGTCCGGGCCGTGGTCGTAGAAGATTTCGGTACACGGGCCGCACGGGCCGGTGTCGCCCATCGTCCAGAAATTGTCCGACGCGTAGCGCGCGCCCTTGTTGTCGCCGATGCGGATGATGCGCTCGGTCGGCACGCCGACTTCCTTCGCCCAGATGTCGTAGGCTTCGTCGTCTTCCTGGTACACGGTGACCCACAGCTTGTCCTTCGGCAGCTGGTAGACCGTGGTCAGCAGTTCCCACGCGAACTTGATCGCGTCGTGCTTGAAGTAGTCGCCGAACGAGAAGTTGCCGAGCATCTCGAAGAACGTGTGGTGGCGCGCCGTGTAGCCGACGTTCTCGAGGTCGTTGTGCTTGCCGCCCGCGCGCACGCTGCGCTGCGCCGTCGTGGCGCGCGAGTACGGACGCGGGTCCGTGCCGAGGAACACGTCCTTGAACTGGACCATGCCCGAGTTCGTGAACATCAGCGTGGGGTCGTTACCGGGCACGAGGCTCGACGAGCGGACGATCGTGTGGCCCTTCGATTCGAAGAATTTGAGAAATTTCTCGCGGATTTCGGCAGCTTTCATGGCGTGCGGGGACAGTCTGGCAAAGACGGCTTCAAACGCCGGCGCCCTTGGGCGGCGCGCGGCGGCATGGATTCGGAAACGATCGATTATACGGGATCGGGGCCGGCTTCCGGGCAAAGCGCCGGCAAAGCGGCTCGGCCATCCGGACGGCCCGGCTGGGCCACCCGGATGGCCGATTCGCCTTAAGATGCTCGGCATGCCAATTCGCCTTGCCCGCCAAGGCCAGCCATGAAAGGAGACGATTCGACGATGGGTGCCCTGAGCCATATCCGCGTGCTGGACCTCACCCGCGTGCTCGCGGGCCCGTGGTGCGCGCAGACGCTTGCCGATTTCGGCGCGGACGTGATCAAGGTCGAGCGCCCGGGCGCCGGCGACGACACGCGCCACTGGGGGCCGCCGTACCTGAAGGACGCGGACGGCGCGGATACCGCCGAGGCCGCGTACTACCTGGCGGCGAACCGCAACAAGCGCTCGGTGACGGTCGACATCGCCACGCCCGAGGGCCAGCAGATCGTGCGCGAACTCGCCGCGCAAAGCGACGTCGTGCTCGAGAACTACAAGGTCGGCCAGTTGAAGAAATACGGGCTCGATTACGAATCGCTGCGCGCGGTGAAGCCCGACCTCGTCTACTGCTCGGTCACCGGCTTCGGCCAGACGGGCCCGTACGCGCACCGTGCCGGCTACGACTTCATCGTCCAGGGGATCGGCGGCTTCATGAGCATCACCGGCGAACGCGACGGCGAGCCGGGCGGCGGCCCGCAGAAGGCCGGCGTCGCGATCGCCGACCTCGCGACCGGCCTCTACTCGACGATCGCGGTGCTCGCCGCCCTCACCCACCGCGACCGGACGGGCGAAGGCCAGTACATCGACATGGCGCTGCTCGACGTGCAGGTCGCGCTGCTCGCGAACATGAACACCAACTTCCTCGCGAGCGGCAAGCCGCCGGTGCGCTGGGGCAACGCGCATCCGAACATCGTGCCGTACCAGACGTTCCAGACGAGCGACGGGTGGAT
Organism: Burkholderia sp. KL41; assembly: GCF_057005415.2. Classification (NCBI taxonomy): domain Bacteria; kingdom Pseudomonadati; phylum Pseudomonadota; class Betaproteobacteria; order Burkholderiales; family Burkholderiaceae; genus Burkholderia; species Burkholderia sp. KL41. Next base: position 1,601,567 of record NZ_CM174446.1, on the reverse strand, counting down.
CATCGTCGCGGTCGGCAACGACGGACAGTTCCGCAAGTTCGTCGAGGCGGGCGGCCGGCCCGAGCTGGCCGACGACGAGCGTTTCGCGACGAATCCGTCGCGCGTGCGTCACCGCGACACGCTGGTGCCGATCCTCGCGGAAATGGTGAAGGCACGCGGCAAGGCCGACTGGATCGACGTGCTCGAAGCGGCCGGCGTGCCGTGCGGGCCGATCAACGATCTCGACGAGGTGTTCGACAACGAGCAGGTCGTCGCGCGCGGGATGCAGGTGTCGCTGCCGCACCCGAGCGGCGCGAACGCGAAGCTCGTGCGCAACCCGATCCGGATGAGCGTGACGCCGCCTGACGCGCGTACCGCCCCGCCGCTGCTCGGCGCGCAGACCGACGACGTGCTGCGCGACATGCTCGGCTACGACGACGCGAAGATCGCCCGGCTGCGCGCGAAACAGGCGATCTGAGAGGCGATCTGAGAGGTGGCCCGAGCACGGCGCCCGGCGCCGGTGCCGGCGGGCAGGCGGCTGCCGCAGTTGCCGCAGCCGCCCCGCCGCGCGCCGTCAGCCGCGGCGGGCAAGCGCGTCGAGCCAGCCGCGCGCCTCGGGCCAGTCGCCGAGCCCGCTGTCCGCATTGATGTGGCCACGCGGGCCGATATCGTGGAATGCGCTGCCCCATGCGTTCGCGCAACTGCGCGCGAACGCGGGCGAGCCGTACGGATCGTCGCTGCTGGCGACGACGCAGGTCGGAAACGGCAGCCGTTCGAGCGGCACGGGCCCGAAGCCGTGCGCATCGGCCGGAAACGCGGGGCCGCCCGGGTCGGGCAGCGCGACGAGCAGCGCGCCGCGCACCTTCGCGAGCGCGGCCGGGCGCGCATAGCGGGTCGCCCACCACGCGGTGGTGAGCGTGCCGAGACTGTGGCCGGCGATCAGCACCGGCCCGCGCGCGGCTTCGACCGCGCGATCGAGCGCGAGACACCAGCCGTTGCGGAACGCACGGTCCCAGTCGGGCATCGCGACGCGCGAGAAACGTGCATCGGCACGCTCCCAGCGGCTCTGCCAGTGAAGCGGGCCCGAATTGGCGTAACCCGGCAGGACGAGAACGGGGAATGAGCTCATGGAAGGTGCGTCGACGGGTGAAATCGTTATGTGGCGTCGACGCAGTGTCGCACACCCGTTCCTCCCTGATGCTGCCTGTCTGAAACCGGAAGGATGTGCATGGGGCCGGGACGCGTGCGGGACGGCGTCGCGACCGGACGACGAGCCGCGTGGCACGCGGCTCGCGTCATGTCATCGATCAGCGCACGTTCGCGCCGACGATACCGCCCGCCGCGGCGCCGGCGACCGTGCCGAGCGGGCCGCCCGTCACCAGGTAGCCGAGCGCGCCGCCCGCGGCCGCGCCGATGCCGGCATTGCGCTGCGTATGCGTCATGGCGCACGCGCCGAGTTGCGACAGGGCCGCGACGATCACGGCGGTACGAACGATAAACGTGGTCTTCTTCATCATGATTGTTGGTGTCCTCTCGCCGCGCGGTTGTGCGAACGGCGGCATTGAATCGGTGAAGCCATCATAGGCAACGCCAAACGGCCCGGGCAATCCGATTTACGTCGTGTTACAGCCGACACAATATCGAGATAATCCGTCGAAACCCGCGCCTGCCGCGCCGCCAGCCGCGCGGGACGGACCCCGGTCAGGTAGAATCACGGGATTAAACCGGCGCGACGCGCCGACACAACCTGACGCCATCCGCATGAGCACCGAACGCAACGACGCCCCCGCGGCTTCCAATTTCATCCGCAACATCATCGACGACGACAACCGCACCGGCAAATGGGGCGGCCGCGTCGAAACACGCTTCCCGCCCGAGCCGAACGGCTACCTGCACATCGGCCATGCCAAGAGCATCTGCCTGAACTTCAGCGTCGCACGCGACTACGGCGGCGTGTGCCACCTGCGCTTCGACGATACGAACCCGGAAAAGGAAAGCGTCGAGTACGTCGACTCGATCGTCGACGCGGTGCGCTGGCTCGGCTTCGACTGGCGCAAGGACGCGGTCGATCACCAGTACTTCGCGAGCGACTACTACGACAAGCTGTACGAGTTCGCCGAGCTGCTGATCCAGCGCGGCAAGGCATACGTCGACAGCCAGAGCGCGGAAGAAATGCGCGCGAACCGCGGCTCGCTGACCGAAGGCGGCAAGCCGTCGCCGTTCCGCGACCGCACGCCGGAAGAAAACCTCGACCTGTTCCGCCGCATGAAGGCCGGCGAGTTCAAGGAAGGCGAGCACGTGCTGCGCGCGAAGATCGACATGGCTTCGCCGAACATGAACATGCGCGACCCGGTGATCTACCGGATCCGCTACGCGCACCACTACCGCACCGGCGACGCGTGGTGCGTGTACCCGATGTACGACTACACGCACTGCATCTCGGATGCGCTCGAAGGCATCACGCATTCGCTGTGCACGCTCGAATTCGAGGATCACCGCCCGCTGTACGACTGGGTGCTGAACGAACTCGCGGAAGCCGGCATGTTCACGCGCCCGCTGCCGCAACAGATCGAATTCTCGCGGCTGAACCTCACGTACGCGATCACCAGCAAGCGCAAGCTGCTGCAGCTCGTCACCGAAGGCCACGTCGACGGCTGGGACGACCCGCGGATGCCGACGATCGTCGGCGTGCGCCGCCGCGGCTTCACGCCGGAGAGCATTCACCTGTTCTGCGAGCGGATCGGCGTGACGAAGATCGATTCGTGGATCGACATGAGCATCTTCGAAGGCGCGCTGCGCGACGACCTCGACGACAAGGCCGCGCGCACGGTCGCCGTGCTCGATCCGCTGAAGCTCGTGATCGACAACTACCCGGAAGACCTCGAGGAAGCGTGCACGGCGCCCGTGCATCCGCACCATCCGGATCGTGGCGTGCGCACGTTCCCGATCTCGCGCGAGCTGTGGATCGAGCGCGAGGATTTCGTCGAGAACCCGCCGAAGGGCTATTTCCGCCTGTTCCCGGGCAACAAGGTGCGCCTACGCTACGGCTACGTGATCGAGTGCACGGGCTTCGACAAGGACGCCGACGGCAACGTGACGGCCGTGCACTGCAACTACTTCCCGGACAGCAAGTCGGGCACCGAAGGCGCGAACAACTACAAGGTCAAGGGCAACATCCACTGGGTCAGCGCGAAACATGCGCAGCCGGCCGAAGTGCGGATCTACGACCGCCTGTTCAAGGAGCCGCATCCGGACGCGGGCGGCGCGAACTTCCTCGAGGCGCTGAATCCCGATTCGAAGAAGATCGTCCAGGCATACGTCGAGCCGGGCAACAGCGACATCGCGCCGGAAACGCGCGTGCAGTTCGAGCGCCACGGCTACTTCGTGGCCGATCGTGTCGATTCGAAGCCGGGCAAGCCCGTGTTCAACCGGATCGTCGGGCTGCGCGACAGCTGGGGCAAGCCGGCCTGACGGATCGGACAGGCGCGGCGCCGGTCGCCCGCGCCTGACCCGTTCGTCATGCACGACAACGGCTGCGCCGATGCGCAGCCCGACCGGCCGCTCGCCGGGGCAGCCTGCCCCGAATGCCACGTCAGGAACCGTCGCCATGCCCTATTCGCTGCAGGCCATCGTCGCCAGATCCGGCGCATTTGCGTCGGCGCCGCTGCCGCGGGGGCTGCGCGTCGTCCGCCTGCGCGGCGACATCGACATGGTCCCGTTCGACACCGCGTTCCGGAACGCTCACGCCATCCCGTTCTGTCCGTTGACCGACGGGGGCCACACGGTGCTGCCGCCGGCACTTCTGTCGCTGTGTGAACAGCTGAGCGCGCACGCTGCACTGGCCTATGTCGAAGCCGAATTCTTCGGCGGCAGCGGCACCCAGGCGCATGCGCGCTTCGCGGATGGCCGCGCAAGCGGCCCGCTCGTCGTGTCGGACCATGCGATCAACGAAGCGCTTCGCCATCTCGGCGTCGCCAAGGGCGACGCGTTCGACGAGTTCGAAGCAATCGGCCTCGACCAGCATCGCGACACCGATCGATGGCTGACCTGACTCGCCGGCCGCGAATCGCGACAAACCATGAAAAAACCGGCTTGCGCCGGTTTTTTTATTGCATGCCGGGGTTACGCGCCGGTCAACCGCCGATGCAGATCCACCAGCGACAGCTTCGTGCGAAACAGCCGCGCGAGGCTGCGGCTCGCATACGCGTCGATGTCGGCCGGCACGGTCCAGCGATACGCATCCATCTCGGGAATCATCGAGCCGTCGCGACGGCTCGGAAACAGCGACGTGCACGTGCACTGCGCGGGATCGATCTCGCCTTCGGCCACCTGCACCGCGAACAGGTGCAGATCCTTGTCGTGCCGGTACGCGAAGCGGCCGAGATCGAGCAACCGGGCCGGCGCCAGCGCGATGCCGGTTTCCTCGAGCAGTTCGCGCAGCGCGGCGTCGGCCGGCGATTCACCCGGCTCGCCCTGCCCCTTCGGGATATCCCAGTGCGTGGTGTCCGTCGCGTGCGCGAGGAACACGCGGCCGGCCGCATCGAGGATCACGACGCCGCACGACACCGTGCGCGGCGCGTCGCCCCGCTTCATCACACGCGTGCTCAGCGCTTCTGCAACTGCCACTTGCCCGCGTCGGTCTTGCAATAGACGGGCTTGAGCGTCATCGTCTGGCCCTTCGCGGTGATTTCGGTGGCGATTTCGCGGCAGGTCTTGCCGTCCGTCTCGGTCGTGGTCGGCGTGAGCTTCGCATCGATCTGCGTGCCGCGGCCGCTGCTCTGCCACGTCGTGGCCTCGCCGTCCTTGCCTTCATCGCGTGCTTGCACAACCGCCTTCGTGAGCGACGCACGGTCGGCCTTGCTGAAATAGCTGATCGGCGTGTCGTTCAGGAAGTTCAGGTTGTTCTGCGCATGGGCGGGCAGCATCGCGGCTGCGCATGCGGCGCCGGCCAGCACGCGCGTGACGACGGAAAGGGATGCACGCATCGACATGTTGTTCTCCTTGGATGTTCGATCGAACGGCGCGGTGTGCATGCCGGCGAACCGGGGGCCGGCCCTCCGGCACGCACACCGCGCCTGTCAGCGAGCGAGGATAGCATGCGTGCCGTCCGCACCGCCTTCTAGTGGCCGGCCGGCGCGGCCGTTTGCCGATATCCGTCAGTCAGCGTGCCGAGGAAGGCGATCACGTCCTTGATCTCGGCCGCGTTCAGCGCCGGCTGCTCGCCGCGCTTGCGGTCGAACGGCGCCTCGCGGTTGATGTTCGGCCAGTAGCGTTTCGGCAGATCGTCATAGATCTGCACCTTGCCGTGCACGACCGGATAGAACTTCTCCGGATGAATGTCGCGCTCGACGTAGAAGCGCATCACGTCCTCGAGCGTGTGATACACGCCGTTGTGGAAGAACGTCTTGCGCAGCGCGACGTTGCGCAGCGACGGCGTGCGGAACAGCCCGCAGAATTCGTCGCGGCCCTTCAGGTCGGTACGCTCGGGGCCGCACGCGCCGAGGTCGTGGAAACGCGGGTCGCGATTGACCGGCAGCGCGCGATTGCGCGGCACCGCGATCGCGATCAGCCCGAAATCGCTGAACTGCGGCGGCGTGCCGTCGAGTGCGCGCTGGCTGATGTGGCAGCTCGCGCAGTTGCCCTTCTTCTCGTCGTTGAACAACTGCAGGCCACGCATTTCGGCCGGCGTGAGCTGCGCCTGGCCCGCGAGATACGCGTCGTACTTGCTCGTGTACGGCGAAAACAGCTCGGGCGTCTGCTCGAACGTTTCGAGCGCGCGCAGCACGGCCTTGAACGTGGCCGCATCGTCGTCGAGCACCTTCACGCCGAACACCGCGCGGAACTCCTCCGCGTACGGCGCGGCCTTCACGGCCTGCGCGACCTTCGCCGGCGAGCTGTTCATCTCGAACGGCGACGTGAGCGGAATACGCGCCTGCTCGGCGCCCGTGTCGACGCGGCCGTCCCACGTGAGGCCGCCCGTCGGGCCGGCATCGACGCTCTCGTCGCCTTCGTCGTCGGAATCGTGGAAGTGCTCGGTGAACTGCGGCACGCCCTGCAGGTACTTGAGCGACGGCACCGCACGAAAGCCCGGATGCTTCATGTCGTCGCCGCCTAACTGCACGTCCAGCGCATTGGGCGGCCCGAATGCGTGATCGGGGCTGTGACACGACGCGCACGCGAGCTTGCCGGAACCTGACAGCGTAGGGTCGAAGAAAAGTTGCTTGCCGAGCGCCGTCATCCGGCGCACGCCTTCGTAAACTTGTGCCCGCGTCTGCGGCTGGTTCGTCGCGACCACGGCGCCGCTCGCGGCAACCGTTGCGGACGCAACCGGGTGTGCGCCGCCCGGCGCGCTCGCCACGCTCGCGGCCTGCGCGGACGGCGTACCGGCACCGGGCTGTCCGTCACAGCCGGCAACGGTGACGAGCGTGGCGGCCAGCGCGAATGCGCCGGTGAAATGCAGCCACGAACGCGCGAACGCGCCGGCTGTCGGTTGGCGAGGCTTCATCGATTCGTCGGAAAGTAGGTTCAGGAGCGGCCGGAGTTTATGTCAGCCGCATGACCGTTGCATGACGACTCGTCGACAGCCAATCGAAAGGACGCCTACACCCGCCTGTCAAATCGCACCCTCAAAATGCGTGCAGCCGGACATGCCACGGTCACCTCGCGAACCGGCGGTGCACGGATGCGCCGGTTCCCCACGCGACAAGAGAGAGATAGAGAGTACAACGGATGAAAAACCACGCCTGGATTCGCTTTACACCGATCGCCGTTGCCGCGGCCGCCGCCCTCACCGCCTGCGGCGGCGACGACGTGCAGCAGCAGGGCCTGTCGACGGTCAAGAACGTCGTCGTGATCTACGCGGAAAACCGCAGCTTCGACAACCTGTACGGCAACTTCCCCGGCGCGAACGGCCTGCAGAACGTGACCGCGGCCAGCGCGCAGCAGAAGGACCGCAACGGCCAGCCGCTCGCGACGCTGCCGAAGGCCTGGGGCGGCCTGACCGCGAAGGGCGTGACGCCGGCCGTGACCGAGGCGATGACGGCCAACCTGCCGAACGCGCCGTTCGCGATCGACGACCCGAACGGCTTCAACACGCCGATGAGCGTGACGACGCGCGACCTGTATCACCGCTTCTACGAGAACCAGATGCAGATCAACGGCGGCAAGAACGACATGTTCGCCGCATGGGCCGACTCGGGCGGCCTCGTGATGGGCCACTACACGCCCGACGCGACGAAGCTGCCGCTGTGGAAGATCGCGCAGCAGTTCACGCTGGCCGACAACTTCTTCATGGGCGCGTTCGGCGGCTCGTTCCTGAACCACCAGTACCTGATCTGTGCGTGCGCGCCGTTCTACGCGAACGCGAACAAGAGCCCGGCCGCCGCTTCGATCTCGGCCGTCGCCGCCGACGGCAAGTCGCTGCAGCTCGCGAGCAACTCGCCTGCTTCCGCGCTCGACGGCGCGCCGAAGTTCGTGAACTCGGGCAACCTGACGCCGGACTTCTACGCGATCAACACGATGCAGCCGCCGTACCAGCCGAGCGGCAACAAGGCGGCTTCGGGCGGCGATCCGAACCTCGCCGACCCGTCGGCCGCGACGACGCTGCCGCCGCAGTCGCAACAGAACATCGGCGACCTGCTGACCAACGCGGGCGTGTCGTGGGCGTGGTACGGCGGTGCGTGGAACCAGGCACTGCAGGCCGCGCAAAGCGGCACGGCGAACGTGATCTACGGCCCGAACATGACGGCGCCGAACTTCCAGCCGCACCACCAGCCGTTCAACTACTACGCGAACCAGGCACCGGGCAGCACGAGCCGCGCGCAGCACTTGCTCGACGGCGGCACCGACGGCAGCGAGTTCATCAAGGCGATCGACGCGGGCACGCTGCCGCAGGTCGCGTTCTACAAGCCGCAGGGCAACCTGAACGAGCACCCGGGTTACACGGACGTCGCGAGCGGCGACCAGCACATCGCGAACGTGCTCGCGCACCTGCAGGCGAGCCCGCAGTGGAAGAACATGGTCGTGGTCGTCACGTACGACGAAAACGGCGGCTTCTGGGATCACGTGTCGCCGCCGAAGGGCGACCGCTGGGGCCCGGGCACGCGCATTCCGGCGCTGATCGTGTCGCCGTTCTCGAAGAAGGGTTTCGTCGACCACACGCAGTACGACACCGCGTCGATCCTGCGCTTCATCACGCGCCGCTTCTCGCTGCCGCGCCTCGCCGGCCTGCAACAGCGCGACGACGCGCTGAAGGCCAACGGCGGGCAGCCGATGGGCGACCTGACGAACGCGCTGCAACTGTCGCCGAACCTGTAACGGCATCGCGACAGGCGGGCCGGTGTCATCGCCGGCCCGAACGCACGAAGGGCGGCCTCCCGGCCGCCCTTTTTTCATCGGTACGCGCGCGTCACCAGCCGTACTTCAGCTCGACCCCGACATAGTCGGCGTTGTGCCCGCCCGCCTCGCGGATCGCATCGCCGACCTGGAAATGCACGGCCTCGACCGCGCCGATCAGGTTCGCGGCGATCGTCCAGTCGGCACGCAGCTGCACGTACATCCCGGTCCACAACCCGCCCTTGCCTGCCGTGCCCGGCACCACCGCGTTGCCCTGCTGGTAGACGGCATCGCCGGTCGTCTCGCGCCACTGGAAACCGAGCGCACCGAGCAGCGACAGGTTCGGCGACGGCTTCAGCGTCACCGACGGCTTCACGTGGATCAGGTTCGAATACCCGGTGAAGCCGGCGAGCGTGAAGTAATAGCCGTTCGGAAACAGCGGATTGAAGGTCTCGACACGGCCGTCGTGCGGATGCCGGTCGCCCGACGCCGCATCGACCTGCAGCGCGATGCGCGGCGACCACGGCGCGTCGAGCCGGTAGCCGGCGATCGAGCCGACCGCCCACGCGCGGATCGTGCTGCTGCCGACCGTGCCCGTCTGCAGCATCGTTTCGAGATCCCAGTCGAAGCGGCCGTGCGTGCCGGTGTAACGCAGGTCCCACACGTCACGGCGCTCCGCGCCGCTCGCATCGAGAAAGCGCGCGCTGCTGCGGTTGTAGCGCGACCAGTAGCCCGACAGGTCGCCAGGCCCGACCGACTGCCGCTCGAAGCGCACGCCGCTGAACGTGAGGTCGCGGTTCGACACGTCGTCGAACGCGGACACGGTGCGGTTCTGCACCGGCTGCGTCGCATACGCGATGAAGCGCCACTTCCGGTACTCGTAGTCGGCCCACACCGCATCGAACGCCTGCCGCACGTTCGGGCCGTCGCGCGCGGCGATGAAGCGCTGCAGGTCGAACGCCATTTCCTGCCGGCCGACGCGGAACTTGAACGTCCCGCCGCCGAGCGCGCCCGTGTAGGTCGCGAACGCCTGCTCGAGATCGAGCGGGTTCCTGTCGACCGGCGAGATCGTGTTCTTGCCGAATGCGCGGTCGTCCTGCAACTGCACGAAGAACTGCCAGTGCTGGCCGAGATGCGCGTCGGCATGCACCTCGACACGCTGGATCAGGTACGTATCCGATTGCGCGGAGCCAATGCCGAACAGCGGCGCGTCGTTGGTCTCGAGGCGCTCGCGCAGGTTCACGCCGAGCGACAGATAGGAGGCCGGATCGTTGCCGAGCGGGATGTATTTCAAGCCGTCGAGCGGTGCGCGCGGCACGCACGGATTCGCGAGCACCGACCAGTCCTCCTGCCAGCGGTTGAACAGCACGGTCGGCCGCTTGGCCGTGCAGGTCGCGGCGGGTGCGCCGTCGGCGGCGGCCGGTGCGGTCTCCGCATCCGCTCGAGCCGCATCGGTACCCGCGAGCAGCAGCCCCGCGACGAGCGACGCGCGGGCAACCCGGTCGAGGCGACCGGCTCGCGGCATCGCTCGAAGTTGCCCGCCCGCCGCAGCCGTTCGTTCACGCTCGCGTGGATCCGCGCGGCCCGCTCGCCGGTCAGGGTCGCCGCGCAGCCCGCCGCGCCGCCCGATCACGCATGCTCCCGCGCGGCGGTACCGGCGGACATCCCCGCGCAGGCCGCCAGTCCCGCAAGCGCGACGGCCGGAGCCAGCAGCGCCCAGAACCCGAGATAGCGAAAGCCCAGCGCGCCGGCCATCGCGCCGAACGCGAACGCGACGATCGCCGGCCACATCTTCGCGAAGCGCGCGCGTGCCGCCGTGCGCACGCTGTCGGGCGTGCCGGCGGACAGCAGGTCGACGACGTCGAGAATCGCCTGCGTGACGTTGCCGGTCATCACCGTGTTCGGCACGCCGGCGCGCGCGATCACGCGCGGATGCGCGTTCTGGATGCCCATCGCGAACGTGCCGACGATGCCGGCCAGCAGCACCGGCAGGCTGTCGGATTGCGTGACGGGCGACGCCCACACGCCGGCCGCGCAGAAGCCGAGCAGCAGCACGGCCTGGACCGCATGCAGCGCCCGCGTGCCCTGCCACGCGGGCCGCCCGGAAAACGCGCGTGCGATCAGGCTGCTCGCGACGACACCGCACACGAACGCGGGAAACACGCTCAGCTTCAGCAGGACGCCCTGGCCGAACCCCGCGGCCCCCGCGCCGATCAGCACGAAGTTGCCGGTCACGTGCGCGGTGAACAGCCCGAACAGCGCGACGAAGCTCAGCGTGTCGACGAAGCCGGCCACCGCGGCAAGGATCGTATCCTCGTACTTCATCGCGCCGCACCCGCGTGGATTTCGGCGACATAACCGCCGGGGAACCGGACCAGCGCCGCGTCGCGCCCGTCCGCCGTGTACGGCGGCACGAGCACGTCGACGCCGGCCGCCCGGGCTTTCTCCAGCGTTGCGGCCAGGTCGGGCACCTCGTAGCCCGTCGTCTCGTGCCCGTACGGATAAGGCAGGTGGCCGTCCGTCACGAGCACCGTCATCTTGCCGAAGCCCGACGTGATGCGAATGCGGCGATAGGTGTCGTTCGGGCGGCCGATCTCGACGCCGGGCGCCTTCAGATCGTCGGACACCACCTTGCCGTTCGAGAACTTGACGAAGTCGTGCACGAACTTGCGCACGCTCTGCGGCGACACGTACACGCGATTCTCGGGGATCGTCTGCAGTGCGTCGTACTTCGGCGCCTGCGTGTGCCAGTAGAGCTGCATCTTCACGCCGCCCGTCCACGCGATCACCGCATCGCGGCCGATCGGATCGGGGAACGTGTCGACGATCACTTCCGCGCCGTGCTCGCGCGCCACCTTCATCGCTGCGTCCATGTCGGTGACGAGATAACCCGTGCGCTCCGCGCCGAACGGCCAGGGAGTCGGCGTCTTGAAGCCGAACACCGAGATCGTGCCGGCCGGCGTGAACACGAGCTGCGACATCGTCTGGCTCGGTGTCGGCGTGACCTGGAACACGCCCTGCTTCGACTTGCTGCCGCCGAACGTCGCGACGAAGCTGTCGGTGAAGCGATCGAAATCCTCCGGCGCCACGTACACGTGCGTCGTGTCGTATTGCGGCCCGACGGCGAGCGTCGGCGTGGCCGCCGGCAGGACGGGCGGCTTCGCGTACACGGCCGGCGCCGCGACGAGGCCGGCGGCGATCGCCAGCGCGAGCAAGGCGGAACGAATCGTTTTCATGACTGGATGTCCTTGTTGTTGATCGTCATCGAGTGGCACGGCCGTTGCCGGCCGGATACGTCGCATCGGCGAGCCGCGTCGCGAGCACGAGCGCCGCGATCAGCCCGAGATGCTCGAAAAAGCTGTTGAGCGCCATGAAACGCGCGGCACCCGTCTGGTTCCAGAAGTCGTTCGCCACCGCCATCGCGACGAGCGTCAGCATGCCGAGGCCGCCGGCGCCGAGCCACGTGAAGCGGCGAAACACGATGCACAGCGAACCGCCGATCTCGACGACGACCGCCAGTGCAGCCCACAACGCGGGCGGATGCAAACCGAAATGCGCCTGCTCCGCGATTGCTGCGTCGAAGTGCATCGCCTTGTTGATCCCGCCGATCAGAAAGGCGGACACGAGTGCAAGTCGAACCAGCGCACCGATCCACGGCTGCGCGAGCAGCGCACGGATCCACGCGGGGCTGTACCGGCCGGTTGTCGTCGCCATGTCAGACCGCCCAGCAGGAACAGCCGAACGCGCCCCAGAAGCCCTTCGCGTCCGACGTCGGCAATGTGCTGCCCCACGCGCTCGCGTGCGCATGCTGGTGCACGTTGCACGCATTCGCGCAGCCGCACATCGCGGCCGCCGCCGCCGCGCGTTGCAACGGTGCGCCGCTGCGCTGCGTCGCGCCCCAGCCGCCGTACCCGCCGTACTCGCGCACCGGCGACCAGTCCGGCATCGCGGGCGGAATCGGCGCGTCATGCGACGCGAACGGGCCCGCGCCCCACACGATCCGGCCGCCGACCACCGTCAGCAACGCGGTCGTGCCCGCGATGTCGTCCTCCGCGCACGCGAAGAAGTCGCGATCCGGCACGACCACGTCGGCCAGTTGCCCGACCGCGATCCGCCCTTTCTTGCCGACCTCGTTCGAGAACCACGTCACGTATTCGGTCCACATGCGCAGCGCGGTCTCGCGATCGAGCAGGTTGCGCTGCGGATACATGCGCAAGCCACCGATCGTCTTGCCCGTCACGAGCCACGACAGCGACACCCACGGGTTGTACGACGCCACGCGCGTCGCGTCGGTGCCGGCCGACACCTTGAGGCCCTTCGACAGCATCTTCGCGACCGGCGGCGTCGCTTCGGCCGCCTGCGCGCCGTAGCGCTCGACGAAGTATTCGCCCTGGTACGCCATCCGGTGCTGCACCGCGATGCCGCCGCCGAGCGCCGCGATACGATCCATCGATTTTTCGGTGATGGTTTCCGCGTGATCGAAGAACCAGTTCAGCCCTTCGAGCGGGATGTCCTTGTTCACCTTCTCGAACACGTCGAGCGCGCGGCTGATCGTTTCGTCATACGTCGCATGCATGCGCCACGGCCAGCGGTTCTGCGCGAGCACGCGCACGACGCCCTCGAGATCGTCCTCCATCTGCGCGGGCAGGTCCGGACGCGCGACGCGGAAGTCCTCGAAATCGGCCGCCGAGAACACCAGCATTTCGCCCGCGCCGTTGTTGCGGAAGTAGTCGGTGCCGTCGTGATACTTCGTGCTCTTGGTCCAGTTCACGAAGTCTTCCTTCTCGGCGTTCGGCTTCTGCGTGAACAGGTTGTACGCGATCCGGATCGTCATCTCGCCCGCGTCGTGCAGCTTGCGGATCACCTCGTAGTCGTCCGGATAGTTCTGCGAACCGCCGCCCGCGTCGATCACGCCGGTCACGCCGAGACGGTTCAGTTCGCGCATGAAGTGGCGCGTCGAGTTGTACTGGTATTCGAACGGCAGCTTCGGCCCCTTCGCGAGCGTCGCGTACAGGATCGTCGCGTTCGGGTTCGCGAGCAGCAGCCCGGTCGGGTTGCCCGCGGCATCGCGCAGGATCGTGCCGCCCGGCGGCTCCGGCGTGTCCTTCGTGTAGCCGACCACGCGCAGCGCGGCCGCGTTCAGCAGCGCGCGATCGTACAGGTGCAGGATGAACACCGGCGTATCGGGCGCGGCCGCGTTGAGTTCGTCGATCGTCGGCAGGCGCTTCTCGGCGAACTGGTGCTCGGTGAAGCCGCCGACCACGCGCACCCATTGCGGCGCGGGCGTGATCGCCACCTGCCGCTTGAGCATGTCCATTGCAAGCGCGAGCGACGGCACGCCGTCCCAGCGCAGTTCCATGTTGTAGTTCAGGCCGCCGCGAATCACGTGGCAGTGGTTGTCGATCAGGCCCGGCAGCGCGGCGCGGCCCCCGAGATCGACGACCTTCGTCGCGCGGCCCGCGAGCGGCATCACGTCCGCGTCGTGGCCGACCGCGGCGAAGCGGCCGTCCTTGATTGCGACGGCGGTCGCGACGGGGTTCGCGCGGTCGAGGGTCGTGAACCTTCCGTTGTGAAGGATCAGGTCCGGTTGAGTGGCGGGTGCGTTCATCAATGTGTCCTCGATCCAGTCAGAAACCGAGCCAGTGACGGACCGGCGCGACGGCCGCGACGCCGACGAGCATGCCGGCCAGCCCGACCAGGGCAATCAGCGGCGGTGCGGGCGAGCGCACCTTGACCACGCTGTACATGACGCCGACCAGCATGCCGGCACCCAATGAAACGACATACGATTCCATACGCTCCTCACGACTGGATTAGAATGACCCGCATTTCCGCCCGCACGGGCGCCATGCGCTCGCGGCGCGATCCGCTGCCGCCCCACCCGCTTCGCTTGCCTGCCACGCCTTCCAGCCATGCAACATCTTCCCGACCTCGAAGCCTGGGCCATCTTCGCGCGCGTCGCCGAGACCGGTTCGTTCGCCAAGGCCGCCGACCTGCTCGGCGTATCGCAACCGACCGTGTCGAAAGCGATCGCCCGCCTCGAAAAGCGCCTCGGTGCGATGCTGCTGTACCGCACGTCGCGCAAGCTGTCGCTCACGCCGACCGGCGAGCTGCTGCGCGATCGCGCGATCCGGCTGCTCGCCGATGCCGAGCTGATCGAAGGCGAGGCCTCCGCGCATGCGCTCGAACCGCACGGCCTCTTGCGCGTGAACGCGCCGATGTCCTACGGCCTGTGCAATCTCGCGCCGCTGTTGCCCGCATTTCTCGAGCGCTATCCGCGCGTCGACGTCGACCTCGTGCTGACCGACCACTTCGTCGACATCGTGTCCGGCGGCTTCGACGTCGCGATCCGGATCGCCGAACTGAACGATTCGTCGCTGCGTGCGCGCCGCCTGTGCGCTGTGCGCCGGCCGCTCGTCGCGTCGCCCGCGTATCTCGACCGGCACGGCCGGCCGACTCATCCGAGCGAACTCGACCAGCACGTATGCCTGACCTACACGAACATCCCGACGCCCGAATTCTGGCGCTTCCGCCACAAGACGTCGGGCGAGGAATTCGGCGTGCCGGTGCGCGGGCGCATTCGCGCGAACAACGCCGACGTGCTCTGCCCCGCGCTGATCGCCGGCCAGGGCCTCGCGCTGCAGCCGTCGTTCCTGGTGTGGAACGAGTTGCAAAGCGGCGCGCTCGAGGAAGTGATGCATGACTGGAAAATTCCCGATATCAACGTCAACCTCGTCACGCCGCCCGGCATGCTGCGCGCCGCGCGCGTGACGGCGTTGCTCGACTTTCTCGTCGAACACCTGTCGCACGCGCCGTGGGCGCTGCCGCCCGTCTGACCGGGCGGCCGCATGCGGCCGGTTACTTCGCCGGCACGGCCGGAATCGACTCGTGCGGCGTCGCGGTGCGCTGTGCTGCCTTGTGGACCATCGTGTATGCGTAGTCGACGCCCATGCCGTACGCGCCCGAGTGTTCCTTCGCGATCGCCATCACCGCGTCGTAGGTGTCGCGGCGCGCCCAGTCGCGCTGCCATTCGAGCGCGACCTGCTGCCAGGTGACCGGCACGACGCCGGCCTGGATCATCCGCTGCATCGCGTAGTCGTGCGCGTCCTTCGACGTGCCGCCCGACGCATCGGCGACCATGTAGATCTCGTAGTCGCCTTCGAGCATTGCGCAAAGCGCGAACGTCGTGTTGCAGACTTCCGTCCACAGGCCCGACACGACCACCTTCTTGCGGCCGTTCGCGGCCAGCGCGTCGCGCACCTTCTGGTCGTCCCACGAGTTCATCGACGTGCGCTCGAGCGTCTTCTGGTTCGGAAACACGTCGAGCAGTTCGGGATAGGTGTAACCCGAGAAGCTGTCGCTTTCGACCGTCGTGATCGTGGTGGGAATGTTGAATGCCTTCGCGGCCTTGGCGAGCCCGACGACGTTGTTCTTCAGCGTCTGTCGATCGATCGACTGCACACCGAACGCCATCTGCGGCTGCTGGTCGATGAAGATGATCTGGCTATTGTGGGGAGTGAGGACTTCAAGCTTGGCGTTGCTCATGGCGCGAATCATCCTTTGGTCTGGAAACATTCAAGGCTTGCCTCGACCGGGATGGCGGAGGAGCCGGCTGTGCGTTGCCCCGGATTGGCGTGTTCCGGTTGCAGCCATTTAATCGGAAAAGTCGCGGCTCGAACATCCAAGAAATGGAATCGATCGAATTCCGAAAGAGGGGGGCTCCGAGGGCTGTCCGCCCTTTTTTTCCGCACGTAAACCCGATACGCTTCCAGCACATTGAAGGCACCGCCTTCGCGCCCGATCAGCCTATCACGAGAGGTTTTCATCATGAAACCGTATTTTCTGTCGCTGTTCGCCGGCATCCTCGCCGGTGTCATCTACGGCGCGCTCGGCGTGAATTCGCCGGCGCCGCCGATCATCGCGCTCCTCGGCCTGCTCGGCATGCTGGCCGGCGAACAGATCCTCCCGCTCGCGCGCCGGATGCTGTCCGGCTACCGGCTCAATACCGCATGGCGCGACGCACAATGCGGCCAGCACATGTTCGGTACGCTGCCGGGCGGCGCCGCCAACGACCGCAAGCCGTCGTGACGCCAGGCTCATGACCAACGTCGAACTGTTTCATTACCTGCTGCTGTTGATCTGCGGCGCGGGCGCGCTCACGTGGCTCGCCGAACGCATCTCGATTCCGCCGGCCGTCGTGCTGCTGCTCGGCGGCTGCGTGGTCGCGGTCGCCGGCAAGCGCGTGCCCGACATGGACCCGGCGCTGCTGCTCGTGGCCGTGCTGCCGCCGCTGCTGATGTCGAGCGGGTTCTACACCGCGTGGAAGGAATTCCGGCAGGAGCTCGCATCGATCGCGTCGCTCGCGCTCGGCGCGGTGGTGTTCACCACCGTCGCGGTCGCGCTCGCCGTGCATGCCGTGAACCCGGCGCTGCCGTGGGCCGCCTGCTTCACGCTCGGCGCGATCGTGTCGCCACCCGACGCGGTTGCCGCGAAGGCGATCCTGCAGCGCCACCCGCTGCCCGCGCGGCTCGTCGCGGTGCTCGAAGGCGAGAGCCTCGTCAACGATGCGTCGGGCCTGCTGCTGTACCAGATGGCCGTGTCGGCCGCGCTGGCGGTATCGATCACGGCCGCCAGCGCCACCGGCCTGTTCTTCTCGCTGACGCTGATCGGCATCGCGGTCGGCCTCGCGTGCGGCCATGCGATGTGCTGGGTGCTGCCGCGCCTGCGCGACCCGATGCTCGGCATCGTCGTGACCTTCGCGATGGCGTGGGGCAGCTACGGGATCGCGGAAGCCGTCGACGGCTCGGGCGTGCTGTCGGTGGTGACCTGCGGCCTCGTGCTCGGCGTGCGCCAGCATCGCGTGTTCGACGCCGACATGCGGATCAAGGCGAAGGCGACCTGGGAAGCGATCGTGTTCGTGCTCGACGCGCTCGTGTTCATCCTGATCGGCCTCGCGCTGCACGCGATCCTCGCACGCGTGAACCACGAAGGCGCGGTGCTGATGGCCGGCCTGCGCGTCGCGCTGCCCGCCACCGCCGCCGCGATCGGCGCGCGCGTCGTATGGGTGTTCGTCGCGATGTGGCTGCCGGGCCGCCTGCGCGCGCCGCGCGCCGGCCACGCTCCGTGGTCGTGGCGCGAAGCCGTCGTGCTCGGCTGGTCGGGCATGCGCGGTGTCGTGAGCCTCGCGGCCGCGATCGCACTGCCGGCCACCTTCCCCGGCCGCGACCTGATCCTGTTCAGCACGTTCCTGCTGATCATCGCGACGCTCGTCGTGCAGGGCGGCACGCTCGCGCCGCTGATCCGCGTACTGAAGCTGCGCCCGGCCGCGCGGCACACGATGTCCGAGCATGCCGTGCGCGCGCATACGTTCGGCGCGGCGCTCGCCGAACTCGATGCGCTCGAGCAGCGCGGCTCGAGCCTCGAACGCCCTTCGCTCGACCGCCTGCTCGCCGAATACCGGAACCGCGTGACCTTCAACGAACGCGCGCATCGTCATGGCACCGAACCGGCCAACGTGCGGGCGCGCATGCTGCGCGTCGAACTCGACCTCGTCGGCGTGTCGCGCCGCGCGCTGCTCGACCTGCATCGCGACGGCAAGGTCGACGACACGGTGCTGCACCGGATCGAATCGGAACTCGATTTCGAGGAACTGCGCCTGCAGCGCCTGCTCGAACCCTGAAGCCCGGCCAAGCCGCCGCCTCCCCCTTTTCTCCTTATGGAACCGCAATGAGCGAACTGTCCGTCGAAGCAAGCATCGGCGCCGTCGATTACCTCGTCCACTTCACCGACGGCGTCCACCAGTGGCGCGCCGACGAGCCCACGCCGCTCGGCGGCGGCGACACCGCGCCGACGCCCGTCGCGCTGCTGCTGTCGAGCCTCGGCGCATGCACCGCGATCACGCTGAAGATGTATGCGCAACGCAAGGGCTGGCCGCTCGCCGAAGTGCACGTGAAGCTCGCGCACGAATCGGGCAGCGCGGGCAGCACGATCGTGCGCCGCATCATGCTCGACGGCGACCTGTCCGGCGAACAGCGCGAACGCCTGCTGCAGATCGCGAACGCGTGCCCGGTGCACAAGATCCTCTCGCATCCGATCACCATCGATACGGCGATCGCCTGACGCGCCCCGCACCGACCACGAGAATCCCCACCATGTCCGCCTCGATCAAGACCCTGCTCACGCCGCGCGAAAGCGACATCGGCAACCTCGTCGTGCGCCGCGTGCTGCCCGCGCGCGCCGCACGCCTCGTCGGCCCGTTCATCTTCTTCGACGAGATGGGGCCGGCCGTGCTGCCGGCCGGCCGCGGCATCGACGTGCTGCCGCATCCGCACATCGGCCTGGCGACCGTCACCTACCTGTTCGACGGCTCGCTGATGCATCACGACAGCCTCGGCTTCCGGCAGAAGATCGTGCCGGGCGACGTGAACTGGATGACGGCCGGCCGCGGCATCGTGCATTCGGAGCGCTCGCCCGACGAAGAGCGGCCGCGCGAGCAGCCGGTGCACGGGATCCAGACCTGGGTCGCGCTGCCGGTCGAGCATGAAGACACCGCGCCCGCGTTCGTCCATCATCCGGCCGACACGCTGCCGTCGTTCACGCGTGACGGCACGACCGTGCGCGTGATCGCGGGTACCGCGTTCGGGCTCGCGTCGCCGGTCGCCGTGTTCTCGCCGACGCTTTATGCGTATGCGGAATTCGCGGCAGGCGGCACGCTCGCGCTCGATGCCGAACATGAGGAACGCGGCGTGTACCTGGTCGACGGCGACCTCGCCATCGACGGCACGCCGCTCGCCCCCGCGACGATGGCCGTGCTCGAACCCGGCGCGACCGTGGCGCTCGCCAGCGCAAGCGGCGCACGCGTGATGCTGCTCGGCGGTGCGCACCTGCCGGGCGAGCGTTTCATCGAATGGAATTTCGTGTCGAGCGCGCGCGCGAAGATCGACGCGGCCCGCGCCGCGTGGGCCGATCAGACCTTCGGCAAGGTGCCGGGCGAAGAAAACGAATGGACGCGCCAGCCGGAACGCAAGGCGTAATAGGCACAACAGGCACAACAGGCACAACAGGCAGGATCGCCCGCAGGCAACCGATGGCCGGCACGCATGCCGGCCGTCGTCCCGTCCGTGTTACGTCGACGGTTTCAATCCCATCAGCTTCGCCAGTGTCGGCCAGCGGTCGAGCGATTCGATGAACGCACGGCGCGCCTGCTCGTCGACATAACGCCCGGGATCGAGCGCGGGCAGATGCCGTGCGAGGCCGAGCACGTCGTTCGGTTGCGACAGGCGATCGTCGTCGCCGTCACCGTGCAGCATTACTGTTCGTCGATCCATACGCCATCCGGAGTCTTCACCGAGTAACCCTCGGCCGTCTGCATCGTCACCGTGCCCTCGTTCTCGCCGACCATCCGCGTGCGCGGCAGGTCGGCCGCGTATTGCGCGAGCGTCGTGCCCGGCTTGAACGGGCTGTTCGACACGAGGTTCGACAGCAGTTGCGCGAGCGCGAGGAAGCTGGTCGGCTGGTCGATCACGGTCGTCGCGCCGTGATTGCCGGCAAAGCCGACGAGCCGCACGCCCACCGGCCCGTGCACGATCCGCGGCGTCGGGATCTCGCGCAGGCCCGCGACCTGGTACTTGTCGCCGCGCAGCGCGGCGCCGTGCTCGGGCACGAACACGATCACCGCACGGCGGCCCGATTGCGCGATCAGGTCGGCGAGGCGGTCGAAGTCGTCCATCATCTTCGTCACGCGCTGCGGATACGAGTCGATGCTCGTCAGCGAGCTGCCGACGATCCGGTTGCCGTCATGCAGGCTGATCGTGTTGTAGTACAGCGCGACCGGGCCTTGCACCGACGCGCGCTGCGCATACCAGTTCGCGAGCGTCGTGTAGTCGTCCTTGATCGCCGAGCCGTCGAACGCGTGCATCGCAACGGGCGCGGCCGCGTTCGAGATCATCGGCGCGTCGGCCACGCCGATGTTGTCGTGGATCACCTGCAGGAAATTGTCGAAGTGGCCGTCGTGGTTCAGCAGCGACTGCACCGAGTAACCGGCGCTCGCCAGTTGCGAGAACAGGTGGCACTGCTGCGGCGCGGGTTTGTACAGGTCGGCGTGCGCTTCCTGCCCGCAGCTCGCACGCAGCACGCGGATCGCCGCCGGGCCGCTGTAGCTCGCGGCCGTGCTGAAGTTCGAGAACAGGTAGTCGAAATGGCTCAGCATCGGATGGTTGCGCGCCTTCGCGGCATCGAGGTCGTCCCACGACAGCGAGCAGATGTGCAGCACGATCACGTCGAACTGTGCGGCCGGATCGCTGCCGAGGTGGCCGAACGCGACCTGTCGCTGCGACTCCTGCGTGCGGAACGTCGCGAGCGCGGCGTTGTGATCCTCGGGCTGGCCGGCGAGCGTCGTGCCCGCCGCGTTCGCCTGCTGCGGAAGCGGTGCGACGACGCGCGCCATCAGCCCGCTGCCGGCCTGCCACAGCGGCATCACGACCAGCACGGCCAGTACGAAGGTCGCGACGCGCAGCCAGCGGTTGACGATGAAGTAGACGATCAGCACGCCGGCCACCGTCAGCACCAGCACGGGCGGCAGCAGGCGCGGCAGCAGCTCCATCCAGTAGTCGAGGCGGAACGTGCTGACTTCCTGCGCGGCCTCGGCGAGACGGGCAAGCGGCGGCGCATGCAGCTCACGCGCGAGCAGCGGCACCGCGATCGCGATCGCGACGACCTGCCGGACGATGCGCCACGCACGCCGCCGGATCGGCGCGCTCGCCGCGAGCGCCACCGCGAACGCGAGGTTCGCGAGCCAGAACGGCTGCAGGTGTCCGGTCGCGAACAGCGCGAACTTCAGGATGAAATACAGATTCCAGAACGTCATCTAACCCACTCCATGATGAGCGCCGCGTCAGTCGCGCGCCCGATCGAGTTTCGGCGCCAGCATGGCCTGCAGGCCGCGCGCCGCACCCTTCCACATCCGTACATAGCCGTCCAGGCCGATGCGCAGCACTTCCTTCAGCCCGCCGAGCGGCGTGTCGACGCGCTGGCCTTCGTGCCAGTCGAGCCATGCGTCCGCGCGCCCGAACGTGCATTGCACGAGCTGGCGCTCCTGTTCGAGCGTCAGTTCCTCGAAGCTCACGCCGACATGGGTCGGCGTCACGCGGCTCACGCGCACCGGGAACGGGAACGGCCGGTCGCCGCGTGTCACGCACACCGTCAGCGTGTCGCCGACGGCGACCGGGAGCCCCGGCACCGCTTCGAGGCCCAGGCCGCCGGTCGAGTAGTCGCTCGTGAAGCATGCGGCCGTCGAGCCGTCGGCGAGCAGCAGCGTGGCCGGCACGCGCATCGCGATCCGGTGCGTGACGCGCACCTGCTTGGTCTCGCGCGCGACGGCCAGCGCGGCGCCGAGCATCGCGAGGTTGTACACGGTCCAGCCGAGCGTGATCAGGATCGTCGACGCCTCGTCGCCCTGGTCGGCCACGAGCCGCCAGATGCCCGCGAGAATCGCAAGCACGTTCAGCCCGAACAGCACGAGATACGGCTTCGACGTCGACCAGTCGACGTAGCCTTCGTCGATCTTGCCGCCCTTGTCGGTCACGTTGAACTTGCCGTGCTTCGGGCTGAAGAACGCAACGGTGGTCGGCAGCGCGATGTACCACGCGAGCACCGACTCGTAGACCTCGGCCCAGAACGAATGGCGGTAGCGCCCCTGCATCCGCGAGTTCGCGACGTTCGCGAGCACCAGGTACGGGATCACGTAACTCGCGAGCGCGAGCGACGACGCGTTGATGAAGTACAGGTGGAAGAACAGGTACGCGATCGGGATCGTCAGGAACACGAGCCGCGGAATCCCGTAGAAGAAATGCAGCATCGCGTTGCCGTAGCAGATCCGCTGGATCAGGCCGAGCCCGCGCCCGAGGAACGGGTTGTCGATGCGGAAGATCTGCGCCATCCCGCGCGCCCAGCGCGTGCGCTGCTTCACGTGGCCCGCGAGGCTTTCGGTCGCGAGGCCGGCCGCCTGCACGGTCGGCAGGTACGCCGACGTATAGCCGCGCCGGTGCAGCTTGAGCGCCGTGTGCGCATCCTCGGTCACGGTCTCGACCGCGACGCCGCCCACCTCTTCCAGCGCGCTGCGCTTGAGCACCGCGCACGAGCCGCAGAAGAACGTCGCGTTCCACAGGTCGTTGCCCGACTGCACCAGGCCGTAGAACAGGTTGCCCTCGTTCGGGATCTCGCGGAACGTGCCGAGGTTGCGCTCGAACGGATCGGGCGAGAAGAAATGGTGCGGCGTCTGCACCAGCGCGCACTTCGGGTCGCGCAGGAACACGCCCATCGTCGTCTGCAGGAACGAGCGCGTCGGCACGTGATCGCAGTCGAAGATCGCGATGTATTCGCCGTGCGTCTTCGGCAGCGCGCGGTTGATGTTGCCGGCCTTCGCGTGGCGGTTGTCGTCGCGCGTCAGGTAGTCGATGCCGGCCTCGGCCGCGAACGCCGCGAACTCGGGGCGCCGGCCGTCGTCGAGCAGGTACACGCGCAGCTTCGCGCTCGGCCAGTCGATGCTCTGCGCGGCGAATACCGTCGGCTTCACGACCGACAGCGGCTCGTTGTAGGTCGGGATGTAGATGTCGACGGTCGGCCAGGTGTCGGGATCGTCGGGCAGCGGCACGATCGGCCGGTCGAGCGGCCAGGCCGTCTGCACGAAGCCGAGCAGCAGGATCATCCACGTATAGGCTTCCGCGCCGTAAAGCAGGTAACCCGCGACGGCCTCGACGGGGCCGCGGAAATCGAGCGTCTGCGTGGTGCGCCACCACACGTAGCGCACCGTCGCGAGCAGCGCGAGCGACGCGAGCGCGAGCGTCGGCAGATGGCCCGGCAGGCGGCGCAGCGTGAGCGCCAGCACCGCGACGATCGCGAAGAACGCGAACTGCGCGCCGGGCATCAGCGGCGACATGCCGGCCGCGGCCCACAGCAGTGCGCCGGCCACCAGCAGCAGCGGCGCGAGCCAGCGGCGCCGGCCGACGCCGTTCGCGCGCGCATCGAGCCAGCCGCCCCAGCGCACCCATGGCAGACGCTCGAGCAACGCGTTGATGCGCCGGCCGACCGCGCGCCCGGCCACGTAGACGGGCACGACGTACTTGTCGAACCAGGCGAGCGGATCGCGCGCGGGACGGCCGTCGGCCGTGCGCGGCGCCCGCACGATCGCGCGCCACAGCCATTCGCGCGGGCTGAGCGGCTGCAGCACGCCCCACTCCTGCGCGAGCCGCAGCGACGCGACACGCACCCAGCGGCGCACGTGATCGGGCCGGCCGGGCGGCGGGGCGTGGAAGAACAGCCGCACGAGCCAGTCGACCAGCGTGCGTTGCGCGGGCAAGCCGATGCCGCGCGCGATCCAGTCGGCCGTGCGGCGTCCGAATGCGCGCAGGCGCGGCGCGATGCGCGCGTTCATCGCGCTGCTCCGCGGCGAACGGCCGCGCGTGCCGCCAGCCAGGTATCGACCCAGTTCGCGACGCCGTTCAGGTCGTGCGACGCCTGCGAATACGGTGCGTCGTCGAAGATCCAGCTGCCGCGCGCGAGCGCTTCGGGCACGGCCGCATCGACGTGGATGCGCTGCTCGAGCATCGACGCCGGCCCGGCGACCGCACGCAGCATCGCGAGCGCGTCGCGCTGCATGTCGCGCGCCGGATTCAGCCGGTTCACGACGATGTGCAGTTCGCCGCCCGCCCCGAGCGCACCGAGCCGCGCGGCCGTCGTCGCGCAGGCGGCCGGCTCGGGCGGCACGACGACGAGCGTCAGGTCCGCGCGGCGAATCGCCTGCTCGGCCTGCGTCGACGGATAGCGCGCGGTGTCGATCAGCACGACGCCGTCGGCCGGCAACGCGATCTCGTCGAGCGCGCGCGACAGCCACGCCGGATCCGCCGCGAGCCGCGCATCGCATGCGGCCGCGCCGGCCGCGTCGACCTGCCCGTAAGGCACGAACAGCACGCCATCGGCGTTGCGCCACGTGTGCGCATGCCACGGCTCGGCGCCGCCGAGCACGCTCTGCGCGAGGCCGTGCTCGGCCAGCGTGTCGAGGCCGAGCGTCGCGCCCATCAGGTTCTGCGCATCGAATTCGACGGCGACGACCGGCCGGCCGCGGCGCGCCAGCAGCACCGCGAGCGCGGCCGTGAGCGTCGTGCGGCCCGCGCCCCCGGTCGTCGACGTAATGGCGATCGTCTTCATCGGGCCGCCTCGCCGTCATGCTCGCCACGCTCGCGACCGGCGTCGGGCAGCAGCCGCCCGCGCAGCGCGACCGGCACGAGTTCGCACGGCACCGCGTCACGCCGGTCGATCCCGCGCGGCGCATGAAAGCCGCGGCCGATGCCGAGATGCTGCGCGACGATCCACACGGGCACCGCGATCGCGATGCCGACGATGAATCCGATGACGAGTTCGGCGATCATGCGACCCCCTCCTTGCGCAGCGGCATCGCGCTGCGGATGGCGCTGCGCTTGCGCGCGGCGAGTATGACGGGTTCCGGCGCCGAAGCGTCGGCGGCCGCGGCCGCCGGCATCGCACCGATCGCCTCGAGCGCGACGATCGCATCGATCGCGTCGATCGCACCGCTCACTTCGCTCGCGTCGGGCAACGCGTCGCCGGGCCCGGTGCGCGCGAGCGGGGCGCGACTGGCGCCCGCCGGCTGCGCGGCCCCGAACAAGTCGCTGTAGTCGGCGATCGGTGCGCGCCGGTTCTCGGCCTTCAGCGCGTTGAGTTCGGTATCGATGCTGCCCTGCCCGAGACACACGACGCGGTCGGACAGCGTGTCGACCGGCACGTCGAAGATGCGCGCGAGCGCGTCCTCCGCGTCCGCCGGTTCGCACGCGAACAGGAACACGTACAGGTGCGCGGCATCGGCCGTCACGACGTCGCCCGCGCGGCGCGGGCGGCAATGCCGCAGCGCGTCGACGTGCGACACGCCGGGCAGCAGCGCGATCTTCGCGAGCGTGTGCGGCAGCGCGAGCACGGCGCCGCGATCGAGCACCGCGCGAATCCGCAGGCAGAACGCGCCGACCGGCAGATAACCGAGCACCGAATCGCCGAGCGCGGCCGCGAGCGCCGCACGATAGTCGGCCGCGACGGGCCGCGCATAGAGCTGGCCGCGCAGTGCGTGCACGGCCCCCTGCAGTCGCGATACCGGCAGGTCGCGTGCGATGACGCGGCTCGCGCCGACGCTCAGCACGAGCATCTCGAACTGCTGGCGCAGCACTTCGCCGCGCTCGACGACCGCGATCTTCAGCGCACCGCCGCACTGCCGGCGCAGCGTGTGCACGTCCGCGCACAGCGCTTCGAGCTGCGCATGCGAACGGAACACGAGCACCGCGGTCGCGGCCTGCGCATGCGCACAGGCGGCAACGACGGCCGCGTTGTCCTCGACGATTTCCCAGCCCTGCGGCGCGCGGTTCGTGCCGTCGAGCACCGCGCGGCTGACGACGACGCGATCCTCGTCGCTCGCGAGCTTCATCCGGTTCGCCGGCTCGGTCGCGCCGCCGTCGATGCTCGCCGACAGCCGGCCGCCCGGCGCGAAACGCAGCGGCCGTACCTCGCCGGCCGCGAGCGTATCGCCCGCGCGCCAGAAATCGACGATCCACAGCAGCTCGCCATGGGTGCGCTGCAACTGCGCGACGCCCGAGCAGATACCGTGGAAACCGCTGCGCGGCGTGCGATCCGCATCGCGCACGAGCGGTGCATCGTCGGTGCGTGCCGCGTCGTCCGCGCGGGTCGCTTCGGGATCGAGCAGCAGCACGAGCGCGATCCGCCGCGTGCGGCACCAGTCGGCGAGAGCGTGCGCCTCGTCGGCGAGCGCGATCGGGTCGTCCCAGCTGAACCAGCGCTGCGCGCCCTCGACGAAATACAGCGAGCGTGCGCGAAAGCCGTAACGCTTCATCGCGCGCAGGCCGCCGGTCAGCCGCGCGAACGGGCCCGGTGCCGCGCGACGCGGTGCGTCGGCCGTCGCGCCCGCGCCCGCGCCTGCGCCTGTGCCGTCACCGCCGGCCGGCTCGGCCGCGGGCGGCATCGCCAGCACGTTCAGGTTGCGCGGCCAGCCGGCCGGATGCGCGCCGTCCGCGAAGCCGCGCGCCCGCATCTGCTCGGCAACGTGCGCCGCGTCGCGCGCGAGCACGACCGTCACGTCGCGCGTGCGCGCCTGCCGCGCGCTCTCCCACACGAGCGCATCGCAGGCCGGCGTGCCGCCGGCCGCGTAGATCGCGTACAGGCCGCCGGCTTCCAGCTGTGTCCACGCGTCGGGCAAGCCGTCGATCGCGAGCCGGCTCACCGTGCCGGCGCGGCCGCCGGCCGGCCCCGCGCCCAGCAGCGCACGCAGGCGGCCCAGCAGGCCGGCGGCGCCGAGCGCGGGACGGGTGGCATCGATTTCCGTATTCACGGCGCGTTCCCCTAGTAATCCGAATAAAGCCGCACGGGTGTCGGCGTGACGAGCCAGCTGCGTTGCGCACGGGCGTCGAACGCATAGCGCAGGTACACGAGCGCCGAACTCGGCGCGTAGTCGTGCGACCGGTCGACGTGCAGCTGCGCGCCGACGCTCAGGTGCGGGTTCACGCGATACTCGACGATCCCGTTGATGCCGTACGAGAACGACACGCCGCGCGTCGAGCTGCCCGCGTACACGAACCCGGCCGCCACCTGCGCGGCCCGCTGGTCCGAGAACGTCGGGTAATACAGCGAATCCTTCTCGTAGCTGTTCGAGATCCCGCCCGTGACGGTCAGGTCCCACGACAGCGCGTCGTGCCGCCCCGCCCATTCGATCGGCACGCCGAGCGACAGGTAGCGCTGCGGGCTGTAGTAACCGCCCTGCCCGTAGGTGTAGTAGCGCAGGTTCTGCGCGTAATGCCACGCGTTGCCGACGAGCCCCGTGCTGACCTTCATCGTCGCGCGCTCGTACACGGGCACCGTGAAGCCCGTGCGCAGCGTGACTTCCGCGTTGCGCTCGACGTTTCGGCCGGACAGCACGCCCGCGCCGAGTTCCGCGAACAGGTTCGTACGGCCGACGTCGACCGACGCGCGCAGGTTCACGCCGTCGCGGCGCACGCCGCCCCAGACCGCGCCCGTCCACGGGTCGCGCATCCCCGCGTACGACAGCACGCTGCTCGTTTCCGGCCGCCGCGACGCGTTCACCGAGAAGCTGGCCGGGCCCGCGTCGAACCGATAACGCACGCCGCCGACGAGGTAATGCACGGGAAAACCGAGCGGCGACGTGCCGAGGTCGACACGCCATGCGTCCGACAGATAGCCGGCGCCGAGCGCGACGCCCGTCGTCGACTGGTGCAGCGAACCCGGCGGATTCGCGATCGATGCGGGCGTCAGCGCGTTCCGCGCCCTGAGCGCCGCGAACGTGCCGAACGTCTTCAGCGAATACGCATTCGCGTCGCTCGTATCGAGCGTGCCCGGGTCGAGATGCACGGTATCGATCTGCGCGAACACGTGGCCGTCGTAGCGGACCGGCATCTGCATGTAGATCGGCACCTGCTGCGCGCGATACGAAGAGATGCCTTCGTCGCCCGACTTGTAGGCCGGCGTCCAGCCGGTCTCGATCTCGGGATTGCGCCGCTGCTCGAGATCCGCGAACGCGGCCTGCGCGGGCGTCAGGCCGTCACGGCCCGGGCTCACGCCCGTCGCGCGCTCCTGCGATTGCGACAACCGGTACAGCGACGCCGCGTCGTCATAGCGGCCCTGCGCCTCGGCCACGCGCCCGGCCGCGACCGTCACGTCGGCGCGCGCCGGATACGCGGCATGCAGCCGGTCGGTCACCTGCGCGGCTTCGTCCGCGCGGCGCAGCGCGTTCAGGCGGCGCACGGCCGACAGTTGCGTGTCGACGTCGTCGTCCGGCGTGCGCGCGAGTACCGCCTGCACGCGCGCCAGCGCGGCGGCACGGTTGCCGCTGTCCTCGTCGATGCGTGCCAGCGCGAGCTGCGTATCGGCATCGTCCGGCATGCGCGCGACGACCGGCGCGAGCGCATCGCGTGCCGCGTCGTAACGGCCTTGCGCGCGCTCGAGATCGGCCCGTTCGAGCGCATGACGCTTGTCCGCGCGGCCGGCCGGGCTCGCACGATCGAGCAGCTTGCGCGCCTGCGCGTAGTCCTGCCGTGCGATCGCATCGTCGGTCTGCCGCAACACGAGCCGCAGCGACTGGTCCTCGATCCGCGCCGTCTGCGCGGGCGTCAGCGACGGTTCCCGGCGCAGCGTGTCGAGCCACGCGGCAAGCGCGTCGTCGCGCCCCGCGCTGCCGAGCAGGTCGCCATAGCGCAGCCGCACGTCCGTATCGGCTTCATGCGGGTGCGCGGCGATCCAGTCGTGCAACGGTGCGAGGCCGCGATCCGGTTCGCCCGCGTCGATCCACTGCGCGCCGATCGCGGCGAGCATGTCGGGATCGTCCGGCGCGCTCGCCTGGGCCTGCGCGAGCGACGCGGCGAACGCCGTGCGGTCGCCGCGCGCGAGCGCATCGCGTGCGTCGGCCAGCGCGCGTTGCGCATCGAGCTTGCGCGCGAGCGCGCGCATCCCGTCCGTACGATGCGCGTCGTCGACCGGCGCGAGCGCGGCCTGCGCGCCCGCCACGTCGTCGAGCGAATTGCGATACAGCGCGGTCGCGTAGCGCATCTCGGGCGTCGCGCCTTGCGCGAGCCCGTCGTCCATCACCGTGCGGCCGAGCTGCGGCAGCCCCATGTCGCGATAGAGGCGCGCGAGCGCGAAGCGCGTCCACGGCGCGTCGGGCGCCGCGCGCACGGCCGCCTCGTAGCGCTGCGCGGCGGGCCCGCGTTCGCCCTTGTCCGCCAGCGCGCGCGCCTGGTCCGCGAGCAGGTCGGCACGCAGGCCGTCGAGCGCGTGCCGGTCGTCGCGGCCCGTCACGCGACCTTGCAGCGCGTCGAGCAGCGGGCCGATCCGGTCCGCGCGGCTGGTGTTCTGATACAGCGCGGCCGTATCGCGCACGGCCGCGAGGCTCGGCGAACGCGCGGCCAGCAGTTCGCGCAGCAACGGCTCCGCGCGTGCCCAGTCGCGCTGCGCGAGCAACGCATCGGCAAGCTGCAGCTTCGCGTCCGGACTGTCCGGCTGCATCGCGAGTGCCGCACGTGCCGCGCGCTCCGCGTCCTGCGGACGTCCCGCGGCGGCCGCCGCGCGGCCTTGCGCGAGCAGCCCCCAGAACTGTGCGGTGCGCGCGAGGCCCTGCCATTTGCCGCGCTGGTCGGTCGCGAGCGTCGCGGCGCGCGTGAACAGCGCGCGCGCCTCGTCGTGCCGCCCCTCGCGCAGGCGCAGCAGGCCGAGCCCGCCGACCGCGTCGGCGTCGTCCGCACGTGCGCGCGCGGCGCGCGTCAGCAGCGGATCGGCGCCGGCCAGGTCGCCGCGCGCGAGCGCCTGCAGGCCGCGCTGCTGCGCGATGTAGTCGGGATTGCGCTCGAGCCGGCGCTGCGCGTCGCGCTGGCGATCCAGTGCCGCCGCGCGATCGACGAATTCGGTGTCGTCCGGCACGAGCACGAGGTACGCATGCAGCGCATCGAGATACGCGGGATCGCTGCCGGCCGACTGCAGCACGCGCCGCCACTGCGCCATCGCCTCCGTATGGTCGGCGTCGGCGCGCTTCGCGAGCGCCCACGCGAGCCGGTTCGCCTCCGGCCGCGTGTCGGCACGCTGGTTCAGGAGCCGCACGAGCGCCATCGCCGCGCTCGTGTCCTGCGGATCGGCCGCGACCGCGCGACGCAGCGCGGCGATCGCCGGCTCGCGCCCGCCCGGCGCATTCGACACGATCTGGTAGTACTCGGCGCCGAGCGCACCGTCCGGCGCACCGTTCGGAAACAGCGCGACGATCCGCCGTGCCGCCTCGTCGGCACGGCCGCTGCGCGCGAGCAGACGGATCTGCGCCATCTCGCCGCGCCCGCTCGTCGCGACGCGATATTCGTCGGCGACCCGCCGCGTGGCGGGCGCATTCGGCGACTGTGCCTGCAGGCGCGCGAGCGAGGCCTGCGCGCCTTTCGCATCGCCGAGCCGCAGCAGCACGCGAACCTGTTCGGCCAGCAGCCCGGGATCGCCCGGCGCGATCAGCAGCCCCTTGCGCAGCGCGTCGCGCGCAAGGTCGTCGCGATGCTTGACGCCCCACATCCGCGCGGTGTCGAGCTGGCGCTGCGCATCGGCGGATGCGGCGGCCGCCGGCGTCGCGGAGGATGCCATCGTCGTGCCCGGCGCGGTGCCCGGTGCCGCCGCGCACACCGACGACGCGAGCCACGCGAATCCCGCGACGTGCGGCGCGGCGCGCTTCAGCGGGCGGCGCACGAGCGGCCTCCCCAGCGGGCGTCGAGCGTGCCGTCCGCGCCGAACCGGTAGCGTCCGTCGCGCCAGCCGAGCCCGAACAGCGTCAGCACGCTCGTGTAGTAACCGGGCGCCGACTGGCGCGCGAGCGTATCGACACGCGCCGCCTGCGCATCGGCGAGCGCGCGCTGGCCGCGCGCGTCGAGGAACGGCACGGCGGCCGCCGAAAACCCGCCGTTGCCGTCGTTCGGCCCCGCGACGCCCGTCGTCGTATCGACCTTCTCCGGCGGCGCGCCATGCGCGGCGATGTAGTCGGCGAACGGCGCAAAGCGTGCGAGCAACGGCGCGGCGAGCGGATCGGCGCGGTCGAGCATGCCGGCCCACAGATACACGCGGATCGCGTTGTACGCGCTCTCCGCATGCGTGTCGCGATCGGGCCCGAAACCCGTGCCCGCGCGATACAGCGCCCAGTCGGGCGAAAAGCCCTTCGGCGCCGTGTCGAGCAGCACGCGGCCGGTGCTGGCGGCGAGCGCGGCCCAGCGCCGGTCGTCGGGCAGGCGCGCGCCGAGCGCGCGGATCACCTGCGGCGGCGAATAGCTCGGGTTCACGCGCCACTGGCCGTCGGCCAGCTTGAACCCCGTCGGCCCCGGCAGCAGCGTAAGGCCGAGGCCCGGCACGGTCGCGGTCTCGTCGTCGAGCACGCGCTTCGCGAGCAGCGCGCCGCGCGCCGTGTAGCTGCGCTCGTGCCACAGCCGCCCGGCCTCCACGAGTGCATACGCGATCCACAGGTCGGCGTCCGACGCCGCGTTCGCGTCGAGCACGCGCCACGCGCCGTCGGGCGCACGGCCCCACAGCCACGCCGGCAGGTGCGCGCTCAGGTCGCCCTGCGCGAGATTGTTCTCGGTCCATGCGAGGATCGTGTCGAACATGCGCCGGTCGTTCGCGACCAGCGCGAAGAAGAGTCCATACGCCTGCCCCTCCGACACCGTGCGTGAATCGGCCGAGCCGACGTCGATCACGCGGCCGTCGGCCGAGATGAAATCGCGCTTGAACGCGTCCCAGCGCGACCATGCCGCGCCGCATCCCGCGTCGGCCGCGTCAGCCGCGCCCGCGGCGTGTGCGCGCGCGGCCATGCCGGCTGCCGTGCACGTCATCGCCACCGCCAGCGCGAGTGCCGCGCCGACGCGCCGCGCCGGCCGCGTTGCCCGTCGCTTCGCCATAACCCGCGCCATCCGTTACATCCCCCGTCGACGCGCGGCGATTCTCTGCAGCACGCTGAACACGCCGAGCGCGAGCAGCAGCCCCGCGACCACGCCGACCGCGCCGAGCACGACCGGATGCCGCGCCGCTTCCGTCCACACGCGCGCATACCACGGCACGAAGCCGACCACGTAAGGCTCGCCGACGCGCAGGCTGTCGACCTGCCCCGGCCGCACCAGCGCGAGGTCGCCCTGCAGCTGCGACACGAGCCCGGCGTTCTCGAACACGTCGAGCAGATCGCCGAGGCGCGGCTGGTCGGTCGCCGTCAGCGCGACCACGCTGCGCCCCCGGCTGCCCGGCAGCTCGAACCCGGCAAGCGCCGCGAGCGAGCCGGTCTGCTCGATGTGCGCGCCGCCTTCAGCCAGGCCGACGCCGTTGCGCCAGCGCTCCTTCACCGAGAACGCGATGCGCGCGGTGCCTTCGCCTCCCGCGCCTCCCGTGCCGCCCTGCTCGCCGATCACGAGCGGCAGCGCCGAGCGCCAGTGCGCGAGCAGCGGCGACGCGGGCGAGCCGTCGATCACGAGCAGGTCCTTGCTGCCCGACAGCGCGGCGACGTCGCCGGGCCGCGCGACCTGCACGCGCAGGGCCGGAAACCCGGTCCATTCGCCCATGTGGCCGAGCATCGTCAGGTAGGCCTCGAGCTCCTGCGGCGACGGCCGGTCGGGCATCACGACGGCCGTCTGCGACAGGTCGGCGAAGCGCGTGAACGGGAAGCCGCTGTTCGCGAAGAACGCGAGGTTCGGCAATTGCGCGTAATGGACGAAGTGCGAGAAGTCGATCGTCGAATCGGGATCGATCGCCGCGCGCTGCGGCTCGGTCGCCGTGCTCGAGCACAGGCCCGTCTTCTGCGAATCGAGCGTGAAGCGGAACTGCAGCTGGTTGCCGCTGCCGACCCGGAACGCCGGGATGTCGACGTCGCTCGTCACGCGCCCTTCGGGCACCGACAGCAGCGGCAGCTGCATGCGGCCGTGCGCGTCCTCGGCATGAGCCGGCCCGAGCCGGTACGACTTCACGAGCTGCTCGTTGATCTCGACGGCGAGCGTCGAGTTGTCCTGCACGGTCGGCGCCGTGTAGCGGTAGCGCAGCGTGATCGGCACACCCGCGCCGTTCCACGAATGCAGATCGGCCGGCACGCGCAGGTTCAGGCGGATTGCGTCGGGCGTCGTGCCGCGCACTTCCAGCTGGCGCGTATCGGATACGAGCTCGCGGAACGCGATCGGCCGGTTCACGGGCAGCCAGCGCGGCGCGTCGTACGGCTTGCGCGGCGCGCCGGGATCGACGTGCGCGACCGTCGCCGCCGGCCCCGACAGCGCCGCGCGGCCCAGCACGAGCGTCGCGACCGCGTCGTCGACCTCGGCCGCCGTGCGGCCCGTGACGACGAGCAGCTTGCGCCCCGGCGCGGCCGGGTTGTCGGCCACCGCGAGCAGCGGGCCGTTGATCGACGGCAGCGCGAGGCCGGCCGGCAGCGTCGCGGCCGTGCCGATCACCACCGCCTGGTCGTCCGTCGGCAGCCCGGACGACACCGGGAACCGCGCATGCCGATAGTCGGCCAGCGCGCCGAACCACGACGCGAGCACGCCCGCGCTGCGCAGCGTCGCCGAATCCGGCGACGCCGGCAGCACGAACGGCAAGCGCACACGGCCGTTGTCGCGCCGGTCGAAGAACGGCGCGGGCAGCAGCGCGAGATCGTTCGGCAGGCGCACCGGCGACTCGTCGAGGATCAGCTCGCTCTTCGGGCTCACGTCGGCCCACAGCGCCGAGTTCGACGGATCCTCGCAATGGTCGAGCGTGTAGTGCGCGATCAGGCGCAGGCCGATCTGGTTGAAATCCGAGAAATAGCGCGGATCGATCGGGATTTCCTGCGTGACCGTCCGGCCCGCCTGCGCGGCGTCGAACGGAACGGTCGCGATCACCTCGCCGTTCACCGACACCTTCAGGTGCGACATCGGGAACACCAGCGACGGCGAATAGGCGTAGGTCAGGCGCAGCCGCGCGCCGGTGACCACGCGGTCGAGCCGCACGCCCGCGTTGATCGTGCGCGCGTCGTCGGCGCCGCGCAGGCGCAGCGGATCGAACGCACCGAGCGACGCGAACGGCAGGTGCACAGTCGTCGCCGGCAAGCCGGCGGACGGCGCACTGGCCGCCGCGGGCGCGGGCGCGGCCGCGAGCACCGGCGCCGGCATCGCGCCCGAGGCCGCGGCGGCCGGCACGGCCGGCATCGGCGCGGCCGACAGCGCGGCGGCGTGAAATGCGCCGACCATGGCGGCCGACAGGACGAACAGCGACACGGCCGGCTTCATGCGCCGCTCCGTTTCGTCAGGATCGTCAGGTCATCCGTTGCATCGGAACCGATGCGCGCAAAGCAGCTATGCCCGTGAGTGAACAATCCCACTGCTTCCCCTCATATCTATCCAACTGGCCTGATTCATTTATCGAAACGATGCGGCGATTTCTTTAATCGCCTGTCATCATGCTGCGCGCGCGCCTGGCACCGGCACACGCTCATTCGTCACACTATCTCAAAAATAGGACAAAACTTACCCCGATTCGCGACGATGAAGCGAAAAAAACCTCAATCCAGTCGAAAATGCTGCGCGAGAGGGATGAATGGTAAGAATTGCGCCGTTGTCGCCCGACGGGCCGAACGGCATACTGCCGGCGCGGTTCGGCCGGCCGGCGGCGGTCCGTTGCAGACCGCTCCGGCACGCGCCGCCGCGAAGCGGCGCGTATGCTACCGCAATCCCGTGCCGCCGGACGTGCTTTCTTTCACGGAAAACTGACTTGAATCAAATCGCCGACACCGCCACTCCGTCCCCCGATACCCTGCTGCGCATCATTGCCGCCCAGACCGAGATCGCGAAGCTCGGCCTCGACCTCGGCAGCGTGATGGCCTATGTGGCCGAGCAGGTGCCGCAGCTCACCGGTGCGAGCGCCGCCGCGGTCGAATTCGCCGAGGGTGACGACATGGTGTACCGCGCCGCGTCGGGCACTGCGGCCGGGATGCTCGGCCTGCGGCTGCGGCGCTCGGGCAGCCTGTCCGGCCTGTGCGTGCAGCAAGGCGAGTTGCTGCACTGCATCGATTCGGAAACCGACCCGCGCGTCGATCGCGACGCATGCCGGCGTGTCGGCCTGCGCTCGATGCTCGTGATGCCGCTCACCCATGCCGACACGACGGTCGGCGTGCTGAAGGTGATGTCGCCGGAAGTCGACGGCTTTTCGCCAGCCGATGCCGGCACGCTGCGGCTGACGGCCGACCTGATCGCCGCCGCGATGTTCTACGCGGCACGCAACGAGGCGAACGAACTCTACATGCGCGCGACGCACGACGCGCTCACGGGCCTGCCGAACCGCGCGCTGTTCTACGACCGCCTGCGGCAGTCGATGCACACGACGCTGCGCGCGAACGGCCGGCTCGGCATCCTCAACATCGACATGGACGGGCTGAAGCCGATCAACGACGGGTTCGGCCACCGCGCGGGCGACGCGGCGCTGCGCGAGATCGCCACGCGGATGCAGGGCGCGGTGCGGCGCTCGGACACGGTCGCGCGCATCGGCGGCGACGAATTCGCGGTAATCCTGCCGAACATCGGCAACCGCGACGACGCGCATGCGCAAAGCACGCGGCTCGCGCGCCAGGTCAGCGAACCGTTCGAATTCGAGGGGCGCCCGCTGCGGCTCGGCGTCAGCGTCGGGATCGCGCTGCTGCCCGACGACGGCACCGACATGACCGCGCTGATCGAGCATGCGGACCAGGCGATGTATGAGGTGAAGCGCACGCGGTCGCAGCGGTCGGCTCACGCGTAACGCACACTCGAAGGCGGCTTCCTCGATGAACCGGCAGCCGGAACGACGGCGTCGACCGCGCGCGGCGGGCTTGCACGGCCGCTGACTAGCCCACCTGCGGAACAGCGATCGCGAGCCCGACCACGAGCCACTGCACGATCGCGACGAGCACGCCGGCCCGGCACAGCCCGACCGCGCCGCGCACGCGTGCGTCGAGCGCACGGCCGGCCTTCGATGCGTCGATCCAGCCGAGATCGGCGAGCGCGCGGTCGAGCGCGGCGAGGGCGTCGTCGACCGACGCGTCGCCGGCCGCCGCGCGCGCAAGCGCGGCGAACAGCCGGCGGTCGATCTCGATCCGCACCGCAACCCACAGCGCCGCGATTCCCGACCCGGTGCTGACGACGGCCAGCAGCACGCGCGCGACCGTCGCCGGCGCCCAGCCCGACGCGATCCACCAGCCCGCGCCGGCCGCGGCCAGCGCGGCCACGATCGCCCACGCGCCCGCATCGAGCGCGCCGCGCGCGGCGGCAATCCTGAATGGCGCGGACGGGTCGCGCATCACACACCTCCCGCGCCGCGCCGGCGATCGATCCAGTGCTGCAGCACGGCCACGCCGTCGTCCGACCACACCGCATGCGGCCGCACCGCGCGCACCGCGGCCAGCGCGTCGCGCGCATCGCCGAACCCGCGTCGCGCCGCCAGCCACGCAGCCGCGCACAACACGCTGCGCCCGTAGCCGAGCGCGCAGCAGACCAGCACGTCGCGCCCTTCCCCGTGCAGGCGTTCGAGCGCCGCGACGGCCTGCGCGAGTTGCGCGGCCGTCGGCGCGACGAGGTCGAGCTGCGGCACGCTCGCGTAGGCGAGCGATGCGTCGGCCGCCGCCCAGCGCGGCATTTCGGCCGTCAGGTCGACCAGTGCCGTGAAACCGTGGCGGCGCACGTCGGACGTGGTCGGCGTGCGGCCGAGCGACACGCGTTCGTCGATCCGCACCGGCGCCGGCTGCCGGAACGTCCACAGCCGCGAATTGACGAATGCGCCGGCGATCGTCGGCGCGAGCAGCCAGCGGATGACGACCGGGAAACGCCCGTGCGCATCCTTCTGGAACGCGCCGGGTGCGCCGCGCCGGTAGATCCACGCGACACACGCGAGCGCCAGCGCGACCCACCCGGCCGCCAGCGCCCAGCCGGGCGCGCGCGGCACGCACCAGAGCGCCACGAGCGCGACCGCCGCCGCGCCGAGCGCATAACGACGCGCGAGCGCGCGGCCGGCCGCGCCCGGCGACGCATCGGCGCCCGGCAGCCGGCCCGCGGCATCGCGCAGCGGAAACAGGAACAGCGCGAGACAGCCGACGGCCGCACCGGTCGGCACGTCGATCGCGTGATGCTGGTAGGTCGTCAGCACCGACACGCCGATCGCCGCGAACCACAGGTGGAGCACGACGCGCGCGAGCGTGCCGCGCACGTGCTTCGCATAGACGGCCCACAGCACGACGAGCAGCCCGATGTGCAGCGACGGCGCCTGGTTGAACGGCTTGTCGAACCCCATCAGCAGCGTGAACAGCGCACCGGCCACGCCGCCCGCGTCGGGCCGCTCGAACCCGAAGCGCAGCGGCCACGCGACGAAGCACGCGACCGATACCAGTTGCACGGTCAACAGCCGTTTCACGTGATCGAGCAGGTCGGCGCGGCGCGTCCAGAAGAAGAACGACAGCGCATACAGCAGGTCGATCGACCAGTACGGCACGATCGTCCACGGCACGAACGGGATCGCGTGCTCCCAGCCGAACGCGAAGGTCGGCACCGCCACGCGGCGCGCGGCGAGCCAGTTCGCGAAGCCGTAGGTCGAGAAGAACACGGCGCCCATCACCGCGAGCCAGCCGAGACGCAGCGCGAACGACGCGTCGCGTGCGCCGGCCGCCTGCGCCGCCAAGCCGCGCGCGTCGCCGCCGAATTCGCTCATGACGCGTCGACCCGCTGCGCGAGGCTGACCGTGAAAATGCCCATTTCGTCGATCCGCTGGTCGAGCTTGCGGAACCCCGCGCGCGCGACGAGTTCGTCCATCTCGGCCTGCGAGCGGCGGCGCATCACCCAGGTCGCCTCGCCGCGGTGATTGTTCAGTGCGCGCGCGATGAATTCGAGCTGCGGATGCCACGGCTGCCCCGTATAAACGAGATACCCGCCCGGCGGCACGGCCTGCGCGAGCCCGCGCAGCGAGCGCTCGATCAGCGCGTTCTCGCCGAACAGTTCGTAGAGGCCCGACACGATCGCGAGCGTCGGACGCGGCTCGAGCGTCGCGAGCGACGCCTCGTCGAACGCGTCGCCGCGCTCGAAGCGCGCGATCGGCTCGAGGCCGCGCTGCGCGATCAGCACGCGCCCGGCCTCGACGTTCGGCGGGCTGTAGTCGCGCAGCGTGATGTCGTCGGGCGCCGCGCCGTCGCGCTCGGCGGCGGACGCGATCGCGTCGAGCACGTAGCGCCCGTGCCCGGCCGCGATGTCGACGATCCGCACCGGCGTGCCGTGGCCGCGCAGGCGGCCGATCGCCGCGCCGATCAGCTCCTGCAGATGCACCTTGCGCTGGCGGATGCCGACCCAGCCCGGCGAATCGAGATACGTGCGGTCGATCAGCGCACCGACGCCGAGCCGCCCCTGCGCGCGGTTGCGGTACACGTAATCGAGCGTCGAGCCCGAATCGAAACCGAGCCGCAGCCCGAGCGCGATACCGTCCGACAGCGCGCCGCCGGCCTTCAGGCCGGCTCGCGTGAGCGCCCAGTACGCACGCGCGAACGCATTCGCGGGCGGGCGGCCGAGCGCCGCGTATTCGTCGTGGAACGCACCGCGCCGGTCGGCATCAGCGAGCGACACGCGCGGGCTCGGCGCATCGAATTCGCGCAGCACGAATGCGCGCAGCGGCGCGAGCGCCTGCGCGCGATCGCGTTCGCCGAGCGTGTCGTGATAGAAGCCCGGCAGCACGATGCGCTCCTTGCGCGCGGCGCCGAGGCGTTCGAAGAAGCGGTCCTGCGGGCCGCGATGCACGACCCAGTCGGCGCCCGAGATCAGCAGTTGCGTCGGCACGGTGATCGCGGCCGCATCGGCGACGATCCGCTGCGCGGTGTCGTGCAGGTCGAGCAGCATGTTGACCGCGATCGGCCGCGTGATCAGCGGATCGGACGCATAACTCGCGATCCGCTCGGGATCGTGCGTGAGGAATTTCGGCTTCACGTAGCTGTTCACGTAGAACAGCCCGCGCAGCTTGTACATCAGCCGCAGGCCCGGCCGCGCGAACGGCACGTAGAGCTTGATGTGAAACGCCGGCGACGCGACGACGAGCGCGCGGATCGGCGGCGCATAGTCGTGCACCCAGGTGGCCGCGAGCACCGCGCCGACGCTCTGGCCGACCACGGCCATGTCCTCGATCGCGATGCCATGCGTGTCGCGGATATGTTCGACGAAGGTCTGCAGGTCGCGTACCGACGCGGCCGCGCTCGGGCTGTAGCCGCGTGCGCCGGGCGAGCGGCCGTGGCCGCGCGCATCCCACGCGAAGAACGCGAAATCCGGCAGGTCGAGCTCGTCGACGAGATGCGCGACGCGTGCCGAATGTTCGTGGCCGCGATGCAGCAGCACGATGGCGCCGCGGCAGCGCGGGCCCGTTGCGGGCCAGTGACGATAGAACAGCGTTTCGCCGTCGTGCGTGATGAAGTCGGCCTCGCGGGCCAGGCGTGCGCTCATGCGTTTTTCTCTCGTTTCGTTATTCGAATCATGGTGCGCCGCCCTCCGGCGCCCGGTACTGCCACTGCCTTTGACTGCCTTGACTACCCTTTCAAGCGCCCTTTTCCGCGATGCCGGCCTGCACGCGACGCACCACGGTCACGATCGACAGCACGATCAGCAGCCGCCACAGCCATGCGGCGACACCGCCGACCGGAAAGCCGAGCCCGATCCACAGCGCGAACGCGCCAAGGGCGAGCGCGCGGTCGCTCTTGCCGAACGGGCCGTCGTAGCGGCGGCTCACGCCGACCAGCGGGCCGATCAGCCCCGCGCATTCGACGATCACCGCCGTCAGCGCGAACAGCCAGACGTCTGCCGGAGCGAACGCCGGAATCGCGAGAAACGGCAGCACCAGCGCGACATCGGACACGACGTCGCCGAGTTCGTTCAGGTATGCGCCGAGCGTGCTTTTCTGGTTGTGCTCGCGCGCGAGCATCCCGTCGATCGCATTGAGCGCCATCCGGACGAACAGCCACAGCGGGATCAGCAGGAACAGCGCGCGGGCAAACACGCCGAGCCCGGCGAGCGCACCGACGACGATCGAGCCGCCGGCCGCGAACAGCGTGACCTGGTTGGCCGTGACGCCGCGCTCGGCGAGCGAGTTCGCGAACGGGCGCAGGCGGTTCTGGAATTTGGGTTTGAGTGCGTAGAGGCTCATCGTTTCGTATTCGTTCTATTCGCGCGGCACAGTCGGACACCTTTCCCGCCGCCATGCCCCGGGCGGCGAAACGGCCCTGGACGGCCTTTCATGGACGGCCCTAATCGTCGCCGAGCGGCCCCGATGCGTCAAGCATGCGCCCGGCGGGCAAGCATGGCGCCAATCTGGCATTTTTGACGGAAACTCGCGATAATCCGCTGGCCCGAGCGCAGCACGATCTATTCGAACT
This sequence comes from Burkholderia sp. KL41, assembly GCF_057005415.2. Classification (NCBI taxonomy): domain Bacteria; kingdom Pseudomonadati; phylum Pseudomonadota; class Betaproteobacteria; order Burkholderiales; family Burkholderiaceae; genus Burkholderia; species Burkholderia sp. KL41. The sequence continues at coordinate 1,561,291 of NZ_CM174446.1, read as the reverse complement.
GCAAACGGGCACTCGTGCAACAGCCGATTATCACGTCGCCGACCGGCGCATTCGCCGCGACGCAACAGCGTGTGGCGGCGAATCGTCCGATTATCGCGGACCTGCGACAGGCAGCCACGAATTTGAAAAAATTTAAACAAGGGCCGTCCGGCGCGCATCCTGCCGCGCCGGCATTCCGGGGTCCCGCCCGCCGCGCAAGCGCCGCGGGCCATGCAGGCAGGCAGGAGGCGCAGCGCCGATGAACATTCTCAACGTCTGGCAGCGCGACTTCCTGCTGTCCATCGTGCGGCTCGTCGCCGGCGCGTATCCGGTCTGGCATCAGGCGCCGCCGTCCCCCACGCAGAAGATCTACTTCTCGAACCACACGAGCCACATCGACACGCTCGCGATCCTCGCCGCACTGCCGCGCGACGTGCGCGCGGTCGTGCGACCCGTCGCCGCGCGCGATTACTGGGACAGCAGCGACGCGAAGCGCCACATCGCGCAGAAGCTGCTGAACGTCGTGCTGATCGATCGCCACCGCGAGTCCGGCGGCGATCCGCTCGACCCCGTGCGCGACGCGCTCCGGCAGGGCCATTCGATCATCATCTTCCCGGAAGGCACGCGCGGCGCCGAGATCCTGCCGCAACCGTTCAAGAGCGGGCTGTTCCACCTCGCGACCGAGTTTCCGGACGTCGCGCTCGCGCCCGTCTATCTCGAGAACCTGCAACGGATCATGCCGAAGGGTGCGATCTGGCCGGTGCCGCTGATCTGCAAGGTGCATTTCGGCGCGAACGATGCGCTCGGTGCCCAGGAAGACAAGCCGACGTTCCTCGCCCGCATGCGCGACGCGGTCGTCGCGCTCGCGCCGCCGCAGCGGCCGGCCGGCTGAACACCGCCCCCTCCTTTCCCTTTTCCGGATATCCCCCATGCGAACTCTCTTCTGGGAACTGGTCGCGGGCGTCACGGGCGTGCTCGTCATCGCCACCGTGATCGGCGCGATCCTCGGCGCGCGCAGCGGCGGCACGAGCGCGACCATCGTCAACCTGAACCAGCGCATCCGTGCGTGGTGGGCAATGATCGCGATCATGGTCATCGCGATCAGCCTCGGCAACAACGTCACGTATCTCGTGTTCGCGGTGCTGTCCTACCTGACGCTGCGCGAATTCATCACGCTCACGCCGACGACCGCGAGCGACCACACGACGCTGTTCATCGCGTTCTTCGTCGCGATCCCCGTGCAATACCTGCTGCTCGGGATCAACTGGTACGGGATGTACTCGATCTTCGTGCCCGTGCACCTGTTCTTCGCGATGTCGCTCGTGTCGGCGCTCACGCAGGACACGCGCGAATTCCTGAGCCGCAACGCGAAGATCAACTGGGCGCTGATGGTGTGCGTGTACGGGCTGAGCCACGCGCCGGCCGTGCTGATCCTCGACATTCCGCGCTACACGGGACAGAACGCGCTGCTGCTGTTCTTCTTCCTGTTCGTCGTGCAGATCAGCGACGTGCTGCAGTATGTCGTCGGCAAGCTGTTCGGGCGCCGCAAGATCGCGCCGCAGTTGTCGCCGTCCAAGACGGTCGAGGGTTTCGTCGGCGGCGGGTTGCTCGCGACGCTGTGCGGCGCGTCGCTGTATCGCGTGACGCCGTTCAGTTTCGGCGCCGCGTTCGGGATCTCGCTCGCGATCGTGATCGCGGGCTTCGTCGGCGGCCTCGTGCTGTCGGCCGTCAAGCGCTCGCTCGGCACCAAGGACTGGGGTTCGATGATCGCGGGCCACGGCGGGATGCTCGATCGCGTCGACTCGATCTGCTTCGCCGCGCCGGTGTTCTTCCACCTCGTGCGGTATCTGTACGTGTGACGCGCGGGCGGCACCGCGCCGCCCGTTCCTTCGCGCGAACGGTCAGTATCCTGCGCGCAATGCCTTCGGCACCACGTAGCGGCCGCGTGCCGCGTCGAACTTCACCGTGTAGCGCGCGTGAATCTCCTTGTCGCCGCGCGAGCCCGTTTCCGTGACCGTCAACGGATAGACGTCGCCGGTGCCGGTCGTGTCGGGCACGATCGAAAACGTGCGGCTCTCGCAACGGGACTTCGCGTTCCCGCAATCGAGCGACCCCGTGTTGTCGAGCGCTTCGTCGATGCGCGCCGCCGCCTCGACGATCGCGTTGCCGACCGGCAGCCAGATCGATCGCATCGCCATCGTATAGCCCTGCAGCGTGACGCCGTCGCCGATCGTGAAGCCGAACAGGTGCGGGCCGTACCGCTCGATGCGCACCGTACCCGGCTCGCCGCGCTTGCCGGACGCGATATCCGTCTTCTTCACCACCGGCTCGAGCGCCCTGCCGTCCGCCACGGGCTTCAGCACGTACAGGTCGATGGTGCCCGTCGTGCCGTCCGAATCCATCCCCGGCATGCCGTCCTGCACGGCTGCCTCGGTCTCGCCGCACACCGCGAGCAGATACCGCGGGCCGTCGGCGGTCGCGACGCGCAGCGACCCGCACGGCGAATGGACGAAATCGCCCGCGTCCGACTGCCAGCCCTTGCGGTCCGCGCGCCAGTTGCCGTAGTGGTCGTGGAGGAACGTGCGCAGCAGGCGGTCGGCCGCGACCGGCTCGACCGCCTGCGCCGTCGCCGGCAGCACCGACGCCGGCACCGCGCACGCAACGGACAGCGCCAGGCGCCGCAACAGGGGATGAACGGATGAAATCATGTCGGCATCGGCGGGAACGGAATGCGGTACGCGAAGTGAACGGCCGGCGGCATCAACGCGTCACCGAGCTTGCGCGACCGGTTCGGGATCGAACGCCGCCAGCCCCGGCCATGCCGCCCGCCCCCACGCACCGTCACCCGGCGCAAGCCAGCGCTGCAGCGTGGCGTCGTCGAACGCCTTGCCGAACGGGTCGGCGCGAAACCCGGCCACCCACTGCTTGCGGCCCGCGATATACGCGCTACCGAAATCCGTCCAGCTGTCGAAACAATCCTGCGCGCGCTGCGCGTTGAGCAACAGCACACGCCAGGCGGTGTCCGGCTCGGTCCAGCCCATCAGCATCGCCACGCGCGCGAGGAACGCCATCCGCGCACCGGCGAACGCGAGTGCGGCACGCGGGTCGTCGGTCGGTTGCAGCGCATGCAGGTCGGCCCGAAACCATTGCGTCTCGAGCACGCGTGCGAGGTGCGCGCGCGCATCGTCGTCCGTCGCGTCGGTGCGCAACTCCATCTGATGCAGCATCTGCGCGCGCAGGAACTTGCGGGACGTGTCGTTCAGGTGGCTCGTATCCGCATCGTCGAAACCCGAGAACCCGGTCGCCTCCACGTACGGATGCGCGAGCAGCAGCGCCCAGTGCTTGCGGGCGGACAAGGTCGAATGGCGCGCACCGCGCCGGCGGAAGTAACGCACGATACGCCACAGCACGAACAACGCGACGATCAGCTTGAATGTCATGGTCTTTGCCCCGTCATTCGCCGGCACGGGCGCCATGCGGCGCGTCGTAGCCGGGCCAGCGCACGTTCTCGGTTGCAAAGGCGGGCCGTGTGTCGTCCCGCTGCGCGGACGGCACCGCGGGCGCCAGCGTCGCGCGCACCGCGTAACGCACCGAGCCGGCACGCGGCGGCCGCGCCTGCAACAGTTCGGGCTGCCGCGCGGCGACCAGCCACTCGACGGTCGGCGTCGGCTCGGCGAGCCGCGCGAACAATTGCGGATGGCGCGCGACGAGCCGTGCTTGCGACGCGGCATCCGTCACGTCCTCGATCCTGCACCACCCCGACGCCGTATGGACCACGCCGAGCGCGATGCAGTCGGGCGGCGTGTTATCCGTCGTCCCCAGCGTATTCAGGCACGCCAGCACGTCGTCGACATAGCGCTCGACCGGCGGCCGGTTCTGCTTGCCCTTGACCTGATCAACGTCGAGGCCGCCGTCCGCGCGCACCGCGACACCGATCGTGATGTGCGGCTGGCCGCTCGCGTCCCGGAAGCTCAGCAGCCGCAACGTGCGCGCCTCGATCGCTTCCGCGTAGCGCCCGCCGTAGCCGCCCGCCAGCGCCTGCCGGTCGGCGAACTGGCCGAGGCAATGGCGCATCACGTAACTCTCGAACGCCATTTCGGCGCGCAGCAGCGCGCTGTCGGGCAGGAATTCGACGAAGCGACCGTTCTCGGTTTCACACCAGGTGCGCAGCGCGTCCGGCTGGCTCTCGCGCCAGCCGCGCGCAATCCGGGCCGCCATCTCCGCATGCTCGCGTTCCCACATCGCGAGCGCCTGCGGGCAATTGACACGGTCGAGCTTGCCCTCGAGCCCGGTCCCCTTGCGCGACTCGAGAAACTCGACGAGCGTGGTTTCGAGCGCGAGAAGCTGCGGATCGCCCGGGTCGACCCAGACGACGGGCGCCAGCCTGCCGGCGTCGGCCTCGCCGATCGTCTTCGCGTCCGCACCGAAGCGCCGCGCGACCCACGCCGGCAGCGCGGCGTTACCGAGCGCCTGCCGCGCGTCGTCGAGCGACCCGATCGTGCGTGCCGGCTCGAAGTTCGCGACGACGTGCCGGTAGAAATGGTTGAGCAGCCACGCGCGCACCGCGTCGGCATCGCCTCGCGCGGTGCTGCGCGCGGCGATCGCCGCTTTCAGCGCATCGGCGTTCAGCGCGTTGCGCGGCGCATAGCCGGCCCGCCGACCGACGGCCGTCATTGCCAGAACTTCCACCAGCGCTTGCCCGGCGCGGCCGTCGTCGCGCCCGGCGCCGCGGGCGGCGCACCGGCCTCGCTGATCCGCCGCTCGATCACGTCCATCTTCAGGTCGAGCGGTTCGGCGGCGTGCCGGTTGCCGGCGAGCACCCGTTCGTAGAAATATTTCGCGTCCGGCTGGCGGCCCAGTTCGTACGCCGCGTCGGCGGCCCGGAGCAGCACGTCCAGATCGCGCGACGCGTCGGCCTGCGCACGCGCGGCGTCGTACAGCGCCGATGCCTGGTCCGGATGCGACTCCGACATGTGGGCCGCGAACACGAGGCGGGCAATCAGTGCCTCGTTAGGCAACCTACCGTCGAGCTGGTCGTGCTCGCGCTGCCAGCCGACGAGGCGCTCGAGCCAGATCGGCAATTCGTTGCAGCGATCGACGCGGTACAGCGCGCGCACCACGTCGCGCACATACCAGTTCGGCTCGTGCCGGCTGTAGCCGTATTCGGCGGCGTAGTGCCACAGCTGCTCGGCGGCTTCGAGCATCTCTTCATCCTTCTCCTGGCACGCGAGCACATAGCGCACCCCGTCGTAATGCTCGGCAAACGAACTCGCCGCGATCCCGCTGCGATGCAGGACCAGCGCTTCGTCGTAGCGCTCCTCGCCGCGATAGAGGATCGCGAGGTTGTTGCAGAGCATCGAATACAGGTGCGCGCACGCATCGTACGGATGCCCGTTGCCCGTCTCGAAGAAGCGCTCCATGCAGGCGCGGCCCTGCTCGTACGCGGCGATCTTCAGGCGCTCGAGATCGGCGCGCACCGGCGCCTGTTCCGCGGCCGGCAGCGCGTCGATCGCCTCCTCGGCCCTGTCCTCGATCGAGCATGCGTAGCCGTAGCTCCACAAGCCGCTGCGCAGCGGCGGCGGCGGCAGCTTCATCGCGGCGGCGACACCCAGCGCCCGAATGCGCGCATCGGTCAGCATGAACCCGGTGCGGTTGTCGTACATCTCGCCTTCCTGCGCGGCCGCGAGCAGGCGCGCGGCCTGGGTCGTCGCGTCGATGCGGCCGGTTTCACCGTCGTAGACGGCCGCGAGCCGCGCGATCCACGGATGGCCGGGCGCGCGCCGCAGTGCGACCTCGCGCGCGGCGTCGGCGATCGCGTAGCGCAACGCGTCGCCTTCGAGCGAGCCGAACGCGGCAAAGATCTCGCCATGGGTCGGCGAACGCGCGGCCAGCGCGTCGGGCCCTTCCGCGCCGAGTTCGACGAGCCGCTCGAGCGTCGGCTGGAAACCCGCTGCGCGCATCGCGCACAGCGGCCACCAGACCGACGTGTCGGTCGGCTCGGCCAGGCGCGCATGGATGATCTGCCCGACCCGGTCGAGCATGCTGCTTTCGATCTGGTACACGTGGAAGAACGCCCGGCGCCCCGCGTCGTCGAAACGGCCCGCCTCGAGCAGCCACGGCAGCTCGTATTCGATGAAGTCGTCGCTGCCATCCGATTCGAGGCTGTGGCGCGCCATCTCGCAACGGGCCAGCGCGCCCGCGAGATCGCCTTGCGCGTGTGCGGCCCGCGCGGCGAGCCGCGCCAGCCTCACCTCGGCCTCGCGGCGCGGCGGCAGCGCCCAGTCGGCAATGCGCGACTCGACGGCCTGGCGAATGGTGTCGAACTGCAGCGGCGCGATCTCGATCATCGCCCGGCCGATCCGCAGCCAGTCGTCGGCGTCGATGTCCTGGTCCGCGCCGGCCGATGCCATCGCAGCCACCGCGGCCTCGGCCGCCGCACGCGCGTCGTCGGCCCGGTCGAGACGCCGCAGCGCCCACGCACGCAGGCATTGCCGGTTCGCGTCGTCCCACGCGCGAAACGTGGCGCGGTCGGCAATCGCGCGGTTCAGCGCATGCCGCAGTTCGATCGCGTCGAGCGCATGCTCCGCGTGGTCGAATTCGAGCGTATCGAGAATGCGTGCGCGGACGTAGCGATCGGCATCGAGCGTCGGCGACGTGCGCAAGACGTCGTGCATCTGGCCGATCGCCTGGGTGACGGCGTCGTTCTCGCCCAGGTGCCGGGCGACCTGCAGCCGGTATAGCGCGAGTTGCATGCGGATGTCGGGCCGCGCCTCGGGCGGCGCCGCGTCGTGCACGCCCGCGCCGTCCTCGTCGAGCACGGCGCGCGCGGCGGCCGGATCGCCGGCGTGCATCCACAGCGTGTGCAGGCGCGCGATCGCGTCGAGCGAATCGGCACGCAACGGCTGCGCACGCAGTCGTGCCGCAAGGTCGCTCTCGCGGCTCGAATCGCTTTCCTCGAGATCGGCTTCGAGCCGGTTCATCAGTGTGTCGAGCGGCTGGCCCGTCAGGGGCATCGTCGTCATATCGATATTGGAATGGGCGTTTGTAGTTGTATTGGCGCTGGGAGTCATCGACTTCTCCATCTCGGAATCGCGATAGCTTATCAGGAGACGGTGGCCGTGCGCGGCCTCGCCATTCGCGTCGCCCGGCGTTACGATCTCGTTCTTCATCCCCGGACAGGTCGATGCGCACGGTGCGACGGCGCGACGCGCGCCGACCGGTCCCGCCGACCCGGAAACCGCATGAACCTCACCTTGCAGGACGTCGCGTGGCATCGTTCGGTCGGGCGGCTCATCGAGTCGCTCGACCAGCCGGGCTTCTGGCTGGCGCTGATCCGGCTGATCGAGGAATACGTCGCGGTCGACAGCTGGGTCGTGCTGACCTTCGGCGACGGCCGCCCGCAGGTGTTCGCCGAATGCCCGTACGAAGGCGGCGGCCCCGACCCACTGTTCCGCGACTACGTGCAGGGCCTGTACCAGCTCGACCCGTTCTACATCGCGAACCGCGACGCGCCGAGGGGCGGCCTGTTCCGGCTGTCGGACGTCGCGCCCGAATGCTTTCGCGATACCGAGTACTACACGCTCTATTTCACGCACAACGTCGTCGAGGACGAGGTGCAGTTCAACGTCGTGCTCGACGATGCGCGCACGCTGTGCCTGTCGCTCGGCAGCAAACGACGCTTCAGCCCCGGGCAGGTTGCGCTGCTCGACCTGATCCGGCCGTGGGTGGCCGGGCTGATGCGGCAGCGGCTCGCGTTCGAGCCCGCCGCCGCGGAGCAAGCGGCGCCGCGCCGGGCCGGCGCGCACGATGGCTTCGAGCAGGCGATGGCGCGGCTCGGCACGCCGCTCACCGCGCGCGAACTCGACGTGATCCGGCTGATCCTCAGCGGCTGCTCGAACAAGGAAGTCGCGAACAAGCTGTCGATTTCCGCCGAAACGGTCAAGGTGCACCGGCGCAACATCTACGGGAAGCTCGCGATCAATTCGCAATCGGAACTGTTTTCACTGTTCCTGAAGGCGCAGACCGACGGATAGCGCGCTCCGTCGCGCCCGTTTGCGCCGCCCTGCGTGCCTCTTTGCGGCGGCCTTCGGCGGCCGCGGCCGGATCATGCCGACGCCGATGCCGTCGCGCCCCGGTGCGCACCCGCGAGCTTGAATTCGCCGACCGTCTGCGCGAGCTGGGCCGCCTGCTCGCGCAACAGCGCGGCGGCCGCAGCCGACTCCTCGACGAGGGCAGCGTTCTGCTGCGTCGAGTGATCGAGCTGCGACACGGCCTGGTTCACCTGCGCGAGCCCGGTGCTCTGCTCGTTCGCCGCAACCGTCATTTCCGCGATCACGCTCGTGATGCCGCGCACGCCCTCGACGATCTCGTCCATCGTCGTGCCGGCCGTCTTCACGAGCCCCGATCCGCCTTCGATCTTCTCGACGGACGACTGGATCAACTGCTTGATTTCCCTGGCGGCCACCGCGCTGCGTTGCGCGAGCGTGCGCACCTCGCCCGCGACGACCGCGAAACCCCGCCCGTGCTCGTGCGCGCGCGCCGCCTCGACGGCCGCGTTCAGCGCGAGGATGTTGGTCTGGAACGCGATGCCGTCGATCACGCCGATGATGTTCGAGATCTCGGCCGACGCCTTCGTGATCTCGTCCATCGTCGCGACCACTTCGCTCACCACCTCGCCGCCGCGCACGGCAACGCCCGACGCCGATTCCGCCAGCCGGCTCACCTGCGTGGCCGCGTCGGCCGAGTTGCGCGCCGTGCCGGCGATCTCCTCGAGCGCCGCCGCGGTCTCCTGCAGGCTCGATGCCGCGTGTTCGGTGCGGCTCGACAGGTCCTGGTTGCCCTGCGCGATCTCCGCGCTCGCCACGCTCACGGATTCGCTGAATCCGCGTATCTGCAGCAGGATCGCGCTGATCTTTTCGGCGAACAGGTTGAAGGCCCGGGCGATCTGCGCGGCCTCGTCGCCGCCGTCGGCCGGCAGCCGCTTCGTCAGGTCCCCGCTCCCGCTCGCGACGTCGGTCAGCGCGTCGCGCACGAGCAGCACGCGCTTGAATGCCGCGTTCGTCAATGCGCCGACGAGTGCCGCCGCGACGCAGGCGACGACGAGGATCGCAATGAGCGTCGTCGTCGCGACGGCGCGCATGCCGGCCGTCACGTCCGACCGGTCGAGCGCCATGACGAGCGACCAGTCCGTCCCGGCGATCGGGCGCGCGCGCAGCAGCTTGGTCACGCCGTCCACGTCGATCGCCACCGGTTCGGTCGCCGTCTGCAGGCCGGCGAGCCGCTCCGGCGTCAGTTCGGGCGACAGCTCGGCGGCCGGCTTCATGATCAGATCGGTCTTCGCGCCCGCGATCAGGCGCCCGCTCCTGTCGACCAGGAACGCGAAGCTCGACGGCGTCGGATGCATCGATGCCACGATCGCGCTCGCGCGCTCCATGTAGAGGCTCGCCGCGAGCACGCCCTTGAGCGTGCCGCCGCGAACGATTGGGGCGGCGAACGCGAACGCGGGCTTGCCGGTCGACGCGTCGCGGTACAACGCCGTGACGACGAGCCGGCCCGCGTCGACCGCCTGCCTGAACCACGGGCGCGCGGTCGGATCGTAGCCGGCCGCGAGCGGGACGTTCGAATACGCGGTGCGATCCGGCAGGCCGAGCGTGAGCACCTGGAAACCGCCCGATTTGCCGAGCAGCGTCAGCGCCGGCAGCGGATCGCCTTCGCCCGGCGTCAGCGTGTCCGCGAGCGCCTGGGTCTGCTGCGCGCGGCTCGCGACCCACTCGTCGAGCGCGAGCGCGTGGCCGGTCAGGACGGACTGCAGGTTCTGGTCGATGGTCGTGTCGTTGTGCTGCTTGACGACGTAGTACACAAGGCCGCCTGTCACGGCCAGGGCCGTGACCACGATGGCGACGCAGGTCGCCAGAATCCGGGCGCGAATCGATGACAGCATGATGACGGTGATCTCCGGTTGCCGCGTTGTTTTCGGTTGGTCAAATGGGCACTCAACCGTCCTTAACGACCGCACGCGATGCAACTTGAGGTTCGACTGGTCAGACCGGCAAAAAAAGTTGAGCCCGGGCCGGCGACAGTACGCGGGATCAATACCCCCGACGGGTTAACACGCCGGCGGGATGGGAAAACCGGCGGTTCGGCGCATACTCGGGCGTTCCGACGTCCAACGTTGCGGAGCCGGCCGCGCCGGCCCCGCCCACCGAAATCGCCCATGAAACTGAAGCTCGACATCGTCCAGCTCGCCGGCCGCGACGGCGACACGCACTACAACCTGCAGCGCACGCTCGACGCGATCGCGACCTGCGCGCCGGGCACCGACATCGTGATGTTTCCGGAAGCGCAGCTCACCGGCTTCCTCGATCCGTCGAACCTGGCCGAATGCGCCGAGCCGCTCGACGGCCCGAGCGTCGGCGCGGTCATCGCGGCCGCACGCGCGCGCGACGTTGCCGTCGTGGTCGGGCTGATCGAGAACGACGGCGGCCGCTTCTACAACACCACCGTGTTCGTCACGCCGGACGGCATCGCGCTGCGCTACCGCAAGACGCACCTGTGGGTAAGCGAGCATGGCGTCGTGCTGCCCGGCGACCGCTACGCGACGATCGAATGGCACGGCGTGCGGATCGGCCTGCTGATCTGCTACGACAACGAATTCCCCGAAACCGGCCGCGCGCTCGCCGAACTCGGCGCCGAGCTGATCCTCATCACCGACGGCAACATGGAACCGTACCGCCCGGTCCACCGCACGTCGGCAACGGCGCGGGCGATGGAGAACCAGGTGTTCACGGTGGTCGCCAACCGCGTCGGCGGCAGCACGCACGACGTCGTGTTCGCGGGGGGCAGCCTCGCGGCCGATCCGTTCGGCAACCTGATCTTCGAGGCCGGCAACGGCGAATCGCGCCACGCGATCGAGCTCGATTTCGACCAGCTCGCCGCGTCGCGCGCGGTTTACGACTATCGCAGGGACCAGCGCCTGCACATCGCCGGCGAACGTATCGAGCATGCGGACGGGCTTCGCGAGTTGCTGATTCCGTGACGGGGCTCGCCCGCCCGGGCGGCGCCATCCGTCATGCCCGTCACGCCGGCTCCGGCACCTCGATCGCCAGCAGCGCCGAACTGACCGACTTGCCGTGCGCGTCGAGCGCGAGCGAGCGCGTGACGCCGCCACCGAGCGCATCGCGCAGCACGAAATTGAATGCCCCGAGCGCCGGCAGTTCGTACCGCACGACGTCGCCGTGCACGATACCCGCGAGCCACGCCTTCACCGCATCGGCACCCAGATGCGTGCGCAGATGATCGTAATGGCGCGGATCGCGGCAAATCACCGACACGTTCAGCGTATTGCCCTTGTCGCCGGTGCGCGCATGCGCGAGTTCACGCAGTTGCATCATGCCTCCACGAATGAAAACGACGGCGTCACGGCCGCGCGCGGCAGCAGCACCGACTGCACGGCGATCACCTCGCGCGTCGACTTGAACGCGCCGCCGCCGCCGGCCGGCCCGTTCGTATAGAGCGTCTCGACTTCATTGCCGATCCGCGCCGCTTCGCCGGCGCTCGCCGCGCGGCCGGCCACCCGCACACGCACCTCGGCCGGCTCGCCGCGCACGGCCGGCGTCGCGTCGCCATACAGCGCATCGACGCCGATCAGGTCGAAGCGCAGCTCGGTCGCGGCGACGCCGGTCAACGCCAGCCGCTCGCGGACGATCCCGAGCGCGAGACGCGCGCGTTCGAGCGCGCCCGGGCCGCCATACGAGATCTGGCCTTCGCCGATCCAGCCGTCGACATACGCCACCGACACCTTGAGCGTGTCGGGCCGTGCCGTGCCGCGCCCGCCCGTCACGCGCACGCGGTCCGCCGCCTCCTCGGCGACGGTGACTTGCGTGAAATCCGCGACGACGTCGGGCTGCAGGTACCGCGCCGGATCGTGTATCTCGTAGAGCAGCTGTTCCTTGCAGGTCGCCGCGCTCACGCGGCCGCCCGCGTGCGGCACCTTGGTGATCACGACCGAGCCGTCCGCCGCGACTTCGCCGATCGGAAACCCGAGCCGCGCGAGGTTCGGCACGTCCTTGTAGCCGGGGTCGGCGAAATAACCGCCCGTCACCTGCCCCGCGCATTCGAGCAGGTGGCCGACGACCGTCGCGGCCCCGAGCGTGTCCCAGTCGTCCATCCGCCAGCCGAACGCATGGATCAGCGGCGCGGCGAACAACGACGGATCGGCGACGCGCCCGGTCAGCACGACGTCCGCGCCGGCCGCGAGCGCATCGACGATCGGCGCGGCGCCGAGATACGCGTTCGCGGACACGATGCGGTCGCGATACGCGGCGACGTCGTCGCCCGATTCCTCGAAGCGGAACGCGCCGCGCAGTACGACGTCGAGCACGTCGTCGCCTTCGACGGCCGCGACCTTCAGCCCGGCGACGCCGAGCGATTGCGCGATCCGTGCGGTGCGCCGTGCGGCCGCACGCGGATTCGCCGCGCCCATGTTCGACACGATGCGCACGCCCTTCGGCGCGGCGACCGGCAGCACGGCGCGCATCCGCGCGTCCAGCAGCGGGTCGTAGCCGAGCGACGGGTCCTGGCGCCGCGCCTGCTGCGCGATCGCGATCGTGCGCTCGGCCAGGCATTCGAAGACGAGATAGTCGAGCTGCCCGTGTTCGGCCAGCTCGACCGCGGGCTCGATCCGGTCGCCCGAGTAGCCGGCGCCCGCGCCGATGCGCACGCGCCGTTCAGGTTGCTTTGCTGTCATGTCCATACCGTCGTCGTCCGGCGGGTGCGCCGCCGGTGAAAATCAAAAGATGCCCAGCACGACGCACGCGACCGTCATCACGATCGACGCGCCGAACAGCAGCGGAAACGTGAACTTCTGGTGCTCGGCCAGCTCGATGCCGCACAGGCCGACGACGAGGAAGGTCGCGGGCGTCAGCGGGCTGACCGGGAAACCGGTGGTCATCTGGCCGAGCAGCGCGGCCTGCCCGACCTGCACGGCCGGCACGCCGAGCTGGCCGGCCACCTCCGCGATCACTGGCAGCACGCCGAAGTAGAACGAATCGGGATCGAACAGCATGCTCAGTGGCATCGACGCGAGGCCGAGCGCGACCGGGATGTGGCCGGCCATCGACGGCGGCACGAAGCCGACCGCCGCCTGCGCCATCGCCTTCAGCATCCCGCTGCCCTGCATGATCCCCGTGAACACGCCGGCCGCGAGCAGGATGCCGGCCATCATCAGCGCCGCGCGCGCATGCGCGTCGATGCGCTTCCTCTGCATGTCGACGTCCGGGTAGTTCACCATCAGCGCGATGCACAGCCCGACCATGAACATGATCGCCGGCGGGATCTTCTCGCCCATCACGACCATCGTGCCGAGCACGACGAGCGTCAGCACGAGGTTGAACCAGAACAGGTGCGGCCGGCGCAGCGCCTGCTCGTCGGGCGTCAGCTCGCGGGTCGGCAACGGAATCGACGCATCGTCGCGCGACAGGCCGAGCCGCTTCTCCTCGCGCCGCCCGAGCCAGTACGCGACGCCGAACACGAACACGAGCCCGATCGCCTGCACCGGGATCAGCGGATTGAACAGCGCCGACACCGGCAGGTGCAGCGAAGCGGACGCACGGATCATCGGCCCCGTCCACGGCAGGAAGTTGATGCCCGCGGCCATCGACACCGCGGCGGCCAGCACGCGCCGGTCCATCTTCAGCCGGTCGTACAGCGGCAGCACGGCCGGAATCGTCACGAGGAAACACACGGCGCCCGAGCCGTCGAGGTGGATCAGCAGCGCGAGCAGCGTCGTGCCCATCACGATCCGCGTCGGCCGCGTGCCGACCGCGCGCAGGATGCGGTCGATGATCGGGTCGAGCGTGCCGGCGTCGGTGATCGTGCCGAAATAGAGGATCGCGAACACGAACATGCCGACCACGGGCGCGAGGCCCTTCAGCCCGTCGACGACGAACTTGCTGGTGTGCAGCCCGAAGCCGCCGATCAGCGATGCGGCGATCGGCACGATGATCAGCGCGACGAGCGGTGACATCCGCTTCGACAGAATCGCGGCCAGCAGCACGACGATCGTGCCAAGCCCGAGTAACGGCAGCATCCGTGTCTCCTACCTTGTCTTTTGTTGGAGACGAGCGTAAGGTCGGCGCAGCGATAGCACAATTGAAATGATTTGATCGCAGCAATCACGAACCGTTATGGATCTGAATCTTCGCGACATTCGCGCGTTCGTCACCGTCGCGCACGCCGGCAACTTCACGCGCGCCGCCGCGCGGCTGCATCTGTCGCAGCCGGCGCTGACCGTGCAGATCCGCCGGCTCGAGGAAATCGTCGGCGCGCGCCTGTTCGACCGCAACAGCCGCAGCGTCGCGCTCACGCAGACCGGGCGCGAGCTGCTGCCGCTGCTGCAGCGTTCGCTCGACGACATGGAGCGCGTGCTGCGCGACGCGCGCGCGCTCGGCGAAGGCACGAGCGGCACGGTGCGGCTCGCGTGCCTGCCGACCTTCGCGTCCAGCGTGCTGCCGGAGCTGATCCAGTCGTTCCGGCGCGACGTGCCGCGCGCGGGCTTCGAGATCCGCGACGGCGTCGCGAGCCTCGTCACCGCGCTCGTGCGCAACGAGGAGGCCGATCTCGGGCTGACGGGCGGCGACACGTTCGATGCGTCGCTGGAGGTGCTGTATGCGGGCGCCGACCGGCTCGTCGCCGTGTGCCCGAAGGATCATCCGCTCGCGCGCAAGCGCCGCGTGAGCACCGCCGATGTCGCGGCCGTGCCGCTCGTGCTCACCGCGCAGGGCACGAGCGTGCGCAGCGTCGTCGATGCCGCGCTGGACGCGGCCGGCTGCACGCCCGACATCGCGTGCGAGCCGACCTACATGATGACGGCCGTCGCGATGGTGCGCGGCGGGCTCGGCGTGACGATCCTGCCGGCGACCGCGCGCGAGGTGCGCGCGGAGCCCGAGCTGGTGGCGAAGCCGATCGACGATCCCGCGTTCGTGCGGCCGATCGCGCTCGTCACGAAGCGCGGCCGCACGCTGCCGCGCGTCGCGCAGGCGTTCGCGGAAACCATGCTGACGGAATTGAAAAAGCGCGCGTGAACCGCGCGCCCGGATCGGGAGAGGCCGCCCGCGCGTGATGCCGGGTTCGGCTTATTGCGCGTCCGGATCGACGTGCAGCGATTCGCCGATCGCATAGAAATTGCCGCCCGCGATGTAGTGCAGGCTGCGCAGTGCCGGATCGGCCGATTCGAAATACCAGTGACCGTCGCGGAACACGCGCGTGTCGGACCACGCCGCGACCACCTCGCCGATGAACAGGTCGTAGGTCTGCTGGTTGTGCGGCTCGGGAACCAGCCTGCACGCGAGCCAGCCCGAACAGCCGGCGACGAACGGCAGGTCGTGGCCTTCGACGTCGAACAGCGTGACGCCCGCCTCGCGCAGCTTGTCCGGACGCTCGGCGAGACTGTGGCTGCCGACCGCGTGCGTGAGCTGCAGTTGCGCGGCCGTCGGCACCTGGATCACGAACGTGCCGCTGCGCTCGACGAGCTCGCGCGTCTTCGCGGACTTGTCGAGCACGACCGTCAGCTTCGGCGGCAGGAAGTCCAGCGCGCACGCCCACGCGGCGGCCATCACGTTGTCGACGCCGTCGTGGCGGGCCGACACGAGCACGGTCGGGCCGTGGTTGAGGAGACGGTAGGCCTTCTTCAGCTCCACCGGAGCGATGTAACTGTCCATACGGATTCCCTGGAGAACGGCGCGCACGGGCGGATGCCGTGCGGCGCGCGGCGCCGGCCGGTGCGCAGGTGCGCGGCCGGGCCGAAGGCCGCATTCTCGCACCCAATTTCAATCGGTGCCGACAACGCCACCCGTCACTTCGCGAACAACTGGCCGATATCGCGGAACGCCTTGAATTCGAGTGCATTGCCGCACGGATCGAACAGGAACATCGTCGCCTGCTCGCCGACCTGCCCCTGGAAGCGCACATACGGCTCGATCACGAAGGTTACGCCGAACGATCTCAGCCGCTCGGCCAGCGCTTCCCAGCCTGCCCAGTCGAGCACGATCCCGAAATGCGGCACCGGCACGTCGTGACCGTCGACCGGGTTCGTATGCGCGCCTTCCTGCGATGCGGTCTTCGGATGCTCGTGGATCACGAGCTGATGCCCGTAGAAGTCGAAGTCGACCCACTGCGCGCTCGAACGCCCCTCCGCCAGCCCGAACACACGGCCGTAGAAATCGCGCGCGGCCGCCAAGTCGTAGACCGGGATCGCCAGGTGAAACGGGGAAAGACTCATGGTTGCCTCGTGATGGAACGCTCGCGTGGCGCGAGGACGGCACCATGGTAGTCAAGGGCGATCGAAAATCAAATCAATATATAGTTTCGTCATTCACAAATGGAATTGATGAATGATCCGCGAACTGAGAACCCTCGTCGCCGTCGCCCGGGAAGGCACGTTCGCCGCGGCCGGCCACCGTATCGGGCTCACGCAGGCGGCCGTCAGCGCGCAGATGCAGCGTCTCGAAGCCGAGCTCGGCTTCGCGCTGTTCGACCGGCAGGGCCGGTCGGCGCGGCTCAACGAAATGGGCCATCACGTGCTCGGCCAGGCGCAGGCGCTGCTCGGCCTGTACGAGAACCTGAGCTCGACGGCCCCCGGCTCGCCGGCCGCCGCGCGCGTGACGATCGGCGCGATCGCGTCGGTGCAGAGCGCACTGCTGCCGGCCGCGCTCGCCGATTTCCATCGCCGGCATCCCGCGTGCCGCACGCGCGTGATACCGGGGCTGTCGATCGAGCTGGTCAACCGGGTCGACGCGGGCGAGATCGATATGGCCGCGATCATCCGGCCGCCGTTTTCGCTGCAGAGCGACCTGCACTGGACGACGCTCGCGCAGGAACCGTTCCGGCTGATCGTGCCGCGTGGCGTGAAAGGCAACGACTGGGCCGAACTGCTCGCGCGCGAACCGTTCGTGCGCTACGACCGCGCATCGTTCGGCGGGCGCCAGGTCGATCGTTTCCTGAGAAAGATGCACCTCGCGGTGCGCGACACGTGTGAGCTCGACGAACTCGACGCGATCGTCAAGCTGGTCGGGAACGGCGTCGGCGTCGCGATCGTCCCGCAGACCGCCGTCTATCGCCGCTGGCCGGCCGGCGTGCGCGCGATCGACCTTGGACACCATACGTTCCACCGCGACATCGGGCTCGTGCACCGCGCGCGGCGGACGATGTCGGAGCCGGCGCAGCAGCTCGCGCAACTGATTGAAGCGGCGTCACGACGGCGCGCGCCGCCGCGGGCGGCATAGCGCCGACGTCGTCGGTCAGCGCCGCCCGGCCGCCCAGTCGACCGCCGCATCGAACAGCGCGACGCCGGCCGGCGACAGGTTCGCGAACGTGTCGTTGTCGAGGAAGAACATCACGCGGCGCGCCGGCGCGAGCGCTTCGTAGTCCATCGTCGCGCCCTTCTCGTACGCGAAGATCGCGGCCTTGTCGGGTTGGCCGTACACGGTCGCGATCGTGATCGCGCCGAGCCCCGGCTTGCCCCAGCTCATCGGCGCCTGCTTGCCGTACACGCTGGTCGCGCCGGCCGGCAGCCCGGCCGAGATCGGGTGCGGCGCATTGACGAGCCACAGGTAGCGTTCCTTGCCCGTTTCGCCGAAGTCGACGTCGTGACGCTTGCCCGTCATCGCGAGATCGTCGAGCAGGTCGTTTTCCCACGTGACGAGCGGCTTGTCGAGCGTGCGCCAGCCGGGCCGCACGTTCTTCGACGACACCGTCGACGAGATCACGACGAGGTCGGCGTCGCGCGCCGCGTCGGGCGTCGAGGACTCGTCGATCAGGCGCACCGCGTAGCCGCGTTCGCCGAGGTGCTGGCCGATGCGTTCGTCGACCTTCAGGTTCGGGCCGCGCAGCTGCACGAGCATCGCGACGCGCGTGACGGCCTGCGGTGCATCGGCCGCCCGCGCGGGAGCAGCCACCCCTGCCCCGAGGCCCAGGCCCGCGCCGATCGCGAGCACCGAGCCCGCGATCGCGCGCAAGGCGCGGCGCCGCGCACCGGCGGCAACGGCGCGCACGGCGCCGGTCTTCATGTTCCGGTTCATCTGGATCTTCTCCGAAGCCGCGCACCGCCGTGACGGCCGCGCGGCGATTGCGTGGTCAGAACTGCAGCGTGGTGAGCAGCGACACCTGTCGCGCATCGCCGATCGCGACGAAATAACGGTTCGCGCTCGACGGGTAATAGGTGCGGTTGAAGAGGTTCTTCACATTGAGCTGGAACGACAGCTTCTGCTTGCCGATCCGCGTGTCGTAGGTCGCGAACGCGTCGGCGAGCACGTACGACGGCAGCGTGAAACTGTTCGCCGAATCGCCGGGCCGCGCGCCGACGTAGCGCACGTCCGCGCCGACGCGCAGGTCGTCGCCGCCGGCCAGCGTGCCGAAATCGTAGACGGCCGCGAGCGACGCCGTATGGCGCGCGACGTTCCACAGCTGGTTGCCCGCGTAAAGCGGATCCTCGGTCGTCTTCGCGTCGATGTACGCGTAGCTCGCGATCACGTTCACGCGCTCGCCGATCCGGCCCGACACGTCGAGCTCGATCCCGCGCGAGCGCGCCTTGCCCGACGTGCGCCAGTCGGTCAGCTTGGTCGCGTCGTTGTATTGCGACACGAGCACGTTCTTCTTGTCGATGTTGAAGAATGCCAGCGTGCCCGTCATCCCGCCCGGCAGGTCGAGCTTGCCGCCCACTTCCCACGCGGTCGCTTCCTCGGGCGGCGTCGCGCCGTCGATGATGTAGCCCGTCATCGGCGCGATCGACGAGGACGGCTTCAGCGACTGCGAATAGCTGCCGTACAGCGAGAACGTATCGGTCCACTTGTAGACGACGCCCGCGCGCGGCAGCCACTTCGAGCCGCTGAGATCGGTGTTCGCGGTAAACGGCCGGCCGCGCCCCGCGACCTGGTTGTACGTGATGTAGCGCAGCCCGCCCGACACGATCCACTTGTCGGTCAGGTGGATCGTGTCCTGCACGAACGCGGACGCATCGTGCAGCGTGTCGGTCTGGTCGCTGTCGCTCGCGGACACGGTGCTCGACGGCGGCAGCAGCCCGTAGACGGGATCGACATAGCTGAACGGCGTCTTCACGGCCTGCCGCAGCATGTCCTTGCGGTAGATGCGACGGTATTCGGTATCGAAGCCGACCTGCACGTCGTGCCGCATCCCGCCGAGCGTCAGCTTGCCGTTCACGTAGCCGATCCCGTAGCTGTCGGTGCTGAGCGAGCCGTGCGTCGCATCGTTGCTGCGCGACAGCGTGCCCTTCACCGGATCGACGCCCGTCGTGCGCAACTGGTTCGCGTCGTAGGTCTCGCGGTTGTAGCTGTAACCGAGATGCGCGCTCCAGTCCGCGTTGAACTGGTGATCGACGCTCAGCTGCGCGAGGTGCGATTCGCCGTCCATGTTGTTGAACGGCTCGTCGAGGCGCCGCCGCGCGGGAATGTCGAGCGGCGCGTTGGTACGCGGGTCGAGCGCCGTGCCGCGATCGAACGGCGAATGGAAGGTCCGGTACTGGTAGGACACCACGACCTGCGTATCGCGGCCGTACCACGCGAGCGACGGGGCGACGAAGGTCTGCCGGTATTCGCCGAAGTTGCGCCAGTACTGCTCGTTCGATTGATCGACGATCAGCCGGTACGCGAGCCGCGAATCGCCGACCGGCCCCGTCGAATCGAAGGTCGCGCTGCCGCCGTTCCTGCCGTGCCCGAACGTCGACGCGCCGAGCGAGATCGCGTTGTAGCGCACGAGCTGCGGCTGTTTCGTGACGACGTTGACCACGCCGCCCGGGTCCATCAGCCCGTACAGCAGCGACGTCGGCCCCTTCAGCACCTCGACGCTGTCGACCGCTGCGTTGAACGCGCGCCCCTGCACGAGCGGCATCCCGTTCTGCATGACCGAGCCGTCGCGATTGCCGCCGAAGCCGCGCTTCATGATCGTGTCCTGCGTGCCCGCGAGCGTGTTGCCCTGCGTGATGCCGCTGACGTTGCCGAGCGCGTCGTCCAGATTGCGCGGACGCTGGTCGCGCAGCACCTGAGCCGGCACGATGTTGACGGCCTGCGCGGTGTCGAGCAGCGGGATGTCGGAACGCAGCACGCCCGCCTCCTTCGGCGCGCGATAGCTTTCGGCGCGCAGCGCGCTGTCGCGCACCGTGATCGCCGGCAACTCGGCGCCCGCGGCCACGCCGGCCGCCACGGGTCGCGCAACCGTGCCGTCCGCACGCTTGAGCGTGTAGCCGCCGCCGGGCTGCCGCAACGCGACGAGCCCCGTGCCTGCCAGCAGGCGGTCGAGCGCACCGTCGACGTCGAAGCGGCCCTGCACGCCGTCGCTCGTCAGGCCGGCCGTCAGCTCGGCCGGAAACGCGAGCAGGATGCCCGCGTCGCGGCCGAACCGGTTCAGCGCCGCTTCGAGCGGCCCGGCCGGAATGTCGAACGCACGGCGTGCCGCGCGCTGCGCGGCCGGCGCCGCATCGGTGCCGGTGTCGGCCAGCGCGGGCAGCGGCAGCAGCGCGGACACCAGCACGGCACCGGCGAGCTGGCGCGCGAGGTGCCCGGGTGCAGCGGGTGCGGCCGGGCGCGCGGCGCGCGGCAGATGTCGGTCGGGCGCCGGACGGCGCCGATACGTGAGACGGATGGAAACCATGATCGGGAAGTCGGTGGACGATGGGCCAGTGCTGCTTTCATTACCCATGTCACGCGAACATCGAGAAACAGCTCAGGTCGGCGGAAATTTTTTTCGACACGCTCAGGAACGGGCCGGCACGACCGTCGCCCAGTAGCGCGTCAGGTAGTGCACATCGATCGGCAACGTCGCCTTCAGCGTGTCGAGCACACGCGCGGGATCGTCGAGCGGATAGGTGCCCGACACGCGCAGGTCGGCCACGGCCGCATCGCAGCGCAGGTTGCCGCGGCGATAACGGTCGAGCTCGGCGACGAGGTCGGCCAGCCGCATGCGCGACGCGACCAGCATGCCGCCCGTCCACGCGGACGCATACGCATCGAGCGGTGCCTGCACGCCGATCGCATCGCGCGTGAAATCCGCGCCTTCCCCGGCCGCGATCACGCGCGTGCCTGCCGCCGCATCGTCCGGCTGCACACGCACGGCACCGGCGAACACTTCGACTCGCGTCGCGCCGTCGCGCTGCCGCACCGCGAAGCGTGTGCCGAGCGGCTGCAACTCGCCTTGCGCGGTCGCGACGACGAGCGGCCGCGCGGGCACGCGATCGTCGTGGCCGCTCGTCACCATGATCGTGCCGCTCAGCAGGCGCAGGCGGCGCGCGGCGGCGTCGAAACGCACGTCGAGCGCCGTGTCTGTATCGAGGACGACGACCGTGCGATCCGCGAGCGTCACCGAGCGCCGCTCGCCGACCGCCGTTCGCAGGTCCGCCGGCCAGATCGCCGCGCGCCGCGCGGGTTCGGCCATCCATGCGGCGCCGCCCGCGAACAGCAGCACGGCCAGCGTCTTCACGGCCGCGCGGCGGCGGCCCGCACGCGGCGACAGCAGCGCCGCGTGCGCGGCCTGCGGGTCGAGCCCGGCCGTGAGCCCGCCCAACCTCTGCTGCATCGTTTCGATATGGCGCCATGCCGCGTCGTGCGCCGGATCCTCCGCGCGCCAGCGCGCGAGCGCGGCGTCGAACGCTTCTCCGGTGCGGCCGGCCTGCCGGTCGACCCACCATTCGACCGCGCGACGCGCAACCTGCGGCGGCACCGCCGGCGCTCCCGGGGCGGCCATCGGTCAGGCCGCCATCGCGAAGAAACACTGCGTGCCGGCCTTCACGAGATAACGCTTCACCGTCGCGAGCGACACGCCGAGTTCGCGCGCGATCTCGGCCTGCGTGAGCCCGTCGAGTTGCGCAAGCAGGAACGCACGCTTCGCCGCGAGCGGCAGGCCATCGAGCAGCCGGTCGATTTCGAGCAGCGTCTCGAGCACGACAGCCCGCTCCTCCGGCGACGGCGCATACGCTTCGGGGCGCTGCGCGAGCGCATCGAGATACGCGCGCTCGATCAGCTCGCGCCGCCAGTGGTTGCTCAGCACGCGCTGCGCGACCGTGGTCAGGAACGCGCGCGGCTCGTCGGCGCCGATCGGCTCGTCGCGTGCGAGCAGGCGCATGAAGGTGTCGTGCGCCAGGTCGGCCGCGCGGTGCGCGCAACCGAGCCTCCGGCTCAACCAGCCGCGCAGCCACGCGTGGTGGCCGGTATAGAGGGCGTCGATTTCTCGATGGAGAGACAGCTGGTCAGCAGACATGGCCGGGTTCCGGGGTGCGCAGGCGTCAACGATCTTGTAAATGAGAATGATTATTATATACAAAACCGGGTCGACGACCGGCGTGTCATGCGTGCCATGCGTGCCACGACAACGCGACAGGAAGGGTGGCGCCGCCGCGATGCCGTCGCCCGATGCGTCGTTAACACATTCATTACACCGCGGCCAAATCGATTCATTAAATAGTTATTTGACGGATCGATAACAATATCCGAACCACCTCGACTCCCCGTCGAATCGGTCGAAATTATCGCGAGATATGCAAGCCGGAATGGCCAAATCGCGAAATGACAATCAATTGATACGCAATTTTCAACAATTCAAATCCCTCGATCGTCGAGACTGGAGCACATCCCTGTCTGCCTCAAGCCACAAAAGAGAATTTCGTTTTTCCGTTTTAATCGCACTCGGTAGTCTCCTGCCATTCCGGATCACGAACACAAGCCAATGCGCAAGGAGATGAAATGAAACGCACGACCCTCTCGCTGATTTCCATCGCGTCATTCGCGACGATACCCGTCGCGCATGCGCAGTCGAGCGTCACGCTGTATGGCGTGATCGACACGTCGATCACCTACGTGAACCATGCGCAGGGCAAGGACAACGCGTGGATGCTCGGCAACAGCAGCGCGGGCAACCTGGCCGGCAGCCGCTTCGGCGTGAAAGGCACCGAGGATCTCGGCGGCGGGCTGAAGGCGCTGTTCCAGCTCGAGAACGGCTTCGACCCGAGCAACGGCCGGCAGGGCCAGGGCGGCCGCATGTTCGGCCGGCAGGCGTTCGTCGGCCTGACGAGCGACCGCTACGGCACGCTCACGTTCGGCCGCCAGTACGATCCGCTCGTCGATCTCGTGCAGGGCATCACCGCCGACAATTATCTCGGCAGCGTGTTCGCGACGCCCGGCGACGTCGACAACTACGACAACAGCTTCCGCGTCGACAACGCGGTGAAGTACACGTCGGCCGTCTATGCGGGCCTGCAGTTCTCCGCGATGTATTCGTTCGGCGGCATCGCCGGCAGCACCGGCGCCGCGCAATCGTATTCGGCCGCCGTGTCGTACAACAACGGGCCGTTCAGCGTCGCGGGCGGGTACTTCCACGCGACCAACAGCCCCGCGTCGAACGCGCTGCGCAACGGCTGGACCAGCTCGTCGGACGGCACCTTCGACGGCCCGATCAACAACGGCTATGCGAGCGCGCACTCGATCGGCATCGCGCGCATCGCGGGCCAGTATGTCGCCGGCCCGTTCACGTTCGGCCTCGGCTACAGCAACGCGCAATACCGCCGCGATGCGAGCTCGGTATTCAACTCGAACGAGCACTACAACACCGGGCAAGGCTTCGTGAACTACCAGGCGACGAACGCGCTGCTGGTCGGCGTCGGCTACAGCTATACGCGCTCGGGCGGCGACACGTCGGCCACCTATCACCAGGTATCGGCCGGCGCGGACTACAACCTGTCGAAGCGCACCGACGTCTACCTGACCGCCGCGTACCAGCACGCAAGCGGCCGGACCGGCGACGGCAACGGCGGCTCGATGGGCGCGCAGGCGTCGATCGGTTCGTACGGCTACGCGGGCACGAACTCGCAGACGATGGTCAATCTCGGCCTGCGTCACCGCTTCTGATGCAAAACGGCCGGCTGCCCGCCGTGCGGCCGGCCGAATTTGCATCGATCGATACGGCGGCACCAGCCGCCGGCGTGTTTACCGATCGCCTTTTCATCGCCCGTTTCACCGCGGATATCGGCTGCCTGTCGATTTTCATCCAGTTTGATTCAGCACCGATTTCCCGGGACGAATGACGCGATGCGTCAGTATTCCGGCGCCGCCATTACCCCGGCATTCACCGTGAAATCCGGCCATATTTACCGATAATGCTTCACCACGCGCCGTGATCGGACACGATAAAAAGGCGTGTCGGGCGCATGGGCAAATGCAAAGGAAAGTTTGACGCGAGCCATTTGCCTGCCCGCTATGGCACACTTCGCGTCTCGCGTAATTTCCTTGCACCGGGCGCCCGGATTCCGCCCCATCCTGCCATGCCGCGTCAGACCACCCGTTCGATCAGCCGAGAAACGCTGAAAATCGCCTCGACGATTGCGCTGTCGTGCGCGCTGCACGGTGTCGCGCGGGCCGATTGCCTCGACGACGCGGCCGCGTTCCAGCACGTGAGCGTCAGCCTGATGCGCGGCATCGCGCAGGTCGAGTCGGGCATGAACCCGAACGCCGTCAACACCAACACGAACGGCACGGTCGACATCGGGCTGATGCAGATCAACAGCACCTGGCTGCCGACGCTCGCGCGCGAAGGCATCACACGGGAGAGCCTGTTCGATGCGTGCACGAACGCGTATGTCGGCGCGTGGATCCTGTCGCAGAACATCCGCCAGCTCGGCGCCAACTGGAACGCGATCGGCGCGTACAACTCCGCGTCGCCCGACAAGCGCCTCGCGTATGCGCGCAAGGTCTATGATGCAATCCGGACCATGCCGGATTCGCCGGATACTCCCATGCCCATCCTTCCACCGTCCTTTACGCCGCCGCAACAGGCCCAGGCGTACAACCCGTTCGCGAGCCTGAGCGTGTCCGCCCCGCAGCAGGTCACGCGCCCGCGCACGATCTCGTCGGCTCCGCCGCCGGCGCCCCCGCAGGGCGGCCCCGCCGGTCCGGCCGGCACGTACAACTTCGGCTGGACGGTCACCGGGGCGGACCAGGCCAAGCCGACCCAGGTGTTCGACGACGGCGCGCGGGTCTACGTGCAGTTCAGCGACATGAAGCACCTGCCGGCGATCTTCACCGAAACGTCGTCGGGCCGCGTGCTGATGTCGTGGGAGTTGCAGTTCCCGTATGCCGTCCTGACGCGTCCCGCGCAAACGTTAATCTTCCAGCTCGGGCCGTTCGAGGCGCGTGCGCAGCGTGGCGGAGCCGGGACGACGGCGCAGGCAACGGCTGCGCCGGGAACGCCGCGTTCGGGCGCGACGGCGGCAACGGCTGCCACCGTGCCGGCTGCGAAACAGCCGGCTGCGAATGCGTCGACCAGGCGGACCGCATCGTCCGATGCGCTCTGGTACATCGACACGGCGTCGACGTCGGGTTCGGCACCGACCGCGAGTACCGCCAATGCGTCGACGACATCGACCCCGTCGAATACGCCGGCGACGTGGCCCACCGCGGTGACGTCGAACACGCCGCCCCCCGTTGCGACGCCTCAGGTGCCGGCCACGACGAAGCCGGCCGCGCGCGTCAGCACCGACGCGCTCTGGTACATCTCGAAGTAACGCACGGGCCAGCCGCGCGTCGGCGGCCGGCGTGGGTCGGCGGCCGGCCGACTATCGAACGACCGTCGTGCCGGGCGGTGCGGATACGGTCGACACCAGCGAGTGGTACACGTCCGCGACGCGATCCAGGAAGGACTTGTCGGGCGCGGTCGCGATCTTCTGCATCGCCCGCGTATTCATGTAGTTCTTGATCGACACCAGGTGGCTCCACACGGCCTCGATATCACTCTCGGCCATGCTGTCGTGCACGTGCTTCACGAACAGCGGATACATCGCTTCGACTTGCGGCAGGCGCTCGCCAGGATTGTTCCACAGCCAGAACAGCGCCTGCGCCTGCGGGTCGGTATTGAACATCGACGCCGGCAACTCGCCGTCGAGCTGCTTCATCGCCTGCTTCCGATCGAACCCGTATCCCGGGCGCGTGCCGTGCTGCTTCTGGTAGTCGATTTCGCGCACCAGCTTCTCGTAGCGGCCGTACGCCAGCGGATTCGCCGCGCCGCCGAGCCACCCCGGCTTGCGCTGTGTCGCGGCCGTGCGATTCTCGGCCCGGTCGTACCACATGCGCAGCCACTGGATATACACGACCATGTGGCCCTTGAGCTCGCCCTGGATGTCCTTCGGCAGGTCGGTCACGACGACCGGGCGCGGCGGCGTCCGGTCGGGCACGCGGCAACCGTCCGTCATGTCGGGCAGCGGCTTCGGATTGAGAAAATCGAGCGGCCCGGTCGACGGCCTGAGCGCCGCCGACGGATAGCCGATGCCGGCGCCCAGCGGCGACAGCGGCGGAATCTCGCGCGTCGTCGCCACGAGCTTCTTGACGGCCACCCGGTAGTCGAGCTGGAAGGCCTGGACCTCCTGCGGCGCGACGATCTGCTGATACAGTGCGCCGTCCTCGTTCGCCAGCGCAGCCAGGTTCGGCATCGGAATGCCGGCGCCGTACGCGCGGTGGTACATCATCTCGAGCGGCAGGCGCGCAAGCTTGTCGGAAATGCCGTCCTCGCCTTCGATCGCACCGCCGCCCACGTCCACCTGCGCGCCGGGAAAGAGGCGCTCCTGCCGCCGGCCGCGCATGTCGGCCGGATCGACGCCGAGCATCGTCAACGGCTTGTACACGCGCAGTTCATGCGCGGCCGCGTAGTGCACGCATTTCTCGATGTCCGGCGACAAGATCAGATCCGACGACACCGCGTTGCTCAACGGAATGTAGCCCGTCAGCAGGTTGTCGTCGAAACGGTTCGTCACGCAGTCGAACAGGCCCATGAACTTGATCTTGACCGCCACGCCGTCGTACTTCCCGCCCTTGCAGGTTTCCTCGAGCAACCGTTTGGCAAAGGCCAGCGCGAGGCCGCCGCCCATGTCGTACCCGAAGATCGCGACATGAATCTTGTTGATCGTGCCCGCCTGCTTCGCGCCCGCCACGGCCGCCTTGAAATCCTCGTCCGCCGCCTTCAGGCGCGTATCGACGCCGGTATTGAACAGCGCGGCGCCGAGCTTCGTGTCGCGCGAGAGCTGGAACGACTCGGCCAGCGCGCCGAGCGTTTCCTTGCCGACCTCCTTCAAGACCGTCTTCGGAATCCGGTACGGATACTTGACGACATCGCGCCAGAACCCTCGCCATTCGCGCTTCAGGTAACGCAACGCGCGGTTCTTTTCCGCCCCCGGCCGCGCGACCGCTCGCTCGAGCCGCTTCCGTGCGTCGCCCACGCCTTCCTTCGCCTTGTCGAACACCGTGCCCACCGTGTCGCCGACGCGGCCGCTCAGCGTGGAATTCCCCTTCCTGCCGCTCTGCTTCCACGCGTCCTCGACCGTCTTCATGCCCTTCTCCTTGGCCTTGTCGACGGTCATCTCCTTGAGCTTGTCGCCGGCCTTTTCGCCGGCGGTGTCGAGCGCCTTGTCCTTCAACACCTGCCGAAGCACGCCGGCTTCCGGGTCGAAATCGGCGCCGAGCCCCGGATAGTAGAAGCGCCGCATGTTCTTGTTCTTCTTGTCGTATGCGGCGTTGAACAGCTTCAGGATGTTGGTTCGTGGTCCTTCCTTGTCACCGAAACCGAATCCGTCGAAATAGAAGCTGACCCACAGCATGTGCTCGCATGCGGGGCACATCTGCTCGGCTTCCGCCCTGACGCGATCCGTCTCCGCGCTTGCGGCGTCCTTCTTCAGGTTGATTTCGGCCATGGCGCTCACTTCTCCTGGGTCGGCTTGAGCTCGGGTGCGTTCATGTCGTCGACCCACTGCAGCTCGGCGGTACCGTTCTTGCGGAAATACACGCGCAGATAGCGCGACGTCGGCGATTCCGGCTGCGGGATGGTCACGTCGATCGTCTTGCGCTCCGGCTGGATGCCGCGCTGAATGTCGGCCAGCGGTTGCGCGAATTCCCAGTACAGCTTCACCTTCTGCCCCGGCGTCACCTTGCAGCCACACGCAAAGCCGCCGCCGCCGCCGAATGCCTCGCCGTCCTCGCGCGCCGCCGGGTTGCCGAAGCACCCGGACTTGTGCTCGTTGTCGAGCCAGAATTCGTGCAGCTTACGGCCGTACTCGTTGTATCCGGTGACGCACACGTTATGCGGCTCCGCCGACACGTCGACGCCGTGCTTGCTGCATGCGGCGAGCACACCGAGCCCGACCAGCGCCAAAACGTGCATCCCTGCCCTGAATTTCATCGATACCCTCGCAAACTTGCGTCGTTGTTGCCTTCACCGCGCGACGGCGGATCGAACCGGTTATGTACGTCGTCGCCACGGACGAACCCGTTCATCGCGATCGCGACGAACGCGCCGACGACGGGAATTGCATGGACGAGCGTCCACCACCCGGACTTGCCGATGTCGTGCCAGCGCCGCACCGACACCGCGACCAGCAGCCAGATCATCACGATCGCGAATGCCCATCCGGCAAAGTCGACGATCGTCTGCGCACGCTGTGCGGCGGGCAGATCGGCGAGCGCGTCGAACACCGAACCGGCGACCAGCAACGGCACCGTCACGCTCCACCATTGCATGCGCCCGGCCCGGCCGCGCAACGAAAACAGCGCAGGCACGCTCATCGCTGCGCCTCCTGTTCCGTCGCGGCATTCGTTGCCTCGCCATGCTCGAGCAGGCGATCCAGCAATGCGTCGCACAACGCGTCGTGATCGTGCCGATGCGCGGCGATGCACTCGGCGACGCTCGCATCGTCGAGCCGCACGTGGCCGACCATCGCGAGGGTCGCGCCGATCCGGTAGGCGAGCCTGTCGTCGTTCAGCCCCTGTGCATCCAGCATGCGGAACAGCGTGAGCATGTGCGCGTATGTGTCGAACGGATCCGCGTCGACCGGGATCCGGCCGTTGCGCCGCAATTCGGCCAGCACGGCGTCCGGCCGGCTGCCGCGGCGCAATGCGTCGAGCTCGCGGGCGTCCATGCGCGCGTAGAAGATCCGCTCGTGCCGGCGCGGATGCCGCACCGTACCGACGGTTCCATCGCGACACACCCAGGTCCACGACACGCACGGCGACAACAGCGCCTGATAGCGCGACCCGGACAGTGCGCCGGCCAGCGTCTGGAACACCGCCGCATCGTAGAACCTCAGCAGGCCGTCGCGATCGTCGGGCAACGTCACGCGCGTCCGGATACCAAGTTTCGGCGCGAGTTCGTCGAGCGGATAGATGCTGACCAGCGACAGAAACGCGAACGGCCGCCGCGCGAGCTGCCGTTCGAGCAACGCCGACACGTGCGGCGCACGATAGTCGCACACCAGCGCGCAGACTTCCGGGTTGCTCGCTTCCGGCTGACCGGCGAGCAGGTTGCGAACCTGCCCTTGCGCGATCAGCTCGCGCCACGGCGCCGCGTTGATCGGCAGTTGCGAAGCATCGGCCAGCAGATAGCGATGGGTATCCGGAAACGCCGTGTGCTCCGCGGCGGCCGTCGTTTCCCAGGTCTGAAGCAGCGTTGTCATCGGCGTCACCCGCGCGTGGCGACCGCTTCGTGGCGATGCGCGAGATCTCGCATGCATTCGACGCACGCGGGCTTGTTCATCGACGGCAGCTGCACGTTCGCGGAACGCGGCCCGGTCAGCGTGTGCTGGGCCGCATGAAACGTCGCCTTGCCGGGCGCGCCGATCACGATGTCGTTGCCTTCCATCTTCAGGAACGCGTTGGCGGCCGTCAGCAGCAGCCGCTTCGGCGACTGCAGCGCGACACTCGCCTGCGCGCTCGACACCGTCACTGCGCGCTGCGCATTGGCGTCGAGCGTCCCGGCGTTCTGCGCCTGCACGGTGACGGCGCCCGTCGCCGCGTGCAGCGCGATGCCGACGGCCGGCACCGGGCGGCTGCCGCCCGAGGTGCCGTGCGTGTACAGCGCGATGCCTTCCTTCGCGACGATGCTCGACTTGCCGTGGACCGTAACCTGCACGTCGCGTCCTGCGCTCAGCGCGGTTTGCGTGCCCGACGCCCACACGTGGCTTCGCGCGGTCATCGCGACGACGCCGGCCTCGCCGTGCGCGACGAGATGCGGATGCTGCCACGCAACCGCACCGCCTCCGCCGGCACCGCCCGCGCCGTTGCCTTCGCGCGTCGCGCCGATCGACACCTGGCTCTGCTGCAGCCCCTCGATCGCCGCGAGCGGCGACGCGGCGCTCGCGCCGGCACTCGCGACACCGGGCTGTGCCGTGCTCACACCCGGCTCCGCACCCTGCTTGCGCGCGAAATCCGCGAGCCCCTGCAGCATCTCGCGTTGCTGCGCGAGCACCTGGCTCGCCGCGCTCGCGTCCATCTGGTTCACGCCCGGCGCCGTGCTGATCAGCAGGCCGGCACCGGCGCGCAGCGCACCGGCCGCCTGCGTCGACAGTTCGGCGCCGTAGCCGCGATCGGCCAGACGCCGGTTGTCCTGCACCTGCTTGATGTGGCCGAGCGTCAGGCCGCTGTCGTGATCGGTCGTGTAAAGGCGCGCACTTGACTGGCCGGCCGTATCGTCGAGCATGAATTGCCGCGAGCCGCCCGCGCCGGTCTGGCTCGCGCTCATGTCCTGCGTCTTGAAGCCTGTCAGCACGGCCGCATGGTCGTTGCCGGCAAACCAGGCCGCCGCATTGGCCGTGCTGCCGCTCGGGCCGCCCGCGAACGCATTGTGCTGCGCGTTGGCGTTGCCCTGCCCGTTGTACAGCGCGGCGACCGCAACCGGCCGGTCCGGCTGGCCTTCCAGCCACTCGGTCCAGACTTCCTGGCCGACGCGCGGCACGCTCACGCCGCCCCAGTTGTCGCCGCCGACCGGCGTCACCATGCGCGTCCAGGTGCCGGCGCCACGATCGGCCGGCGCATTCGCCGCGCGCGGATGCGCTTCGCGACTCGCGGAATTCTGCCCACGCTGCGCGTGATGCTGGATCCGGATCCGGTGATCGCGTTCGGTGTGAACCGGATCGCCCGCGCCGACCACGACGGTTGTCTGCGCGCCCGGCATCACCGCGACCGGATGCACGCGCGCACCGTGCCCGTTCGACGCCAGCGGCCGATAGGCCTGGTCGAACGGCAACGCGGCGAAGCGGTTCCGGTACACCTCGTTGCCGTCCACGAGCGCGCCGCCAGCGTGTGTCGTCGCGTCGAATACCGCATGCAGCGCCTGCGCGCTGCCGTATCCGACTGCCTCGCCGGGTGCGGCGTCGGGCGCCGACGGAATCTCGCCCAGTCGCTGCGCGATCGCACCGTGCACGTCGGCGCCCACGTTCGCACGCGCGTCGTGCTCGACACGCAGGCACACGAACGTGCGCGATGCATCGAGCGACGGATGCTGCGACATCGCGAAGTGCAGCCCCGGCCGCAGATCGCGACGCGTGCCGCTGCCTTCGGCCTGCAGCGCCGCCACCCGCTGCGCGTCGAGTTGCTGCTGCGCGCGCTGTTCGCCGATCGCGGTGGTCTGGAACGCGTACGGGCCGGCGACGTCGCGATCCTCGCCCGGCACGACCGCGCCGTTCGCGCGCACGCCGGACGGACGGGTCGACAGGCTTCGATGATCCCAACTGGCGCGCGCGACGCTGCCGATGCGCCAGCGACGCGCATGCAGGAATTGCCGGATACCGCCGCGCGGATCGCCGTCGCTCGTCTGATGGAACCCGACGACCTCGGGTTCAGCTGGGTCGAAACGCTGGTTCGTATCGGCGAGAACCAACGTGTGCTTGCCGAGGTTCGTCGACTGCGCGTCGCCCTCGTGTTCGAACCAGTAGAAGATGCCCTCTTCCGCCCACAGACGTTCGAGAAACGCGAAGTCCGATTCGCCGGCCTGTGCGGTCAGGCTGCGGCTCGCATATCGCGCCGGGTCGGCGAGCGACCAGCGCCATGCCGGCGCAACCGCGCCACGCGCGTAGTGCGAGAAAACCTGTTCGCTGATCTCGATCACGCTCGCGTTCACGAAGTTGTAGCTGTCGACGCGCTGCTGCAGCAGCGCGAGCCACGGTTCGACGACGAGTCGCACGCGCGCGAGCCCGCCGTTGTAGCCGACGAGTTCCGCGGCCATCACATGGCCGTGGAACGGGCGCCGTGCGTCCTGCCCGTCGGCGGCTTGCCATTCGATGAGGATCACCGCACCGATCAGCTTGTCGAGCGGCACATCGGGACGCTCGGTCAGCGCGGTGACCTGGAACCGGAAGCCGCCGCGATCGAGCGACTCCCATCCGTGCAGGCTCTCGGCGACGAGCTTGTCCGCGCCGAGCGGCGTGGTCAGCCACAGAAACCGGTCGTGCTGTGACCAGCCGCGGAAGAACGCCTGGATGAGGTCAGATTGGGTCGACATGATGGGTGGGTTCGGGGTTCGCGGGGGGTACGTTCAGTTCCTGGAGTCGAAGCATCGGGTTACGCATTATCGTTCGGTCAAATCGACGTCGGACAGTTTGTCCATCTGTATGAATGCTTTGCCTTTCATTTCCGAGGGCGACTGGATGTTGACATTCGCGACGCCGAACATCTGGTAGGTGCCCCCGGGGATCCGTTGCCGCGATGCGCCCGGATCGAACGTCAACGCATCGTGCGGCACGACGAATTCGACCTTCACCGACTGCCCCGGTTTGACCGAAATCACAGACGCATAGGCGCGGGAAGCGGCACTCAGGTACTTCTCGACCAGCGCGACCTGGAAGCGCGCGCCAGCGTCATTGTCCGCGCTGATCAGAAAGTATTGCCCGTTCAGGAGCGCGCGCCGCGACAACCACTTCTCCGGGCCATCGATGACCACTTCCTGCGTCCCGTCGTTCCCGAACACGACATCGACCACCAGATTCCCCGCCTCGGAACGCGCGGCGAACGTCGGGTGCAGATTGATCTCAGGCGTGCCGTGATCCAGCAGATCCTGCGCAAGTTCGTAAAGAAACAACAGCTTTCCGTTGATCTCGTCGCTGGATCGATATTGAAGCTGCCCCTGGTAACGCGTTCCATCCCGATCGAACGAATATGAGAGGACCGATCCGACATTCCGGCCCGGGACCGAAGCGATCTCGTTATTGGCCAGAATCCGCTGCATCTGCTCGATTTCCGGCCGGTAACGATCGTTCAGTTCTCCCGTGTATTTTCCGATTCCTACATACTTCGCCGGCGGCATGAGATCAAGATCCAACCCATGCGAATAGTAGGCGACACGATTGCCGTCAAACGTGAAACCCAATGGAGGCGCAGGCTTGATCTGCCCCGGGCTGCTCCGGATTTCGAAATGACCATGCTCGTCCCGCGCAGACGCCATGTCCGTCGCGCAGGGAAGCAATGCCACCAACACCAGGATTCGTATAACGCGCATCACGTCAGGGTCACTTCCCCGTCAGGTTCACGTTTTCCAGCCGATTCGTCGGCGTGAAGATCCGTCCGTCCATTTCCTGCGGACGCAGGATGTCGACGTTCATCTTGCCGGCGAAGACGTAGGTGCCGGGCTCGACACGGCGCATCGGCGAATTGGCGTCATAGGTCAGATCTGCGTAAGGCACGAGGAATTCCATCTTCTCGGGCTGACCGGGCTTGACGACGATTTCGCGCCGATTACGACGCGATGTGTCGTTCAGATATTTGCTGACCAGCCTGACGTCGAAACCCACGAGTTTGTTGCCGCCGCTGATCTCCATGTATTGCATATCGGGCCTCGCCAGATCTGGCGACCAACGATCAGGACCGTCGATCGCCACATCCTGCTTGCCATCGTTTGCGAACGTCACGTCGACGACAAGATGGTCGGCGGTGGATCGCACCGAAAATTCCGGACGAAAATTGATCTCGTGCGTACCACGCGCCAGCAAATCGTGGGCAAGGTCATAAAGCACCGAAAGGTTCTCGTTGAATTGATCGTCGAACTGATAGTTGTACGTGCCCTCGTAATGGTGGCCGTCCTTGTTGAACGAATAGACGAGCACGGACCCCTTGTTGATTTCGCGGATCTGGGGGATTGTCCTGCTGCTCAACGTCGCCTTGACCATATCGACATGCTGGCGATAGGTTCCCGTGAGATCCGCCGTATATTTCCCGATTCCGACGTAACTCGATGGCGGCAGCGGGTCGATGTCCCGCCCACGCGAAAAGTACGACACCGTTCGACCATCGGCCGTGAAGGCCATCGATGGCGAAGGATTGAGCTGTCCCTGTCCGCTACGAATCTCGAAATAATCCGGACGATCATGTGCAAGCGTCATTTCCGCCACCCCGAAAGAAATCGTTGACATCACCAGGAACAAGATCGAGCGCTTCATTTCAGCACCTCCCATTCAATCCCGGTTTTCTTGTTGAACCAGTTGCGGAAGCTGTACATGTAGTACTTCGCAATTTCCGGATTCTTCGTGTACACCCCCCGGCCCATCACGTTCGTGGGGGTCTCGCGCTGCCAGTTGTCGACAAGCTGGGCCATCTTCACGTCGACTAGATGTTGCGAGTTGATGTATTTGCCATACACCGCCCCGCCATCCAGGAAATACTCATCGGGCCAGCCGAACAGATGGCCGGCCTCGTGCACGATCGTATGTTCCGTTTTGATCGGAACGTACCGATTCTCCCGGCCGTTCCACTCGACGTTCACTTCCCCCCAGTTGCCCGAATCCGCCCGGGTCGCCATCGGAAACAGATTGATCTCCGCATGGCATCGCCCGATTTGAACCAGCTCGACTTCCAGTTTCAGCTTGACCTTGCACGTACATGCTCTGCCAAGCGGGCATTCTTTCGGCTGCATCGAATAGTTCCCTCTATTCAGCCCGTCCTCGATGCGCTTCTTGAAGCCCGATATGGAACCCAGCCCACCCGGCCGGTCCACGACCCTTATCACCCGGTCTTTACGGATTCCATCGCTATTGAACGGTACCGAGAACGGTTTGCCCGTCGATGGATCCATGTAGACGGCCCCGTCATTGATCCAGTACTGGTCCTTCAGGTTGACCTTGATATAGACGGTCGCCGTCACGGTCGCCGTCGCGGGCGCGTATCCGATGTCGTACGAATCCTCCGTGCCGGAAAAATTCAGCCAGATTCGCTTCTTGTCCTTGAGTACCGCCTTGCCGTCCTCTCCCGTCTGGAAATAGCTGACGCATCCGGCATCAACGGTATGAAGCTCGGTGGGAATCGCGGGGACGTGAAGATTGCACGGCCCGCTTTGCGCTGCCGGGCCTTTCTTCGGCATGCCTTCCAGTTCGCTGGACACCGGCGGCGGAGTCGAATAACCGAGCGACGGGCCGGGCGCCGCATTTTGTCCCGACGAAGCGGGTACCGGTGCAGGCATGGATCGACTCGACTCATCTGCCCGTGCCTGCGGGACAAGCGGCAAAGTTCCTGCTTCCGGAACCGGCATGTGGGCCGTCAAACCCGTCGCGCTCGACGCGGCCCCGCTCCATGCCGCTCCCCCCGCCGCCACCGCCCCTCTCCCCGCCGGGCTCGCCGCCAGCGCCTGTACGAGGAAGTCGCACGGATCGCCCTGCGGCAACACCGGCAGCGCCGGCAGCTTCACGCTCGTCGCGCGCGGCCCCGGGAACGGATGCCCGCCCGACTTCACCGCGAACTGCCCCGGTGTCTCGACGATGATGTCGCCGCCCTTCAGCGTGATCCGGTTCGGCCCCTGCTGCAGCACGATCGCATCCTGCGCGAGCACGTCGACGCGCTCGTCGGTCGACGTCACGCGCACGGTCTGGTCCGCGAGAATCTCCATCGTCGACGCGTGCGCCTCGACGCTCACCGGCCCTTCGCCCGCAATCGCCTTGAGCCCGCCCGCCACGCTGTACAGGCTCACTGCATCGCCCGTCGCCGCGGCCACGGTCGCACCGGCGCCCACGTGCGCATCGCCTTGCGACGTCACATGAACATGCTGCGCCGCATACGACACCGCGCTGTCCGGCGTCGTCACCACGATGTTCTCCGGCGACTCCATCAGCACCGCGGGTGTCGCGAATCGCTCGACGGGATCGCCGCCGTCGCGCTGCGTGCCGCTCGGCTTGGTCGCGCTCTGGCCGCCCACGCTCCCCGCATACTTGCCGTCCTGCGCGGGATCGATCGCCTTCAGGAAATCCGTCAGCGCCGCGTTCGCGCTCAGGCCGACTGCCAGCGCGCCGGTGGCCGCCCGGTCGAGTTCCTGCGCGGTTTTCTCGGCGTCCTTCAACTGCTCCACGCGTTCGGCGACGTCCATCTGCGTCGACGCACCGAACTGACGCGCGGTACTCGATACCAGCACGCCCGCGCCGGCCCGCACGACGCCCCAGCCCTGCGTCGCCAGTTCGAAACCTTCGCCGCGATAGGCGCCGCGCATCGTGCCCTGCTGGTCGATCAGATAACCCTGCGCGAGGCGCGTGCCGGCAGTCGAATTGTTCAGCTCGTGGCGCAATTGCCCGGCCGCATCGTCCATCACCCAGCGGCTGCCCGGTTGCCCGTCGAGCGTTTGCGTCTGCAGGCCCGTCAGCGATCCTGAATGATTCGCGTCGCTGCCTTCGCCGGCCGCGAACGGCGGTCGCACCCGGCCGCCGTACACCTGGCCGAGGACGACGGGCGCGTCGATGTTGCCGGACTCGAAGCCGACCACCACCTCCGCCCCCACGCGCGGCGCGAACGCATGACCGAAATTCGGCCCGGCGGCCTGTTCGGCGATGCGGACCAGGATGCCCGACCGATGGTCGCCCGGCGCATGGCCGGCCGGATTGGCGCGGCTCGCCGTATCAGTCAGCCCGCCCGGCAGCGGTGCGACCCCGCGCATCCACGGAAACTGGATGCGGACCTGGTGATCGCGCGTGCTGCTGACGCGGCCGCCCGGCTCGCCGACCACGATCGCGGTCTGCACGCCATGCACCGTCGGCCGGTCGCGATGCGGCGGCACGATCGGCGTGCCTTCCGGCACCGCGACGAAGCGGTTGCGATACAGGCCCTTCTCGAGCTCGCCGCGTCCGAACAGCTGCCCGATCTGCGCGCCGAGATTGTTGACGGCCTCATGCTCGATCGACAGCGGCACGAACCGCACGGGGCCGCTCAGATAATCGTTCAGCGTATGCACCCTGCCAACCTCGAGCGTGCGCGACGATCCGCCGCCACGGTAAACCCGTTTGGCGAGCTGCAGCGCGTCGAGACGCTGCTCGGCGTAACGCTGCGCGTCGCCGCTCGTGTCGAAGCGGCCGGCACGCTGGCCGTCGTAGACCTCCCGCACCGGCAGCAGCGGCGCGTCGGCGTCGGCCGGCTGCTGCGCCTGGCCGGCCAGCGCAACGAGCTCGCTGGCTTTCCAGCTCGTCGTCACCACCCGATCTGGCACGAGCTGACGCCGATCGGAGAATTGCGTCATCACACCGTCCGGATCGCCGACGTCCTGCGCATTGAATGCGATCGCGCTGCCGTCGGGCAGCCGTGCGTGGCGGTCGAACACGACGACCGTATGGTCGCCCGACGGTGCGTTCCCCGTGTCCTGCCCGTGCTCGATGCGAAACGACAACCCGGCTTCCGACAGCTGCCGCAACACGAAATCGAGATCGGTTTCCCGGTACTGGCCGCGCAGGCGGAACGCACGCAGCGGCTCGACTCGCTCGTAGCGCCGATGCGCTTCCGGGTAATCGCCGAACACCTGCTCGCAGATGCCCTCGACGTCAAGATCGACGAAATACAGGCAATTGCGGCGCAGCTGCAGCAGCGCGAGCCACGATTCCATCGTGAGCCGGTAGCGCGTGAACTCGCCGTCGCTCTCCGCATACGCGGCATGCGTGACGTAGCCGTTCCAGCAGCGCTCGCCCGCCGCCGTCGCAAGGCGCAGCCGCACGGCGCTGCCGATCAGCGGCGCCAGATCGAGAAACGGCTCGCTCGACAGCACGTCGATCTCGAACCGGAACGATTCGCTGATCCCTTCACGACCGTGAAAGCGCTCGACCACGAATGCCCCCGGCATCGCGGTATCGATCTGGATATGGCGGGTCGCTTGCCCGTACCCCGTTAATGCGGCAACAAGATCCATGTCGTTTCTCGGCAATCGCGCGCGAATGCGTTTCGCGTCGGCTGGTTCGTATCGAATCGATTCTGCGGTGCAACGGCGAGCGGCCGCCGCGCGCGGGAGACAGTACGCCGCATCATTGCGGGAAGATCCCGTTCATGTTGACCTTGTACTGCAGCATCTTGCGCTGCGCCTCCATTTCTTCCTGCACGCTCGGTACGTGGGGCGCATCCCAGCGCACACCGTTCACGTAGACGGTGCGCCAGCGCAGGTAACCCCAGACGAACGAAAACTCGCGTCCCGAATCCTGCAACGCGAGACCGCCCGTGACATCGGGATCGGTCAGCACGGCACTGTCGGTCGGCGCATTCGCGTCCTTGGCCGCGCGTGCCTTCTGCGCGGCCTGCTGCGCGGCGTCGTAGCGCTTCAGGATATCGGCCTGCCGTGCGCTCAGCGGCGAGCGCGGTTCGGGCTCCTGCACCGCGCTGACCCCGGGCCCGAGCCCGAGTGCACTCGCGCCCATCACCTGCATGATCTGCGACGGCCCCGGCAGGCCAAGTTGCCGACGCGTCTGCCACGCCGCGTGCTCGCGCTCGAATTCCGCCTGACGGGTTTTCAGCGCCTTGATCTGGTTGTAGTTCCAGACGTCGTCGTCGTCGCCGAGCGGCTTGAACCACGCGCGCGAGTCGTGCATGAAGTTGTCGTACAGCGCGCTGATCGCCGCCTCCGGCGGCCCCATGTTCCAGTCGCCTCGCACCTCGAGCCACTGTTGCCACTTCTCGTCGAGCTGCAACTGGAAAAAATCCTCGGCGCGCTTCGCACTCGCGCGTACCACCGGACCGACGAGCGGAAGCGCGGACTGCAGGCCCTGGACGATCGGCAGCACGGCCGGGGAAATGACGGCTGCCGCCTTCGGGTTCTGCGTGAGCTTCTTGCTGACCGCGTTCCCCGCGTAGCGTCTCACGGTCGGGCCACCCTGCTTCTCGCACTCGAGCAGGTCGCGCCATTCGAGCCGCAGTTCCTCGTTCGCGCTGTCGAGATCGACTGCATCCTGCGGATACGCGGCCTTGGCGGCCAGGAACGATGGTTGCGTACGCAAGTTGTCGAGGCGCATCCTGCGCCAGCGCAGGTACAGCCCGTAGTGCGCGCGCATCAGGCCCGGCGTGCCGTGTTCCTTGGCGTAGTAGTAGTCCGCGCTCGTTCTCACGTAGGCGGAAAACGCGCGCTTGAGCGCGGGCGAAATCGCGAACGCCGCAGCTGCTTCGGCGGCGACACCGGGCCCGTTGATGTCGAGCGGAACACCGGCCTTGCGCGCTTCGCGATACATGTCGAGCAGCGGTATCTGCGACAGCTTGTCCGCATCGCCCGTGCCACGCCCTTGCTCGCCCGGTCCATAACCGCCGCCGACGTCCGAATGGACGCCCGGATAGACGATCTCCTCGCGCCCGTCGATCGACGCATCGATCAGGTCGAGCGGGAACGATCCGCGCGGCTCGTGTGCTGCGACCATGTGGACGCAGCGACGGACGGAATACGGCAGCCCCATCAGCTCCTTGCGTCCCCAGCCGCCGTGCCCGTCGAACAACGTCGCGGCCGTGCTTTGCGCGATGCCGACCGACGCGACCGTATCGAACAGGCCGAGAAAGTCGTACGACACCGGCACGCCGCACAGGCTGAAATCGGCGTCGAGCGCATCGTTCAGCCAATTCGAGAACGTGCGCGCTTCGGCCGCGCCGCGCGAAAAGCCGAACACATACAGGCGGATGCGCTGCAGCTTCGGCTTGCCCTTGACCAGCAGATCGCCGACGCGCTCCTTCAGCTGCGCGCAACGGGCCCGCAACGCGGCGCGCCGCTTGTCGTCCCACGCGCGCATGGTCGCGGTCCAGTTCGCCGTATCGACTTCGCCCTTGAGCTGTGCCCAGATCGTGTCGCGATCCCAGGTGAGTTCGATCCCGTTCTGCTCGGCCGCCATCAGCTTGAGCGCGCCGGCGCTCGAACTGCCGCGCGCGTTGATGTCGCCGAGACTGCCCGGCTTCGGCGGCGTGCCGCCGAGATCGATGCCCTTGAAATTCAGGTCGACGCTGACGGCCTTCGCGAGCGCCTTGTCGCTCTTGCCGAGCGCCGCGGACAGCGAATTGCCGAACGCGTGCGCATGCACGACGTTGTGGATCTGCAGCAGCGCCCAGTTGATGCGCCCCTCGCCGGCCCACCCCGTCGCGGCGCCCGCCGCGGCCTGCAGCCCGACACCCTGATCGCCGACCTCGTCGACGAAGGGCGTGCCGACGCCCGCCACGTAGATGGCGCTGTGATACTTGTCGCGGGGAAACACGTCGAACAGGCGGGCGACGTTGCTGTGCTTGCCGCCGGCGCGATCGCGATGGGCGTTGTTGCGCGTGCCGTCGAAGAAGATGCCGACATGCAGCGTCTTGCAGCAACTCATCCCGTCGTCGTCGTGCAGGCGGCGCATGATCGCGTCCTGCTCCTCCGGGGTGACGACCGCAACGTCGGGCCGGTCAGCGCTCGCGAAGCGGAAACTCATCGTGTGATCCTCTTGTCGGGATTCGGGCACTGCGGATCGCCGTTGCGCAACGTGAAGTGTCCCGGACACGCTTCGGCGGGCGCCTGAAGATTTTCGGGAAAACCGCGGTAGCCGGGCATCCACTGCGACGCATAGACCTTGATTCGATCGTGCGGAAAGAACAGGACCCACAGGAAGCCGTCCGAGAACGCGTCGTAGCGCTCGACCGGCACGACGCGGCTCGCGAGCGCCTTCGGATCCTTCCTGTACAGGTTGTCGTCCCGCCACTGCAGGTTGACGGTCAACCCCGGATGCCATTGCTTCGGTAACGCGACGCAGCAGATGATCGCGCCGCCGCCGCTGCCGACGCGAGCCGGAACCGCCCCGCCCCAGGTGCCGTCGACGTAGAACGCGCCGATCGGAACGTCGGTGTAGTTGAGGGCATTCAGCTTCAAGCCCATCGTGTCGGGCTCGGCCGGCGCGCTCGCCCCCCCCGCCACACCCGACACCGCAAACGACACATCGGTGGCACGCGAGCATCCTGCCGTCCCCAGCAGGATGGCCATGAACATCAGCAGCCGAGCGGCAAACGTCGTGGAACCGGCATTCAGACTCATTTCTTGATCCTCTTGTCCGACGCCGTCCGGCGCGGATCGCTATCAACAGTGTGCTCCGTCGCATGCCGCGCAGACACGTCCGTGTCGCCGTTCGCATGCACGCGAACCCGCATTGTTCTACGCGGACGACGCGGCAGGCGCCCGCTCCGTCGCCAGATACCCGGCCGCCGCGAGCGCATCGAGCGCGACCCGCGACGCTGCCGCAGGCGGCCCGTCGTGCCGCGCCCACGCTGCGCTCACGCACGCATGGGCTTGCGACGGCGTTGCCAGCAGCCGGCCGAAACTCTCCGGACGCTGGCGGACATGAAAAAGCAGCGTGTCGATCTTCGCGGCTTGCCGCAGTCGTTCGACCTGGTCCCCGTCGAGCACGTAGGGCTGGCCGCTGCGCCCGGCACCCGCTTCGCCGGCCACCGCTTCGCGTGCGGTGTCGACATCGAGCGCCACGAGCGCCCCGGTGCGATCGAACACATGCCACGCGTCGATGCCGTCCGTGAAGCGGCGACGCTGCGCGGGCGTGAGCGCCTCGAGCCAGGCCGGCAGGCAACGCGTATCGGCGAAACGCACCAGGAACGCCTCGCCGTCGGCCGCCGCGCTTGCCTCCATCTGCCCGCGCAGATGCGCGGCAAGCGCGCCCGTATCGCGCGCACCGCGCAACAGGCTCACCATCGGACGTCCGGACGTCTCGCGCAGCACGGTCCCGAGCATCGCCGCGCGCGCTGCCGCGTCGGCAGGCAACGGCGCGAGGCACGGCGAAATCGCCGCCAGGTCGTCGCCGTCGTACACGCCTTCGTACAGCACGACGACGGCATCGTTGCGGTCGACCGCGGGCATCCGGTCACGCAGCGCCGGCGCGAAACCCATGTCGAGCAGCAGATGCCAGCGGCCGCTGGCCGGCGCGTGCTCGAACAGCGCGTTCAGCCGATCCGGCGTGTCGTCGGGATAGCGGTCGATCCAGTCGGTCGGTTCGATCGTCATGCTCAGATTGCCTTGCCCGCCAGCGCGCTACCCGACTGCATCGCGTGCAGCAGGCATTCGACGCACACCTTCTCGGGAAACTGCGGCAACGGTGTACTCATTTGATCAGGGCCCACGAAAGCATGCTGCGCGGCATACACGACGAATTTGCCCGGGCAGCCGAACGTGACGTCGCCGCCTTCGATCGTCACATGCGCGCCGCCGCTCACCGCGAGATGCACCGTCTTCTTCGCGGCGATCTCGACATCCGCGCTCGCGGACGCGACCTTCAGGTCGTCGCGCGCACGCAGGCCCAGCACGTCGCGCTGCGCCTGCAGCGTCAGCCCGTCCTTGCCGGAGATCAGGCTCATGCCGACGCCGTCCGCATGGCTCGCGCCGCCCAGCCAGCCGATGCCCTGCCCGCTGTGAATGCGCAGCTGCTGCGCGGCGGCGAGATTGAAGTCGGCACCGCTGCCGAGCGACAGCGTTTCGCCGGCCGCCCATTGCAGCGCCTGCCCGGCGATCAACCCGTGTCCGCCCCGTGCCTCGATCCCGAGCACCGCGTCGCCCGTATGCGGCAGTGCGTTGCCCGTCGATCGCTGCGCGGCATCGGCCGATGCCTGTGCGTAGCCGTTCGCGCCGACCGTCGTTGCGAAGCTCTGCGCGAGCGCGTCGAGCGGCGCGGCCTTGCCGTTCAGCGACGACTGGCCCGCCTGCTCCACGCCGCGCTGCGCGGCGAACGGCAGCGTCCCGTGCGTATCGGCAGTCTTGTCGAACCGGCCGACCAGCGCGGCGTGCCGCGCGAGCAGCGCCTGCAGCGCGGATGCATCGCCCGCCGGCTGTGCGGCGCCGGCAAGCGCATAGCTCGACACCAGCAAGCCGCGCGTCGCACGCATCGCACCGTAGGCGTCCGAGCGCAATTCGACGCCCTGGCCGCGAAAACTGCCGAGATAGTTGTCGGACTGATGACGCAGATGGCCGAGGTTCAGTTGCGTCGCCGCGTGCGTGGTCGCCATCTGCAGGCGCCCCATGCCGTCGGAATCGTCCGCGACCAGTTGGTTGTGGCCCTGCCCGTCGAACCCCTGGCTCTTGAAGCCCGACAGCGCGCCGGCGTGATTGTGGCGATCCGCGCCGCCGCCGGCGCCGTGCCACGCGGGGCTCAGCCCGCTCGCGAGATTGCCCTGCGCGCTCGGCGCATGGTCGCCCGCCTGCGTGTAGATCGATGCGTCGAGCGGTTTCCCGGCCGCGCCGCCCGGCGAAGGCGACTCACCGCCTTCGCCGCGGCCGTTGAACAGGCCGCCGAGCACGATCGGCCGGTGGATCAGCCCGTGGTGAAACTGCACGAGGACTTCATGGCCGATGCGCGGCACCTGCTGAAGACCGTGCCCGTCGCTCGCGAGCCGTTGAATCGCGCGCGTCGGATAGGTGCCCGTATCGTCTTCCGCCTGCCAGTGGAACCGGACGCGCAAGCGCCCTTGCGCGTCGGCATGCACCGGCCCCGTCGAACCGGGCTGCGGGCTGCCGGTCGGACCGACGACGATCGCCGTCTGCGCGCCCAGCGCCGTCGCAACCGGATTGAGTCGCTGCCCGGTCCCGTCCGCCAGCGTGGGCCGCCAGACTTGCGAGCGCGGCACCGCATCGAACCGGTTCGCGTAACCGCCGGCCTGCGCTTGCCGGAGCACGCGCGGATCGAGCTGCGTCGCCGGCAGCGGCCCGAGTTGCCGCTCGATGGCTTCCATGACGGTCGGCGGGAGATTGTTAATCCCGACGTGCTCGACGTGCGTCAGCAGAAAATCCTCGGGCGCCGCGGCACCGCGCACGGCTTGCCAGCCGGAATCGACGAGCTTCAGCGCACGCCCGGCGCGCGCCGTGCGCAGCGTGCCGTAGCCGGTCCAGAAACATGCGCGCGACACGATCGCGTCGGCCTGGCGCCGCGCCATGTCTTCCGCGTCGCGCAGGGTGTCGAACGCTTCCGGCCCGACGTCGTCGTAGAGCTCGCGCGTGCCGTTCGGCCGGCCGAGATCCGTGCTCGCGGTGGTCGCGCGGTTCGCGCGGTAGTCGCTGCTGATCAGCGTGACGCGATCGGCCGTCAGCGACAGCGACTGCCCGATCCCGAGGATCACGTCGTCGGCGTCGGTCGCTGTCCCGCTCGAGCGGCGCGGCACCCCGCCGCGTCGCGCCGACGTCTCGTCCTCGGCCAGTTGCGCGCTGTCGTCGAAGACCAGCATCGCATGCCCGGCGGGCGCGTCCTCGTCCTCGACGAAGCAGAACCCGAGGCCGGCCTCGGCCAGCAGATGCTGCACGAATTCGTAGTGCGTATGAGTGCGGTACTGCACGCGATACGCAACCGGAGCCAGCGCGTCGAGACGCCGGCCCGCGTCCGGCGTGAGGCGCCACCGCGCGATCCCGGCGTACGGCGCGAACACCGTATCGAGCACGTCGGCGAGCGTCTGATTCACGAAGGTTCGCTCGTCACGCGCATGCGTGAGCGCCGCGAGCCACGGCACGATCTGGAGATGGTAGCGAGCGAGGCCTGCGTCGTAACCGATGCACTCGGCCTCGGCGACGAGTCCGCTGCGCAGCGTCGTCGTGCCGTTCGCGAGCGTGGTGCGAATCGCGACACGCTGCCCGAGCATCGCGTCGAGATCCAGCGCGGGATCCGTCGACAGCGCATC
This sequence comes from Burkholderia sp. KL41, assembly GCF_057005415.2. Classification (NCBI taxonomy): domain Bacteria; kingdom Pseudomonadati; phylum Pseudomonadota; class Betaproteobacteria; order Burkholderiales; family Burkholderiaceae; genus Burkholderia; species Burkholderia sp. KL41. Next base: position 1,516,625 of record NZ_CM174446.1, on the reverse strand, counting down.
GACGTTCCATTGAAAGAGATCGGAGAGCGATTCACGACCGGTCCAGCGCTCGATTTGAAATGCAGCAAGCGCGCCGGATCCGTCCAGCGAATACAGGCGATTGAATGCGCCGAATAGAGACGCAAATTCCTTGATGACGCTCATGCGATTCCCGCTCTCTCAGGATTTCGACGTTTTTAAGTGCATAGGCTGCGACGAACACGGGACGATGCATGATTGCCGGCATCGCAATCGCCACGCCGAACCGGCAGGAAACATACCGAATTCCCCTACAGCACTGTCTGGTACGGGCACCTGCCCCGCCATCAGGCGGAACGCGACCAGTTGGCTGAATGGATGCACCCCTTTTTTTGAAGCTTACTATTTTAAATTACACAGTCAGACTCCGCTACAGGAAAACACCTGATAAAAAGATGCGAAACCTTGACGCGCGGGCTTCACACGCGATAATGGCTGCTTTCAGTTCGACAGCTACCTGACTACTCAACCGAATCAGGCAATTATTTCCGAAAGGTAATAAATACCTGATTCGGTCGAAATTGATTCGAAAAGCGTCGCCGATGACATCCGGGATCGGGAAATCCGGATGCATCGCCGACGATCCAGCAAGGAGGCCTATCCGGATGACCCAACCCTTCATCGTCCTTGGTGACAAGCACAGCCATGGCGGCACCGTGACCAGTGCATCCACGCTGTCGTCGGTCGACGGCCGCGGCATCGCTCGCCGCAACGACACGGTGACGTGTCCGGTACACGGCCCGAATCACATCGTCGACGGCGACGACACGATGATCGTGCAAGGCGAAGGCGTCGCACGCGACGGCTACAAGACGGCCTGCGGCGCCGTGCTGGTCGCAAGCAGAACGGCAGGCAGTGACGGCAACTGACACACGCGTCGGCAAGTCACGGGGGAATAGAAGGAAATGATCACGGGGTTGCGCAAAACGGCATTCGTCGCCGCGCTATTCGTTGCGGTGTGGGTCGCCGTGTTCGTCTGGTGGAAGACGACCCGACATGCACCGACCACCGGAGACCTCCTGCTGTGCGGGCTCGTGCTGCCGGCGGCGCTCGCCGTTTGCGTGGCATGGTTGCGCCGGGGGCTCGGCCAGCGCCCGGCGCCCGCGGCGGCCGCACCGGCGACGTCGTCCGCGTCGAAGGACGCGACGGCCACGCAGGATGCCGAGTCGCACACGTGGTCGGCCCTGCTGCTCGACAGCAGCGTCCGGCTGCCGACGGGTGCGACGACCGCGGAAATCGATGCGGCGGCCCGGGAAGAGCACCCCGTCGCGCTTCATCCCGAACTGCAACGCCCGGACGGAACCGGTGTATTCGCCAGCACGGTCGATTCAGTGTCGCCCGACCGGTTCGATGTGAGCCTCCTTGCGCCGGGAACGCAGGAAACACTGCGGGACGAGCACTGGCGCGGGCTGCTGCTGGCCGCCGATGCACTCGACGAATTGCGCGAGCGGCATGCCGCGCTGTCCGGCGCGAACGCGTCGCCGCTCAGGCTCCACCTGCTGATGCCGGACCGCTGGCAACCGGTCGCCGCAACGCTCGCCGCATGGCTCGATGCGCACACGGCACGCGAAGCCGTCGCGCCGGGCATCGTTCGCGCGCAACTGCGCACGGTCGCCGATCCCGTACAAGCGTGGGCGGTCATCGACGAACTGATCCAGGCGTTGCACCAGCAACCGTCCGCCGATCTGCACGTCGTGCTCGCATTCGACTCCACCACAAGCCAGGATGCCGTCGACGCGCTGGATCGCGCGGGCCGGCTCTACGGCCGGGATCGGCCGGACGGCGTAACGCCCGGCGAAGGCGCATGCGCGCTGTTGCTCGCTCATCCCGACGCGCCGCATGCGACGCCCGTGCCGTCGCTCCATCGCATCGCTTCCGCGCGCCGCGCGGGTTCCGCCGATCACGGCAAGGCTGATTCGACGACGCTCGGGCAACTGCTCACTGCGGCGAGTACACGCTTGTCGATGCTGCACCCCGACCTGACGGCACCCGGATTCGTCACCGACGCCGATCAGCGCGGCAGTCGTCGCACCGAAGTCGTGACGGTCGGCGAACAGACCTGGGGCGCCGAGGCCGCCGAACGCAGCCGCCACCTCGGGCTCGCCAACGGCGCAAGCGGCGCGGCGCTCGCGCTGGCGGCGCTTGCGGTCGCCGCCGATCGCGCGACGGAGGAGCGGCAAGCGGTATTCGCGGCATCGGTCAGCGATCCGCTCGCACGCGGCGTGATGCTCGTCACCCCCGCGACGACGGCCGACGCCGCCGCCCCCGCGCGGCAATACGGGACGGCCACCGCATAACCGGACACAGCGGCCGAATCCCTCACCCGCGCCGCACCCAGATCACCTTGCCGTCACGAATGCCGAGGTCGCGTCGCTCCTGGCGATAGTCCATCGTGCCCGGCAGCGATTTGCCGTCGCGCTCGAGCACGCGCCACAGGCAGCCGTCGAGCAGCGCGGCCGCGTCGGCTTCGGTTTTTCCGACCAGCGCGTCGTCCGGCGCGGCGTCCGCCTTGCACGCGCTCACGGCGCCCGACGGCGCGGGGCTCATCACCGCGCCGCCGGCGGTGGCGTTGGGGTGCTTCGTGTTCATGTCCGCACATCCTGCAAAGGTTGCGCTCGCAACGAGTGCAACGAGTATCGCGATCGTGTTCTTCATCGGTTTCTCCCTGTCGCGCCCCGGTGTGACGTGTACGGCCTTCGTGCACGGCCCGGCGTCGCATGAATGATCGGTGCCGCGCGCCGCCGACCGTTCCCCGACGAAGGCCGGCCGGCGAATGTCGGCGGTGACGCGATACGGTCCGGCCGTGTCGGCGAACCGGGTCGCAAGTCCGGCACGGCGCCGGACCCGCCTGCATGTTACCGCACGCGATTTGCCGCGACGGCTGCAACACCGACGCCGGCACCGACGCCCGCGCGTGCGGCATGCGCGCGCCGGCAACTCACTCAGAACTTGTAGGTCACGCCCGCGATGCCGTAATAGTTGCTGCGCGACTGGACGATCGGACTGTCACCGTAGCGACCGAGCAAGCGCGTCACGCCCCCCGTCGCGAGCACCGACCAGTGCTGCGACAGCGTCCAGTTCCACGCGATCGCCATCGACGCGCTGTCGATCCCGCCGCTCGTCGAATACGGCCGGAACCGGCTCGTCATCGACTGTGCGTCGGTCACGCCGTAGAACGTCTGCGTGTAGCGCCCCGAGCCCGCGTGCACGGTTCCCGTCACGATGATCTCGTGCTGCGAGGTCTTGAACACGGGCACCGCGAGATCCACGTGCCCCGACACGCCGCGCGACGTGTGCGTCACCGGTGTGTCGATCGTGACGCTCAGCTCCGCCGCGTTGAAGAGCGTCACGCCCGCGCGCACGCCCACCAGCACCGAGCCCGGAATCCGGCCCATGCCCTTCAGGTAGTCGGAGCCCGGCAGGTCGAAGCGGTTCTCGTCCGCACGGCCCGCGTCGTAGCTCACGGCCGCCGACAGGAACACACCGTGCGGCAGGTCGAGCCGGTAGCCGGCGCCCTCGGTACTGTCGATGAAAAAGCCGTTACCGAACTTCGCGGAAAGCCCCGGCGCAACGACGCCGCGGTACTGGTTGCTGCCCGGGTAGCGCGGTGCGAAACCGCCGCCAAGCGACAGCGAATACTGGTTTTCCGCGTGAGCGGCGGCGGCAAGGGTCAGGCCGGCGAGCGGCATGCAATAGCGGTAGCGGCGAAGTATTGGGCGCACAATATTGAGATAGAAGTGACGGAGCCCGCAGTCTAGGTGCCGCCCTGCGCCGAGACTGTCCTGAATCTTCGGAGAATCTGTGCTCAATTGTGTTCGATTGTTCGAGATTGTCGTACCGCTCCCCCGGCGTTCGGTGCGCCGGATAGAATCTGCGGGCCGCGCCGCACCCCGGCTTGCCACGGCGTGAGATGGCGCGCGCATCCTGAGGAGACCATGAACGAAGATCCGCTCAAATACCGCGTACTGTTGATCGAGGACGACGACCGCCTCGCGCAGCTCGTCCGCGAATACCTCGACAGCTATGAATTCGCGGTGACGGTCGTCCGGCGCGGCGACCTCGCCGTCGCGGCGGTGCGCGAGCACCAGCCGGCCCTCGTGATACTCGACCTGATGCTGCCGAACCTCGACGGGATGGAAGTCTGCCGGCGCATCCGCGCGTTCACCAACGTGCCCGTGCTGATCCTGACCGCGCGCGCGGACGTCTACGACCAGGTCGCGGGCCTCGAGACGGGCGCCGACGACTACGTGACGAAGCCGATCGAGCCGCGCGTGCTGGTCGCGCGCGCCCGCGCGCTGCTGCGCCGTGCGCAGCCGGCCGCCGCCGACACGCCCGTGGCCGCACCCGAAGCGCTCGTGTTCGGCGAGCTGGCGATCTCGCCGCCGAACCGCACCGTGACCTGGCGCGGCGAGCCGGTCGACCTGAAGACCGCCGAGTTCAACCTGCTGCTGATTCTCGCGCGCGCGGCCGGCACCGTGCTGAGCCGCGACGACATCCTGAAGCAGCTGCGCGGGATCGAGTTCGACGGACTCGACCGCTCGGTCGATTCCGGCATCTCGAAGCTGCGCCGCCGCTTCGAGGATGCGTCGTCGGAGCCGCACAAGATCAAGACGATCTGGGGCCGCGGCTACCTGTTCAGCCCTTCCGCGTGGGACGAATAAATGCTGCGCCCGTTGATCAGGCTGTACCTTGTCGTGATCCTGTTCGTCGTCGCGTCGATCCTGTTCATCCAGCTGTCGTTCGACCGGATCTTCTACGAACGCAGCGCACAGGCGCAGCGCGACTCGCTGACGACCTATGCGTTCGTGCTCAACGACTACCTCGAACGCCATCCGGGCGGGCAGCGCGCACTCGCGCTGCGCGAGCTCGCGAGACACGGCAACGAAGGATTCGGCTTCCTGTCGATGACCGCCGCCCGTGCGCAGTTGAGCGGCGCGCCGCTGCGCGACCTCGATGCGGGGCGAATCGCGATCAGCTACAACGGCAAGGATTACTACATGCCGCTCGCGGACGGTACGGTCCTGCATGCGCGGCCGATCGAAGCGTCCGATCTCGACATCAAGATCTATGCGTACCTGCTGCTCGCGCTCGGCACGCTGTTCGCGGTGGTGCTGTGGATTCACTATCACTGGCGCGACCTGCGCAAGCTGCAGGATGCCGCCCGCGCATTCGGCACCGGCACGCTGTCGACACGCGTGAAGCTGTCCGGCAAGTCGAACATCGACGAACTGTCGCAACAGTTCAACGACATGGCCGAGCGCATCGAGGCGTCGATCAAGCAACAGCGCGAAATGATGCACGGCATCTCGCACGAACTGAAGACGCCGCTCGCGCGGCTCGAGTTCGGGCTCGCGCTGCTCGCCGAGCCGGGTGAAACGGGCCGGATGCGCGAACGCCGCGACGCGCTGCGCCGCGACGTGCGCGAACTCGACGAGCTCGTCACCGAGCTGCTGACGATCGGCCGGCTCGAACAGGGCGCGAGCCAGCTCGCGCCGATGGAAGTCGTCGTCGACGCGCTGATCGACAGCGTGGCCGGCAACGTCTCGAACGATATCGCCGATCGCGGCATCTCGCTCGACGTATCGACGCTCGGTGCTCCCGCGACCCACGTGTGCGACCCGAAGCTGGTTGCCCGCGCGTTGCTGAACCTGATCCGCAACGGCGCCCGCTATGCCTCGCGCACCGTGCTGCTCGCCGCCGCACGCGACGCGTCCGGCGCGCTCGTGCTGAGCGTCGACGACGACGGCCCCGGCATTCCGGCCGCCGAACGCGCCCGCGTATTCGAACCGTTCCAGCGGCTCGACTCCAGCCGCGACCGGCGGACCGGCGGCTTCGGGCTCGGGCTCGCGATCGTGAGGCGCGTCGCGCAGGTGCACGGCGGCGACGTGCGGCTCGAGGATTCACCGCTCGGCGGCGCACGCTTCGTGATCACGCTGCCCGTGCGAACGCTGCCGGACAACCTGTTCGACGTGCCGGATACCCTCGCGCAGGGCGACGCATCCGGCCGCGGCACGGGCATGGCCATCCCGCGGCAATGACGCGCGCGGCAGGCGCCCTCGCCTGAGCGCCCGCCGCCGCTGCACACGCGTCGCTCAGCGGCGGCGCAACAGCGCGACGAAGAACAGGCTGCCGAACATCGCGGTCACGATCCCGATCGGCAGATCCTCCGGCGCCGCGAGCGTGCGGGCCGCCACATCTGCCCACACAAGCAGGATCGCGCCGGTCAGCGCGGCAACCGGCAGCAGCCTGCCGTGCTCGGCACCGACGACACGGCGGCACAGATGCGGCGTCACGAGCCCGACGAAGCCGATCGCCCCGCTCACCGCCACCATCGCACCGGTCGCGAACGACGCGACGACGAACACCTCGCGCCGCATCCGCGCGCTCGGCACCCCGAGCGCGGCCGCGGCCACGTCGCCCGACATCAGCGCATTCAGTTCGCGCCGGCGCGCATACAGCGCGCCGCCGGCAAGTACCGCGCATGCGGCCGGCACCGGCAGCAGATCCCAGCGCGCGAGTCCGACGCCGCCGAGCATCCAGAACAGCACCGACGACGCGGCGCGCTGATCGCCGAGATACAGCAGCAGGTTGCCGAACGCGGCCATCATGAACGACACCGATACGCCCGCGAGCAGCAGCCGGTCCGATTCGAGCCGGCCGCGCCGGTAAGCGAGCGCGATGACGCAGGCCGTCGCCGCAAGCGCGCCCGCGAAGGCGGCAGCCGACAGCGTGAACGGGCCGAGTGCCGCGCCGGCCAGCACGGTGACCGCGACGGCGCCGAGCATCGCGCCCGCGCTCACGCCGAGCAGGTGCGGATCGGCCAGGCGGTTCGCGGTCGCCGCCTGCAACGCGACGCCGACCGCTGCCAGCGTCGCGCCGACGATCGCGGCGAGCAGCGCGCGCGGCATCCGGATCAGCCAGACGATGCTGTCGTCGCCCGCCCCCGCCGCGAACACGCCGGCCTCGCCGAACGCCGGCACGATGTGCGTGGCGACGATCCGCACCGCCGCCCGCATCGCGATCGGCGCCGGACCGAACGCGGCCGATACGACGATCGACACGACCAGCAGCAGCGCCAGCGCCGGCAGCACCGTGCGCATGCCGGGCCGGGCCGCGACGCACGCACGCACGTGCCCGCTCATCGCGCCGGCCCGGCGAACGCGGCCGGATACAGCGCGCGGGCCAGCGTCTCGACGGCCGCGACGTTCTCGGGGCCCGGTGTCGCCGCATCGTAGGGAATCACGATGAAGCGCCGGTCGCGAATGGCGGCCACGCGCGCGAGCGACGGCTGGCTCAGCAGGAACTGCTGCTTCTGCGCGGCCGTCACTGCCGAATAGTCGACGATCACGATCACCTGCGGATCGCGCGCCACCACGCTTTCCCAGCTCACCTGCGTCCAGCTGCGCGGCAGGTCGGCCATCACGTTGCGCGCCCCGGCCGCCGTCAGCAGCGCGGTCGGCATCGCGAGCGCGCCGGCCGTCATCGGCTTGTCGGTGCCGCTGTCGTAGACGAACACGCGCAGCGGCGCCGGACGCCCGATCGCGCGCGACACCGCCGCGAGACGCGCGCGCATCGCGGCCACGACCTGCGCGGCGCGCGCGTCGACACCGAAGATCCGGCCGAGATTGTGCAGGTCGCGGAACACGTCGTCGAACGACGCGGCCGTCTGCTTCATCACGTGCGAGCACGATTCGGTCAGCTCGTACGTCCGGATGCCGAACGGCGCGAGGGTCGCCGGCGTCACCGCACCGCCGACATGCATCCCGTAGTTCCAGCCCGCCAGATAGAAGTCGGCACGCGCGGCCGCCAGCACCTCGAGCGACGGATACTGGCTCGCCAGTTCGGGCACGCCGCGCAGCGCGTCGCGCACGCGCGCGGTGCCCGTCTTCCAGCCGCCGATGCCGGTGTAGCCGACGAGCCGGTCCTTCAGGCCGAGCACGAGCATCATCTCGGTCAGGTTCACGTCGTTGCTCACCGCGCGCGTCGGCGCGCGGTCGAACGTCACGTCGCGATCGCAACTGCGCACGGTGACGGGATAGGCACCCGCATGCGCGGCCGCGCAGCCGAGCAGGGTCGCGGCAACCAGCCGGCGGAATGCGGACGACGACGCAGACTGCAACGCGGAGGGCAGGACAGGAAACGGCATGGCGGTCATTCCGGATGAAGCGGCGTGATGCGCGGCCGGCCCGTGACCGGATGGCGATCGACGAGCGCGACGACGCCGAACACGTCACGCAGCAGCGCTTCGGTCAGCACGTCGGCCGGCGCGCCCGATGCGACGACCCTGCCGTGCGCGAGCACGTGGAGCCGGTCGCAATACGCGGCCGCGAGATTGAGATCGTGAATCGTGGCGAGCGTCGCGATGCCGAGGCGCCGCACGCGCGCGAGCAGTTCGAGCTGATGGCGCAGGTCGAGATGGTTGGTGGGTTCGTCGAGCAGCAGCAGTTCGGGCTGCTGCGCAAGCGCACGAGCCAGCAGCGCGCGTTGCTTCTCGCCGCCCGACAGCGACGCGAAGCGTTGCGCGCGGCGCTCGACGAGGCCGACGTCGTGCAGTGCGGATTCGACGATCCGGCGATCGTCCGCCGTCTCCGCGTCGAACGGTCGCTTGTGCGGCGTGCGCCCCATGCCGACCAGTTCGTCGACCGTCAGCCCGAAATCGTCGGGCGTCTCCTGCTGCAGCACCGCGATGCGCTGCGCGACCGCGCGCGGCCGCATGCGCCACACGTCCTGCGCGTCGAGCGCGACACGGCCCGCATCGGGCCGTGCGTAGCGGAACACGCAGCGCAGCAGGCTCGTCTTGCCGCTGCCGTTCGGGCCGACCAGCCCGACGAACTCGCCGTCGGCCACGCTCAGCGTCACCGAATCGAGCACGGCGATCGCGCCGCCGGGAGACCAGCTCACGCGTTCGATGTCGAGCATGTGCGCCACGGGAGGCTCGCCGCGCCGCACTAGAAGCGCATCGTCGCGACGAGCTCCGCCGAGCGTGACGGGCCGAGCAGCCATTGCTCGCCGCCGTTCGACGTCGTCACCGCGTACGTGCGGTTCGCGAGATTGCGCAGGTACAGCGCAAGCTCGGTGCGCGACGTCGGCTGCCAGCGCAGCGACGCATCGAACACCGTGTACGACGGCACCTGTATGCGGTTCGCGTCGTCGCCGTAGGTCGCGCCGACGTAACGCATGCCCGCATTCGCCTGCCAGCGCTCGGCAAACGCCCAGCCGAGCCACAGGTTCGCCGTCTGCTGCGGCACGTTGGCCGGCGCATTGCCGGCGCGCGACACCGTCGCGCTGCCGACCTTCTGGCTGAACTCGTCATAACGCGCGCGCAGCAGCGCGACGTTCGCGTCGACCGTCCAGCCGTGCGGCAGCCGCGCGCCGCCCGTCAGCTCGATGCCGCGCGACGATTGCCGGCCGACCTGCTGGCGCAGCGCGGGATTGAACGGATCGGTGCTGAGCAGGTTGCGCTTCGTGATGTCGTACACGGCGAAGGTCCAGTAGGCGCGGCCGTCGAGCAGCGTCTGCTTGATGCCGGCTTCCCACTGTTCGCCGGTGGCGAGCCGGTAGTTCGCCTGCGACGCGGACAGCGTCAACAGCGAGCCGAGCCCTTCCGCGCCCGTCGTGTACTGCGCATACGCGCTGAGCGTCGGCGCGACTTCGAACACGAAGCCCGTGCGCCAGCCGACGTTCGCGAAGCGCTTGTCGAAGCCGGCGCCGGTCGCGGCCTGCTCGCGGCTGAACGCGATGTGGTCGTAGCGCAGGCCGCTCACCCACGCGAGCCGCGGCAGCACGTCGAGCCGGTTCTCGGCGAACACCGCCGCCTGCCGTGCCCGCGTGCTGAACTGCGGCACCGTCGGGTCGGGGCTCGTGAACACGCCGGGATCGAAACCGTGCGCGGGCACCGTCGATTCGCCGCCATACGGCGAATTGTTGGTACCACTGAACGTGACATGGCTGAATTCCGTGCCGACGACGAAACGGTTCGCGCGGCCGAACAGCGTGCCGTCGAAGCGTGCGCTCAGCCGATCGCCGATCTGCCGCTGGTGATGGCCGATGTCCAGATAGTCGCCGCGCGTGACGAGACCCGTCGCGGTGTCGAGCGCATACGATTCGGCATTGCGCCAGTGGCGGTTCGACGTCAGGTAGTAGAGCTGGTTGTCGATCGTCACGCCGGCCGTCGGCCGGTAGCGGGCCGACAGGCGCGTCCACTGGTCGTAGTAGGCAATCGTCGCATCGCCGACGTTGTAGTTGAGCTTGCGCAGCGACGGATCGAGCACGCCGTTCGGTGCCGGCACGCCATGGTAGGTCGCCGGCATCTGGCGGCCGTAGTCGAAGTCGAGCGTCAGCGTGAGCTTCGGGCTCACGTCGAATTTCAGCGCGCCGCCGACGGCCGTCGTATGCGTATCGGCCCGCTCGGCGAGGCCGTTCGCGCGTGCATCGCTCGCGTAGAAGCGGTAAGACAGCCGCGGGCCGAGCGCGCCCGTCGTATCGAACGCAAAGCGCTTCGCGCCGTCGGCACCGACGCCGGCCTGCAGCGTCGTCTCGCGCGTGCGCTGCGGCCGCTTCGGCACCACGTTGACGACGCCGCCGATCGCCCCCTCGCCATACAGCACCGACGCCGGGCCGCGCAGCACCTCGATGCGTTCGACCGACCACGTGTCGAACGGAAAGGTGATCGTGCCGGCCGCCGGCATCAGCCGCACGCCGTCGAGCAGCGTCATCACCGATTCCTGCCCGCTGAAGCCGCGCACGCTCAATGCGGTGCCGCCGGTACCGGGCGCCATCGCGCTCGCGAACCCCGCGGTGCGCGTCACCGCGTCGAGCACCGTGCGATCGCCGCGTGCCTCGATCGTGCCGGCCGTAACCGACTCGACACTTGCCGGCGTATCGAGACTTGCCAGCCCGAGCCGCGAGCCCGTTTCGAGCGGTTGCGTCAGCGGGTCGGCCGGTGCGGATCGCGCGCTGACGTTGATCGCCGGCAGCGCATGGCGGTCGTCGGGTGCAGGTGCGGCCGCTTCCGCGGCAAGCGCGGCGGACGTCGCCATCGCACACCCCACCCAGGTTGCGCAACCATACGCGGCACGCGAGCGCCATCCCCCGTCGTACCGGCGCGAGCCGGCGTGCAGCCGCGCGTCGCGCGCCCGCCTGTGTTTCGTCTTCGTCACTTCGTATCGGTCTTCGTGTGGTTTCGTCGCACGTGGCTTGCCCGACAGCCTCGGACGGCCGTCGATCCAAACGTCGGATGATACGTTATATCAATTTATCCCGTCAGGGTTTTGTCAGGATTCGTGGGTCAGTACGCCCGGCTCGCGGCCACGCCGAGCGCCACGCGCCTCAGTCGAAATAACGACTTCGCACACGCAGACGACCGCTACGAACCGCCGCCGCGCCCATGACGCGCGCCGCGACCGGCCGGCGCAACGTCGCCGCCTAGATCGGAAAACTGAACTGCACCCACAGCTTGTCGCCCTGCGGCCGGTTGCGCACCGCGAACTCGTGCTGGTATTTCACGACCATGCCCGACGCCGGCCCCCACATGTAACGCAGCTGCGGGCCGATCGCGACCGACTGCCCGCGAAAACCGTCCGACGCGACCTTGATGCCGTCCTGCATATCGTCGGTGAACTGCTTCAGGAACGTGCCCTGCACGCCGACCTGCACGCGCCGGTCGATCGAATAGCCGACCAGGTAATCGAGCACGGCCACCGCACCCGAGTGGTACCGCGTCGCATGGTTCGGCGAATTCAGCTCCAGCAGCGTGGTCGTCGAGATCTCCCAGTCGCGGCCCGGAAACCAGGTCGTGCTGACGTAGGGCAGGAACGCATACGTGTTCAACCCCGTGTTCGCGATCCGGTTCGCCGCATACGCGCCGCTCGGCACCGCGAACGACGGCGAGAAGAATGCGAAGAAGGTCTGCGATGCGTTCGCGTAGTTGATCATGAATGGCTCGAGGATCACGTCACCGAGCGACGTGCGGTTTCCCGTACCGCCCGGCGTCGACAGGTGCAGGTGCACGATCGGCACGATCGCGCTGCTCGACAGCGAGAACGGCCCGAACGTCGCGCCCCAGGTGTGGACCACACGCGGCGTTTCCGCGACGACGCTCAGGTGGAACCCCGGCACCGCGCTGCCGCCGTCCGGCCCGGCAAACCGGTTCGATACCGAGTACAGCGCGTAGTTGAAGTACTGCGTGTTGCCGGGCGGCGGAAGCAAGCCGTTCAGCACGGTGTTGACGCCGAACGGATAGCTGATCTGCCCGTTCTCCGTGGCCGACGCCGGAACCTGCACGGCGCCGGCGATCAGGAATGCCAAGGGTACCCGTCGCAAGGTGAATTTCATGTCGTCTCCAGACCGGATTGTTATCGTGTCATCGCGGGCCGGGCATCGCAGGCCCGGGGAGACGCAATGTAAAGCGCACGACAGCGGCGAAAAAGACGACCTTCAGGAGAACAGTTCTTCGTTACACGGAGAAATGCGCAGCGGCGCGGCGACGGCCCGCGATCAGCGGCCGACTTCCTTCCATTTGCGCGCGAGCCCGAGGCGTTCGAAACGCTCGATCAGAAACTCGGTGAAGACGCGGATCTTCGCCGGCTGGTGACGGCGGCTCTGGTACGCGATGTTGACGGTGAGCGCCGGCAGTTGCCAGTCGGTGAGCACCGGCACCAGCTTTCCCGCGACGATATCCTCGTGGATGATGTAGAGCGGCTGGATCAGGATGCCAAGCCCGGCAAGCGCCGCCGCGCGGATCACCTGCCCTTCGTTCGCATCGAGCACGCTCTTGATCGTGACCGACTGCTTCTTCGCGCCGCGGCGGAAATGCAGCACGTACGGATCGTTCGCGAGGTTGTAGACCAGCAACCGGTGGTCGCACAGCGCATCGGGCGTCGCCGGCGCGCCATGCTTCGCCAGATACCCTGGCGACGCGGCCAGCACGCGCCGTGTCTCGGCGAGCTTGCGCACGGTGATGCCCGAATCCGCTTCATGTTCGCGCGTGCGAATCGCCACGTCGATGCCCGCCTCGATGAAATCCGGGTAGCGGTTCGCCGCGATGATCTGCACGTTCAGGTTCGGGTAGCGCCGGTGAAACTCCGGCAACGCCGGCGCGATATAGATCGACGCGAACGATACGGAAGCGGTCACGCGCAGCGTGCCGGCCGGATTGACGCTCGTTTCGTTGACCGCCGCATCGGCCTCCGACAGCTCCGTCAGGATCGCGACGCAGCGCCGGTGGTATTCGTGCCCCGCGTCGGTCAGCCACAGGCGGCGCGTGGTCCGCTCGACGAGCCGCGCCCCCAGCCGCTCCTCCAGCGCATTCAGGCAGCGGCTCGCCGCCGCGCTCGACATGCCGAGCCGCTCGGCGGCCTTCGACAGGCTCCCCAGCTCGGCGACCTGCACGAAAAATTCGATCTGCGTCCACTTGTCCATGCGTTGGATTCTTCCACTTGGCGGAGAACAAAACTCCTCCAAACCATCTTTTTTACGATCCGGGGAGGAATTAATGTTACGTCAACGCGCCATCCAACGACATCAGGAGACAACCCCATGCGCAATCTCAACGAAGACACCATCACGCAGGCCGTGATCGCATCGCTCTCCGGCTGTCGCGACGAGCGGTTGCGCACGGTCATGACCAGTCTCGTCCAGCACCTGCATTCGTTTGCGCGGGAGACCCGACTCACCGAGGCCGAATGGCAGGCCGCGATCGGCTTCCTGACCGCGGTCGGGCACATCACCGACGACAAGCGCCAGGAATTCATCCTGCTTTCCGACGTGCTCGGGCTGTCGACCCTCGTCACCGCCCAGAACCATGCGAAACCGGCCGGCTGCACGGAGGCGACCGTATTCGGCCCGTTCTATGTCGACGGCAGCCCCGAGTTCGCGATGTTCGACGACATCGCGAACGGCGCATGCGGCGAGCCCTGTTTCGTATCCGGCCACGTGCGCGGCATCGACGGCATGCCGGTCGCGCACGCGTCGCTGGAAGTCTGGCAAGCCGACGAGGACGGGCACTACGACGTCCAGCTTCCGGCCGACGACGGTTCGGTCACGCATCGCGCACGCGGCCGGCTGCGCACCGGCGCCAATGGCCGTTACGCGTTCCGCTCGATCCTCGCCGAACCGTATCCGATTCCGCACGACGGCCCCGTCGGCGCCATGCTCGACGCGCTCGGCCGTCATCCGTGGCGCCCCGCGCACCTGCATTTCATGATCGCGGCGCGCGGTTACGAAACGCTGATCACGCACGTGTTTCGCGACGGCGATCGTTATCTCGACTCCGACGCGGTATTCGGCGTACGGTCGACGCTCGTCGCCGACTGGGTGCGGCACGCGCCCGGCATCGCGCCGGACGGTTCGCGCATGGACACGCCGTTCTACACGCTCGATTACGACTTCGTGCTCAATCCAGCGGAGCGCCGCGCATGATCCGGCACGTCGTGATGTGGAACGTCGCAGGCGAAACCGACAGCGAACGCGCGGCGGCACGCGCCAGCGTGAAGCGTGCATTCGAAAGCCTGCGCGGCCGGATTCCAGGCATGACGCACCTCGAGGTCGGCGCGGATTTCAGCGCGGTCGATTACGCGTGCGACCTGATACTCGTCGCCGAATTCGAGTCGCGCGAAGCGCTCGACGGATACACGACGCACCCTGAACACGCACGCGTACGCGACTCACTGGCCGGCCTGCGCATCGCGCGCCACCAGGTCGACTACGCCATGGAGTGACGACGACATGAATTTCATTTACCAGGCACGCCCCGCACGCGTGATCTTCGGCGCAGGCAGCCTCGACCATCTCGAACGCGAAGTGCTGGAACTGGGCGCGCAGCGTGCGCTCGTGCTCTGCACGCCGGAGCAGCGCGACCTCGCGCAACCCATCGTCGAGCGGCTCGGCGCGCGCGCGGCCGGGTTGTACGATCGCGCGACGATGCACGTGCCGATCGAAATCGCCCGCGATGCGCAGGCGTTCGCCCGGTCGTGCGGTGCGGATTGCGCGATCGCGATCGGCGGCGGCTCGACGATCGGCCTCGGCAAGGCGATCGCGCTCGAAAGCAGCCTGCCTATCCTCGCCATCCCGACGACGTATGCCGGCAGCGAGATGACCCCGATCTACGGCCTGACGGAAGACGGCATCAAGCGCACGGGCTCCGACGCGCGCGTCCTGCCGAAAACGGTGATCTACGATCCCGCGCTCACCGTCACGCTGCCCGTCGAGCTGTCCGTGACGAGTGGGCTCAATGCGATCGCGCACGCAGCGGAAGGCCTCTACGCGAACAACGCGAACCCGGTGATGAGCCTCGTCGCCGAAGAAGGGATTCGCGCGCTGGCGCGCGGCCTGCCCGGCGTGCGCCGCAACACCGCCGATCTCGGCGCACGCGGCGACGCGCTTTACGGCGCATGGCTGTGCGGGATGGTGCTTGGCAACGTCGGCATGGCGCTGCACCACAAGCTCTGTCATACGCTCGGCGGCAGCTTCAACCTGCCGCACGCGCCGACCCATACGGTCGTGCTGCCGCATGCGCTCGCGTACAACGCGGCGCACGCGCCGGACGCGATGCAGCGCATCGCCCGCGCGATCGGCACGAACGACGCGGCGCGCGGCCTCTACGCACTGGCGCTCGACAACGGCGCGCCCGTCTCGTTGAAGGCGATCGGCATGCAGGAAGCCGACCTCGATCGCGCGGCCGATCTCGCGGCCGCCAATCCGTACTGGAACCCTCGCCCGATCGAACGCGACGGCCTGCGCGCGCTGCTGCAGGACGCGTTCGATGGCAACCTGCCCGGCTCGACCGCGCGCTGAATCGAACACACGACAAACCAACAAACACCACCATCATGGAGACACCCCACATGAATACCGAATCGAGCGCGCACGGCGACAGCACCGCCGAACACTGCGACGTCGCGATCGTCGGCTACGGCCCGACCGGCCTCGTCGCCGCATCGATGCTGGGCCGCGCCGGCCATCGCGTGATCGTCCTCGAACGCTGGCCGACGCCCTACGGCCTGCCGCGCCTCACGCACATCGACGGCGAAACCGCCCGCATCGTGCAGGCCAGTGCCGACGTCGATCACGCGCTGCGCAACGCAAAGGCAGTCGACACCTATCACTACTGCGACGCGAACGGCGACCTGCTGCTCGAACTGAACTGGACCGGCCGCGCATGCGGTTATCCCGCGCACATCTCGATCTACCAGCCCGACATCGAGGACGCGATCGATGCACGCGCCAGCGCCTTCAGGAACGTGACGATCCTGCGCGGCTGGGAAGTCGACACGCTGCAGCAGGACGACGACGGCGTGACGCTGACCGCGCATCCGTCCCGCTGCGGCCAGGACGCGCAATGGACCGACAGGCCGCGCGTTTTTCGCGCGCGCTACGTGATCGGCGCCGACGGCGCGAACAGCCTCGTGCGCCGCACGCTCGGCATCGAACGCTCCGATTTCGGCTACAACGAACGCTGGCTCAATCTCGATTCGGAAAACAAGCGCGATCTCGGCGACGGCTGCGCGCGCACGACGATCTACTGCGATCCGGCGCGCGCGTACATGCACATGCCGATCGGCACGAAGCGCACGCGTTTCGAGCTGCGCGTGCTGCCGAACGAATCGACGGCCGAATGGGAAACGGCAGAAGCCGGCTGGAAGTGGCTCAACGACCACTACGGCTACGGCCCGGACGACCTGAAGCTGCTGCGGCACGTCGTCTACACGTTCGAGACGCGCATGGCCGAACGCTGGCGCGCAGGCCGCGTGCTGCTCGCGGGCGATGCGGCGCACACGATGATGCCGTACATGGGACAAGGCGCGTGCTCCGGCATGCGCGACGGCATCAACCTCGCGTGGAAGCTCGACCTGGTGCTGACCGGGCGCGCGTCCGCCGACCTGCTCGACACCTACGAAGCCGAGCGCCGCCCGCACGTGACGGCGATCACGCAGATGTCGCTGTTTCTCGGGCAGGTCGTCAACGAGGACGATCCGCGCAAGGTCGCCGAGCGCGACGCGGCGTTCCGCTCCGGCAACATGCCGCCGATGCCGCCGTTCCCGAAGCTCGGCCACGGCATCGTGCACGCGCAAGCCGACGGCACGCTGCTGCCGACGACGGGTGCACCGGCCCCGCAAGGCCGCGCGAGGCGCGGCGCGGCCGAGGGCCGTTTCGACGACGTGGTCGGCCAGGGTTTCCAGCTCGTCACGCGCGCGCACCCTGCCCGTCATCTCGACGACGCGCAGCGCGCATTCCTCGCGCAGCTCGGCTGTCACGTGGCCGTGCTGGCCGACGACGTGTGCGCGCCGGATGCCGTGGTCGATCTCGACGGCGACCAGCACGCGTTCATGCACGCGCACGGCATCGCCGCGTATATCAAGCGGCCCGATTTCATCGTGTTCGGTTCGGTGACCGACCTGCGCGATCTCGGCGCGCTCGTCGACGCGCTGCGCGACACACTGCACTGGTCCGCCGTCTCGAGCGAACCTGCCGCAGCTTCGGCAATTTCGGCGGCTTCGGCAGCCGTCACCCACGCATCGTGAAGGAGACCGACGCATGACGACCGAACTGTCACCGTTCGCGCTGTCGCTGCAGCGCGCGATGCCCGTCACGCGCCTGCTCGATTGCGGGATGGACTACGCGGACGCAACCGCGCTGCACGCCCGCACGTCCACCGGCGAACCGTGGGACGTCGCGGCCGAAGCGCTGGCCGACGCGCAGCTCGCGCGCGCCGCGCAGGCGGCGGATGCCGGCCACCTGGTCACGGCCGCCGACGCGCAGGCGATGGCCATCGCGAACCTGCTGTTCGCGCAGATGGCGTTCAACCACGACGTCCCGCGCAAGCGCGCGCTCTATGCGCGGCTCGTCGATGCGTCGCACGGCCTCGCGCGCTGGTCCGACAAGCGCATCGAACGCGTCGAAGTGCCGTTCGGCGATGCGCGCCTGATCGGCTGGCTGGTGCGGCCGCCGGCGGAGCGCGTACGCGGCGCCGTGATCGTGTTCGGCGGCCAGAGCGGCTGGGGTTTCGCGTACTGGCCGATCGCGCGCGCACTCGCGGCACGCGGCCTCGCCACGCTGCTCGCCGAGGGGCCCGGCCAGGGCGAGACGCGGCTCGAACAGCGGATCTTCGTCGACGTCGACATGAGCGCCGCCTATCGGCGCTTCGTCGATCACGTCGCCGATCATGTGCCCGGGCCGATCGGTATCTGGGGAAACAGCATCGGCGGGTTGTGGGCGGCGTCGACTGCCGCGAGTGACCGACGGATCGCGGCCTGTTGCGTGAACGGCGCGCTCGCGGCGCCGACGCTGCTGCCGTTCCGCACGTTCGTCGAGCAGGCCGCGGCGATGCTCGGCAACGACGATCCCGATGCCGTGGCGGCGAACTTCGCGCGGATGAGTTTCTCGTCCGAACGCGACCGTATCGCGTGCCCGCTGCTGGTGCTGCACGGCGGCGAAGATCCGCTGATCCGGATCGACGATCAACAGCCGTTTCTCGATGCCGCGACGTCCGGCGATACGACGCTCAAGGTCTGGCCGGACGGCGAGCACACGATCTACAACCACGCATCCGAGCGCACCGCGCTCGTCTGCGACTGGTTCGCCGGGCGGCTGGCGCGGGCGGCAGCCGCGTGAACACGCATGCGGTGCCGGCCGTGCCGACGGTCGACACCGCGCGCGGCATCAGGCATGACGACGTCGCCTCGCCGCCTGCCGCGACGCCGTCGATTTCCACGTGCGTGAAGCCGTACTTCGCCATCCGCTCACGATGCCGGCCGAACCGGGATACGCGCGCAGTCGTGCGGTCATGATCCGCTTCAACTGCCAACCTTGAACGCCGGCAACTGCTGCCCGAGCCGCGCGCCCATTTCCGTACCGAGCGCCTGCAGCGCATTGAACGGCCGGATCATCACTTCGAATTCCACGATCCGCCCTTCTTCGTCGAAGCGGATCATGTCGATCCCCTTCAGCGCCTTGTCGCCGACGCTCGCGCTGAATTCCAGCACCACGCTCAGGCCGTCGTCGGTGACGAACTGGCGGTAATAGACGAAATTCTCGAGGATCGTGATCACCGTGCGTAGCGCCATCAACAGCGCGGGTGCCGGCCCGTACGGCTTGAACGCCATCGGCGAACGGAACACCGCATCCGGGTGAACGATCGATTCGAGTGCACTGAAATCCTTGTTGTCGATCATCGCATGCCACGCGTCGAGCGATTTCGCGACGGCGGGATGAACTTGCAGCGGTGAGTGTGTCATCGAAGTCTCCTGACTCATCGGACGGAAAAGAAACGAATCGGCGTCAAAGCGTCGCGGCCAGCGTCGTGCCCTGGTGAATCGCGCGCTTCGCATCGAGTTCGGCGGCCTCGTGTGCGCCGCCGATCAGATGCACGCGGCATCCGGCGGCCTGCAGTTGCTCCGCCAGTTCGCGCGACGGCTCCTGCCCCGCGCAGATCACCACGTTGTCCACTGGGAGCGTCCGTTCGACGCCGTCGATCGTCACGTGCAAACCTTCGTCGTCGATGCGACGGTACGTCACCGCCGACGACATGCCGACGCCGCGCGCCTTCAGCGCCGTGCGGTGGATCCACCCGGTGGTCTTGCCGAGCCCGTCGCCGATCTTCGACGCCTTGCGCTGCAGCAGATGCACCTGCCGCGCGGCCGGCTCGGGTTGCGCACGGCCCAGCCCGCCGGCACTCGCATACGATCGATCGACGCCCCATTCGTTGAAGAACCGGTCCGCGTCCACCTGTTCGCCGCCATCGCGATGAACCAGATATTCCGCGACGTCGAAACCGATGCCGCCGGCGCCGACGATCGCGACGCTGCGGCCCACGGCCTTGTCGTCGCGCAGCACGTCGAGATAACCGAGCGTCTTCGGATGCCCGACGCCGTCGATCGGCGGCGTGCGCGGCACGATGCCCGTCGCGATCACCACCTCGTCGAATTCGCCCTGCAGCAGCATCTCGGCGCTCGCGCGCGTATTGACATGCAGCGTGATCCCGCGCAACTCGATCTGCCGGCGGAAGTAACGAAGCGTTTCGTTGAACTCTTCCTTGCCGGGCACCTTCTTCGCGATGTTGAACTGGCCGCCGATCTCGGCACCCGCTTCGTACAGCGTCACCGCGTGACCGCGCTCGGCCGCCGTGACCGCGAAACCGAGGCCCGCCGGGCCGGCACCGACCACCGCGATGCGCTTGCGCTGCCGTGCGTGGCGGATCACGAGCTCGGTTTCGTGGCAGGCGCGCGGATTCACGAGGCAGGACGTGATCCTGCCGCTGAACGTATGGTCGAGGCACGCCTGGTTGCAACCGATGCACGTGTTGATTTCGTCCGCGCGCCCTTCCCGCGCCTTGCGCACGAATTCGGCGTCGGCGAGGAATGGCCGCGCCATCGACACCATGTCGCAATAGCCGTCGGCGAGCAGCTGTTCGGCGACTTCCGGCGTGTTGATCCGGTTGGTCGCCACGAGCGGGATGCCGACCTTGCCCATCAATTGCCGCGTGACCCATGCGTACGCGGCGCGCGGCACCTTGGTCGCGATGGTCGGAATGCGCGCCTCGTGCCAGCCGATGCCGGTATTGAGGATCGTCGCGCCGGCCGCCTCGATCGCCTGCGCGAGCCGGATCACCTCGTCGAGCGTCGAGCCGCCTTCGACGAGATCGAGCATCGACAGCCGGTAGATGACGATGAAGTTCTTGCCCACCCGCTCGCGCACGCGCCGCACGATCTCGACCGCGAAACGGATGCGATTCTCGTAGGCACCGCCCCACGCGTCGTCGCGATGGTTCGTGCGCGCGGCAATGAACTCGTTGATCAGGTAACCCTCGGACCCCATGATCTCGACACCGTCGTAGCCCGCATGCTGCGCAAGCGCCGCGCATCGGACGAAATCGGCGATCGTCTCGTCGACTTCGTCGCCGCTCAGCGCATGCGGCGTGAACGGGTTGATCGGTGCTTTCAGCGCACTGGGCGCGGCGAGCGCCGGGTGATATGCGTAGCGCCCGAAGTGGAGGATCTGCAGCGCGATCCTGCCGCCCTCCGCATGCACCGCGCGCGTCACGATGCGATGGCGTTCGGCTTCCGCTTCGGTCGTCAGCATCGCGCCGCCCGGCGCCGGACGGCCGCGCTCGTTCGGCGCGAAACCACCCGTTACGATCAGGCCGGCCTCGCCTCGCGCGCGCTCGGCATAGAACGCCGCCATTCGCTCGAATCCGTGCGGCGCTTCCTCGAGGCCGACGTGCATCGACCCCATCAGGACGCGGTTCCTGAGCGACGTGAAGCCCAGTTCGAGCGGGGTCGTCAAATGCGGATAGCGGGATGCCATCGAGTGCCTCCATTTTTATGCAACAAGTTGCACAGATGGTAGTTCACCGCTTTCGTTTACGCAACAAGTTGCATAAACGTGGCCCATGGCTTGTACTGTGGCCCCGATATGGCAAGATGCGGTTCATTCCGCTGCCTCCGCCGATCCGACATGTCCCTGCCTCACGCACTCCTCACCGCGCTCGCCGAACGTCCCGGTTCGGGGTCCGAGCTCGCCGACCGCTTCGATCGCTCGATCGGCTATTTCTGGCAGGCCACGCACCAGCAGATCTACCGCGAACTGGGGCGCCTCGAGGAAACAGGCTGGATCGAATCGCTGCCCGCCGAATCGGGGCGCGGCCGCAAGCGCGCGTACCGGATCCTGCCGGCCGGAAAAAAGGAACTGCGGCGCTGGATCGCCGAACCGGAAGATCCGACGCCGCTGCGCGAAGCGTTGATGGTGCGCCTGCGCGCGGAAGCGGTGCTCGGGCCGGCCGGCCTCGAGGACGAAATCAGGCGGCGCATCGCGCTTCACCAGGAAAAGCTCGATCTCTATCTGCAGATCGAGGCGCGCGATTTTTCGACGCCCGACGATTCACGCACGAAGCGCCTGCAACATCTGGTGCTGCAGGCCGGCATCGCGAACGAGCGGTTCTGGGTCGAGTTTTCGCAGCATGCGCTCGACACGCTGCGCCTGCCGAAGGACTGAACCGGGTTCGCGCGGCGGCCGCCGGCTCGGCTGCACCGGCGTTGCACCGGTGCACGCGGCCGTCGTGGCACGCTTCGCGCCGCGACGCGCCATACCGTAGTCACGCGTCCGGCAGAATCACCACCTTGCCCTTCACCTGCCGGTTCGCCATCCGCGCGATCGCGTCGGTCGCACCGGCCAGCGACACGCGCTCGGTGATCGCGGGCCGCACCTTGCCGGCCGCGAACCATTCGGCCAGCAAGCGCATGTTCGCGACATGCTGCGCCGGGTCGCGGCGTACCGCGTCGCCCCAGAACACGCCGAGGATGTCGCGCTCCTTGAGCAGCGCGAGGTTCAGCGCGATCTTCGGAATCTCGCCGGCCGCGAACCCGACGACGAGGAACCGGCCGCGCCACGCGGTCGCGCGCAGCGCCGCCTCGGTGTATGCGCCACCCACCGGATCGTAGACGACGTCGGCGCCACGCCCGCCGGTCAGTTCGTCCACGCGGCGGCGCAGGTCTTCGGTCGCATAGTCGATCGTTTCGTCCGCGCCGGCTTCGCGGCACAGCGCGAGCTTGTCCGCGCTCGACGCCGCCGCGATCACGCGCGCGCCGAGCGCCTTCGCGATCTCGATCGCGGCGAGCCCGACGCCGCCCGCCGCGCCCAGGACGAGCAGCGTCTCGCCCGCCTGCAGCCGCGCGCGTTGCTGCAACGCGTGCAGCGACGTGCCGTATGCGAGCACGAGCGCCGCGCCCTGCTCGAACGTCATCCCCGGCGGCAACGGGGCGATCTGGTGCGCATCGGCCACACACTGCTGCGCGAACCCGCCGTGCCCCGTGAACGCGACCACCGAATCGCCGGGCCGCCATGCGGTAACGCCCTCGCCGACCGCGTCGATCACGCCGGCAAACTCGGCGCCCGGCGAAAACGGCAACGCCGGCTTCACCTGATACAACCCCTGGACGATCAGCGCGTCGGGGAAATTGAGCGACGCGGCCTTCACCTTGACCCGGACCTGGCCGGCCGCCGGTTCGGGAATCGCGACGTCTTCGATGCGCAGGCTGTCGATCGGGCCAAATGCAGTACACAACAAGGCTTTCATGCGCTTCTCTCTCCTTGCGCGGCGTGGCCGCGCATCGATGCGGTTTGCGGGATGCTCCCGCGCGCCCGGTTCACGACGCGTGTGCGATGGCCATCCGAGCCGGCCTTCGCGACATCGTCAGCATTCCGGAATGTCGGTGCGGCTACGTTCAGAACCACGCGTCGCGCATGTCGAGCGTCGTCGTGTCGACGCTCGACAGCAGATCGAGCTGTGCGTCCACTTTCGGCAATTCCCAGCGGAAGAAGTAGCGGGCGGCCGCACGCTTGCCGTCGTGGAAATCGCCGGCTTGCCCGTGCGCGGCGAGCGTCACGTCGAGCCACAGCCACGCGACGACGAGATGGCCGAACGCTTCCAGATAGACACTCGCGTTCGCGAGCCGCGCCTGCTGATCGCCGATCGCGCCGAGCTGTCGCGTGACGTCGACCAGCCGCGACCAGCGCTGCGCCAGCGCATCGGCCTGTTCTCGCAGGCCGGCATCGAGCGCCCGCGCGCGTTCGACGCTCGCGCCGATTCTCCCGTCGAGTGCGCGCAGCAGCGCGCCATCGTCCTGCGCGACCTTGCGGCCCAGCAGGTCGAGCGCCTGGATTCCGTGCGTGCCTTCGTGTATCGGGTTGAGCCGATTGTCGCGATAGAGCCGCTCGACCGCGTAATCACGCGTGTAGCCGTAGCCGCCGTGCACCTGGATCGCGAGGTCGTTCGCCGCGAGACACCACTGCGACGGCCAGCTTTTCGCGATCGGCGTCAGGATGTCGAGCAGCCGCTCGGCCTGGGCGCGCACGGTCGCGTCGTCGTGCGCGCGCGCTTCGTCGACCAGCTTCGCGCAGTACAGGATCAGCGCGAGACCACCTTCGACATAGGCCTTCTGCGCGAGCAGCATGCGCCGCACGTCCGGATGCTCGACGATCGGCGCCTGCGGCGCGGCGGCATCCTTGCCCGCCGGCCCCAGCGGACGCCCTTGAGACCGGTTCCGCGCGTAGTCGAGCGCATGCAGATAACCCGTGTAGCCGAGCGCCACCGCGCCCGTGCCGACACCGATGCGCGCCTCGTTCATCATGTGGAACATGTACGCGAGGCCGTGGTTCGGCTGGCCGACCAGATAACCGATCGCACCCGCCCGCCCTTCCGGCCGGTAGCGCGTGCCTTCGCCGAAGTTCAGCAGGCAGTTGGTGGTGCCGCGGTAGCCCATCTTGTGGTTCAGCCCGGCGAGCACCACGTCGTTGTGCTCGCCCTGCGCGGCGCCGTCGGTACCGGGCAGGTACTTGGGCACGATGAACAGCGAGATGCCGCGCGTGCCGGGCAGCAGCCGGCCGTGTTCGTCGGGGATCTTCGCGAGCACGAGGTGGACGATGTTCTCCGTCAACTCGTGTTCGCCGCCCGAGATCCACATCTTGTTGCCGGTCAGCCGGTAGCGCGGGCCGAGCGGCGAGTCGCACTCGAAATCCGCGCGCGTCGCGATGTCGGACAGCGACGACCCGGCTTGCGGCTCGGACAGGCACATGGTGCCGAAGTAGCGCCCTTCCAGCTCCGGGCGCGCGAACGCGTCGATCTGCGCGGGGGTGCCATGCGCGACGAGCAGGTTCGCGTTGGCGACGGTCAGGAACGGATAGGCGGCGGTCGCGATGTTCGCGGCCTGGAAGAACAGGAACGACGCGGCTTCGACCAGCTTCGGCAAGCGCATGCCGCCGAGCGCTTCGTCGTGGCCCGCGGCGATCAGCCCGGCGTCCGCGAAGGCGCGCACGGCCGGCTCGACGTCCGGGATCAGTGTCACGCGCTCGCCGTCGAAGTGCGGTTCCTCGCGATCGCCTCGTGCCGCATGCGGCGCGAACAGGTCTTCGGCAATCCGCTCGCTGGTATCGAGCACCGCGTCGAAGGTCTCGCGACTGTGCTCCGCATAGCGCGGCAGCGCGACGAGCACCTCCGCGTCGAGCCAGTCGTACAACAGGAACGCGAGATCGCGTCGCGACATCAACAAGCTCATCGTGCTGCCTCCCGGGGGCCGGCTTCGTCAGCCGAATGAAGGGTTCCGTGATTGCGAATGCTGGCAGGAATTTAGCACGGTCGTTCGCAAACAACAACGACGGATGAGCTAGTCGGCGTACCCCGGATTGCGTCGATCGAGCCGGCGCAGCAGCCCGGGCCAGACGAGCGCGCCGGCCCCCATGCCGCGCGTCACCGCGGCGATCTGCTGCTTGATGCCGTCGAGAATCGGCTGTGCGATCGGCAACAGCGCGGTGCCGCCGGCCTGCGCGCGCACCTGGATCATGCAGGCCGCTTCGAAGAAATACATCGCGACGAACGCGTCTGCCGGCGTCGCCCCGACGGTCAGCAGGCCGTGGTTGCGCAGCATCAGGTTCGTGTGGGCGCCGAGGTCGCGCACGAGGCGCGCCTTTTCGCCTTCGTTGAGCGCAATGCCCTCGTAGTCGTGATAGCCGAGCGACGCCAGCACGCCGAGCGACTGCTGCGACAGCGGCAGCAACCCGCCCTCCTGCGCCGACACGGCGACGCCGTTGATCGAATGCGTATGCATCACGCACAGCGCGTCGTCGCGGGCCGCGTGCACCGCGCTGTGGATGGTGAAGCCGGCCGGGTTGATCTCGTACGGCGATTCGGACACCTTGCGTCCTTCGAGATCCACCTTCACCAGCGACGATGCCGTGATCTCGTCGAACATCATGCCGTACGGGTTGATCAGGAAATGATGCTCCGGGCCGGGGACGCGCGCGGAAATATGGGTGAACACGAGATCGTCCCAGCCGAACAGCGCGGTGAGGCGGTAAGCCGCCGCCAGGTTGACTCGCGCGTCCCATTCGGTCGGGGAAACTGCCTGCTTCACGCTGATATCGGATGAGGCCACGTCGACACTCCTTGTTCAAGGATGGATGCGTACCGGGCCGCACGATACGGCCCGGCCCGGGGATTGCGTCACCCCGCGCGGGGCTTCGCGAGCTGATCGGCAACCGGCAGGCTGCGGATGCGCGTGCCGGTCGCCGCGAAGATCGCATTGGTCAGCGCGGGCGCGACGGGCGGCAGGCCCGGCTCGCCCACGCCGCCGAGCGGTGTCGCGAAATCGTCGGGCGCGACGAGATGCACGCGGATTTCACGCGGCGCCTCGTTCATTCTCAGCACCTGGAAACCGTTGAAGTTGCTCTGCTCCGGATGGCCGTCCTTGAACGTGATCTCGCCGTGCAGCGCGATGCCCAGCCCCATCACCACCGCCCCCTCGAGCTGCGAGCGTACGCGCTCCGGATTGACCTGCGGCCCGCAGTCGATCGCGATGTCGACCCGCGGCACCGTGATCTTGCCGTCGGCATCGACCTGCACCTCGCACACCGCCGCCGTATACGACACGAAGCTGCGATGCGCGGCGATCCCGAGCCCGCGCCCCTTCGGCAGCCTGCGCCCCCAGCCCGCCTCGCGCGCGACCGTCTCGACCACGCGCCGCAGCCGCCCGGTGTCGACCGGATACAGCGCCGGGTCCTCGCCGTAGTTCACGTTCTTCACCGTGATGTGCGGCTCGAAACGCCGCGCGGGCCCGATCAGTTCGAGCAGGAAATCCTTCGGGTCGCGGCCGGCCGCGTGCGCCAGCTCCGACACGAAACTCTGGATTCCGAACGCATGCGGGATGTTGTAGACCGAGCGGAACCAGCCGATCCGCGTGTGCGCCTGCGCGGCCGGATTCTCGATCCGCACGTTCGGGATCGCGAACGGCAGGTCCGCGATCCCCTGCGCGAGCTCGCCCGGCTGCTCGTGCACGATGCCGGCCCTGAAGGTCGACTGGATCGACGGCGCAACCGTGCGATGCTGCCACGCGACCACTTTCCCCGACGCATCGATCCCGCCGTCGAACGCTTCGAGCGACACGGCATGGAAGTAGTCGTGCGCGAGGTCATCCTCGCGCGTGAACGTCAGCTTGACGGGCGCGCCGACCGCCTTCGACAGCAGCGCCGCCTCCACCACGTAGTCGGGCTTCGACTTGCGGCCGAAACCGCCGCCGAGCAGCGTCACGTTGACCGTCACGCGCTCGCCCGGCAACCCGAGCGCCTTCGCGACCTCGTCGCGCGTGGTCTGCGGCGCCTGCGTGCAGGTCCACACTTCGCATTGGTCGTCCGCCACGCGCGCGACGGCCGCGGGCGGCTCCATCGTCGCGTGCGCGAGATGCGGGATGTAGTAGGTCGCACGCACGCGTTTCGCGGCGCCGGCCAGCGCCGCCGCCGCGTCGCCGTCGTTGCGGATCACGTCGCCCGGTTGGGCCGCAGCCGCTTCGAGCGTCTTCCGATACGCGGCCGAGTCGTAGTTCGCATTGGGCCCGTGCTTCCAGTCGATCTTGAGTTGCGCGCGTGCCTGGATCGCCGTCCACGTGTCGCGCGCGACGACGGCCACGCCGCCGAGCGGCTGGAAGCCGGACGGCAGCGGCGTCGGCGCGAGCGGCACGACCTTGACGACACCCGGCAGCTTCTCCGCCGCCGACGCGTCGAACGACGCCATCGTGTCCCCGTAGGCCGGCGGGCGCGCGACGACCGCGTACAGCATGCCGTCGAGCCGCGTGTCGATCCCGTAGTGCGCGCGGCCGGCGACGATGTCGCGTCCGTCGATCAACGCCGTTTCGCCCTTGCCGATATAGCGGAATTCGGCTGGCGCTTTCAGCGGCACCGTCGCCGGATCGGGTGCCGGCAACGCGGCCGCTTTCGCCGCCAGTTCGCCGAAGCCGAGCTTGCGTCCGCTCTTCGTGTCGACGACCTCATGCACGGTTGCCCTGACCTGCCGCGCATCGACGCCCCACGCCGCGGCGGCAGCCTGTTCGAGCATCGTGCGCGCCGCCGCGCCCGCGCGGCGCAACGCGGCGAAGCTCTGGCGCAAGCTGCGCGAGCCGTCGGTGTTCTGGTTGCCGTAGCGCGGCTCGTCGCCGACGGCCTGCGCGACCTTCACGCGCGCCCAGTCCGCGCCCAGCTCGTCCGCCACCACGAGCGCGACGCTCGTGCGCACGCCCTGCCCCATCTCGGAGCGGATGCAGGTCACGGTGACCGTGCCGTCGGGTGCGATCGCGACGAACAGGTGCGGATCGTCGCGCAACCCGTGCGGCATTCCCGCGCCGCCGTATCGCGGATCTGCACTGACGGGCGGCTGGTTCGGCACGGCCGCGCGCACGAGCGACGGCACGCCGAACGCGAGCAGCAACCCGCCGGACGCAAAGCCGAGCAGCAGCGCGCGGCGGCTTTCGTTATGGACGGAGAGTTCGGGGGCGCTCATGCGGCACCTCCGCGGCGCACGGCCAGGCGGATCGCCGCGCGTATGCGCGTGTAGGTGCCGCAGCGACAGATGTTGCCGGACATCGCATCGTCGATGTCGGCGTCGGTCGGATGGGGATTCGTCTTCAGCAACGACGCGGCCTGCATGATCTGCCCGGACTGGCAGTAGCCGCACTGCGCGACGTTCAGTTCCTGCCACGCCTGCTGCAGCGGATGGGTCAGATCGGTCGACAGGCCCTCGATCGTCGTCACGCGCTTGCCGGAAGCGGCCGCGACCGGGGTGATGCACGACCGGATCGCGACGCCGTCGACGTGCACGGTGCACGCGCCGCACAGTGCCATCCCGCAGCCGAACTTGGTGCCGGTATGGCCGAGAACATCGCGCAGATACCAGAGCAACGGCATGTCGGGATTGCCGTCGAAGTGCTGCTCGCTACCGTTGACGGTCAGCGTGATCATCGTTCACCTCCTGGTTGCGATGCCCGCTTCGGGCAGGCATCGGGTGGGGATTCGAACGGCGCGGCGCACATTCCGAACAACCAGGCAGGGCGCCGTGTCGTGGGCCGTGTTGCCTGCAGGCACGGCCCGGCGGATGCTGCAAACGATGCTGCGGCCCGGTTGCCTGCGCAACGTGGCAACGAATTCCCGGCCGCTCGCTCGTCCGCATGGATCGCCGATCCGCATTATCGAACCATTTCGGATTTGCCGTCGGATCGCGGGGATTCGGGCGTTTCAGGTAATCGGAGCGGGAAATTTGCCCGGAGATGGCGGGCCGCGACCGGTCACGCTTGCCGGAGAGGCGGGCGGGTGATTCTCAGGTTTCGATGTTTCGATACGCGGCCGCAGGCGGTTCGCTCACGTTCTCGCGCGGCGACTGCCCACGTTCGCCGGGCGCTTCGGTGCCGCGGTAGCAAAGCCGGATGACCAGACCCGCCCTGTGCAATCAGCGGGCCGAGAAACCGGAAATGATCGATCGCGCAAACGCAAACGTCCGGCCGGCCTCCCGGCCGGACCGGATCATCCCGCGATTGCAACGAGCGGTTCGGACGCTAGCGCGCCGCGATGCTCACCGCGACCTCAACGCCTGCAACCCCAGCGTGAGCGCGTTGAACGGCATTTCCGCCGTCCCCATCGAAAAGCTCGTCACCTTCGAGGGTACCCCCGGATTACGCATCAGCGCATGAACGATCCGCTCGCTCGCATGACCGTCGCCGTACGGATTGCTCGCGCGCGCCATTTCCCCGTAAGCGCTCTCGCTGTCGAACAGCCGCGAGGCTTCCCACACGATCCGCTCCTGATCGGTACCGACGAGCCGCGCGGTACCGGCCTGGATCGCCTCGGGCCGCTCCGTCGTCTCGCGCGTGACGAGCACCGGCTTGCCCAGCGCGGGCCCTTCTTCCTGAATGCCGCCCGAATCGGTGATGATGAAATGCGCGCGCGACATCAGGAATACGAACGACAGATATTCCTGCGGCTCGATCAGATAGATGTTCGGCATGTTACCGAGCCGGGCGCGCGCCGGCTCCCGCACGTTCGGATTCATGTGCAGCGGATAGACGAACTGGGCGTCGGGGTAACGCTTCGCGAGCGTGCACAGCGCATCGCAGAAATTCTGGAACGGCTCGCCGAAACTTTCACGGCGATGGCCCGTGATCAGCACCACGCGCCGCGACGGCTCGAGAAACGGAAACTGTCCGGCGACCTTCTCCGTCAGCGCCGTCGTGCAGTCGAGCATGCGCTTGACCTCGTGCAGCGCATCGATCACGGTATTGCCGGTCAGCACGACCGCCCCGCCCGGCACGCCCTCGCTGAGCAGGTTGTCGCGTGCCTGCCCGGTCGGCGCGAAATGCCACGACGATACGGCGTCGGTCACGCGGCGGTTCAACTCCTCCGGCCACGGCGACCAGATGTCGCCGCTACGCAGGCCAGCCTCCACATGCCCGACCGGCAAATAACGGTAGAACGCCGCCAGACTGACCGCGAGCGTGGTCGTCGTATCGCCGTGCACCAGCACGACGTCCGGGCGCAACTCGTCGAAGACGACGCCGATTGCCTGCAGAATGCCGGTCGTCACGTCGGTCAGCGTCTGGCTTTGCCGCATCACGTTGAGATCGTAGTCGGGCTTGATGTCGAACAGCGTCAGCACCTGATCGAGCATTTCGCGGTGCTGTGCGGTCACGCATACCCTGGCGTCGACACCCGCCTGTGCTTTTAATGCACGCACCAGCGGTGCCATCTTGATGGCCTCCGGCCGAGTCCCGAACACAAGCAAAATCTTTTTCATCGTTATCCTCGTAGACCCATATCGCGCTGAATGACCCTGCTCGCGGCGCGAAGCATGTAATCAGACGGCACCTTCCGTACTCGCACGCGATCGACACGCTGCTGTGTCGCGAAGCGAGCGCGCCGCCCTGTCCACGTGGTCTGCGCCACGCGAATCGTCGTACTACCGGCGTCTCGTTGCACTTGATCAGTCACGTCATGAGTCGTTCCTCGCTTGGCCAGGCGTCACGTCCGTTCGTCACGTCCCCTCCACTACAGCAATATTCAAACCAGTCGCACTCGGGCCGTGTCCGGTTCGCACCGCATGCACCGCGCACACGCGGCGCACGATGAAATGTTTCACAACTGCTACGTGTGCCGCGTCGACCGTCAAGCGCGATACAGGCAAAAATCCGGGCAGTTTCATGACCCCTTCAACGGCGTCGTCCGACGAATCGAGGACGCGTGTCGCGCATTCGTTTCGTATCGGATCTCACGGATCTGTCGAAGCGCGTTGCGTTTACTCGATCCGCCACTTTTGTCTGTGCAGCGGACGGCACCATCGGCCGCTCGGCCGCGCTCCCGCACGAGGGATTTACCCGGCATGCAACGTCCTTCACGTCGCACGAATCGATGCATGCGAAATGTTGCGAATGTGTAACGCTGGTCCGGAACGGGGCAGATACATCGACACGCGGTCCATGCAGCGCATGCAGCTGCATGAATCGCACGGGCACCCCGGCCGATGCGCACACAACGAACGACACAGCGCGCATCACCGCGCAAAGTCACGCTGCCGGCGCAGCACACGTTCGACAGACAATTCGCTGGACGCATCGAATGTGCGGGCTGCAATCCTGGTCGCGCGCGGGCAATCGGCCTGCACGCAGGCTGATTCTTCGATGAATCAAAATCCGCCGCCACCGTCCGCGCCACGCCCCCGGCCTTCGTCCCTGCCCCTTGCTGCGCGCGGCATCGCGGCAGATGGCTCACGCCTTGCTTAATGACAGTCAGGTGGACCTCGAAGCACGCGCCAGACAGCGGACGAACGGGGACGCCGAAGCAACGAAGCCGGGAGGAAACGCGGCGCGTCCGCCGGGAGCGAAAAACCAGCGCTCCCGCGCACCGCACGTGCCGACGTGTCCCGTTGCAATTCGCGATCCGCGAGCCAGGTTCAGGCTCCGATGCAGGGAACTGCCTCGTGGACGCACATCCCGGTACGAGCCTCGGGTTCACCCGCATTACCGTGAACCGAGCCGCAACGTCGACACGCTTGCCGGGCGCGACGCGGCCAACGCCGCGCCCGGCGACGATTGCACAGGACCCCGCGCAGGAGCCCAGGACATGAAACGGCCCGCGCTTTCCCCGACCGCACGCTCGCACGTCGCGGCCACCATCGCGCTGTGCCGCCTGTGGCACGTCGCCTGCTGTCTCGCCGCGTGCGGCTTCGCACTGCACGCGAGCGCCGCCGAACTCCGGCTCGAAGGGCTGTACCAGCGCACCGACGGTGCGATCACCGTGCGCCTGAACGGCGTCGGCATCGATCCGTATTTCGCGGCAAAAGCGCTGCTCGCCGCGTCCGACGCGCAACTCGACGCCCGTCAGGCCGCACTCGCGTGGATCGCATGGTTGCTGCCGCGCCAGCGCCCGGATGGCGGCTTCGATCGCTACTGCGTGAAAGACGGCCGCTACCGCTCATGCGCCGAAGCGGAAACCGACGACGCGATGATGGCGACCTGGATCGAATTGCTTGCCCGCTTCGCGCCGCCCGGCGGCTTGCCCGCTGCGTGGGAACTCAGCCTGAACCGCGCCGCCATGCATCTGGAGACGCTGCTCGACAAGCCCTCCGGCGTGTATCAGATCTCGTCCTCGCTGCACGTCGCGCTGCTGATGGACAACGTCGAGGTACACAGCGCGTTCCAGGCACTCGAGGCGTACTACGTCCGGCGCGCCGACTACACGCATGCGGGCCCGTGGAGCCTGCGCGCCGACCAGCTTGCCTCCGCGATCCTGAAGGTGTTCTGGCGCGGCACGGCATCCGGTTTTCGCGCCAGCACGCAGCAGGTCAGCGATGCGAGTTTTTACCCGGCGAAGATCGCGCAGATCCTCCCGCTCCTGTCCGGTATTCAGGTTCCCGAACAATCCGGCGAGGCGATCTATGCACGGTGGATTCGGAAGTACGGCAAGAGCTGGCCGCAACTTGCCAACACCGACTACCCGTGGAGCCTGATCGCGCTGGTCGCGGTCAAGATGAACGATTGGAGCACGGTTGCCTGCTGGCAAGCGCGATCGGGGCCATACCGGCACGGCGCGCACTGGAACGTACTGGAGGAGTCGCTTTATCTGGCATTCGAAAGCCGGATGGCCGATCCCGTCATACCCGCTCGATGCGGGCTCACGACGGCGGCGGCAACGGCAACCGCATCGCGCTGACGCAACGGCGCGTGCGGTCCATGATGGCTAAACGGGAAGGAGACGTGTCATGTGTGGCATCGTCGGCGCAGTCGCGCAACGGGACATCGTCCCGATTCTGATTGAAGGTTTGCGTCGCCTCGAATATCGCGGCTACGATTCATGCGGCGTGGCGACGGTCGTCGACGGCCAGGCGCGCCGCGAGCGCAGCGTGTCGCGCGTCGCCGATCTCGACGCGCACGTGCGCACCGCCGGCCTGACCGGCAGCACCGGCATCGCGCACACGCGCTGGGCGACGCACGGCGCGCCGGCCACCTGCAACGCGCATCCGATCTTCTCGCGCGACGAAATCGCGCTCGTGCATAACGGCATCATCGAGAACCATGAAACGTTGCGCAAGCAACTTTCCGACGCGCACTACGAATTCGACGGCCAGACCGACACCGAGGTCGTCGCGCACCTGATCCACAGCAAGTATCGCGGCGACCTGCTCGCCGCCGTGCGCGCGGCAACGTCACAACTTCACGGTGCGTACGCGATCGCCGTGTTCAGCAAGCACGAGCCGCAGCGGCTGATCGGCGCACGGGTCGGCTCGCCGCTCGTCGTCGGCGTGACGGATGGCGAATGCTTTCTTGCATCCGATGCGCTCGCGCTCGCCGGCATCACCGACCGCTTCATCTTTCTCGAGGAAGGCGACATCGTCGAGTTGACGCCGGGCGGCGTGCGCATACTCGATCGCGGCGGCGCACCGGTCGAGCGCGCGGTACAGACCATTTCGTCCGCGCAGGCCGCGGTCGAACTCGGGCCGTACCGGCATTTCATGCAGAAGGAGATATTCGAGCAGCCGCAGGCCGTGGCCGCGACCATCCCGGATGCGGGGCTGTTCGATCCGGCCGTATTCGGCCCCGACGCCGCGCGCGCATTCGAGCAGATCGACAACGTGCTGATTCTCGCGTGCGGCACGAGCCACTACTCCGGCCTGACCGCGCGCCGCTGGCTCGAAACGATCGCGCGCTTGCCGGCCCAGGTCGAGATCGCGAGTGAATACCGTTACAGCGACGCGCTCGCGATGCCGAATACGCTGGTGGTAAGCGTGTCGCAATCCGGCGAGACCGCCGACACGCTCGCCGCGCTGAAGTATGCGCAGGCGCTCGGCCATATCGATACGCTGGCGATCTGCAACGTGCCGACCAGCGCGATGATGCGGCAGGCAGGACTGCGCTTCCTGACGCGGGCCGGCCCGGAAATCGGCGTCGCGTCGACCAAGGCGTTCACGACGCAGCTCGTCGCGCTGTTCATTCTCGCCGTCACGCTCGGGCGGCTGCGCGGCTACGTCGACGATGCGCAGCTCGCGCGCTACACGATGCAATTGCGGCGGCTGCCCGGCGCGCTCGAGGACGTGCTTGGGCTCGAGCCGCAGATCGAGCGCTGGGCGGCGGAATTCTCGCAGCACGAGAATGCGCTGTTCCTCGGGCGCGGGCTTCACTACCCGATCGCGCTCGAAGGTGCGTTGAAGCTGAAGGAGATTTCGTACATCCATGCGGAGGCGTATCCCGCGGGTGAGCTCAAGCACGGGCCGCTCGCGCTCGTGACGCACACGATGCCTGTCGCGACGATCGCGCCGAACGATGCGCTGCTCGAGAAGCTGAAGTCGAACATGCAGGAAGTGCGGGCGCGCGGCGGGCAGCTTTACGTGTTCGCCGACGCCGATACGCGGATCGACAACAGCGAAGGCGTGTCGGTGCTGCGGATGCCGGATTATTACGGGTTGTTGTCGCCGATCCTGCACGTCGTGCCGCTGCAGCTGCTCGCGTATCACGCGGCGTGTTTGCGCGGCGCGGATATCGACAAGCCGAGGAATCTGGCGAAATCGGTTACGGTGGAGTGACGGGGGGTGGGTACCGCGGGCGGACTGGTGAAGGTCTGCAAGTGCCGAGACTGGCCCGCCCTACACGACTCGAACGTGTGACTGCGTTTGGCGACTTCCAGTCTCCCGGACTCGGTCCGGACGAACCATCGATACAACCTGTTGAAGCTTCACAGTTGACCGGCGGTATCGTGCGACTGCCGCGAATACGAAGCCGGCCTTGCCATGCAAAAACTCAACTGCGCACCTGCTCGCCCTTGATAAAGGCAATCAGGGCGCGCAGAGCCTGCGAAACATGGCGATGACCCGGATAGTAAAGACACAGCCCCGGAAAAGGCGGACACCAGTCGTCAAGAACGCGTTCGAGCCGCCGGTCACGCAAGGCTTCGATGACGAGGTGGTCGGGGACAAAGGCGATGCCGATGCCATCCACGGCAGCGTCGACCATCAGCGGTTGGTCCGTCAGAGTAAGCGGACCCGAAACATCGATGGTCTCGCTGACGCCGCGTCGCTCGAATTCCCACTGGTAGATCGCCCCGCTCTCGAAGCGAAAGCGAATACAGTCGTGTCGATAAAGATCGTGCGGCGTAATGGGACGTCCATGTTCAGCGAAATACGCGGGCGACGCGACTGCTGCGAAACGAACGTTGCCCATGAGCGGAACGGCCACCATGTCCTGCGGCACGGCCTCGGCCAGTCGGATGCCCGCGTCGAATCCCGCTGCAACGATGTCACCGAGGCGGCCGTCGCTCACGACGTCGAGATGCACGTCCGGATACGACTTCAGGAAGCTTGCCAGGATGGGACGCAGGATGAGGCGGATTGCGCCTTCGCTTGCATTGATGCGCACGGTTCCGCTGGGAGCCACGCGTAGATCGTCGACTTCGCGCATCGCTTCGTCAATGATCGAAACCGCCGGCCGGAGTTTGGCTGCCAGACGCTCGCCGGCCTCGGTGAGCGAGGTGCTGCGAGTCGTTCGATTCAGGAGCCGGACGCCCAGACGGCGCTCGAGCGCTTTTACCGAATGACTGACCGCTGACGGCGTGATCTCGAGTTCGGTCGCTGCTGCGCGAAAGCTTCGTCGTGTTGCAACGGCCAGGAACACGGTGAAAGAGAAAAAATCGACGTTCCTTGATTGGTGAGCAACTCTCATCGTGTCATCAAGCATTGGTGATCTTGTTTTGATACTAGGGGCTCCCTACACTGGGTGCAACCATTTCAGTCAAGGAGCGCAAGATGTCTCGAAAGATATTGATCACGGGTGCCAGTTCAGGTTTTGGTCGTGGTGCGGCAATTGAACTTGCGCGCCTTGGCCACCATGTCGTGGCGACGGCCGAGACGTGGCCGCAGGTTCGCAGCCTGCGTGCGGACGCAGCCGAGGCCGGTGTGGTGCTCGAGGTGATCAAGCTGAATCTGCTCGACGCGATCGACATCGCTCACGCAGGCTCGTTCGATCCCGATGTCCTGGTGCTGAACGCCGGCGTCATGGAAGGCGGATCGATCGTCGACATCCCGATGCAGCGCGTTCGGGAGTCCTTCGAAATCAACGTCTTCGGCCATCTTCAACTGGTACAGGCGATCGTGCCGAAGATGGTGGCACGCAGGTCCGGAAAAGTCGTATGGACCTCGTCGATGGGGGGCATTCTGGTTGTCCCGTTTGTTGGTGCCTACTGCGCGACCAAGCATGCGATCGAGGCCATCGCCGGGTCGATGAAAGCGGAACTCGAACCCTTTGGCGTCAAAGTCGCGACCGTGAATCCAGGCGTTTTCGGTACCGGATTCAACGACACTGGCGCCGAGAGCTACGTGCAGTGGTACGACGCCGATTCCGCCGTTGTGCCGATGCCGGATTTCGGCGACAGCCTGATGAACCAGGCGGACCCCAAGGAGATGATCGACGCCATGGTCGAGATCATTCCGGCCGATACGCATTTGTATCGAACCATGCGCCCGTTAGCGACGATTGACGCCGCGAAGCAGTGGCAAGAGACGGAGTGGACGCAAAATGCCTGAGCTCACGTTGGAGCGCGCGGATCGGATCGTGGCCCAGGGGCGTGCCGCAGCCCAGGACGCGGGACTCAATGCCGTGTTTGCAATTCTGGATGCGGGTGCGCACCTGGTCACTTTCTCGCGGATGGACGGGGCATGGCTTGCGTCGAATGAACTGTCGATAGCGAAGGCCCGGGCGTCGGTGATGTTCCGGGCGCCGAGCGAAGCGCTCAATGTTCCGTGGCAAGCGGGCCAGCCAGTTCCACACTTCGATCACATCCATGCAGGCGGGCTGTTGCTGATGGGGGGAGGAGTGCCTCTCGTGGATGGCGATGGCCAGCTGATCGGCGCACTCGGCGTGTCCGGCGGTACGCCCGAGCAAGATGCGGCACTCGCTCGGGCTGCGATTGCCCGTGCGCTGGAATAGGCGCGATTCGGATATCCCGGCTACCGCGTCGGATCCGTGGTGACACATCTCGGTTTCGTCGGCAGTGACCTGCGGCGGAATTTTGTAGCCAGTCAGGCGGCGAGTCTCTCGACGAACCCGTTTTGCCACGGACTGCCCGGTGCGATGAAGGCCGGACCGCTGGCAGCATCTCGCAGCCAGCGCATAACCTTGGCAGCGGTAAATTCGGCGCCGTTGCCAGACCGAATGAACGCGGGCTCGCCGTACAGCCGCATCAGTCCCGACGGCGTCAGGATAACGTCCTGCGACCGCAGGCTGGCCCATCGAGCGTCAGAAGCGTAAGCCCCCGTTCGGCGGCAACCTCGACCAGACGGGCATATGCAACATCGGGCTTGCGACGTGTACGTGTCGGAGAAGTACCTTGTCTCATTGTCTTCAGAATTGAGCAGTCACCTGAAAACCGAGCGTCACTCGAGCAGTCGGAAAACCCGACGGCTTGTAGACGGGCGTACCCGCGAAGAGATCGTAGCCGTATCCGCCGAACCGAGTCGTGACACTGCCCTTGACGCCAATCACTGCACCGGCGAGTTGCGTGCCAACCAAGGCAACCGGCTCTGGGCCCCAGACCCGACCGTAGTCGAGACCAGCATAGGCCGACAGCCCGGTCTGCGCGATGGGAACCTGCAATTCGTTGCGCCAGTAGAACCCGCGCGATCCCGCCAGTAGCGTTTCACCGTCGAATCCCCGCACGGTATAACGACTGCCGATCGTGATGCTATCGAGGTATGAAACCGTGTTGCCGGTGTACTGACCATGCAAGGTCGTCACATATTTGAACGGCTGCGCACCGATGACGAACGGTGTCGACAGATTCGCATCGAGCACGACCATCTTGAATCTGTAAGTCTGCCCCCCCTCCGCCGCGAACATGCTGTCGGTCGAGCCGAGCCAGCCCAAGCCCTGACGATAAGCAAGCGAGCCGTCGAACTGCGACGAGCCGAAATAGTGCCGGTCGTTCAGCCCGAATTCGAGAAAGGTTGCATTCTGGTGCGATGACGGAATCGT
The DNA here is from genome assembly GCF_057005415.2 of Burkholderia sp. KL41. Classification (NCBI taxonomy): domain Bacteria; kingdom Pseudomonadati; phylum Pseudomonadota; class Betaproteobacteria; order Burkholderiales; family Burkholderiaceae; genus Burkholderia; species Burkholderia sp. KL41. Next base: position 1,478,292 of record NZ_CM174446.1, on the reverse strand, counting down.
CGTACCTTCGATGTAGCTGTCGCCGAAACGGCGCGTGAGGCGAACCTGCGCGCCGAACACATCGTTTCGGTTGCGCATCAACACGCGATTAAGCCAGAAGTCGACCGTCTTCATGTTGCCGCTGGCAACAAACGTCTGGTTTACTGCGGCGAGCGGCTGAAAATAAGTGCTGGTATAGGCCGACAGGGTACCGGTCCAGTATCCCCAAGGAATCGAGTAAAACGCATTCCAGCCGTGCGAACCGAAGCGCTTGTCGCCGAATTCTAGGTCCTGGTTGAAACCGACGTTGAAAATGTCGTTCAGGCCCAGCGGATTGTCGATGCCAAGCGATACGTTGCCTTGCAGTTTGCCTGTTGCGCGCGTGCCCGAGTTGTCGATAGATGCGACAACGGTCCATGGTTTGCCGCGCTTCACGTCGAGCACGACATCACTTTCGCCAGGCATGTCGCCCGGTGCGATCCGCATCGACACATCCTGGCTTGAAACGCGCTTCATCTGCTCAAGCCCTTGTTCGATGTCGCGCAGGTTCAACACGTCGCCGTCGCGAGTCGGGAATGCGGTCTTCCACGTGCCGCGCAACTTATCGTCCTCGAAGCGCACGTGGCGAATCACGCCCGGAATCAGGGCAAGCTTCAATGTGCCGGTGGACAAATCCTGCTCAGGCACGAGTACACGGGTCGTGATGTAGCCGCGTGCGAGGATGGCTTGCGATAGTCCCTTTACGATCAGGTCGACGCCTTGCTTACCTACGCATTGGCCGGCGTAGTGCGCAAGCCAGTCGCGCGCAAAGGCGAAGCGATCCATCGGCAAGGCTGACGCGCCTTGCGCCTTTGATGCGGCCGGTAGAGAGTCGGGCACGTCGAGCGCGAAATGATCGATTCGAAAGCACGGTGTTTCGGTCGGCAATACCGGATAGGCTTCCGGGCGCGGCACGTCCGAGCGCACGCCCGGCGCTTGCACGGTGGCTTCTCGCTGCAGCGCATCACGGCGCTGCTGAGCTTGCTGATTCTGCTCGGCGTTCGCGCGGGCAGCGGCGGCCTGGTCACTGGGAGACGGCGCCTGTTGTGCTTGCGCAGCAAGCGTGATCAGAGTAGTGATTGGTAAAACCGCCAGCCGTCTGGTCGTTTTCATTTAATTATGTTTTGAATTGACGGGAATAGACAACAAACATCTCCGTTATCGATACAACACTGATCATCAATCCGCATCAGCGCCTCACCATGACTGAGGTTTAAGTCAATTCCCCGAAACTTCGAGCCGCGCATCCTGCCGCAACTTCTCAATCAATTGATCCCATACATTCTCGTATAGAGGAAATGATTCCTCAGCCTGAGAAGCGGCTCTAGCCCGCATCACAGTCGCCATAAAAATTGACAGCCCGCTAGAGTTCAACGATTCCGTTGAGATAAAGCTCACCCCCCTCTTCCATAGGAAGGTAAACCTCATCCTTAATCCACATGTCGGACGGGTGAAATTGATCACCGATTCGACTGACAAAATAATCCAATTGACTCGTACTCACCTGAACGCGAACGTCTTTAGAAATAGTTATCGATCCCGCCATTTCGACCTCATTTGATCAGAAGTGAAATCAACAAATTTAAATTCACAAATCAAATCTCGCAATAACATCGCGAACCTCTTCCTCTCTTTCAGAGAATTCATCCCCAAAGGCCAGCAATGTCACCTTCAATGCATTTCGAAACGCATGGGCGTCAAAGATACTTTCAGATGGCTCAATTCCACTCACATCGGGATCAGCCCACACCTTGTACCCCCCAGGGTGATCTGCGTCTGGGATATGGTCTATTTCCCATCCAGGATCGCCCCCCAATCCCCCATTAGGCTGCAATATCAGAGTGAGCCAACGATCCAGTGGCACTGACTGTGCGACCACCCATGTAAGAACCCAATATAGTAGTTGCTCTGGTCCTTCAACTTCATGCGCATGACCCCACTTCATTTCACACCTCCTATCGGATATGCGGTAGGAACCGACGGAGGCGAACCCGATGTCACTTTGATAGGCACCGCGAACTCAATCCCGTTCACAACCACTTTTTGGCTCGTACTTCCCGTTAGTTGATACTGTACCAAAGCCTTATTTGCCGCCTCACTAGCCATATTCGGCATATCCGGGTATACAGCGGGATCGTAAATCGTCTTCGTAGCTGGTTTTTTGGCACCCGGAAGCTGATACTGAACCTCGTAGATTCCCGGGCCAGTCTGATTTTTAGAAATCACCGCACCACCTGCATCTTGGAGAGCTGATTCAAAATTTACTGCGTCGTGCCCGCCCGAGAGTTGCTTGCCCGACGGCAATGGATTAACTAAGTGATCGGCCAAGTCAGAGCGGACCGTACCACGACCGGCGAAGTCAGCATCCGGCAGTAGTCTATCTGCAGTACCAAGAACGCGCGTTCCAGTTTGAGCGTCGGCCGCACCGACAGCCGCATCAACTGCACCAGCCGTACCGCCTTTGCCGGCGAGACCCAGCGTCGCCAAGACAGGTGTCCAGAACTCCGTGTCGGGGCCGATCGACGTTCCCGACTTATACGGTTTCTTCAACCCGTCGAGGGAAACGTATCCCGGATCACCAGGCGACGCGAATGGCCCGCCGTTCGGAATATTGACGATCACGCCCGCGACGTTGACCATTCCGTTCCAGACACCGGCCTTGGCATCCGACGCCATCGCAGCAGTCCGATTGAGCAGCCCCTGCAGTCCCGCGATTGTCGCTCGGTCGTCCGTTTTTTGGGGGTCGTTGCCTGCATTGTAGAGCTCGACGTTCGAGGCCATCGCCGCGCCCGCACTGCCGCCCACCAGTGCACCACCGACTGTCGCCGCGACGTTCGCAGCAATATTGCCGGCCAGCGACGAACCGGTCGAATCGCCGACCGACTTGCTGATCCTCTCTGCCTGCCCAGCCAGCAGCGACGACATGCCGGCCCCCGCTGCGCCGCCGATTGCCGTGAGCGCACTGCCGCCGCCGAGCCCGCCGATAAGCGCACCACCGCCCATCTGCAATTCCGCACGCGACGCCCCGCCCTCGTCCCAGCTCTTCGCCTGGTCAATGTACGACTGCATCGCAACAAGGTCGCCGCGCTCGTAAGCGGCCTTGGCCGCGTCGATCGCATCCTTGCGCTTGCCGTCAGCGTACAACCCGATCCCCTGCGAAATCGTCTGTCCGGCCGCCTGCGCCGCGTTCATCGTATCGGCCTGCTGCGACAACGTCTTTTGCACATCGGGCGTCTTCGAAACGGTCCCGTTCAGGTTCGTCGCATCGCGATTCAGGTTCGCGACGTCCTGCGTCTGCTCGCCCGGCTTCGTGATGTAGATCGTGCCGGCGCTCACCGCGCTCTTCGTCGTCGCGCTCTGATCGCCGCTGTCGTTCTGGAACACCATCGGCGTGACGCCGCCCGCGCCCGACACCGACGACGGTCCGACTGCCTTGGTGCTCACCCCGACCGATGCACCGGCACTGAAACCCGCGCTGTTCGCGCTGTAGTGCGAGTGGTTTTCGATGTCGCTCGTCGTCAACGTGCTGGTCGTCAGGGTGTTTTTCGACGGATCGGCCGTGCTGCCGATATACGCGCCCTTCAGGTCTGTGTTGCCCTTCACGGTCACATCGAACCCGCCTGCGTCCGCCTGGATACCGGCCTGCTCGTTCACGCCCGCATAGTTGCCGTCCGCGTGGCCGTTCTGCGCACTGAAGCTGGCCCCGCCACCGGTCTGGCTGATCGTGAAGCCGCCGCCCGCGCTCGACTGATGCGCAGCGCTCACGGTCGCCTCCTGAGCGCTCGCGACGTTCAGGTTACCGCCCACATCGGCCACGACCTTGTTCGCGTTCGACGCCTTGCTTACCGACGCATTGGCCGGCGTAGTGCGCAAGCCAATCGCGCGCAAAGGTGAAGCGATCCATCGGCAAGGCTGACGCGCCTTGCGCCTTTGACGCGGCCGGTAACGAGTCGGGCACGTCGAGTGCGAAATGATCAATTCGAAAGCACGGTGTTTCGGTCGCCAATACCGGATAGGCTTCCGGGCGAGGCACGTCCAAGCGCACGCCCGGCTGCGGCCTGGTCGTTCGGAGTGGGGGCCTGTTGTGCCCGTGCGGCGAACGGAATGACGACGAAAAGTGACCAAAACGCAAACCTCCTCACAATTCCCCTTTTAAGATTGGTCACTTCTGTTCAGGAATATTTCCGACCAACTTCAGCCAGCAATTTTTCCTTGAATTCATCAGGAGAGAATTCATGCCCGGAACACAGATATCCCGCATCGTCGTAAATTTTCCCGCCTGTCACCAACGCGATTGCAGAAACAACAATGGCCGAAAACAATGCATCCCCTCGACTCTCGATCGAGCATGCGTAGGGACAGTCATTAACCATTCGTTGCCCCGGCGGCCATTCGATTACGTTGATCCAACACCATTCGCCTTCTCGCTGCCCCTGTGCGTATAGGGCTGTGCTGGAGTCTCCGTAATTCCTCGGCGTAATGATTGGGCGTGACCGCCCAAGCTCCCAAAAATAATCTTCGACGCACCTCACCAATTGGTCATCAGTGAGACGCTCTTTCATATCTATCAAAGAACTCTTCATTTGCGTCCTCCGGGCGGAGTGGCGATCGTAGATTTTGTCAAACTAACCCAACCGTTAAGGGTCTTGATAACAATATTGTTGACCGCCCCTTCATTCAAGACATTGGAAATTGGGGTGCCTGGCTGAGCCCATTTGGTTACATCTTGAACGTTGACGCCAGCTCTTGTGGCGTCCACATAGATATTTCCAACTTCCCCGGCCTTGCTCATTTGATTCGCTCCGGTCACGATATTTCTCTGAACAGCATTCATTCCATTCCCGGTCACACTCTTCAGACTTGCAGGAACTCCATCTATCCAGCCATCAATACCTGGATAGTTGTTGGTTGGCGCACCGACAAATTTACCCCCCTGCATTGCAACAATGTCATTTGCTTGCGATATCTCGGTGGGGTTCATTGCATTTGCAACTACGACGCCGGGCTTAGCAGCCGGCAGTAGCGCTGTAGCCTTCGCGCCTCCCGTAGCCTTGCCGCCGGCCAATGCACCCGCCACAGACGTGAACGGCACAACAGTCAGCCCATCCTCTTGCCGTTGGGTCAGATTGACTTGACCGACCATCGCTTTCTCTTTCTGCAGTTGCTTCTGCAGATCAGCGATTTCCTTCTGATCCTCGCCTCGGTTCTTGTCTTCCTTGGCATTGTAAAGATCGACGTTCGATGCGGCGGCGGCTCCTGCGCTGCCGCCGACCAGTGCGCCGCCGACCGTTGCCACGACGTTCGCAGCAATATTGCCGACCAGCGACGAGCCGGTCGTGTCGCCCACCGATTTGCTGATCTTCTCGGCCTGGTTCGCCAACAGTGACGACGTGCCGGCTCCCGCTGCGCCGCCGATCGCCGTGAGCGCGCTGCCGCCGCCGAGCCCGCCGATCAGCGCACCGCCAGTTGCTTGCAAGCCCGCGCGCGACGCCCCGCCCTCATCCCAGCTCTTCGCCTGGTCGATGTAAGACTGCATCGCAACAAGGTCGCCTCGCTCGTAGGCGGCCTTGGCCGCATCGATCGCATCCTTTCGCTTGCCATCGGCGTACAGGCCGATCCCCTGCGAAATCGTCTGTCCGGCCGCCTGCGCGGCGTTCATCGTGTCGGCTTGCTGCGACAGCGTTTTCTGAACGTCGGGCGTCTTCGAAACGGTCCCGTTCAGGTTCGTCGCATCGCGGTTCAGGTTCGCGACGTCCTGCGTCTGCTCGCCCGGCTTCGTGATGTTGATCGTGCCGGCGCTCACCGCGCTCTTCGTCGTCGCGCTCTGATCGCCGCTGTCGTTCTGGAACACCATCGGCGTGACGCCGCCCGCGCCCGACACCGACGACGGACCCACTGCCTTGTTGCTCGGCCCGACCGATGCACCCGCGCTAAAGCCCGCGCTGTTCGCGCTGTAGTGCGAGTGGTTCTCGATGTCGCTCGTCGTGAGCGTGCCAGTCGTCAGACTGTTCTTCGACGGATCGGCCGTGCTGCCGATATACGCGCCCTTCAGATCGGTATTGCCCTTCACGGTCACGTCGAACCCGCCCGAACCGGCCTGGATACCTGCCTGTTCGTTCACGCCCGCATAGTTACCGTCCGCGTGGCCGTTTTGCGCACTGAAACTCCCGCCGACGCCGCCAGCCTGACTGATCGTGACGCCGCCGCCCGCGCTCGACTGATGCGCGGCGCTCACGGTCGTATCCTGGACGCTCGCGACGTTCAAGTTGCCGCCCACGTCGGCCAGGACCTTGTTCGCGTTCACGTTCGCGCCGATCACGTTCGTGTCGCCGCCGCTCACGATGGTCGCGGTCTGGCTGGCGTTGATGTGCGTGTTGTTCTGGATCGCCGCGTCCGAATTGCCGTCGCCGTGCGCGCGCTGCATCGACGCGGACACACCGATGCCGTTCGTGCCGATCGACACACCGACGCTCGACCCCGACGACGAGTTCGAGCTTTGCGTCTTGTCGGTATCGGTCGTGTTGACGAGATTGACCTGATTGTTCGCGACCAGCGCCACGTTGGCCGCGTTCACGTTCGAGCCTGCGATCGTGATGTTGCCGTCCTTCGGCGTGCCGTTGCCCGTCGCCACCAGCTTGGCGTTCCCGCCCGCGTTGATGCTTGAGCCCCGCTGAATCGTCTGGTCTTCCGACGACTGCATGGAACTATGGCTCGAACCAACGCTGACCTGCACACCAATGCTTGGGGCCTGCGATCCCTTCGCGCCATCCAGCAGCTTTGCGGCACCCATGCCGCCGAATGCCACGTTCCCGGCCGCCGCGATGCCATGCAACGCCGACGCGCGCCCGTTGCTGTCCTTCGCCGATTCGCGCGCGGCCTGCGTCTCGCTGATCGCGTTGTTGATTGCGTCACCCACCGAGCCCGACAGGCCGACAGTCAGCCCGCTCTTGCTGGTCTGCTGTTGTTGTGCCTGATGCGTGGTATCGGTGGCCGAATCGATCACGATGTTTGCGGCCGTCCCGGTCACGTCCTTGCCCGCGACCAGATCGCTGCCTTTCACGTGCAGCGTATTGCCCGCATTGACGGTCAGATTGCCGTCGACCGAGCCGACCGTGCTGGCGTTGTTCGTCACGCTGGACGATTGATTCTGTTGCGCGAGCTTGCTGTTGCCGACCGAGAACGACAGACCACCGCCCGACATCAGGCCCGAGTGCTGTTCCTGATAGGTGGTCGACGATTGGCTGGTGTCCTGCGACGTCGTTATGTTCACGTCGTGCGCCGCGTTCAGCGCCACATCGTGCGTACCGACGACCGTACTACCCTGGACGTTGATGTCCTTACCGCTGCCGATCGACACGCCGTCCGCCGAAATCAGGCTGCCGTTCGCGACGGTGCTGGTCGCGTCCTGACTGCTGGCGATTTTCGTGCCGCTCACGACGCCGCTACGGCTATGCGTCTCGCGTGAGTTGTACACGTGCGTTTCGGTCGCGGCCCCGACATTCACATCGCCGGCCGCCAGCAGGTTCGCATCGCCTTTCTTCAGGTCGATCGTGCTGCCGATGACATTGATGTCCTTGCCCGACCCCACATTCAGCGTATCGCCGCCCTTGACGGTCGTGCCCGTCAGCGTCTGGTCCGACCCATGCCGGGTTTCCGCATAGCTGCGATTCCCTTGGTCGCCCGAGCTGTTAGCGTTGATGGTCGACGTGGTGCTCGCCGCACCGAAGGTCACGTTACCCTTGGCCGCGACCGTGCCGCCCAGGCCGAAGTCGAGCTGCGCACCTTGCGCCGTCAAGTCACCGCCCACACCGATGGCCGACTTGCCGCCGACGTTCACGGTGCTGCCGGTCGCGCTGTTGAGGTCCGTATCCGACACCCCGTTCGCGCGCTGCACGACCTTGTGCTCGCCGGTCTGCTGCACGCCAAGATTCCAGTTCCCGCCGATGTTGGCGTTCAGGTTCCCGCCGACGTTCAGGTTGCCCGCGTTCTGCTGGAAGTCGCCGCCGGTCTTGATCGACGCGTCGCCAGCCACGTTCAGGTTCGCAGCCGGCCCGAGCGTCGTCTTGTCGCTCGTCGCGCCGTCGCGGCTGACCTGGTGCGTCGTCTGCGTCGCGGTATCCAGAATCAGCTTGTTGCCCGCGTTCAGGTCGAGGCTACCGGCCTTTACATTGGCCGAGGTGAGATCCACGTTGCCTGTCGTGTCGAGCGACATCAAGCCGCCGCTTTGCAGCGCACCGAACGCGTTGTCGATCTGCTTGCCCTGAAGCGCGAGCGTCTTGTCCGCCTTCACGGTCCCGCTGTTCGTGAAGACCTGCGTGTTCTTCAAATCGATATTGCCGGCCGTGATCAGCGGGCCGTTCGTGTTCTGCTGATCCGCCTTCGCCAGATACACGACCGGTACCAATACCTGCTGGCCGCCGACCGTCTCCGTCTGCATGATGATCACGTTGCTCGTGAGCGCGGCCACCTGCTGCGCCGACAGGCTCATGCCGAGCGGCAAGTTCAGCGACTTCGACAATTCAGCGCCCGCGAGCATCAGCGACTGATACATGCCCTGAAGGTCCGTGTACGGCCCCAATACCGCCTTACCCGTCAGTTGCGTGACTTGGTTGCGTACGAGCTGCTGCTCGTAGAACCCGTCACCAAGGCGCTTTTCGGTCGTCAGCGGATTCACGCCGATCTGGTTCAGGTAATAGTCGCTCGACAGGAAATTGTTCATCCGAGTGAACGCGGGGTTCGTCTCGATCAGGTACGTCGGGTTCGGGGCAGGATTCGGCCGGTACAGGCCGCCTTGCGGAATCGTCAGGTTATTCAGCACGTTCACGGCCGTCGCGCTCGCGATCACCGGGTCGATCCAGGTAGGCGTACCGCCCTTGATCGCGGCGGCTCCCGATTGTGTACCGCTCGCGTTGCCGCTGACCGTGCCGATCGTCAGCCCCGGCACGGCCTGACCGGGCAACAGCCCCAGCGACGGAATGGTCGCATTGGCCGCCGTGTTGTTCACGCTCACGCCGTTGCCCGAGATCGTGCCGTTTACGCCCCACGTCGAGCGATAGTCGGGCAAGCTGTATTGCTTCACATCGGCCGGCGCGGCTTGCGTATAGCCACCCGGCCCGCCGACGAACGGCTTGTCGCCGAACGGCAAGGTCCAGTTGTGTTCCGAGTTGTCGTAGTTGTTGTAGTGGTAGTAGCCGGAATACGTGACCGTCACGCCCGGCGCTTGCTGGCCCGTCGCGCCCCAGCCGTCCATATCGAGACTCGCGGGCTGCTTGATGTTGCCGACCGCCGTCACGCTGCTCCAGTAGTTCTGGAATGTCTTGACCGTCGACGCGTCCAGATCGCCGCCCGACGCGATCTGCGCGCCTGGGCTCAGTTTCGTCACGGTGTTGGCGACCGCCTTGCCCTCATAAGTCGTGTACTGATAACCGCTGTTCCACTGACCACCGTTCGGCGGTACCGTGAAGACTCCGCCCGGCTGCAATTTGAGCGCGGCGATGATGGGCGCGGGATCGTAATCGGGGTAATTCGGATCGTGGAACAGGTTGATCCAGTGCACGTCCTGACCACTACAGGCCGCGATGTAGTAAGCGGCGCACCCCGACATGCTGATGCCGAGCTGTTGCAGCAGTGCCGGATCGACCTGGGTCGTATCGCCCGAGGTCTGCATCACGCGCCGCGTATTCGTGACCTCGTCGGCGTGCAGTTCCATCGAACCGCCCGATTGGATCGCCGCCGACGAATTGTTGATCAACGCCGCGTTCGTATAGTTGCCGCTCGAATCCTTGCCCCCCGCCAAAGCCACTTTGCCGAGCCCGAAGATCGTCGCGGTCGGCATCGAATCGCCCAGCGTCGTGTCGTCGCGGTTCTCGATGTCGTGCGCGAGAATTTCGAGCAGGCCCGACGTGTCCGATGCGCCGATCAGCGCGACAGGGCCGAGGTTCGACACCGTGCCGCTTGCCTGGATGGCGACGCTGCCGCCGACCATTGCGCCATAGTTCGTCAGGTCGCCCGAATGCGTACTGAGCAGGCTGCCGGCCGTCATCGCGCCCGTGTTGACGATGTTGCCGGCGTTGACCGTCAGGTTGTGGACCGATTGCAGGTTCGCGCTGTTGGCGAACGTGCCCGGCAACGTGAACGTCAGATCACGACCGATGTTGAATTGTGTCTGCGGCGTGGCCGTGAAGTCGCCCTGCAGGTTGATCGTCGCATCGCGCGCCGCGCTGTATGCGCCGCCGCCGAGCAGCGTGGAAGCCGCTACCGACAGGTCACGCGTTGAGGTGATCGACCCGTTGGTATTCGTCACCGCGCCCGACATCGCGACGTTCACGTCGCCCGTGGCGTTCGCGACGTTGCCGATCTGTCCTCCGGAGTTGTCCAGCGTATTGCCTTGAATCAGCAGGTTCGCGCCCATCAACTGGCCGCCCTGCGTGTTCGAGATCGAAGCCGCACCGATTGTCACGTCGCCCTGACCGGTCATCTGCCCCATGCCGTCGACACCGCCCGCGTGACTGTTCACGATCTGGCTGCCGCCTTGAACATTCATCTTGCCGGTGCCGAAGTCGTGCACCGCGCCATCGGTGTTGTCGATCGACGCGGCCTGAATCGACAGCGTGCTCATATCGCCTGCCGTGCCCGCCTCGATGTGCCCTTGCTGGTTCGACAGCGCCCCGTTGCTGACGATCGACAGCGCCGCGTTCGAGCGCATCAGCCCCTGAGCGTTGTTCATCGCCCCGGCGATCGTGGCTGCGAGCCCCAGTTTCGCAGCGATGACGCCGCTACCATTGTCCAGACTGCCGGCCTTCACGATGGCCTGTCCGTTGGAGCCGATCGTGCCGCCGATATTTCTCAAGTCCCCCGCACCGTTGCCGGGCATGAGCGTCAGCGTGCCGGTGCCGCCGTGCGTGATGGTGCCCTTCGAGTTGTCCAGGGTGGCCGGCGCGAGCGTCAGGTCCGTGCTGTTGGTCTGGATGACGCCGCCGTTCGAATTGTCCAGCGTGCCAGAAACAGCAAGTGTCGTCGGACCGCTCTGCCATTGCGAAATGCGACCGCCCTGGTTTTTCAGGTTCGCGGCCGTCAACACAAGCTGATTGGCTTCGATGTCGCCGTTCTGGCTATTGTCGATCAAGCCGGCGACAGTGGCCGTCAGCGTGGGGGAGACGATCTTGCCGTTCAGATTCGAGAGCGAGGCGCTTTGAATCGTCGTCGCTGCCGTCTTTGAGCCGAGTTCACCGCCGTCGTTGACCAGTGCGCCACCTGCGGTCACGTCGACGTTGGCGTTCGACGTGAGCTTGCCGCCCAGATTCGTAATCGAGTCGGCGGCGTTGACGCTCAGGCCCGTTTGGCCGGACGCCGAACCGGCCGAGTTGTCGATCGTCTTGCCTTGCAGGACGGTTCGGCCGTTGCTGGCGATGGAGCCCGCTTTGTTGCTGACGGAGCCTGAAGCGTTACCAACCGTCAGCGTGCCCGTGCCGACGTGTGTGATCGTACCGCCGTTGTCGTTGATCAGCGCCGCAGGCGTGATCGACAAGTCCGTGCTGCGCGACTGGATCAGACCGTTGTTCGAGTTGTCCAGCGTGTCGGTGATCGCGACCGTCATCGGGCCGGTGCCGGTCTGCGTGACCGTACCGCCATGGTTCAGCAGCGTCGAACCGTTCAGCGAGACCGACACCGCATTGACCGTGCCTTGGGAGTTGTCCAGCGTCGCGCCGTTCATCACGGCGCTTTGACCCTCAACCCGGCCGCCGGCATTCGAAAAATGATTGCCGGCGTCGACGGTGGTGGCCTGTCCGGCGTGCAGCGCGCCATTACCGTTGTCGACGCTCTGGCCGATCACGTGCAGGTTCACGTCGGCCGACATCGAGCCGCTGTTCGTGACCGTGTTCCCCTGTACGGTCACGTCGCCCTTGCCGCCGATGACGCCGCCCGGATCGCCGCTCACGTTCGCGCCGGCCGCGTTCGTGAGTGCGCCGGTTGCCGTCACCGACAGGCCGTCTGCGTTCAGGGAAATCAGCCGGCCTGCCGAATTGTCGACCGATGCGCCAGCAATCGTTTGCTTGCCCGCGCTTTGAATCAGCCCTGCATTGTTTTGGACCGCACTCCCGCGAACGTCGGCCGTGCTTTGGGAACTCAGCATGCCGTTTTGGTTCGACACGGTGCCGGCCATCTGCACCGCCAGCGGGCCTTGCGAATTGGCACGGCCGCCCTGATTCGACAGGTTGCCGCCGCCAAGCGTCATACCCGCGCCGCTGGACAGATTGCCCCGGTCATTGGTGACCGTGCCACTCGCCTGTGCGCTCACGGCGCCCTTGGCGCTGGCGGTCGAGCCAGTCAGGTTCACATCGCCCGCCGTCGCCGTGAGCGCGAGGTTGCCGTTGGCGGCCGTTGCGCTGTTCGACAGATCGACACCGCTACCGGTGAAGGCTGCGTTGCCAGCCGCGCTGTTGGTCCCCGTCGCGGTCAACTGGCCGCTGCTCGTGACGTTCAGATCGCCGCTCGTGCCGACCGTGCTGTCGACGTTGATGCCTGCGCCGAGCGTGCCCGTCGAGTTGAGACTGCCGACGTTAGCGGTCAGGTTTTGTTGGGCGGTCAGCGCGCCGCTGTTGGTCAGATCAGCAGCGCCAGTGTTGACCGTGACCGATTGCTTGCCATACGTGACGCCGCTGTTCTGAATGCCACCCGAGGCCGACAGCGACATGTTGCCGGCCGCATTGGTGTGGCCCGAGAGCACGAGACGACCGTTTGCCTGCAGCGTCAGATCACCCGCCTGTGCCGCGATGTCGCCCGCGTTCGCAACACCGACTCCATTCTCGGAACTCACGAGAAACACCCTGTTCGCGTACATACCACCGAGCTGGCTAACATCGATCGCGATGGTGGGCGCTGCGCCGCTGCCTGCGATCGGCGCGGCGCTCAGCGTGTCGTAGTCGACCTGGTTCGAACCAGCCACCACGTTCAGGTTCTTCGCGTAAGCCTTGGCGTTGATCTGTACGGCGCGGGCCAACAAATCCACCTGATCGACATTGGCCGTGTCGAGCCCCGCGCCGACAACCGAAATCAAGCCCTGGTTGACGCTGAAACCGGTGAGCGACCCGTCAGGCCCGAAGTTCGGATTGCCGGTTGTCAGCGTGGCTCTGCTCGTATTGATGAAGCCGCCACCATCGACGACCAAGCCGGCCTGATTCGCGATCACGAGTTGCGCGGCTGCGCCCCCGATCTCGACTTTGCCGCGAATAAGGCTCGGGTTGTTGCTGTTGACCTGATTGACGATCAGACGTGCCGCGTCGCCGGCCTGAAAATTGGGGTTGCCGCCGATAATGCCGCCCAGTTGAGTCTGGACGTTGATCGGCGAGTTATTGAGAATAATCCCGGGTTTGGGCACGTCGAACTGGTTGTACGTGTTCATCGACACACCCGACGAGCCGGGGCGGTTGATGTTCACCTGTTGAAGTCCGTTCTGTGTCTGAATCACGGACGGGGCGTGCGCGCCGCCCGCAACAACCTGGGCATTGGCCCATATCGGCATCACACCGGCCGCAATCAGTACGGCGAGTGCCACATGACGAAGCGTGAAGCTTGCGAATACGTGCGGCGAACAAACGGCGAAACCGATTTCACCCCTTCCTGCGTTACCTGATGCATTGGCGGTTTCTCCCACCGCAACCAACATACCGCGCACGCGGCTGAATACCAGCCGATAATGGTTTTTATTCATGATCTTGGTCTACTCGCGATTCGTCCGATCCGCTCTCACGGGCCTCGAACATCGCACGGAATCTAATAGAACAGCGTCAACAAGTGTCAAGCGTTGGCGAGATGCGACGGACAGGGCAGTGGATTACATCACGCTACTACTGTCGCACCATCCCAGTTATCTCGATTTATTGAGCGAAGCATTGTCTTTCGCGAGCAGCAACTATTGGCTGAATTTTTGGCAATCGATGCGAATATAACCTCACTCGGCATCTCAAAAAATACTCAGCAGAATTATGAGAGTGGAAATACGCACTGAATTTGCCATCCAATTTCCTGAGTACGGCAAGCTACGGCCGCTCCGTCGATGCATTTCCGCATCGGCGCACTTCGTTCAGGAGTTTCCGTGATCTCTGATCCCCCTATCGTTGTGCTGATCAGACTGCGCATCGCGCTCACCGCCATATTCTGACCTGAGACGTTTCTTGTAGCCAGATGCCTCCAACCCAATTGCTTTGCTGACGACAACACTACGTATAAGCCAGGCGATATCCGGCTCGATATGTGTCCCAAGTGGAAGCGTGTGAGTAACGGTACGATACAGGCATGCGTCGAAGCGAAATTGCGTCTTTACTATGGGAGAGCATCGATCTCAATCGGCGAACGACTCATCTGCCAGTAACGAAGACAGATTCACCCCGCACCGTGCCCCTATCCAGCGTGGCGACCGCGATACTGCAATCCCGCAAGGACGGAGAGCATGTGCCGCCCTTCTACATAACCGCTAACGCGTTCACGCGAGCTTTCCGTCGATCCATACAGCGAGCACGCACCCGGTACGAAGCGAATTGTCACGATCTCAGTCAACCCGACGATTCAAGTATCTCGCCATTTTTCGTTGCCTCAGTCACATCCCAAAACGGACGAATACAGGTGCGCGATCTTCGCCAAACAATCAGCCATGCGGAGCCAAACCTCCGATTAAAAAAGCCAATCTCGCCATCCCTACGCCCACGCACCAGCCCACCAGCAGAGGACCGATTTCGCCTGTGTACTCGCTGTCGTACTTCCAAGCGGCAACGAATAGCAACGGCACTGGAACGCCGATCATTCCGGCCATCCTGGGCCAGTCGGCATATGGAGCGAATACCTGAAGCGCGCTGCTCGCGAGGGCCCAGCACGGCAGCCCAAGGACGAACAGCAACCATCCGAACCCTATCAAGGTCATAGGGTGCGCACGCCGCTTCGCTTCATTAGGTTGGGTCACGTTGAGCGATCTACCTGTCGATTACAAAAGAGTCCATCCGCTTGTAGTCTTCCACCGAGGAACCGAGTCAAGCCTGATCAAGGTATGCAACGAGTTCCCACGCGACATGGGCCATGTGCTGACGCGTACCGAGCATGCTGTCGAGAACCGATAGCCGTCGCGGTTCATGCAAGACGACCGACGGCAACGCGTCGCCTTTGGGAAACAGGCGCTTCGTATCGCCAATCTGACCAGCAACCAGTTTCGCGCACCATACGCCATCTTCTGGACACTGCTGACCGGTATCCTTGATGGAACAGGTGATAGGTGCCGCCCGAATACTTGGTCAGGCGCTGACCACCCTGATTCGTGGAATCGTCGTGGATCAGGGCGTTGTATGCGCCAGTATTACCGAAGCCACACAATTGCTACCCGGAATGCAGGACGTTCGAGTGCCATTGGGGCCGCGTGGTCCCGCCGTTCAGCCGTCCCATGACAAAGGGCTGATCACAATCCCCTTTCCAGTCACACTGGATTGTGACTGACTCTGCAACCGACCGGGAAACAAGCCGCGCGTAACCAGTTGATCCAAAATGAAATTCTGGCCCGCCCTACACGACTCGAACGTGTGACCTACGGCTTAGAAGGCCGTTGCTCTATCCAGCTGAGCTAAGGGCGGTCGGGGAGAAAAGACACGGCCTGCACGAGCCGCATCTGACGCAAGACTTCGAGCACCGGCAAAACCGGCAAACCCACAAACCAGACTCGAAGCCTCGAAACAAAACGGGCCCGGCATGAAGCCGAGCCCGAAATTATACCCGATCATCGCGTCACATCATGCGAGACCGGCCAACGCAGCCTCAAACCGGCTGCGGGTGCAGCATGAACCAGCCGAGGCAGAACACACCGGCGATCACGCAATACACGCCGAACGAAGCCAGCCGGCCACGCCCCTCGAAATAGCGCATCAGGAACCGCACGCTCAGGTACGCGGCGATCGCCGTCAGCACGCCGCCGAGCAGCGCATCGCCGAGCTGGTCGCGCGCATGGAACAGCTTCGGCAGTTCGAGCACGCCCGCCGCGAAGATGATCGGCGTACCGAGCAGGAACGAGAATTCCGCGGCCTTCTCCGCCGTCAGGCCCGCTGCATTGCCGGCGATCATCGTCAGCCCGCTGCGCGAGAAACCCGGAATCAGCGCGCCGATCTGCGCGAGACCCACGAAGAACGCCTGCTTGAACGTCATCTTTTCGGGCGCCTGATGCGCGCGGCTACGCTGGATGCGATCGCCGAGCCACAGCAGCACGCCGTTCACGATCAGCGCGATCGCGACGATCCGCAGGTCGTGGAACACGCGTTCGATGCGCTTCTCGAGAAGCAGCCCGACGATGCCGGTCGGGATCGTACCGATGATGAGCGCCCACATCAGGTGCCCGTCGTCGTTCTTGCGGCCGCCGAGCTGCGCGAAGAAGCCGCCGATCAGCGCGATCCAGCGCGCACGGAAATACCACAGCAGCGCCAGCGCGGTGCCGAGGTGCAGCGCAACGAGGAACGGCAGCAGTTGCGGTGCATGCTTGTCGATGTGCATGCCGAACAGCGCCGGCACGAGCAGCGTATGGCCAAGGCTGCTGACGGGAAAGAGTTCGGTGACGCCCTGCAGGACGCTCAGGAATACCAGAAACCAGAGACTCACGCGTCGGTCCTTTTAATGAAGATTGAGCGGGAAGAGAAGCGGACGATGCGATGCGCGTCCGAAAAAACGCGCCCCGATTATGCCGAGCCCGGATTACTGCGCCAAGGCATTTGGCGGGATATTGCGGCAATGCACACAAACGCTTGCAACCTGTAAGCGCCCAGAAAGCAAAAAGCCCGCCATTTGCATGGCGGGCCTTTCGATTTCGGCAGGAATTGCCGTCAGCGGCCGAGCTGATAGAAAAATAATACCGTGCTGCCCGTGAACATGCCGAACAGTGCGAGTCCCATTGCCATTGCCAGATCCATGGCCCCCTCCACGAAGTGTCATGACCCGGCAACCTCACCGGTTTAGAGGCATTATCCCGACCGTTGACGGTCTTAAAAACTCGCGATTTCCCGAGAAGGGTTTTCCCCAAGCCGCCACGGCCCGATAATGGAGCGCGCCGTTCCCGTTCACCCGCCCAACCCGATTCGCCATGCCGACCTTCCAGCAACACGACATTCACGAACTTCACGCCGGCCCGTCGCTCGTCCGGGTCGCTCCGCAATTCGGCGGCCGCCTGCTGTCATGGGATGTCGATGGCGAACCGGTCATCTTCTGGCCGGAAACGGCCGACTGGAGCAACCTCGCGCGCGTGCGCGGCGGCAACCCGCTGCTGTTCCCGTTCCTCGGCCGTCACCGCGTCGACGGCGAGCTCGGCCGCTGGCGCGACGCCGCCGGCGTGGTGCGCGACCTGCCGATGCACGGCTTCGCGCGCGACCTGCCGTTCGCCGCGCAACCGTCGGCCGACGGCGCCGCGTTGTCGATGACGCTCGACGCGACCGACGCACTGCGCGCGAGCTACCCGTTCGATTTCCGGTTCGAAACGACCTACCGGCTGGCCGACTCGCACACGCTCGAAGTCGCGCTGACGACGACCAATCGCGGCGACACACCGCTGCCCTACTACGCCGGTCACCATTTCTATTTCGCGCTGCCGCACGGCGAACGCGCGGAAACCACGCTCGAACTGCCGCCCACGCGTCGCTGCGCGCAGCAGCCGGACGGTTCGATCAGCCCGCCCGAGCCGGGCGAAGCGCGCTATCGCCTCGACAACCCGGAGATCCTCGACCGCTTCCACTGCCTCGACGGCGTGCCGGCCACGCCGGTGCGCATCGTGATGCCGGGCCGGCGCCGCACGATCGAGATCGCGCTCGACGTGCCGGGCTCGATCCCGTGGTACGCGGTCACGACCTGGACCGAAAAGCCGGATTCCGACTTCTATTGCGTCGAACCGTGGCTCGGCCTGCCGGATGCGATCCACAACGGCCTCGGGCTGCGCATGCTCGCGCCGGGCGCGACCGAAACGGCCACGCTGCGGATTCGCGTCCTCCCGCTCGCCGGCTGAGACGCGGGCCGAGACGCCTGCCGAACCGGCGCCCGACGGCCCCGGCAACGGCACAAACTGCGGTGCGCGGGTCGAACCCGTTAAAATCGGACGTTTTGTGTTGCCTGCCGCGTCACGAGCGGCAGGGTCTTGCGAGGTTCAATGTTCGGAACAACAACGAAGCGACTCTTCGCAGCCGCCTGCGCCGCCCTGCTCGTCGCGTGCGGCTCCGCGCCCGTCGGCCCCGGGTTCTATCGCGTCGAACGCGGCGATACGCTCTACAAGATCGCGCGCGACAACCGCACGTCGGTATCGAACATCGTGCGCTGGAACCAGATGACGAACCCCGACGCGATCGAAGTCGGCCAGGTGCTGCGCGTCGCGCCGCCGCCCGGCACGACCACCGCATCGACGCCGTCGACCACCGGCACCGGCAGTGCCGGCCGGGCCCGCCCCGCGCCTTCCGCACCGGTTGAATCGGCCGTCAAGCCGGCCACGAGCATCGCGCTGATCTGGCCGGCGGCCGGCAACGTGGTCCGCACGTTCGACGGCTCGAAATCGAAGGGGATCGACATTGCGAACTCGCCGGGCACGCCGGTAGTCGCGGCCGCGCCGGGTGTGGTGGTCTATGCGGGTAACGGGCTGCGTGGCTACGGCAACCTGATCATCCTCAAGCACAACGCCGACTACCTGACCGCCTACGCACACAACCGTGCGCTGCTGGTGAAGGAAGGCCAGTCGGTCACGCAGGGGCAATCGATCGCCGAGATGGGCAACAGCGACAGCGATCGCGTCGCGCTGCATTTCGAATTGCGCTACGGCGGCCGGTCGATCGACCCGTCGCGCTACCTGCCGGCGCGCTGAGCACCCGACAGACGACACGCGATGCCGGCACGCATCGCGTGTCGTCGCGGTGAAAATCGGAAAAGGTGATGTCAGCGCTTGCGCAGACGTCCGGTGAAACGGCCGGACAACGGATCGACGCGACAGGCGAACGCTACCAGCACGCCGATTCCGATCAGGCTGAACCCCGCAGCTATCAGAAGCAAATCCATGGTCACACACTGATTTTTAGGTGATCTTATGCGTCATTGCGGAATCGTGCACTGAGCCGCAGCAATTGGACGAGTGCGAGGATTCCCTACCCTCAGGCGTCATTGTGGATTCCCCTGCGTGAAACCCTGATGTAAGCCGTTCGCCTGACGCCACGCCGCCACCCAGGAGACACTGCGATGCTGCCCGCCGCCGACCGCTACGACGACCTGCTCTCCCGCTTCGCGTGGGACGTTCCGGCCCGCTACAACATCGGCGTGGACGTCTGCGACAAATGGGCGGACGGCAGCGGACACCTCGCGCTGATCCACGAAACGGCGCAAGGCGACGTGTCCCGCATCACGTTCGACGATCTGAGGAATGCCTCTAACCGGCTCGCGAACAGCTTCGTGCGCGCCGGCCTGCGGCGCGGCGACCGCATCGGCATCTTTCTCGCGCAGGGCCCCGAAACGGCCATCGCGCACCTCGCCGCGTACAAGCTCGGCGCCATCGCGGTGCCGCTCTTCACGTTGTTCGGCGTCGACGCGCTCGAATACCGGCTCGCGAACAGCGAGGCGGCCGCGCTCGTTACCGACGCGGCCGGCTACGCGAAAATCGCATCGCTGCGCGCGCAGCTGCCGGTACTGCACACCATCTACTGCATCGGCGACGATGCGCCCGACTCTCCCGGCGTGCTGCGCTACGACGCGGCGCTCGCCGCCGAGACGCCCGACTTCGTGCCGGCCGATACGGCCGCCGACGATCCGGCGCTCATCATCTATACGTCCGGCACGACGGGCAAGCCGAAAGGCGCGCTGCACGCGCATCGCGTGCTGCCGGGCCACCTGCCGGGCGTCGAGATGTCGCAGCAGTGCTTCCCGCGCGACGCGCGCCTGTTCTGGACACCCGCCGACTGGGCATGGATCGGCGGCCTGCTCGACGTGCTGCTGCCGTCGTGGCATCACGGCGTGCCCGTGCTCGCCCGCCGCTTCGAGAAATTCGACGGCGACGCCGCGTTCGCGCTGATGGCCCGGCACGGCGTCACCCACGCGTTCCTGCCGCCCACCGCGCTGAAGCTGATGCGCACCGTCCCGGCACCGCGCGAACGCTACGCGCTGTCGCTGAAATCGGTCGCGAGCGGCGGGGAGACGCTCGGCACCGAACTGACGGCCTGGGGGCGCGACGCGCTCGGCGTGACGATCAACGAGTTCTACGGGCAAACCGAGTGCAACATGGTGCTGTCGTCTTGCGCGGCGCTGTTCGATGCGCAGCCCGGCGCAATCGGCAAGGCAGTGCCCGGCCATGCGGTCGCGATCGTCGACGCGGACGGCACGCCGCTGCCGCCCGGCGTCGAAGGGCGCATCGCGGTGCGACGCCCCGATCCGGTGATGTTCCTCGAATACTGGCGCAACGCCGACGCGACCCGCGACAAGTTCGCGGGCGACTACCTGCTCACCGGCGATACAGGCATGATCGACGCCGACGGTTTCGTCCGCTTCGTCGGCCGCGACGACGACGTGATCACGAGCGCCGGCTACCGGATCGGCCCGGGCCCGATCGAGGACTGCCTGCTCACGCATCCGGCGGTGCGGATGGCGGCCGTCGTCGGCGTGCCCGACGCGACGCGCACCGAGATCGTCAAGGCATTCGTCGTGCTGAATCCCGGTCACGCCGGCGACGATGCGCTCGTTCAGGCACTGCAGGCGCACGTGCGCACACGCCTCGCCGCCCACGAGTATCCGCGTGCGATCGCGTTCGTCGACGGCCTGCCGATGACCGCGACCGGCAAGATCGTGCGCCGCGCGCTGCGCGACGCGTAAGCGGGCCGCCACCCGCGCCGCCCGCCCGGCCGGATGGTTTATAGTGGCGCCACCACGCAGTCTTTCCAAGAAAACGATGTCCTCTGATCACCACGCCGCCGCGGGCGCGTCGCACAGCCCGCTCTACGCCAAACTCCTCGGCGAAACCGCCAAGATCGACTGGTGCGATCTCGAACGCTTCTTCGCGCAGGGCAAGCTGCTGTCCGTTGCGCGCGACCTCGATCTCGTCAGCGTCGCGGAGGCGGTTGCCGACGATGACGCCGAACAGGTCACGCGCTGGCTGTCCGCGGGCCTCGTCGCGCGCATGCCGGCCGAAACCGCCGCCGATTACGCGGCGCGCAACCCGGAGCTGTGGGCAGTCGTCGTCTCGCCGTGGGTCTGCGTGCAGGAACGCGCCTGACGCGTCCGCCATGTCCGAATCCGCGTTACCGCACGGGGCCGGCACGGGCTCGGCCACCGTCACGCACCGGCGCGTCCTCGCGCTCGCGTTTCCGATCGTCCTGGCGAACCTGACCCAGCCGATCCTCGGCGCCGTCGACACGGCCGTCGCCGGCCACCTCGACGGCACGCAGTATCTCGGCGGCGTCGCGCTCGGCGGGCTGTTCTTCAATTTCGTGTTCTGGGGATTCGGGTTCCTGCGAATGGGGACGACCGGTCTCGTCGCGCAGGCGCACGGTGCCGGCGACGCCGCCGGGATCCGCCTGAACGTGCTGCGCGCGTTGATCGTCGCGTTCGCGCTCGGCGCCGCGGTGCTGGCGCTGCAGGTGCCGCTGCTGTCGTTTGCGCTGTCGGCGCTCGGCGGCAGCGATGCCGTCCGCGCGACGGCGCTGTCCTACAGCCACGCGCGGATCTGGAGCGCACCGTTCGCGCTCGCGAACTACGTCGTGCTCGGCTACCTGCTCGGTGTACAGCGCGTGCGGCTCGCACTCGTCGCGCAGGTGTTCATCAATGCGGTCAACATCGGCGCCGTGCTGCTCTACGTGTATGGCTTCGGCTGGGGCATTGCCGGCATCGGCGCCGCGACGGCCACGGCAGACGCATGCGGCTTCGCGCTCGGCGCATGGATGCTGTGGCGGCTACGGCCGCACGGCCTTGCGCCGATCGCGGTACGTGCACTCGCCGACCGCGTCGCACTCAAGCGGCTGATCGCGCTCAATCGCGACATCTTCCTGCGCACGCTGTGCCTGCTCGGCGCATTCGGCTGGTTCGCGCACCTCGGTGCGAAACAGGGTGATGCAACGCTCGCGGCAAACGCGCTGCTGCTGAATTTCCAGACGTTCATGGCGTACGGCCTCGACGGCTTCGCGCATGCGGCCGAGGCACTCGTCGGCGCGGCGGCCGGCGCACGCGACCGCAGTGCCTTCCGGCAGGCCGTGCGCGTCACCCTGCTCTGGTCGGCGCTCGGCGCGCTGCTGTTCGCGCTGGTGTACTGGGCCGCCGGCGGCTGGATCGTCGCGCGCCTGACCGACCAGGCCGAGATCCGCGAGGTTGCGCTGCGCTACCTGCCGTGGGCCGCGATTTCGCCGATCGTGTCGGTCTGGGGCTTCCTGCTCGACGGCGTCTTCATCGGTGCCACGCAGACACGATCGCTGATGCGCGCAATGGTCGCGTCGCTGTCGATCTTCGTTGTCGCCACGCTCGCCGCCGTCGGCACCTTCGGCAATCACGGCCTCTGGTTCGCGCTGCTGCTGTTCATGGCCGCGCGCGGCGCGACGCTGGCGCGCTACCTGCCGGGGCTGTTGCGGCGCATCGGCACCGATACACCCGCGGCCCGCGCCTGACGGCGCGCCGAACCTGCCCTGAGCGGCCCTGAGCGGCCCCAAGCGACCCTGAGCCGCCTTGAACAGCCGTTACTGCACCGGTTTGGGCGGCGGCGCATCGAGCATCGTCGGCGGCGTCATGTCGGTCGGCACGCCGTGATAGTCGGCCGGATCTTCCGGCGGATGGCCGCGACGGGCCTGATGAGGATCGCTGGTACAGGCGGCGAGAAAAGATGCGGCCAGCACGGCCAGCATGAAACGGGTCATCGGGTAGGGCTCCGGAAATCGGCGCGCCCATCGCACGCCGGGACCGCGCCGAGTCTAGCGGAAATCCTGCTTCGGAGTCGCGCCGCGCATGTCCTACTATGTACGCATGGCGCTGTGCCGTGGAAAGGAGGCTGCCATGTCGTCTGAGGAAATTGCCGGCCTGATCGGCCTGTTCATCGGCCTGATGGTGTTCGTCGCCCTGTCGTTCTTCGAGTCGCGCGAATACAAGCGCAGCCATGGCGGCGAAGGGATCGTCCATCACTGGATGGCCGAACACCACCTGCTCGACTGGCGGCGCAAGCACTAAGCGCGCCGCTGCCGTCCGGCCCTCCCCCGGGCCGTTCCCGAACGTGCCGTCCCACGGCACGCCGGTGATCGTGTGTCGCCGAAATTAACGGGGCCCGATTCACACACGTTGATCAGATGGACGAACGCCGTCGCGCGGCTCATGCCGCACGACGGCGTTCGCATGGACACACCCGAACCAGCAGGCGGGCGCGACATGGTTCAGACGGCTCAGCCGAGGAAGTGGCGGGCGTAGCGCGCGTTGATGTCGGACAGACGGAACAGCGTCAGGAAATCCGCGCAGTTGAAGTCGGGATCCCAGGCCGGCGCACCGCAGATCTTCGCGCCGAGACGCAGGTAACCCTTGATCAGCGGCGGCGGCGCCACGACGGTGCCCGTCTGCAATTCGTCGACCGGCAGGGCCGTATGCGGGAACGCACGATACTCGGGCGCCGTCAGCGAACCTGCCGACAGCGACTGGTACAGGTTCGCCGCATAGTGACCGCCGTCGGCCATCGACACGCTCGCGCAGCCGAGCATCGTCTCGTAGCCGTTCTGCATCATGTACGTGCCGAGACCGCCCCACAGCGCCATGATGACGGCGCCGCTGCGGTAGTCGCTGTGCACGCACGAGCGGCCGACCTCGACCATCTTGCCGCGCAGGTGCGTGAGGCGCGACAGGTCGAATTCGCCTTCGGCGTACAGGCGGCCGACACGCGCCGCCTGGTGCGGCGGCAGCACGCGATACGTGCCGACGACCTTCAGGGTGTCGAGATCGCGAACCAGCAGGTGGTCGCAGTACGCATCGAACGGATCGACGTCGAGACCGGAGGGGCCGCTGACCTGCGCGCCCATCTCTTCGGCGAACACGCTGTAACGCAGGCGCTGGGCTTCGCGCAATTCGTCTTCCGTACGCGCCCACGCGGCGCGCAGGCGATACTCCGATGTGACGGTTTCAGCAGCGCGCGGCAGGAGGCGCCGCGACGTGTCGAGGGGCAGCGAGGCAAAAGGGAGCGTAGGCGTCGGCAGTTCTCGCATTAGGCTTTCCTGATCGTAAGGAATAGGACGACATGCCCGCCAATGTAGTAATCGGCCGTGACCGTTATGTGGCACGACCGTGTCCTTTCAATGACGTGTCGCCGAATTGACTTTAGCAGAAAGCTTGCGAAACCGTATGACGAAACCCTTCAAAGCGCTTCAGGCGGGCCTCACACCAGGTCGGGCGTCAATACCGCCCGCAGCACGGCCTGCCGGCTGCCGTCGCGCGTGCGGCTCGCGAGCCACACGATTCCGCCCTTCTTGACGCTCCAGCTGTCGTCGCCGCCGGCGATCAGTTGCGCGGCGACGCTGCCGAGCGTCGGCTGGTGGCCGACGATCACGACCGTCGGCGCGATGCCGTCCGGCCAGCCGGCCGCCGCCAGCACGTCGTCGACGCTGCCGCCCGGCGCGAGCGCCTCGACCGTCCGGTACTGGTCGGTCAGCGCCTCGACGGTCTGCACGGTGCGGGCGGCCGGGCTCGCGAGGATCACGGTGTTCGTCTCGAGCCGGCCACGCAGCCACTTGGCCATCGCCTGTGCGTCCTTGCGGCCGCGGACGGTCAACTGCCGCGCGAGATCGCTCGTCGCGTAGTCTTCGGCTTCGGCGTGGCGCCACAGGATCAGGTTCATCATGATGTTCTCCTTGCTTCGGCGAGCGGCCCCGCGCCGATGCGTGCGGGCCGGCGATTACCGTGCGAATTGTCGCAAATTGCGGCTCGTTCGCCGCCGCGGCATTTACCCGCATATAGGGATTGACCGGATCAGCCATTCAAAGATAGAATCTTTGGCTCGTCGGAGCGTAGCGCAGCCTGGTAGCGCATCTGATTTGGGATCAGAGGGTCGAAGGTTCGAATCCTTTCGCTCCGACCACCGGAATCAAGGGGTTACAACACTTCGTGTTGTAACCCCTTTTCCATTTCTGGCCCGTGAAAGATCCCGGGCAACCGCCGCATTTCGCGCCACGTAGTCACTCGATCCGCACGAGATTACGCGTCGCGACCGGCAGTCGATCGACCGGTGCGCTTTCGGTCAGCCGCCCTTCGGAATATCGATAAACCAGATACTTCCCGTCCGTCTCGCCGCCTTCGTTGGGGATGATCACCCACATCTCCCGACGCCCCGAATACAGCCACCGCGGAAGCGCCTTCTCCGCGAAATAGATCCGCTCTTCGACATGCGTGATCGGATTCAGCCGGATTGCGACGCCCTTCAGGTAAGGCGATCCGTAGTTCAGTACGAAGACGAGGGTCTTGCCGACGCACCTCGACAACGCAATCCTGCCCACGAAATCGGTCTCCGGCATGTCAAGGAACGCACGCCCGGTCTTGTGCCCCCGCCGCACGAACAGTGCATCGCCGTCCAACCCATGCGAGCGGGCGTCGAGCGCAATGCGACTCCCGTCCGCCAACGGACAGGAAAGCACCTGACGCAGGCCGCCGGCCTCATCGATTCCCGGCGTCGCGCCGAACGTCGCTGTCGCCACCGATAAAAGACCGACGGCGAGCACTTTCATTCGACCGTTACCAGTCAGTTGCGTCGCGAATCGACTCATTGAGTCGCAGCATCGCGGGTTATCCACTTCGGCACGCTCGCACGAATCACCTTTTTCCAGGAACAAACCGGCGCATCAACGGGGCCAACTCGAACCCGTAGCGGTACCATTATCAGCGCCCCATTGCCAGACCGGAGTTTCGTCAACCATGCCGACATCCCTGTCGTCCCTGCAACTGCCCGAAGGCCTCGGCACCATCGGGAATCTGGCCGTCGAGTTCGTCGAGGTTGAACGGAAAACGTACGAGATGTGGATGCTCGAAACGGACCTACCTTTCGACGAAGCCGTGTCGCGGTTGTCGGCCTTCGTCAAGCGCCATTTCGGCGGCGACGAGCGGGCTTCGTCCGCCAACCGCTTCGGCTTCCGCAGCTGGGCGGCCTCCTGGTCCCGCGAGAGACAGGAGATCTCGGCCCAGCTCACCGGCACCGACGACGGCAGCTCGGGTTACCTGCGCAATGCGTACGACGCGTGAATGAACCCACTTGCCGCCCCCGACACCATCCGAACCTCGCATGACAGCCTCCTCGACTGATCGCCCGGCAAAACCGGCGATGAACATCGCGACCGTCATCGCCATGATCATCGGCGCCGCCGTACTCGCTTTCTGCGTCGTGCAGGCCTACCGGACGACGGTCTTCCTTTCGCATGCCTCTCGAGCGCCCGGCGTAGTCGTCAAGTCGAGCGGACACCCGACCATACGCTTCGAAACGGCCCAGGGCCAGCGCATCGAGTTCGTGCAGAACGGCGGCATGGACGGCCCGCCCGGAACTGTCGTGCAGGTCGCGTACGACCCTGCCGCGCCCGCGGAAACGGCCCGGGCCGCCACGTTCCTGGCGATATGGGGCGATGTGCTGTGGGGATTGCCGGCAGGCCTCGGCTTTCTGGTCCTGCCGCTGTTCGGCGCCTGGTTCGTGCTCACCGGGCGGTACGGGAACGCGATAAGCCGTTAAGCGGCGACGCACGGATTCATGCGATGCCCGGGCATTCGCGGCAAGTCCGGACGCTTTCATCGTCGGTCACGCTTGCGAAGGTCACGAATCGAACGAGGTGGCCGGCCTCGCTGCCGCAACCCGGAGACGACACTTCCGGGAACACGCGATAATGCGCGTGGACAACCTGCATCCGCGCATGACAAACAACACTCTCAAGACCGCCCTGTGCGCATCGCTGTTCGCGCTTGCGACCGCCGGCACCGCTTCGGCCAAGGCACTCGACGACGCACTCGACTGCCACTCGACCGGGCACAAGTTCGTCGCGCCGCTGCTCGCAGCCGGCGATATCCAGTCGGAGCCGATGCACGTCGAATCGAACTCGGTCAACGCATTCCGCACGAGCCACTCGCTGACCGCATACGGCTTCGGCGTCTACGTCGTGCTCGGCTACCAGGCGAACGACCCGATCTTCCGCACGGGCGACGGCACGCCGATCGGTGACTGGGCCTATGGCGTCGTGGTGCGCGGCACGAAAAGCGCGGTGGAGGAAGCCGTGCGCAAGGCCGGCAGCGACGCGACCGTCAGGCAGGCGTTTCCGTTCCTGACCGCGATCGTCTGCTCGTCGGACTGAGCGACCGTCAGGACGATCATGCGGCCATGCTGAGGGGCAGCAAGCAGCCTGCCCCGGCCCTGCCCCGCTATCGGCCTTTTACGCGCCCGTATACACCACGCGATACGGGATTCCGACCTTCTCCCATTCCGCCGCCTCCTGGCTGAGGCTGTAGTCGGTCAGCGGGTTCTGCTCGACCCACGCGCTCGGCAGGCGCACTTCATAGCCGCCCTTCTTCATCTGCGAAACGGAAATGTCGGGCAGCCCCGCGTCGGTTCGGCGCCGGCACAGCAGCGCCGCGAGCCGCAGGCAGAACAGCAGCGGCCACTCGACTTCGCGTGCCTGCGACAGCTTGCCGAGCTTGCCCGCATGACCGAGCACGAGCGCGGCGAGCCGCGCCTGGTCGGTGCGCGAAAAACCCGGCATGTCCGCGTTGCTCGCGATATAGGCCGAATGCTTGTGATACGCGCTGTGCGAGATCGACAGGCCGATCTCGTGCAACGCGGCCGCCCAGCCGAGGAACATCCGTCCTTCCTCGCGCGCTTCGTCGTCGGCTTCCTCGAGTTCGTCGTAGAAACGCCCCGCCAGCGCGCCGATCCGCTCGGCCTGCGCACGATCGACACCGTAGCGGCGCGTAAAGCCCTCGACGGTCACCGCACGCATGTCCTCGTGCTGCGTCCGGCCGAGCAGGTCGTACAGCACCCCGAGGCGCAGCGCGCCGTCGGTCGTATCGACGTAGTCGACGCCAAGCTCCTCGAACACCGCGAGCATGATCGCGAGGCCGCCCGCGAGCACCGGCACGCGGTCGGGCTTCAGCGCGATCAGCTTCAACCGGTTGACGTTCTCCGACTTGATCAGCGCACGCTTCAGGCGCTCGAGGCCGCCGCGCGAAATGCCGTGCGTGATGCCCGGATCGTTGAAGCCGTTCGCCTCGACGAGTTCCGCGAGCGCACGCGCGGTGCCGGACGAACCGATCGCCTGGTCCCAGCCGGCCTTCTTGTACTCGCTCGAAATGATCTGGATCTCGCGCTTGGCCGCGAGTTCGGCCTGCCGCATCGTGTATTCGTCGACGTTGCCGGCGGGGAAGAAGGCGCGGCTATGGCTCACGCAGCCGATATAGAGGCTCTCCATCACGATCGGCGTGTAGTGCGAGCCGATGATGAATTCGGTGGAGCCGCCGCCGATGTCGACGACGAGCCGCTTGCCGGCGCTCGCCGGCACCGAGTGCGCGGCGCCCGCGTAGATCAGGCGCGCTTCTTCGCGGCCTGCAATCACTTCGATCGGAAAACCGAGCGCCGCTTCCGCCTCGCCGAGAAACTCGCCCGCGTTCTTCGCGACGCGCAGCGTGTTGGTGGCCACCGCGCGCACATGATCGGGATGGAAATCGCGCAGGCGCTCGCCGAACCGCTTGAGCGCCTCCCAGCCACGCTCCTGCGACGCGCGATCGAGCATCTTGTCACTCGACAGGCCCGCGGCCAGCCGGACGGGCTCGCGCAGCGCATCGACCGGATAGATCTGGCTGCCCGCCGGCGTTTCCTCGACGCGTCCGACGATCAGCCGGAAGCTGTTCGAGCCGAGATCCACGGCAGCCAGCAAGTGGGGGGTTGTAACCATCAGAAGGGGCTCCGTGCGCGTTCGCCCGCGGCGGCCGGTGCGACAGCCCTGGGCGATCAATCAAAGGCGACATTTTAAGCGTGGAACGCTTGCCGTTGCCACGCTTCACGGGCATGCATACCGCTCGTTTGCATATCGTCGAAACATTTATGGGACGAAACGATTACAGCGTAGAATTTCCCGATATAAATACATCATTGTCATCAGCACGTCATCGTACCGTGAGAGTTTCCGAGCGTCCTTTCGAATCATCGCCCGAATCCCCCCCTACTCTGCCGATGTCCGTCCGTTATCCGCTTCTCAATCGTGAACTCGGCATCCTCGGTTTCAACGAGCGCGTGCTGGCCCAGGCAGCCGATCCGCAAGTCCCGTTGCTCGAGCGCCTCCGCTTCATCTGCATCACCAGCAGCAACCTCGACGAATTCTTCGAAGTCCGCATGGCCGGCCTTCAGGAGCAGATCCGCGACAACCCCGGCGCCCTGACGCCCGACGGCATGTCGTTACAACATGCTTACGATCTCGTGGTCGAACGCGCGCAGCGGCTCGTCCATCGACAGTACACGATGTTGCACGAAACCGTGCTGCCCGCGCTCGAGCAGGAAGGCATCTACTTCCATGCGAGCGACACGTGGAACGACGAGCAGCTCGAATGGGCGCGGCACTACTTCCTCGACGAGCTGCTGCCCGTGCTGACGCCGATCGGCCTCGATCCCGCCCACCCGTTCCCGCGCGTGCTGAACAAGAGCCTGAACTTCGTCGTCGAGCTCGAAGGCCGCGACGCATTCGGTCGCCAGGCCGTGATGGGCATCGTGCAGGCGCCGCGCGCGCTGCCGCGCGTCGTACGCATGCCGCACGCGCTGTCGGGCTTCGAGCACGGCTTCGTGCTGCTGAGCTCGTTCATGCAGCGCTTCGTCGGCGAACTCTTCCCGCAACTCGTCGTGAAGAGCTGCAACCAGTTCCGTATCACGCGCAACAGCGAACTGTTCGTCGACGAAGACGAGATCACGAACCTGCGCGTCGCGCTGCAGGGCGAACTGCCCGCGCGCCACCTCGGCAACGCGGTGCGCCTCGAGGTGTCGGCCGACACGCCGCCGCACATCGTGCGACGCCTGCTCGACGAAAGCGAGCTCGGCGACAAGGACTGCTATCGCGTGGCCGGATCGGTGAACCTCGTGCGGCTGATGCAGATTCCCGATCTCGTCGACCGACCCGACCTGAAGTTCACGCCGTTCACCGCGTCGACGCCCGCCGCGATCACGAACGCGCCGACGATGTTCGACGCGATCGACAACGGCGACATCCTGCTGCACCACCCGTACGAGAGCTTCCAGCCGGTGCTCGAACTGCTGCAGCAGGCCGCGAAGGACCCGAGCGTCGTCGCGATCAAGCAGACGATCTACCGCACCGGCACCGATTCGCCGCTGATGGACGCGCTGATGGAAGCCGCGCGCAACGGCAAGGAAGTGACCGTCGTCGTCGAACTGCTCGCGCGCTTCGACGAGGAAACCAACATCAACTGGGCGTCGCAGCTCGAGGCCGTCGGCGCGCACGTCGTGTACGGCGTGGTCGGCCACAAGTGCCACGCGAAGATGATGCTGATCGTGCGGCGCGTCGTGCAGGGCGGCAAGGCGTCGCTGCGCCGCTACGTGCACCTCGGCACCGGCAACTACCACCCGCGCACGGCACGCCTCTACACCGACTTCGGGCTGATGACGGCCGACCAGAAGATCTGCGAGGACGTCCATCACGTGTTCCAGCAACTGACCGGCATCGGCGGCGAACTCACGCTGCACGAGCTGTGGCAGTCGCCGTTCACGCTGCATCCGCGCATCATCGACTCGATCCGCGCGGAGATCGACAATGCGCGTGCCGGCAAGCGCGCGCGCGTCGTCGCGAAGATGAACGCGTTGCTGGAACCGACGGTGATCGGCGCGCTGTACGAAGCGTCGCAGGCCGGCGTCAAGGTCGACCTGATCGTGCGCGGTGTCTGCGCGCTGAAGCCCGGCGTGCCGGGGCTGTCGGAAAACATCACCGTGCGCTCGATCGTCGGGCGCTTCCTCGAGCACCACCGGATCTACTATTTCCACGCGAACGGTGCCGAGGATGTCTATCTGTCGAGCGCCGACTGGATGGACCGCAACCTGTTCCGCCGCGTCGAAGTCGCGTTCCCGATCCGCGATCGCAAGCTCAAGCGGCGCGTGCTGGCCGAAGGGCTGTCGGTGTGCCTCGGCGACAACCAGTCGGCATGGCAGATGCACAGCGACGGCCACTACCGCCGGCGCCGCGCCGGCAAGACGATCCGCAACGCGCAACTCGGGCTGCTCGCGAAGTTCTGCTCGTGAACCGGCAACGCGGCGCGAGTTGCGCGCCGCGTCGCCAACGAAAAAGCGCAGCCCGCGGGCTGCGCTTTTTCGTTGCGGATCCGGCATGCCGCCGCTCGCAGAACGAGCGACGGATGCCGTTACGCGATCATGCCTCGTAAGTGGCCGGCCGGATCGCGATGACGCGCGAACCCGGGAACCGCGCAGTGAACGTGCTGCCGCGCCCTTCCTCGCTTTGCACGTACAGGTGTGCGTCGTGCCGCTGCAGCACGTGCTTGACGATCGCGAGCCCGAGCCCCGTGCCGCCCGTGTCGCGCGAACGGCTACGGTCGACGCGATAGAAGCGCTCGGTGAGCCGCGGCAGGTCGGCGGCCGGAATCCCGAAGCCGCTGTCCGTGACGGAAAACACGCCTTGCGCGCCTTCGCGCCGCCACGTCACGACGATCTTCCCGCCTTCCGGCGTATAGCGGATCGCGTTCGTGACGAGATTCGCGAATGCGCTGAACAGCTCCGTCTGCGCGCCGGTGACGCCGAGCGTCTCGTCGATCGAGAACGCGATGTCGTGATGCCCGTTCGACAGCGTCTGCGCGTCCTCCTTCAGGTGGTCGAACACGGCGCGCATGTCGATCGCATGATCGAGCGGCGGCTTGCTTTCGCCCTCCAGCTTCGCGAGCACCAGCAGGTCGGTCACGATGTGCCGCATCCGCGATGCCTGCTGCTCCATCATCTCGAGATAGCGCGCGCGGTCTTCCTCGTTCAGCGGCAGCTCGCGCATCGTCTCGAGAAAGCCCGACAGCACGGTGAGCGGCGTCTTCAGTTCGTGCGACACGTTCGCGACGAAGTCGCGCCGCATCGCGTCGGTCCGCTCGAGCTCGGTGATGTCCTGCGTGAGCAGCAGCTTGCGGTTCTCGCCGTACGGAAACACCTGCACTTCCAGCACGTTCTGCCGCGAGTCGCCCATGCCGCGCATCACGAGCGTCTCGTCGTAATGCTGCGCGTTCAGGTAGCGGACGAAATCGGGATGGCGTACCAGGTTGGTGATGTGCTGGCGCAGGTCGCGCTTCGCATCCAGGCCGAAATGGACCTCGGCGATCGCGTTGCACCACTCGATCTGGTCGTGATCGTCGAGCATCGCGACGCCGTTCGGCGACGCCTGGATCGCCTGGATGAAGCGCGAATGCTGCTGCTCGACCTGCCGCACCTGCGCATGCCACTGCTTCGCGAGCTTGTGCAGGCGATAGTAGATCTCGCCCCAGATGCCCGGCGCGCTCGGCACTTCACCGTAGACCGGCGCATCGAGCAGCCGCCACAGACGCTGCGTGTGAAAGGTACTGAAAAAGCCCTGCGCAACCAGCATCACGACCACGAACACGAGGCCCGCGGTCGGGCCGGCGAAAACGCCGACCAATACGCCGATCAGCACGAGCAGCACGAGCGACACCAGAAAGCGCGCCCAGATGATGTTCATGATTCAGCGCCCGAAAGAATGGATGGCCAGCCGTGGCACACGGCAGGCCCGGATACGTTACGCGTGCTTGGCGAGCCGGTAGCCGCTGCCGCGCACGGTCTCGATCATCGCATCGCAACCGGCCGGTTTCAAGGCCGCGCGCAATCGTTTGATGTGCACGTCGACGGTGCGCTCCTCGACGAACACGTGGTCGCCCCACACCTGGTCGAGCAGCTGCGTGCGACTGTGCACGCGCTCCGGATGCGTCATGAAGAAATGCAGCAGGCGGAACTCGGTCGGGCCGAGATCGAGCTTGATCTCGCTGCCTTCCGCATGCGCGGCGACGCGATGCGTGGCCGGGTCGAGGCGCAGCCCGTTGATCGACACGACGTCCTCGGTCAGCTGCGGTGCACGGCGGCGCAGTACGGCCTTGATCCGCGCCATCAGTTCCTTCGGCGAGAACGGCTTCGTCACGTAGTCGTCCGCGCCGATTTCGAGGCCGAGCACCTTGTCCTGCTCGTCGCCGCGGGCGGTGAGCATGATGATCGGGATGTGTTTGGTCCGTTCGTTGTTGCGCAGGTCGCGCGCGAACGCGATACCGGATTT
This sequence comes from Burkholderia sp. KL41, assembly GCF_057005415.2. Taxonomy (NCBI): domain Bacteria; kingdom Pseudomonadati; phylum Pseudomonadota; class Betaproteobacteria; order Burkholderiales; family Burkholderiaceae; genus Burkholderia; species Burkholderia sp. KL41. The sequence goes on along the minus strand of NZ_CM174446.1, from coordinate 1,444,996 downwards.
GCCCGGCAGCATCCAGTCGAGCAGCACGAGATCGGGCAGCACGTCGCTGATCAGGTTCTGCGCCTGTTCGGCGTTGTACGCACGAATCGGGCAGTGACCGGCGTGCTGGAGATTCACCGAGATCAGTTCGGAAATCGCGGGCTCATCTTCAACGACGAGAATGTTGCTGGGCATCGGCACCTCTTTTTTCCCTGTACGGAGTCGATTAACTGTTGGCTTCGCGATCGAGCGTGTCGCGCGGCTGGTGCCGCACGTCCGTGCCCTTCACGATGTAGATGATGAATTCGGCGATGTTCTTCGCGTGGTCGCCGATCCGCTCGATCGCCTTCGCGATGAACAGGTATTCCAGGCCGACCGAGATCGTGCGCGGATCTTCCTGCATGTACGACACGAGCTTGCGCACGAACGCACGGAATTCCTGGTCGATCTCCTTGTCGTCCTTGACGATCTGCGCGGCGGCCACCGTATCGAGACGCGCAAACGCGTCGAGCGCGCGGCGCAGGATCGTCACGGCCATCTCGCCCGACACCTTGATCTCGGCGATGTTGACCGCACGCGCGGCCGGCTCGTCGACCAGGCGGCGCACGCGTTTCGCGATCTTCTCGGCCTCGTCGCCGGCACGCTCGAGGTTCGTAATCGTTTTCGAAATCGACATCAAAAGACGCAGGTCACGCGCGGCAGGCTGTCTCCGCGCGATGATGTTGCCGCATTCCTGGTCGATGTCGACTTCCATCGCGTTCAGCGTTTCCTCGGCCGCGATCACCTTCTCGGCCGTATCGCGATCGAATTCGTTCAGCGCGTGCATCGCGCCGACGATCTGCGACTCGACGAGCCCGCCCATTTCCAGCACTTTCGACGACACGGCATTCAGGTCCGCGTCGAACTGGCTCGACAGATGTTTATCCGACATGGCTGTTGTTCTCCGTCATCAACCGAAACGGCCGGTGATGTAGTCTTCCGTTTCCTTGCGCACCGGCTTGATGAAGATCTTTTCGGTCTCGCCGAATTCGATCAGCTCGCCCAGGTACATGTAGGCCGTGAAATCCGAGCAGCGCGCCGCCTGCTGCATGTTGTGCGTGACGATCACGACCGTGTAGTCGCTCTTCAGCTCCGCGATCAGCTCCTCGATGCGGCCGGTCGAGATCGGGTCGAGCGCCGAGCACGGTTCGTCGAGCAGCAGCACTTCCGGACGGATCGCGATGCCGCGCGCGATGCACAGACGCTGCTGCTGGCCGCCCGAGAGGCCGTAGCCGCTCTGGCTCAGCTTGTCCTTCACTTCGTTCCACAGCGCGGCCTTCGTGAGCGCCCACTCGACGCGGTCGTCCATTTCCGAGCGCGTGAGCTTTTCGAACATCTTCACGCCGAACGCGATGTTGTCGTAGATCGACATCGGGAACGGGGTCGGCTTCTGGAACACCATGCCGATACGTGCGCGCAGCAGCGAGATGTCGCGCTTCGTCGTCAGCAGGTTCTCGCCGTCCATCAGGATTTCGCCTTCGGCGCGCTGCTCCGGATAGAGCGCGAACATCTTGTTGAACGTGCGCAGCAGCGTCGACTTGCCGCAGCCCGACGGGCCGATGAACGCCGTCACCTTCCCTTCGGGAATGCTCAGGTTGATGTTCTTCAGCGCATGAAACTTGTTGTAGAAGAAGTTGAGGTTGTTGACCTCGATCTTCGCGTTCAGCGGCTCGAGCGGACGGCCGTGCGCCGCTTCGTGCGTGCCGGCCGGCGCAGCGGTGCGCTCGACAGGATTCAGGTGGCTTTCTGCCATATTCATCGGATTGCTCCGCCGTTACTTTTTCGAGAAGATCGTGCGCGCCAGGATGTTGAGTCCGAGCACACCGAGCGTAATCAGGAACACACCCGCCCATGCGAGCGCCTGCCATTCCGCGAACGGGCTCATCGCGAACTTGTAGATCGTGACGGGCAGGTTCGCCATCGGCTGACTCATGTCCCACGAGAAGAACTGGTTCGACAGCGCGGTGAACAGCAGCGGCGCCGTTTCGCCGGCGATCCGCGCAACCGCGAGCAGCACGCCCGTCACGATCCCGCCGACCGATGCGCGCAGCGTGATCTTCAGCACCATGCGCCACTTCGGCGTGCCGAGCGCGAAGGCCGCTTCGCGCAGCGCGTTCGGCACGAGCTTCAGCATGTTCTCCGTCGTGCGGATCACGATCGGAATCTGCAGCAGGGCGAGCGCGATCACGCCGGCCCAGCCCGAGAAGCGCCCCGACTTCGCGACGACGATCGCATACACGAACAGGCCGATGACGATCGACGGCGCCGACAGCAGGATGTCGTTGATGAAGCGGATCGTGCTCGCCAGCAGGTTCTTCTGGCCGTATTCGGCGAGATAGACGCCCGCGAGGATGCCGATCGGCGTGCCGACCAGCGTGCCGAAACCGCACAGCAGCAGGCTGCCGACGATCGCGTTGGCGAGACCGCCGCCTTCCGTGTTCGGTGCCGGCGTCGATTCCGTGAACAGTTGCAGCGACAGGCCACTGACGCCGAGATGCACCGTCGTGTAGAGAATCCACACGAGCCACAGCAGCCCGAAGGCCATCGCGCCGAGCGACGCGGCCAGCGCGATCGCGTTGACGGCCTTGCGCTTGCGCTGCAGGCGGTTGCGCATCGCGTCGAGCACGGCGCCGTCCGGCCCCGGGAAATTCATGATGGGCTCGCTCATTTCTTGCCCTCTCCCTTCTCGAGACGAAGCAGCAGCAGTTTGGAGATGGACAGCACGATGAACGTGATCAGGAACAGGATCAGGCCCAGCTCCATCAGCGCGGACGTATGCAGGCCCGGTTGCGCTTCCGCGAATTCGTTGGCCAGCGCCGACGTGATGCTGTTGCCCGGTGCGAACAGCGACACGCTGTCGAGCAGGTTCGTGTTGCCGATCACGAAGGTCACGGCCATCGTCTCGCCGAGTGCACGGCCGAGGCCGAGCATCACGCCGCCGATCACGCCGGTCTTCGTATAGGGCAGCACGACCTTCCACATCACTTCCCAGGTCGTGCAGCCGATCCCGTATGCCGACTCCTTCAGCAGCACCGGCGTGACTTCGAACACGTCACGCATCACCGATGCGATGTACGGGATGATCATGATCGCGAGGATCACGCCGGCGGCAAGGATGCCGATACCGATCGGCGGGCCGGCAGTCAGCGGGCCGATAATCCAGACGTCCTTGAACAGGCGGCCGATCGGCTTCTGGAAGTATTCCGCGAAGATCGGCGCGAACACGAGCAGGCCCCACATGCCGTACACGATCGACGGAATCGCGGCGAGCAGCTCGATGGCGATGCCGAGCGGGCGGCGCAGCCACACGGGCGACAGCTCGGTGAGGAACAGCGCGATGCCGAAGCTGACCGGCACGGCGATGACGAGCGCGATGATCGACGTCACGATCGTGCCGTAGATCGGCACGAGCGCGCCATAGAGGTCCGAGTTGGGATCCCACTCGGATTGCCACAGGAAGCCGAGGCCGAACTTCTGGATGGTCGGCATCGACGCGATGATCAGGGAAACGATGATCCCGCCGAGCAGCAGCAGGGTCACGATGGCGGCGAGCCGTGCAAGACCGCCGAATACGACATCCCCGAGGCGGCTCGGCGCGCGTTGCTGCGCAACGTCGGCGGACCGTGAGGACGTATAGGAAATATCAGACATGGGTGCCTGCTTTTGATTGCCGGGCGCCGTAACGCCCGGCTTTACCGCACACACCGCCCGACCGGCACGGCCGGGCAGCGAACCGCTGCAATGCTTACTCGGCGGCGACCGACTTGCCCGAAGCGTCCGTCACCTTGACCTTCCACTGCTTGCGGATTTCCGCTTCGACTGCCGGCGGCAGCGAGATGTAGTCGAGGCTGTCAGCAGCCTTCTCGCCGTTCTTGAACGCCCAGCTGAAGAACTTCAGCGTTTCCGCGCCCTGCTCCGGCTTTTCCTGCTTCGCGTGCAGCAGCACGAACGTCGCGCCGACGACCGGCCATGCTTCCTTGCCCGGCTGGTTCGTCAGGATCTGGTAGAACGACTTCGACCAGTTCGCGCCTGCGGCAGCGGCCTTGAACGTTTCGGTCTTCGGCTCGACCACCGTGCCCGTCGAGTTCTTCAGGGCCGTGTAGATCATGTTGTTCTTCTTCGCGTACGCCCACTCGACGTAGCCGATCGCGCCCGGCAGGCGCTGCACGAAGGCCGCGACGCCGTCGTTGCCCTTGCCGCCCGTGCCCGTCGGCCAGTTGACCGTCGTGCCTTCGCCGATCTTCGACTTCCACTCGTCGTTGACCTTCGACAGGTAGTTCGTCCAGATGAAGCTCGTGCCCGAGCCGTCAGCGCGGCGAACCACGGCGATGTCCGTGTCCGGCAGCTTGACCTTCGGGTTCAGCGCGGCGATCGCCGGGTCGTTCCACTTCTTGATCTTGCCGAGGTAGATGTCGCCGAGCACCGGGCCCGACAGCGTCAGTTCGCCGGCCTTCACGCCCGGCACGTTGACGACCGGCACCACGCCGCCGACCACCGTCGGGAACTGGAACAGGCCTTCCTTCGCGAGTTCGTCATCCTTCAGCGGAGCGTCCGAGCCGGCAAAATCGACCGTCTTCGCGATAATCTGCTTCAGGCCGCCCGACGAACCGATACCTTGGTAGTTGACCTTCGCGCCGCCGGTCTGCTGGTAGTCAGCAGCCCATTTCGTATAGATCGGCATCGCGAACGTGCTGCCTGCGCCCGTGATGTCGGCAGCGTGGGCGGCGACGGCGAAAAGCGCGCCAGCCAGGCCGGCAATCGCGGTTTGCATCAATTTCATGAGACCTCCAGTGTGTGAGCGGATGACTACGGCACCGCGAAGGTTAGGGGCTCCTCATGACGGTAATGTGACAATCGATGAAACTGGCGTGACAGTAACATGACTGGTTGAAAAGGAGTAACAGGGTCGGCGCGCGTGGCGCGCAGACGGCGCCGGAGGGGCGATGGCGGCAGGAATTGCCGGCCTGGAAGGGACGGGATGACGCCCCGTTTCTCACTGTGTGGCGGGATTGCAGCCCCGCGTCGGTGGTACGAAAAGCCTCCACCGGCGGCTGGCCGATCTCGGGGTCGGACGATTCTTCGTCCAGGGAATGCAGCAGTCGATATGCGTTACTTATAGATGTCGCAAACCTTTGCGTCTGACGAAATCGCGGCGCCCCGAAGGCGCCGCATGCCGGTTCACCGGAACGCCGGCGCGCAGGCGTCCGACCGCCTTCGCGCCGGCCTGCGCGTCAGGCCGTCGCCGCGCGCACCGCGTCGGCGATCGTCTCCGCATGGCGGACCGCGTCGGCCGCTTGCTGCGCTTCGACCATCACGCGCAACACGGGCTCGGTGCCCGATGCGCGGATCAGCACGCGGCCGCTGCCGGCGAGCGCGGCTTCGGCTGCGTCGATCGCTGCACGGATCGACGTGCTGCCCTTCCAGTCGGCACCCGGCTTCATCCGCACGTTGATCAGCTTCTGCGGGAACAGCGTGACGCCGTCGAGCATCTGCGCGAGGGTCTGGCCGCTGCGCTTCAGCGCAGCCAGCACGAGCAGCGCCGACACGATGCCGTCGCCGGTCGAGTGGCGATCGAGCGACAGGATGTGGCCCGAGCCTTCCGCGCCGAGTTGCCAGCCGTGCTCGCGCAACTGCTCGAGCACGTAGCGATCCCCGACCGCCGCCCGCACGAACTTCACGCCCGCGCGCTGCAACGCGACTTCGACGGCGAGATTCGTCATCAGCGTGCCGACCGCGCCCTCCACCTTGCCGTCGGTCGCGATCCGGTCCTTCACGAGCACGTAGAGCAGCTCGTCGCCGTTGTACAGGCGACCGGTCGCGTCGACGACCTGCAGGCGGTCCGCATCGCCGTCGAGCGCAATGCCGAGATCGGCGTGGTTCGCGCGCACCGCGCGCACCAGCGCGTCCGGCGCGGTCGCGCCGACGCCGTCGTTGATGTTGAAGCCGTTCGGCGCGACGCCGATCGGGATCACGTCCGCGCCGAGTTCGTGGAACACGTGCGGCGCGATCTGGTACGCGGCACCGTGCGCGCAGTCGATCACGAGCTTCAGCCCGCGCAGGTCGAACGCGGCCGGGAACGTGCTCTTGCAGAATTCGATGTAGCGGCCGGCCGCATCGTCGAGACGGCGCGCCTTGCCGAGACCGTCGGACGATGCGCATTCGAGCGGCTTGTCGAGCCACGCTTCGATCGCGGCTTCGGTGTCGTCCGGCAGCTTGTTGCCGTCAGCGGAGAAAAACTTGATCCCGTTGTCGCGATACGGATTGTGCGATGCGCTGATCACGACGCCCGCCGACAGGCGCAGCGCGCGCGTCAGGTAGGCGACCCCTGGCGTCGGCATCGGGCCGGCCAGCATCACGTCGACACCCGCCGCCGAGAACCCTGCCTCGAGCGCGGCTTCGAGCATGTAGCCCGACACGCGCGTGTCCTTGCCGATCAGCACGGTCGGCCGCGAGCCTGCCGCGCCATCGGCCGAGCTGGCCAGTACCTTGCCGGCCGCGTAGCCGAGACGCAACACGAAATCCGGCGTGATGGGCGCCTCGCCCACCGTGCCGCGAATGCCGTCCGTGCCGAAATATCGACGTCCCATAGCGAATCTTCCTCCTTCGTCTTCTGACTTATCGTTGCCGCGCGGCTTCGCGCACGGCATTCCAGATTTTCAACGCATCGACCGTCGCCGCGACATCGTGCACGCGCACGATCGCCGCCCCACGCTCGACCGCGCACAATGCGGCCGCCACGCTCGCCACGACGCGCTCCATCGGCGGCTTGCCGCCGATCACCGCGCCGAGCATCGACTTGCGCGACATGCCCGCGAGTATCGGATACGCGCGCCCGTCGGGCCGCGCGGGCGCCGTTTCCGGCAGTGCGGCCAGGAGTGCATAGTTGTCGTCGACGACCGCCTTGCCGAACCCGAAACCGGGATCGACGCAGATCCGCTCCGGCGCAATCCCCGCGTCGCGCAGTGCCTGCGCGCGCGCGGCGAGAAAATCGCGCACGTCGGTCACGACGTCGCCGTAATCGGGTTCGCCGACCTGCATCGTTTGCGGCTCACCGAGCATGTGCATCGCACACAGTCCGCAATTGCCCTCGCGCACCGCGTCGATCGCGCCCGGTTGGCGGAACCCCCAGATGTCGTTGATCAGGTCGGCGCCTGCGGCCAGCGCCGCGCGCATCACGGCCGGCTTGTAGGTATCGATCGACAGCGGCACGTTCAATGGGCGCAGCGCTTCGACAAGCGGGATCACGCGCGCGAGTTCCTCGTCGAGCGGCACCGGCGGCGCGCCGGGGCGCGTCGATTCGCCGCCGATATCGAGAAGGTCAACGCCTTCGGCAATCATCCGCTCGGCCTGGCGCTGCGCATCGTCACGCGCGAGGAAGCGGCCGCCGTCGGAAAACGAATCGGGCGTGGCGTTGAGAATGCCCATCACGAGCGGGCGCTCGAACGTCAGTTCGAAGCGGCCGCACCGGAGTGGCGCGGGAATTGGGGGGGAAACAGCGGAATCGGACACGGGCAACTGGCGTGAATGAATGCAAAACGGGCCGGTGTGAAGACACACCAGCCCGTGAACGGTGCTAAAGAGCGGAGATTATGCCGCCGGCGAAGCAGGCGCCGGTGCGTTGCCGGCCTTCACCTCGGCGCTGCTGCCGCCACCCGACGAATCGCCGCCGACAGCCGGCGAGCTCTTCGGGGAGCGCGGCGGACGGCCTTCCATGATGTCGTTGATCTGATCGGCATCGATCGTTTCCCACTCCATCAGCGCGGCGGTCATCGCTTCGACCTTGTCGCGGTTCTCGTCGAGCAGGCGGCGCGCAAGGCCGTACTGTTCGTCGAGCACTCGGCGGATTTCCGCATCGACCTTCTGCTGCGTCGCTTCCGAGATCGTGCGCGTGAAGCCGCGGCCGAACGGCGATGCATCGTTCTCGTCGTCGACGTAGACCATCGGCCCGAGCGCATCGGTCATGCCGAAACGGGCCACCATCGCGCGCGCCGTCTGGGTTGCCTTGTTGAAGTCGTCCGATGCACCGGTGCTGACGAGGTTCATGAACAACTCTTCCGCCACCCGGCCACCGAACAGGATCGCGAGGCGATCCATCAGGTAGTCCTTCGAATACGTTTCGTTGTCATGCTCCGGCAACTGCCACGTGACACCCAGCGCGCGACCGCGCGGAATGATCGTGACCTTGTGCACCGGGTCGGCCTTCGGCAGCAGCTTCGCGATCACCGCGTGGCCCGACTCGTGATACGCGGTCGCACGCTTCGCTTCCTCGCGGATCACGGCCGACTTGCGCTCCGGACCCATGAAGATCTTGTCCTTCGCGTCTTCGAAATCCTGCATCTCGACGATGCGCTTGCCGCGGCGTGCGGCGAACAGCGCAGCCTCGTTGACGAGGTTCGCGAGATCGGCGCCCGAGAAGCCCGGCGTGCCGCGCGCGATGACTGCCGCATCGACGTCGTTCGCGATCGGTACCTTGCGCAGGTGCACGCGCATGATCTGTTCGCGGCCGCGGATGTCCGGCAGACCGACGTAGACCTGGCGGTCGAAACGGCCCGGACGCAGCAGCGCCTTGTCGAGCACGTCGGAACGGTTGGTTGCGGCGATCACGATCACGCCCGAGTTCGCCTCGAAGCCGTCCATCTCGACGAGCATCTGGTTCAGCGTCTGTTCGCGCTCGTCGTTGCCGCCGCCCATGCCGGCGCCGCGATGACGGCCGACCGCGTCGATTTCGTCGATGAACACGATGCACGGTGCATGCTTCTTCGCCTGCTCGAACATGTCGCGCACACGGGCCGCGCCGACGCCGACGAACATTTCGACGAAGTCCGAACCCGAGATGCTGAAGAACGGCACTTTCGCTTCACCCGCGATCGCGCGGGCCAGCAGCGTCTTGCCGGTACCCGGAGGGCCGACGAGCAGCACGCCGCGCGGAATGCGGCCGCCGAGCTTCTGGAATTTCTGCGGATCGCGCAGGAAGTCGACGAGCTCGGACACTTCTTCCTTCGCTTCGTCGCAGCCCGCGACGTCGGAGAAGTTCACCGCGTTGTTGTTCTCGTCGATCAGCCGCGCGCGGGATTTGCCGAACGAGAACGCGCCGCCTTTGCCGCCTCCCTGCATCTGCCGCATCATGTAGAACCAGAACACGATGATCAGGATCGTCGGCCCGAGGTAGTACAGCGCGGACATCAGCGCATTCGGCTCGTCGTCGGCCTTGCCGCTGACCTGCACGCCGTACTTCATCAGATCGCCAACCATCCAGATGTCGCCGGGCGACACGATCTGGTATTTCTGGCCATCAGCCGGAGTGACGGTGAGGTTGCGCCCCTGAACGATGACGTTCTTGACCTTGCCGTTCTTGGCGTCGTCCATGAACTGCGAATAGGACACGCCTTCCTGGACGCGGGGCTTGTCGAACTGCTTGAACACCGTAAACAGCACCAGTGCGATCACCAGCCACACCGCTGCCTTCGAAAACATATTGTTGTTCAAAGCACCACTCCTTCACTCGTAGACGAGCGCCTACATTTTCCTTGCGGCGCCCCTCGGTCATTCTAATCCAGTCCGACCACCCTCGCCATAAGCATTGACAACCGCCGCGATAGCGCTTCGCTTGTCTGGCAAGGGCCGGAGCCCGTTTGCGGCACCCCGCCGCGCATCAGCGCGGACGTTTCAGATGCCGACCCAAAATGAACGTTTCGGACGATTTGTCGCGGGACGCCTTCGGCTTGCGCGGCGCGACGGTCTTAAACTGCTGTTTGAATTTCTCGACGATCTGGCTGTAGCCGCTGCCGTGAAAACATTTCACGAGCAACGCACCATCCGGCTTCAGATGGTTCTGCGCGAATTCGAGCGCCAGATCGCAGAGATGCTCGATGCGCGCCGCGTCCGCCGAGGCCACGCCGGAGAGGTTGGGGGCCATGTCGGAAATAACAAGGTCCACCGCGCGGCCTTCGAGCAATTCCTCGAGCTGGTGAAGGACGTCATCCTCGCGGAAGTCGCCCTGGAGGAAGTGGACGTCGGCGATCGGCTCCATCGGCAGGATGTCGAGCGCGACGATCGTGCCGTCGATGCCGCCTTCGCGCTCCGCGTCGCGCTTCTTGCCCTGCGCGAGCTTGTTGCGGGCATACTGGCTCCAGCTGCCCGGCGTTGCGCCGAGATCGACGATCACCTGGCCCGGACGGATCAGCTTGTCCTGCTCGTCGATTTCCTTCAGCTTGTACGCGGCGCGCGCGCGATAGCCCTCCCGCTGCGCCATTTTGACGTACGGGTCGTTGATGTGGTCGTGCAGCCAGTGCTGGTTGAAGCGGTTTTTTGCCATTCGAAAGAGAGATTGCTGCCAATTGCTTCGTGAAGCCGCGCTTTTAGCGGATAATACGCGTCTTCTTCGCGCGGCTGCGGCCCCTTTTCGGGCCCAAGCCGCGATTTTACGTGGTTTCGGCGCACGGCTGACGCGGTAACTACCCGCGATCGCTTTTCAGTCAGCGCGCCCTTATTTAGATTTCGACATTTCCATGCCCGCCCTTTCGCTTTCTCCCGCCGAGCGCTCCGCGCTGCGCTCCCAGGCCCATGCGCTCAAGCCCGTCGTGCTGATCGGCGCCGAAGGGCTCACCGACGCCGTGCTGAAGGAAATCAAGGTGCACCTCGACGCGCACCAACTGATCAAGATCCGCGTGTTCGGCGACGAGCGCGACGAGCGCATCGCGATCTACGACGAGATCTGCGATCGCCTGAGCGCGGCGCCGATCCAGCACATCGGCAAGCTGCTGGTGATCTGGAAGCCCGAAGCCGCCGTCGCGGCCCCGACCCGCGGCCGTCGTGCCGGCACGCTGCCGAGCGCGGCCGAAGCCGTGGACGACAAGAAAGGCCGTGCCCCGCGCACCGTCAAGGTCGTCAAGGTGTCGCCGAACGCGAGCCCCGTGCGCCGTCCGCGGCCGGTCAAGGTCACGGTGCGCGGCAACGAACGCGTGACGGCGGGCGGTACCGTGAAGCGCGCGAAAAAGCGCCAGGCCAGCACGAAGCGTCCGTTCCAGGACAAGTAAGCATCGGGGCGGCACGGCTGCGCCGTCCCGCCACCCTGCCCGCGGGCCCGGCATCGACCGGGCCTGCGCGGCACACGCGTCAGGCGTCGCGCGCCGGCAGACGCCAGATCAGCATCAGCCCCAGTACGCTCTCGACGAGGTAGAACACGCTCGAGACGCCGTGCAGCATCCCGAAGCGGCTCGCATACGGCGAATTTGCGATATCGGTGCCCGCGTCCATCGCGGCGACCCGCAGCGCGTTCATGAACGGCTGCAGCGCAAAATACCCGACCAGCACGCATACGACCATCGCGGCGACGACCCAGCGCACGCGGCGATATTCGCTGCTGCCGCGTCGAACCTGCTGGTTCGACAGCGCGAGCAGCAGCACGCCACATACGACACCGAGGATCGCCTCGATACGGAACAGCTGGGCGGCGACCGAACCGGCCGTCATCCGCTCCAGCGTCTTGAACAGCACGGGCGCGACCGCATACCCGATCGTCAGCAGGCTGCCGACCCACACGGCCGACAGCAGACGGAACACGCGATGCGGCATCGTGTCGCCCCGCTTCAGATGTAGCTGACCGAGATGATTTCGTATTCGCGCACGCCGCTCGGCGCCTGCACGGCCGCGACGTCGCCTTCGGACTTGCCGATCAGTGCACGCGCGATCGGCGAGCTGACCGAGATCAGGCCGTGATCGATATCGGCTTCGTCGTCACCGACGATCTGGTACTTGACGGTGTCGCCCGATTCGAGATCCTCGAGTTCGACGGTCGATGCGAAAACCACGCGGCCTTCGGCGTCGAGCACGGTCGGATCGATGACCTGCGCGGCCGACAGCTTCGATTCGATTTCCGCGATACGACCCTCGATGAAGCCCTGCTTTTCCTTCGCGGCATCGTATTCGGCGTTTTCGGACAGGTCGCCCTGTGCGCGGGCCTCCGCGATCGCGTTGATCACGGCCGGCCGCTCGACGGACTTGAGGCGCTGCAATTCATCGCGCAGTTGCTCTGCGCCACGCTTTGTCAACGGAATGGTGCTCATAAACGGCTCAATCGCTAAAAACGGCTATAAAAAAAATCACCGCGATTAAGCGCGTTTCCGATGCACTGGAAACACCGCCTAATCGCGGCACGTGTTGCTTCGACAGGTAACTGACTGCTTAGTTTAGGCGAGCGTGAAGACCTTGTAAATCATAGACTTCCAGATCCTTCAGGTAGCGCAAGCCTTCGACTGCCGCGCGCGCGCCCGACATCGTCGTGTAGTACGTGACCTTGTGCGCCTGCGCGCTCATGCGGATCGAACGCGAATCGGCGATCGCCTGGCGCGTTTCGTCGACCGTCGTGAACACGAGTGCGATCTCGCCGTTCTTGATCATGTCGACGATGTGCGGACGGCCGTCCTTCACCTTGTTCACGACCTTCACCGGCACGCCGGCCGCTTCGATCGCGGCAGCCGTACCCTTCGTCGCGACGATCGGGTAGCCGAGGTCGTGCAGCATGCGCGCGACTTCGACCGCCTTCGGTTTGTCCGCATCCATCACGGTCAGCAGCACCGTGCCCGACTCCGGCAGGCGCGAACCGGCCGCGAGCTGCGACTTGAACAGCGCTTCGCCGAACGTCTGGCCGACGCCCATCACTTCGCCGGTCGAACGCATTTCAGGCCCGAGGACCGGATCGACGGTCGGGAACTTGACGAACGGGAACACCGCTTCCTTCACGCTGAAGTACGGCGGCTCGACTTCCTTCGTCACGCCCTGCTGCGCGAGCTTCTGGCCGACCATCGCGCGCGCCGCGATCTTCGCGAGCGGCAGGCTGGTCGCCTTCGACACGTACGGCACCGTGCGCGATGCGCGCGGGTTCACTTCCAGCACGTAGATGATGTCCTGCTTCGAACCGTCAGCCTGCGGCACTTGCTGGATCGCGAACTGAACGTTCATCAGACCGACCACGTTCAGCGCCTTCGCCATCGCGCCCGTCTGACGCTTCAGCTCGGCCACGGTCTCCTTCGACAGCGAGTACGGCGGCAGCGAGCATGCCGAGTCGCCCGAGTGGACACCCGCCTGCTCGATGTGCTCCATCACGCCGCCGATGAACACGGCTTCGCCGTCGCAGATGCAGTCGACGTCGCACTCGATCGCATCGTTCAGGAAGCGGTCGAGCAGCACCGGCGAATCGTTCGACACCTTCACGGCCTCGCGCATGTAGCGCTCGAGGTCGCGCGGCTCGTGGACGATTTCCATCGCGCGGCCGCCCAGCACGTACGACGGGCGCACGACCAGCGGATAGCCGATTTCGGCCGCCAGCGCGAGCGCTTCGTCTTCGGCGCGCGCGGTGCGGTTCGGCGGCTGGCGCAGGCCGAGGTCCTGCAGCAGCTTCTGGAAGCGTTCGCGGTCTTCGGCCGCGTCGATCATGTCCGGCGACGTGCCGACGATCGGCACGCCGTGCGCCTCGAGGTCGAGCGCGAGCTTCAGCGGCGTCTGGCCGCCGTACTGGACGATCACGCCGACCGGCTTTTCCTTGTCGACGATCTCGAGCACGTCTTCGAGCGTCAGCGGCTCGAAGTACAGGCGGTCGGACGTGTCATAGTCGGTCGACACCGTTTCCGGGTTGCAGTTGACCATGATCGTTTCGTAGCCGTCCTCGCGCATCGCGAGCGCCGCGTGCACGCAGCAGTAGTCGAACTCGATGCCCTGGCCGATCCGGTTCGGGCCGCCGCCCAGCACCATGATCTTCTTGTTGGTGGTCGGCTGCGCCTCGCACTCTTCCTCATAGGTCGAGTACATGTACGCGGTTTTCGTCGCGAACTCGGCCGCGCACGTGTCGACGCGCTTGTAGACCGGGCGCACGTTGAGTTCGATGCGGCGCTTGCGGACGTCTTCCGGCGTCGCGCCGAGCAGCTTCGCGAGGCGGCGGTCGGAGAAACCGCTCTGCTTCAGGTAGCGCAGCTCGTCGAACGTCAGCGACGCGAGCGTGCGGCCCGCGAGTGCCTTTTCCTTCAGGATGATCTGCTCGATCTGCTCGAGGAACCACGGGTCGATCGCGGTTTCCGCGAAGATTTCCTCGGCCGTCATGCCGATGCGGAACGCATCACCGACGTACCAGATGCGATCCGGGCCCGGCTCGTGGATCTCGATCGCGATCTCGTCACGGTCGGTCGACTTCTCGTCGAGACCGTCGACACCGACTTCGAGGCCGCGCAGTGCCTTCTGGAACGATTCCTGGAACGTACGGCCGATCGCCATCACCTCGCCGACCGACTTCATCTGCGTGGTCAGGCGCGAATCGGCTTCACGGAACTTCTCGAACGCGAAACGCGGGATCTTCGTGACGACGTAGTCGATGGTCGGTTCGAACGACGCCGGCGTCTGGCCGCCGGTGATTTCGTTCTTCAGCTCGTCGAGCGTATAGCCGACGGCCAGCTTCGCCGCGACCTTCGCGATCGGGAAGCCCGTCGCCTTCGAGGCGAGCGCCGACGAACGCGACACGCGCGGGTTCATTTCGATGACGACCATGCGGCCGTCCTTCGGGTTGATCGAGAACTGCACGTTCGAGCCGCCCGTGTCGACGCCGATCTCGCGCAGCACCGCGAGCGATGCGTTACGCAGGATCTGGTATTCCTTGTCGGTGAGCGTCTGCGCCGGCGCGACCGTGATCGAGTCGCCGGTGTGCACGCCCATCGGGTCGAGGTTCTCGATCGAGCAGACGATGATGCAGTTGTCGGCGCGGTCGCGCACGACTTCCATCTCGTATTCCTTCCAGCCGAGCAGCGACTCTTCGATCAGCAGCTCGCGCGTGGGCGACAGGTCGAGACCGCGCTTGCAGATCTCCTCGAACTCTTCGCGGTTGTACGCGATGCCGCCGCCCGAACCGCCGAGCGTGAACGACGGACGGATCACGACCGGGTAGCCGCTGCCGCCGGTGCCGGCCATGATCTCGGCGTGCACCTGGGTCGCTTCTTCCATCGAGTGCGCGATGCCCGACTTCGCGGAACCGAGACCGATCTTGGTCATCGCTTCCTTGAACTTCTGGCGGTCTTCCGCCTTGTCGATCGCTTCCGGCGACGCGCCGATCAGCTCGACGCCGAACTTCTCGAGCACGCCGTGGTGGTGCAGGTCGAGCGCGCAGTTCAGCGCGGTCTGGCCGCCCATCGTCGGCAGGATCGCGTCCGGGCGCTCCTTCTCGATGATGCGTGCGACGACTTCCCACGTGATCGGCTCGATGTAGGTCACGTCGGCCGTGTTCGGGTCGGTCATGATCGTCGCCGGGTTGCTGTTGACGAGAACGACCTTGTAGCCCTCCTCACGCAACGCCTTGCAAGCCTGCGCGCCCGAATAGTCGAACTCGCACGCCTGGCCGATGATGATCGGGCCGGCGCCGATGATGAGGATGCTCTTGATGTCTGTGCGTTTTGGCATGGCTTGTGAATTCAATAAGTAATCGTTGTCGTGGGTCGGCCGGCTGCGCTCAGCTCATCGTGGCGAGCGCGAGCTTCACCGAGAAACCGATGAACAGGCCGCCCACGCTGCTCGCCGCGCCTGCTGCAAGCTTGCGGCGGCGGCGGAAGTGCTCGGCGAGCCGCGCCCCCGCGAAGATCAGCGTGCTCAGGTACAGGAAGCTCGCGCATTGCGCAATCGCCCCGAGCACGACGAACGACAGCGCGGGATGCGGGAATGCCGGGTCGACGAACTGGATGAAGAACGAGATGAAGAACAGGATCGCCTTCGGATTCAGCAGGCTCACGATCAGCGCCTTGCGGAACGGACGCTCGGCGTCGACCGCGGGCGGTGCATCGGCCAGCGCATCGGCGCGCGCGCGCAGCTTCTGCCACGCGCTGCGCAGCATGCCGGTGCCGATGTAGAGCAGATACGCGGCGCCGCCGTACTTGACGACGGAGAACAGCAGCGGGTTCGCCTTCAGCAGCGACGCGACGCCGGCGGCGGACAGCACCATCAGCACCGTGTCGCCGACGAACACGCCGCACGCCGCGCGATAGCCGGCCTTCACGCCGCGCTGCGCCGCGAGCGACAGCACGTACATCGAGTTCGGCCCCGGCAGCAGGATGATGAAGATCACGCCGAACACGTAGGTCCAGATATCCGTGATGCCGAGTGCGTGGCCGAACATGATGCGAATCTCCCGTCCTTCGGTTGCGTCGGTTGCGTTAAGCGTTGCGCTGCTTCGCCGCGTCCATCAGCGCGGTGAAGCGGTCGAACAGATAGCCGATGTCGTGCGGGCCGGGCGACGCTTCCGGGTGGCCCTGGAAGCAGAATGCCGGCTTGTCGGTCAGCTCGAAGCCCTGCAGCGTGCCGTCGAACAGCGACACGTGCGTCACGCGCGCGTTGGCCGGCAGCGAATCCGCATCGACCGCGAAGCCGTGGTTCTGCGACGTGATCACCACGCGGCCGTCGCCGAGATCCTTCACCGGGTGGTTCGCGCCGTGGTGGCCCGTCTTCATCTTCAGCGTCTTCGCGCCGACCGCGAGGCCCATGATCTGGTGACCCAGGCAGATGCCGAAGGTCGGCACGCCGCGCTCGATGAATTGCTTCGTGGCCGCGATCGCGTAGTCGCACGGCTCCGGATCGCCGGGGCCGTTCGACAGGAAGATGCCGTCCGGATTCAGCGCGAGCGCATCTTCCGCGCTCGCCTCGGCCGGCAGCACCGTCACGTGGCAGCCGCGTTCCGCGAGCATGCGCAGGATGTTGTACTTGACGCCGAAATCGTACGCGACGACACGATACTTCGGCGCTTCCTGCATGCCGTAGCCGCCTTCGAGGCGCCATTCGGTCTGCTTCCACTCGAACGGCTTCGTGGTCGACACGACCTTCGCGAGATCCATGCCCGCGAGCCCCGGGAACGAGCGCGCGAGTTCGATCGCCTTCGCTTCGTCGTCCGAGCCCGTCAGGATGCAGCCGTTCTGCGCGCCCTTGTCGCGCAGGATGCGGGTCAGCTTGCGGGTGTCGATGCCGGCGATCGCGACGACGCCTTCGTCGCGCAGGTAGTCGCCGAGCGTGCGGTCCATGCGGAAGTTCGATGCGAGCGTGGGCAGATCACGGATGATCAGGCCGGCGGCATGGACTTTCGTGGCTTCGACGTCTTCGGCGTTCACGCCGACGTTGCCGATATGCGGATAGGTGAGCGTGACGATCTGGCGCGAGTAGCTCGGATCGGTCAGGATTTCCTGATAGCCGGTGATCGCGGTATTGAACACGACTTCGCCGATCGTGTGGCCTTCGGCCCCGATCGAATAACCACGAAAGACCGTGCCGTCGGCGAGTGCAAGCAAGGCGGGAGTAAAAGACGGCAACACGGGAGGCTCCTTGGGGAACACCCTGCTGCCGACCTGTTTACCCTGCCGCGCGAGCGCCGCGCTGCGTGGGCGCGCGTGGTCGCTTGCTGGACGCGGCCTGCGTTGTCGTGACGCGAACCCGGCGCGTGGCGCACGAGGCTTCGCGGCATCGCCCGGCAGGCGGCGTGCGGCGGATGAACGGGATGTATGAGGTAGGCGCTAGGGTGCGAGGTTGATCAGCACAAACTTTCAAATTATAGCCTGAAAATGGCCTTATCTTCAATCGATATGGCCGTCCGATCGTGCGTGCGCGACGCGCGGCGGCGCGAAGCAGCGCGCTGCGGCCCCGTTTTACGCGGCCGCCCTGCCCCGAGCGTACCGCCGGATCAGTGCACTTGGCCAGCGCCGCGCGCGGGCCATACGTACCAGACCGCGCTCGCGAGCTGCAGCGCGAGCAACACGCCCCATGCCGTGAAGTGCGCGGCGGCCGGATAGCGGCCGTCGACCGCGGGCCAGTGCGACAGCACCGCGCCGACACCGATCTGGAACGCAAAGATCAGCAGGAAGATCACGAGCGTGAGCGTCGTGTTCGCGCGGCCGATCAGATGCGCGGGAAAATGTCCGGCCATCACCGCGTAGGTCAGGATGCCGACGCCGCCGAACATCCCGTATGCGGCCCACAGAACGGCCGGCGGCAACGGCACGCGCGCCACGATCGCAACCTGCGTCGCGACGAACAACGCCATGCCGATGCCGCAGAACGCGTACACGGACACGCCGCGCCGCTCGAGCACGCGCGCCGCGGCGCCGAAGCCGACGCAGCCGGCCATCATCGCGAAGCCGAGCACCGACACGAGGCGCGCCGCATGCGGCGCATCGAACCCCGCGACGTCGCGCAGGTACGGCCCGACCCACAGCGACTGCATCGCGTAGAACACCCCCTGCGTGACGACGGATAACGACGAGATCTTCCAGAACGCACGGCTGCCCAGGATATGCCACGTGCCCTTGAACTGGCTGACGAGCCCGCCCTGGTGACGCACCTGCTTCGCCTCCGGCGCGCCCAGGCCGATCGACGCCGCGACGGCCACCGTCAGCACCGCGAGGCCGAAACAGATCGCGCGCCAGCTCGTCCAGCCGAGCAGCCAGGTCAGCGGCGAGCCGACCATCACGCCGCCGAGGCCGCCCACGGCCATCACGAGCCCGTTCACGAGCGGCAGCCGGCCGACCGGGAAATGCTGCGCGAGCGCCTTGAACGCCGCGCCGAGACACACCGACACGCCGACGCCGATCAGCAGCCGGCCGACCATCATCGTGCCGAGGCTGTGCGCGGCACCGAACACGGCTGCGCCGGCGGCCGCGAACAGCAGCATGCCGGCCGTCACGCGGCGCGGGCCGAAGTGATCGAGCATCACGCCGGCCGGGATCTGCGCGCCCGCGAAGCCGAGGAAATAAAGGCTCGTGAGCAGGCCGAGATCGGCGGCCGACAACCCGAGCTCGTGCGTGACGAACGGCGCGAAGCCCAGATTGACGCCGCGAAACACATACGACACGAAATACCCGACCGAAAACAGCGCGAGCACCCTCACCTGCACCGACGACATCGCCTCTCCTTGTTATATGAAGGCATTCAAGGCGGCGCCCCCGCGCCGCGCACAAACAAAAACGCCGTCACCTCGGTGACGGCGTTTCGTCGCATTTCGTCGGATGATAACGCAACCGCGCGAACCGGGCCGGCCGCGCGATGCGCTCGCGACTGCGTTACTTCTTCTTGCCCTTGTGCGTTGTGGCCTTGGCCGGCGCCGCTTTCGTCGCTTTCGTCGATTTGGCCGCCAGCTTCGCCGCGCCGCGCTTCGCACCGTGCGACTTGCCGCCCACCGCCAGGCTCGCGCGCTCGATGTGCGCACCGGCGGCCGACGTCGCGATCCGTTCCGGACCGGGCTCCGCCGGCACCGAACGGCCGACCGGCACGTGCAGCACGAGCGCCTGGCCCGGCATCACGAGATCGCGGTGCGTGCGGTTCCACGCCTTGAGCTGGCCGACCGACACGCCATAGCGGCCGGCGATCGCCGCCATCGACTGCTTGCGGCGCACGCGGATCAGCATCTTGCGCGTGTCGGGCACATCGGGTTCCATCGCGAGCGCACCGTTTTCGGCGACGTCGGCGCTGATGTCCTCGTCGTCGTCATCGCCGCGCGGCACGACGATCGTCGAGCCCGGCTTCAGGCGCATGCCGGCCGGAATCTTGTTGATCGACATCAGCGTATCGGCGTCCACGCCGATCTTCTCGGCGATCGCGGCCGGTCGTGCACGTTCGCTGACCGTATAGGTGGTCCACGACGAAAGCTGGCCGTTGTAGGCTTTCAGGTTCTTCTCGAACGCCGACGCGTTGTCGAACGGCAGCAGGATCTGCGGCTCGGTCGCACCGAGGATCACCGGCTTCGAGAACGACGGGTTCAGCGAGCGGAATTCGTCGAGCGACAGGTTCGCGAGCTTCGCGGCGACCGCCACGTCGATGTCGCGCGACGTCGTGACCGTCACGAAATACGGGTGGTTCGGGATGTCCGGCAGCGTCAGGCCGTACTGCTGCGGGCTCGCGATGATGTTCTTCACCGCCTGCAGCTTCGGCACGTAATTACGCGTCTCGTTCGGCATCCGCAGGTTCTGGTAGTCGGTCGGCAGGCCGGCCGCCTGGTTGCGCGCGATCGCACGCTGCACGTTGCCCTCGCCCCAGTTGTACGCGGCCAGCGCGAGATACCAGTCGCCGAACATGTCATGCAGGCGCGACAGGTAGTCGAGCGCGGCGCTCGTCGACGCGAGCACGTCGCGGCGCTC
Source organism: Burkholderia sp. KL41 (assembly GCF_057005415.2). Classification (NCBI taxonomy): domain Bacteria; kingdom Pseudomonadati; phylum Pseudomonadota; class Betaproteobacteria; order Burkholderiales; family Burkholderiaceae; genus Burkholderia; species Burkholderia sp. KL41. The sequence goes on along the minus strand of NZ_CM174446.1, from coordinate 1,424,834 downwards.
GTCCTGCCACATGTTGCGCTTCAGGTTGTAGGTACGGCCCGTGCCGGGCATGAACTGCCACATGCCGGCCGCCTTCGCGACCGACAGCGCCTGCGGGTTGTACGCGGACTCGATGAACGGCAGCAGCGCGAGCTCGGTCGGCATGTGACGCGCCTCGAGTTCCTCGACGATGTGATACAGGTACTTCTGCGAGCGCTCGGTCATGCGCTGCACGTAGTCGGGCCGCTGCGTGTACCAGGTCGTCTGCATGTCGACGAGGTCGCTCTGCAGGTCGGGCATCTGGAAACCGCGGCGGATGCGCCCCCAGAGATCGGAGTCTGCACTGGTCAGGTCGCCGACGGATTGCTTGTCGACGTCGACAGTTTCTTTGGCGGTGGCTGATTTACGGAGGTAGTTGGACGTCGCCTGCGAATCGGCGGCGTTGTTGGCGACAGGGGCCTGGCTCGCACAAGCGGCGAGCAGCAGAACCACCATCGCACTCAATATAAGTCGCATGAAAATCTCGGCTTCCGACGGCTGGAAATTGCAGGCGATACTACGGAAGTGCGTGCTTCACGTCAATAAAAACACCGAAAACTCAGCGAAATCCTACATTTGGAGCAATTTTTACAGACACCGCTTGAGCTTTGGAGTCCTCCGAAAATCGTCATCGGAACCGGTTTTTCCACTCGCGCATCAGCGTGAATGCCGTCAGACGATCCGGCACCGTTTCATGCAACTCGGCCTCGAGCGTGGCATGAATCGCCGCGCTGTCCGCCCGCATGAACGGGTTAACGGCACGCTCGTGAGCAATCGTAGTGGGCAGCGTCGGCACGCCGCGCGCGCGCAGCGCCTGCGCTTCGTCGCGCCACGCAGCGAGCGCCGCATTGCCGGGCTCGCATGCGAGCGCGAAGCGAATATTGGACAGCGTGTATTCGTGGGCACAATGCACGCGCGTGTCGCCCGGCAGCGCGGCGAGCGCGTCGAGCGACGCGAGCATCTGCGCGGGCGTGCCCTCGAACAGGCGGCCGCAGCCGCACGAGAACAGCGTGTCGCCGCAGAACACGTGCGGCGCCGCGTTGCGCGGCCCGGCCGCCTGGAAATAGGCGATGTGGCCGCGCGTGTGACCGGGCACGTCGAGCACGTCGAATGCGACGGACGGTGCGTCGAGCGTCACGCGATCGCCGCCCGCCAGCGGCCGCGTGACCACGCCGATCGCCTCGGCCGCGGGGCCGTAAACCGCGAGCGGAGCATCGTCCGGTTGGCTATCGCGCAGTGCCGCGACACCGCCGACGTGGTCGGCATGATGGTGCGTGAGTAAAATAGCGGTCAACCGCCAGCCTCGTTCGGCAAGAACCCGGCGCACCGGCGCGGCTTCACCCGGATCGACGGCGATCGCATCGCGGCCGTCCGAGACGAGCCAGATATAGTTGTCATCGAATGCCGGAACCGGCACGTATTCCAGCTCGTTCATGGGCGCGCAATCATCGTTATGTCTGACCGTCAAATTATAGACTGGCCCGCCTGGACCGACTCGCCTCCCGGCCGCTACGTGCTGGGCTGGGAGCAGGCGCAGCTCGACCGGATCGTGTCCGACGTCTTCGGCTTCCACGCGCTGCAGCTCGGCCTGCCGCAGCTCGACGCGCTGCGCGAGAACCGCATGCCGTATCGCGGCCTCGTGCTCGACCCGGCGAGCGGCGCGAGCGCGCCCTATCAGTATCCGTGGGCCCGCGAAGCCCATTCACCCGAGCATGCGCCCGCTGATCGCAGCACGACCTGGTGCGACCTGCTCGACCTGCCGTTCGAGTCGCAGAGCGTCGACCTGATCGTGATGCCGCACACGCTCGAATTCACGTCCGATCCGCACCGCCTGCTGCGCGAGGCCGAGCGCGTGCTGATGCCGGAAGGCCAGCTCGTGATCACCGGCTTCAATTCGCTCAGCCTGTGGGGCATGCGGCAATCGTTCGGGCGCATGGCGAACCGTCCGTTCGTGCCGGCCACGCGCGACCAGATCGCGTTCATCCGGCTCAAGGACTGGATCAAGCTGCTAGGCTTCGACCTCGAACGCGGCCGCTTCGGCTGCTACCGGCCGCCGCTCGTCACCGACAAGTGGCTGGCCCGCTACGGCTTCATGGAAGCCGCCGGCGACCGCTGGTGGCCGATCTTCGGCGCCGTCTACATGGTGACGGCCGTCAAGCGCGTGCGCGGCATGCGCCTCGTCGGCCAGATCCGGATGAAGAAACCCGTGCTCGCACCGGGCCTGACGCCGGCGGCCTCCCCGACCACCCATCAAGAACATTCATGACAATCGATACGATCGACATCTATACCGACGGCGCCTGCAAGGGCAACCCCGGCCCCGGCGGCTGGGGCGCATTGATGCGCTACGGCGACAAGGAAAAGGAGCTGTTCGGCGGCGAGCCGAACACGACCAACAACCGCATGGAGCTGATGGGCGTGATCGCCGCGCTCGAAGCGCTGAAGCGGCCGTGCCAGGTGATCGTGCACACCGACTCGCAATACGTGCAGAAAGGCATCAGCGAGTGGATCCACGGCTGGAAGAAGAAAGGCTGGGTCACCGCGGCGAAGACGCCCGTGAAGAACGCCGACCTGTGGAAGCGGCTCGACGCGCTCGTCGCGCAGCACGAGGTCGAGTGGCGCTGGGTCAAGGGCCACGCGGGCCATCCCGAAAACGAGCGCGCGGATGCGCTCGCGAATCGCGGCGTCGAATCGCTCACGGCCTGAACGCGGGCCGCCCCCTGTTTCCTACGTTTTCCCCGACATGCGCCAGATCATTCTCGATACCGAAACCACCGGCCTGAACGCCCGCACGGGCGACCGCCTCATCGAAATCGGCTGCGTCGAGCTGCTGAACCGGCGGCTCACCGGCAACAACCTGCACTTCTACGTGAACCCCGAGCGCGACAGCGATCCGGGCGCGCTGGCGGTGCACGGCCTCACGACCGAATTCCTCAGCGACAAGCCGAAATTCGCGGAAGTCGCCGACCAGATCCGCGACTTCGTGAAGGACGCCGAGCTGATCATCCACAATGCGCCGTTCGACCTTGGCTTTCTCGACGCGGAATTCGCGCGGCTCGGCCTGCCGCCGTTCACCGAACATTGCGGCGGCGTGATCGACACGCTCGTGCAGGCCAAGCAGATGTTCCCCGGCAAGCGCAACTCGCTCGACGCGCTGTGCGACCGCTTCGGCATCAGCAACGCGCACCGTACGCTGCACGGCGCACTGCTCGACTCGGAACTGCTCGCCGAGGTCTATCTCGCGATGACGCGCGGCCAGGACAGCCTCGTGATCGACATGCTCGACGACGCGGGTGCCGACGGCGGCACGGCAAACGGCCAGCGCGTGTCGCTCGCCGCGCTCGACCTGGCCGTGGTGGCCGCGAGCGACGACGAGCTCGCCGCGCACCAGGCGCAGCTCGACGAGCTCGACAAGTCGATCAAGGGCACCTGCGTATGGCGCCAGTCCGCCGACGCGAGCGCCGCCGAAACGGCCTGAAACACGCGGCGCACGCCGCGGCCGCGCTCACGCGCGCGGCTGCAGCGCGATGACCACCATTCCGCCGAGCGCGAGCGCCGCGCCGGCCACGTCCCAGCGGGTCAGCGCGACGCCGTCGACCACCCGCAGCCAGGCCAGCGCCACCGCGATGTACACGCCGCCGTACGCCGCATAGGTGCGCCCCGCCGCACTCGGGTGCAGCGTCAGCAGCCACGCGAACAACGCGAGCGACAGCGCGGCCGGCAGCAGCAGCCACACCGGCCGCCCCTCCTTCAGCACGAGCCACGGCAGGTAACAGCCGACGATTTCGGCCAGCGCGGTGGCGGCGAACAGCGCCGCGATCCTCATCAGTTCGGTCATCCGGTTCCTCGTGAATTCGCCCCCGTCACCGCGAGGCGGCACGGCCCCGCCGCGCGCCGCCGATCATACCCGAGCCGCCCCCGCCGAACGCCCCGCCAGACGGGCGTTTCCCGGCAATTTGCACGATCATCCGTCATCGTGCTATCATGTCGCCTGTTTCAACATTCAATCTCTGTCTATTCGATTTCGAGAGAAGTCCGTCCGCGCGTTGCGGGCCGGCCCTTCGACCGAAATTGCACCCACAGGAAAGCCCGCCCGACAGGCCCGCTTTTCTCGTTTCGTTGCCCCTCCGGGGCGCTTGCCGGAACGCCGGACATCGTCCGCACCGGCATCTGCCGCTTGCATCACGCGGCCCATTCTTCATGAGCGCACTGTCGCGACGGCCCATCGGGCCCGCGTCGAAGCAGCCCCTTACGGCCCTTTACCGCCGCTTGTGCAGTAAGTGCTTAATGGCCTGCCCCGACGCGCCGCACACGACACCGCGCTCGCCGGCAAACCGTGTCGGACGGCCCGCCCGTTCCGGCGCAGTCAAAGGAGTGCATGACCTTGACCGCAACACACGTCAGCCCGACCGCTGCCTCTTCCTCCGCTTCGTCGTCCGGCGAAGCCCCGCTCGTCGCGGACGACATCACCGTCGTCGACCAGAGCCTGCTCAAGCGCGCCGTCAGCGCGATGGCCATCGGCAATGCGATGGAATGGTTCGACTTCGGCGTCTACAGCTACATCGCCGTCACGCTCGGCAAGGTGTTCTTCCCGTCCAGCAGCCCGTCCGCGCAGCTGCTCGCCACCTTCGGCACGTTCGCGGCCGCCTTCCTCGTGCGCCCGCTCGGCGGCATGGTGTTCGGCCCGCTCGGCGACCGCATCGGCCGCCAGCGCGTGCTCGCCGCCACGATGATCATGATGGCCGTCGGCACCTTCGCGATCGGCCTCATTCCGAGCTACGCGTCGATCGGCATCATGGCCCCCGTGCTGCTGCTCGTCGCCCGCCTCGTGCAGGGTTTCTCGACCGGCGGCGAATACGGCGGCGCGGCCACCTTCATCGCCGAGTTCTCGACCGACAAGCGCCGCGGCTTCATGGGCAGCTTCCTCGAATTCGGCACGCTGATCGGCTATGTGATGGGTGCCGGTGTCGTCGCGCTGCTCACCGCGTCGCTGTCGCAGGAGGCGCTGCTGTCGTGGGGCTGGCGTGTGCCGTTCCTGATCGCCGGCCCGCTCGGCCTGATCGGCCTGTACATCCGGATGAAGCTCGAGGAAACGCCGGCGTTCAAGCGCCAGGCCGAGGAGCGCGAAGCGCAGGACAAGGCCGTGCCGAAGGCGCGCTTCCGCGAAACGCTGATGCGCAACTGGCGTGCACTGCTGCTGTGCGTCGGCCTCGTGCTGATCTTCAACGTGACCGACTACATGGTGCTGTCGTACCTGCCGAGCTTCATGTCGTCGACGCTGCATTTCGACGAATCGCACAGCCTCGTGCTCGTGCTGATCGTGATGGTGCTGATGATGCCGCTGACGCTCGCCGCCGGCCGCCTGTCGGACCGGATCGGCCGCAAGCCCGTGATGCTCGCCGGCTGCGTCGGCCTGCTCGCGCTGTCGATCCCGTCGATGATGCTGATCCATGCCGGCACCACGGCATCGGTGTTCGGCGGCTTGCTGATCCTCGGCGTGCTGCTGTCGTGCTTTACCGGCGTGATGCCGTCGGCGCTGCCGGCACTGTTCCCGACCGAGATCCGCTACGGCGCGCTCGCAATCGGCTTCAACGTGTCGGTGTCGCTGTTCGGCGGCACGACGCCGCTGGTCACCGCGTGGCTCGTCGACGTCACGCACAACCTGATGATGCCCGCGTACTACATGATGGGCGCCGCCGTGATCGGCATCGTGTCGGTCGTCGCGCTCGCCGAAACCGCACGCCAGCCGCTCAAGGGCTCGCCGCCGGCCGTCGCGACGCGCCGCGAAGCGCACCAGCTCGTGCGCCAGATGCGCGAGGACGACGATTCGGGCATGTACCCTGCCGTGTCGACCGCACGCGCCTGAGCGTCGCCCATGAAAAACCCCGGCCGAAGCCGGGGCCCGATCGAATCCGATCCGCCCGACCGGCTTGCGCCGGCCGGGCTTTTTTTCATCCCCTCGCCGCGTACGCGTTCATGCGTGCGCTTCGCAGTGGCGGCAGAACAGCAGTGCGCGCGATCGCGACACGGCCGCCTGTGCACCGCGCGTCGCGACGATCAGCCCGACCTGACCGAGATTGAAATCGCGCTCGACCATCAACTGCGTCAGCGCGGCAAGCGGCAACACGACGGACGGGTGGTACAGGCTCGATTCGATCAGGGTTCGCATCATCAGCTCCATCAGGCAAGGCGTCATTCGATGGAGTGGATTCTAGGGATCGGCGCCCGCCGGATAAACCGCACGAATGCGAAGTCACTTGTCAGCCGCGGAGAACAATCGGCCGACGCTTGCCTGGCAAGGCCCGGCGGCCATCCGGCAGCGGCCCGCCGCAGCCGGATGGCCCGCCGGCGAGCCTACGCGAGCGGCGTTTCGACGAAGGCCGGCAGCGCTTCCGCCCGCGCGGAATGCGCGGCGAGCGCCGGATAACGGGCCGGATCGATCCGCGCGAGCACCGGGTAGTCGGCCGCCATGAACTGCGTGAAGCGCCATGCAACCGCCACCGTCACGTCGGACTGCAGCAGGCGCGCGCCGCCGAACCAGCCGTTCGCGGCGGCGACGAGCGGGTCCAGTGCACCGTATGCGCCCTCGATCTGGCTCAGCACGCGCTCGAGCCACGGCGCGTGCTGCTTGTCGGCCGGACGCAGCGCCTGCTCGTAGACGACCTGCACGCTCTTCTCGGCGGCCGCCAGCGCAAAACCGACCGGCACGAGCGTGCTCAGGCGCGCGGCCGCATCCTCGGGCAGCAGCCGCCGCGCGGGCGCGACCCGATGGTCGAGATAATCGATGATCAGCGACGAATCCATCAGCGTCGCACCATCGTCGGTCACGAGCGTCGGTGCCTTGACGACCGGATTGATCGCCCTGAACTGCTCGATATGACGGAACACCGAGATCGACTCGTGTTCGAACGGGAGGTCGAGCAGCTTCGCCGAAATGGCGACACGGCGCACGAACGGGGAATCCAGCATGCCGATCAGCTTCATCGCAAACGCTCCGCTTGAGGGAATGGGATCGACGACTGTAGCAGCGCCGCAGGGCTTCGCCTAGCGCGCCCGTGCGCTTGATGCGCATCAGCCCGCCGCACGCGGGGCTCACGTTGTCCGGCCACAGTGACCATAATGCAAGTTCACGCCCCTTCGGCCCCAAGGTTCGCCATGTGGTACGCCCTCGTCGAGCAGCAGCGGGAATGGATGCGCGCCTGGCGCGCGGCGACGCGGCATGCGTTCGACGCGTGGCCCGCGGCCACGCTGCCGCACGCCGCATCGTCGTGCTACGACGACCTGTTCGAGCCGCTGCTCGGGCCGCCGGGCGAGCCCCCGCACTTCGACATCGGGTGGCCGGCCGTCGGTGAGCGCATCGTCGCGCGCACGCCGTTCTGCGACCTGCGGCGCTTCACGCGCGTCGATGCGCGGCGCACGGTACTGCTGTGTGCGCCGCTCGCCGGGCATGCGGCCGTGATGATGCGGGAAACCGTCGAGACGCTACTCGCGGACGGCGACGTCTGCGTGACCGACTGGCGCAATGCGCGCGACGTGCCGCTCGCGGCGGGCCGCTTCGGGCTCGACGAATATGTCGCGACGCTCGACGGCTTCGTCGACGGGCTCATGCACGACGACCGGCCGCTGCATGTCGTTGCCGTGTGCCAGGCAACCGTGCCGGTGCTCGGCGCGCTCGCACTGCGCGCCGCTCGCGGTCTCGCACCGCCCGCGAGCGTCACGCTGATCGGCGGCCCGCTCGACGCGCGCCGGAATCCGAGTGCGCTCGGCACCGCCGCCGCGGCCCATTCGCTGGGCTGGTGCCGCCGCCACCTGATCGACATCGTGCCGCCGGGTTTCGCGGGGCATGGCCGCCACGTGTTTCCCACCTATCTGCAGCAGGGCGAGATCGCGCTCGTGTACCCGCAGCGCTTCCTGTCGCTGATCGAAGCGTACGCGCTGGCCGCGTCGCGCTTCGACATGACCGGGCTCGCCGGCGCACGGCGTGCGCTGCTCGAATACACGGCGCTGCTCGACATGCCCGCCGAGTATTTCCTCGACACGATCGACATCGTGTTCCAGCGCATGAGCCTCGCGGTCGGTACCTGGGACGTGGGTGGGCGGCGCGTCGAGCCGGCCGCGCTGCGCGGCGTCGCGCTGCTGACCGTCGAAGGCGCATGCGACGCGGTCACGGGCGCCGGCCAGACGCATGCGGCGCTCGACATGTGCAGCGGCCTCGCCGACGACGAGCGCTACCGCGTCGACATCGGCGATTGCGATCACTACGGGCTGTTTACCGGGGTGCGCTGGCGCGGGGAGGTCCATCCGATGCTGCAGCGCCTGCTCGCGTGGGCCGAAACCCGCCGCCCCCGCCCGCGCCGCATCAGGCGCACCTGATGCCGCGTCAGGGCCGGGCCGCGTCGAGCAACGCGCGTACCTCGTCGTCGCTGGTCTGCTCGAAGCGCGCGTAGAACTGGCTGATCCCGAAGAACGGCAGCGGCTGCCACACCGTGACGAACGCATCGGCCAGATCGTCGAACGCGTGCCGCGCGCCCGCCGGCGCGACCGGCGCAGCCGCGACGATGCGCGCCGGGTGACGCTCCCGCAACGTCTGCAGCGCGACGCGCATCGACGCGCCGGTCGCGACACCGTCGTCGACGACGATCGCAATGCGCCCCTCGACCGGCAGCGGCGGCGCGGCACCGCGATACAGCGCCTCGCGGCGATGCAGTTCGACCGTCTCGCGCGCGATCACATCGGCGAGCTGCGCGTCGGACACACTCATCGAGCGGAGCACCGAACGCTGCAGATGAATCGCACCGCCCGTCGCGATCGCGCCCATCGCGAGCTCGGGATCGGACGGCACGCCGAGCTTGCGTACGACCAGCACGTCGAGCGGCGCGTGCAGCGCGCAGGCGACCGGATACGCGACGGGCACGCCGCCGCGCGGCAAGGCGAGCACGACGACATTGCCGCGGCCCGCATAATCGCGCAACGCGTCGGCCAGCTGGCAGCCGGCATCGGTGCGATCGGCAAAACACTCGAACACGTTCGGCTCCCTGCCGTTGCGCCGGATGCGCGAAACCCACGCCGGCGCCTGTCAACGAGCATGGTTCATCGGCAGCGCCGATGCAAGCAGGGTCACACCGACACGCGGTGCACCGAAGGAAAGGGTCAGAGGCCGCCGGCCTGCCGGTACAGCCGCCAGAACGACTGAGCATAGGATTGCGCGAGCTCGGGCGCGCGCTGGAACACGTTCACCGTTTCCGCGTGCGCAGCCGCCCCTTCGGACAGCGTCGTCAGCGCGACGCTGTCGTCGACGATCACGAAGCGCGGCGCGGGATCGCCATGCCGCGACTCGATCGCCACGTCGATACCCGACGATTTCAGATAGCCCGCACCGCTGTACCGGCCCGCGTGCGGCGACCGCACGAGCACGACACGCACCTCGATCCCGCGCGAGCGGGCCGCGCGCAGCGCGCTCGCGACCGCCGGCGGCACGTGCGTATAGCCGGCCAGCAACACGCGACGCTGCGCCTGCTCGATCAGGTCGACGGTCGCGTCGGCCGCCGCATTGTCATACGAAAAGTATGTGCCGACCGATGCGGCGTCGGACGGAATCTGGCTGGCGTGGGTGCTCGCCGCGCAGCAGAGCGCGGCGAGAAGGAAGGCGGCTGGTCTCATGGCGGGCGCCATTTTAGCGACGCCAATTCGTGTGGCAAGCGCCGGCTGCAAGGCTGCTGCGCCGGCGCAACACACAGCGCGAAAGGCGACTCCGGCGAGGGTCTTCCGGGCCGTCGATCAGCCCGCCGCGACACGCGCGAGCCAGCTCGCGACGCCGTCGACGGAACGGAAATCCGCGAGGCTGCGCGCCGGCAGCGCGGGATATGCGCTGCCGGCCATCTCGGCCAGCGCGCGGCCGGGGCCGAGCTCGAGGAACGCGGTCGCACCGGCCTCCACGCACGCGGCAAGACAGGCCGCCCACTCGACCGGCTCCGCGATCTGCCGGGCCAGCTTGTCGAGTCCCGCGTCGACGTCGAGCACCGACGCGCCGTCGATACCCGAAAAGAGCCGCGTGCCGGGCAACGGCCGCCGCACGTGAGCCGCGGCGAGCGACGCACGAAACACCGGCACGGCCGCGGCGAGCCGGCGCGTGTGCGACGCGATCCGCACGCAGACGGGCGCGACGCGCAGCGCACCGTCGCGCGACGCGTCGTCGGCCACCGCATCGACATCGGGCTGGCGCCCCGCGACCACGAACGCGTCGCCCGGGTTCGCGATCGCGATCGCCGCGTCGCGGCCGTCGCACAATCGCGCAAGCCGGGCGCGCGTCAGGCCGCGCACGAACACCATCCGCTCGTCGCCGCCGCTCGCGGCATCCATTGCACGCGCACGCGCATCGGCCAGGTCGAGCGCGGTGTCCGGCTCGATCATCCCCGCGACGCTCCACGACGCGACTTCGCCGACGCTGTAGCCGGCGACGCAGCGCCGGCGCGGCCACACCGCGTCGAGCAGCGCGGCCGCCGCGAGCGCCTGGACCGTGCAGAGGATCTGCGCGGCACGGTTTTCACGCAGCGCGTCCGGCCCGGCCTGCCGCACCCACGCGCGCGGATCGTCGCCGAGCAGCCGGCCGGCGTGTGCGAACAGCGCATCGGCCTGCGGTGCAGTGCCGGTCAGGTCGAACATGTCGGCGCGCTGCGCGCCCTGTCCCGAGCAGAGGATGGCCAGCGTCATCGCTCGCCTCCGTCGGCTTCGAGCGCATCGACGAAGACGCTCATCGCGAGCAGGTCGGCCGCGCCGCCCGGGCTCAGCCGGCGCGCGACGAACGCACGATGCGCGGCGGCCGCGCGTCGCCGCCAGTCGCGCGCCCGCACGCCGCCGCGTGCGACGAACGCGCGTGCGGTTGCTTGCGCGAATTCGAGGCCGTCCTGCCCGCCCCGGTGCAGCAGGTTCGTATCGTCGAGCGCGGCGATCAGCGCGAAGCACGCGTCGACGCGCGCCGCTTCCGGGTCGCCGGGCAGGTCGCGCCGCGCGCGGCGCAGCGCGGGCAACCCGACCGCATAGACGGTCGTGAAACCGTCGGCCGCCTCGCGGCGCGCGCCGCCGACGCCGTAGCGGCGGCTCGCGCGTTCGCCGTGGCTGTCAGGCAGGCGCGGGCCGCCGAGGATGTCGGCGCCCCAGCGGCGGGAGACGAACGCGCCGAGCGTCGTCCCGCCCGGCACGGCGCCCGGCATCGCACGCCGGCCCGCCGCCGCACACAGCAGCCCGAGCCCGAAGATCGCGCCGCGATGCGTGTTGACGCCGCCGGTCGCGGCGAGCATCGCGTGCTCGGCGCGCAGGCCGATCTTGCGCAGCACGGCCATGTCCGCATCGCGCGCGCCTGCGTCGGCCAGTTCCGCGAAGTAAGGCCGCAGCACGGCGGCGCTGCGTGCGAAGGTCGCGGCATCCATGTCGGCATGACTGCCGGTGTCGACGTGACTGACGAGCCCCGGCTTCGGATAGGTCTCGATCTCGAGCACGAGGCTGCGCTCGGCCAGTTCGGCGATGCGCCCGGCTTCGGACGGCGCCGGTATGCGGCAGGCGGCCCATACCCTCATCGTGCGCCCCCGGTGAAGGCGTCGACCGGCATCAGTTCGACGGCGATCGCCGTCTTGACCGCGACTTCAGGCTGCCGCGCATGCAGTTCGCGCCAGTTGACGCCCGCGCCGTCGTTGCGCAGCAGTTCGCCGTCGATGCGCATGGGCGCGCGCCCGTCGATCGCCGCAAGGCCGTCGAGCAGCGGCGCGACCGATGCCGCTTCCGGTAGCGGGAACACGATGTCGAGGTCGGACGACTCGCCCAGGTACGGCTCGCCCGTCAGCGCCTGCCATGCGAGGCTGCCGAACACGCGGCCCTGCACGCCGCACCGCGCGCCGAGTGCATCGAGCTCGCGCAACGGTGCACGCCACGCGTCGGGCGCGGCCGCGAGCACGTCGGACAACGTGGGCAGCGGGCTGACCGTCGCGAGCGCATCGGCCGCTGCGTTCAGCGCGATGCGCCGCTTGCCCGCGGACGGCGGCAGCGGCAGGCCGAGCGGCACGCGGCCGGCATCGGCCTCGTCGGGCGACGCGCGGCGCACGATCAGCGGCCGGCCGCGCGCGGCCCACGCTTGCACGAGCGGATCGGCGGCGAGCGCGGGATCGCGCGCGAATGCCGCGCCCCACCCCGCCGCCGTCAACGTGACGAGCGTGTGGCGGCGCAGCGGCATCTCAGCGCGCGGCACGCGCGAGCGCCTCGACGCGCCGCGCGACATCGGCAGCCACCGGCCGGCCGCGCGCAGCGCGCCGGTCGACGCGTTCGGCCGGCTTGCCGAGCCATTCGCCGACCTGCGCGTCGAGCGCGCGGGCCGGATCGAGCACGGCGTCGACGGCGCCCATCTTCACGAGATTGTCGAGCCCCGGCGCGAACACCGGTGTCGAGCGCGCCATCTCCTTCAGCACGTCGATCGGCAGCTTGGTCACGCGTGACATCGACGGCAGGTCCATCACTTCCGGTTCGGCGCCCGGCACCGCAAGCAGCGTGCGCGTCGCGAGCGCGGTCGCGATGAACGCGCCGGCGGCCGTGTGGCCGTACAGCACGCCGATCGTCCTGTGCCCGGCGAGATCCGCGTGCATCAGGCACTTCGCGAGATGCGACAGCCCCTCGTTCAGGCCGAGCAGTTCGTCGCGCTTGCTCATCCGCTGGCTGTCGCTGTCGACGAGCACGAGGATCGGCGTGTCGCCGCCGCGCGCGATCGTGTCGAGCACGCGCGCCGCGAGCGTCAGCGCCTCGTCGATGCCGAACGGCAAGCGGTCGGCGACGCCGATCACGTCGACGCGCGTACCGGCCAGTTCCGCATGCCCCGTCAACAGGCCGCCGGTGCGGGCGATCGAATGGCCCTGGGGAAACAAGGCATTCAGCACTTCATCGAGCGTCATGCGTGCTCTCCTGCAATTGATCCGCGAGCGACACGAACGTGTCGTCCGGCATGCCCGGAATCGCATCCGGATTGTCGGCCCCGAGCGCGCGCCAGACGTCGAGCGCATCGTTGCATGCGCCGAACCGTTCGACACGCGCCTCGAGACGCGCCTGCTCGGCACGCAGCATCGTTGCATCGAATGCCGGTGCACGCCCGATCAGCTCGAGCGCCGCCGCGCGGAATGCGTCCGGCGTATCGGCCACGTAGCGATCCGCGCCGCCGATCAGCCGCCGGTGCTTGCCGCCCATCGTGCGCCAGATCAGCGCGCGGTCCTTCGAATCGAACTCCTCGACGCCGCGATTGGTTTCGATCACCTCGGGGCCCGACACGCTGATACGGCCCTGCTCCGACACCGCGAGCGCCGAGCAGCATGCGGCGAGCAATCCGCCGCCGCCGTAGCAGCCCGCGCGCCCGCCGATCAGCCCGATCACCGGCACGCCGGCCGCACGCGCTTCGACGAGCGCGCGCATGATCTCGGCAATCGCGAGTTCGCCCGCGTTCGCCTCCTGCAGCCGCACGCCCCCCGTATCGAACAGGATCAGCACCGGCTTGCCGACTTCGCGCGCGGCGCGCAGCAGCCCGGTGAGCTTCGCGCCGTGCACTTCGCCGAACGCCCCGCCCATGAAGCGGCCTTCCTGCGCGGCGACGAACACCGGCTGCCCGTCGAGCCGGCCGTGGCCGACCACCATCCCGTCGTCGAACTGCTGCGGCAGGTCGAACAGCGGCAAGTGCGGGCTCGTCACGCGTTCGGCCGGCCCGAGGAATTCGTCGAAGCTGCCCGCGTCGAGCAGCCCGTCGACGCGCTGCCGCGCCGACGCTTCGTACCAGCTCGCCCCATTCGCGACGAACGCGGGCGTGTCGTGGATCGCATCGTTCATCATGCGTCCCCCTCGATCGCGCGCACGGCCTGCGCGAGCCGCAGCGACACCATGTCGGGCCGCGCGCCGCCGTCGTTGATCGACAGCTTCAGGCCGCCCGGCGTGCGCCGCTCGACGAAATCCGTGACGACGGCCTGCCACACCGCACCGAAACCGACCGCCGCGGTGCGGATGTCGATCTCGCATTCGTTGCCCGGCAGCACGCGCTCGACGAGCACCTCGAGATTGCCGGATGCCACCACGCCGACGAGCGCCGCGGCCAGCTCGCCCTTCGCGCGCTCGCGCGCGGTGAAGCGATAGTTCAACTGTTCCATGCCCTCTTCCTCACCAGTTGCGGAACCGGGCCGGCGGCGCATAGAGCCCGCCCGACCAGTGCACGAGATCCTTGATCGAGCGCGCGGCGAGCCAGCGGCGATCGGCGTCGAGCGGATCGATGCCGAGATCCTCCGGACGGCGGATCACGCCGCGCTCGCGCAGCCGCTCGACCATCTTCCGGTCGCGGCCGCGGCCGATCTCCGTATAACCGGCGACGCCGCGGATCGCGTGCTCGCGTTCGTCCTTGTCGCGACACATCAGCAGGTTCGCGATCCCTTCCTCGGTGACGATGTGCGTGACGTCGTCGCCGTAGACCATGATCGGCGCGAGGTCGAGCTGCAGCTTGTCGGCGAGCTTCAGCGCGTCGAGTTTCTCGACGAACATCGGCACGTTCTTGTCGCCGAACGTCTCGCCGATCTGCACGACGAGCTTGCGGCCGCGCCTGAGTGCCGCCGGCGTATCGGGCTCGGCTTCCGCGCCGGCCTTCAGCCACGGCTCGCTCGGGTGACGCCGGCCGCGCGCGTCGCTGCCCATGTTCGGCGCGCCGCCGAAACCGGCGATGCGCTCGGCGGTGACCGTCGACGAATGGCCGGACAGGTCGATCTGCAGCGTCGAGCCGATGAACATGTCGCACGCGTAGAGGCCGGCCGTCTGGCAGAACGCGCGGTTCGAGCGCAGCGACCCGTCGGAGCCCGTGAACCATACGTCGGAACGCGCGCGGATGTAGTCGTCCATGCCGACTTCCGAGCCGAAGCAGTGGATCTGCTCGACCCAGCCCGATTCGATCGCGGGAATCAGCGTCGGGTGCGGATTGAGCGCCCAGTGCGAGCAGACCTTGCCCTTCAGCCCGAGCTTCTCGCCGTAGGTCGGCAGCAGCAGTTCGATCGCGGCCGTGTTGAAGCCGATCCCGTGGTTCAGGCGCTTGATGCCGTAAGGTTCGTAGATGCCCTTGATCGCGAGCATCGCGGTGAGGATCTGCGTTTCGGTGATCGCGGCCGGGTCGCGCGTGAACAGCGGCTCGACGTAGAACGGCCGGCCCGCTTCGACGACAAAGTGCACGCGGTCGCCGGGAATGTCGACGCGCGGCACCTTGTCGACGATGCGGTCGACCTGCGCGATCACGATGCCGTCCTTGAACGCGGTGGCCTCGACGACGGTCGGCGTGTCTTCGGTGTTCGGGCCGGTGTACAGGTTGCCGTCGGCGTCGGCGCTGACCGCGGCGATCAGCGCGACCTGCGGCGTGAGGTCGATGAAGTAGCGCGCGAACAGCTCGAGATAGGTGTGCACCGCGCCGAGCGCGATCTTGCCGCCGAACAGCAGCTTCGCGATGCGCTGCGACTGCGGGCCCGAATACGCGAAGTCGAGGCGCTTCGCGATGCCGCGCTCGAACACGTCGAGATGCTCGGGCAGCACGACGCCCGACTGCACCATGTGCAGGTCGTGAATCTTCGCGCTGTCGACGTCGGCGAGCGCCGTCGCGAGCAGGTCGGCCTGCTTCTGGTTGTCGCCTTCGAGGCACACGCGGTCGCCGGGCCGCAGCACCGCTTCGAGCAACGCGACGGCGTCGCGCGCATCGACCCGCTTGCCCTGCGCGAAACGCGCACCGGCCGCGAGGCGTGCATCGCGCGCCTGCCGCGCGTGATTCCATCCCGTCATGAACAGTTCTCCCGCTTCGATGGTTCAGCGGCATTCTAAGCCTGGCGCCGCCGCCGATTGATGATGTTGACGAATGCGACTCAGAGGACGCCGCGATGGATGCGGCCCGCACGCTTGCAGCCGCATCGCAGCGCGCTACGCGCCGACCAGTGCGCGCGTCGTGAAGAACAGCACCGACGGCCCGAGCAGGCAGCCGACACCCGTATGAAACGTCGCGACCAGCGCGCCATACGGGACGAGCCGGCGGTCGGTCGCGGCGAGCCCCGCGCTCACGCCGCTGACGGTGCCGGCCAGGCCACCGAAGATCATCGCGGAACGCGGGGTCTTCAGGCCCATGAAGTTGGCCGCGACCGGCGTGCCGACCATCACGATGATCGCCTTCACGAGCCCCGTCGCGATGCTGAGCGCGATCACGTCGGAGCTCGCGCCGATCGCCGCGCCCGTCACGGGGCCGACGATGTAGGTGACGGCGCCCGCGCCGATGGTCGTCATGCTGACCGCGTCGGTGTAGCCGAACGCGCGCGCGATGCACGCACCGACGATGAACGGCAGCACGGTGCCGAGCAGCAGCGACACGACGCCGACGAGCCCGGCCTTGCGTGCCTCGGTCGGCTGCACTTCGAACGCGGTCGCGACGATCGCGAAATCGCGCAGCATCGCGCCGCCCATCAGGCCGATGCCGGCGAACAGCTTGACGTCGGCCAGCCCCTTCTCGCCACCGGTGAATGCGCCGCCGACATAGGCGAGCACGAGGCCGATGACGATCGCGATCGCCGAGCCGTGCACGCGGCCGAAGGTGAGCTTGCGCGACGCGATCGACGACAGCCACATGATCAGGCCGACCAGCGCGAACGACGCGACGAGCCCGTTGTGGGCGACGACTTTTTCGAGCATCTGCAGCATGGCGGCCTCCGTCACTGTTCTTCGAATTGCGGCACGGCCGCGAAGGCCGTGTCGTCGCGCCCGGTGCGCACGAGTACCGCAATGCAGCATGCGCAGATCGCGACCGCGCCGACGGCGGCCAGCAGTGCGACGGGGCCGCCCTTCAGCGCGGCGACGACGTTCTGGTTCGCGGCCATCGCGACGACGACGGGGATGTACATCGCGCCCCAGAACCCGACGCCGGCCTCGGTTTCCTTCGGCAGCCAGCCGCGCCGGTGCAGCCACAGGCGCAGGCAGATCAGCAGCAGCATCGCGATGCCGACGCCGCCGACGTTGGTCT
This sequence comes from Burkholderia sp. KL41, assembly GCF_057005415.2. Taxonomy (NCBI): domain Bacteria; kingdom Pseudomonadati; phylum Pseudomonadota; class Betaproteobacteria; order Burkholderiales; family Burkholderiaceae; genus Burkholderia; species Burkholderia sp. KL41. The sequence continues at coordinate 1,407,772 of NZ_CM174446.1, read as the reverse complement.
TCACGCCGATCGCGCTGCCGAGCAGGTCGCCGAGGAACAGGCCGGCCAGGTGGCAGAACGCCAGCAGCGCGGTTCCGTAGATGATCATGAGTCGTCTCCAGTCTCTTCGTGACGGGCGCCGGACGCATGCAGGAACCGGCCCCGCACGCCGATCCCGTGCGCGGACTTGTCTCCTGCGGCGGTGCGCCGCGGCCCGGCGGCCCGTCGTGCGGGCGCGTTCTCGGGCGGTCGATGGGATGATGCGGTTTCGGGCCGGACGCCGGATGCCGTAGACTGACCGATGCAGCCGCCGGCACGACGCGGGCTACGCATCCGGTGCGCGCCGTGACGGGCACGCACCGAGGCGTGATCCGATACTAGCGCCGCAATATCCGGCCATTTATGAAGTTGTCGAAACCGATTCAGTGGATTTAGCAATGCGCCCGTTACCGCCCGAGCTGCTGCGCAGCTTCGTCGCCGTCGCCCAGTCCGGCAGCTTCACCGCCGCGTCCGAGCGCGTGAGCCTGTCGCAGTCGACCGTCAGCCAGCATATCCGCCGCCTCGAGGAGCTGCTCGACCGGCCGCTGTTCGAACGCGACACGCGCAACGTGCACCTGTCGCAGCACGGCGACGCGCTGTTCCGCTACGCGGTGCGCATCCTCGAACTGATGGACGAAGCCGTCACGTCGGTGTGCGGGCCGCCGCTGTCGGGCAAGGTGCGGCTCGCGATGTCGGAGGATTTCGCGTCGGCGCACCTGACGGCCGCGCTCGCAAGCTTCGTGCAGCGCAATCCGGAAGTCGAACTCGCGATCTCGACCGGGCTGTCGGGCGACCTGTTCGACGCGCTCGACGAAGGGCGGCACGATCTCGTGTTCGCGAAGCGCATCGCGGGCAGCCGGCGCGGCCGCGTGATCCGCAGCGAGCCGCTGTACTGGTGCACGGGCCCCGATTCGCGGATTACCGGCCACGAGGCCGTGCTGCCGCTCGCGATGCATCCGGAGCCGAGCGTGTCGCGCCGCCGCGTGCTCGAATCGCTCGAAGCCGTCGGGCGGCCATACCGGATCGCGGTAGTCAGCAGCAGCGTCGCGGTGTTGCGCGCCGCCGCGAGCGCGGGGCTCGGCGTCAGCGCGTTCGCGGGCTACGTGATCCCGGCCGGGCTCGCGCGGCTCGACGCGGGGCTGCCCGAGCTCGGCGAACTCGAATACGTGATCGACCGGCCGGCGGCCGCGTCGCGATCGACGCTCGCGCTCGAAGCCACGCTGATCACGGCCGCGTCGGAGTTGTAAGCTCACCGGGCACGACGCGCGCACGCGCGGGCGGCCGCGCCCGCAACTGACCGTTCTGCCCGGAACGCGTCATCGTCCGCGCAGCACCCGCTCACGACAATGGACCCCATCGGAACGCACGGCAGCCGCCGCGCGCATCCGGTGTCCCGTCCCCTTGATCGGAGCACGCCATGAATGTCTTGCGATTCGCCGTCGCGACCGCCGCCGCCGCCCTGCTGTCCCCCGCCTTTGCCCAGACCGACGCCGCTGCGCCCGAACCGGGCCTGACACGCGCGGAAGTCATCGCCCAGCTCAAGCAGGCCTATCTCGACGGCGAACTGCCGACGAACGACGGCAACTACCCGCCGAGCGCCGAGACGCGCGCACGCAACCGCGAACTCGTGCAGGCCGCGAGCCCGTCGTGGCTTGCCCAGACGCCGCGGGCACCGCAAACCGCCGCGCAGCAGTAGCGGAGCGCGGCCCGACCGATCGCGGCCCGACCGATCGCGGCCCGACCGAAACGCTCCGCCCAGGCCCGATCACGGCAGGAAACTGCGGCGCCGCGCGTCGATCAGCTCGACGAGCAGGCGGTCGCGTTCGGCCGCCAGTTCCTGCATCGAGCGCTCGCCCTGGATCGCGCGCAATTCGTCGTTCAGCTTGCGATCGACGTCCGGGTTGAACGAGGGCGTGCCGAGGTCGTCCCACCAGCTCGTGATCGGCCCCGACAGGTGTTCGAGGAAGTGCGCGATTCCGCCCGCGCCGCCACCGAGGTGATAGGTCAGGCATTGCCCCATCAGCCCCCAGCGCAGGCCGGGCCCCCATGCGACGGCCTTGTCCGCATCGGCAACGCTCACGACGCCTTCGCCGACGAGGTGATACACCTCACGGAACAGCGCCGCCGCGAGCCGGTTCGCGACGTGGCCGGTCATCTCCTTGTTGAGGACGATCGTCTGCTTGCCGAGCGCATCGTAGAACGCCTTCACGCGCGCGATCACGTCCTGGCCGGTGGCCTCGCCGCCGACCAGCTCGACGAGCGGAATCAGGTGCGGCGGATTGAACGGATGCGCAATCAGGCAACGTTCCGGATGCTTTTCGCACGCGGTCTGGATGTCCGACATTTTCAGGCCCGACGAACTCGACGCGATCGGCACGTGCGCGGGCAGCACGTCGTCCATCTGCCGGTACAGCGCACGCTTCAGGTCGAGCCGCTCCGGGCCGTTCTCCTGCACGAAGTCGACGCCGTCGAGCGCACGCACGAGATCGGCATCGAACGACAGCCGCGCGGAAAGCTCGGCGGCCCGCTCGCCGAGGAACGCGGCCAGTGCGTCGCGCAGCCGCGCGTCGGCTTGCGGCGCCGGATCGGTCGCGACGACGTCGAAGCCCTGCGTCAGATAGAAAGCGGCCCAGCTGGCGCCGATCACGCCGGCGCCGACGATCGCGATGCGTCGAATGTCCATGGTTGTCCCGTGTCGTTGGTCTGCAGATAGATCGCGGCGATTGTCGCATCGAACCGCACGGGCCTGCATTGATGCAGATTGTGGCCCCCCTCTTGAAATGCGCTGCGGCGGCCACTAATTACGCGTCGTCGGGCAGTGCATCACACCACGCACCGCCCCCGTTTCGACCCAGTGGAGCTCCCGCGTCGCGCCCGCCGCAGGCGTCGCGCCGTCGCGTCTCCCGCGTTCCCTGTTCAGGAGGACTCACATGAGCGGTATCCATTTCGGCAGCGACCTGTTCGACGAATTCGCCCGCGTGCAGCGGCAGGTGGCGAACCTGCTCGGCGATCGTCCGTCCGGCATTCGCGCGGTGCGGCCCGGCGCCTTTCCCGCACTCAACGTCGGCGCCACCGACAGCGCGATCGAGATCGTCGCGTTCGCGCCCGGCATGGCCGCGGCCGACTTCGACGTGTCAATCGACAAGGACCTGCTGACCATCAGCGGCGAGCGCAAGCCGGCGCCAGGCGGTGAAGGCGACGACCTGCGCACCTATGCGCAGGAGCGCTTTCACGGTGCGTTCCGCCGCGTCGTCGAGCTGCCGCGTGACGCGGATCCCGACCAGGTCAGCGCCCGCTATGAAAACGGCTGCCTGCTGATTCGCGTCGGCCGGCGCGAGGCATCGAAGCCGCGCGCGATCACCGTTCAATAATACTCAGGATACCGACATGAATGCGAACCCGACCCTGGCCGAACGCCAAACGAGCACCGTCCACCCCGCTGCCGCCGAAGCGGCGCGCCGGCCCGCGATCACGCCGGCCGTCGACATCGTCGAGAATCACCTCGGCGTCACGCTGCGGGCCGACCTGCCCGGCGTGCCGCGCGAGAACCTCGACGTGAAGGTGCACGACAACACGCTGACGATCGAGGCCGACACGCACCTCGATACGCCGGCCGACCTCCGCGTGCGGCATGCCGAAATCCGCGCGACGCGCTATGCGCGCAGCTTCGTGCTGAGCCCCGACCTCGACACGTCGAGGATCGACGCGAACCTGCGCGACGGCGTGCTGACGCTGACGATTCCGCGCCGCGAGGAAACGCGTCCGCGCCGCATCGACGTGACGGCCGGCAACGCATAAGCATCGGTGCGTGCCGTCGTCCCGCACGTGTGAAAAAGCCCCGCCGGGTACGCGCCCGGCGGGGCTTTTCAACGACATGACGACATCAGCAGAATCAGTCGAAGTCGAACAGATCGAACACCGATTTCCGGCGACGCTGGCCGTCATGCTTGTAACGATCGCCGTGCGAGCGGCCATCGTGCCTGTCCCGGTCGTCGTGAGCGCGGCCGTCGCGCCCCCACCCGCCGTCATGGCCGCGCGGCGCTTGCGCATCGTGCCGCACGGGCGTCTCGTCGCGACGCACCGGCGCGTCGCCGGTCTCGCGCGCGATCAGCTTGTCGAGTTCGCCGCGATCGAGCCATACGCCGCGGCAGGTCGGACAGTAGTCGATTTCGATCGACTGGCGCTCGGCCATCAGCAGGTCGGGCGTCTTGCAGACAGGGCATTTCATCGCGCTTCTCCTTTCCGTGCGAATTTCGTCTGGATGCCGTATGAAACGCGCGAGCCGGGTGCCGCCTGAGCGGCAGCCGGCGTCGCGCGCGGCCGCTCAGTGGCCTTCCGTCCGTGCCGCGCGCTTCGCCTTCGCGCGCCGCGCCAGCATGTTCATGCCCTCGACGAAAGCCGAGAACGCCATCGCCGCGTAGATGTAACTCTTCGGCACATGCGAGCCGAAACCTTCGGCGATCAGCGTCATGCCGATCACCACCAGGAACGACAGCGCGAGCATCACGATGGTCGGGTTGCGGTCGATGAAGCGTGCGAGCGGCTGCGCAGCGAACAGCATCACGGAGACGGCGACGATCACCGCGACGAACATGATCGGCACGTGTTCGGTCATGCCGATCGCGGTCACGATGCTGTCGATCGAGAACACGATGTCGAGCATCACGATCTGGCCGATCGCGGCCCACATCGTCAGGCCTGCCGCGCCGCCGGCACCGCCCGCGCCGTCACCGTCGTGCGACACGTGGTGATGGATCTCGGTGGTCGCCTTCCACACGAGGAACAGGCCGCCCGACAGCAGGATCATGTCGCGCCACGAGAACGCATGGTCGAACAGCGTGAACACCGGTTCGGTGAGGCTCGCGATCCACGCGACGCTGCCGAGCAGCGCGAGGCGCATCACCAGCGCGAGCGCGATGCCGAGGCGCTGCGTGCGGGCGCGCTGCGCCTCGGGCAGCTTGTTGCTGAGGATCGAGATGAAGATCAGGTTGTCGATGCCGAGCACGACTTCCATCACGACGAGCGTCAGAAGCGCCGCCCAGACGGCGGGGTCGGCGGCAAGCGTCAGCAGGTAGTCCATGAAATGGGCCGATTCGAAAGTGGAAAGCCCGATGATATGCCGCCCAGGACTTCGTAAAAATCAGAGAGAATCTGATTTTTGGTTCGGTTTTTCCGAAATTACGATCCGATGCTCAATTTCCGACATCTGTACTACTTCTGGGTCGTCGTGAAGGAAGGCGGCTTTGCGCGCGCGGCCGCGCGGCTCGACATGGCCGTGCAGACCATCAGCGCGCAGGTGCGCGAGCTCGAGAAGGCGCTCGGGCACCAGTTGCTGCGCCCGGCCGGGCGCAGCGTCGCGATGACCGACGCCGGCCAGGCCGCGTTTGCGCGCGCGGAGGCGATCTTCGAGATGGGACGGCTGATCCCCGACGAAGTGCGCGCGGCGGCCAGCCAGCCGACCGTGCGGCTCGCGGTCGGCCTCGCGGACGGCATCTCCAAGCTTGCCGCGCACGCGATCCTGGCACCCGTTCTGGATACCCCCACGCTGCGGCTGCTGTGCCACGAGGGCGAACACGACGCGCTGCTCGCGGAGCTCGCGCTGCATCATCTCGATCTCGTGCTGGCCGGCCAGGGCGCGCCGTCCGGTTCGAACCTGCGCGTGACGAGCGAGCGGCTCGTCGCGTCGCCGGTCGACTGGTACGGCCCCGCGGCACTCGTCACGCCGGCCGCGCGGGAGCACTTTCCGCAGTGCCTCGCCGAGCTGCCCGTGCTGCTGCCGACCGCGCACTCGGCGCTGCGCGCACGCCTCGACCGGTGGCTGGAAGGTGAGCGGATCGTGCCCCGCGTGGCCGGGGAATTCGAGGACAGCGCGCTGATGGCCGTGTTCGCGGCGCGCGGCCTCGGCGTGTTTCCGCTGAGCGAACTCGGCGCGAACGATGCGTCGCTGCTGCGCGGGTTGCGGCGGCTCGGGCGCGCGGGCGACGTGACCGAGGAGATCCACGCGATCCGCTCGCGGCGCGGCGAACACCATCCGCTGACGTCGCAATTGCTGGACGCGGCGCGCGGCGCACCGGCCGACTGAAGCGAGTGCGACATCAAACGAAACTATAATGGCGCCCCGGCCTTACGAGATTGCCGCGCGCTTCATCCAGGCACCGCCGTTGCGCGGCCTCTCGCCAAGCCTTCTGAAAGACGCCATGCACAACCGATTTCGCCTGTTTTCCGTTTCGTGCGCGCTCGCGGCCGCGACCGTGCTGGCGGCGTGCTCGTCGCCGCCCAAGCCGATCTACCAGCAGGAACAGTTCGACGCGACGAGCAGCCCGTATGCGCATACGTTCCATTCGAAATCCGACGCGGCCTGCGAGGCCGCGCGGCGCGCGCTGCTGAGCCAGGGTTATGTGGTGTCGTCGTCGCGCAACGATGCGGTCGACGGCAGCAAGAATTTCCAGCCGAACAACGACATGCACGTCGTGATCGAGTTTCACGTCGTGTGCGCGGACGCGAACGCGGACGGCTCGTCGAGCATCGCGTACGTCAACGCGGTGCAGGATCGTTACACGCTGAAGAAGTCGAATACGTCGGCCAGCGTCGGGCTCAGCGTGTTCGGCTCGCTGTCGCTGCCGATCGGGTCGAGCGACGACGCGCTCGTCAAGACCGCCAGCGAGACGATTCCCGCCGGCGTGTTCTATGAGCGCTTCTTCAATCTCGTCGAGCATTTCCTGAAGATCGACCCGGCCCGCCGCGACCGCGCGACCGTCAAGGCCGCCGAGAAGGAACCCGTCACGCCGCTGCCCGAACCCGCGCCGACGCCGCAGGGCGAGCCGATGAAGATGACGACCCCGGCCGTGCCGACGCCGCCCGCGGCACCGGTGCCGCTTTCGCTGCCGGCCGTCGCCCCCGAATCGGGCGCGCATGCCGTGCCGGCCGCGGCGTCGGCCGTGGTCGCGCCGGCGGCGATGCGTGCTGCCGCACCGGTGGCAGCGTCGGGTGTGGGTTCGGGTTCGGGTTCGGGTTCGGGTTCGGGTTCGGGTTCGGGTTCGGGTTCGGGTTCGGGTTCGGGTTCGGGTTCGGCACCGGCACCGGCACCGGCACCGGCACCGGCTTCGGCTTCGGCTTCGGTACCGGCTTCGGCTTCGGCTTCGGTACCGGCTTCGGCTTCGGCTTCGGTACCGGCTTCGGTACCGGCTCCGGTATCGGCTCCGGCTTCGGGTGCGGCACTGGCTCCAACCGCCGCGTCGACGCCTGCACCGGCGATGGCACCTGCAACGGCGTCCGGGGCGGCATCCACACCGGCATCGGCGCCCGTGCACGCTTCCACGCCTATTTCCGCTGCCAGTCCGGCATCGGCGCCCGCCGCTTCCCCACCCGCCGCTACGACGCCGACGCCGGCACCGGCCGCGCCTGCGCCCGTGTCCGCCGCATCGGCCCCCATATCGGCATCGGCGCCCTCGCGCTCATCACCCGCGCCAGCCGCGGCCAATCCTGTCGCCTCGTCCGCCCCGTCCGGCGCGAGCGCACCGGCCGCAAACTGACCGGCCACCCGTATCGCCGCGCCCGACCGTAACCGGCGCAGCGCGACGATACGCACCCTTCCCCGTCGTTCCTCGCATGAATTTCCACGCTGCCGACTGCCTGTCCGTTGCGTAGCCGGCATTGCGCCGACACTTCACAGCGGGAATACGCGGCCAATGCACGCGTTCGCCGCGCTCGCCGCGATCGACGGCCGCCCCGCCTACCGCAACGTCGCGCGCAGCGTCTGCAACTGCTCGACGGTCGCCGTCACGCCGCCGCAGACGATCACGGCGATATCCGTCGCCGACGCGAGCACGGGCACCGGCCGCTCGAGCGCGGCCAGCGCGGCACCGCAGGCGGGCTCGACGACGATCCGGTGTTCGTCGACGAAGCGCAGCGACGCGGCCACCGCGTCGGCGTCGGACACGACGACCGGATGAATCTCGTGCCGTGTCGCCCATTCGACCGCCGCGTCGCACGGCCGCTTCGCGCCAAGCGACGTCGCGATGCTCGTAATCGCCGGCAATTCGGCCGGGCGCCCCTGCGCGAGCGAGCGCGCATAGCAGTCGGCGCCTTCCGTTTCGGCCGCGACCACCGGCACGTCGTGCCAGCCGTTGCGCGCCAGCCCTTCGAGCACACCGCACAGCAGCCCGCCGCCACCGACCGCGAGCACGACCGCGTCGGGCTTCGGGCCGGCCGCCGCCATCTCGTCGATCATCGTCGCGTGGCCCTGCCACAGCACGCGGTCGTCGAACGGGTGCACGAACGCATCGTGCTCGCCGAGCGTCGACTGCGCGAACGCGTTCGCCTCGGCCCAGCTCGGACCGTGCACGATCAGCTCCGCGCCCTCGACACGGATCAGCTCGCGGGCGCGGGCCGATGCGCTTTCCGGCACGACGACGCGTACCGGCACGCCGAGTGCGCGGCCGCAATAGGCGACCGCGATGCCCGCGTTGCCGCCCGACGACGACACGAAGCGCCGCGCGCCGGCCGCGTGCCGCGCTTCGCAGACGGCACCGATGCCGCGCAGCTTGAACGAGCCCGACGGCTGCAGCGCATCGAGCTTCAGCCGGATGGTCCTGCCGAGCCGGCGGGACGCGATTTGCGAGCGGATATAGGGGGTCGGGATATGAAGCGGCATGGGGACGGAACCAATGGGAACGGAGCGAACGGAAGAAACACACGGAAGAAGCGCACGCGACGCGCGAAGGCGAGCGGCGATGACGGCCATCGTACGGCAGGCTCTCCATGCTTTCCAATACCATTGCATGGCACTTGCTATGCTTCACAGGTATATCAACGAACCGGAACGGATACCGCATGCGCCAGATCGAATTGCGTCACCTGCGCTACTTCGTCGCCGTCGCACAAGCCGGCAGCGTAATGGCGGGCGCCCGTGCGGCCGGCATCGTCCAGCCCGCGCTGTCGCGACAGATCCGCGAACTCGAGGACGCGATCGGCACGCCGCTGCTGATCCGCCGCACAACGGGCGTCACGCTCACGGCCGCCGGCACGAGCTTCCTGCAGGACGCGACCGGCCTGCTCGCGACATTGCAGGACAGCCGTGAGCGCGCGCTGCGCAGCGCGGCCGGCCAGCTGGGCGAACTACGGCTCGGCGCGTTGCCGAACTGCCTGCCGTTGCCTGTCGTCGCGAACGTCCTCAGGGCGTTTCGCGATGCCTGCCCGGACGTCAAGCTGTCGATCGCGCCGATGCTGTCGGCCGAACAGGCGAACGCGCTGGTGCGCGGCCAGCTCGACGGCGGCATCATGGCGTGGCGTCGCGACGAGGCGCCGCACCTGTCCGGCGTACGGTTGCTGAGCGACCGCTTCGTGCTCGCGATGCCCGCGCCGCCGGGCGGACACTTCACCGCGCCGCGCACGCTGGCCGACGTCGCGAACGAGCCGTTCGTGTGGTTCGACGCGCAGCGCTCCGCCGCGCATCACCGGTTCCTGATGGCGCAGTGCCGGCAGGCCGGCTTCACGCCGCGCATCGCGCAGGTCGGCAGCGACATCCCGACGCTGATCGGCCTCGTCGCGGCCGGAATGGGCTGTGCGTTCGTGCCGGAAAGCGCGTCGCCGACCTGCCCGCACACGGTCCGGCTCGTCGCGCTCGACGAGCTCGCGAGCCGCTTCGACATCGAGTTCGTGTTCGACGGCGCCGCCGTGCCGCCGTCGCCCGTCGTCGCGCGGTTTCTGGCGGCCGTGCGCGATGCGGCCGGCGAAGCGAGCTGACCGGACGCGGTTCGACCGAAGACGCGTCCGGCCTACGATCTGGCGGCCGAATTCGCCCCGTCGATCCACGACCGGATGCCCCTCCGTCAAAACGCCGGTTCGACCGGCCTGACGTACTAATCACCAGCATCGCTTGCGCTAAACATCTTTCAAAACGCCGACGGGAGGCGCCGCAGCGCCGGTGTTTTTAAATTGACACCCAAAACGGCCGTTTAACGCCGGTTCGAATTGTCACGCGTCGAAATATACTTCGCGCGCATCCAACCCTCGTGCCAAAGAGAGGATGCGTTTCTGCCCCGGTCACGGTCCCCCTGTGGCCGGGGCTTTTTTTGCCTGCGCGCCTTGTCTGCCAAGGGTTTCCGGCGGTGACGCGACGCTCGCGCCGGGCGATGGCCGCCACCTCGCCCGCCCGCCGGATCCGCGCCGCCGGACGGGCGGCGGACGGCTTCCGGGCCACCGGCCGAAAAAGGGCAAAGCGGGTATCTGTCCGCGTCGAACCGCCCATGGATCGCGCGCTCCCGGTCGAGAGTCACCCGCCAATCTTTACAAAAAGCCTTCGAAAAAAGGCCCTCCGCTCGTTCACCCGCGCCGCCTGCCGGTTTCGCTGTACGCTGCATTGTTGAAATGAAATCAAGATAATTTCGTCCGGATACGGCTTTTTCCGCAAAAGTGAAGCAGGCACACTTCGCACTGTCCTCAATGGCCCCGTGCCGTTGTTTCTCGATTACAGGAGCACATCGCGTGAACCCCACGACTTCCTCTCCTTCCCGCCCGGGCGGCGGCGCCGCGCTGCCGCTGCTGGCGCTCGCCGCCGGTGCATTCGGCATCGGTACGACCGAGTTCTCGCCGATGGGCCTGCTGCCGGTGATCGCCGAAGGCGTGCACGTGTCGATTCCGCAAGCCGGCATGCTGATCAGTGCTTACGCGATCGGCGTGATGGTCGGCGCGCCGCTGATGACGCTGCTGCTCGCGCGCTGGTCGCGCCGCTCGGCGCTGATCGCGCTGATGTCGATCTTCACGATCGGCAACCTGCTGTCGGCGCTCGCGCCGGGCTACACGACGCTGCTGCTCGCCCGCCTCGTGACGAGCCTCAACCACGGCGCCTTCTTCGGGCTCGGCTCGGTGGTCGCGGCCAGCCTCGTGCCGCGCGAAAAGCAGGCCAGCGCGGTCGCGACGATGTTCATGGGTCTCACGATCGCGAACGTCGGCGGCGTGCCGGCTGCGACCTGGCTCGGCCAGATCATCGGCTGGCGCATGTCGTTCGCCGCGACCGCGGGCCTCGGCCTGGTCGCGATCGCGGGGCTGTACGCCGCGCTGCCGAAGGGCGAAGCCGGCAAGATGCCCGACCTGCGCGCCGAACTCTCGGTGCTGACGCGCCCCGTCGTGCTCGGCGCGCTCGGGACGACCGTGCTCGGCGCCGGCGCGATGTTCACGCTCTACACGTATGTCGCACCGACGCTCGAACACCTGACCGGCGCCACGCCCGGCTTCGTGACCGCGATGCTGGTGCTGATCGGCGTCGGCTTCTCGATCGGCAACATCGCGGGCGGGCGACTGGCCGACCGCTCGCTCGACGGCACGCTGATCGGTTTCCTGCTGCTGCTGATCGCAACGATGGTCGCGTTCCCGGTGCTCGCCAGCACGCATGCCGGCGCCGCCGTCACGCTGCTCGTGTGGGGCATCGCGACGTTCGCGGTCGTGCCGCCGCTGCAGATGCGCGTGATGCGGGCGGCCCACGAGGCGCCGGGCCTTGCGTCGGCCGTCAACATCGGCGCATTCAACCTCGGCAACGCACTCGGCGCAGCCGCCGGCGGCGCGGCGATTTCGGCGGGCTTCGGGTATGCGGCCGTGCCGCTCGTCGGCGGGCTGATCGCCGCGGCCGGCCTCGCGCTCGTCTTCCTGCAGATCGCGCAACAGCGCCGCGCACCGGCCGCCGCGAATTCGTAATCACGACACGCCGTCCACCGGCGACGAATGCCGGATCACCACCCCGCACCAACACACGTTCGCGGCCGCTCGATGCGGCCGCGTTCGTTTTCAACCGTCAATTCCACTTCATTCGATCTTCAAGCCCGAATATCCGGAATATCCGCGAATCCCGTTTCGACAAGAATAAAATTCTCTCGCGAATTACAGGAATCAATTCAATCCACTTGAATGATTCATTTTTCACCCCCTCAATTCCGCCAGATTCATTAATCAACCGTTCCGTACAGGCTGATTCATCCCGCCGATTCAGGCAAAAAAATCACGGCCGAATCCAGCATGATTCATGAAGCACTTGCTACATCGCAGGAAAATATTTCATTCAATTCGCACATTGAAATCACAAATAGAAATGCTTTCCGAGTTTATTTACCCAACACCCAATCCAGATGTAACAAAATGAAACAGGGCCGATTTTAATATTGAAAGAATTGCCGGTTCGTATCAGCATCTGCGATACCGTGGCCTGCGAAACGCGGCATAAATCCAACGAAAATTCGATCGATGAGGGATCTGCGTGAAAGTCGCCATCGTATCCACCACATTGTCGCTCGCGCTGTCAGTCGGCCTTTCGACACCCGCCGCAGACGCCGCCATCTATTCGAACGGCACGTCGACCGCCACCTTCAACGTCACGCTCACGCTGCAACCGAACTGCGCGATCACGGCGAACCCGCTGGCCTTCGGCACGAACGGCGTGCTGTCCGCCGCGATCAACCAGCAGACGACCTTGAGCGTCACCTGCACCAACACGACGCCGTACAACGTCGGTCTCGACGCGGGCCTGGTCACGGGGTCGACCGTCGCGAGCCGGCTGATGGCCGGCACGGCAACCGGCAACACGTCGACGACGGTCGGCTTCCAGCTCTACCAGGACGCCGGACGGACGACGATCTGGGGCAACACGCAAGGCACGGACACCGTGGCCGGCACCGGCACGGGGTCCGCACAGTCCTTCACCGTCTACGGCCAGGTGCCCACGCAAGCCACGCCGAAGCCGGACACTTATCAGACGACCATCACCGCAACCGCCTACTTCTGACCGGCGCTGCTTCCCATGTCCGTATTACGTCGAACGCTCGCCGCGCTGCTGTGCGCGGCCGGCGCCGCGCACGCCGCGTCGCTGCAGATTTCCCCCGTCACGATCGAATTCGGCGCCGACGACACGGCCACCGGCATCACGCTCCGCAATCCGGGCGAGCGCCCGGTGTACGGGCAGGTGCGCGTGTTCCGCTGGGATCAGGCCAATGGCCAGGATGCGTTGACGCCCACCCAGGATCTGCTCGCCAGCCCGCCGCTGATCGAGGTCGGCAAGCAGTCCGAGCAGCTGATCCGCGTCGTGCGCGCTTCGCGTACGCCAGCCGGTACCGAGCAGACCTACCGGCTGCTGATCGACGAGCTGCCGCAGCCCGGCGAGGCACCGGCCAACGGCGTGTCGATCCGGCTGCGCTATTCGATTCCGGTGTTCGTCGAGCCGGCCGCCAACGGCGCGCCGCAGCTCGACTGGGCGCTCCTGCGCAGCAACGGCGGCTGGGTGCTGCGCGTGCACAACGGCGGCACGCGGCGCGCGCAACTCGCGTCGGTCGAACTCGTGACCGGCGACGGGCGCGCGTACCCGCTCACGCGCGGGCTGCTCGGCTATGCGCTCGCGGGCCGAACCGGCCAGTGGAGCGTGCCGCTGCCGGCCGGCGTCGCGCTCGGCGGCAAGGTCACGGTACGGGCGGCCGTCAATTCGCAGCCGGCCAGTGCGGTCGTCGCGGTGGAGCCGCCGGGCTAGACCGCCGGTGCGCCGCCCGGCCTCTCCCCCTTCGCCACGCGCCGGCACGCCCCCGGCCAACGGACGCGGAACGCCGCGCCGCTTGCCGCGCGCCGTGCTCGCGGCCGTCGTGGCCGGCGGCCTGCTCGCGCCCGGCCCGGTGCGCGCTGACGAACTCCCGGTGCTCGTGATGACCGACGGCACGCACGACGTGATCCTCGAAGTCAGCGTCAACGGCGAAAACACGACGCTGCTCGCGCACTTCCGCGAACGCGACGGCCGCCTGTCGGCAAGCGGCGCCGACCTGCGCACGATCGGCGTTGCAACCGACCGGCTCGGCCTCGCCGACGCGGCGACGGTCGATCTCGACGCGCTTCCCGGCCTGCGCTACCGCTACGACGCGGCACGCCAGAGTGTCGACCTGCAGATGCCCGACTCGCTGCGCCGGCCATACGCGGTCGACAGCCGTGCGTTGCCGCCCACGCAGGCGGCCAGCGCGTCGCGCGGCGTCGCGATCAACTACGAGGCGTACGCGCAGACGATCGGCGACCGGCAGTACTCGCTCTACACCGACGTGCGCTACTTCGATCCGGGCGGCGTGTTCGACACCACGGGCGCCGCGACCTTCTACAACGGCCAGCGGCGCTACACGCGCTTCGATACGTCATGGAGCCGCTCGGACCCGGCGCGGCCAGGCACGACGCAGCTCGGCGACACGATCTCGGGGTCGCTCGCGTGGACGCGCTCGGTGCGCATCGGCGGCTTCCAGTGGCGCAGCAACTTCGCGCTGCGCCCCGATCTCGTCACGTTCCCGATCCCGTCGCTCGCAGGCTCCGCGGCCGTCCCGTCGGCCGTCGACCTGTACATCAACAACGTGCGCCAGTACACCGGCAACGTGCCGAGCGGCCCGTTCCTCATCCATGACGTGCCGGGCATCAGGGGTGCCGGCCAGGCGACCGTCATCACGCGCGACGCGCTCGGCCGCACCGTCGCGACCTCCGTGCCGCTCTACGTCGATACGCGCATGCTGTCCGCCGGGCTGTCGAGCTATTCGTTCGAAGCCGGCTTCCTGCGCCGCAACTACGGGCGGCAGTCGTTCGACTACGACGCGCGGCCGGCCGTCAGCGGCTCGATGCGGCGCGGCGTCACCGACGTGCTGACCGTCGAGGGGCATGCGGAAGCGACCGGCGGCGTGCTCAACGCCGGCGTCGGCGCGCTGCTGCGGCTCGGCTACGCGGGCGTCGTGAGCGGCGCGGTCGCGGGCAGCGCCGGCCGCTTTCCGGGCACGCAGGTGAGCGTGGGCTACCAGCTGATCGAGCCGCGCTTCTCGATCAACGCGCAGACGATCCGCGCGTTCGGCCGCTACGGCGACCTGGCATCGCGCGACGGCGCGACGGCGCCGGCGGCGACCGACCAGGCGACGCTCGCGCTGCCGTTCATGCACCGACAGACCCTGTCGCTCAGCTATATCGGCTTCCGGATGCCGCAAGGCCCGGGCACGCGGATCGGCACGGTGTCGTACACGCTGGGCTTCGGCGATCTCGCGTCGCTGAGCGTGAGCGCGTACCGCGACTTCGCGCAGCAGGGTGCGAACGGCGCGTTCGTGTCGCTGAACATCGGGCTCGGCCGCAACACGTCGATCAACACGACCGTCGGCCGCCAGCGCGGCCAGTCGAACTACACCGTCGACGCGAGCCGCCCGCCCGACTACGGCGGCGGCTGGGGCTGGGGCGTGCAGACGGGCGGCACGGGCGCGGTGCCCTACCGGCAGGCGCAACTGCGGTATCTCGGCCACGCGGGCGAAGTCATCGCGGCCGCGCAGCACATCGACCGACAGACCGGCGCGTCGCTCGACGTGAGCGGCGCGCTCGTGTTCATGGACAGCAGCCTGCAGGTGTCGCGCCGCATCGACGACGGCTTCGCGCTCGTGTCGACCGACGGTGTCGCGGGCATTCCGGTGCTGCACGAGAACCGCGTGATCGGCACGACCGACCGCGCGGGGCACCTGCTCGTGCCCGACCTGAACGCGTACCAGAACAACCAGATCGCGATCGACTCGATGAAGCTGCCCGCCGATGCGCGGATCGCCCGCACGTCGATGACGGTCGTGCCGCAGGCGCAGTCGGGTGTCGTCGCGCATTTCGGCGTGTCGCGCTATCGCGCGGCGTCGGTGATCCTGCGCGACGCCGAAGGCCGCCCGCTGCCGGCCGGCGCGCGCGTGCATCACGCCGAAAGCGGCGCGGATACGATCGTCGGCTACGACGGGCTCACGTTCATCGACGGGCTGAAGGAGGACAACCACCTCGTGATCGACTCCGGCACGCAGCGCTGCATCACGGAATTCGCGTTCACCGCGCCCGGCAACGGCACGCTGCCGACCATCGGGCCCCTCACCTGCCGGGCGGCGCCATGAGGCTCGCGCTGCTGCTCGTCATCGCGTTCGCCGCGTGGTGCGGCGTGCCGCATCACGCGCGGGCCGAGTCCTGCACGGCCACGGCGTCGACGGTCAGTTTCGGCTCGGTCAGCCCGATCTCCAACGCGCCGGTCACCGCGACCGGCACCGTCAGTGTCACCTGCACGTGGTCGACCGTCTCGCTGGTGCCGAACGTGCTCGTGTGCCTGAACCTCGGCGGCACGAGCCCGCGCAGCCTCGTCAACGGCACGAACGCGATGCAGTACGACCTCTATCTCGACGGCGGACATTCGGTCGCGTGGGGCTCGGTGTATTCCGGCACGACGCCGGCGTCCGTCACGCTCGCCAAACCCGCGCTCGGCACGAGCGCGTCCGCGACGGTCACCGTGTACGGACAGATCACCGGAAACCAGCCGACCGTGCCGACGACCGGCAACAGCACCACGACCTATTCGCAGCAGTTCGGCGGCAACACGACGTCGATCAACACCGGGTTCTACCTGCTCGTCGCGCCGACCTGCGCATCGCTGACGACGTCGAGCGGCACCTTCCCGTTCGGCGCGACGGCGGACGTCATCAACAACTGCAACATCAACGCGACCAACGTGAGCTTCGGCACCGCGAGCATCCTGTCGGGCACGCTCGCGGCAACGGGGACGATCACCGCGCAATGCACCAACGGCGACGCGTGGAAAATCGCGCTGAGCAGCGGCAGCAGCGGCGACGTGACGGCGCGCCAGATGAAGCGCAGCGGTGGCGGCGGGACGATCGCTTACGGGCTGTATACGGACGCCGCGCACTCGATCGGATGGGGCGACGGCACGGGCGGCAGCGCGACGGTCACGGGTGTCGGCACGGGCACGGCGCAGGTCGTGACCGTGTACGGCGCGGTGCCGGCGCAGGCCACGCCCGCGCCCGGCAGCTACAGCGACATGATCACCGCGACGATCAGTTTCTAGCGTTCAACGGCGCGAACGGGCGGGCGCGCCGTTCAGAACGTGACGGTCCATGCGGGCGGCGCGCCCGTGCTGATGCCGCGCGGCGCCGACCGCGCATCGGGCAGCGCCGCGTGGCTGAGCACGAACGGCGTGCCGTGCATGCAACTGACGCTCGGCATGCCGGCATCGGCAGCCGCCTGCGGCGCGCCGGCGTCGATCGTGCAGGTTTCCGGAATGACGAGACTGACTCGCAGCGGAATCGACGGTTCCGCCGCGCTCGCGAGCAACCCTGCGCCCAGTACGGCGAGCGCGATCGCACCGCGTGTGATCTGGCCGGCTGTCATCGTGCGGCCCTCCTTCGTGCATCCATCCAGGCAGATGCGCGAATTATCGGCATGCGCGAGGAAAACCTCAATCCGCACGCATTCGGCCGAACCCCGCCGCGCCGGTCAGCGCGCGGCGGCGAACCCGCCGAAGAACGCGCGCGCGTTGGCGTCGAGGCTTTCGAGGTGATAGCCGCCTTCCTGCACGATCACCGTCGGCAACCCGAGTGCGCCGATGGCCCCGCCGAGCCGTCCGAAACCGTCGGTCGTGACGGCAACCTGCGATTGCGGATCGTCCTTGTAGATATCGAAGCCGAGCGCGAGCACGAGCGCATCGGGCTGGAACCGCGCGAGCGCGCGCAGCGCGTCGTCGAGCCGCTCGAAGAATGCCGACTCGGGCGCGCCGTGCGGCATCGGCAGGTTGAGGTTGAAACCGTCGCCGGCGCCCGCGCCCGTCTCTTCCTCGTAACCCGCGACGACCGGGTAGAAGTTGGTCGGGTCGCCGTGGATCGACACGTACAGCACGTCGTCGCGGCCGTAGAAGATCTCCTGCACGCCCTGCCCGTGATGCATGTCGGTGTCGAGGATCGCGACCCGGCGATGGCGGCCGAGCAGCGACTGCGCGGCGATCGCCGCATTGTTCAGGTAGCAGAAGCCGCCGGCCGCGTCGCGGCGCGCGTGATGGCCGGGCGGCCGGCACAGTGCGTACGCGTCGCGTGCGCCGTCGTTGACGTCGGCCGCAGCCGCAAGCGCACTCTGCGCGGACCAGTACGCGGCGCGCCACGTGTTCGCACCGACCGGGCAACTGCCGTCGGCGAGATAACGCGCGGCCTTCGCGAGCACGCCGCGCAGCGGGTTCGGGTCCCGCACGAACACGTTCGACATCACTTCGTCGCCCCAGTCGTCGGGCATCCGCTTCCAGTCGCGGTGCGCTTCTTCCAGAAAGCGCAGGTAGTTCATGTCGTGCACGGCCGCGATCGGCGCGGTGCCGCGGTCGGCCGGCTCGCGCACGTCGAAGTCGAGCGACCGGACGGCCGCGACGAGCCGCGCCGCGCGCTCGGGCACTTCCTGCGGCTCGCGCATCCGGCCGCGCGACAGGTAGCTGCGCGGATGGTGCAGCAGCTGCTCGGGATGGAAATAGGTGTTCATCGTTTGCCCTCGTCGGTTGTTCTGTCGGTCGATCGATCGGTTCGCGGTGTCACGCATCCTGCGTGGCGGCCGCCACGGCAACGCTCGCCGCGACGCCGGCGCGCGCGAGCACCGCATGAAGGAGCACGTTCGTGCCGCGCGTCACGTCGGCGGGCAGCGCGTCCTCGGCTTCGTTGTGCGACAGGCCGTCGACGCACGGGATGAACACCATCGCGGTCGGAACGCGGCGCGCGAGCAGGATCGCGTCGTGCCCGGCGCCGCTGACGATCCGCTCGTTCGTATAGCCGAACGCCGCAGCCGCCTGCGCGACCAGTTCGACGCAGTCGCGATCGAACGGCGTCGCCGGGCTGCGCCAGCAGGTGTCGATCGCGACCTGCACGCCGCGCGCCGTGGCGACACGTGCGCAGGCATCGCGCAGTTCGCGCTCCATCGCGTCGACTTGCGCATCGTCGTGATGACGGAGATCGACCGTGAACGTCACGTCGCCGGCAATGGTGTTGCGCGACGCGTTGCGGATGCCGACCTGCCCGATCGTCGCGAGCCCGCGCGGCGCATGACCGGCGACGATCCGTTCGAGTTCGAGCGCCATCTGCGCGCTCGCGAAATACGCGTCCTTGCGATACGGCATCGGTGTCGTGCCCGCATGCGCGGCCACGCCCGTCACCGTCACGTCGAGCCAGCGGATCGCCTGCCCGCCCGTGACGACGCCGATCGTCGTACCGTTGGCCTCCAGCACCGGGCCCTGTTCGATATGCGCTTCGAAGTACGCATCGACCGCGCCGCCCGTCGCGCGCGCGCCGCGATAACCGCAGGCGTCCAGTGCCGCGCCGAGCGTGATGCCGTCGGCGTCCTGCTTCGCGAGCGCATCGTCGAGCGGCAACGCGCCCGTGAACACGGCCGAGCCGAGCATCGCCGGCGCGAAACGCGCGCCCTCCTCGTTGGTCCACGACACGATTTCCAGCGGCTTGCCGGTCGCGATGCCTGCGTCGTTCAGCGTGCGCACGAGCTCGAGCGCGGCGAGCACGCCATAAACGCCGTCGAACCGGCCGCCTTCGGGCTGCGTGTCGAGATGGCTGCCGATCAGCACCGGCGCGGCCTGCGCATCGACGCCGTCGCGCCGCGCGAACAGGTTGCCGACCGCGTCGACGCTCACCGTCATCCCCGCGTCGCGGCACCACTGCGCGAACAGGTCGCGCCCGCGACGATCGTCGTCGGTGAGCGCCAGGCGCCGCACGCCGCCGCGAGGCGTCGCGCCGACGCGCGCCATGTCCGCCAGGCTCTGCCACAAGCGGGCGCCGTCGATTTCCAGCAGGTCTTTCATGTGCACTCCGGATGAATTCGTTCGTTGAGGGTCACTGCGAGCCGAGCGCTTCGGCGGCGGCCGGCCGCGCTGCGCGGCGTGCGTCGATCGCGACGATGGAGAGCAGCGAGATGCCGGCCAGGCACGTGTAGAACACCGCGAGCGGCCACCACTGGCCCGCGAAGCGATGCGCGAGCCACGTGCCGACGAGCGGCGTCAGCCCGCCCGCGATCGCGCCGCAGATCTGGTAAGCCAGCGAGATCGCCGAATAGCGCACGTGCGCGGGAAACACGTCGCTCACGAAACCCGCGATCACCGAATAGAAGCCGGCCATGCAGACCACCGCGAGCGCGATGCCGGCAATCAGCGACGCGGACGTGCCGCCCTGCACGAGCATGAACATCGGATACGGCGACAGCATCGCGAGCAGCGCCGCGAGCTTCAGGAAGCGCGCGCCGCCGATGCGCTCGGCGATCCACGCGGCGACCGGCTGCGCGAAGAACTGGATGATCGCGACCGCGAACAGGCTGTCGAGGATCAGCGATCGCGAGACGCCGACGTACTGCGTCGTGTACGCGATCATGAACGTGTTCGTGAAATAGACGCCCGCGATGCCGATCGTGTTCGCGCCGATGCAGAGGAACACGAGCCCCGACGCCGAGCGGAACACTTCCGCAACCGGCAGCTTCACCGTGCGGTTGGTTTCCTTCACGCGCGCGAATTCCGGCGACTCGTTCACGCCGAGCCGGATCAGGATGCCGACCACGAGCAGCACCGAACTCGCGAGAAACGGCAGGCGCCAGCCCCACGCGAGGAAGTCCGCCTTGTCCATCGACGTGACCGCGCGGAACGCGATCAGCGACAGGATCAGCCCGGCCGGGCTGCCGAGCTGCGCGAACGACGCGAAGAACGTGCGGCGCCCCTGCGGCGCATGCTCGCCCGCCATCAGCACCGCGCCGCCCCATTCGCCGCCGACCGCGATCCCCTGCACCACGCGCAGCGCGACGAGCAGCACCGGCGCGAGCAGGCCGACCGTCGAATAATCGGGCAGCAGCCCGACGCAGACGGTCGCGACGCCCATCATCATCAGCGTCGTCATCAGCGCCTTCTTGCGGCCGATGCGATCGCCGAGGTGCCCGAAGATCACGCCGCCGAGCGGCCGCGCGAAGAAGCCGACCGCGAACGTCGCGAACGACGCCATCGTGCTGACGAAGCGGTCATGCGACGGGAAATAGAGTTCGCCGAACACGAGCGCGGCGGCGGTCGCGTAGATGTAGAAGTCGTACCACTCGATCATCGTGCCGATGAACGCGGCCGTCGCGGCGCGTCCCGGCTGGCGGGCGGAAGGAAGGGACTGGGTCATGCGGGCTCCTGACGCGCGCCGCTGCGGCGCGACGCGCAATATCGTGGACGGCCGTCTGTCGCGGCCTTGCGCCGCACGCTGCGGCGCCCCTCCTTTATCGGCGACCGCAAATCATTAGTCAAATTTCAAGTTATTATTCGCCGTATAAATTCAACTAATATCCACCCGACGCCTCGCCCGGAGACCCGATGCGCCCCGACCTCGCCCCGTTCCTGAACGACCGTCTCGACTGGAACCTGTTGCGCACCTACCTCGTCATCGTGCAGGAGCGCAGCGTGAGCCGCGCGGCCGCGCGCCTGCACGTGACGCAGCCGGCCGTGAGCCAGGCATTGCGGCGGCTCGAGGACACGCTCGAACGCAAGCTGATCGAGCGGCGCGGCACGCACTTCGCGACGACGCCGGCGGGCGAAGCCGTGTACCGGATCGCGAGCGACATCTACGGCGGCATCTCGCGCCTCGAAACCGAAATCGACGACAGCACGGCCGACCTGACCGGCTCGATCCGGCTGCTGACGGTGAGCCGCATCGAGTCGCCCGTCTATGACGAATTCCTCGCGGAATTCCATCGCGCGTATCCGCGCATCGACCTGCAGATCGAGGTGATGCGCTCGTCGGACATCCTTTCTTCGCTGCTGCAGAAAACCGCCACGGCCGGGCTCGGCCTGTGCCGCACGCCGCACGACAAGCTGGAGATACGCTGCTTCCTGCGCCAGCGCTATGCGATCTACTGCGGCCGCCATCACCGGCTGTTCGGGCAAACGCAACTGCGCATGGACGATCTGCTCGCCGAGAATTTCGTGTCGTTCACGAGCGACCAGATCGGCGACAGCCTGTCGCCGCTCACCGTGTTTCGCGACCAGAAGGGCTTCACGGGGCGCATCGTCGCATCGTCGCCGAGCCTCGAGGAAGTGCGACGGCTGATCTTCGCGGGTTACGGGATCGGCTGCCTGCCCGAACACATCGTGCGCGACGACATCGCCCAGCAGCGGCTGTGGCGGCTGCCGCCCGACGAAGGGCTCGTCGACGTCGACGTGTTCCTGCTGTGGCATCGCGATCGCAAGATGAACGCGGCCGAGCACGCGTTTCTCGACGCGATGGAGCGCTGCATGCAGCGCCATTCGCTGGCGGAGCGGCTGGGGAAGTAACGGCGCGAGCGCGCCGGAGGAAAGCGCCGGGCGCACCCGGCCCGGCGCGTCGGCAAGGTCAGAAGCGATGCACGATGCCGAGCTGCACGCCGCGCGCATTCGCGCCCGGATACGCGAGCGGCAGGCCGGGGTTCGCCGCACCGGCCAGCGTGTAGCCGGCCTGGTTGCGGTTGCGCAGGTACGACAGCGCGCCGTAGAAGCTCGTGCGCTTCGACAGGTCGTACTCGTACATCAGCCCGAGCTGGTCCGCATTGTTGCCTTGCGACGACTGGTCGTGCAGATACGCGTAGCCGAGCGCCACGTAGCTCGCCGGATTGAACTGGTATTTGACCGACAGCCCGTACACGCGCGAATCGATGCCGAGATCGGCCCACTTCACCGCGGAAAAACCGCCGTACACGGTCGCCTTGCCGATCTCGTACGATGCACCGGCCATGATCGTACGATCGGTCGTGGTCGCCGTCGCGTTCTTCAGCCACTGGCCCGCGACGAACGCACCGAACGGCCCGTGTTCGTAAGTCAGGTCGAACTGCTGGCTGGCGCCCGCCGAGCGCACGCCGCCCGCGTCGCCGAACCCGAAGTACAGCCCGCCCTGGAAACCGGCGATCTCCGGGCTCTGGTACGACAGCGTATTGCTGGTGCGGAACGCGAACACGGTCAGGTTGTCCATGCCGGACGCCTGCGTGACACCGCCGAACGCATCCTGCCCGCCCTGGTCGTTGAACAGCGGCGAATTCTGGCGGCCCGCGCGTACCCTGCCCCACTGCCCCGCGATGCCGACCCACGCCTGCCGGTTGAACAGGCTGCCCGAACTCGCCAGCGAGCCGTCGTTCGGGTTGAAGCCGTTCTCCAGCGCGAACTCGATCTTCTGCCCGCCGCCGATATCCTCGCCGCCCTTCAGCCCGAACCGGCTGCCCCACTGGCCGCCCGAACCGATCGCCGCCGTATAGCCGTTGCCCGTGTTCACGTACTGCGCGAACTCGTCGATCACGCCGTACAGCGTGACGCCGTCCTGCGCGAGCGCCGCGCCCGATCCGGCGGCGCACGCCACCGCCACCGTCACGCGAAGACCAGCGTGCACCATCCGCGCCCGGGAATCGCTGCCGCGGGCTGTCATTTTCTTAGTCATACTATTCAATAGCCTGAGAATGAAACGACACCGCGCGCGGCAGCCGCGCCGCACCGGCATCGTCGAAAGGGAAACGTGTGGAAGAACCCGGCGCAGGCAGCGCCCGGCTCGCGCGGCATTCAGGCCGGCAGCCGGCCGGCCCGATGCGCGTGACGTGTCGTCAGTGGTGAACTTCGCCGCGTTCGAGCGGCAGGATCAGGCGTTCGGGAATACTGCGGCGCGACGCACGCGCGCCGATGTAATATAGCACGGCCGGCACGATCAGGCCGAGGATCCACGAGATGTCGGTGCCGCCGAGCGCATCGACGAGCGGGCCCGTGTAGATGTGCGTCGACATGAACGGCAACTGCACGAGGATGCCGACCACGTAGATCGTGATCGCCATCACGTTCCAGCGGCCGTAACGGCCGTCCGGATCGGACAGCGCCGGCACGTCGTAGCGCGAGCGCGTGAAGCAGTAGTAGTCGACCAGGTTGATCGCGCTCCAGGGCGTGAAGAACGCGAGCAGGAACAGGATGAACGCGGTGAATTCCTTCAGGAACGAATGGCGGCCCGCGAGCGCGATGAGCGTGGATACGCAGATCATCCCGAAGATGTACACGAGGCGACTCTTCGACGACACGGCGCCCTTGCCGCGGAAGCCGCTGACGATCGTCGCCATCGACATGAAGCTGCCGTAGGCGTTGAGCGCCGTCACCGTCACCTTGCCGAACGCGATGCTGAAGTACAGCAGTGCGGCCACGGCGCCGGTCGAGCCGAGGCCGACGATATACGCCACCTCATGGTGCGCGAACTGGCTGCCGGCCAGTGCGGCCGCGAACACGCCGAACACCATCGCCGCCTGCGCGCCGATCACCGAGCCCAGGCCGACCGCGAGAAACGTCGCGACCGACGACGTCGAGCGCGGCAGGTAACGCGAATAGTCGGCGACGTACGGACCGAACGCGATCTGCCACGACGCGGACAGCGACATCGACAGCAGGAAACTCGCGAGCGAGAAATGCCGGTTCGCGAGCAGCGCGCCGATGTCGTGGTTCGCGAACAGCTGCGTGAACATGTAGACGAACGCGGCGATGCCGATCACGCTCGCGACCCGGCCGACGGCATGGATCGCGCGATAGCCGAACACGGTCAGCACGACGATCACTGCCGCGAACAGCAGGATGCCGGCCGCGTCGTCGACGTGCAGCAACTGCGCGACGGCCTGCCCGGCCAGGACCGAGCCGCTGGCGGAAAAGCCGATGTACATCAGGCACACGAGCACGATCGGGATCATCGCGCCATAGACGCCGAACTGCACGCGGCTCGAGATCATCTGCGGCAAGCCGAGCTGCGGCCCCTGCGCGCCGTGCAGCGCCATCACCGCGCCGCCGACGAACTGGCCGAGCAGCAGCGCGACCAGCGACCAGAACACGTCGCCGCCGAGCACGACGGCGAGCGCGCCCGTGACGATGGCCGTGATCTGCAGGTTGGCCGACAGCCACAGGGTGAACTGGCTCAGCAGGCCGCCGTGGCGCTCGGCGTCGGGAATGAAATCGATCGAACGGACTTCGATCAGGCCGCCGGCTTTTCCACTGGGATTCGTTGACACGGGCAAATCTCCAAAATACTCAGGATCACAAATGGTTCGAACAAGACGGGAAGCTGCGAGCCGCCCTTTCGGCTCTGCGGGTGCGGGGCGCCGTGGATCGCCGGCATGCGCCACGCACGCACGGTTTGCGCGCTGGCGCGCAAGCGGCACGACGTGTGCCGACATTGCCAGCGGATGATCTTGTATATACAACTTGTGAGATATCGGTGATTACCCGGTATCGGCCGATTTTCGAAATCGTCCGAATAATCGGCACAGCTTCGGCCGGTTTTTCCGAAAGCTTGACGTCGGAAAAATGAAAGCTCAGGTGCGCGCGGGCGATGCCTGATCGGGTTCGGCCGTCATGTCGTCGGCGGGGAGCAGGTTCAGCATGCGCCGGGCTGCCTCGATATCGCGCACGTGCAGCCACTCGTCGTAATCGTCGCGGCGCAGGATCACGACGCCCCGCTTCTCTTCGCCGGGCCGATGCATCCGCGCGAACAGCGGGTGCGCGTCGGCGTTGACCGTGAGCATCGCCATGCCCACGCGTTCGCGGCCGTCGGCGCCTTCGTAGCGCCGCCAGATCCCGGCGACGCAGCACGGTTGCCAGCCGGCGACGCCGATCCGGTGCCACACGTTGCGACCGGTTTCGTAACAAGGCTCGACGATCCAGCGCACCGGAATCAGGCAGCGCTGGCCGTTGCGCCACGCTGTGCCGTAGAGCCGCGACGAGCCGACCGTTTCCGCCCGCGCGTTCACCGTATCGAGTTTCTTTCTTTTTCGACCGTGCTCGTCGACCCGCTCGGGCTGCATGAATTTCGGCCAGAAACCGAACACGGCCGCGACGACCTCGAGGCCGTCGCCGTCGGCGCGCGCGACCGGCGCCGCGTAGTCGGGATACACGTCGGGTGCCCAGGGGTCGCGGCGGAACAGGTCGCCGATTCCGATCTTCAGTTCGCTGATGCCCGGGTCTTCATCGGGAGCGCGGTAGTGGGTGCACACGGCTCGGTGGACGGTGGAAGCGATGTCTCCATCGTAGGTCAGCGCAGGCGCCGCGGTCACGCGATCGCTTGGTATGACGAAACAGTTTTACGAAGCGACGGATCGACGCAGCGCCTGGCGCCTCCGGCGCGTGCCGTCATGCGTGCCGCGCGATCCGCAGCGTCAGGATTTCGTCGCCGGCTTCGTCGAGCGTGCCCGTCGGCGTCCAGCCCAGATGCCGGTAGAAGCCGTACGAGCGCGACGACGGATCGGTCGAGCACCCGAGAAACAGCGACGTGAAGCCGTTCGCGGCGAACGCGTCGATCACCTGCCGCAGCAGCCGCTTGCCGATCCCCGCCCCCTCGTATTCGGGCAGGATCGCGAGCACGACGATCTCGCCCGATCCGGTGTCGCCGAAGCAGTAGCCGACCATGCGCCCGTTCGCGCAGCAGACCCGGCCCGAGACCAGGCCGTCCCGGATGCCGTCGCCCCAGCTTTCGACGGTGATGCCGAGGTCGCGCAACTGCGCGTCGGTGAATGCGTTCTCGCGCGTCTTGCCGCGCAGTTCGATGCACGCGGCCGCATCGTCGGGAACGGCCTTGCGCCAGGTGAGTTCAGTCATCGTTCGATTTTTCCGTGGTGCGCCGGCGCGACGCATACAGGCAGATCAGCTCCAGCGCGATCGTCGCGCCGGCCAGCGACGTGATTTCCGCATGATCATACGGCGGCGACACTTCGACCACGTCCATGCCGACCAGGTTGATGCCCTCCAGGTGACGCAGGATCTCGAACGCCTGATGGCTCGACAGCCCGCCCGAGACCGGCGTACCCGTGCCCGGTGCGAACGCCGGATCGAGACAGTCGATGTCGAACGTCAGGTACACGGGATGATCGCCGACCCGGTCGCGAATGCGCGCGGCGATCGCGGCGGGCGTCGACGCATGCACGTGGCGCGCATCCTGGATGTCGAAGCCCATCGGCGCGTCGTTGGTCGTCCGGATGCCGACCTGGGCCGACCGTCCGGGCACGACCCATCCTTCCCGCGCCGCGTGATAGAACATCGTCCCGTGATCGATGCGCTTGACGTCGTGATCGGGCCACGTGTCGGTGTGTGCATCGAAATGCACGAGCGACAGCGGCCCGTGCACTTTCGCGTGCGCCTTCAGCAGCGGATACGTGATGAAGTGATCGCCGCCGAGCGTCAGCATCGCGCAGCCGCGCGCGAGGATTCCGTCGGCATGCCGCTCGATCGCGCCCGGCACCGATTCGGGCTGCCCGAGATCGAACGCGCAATCGCCGTAGTCGACCGTGGCCAGCACGTCGAACGGATCGAACGACCACGGCCACGGGCGCTCCCACGCGATGCCCGTCGACGCGATCCGCAACCCGCGCGGGCCGAAGCGCGTGCCGGGCCGGTGCGAAGCGGCGGAATCGAACGGCACGCCCGTGACCGCGAGGTCGACGCCGTCGAGATCGCGGCTGAAACGCCGGCGCATGAAGCTCGTCGCGCCCGCGAAGGTCGGCTCGGCCTGCGTGCCGTAGAGGCTGTCGCGCGTGAATGCGAAATCGTTCTGGCTCATCGTCGGCTTCCTGTCTGAAGGGGGACGGCCGCGCGGCTGGCGACCTCGTGCCCGATTCTGCCGCCCCGGCATCCGACGAAAAATATGAACTAACATAAGCCGACTTCACGAATTGCGACGTATCGCCATGCTGACCCGCTTGAGAGACATGGATGTGCAGCTGCTGCGGCTCTTTCTGACGATCGTCGAAAGCGGCGGCTTCAGCGCCGCGCAGGGCACGCTCGGCATGGCGCCTTCGACCATCAGCACGCAGATGGCCAAGCTCGAGACGCGTCTCGGGTTCCGGCTGTGCGATCGCGGCAAGAGCGGCTTCCGGCTGACGCCGAAGGGCGAACGCGTGCTGCAGTCGACGCGGCGGCTCCTGCACGCGATGGACGTGTTCACGCGCGATACGCAGCACGTGTCGGGCACGTTGCTCGGCGAGCTGCGTATCGGGCTGTCCGAGCGACTGGCGCCGGACGTCGTCGAATCGATCGCGGCAAGCGTCGGCCGCTTTCGCGAACGGGCGCCGGACGTGCTGATCGAGATGGTCGCGGTACCGCCCGACGAGCTGGAACGCCGGCTGCTGAAAAGCGAACTGCAGCTCGCGATCGGCTATTTTTCCGGCCACCAGGCCGGCCTGCACTACACGCCGCTGTTCGTCGAACACCAGTCGCTGCACTGCGGCGCCCGGCATCCGCTGTTTGCGAAAAAGAACGTGTCGGTCAACGACATCGCGGGCGCGAGCAACGTCGCGCGGCTCTACAAGACGAACACGTCGGGTGCGGCGCTGCGCAACGCGCAGCCGACCGCGTTCTCCGAAAACGTCGACGCCGACGTGATCTTCATCCTGTCCGGCGCGCATGTCGGCTTCCTGCCCGACCATGTCGCGGCGCCGTGGGTCGCCGCCGGGAAGATGCGCCGGCTGCTCGCGAGCAAGCTGAGCCATACGGTGGAATTCCAGCTCGCGACACCGCGCAACTGCGACGGCAGCGAAGCGCTGGAAGCGTTCACGGCGGCGCTCGCCGAACAGTTCGGCGAGCTCGACGGCTTCGCGGGCCCGTGACCGACGCGCGCCGCCCGTTGCGCGTCAGGCGAATAACCGGGTAAGCGGGCGACCGAATGCGCGTCAGGCGAGCCGGTCGGACGCGATGACCTGCACGCCCGGCCGCGCGTCGATCGCCGCGTCGAGCAGCGCGCGGGCAATCCGCGACGCGGGATTCACGCGCCACTTCGCCGGCAACACGGGGCGGGCCACGTTCAACGCGAACACCAGCAGCCGCTCGCCGAGCCTGAATTCGTCGCGGCTGCCGCCGATCAGCCCGGGCCGCACATACGTGAGCGACGCGAACCCGACGCCGGCGAGCGCCTGCTCGACCTCGCCCTTCACGCGGTTGTAGAAGATGCTCGATGCCGGGTCCGCACCGAGTGCGGAATTCAGGACGTAGGCCGGGGTGCCGTGGCGGTGCGCGAGCCGCGCGACCGCGAGCGGATAGTCGTGGTCGACGCGCCGGAACGCCGCCTTCGAGCCGGCAGCCCGCATCGTGGTGCCGAGCGTGCAGATCACGGCATCGGCATGCCACCAGTCGGCCGCGTCGGGCAGATGATCGAAATCGACCTCGATCGCACGCATCTTCGGGTGCGGCGACAACGGGCGGCGCGCGAGGACGATCACCTGATCGACCCGCGCATCGGCGAGCGCGACTTCGAGGACGTGACGCCCGACGAGTCCGGTCGCGCCGACGAGCAGCAATTTCATGTCCGGTTCTTCCGTGTGGAGCCTGCGTTGGCGGAGCGGGAACGCCCCGGTTTCCGGCTTCCCACATGATCGTCGGCCGACTCGGCACCGACAAGCGCCCAACATCTCGAAAAGTTACAGGCCGTACTCATTTCCTGTCTCTGACTTGACGCGGCACGACTCCCGCCAGGCTTCGCCGACGCTTCAGTTCCGCGCACATTCGAGATCTTTACCGCATCAAAGCGCTCGATATTGATATTTATTCGACATTGATACGACAGATGACGCGGCCAATGAAAAAGAGAGCGTTCATTTTTCGCCGTCTTTCGAACCCGGTGTCGGCGTCCGCTACGAACCGGTCGTCTCCTGTCGCGACACGCTCGGCGCGACACCCGTCCAGCGCTCGTATGCCTGCGAGAACGACGACATGTCGCTGAATCCCGGTTCCTGCGCGATTTCCTTGATCGACAGCCGCCCAGGTGACGATGCCGGAGAACGCGGGCCGCTATCCGCTCGAGCAGCCCGGGCTGCCGCAGATGGTCGATGCGATCGATGCGTTCCATCGCGACGTGACGGCGCCCCACGTCGACCTGCGCGCGCCGTCATGACGAACGGCGCAAGCGCCGGCGCGGAATCCGGCGCCGCAAACGAAAAGCCGCCGATGCGCGCGTTGCGCACCGGCGGCTTCGTGTCACCTGCGCCCGTCAGATGTGTAACGCATGCCCGAGCGCACGCAGCGCGGCCTCCTGCAGTGCTTCACCCAGCGTCGGATGCGCATGGATCGTGCCGCCGATGTCCTCCAGCCGCGCGCCCATTTCCAGCGACTGCGAGAACGCCGCGGCCAGCTCCGACACGCCGCGCCCGACCGCTTGCCAGCCGACGATCAGGTGGTTGTCGCGCCGCGCGACCACGCGCACGAAGCCGTCGGTCGCCTGCAGCGTCATCGCGCGCCCGTTCGCCGCGAACGGGAACGACGCGCTCACGCAATCGACACCGGCCGCCCGCGCATCGTCCGGCGACCAGCCGGCCGTGACGATCTCCGGATCGGTGAAGCACACGGCCGGGATCGACGCGGGCATGAACTTGCGGCGCTTCCCGGCGATCAGCTCGGCCACCATCTCGCCCTGCGCCATCGCGCGATGCGCGAGCATCGGCTCGCCAGCGACATCGCCGATCGCCCAGACGTTGCGCATCGACGTCCGGCATTCGTCGTCGATCCACAGCGCGCGGCCGTTGCGATCGAGCGGCAACGACTCGAGCCCGAAACCGTCGACACGCGGCCGGCGGCCAACCGCAACCAGCACGCGATCGGCCGGCAGCGTCTGCTCCGCGCCGTCGGCGGCCTGCACGCGCACCGCGCCCTGTTCCGCCAGGCCGAGCACCTTGTGGCCGAGCAGCAGCCGCACGCCGAGCCGCGCGAGCGAATCGGCAACCGGCCGCGCGAGTTCGGCATCGTACGCGGGCAACACGCGCTCCGCCGCTTCGACGACACTCACGTCGACGCCGAGCTTGCGATAGACGATCCCGAGTTCGAGCCCGATGTATCCGGCCCCGACCACGACCAGCCGCTTCGGCAAGGTCGTGGGCGACAACGCCTCGGTGGACGACACGACATGCCCGCCGAACGGCATCGACGGCAGCGCGACCGGTTCGGAACCGGTCGCGAGCAGCAGGTGCTCGCAGCTGATCCGCGTCGTGTGGCCGCCGGCGACGACGTCGACGGTCTTGCCGTCGACCACCTGTGCGTCGCCGTGCAACACGCGCACGCCGTTCTTCTTGAGCAGCGTGCCGACGCCGCGCGTCAACCGGTCGACGATGCCGTCCTTCCATGCGACGCTTTTCGCGATGTCGATCTCGGGCGTGCGCACGCGAATCCCGAGCGCGCCCTCGCCTGCATGGCCGCGCGCCTGTTCTAATGCGTCGGCCACGTGGATCAGCGCCTTCGACGGAATGCAGCCGATGTTCAGGCACGTGCCGCCGAGGCGGTCGCGCTCGACGAGCACGGTCGGAATGCCGAGCTGGCCGGCGCGAATCGCGGCGACGTAGCCGCCCGGGCCGCCGCCGATCACCAGTAGCGTGGTGTGTTCGTTCTTCATTGCGCTCACTCCACGAACAGCAGTGCCGGGCGCTCGAGCACCGCGCGCACCGCCTGGATGAATTCGGCCGCGTCCGCGCCGTCGACGACACGATGGTCGAACGACGACGACAGGTTCATCATCTTGCGTGCGACGACCGCGCCGTCGCGGATCATCGGCCGCTCGACGATCCGGTTCACGCCGACGATGCCGACCTCGGGATGATTGATGACCGGCGTCGACACGATGCCGCCGAGCGCGCCGAGGCTCGAAATCGTGATCGTCGAGCCGCTCAGTTCGTCGCGCTGCGCGCGGTTCGTGCGCACCGCGTCGGCGAGCCGCGCGATCTCGGCGGAAATCGACCACACGTCCTTCGCTTCCGCGTGCCGCAGCACCGGCACCGTGAGGCCGCCGTCCGTCTGCGTCGCGACGCCCATGTGCACCGCGCCGTAGCGCGTGACGACCCCCGCTTCGTCGTCGAAACGCGCGTTGATCTGCGGAAAGTCGCGCAACGCGATCACCATCGCGCGGATCAGCAGCGGCAGCGGCGTGAGCTTGCCGCGCGTGTCGCCGTAGCGGCGGTTCAGATCCGTACGCAACGATTCGAGCTCGGTGACATCGATCTCCTCGACGTAGCTGAAGTGCGGAATGCGGCGCTTCGCTTCCTGCATCTTGCGCGCGATCGCGCGCCGCAAGCCGATGACCGGCACCTCGGTTTCGTCGTTGCGTTCGTCGTAGCCGTGCACCCGCGATCCGCGCGCGCCGCGCGCCGCACCGCCGCCGGTGCCCGCATACGCATCGAGATCCGCGTGCAGGATCCGTCCGGCGTCCCCCGTGCCGCGCACATAACGCAGCTCGATGCCCATGTCCCATGCGCGCTGGCGCACGGCCGGCGACGCGAGCGGCCGTTCACCCGGCGCGAGTGCCGCGCGCGGCGGCTCCACGTGTTCCTTGCGTTCGGCGTGCTTCGCGTGACGCGGCTCCGCAGGCGCGTGCTTCGCCGCCGGCCTGGCGGGAGACTCTGCCGGCGCGTCGGCCGCCGCCGTCGACGGCGCGGCCGCGACCGGTGCAGTTTCTACCTTTGATTCCCGCACCGGTGCGCCGGCCTTCAGGTTGCCGGCACCTTCGACCTCGAGACGGATCAGCTCGCTGCCGACCGCCATCATCTCGCCGATTCGGCCGCCGAGTTCGATCACCTTGCCCGTCACCGGCGACGGAATCTCGACCGCCGCCTTGTCGGTCATCACATCGGCGAGCGGCTGGTCTTCCTTGATCGTCTGCCCGACTTCCACGTGCCAGGCCACCAGTTCGACCTCGGCAATCCCTTCGCCGATATCCGGCATCTTGATGACATGAATCCCCATCTCACGCCTCCATCACGCGTCGCAACGCTTCACCGACCCGGGCCGGGCCCGGAAAGTACGCCCACTCCTGCGCATGCGGATAGGGCGTGTCCCAGCCCGTCGTGCGCTCGACCGGCGCCTCGAGGTGGTAGAAGCAATGTTCCTGGACCAGCGACACCAGTTCCGCCCCGTAACCGCAGGTGCGCGTCGCCTCGTGCACCACGACGCAGCGCCCGGTCTTGCGCACCGACGCGACGATCGTGTCGAGGTCGAGCGGCCACAGCGTGCGCAGGTCGATCACCTCCGCATCGATGCCGGTCTCCTCGGCCGCGGCGAGCGACACGTGCACCGTCGTGCCGTAGGTCAGCACCGTCACGTCGTTGCCGGGACGCACCACGGCGGCCGTATCGAGCGGCACCGTGTAGTAGCCCTCGGGCACCGCGCTCGACGGATGCTTGAGCCACGACGTGACGGGCCGGTCGTGATGGCCGTCGAACGGCCCGTTGTACAGCCGTTTCGGCTCGAGGAAGATCACCGGATCGTCGTTCTCGATCGACGCGATCAGCAGCCCTTTCGCGTCGTACGGATTCGACGGCATCACCGTGCGCAGCCCGCACACCTGCGTGAACATCGCCTCCGGGCTCTGGCTGTGCGTCTGGCCGCCGTAGATGCCACCGCCGCAGGGCATGCGGATCGTCATCGGTGCGGTGAACTGGCCGGCGGAGCGATAGCGCAGCCGCGCGCCTTCCGACACGATCTGGTCGGATGCCGGGTAGAAATAATCGGCAAACTGGATCTCGCACACCGGGCGCAGCCCGTATGCGCCCATCCCCACCGCCGCGCCGACGATCCCGCTTTCGGAGATCGGCGCATCGAACACGCGCGACTTGCCGTATTTGTTCTGCAGTCCTTCGGTACAGCGGAACACGCCGCCGAAATAACCGACGTCCTGCCCGAACACGACCACGTCGCTGTCGCGCCCGAGCATCACGTCCATCGCCGAGCGCAGCGCCTGGATCATCGTCATCGGCTGCGTTGCCGTGCCTGTCTCGTGTTGCGCCATGATCATGCTCCCAGTTCCTGGCGCTGACGGCGCAGGTGCGCGGGCAGCTCCTTGTAGACGTCGTCGAACATCGAGGCCGGCGACGGAATCCGGTCGTCGGCCAGCGTGCCGAATTTTTCCGCTTCCTTCTGCGCGGCGATCACCTCGGCCTCGAGCTCGGCCGTCAACGCCTCGTGCGCGCTGTCCGACCAGATCCCCTTGACGATCAGGTGGCGCTTGAAGCGTTCGACAGGATCGCCGAGCGGGAAATGGGACCAGTCGTCGCTCGGCCGATATTTGGTCGGATCGTCCGACGTCGAATGCGCGCCCGCACGGTAGGTCACCCACTCGATCAGCGTCGGGCCGAGGTTGCGGCGCGCACGTTCGGCCGCCCAGCTCGACGCCGCGTAGATCGCGAGGAAGTCGTTGCCGTCGACGCGCAGCGACGCGATCCCGCAGCCGACGCCGCGCCCCGCGAACGTCGTGCCCTCGCCGCCCGCGATCGCCTGGAACGTCGAGATCGCCCACTGGTTGTTGACGACGTTCAGCACGACCGGCGCGCGGTACACGTGCGCGAACGTAAGCGCGGTGTGGAAGTCGGATTCGGCCGTCGCGCCGTCGCCGATCCACGCGGACGCGATCTTCGTGTCGCCCTTGATCGCCGACGCCATCGCCCAGCCGACCGCCTGGATGAACTGCGTCGCGAGGTTGCCGGAAATGGAGAAGAAGCCCGCGTCGCGGTCCGAGTACATCACGGGGAGCTGGCGGCCCTTGAGCGGGTCGCCCTCGTTCGACATCAGCTGGCAGATCATGCGCTCGAGCGGCACGTCGCGCGCGATCAGGATGCTCTGCTGGCGGTAGGTCGGGAAGCACATGTCGCCGTCGCGCAGTGCCATCGCATGCGCGGTGCCGATCGCCTCTTCGCCGAGGCTCAGCATGTAGAAGGAGATCTTCTTCTGGCGCTGCGCGATCATCATGCGCGCGTCGAAAATGCGGGTCTTGAGCATCGCGCGCAGGCCGGCGATCAGCCGCGCGTCGTCGAGATCCGGTGCCCACGGGCCGACCGCCTTGCCGCTGTCGTCGAGCACGCGCACGAGGCTGCGGGCGAGATCGGCGGTGTCCGCCGCGGCAACGTCGATCGGCGGGCGGCGAACCGCACCGGCCGGCGATAGATGCAGATAGGAAAAGTCCGTCTTGCAGCCCGGGCGCCCGGTGGGCTCCGGCACATGCAGACGCAATGGCTCTGACAGGCTCATCGTGTCGTCTCCACGCTCGATTGTGTCTCACGCTGTTTGGGAACGCGCGACCGGTTGCCGGCCTGCGCGTGGGCTGACGGGCGGATAAGCACGTCAACCTTCAAAATTTATGCCCTGCGGCGACGGACGTCGATGCCCAAGCCGCTCGATCGCGGTGAGCAGATTTGCCATGACGGGTGCGGGAGGGCCATCGGCACGGCAGGCGGGGTAAACCCATGATGCGTTTGCGGCGGTGCGGTACCCGGTGCGCGGCGCACAGTGCCGGGGCATCGGCGCCGAACGGATCGGCGCACCCGGGCTGCAAGACGACACGAAGCAAAAGACCCCGCGGAATCCTGGATATCCGCGGGGTCTTTTGTCGTCTGTTCGAGCGCGTCAGCGCGCCCTTGGCGATCGTTGCAGCGTGCGACGGATCATGCGTCGGGGCGAAACAGGTCGAACCGGCTGTCGGGCTTGACGTGCACGTAGGCCGACGGGCCGCCCGCGCGCAGAATGATGCCGGCGCCGAACGTGTCGAAGATGCCGTCCTTCAGCAGATCCTGCCGGATATGAACGGCGATGACCTCGCCGAGCACCAGCGACGCCGGCGTTTCCACGCCCTGGTGATCGCGCAGGCGAATCACGTCGGTCACCTTGCATTCGAAGTTGACGCCGCTTTCCGCCACGCGCGGCACGTCGACCAGACGCGACGGCACGGCGGTCAGGCCGCCCAGCTCGAACTCGTTCACGTCGTACGGCACCGCGGCACACGTCTGGTTCATCCGTTCGGCGAGCTCGCGCGTCGCGAGGTTCCATACGAACTCGCCGGTCTCCTGTACGTTGCGCAGGCTGTCCTTCGCGGCGACGCTCGAAAAACCGATGATCGGCGGACGGTAATTGAATGCGTTGAAGAAGCTGTAGGGCGCGAGGTTGACCGTACCGTCGCTGCCGCGCGACGAGATCCAGCCGATCGGGCGCGGGCCCACGATCGCATTCAAGGGATCATGTGCAAGGCCGTGGCCTTGCGACGGTTCGTAATAGTGGTGGGTCGAATCGGTCATGACGGGCGGTCTTGCGGCATGCAAACTGCGTTGGATTCCATCGGCGCATCACACGTGCCGATGACGGTAACGGCGTTCAGTACGACGTGCGCGGCCAGTATCACATGGCATCGCATTCGCTGCCTCGAAGGGCCAGTGGACGCAGACGAACCGCAAGGCACCGTCGCGCGGCTCGAACGACCGGACAAAGGCAGCGCGACAACGGCAACGTTCCACGCTCACGCGCGTCCGGACGCACCAAAAACAAAAAACCCGCGAGCGCATGGCTTCTCGCGGGCTTTCGTACCGTCATCGAATCGCGCTGAAAGCGATCGTGGTGCCGGGGACCGGACTCGAACCGGCAAGCCAGTTAAGGCGGCGGATTTTCGTCACACTGCTTCTTTCAAAGCCGGCGTCGCGGACGCGATGCCGTTCGTGCGCTGGACTATGCCTTCACCGTCGCGCGCGGGCGTGCCTGCTGCCCGTGCGCCTTAGGCGCCCCCCGTCTAGTCTCTACACCTTCCTCGCGGATGCCGCGAGGCTTGGCTCGGCGTTGCCTCGATGCGCGCATCAGGGGTTTCGCCGAATTTGAAGGGTTCTGCACCGACCGTTTCCGGCCGGGCACTCAATCTTTTAAGTCCGCTATGTTTACCAATTTCATCACCCCGGCAAGAGGGCGGACGCGATTCTACCATTGCTTGCGCATGCGTTCCCTTATTCTGCGCCGCCGCATGGCGACATCTCCCGGCGCCGCACGGATTCATCCCGTGCAATCGATGCCGGAATAGCGCCGCCCACGATTTTCTCCCGCGCCGCACCATCCCCGATACAATCGAACCCGCGTCGTCCGGCGGCCCCATCCGTCAGATGTTTGTGTCGTGCTTTTTTGCGAAACAGGCATCGCTTGCGTCATCGCGAAGTCACAAACGTTTTCGATAATTTCCCGGCCGAAAACGTTTACATCGCGCTAGTTAATGACCTCGACCATCAAGGACGTCGCTGCCCTCGCGGGCTTCTCGATCGCCACCGTCTCGCGCGCGATCAACGCACCGCATACCGTCAGCCCCGCCACACTGCAGACCATCCGCACCGCGATCGACACGCTGCAATTCCGTCCGAGCCCGCTCGGCCGGCAACTGCGCGGCGAGCGCACGCGGCTCGTCGGCGTCGTCGTGCCGACGCTGTCGAACCCCGTGTTCGCCGACTGCCTGCAAGGCATCGACGAACTCGCGACCGCGGCCGGCTTCAAGCTGATCCTGATGACGACCGAATACGACGCGGCGCGCGAGCGTCACGCGATCGAGACGCTGCGCGAGCAGCGCGTCGAAGGGCTGATTCTCACCGTCGCCGACGCGGACACGCACCCGCTGCTCGACATGCTCGACCACGAAGGCCCGCACTACGTGCTGATGCACAACGACACGCAGCGCCGCCCGTCGGTGTCGGTCGACAACCGCAGCGCCGCCTATGACGGCGTGCGGCTGCTGACCGCGCGCGGTCACCGCCGCGTGCTGATGCTGGCCGGCTCGCTCGCCGCGTCGGATCGCGCACGCCAGCGCCATCTCGGTTATGCGCAGGCACTCGAGGAAAGCGGCGTTGCCACGCTGCCTCCGGTCGAAGTCGACTTCAACGCGCCCGAGCTGCCCGATGCGGTGCTCGCGCATCTCACCGCACACGCGACGCGCCCGACCGCCCTCTTCTGCAGCAACGACCTGCTCGCGATGGTCGTGATGCGCGGCCTGCGCCGCGCGGGCTTCTCGATCCCGGACGACCTGTCGGTGCTCGGCTTCGACGGGATCGCGATCGGCGAATTGCTCGCGCCGCCGCTCGCAAGCATCGCGACGCCGAACCGCGACATCGGTCGCCACGCGTGGCAACGCCTCGTCGAATGCATCGGCGGCGCGGCAATCGAACGCTCGTCGCTGATCCTGCCGCACGTGGTGCGCGACGGCGCAACCGTCGCGCCGCCGGCCGCCGACCTGCAACTGCGCAAGGCCTGAACGCACGCACCGCCCCTGACCGCCTCACCCCAGCGCCTCACCCTCGCCCGGAGATCTACCGTGTCCTTTCGCCTGACCTCGCTGCTGCGCGCGCTTGCAGCTCCCGTAGCCTGCGCCGCGCTCATCGCCGGCGCGCCCGCCGCCCACGCCGATGAAACGGCGATCTGCTACAACTGCCCGCCCGAATGGGCCGACTGGGCCGCGCAGATCGCCGCGATCAAGCAGAAAACCGGCATCCGCGTGCCGTTCGACAACAAGAACTCGGGTCAGTCGATCGCGCAGCTGATCGCCGAGCAGAAGAGCCCGGTGGCCGACGTCGTCTACCTCGGCGTGTCGTCGGCGTTCCAGGCGAAGGACAAGGGCGTGATCGCGCCGTACAAGCCCGCGCACTGGAACGACATCCCCGCGAACCTGAAGGACCCGCAAGGCTACTGGTTCGCGATCCACTCGGGCACGCTCGGCTTCTTCGTGAACAAGGACGCGCTCGACGGCAAGCCGGTGCCGCGCTCGTGGGCCGACCTGCTGAAGCCGGAATACAAGGGCATGGTCGGTTATCTCGACCCGTCGAGCGCGTTCGTCGGTTATGCGGGCGCAGTCGCCGTGAACCAGGCGCTCGGCGGCAGCCTCGACAACTTCAAGCCGGCGCTCGACTGGTTCAGGAAGCTGAAGGCGAACGCGCCGATCGTGCCGAAGCAGACCGCTTACGCGCGGGTGCTGTCGGGCGAGATTCCGATCCTGCTCGACTACGACTTCGATGCGTATCGCGCGAAGTACAAGGACAGCGCGAACGTCGAGTTCGTGATTCCGAAGGAAGGCACGATCGCGGTGCCGTACGTGATGAGTCTCGTGAAGGGCGCGCCGCACGACGCGAACGGCAGGAAGGTGCTCGACTTCGTGCTGTCCGACGAAGGCCAGAAGCTGTGGGCCAACGCGTACCTGCGTCCGGTTCGCGCACAGGCGCTCGGCGCCGACGTCGCGTCGAAGTTCCTGCCGGCGAGCGAATACGCCCGCGCGAAATCGGTCGACTTCGGCAAGATGGCGGCCGGCCAGCAGGCATTCGGCCAGCAGTACCTGCAAGTGATGCAGTAAGCGCCAGGACGCCACCGATGCTCGACCTGACTTTCCCGCTGCGCTGGCGCGTCGCGCTCGTCGCGCCGGCGCTCGCGGTGTTCGCCGCGTTCTGGCTGCTGCCGATGGCGGCGCTCGTCCGGGTGTCCGCCGACGGCGCATTCTTCCCGCACTACGCGGCCCTGCTCGGCAATGCACGCTACATGAAAAGCCTCGGCGAGACCGTCGCGCTCTCCGCGGGTGTCACGCTCGCGACGCTCGTGCTGTCGACCGTCTCGGGGCTCCTGCTCGCGCGCCGCGAATTCGCGGGCAAGCGCGTGCTGCTCGCGCTGCTCACGTTCCCGCTCGCGTTCCCGGGCGTCGTGGTCGGCTTCATGGTGATCATGCTCGCCGGCCGGCAGGGGCTGATCGGCATGCTGTCCGCGAAGCTCACAGGCGACAAGTGGGTATTCGCGTATTCGGTCGCCGGGCTGTTCGTCGGCTACCTGTACTTCTCGATTCCACGCGTGATCGTCACCGTGATCGCGGCCGCATCGAAGCTCGACGCGTCGCTCGAGGAAGCCGCGCGTTCGCTCGGCGCGTCGCCGTGGCGCATCTTCGTCGACATCGTGCTGCCGGCGCTCGCGCCGGGCCTGATCGCGGCCGGCGCGATCTGCTTCGCGACCGCGATGGGCGCGTTCGGTACCGCATTCACGCTCGCCACCGACCTGAACGTGCTGCCGATGACGATCTACACCGAGTTCACGCTGAACGCGAACATCGCGACGGCGGCCGGCCTGTCGATCGTGCTCGGCATCGTCACCTGGGCCGTGCTCGCGCTCGCGCGCCGCTTCACCGGCCACACCGCCGCCGCCGCGGCCTGAGGATTTCCGCATGCAATCGCTTTCCGGCTCTTCCGCGCCGTCGCCGTCGCCTTCGCCGGCACCGGCTCCCGCGCAGGTGAACGGCATCGCCCGCCGCGCGCCGCGCGTCACCGGCGCGCGCATGATCGCCGCGCTGCAATGGGGCGTCACGCTGCTGCTGTGCGCGTTCCTGATCGTGCCCGTCGTGATGTCGGTGCTCGCCGGCCTCACCGTCAACTACTTTCGCGGCCTGTCGAGCGGCCTCACGCTGCGCTGGCTGGAACAAGTGTGGCAGCAGTATCACGGCTCGGTCGCGCTGTCGCTCTACGTCGCGTTCGCGACGCTCGCGATCGTGCTCGCCGTCGGCGTGCCGGCCGGCTATGCGCTCGCGCGCAGCAAGCACCGCGTCGCACGCGCGATCGAGGAGGCGCTGGTGCTGCCCGTCGCGCTGCCCGGCCTCGCGTCGGCGCTCGCGCTGCTGGTCGTCTACGGCGGCTTCACCGCGTTCCGGATGAGCCCGTGGTTCATCGTCGCCGGCCACGTCGTGTTTACGCTGCCGTTCATGGTGCGCGCAGTGGCAGCCGTCGCGGCCGGCGCCGACCTGCGCACGCTCGAGGAAGGTGCGGCCAGCCTCGGCGCATCGTTCGTCACGCGCTTCGTCACGATCGTGCTGCCGAACCTGCGCCCCGGCATCGTCGCGGGCGCGCTCGCGGTGCTCACGCTGTCGATCGGCGAATTCAACCTCACGTGGATGCTGCACACGCCCGACACCAAGACGCTGCCGGTCGGCCTCGCCGATACCTATGCGTCGCTGCGCCTCGAAGTCGGCAGCGCGTACACGATCCTGTTCCTGCTGATGACGCTGCCGCTGCTCGTCGCGATGCAGTGGCTCGGCGTCGATCCATCCGGCACGCGTGCGCTCAAGAAGCGTCCGCGCTGAATTTCTCGCAGACATGAAACTCGATTCCACTCCCATCACCCTGACCCGCTGTGCGAAGACGTTCCGCGGCACGCGCGTGCTCGAACCGCTCGACCTGTCGATCGGCGCGGGCGAAACGCTCGTGCTGCTCGGGCCGTCGGGCTGCGGCAAGACGACCACGCTGCGCCTGATCTCGGGCCTCGACACGCCGGACGCCGGCGGCACGATCGCCTTCGGCCATGACGACGTCACCGCGTTGCCGATCGAGCGCCGGCAGGTCGGCATGGTGTTCCAGAACTACGCGCTGTTTCCGAACCTGACGGTGCGCGGCAACGTCGGCTACGGGCTGAAGATCCGCAAGACCGAGCCGCGTGCGCTGCGCGAGCGCGTCGACGAGCTGCTCGCGATGATGCGGCTCGACGCGCATGCGGACAAGCCGGTCGACCAGCTGTCGGGCGGCCAGCGCCAGCGCGTCGCGCTGGCCCGCGCGCTGGCGGTGCGACCGCGCGTGCTGCTGCTCGACGAGCCGCTGACCGCGCTCGACGCGAAGCTGCGCGACGTGCTGCGTCGCGAGATGAATGCGCTGCTGCGCGAGCTCGGCGTGACGACGGTCTACGTGACGCACGACCAGGCCGAAGCGATGGAACTCGGCGACCGGATCGTCGTGATGGGCGCGGGCCGCATCGAGCAGATCGGCACGCCGCGCGACATCTACTACCACCCGGCGAACCGCACGGTCGCGCAGTTCATCGGCACGCTGAGCCGGCTCACCGGGCAGTGGCGCGACGGCACGCTGGTGACCACGGGCGGCGCGATCGTCACGCCGCACGCGGCCGACGAGTGGTTCTTCCGCCCCGAGGATGCGCAACTCGCCGATCCCGCGCATGCGCCGCTGCGCGGCGCGGTCAGCGCGTGCGCGTTCCTCGGCGAGCGCACACGGCTCACGATCGAGCACGCGGCCCCCGATGCGCTCGTGATCGACGTGCCGGGCCGCATCGCGCTCGCACGCGGTACGGCGGTCGGCCTCGCGATCGCACCGGAAGGCCTGATCGCGCTCGGCGCGTAATCCATCGTTCGGGCATCATTCATGCAGCCCCCTACCGCGGCGCGCGACGCCGTCGCGACAACAACCAGACGATTCCGAGGAACGACGATGCTGCTTGCTCAAATCAGCGATCTCCACATCAAGCGTCCGGGCCAGCTCGCGTACCGGCGCGTCGACACGGCGGCCGCGCTCGCGCGCTGCATCGACAGACTGAACGCGCTCGTGCCGCGCCCCGACGTCGTGCTCGTCACCGGCGACCTCACCGACTTCGGCCACGATGAAGAGTACGGCAACCTGCGCGGGCTGCTCGCGGCGCTCGAGATTCCGTACTACCTGATGATCGGCAATCACGACGACCGCGCCGGGCTGCGCCGCGCGTTTGCCGATCGCGCCGAGCTGCAGGATGGCGAATTCGTGCAGTACGCGCTCGACGTCGGCACGGTGCGCGTGCTCGCGCTCGATTCGCAGGTGCCCGGCGCAAGCCACGGCGACCTGTGCGACGCACGGCTCGCGTGGCTCGCCGCGCAGCTCGACGCCGCGCGCGACCGGCCCGTGATCGTCGCGCTGCATCATCCACCGTTCGCGGCGGGAATCGGCCACATGGACAAGCTGCGCCTCGCGCCCGCCGCCGCCGCGAAACTCGACGCGTTGCTGCGCGCTCATCCGAACGTCGAGCGCGTGCTGTGCGGCCACGTGCATCGCACGATGTTCACGCGCTTCGGCGGCACGCTCGCGTCCGCGGTGCCGTCGCCCGCGCATCAGGTCGCCTTCGACCTGCGAACCGACGCGCCGTCCGCGTTCCGGCTCGAGCCGCCGGCGTTCGCGGTTCACCGCCATGCGCCCGATACGGGGATGACGTCGCATCACGTGTATGTCGATGAAGGCGCCGGGCCTTATCCGTTCTACGAGCCGACGGGCGAGCTGGTCGATTGACGGAGTAAAGCGCGCGCGATGACGGGGCGGCGGACGGCCGGTTTGCCGGTTTGCCGGTTTGCCGGTTTGCCGACTCTGCCGACTCTGCCGACCTGCCGATCTGCCGACTCTGCCGGTCCACCGCACGCCCGGCAGGATTCACGCCGCTCCGGTATGATCGGCAGCCTTGACCGGCCCCCCGCCCGCTTGCGCACCCGATGCGTGCGCCGCGCGCCGCGCCGCCCCACTCCGTCCGCGCAGCCATGTCCACCGCCTCCACCGACCATCCGACCGACGCCGCCTCGCCCCACTATTCGCGCAGCCTGCTGTTG
The DNA here is from genome assembly GCF_057005415.2 of Burkholderia sp. KL41. Lineage (NCBI taxonomy): Bacteria > Pseudomonadati > Pseudomonadota > Betaproteobacteria > Burkholderiales > Burkholderiaceae > Burkholderia > Burkholderia sp. KL41. The sequence continues at coordinate 1,364,807 of NZ_CM174446.1, read as the reverse complement.
CTGCTCGCGACGATCGCGGGCGTATCCGTCGCGAACATCTATTACAACCAGCCGCTGCTCGACAGCTTCCGCTCCGCGTTTCCCGACGGCGCCTCGTGGATCGGCGCGGTGCCGACCGCGACGCAGCTCGGCTATGCGGCCGGCATGTTCCTGCTCGCGCCGCTCGGCGACCGCTTCGACCGCCGCCGGCTGATCCTGATGCAGATCGCCGGCCTGTCGGTCGCGCTGATCGTCGCGGCCGCCGCGCCGTCGCTGGCCGTGCTCGCCGTCGCGAGCCTCGCGATCGGCGTACTCGCGACGATCGCGCAGCAGGCCGTGCCGTTCGCCGCCGAGATCGCGCCGCCGGCCGAGCGCGGACACGCGGTCGGCACCGTGATGAGCGGCCTGCTGCTCGGCATCCTGCTCGCGCGCACCGCCGCCGGCTTCGTCGCCGAATATTTCGGCTGGCGCGCGGTGTTCGCCGCGTCGGTCGCGGCGCTCGTCGCGCTCGCCGCCGTGATCGTGCTGCGGTTGCCGCGCAGCTCGCCGACGTCGACGCTGTCGTACGGCAAGCTGCTCGGCTCGATGTGGCATCTGGCGGTCGAACTGCGCGGGCTGCGCGAGGCGTCTTTGACGGGCGCCGCGCTGTTCGCGGCATTCAGCGCATTCTGGCCCGTGCTCACGCTGCTGCTCGCCGGCGCGCCGTTCCATCTCGGCCCGCAGGCAGCCGGCCTGTTCGGGATCGTCGGGGCGGCGGGCGCCCTCGCGGCGCCCTACGCGGGCCGCTTCGCGGACAAGCGCGGCCCGCGCGCGATCATCTCGCTCGCGATCGCGCTGCTCGCGCTGTCGTTCGTGATCTTCGCGCTGTCGGGCTCGAGCCTCGTCGGGCTCGTGATCGGCGTGATCGTGCTGGACGTCGGCGTACAGGCCGCGCAGATCTCGAACCAGTCGCGCATCTATGCGCTGAAGCCCGAGGCGCGCAGCCGCGTGAACACGGTGTACATGGTGTGCTATTTCATCGGCGGCGCGCTCGGCTCGTCGGCCGGTGTGGCCGCATGGCACGCGTTCGGCTGGATCGGCTTGTGCGCGACCGGGCTGGCGTTCACCGCGCTGGCGGGCTGGTTCCACCATCGCGGCGGCCGGCGCGACTAAGCGCGACCGGCCACGGCGGCGTCACGCGTCGGTGCGGGGCGCTGCGGGCTCGGCGGCGGGCGGCGGCGCGAACGCCGGCGCCGGATCCACGACCCCGGCGGGGTCCATCACGGCAGCCGGGGTCGGCACGGCCAGCGGAACGGCGGAAGGCGCCAGGATCGGTGCCGCATCCGGCACCGCGATCTGCTCGGGTGCGGACGAAGCCTCCGCCGCCGACGTGGCTGCCGCGGCCGCCGAACCGGCGGCTGCCGCGCGCGCCGCGGGCCGGCGAGCCGGATCGAACACGAACGACAACCCGACGCTGCCGAGGATCGCGACGGTCGCGACCACGGTCGCCATCGTCACCGGCTCGCCCAGCAGCAGCGCACCGAGCGCGACCGCGACGATCGGGTTCACGTACATGCAGCTGCTCGCGATGATCGGGCTCGTGTGGCGGATCAGGTAGCCGTACGCAACGTACGCGGCCATCGTGCAGAACACCATCAGGTACAGGAACGCGAACACCGGCCCCACCATCACGTGCTCGATGCGCTCGCCGATCAGCCAGGCGACGAGCGTCGAGATCATGCCGCCCAGGCCGATCTGCAGCGACGTGGACAGGAACAGGTCGGACGGAAGCTTGAGCCGCGTCGCGAGATGCGCGCCGCCGGCCCAGAACAGTGCGCCGGCCAGCACGCAGATCGTGCCGAGCGCCGAATTCTGCGCGGCCGCGCCGCCCGAATTCAGCACGACGATGCCGACCATCCCGAGCGCGACGGCCGCCCACTCGCCTTTCGTGACCGGCCGCCCGGCGACCGCCGCGATCACGGTCGCGAACAGCGGCACCGTGGCCACCATCACCGCGGCCGAGCCGCTGCTGACCGAACTGATCCCGAGCGCGATCGTGCCGGACGACAGCGCGACGAGCATTGTGCCGACGATCCCCGCATTGCGGATTTCCAGCAGCGTCGGCCATTCGGGCTTGCGCCGCAGCGCGAAGATGAACAGGCCGATCCCGCCGAGCAGGTTGCGCAGCCCCGACAGCAGCAGCGGCGGGAACGACTGCAGCGCGAAATGCAGGCCGCTGTAGGTCGAACCCCAGACGAAATAGATGAACACGAGCGCCAGCGCGACGCGGCCGCCGCGGCTTTGCGGCAGGCGGATCCGGAACGAGAAGCGGGCGAAGAAATCGAGGAGACGGTCGAGCGGCGTCATCGCGCAGCCTGCCCGCACGTCGCGCCGCGTGCTCCGCTGAAAGACGCCGGCGACGCCGGCAAACGGCCCTGGCGGGACCGGGAAGGCAGAGCGAACGTGCGGAACGACATGGCAGTGCGAACGGCGACGAAAGAGAACCGGCAGGCGGCGGCAGAGGGACAAAAAAAATGCGCGCAACCGCTTCGGCTGCGCACGCTCGGCATTATGGCATCAAGGATTCGAAAGCATCATCGGACCTGTCTGAAAGGATCGCGAATGATGTTTCCGCGCGACATTTTACGGCCGGCGGGCGGGTGAAATCGGGGGCCGGATACGCCGCGCGCATGCGCTGCCGGTGCCGGCTCGCCCCCACCACCAACGGCAGTCCGCCGCGCGCGAACCAGGCATCGGCCGAACGGCCAGTCCTGCACACCGGCCACTGCTTCCCCCTTATCGTGACGGTCGACTCACGCGCCGCGCGCCCTGCGCGACCTTCCTTCAAAACCCGCACCACCCATACAAAATTTTGTATAATTCAACCATTCTTCCGCCGAAGCCGGTTGTTTTCGTCGGCAGCGCCCTCGCCGATCTTCGCGGCTTTCCGCTGCCCGCGCGACGCGAAGCCGGCCACCAGATCGACCAGGTGCAACGCGGCCTGGCGCCGGACGACTGGAAGCCGATGCGCACCGTCGGCGTCGGCGTGCGGGAAATTCGCCTGCGCGATGCGAGCGGCGCATTCCGGATCATTTACGTCGCGACCTTCGCCGACGCCGTCTACGTGCTTCACTGCTTCAGGAAGCAATCGGCGCGCACGACCAGGGCCGATATCGATCTGGCCGCCCGGCGCTATCGCGCGCTGATGATGGAGAGGAAACGATGACCAACGAACGTTACGAGAGCGTCTGGGACGCAATCGAGGGCCAGCCGGCCGAAGCCGAGAACATGAAGCTGCGCTCCGAACTGATGATCGCACTCAAGCAGCGCATCGCGCAACTCGAGCTCAGCCAGGCCCAGGCCGCGAAACAGCTGGGTGTCACGCAACCGCGCGTCTCCGACCTGCTGCGCGGCAAGATCAACCTGTTCGGGCTCGACGCGCTCGTCAACATGGCGGCGGCTGTCGGCCTGCGCGTCGACCTCCAGGTGCGCGAATCCGCGTGATGCATCGCGGCACGCGCCGCCACCGCATGCCACGCACCGCTCACGATCCGCCGAACCAGTTGTACCCCTGATCGACCCAATAGCCGCCCGGATACGTATCGGTCACGAAGATTTCCATGATGTGCTTCGGGTTCTTGTAGCCGAGCTTGGTCGGCATCCGCAGCTTCATCGGGAAGCCGAATTCCGGCGGCAGCCGGCGGCCGTCGTAGTCGAACGCGAGCAGCGTCTGCGGATGCAGCGCGGTCGGCATGTCGATGCTCTCGTAGTAATCGTCCGCGCACTTGAAGCCCACGTACTTCGCCCGTGTATCGGCGCCGGCCCGTGCGAGAAACGCGCCGAACGGCGTGCCGCCCCAGCGGCCGATCGCGCTCCACCCTTCCACGCAGATATGTCGCGTGATCTGCTCCGCGTGCGGCAGCGCATACAGTTCGTCGAGCGTCCACACGCGCTTGCCCGTCACGCGGCCGGACAGCACGAGCCGGTACGTCGACGCATCGACGTGCGGCACGTCGTCGATCCCGTAGTACGCATTGAACGGGAACGGTCGCGTGATGTCGGCTTCGGTGTAGGTCGGTGCGAGCCGTTCGCCGCTGAACAGCCACGCCTGCACGCGGTCGTTCATGCGCGACACCGTCTCGAGGAACGTGTTGACCGACGCGTCGTCCTTCAACGTGCAGCCGGTCAGCATCGTCAGGCCGCCGAGCGTCAGGATGCGCCGGTTGAAGAGGCGCCGCGACGGCATCTCGAGCTCGCGACGCACGTCGAGCTCGAGCGACTTCCGGTCGAGCGTCCAGCGCGAACCGTCGCGCTTGTATTCGGATTCCGACATGATGATTTCCTTCGCCCGCGGCTCGCGGGTCAGCGACCGCGCAGCATCGCGAGCAGCGAGCGCGGCACCAGCAGCGCCATCGCGACGTGAACGACAACGAATGCGACGAGCAGCGACATCGCCCAGAAGTGCACGACACGCGCGTTGTCGTAGCCGCCGAACAATTCGCGCAGCAGCGGGAATTGCACGGATTTCCAGATCGTGAGCCCCGACAGCACCAGCACGACGAGATCGACGATCGCGGTCAGGTAAGCGGCACGCTGCACCGCGTTGTAGACGCTCAGGTCGTCGTGCGACAGCCGTCCGCCCAGCGCGGCACGCACGTCGCGCCATATCGACGCCGGCGTGACCGGCAGCATCTTGCGTGCGAGGCGCCCTGTCGCGATCGACATCGCGAGGTAGAACAGCCCGTTGCCGACCAGCAGCCACATTGCCGCGAAATGCCATTGCAGCGCGCCGCCGAGCCAGCCGCCCAGCGTGATGCCGTGCGGAAACACGAACGGCGGATAGATCGGCGACGCATCGTAGATGCGCCAGCCGGACAGCACCATCAGGATCGCCGCGAGCGCATTGAGCCAGTGGCTCGCGCGCACCCACAGCGGATGAATCGGGCGCGCGGGCGGCGTGGCTGTCGCGCGGCCGGTAGCGGGAACGGTTTGCATGATGAAGACTCCGGGAATGAGTCGACCAGACAGGATGCGGTGCGGGCGGCCGCCGTGCGACGCACGCGCCGGCCGCGCCGCGTCCGCTTCCGTCAGTTCGACGGCGCCATCTTGTCGCCCGACGGCTTGCCCATCTCGTCGTGCGACATCGCGTCCTTCTTCATCGCGTCTTTCTTCATCGCGTCTTTCTTCATCGCATGCTTTTTCATGCCGTCCTTCTTCATCGCGTCATGGCCCATTGCATCCTTGGCCATCGCGTCGTGGCCCATCGCGTCCTTCGACATCGACGAACCCGGCTGCGACATCGCGTCGTTCTGTGCATACGCGCCCGTGGCGATCGTGGCGATAGCGGCGACGCAAGCGGCGATCAGTACTTTTTTCATGACATCTCTCCAAAACATGGGTTTAAGGAGCCGAATAGACGGACGACGTCGCGGGAAATGACAGCCGCTGCGAAAATTTTTTTTGAAGTTGCGCGAAAGCGCGCCATGTTGCACCGCTTCGCCCCGGCCGGCCAAGCCGTGGGGCCATGCGGCGGCGACGCGCGCTGCCATTTCGACGGGCCATCGCACCGCCCGCCATGCTGCGGCCGCACCGGGGCAGCCGATCCTCTCCCGGTTGAAACCGCCGCGAAGCCAGTGTATCGTGTGCGCTGCTAACGCGGGGGTCCTGCAATGCGCGCGGTCAAACAACCGGCATTGCGGGTGAGAAATACCCTTTGAACCTGATCTGGATAATGCCAGCGCAGGGAAGCGTACGGATTTCGCCGCCATCCTTCTGACGAAATCCGCCGCCTCACCAAGCCTCGTCTCCTGCTTAGCTCGAGCCCCACATTCGTCAAGGGCTCCGGGCAAGCGCCGAAGCGCCTGTCCGGCGCTCATACAGGAGATTGCATGAACGCCAATCCGAAGTTTCTGTCCGCCGACGCACACGTCGACGCCGCCGCTGTCGCCCCGCTGCCCAATTCGCGCAAGGTTTATGTAACCGGCTCGCAGCCCGACATCCGCGTGCCGATGCGTGAAATCACGCAGGCCGATACGCCGACCGGCTTCGGCGGCGAAAAGAATCCGCCGATCTACGTGTACGACACGTCGGGCCCCTATACCGATCCGGACGCGAAGATCGACATCCGCGCGGGCCTGGCCGCGCTGCGCCAGGGCTGGATCGAGGCACGCGGCGACACCGAAGTGCTCGGCGGCCTGTCGAGCCAGTACGGCCTCGAGCGCGCGGCCGACCCGGCCACCGCCGACCTGCGGTTCCCGGGCCTGCACCGCAACCCGCGCCGCGCACAGGCCGGCAAGAACGTCACGCAGATGCACTACGCGCGCCAGGGCATCATCACGCCGGAAATGGAATACATCGCGATCCGCGAGAACCAGCGCCGCGCCGAGTACCTCGAGAGCCTGAAGGCGAGCGGCCCGAACGGCGCGAAGCTCGCCGCGATGATGGGCCGCCAGCACCCGGGCCAGGCGTTCGGCGCAGCGGCCTTCGGCGCGAACGCGCCGGCCGAGATCACGCCGGAATTCGTGCGCTCGGAAGTGGCATGCGGCCGCGCGATCATCCCCGCGAACATCAACCACCCGGAATCCGAGCCGATGATCATCGGCCGCAACTTCCTCGTGAAGATCAACGCGAACATCGGCAACTCGGCCGTCACGTCGTCGATCGGCGAGGAAGTCGACAAGATGACGTGGGCGATCCGCTGGGGCGGCGACACGGTGATGGACCTGTCGACCGGCAAGCACATCCATGAAACGCGCGAGTGGATCATCCGCAACAGCCCGGTGCCGATCGGCACGGTGCCGATCTACCAGGCGCTGGAAAAGGTCAACGGCAAGGCCGAGGACCTGACCTGGGAAATCTTCCGCGACACGCTGATCGAGCAGGCCGAGCAAGGCGTCGACTACTTCACGATCCACGCGGGCGTGCGCCTGCAGTACGTGCCGCTCACCGCGAACCGGATGACGGGCATCGTGTCGCGCGGCGGCTCGATCATGGCGAAGTGGTGCCTCGCGCATCACAAGGAAAGCTTCCTGTACGAACACTTCGAAGAGATCTGCGAGATCATGAAGGCGTACGACGTGAGCTTCTCGCTCGGCGACGGCCTGCGCCCCGGCTCTATCTACGACGCGAACGACGAAGCGCAGCTCGGCGAGCTGAAGACGCTCGGCGAACTCACGCAGATCGCGTGGAAGCACGACGTGCAGGTGATGATCGAAGGCCCCGGCCACGTGCCGATGCAGCTGATCAAGGAGAACATGGATCTCCAGCTCGACTGGTGCAAGGAAGCGCCGTTCTACACGCTCGGGCCGCTGACCACCGACATCGCGCCGGGCTACGACCACATCACGTCCGGCATCGGCGCCGCGATGATCGGCTGGTTCGGCACCGCGATGCTGTGCTACGTGACGCCGAAGGAACACCTCGGCCTGCCGAACAAGGACGACGTGAAGGAAGGCATCATCACGTACAAGCTCGCCGCTCACGCCGCCGACCTGGCGAAGGGCCACCCGGGTGCGCAGGTGCGCGACAACGCGCTGTCGAAGGCGCGCTTCGAGTTCCGTTGGGAAGACCAGTTCAACATCGGCCTCGATCCGGACAAGGCGCGCGAATTCCACGACGAAACGCTGCCGAAGGATTCCGCGAAGGTCGCGCACTTCTGCTCGATGTGCGGCCCGCACTTCTGCTCGATGAAGATCACGCAGGACGTGCGCGAGTTCGCGGCGCAGCAGGGCGTGTCGGAAACCGAAGCGCTGAAGAAGGGGATGGAAGTCAAGGCGGTCGAGTTCGTCAAGACCGGCGCCGAGATCTATCACCGTCAATAAGCACGCGCGGCGGTCCGCCCGGACCGCTGCGTCTCGCGCTTCGGCGCTGCGCAAGCCCGCTTTCGAGCGGGCTTTTTTTGTGCGTGTGCACGCCGCGTGCCTGCCGGCGCGAGGGAAACAAATGATTACGAAACCGCCCGAGCCTTAACAAGTCCTTACAGCAGCGCCACGGGACGGCGCGTAGATTGGGGTCATGCGCGGTCGCCAGCCGGTCGCGCGACCTCCGTTCACTACCACAAGGACAACGATCATGAACTCGATTCGGCGTTTTGGGGTATGCGCTCTGCTCGTCGCGACGGTGGCCAGCCTGTCGGCCTGCGATTCGATGTCACGACGCCAGCGCGATACGGCAATCGGTGCGGGTGTCGGCGGCGTCGCCGGCGCGGCGATCGGCGGCAGCGCGCTGTCGACGCTCGGCGGCGCAGCGGCCGGCGGCATCATCGGCAACCAGGTCGGCAAGTAAAAGGCGGCGCAGCGCGCCGCAACAGTCGGCCAGACGGCGTTTTCGCGGTGCGAAAGCGCCGTTTTCGCATGCGGCGCCGCAACGTGGCCGGCAGCCCGTGCGGAAATGATCCGTTACCGTTTTGCACACCGTGTCATCGGCGCGCGGCCTAAGCTTAAGCATCTGCCGATTGCCGGCTCCGCCGGAGAGACATCATGAACAGGACCCTCGTCGCCGCGGCGCTCGCCTGCGTGACGCTCGCCGGCTGCTACTACCCGTACGGCTATTATCCCGGCGGCTATTACACGGCTGCACCGGCCCCGGTCTATGTCGATCCGGGCCCCGCCTATTACTATCCGGCACCTGCCTATGCGCCCGCATGGGGCGGCTATTGGGGACCGGCGGTATCGCTCAATTTCGGCTTCGGCGGACACGGCGGCTGGCGCCATCACTGACCGGGCTCGACCGCCGGCACGCGGCTATCCCGTGCCGGCAGCCGGCGACATTCCCGTTTCTTGCCATTTCATCGAAACGTGAAACGACGGGCTGGTAACGGGGTGTAAGATTCTCCGCATCCCTTCCCCGCCCTTCACACTCGATGTCGCCCAAGAACGCCCTTCTGCTGACCGTGCTCGCTGCCCTGTGGGGTGCGTCGTTCCTGTTTATCCGGATCGGCGTCGTCGATCTCGGCGTGGCGCCGCTGATGGCGTTGCGGGTCGGTATCGGCGCGCTGTTTCTCGCGGGCTTCGCGCTGACGCGCTTCAAACCCGCCGATCTCGGCACCCGGCTGCGCCGTCACGCGTGGCCGTTGTTCGTCGTCGGCGCGCTGAACTCGGGCATCCCGTTCTGCCTGTTCGCGTTCGCCGAACTGACGCTGTCGGCCGGCGTGACGTCGGTGATCAACGCGACGACGCCGCTCTGGGGCGCGCTCGTAGCCTACCTGTGGCTGAAGGACAAGCTGTCGCTGCCGCGTGCGCTCGGCCTCGTGATCGGGTTCGCCGGCGTGCTCACGCTCGTGTGGAACCAGATCGCGAATGCGCATGGCGAAACGGGCGCCGCCGCGACCGCGCTCGCCGCCGCCGCCGCACTCGGCGCGACGCTGCTGTACGGCATCGCGGCCAATTACACGAAGCGCAAGCTGACCGGCGTCGATCCGCTCGTCAACGCGACCGGCAGCATGATCGGCTCGACCGTCCTGCTGCTGCCGTTCGCGATCGCCACCTGGCCGGCCGCGCCGGTCAGCGCGCACGCGTGGGGCTCGGTGCTCGCGCTCGGCGTCGCCTGCACAGGCATCGCGTATTTCATCTACTTCTACCTGATCGCGCATGTCGGCCCCGCCCGCGCCATCACCGTGACGTTCGTGATTCCGGTGTTCGGCCTGCTGTGGGGCGCGCTGTTCCTCGGCGAACACGTGTCGGCCGTGATGATCGAAGGCTGCGCGATCGTGCTCGTCGGCACCGCGCTCGCGACCGGCGTGATCAAGCGGATTCCCGGGATCCGGCCGCGCAGCGGCGAAGCGACCTGACGATTCATTCGGGTGCACGTATCGCCATCGGTCGGGCCGTGATGCCTTCCGACCGGGTGCCGGCTGTTCTCCGCGTCGCCGTTGAGGGTACCGCAGCATCGCCGGCATTCGTCTGACGGCGACATGCGCTCGCGGCCCTGCCGGCCGCCGGGATTGCCCGTCTCGCCTCATCGCGCTCACCATGCCGCCGGGTCGTCATGTGCGGCGGCGGCGCCGGCCGCAGCCGCATACCCGCGTGCGTCTGGAGTTTCCCTGATACGCGAGCGGCCCCATTCCCGTTACACTCCGAACACTTACCCGCAGAAGGCGGCCTCGATGTCTCACGTCCTTTCGCGTCCGCCGGCGCGTGCGACCGCTTCAGCGCGGCGGCGCGCTACCGCCCCGCCGCTCGCCCCCGGGCTCCGCTGACATGAAGCCCGCCCGCGACCTCTCGCTCGACTCCCTGCTCGACCGTCTCACGCCGACGCCTGGCGGCTGGGTCGCCACCTATCGCACCACGACGCTGCGCAGCGTGTTCCAGCCCGTGCTGTCGATCACGCACAAGCGGGTCGTCGGTTACGAGGCGCTGCTGCGCGTCGTCGACGCGAACGGCGCACTGATCTCGCCCGCCGCGTTGTTCGACAAGACGCGCGCCGACGCCGACGCGCTGCTGCTCGACCGGCTCGCGCGCTGCCTGCATACGGCCAACTTCGTCGCGCAGGGCATCGGCGACGGCTGGCTGTTCCTGAACGTCACGCCGCGCGTGCTCGACTCGGGCCTCGTGCAGCGCGAATTCGTCGAGGCACTGTGCCGGCATTTCGCGCTGCCGCCGAACCGCATCGTGCTGGAGGTGGTCGAACAGCCGTCGCGCGACGAAGCCGCGCTCGCCCGCACGATCGACATGATCCAGCATCGCGACTTCCTGATCGCGATCGACGATTTCGGCACCGGATTCTCGAACTTCGACCGCGTGTGGCGCGCGCGCCCGGACATCGTCAAGCTCGATCGCTCGCTCGTCGAACGCTCGACCGGTTCGGCCGACGATCGCCGCATCATGCATCACCTCGTGTCGATGCTGCACCAGGCCGGCGCGATGGTGCTCGCCGAGGGCGTCGAGAACGACGATTCGCTGCAGGCGCTGATGGAAGCCGACATCGATTTCGTGCAGGGTTTCCAGTTCGGCCAGCCCGACGCATCGATCGCCCATGCCAGCGCGGCAGCACCCGCGATGCTCGACGCCGCGTGGCAGCGCTTCATCGCCCGCCGGCACACGCCGGTCGTCGCCGAGCAGCCGGGCTTCGACGCGATCGAACGGCTCGTGCTGACCGGCGCGGCCGCGTTTTCCGCGAGCGGCAACCTGCAGGACGCCGCGCAACGCGTGTTCGCGGTGCCGGCCGCCCGCCGCGTGTTCGTCACCGACGAAACCGGCGAGCAGTTCCTGCCGTCGATCGGCGCGCCCGCCGACGACGGCCAGGCCGGCGTCACCCGCCTCGCACCGCTCTTTCCGGAGACCCACAGCAACTGGTCGCGGCGCCCGTATTTCCAGCGCGCGATCGCCGCGCCCGGACGCGTCGCGCTGATGGGCCCGCATTTCTCGCTGACGGAAGGCCGCGACTGCTATACGGCCGCCGTCGCGATCCGCGCGCAGAGCCGGCTCGTCGTGTTCTGCGTCGACTTCGTACTCGACAGCGCCGGCACCGTGATGCGGTAACCGGCGCGGATGCGAACGCCCGACCGCCGCACCCGCGGTTCGTCCGCCCGACCATTCGTCAGTCGATCACCTTCCCTCTTCCCGACTTCACCGCGCTGCGGCGCGACTTGTGCTCGAGCCGCCGCTCCTTCGACGCGCGCGTCGGCCGCGTGGCGACCCGTGCGCGCGGCGTGAACGCAACGCCGGCGATCAATGCATCGAGGCGCGCCAGCGCGGCCTCGCGGTTTTTCTCCTGGGTGCGGTATTCCTGCGACTTGATCACGACGATGCCGTCGCGCGTGATGCGCTGGTCGGACAGCGCGAGAAGCCGCTCCTTGATGACAGGCGGCAACGACGACGCACGGATGTCGAAGCGCAGGTGGATCGCGCTCGACACCTTGTTCACGTTCTGCCCGCCGGCGCCTTGCGCGCGCACGGCCGTCCATTCGACCTCGGCCGGATCGAGCGTATAGCGGATCATCATCGCGACGCCTCCATGCGGCGCCGTGCAAGCGCCTCGTCGACGCGTGCCGCGAGCCCCGAATCGCGCTGCGTGCGCGTCGCGACCGCCTGCGCCAGCACGCGCCGCGGCCCGATCACCTGCACGCGCGTGCGGGCACGCGTGACAGCCGTATAGACGAGTTCGCGCGTGAGCACACGGCCGAACGATGCCGGCAGCACGAGCGCGGCTTCGTCGAATTCCGAGCCCTGCGATTTGTGGACCGTCAGCGCGAACGCGGTTTCGTGCGGCGGCAGCGCGGCCGGCGACACCGCGCGCGCGGTGCCGTCCGCACGCCGGAACCACACGCGCAGCACGCCGTGCGCGTCGGGCAGCGCAATGCCGATGTCGCCGTTGAACAGCCCGAGCGCGTAGTCGTTGCGCGTCACCATGATCGGCCGCCCCGTGAACCAGTGCGCGCCGACCGCCAGCGGCACGCGCGCCGCGTGGCGCACGTGCGCGGCCACGAGCGCATTGACGTGCTCCGCGCCGCGCAAGCCGCTGCGGGTCGCGCACAGGATCCGGAACCGGTTGAGCGCGTCGAACAGCGGCAGCGGATCGGGCACCGGCGCGGCCAGCACGTCGCGCAACGCGTCGAGGTAAGCACCGAACCGCCGCGCGAGCCGCTCGAGCGTCGACGTCGCGAGCGACTCGCCCGCATCGTCATGGAAAGACGCGGCCGCCGAATCGTCGGCGGGCAGCGCGTCGAGCGCGGCCTGCACGTCGCCGCTGCGGATCGCGAGCGACAGCCGCCCGATCGGCGAATCGAGGCCGAAGCGGTAGTTGCGTTCGAGCCAGACGACGCAGTCGGCGAGCGGCGCGGGTGCGGGCGTGGGTGCGGCGGACGCGGCGGCGGGTTCGCCCGGCGGGTTCGATTTGACCGACGCAAGCGCCACGTCGCCTGCGTCGAACGGCGGCAGCTCGACGGCGTCGAGCCACGCCAGTTCGTCGACCTCGATCCATGCGGAGGCCTCGCCTGCATCGCCAGCTTCACCGGTTTCGGCCGGCGGCGGCGCGACGTTGGACGACGAAACTTCGTCATCCTGCGGTTCGTCGTCGAAGAGTGATGCCTGTCTCGCATCGGCCTTCCGTCGCGACGCCGGCTTGCGTGTAGCGGCAAGCGCCGATGGCGGCGCCGGGGCACGGGCCGCGGCGGAAACCGGATGCCCGGCGGGAACGGCCGCGGCTACGGTCGCGGCCTCGTCCTGCACCGGCAACGCCGCGACGAATGCCGCCTCGTCGATGCCGAGCGCCTGCGCGATGCGCGTGCGCGCCGCGGCGGTAAACGCCGGTCGCGCGCTCAGCTCCGCAAATACGGCACCCGCCTCGACCGCGGCCAGTTGATCCTTGTCGCCGAGCAGCACGAGCCGCGCGCCCGGCGCGAGCGCATCGAGCAGATGCGCGGCGAGCGCGACGTCGATCATCGATGCCTCGTCGACGACGATCAGGTCGTACGGCAGCGGATTGTCGCGATGATGCCGGAAACCGGCCGCCCCGCCGCCGCCCAGCAGCCGGTGCAGCGTGTACGACGTATCGGGCAGGCGCGCCGCGAGTTCGGGCGGCAGGTCGCCGGCCCGCGCATGCAGTGCTTCCTGCATCCGCTGCGCGGCCTTGCCGGTCGGCGCGGCCAGCGCGACGCGCAGCCCCGGATGCGCATCGAGCAGACAGGCCAGCACGCCGACGACGGTCGTCGTCTTGCCCGTGCCCGGGCCACCGCTGACGATCGTCACGCGGCCGGTCAGCGCGACGATCGCCGCGACGCGCTGCCAGTCGACTTCGCCGTTCGCCGGCCCGAAGTAACGCGCGAGACTGTCGCGCAACCGGTCGGGCGCAAGACCTTCGTCCGGCATGGTCGCACCGGCCTGCGCGACGAGCGCATCGGCGAGCCGCCGTTCGTAGTCGAAATAGCGCGACAGGTACAGGTGGTCGTGGCGGTCGACGATCAGCGGCCGCTCGTCGCCACGCGCGAGCGTGCCGAACGCGACCACGCCGCTCGCGGCGAGCGCCGCGCGAACCTCGTCGAGCGGTGTTTCGTAGCGCTGCGCGAGCGCGCCGAGCGCAACGCACACGTGGCCGCCCGCGGTCGCACGACTCGTCGCGAACGCGGCGCGCGCCGCCCAGCGCGCGGCCGCGGCCGGTGCGCCGGCGCGGCGAGCGAGATCGCCGATCCGCCGCGCGAAACCTTCCGCGAGCGCGATGCCGAAATCGGCGGGCTCGGGCAGCCGCGCGACGAGGCCGCCGGTGAATTCGAGCGTATCGTCCTGCTCGTTCATGCGCGGCCCCCTTCCATCATCCGGTCGAGTGCGTCGACAAGCGCGCGCGCGGGCCGCCGCGCATGCACGCCGGCCGGCTCGCCGCCGCTGCGCCAGCCGAGCCGCACACCCCGCACGAACAGGTACAGGTAGCCCGCGACATGCGTGTCGTAGTCGTAATCGGGCAGCCGCCCGCGCAGGTAGCGATGCAGCGCGACCGTATAGAGCAGCGCCTGCAGGTGATACGCGTGGTCGGCCATCGCGACGTCGAGCGCGCGCGGGCCATAGGCGTCCGGCGTCGTGCCGAGATGGTTCGACTTCCAGTCGACGATCCAGAAGCGGCCGTCGTGTTCGACGATCATGTCGATGAAACCCTTGATGAAACCGGCGAGCATGCCCGCCTCCAGTGCAACGTCCGGGTAGCCGTGCGCGACCAGCAGGCGGCGTAGCGCCATCAGGTCGAGCGACGGCGCCGGGAACAGGAACCCCATTTCGTCGAGCCGCTTCGCGGGATCGAGATCGACGAGCCGCATGCCCGGCACGAGCTCGGTGTGCACGACGTCATCGACCAGCTGCACCATCATCGCCGGCAGACGTGTCGCGAGTTCGGGCCCGGCCTCGACCGGCCGGTCGTGCAGCGCACCGAGCGCGGCCTTCGGCCACGACTCGGGCTCCGTGAACCGGCTGAGCTCGAACAGGCGGTGCAGGCACTCGCCGGCCGCCGCGCCGCGCGGGAACACGAGGATGTCGTCGTCCGGCGGTTCGGGCGCAACCGTATCGGCCAACAGCCACTCGGCATCCGGCGCAACCGCGGCAAGCGCATCGTGGTCGGGCCGCAGTTCGTCATCCGGCACGGCCGCGACGCCCGCCTCCTCGCGCGCCATCGACGCGGTCAGCGAACTGAAGCTGGCCATCCGCCAGGCATCGCGCAGCACGCGCGTCGCATGGCGCGCCGCGAGCGTCTGCGACGCGTCGTGCCCGGCCGCCAGACGCTCGGGGCGAGCTGGCGCCGGCAGCGGCGCGACGCTCACGGGGCCGCCCGCGAGCGCGTGCCACGCCGTATCGAGCGCGGCTTCGTCGGGCGGCTCGTCGAGCCACGCATCGAACGCCTGGCCCGCGCCGGCGACGAGCCAGTTGAGCACGCTGCGTCGCGCCTCGCGCGTCGAGCGCGACGACAGGTACGGCCCGGCGACGACGTAGCAGCGATAGACCGCACGCGTGAGCGCCACGTAGACGAGCCGCGCGCGTTCCGCGGCCTGCTCGCGCAGCGCTTGCCGCGCCGCGTGTGCGGCCGCCTCGTCGTCGCACCCGTAATGCAGCACCGCGTCGCCCGCATCGTCGTGGTATTCGCGCGCATCGGGCAACGCGGACGCGGGCGGCTCGCGCAACCCGCCGTCGTTCAGGAACGGACAGAACACGATCGCGTATTCGAGGCCTTTCGACTTGTGCACGGTGACGATCTGCACGAGGTTGCGATCGGATTCGAGCCGCAACTGCGCTTCCTCGCCGCCGCCGTCGAGCCGTTGCGCGGCAAGCCAGCGCAGCGTCGGCGCGATGCCCGGCTGCGCGGACGCGCGTGCCTGCGTCAGTTCGGCCAGATGGTTGATGTCGGTCACGCGACGCTCGCCGTCCGCGCCGGCCATCAGCCGCTCGGCGATCCGCAATTCGCGCGTGAACGTGCGCCACATCACCGCGAAACCGCGTTCGCGCCACAGCAGCCGGTACCGCGAGAAGCGCTCGACCCAGCTCATCGCGTCGGCACTGTCGGCCGCGGACGCTTCGTGTGACGCATCACCGTCGCCCTGCTCCATCCGCCACAGTGCGCCGGCATCGAGGCCGAACCAGTCGGCTGCGAGCGCGGCGCGCAGCCGCCGCAGGTCGCCCGGCGCATCGATCGCCGCCAGCACGCGTTCAAGCTGCTCCGCGTCGCCGGTCGAGAACACCGAGGCCTGCGCCAGTTCCACGCTGCCGATGCCCCACGTGGCCAGCACGCGCTTCACGAGACTGCCCTGCCGGTGCGTCTGCACGAGCACCGCGATATCTCCTGGCGACAGCGGCGACTCGCCGAGCCGCACGCGCCCTTCGCGCGCGCCCCGCATCAGCCGGGCAATCTCGGCGGCACAGGCCTGCGCGGCCTGTGCCTGCGCATCACGCTTGAGCAACGTGCCTTCACCGCCAGGCAACGCCCACACCCGGAAGTCGCCGGACGGGCCCGGATCGGTTTCGTCGACGAACGGCGCGCGCACGCGCGTGCCGGCACGCACCGCGTAATAGTCGAGCCCGTCGAGCACGAACGCGCGCGGATTCGACATGAAAAAGCGGTTGCACGCATCGACGATCGCGGGCGTCGAACGCTGGTTGACCGCGAGCGTGTAGCACGCGCTCGCCCGCGCGCGCGCCGCCAGATAGGTATGCAGATCGGCCGCGCGGAAGCTGTAGATCGCCTGTTTCGGATCGCCGACGAGGAATAACGGGCCGCCCGGCGCGAAGATCCGGTCGAAGATCGCGAACTGCAGCGGGTCGGTATCCTGGAACTCGTCGATCAGCGCGGCCGGATAGCGCGCGCGCAGCGTCTCGGCGAGCCACGGATGCGCATGCAGCGCGTGGTACAGGTTCGCCAGCAGATCGTCGAACGACACGATGCGCCGCGTGCGCTTGCGCTCGGCCAGCTCGCCCGGCGCCATGTCGAGCCATTCGGCGATCAGCGCGAGCCAGCGCGCGCGCTGCGCGGCTTCAGCCGCCGCCACGGCCGCCTCGAGCGCGTCCGCCACGTCGAAGAACGCGTGTTCGGGCGTCGCGCCGCCTTTTTTCGTCGCCTTCACGAGCGCGGTGCGCGTGAGCTTCAGCGCGGCCTTCGGCAGCGCAGCCGTCGCGTCGCCTTGCGCGAAATGCGCGGCCCATGCGGCGAGCGCATCGGCAACCGCTTCGGGTTTGTGCGAACGCTGGTTGAGCGCGGGCTGCGCGGCGCG
The DNA here is from genome assembly GCF_057005415.2 of Burkholderia sp. KL41. Lineage (NCBI taxonomy): Bacteria > Pseudomonadati > Pseudomonadota > Betaproteobacteria > Burkholderiales > Burkholderiaceae > Burkholderia > Burkholderia sp. KL41. The sequence goes on along the minus strand of NZ_CM174446.1, from coordinate 1,347,673 downwards.
CAGCAACGCATCGATTGCTTCGCGCTCGGCCGCCCACATCCGCCCGGCCTCCGCGAAACATTCGGCCGCGGCGGCCTCGGCCGATTCGTCGGGCTCGGTCACGCCGTCCCAGCGCAGCGCGGCGAGCGGCTTCTTCAGCCGGCGCGCGAGCTGCGCATCGAGCGCGGCCGGCCCGGCGCCCGATTCGACGAGCCAGGTCGCGAAACCCGGCCAGCGCGCGGCCGCCGGTTCGACGCGCGTGCGCCAGAAATCCGCCGCGAGTTCGAAGCGCAGCGACGCATCGTCGGCCTCCATGTCGAACGCGAACGGCATCGCGGCCGCGAACGGCGCTTCCTGCAGCGCACGCTGGCAGAACGCGTGGATCGTATGGATGGCCGCCTGGTCGAACGCGCGCAACGCACGCCGGATCCGCTTCGCGGCCGTTTCGGGATCGAGCTCGCCACCTTCGCCGAGCGTCGTCTCGAGCAGGCGCTCGATGAACGGATCGCCGCCGTCGTCACCCGTGTCGAGCGCATGCGCAAGCTGCGCGAGCCGGCCGCGAATCCGCTCGTGCAGCTCCGCGGTCGCCGCCTTCGTGAAGGTCACGACGAGGATTTCGTCTGCGCCGAGATCCTTTTCCAGCAGCAGGCGCACATAGAGCGCGCAGATGTTCCAGGTCTTGCCGGTGCCGGCCGATGCCTCGATCTGGTTGACGCCATCGAGCGGACACGCGAACACGTCGAGTTCGAGCGCCTGCTGCGGCTGCGACACGGCGCTCATGCGACCTCCTTCAGATGCTCGACGAGCGGATCGAACACGAGCCGCGCGAGCGTGGCGAACGGCTCGTCGAGCGACGCATGCGCGCCGCGCCATGCGATCGCGATGGCCGGATCGTCGGCTTCGCTCACGACCCGTTCGTTGATCCAGACACTCGCGGCCTTGGCCTCGCCGTCGGACACCCGCGCCCATGCGCTGCGCGGGAAAAACCGCAGCGGCATGCGCCGCCCCGCGCGAAACAGCGCGGCAAGCGGTGCGAGCTGCTCGAGCGGCGCGGCGACAGGCGTCAGCTCGAATGCGCCGCCGCTGCCGAACCACAGCGTGCGGCGCGGGCCGCCGGGCTCGATCGCGCAGTAGACGAGATGCGCAAGCCACGCGGACAGGTAGTCGCGCGCACTCGGCCTCGCATAACGGTAGATGATCTGCCCGGCCTGCGTCAGCCGGTTCAGCGTGCCGTGCAGTTCAAGCGGTGCGCTCACCGCGTCGCCCGACAGCAGCGCGTCGTGCGCGCCGAACAGCGTCTGTTCGGTGTCGGGCCACGCGGGCACGACGGTGAGCGAGAACGACCGCCGCTCCATCCCGTCGGCCAGCGCACGACGCACGTTCGATGCCAGTTGCGTCATCGAGCCGAGCGCCTGGTCGCGCCACACGGCGCCTGTCGCGCCGCCCGGCAGTTCGGGGCTCGCGTCCGCGATGCGCAGCGCATGATCGTGCACGCCGCCCTCGTCCGATTCGATCAGCAGCGGCAGCACGCGCTCGGCGAGCGCATCGCTGCCGGCGAAGTCGAGCGCGAACGGTTCCGTATCGAGCAGTTCGGCCTGCGCGTCGGCAAGCACGATGCCGAGCCGGCCGCGCAGCAACGCGCGCGCCGGATGGCGCCAGAAGCGTTCGAATTCGCTGAATGCGACAGGCTCGACCGGTTCGGCCGGCAGCGGCTGCGCGAAGAACGGCAATTCGCGCGGGCCGTCGCGCGACGCTTCGGCGGCGAGCAGCGACGCGAGCGTCGCCCGCTCGGCGTCATAGGAAACAAGCGCGCTGCCGGGCTGGAAATACGCGGCCGCGAACGGTTGCAGCGGATGCTCGACGATGAACGCGCGCCGCGCGGCATCGACCGCGTCCGGCGCGGCGTCGGGGCCCGCCGTGACGAGCGCGAGATGGTCGAGCAATTCGTCGACGAGCGCCGCGGGCGGCAACGGCGCGTTGTCGCGAATGCTGCGGCCCGTATAGGCAATCAGCAACCGGTCGCGTGCGGCGAGCAGCAGGTCGAGAAACAGGTTGCGCTCGTCGTCGCGGCGCTGGCGATCGCCGAGCTTCGGCAACACGGCCATCAGGTCGAATTCGTCCGCGCGCGCGAGGCTCGGCAGCACGCCATCGTCCATCCCGAGCAGGCAGACGATGCGATACGGCAGCCCGCGCAGGCTCGTCAGCGACGAGAACGTGACGCCGCCCCACGGCACCCCGCCGCGCGCCGGATCGTCGAGCGCGGCGGCCAGCCCGGCCCGGACGACGGCCGCCGGCAGCGCTTCGTCGGGCGCCCCCTCCGTCATCGCGGCCAGCATCGCGTCGAGCGCGTCGCGCACGCCCGCGAGCGCATCCGCATACGCGGCGCCCGAATCGAAGAAACGCGCAAGCGTGTCGGCGAACAGTTCGCTCCAGCCGTGCGGCGTATGCGATTCGGCCAGCCGCCGCGCGAAACCGTCGAGATCGTCGGTGAAACGTGCGAGCCGGCCGAGCAGTTCGGCCTCGCTGCCGGTGGCCGCCTCGATCGGCAGCCATGCGCCGACCGGTGCCGCGCCTTCCGGCATCGCATAACCGAGAAAGAGCCGCGCGAGCGCATCGGAGAACGTATGACGCGGCGACGGCACGGCCGCATCGTCGCTCGCGAGCGGCGACAGCCCGCGCCGCGCGCCGGCGGCCGCGAGCCAGGTCTGCACCGTCTCGAGCGCCGTCGCGTCGATGCCGTAGCGTGCCGCCACCGCGTCGACGCGCAGCCATTCGACCAGCTCGGGCGCACCGACCTGCCGCTCCGGCAACGCGAGCCAGTCGAGCAGCACGCGCGCGACCGGGTTCGCCTGCGAAGGCGGCAGGCCGGTGATCCGGTAAGGCACGCGCGCACCGCCACTGCCGGCCGTGCCGAACACCGCATCGATCAGCGGGCCGGCCGCCGCGAGATCGGCGACCGCGACGAGCACGTCGGACGGCTGCAGGCTCGCGTCGGCGTCGAACCATGCGAGCAGCCGGTCGTGCAGCACCTCGAGCTGGCGCGCGAGGCTGTGGCACACGTGCACCTCGATGCCGCGCTCGGCCGGGGCATCGTCGGCTTCGGCCTCGGGCCGCAGCTCGAGGATCGCGTTCTGCACACGCGCGAGCCACGTCGGCGCGGGATTCTCGACGAAACGCGACGCGTCGCCCGACGCGGCGCTTTCGGTCAGTTCGTGCAGCATGTGCAGCTGCGCCTGGGTCTGCCTGCCCCATTCGGCGAGCAGCGGATGGCCGACCTCCTGGTAGTCGAGCCGCCCGGCCGCGTCGAGCGCCTCGGCATGCGCGGCGGTCACGATGTCGAACCAGAATTCGCGGCACGGGTTCAGCGCATAGACGCGCACGTCGATCCAGCGCGACAGCTCGCGCAGCAACGCGACGTGCAGCGGCGGCATCGTCGGCAGCGCGAACACGCTGACCGATTCCGGCCAGTGCGTGCGTGCGCGCGCGACGGTTTCGGCATCGAGATGGCGCGCCTCGACGAGGAAGCGGTGCGCCGGTGGCGTGCCGCTGTCGCTCAGCTCGGCGAGCAGCGCGCGCCACAGCGCGGCCTGCCAGCGCTCGTCGTCGCGCGCGGCGTCGCTGATCCCGCGCGGCGCGCCGTCGCCCGCGAGCACGGACTCGCCGGCCTGCCACGCGGCGAGCCACTCGGGACGATAGGTCAGGTAATGGTCGAGCACGGCCGCGACGCGATGGGCAAGCTCGTAGCGCATCGCATCGTCGGACGCGGACAGATACGCGGCCAGCCGCGGCGACGCGAGCCACGGCGCACCGTCGGATGCCTGCGCGAACAGCCGGTAGCAGCGCCACACGAGGCGGTCGGGTGCGAACGGCGAACGCGCGGGCACCGTCAGCACGCGGCCGATCTGCGCCCACAGCCATTGCGCGAGATACGTGAACTCGACGTTCGCGCATACGCCGTTGCGCGCGGCGATGTCGAGCTCGAGGCGACGGCGCAGCGCCGCGCTCGGCACGATGACCTGTTGCGGCGCCCACGGGCCGTTGCGGGCCGGGAACGCGGCCAGATCCTCGAGCAGCGCGTCGGCCAGCGTTTCGTGACGGTTCGAATAGAAGAGATGGAGCATGAAGCAGGCGTCGGAACCTCGCGCGGGCAGGGCCGGGCGAACAGGATCACCAAGGATAGCAAATGGACCGCCTCCGCGAACCTCGGCCGGAAAGCCAGGTTTTGCGGACCGCGAAATACGATAGACTCGTCGCCAGTCAATACGCCGCCCCGGGCGTCTTCGTCAGCCATTCAGTCCATCGATGCGCTATTCGGTCGAAATCAGAAAGTTTTTCTACAGCCAGTACTTTTTCGGCGGCCTGCGGATCGCGGTCGGCGTTTCGCTGCCGGCCGTGCTGTGCCTGATCGTGTTTCACAACCGCGAGCTCGGCTTCACGATCTCGACCGGCGCGCTCGGCGCCTGCGTCGTCGACATGCCGGGCCCGCTCAAGTACAAGCACAACGAAATGCTCGCGTGCAGCGTGATCGGCTTTCTGGCCGCGCTCGCGACCGGCCTTGCCACACCGAACATCTTCGTGCTGTGGCTCACCATCGTGCCGCTCACCTTCGTGCTGTCGCTGATCGTCGTCTACGGCAACCGCTGGCCGCAGATCAGCTTCGCGACACTGTTCATGATGGTGATGACGCTCGAGGAGAAGTTCACGCCGCTGCAGGCGTTCATCAACGCCGGCTGGATTCTCGCGGGCGGCCTCTGGTACACGTACTGGGCCACGTTCGTGTCGCGATGGCAGGCGCGCCGGATCGAGCAGCAGGCGCTGGCCGAGAGCCTGTTCGCCTGCGCCGACTACCTGCTCGCGCGCGCGCAGTTCTACGACCTCGATGCCGATCTCGACGAGTGCTACCGCAATCTCGTCGCCAAGCAGATCACGGCGGTCGAAACCCAGGAAACCGCGCGCGACATCGTGCTGCGCAACCTGCCGAAACTGCGCCGCGGCAAGCTCGATCCCGGCCGCACGACGATGTACAACCTGTTCATCAACAGTGTCGACCTGCACGAGCTGTTCGTCGGCGCGCACACCGATTACCCGCTGGTGCGCAACACGTTCGGCGGCTCGGACCTGATCATCTTCTATCGCGACCTGATCCGCAAGGCGGCCGCCGATCTCGAGGAGATCGGCCTCGCGGTGCTCGAAAACCGCGCCCCGCATTCGCGGATCAGCGTGAAGGCCGAGCTGCGCGCGATCGAGTACGAGATCGAGCTGATGCGCAAGAAGAACTTCCCGGCCACCAACGCGGAGGCGTATGCGGCCGTGCTCGCCACGTTCCGGCGCATCTGGAGCGCGACGCGCCTGATCGACCGGATGCGCCGCAACCTGTCAGGCCACGCCGATCCGCAGCAAACCGAACTGAAGATCGACAAGGCGCTCACGCGCTTCCTGCAGCGCCGCCGGATGTCGCCACTCCTGATCTTCTCGAACCTGAACATGCGTTCCCCGAGCTTCCGCCACGCGCTGCGCGTGACGATCGCGGTGGCGGTCGGGTTCTGGCTCGGCCGGCTGCTGCCGCTCACGAACGCGTACTGGATCGTGATGACGACCATCATCATCCTGAAACCCGGCTACTCGCTCACCAAGCAGCGCAACGCACAGCGGATCATCGGCACGCTGATCGGCTGCGCGGCCAGCATCGCGCTGATCTACACGGTGAAGGAGCCGCACCTGCTGATCGCGATCATGTTCGGGTCGATGGTGATGAGCTACAGCCTGCTGCTGTTCAACTACGCGGCGAGCGTCGTGTTCACGTCGTCGTACGTGCTCCTGATGTTCCACCTGCTGGCGCCGGGCAGCATGCGGATCATCGGCGAGCGCGCAATCGACACCGTGGTCGGCTGCATGATCGCGATCGCCGCGAGCCGGCTGTTCCCGTACTGGGAATACCGGCTGATGGGCAAGCAGGTGGCCGACATGCTCACCGCGACCCGCAAGTATTTCGAGGCCGTGTGGCGGGCCGGGCGCGGCGTGTCGCCGCCGGCCGTGCCGGCCGCCGACGGCGCGGCCGTCGTGCCGGTCGTCGCCGCGGCCATCGAGGCGCCGGCCACGACCCTCGACGACGACTACCGCTACCGCCTCGCGCGCAAGGACGTACACATCGCGTTCGCGAATCTCGGGCAGGCGTTCCAGCGGATGATGATCGAGCCGAAGGCGCACCAGCGCTTCGTGCCGGAACTGAACGACCTGCTCGTGCAGACCCACGTGCTCGGCGCGCAGATCACGGCCGCCGCGCCGCTGATCCGCACGGCCTGCGCAGCCGACGGCAACATCCTTCACGACGACGCGCTGCACCGCGGCCTCGCCGCCGTGCTCGACAATCTCGAGAAGGCCGAGGCCGGCGAGCCGCCGCCCGCCGATCAGCTCGACGCGTCGAAGCAGATCACGCGCGACCTCGACGCGATGGTCGTGTCCGCGGAGAAATCCGATGCGGTGGGTGCCGAGCTCACGCACGACCTGAAGGTACTCGCACATCAGTGCAAGCAGATGCTCGCGTCGTCGCTGCTGATCCGCAAGGATGCGAGCGTGATCCGCCTGCCCGCCTGACCGCGGCTTTACCCCGCCGGTGGCCGGCCCGCGCATGCCGCGGATCGGCCACCGGCGCTCCCCGATTCAGCGACCCCGAAGCATGACCCGAGCGTTCCAGGCGGCCCGCGCCTTCCATGCGCGACCGCCCATCCCCTGTTGCGCCGGTCGCGCCAGTCAGGGAATACCCGATTCCGGTCACCCGGCCCGGCTTGTTATCATTCGTTCACATTCAAGTTGTCTATACAACTTGACGCAATCGGACCGGCCCCGCTCGCCCGGTCCGTCGCATAACGATATCGGAGACACGATGAAAAACTTGCAGCGCCACCTGAGCGCGCGGCACATCCGCTTTCTCGCGCTGGGTTCGGCGATCGGCACGGGCCTGTTCTACGGTTCGGCGTCCGCGATCCAGCTCGCGGGCCCGGCCGTGATCCTGGCGTACATCCTGGGCGGCGCGGCCGTCTACATGGTCATGCGCGCGCTCGGCGAGATGGCCGTGCGCGAACCCGTCGCCGGCTCGTTCGGCCACTATGCGACCGAGAACCTCGGCCCGTTTGCCGGCTTCGTCACCGGCTGGACCTACACGCTCGAAATGGTGATCGTCGCGATCGCCGACATCACCGCGTTCGGCATCTACATGGGCTTCTGGTTTCCGGACGTCCCGCAATGGATCTGGGTGCTCGGCGTCGTCGCGATCATCTGCGGGCTGAACCTGTGCCACGTGAAGGTGTTCGGCGAACTCGAGTTCTGGCTGTCGATCATCAAGGTCGGCGCGATCGTCGCGATGATCGGCGGCGGCGTGGCGATCCTGCTGACCGGCATGCACTTCGGCCATTCGGCCGACGTGCCGACGTTCGCGAACCTGTGGAACCATGGCGGCTTCCTCCCGAACGGCGTCGGCGGGCTGATCGCGTCGCTGTCGGTCGTGATCTTCGCGTACGGCGGGATCGAGGTGATCGGGATGAGCGCCGGCGAAGCCAAGGATCCGGAACGCGTGATTCCGCGCGCGATCAACGCGGTGCCCGCGCGCATCCTGCTGTTCTACGTGCTGACGATGGTCGTGCTGATGTCGATCAGCCCGTGGACGGGTGTCGGCAGCGACGGCAGCCCGTTCGTGCAGATCTTCTCCGCGCTCGGCGTGAAGCCGGCCGCGACGATCCTCAACCTGGTCGTGATCAGCGCGGCGATCTCCGCGATCAACAGCGACATCTTCGGCGCGGGCCGGATGATGTTCGGGATGGCGCGCCAGGGCCAGGCACCGCGCTTGCTGATGACGACGTCGCGGCACGGCGTGCCGTGGGTCACGGTGCTCGTGATGGCGGTCGCGCTGCTCGCCGGCGTGCTGCTCAACTACCTGATGCCGAAGGACGTGTTCCTGATGGTCGCGGCAATCGCGACGTTCGCGACCGTGTGGGTCTGGCTGATGATCCTGCTGTCGCAGGTCGCGATGCGCCGCCGGCTGTCGAGCGCCGAAGTCGCGGCGCTGAAGTTCAAGGTGCCGTTGTGGCCGGTCGCGCCGGCCCTGACGATCGCGTTCATGGGCTTCGTGATCGTGATGCTCGGCTGGTTCGAGGACACGCGTGTCGCGCTGTATGTCGGCGCGGCGTGGCTCGCGCTGCTCGCGGCCGTGTTCTACGCACGGATCCGCCCGAAATTCGCGCCTGCGTCACGTTGACGCACGGCTGACCTGCGTACGCGGCGCGCCGGTTCCGGCGCCCGCTTCGTTCCCGGCCCCGCGCGGCATCCGCCGCACCAGCAGCCGGGCACTCATCCCCTTCACATCGACGCCACGTGCGCTGCCCGCCGGGCCGCGCATCGGCGCGTCAGTGCGACGCGGCGCTCGCGGCCTCGGCCGGATGGGCTTCGTCGTACGCGTGCTTCTGCGAAATCGCGTTGTACAGGATCGTCCCGATCACGAGCAGCACGGCCACGACGATCAGGATGCTCACGTTGCGGACTGGGTTCTTCTTGCGCTGATCGTTCATGGTCGGGGCGACTCCGTCAAATTCATCGAAGCGGGCATTCTACGCGCTTGCGCCCGTCCCGCGACGCCCCGTTTCCGCTCCCTGTTTCCGCTCCCCTTTCCCGTCCTCCGCCTGCCCGTCGTTATCTTTCATTTGATAACGGTTCCCATTTCGATCTAGAATCCCGAGTCTTTCATTTTGTAATATTCCGGGTCGATCGAGCGGCAGGCGCGCCCCGGAACGCTCCCTTCGTCCACCTGCCCCTCCGGAGTCTTCATGTCGAATCCGCGCATCCGCCTGCTGCCGCTCGCCGGCGCCCTCGCCCTTGCCGCCGCTGCCTTCGCGCCGCCGGCCCACGCGGCCGAGGAAGTCAGCCTGTACACCACCCGCGAACCGAAGCTGATCCAGCCGCTCATCGAAGCGTTCACGAAGCAGAGCGGCGTCAAGGTCAATACGGTGTTCGTGAAGGACGGCCTGCTCGAGCGCGTGAAGGCGGAAGGCGCGCAGTCGCCGGCCGACGTGCTGATGACGGTCGACGTCGGCAACCTGCTCGATCTCGTCGACGGCGGGCTCACGCAGCCGGTGCGCTCGAAGACGCTCGACGACGCGATTCCCGCGAACCTGCGCGGCGCGAACGGCGACTGGTACGCGCTGTCGCTGCGCGATCGCGTGCTGTACGTCGAGAAGGACCTGAAGGTCGATGCGTTCCGCTACGAGGATCTCGCCGATCCGAAATGGAAGGGCAAGGTCTGCATCCGCTCGGGCCAGCATCCGTACAACACGGCGCTCGTCGCGGCGATGATCGCGCACGACGGCGAAGCCGCGACCGAAAAGTGGCTGCGCGGCGTGAAGGCGAACCTCGCGCGCAAGGCGACGGGCGGCGACCGCGACGTCGCACGCGACATCCTCGGCGGCATCTGCGACGTCGGCCTCGCGAATGCTTACTACGTCGGCCACATGAAGAATGCGGAGCCCGGCAGCGACGCACGCAAGTGGGGCGATGCGATCAAGGTCGTGCGGCCGACGTTCGCGAACGCGAAGAGCGGCGGCACGCACGTCAACATCAGCGGCGCGACGGTCGCGAAGCACGCGCCGCACAAGGCCAACGCGGTGAAGCTGCTCGAATACCTCGTGTCGCCGGAAGCGCAGGCGCTGTATGCGCAGGCGAACTACGAATACCCGGTGCGCGCGAACGTGAAACTCGATCCGGTGATCGCCGGCTTCGGCACGCTGAAGATCGACCCGCTGCCGCTGGCGGACATCGCGAAGCATCGCAAGCAGGCGAGCCAGCTCGTCGACAGGGTCGGTTTTGACAACTGACGCAACCACCGCCGGCGCGCGCCGCGTGGTGTGCCGGCCGCGCCTGCTGCCGCGCGCGGGCAGCGTGTGGCTGCTCGCGGCGCTGGCGATCGCCGCGGCGGTCGCGGCGCCGCTCGCGGTGCTCGTGGCCGCCGCGTTCGACGCCGATCTCGCGCACTGGCGACATCTCGCCGAATTCGTGCTGCCGCAGGCGCTCGTCAATACGCTGCTGCTGCTCGCGGGCGTCGGCACGATCGTGTCGATCGTCGGCACCGGCTGCGCGTGGCTCGTCACCGCATACGACTTTCCCGGCCGACGCGTGCTCACATGGGCACTGCTGCTGCCGCTTGCGGTGCCCACCTACATCGTCGCGTTCGCGTATCTCGACCTGCTGCACCCGATCGGCCCCGTTCAGGGCGCGATCCGCTGGCTGCTCGGCTTCGACAGCCCGCGCCAGTTCCGCCTGCCCGACCTGCGCTCGCTGCCCGGCGCGATCTTCGTACTCGGTTTCGTGCTGTATCCCTATGTTTACCTGAGCACGCGCGCGATGTTCGTCACGCAGTCCGCGAGCCTGCTCGAAGCCGCGCGCACGCTCGGCGCGGGACGCATCGCCACGTTCTGGCGCGTCGTCGTGCCACTCGCGCGGCCCGCGATCGCGGTCGGCGTGAGCCTCGCGCTGCTCGAAACGCTGAACGATATCGGCGCATCGGAATTCCTCGGCGTGCAGACGCTGACGGTATCCGTCTACACGACATGGATCACGCGGTCCGATCTTGCCGGCGCCGCACAGATCGCGCTCGCGATGCTCGCGATCGTCGTGGGCATGATCGTGCTCGAACGCTACGGGCGCCGCCGCCAGCGCTATGCGCATGGCCGGCGCATGCGGCCGATCGCGCCGCGCCGCCTGACGGGCACGGCCGCATGGGGCGCCGCCGTGCTCGGCTGGCTGCCCGTGCTGCTCGGCTTCGGCGCGCCGGCCGCGTATCTCGCGGTCGAGACGACCAAGCGGCTGCATCTCGTCGGCGGCGTGTCCGCGAAACTGATGACGGGGCTCGCGAACACACTGACGATCGCCACCGCCGCCACCGTCGCGACACTCGCGTGCGGGCTCGTCGTCGCATGGGCCGCTCGCGCGCAACGCGACAGCGCAGGCGCGGGCCCGGCCCGCGTGTGCGCGAGAATCGCGAGCCTCGGTTATGCGGTGCCCGGCATCGTGCTCGCGATCGGCCTGCTGATCCCGTTCGCGGCGGTCGACCGCCTGTTCGGCGCGGCACTCGGCCGAGACGGGCTGCTGCTGATGGGCTCGGCGGCCGCGCTCGTGATCGCCTACACGGTGCGTTTTCTCGCGATCCCGGCCGGCAGCATCGAGGCAGGCCTCGCGCGCATCCCGCCGTCGCTGGAACAGGCGGCGCGTTCGCTCGGCGAAACGGCCGGCGGTACGCTGCGCCGCGTGCACCTGCCGCTGCTGCGGCCCGCGCTCACCACGAGCGCGCTGCTGGTGTTCGTCGACGCCATGAAGGAACTGCCGGCGACGCTGCTGCTGCGTCCGCTGAACTTCGACACGCTCGCCACCTGGCTGTATGCGGAAGCGGCGCGCGGCACCTACGAGGAAGGCGCGGTCGCCGCCCTCGCGATCGTGCTGGCCGGGCTCGTGCCCGTGATCCTGCTCGCCCGCACCCGCCACAAGATCGGAGCCTGACACCGTGAACCTGCTCGAACTCGATGACCTCTGCCTCGCCTACGACACGCCGCACGGCCGCCGCACGGTGGTCGACGGCCTGAGCCTCGCGCTGCCGCGCGGCGACATCGGTTGCCTGCTCGGTGCGTCGGGCTGCGGCAAGACCACCGTGCTGCGCGCGATCGCCGGCTTCGAACCGGTGCGCATGGGGCGCATCGTGCTGGACGGCGCGCCCGTCGCGGCGCCGTCGCTCGACGTGCCGCCCGAGCGGCGCCGCATCGGCATGATGTTCCAGGATTACGCGCTGTTTCCGCACCTCAGCGCGGCCGACAACGTCGCGTTCGGGTTGCGGCGCATGCCGAAGACCGAACGGCGCATGCGTGTCGCGGAAATGCTCGATCTCGTCGGCCTCGCCGATTCCGGCAGCGCCTATCCGCACGAGTTGTCGGGCGGCCAGCAGCAACGCGTCGCACTCGCCCGTGCGCTCGCGCCGTCACCGGAACTGCTGCTGCTCGACGAGCCGTTCTCGAATCTCGACGTCGATACGCGCGAGCGGCTCGCGTTCGAGCTGCGCGACATCCTGAAACGCACGGGCCACACCGCGATCCTCGTCACGCACAACCAGGCGGAAGCGTTCGCGATCGCCGACCGGATCGGCGTGATGAAGGATGGCCAGCTCGCGCAATGGGATACGCCGTACGCACTGCATCACCATCCGGCCAGCCCGTTCGTCGCGGATTTCGTGCGTCGCGACGCACTGGCCGACGAGCGCGCACGCGCACTGGCGCGCGGCCGCTGAACCCGCGGGCGCGCTGCACGCCCGCGCCGTTTCATTGCCGCGCTACGCCGGCTCGGCAAGGTCGCGCACGGGCAGCGCGGTCGAATACTTGATCTGCTCCATCGCGAACGACGAACTGACGTCGAACAGCGGCACCGTACGAATCAGCTGCTTGTAGACGCGGTCGTAATCGTCGATGCCGGCCACCACGACGCGCAGCAGATAATCGGTCTCGCCGCTCATCCGGTACACCTCGACCACTTCCGGCATGTCGCGCACGGCCTGCGTGAACCGCTGCGCCCATTCCTCGGTGTGCTGGTTCGTCCGGATCGCGACGAACACGGTCGTGCCGACCCCAAGCTTGCGCGGATCGCACAGCGCAACCTGCGCGCGAATCGCGCCGGTTTCCTTGAGCCGCTGCACGCGCTTCCAGCACGGCGTCTGCGACAGGTTCACGCGCTGTGCCAGTTCCGCGATCGGCAGCGTGGCATCCGCCTGCAACAGCTCCAGCAGCTTGCGATCGATGGCGTCCATTTCTCCAGTCCCTCGTAGATAGAAATTTATTCTATTCATCCTGCACAACGGGGAACAATATGAAAACCGCCTCGCCGCGTCGACCGGTATAAATACCGATCCGGTACACGCGCGGGACGAGCGGGTCCGTCGGCACGCGGCCCGCTCCAGACGAAACAGGCGATCCCGCCCGTCAAGGTGGAATCGCCTGGCGTTCCTGCACGTTGCGTGCCGGCCCGACGCTCACGCGCCGGCCGGCGCGCCGCTCAATACGCGACCGTCGCGATCTCGCGCACGAAGCTGCCTTGCTCGAGCGCATCGACGAACGCGACCGCGTAGTCTTCCGTCGAGATCTTGCTGTTGCCCTGCGCATCCACGATCAGCTTGCCGACGCCCGTGCGGAACGTGCCCGTGCGCTCGCCCGGGGCGATCATCGCGGCCGGCGCGAAGAACGTCCAGTCGAGATCGTCGACCGTCTTCAGGTAGGCGAGCGCATCGCGGTGCGCGAGCGCCTGCGCCTTGTACGCTTCAGGAAAACCTTCGCTGTCGACCAGCTGCTTGCCCGGCGCGATTTCGAGCGAACCTGCGCCGCCCACCACCACGAGCCGCTTCAGGCCCGCCTGGCGTGTGCCGGCGACCAGCGCTTTCGCGGCCGCGACGACCTTCGTCGCATCGTCCTGCTTCGGGCCGTACGCGCTCGCGACGACGTCATGACCCGGCAGCGCGGCCGCGATGCTGGCCGCGTCGAACAGGTCGGCCGCCTTCGCGGTGATGCCGTCGCCGGCCGCGCCGGGATGGCGCGACAGCGCGGTCACGCGATGGCCGCGTCGCACGGCTTCCGCGGCAATGCGCGAGCCGATCGTGCCGGTGGCGCCGAACAGCGCGATATTCAGGGTACGTTGCGTCATGTCGATTCTCCAGTAAGCAAAATATGTAACAAAGTCAATTACAGATAAGACCGAAAAAAACGGGGCAAAGCCCCCGTTGCGCCGGTCGCCGCGCGTGCGCGCCGTCCGGCTTCCTGCCCTGCCGCCGGTTACCCGCCGGCGCGCGCCTCATGTTGCGTGCGCTGCTCCAGATCCAGCACGTCGGCCGTGACGTCGGCCAGCGTGCGCGTGGCAAGCGAGGCTTCCATCGCGCGCTGCGCGTCGCCGATGTAGTCGGTCAGCGCGCCCTGGATGTGCCGCCCGACGAGACACGCGGGATTCGGTGCCTCGCGGTGCAGCGCGAACAGTTGCGCATCGTCGACCGCACGATATACGTCGAGCAGCGTGATCGCGCCGGGCTCGCGCGCCAGCAGCGCACCGCCGCCCGCGCCCAGCTGCGACGTGGTCAGCCCGGCAGCCGCCAGCATCGACAGCAAGCGGCGGATCAGCGCCGGGTTCGTGTTCACGCTGCCCGCGATGATGTCGGACGACAGCGGCACGCCTTCCTGCATCGACAGCAAGGCAAGCACGTGGACGGCAAACGCGAACCGGCTGCTGGTATTCATTCCTCACTCACTTGACGACGCCGGCCCATCCTGCGGCCGGCGACATATGTAACTATCATAATTACATTTCGCGGATCATGCAAGCCCGCGTCACTCTCCGCTCGCGGGCTTGGCGCCCGACGCATTCTGCTGGCTCCACTGCTGCAGCTTCTTGCCGGCTTCGGCGATCTTCGCGCCGGCTTCGGAAGCCGCATGCGCGACGACCGCGGAAGCAGCCGCATCGATCTGCGCCTGCGCGGCGGAGGCGAGGCCGCTCGCGGACAGCGGCGGCACGGCCGACGCCGCGGACGCGATGCCGGCCTTCGCGGCGTTGATCTGCTGGTTGACGGTGCTCGCCACCTGGTCGAGCGCCTTGGCCGCATTGTTCGCGGCATCGGCGGCCGCGCTCGCGGCCGTATCGGGTTGCGTGACCGGCGCACCGGACTTCTCGCAGCCCGCGAGCAACAGCAGCGCACCGGCGGCCACGGCCGCCAGTACGGACCCGGGCACGCGACGCGCCCGCGATGTCTTCATCTTCATCAGCAATCTCCGGCCGCGCGTGGCGCGGCCTCGTGGTTGGACCGACGTCGATGATACCGCCTGTTGAACAGGGCCAATCACGCCCCGCCGTTAAAAATGGCTTTCAATTTCGGACTTGTCTGATTCAATCGCGCACGCGAGGACTCTAAAGTGGGCGAGCTTCAACCCGCTTCGGACGTGCCCCCTTTTTCTCATGGATTTCCTCGTCAACTGGCTCATCGCCCTGGCCGCGTTGCTCGCCGCCACGCTGTTCCTGTGTCTGCGCCCGCGGTCGGTGCACCGTCTGGCCGAATCCGGGCGCCCGCGCCGCGTCGCTGCCGCGCGCCTGCTCGCGCAGGCCGTGATCGGCTTCTGGACGGCCGCGCTGATCGTCGCGCAAGGCATCCTCGGCCCCGACGCCGACGGCCAGTCGCTCACAGGCTTCGCGGCGCTCGCGTTCGCCGCGCTCGGGCTGACAACCGTCGCCGCCTACTGGTCGGTGTGTGCGCTGCGGCTGCGGCGGCCGCCCCCGCTGTTCGCGCGCCACTGACGCGCCGGCTGGTGCGCCGCGCCGCACCATCGCGCACCACGCCGCACCAACCGGCTCGTCGCACGCACCAGTTCCGTACGCGCCGCACCACACACGTGCACCCGGCATCGCGCTCGGGCTGCGCCGGCTACGCCCTCTTCCCGTGCACGATTCATCGGAATGCCTCACCACGCGGCGCCCGGGCACCAACTCCATGCGGCGACTCACCAAGTTGGCTCGATATTTGCATTCCTTGCCCGTTTTTTGCGCAAGGAAGCCACGGCATGGATGGTCTGAAATCCGGCGTCGACTCACTGTTCCTGTTGATCGGCGCCGTCATGGTGCTCGCGATGCACGCGGGCTTTGCATTTCTCGAACTCGGCACGGTCCGCAAGAAGAACCAGGTCAACGCGCTCGTGAAGATCCTGGTCGACTTCTCGGTGTCGACGCTCGCGTATTTCTTCATCGGCTACACGATCGCGTACGGCGTCGAGTTCTTCGACGACATCGGCACGCTGTCGCAGCACAACGGCTACGCGCTCGTGCGCTTCTTCTTCCTGCTGACCTTCGCGGCGGCCATTCCCGCGATCGTGTCCGGCGGCATCGCCGAGCGCGCGAAGTTCAATCCGCAGCTCGTCGCGACGCTGATCATCGTCGGCTTCATCTATCCGTTCTTCGAAGGGATCGCGTGGAACGAACGCTTCGGCGTGCAGGCCTGGCTCGCGCACGCGTTCGGCGCGCCGTTCCACGATTTCGCGGGCTCCGTCGTCGTGCACGCGTTCGGCGGCTGGGTCGCGCTGCCGGCCGTACTGCTGCTCGGCGCGCGCCACGGCCGTTACGCGAAGGACGGCCGGATCGCCGCGCACCCGCCGTCGAACATCCCGTTCCTCGCGCTCGGTGCGTGGGTGCTCGCGGTCGGCTGGTTCGGCTTCAACGTGATGAGCGCGCAGACGCTCGACAAGATCAGCGGCCTCGTCGCCGTGAACTCGCTGATGGCGATGGTCGGCGGCACGCTCGCCGCGTGGATGGCCGGCCGCAACGACCCGGGCTTCACGTACAACGGGCCGCTCGCGGGCCTCGTCGCGGTATGCGCGGGCTCCGACGTGATGCACCCGATCGGCGCACTCGTCACGGGCGCGGCCGCCGGCGCACTGTTCGTCGCGATGTTCACCTGCGTGCAGAACAAGTGGCGCATCGACGACGTGCTCGGCGTGTGGCCGCTGCACGGCATGTGCGGCGCGCTTGGCGGCCTCGCGGCCGGCGTGTTCGGCCTGCCCGCGCTCGGCGGCCTCGGCGGCGTGTCGTTCATGTCGCAGCTCGTCGGCACGCTCGGCGGCATCGCGATCGCGACCGCGGGCGGCACGCTCGTGTACGGTGCGCTGAAGGCGACCGTCGGGCTGCGCCTCGACCGCGAAGCCGAGTTCGACGGCGCGGACCTGTCGATCCACCGCATCTCGGCGACGCCCGAACGCGATTGAGCCCCTGACGAACGCCCGGCCTGCCATTACGTTTTCAATTCAAAAAACTTTCATCGAGCGTCCTTACACTTCCGTCCAGTTTTCAATTTGCCTTCGCGACGCTTGCCGAGCGCCTGCTTCGCGAAGGCCATTCTTCCAACAACTGAAACTGGACTCCACATGCCCGCGTTGCCCAATGCTTCCCGTCGTCAGGCCCTGAAGATCCTCGCCGGCGCGCCGATGCTTCCCCTTTCCGGCCTCGCGCTGCCGGCCCTGCTGACGGGTTGCGGCGGCGACGACAATCCGGCGTCGACGCCGGCCCCGGTCGCCGCCGCGTACACGTCGGCGACGTTCTCGGCGATGGCCGCACCCACGCTCGACAACGCGGCCGCGATGGCCACGACGACGGTCGGCTCGACGCTGTCGGTGTCGTTCTCGGACGGTTCGGCGCGCAACTTCAAGCTGGCGTACCGGCCGTTCTTCGTGACGGGCGACATGGTGCCGGACGGCAAGGGCGGCACGACGCTCGCGGGCGGCTACTACGACATCAACAACCAGCCGATCATCGACCGCTCGGTTGCCGGCAAGGAGCGCCAGTTCTATTCCGACTGCCCGGACGGCAGCTCGCTGCTGACGCTGAAGAACGCGAACGTGCCCGGCGTGAAAGGCAACACGGTGTTCGCCGTCGTGCAGTTCGAATACACGACGCGCGACCAGGCGAGCGCATCGCAGTACGGCCAGCTGCCGTCGCCGATCGCGGTGCTGACGCTCGACCAGGATCCGGCCAACGGCGCGCTGAAGGTCGTCAAGTACCACAACGTCGACACGTCGAAGGCACACGGCCTGTGGATCACGTGCGGCGCGAGCCTGTCGCCGTGGGGCACGCACCTGTCGAGCGAGGAGTACGAGCCGGACGCGACCAAGGCCGCGACCGACGCGCAGTTCAAGGCGTTCAGCAAGAACACGTTCGGCGACGAGACGAAGGCGAACCCCTACCACTACGGCCACCTGCCCGAGATCACCGTGAATCCCGACGGCACGGGCACCGTGAAGAAGCACTATTGCCTCGGCCGCATCTCGCACGAGCTGATCCAGGTGATGCCGGACCAGCGCACCGTGATGATGGGGGACGACGCCACCAACGGCGGCCTGTTCATGTTCGTCGCCGACAAGGCCGCCGACCTGTCGGCCGGCACGCTGTACGTCGCGAAGTGGACGCAGACCTCGTCGGCCGGCGCCGGCACCGCGACGCTCACGTGGATCAGGATCGGCCACGCGACGAGCAGCGAGATCGAGGCGCTCGCGAACACGTTGAAGGCGTCGGACATCATGGACCTGGTGACCACCGACCCGAACGATGCGAGCTACACGAAGATCCACTTCGGCGGCAAGTTCAACTGGATGCGCGTGAAGCCGGGGATGGAAAAGGCGGCCGCGTTCCTCGAGACGCACCGCTACGCGGCACTGCTCGGCGGCAGCATGGGCTTCACGAAGCTCGAAGGCACGACCGTGAACGCGAAGGACAAGATCGTCTACACGGCGATGTCGCGGATCGAGACGTCGATGGTCAAGGGCAATGCGGCGTCGCGCGACGTCGCGGTCGACAAGAAGATCGCCGCGGGCGCCGTCTATGCGCTGAACCTGAAGGGCAGCCAGCGCGACACGACGGGCAGCGCGATCGACAGCGAATGGGTGCCGGTCGACATGGGCGCGCCGGCCGCGCTCGTCGGCGAGGATCTCGCCGCGGCCGACGGGCTCGGCAACCTCGCGAACCCGGACAAGATCGCGAACCCGGACAACCTGAAGTTCTCCGAAAAACTGCGCACGCTCTTCATCGGCGAAGACTCGGGCATGCACGTGAACAACTTCCTGTGGGCGTACAACGTCGACACGAAGTCGCTGGTGCGCGTGCTGTCGTGCCCGGCCGGCGCGGAATCGACGGGCCTGCACGCGGTCGACGAGATCAACGGCTGGACGTACATCATGAGCAACTTCCAGCACGCGGGCGACTGGGAATCGCCGCTGCACGACAAGGTCAAGCCGACGCTCGACCCGCTCGTGCGAGCGAACTTCAAGGACCGCTTCGGCGCGAGCGTCGGCTACCTGACGGCCGAGCAGACCAGCATCAAGCTCGCGAAGGCCTGACCGGGCCGCGCGAGGAGGCGCCACCCGCCGGCCGGGGGCGTCCCTGACCGGGCGTCCCTTTCTTCATCACCGATCATTCGTCGGCGCTCCACGCCGTTTGATGCGCGATGCCCAGTGCGGGCATCGCGCTTTTTTTTGCGCGTGCGAATCGCGTCAGGCGCATGCGCGAGCAGACGCCGCGCGGGTAAAAACGGGGGGGTTCGACGATCGGGGGATAATACGGGCCTGACACGTCCGGGCGGGCGAGCAGGAAAACGGGCAAAAAAAAGCGCCACGGAGACCGTGGCGCTAAAAAAGTTCTAGCCATTCCGAGGGCCGTGCTAGAACCTGAGAGACTGCGCGAAACATCGTTGCCGGTTAAACTCTTGAAACGATGTTTCGAAAACGTGAGACATTCTTTCCGTTTCCGCCCGACAAGTCAAGCGGTATTTGCACCGGTTCATGCACTTTCTGGCAACGCTCATTTGAGCGTTTTCCTAATAAACCAAGGGTGAACCCGTAAAATCTCATCCAATGACCGGTTCGCCTGCGGAACATGCATCCTTTGACAATAATCCTACAATACCAACAAAATTGAAATCGAGTTTCGGAAATAGAGAGAATCCCTCGTGTCGACCACTGTAACCCCTCCCGCGTCGCGGGACCGTGAATCCTCGCCCGACGAAATCACCGCCCTCGCCCGCGGACTCGCGGTGCTGCGTCGCATCGCGGCTGCCGACGCGCCCGTCAGCAACCGCGAGCTGACCGAACTGACCGGCATCCCGAAGCCGACCGTCTCGCGCATCACCGCGACGCTCGTCAGCGCCGGCTTCCTGTTCCAGTTGCCCGACAGCGAGCGCTTCGTGCTCACCGCGTCGGTGCTCGAACTGAGCCACGGCTTCCTGCGCAACTTCGACATCCGCGCGCGTTCGCGGCCGTTCATGATCGAGCTGGCCGAACGCACGTCCCTGTCCGTGCACCTCGCGGTGCGCGACCGGCTCGACATGGTCGCGATCGACGTGATCCGGCCGCGCTCGGCCGTGCTCGTCACACGTCTCGAGATCGGCTCGCGGATGGACATCGCGCGCACCGCGGTAGGCCGTGCGTATCTCGCCGCACTCGAGGACGACGAACGCCGCCTGCTGCTCGAGTCGCTGCGCACCACGGCCGGCGACGACTGGCCGCACGTGTCCGCGCGCCTGACCCCCGCGCTGGACGACGCAATGCGCGACGGTTGCGCGATCGCGATCGGCGAATGGCGCGAGGGCCTGAATGCGGTGGCGGCCGGTTTCGTCGGCCCGTCGGGCCAGCGCTATTCGG
Source organism: Burkholderia sp. KL41 (assembly GCF_057005415.2). Classification (NCBI taxonomy): domain Bacteria; kingdom Pseudomonadati; phylum Pseudomonadota; class Betaproteobacteria; order Burkholderiales; family Burkholderiaceae; genus Burkholderia; species Burkholderia sp. KL41. The sequence goes on along the minus strand of NZ_CM174446.1, from coordinate 1,327,466 downwards.
TGAATTGCGGCGGCGCGTCGCACCAGTGCCCGCCCGAATGGCTGCACGAACACGTGGTACCCGCGCTGCACGAATGCATCGCGAAAATCACCCGCGAGATCGGCGGCGCACCGGCCCGGCGGCACGCCGTGTAATCGATTCGTCATCGTCCAATTGCGTTCTGTAACGACCGTAACCCGTTGAAAGATAGTCCACTGGACTGTAACGGGGACGGGACGTAGGATCATGCCCATCGTCGCGCCGCCTTCGCGGTGCGCACCGCTCTTTTCCCGCGCAGGCCGGCGGGGCCCCGGACCGAGCCGGGCGCCCCCTCCCGGCACCGCCCGCCCACGCGCAGCCCAGCAGTCCGATTTCCGGCACGCCGCGCCGTCTTCCTGACAGAACACGATGGATAACGAACAAAAGCCCACGCCTCCTTCGAACGACCCCGCGTCTCCCGCCGCACGACGCCCGCGCCGCACGCTGATGGCCGGGGCGCTCGCGGTCGTCGTCATCGGCGGCCTGCTGTGGTGGCACCCGTGGAACCGCACGCCGGCGGCCGGCAGTGCCGCGACGGGCGCGGGTGCAAGCGCCGCCGGTGGCGGCGGCCACCGCGGCCGAGGCGGCCCCGCCGCGATGGCGAACATTCCGCAGCCCGTGCAGGTCGCGACCGCGACGCAGGGCGAAATGCCGATCGTGCTGTCCGCGCTCGGCACCGTCACGCCGCTCGCGAACGTGACGGTCAAGACGCAGCTGTCGGGCTACCTGCAGTCGGTCTCGTTCCAGGAAGGCCAGATCGTCAGGAAAGGCGACGTACTCGCGCAGATCGACCCGCGCCCGTACCAGGTGTCGCTCGAGAACGCCGAAGGCACGCACGCGCGCGACTCGGCGCTGCTCGCGACGGCCCGCCTCGACCTGAAGCGCTACCAGACTCTGCTGTCGCAGGATTCGATCGCGTCGCAGACGGTCGATACGCAGGCCTCACTCGTCAAGCAATACGAAGGCGCGGTGAAGACCGACCAGGCCGCGATCGATTCCGCGAAGCTGAACCTCACGTATGCGCGCATCACCGCGCCGGTGTCGGGCCGCGTCGGCCTGCGCCAGGTCGACCCCGGCAACTACGTGACGCCGGGCGATGCCAACGGCATCGTCGTGATCACGCAGTTGCAGCCGATGAGCGTGATCTTCACGACGTCGGAAGACAACCTGCCGCAGATCCTCAAGCAGGTGAACGCGGGCCAGAAGCTGTCGGTCACCGCGTACAACCGCAACAACACGGTGCCGCTCGCGACGGGCTCGCTCGCGACGCTCGACAACCAGATCGACACGAGCACCGGCACGGTCAAGCTGCGCGCGAACTTCGATAACAAGGAAGGCATGCTGTTCCCGAATCAGTTCGTGAACACGCGGCTGCTCGTCGACGTGATGCGCAACGCGACGATCGTGCCGACCTCCGCGGTGCTGACCGGCTCGATCGGCCAGTTCGTCTACGTCGTGAAACCCGACAACACGGTGACGGTGCGCAAGGTCACGATCGGCCCGGTCGACGGCGAACGCACGAGCATCGTCAGCGGCGTGTCGCTCGGCGAGCGCGTGGTGACCGACGGCTCCGACCGCCTGCGCGAAGGCGCGAAGATCTCGATCCCGGCCGACAAGCCGAAAGGCGCGTCGGGCGCGCGCGGCGCCGGTGCGGCGTCGGGTGCATCGGGCGCCGGCGGCCAGCGCGGCGGGCACCGGCACGGCGCGTCGCAGGCAGCGGCCCCCGCGGCCCAGTAACGCGCGGGCCGCTCGATGAATCCCTCCCGCCTTTTCATTCTCCGGCCGGTCGGCACCGCCCTCCTGATGGCGGCGATCATGCTGGCCGGTCTCGTCGCGCTGCGCTTCCTGCCGCTCGCCGCGCTGCCGGAAGTCGACTATCCGACGATCCAGGTCCAGACCTTCTACCCGGGCGCGAGCCCGGAAGTGATGACCTCGTCGGTCACCGCGCCGCTCGAACGGCAGTTCGGGCAGATGCCGTCGCTGAACCAGATGTCGTCGCAGAGTTCGGCCGGCTCGTCCGTGATCACGCTGCAGTTCTCGCTCGACCTGCCGCTCGACATCGCCGAACAGGAAGTGCAGGCCGCGATCAACGCGGCCGGCAACCTGCTGCCGTCCGACCTCCCTGCCCCGCCGATCTATGCGAAGGTCAACCCGGCCGACGCGCCGGTGATCACGCTCGCCGTCACGTCGAAGACGCTGCCGCTCACGCAGGTGCAGGACCTCGCCGACACGCGCCTCGCGATGAAGATCTCGCAGATCGCGGGCGTCGGCCTCGTCAGCCTGTCGGGCGGCAACCGCCCGGCGGTGCGGATCCAGGCGAACCCGACCGCGCTCGCGCAGTACGGGATGAACCTCGACGACCTGCGCACGACGATCTCGAACCTGAACGTGAACACGCCGAAGGGCAACTTCGACGGCCCGACGCGCGCGTACACGATCAACGCGAACGACCAGCTCACGAGCGCCGATCAATACAACAGCGCGGTGGTCGCGTACAAGGGCGGCCGCCCGGTGATGCTCACCGACGTCGCGACGGTCGTGGCCGGCTCGGAGAACACCAAGCTCGGCGCGTGGGTGAATTCGGAGCCCGCGATCATCCTGAACGTGCAGCGCCAGCCGGGCGCGAACGTGATCCAGACGGTCGACGCGATCAAGGCGCAGTTGCCGAAGCTGCAGGAAACGCTGCCGGCCGCGCTCGACGTGCAGATCGTCACCGACCGCACGACGATGATCCGCGCCGCCGTGCGCGACGTGCAGTTCGAACTGCTGGTCGCGGTCGGGCTCGTCGTGCTCGTGATGTACCTGTTCCTCGCGAACATCTACGCGACGATCATCCCGAGCCTGTCGGTGCCGCTGTCGCTGATCGGCACGCTCGCGGTGATGTACATGGCCGGCTTCTCGCTGAACAACCTGTCGCTGATGGCGCTCACCATCGCGACCGGCTTCGTCGTCGACGACGCGATCGTGATGATCGAGAACATCGCGCGCTACGTCGAGGAAGGCGAATCGGGGCTCGAGGCCGCGCTGAAGGGCTCGAAGCAGATCGGCTTCACGATCATCTCGCTGACGGTATCGCTGATCGCGGTGCTGATCCCGCTGCTGTTCATGGGCGACGTGGTCGGGCGCCTCTTCCATGAATTCGCGATCACGCTCGCGGTGACGATCGTGATCTCGGCGATCGTGTCTCTCACGCTCGTGCCGATGATGTGCGCGAAGCTGCTGCGCCATTCGCCGCCGCCCGAAAGCCACCGCTTCGAGGCACGCGTGCACCAGGCGATCGACTGGGTGATCGCGCGCTACGCGGTCGCGCTCGAATGGGTGCTGAACCGCCAGCGCTCGACGCTCGTCGTCGCGCTGCTGACGCTCGCGCTGACGGGCCTGCTGTACGTCTACGTGCCGAAGGGCTTCTTCCCCGCGCAGGACACCGGCGTGATCCAGGCGATCACGCAGGCGCCGCAGTCGATCTCGTACGGCGCGATGGCCGAGCGCCAGCAGACGCTCGCGGCCGAGATCCTGAAGGATCCGAACGTCGTGAGCCTCACGTCGTTCATCGGCGTCGACGGCAGCAACATCACGCTGAACAGCGGCCGGATGCTGATCAACCTGAAGGCGCGCGACGAACGTTCCGAAACGGCCGCGCAGATCATCCGCGACCTGCAGCACCGCGTGGCGAACATCACCGGGATCTCGCTCTTCATGCAGTCGGTGCAGGATCTAACGATCGACTCGACCGTCAGCCCGACGCAGTACCAGTTCATGCTGACGAGCCCGAACTCGGAAGAGTTCGCGACCTGGGTGCCGAAGCTCGTCGCGCGGCTGCAGCAGGAGCCGTCGCTCGCCGACGTCGCGACCGACCTGCAGAGCAACGGCCAGTCCGTCTACATCGAGATCGACCGCGCGAGCGCCGCACGCTTCGGCATCACGCCGGCAACCGTCGACAACGCGCTGTACGACGCGTTCGGCCAGCGCATCGTGTCGACGATCTTCACGCAGTCGAACCAGTACCGCGTGATTCTCGAGTCCGAGCCCAAGGAGCAGCACTACGCGCAATCGCTGAACGACATCTACCTGCCGTCGGCGGGCGGCGGCCAGGTGCCGCTGTCGTCGATCGCGTCGTTCCACGAACGACCGTCGCCGCTCCTGGTCGCGCACCTGTCGCAGTTCCCGTCGACCACCATCTCGTTCAACCTCGCGGCGGGCGCGTCGCTCGGCGAGGCGGTCAAGGCGATCGAGGCCGCCGAGAAGGACATCGGGCTGCCCGCGTCGTTCCAGACGCGCTTCCAGGGCGCGGCGCTCGCGTTCCAGGCATCGCTGTCGAACCAGCTGTTCCTGATCCTCGCGGCGGTCGTCACGATGTACATCGTGCTCGGCGTGCTGTACGAGAGCTACATCCACCCGATCACGATCCTGTCGACGCTGCCGTCGGCCGGCGTCGGCGCGTTGCTTGCGCTGATGATCACCGGGCACGACCTCGACATCATCGGGATCATCGGCATCGTGCTGCTGATCGGTATCGTGAAGAAGAACGCGATCATGATGATCGACTTCGCGCTCGAGGCCGAGCGCGTCGAAGGCAAGCCGCCGCGCGAGGCGATCTACCAGGCGTGCCTGCTGCGCTTCCGGCCGATCCTGATGACGACGCTCGCCGCGCTGCTCGGCGCGGTGCCGCTGATCGTCGGCGCCGGCGCGGGCTCCGAGCTGCGCCAGCCGCTCGGGGTCGCGATCGCCGGCGGCCTGATCGTGTCGCAGGTGCTGACGCTGTTCACGACGCCCGTGATCTACCTCGGCTTCGACTCGCTCGCGCGCCGCGTGCGCGGCTGGTTCGAGCGCCACGGCCCGCAAGCCGGCACGCGCACGGATGCGTAAATGAAACGACCCCCACGCTCACTTCGTTCGCGTGGGGGGGCGCAGCCCCCCCATCTCCCGAAAACGCATCCGTCGGAACACGCGGCGGCCCAGCGAGTGCCGACATGAACCTGTCGCGCCCCTTCATCACCCGCCCCGTCGCGACGACGCTGCTCGCGATCGGCGTCGCGCTCGCGGGCCTGTTCGCGTTCGTCAAGCTGCCGGTGTCGCCGCTGCCGCAGGTCGACTTCCCCACCATCTCGGTGCAGGCGTCGCTGCCCGGCGCGAGCCCCGAGACCGTCGCGACCAGCGTGACGAGCCCGCTGGAGCGGCACCTCGGCTCGATCGCCGACGTCTCCGAAATGACGTCGACGAGCACGGTCGGCAATGCCCGGATCATCCTGCAGTTCGGCCTGAACCGCGACATCGACGGCGCCGCCCGCGACGTGCAGGCCGCGATCAACGCGGCGCGCGCCGACCTGCCCGCCGCGCTGAAGAGCAACCCGACCTACCGCAAGGTCAACCCGGCCGACTCGCCGATCATGATCGTGTCGCTGACGTCGGAAACCTCGTCGCCCGCGAAGCTGTACGACGCCGCGTCGACGGTGCTGCAGCAGTCGCTGTCGCAGATCGACGGGATCGGCCAGGTGTCGGTGAGCGGCTCCGCGAACCCGGCCGTGCGCGTCGAGCTCGAGCCGCAGGCACTGTTCCACTACGGGATCGGCCTCGAGGACGTGCGCGCGGCGCTCGCCTCCGCGAACGCCAACGCGCCGAAGGGCGCGATCGAGTTCGGCCCGCAGCGCTACCAGCTCTATACGAACGACCAGGCGTCCGAGGCGTCGCAATACCGCGACCTCGTCGTCGCGTATCGCAACGGCGCGGCCGTGCGGCTGTCCGACCTGTCCGACGTCGTCGATTCGGTCGAGGATCTCCGCAACCTCGGCCTGTCGAACGGCAAGCGCGCGGTGCTCGTGATCCTCTACCGCTCGCCCGGCGCGAACATCATCGATACGATCGACCGCGTGCGCGCGGCGCTGCCGCAGCTCACCGCGTCGCTGCCGGCCGACATCACGGTCACACCCGTACTCGACCGCTCGACCACCATTCGCGCGTCGCTGAAGGACACCGAGCACACGCTGCTGATCGCGATCAGCCTCGTCGTGATGGTCGTGTTCCTGTTCCTGCGCAACTGGCGCGCGACGCTGATCCCGAGCGTCGCGGTGCCGATCTCGATCGTCGGCACGTTCGGCGCGATGTACCTGCTCGGCTTCTCGATCGACAACCTGTCGCTGATGGCGCTGATCGTCGCGACCGGCTTCGTCGTCGACGATGCGATCGTCGTGCTCGAGAACATCTCGCGGCATATCGAGAACGGCAAGTCGCGCATGCAGGCCGCGTTCGACGGCGCGCGCGAGGTCGGCTTCACGGTGCTGTCGATGAGCATTTCGCTCGTCGCGGTGTTCCTGCCGATCCTGCTGATGGGCGGCATCGTCGGGCGCCTGTTCCGCGAGTTCGCGCTGACGCTGTCGCTTGCGATCGCGGTATCGCTCGCGGTGTCGCTCACGGTGACACCGATGATGTGCGCGCGCCTGCTCCCCGAGTCGCACGAACCGCAGAGCGAAGGCCGCTTCGCGCGATTCCTGGAACGCTGTTTCAGCCGCATGCAGCGCGGTTACGAACGCTCGCTGTCGTGGGCGCTGCGCCGGCCGCTGCTGATCCTGCTGACGCTCGTCGCAACGATCGGGCTGAACGTCTACCTGTACATCGTCGTGCCGAAGGGCTTCTTCCCGCAGCAGGACACCGGGCTGATGATCGGCGGCATCCAGGCCGACCAGTCGACGTCGTTCCAGGCGATGAAGCTGAAGTTCTCCGAGATGATGCGGATCGTGCAGGGCAACCCGAACGTGAAGAGCGTCGCGGGCTTCACCGGCGGCACGCAGACCAACTCGGGCTTCATGTTCGTCACGCTGAAGGACCGTACCGAGCGCAAGCTGACGGCCGACCAGGTGATCCAGCAACTGCGCCCGCCGCTGGCGGACGTCGCGGGTGCGCGCACGTTCCTGCAGGCGGCACAGGACATCCGCGTCGGCGGCCGGCAGAGCAACGCGCAGTATCAGTTCACGCTGCTCGGCGATTTGAGCGCCGACCTGTACAAGTGGGGGCCGATCCTGACCGAAGCGCTGCAGAAGCGCCCCGAGCTGACCGACGTGAACTCGGACCAGCAGCAAGGTGGCCTCGAGGCGATGGTGACGATCGACCGCGCGACGGCCGCGCGGTTCGGCATCAAGCCCGCGCAGATCGACAATACGCTGTACGACGCATTCGGCCAGCGCCAGGTCTCGACGATCTACAACCCGCTGAACCAGTACCACGTGGTGATGGAAGTCGCGCCGAAATACTGGCAGAGCCCCGAGATGCTGAACCAGGTGTGGGTCAGCACGTCGGGCGGCAGCGCGAACGGCTCGCAGACCACCAACGCGGCGGCCGGCACCTACGTCGCGACGTCGGCCGGCACGTCGAGCGCCGGCACGGCCGCGCAGAGCGCCGCCGCGATCGCGTCCGACTCCGCACGCAACCAGGCGCTCAACGCGATCGCGGCGAGCGGCAAGTCGAGCGCGTCGTCGGGTGCGTCGGTGTCGACGTCGAAGTCGACGATGATCCCGCTGTCGGCGATCGCGACGTTCGGGCCGAGCACGACACCGCTATCGGTCAACCACCAGGGGCTGTTCGTCGCGACGACGATCTCGTTCAACCTGCCGCCCGGCGTGTCGCTGTCGCAGGCGACGCAGGTGATCTACCAGACGATGGCGCAGGTCGGCGTGCCGCCGACGATCGTCGGCAGTTTCCAGGGCACCGCGCAGGCGTTCCAGCAGTCGCTGAACGACCAGCCGATCCTGATCCTCGCGGCGCTGCTGGCCGTCTATATCGTGCTCGGGATCCTGTACGAGAGCTACATCCACCCGATCACGATCCTGTCGACGCTGCCGTCGGCCGGTGTCGGTGCGCTGCTCGCGCTGCTGCTGTTCAAGACCGAGTTCAGCATCATCGCGCTGATCGGCGTGATCCTGCTGATCGGTATCGTGAAGAAGAACGCGATCATGATGGTCGACTTCGCGATCGACCAGACGCGCAACTACGGCAAATCGTCGCTCGACGCGATCCACGAGGCGTGCCTGCTGCGCTTCCGCCCGATCATGATGACGACGATGGCCGCGCTGTTCGGCGCACTGCCGCTCGCGTTCGGCAGCGGCGACGGCGCCGAGCTGCGCGCGCCGCTCGGGATCGCGATCGCCGGCGGCCTGATCGTGTCGCAGGTGCTGACGCTCTATACGACGCCGGTCGTCTACCTGTACATGGACCGTTTCCGCGTCTGGGCCGAGAAGCGGCGCAACCGCCGCGGGAATTCCGGCGGACCGGCCGTCGCCGGGGAGTGATGAAAGCGGCCGCCCGCCGGGCGGCCGCTTGCCGCGCTTGCGCATCGGCAGCGATCGGCTATCGTGAGTCCATGCCCACCGCGGGACCCTTCACGGGGACACGCCATGAACGTCCAGCTCAACCATACGATCGTCTGGTGTCGCGACAAGCGCGCGTCGAGCCGCTTCCTCACCGAGCTTCTGGAACTGCCGCCGCCGACGCCGTTCGGCACGATGCTGGTCGTACCGCTCGACAACGGCGTGTCGCTCGATTTCTACGAACAGGCGGGGGACATCCGGTCGCAGCATTACGCGTTCCTGCTCGACGAAGCCGGCTTCGATCGCGTGCTGGCACGCATCCGCGAGCGCGGGCTGCCGCAATGGGCCGATCCCGCGAAGCGGCAACCCGATGACATCTACCGCCACAACGGCGGCCGCGGCGTGTATTTCGACGATCCGGACGGCCACTTCCTCGAAGTGATGACGCAGCCTTATGCGCTGAACGGTCAGCTCGGCTGAAGGGCCGGCACTGCGCCGGCCGCTGTTGCGCTGCGAGAAACCGGCCCGGGTGCCGACCTGCTTCGGACGACACCCGGCCGGCGGCCGTTACCGGGCCACTACCCGGCTCGGCCGTTGCTCGGCCGTTGCTCGGCCGTTACCTCGGCCGTTACCTCGGCCGCTACTCGACCATTACACGACCATTACTCGGCCGCTGCCGCCGTCTTGCGCGGACGCCGCGCGCGCGGTGCCGCCTTGCGGGCCGGTTTCTTCGGCTTGGCTTCGGCGGGCGCCTCGACAGCCGCCTCGGCCGGTGCGGCAGCCACCTCGCCGCCGACGTCGCCGGCCGACGGCTCGGTGTGCGTCACCGCGGCGGGCCACATGTCGCCCTGCTCCGGGTCGCGATGCGTGTCGCCCGCATGCTTGCCGTGCGCGTGCTTGTCGCCGCCGTGCTTCGCCGCGCCATGTCCGGCGTCGTCCGGCCGCCCGGCCGACTCACGGCCTGCGCTCTTCGCGGCGGCGCCCTTCTTCGCGCCGGTCTTCTTCGCCGCGCTCTTGCGCGCACGCTTGCGGCCATCCTTCGCATCGCCGTGCGCCTCGGCTGCTTCGACCGCTTCCACGAATTCGGTCGTTTCAGCCGGCACGACTGCCGCGATTTCGGTGGCGCCGGCCGATTCGGCCATCGCCGCGTCGTCCGCGTCGACCTGCGCGGTTTCGTGCACGACGGCTTCCGCCCGCTGCTCGCGACGTCGCGGCTCGCGGCCGGCCCGCGCCGGCTCCGCCGCGCGCGCGCCGTGGTGGCCGCCATGGTGTGCGGCCCCGCCTTCGCCGGCCTGCGCAACCTGCTCCGCGGCCGCCGACTGGCGTGCCCGCGACACGAACGCGCCCGACTTGTCGTCACGCCCCACTTCGAGCAGGCCGCGCGCCTGCGCCTCGTCGAGCAGGTTGCCGAACGCGCGGAATCCGTAGTACGACTCGTTGAAATCCGGCTTGCGACGCTTGATCGCGCTCTTCAGCACCGACGCCCAGATCTTGCCGACGTCGTCCCGCTCCGACGCGAGCGCGTCGAACGTCTCCACGGCCAGCGCGATCGCCTCGGCCTTGCGCGCGTCCAGGTCGTGCTTGCGCGACGCCGACGGCTCGTCCGGCCGCTTCGCGCCGCCGTTGCCCGCGCGCTGCTGCTGTTCGCGCTTCGCGAGCGTGCGCTGCTGCTCACGTACCAGATCGTCGTAGAAGATGAATTCGTCGCAGTTCGCGACCAGCAGGTCCGACGTCGATTTCTTCACGCCGACGCCGATCACCTTCTTCGCGTTCTCGCGCAGCTTCGACACCAGCGGCGAAAAATCCGAGTCGCCGCTGATGATCACGAACGTATCGACGTGCGACTTCGTGTAACAGAGGTCGAGCGCGTCCACGACAAGCCGGATGTCGGCCGAATTCTTGCCCGACTGGCGCACGTGCGGAATCTCGATCAGCTCGAAGCTCGCCTCGTGCATCGACGCCTTGAAGCCCTTGTAGCGATCCCAGTCGCAATAGGCCTTCTTCACGACGATGCTGCCCTTCAGCAGCAGGCGCTCCAGCACGGGCTTGATGTCGAACTTCTCGTACTTCGCGTCGCGCACGCCGAGCGCGACGTTCTCGAAGTCGCAGAACACGGCCATGCTGACGTTGTCCAGGGGTAATGCCATGTGTACTCCAACCGGTGGGCCGCTGCGTTGTATGACGTAGCGGCGAAAAATGCATCGCGCACATGATAGCCGGTCGGCGCGTCATTCCCGCATCCGTGTGAATGAATGACGGCCGGAAGGCCCGTCGCCGGTACGCCCCTTAATACACACCCGCCGCACGGGCAAATCGACATTACACTTGAGTTATCGGTCGTCCGTCCCTATCTGGGAAGACGACGCATCGAGCAAGGAGCGGTTTCATGACGACGAAGGTACTGCTGATTGGCGCGACCGGCCGAACGGGCCAGGCCTGCGCGGATCTGCTGCTCAAGCAGCCGGAGTTCGAGGTCACGGCGCTCGTGCGCCGGCACGGCTATGCGCTGGCGGGCGCGCGGGTGGTCGAGGCCGATCTGACGAACGATTTCTCGCACGCATTCCAGGGCATCACGCACGTGATCTACGCAGCCGGCTCGGCCGAATCGGAAGGCGCGGCCGAAGAGGAGCAGGTCGACCGCGACGCGGTCGCCCGTGCGGCCGAATACACGCTGGCCTACAACGCACAGAAGCTCGTGGTGATCAGCTCGCTGTCCGCGTACCGGCCCGAACTCGGCCCGGACGCGCTGCGCCACTATTCGCAGATGAAGCGCGAAGGCGACGATCGCGTGATCGCGTCGGGTGTCGACTACGCGATCCTGCGCCCCGGCCCGCTTACGGACGACCCGGGCGTCGGCAAGATCGCACTGACCGACGCGTGGTTCGACGGCGCCCCGCCCGTGTCACGCCAGGATGTCGCCTGGGCCGCGATCGAGGCGATCAAGCTCGGCATCTCGCGCAAGATCGTCGGCTTCGTCGGCGGCAGCGTGCCGATCGAGCAGGCCTTGCGCGCCTAGCGCCCTCACGCGCGCCGCCGCCCGGCGGCGCGTCGATCCGTACCGGCGGCCCGCACGACGGGCCGCCTCGACGCTTGACGCACGCGGGGCCCCGGGGCCCCGGGGCCCGTTTACTGCTTCGGATGGGCGTCGGCCCACGCCTTCACGGCGGCGAGCGTGTTCTCGACGTGCTTGTCGGGCGACATGCTCGTGTATTCGTAGAGAACCTTCCCTTCCGGCGAAATCACGTAGGACACGCGGTTCGCGCGGTCGATCGCCGGCAGTTTCGCGTCGTATTCCCGGATGATCTTCGCGTCCGGATCGGCCGCGACCGGGAACTTGCTCCGGCACTCGCTCACCGAGAACTTCGTCAGCGTGTCGATCTTGTCGGCCGATACGCCGATCACCGTCGCGCCGTAAGCCTTGTAACGGTCGACTGCGTCCGCGAACGCGTGCGCCTCGATCGTGCAGCCCTTCGTGAACGCGGCCGGGTAGAAATAGAGCACGACCGGCCCCTGCTTCAGCGCGTCCGCGAGCGCGTACGTGTAGGTCTTGCCGCCCAGCGACGCCTGCGTCGTGAAATCGGGCGCCGCGGCGCCCGGCTTCAGTTCCGCCTGCGCCATCAGTGCATGACCGGCCACCAGCGCCGCGACGGCGGCGCCCAGCAACAGTTTTCGCTTCATCTGCATCCTCATTTCTTATAAAGTCAGCCTCGATGTGGGCCACGCGGGCGTTCGTCTGCCGAACACCTGGGTGACCGATTCGGACCCGCGGCAGCGCCATCCGCGCCCGGCCCGTTAAAGATTCCGCACAGTCTGCCGTTATTCCTTCCGGACAACCGGTTCCAGCCCTTCACGTCAGCGAGAAACATGGAAGCCAACAGGAAACAGACGTCACGCAAGGGCTCCTGGCGCAGCGCCTTGCATACGCTGCGCCGCTTCGCCTGGTCGGGCGGCGCGCTGATGCCCGCGCGCGCCGGCGCCCCGCGCCGCGACGACTCCGTACGCAACTGGCTGGAACAGACGGTTGGCACGGTGGATTTCCTCGCCCATGTCGACCGCGAACTGCGTTTTCTTTACGTGTCGGACGCAAGCCTGCGCTTCATCGGCTACCACCGCGACTACCTGCACACGCTGACGCTGCGCGACCTGATCGCCGAACAGGATACCGCGGCGCTCGAAGGCCTGCTTGCGCGCGCCGCGCGTTCCGGCCAGGTCGAGAAGGCGACGATGTGCATCGTGAAATCGCTGACCTACCCGCTCGACGTCGAGATCCGCGCGTTCAAGAGCCGCCACCATGGCGTCGACGGGTTCGCGATCGCGGCGTTCGACGTGTCGTCGTGGCGCGCGCTCGAGGCGCGCCTGACCTACGAGATGCACCACGACCCGATGACGGGCCTCGACAACCTGTCCGCGCTCGTGCCCGCGCTGATGCGCGCGCAGCAGGCCGCCGACGAGGGCGGCACCTGCGCGGCGCTGCTGCTGCTCGACCTCGACGACTACCAGCGGATCAACCGCGCGCTCGGCTACGACGCGGGCGACACGCTGCTGCGCGAAACCGCGCAGCGGCTGAAGGCGCTCGTCACGCAGAACGAACAGCTCGCGCGCGTCGCGAGCGACAAGTTCGCGGTCGTGCTCAGTGCGCCGGACCGCACGCAGGCGAGCAATGCCGCCGATGCACTCGCACGCCGGCTGCAGGCCGCGGTGCGCCAGCCCTACGTGTACCAGGGGCAGACCGTGCACCTGTCCGCGAGCATCGGCATCGCGCTCTACCCTGACGAGCGCGCCGCCCCGCATCGCGCGCAGCACCACAGCCCGCTGCTGCGCCGTGCCGACCACGCGCTCGCGCAGGCGAAGGCGTCGGGCGGCAACGCGCTCGCGTTCCACGCGCCCGTCGACGACCCGGCGGATGCCGAACGGCTGAAGCTCGAGGCCGACCTGTACGACGGCGTGCGCAACGGCGAGTTTTCGCTCCATTTCCAGCCGATCACGCGCAGCCAGTCGGGCGCGGTGGTCGGCGTCGAGGCGCTGATCCGCTGGCGGCATCCGGTGCACGGCCTCGTGCCGCCGGCGACCTTCATTCCGCTCGCCGAATCGATCGGCCTGATCAACTATCTCGGCAACTGGGTGCTCAAGGCCGCGTGCATGCAGCTCGTCGCGTGGGATCGCCAGGGGCTCGCACTGCAGTACGTGGCGGTCAACGTGTCGCCGCAGCAGTTCCGCGACCCGCGCTTCACGCAAAGCGTGCGCGAGGCGATCGCGCTGACGGGCATCGACCCGCGCCGCATCGTGCTCGAGATCACCGAAAGCCTGCTGATGCACGATCCCGCGCAGGCGAAGGGGCTGCTCGAGGAGCTGACCGATCTCGGCATCCGCTTCGCGATCGACGATTTCGGTACCGGTTATTCGAGCCTCGCGTATCTGCAGCGCTTCCCGCTCGCGAAGCTGAAGATCGATCGCAGTTTCGTCGAGAACCTGCTGACCTCGCGCAACGACCGCGCGATCGTGTCGGCCGTGGTCGGCCTCGCGCAGACGCTCGATCTCGAGCTCGTCGCGGAAGGCGTCGAGACCGAGGCGCAGCGCGAATTGCTGACGGAAATGGGCTGCAACCATATCCAGGGCTGGCTCGTCTGCCAGGCGCTGCCGTCCGAGGAGCTTGCGCGGCGCTTCGAGGCCCATCAGCTGCACCTGCACGCCGCCGCCTGACGCGCGGCGAACCGGACAGATCCGTATGTCAATCACCGAACACCTGCCCCGCACCGCGTTGCTCGACAAGCTGTGGGCCCGGATGAACGAACGGGGCGATTTCCCGTTGCTGTCGGAATCGCTGCGCGCGACGATGGCCGCGATGAAGAACGACGACCTCGACTTCACCGCGCTCGTGCGCGTCGTGCTGTCGGACTTCGCACTCACGCAGAAAGTGCTGCGGCTCGCGAATTCCGCGATGTACATGGCGTTCGGCGGCAACATCACGACCGTGACCCGCGCACTGATGGTGCTCGGCATGGATGCCGTCGGCCACCTGGTCGTCGGGCTCAAGCTCGTCGACCATTTCCACCACAGTACGCCGCGGCGCATCGACGCGAAGCTCGAACTGAACCGCGCGCTGCTGTCCGGCTGCGTCGCACGCAAGCTCACCGAACGCGTCGAGCTGCGCGCGGGCGAGGAAGCCGTCGTCTGCACGCTGATGCGCCAGGTCGGCAAGCTGCTCGTGGTCTGCTATCTCGACAGCGAATGGGACCGGATCCGCCGCCGCGCGGCCGAACTGAACGGCGACGAAGCGGCCGCCTGCATCGACGTGCTCGGCGTCGGCTTCGACGAGATCGGGCTCGAGGCGGCCGCGCGCTGGCGGCTGCCCGACGTGATCCGTGCGGGGATGGCCGACCACGACCACGTGGTCCGCACCGACGCGTTCGGCAACGACGAGGACGACCTCGATGCGGGCGAGGTGTCCGACGACGGCCCGACCGAGCGCGTCCGCTGGCTGCGCGAGATCAGCCGCTGCTCGACCGACGTCGCGGGTGCGCTCGTGATGCCCGCGAGCCCGCAGCGCGACGCGCGCATCGCCGCGCTCGCGCAGCACTACGGCGCGGAACTCGGCATGGAACCCGACGCGCTCGTCGAGATCGCCGAGCGGCTCGCGCGCGAGGAAGCGAGCGACACCATGATGCGCGAGATCGTCGAGCTGCGCGCGAACGCCGATGCGATCGCGCGCGCGCAGGCCGAGCCCGAGGCGTGCCTCGAAGCCGGCCTCGCGGACCTGCGCGCGCTGCCGTCCGAGCACGTGCTGACGCCGGTACTCGCGCTCGCGTCGGAAAGCCTGCTGGCCGGCCTCGCGTTCACGCGCACCGTGATGTTCGTGCGTCACGACGACGGCATGTTCGCCGCGCGCCTCGGCTTCGGCCCCGGCGTCGATACGATGCTCGACCGGCTGCGCTTCGACGAGCGCTTCGAGCCGGACGTGTTTCATCTCGCGATCTCGAACTCGGTCGGCATCTTCATCGAGCAGGCACGGGAGCCGAAGATGCTCAAGCGCCTGCCCGCGTGGTATCTCGACGCGTTCGACGACACGCGCGCGTTCGTGCTGCTGCCCGTGCGCGTCGGCACGACGACCGTCGCGCTGCTGTACGGCGACTGGGCCGGCGCGCAGCCCGCGCGCAAGATCACGCAGCAGGAGATGGGCGTGCTCAACGAGCTCGCGCGCGAACTGGGCCGGTTCTTTCCGGCGTGACGCGGCGCCGGCCGCTCCCCGCCGTTTTCGGCTGTTTCACATCCTGTCTGACACCCTGATTCATCCCGTTCCCCGCCTGCAAAAGCAAACCGGCCGCATGAGCGGCCGGTTTGCTTGCATCGTGCGATCGAACGCAACGCTTACTTGAGCGTCACGGGCACGCTGAAGTACTTCTTCGCGAGGTTGTCGATCGTGCCGTCGGCCTTCAGGTCCTTCAGCGCCTGATCGAGCGCGGTCTTCAGCGCCGCGTCGTTCTTGCGCAAGCCGAAACCGACGCCCGAACCGAGGATCTCGGCGTCGCTCACGGTACCGCCCGCGAACGCGAAGCCCTGGCCCTGCGGCTTCGCCAGGAAGCCCTTCGAACCGGCTTCCGCGTCCTGGAACGTCGCGTCGAGACGGCCGGACTTCAGGTCGGCGTAGGCCAGATCCTGCGTCTGGTACGGCACGACCTCGACACCTGCCGGCGCCCACTTCTTCTTCGCGTACGCTTCCTGGATCGTGCCCTGCAGCACGCCGACGCGCTTGCCCTTCAGCGATTGCGGGGTCGGCAGCAGGCCGCTGCCCTGCTTCGCGATCAGCTGGTTCGGAATCGTGTAGATCGGATCGGTGAACGCGATCGCATGCTTGCGCTGGTCGGTGATCGTCATGTCCGAGTTGATCGCGTCGAACTTGCGCGCCTGCAGCGCCGGGATCAGGCCGTCGAAGTCGTTCTCGACCCACACGCACTTCGTCTTCAGCTTCGCGCACACCGCGTTGCCGATGTCGATGTCGAAGCCGGTCAGCTTGCCGTCGGGCGTCTTGTATTCGAACGGTGCGTACGAGGCCTCGACGCCGAATCGGATCTCCTTCAGATCCGCGGCAACCGCACTGCCTGCCGCCACCGCCGATGCCGCCACCACCGCATGCGCGGCCACTTTACGCCAATCCAACTTCATCAGGTGCTCTCCTCGATACTCGAATGTTCCGGAACTACGGGCGCTTGCATCATTGCAGGGTCGGATGACCACGACAATCGCGATGCCACGCCGTGATGCGGCGCAACAGCCGCAAGGCCGCGATTGTACCAATCCGCGCGGCCCGATATGGCAAAGCAGGCGACGTCGCGCGATGCTGCGCTGCGTGCGCGGCGCCGGTCAGGCGATCCGCCGAACTTGCAAAACGGTGTCGCAAATACGCAAGCCGGGGGGGGCGCACGCCCTCGGCCCCGGCATGCGGGCGACGACGGGATACCGACAGGTTGCGGGTCAGGCGCGCGCCGCGTGCCGTCGCGGCAGCGCAATCAGCAGCCGGTCGGGACATGCGCTCAAACGAGCGCCGCGAGCGTCTCGCGCGTCGTGTCGACGACGAGCAGGCCCGCGCGCAGGCCCGGCTTCACGGTCGGGTTCGGAAACACGATCCGTTCCTCGTCGTGCGTCACCGTGTAGCGGTAGTCGCCGTCCTGCGCGAGCACCGTGCCGCGTGCAAACGCGGTGAAGTTCGCGACGTCGGCCGCGACGAACAGCTCGAGCGCATCGCTCTGCTTCGTGATCTGGTCGATCACCGTGAACACGCGCGGCAGCGGCGGATGGCCGCCCTGCGCGACCGCATCTCCCCCCGCGCCCGACACGAGCTGGCGCACCGCGCGATCGGCCGGTGCGAAGCGCGTCAGGTCGTTCTGGCCGAACGGGCGCACCTTGCCGAGTTCCAGCGTGCACGCGAGCGCGCCGCAGTGCTCGGCCGTGAAATGCGAATACGTATTGCCCTTCGCGGTATGCAGCAGCACGGCCGCGATCCGCGCGTCGCCGAGCCATTCGAACATCGTGCGCGTCGGCGGCGTGCCCGTGTGCGGCAGCAGTGCGAACTGCTCGAACACCGACGCGCGGATCGCCGTGTGCATGTCGATGTGCCAGCGCGCGGCGCCGGCCGGCGCGTCCGCGAAGAACGCGGCGGCGGCCGCTTCCAGCTGCGCGGCGCGCGGTGCTTCGCGGCTGGCGGGCACCTGCGCATGACGGCCGCTGAACAGGCGGTTCAGGTCGTCGTCGAGATAACGCTCGCCGGCACGCATCGCCGGCACGTTGCCGAGCACGACGAGCAGCCGGCACGCGAGCGGCAGCGCGCCCGATGCGAGATCGCGCACGAGCATCGACAGCAGCTCGATCGGCGCCGTCTCGTCGCCGTGCACGCCGGCCGACACGAGCACGCTCGGGCGCGCCGCGCCGGCGGCCGCGGCCGGTTCGAGCGCGAGCAGACCGTCGCCGCGCCATGACCAGCGCACGGCGCCGGCCGCGCAGGTGCCGTCCGTCACGGACGGCGCGCTACCGGCCAGCGTGAACGCGAGGAAGTCGTCGAGCAGCACGTTGGCCGGCATCCGTGCCTCAGCGCTGGAAGTCATACAGCGAACCGACGCGCAGGATCTGCGTGAGCTCGTCGAGCGCCGTGCGCGATTCGTCGAGCAGCGCCGGATCGGCGAGGTCTTCCGGTGCGAGGCGATCGCGATAGTGCCGGTCGATCCACGTGTCGAGCGACGTGAACAGCGTGTCGTTGATCCACACGTTCGACGTGACGGCCGCGCGTTCCGCGTCGTTGAGCACGACACGCAGGCGCAGGCACGCCGGGCCGCCGCCGTTCTTCATGCTTTCGCGCAGGTCGAACACGAGCACATCGTGAATCGGGCCGTTGCCGGCCGCGAGTTCGTCGAGATAAGCCGCGACGTTCCCGTTCTCGCGGCATTCCTGCGGCACGACGAGCACCTGCGAGCCGTCCGCGCGCGACAGTAGCTGGCTGTTGAACAGGTACGACGTGACCGCGTCGTTCACGCTCACGGCCGCCTCGGGCACCTCGATCACGTTCAGGCGCGCGCCGCGTGCGTCGAGCGCGGCGGTCAGCGTGTCGTAGATCGCCTGCTTGTTGACGAACGCGCGCTCGTGCGTGAACAGCGTGTCGCGGTTGCCGACCGAGATCACGTCGTTGTGGA
Source organism: Burkholderia sp. KL41 (assembly GCF_057005415.2). Lineage (NCBI taxonomy): Bacteria > Pseudomonadati > Pseudomonadota > Betaproteobacteria > Burkholderiales > Burkholderiaceae > Burkholderia > Burkholderia sp. KL41. The sequence goes on along the minus strand of NZ_CM174446.1, from coordinate 1,308,973 downwards.
ACACGCCCGCGTCGATCACGTCCGGGTCCTGCTGCGCATACACCGTCGCTTCTTCGGCGAGCCCGTGGCGATGCGCGACCGCGCGGCTCGCCTCGAACGTCTGGCGTGCCGGGAAGCGCTTCGGCTCGGGGCCGCGGCGGTATTCCGCGCGGCCGTACACGAAGAACTCGATGCCCGGCTTGCCGTATTCGGCACAGAAGCGCGTGTGGTTCGCCGCGCCTTCGTCGCCGAGTGCCGGCGTGCCGGTCAGCGCTTCGTGCACCGCGAAGTGCGCGGGATCGGCGAACAGCGTCGACAGCGTGCGGCGCGTCGCTTCGTGTTCGATCGCGCGATGCAGCTTGCTGCAGAGGTTCGCCGGCGTGAAGTGCACGCGGCCGTCGCTCGTGTCGGCCGACGGGCTGACGGTGGCCGCGTTCGCGGTCCACATCGCCGATGCCGAGCTCGCGGCGGCGAGCAGTTCGGGCGCCTGCTTCGCGGCCTTCGCGATCACGTCCGCGTCCTTGCCCGAGAAGCCGAGCTCGCGCAACAGGCGCAGCGACGGCCGCTCCTGCGGCGGCAGCACGCCTTGCGCGAAGCCGAGATCCGCGAGCTGCTTCATCTTGCGCAGCCCCTGCTTCGCGGCGGCCTTCGGGTTCGCGGCCGACTTCTCGTTGTTGAGCGACGCCACGTTGCCGAACGACAGGCCGGCGTAGTTGTGGGTCGGGCCGACGAGCCCGTCGAAATTGGCTTCTTGTGCGTTCATCGTCGTTCCCTCGATCAGAAGTGCAGGCCCGGCGACAGGCTCGCGGGCAAAGTCAGTTGCGTGCTTTCCACCGACGCCATCGGATACGCGCAATAGTCGGCCGCGTAGTACGCGCTCGGGCGATGGTTGCCCGAGCGGCCGGTGCCGCCGAACGGCGCGGCGGACGATGCGCCGTTGGTCGGACGGTTCCAGTTGACGATCCCCGCACGGATCGTGCGGCGGAAGTGGTCCCATGCGTTCGCGTCGTCGGCCAGCAGGCCGGCGGACAGGCCGAATGCCGTGTCGTTCGCGCGCTCGATCGCGTCGTCGAACGTCGCGTAGCGGACGATCTGCGCGAGCGGGCCGAAGTGTTCTTCGTCGAGCAGGTTCGCCACGCCCGTCACGTCGACGATCGCCGCGTTCACGAAACCCAGGCGCGGATCGCGCTGCGTCATCGCGATGATCGGCTTCGCGCCCTGCTCGATCAGGCGCGACTGCGCGTCGACCAGCTTCGCGGCCGCGCGCGCCGAGATCACCGCGCCCATGAACGGCTGCGGATCGGCGTCGAACACGTCGGCCGTGATCTTCGACGTGACGTCGGCGAAACGCGCGAGGAAGCGGTCGCCGAACGCGCCCTGCGGCACGAAGATGCGGCGCGCGCACGTGCAGCGCTGGCCGGCCGACAGGAACGCCGACTGGATCGTGTGATGGACGGCCGCATCGATGTCCTCGACTTCGCCGATCACGAGCGGATTGTTGCCGCCCATCTCGAGCGCGAGCACGATTTCCGGACGGCCGCCGAACTGCCGGTGCAGCAGCGTGCCGGTGTCCGAGCTGCCGGTGAAGAACAGCCCGTCGATCTGCCGGTGATTCGCGAGCGCGATGCCTGTGTCCTTCTCGCCCTGCACGAGGTTCAGCACGCCGGCCGGCAGCCCGGCTTCCTGCCACACCTCGACCGTCGCGCGCGCGACGCCCGGCGCGAGCTCCGACGGCTTGAACACGACCGCATTGCCGGCGATCAGCGCGGGCACGATATGGCCGTTCGGCAAGTGGCCGGGAAAGTTGTACGGGCCGAACACCGCGACGACACCGTGCGGGCGGTGGCGCAGCACCGCGACGCCGTCGGCCATGTCCTGGCGCTTTTCGCCGGTGCGTTCCTGGTAGGCCTGGATCGAAATGCCGACCTTCGCGGCCATCGACGCGACTTCGGTGCGCGCTTCCCACAGCGGCTTGCCCGTCTCGCGGCCGATCGCGGTCGCGATCGCTTCCTTGCGTTCGTTGAGCAATGCGGCGAAGCGCTTGACGATCGCGCAGCGCGATTCGAAGTCGAGCGCCGACCAGCCGGCGAATGCGCGACGCGCGCTCGCGACCGCACGGTCGACGTCGGCCGCCGACGCGCTTTCGCCCTGCCACGCGATCTCGTCGGTGCCCGGGTTGCGCGAAGCGAACACGGGGCCCGAGCCTGCGACCCAGGCGCCGTCGATGAAGAGTTCCGTCATGATTCGTTTATCCCTGTTTGACTTTGAGCGGCAGCACGCGGACCGGATCGCCGGCCTTCACGTCGAGCGCGGCGGCATCGTCGGCCGACAGCACGAACGAGCCGTTCGCGACCACGCCCGGCGCGACGCCGACGCGGAAATCGGTGAGCGACGTGTTCGACACGAGTGACGTCGGCGGATGGTCGCCCTGCGCGTCGGGCACGCCGATCGCGACCGGCACGACGACGCTCTCGCGCACCGTGCGCAGGTCGTTCACGTGGCATTCGAGCACCGGGCCCGCGTCGAAGATGTCGACGTGGTTCTGGTAGCGCAGCCCTTCCGCCTCGAGCATCTTGCGGGCCGGCAGCGTGTCGCGGTGCGTGAGGCCGACCGCGTCCTGCGCGTCCTGCGGCAGCAGGTCGACGTACACCGGGTAGCGCGGCATCAGTTCCGCGAGGAACGACTTGCGGCCGTGCGAGCTCAGGTAGTCGGCCGCGTTGAAATCGATCTGGTAGAAGTGCGAACCGACGGCGCGCCAGAACGGCGACGTGCCGTCGTCGTCGAAGTGGCCGCGCAGTTCCGCGCAGATGCGTTCCGGGAAGCGTTCGCGGAACTGCGCGATGAACATGAAGCGCGAGCGCGACAGCAGGCCGCCGACGCCGCCCGTGCGATAGCGCGGGCTCAGGAACAGCGAGCACACTTCCGCGTAGCCGGTCAGGTCGTGCGAGATGTTCAGCGCGTGCATGCGCGTCCACACGCCGAGCTCCTGGCTCGCATGCACGACCGTGCTCACGCGGTAGTTGTAGAACGGCTGTTCGAGGCCGACCTGCGACTCGATCCCGCATACGCCCGCGATGTCGCCCGTCTTCGATTCTTCCATCACGAAGAAGTAGCCGGCTTCGCCTGCGGCGGCCTCGCCCTCGAGCGTGCGGCGCGTGCGCTCGATGCGCGCGGCGAGCGCGTCGCGGTCGGGCTTGAACGTGGTCAGGCCCGGCCCGGTTTCCTTCGCGAGCGACACGAGCGCGTCGACGTCGCCCGTTTGTACGACCCGAACGACGATCATGCTGCGTCTCCCTTCAAATCTTCATCGTCGCGGCGGTGCAGTGGCACGCAGCGCACGACATCGCCATCCTTCACATCGAGCGCCACGCGCACGTCGCCGGCGAGCGGTGCGTCAGCCGCATCGCCCGGCAGGTCGGCCAGCACGCAGCGGAACGATTCGCCGCTGCCCGTCGACACCATGTACGCGACGTCGCCCTGCTGGTGCGCGGCTTCGCGCACGACGCGCTCCGTGCCCTGCTTCACGCACGCGGTGCGGTCGACCTGCGCGGTGAGCACCGGGCCCGCGTCGAAGATGTCGACGAAGCGGTCGGGCTCGAAGCCTTCCTCGAGATGGATGTCGTAGGCGAGCAGTGCCGATTCGTTCGGCTCGCCGAGCACGCGCTGCGCGGCTTCCGGCAGCAGCGGCACGTAGAGCGGATACGCCGGCATCACTTCCGCGATGAAGGTGCGGCTGCGGCCGCCCGACGCGATGTCGACGTCGGTGAAGTTGCGGCCGAAGAACTTGCGGCCCACCGCTTCCCAGAACGGCGACGCGCCCGTGTCGTCGCTCACGCCGAGCAGCAGCGTGAACACTTCCGGCGTGAAGCGACGACGGTTCGCGGCGATGTACATCATCCGGGCGCGCGAGATCAGGTGCGCGGCCGCGTCGCCGCGCAGCGACGGATCGACGTAGAAGCCCGCGAGCCGGCTCTTGCCGGTCAGCTCGTGCGACATCGTGAGCGCGTGGATCTTGCGGTTCACGTGCAGCTCGCGCGACGCGTGGATCAGAGCGTCGTTGCGGAACGCGTAGAACGGTTCCGAGTAACCGGCCGCGGCCACGATGCTCGCCGTGCCGAGCAGCTTGCCCGTCGACGAATCCTCGAGCACGAAGAGATAGAACTCCTCGCCGGCGAAGTCGACGTCCGCGCGAAACGAATCCTCCGAGAGCGCCACGCGCGCTTCGAGCGCCGCGCGGTCGTGCGGCAGCGAGTGCAGGACCGGTTGCGCGGTGCGCGCCATGTGCGCGAGCGCATCGAGATCCGTGAGTTTGCCGGGGCGAACAAATAGCATCGTCGTTCCTGTCTGCGATGGGTGCGCCGATCAGCGCGCGGTGGCTTCCTGGGCGGCGAGCACTTGTTCGACGGCCTTCTCGAAGCGCTTGACGCCTTCGTCGAGCAGGTCGAACGGGATCACCAGCGACGGGACGAAGCGCAGCACGTTCGGGCCGGCGATCAGCATGATCAGGCCGTTTTCTGCTGCCGCGGTGACGAAGTCCTTCGCGCGGCCATCGAATGCGGCAGTGAGTTCCGCGCCGACGAGCAGGCCCTTGCCGCGCACGTCCTTGAAGATGCCGAAGCGTGCGTTGATGCGCTCGAGCGCGCCTTTCAGGCGCACGCTGCGTTCGCGCACGCCTTCGAGCAGTGCCGGGTCGCCGATCAGTTCGACGACCTTGTCGGCGATCGCCGATGCGAGCGGGTTGCCGCCGTACGTCGTGCCGTGCACGCCGACCTTGAAGTGCGCGGCCAGTTCGTTGGTCGTCAGCATCGCGCCGATCGGGAAGCCGTTGCCGAGCGCCTTGGCGGTCGTGAGGATGTCCGGCGTGACGCCCGTGTCCATGTACGCGTAGAACTGGCCCGTGCGGCCGACGCCCGTTTGCACTTCGTCGAAGATCAGCAGTGCGTCGTTCGCGTCACAGGCTTCGCGCAGTGCCTTCAGGAATGCCGGATCGGCCGGGATCACGCCGCCTTCGCCTTGCACGGGCTCGACGATCACTGCGCAGGTTTGCGGGCCGATCGCGGCCTTCGCGGCTTCGATGTCGTTGTACGGCAGGTGCTTGATGCCGGCCGGCACGGGGCCGAAGCCTTCCGAGTACTTCGGCTGGCCGCCGACGCTGACCGTGAAGAACGTGCGGCCGTGGAACGACTGCACGAACGAGATGATTTCCGCCTTGTCGGCGCCGTGGCGGTCGAACGCGACGCGGCGCGCGAGTTTCAGGGCGGCTTCGTTCGCTTCCGCGCCCGAGTTCGCGAAGAACGCGCGGTCGGCGAAGGTCAGCGATTCGAGGCGCTTTGCGAGGCGCAGCACCGGCTCGTTCGTGTAGCCGTTGCCGATGTGCCAGAGCTTGCGGCTTTGTTCGTCCAGGACCTTCAGCAGTTCCGGGTGGCCGTGGCCGAGCGACGTCACGGCGATGCCGCACGCGAAATCGATGTACTCGCGGCCGGCCGTGTCCCACACGCGGGAGCCCTCTGCGCGATCCGGCACGAACGGCGCGGGAGAAAATACCGGCACCATCACTTCGTCGAATGTCTGGCGGGTCACGGTCGAGGTCGTCATGGTCGTTCCTTTCGGTTTCGTAAGAGGGTTCAACAGGATCAAGTTTAGGTAAGGGTGACGCAAGCGTCTTGCGGAATTGCGACGGGTTCTATCGGAAGCGGATAGTGCGCCTTATTTTGCCCTCTCCGGGCGGGGGCTTTCGTGGAAGCGTCGCTGGTTTTGGGGCTTGTGGGTCGTGTGCTTGCCTTTGTCGTCGTGAAGCACCTGTGATCGTGTCGGTCTATTAGCGTCGCCCCTGCGCGGGGCGGCGGTTACTTTTCTTTGTCTTGCCAAAGAAAAGTAACCAAAAGAAAGGCGCTGTGAACACGCATGACTTCCCGGTGCCATGGTCGTCAGAGTGGTTCGCACCTAAGTGTCCGCGCCAATCAGGAGACCGGAGTGGTTCGAGCAATGGTTCTGACACCACTCCCTACCCAACAGAGCGGTATACCGCCCGCTAGCTCCATCCTCGCTTCGCTCGGCTGCAAGGTACCTCCCGTCGCGTTTCATGCGCTTGCTGCTTTTGCCAGCGCTGGTCAGCAAATCGACACCCTTTACTCACACCATTCGTACCTGTCGGACTGCTTGTCATTGGTGCTTGTTTGATAACGACCGTGACTGTGTTTTCGTGATTGGTCGCTGCGTCCCTTTTTCCTACGAATGAGGGTGTGTCCTTGATTTGCTGAATTCGGGGTGCTTGCGCGCGCGATTGCCGGGAGGATTGACCTTATGCGCTACTGGAGGGGGTGTACCTGTCGGCCGAGCGAAGCGAGGGCGGGGGGGTGTCAGGATTTCCGTGTTCAAGGCGGGTTGAGATTCACACGGATGGTCGAACGAATCGATCCTCGTAAAGGATGGCGAACTGGTTCATAGCCGCCTTCCAGTCATGAGCAGCACGCCCCCAATCGGCGGTGATGTTGCGCAGTGCCAGCCAGATGAGCTTGGTGGCAGCCTCATCGGTCGGGAAGTGTCCTCGAGTCTTGATGATCTTGCGCAGCTGCGAGTTGATGTTCTCGATGGCGTTCGTAGTGTATATAACCTTGCGAACCGCCGGCGGAAACGCGAAGAACGGAATCACACGATCCCAGGCGTTGCGCCATGCCGCACTGACTGTCGGGAATTTCTGGCCCCATGGCCCTGCGGCAAAGGCGTCGAGTTCTGCCTGAGCCGCCTCCGCACTCGGTGCGCAGTAGATTGGGCGAATCACTGCGGCTAATCCTCGACGGTCTTTCCAGCTGGCGTAATCGAGGCTGTTGCGGATCAGGTGAACGATGCAGGTCTGCAGCGTGGTCGCCGGAAACACGGCAGCCAGCGCCTCGGGCATGCCTTTGAGGCCGTCGGTCACGGCGATTAGGATGTCGTGAACGCCACGTGTCTTGAGATCGTTGAACACCTTCATCCAGAACTTGGCGCCTTCGGTGCCTTCGATCCACAAGCCTAGAATATCGCGCGTGCCGTCGGGCAGAACGCCCAGCGCAAGGTAGATCGCCTTGTTGCGCACCACGGCGTCTTCGCGAATCTTGACCCGCAGCGCGTCAAAGAACACCACCGGATACATCGGCTCGAGCGGCCGCGCTTGCCAGGCGGTCACTTCGGCCATGACCTCGTCGGTGACCGAGCTGATGAAATCGGGCGAAACCTCGGTACCGTATTGCTCTTGCAAAAATCCCTGAATCTCACGCACGGTCATGCCCCGGGCGTACATGGCGACGATCTTGTCGTCGAAGCCCGTGAAGCGTCGTTCGTGTTTGGGAATCAGCAGCGGTTCGAAGCTGCCGTCGCGGTCACGAGGCACCTCGATACGGATCGGGCCGTCCTCGGTCAGCACCGTCTTGGCGCCCGTGCCATTGCGCTGATTGGTTACGGCGCTCGGCTTGGCCGCGCCAGGCGGGTAGCCCAGATGATGACTCATCTCACCGCCCAGTGCTCGCTCGATCAGCGCCTTCTTGAGGGCCATCGTTGCGGCGTTGATCGCTTCGGCCGTCATCGGACCGCTGCCGAATTGCTCAAGCAACGCGGCGGGAATCGCCGGCAGGTCTATCGGTTTGGCTTTCGGTTTGCGAGGCATATAGTCTCCTTCGGAGCATCATATGCCTTGAACACGAAATTGCTGACAGGCCCCGAGGGCGGAGCTGGCGGGCGGTATACCGCTCTGTTGAGTAGGGAGTGGTGTCAGAACCATTGCTCGAACCACTCCGGTTTCCTGACTGGCGCGGACACTTAGGTGCGAACCACTCTGACGACCATGGCACCGGGAAGTCATGCGTTTTCACAGCGCCTTTCTTTTGGTTACTTTTCTTTGGCAAGACAAAGAAAAGTAACCGCCGCCCCGCGCAGGGGCGACGCTAATAGACCGACAAGCTCACAGGTGCTTCACGACAAAAGCAAGCACACTGCAAAAAACCTGAAATCAATCCTTCCCACGCTCGACGAGCGCCCCACCCCGCGGTTCACTGCCCCCGCCGGTCTGCTTCTCGAGCCACGCTCGCCGATCCTCCCGAGGCGTGACCCCGAACCTTTCGCGGTACGCGTTGGAAAAATGCGCAGCAGAAGAAAACCCGCAGGCGAGGCTAACCTGCACAACCGACTTGCTGGTCCGCTGCAACTGAGTCCGGGCCTTGAGCAACCGGAGGTTGAGGTAATACTTCGAGGGCATCGCCCCGAGATACTGTCGAAAGAGCCGCTCGAGCTGCCGGCGTGAAACGCCGACGAGTTCGGCGATCTCGTCGGTCGTCAACGGATCCTCGACATTGGCTTCCATGAGCAGCAACGCATCGTTCAACCGAGGATGCCGCTCGCCCGGCGCAGTCACAAAAGGAATCCGCTGCCGCTCCTCGCCGCTCCGCAAAGTCCCGACCCCGAGTGCGTCGGCAATCCGCTCCGCGAGGTCCGCCCCATGTTCCCGGCCAATCATGGCCAGCATGAAATCCACGGTAGCCTGCCCACCCGCGCACGTCGCGCGGTCCCGGTCGATCTCGAAGATCTGCTGCGTGACGATCGACCGCTCGAACTGTTCGGCGAACTGCTGATACGTCTCCCAGTTCACGCTCACCCGGTACCCGGAAAGCTGCCCGGCCATCGCCAGCCACCACACGCCATGATGAATTCCGGTCACGAGCGGCGTGCGCTGCCCGACCCGCGCGAGACTCGCGAGAAACAACCGATAGTCGGCAAACTGCTGAAACCGCTCCGACACGACGATGACCCAGTCGCATGCGATCGCATCGTTGAACGCCGCATCGGCATGCCACTGCGCACCGCCGGCAAGCGGCACGGGCCGCCCGTCCCACGAACACACCTGCCAGCGATACAGCAGCCGCCCGTCGATCTCGTTCGCGAGGTTCAGCGCATCGACGATCGGACCCACGCCCGACATCGACACGGGCGGCAATGCAACGATCGCCACCTGCATCGTGCGGGTGGCGCCTGCGGGACGAGACACCGGTACCACGTATGAAACCCGCCCTGTCGCGTTACTTGAGACTGCCCGACAGGAACTGCTTCAGCCGCTCGCTCTGCGGGCGTACCAGCACGTCCTTCGGATCGCCCTCTTCCTCGGTCCGCCCCTGATGCAGGAACATCACGTGGTTCGACACGTTGCGCGCGAAACCCATCTCGTGCGTGACGACGATCATCGTGCGGCCTTCCTCGGCGAGCTTCTGCATCACCTTCAGCACTTCGCCCACCAGTTCCGGGTCCAGCGCCGACGTCGGCTCGTCGAACAGCATCACGTCAGGATGCATCGCCAGCGCACGCGCAATCGCCACGCGCTGCTGCTGGCCACCGGAAAGATGCGACGGATACTGTTTCTCGACGCGCGGCGGCAAGCCGACCTTCTCCAGGTACTCGCGCGCGCGCTCCTCGGCGTCCTTCTTCGAAATGCCGAGCACGTGCACCGGCGCTTCCATCACGTTCTCGAGCACGTTCATGTGCGCCCAGAGGTTGAAGTGCTGGAACACCATCGCGAGCTTCGTGCGGATGCGCTGAAGCTGCTTGTGATCGGCGACTTCGAGCGCACCGGCGCGGTCGGTCTTCGTGCGCACGGTCTCGCCGTCGACGACGATCTGCCCCGCATTCGGCCGCTCGAGAAAATTGATGCAGCGCAGGAACGTGCTCTTGCCCGAGCCGCTCGCGCCGATGATGCTGATGACGTCGCCGGCCTTCGCGTTCAGCGATACGCCCTTGAGCACCTCGTTGTCGCCGTAGCGCTTGTGAATGTCGACCGCGGCAAGCTTGGTGGAAGCGGACGCGCTCGTTTGAGTGATCTCGGCCAACTGGCTCTCCTCGAAGTGAATCAATGACGGGCGGCCGCGAGATACGCGAGCCAGTGGCGCTCCGCGCGGCGAAACGCCGCGACGAGTGCGAACGATACCGCAAGATAGATCAGCGCGGCGATTCCGAACGACTGGAACGCCATGTAGGTCGCGGAATTCGCATCGCGTGCGACCTTCAGGATGTCCGGCACGGTCGCCGTGAACGCGACGGTGGTCGCGTGCAGCATCAGGATCACCTCGTTGCTGTACAGCGGCAGCGCGCGGCGCAGCGCCGACGGCAGGATCACGCGGCGGTACATCGTGAACGGCGACATCCCGTATGCCCGCGCCGCCTCGACCTCGCCGTGCGGAATCGCGCGGATCGCACCCGCGAAGATCTCGGTCGTGTACGCGCAGGTGTTCAGTGCGAACGCGAGAATCGCGCAGTTGAAGCCGCTGCGGAAGAACGCGTCGAGCAGCGAGTGCGAACGCACGAACTCGAGGCTGTACATGCCCGTGTACAGCAGCAGCAACTGCACGTAGAGCGGCGTGCCGCGGAACACGTACGTGTAGAACCGCACCGGCGTCGACACCCACTTGTTCTTCGACACGCGCGCGACCGCGAGCGGCACCGCGCACACGAAGCCGAGCGAAATCGACGCGACGAGCAGCCACAGCGTCACCGCGAGGCCGGAGAGGCGCTGGCCGTCCCAGTAAAGGAACGCCTGGCCGAATTCCTGGAGGATCTCGATCATAGTTCTGCGTGCCGCACGCCCATGGAATAACGCTTCTCGAGCTGGATCAGCACGAGGTTGGAAACGGTCGTGATCGCGAGATAGATCAGCGCCGCGACGAGGATGAAGAAGAACATGTTGAACGTGCTCTTGCCGGCGTCCTGCGCGGCCTTCACGACGTCCGCGAGACCGATGATCGACACCAGCGCGGTGGCCTTCACGAGCACCTGCCAGTTGTTGCCGATGCCCGGCAGCGCAAAACGCATCATCTGCGGAAACATGATCCGCACGAACACGCGCATCCCGCTCATCCCGTAAGCCGCACCGGCTTCGAGCTGGCCGCGCGGCACCGACAGGAACGCGCCGCGGAACGTCTCGGTGAAGTACGCGCCATAGATGAAGCCGAGCGTGAGCACGCCGGCCACGAACGGGTCGATGTCGATCTGGTCCCAGCCGACGAAGTCGGTGAACTGGTTCAGCCAGATCTGGATGCTGTAGAACAGCAGCAGCATCAGGACGAGATCGGGCACCGAGCGGATCAGCGTCGTATAACCGGTCGCGATCGCTCGCAGCACCCGGTTGTGCGACAGCTTCGCCACCGCGCCGATCAGCCCCAGCGCCACCGCAGTGGCGAGCGACAGCACCGACAGCTCGATGGTCTGCACGGTGCCGGCCCAGAGGACAGGACCAAAGCCGTAAAGGAACACGCGCGTCTCCAGAGTTGGAATGGATGCCGACGCGTCTGCCTGTCCCGCGCCGGGCTGACGCGGATAGTCGCAAGCGAAATTGATTGCCTCAAATCACCCGGCACGCGATTGCTGCATCGCAACAATCCGTCCCATCATTTTCAACCGCGACCTACACCGCTGTTTCAAAAGGAAAAAAGCCGCTCCCTGACAACCGGATAACGGCCGGGGAAGCGGACTTTTTGCAATTTTCCGGTCGCTTTTTCGATATAGCGCCGAAGACGGTCGGGCTTACCGCCCCTTCAGGATGTCGGAGCGCGAAGTCGTGTAGACGAGCCCGTCCGGGCCGAAATGGACGTTGAAGAATGCGTCGGTGTTGACGCCGTCCTCGAGCCAGCGCCAGCTCCAGACCGTCTCGGGCTTGAGCGGATACTGCGCGATGTCGCCGGGCTTGCCGAGCAGGCGCCGCACCTCGTCCTCGTTCATCCCCGGGCGCACCTTCGCGAAATTCTCGGCGGTCAGCACCTGCGTCGCGCCCGTGTAGCGGCCGTTCGCATCGAGGTCGACGAACCACGTCTGGTTGCCCATCGGGCCGCGCGGGTATTCGAGACGTTTCGAGCCGTCGGTGAAGTCGCGCTCGGTCTCGGGCTTGCCCATCGTGCCGCGCACGTCGGCCTCGGTCGATTCGCCGGCCTTCAGCCCCTTCAGCAGCAGCGGCGCGGGCTTGATCGCGTTGAAGAAGTCCCTGATACGTTGCACGTCGAGGTTGCCTTGCTTGTCGTCGCAGCCGGTCAGCGCCAGCGCGGCGGCCAGCATCGTCACGGGGAGCAGCCGGAAACGGAAATTCATCGGAAGAAATGCGCGTCGAGAAAACACGCGGCAAGGATACCCGCGCGACGCCAAAAGCGCGAGACGGGCGCACGGCCCGTCTCGTGGTCAATGCATCGTTTCGGTTTCGGATTCGGTTTCGGCCACGCGGCCCGTCGCTTGCGGCGCGCACGGCATGGCCGGCGGCGCACCGATGCTGCGGCGCGTGCGCACGAGTTCGGCAAGCTGCCACGAACCGAGCGCCAGGCAGCCGAACAGCACCTCGCGGCCACGCTTGACCAGCGCGAGCGACAGCGCCGTCTCGCGGTCGACGCCGAACATCTGCGCGAGCAACACGACGGTCGCCTCCTGCACGCCGAGGCCGCCCGGCACCATGAACGCCGCATGGCGCACGGCCTGCGTCATCGCCTCGATCGCGATCGCGCCGCCGATCGACACCGGATGGCCGAGCAGCGCGAGCGCCCAGTAGATCTCGAGCGCGCCGAGCACGTAGCCGGCCAGCTGCCAGAAGAACGCGCTGAACAACAGGCCCGTGCGCGACATCAGCGCATCGATGTCGGCATCGAGCCGCTTGCCGTCGACGCCCTGCAGCAGCCGGTGCGAATCGCCGAGCAGGCGGCCCGCGAAACGCTCGATCGCATGGAAGATCCCGCCGCGGCGCATCAGCACGACGCCGAGCACCGGCAGCGGCAACGTCAGCAGCAGCGCGAGGCCGATCGTGCCGCCGCCCATGTTGTCCGTCGTCGCGAGCAGCAGCACGAGGCCGAGCGCGGCAAACGCATACTGGACGACGATCGTCACGAGCACCTCGACGATCACCGACGCCGTCACGCGGCTCGCGTCGGGCACCTGCCAGCGCGCGAGCCGGATGCCGACCAGCTCGCCGCCGATCCCGACCACCGGCAGCAGCCGGTTCACCGCTTCGCGCACGGTTGCGATCCACCAGAGGAACGGCAGCGACGAGCGCCTGTCGAGCAGCAGGTGCCACGCGTAGGCGTCGAGCAGCAGCGGCAGCGCGTGGAACGGCACGAGCCACAGCAGCGCGTAACCGGCGCGCGCGAGCATCTGCGACACGTCGCCGATGCCTTCGTGCAGCCCCAGCGCCAGCAGGATGCCGATGCCGAGCGGCCAGCCGAGCCATTTGATCCACTTGATCATGACGGCTGCGCTCCCGGTGCACGCGACGCCTGCCCGCCGCGCCGCGCCGCGGGCTGGCCGAACACGTCGGCAAAGCCGCCGGTCGCGACGCCCGCGGCCTTCAGCGCGGCCGCGACGCGCGGCGACAGCAGCGCATCGAGTTCGTCCACCGGACGGTAGCCGGCCATCGTCGGCGTGATCGGGCCGTCGCCGGCCTCGGCCGGATGGCAGTAGATCTCGCCGACGCCCGGCGGCAGCTTGGCCAGCGCGTCGAGCAGCACGGCCTCGTCCATCGCGCCCGTATGCTCGATCCCGACCACGTAGTCGTTGTGCGCGAGCCCCGCCCGGTCGAGCCGCGCGCGCACGAGCGCGATCCACGGCTTGAGCAGCGCGGGCGCGCTCGTCTCGTACGGCAGCCGCACCGCACGCAGCCCGTAGTCGCGGCCGATCTCGATGATCAGCGACAGCACGGTCGGATGCAGGTGGAAATGCTTGTGCGCGTTAACGTGGTCGAGCGGCAGGCCGCTCGCCGCGAACGCGTCGAACTGCGCGCGAATCTCGCGGCGCAGCTGCGCCCGCACGTGCGGCAGGAAGAAGAAGCGGCAGCCGTCCTTCGCCATCGCGTCGCCGAACCGCCCGTCGGGGCCGACGAGCGCGGGAATCTCATGCGCGGGCAGCGTGGCCGGCCCGTCCGCGAGCACGAGATGCAGGCCGACCGCGAGCGACGGCAGCCGCCGCGCGCGCTCGATCGCATCCGGTGCGGCGCTCGCGCCGACCATCAGGCTCGCGGCGTTCAGCACGCCGTCGCGGTGCGCGCGTTCGACTGCAGCGTTGACGCGCGGGTGCAGCCCGAAGTCGTCCGCGGTGAAGATCAGCGCCCGCGCCGCCCGCTGCGTCGCCACGGATTACGCCTCGTGCGCGCGCAGGAAGCGGAAGAATTCGACGCCCTCGCGCAGACGGCGCTTCATCATGTCCCAGCTCGTCAGCATCTCGCGCACGATCTCCCAGATCTTCGACGGACGGAAGTAGAACTGGCGATAGAACTGCTCGAGGTGGTGATAGATCTCGTCGCGCGACAGGTGCGCGTAGCCGATCGCCGCGAGCTGCACACCTTCCTTGCTCACCAGGTTGATGGTCTTGTTCTCTTCCATCCAGCCGTTTTCCACGGCCTGCTTGTAGAGCGTCGTGCCCGGATACGGCGCGGCGAGCGAGACCTGGATCGTGTGCGGATTGATTTCCTTCGCGTACTCGATCGTCTTCTTGATGGTCTCCTGCGTCTCGCCCGGCAGGCCGAGGATGAAGGTGCCGTGGATCTTGATGCCGAGCTTCTTGCAGTCCGCGCTGAAGCGGCGCGCGAAATCGGTGCGCACGCCCTTCTTGATGTTCACGAGGATCTGGTCGTCGCCGGATTCGAAGCCGACCAGCAGCAGGCGCAGGCCGTTTTCCTTCATGATCTTGAGCGACTTGTACGGCACGTTCGCCTTCGCGTTGCACGACCACGTCATGCCGAGCTTGCCCAGGCCGATGGCGATCGCTTCGGCGCGCGGCAGGTCGTCGGTGAAGGTGTCGTCGTCGAACATCAGTTCCTTCACTTCCGGCATGTTGTCGCGGATCCACTTCGCTTCCGCGAGCACGTTCTCGACCGAGCGCGTGCGGTAGCGATGGCCGCTGACCGTCTGCGGCCACAGGCAGAACGTGCAGCGCGACTTGCAGCCGCGGCCCGTGTAGATCGACACGTACGGGTAGTTCAGGTAGCCGATGAAGTAGTTGTCGATCTTCAGGTCGCGCTTGTAGACAGGCGCGACGAACGGCAGTTCGTCCATGTTCTCGAGGATCGGACGCGCTTCGTTGTGCTCGATCGAGCCGTCCTTCGCGCGCCAGCTCAAGCCCTTGATCTCGGGGAACGGCTTGCCTTCGGCGATTTCCTTGCAGGTGTAGTCGAATTCCTCGCGGCACACGAAGTCGATCGCCTCGCTCGCCGTGAGCGAGTTGTGCGGATCGACCATCACCTTCGCGCCCACCATGCCGACCAGCATCGACGGCTTCATCTTCTTGAGATCCTGCGCGAACATCGCGTCGGTCGGGAACGACGGCGTGCTCGTGTGGATGATCACGAGATCGTAGTCGTTGGCGATCTTCAGCGTTTCCTCGACCGACAGGCCGTCGGCCGGCGCGTCGACGACGCGGCTGCCCGGCACGAGCGCGGCCGGCTGCGCGAGCCACGTCGGGTACCAGAAGGAACGGATTTCGCGCTTCGCCTGATAGCGCGAGCCGGCTCCGCCGTCGAAGCCGTCATACGAAGGGGCCTGCAAGAACAGCGTTTTCATGAATGCTCCGGTAGCCTGCATAGTTCGTTTCGTTACAACGATTCAGTCAAAAAACCGCGGGCCGCCCTCCCGGCGCCCGCCTCTCTGTCATGTCGCGCGGCGCGGCCTCGCCGCGCAGCGCGTGTCGGCCCTCGGGCCGGGTTCGACCGGAACGGCCCTAGCGGCCGTCCACTGCTTCCACGGCCGCCGTCGCGCGCTCGCCGCCGACGACCGTCATCCTCGCGCCGCGCCACACGACATGCGTGCCGAACACGGCCGCGAGCCACTCGAGCTCGAGCAGCGTGTCGCGCACCGCGACGAGCGGCAAGTCGCGCCAGAATGCGCGCCAGCCGTCCTCGCCGCGCGCGTGCAGCACGAGCCGCCCGAACGCGCCCACCACGGCCGCCCAGCCCGCCAGCGAGCCGGCGAAGGTTCCGTCGAGGCGCAGCGCGAGCGCCGCGCCGATCGCGAGCCACGGCACGGTGAACGTAATGAACAGGAACGCGAAACCGGCCGGGTTCAGCGAACGGATCGTGCGCAGCCAGCGCGTCTCGCGGTGCCACAGCGGCCCGAACGACGGCTCGATCACGTCGGTCGCGACCTCGACCTCCGACAGCACGGTGCGGCGCCCGAGGCGGCGCGGCAGCTCGGCCAGCCAGAAATCGTCGGCCAGTTCGTCCTTCAGCGCGGGAAAGCCGCCGATCCGGTCGAGCGTGTCGCGCGTCAGCGCGAGCGTCGCGCCGAAGCCGAAGCGGCTCGAGCGGCCGAGATGCGTGATCCGGACCGACGGCGCGAACCAGGCGTCGACGAACTGCGCGCCGATTCGCGTCCAGAACCCGCCGACGCTGCGCGCATGATACAGGCACGTGACGACGCCGACCGACACGTCGGCGAGCGGTGCCGTCACGCGCTCCAGATAATCGCGCGTCACCGCGATGTCGCTGTCCGCGATCACGATGCGGCCGTATTTCGCGCGTTCGGCGAGGTTGATCAGGTTGCTGACCTTCAGGTTCTTGCCGTGCACGCGCGCATCGATCACGAGCGTGATGTCGCACTCGGGGTAATCGGCGCGCAGCCGTTCGACCACGGCGACGGCCGGATCGGCCGCCGACGCGACGCCAAACAGTACTTCGTAACGCGGATGACGCTGCTCGCAGAACGTCGCGAGGTTTTCGTACAGGTGCGGCTCCGCGCCGCACAGCGGCTTGAGCACGCTGACCGGCTCGAAGCCGTCCCGCGCGGCCGTGCGCGGCGTCCGCGGCCGCGGCGCGAACGCGGCGACGAGCGCATAGACGGCCGCGGCCAGCGTGAAGACGATCAGGAGCCAGTCGAGCATCGTTGCGGTTGCCGTCATGCGCGAGGCCTCCCGGCGACCTGAACGCCATGGAGAACGCTTGAGCGCGATTGAGCGTGATTCGGTATTCCGACAACGACGAACGCGGGCACGACCCGACTCCTTGTTCCAGCAGCGTCTGTATATGAGAGAGGCTCGACCCATCCTTCGGGTGTGGCCATGCCCGGCTTCGCGTGGTGCACCTCCGCGCGAAACCCGGACGAGATGCGGGAAGACTCGTATGGCTACCTTCGGCACAACATGGGCAGGCGCCGGATTTTAGCAGTCTGCGGCACCCCGCGCTCGGCGCTACGAGAAACGGACTTGTGCATTTCCGGCAAAGCTGCGCAGCCGGCGAACCATTTGAGCGCACCCGCGTTCACGTTAGCGTAAGCGGTTTGCAGGCGTATTGCAGTCTTGAAAATCAATCGTTTCGTGCAAATTTGTACGTCGATGCGGATTCACATCCAATCGCCGTAAAGATTGGTAATTAATCGTCGATTGGATTGATTTTTGCAACGATCGCCGGATTCGGCCCTGCCCCCCTGAAAGGCGCATGGGTATCGCGCCGCTCTCAGCAGGTTCCGGAACCCTTTGGCAAAATCCCTGGCATTTGTTGCGTAAGCGCATCACCCAGCCCCCCTGTTCGAAGGCCAACCGATGACTCCGTTTTCCGTACTCGATCTCGCCCCCATTCCGGCCGGCGCCGACGCCTCCCAGGCTTTCCGCAACACCGTCGATCTCGCGCAGCACGCGGAACGCTGGGGTTACCGGCGCTACTGGCTCGCCGAGCATCACAACATGCCCGGCATCGCGAGCGCGGCAACGGCCGTCGTGATCGGCCATGTCGCGGGCGCCACGCAGACGATCCGCGTCGGGTCGGGCGGCATCATGCTGCCGAACCACGCGCCGCTCGTGATCGCCGAGCAGTTCGGCACGCTCGCGTCGCTGTATCCGGGGCGCATCGACCTCGGCCTCGGCCGCGCGCCCGGCACCGACCAGACCACGTCGCGCGCGCTGCGCCGCGACCTGATCGGCAGCGCCGATTCGTTTCCGGACGATGTCGCCGAGCTGCAGCGCTACTTCGCGGAGCCGGTGCCCGGCCAGCGCGTGCGTGCGGTGCCCGGCGCGGGGCTCGACGTGCCCGTGTGGCTGCTCGGTTCGAGTTTGTTCAGCGCGCAGCTGGCGGCGATGCTCGGGCTGCCGTTCGCGTTCGCGTCGCATTTCGCGCCGGATTACCTGATGCGCGCGCTCGAGATCTATCGTGCGCAGTACCGGCCGTCGGCCGCGTGGCCGAAGCCGCATGCGATGGTCGGCGTCAACGTGTTCGTCGCCGATACCGACGACGAGGCGCGGCGCCTGTTCACGTCGCTGCAGCAGCAGTTCATCAATCTGCGGCGCGGCACGCCGGGCAAGCTGCCGCCGCCCGTCGACGTGCTCGAGGCCAATGAGCTCGAGCTCGCGACCGTGGCGCATTCGCTGTCGTTCGCGGCGGTCGGCTCGCGCGACACCGTGCGCGACAAGCTGCGCGACCGCATCGCGCAGACGGGGGCCGACGAGCTGATCGTCACCGCGCAGATCTACGATCACGCGGCACGGCTGCGTTCGTTCGAACTGACCGCGCAGATCCGCGACGAGCTCGCGAGCGAGGTGCGCTGACGGCACACGCCCGCGGCCGCCCCCGCGTCACTGCGGGTGCGCGGCCTCCAGCCCGTCGAGCAGCGCCTTGTGAAACGCGTCCGGGTCCTGGATCTGCGGCGCGTGCCCGAGCGCCGGGAATTCGACGAGCTGCGCGCCGGGGATCGCGGCCTGCGTCCGCTTCGCGAGTTCCGGGTAGCGGCCGAGCTTCGCATGCACGTCGGGCGGCGACACGTCCTTGCCGATCGCGGTCGTGTCCTTGTCGCCGATCATCAGCAGCGTCGGCACGCGGATCGCGCCGAGTTCGTAGACCACCGGCTGCGTGAGGATCATGTCGTAGATCAGCGCGGAGTTCCAGGCGACCGCGTCGCGGCCGGCGCCACGGTACATCCCGGCCAGCATCTGCACCCAGCGCTCGTACGACGGCGACCACTTGCCCGCGTAGTACGTGCCCTGCTCATAGCGGCGAATGCTGTCGGCCGTGGTCTTCTGCTCGCGCGCATACCAGTAGTCGACCGGCAGCGGCGGCACGCCGAGCGCCTTCCAGTCCTCGAGGCCGATCGGGTTCACGAGCACGAGCTGCTCGGTCGCCTTCGGATACATCAGCGCGTAGCGCATCGCGAGCATCCCGCCCGTCGAGTGGCCGACGATCGTCGCCGACTTCACCCCCACCGATTCGAGCAGCGCGTGCGTGTTGCGCGCGAGTTGCTGGAAGCTGTACTGGTAGCGATCGGGCTTCGACGACTTGCAGAAGCCGATCTGGTCCGGTGCGATCACGCGATAGCCGGCACGGCTCAGCACGCCGATCGTGTCCTCCCAGGTCGCCGCGCAGAAGTTCTTCCCGTGCAGCAGCACGACGGTGCGGCCGTTCGGGTGCGCCGGCGGCACGTCGAGATAGGCCATCTCGAGCGTTTCGCGTTGCGACACGAACGTATACACCCGCACGGGTGCCGGATAGGTGAACCCTTCCAGGCGCGGGCCGTACACGGGCCCGTCGTTGCCGGCGGGCGATGCGGCGGCCGCCGCGACAGGCATGGCGCACGCGGCGGCGACACCCGCGCCGAGCACGACGGCGCGCACGGCATACAACATCTTGCGAATCGAAAGCATGGCGATCACGGTGATTGGAGACGCACGCGGGCAGCCGGGCCGCCTCGCGCCCCGCGATTCTACGCGGTCGCGCTGACGACGGCGCGCAACACTCCGGGGCCGCGCGACTTCCGCGCGCGCGACGAACTCGGGTATCGTGTGACGTGACCCTGAAACGCGTGCAGGCGATTCCCATGAAAAACGTCCTCAGCATTCAGTCGCACGTCATCTACGGCCACGCCGGCAACAGTGCGGCCGTGTTCCCGATGCAGCGCCTCGGCGTCAACGTCTGGCCGCTCAATACCGTCCAGTTGTCGAATCACATGCAGTACGGCCATTGGGCGGGCAGCGCGATCGATGCCGCGAAGATGGAGCAGCTCGTCGACGGCATCGCCGCGATCGGCGCGCTCAAGCGCTGCGACGCGGTGCTGTCCGGCTTCCTCGGCTCGCCGCCGCAGGCGCGCGCGGCCGTCGAGATCGTCCGCTCGGTGAAGGCGATGAACCCGAACGCGTGGTACTTCTGCGATCCGGCGATGGGCCAGACGGGCGGCATCCGGCCCGAACCCGGCGTCGAGGAATTCATGGTCCAGGAAATGCCGGCGCTCGCCGACGGCATGTCGCCGAACCACACCGAACTGCAGAAGCTGGTCGGGCGGCGCATCGAAACCGTCGCAGAAGCCGTCGAAGCATGCCGCGCGCTGATCCGGCGCGGCCCGCAAATCATCCTCGTCAAGCACCTGCACGACCGCAACAGCCCGGCCGATCGCTTCAACATGCTCGCCGTCACCGAAACCGAGGCATGGATCGGCCAGCGCCCGCTGTACGCGTTTCCGCGCCATCCGGTCGGCGTCGGCGACCTGACCAGCGCGATCTTCGTCGCATGCCGACTGCGCGGCGACTCCGTGCGCGCCGCGTTCGAGCACACGCTCGCAGCCGTGCATGCGGTCGTGAAGGCGACCTACGATGCACGCCGCTACGAGCTCGAACTCGTCGCCGCACAGGACGAGATCGCACGCCCGAGCGAATGGTTCGGCGCGTGGGTGACGGACGCCTGACGTAGCGGCATCGCCCGCCGCTTCAGCGGCGCGCATCCCGCGCTTTCCCGTTGTCCCGCTTTCCGGCTGTCCCGCTTTCCGGCTGTCCCGCTGTCCTGCTGTCCTGCTGTCCTGCTGTCCTGCTGTCCCGCTGTCCCGCTGTCCCGCTGTCCCGCTGTCCTGCTGTCCCGCTTTCCTGTTGTCCTGCTTTCCTGTTGTCCCGCTTTCCCGCTCTACCCCCTGCGTCACCACGACCGTTCGCGATATGCCCCGACGCTGCGCCGATATCGCTTCGACGCGGATGCAAACGTTTCCGGACTTCACATGAATGACACTGATTCCTCGCTATGCTCGCGGCGGCACCACCCGGCGCAGCCGCATCCTGCGATCCGAGTGCGCCCTTTCAGCAGGTCCCGCCAATCGGCTCCCCCCTTTACCGCACGATAACGACCATGACCCGATCGAACCGTCGTGACTTCCTGCGCGTCGCTGCCGGCACCGCCGGCGCCGCCGCGCTGAACCTGTTCCCGCCCGTGATCCGCGATGCGCTCGCGATTCCCGCGAACCGCCGCACCGGCACCATCCGCGATATCGAACACATCGTGATCCTGATGCAGGAGAACCGCTCGTTCGACCACTACTTCGGCACGATGCGCGGTGTCCGCGGCTTCGGTGACCCGCGCCCGCTGCGCCTCGCGAACGGCAAGTCGGTGTTCCACCAGCCGGTCGGCCCGGCCGAGCTGCTGCCGTTTCATCCGGGCGCGGACAAGCTTGGCCTGCAGTTCCTGCAGGACCTGCCGCACGGCTGGCAGGACATGCACGCGGCATGGAACAAGGGCCGCTACGACCAGTGGGTGCCGAACAAGGGCACCACGACGATGGCGTACCTGAAGCGCGACGACATCCCGTTCCACTACCAGCTCGCCGACGCGTTCACGATCTGCGACGCGTACCACTGCGCGATCCCGAGCTCGACCGACCCGAACCGCTACTACATGTGGACGGGCTACGTCGGCAACGACGGCACGGGCGGCGGCCCGGTGCTCGGCAACGAGGAAAAGGGCTACGGCTGGACGACCTATCCGGAAGTGCTCGAACAGGCCGGCGTGTCGTGGAAGATCTACCAGGACATCGGCACGGGGCTCGACGCGAACGGCTCGTGGGGCTGGACACAGAACCCGTACATCGGCAACTACGGCGACAACTCGCTGCTCTACTTCAACCAGTACCGCACCGCGCTGCCCGGCACGCCGCTGTACGACAAGGCGCGCACCGGCACCAACATCAGCGCCGGCGGCACGCTGTTCGACGTCCTGCAGCAGGACGTGAAGAACGGCACGCTGCCGCAGGTGTCGTGGATCTGCGCGCCGGAAGCGTATTCCGAGCACCCGAACTGGCCGGCGAACTACGGTGCGTGGTACATCGAGCAGGTGCTGAAGGCGCTCGTGTCGAATCCGGACGTGTGGAGCAAGACCGCGCTCTTCATCACGTACGACGAAAACGACGGCTTCTTCGACCACGTGCAGCCGCCGTTCGCGCCGCAGTCGCGCGACAACGGGCTGTCGACGGTCGCGACGACCAACGAGGTATTCCCCGGCGACGCATCGCACATGGCCGGCCCGTACGGGCTCGGGCCGCGCGTGCCGATGCTCGTCGTGTCGCCGTGGACGAAAGGCGGCTGGGTCTGCTCGCAGACCTTCGATCACACGTCGCTGCTGCAATTCATCGAGGCGCGTTTCGGCGCGCAATACCCGGTCAAGGCGGGCAACGTGTCGCCGTGGCGTCGCGCGGTGTGCGGCGACCTGACCGCCGCGTTCGATTTCGCGACGGCCGACGCCGGCTGGCCGACGCTGCCGGATACGAGCGGCTACGCGCCGCCCGACCGCCTGCGCCACCCCGACTACATCCCCGTGCCGCCGGTGCTGCAGAAGCTGCCGAAGCAGGAGGCCGGACTGCGGCCGGCGCGCGCGCTGCCTTACGAGCTGTTCGTGCACGGCCGCGTCGAATCGGTCAACGGCCTGTTCCGGCTGACCTTCGCGAACACGGGCCGGGCGGGCGCCGCGTTCCAGGTGCAGTCACGCAATCGCCTCGACGGCCCGTGGGCGTACACGGTCGAAGCCGGCAAGCGGATCGCCGATACGTGGAGCGCCGCAGCGTCGCTCGGCCTGTACGACCTCGACGTGTACGGCCCGAACGGCTTCTACTGCCATTTCCGCGGCCCGTTCGCGACCGGCGTCGGCAGCGCGAACGTGAACCCCGAGGTGATCTACGGCTATGACGTCGCGAACGGCAACATCACGCTGCGCCTGATGAACCGCGGTCATAAGGCGGTGCGGCTCAAGGTCACGAACGCATACGGCCACGGCCGCGCGCGCACGTTCGATCTCGCGCCGGGCCAGCAGATCGACGACTACTGGGATCTGCGCGGCAGCCACGGCTGGTACGACCTGACCGTCAGCGACGGCCGGCTGCTCGGCTTCCTGCGCCGCTTCGCGGGCCACGTCGAGACGGGGCGCCCGAGCACCAGCGATCCACTGATCCGCACGCACGCATCGCACGACGATGCCGAAGCCGCATCGGACGCGCTGTCCGACTGACGGCCTCATGTGAGGCGGCGCGGCCCCGGCGGGCCGTGCTGCCTCCCCTCACCTCCGCTCCTCCGCTCCTCCGCTCCTCCGCTCCTCCGCTCCCTCCGCTCCCTCCGCTCCCTCCGCTCCTCCGCTCCTCCACTCCCCCTCTCCGCCCGCTCCGTTCGCGACGGGAAACTCCCGATACCGGCTGCCTCCGCACGCGCGGAAGCTATGCGCAAATCCGCATCGAATGCGCGGCAAATTGCCAAGACCCACGCATATCGGCGACCTATATATCGAAACGATCGGGGCTCTTCGCCGAGCCTGACGGGAGATTCTTCCGAGGATCACGATGCCGACCTCCCCGCCCGATTCCGAGAAGCGGTCGAACCGCCCGCCCGTCGCACGCGTTCAGCCATCCCGACCGTGTGCGGTACTTACTCGCAGGTATCGAACAAGAGGAACAACATGAAATTCCGTCATTCCCTGCTGTCGGTGTCGATTGCATCCGCGCTTGCCCTCCTCTCGCAACAGGCCGCCCGGGCCGCCGACACGACCGACGTGAAGGTCGGTTTCGCCGCGCCGCTCACGGGCGTGAACGCCGGCTACGGCAAGGACCTGCAGAACGGCGTGCAGCTCGCGCTCGACGATGCCGCCGCGCAGAAGGTGCAGATCGCCGGCAAGCCCGCGCACTTCAACCTCGTCGTGCAGGACGACCAGGCCGACCCGCGCATCGGCGTGCAGGCCGCGCAGGCGCTCGTCGACCAGAACGTGTCGGTCGTGGTCGGCCATTTCAACTCGGGGACGACGATTCCGGCCTCGGTCGTCTACGACAAGGCCGGCATCCCGGTGATCGATCCGGCGGCGACCAACCCGACGCTCACCTCGCGCGGGCTGGCGAACATGTTCATGGTGATCGCGACCGACGGCCAGAACGCCGGCAACGCGGGCAAGTACGCGGTCGACGTGACGAAGGCGAAGCGCATCGCGATCATCGACGACCGCACCGCGTTCGGCCAGGGCGAGGCCGACGAGTTCGAGAAGGCCGTGAAGGCCGCCGGCGGGAACCTCATCGGCCGCGAATTCACCAGCAACCAGGCGGTCGATTTTCGCGCGCAGATCACGAGCCTGAAGGCCAAGAATCCCGACCTGATCTTCTTCGGCGGGCTCGATTCGCTCGCCGCGAACTTCATCAAGCAGATGCGCCAGCTCGGGCTGAACGCGCAGTTCGTCGGCGGCGGCGGCGTGAAGGACAACGAGTTCATCAAGATCGCGGGCCCGGCCGCCGAAGGCGCGATGGCATGGGAATACGGCCGGCCGCTCGACGATCTGCCGCAAGGGAAGGATTTCGAACAGCGCTTCAGGAAACGCTTCGGCGTCGACGTGCTGTCGTACGCGCAGTTCGGCTACGACGCCGCGTGGGCGGCGATCAAGGCGATGCAGGCGGCCAGCTCGACCGACCCGAAGGTCTATCGTCCGGCGCTGAAGAAGATCGACTTCGAAGGCGTCACCGGCCGCATCTCGTTCGCGAACGACGGCTCGCTGAAGAGCGGGATGTCGACGCTGTACCAGGTGAAGAGCGGCGCGTGGAAGACGATCACGACGAAGGGAGGCTGATCGGCGGTGCCGGCGGCCGGCGGCGGACACGCCGCCCGGCCGCGGAGATCGATGAACGGATATCGATCTCGTATGACGACTGATGTTGACGCGATTCGACCGGGCGGACGCACCGCCCGGCGCATCAGCCGGCCTGCGTGTCGCGCTCGGCCTCGGCCGCCTCGTGCGCGCGGCGCAACCGCTCGCGGCTGTTGGTGAGGTGCGTGCGCATCGCGGCGCGTGCGGCCTCCGGGTCGTGGCGCGCGATCGCCTCGTAGATGTCCTCGTGCTCGTGGTTCAGCCGGCCGACGTACCGCTCCAGATCGTCACCGGCAAAACGGGCCGAATTCACGCGCGTGCGCGGGATGATCGACGTGCCGAGCTGCGTCATGATGTCGACGAAATAGCGGTTGCCGGTGGATTGCGCGATCTGCAGGTGGAACTGGAAGTCGAGCTGCGCCGTGTCGCGGCCGCCGCCCGCCCCCGTTGCGATCGCGTCGAGCGCGCGCCGCAGCGCGACCAGGTCGGTATCGTTCGCGCGCTGCGCGGCGAGGCTCGCGCATTCGCTCTCGAGGCTGATGCGCAGTTCCAGCACCGCGAGCACGTCGCGCAGCGTCGTGATCGTCGCCGGGTCGATTCCGAGCGTCTGACGGCGCGACGGCTCCAGCACGAAGCTGCCGATGCCGTGGCGCGTCTCGATGAGGCCGCTTGCCTGCATCCGCGAGATGGCCTCGCGCACGACCGTACGGCTCACGCCCTGCGCCGCCATGACTTCGGTTTCGGTCGGCAGCTTGTCGCCGGGACGCAGCGTGCCGTTTTCGATCTGCGCGGTCAGCGCGTCGACGACATCTTGTGCGAGGCTGCGTGCGCGACGGCGCGGCGCTGCGGGAAGCGTAGGCACGGACATGAGGCCGGTTCCTTTTTGAATGATCGTAATGTGAGCCGAGGGTTTACGCGGGGTTTGAGCGAAAGCCGATGATTCATTATACTGCGTCACAAGTCATCCGACGACTGATGATCAAAACACGGATCTCCTGTCGACTCAAGCGCGCACGCCGGCACTGCCTGGTCCCATGCCTTACGATCAGCCAGCTTTCGCGTTCTGCGCTCCGCTGGTCAGGTTGTCGCTCCCACCCCGTTCCGGGTTGCGTCGACCTGCGGGGGGCTTGCGCGCCGCGCACGTCGGTTGTCGAATGATCGCACCTCCTGCCGCGCGCGGCAAAGCTTTTGCCGCACGGCATTGCCCACCCTTCTGCCATCGCCGCCCATGAACGCCGTCACTGCCTCGCCCTCCCACGACACGCCGCGCATCGTCGACCTGCAAGCGATTCCGGTCGCCGGCCACGACAGCATGCTGCTCAACCTGAGCGGCGCACACGGCCCGTTCTTCACCCGCAACCTCGTGATCCTGAAGGACAGCGCGGGCCGGACCGGCGTCGGCGAAGTGCCCGGCGGCGAAAGCATCCGCCGCACGCTCGACGATGCGCGTGCGCTCGTCGTCGGCCAGCCGGTCGGCAATTACCATGCGGTGCTCAACGACGTGCGGCGCACCTTCGCCGACCGCGACGCGAGCGGCCGCGGTCTGCAGACCTTCGACCTGCGCACGACGATCCACGCGGTCACCGCGCTCGAGGCTGCGCTGCTCGACCTGCTGGGCCAGCATCTCGGCGTGCCGGTCGCCGCGCTGCTCGGCGAGGGCCAGCAGCGCGAGCGCGTCGAAATGCTCGGCTACCTGTTCTACGTCGGCGATCGCACGAAGACCGCGCTGCCCTACCGCGACGGCAGCGGCGCGACCGACGACTGGACGCGTGTGCGCGACGCAGCCGCGCTGACGCCCGAGGCCGTCGTGCGGCTCGCCGAAGCCGCGCATGCGCGCTACGGCTTCAACGACTTCAAGCTGAAGGGCGGCGTATTCGAAGGTGCGAGCGAGATCGAGGCCGTGACGGCGCTCGCCGAGCGCTTCCCCGACGCGCGCGTGACGCTCGACCCGAACGGCGCATGGTCGCTCGACGAGGCCGTGCGGCTGTGTCGCGACCAGCATCACGTGCTCGCGTACGCGGAAGATCCGTGCGGCGCCGAGAACGGCTACTCGGGCCGCGAGGTGATGGCCGAATTCCGCCGCGCGACGGGGCTGCCGACGGCAACCAACATGATTGCGACCGACTGGCGGCAGATGGGCCACGCGGTGCAGTTGCAGGCCGTCGACATCCCGCTCGCCGATCCGCACTTCTGGACGATGCAGGGTTCGGTGCGCGTCGCGCAGATGTGTCGCGACTGGGGCCTCACGTGGGGCTCGCACTCGAACAACCACTTCGACGTGTCGCTCGCGATGTTCACGCACGTCGCGGCCGCCGCACCGGGCCAGGTTACCGCGATCGACACGCACTGGATCTGGCAGGACGGCGAGCGGCTGACGCGCGAGCCGCTGAAGATCGAGAACGGGCTGGTGGACGTGCCGAAGCGGCCGGGTCTCGGCATCGACATCGACATGGATGCCGTCGCGGTCGCGCACGAGCTGTACAAGCAGCACGGGCTCGGTGCCCGCGACGACGCGGCGGCGATGCAGTACCTGATTCCGGGGTGGACTTTCAACAACAAGCGCCCCTGCCTCGTGCGCTGAGCGCGGAACGGACCGGGCGGCTGAATCGCCCGGCCGGGCCGGGCTCAAGACGAGCGGCGAGGCGCGGCTGGCGGGTGTCTGGCGGAAAACGCTGCTCGAATCGAACAGGATCCGGATCGGGATGGCGATGGGAATCTGGCCGGCCCTATCGGGACTCGGCCGGGCCTGGCCGGATTTGGCCGGCCACACCTATCCGGCCATTCCTGGCCGTCCGCCCCCATCCCCCGCGCCCGCACGCCGTGCGCGGGACTTGTCAGACGATCTGTTTGAGCGCGGCGTCGAGCGCGAGCACCGCGACGCGGTCGCCTTCGGTCGCGAGCGGCGCGCGCATGACGATCTGCCGGTTATGGCCGACGGCCGCCGGCGAATCCCACAGCAGTTCGACCTTCGGTCGATTGAACAGGCCGCCGCGACGCGGCGGCACGACCGAGGGCTGCCCGCCCGTCGCCCCTTCGCCGGCGGCAGGCGCCGTACGGCCGGGCCAGCGCACCGACAGTTCGCGCGCGTCGTACTGGCCGACCTTGCGGCTTTCCATCCAGACGATCGCGGTGCGCGTCAGCACGTCGAGCGAAATCGCATAACGGCCGACCGCGAAGCGGCGGGCCGCCACGTTGGTCCGCCACAGCGGCCGCGGGCGGCAGATCCAGACGATCGCCGCATAAAGCGCCGGCGCGGCAACGAGCCAGCCGTTGGTCGCCGTCACGGCATGCAGCGCGAGACGCCAGCCATCCACCCAGACGAACATGCCGATCGACCAGACCGCGAACAGGAAACCGATCAGCGCGAAGACGCGCAGCGCCTGGCGCAGCCACTGCGGCAGCGGATGGAACGGCCGCTCGGCGCGCGCGACGGCACCCGGCAGCGCGAGCAGCAGGAAGATCAGCAGGAGGTAGACGAACGCCCAGGGCGACGACACCATCGCGGACAGCGACGAGCGATAGCCCATCTGGGACATCGAGAACAGCCAGCGCGCGAGCAGCACGAGACCGATCGCACGCAACGCGAAGATCACACCGGCGCCGGGGGCCGGCGCTGCGCGCGTGGATTTCGTTCTCGCCAAGACTGCTCTCCTCTGGATATTCGTGCGGGGCCGGATTTCACGGCACGGCCATTATAGGGACATTACCGTCTGGACAGACGGCTGGATGCCATGGCGGGACGCTTCGGGGGCCGTTCGCGGCGTCGGGCGCGGCGAGAATACAACAGATCCGCGCCGCGGATGTGACAACGCCCCGCCGGAAACCCGGACGGGGCGTCGTTGGCGAGCCGCGCGCCGCCAGGCGGCGGCCCGCAATCAGCCTGCGTTGACTTCGCGGAGCACCGTGCGACGCTTCTGGCGCAGCAGTTCCTCGTAGCCCTTCACGTAGTTCTGCGCCATCACCTTCGACGAGAAGCGTGCTTCGAACGCGGCGCGGACCTTCTCGCGCGGCAGCGTATCGAGGCGCTTGAGCGCCGCGACGGCCGACAGTTCGTCTTCGACGACGAAGCCCGACACGCCGTTGTCGATCACTTCCGGCACCGAGCCGCGCTTGAACGCGATCACCGGCGTGCCGCAGGCCATCGCCTCGATCATCACCAGGCCGAAGGGCTCCGGCCAGTCGATCGGGAACAGCAGCGCGTGCGCGTTGCCCAGGAATTCCGTCTTTTCGGCTTCGCTGATTTCGCCGATGTACTCGACGTGCGGCAGCGCGAACAGCGGCTTGATCTTCTCTTCGTAGTACGCGCGGTCAGCCTTGTCGAGCTTCGCGGCGATCTTGATCGGCAGGCCGGCCTGCTCGGCGATGCGGATCGCCGTGTCGACGCGCTTCTCCGGCGAGATGCGGCCGAGGAACGCGAGGTAGCTCGGCTTCACGTTCGGGATCGGCGTCAGCAGGTTTTCCGGCAGGCCGTGGTAAACGGTCGACAGCCAGTTCGCCTGCGGCAGCGGGATGCGCTGGTTGTCGGAGATCGACACGACCGGCACGTCGCTGAACGCGTTGAAGATCGGCTGCAGTTCCGGCAGGTCGAGACGGCCGTGCATCGTCGTCAGATGCGGGACCGGCTGGCGCGAGAACAGCGAGAACGGGTAGTAGTCGATGTGGCAGTGCAGGACGTCGAACTCTTCCGCGCGGCGGCGCACCTGCTCGAGGAGCAGCATGTGCGGGGCCATCACGTCGCGGATCGTCGGGTCGAGGCGCAGCGCCTGCGGCCAGCACGCTTCGAGCTTCGCGGAAGTTTGCGAATCGCCGCTCGCGAAGAGCGTAACGTCATGCCCCATCTCGACAAGTGCTTCGGTGAGGTAGGACACCACTCGCTCGGTACCACCGTACAGTTTCGGGGGCACCGCTTCGTGCAACGGAGCGATTTGGGCGATTCGCATGCGTAACTCCTAAAAAATCGGCTAAAAACCAGGTATGGGTCGGCAACCTGCCGGCGGTCCGGGCTGGATGCATTTCGTCCGAAAAGTCGGACGAATCAGCCTGCCGGGGGCGTCAAACCCGCGCTGCTCAAGGAGCGTCGGCGACGCGACAGGCATAGAACGTTTGAAACGAAGACCCGTTGACAGGGGTTCGTAAAAAACCTGGAATCGAACCCGGAGCCGATTATCTAGGGTTAATCCCGATACGGCGCACAACATTTCAAACACTTTACTTTGTTACAAAGGTGCAACACTTTGCAACCCGCGGACTTGGGTGTCCGTTCTAGAGTGGAAGGCCCTTTTGGCATTCCTTGCCCCCGTGACTGCCGGCAGCGTGATTCCGGCACATGAGACAGGACGGGATGCCGGATTTTATCTCAAAATCGATCGCGCACCCCGGGCCGAGGCAAGATTCGCGCAGCGCAGCGCACGGCCTTGTTTACAATGCCGGATTATTCAGTCCGGGCGAACGCCGGCAAGCGATCCCGCCGCCACGCTCAATCACCGAATCACCGCACGCATATTTTGGAATCTCTCACCCCTGCCCAGCGCAACGCCCACAACGCGAAGCTGTCGAGCTACGCGC
Source organism: Burkholderia sp. KL41 (assembly GCF_057005415.2). Classification (NCBI taxonomy): domain Bacteria; kingdom Pseudomonadati; phylum Pseudomonadota; class Betaproteobacteria; order Burkholderiales; family Burkholderiaceae; genus Burkholderia; species Burkholderia sp. KL41. The sequence continues at coordinate 1,278,612 of NZ_CM174446.1, read as the reverse complement.
ACCGGCCGATCGCGTTCCTGTTCCGCTACATCCGCCTGCATCCCGTTGCCCACCTGATCGTGCTCTGCAGCGTGCTGGCCGCCGTCGGCTGCGCGCTCGGCTCGCAATACGCGATCAAGCACCTGATCGACGTGCTGGCGACCGGGCGTCATCACCCCGGTCCGCTGTGGAGCGCATTCGCGCTGCTCGTCGGGCTGATCGCGGCCGACAACCTGCTGTGGCGCGTCGGCGGCTGGGTCGCCGCGCATACGTTCGTCGCGGTCACCGGCGACCTGCGGCGCGACCTGTTCCAGTACCTGATCGGCCATTCGCCGACCTACTACTCCGAAAAGCAGCCGGGCACGCTCGCGAGCCGCATCACGGCCACGTCGAACGCCGTCTACACGTCGGAGAACACGATGGCGTGGAACGTGCTGCCGCCGTGCATCGCGGTGATGGGCGCGATCCTGATGATCATCGTCGTCAATCCGATGATGGCCGCCGGCCTGCTCGGCTGTTCGGCCGTGCTGTCCGTGATCCTGTTCAAGCTCGCCGGGCGCGGCTCGGCCCGCCACCATGCGTTTGCGGCGAAGGCCGCCGCGGTCGACGGCGAACTCGTCGACGTGATCGGCAACATGGGCCTCGTGCGTGCGTTCGGGATGACGCTGCGCGAACAGAAGCGCTTCGGCGCAACGGTCAAGGCCGAGATGGATGCGCGCCAGCAAAGCCTGCTCTATCTCGAAAAGCTGCGCCTGCTGCACGCGGTGATCACCGCGATGCTGTCCGCCGGCCTGCTCGGCTGGGCGCTGTGGCTGTGGGACCAGGGCCGCGCGACGTCCGGCGACATCGTCCTCGTCAGCTCGCTCGGCTTCACGATCCTGCACGGCACGCGCGACCTCGCGGTCGCGCTCGTCGACGTCACCCAGCACGTCGCGCGCCTGTCCGAAGCCGTCAAGACGTTGCTCGAGCCGCACGGGATGCCCGATCGCTCGGACGCCCAGCCGCTGTCGGCCAAGGGCGGCCGGGTCGACTTCGAGCGCGTGACGTTCGCGTATCCGCACCGCCGCGCGATCCTCGACCACTTCGATCTCCATATCGAGCCGGGCCAGCGCGTCGGCCTGATCGGCAAGTCGGGCGCCGGCAAGTCGACCGTGCTCGCGCTGCTGCAGCGCTTCTACGACACGCAGGACGGCGTCGTGCAGGTGGACGGCCAGGACGTGAAGACGATCACGCAGGACAGCCTGCGCCACGCGATCGCGCTCGTGCCGCAGGACATCTCGCTGCTGCACCGGACGATCTACGACAACATCGCGTACGGCCGCCCCGAAGCGACCCGCGACGAAGTGCTCGCGGCCGCGCGCGACGCGCGCTGCGCGGAGTTCATCGAAGCGATGCCGGAAGGCTATGACACGATCGTCGGCGACCGCGGCGTCAAGCTGTCGGGCGGCCAGCGCCAGCGCATCGCGATCGCGCGCGCAATCTTGAAGAACGCGCCGATCCTGCTGCTCGACGAAGCGACGTCCGCGCTCGACAGCGCATCCGAGGAAGCGATCCAGAGCGCGCTCGACCGCCTGATGGTCGGTCGCACGGTGATCGCGATCGCGCACCGCCTGTCGACGCTGCGCAACTTCGACCGGATCATCGTGATGAACAACGGCAAGGTCATCGACGACGGGCCGCCCGACGTGCTGCGCAATCGCCCCGGCCTGTACCGCGACCTGCTCGCGAAGCAGCACGGCCGCCATCACGCGGCGCCCGACGGCAGCACGCCGACCGGCGAACGCGTGGCCTGACGCACCGGCCCGCAGCCAGCAAAAAAGCCGCAGTGCTGCTCGCACTGCGGCTTTTTCATTTCCGGCGGGAGACGTCGGTTACACGTGCTGCAGATCGCGCAGGAAGTTGTCGCGCCACACCGACACGTTGTTCTCGCGAAGCTGCGCGATCATGTCCGTATAACGCGCGCGCCGCTCGGCGAGCGGCATCGTCAGCGCCTGCGACAACGCATCGGCCATCCCGTCGATATCGATCGGATTGACGATCAGCGCCCCCGTCAGCTCGCGCGCGGCGCCCGCGAAGCGCGACAGCACGAGCACGCCCGGATCGTCCGGATCCTGCGCGGATACGTACTCCTTCGCGACGAGGTTCATCCCGTCGCGCAACGGTGTCACGTAGCCGACCCGCGCGAGCCGGTACAGCGCCGCGAGCAGCTGGCGGTCGTACTGGCGATGGATATAGAGGATCGGTGCCCAGTCGAGCTCGGCGAAGCGTCCGTTGATGCGCCCCGACTCTCCTTCGAGCTGCAGGCGGATGTCCTGGTACGCGCGCAGCTCCGCACGGGTCGACGGCGCGATCTGCAGGAACGACACGCGATTGCGATGCGACGGCTCGTGCTCGAGCAGCTTCTCGAACGCGCGGAAGCGCTCGACGAGTCCCTTCGAGTAATCGAGCCGGTCGACGCTCATGATCAGCTTGCGGCCCCGCAGCGACGCCGCGAGCGTGCGCACCGCCTTGCCGTGCTCGCCGGCCTGCGCGAGCGCCGCGATCTCGTCCGGATGCACGCCGATCGGATACGCGGCCGCGCGCAGCGTCCGGCCGAATGCGCGCACCGTCACCAGGCGGCCGTCGCGCTCGATCACGCCGTCCGCTTCGGATTCGACGTAATCGCAAAATGCGCGCAGGTCGGGTTCGGTCTGAAAGCCGAGCAGGTCGAACGCGCACAGCGACTCGACCAGGTCGCGATGCGGCGGCACGTTGACGAGCACCTGCGCGGCGGGAAACGGGATGTGCAGGAAGAAGCCGATGCGGTTCTTCACGCCGGCCGCGCGCAGCGCGCGCGCGAACGGGATCAGGTGATAGTCGTGCACCCAGATCACGTCGTCGTCCTGCAGCAGCGGCACGAGCTGCTGCGCGAGCCACACGTTCACGCGGCTGTAGCCTTCGAACTCGTGACGGTCGTACTGGATCAGGTCGGTGCGGTAGTGAAACGCGGGCCACAGCGTCGCGTTCGAGAAGCCGCGGTAATACTGGTCGTAGTCGCGCCGCGACAGGCCGATGGTCGCGAACGTGACCGGCCCGTGCTCCTCGACGCGAATCTGCGGCGCACCGGACGCGACGACCTCGCCGCTCCAGCCGAACCACATGCCGCCCGTCTCCTTCAGCGCATCGTAGACACCGATCGCGAGGCCGCCTGCCGCCGGTTCGCCTTCCGAAATCGGTGCGACGCGGTTTGAAACGATGATGAGGCGACTCATGCGTGCGGCTGCCCCGCACCGAGCCAGTGCGCGATCTGCTCATGCAGCGCGTCGACCGAATCGAGCCGCATGCGGGCGGACGTCTCGCCCGCGCCGACCTTGATCGACAGGCCGCCGCGCGCGTTGACCACCGCGAAGCCCTTCTCGTCGGTCAGATCGTCGCCCGCGAACAGCGGCACGCGGCCCGCGAACGGCGGCTCGTCGAGGAACGCGGCCAGCGCGCGCCCCTTGTCGACCCCCTTCGGCTTGATCTCGAACACCATCTTGCCGGGCTGCAGCACATACGCATCGGCATAGTCGGCGACGAGGCGCTCGGCGGCCGCGCGCGCAGCCGCCTCGCGCTCGGGCGCGTTGCGGTAGTGCAGCGCAACGGCAGCGCCCTTGATTTCGAGCAGCATGCCCGGATGACGGTCGACGACGGCCGCCAGCTCGCGCTCGATGCGCAGCAGGCGTTCGTCGTTGAAGCCGATGCGCTGCGTGTCGCCGTTCGCATCGCGGCGCTCCGCGCCGTGCAGGCCGGCGATCGGCAGGCCGGGCATCTTGAGGAACGTGTCGAGGTTGTCGATACCGCGCCCGGACACGATCGCGACCGCACCGTGCGAGCGGCGCCGCAGCTCGTCGAGCAGCGTCAGCAGCGACGGCGGAACATGAATGCTGTCGGGCGTCGGCGCCAGTTCGACGAGCGTGCCGTCGAAGTCGAAGAAGAACGCGGTATCGGTCAGGGACAGGGAAGCCGGAACGGATTGCATCGATTCGATAGTCTGAGGGCCGGCCGGCAAACGCCGCACCGCCGCTGCGCGAATGGAATTGTGCGCATCTTACCGCGCCTGCGCACCGAGATGGGCGAAACCGGCGCATCGCCAGCCGCGCGCCGCCGATTGCGTCAACTGCGACATATTGCCCCGCTCGCCCGCCCCGTACGGGTTTCGAAAGGACGCAGGCGCGCGAATTGCGCTACAGTCGCAACCGCCTGCCGCGCGACGCATGGCATCGCGCCGGCCGGTCACCTTTCCGTCCGATCGAGCCCCAGGATGTCGTCTGCCCGCCCAGCGCCGCACCGGCGCTTCTCCCGCTTCATCCGCACGGCCGCGGCCTTCGCCGCCGCCGTGGCGCTCGCCGCGTGCACGCACGACGAGCCGCGCTGGAACCTGACCAACGTCACCGGCCACCTGCCCGACCTGTCGTTCACGCTGACGGGCGGCGACGGCCATCCCGTCGACGCCGATGCGTTCCACGGCCAGGTCGCGCTCGTCTACTTCGGCTACACGCACTGCCCCGATGTCTGCCCCGAAACGATGGCACGGCTGATGGAAGTACTGGCGAAGCTCGGCCCGCAGGCCAACGACGTGCGCATCCTGTTCGTCTCGGTCGATCCTGCACGCGACACGCCGCAGGCGATGCAATCGTATGTCGCCGCGTTCGACGCCGCGCATGCGCGCGGCCTGACCGGCACCGACCGCCAGATAGAATCGCTCGCGAAGCGCTATCGCGTCGCGTACCAGATGGAGCAGCGCGATCCGTCCGGCGGCTACGAAGTCACGCACAGCTCGGCCGTCTACATCTTCGACGCAACCGGCCGCGCCCGCCTCCTTGCAACCGACCGCGACTCGCCCGACGCCATCGCCGCCGATGTGCGCCGGATCATCGACACCGCCTCCACCACCTGAATTCCTCTCACGACATGAAGACGAAGACGACACTCAAGACGCTCGCCCTCCTCGCCGCGCTGTGCGCCGGCACCCACGCCTATGCCGCCGGTGCGATCACCGCGCAGAACGCATGGGTGCGCTGGCTGCCGAACAAGCTGCCGGCCGGCGGCTACGTGACGATCGTGAACACGGGCGACAAGCCGGTCGATCTCGTCGACGTCGACAGCCCCGACTACGGGATGGCGATGCTGCACCAGACCGTCTCGAACGGCTCGACGCAGAAGATGGAAATGGTCGACAAGCTGACGATCCCCGCGCGCGGCAAGGTCGACATCGCACCGGGCGGCTACCACTTCATGCTCGAGGAGCCGAAGCACGCGATCAAGCCGGGCGACACCGTGCACCTGCGCCTGAAATTCTCTGACGGCGAAACGGTCGATGCGCCGTTCGCCGTGAAATCGCCGGCCCAGGCGAAGTGATGCGCGCGCGATGAACCTCCTGTACTGGCTCGATCCGTGGGAACCGTCGCCGACCGTGGTGATCGCGGTGCTCACCGCTGCCGTGCTGTTCGCGCGCGGCGTGAAGAAGGCGAAGGTGTCGCCGCTGCGGCAGTTCTCGTTCTGGTTCGGGCTGACGGCGCTCTACATCGCGCTGCATACGCGGCTCGACTATTTCTTCGAGCACGAGTTCTTCCTGCACCGCGCGCAGCACCTCGTGCTGCACCACCTCGGGCCGTTCTTCATCGCGCTGTCCTATCCGGGCGCGGCGATTCGCGCGGGCATCCCGTTTCGCTGGCGGCAGCGCTTCGTGCGCCCCGCCCTCGCGTGGGCGCCCGTGCGCGCGACGCTCGACGTGGTGTTCCATCCCGTCGTCGCGGTCGTACTGTTCGTCGGGCTGATCTATTTCTGGCTGCTGTCGCCGATCCACTTCATCGCGATGCTCGACTGGCGTCTCTATCGCGTGATGAACTGGAGCATGGTGATCGACGGGCTGCTGTTCTGGTGGCTCGTCGTCGATCCGCGCCCCGCGCCGCCTGCCCGGCTGTCGCCGGGCCGCCGGATCCTGATCGTCGTCGCGGCGATCCCGCCGCAGATCGCACTCGGCGCACTGATCTTCTTCACGCCGCACGAGCTGTATCCGATCTATTCGATCTGCGGCCGCGCGTTCACGTGGCTGAGCCCGCTGCGCGACCAGCAGATCGGCGGCCTGCTGCTGTGGATTCCCGGCTCGATGATGAGCGTGATCGGCGCGCTGATCGCGCTGCGGCACTGGCTGCGGCTGTCCGCCCGCGGCCGCCTGATCGGCGAACGGGCCGCGCAACGCGCGGACGCGCCGTCGGTCGCACGCGCCGCGCACTGACTGCCGCGCGGTGCGGCGCGCATTACGCGCGCGCTCTGCTCATCCACACGTGCGGGATGCCGTCCTCGTCGTGCACGTCCGAACTCGGCGTGAAGCCGAATGCCCCGTAAAAACGCTGCAAGTGGGCCTGCGCATGCAGGCTCACCGGCGTATCCGGCCACTGCGCGCGAATATGCTCCAGCGCGCGCGACAGCAGCCCGTTGCCCAGGCCGGCGCCGCGAAACGCGGCGGTCGTCAGCACACGGCCGATGCGGACATCGGTGTTCTGCGCATCCGGCAACAGCACGCGCAGATAGCCGGCGAGGCGCCCGGCCGGATCGAATGCGGCCAGATGCCAGGCGGCCTGGTCCGCGTCGTCGATGTCGCGATACACGCAATTCTGCTCGACGACGAACACGGCGCTGCGGGCTTCGAGGATCGAATAGACTTCGCGCGCCGTCAGCGCGTCGAAGGATTTCCAGCGCCAGTCGAGATCGGCGGCGCTCGGGGATGCGGCGGATGCGTTCATGTGCGGTCCTGATTCGGGCGCGCCGGCCGGCGCGCGGCAATCGTCGATTATGCCCCGAAGCGCACGCCCCGCGCGACCGGCTGCCCGCGCCCGAAAAAAAGGCCCCGCATAACGCGGGGCCTGTCCGTCATGCCGGCATCTGGCCGAAGCGGCCGTTGTTGAAGTCCTCGATCGCGGTACGGATCTCCGCTTGCGAGTTCATCACGAACGGCCCATACCCGACGACCGGCTCGTCGATCGGTTCGCCGCTCAGGATCAGCAGCTTCGCGTCGCCGTTCGCTTCGATCTCGACGTCGCTGCCGTCGCGGCCGAGCTGCACGAACTGCGCTTCGCGGGCGACCGTCTCGCCGTTCACCTGCACGGTACCGCTCAGCACGACCACCGCGAGCGTGCGCCCTTCGGCGACCGGGAACCGCGCATGGCCGCCGGCCACGAGCCGCACGTCCCATACATCGATCGGCGTATGCGTGCGGGCCGGGCCGCGCCGCCCGTCGAGCTCGCCCGCGATGATCCGCGCACGCCCCGCGCCGTCCGGCAGCTCGACCACGGGGATGTCGGCATCCAGCAGCGTCTGGTAGCCGGGCGCCCCCATCTTGTCCCTGGCGGGCAGGTTCACCCACAGCTGGACCATCTCGAGCGGGCCGCCACGCTTCGTGAACCCTTCCGAGTGGAATTCCTCGTGCAGGATCCCGCTCGCGGCCGTCATCCACTGCACGTCACCCGGGCCGATCACGCCGCCCGCGCCGGTCGAGTCGCGGTGCGCGACCTCACCGTCATAGACGATCGTCACCGTCTCGAACCCGCGGTGCGGATGCTGGCCAACACCGCGCGGCGCCGAGGCCGAGCCCGGCTCGAACGTGGCCGGGCCGGCGTAGTCGAGCAGCAGGAACGGGCTCAGATGCGCGCCGTGAGACTGGTAGCTGAACATCGAACGCACCGGGAAACCGTCGCCGACCCAATGGCCCCGCGGCGCACTGTACACACCCTGGATCTTCTTCATTGCCTTCTCCGAATTGCGGCGAAACACGTGTTTCGCATCCTGGGCAGGAATATAGAGGTGGAACGATCGATCCGGTAGACTGCCAAAATCGCACTCAGCGTTCCATTTCATGAACGATAAAGCGCGGGATCTGAACGATCTCTATTATTTCGTGCAGGTCGTCGAACACGGCGGCTTCGCACCGGCCGGGCGTGCGCTGGACATGCCGAAATCGAAGCTGAGCCGCCGCATCGCGCTGCTCGAGGCGCGGCTCGGGATGCGGCTGATCCAGCGCTCGACGCGCCGCTTCACCGTTACCGACGTCGGCCAGACCTACTACGCGCATTGCCGCGCGATGCTCGTCGAGGCCGATGCCGCCGACGAGGCGATCGCGCTGCTGCACGAGGAGCCGCGTGGCATCGTGCGCGTCAGTTGCCCGATCGTGCTGCTCGATTCGCTCGTCGGCGAGATGATCGCCGCGTTCATGGTCGCGTGCCCGCGCGTCGAGATTCATCTCGAAGCGACCAACCGGCGCGTCGACGTGGTCGGCGAAGGGATCGACGTCGCGATCCGCGTACGCCCGCCGCCGCTCGAGGACAGCGATCTCGCGCTGCGCGTGCTGGCCGAGCGCGGCCAGTGCCTCGTCGCGAGCCCCGCGCTGCTGCGCGAGCATGGCGCACCGGCCGTTCCCGCCGATCTCGCGCGCCTGCCGAGCCTCGATCACGGCGTCCCGCAGTCCACGCACGTGTGGCGGCTGCGCGGGCCCGACGGCGCGCATGCGGAAATCCACCACCTGCCGCGCTTTGTGACCGGCGGCATGCTCGCGTTGCGCGCGGCGGCCGTCGCGGGTGTCGGCATCGTACAGCTGCCGACGATGATGGTGCGCGACGAGGTCGCGCGCGGCGCGCTGGTAACCGTGCTGCCCGACTGGGCACCGCGCCGCGAGATCGTGCATGCGGTGTTCGCGTCGCGCCGGGGGTTGCTGCCTGCGGTGCGCGCGCTGCTCGATTTTCTGGCCGCGCGGTTTGCCGAACTCGAACCCGACTGAGCTTGCCGCGTCACGCGCAACCGCGCGCTGCAAACCGTGCGCGCGTGCCGTAGACTGCGGTACGCGCATCGCGCATTCCACAACCCTGATCGCTTTCCCGCCATGTTCACGCTGTCCAACGACCCCAACGCCTCCAAGGCCGATCAATACGCGACGCTCGTCGAGCAAGCACGCGCGCTCGTCGAATCCGAACGCGACCTGACCGCGAACGCGGCCAACTTCGCCGCGCTGGTCTACCACTCGCTCGACCGTCTCAACTGGGCCGGCTTCTACTTCTACGACGGGACGGAGCTCGTGGTCGGGCCGTTCCAGGGCAAGCCCGCCTGCGTGCGGATCGCGCTCGGCAAGGGCGTGTGCGGCACGGCTGCGCAGACGCGCGAGACGCAGGTCGTGCGCGACGTGCATGACTTCCCCGGCCATATCGCGTGCGACGCCGCGTCGGAATCGGAAATCGTCGTGCCGCTGGTGGCCGGCGACGGCACGCTGATCGGCGTGTGGGACGTCGACAGCCCGGTAGCCGCGCGCTTCGACGAAGAAGACCGCCAGGGGATGGAGGCGCTCTGCCGCGTATTCGTCGAATCCGCCTGGCAGAAGGCGCGCGGTTGAGCGGCGGCTGAGCCGCGTTCATCCACCGCGCGGCGCGCAGCACGTCGCCGCGTTCGCGCATGAATCGCGCCGCATGACCTCGAACGAAACGGGCTCCGCAAAGGAGCCCGTTTCACTGTGCCGCCGCACCGCCCTTCGCGGCGCACTTTACGCGTCAGGCAGCGTGCGTGCCGGACAGCGCCTGGAACGCTTGCGGCTTCACATCCTCGGTCAGCACCTCGAAGCCCGTTTCCGTCACCACGACCATGTGCTCCCATTGGGCCGACAGCGAATGGTCCTTCGTGACGACCGTCCAACCGTCCGCCAGCATGCGCGTGTCGCGCTTGCCCGCGTTGAGCATCGGCTCGATCGTGAAGATCATCCCCGGCCGCAGCGGTACGCCCGTGCCCGGGCGGCCGTAGTGAAGCACCTGCGGCTCGTCGTGATAGACGTCGCCGATGCCGTGCCCGCAGTACTCGCGAACCACGCTGAATCCTTCGCGATGCGCGACCTGCTGGATCGCGTAGCCGACGTCGCCGAGCGTGGCACCCGGGCGTACCGCGCGGATGCCCGCATGCATCGCCTCATAGGTCGTCGCGACGAGGCGCCGCGCGAGTTCGTTCGGTTCGCCGACGAAATACATGCGGCTCGTATCGCCAAACCAGCCGTCCTTGATCACCGCGATGTCGAGGTTCACGATGTCGCCGTCGCGCAACGGCCGCGACGTCGGGATACCGTGACACACAACGTGGTTGACCGACGTGCACAGCGTCTTCGGATAACCGTGGTAGCCGATGTTCGCCGGGATCGCGCCGAGCACGTCGACGATGTATTCGCGGCAGCGTGCGTCCAGTTCGTCGGTGGTGACGCCCGGCTTCACGTGCTCGGTGATCATCGTCAGTACCTGCGACGCCAGCTTCGCGGCTTCGCGCGACTTGGCGATTTCCGCCATGCCGCGGATCGGGATTTCTCGCTTCGCCATTACGCCACCTGCTCGATGCCGTGTTCGACCGGTTCCGCCGGCCCCGCGTCGCCGCCCCGTGCTTCGGCCTCGATCAGCATCCGGCAGATGTCGCCGTAGGACAGCGCCGGATTGAGTTCCGCCAGCATCCCGACGCGCAGCCAGTGCTCGGCCTGTGCGTTGATCGAGCGGCTCAGCGCCGTGCTGGTCGAGCGCAGCCGCTCGTGCATGTGCTCGGAAATCTTGATGATGCCCATATATCCCCAATTAAACGAAACGTAGTCGGTTCGTATATTACGCTGCGGTCGGCTGGCGGGCAAGCCATGCGGATTCCGTCGAGCCGTCGGCCGGCGGTCATCCCGTCGCCAGCGTTGACATCGAATTCCAGTTTGCTGGAAAATAAATCCACCATGAAAGAATCCGTCACCGCCGCTGCCGACGACACCGGCATCAACGAACGCATCGCCCGGCGCGTGCGCGACCTGCGCACCGTGCGAGGCTACACGCTCGATGCGCTGGCTGCGCGCTCCGGCGTCAGCCGTTCGATGATCTCGCTCATCGAACGTGCATCGGCCAGCCCGACGGCCGTCGTGCTCGACAAGCTAGCAGCCGGTCTCGGCGTGTCGCTGGCCGGGCTGTTCGGCGGCGACCAGGACGACGCGCCCGCGCAGCCGCTGGCACGCCGCGCGCAGCAGGCCGAATGGCGGGATCCGGCGTCCGGTTATGTGCGCCGCAACCTCTCCCCGGCCGGCTGGCCGTCGCCGATCCAGCTCGTCGAGGTCGATTTCCCGCCCGGTGCGCGCGTCGCGTACGACAGTGGCGGACGCGAAAGCGCGTTGCATCAGCAGGTGTGGATCATCAGCGGCCGCGTCGACGTCACGCTCGGCGAAACGCTTCACGAACTTCACGAAGGCGACTGCCTGGCCATGCGGCTCGACCAGCCGCTGATTTTCAGCAATCCGTCGCCGCACGCCGCGCGTTATGTCGTCGTGATCTGCGATGCGTCCGCCGCCGGCGTGCGCAATCCCTGATGAACGCATCGTCGCAGCAGCCGTGCGCGCGCCCCCTTACTGCCCACAGGAGTCCGTATGAATTCCCCGAAACAGCGCGACGACGTGCGCCTGATCGATTGCAGCGAGGCCGAGCATGCGCCGGCCATCCTCGAGATCCTGAACGACGCGATCGCGAACTCGACCGCGCTGTACGACTACAAGCCGCGCCCGCCGGAAGCGATGGTCGCGTGGTTCGCGGCGAAACGCGCAGGCGGCTTCCCGGTCATCGGCGCGGTCGACGCATCGGGCACGCTGCTCGGCTTCGCGAGCTGGGGCACGTTCCGCGCGTTTCCCGCCTACAAGTACACGGTCGAACACAGCGTGTACGTGCATCGCGACCAGCGCGGCCGCGGGCTTGGCGAAGTGCTGCTGCGCGAAGTCGTCCGGCGCGCGCGGGAAGCGGAAGCACACGTGCTGGTGGGCTGCATCGATGCGGCCAATGCGGGGAGCATCGCACTGCATGCGAAGCTGGGATTCGTGCACTCGGGCACGATCAGGGAAGCGGGCTTCAAGTTCGGCCGCTGGCTCGATGCGGCGTTCTATCAGTTGACGCTCGACACGCCTGCGCAACCGGTGGACGGTTGAGCGGATGTCGCGACGGACAAGCGGCATCGCATGGTCGAAGCCCGTTCGAGAATCCCGCTGCATCTGCCGAAATCAAAAAGCCCGCTCGCAGCGGGCTTTTGTTTTCAAACACGCGCTACGTGCGCATTTTCCTGGAAAGACGCTGCCCGTCGCGCGCGAAACCGTGATGCACATAAAAACGGTGGGCGTCCGGACGTTGGTCACCACTCGTCACCTCCAGCTTCACACATCGGCCGCGCTCGAACCAACGTTGCGCGTCCGCCATCAGCGCACCGCCGATTCCGCATCCCCGGTGACGCTCGTCGACGACCATGCTCGTGATGCGCCCGAGATTCCCGGCCGCGTGAAAGAGCGGAAGGATGTGCAGGCTGATACTGCCGACAATCTCGCCATTCAGAATCGCCACGCAGACCCGGTCACTCGGCTTGTCGGCCAGCGACAGCAATTTTTCATGGATCAGCGCGGGCGTGACGTCATATCCGAGCTGGCGCAACAGCCTCGCGATTGCGGCGCAATCGGAAAGCCGCGCGTCCCTCGTTTCGGGCTCCGAGGTGTTCAATCCGCCTCACCAGGTTTCTGCATCGACAGCCTCGACGTTTCGCTCGGGGCCCAAACGCCCGCGGGTCGCGTCATGCTACCGCATCCATCCCGCCCGTCTCACGAGCCACCTCCGCAACGGGCGCGGAAAAAAGAAAAGCCCCGCCGAAGCGGGGCTTTTTCTCTTCCAACCTGGAGGCGCGAGCCGGAGTCGAACCGGCCTAAACGGCTTTGCAGGCCGCTGCATAACCGCTTTGCTATCGCGCCAAAAGCGGACTGTCCGGATGCCGTGAGGCAAGCGACAGATTTTTTATTCGAGGACCGGAGGTCCATCAAATAAAAAGGGAAGCGTGGCTTCCCCATTACTTGGAGCGGGAGACGAGTCTCGAACTCGCGACCTCAACCTTGGCAAGGTTGCGCTCTACCAACTGAGCTACTCCCGCATTGTCCTGCACCTGCAGCGCTTTGCCGTACCACACGCTGCCAGAAAAATCTGGAGCGGGAGACGAGTCTCGAACTCGCGACCTCAACCTTGGCAAGGTTGCGCTCTACCAACTGAGCTACTCCCGCATGTGTCCTGCATCTGCAGCGCTTTGCCGTACTACACGCTGCCAGAAAAAATCTGGAGCGGGAGACGAGTCTCGAACTCGCGACCTCAACCTTGGCAAGGTTGCGCTCTACCAACTGAGCTACTCCCGCATGCTGCTGCGCTACTGCTTCCCCGTCACACACTTACTTCGTCGTGCAGCGGAGAAGCGAGATTATGTCGAAGGCACATTCGTGTGTCAAGGGCTTTTCCAGCCCTTTTTCCAAAAAACCTGCTCGTCCGAACGCGTGACACGCATCACGCGCCGCCGCGCTCGCGAATTTGCGGCCACGCGAGCTTCATGTAGTACAGCATCGACCAGATCGTCAGCACCGCCGCGAGATACATCAGCCACTCGCCCCACACGCGCGTATCGATCGTGGCGATACCGAGCGGCAGCGGCCCGTAGAACAGCAGCATCGGAATCGCGACCATCTGGCATGCGGTCTTGAACTTGCCGAGCTGGTTCACCGCCACGCTCTTCGACGCGCCGATCTGTGCCATCCATTCGCGCAGCGCCGAAATCGCGATCTCGCGGCCGACGATCACGAGCGCAATCGCCGCGTCGACGCGCGAAATCTGCACGAGGATCAGCAGCGCCGCCGTCACCATCAGCTTGTCCGCCACCGGATCGAGAAAGGCGCCGAACGACGACGTCTGGTTCCACTTGCGGGCTAGAAACCCGTCGAACCAGTCGGTCAGCGCCGCGAGAATGAAGATCGCCGCCGCCGCGAGGTTGCGGTGCGCGCCGCCCATCACCGTGTCCGGCAGATAGAACACGCCGACGACGAGCGGAATCAGCACGATCCGTACCCACGTCAGGAAAATCGGGAAATTGAACGGCATGGCATGCGGGACAGTAAAGGATTCGCAATTGTGCCGTGTCGACCGGCCTGCCACAAGAACGCTGGCGAGGCAGCCGGCCGCACGGCCGCGTCAGTGAAGCTGCTTGTAGATCTGCTCGGCGAGCGCATGCGAGATGCCCTCGACGCTCGCGAGTTCCTCGACACTCGCGGCCACCACGCCGCGCAACCCGCCGAACCGCGCGAGCAGCCGCTGCCGGCGCTTCGCGCCCACGCCCTCGAGCTCCTCGAGCCGCGACGTCTGGCGCGCCTTCGCCCGCTTCGCGCGCATGCCGGTGATCGCGAAGCGGTGCGCCTCGTCGCGAATCTGTGCGACGAGCATCAGCGCGGCACTCTCCTTGCCGAGCTCGAGCGGCGTGCGGCCGTCCGCGAACACGAGCGTCTCGAGGCCGACCTTGCGCCCCTCGCCCTTCGCGACGCCGACCAGCATCGACGTATCGAGGCCGAGCTCGGTGAACACCTGGCGCGCGATTTCGACCTGACCCTTGCCGCCGTCGATCAGCACGATGTTCGGCAGCAGGCTCGACGCCTCGGCCTGGCGCGTCGACTCGCCGTCGATGCCGGCCGCTTCGTCGACAGCCGCCGCCTGGGCCGCCTGCTCGACCATCTTCTCGTAGCGGCGCGTGAGCACCTGCCGCATCGCCGCGTAGTCGTCGCCCGGCGTGATCCCGGTGATGTTGTAGCGACGGTACTCGCCCGACTGCATCTTGTGATGGTGGTAGACGACGCACGACGCCTGCGTCGCCTCGCCCATCGTATGACTGATGTCGAAGCACTCGATCCGCAGCGTCGCGAGATCGTCGCATTCGTAGCTGAGCGTCTCCGCGAGCGCACGCGTGCGCGCCTGCTGCGAGCCCTGCTCGGACAGCAGCCGCATGAGCGCGATCTGCGCATTCTGCTCGGCCATCGACAGCCACGCGCGCCGCTGCCCCTGCGGCTGCCGCACCAGCGACACCTTGTGGCCGGCCTGCTCGGACAGCAATTCGAGCAGGTCGCGACTCGCGGGCGCATGGCTCACGACCAGCACGGGCGGCACGCGATTGCCGAGATAGTGCTGAGCGATGAACGCGTCGAGCACCTCGGCCTCGACCGACGCCGTCGCTTCGCCGCGCGCGCGGCCGGATTCTTCGGCGGGCAGGTCGGGTAATGCGTCGGCCGGTGCGTCGGCAGGCGCGGCGGCCGCCTCCGCCAGTTCGGACTCGTCGCCGAGACCGCCTTCGGCGAGCGTCAGCGCGCTTTCGACGTGCGTCGGGAAATACGCCTTGTCGCCGAGATGCCGGCCGCCGCGCACCATCGCAAGGTTCACGCACACGCGCCCGCCCTGCGCGACCACCGCCAGGATGTCGACGTCGCTGTCGCTGCCGACCTCGATCGCCTGCTGGTGCAGCACCGTCGCGAGCGAGCTCATCTGGTTGCGCACGGCCGCCGCCTGCTCGAATTTCAGCTCGGACGCGAACGCGTGCATCTTCTGCTCGAGCTCCTTCATCACTTCGGACTGCCGGCCGAGCAGGAAACGCGCGGCGTTCGACACGTCGATCGCGTAATCCTCGTCGGAGATCGCGCCGACGCACGGCGCCGTGCAGCGCCCGATCTGATGCAGCAGGCACGGCCGCGTGCGGTTGTTGAAGACCGAATCCTCGCAGGTGCGCAACTGGAACACGCGCTGCAGGATCTGGATGCTCTCGCGCACGGCCCAGGCGCTCGGGAACGGCCCGAAATACTGGTTCTGCTTGTCGACCGAGCCGCGGTAATAGGCCATGCGCGGAAAGCGGTGTGCGGTGAGCTTCAGGTACGGATACGACTTGTCGTCGCGAAACAGGATGTTGTAGCGCGGCGCGAGCGCCTTGATCAGGTTGTTCTCGAGCAGCAGCGCTTCGGCCTCCGAACGCGTGACGGTCGTCTCGATGCGCGCGATGCGCGTGACCATCATCGCGATGCGCGGCGACAGCTGCGTCTTCGTGAAATAGCTCGATACGCGCTTCTTCAGGTCGCGTGCCTTGCCGACATAGAGCACGGCGCCCGTCGTGTCGTAATAGCGATAGACGCCCGGCATGTGCGGCAACTGCGCAAGGATCTTCTTCGGTTCGAACGGGGTATCGGAAGCTTCAGGGGATGTCATGCGTGATCCGGGCGCCTTGTAACGCGGAACGGGTCTATTAGAATCGCCAGTTTAGAGCATTCACCGGCCCGCTTCGATGCTACGCACCACCGCTGCCCCCCTGCCCGCCGCGCCGGGCGAACCGATCGCCTGCGACCTCTTCTGCACCGTGATCGACAATTTCGGCGACATCGGCGTCTGCTGGCGCCTCGCGCGCCAGCTCGCGCACGAGCACGGCTGGCAGGTTCGCCTGTTCATCGACGACTTGCGCACGTTCTCGCGCCTGCTGCCCGGGGTCGATCCCGACGCGGGTCGGCAGACGGTCGACACGATCGTGGTCGAGCACTGGCATGCGGAAGTCGGCGACGCGCTGGAGATCGCCGATGTCGTGATCGAAGCGTTCGCGTGCGAGTTGCCCGGCGCGTATCTCGCGGCGATGGCGCGCCGCGCGCGCCGCCCCGTGTGGATCAACCTCGAATACCTGAGCGCCGAGGACTGGGTCGCCGACTTCCATCTGCGCCCGTCGCCGCATCCTCGCTACCCGCTGCTGAAGACGTTTTTCTTCCCCGGCCTGTCGGCCGGCACCGGCGGCGTCCTGAAGGAGCACGACCTCGATTCGCGCCGCACGGCCTTCGAAGCCGACGCGGCGGCGCGCGACGCATGGTGGCGGCGCGCGACCGGCGGCGCGCCGCCGGCCGCCGGCACGACGGTCGTCAGCCTGTTCGCGTACGAGAATCCGGCCGTCGACGCGCTGCTCGCGCAGTGGCGCGACGGCCCGTCGCCGGTCGTCGCGCTCGTGCCGGCCGGCCGCGTGTCGCCTGCCGTCGCGCGTTTTTTCGGGGTCGAGTCGTTCGACGCGGGCACGCATGCGCACAGCGGCAACCTGACGGCTCACGGGCTCGCGTTCGTCCCCCAGGCTGACTACGATCCATTGCTGTGGGCGGCCGACATCAATTTCGTGCGCGGCGAGGATTCGTTCGTCCGCGCGCAGTGGGCACGCAAGCCGTTCGTGTGGCACATCTATCCGCAGGCCGACGACGTGCATCTGCCGAAGCTCGACGCCGCGCTCGCGCACCTGTCGGCCGGCCTCGCCGACGCGCCGCGCGCGGCGCTCGAGCGGTTCTGGCATGCCTGGAACGGCGCCGGCACGCCAGACTGGGCGGATTTCTGGCAGCACCGCGCCGCACTGGACGCCAACGCGGCCCGCTGGGCCGATGCGCTCGCGGCCGTCGGCGATCTCACGGGAAAGCTGGCGGAATACGCAAAATCTCAGTTAAAATAAGCGGTTATCCGACGGCCGACCGCGCAAGCGCTTGCTTTTGGCGCCCACCGGAACGCGTCTGCTTGGCGCCTCACCCGTTGTGCAACGCTCAGGCACCTATTTATTTGATTTGATCAGGACAGTTTTTTATGAAAACCGCACAGGAACTCCGCGTAGGCAACGTCGTGCAGATCGGCAGCGACGCATGGGTCATCGCCAAGGCTGAATACAACAAGTCGGGCCGCAACTCCGCCGTCGTCAAGATGAAGATGAAGAACCTGCTGACCAATGCAGGCCAGGAAGCGGTCTACAAGGCTGACGACAAGTTCGACGTCGTCGTGCTCGACCGCAAGGAAGTGACGTATTCGTACTTCGCCGACCCGATGTACGTGTTCATGGACGCCGACTACAACCAGTTCGAAGTCGAAGCCGAAATGATGGGCGAAGCGCTGAACTACCTCGAAGACGGCATGGCTTGCGAAGTCGTGTTCTACAACGAGAAGGCGATCTCGGTCGAACTGCCGACGGTTCTCGTTCGCGAGATCACCTACACGGAACCGGCAGTCAAGGGCGACACGTCGTCGGGCAAGGTGCTGAAGAACGCGAAGCTCGCAACGGGCTTCGAACTGCAAGTGCCGCTGTTCTGCAACACCGGCGACAAGATCGAAATCGATACGCGCACGAACGAATACCGCAGCCGCGCGTAATCGCCAGCGATGCCCGCATCGAACAAAGCGCCCTTCGGGGCGCTTTTTGTTTGTCCGGCGCCAACAAGCGAGCGCAGGCGAGGCTCATGTAAAGCACAAAATCCACCGGTAAAGATATTCAATTTGTATCATCGGTAACTGTTTTATAGCGCCGGAGAAATAATGCTCGTTACGCGTTCAGCGGGGCATAAAATCAGTTTTTAATCTGACATGCGGCTGCGGCCCCGATGACCGACAGCCCGCCTCTCTTGACTCGACTCGCGTCCACCATGCCACACGCCCTGATTGTCGAAGACGATCCCAACAGTCTGTCCGGCCTCACCGCGCTGCTCGCCGCGGACGGCTTCTCGGTCGACACGGCCACGTCGCTCGCCGAAGCGCGCACGGCGCTCGGCCGCTCGATTCCCGATGTCGTGCTCGTCGACCTGAACCTGCCGGACGGCAGCGGGTTCGACCTGCTCCAGCACCTGCCGCAGCAACAGCCGAACGGCTCGCTGCCCGTCATCGTGCTGACGGGCAATGCGACGGTCGAGAGCGCCATCGAGGGCCTGCGTCACGGTATCTGGGACTACCTGCTGAAGCCGATCAACATTCCGCGCCTGCGCAGCCTGCTCGCGCGGATCCCCCGCCCCTACGAACTGATCGACGAAGTGCAGTCGTTGCGCGCGTCGCTGCGCCATCTCGGCCGCTTCGGCGCGCTGGTCGGCCGCAGCGACGCGATGCAGCACGTGTACGACATGATCGAGCACAACGCGCGCACCGAAACGGCCGTCCTGTTCTCCGGCGAAGCCGGTACCGGCAAGAAGCTGGCCGCGCGCACGCTGCACGACCTGAGCCGGCGCCGCAAGGGGCCATTCGTGTCGTTCGACTGCAGGACGATCGCGCAGGCCGGCCGGCACGGCGCATCGCTCGACAGCGTACTGTTCGGCCATGAGCGCGGCGCGTTCGACGGCGCCGAGCGCCGCGAATCGGGCCTGTTCGAGCAGGCCGGCGGCGGCACGCTGTTCCTCGACGAAATCACCGCGCTGCCGCTCGTGCTGCAGGAAGCGCTGCTGCATGCGCTCGATTCGCAGAACTTCATGCGGATCGGCGGCACGAGTTCGATCACGAGCGATTTCCGGCTGATCGCGACCACGCGCCGCCCGGCACGCGAAGCGGTCGCGAACGGTACGCTGCGCGAGGATCTGTGGTTGCGCCTCGACGCGGCGTCGATCACGATGCCGCCGCTGCGCGAGCGCGACGGCGATGCACTCGCGATCGGCGACGCGCTGATCGACGAGCTGAACCGCGAAGCGCGCGCAACCGGCCGCAGCACGACCGACAAGCGCGCGGCACCGGGCTTCGTGCGCGAATGCCTGTCCTACGAATGGCCGGGCAACGTGCGAGAACTGCAGGAACGCGTGCGCTTCGCGTACGACGCATCGGGCGATTTCATCGAGACGCTGCGCGCGGGCGAGCCGAGTTTCTCGGCCGGCGCCGCGCTGAACGGCAGCAGCGTGCAGATCAAGGTCGGCACGCCGCTGTCCGACGTCGAGGATCTGCTGATCCGCGCGACGCTCGATGCGGTCGGCGGTACGCGCCACCGCGCAGCCACGCTGCTCGGCATCAGCCCGAAGACGCTGTACAACAAGCTGCAGCGAATGAAGGTGAACTGAGCGGGCGTCGATGCTTGTAGGCACTGGCGGAATCAGACCGTTAGTTGCGCCAAGAGAATCACCGTCCCGGCCCGCTTGACTCGTGACGCTACCCGTTTCGCACCTGCAGTAACCCATGAAAAAGCCGCGCAGTTGCGCGGCTTTTTGTTTCGGCGACCGGGGAATGGCACACGTCGCGCCATCCCCTCCCCGCTCATGCCAGTGCGCTGCTCAACAACGCCTGCGCCTGCAGGTATTCGGGCTGCGCGATCAGCTTGTCCCACTTCGGTGCCTTGCCGCGCGCGCGCATCCGCTTGAGGCGTCGCACCGACTCGTCCGTTGCCCGCGCCTTCAACCCGTTCAGCACGACCTCGGCCGCGTCCGGCTGGTTGCAGACGAGCACCATGTCGCAGCCGGCAGCGAGCGCGGCGTCGGCTGCCTGCGTGAGCGTACCGCCTTCGCGCGCGGCTTCCATCGACAGGTCGTCGCTGAAGATCGCGCCGGTGAAGCCGAGCCGCCCGCGCAGGATGTCCTGCAGCCACACGCGCGAGAACCCGGCCGGCCGCTTGTCGACCTGCGTGTAGATCACGTGCGCGGGAATCACCGCGGACAGCGACAAGCCGAGCCAGTCGTAAGGCGCGACGTCCTGCTTGAGGATCGCATCGAGCGTGCGGTCGTCGGTCGGCAGCGCGACGTGCGAGTCGGCCTCCGCGAAGCCGTGCCCCGGGAAATGCTTGCCGCAGTTCGCCATCCCGGCGAGCGACAGCCCGTGGTTCAGGCTCTTCGCGAGCAGCGTGACGACGCGCGCATCGCGATGGAACGCGCGATCGCCGATCACTTTCGAGTGCCCGTAATCGAGGTCGAGCACGGGGGTGAAACTCATGTCGATCCCGCATGCGCGCAATTCCGCGGCCAGGATATAGCCGACGGCCGTCGCGACCTTCGTCGCGAGCAGCACGTCGCGATCCCACAGCTCGCCGAGGCGCCGCATCGCGGGCAGCACGGTGAAGCCGTCGGTGCGGAAACGCTGCACGCGCCCGCCTTCGTGATCGACGGCGATCAGGATGTCTTCGCGCACCGCGCGGATCGAGTCGGTCAGCGCGGTCAGTTGCGCACGGTTCTGGAAGTGCCGCGCGAACAGGATCACGCCGCCGGTATTCGGATGCGCGAGGCGCCGCGCATCGTCGCGCGACAGGGCCGTGCCGACGACGTCGAGCATGACCGGGCCGGGAGTCGTTTTCATCGAATCGGGAATTCCGTCAGGAGGAGGTTCGGGAAACAGGGGCAGGCGCGGCGTCCGTCTCGGCGATCACGAACGACACCGCGTAGTCGCGCTCGTCGCTGACCGTCACGCGTGCCGTGATGCCGCGAGCGGCAAGCCATTCGGCCAGCTCGCCCGACGCGACCACGTACGGCTCGCCGCTCGGGTGATTGAGGGTCTGCAGCGCACGCCACGTCATCGGCCAGTGCATGCCGAGCCCGATCGCCTTCGAGAACGCTTCCTTCGCGGAAAAGCGCGTCGCGAGGAACGCGATGCCGCGCGCCTCGGAGCGGGCGCGGCGCGCATGGAACACGCGCAGCTCGTCGGGGCCCAGCACCTTCTCGGCAAACCGGCCGCCCGTGCGTTCGAGCACGGCCGCGACGCGGCTCACCTGCGCGATGTCGGTACCGATGCCGTAGATCGCCATGTCAGTACGCGCCGGTGTGGCCCGGCTGAGCCGGGTCAGGCATGACGTGCGATGCGCAGCGGCCTTTCATCTTCAACGCGCGCCGCCATGCAGCGCGGCAACGCGTGCGGCGACCATGATCGCCTTCATTTCGCGCACCGCGTTGTCCCAGCCCGCGAAAATCGCGTGCGCGACGATCGCATGGCCGATGTTCAGCTCGACGATGCCGTCGATCGCGGCGATCTGCTGCACGTTCGTGTAGTGCAGCCCGTGACCGGCATTGACCTTCAGGCCAAGCTGCGCACCGGCCTGTACGCCCGTGACGATGCGCTCGTATTCGCGCTGCTGCTCGGCTTCGTCGTGCGCTTCGGCATAACGGCCCGTATGCAGCTCGATCACCGGCGCGCCTGCTTCGTGCGCGGCACGGATCTGCGTCTCGTCCGGGTCGATGAACAGCGACACGCGCACGCCCACGTCGGCAAGCTGCTTGCACGCCGCACGCACGGCCTCGAAGCGGCCGGCGACATCGAGCCCGCCTTCGGTCGTCAGTTCCTCGCGCTTCTCGGGCACGAGGCACGCGTCGTGCGGGCGCACTTCGCAGGCGATATCGAGCATCTCGGCCGTCACCGCGCATTCGAGATTCATGCGCGTCTTCAGCAGCGGGCGCAGCTTGCGCACATCCGCATCGACGATGTGGCGGCGATCCTCGCGCAGATGCAGCGTGATCGCGTCGGCGCCGGCTTCCTCGGCGGCGAGCGCCGCGCGGATCGGATCGGGATAGGTCGTGCCGCGCGCATTGCGCAGCGTCGCGACGTGGTCGATGTTCACGCCGAGGTCGATGGCGGTGGGCGTTGTCAGGAAGAAGCTCATAGGTTTTGCAGGTCGATCAGGATCTGACGCGTGGCAAGCGGCGTACCGCCGAGATAGGTGTTCAGCAGGAAGCGCATCAGCGTCTTGCTTTGCGCAACCGTCTGGGCTCGATGGTAATCGTCCTGCTCCATGTCGAGCAACGTCTGCCCGGAAATGACCGGCCAGTGCGACGGAACTTCGTCGTCCGCGTTGCGCACGCCGCGCTCGGGATCGAACACGTAGCGGCGGTCAGGCTCGACCGCGCGGCGCGCGACCGTGCGGTTCAGCGCCATCGCGTAGCCGGTCTCGCGCAACAGCACGCGCTCGAACGAGCGCAGTACCTGCACCGCGGGCTCGCCGTGGGCGAGGCGCGTGAGGGTCAGCACGTAGTGGTTGAAGAGCGGCGGCTGGGGATCCTCGCGCGCGCAGAATTTCACGAGCAGCTCGTTCGCGTAGAAGCCGCACAGCAGCCCGTCGCCGCCGAGCGGCAGCATCCCGCCGACCCACTCGGCGCCCGTCAGCGTGCGCACCTCGGATTTGCCCGACCACGACAGCAGCAGCGGCTGGAAAGTCTGCAGTACACCGCGCAGCGCGGAGTGCGGGCGCTTCGCGCCCTTCGCGACGAGCGCGAGCCGGCCGTGATCGCGCGTCAGCACGTCGACGATCAGGCTCGTTTCACGATACGGGTAACTGTGCAGCACGAACGCCGGCTGTTCGGCGACGCGGAAATCGGACGTGCGAGACGTCGCGCGCCGCGCCTTGCGCGGCGGTTCGGGCGGTGCCGGCAACGGCGCGTCGTTCGCGCCGGCCGTCACCGCGTCTTCGGTCGACGTCAGTGCGTCATTCGTACCCATAGGCACGCAGCCCCGCCTCGTTGTCGGCCCAGCCGCTCTTCACCTTCACGAAGGTCTCGAGGTACACGGGGCCGTCGAACAGCTTCTCCATGTCCATCCGCGCCTCGGTGCTGATCTGCTTGAGCTTCTCGCCCTTCTTGCCGATCACCATCGCCTTGTGCGAATCGCGCTCGACGAGGATCGTCGCGAAGATGCGCTTCAGGCGCCCTTCCTCCTCGAACTTGTCGATCAGCACGGTGCTCGTGTACGGCAGTTCGTCGCCGGTCCAGCGGAACACCTTCTCGCGCAGGATTTCAGCGGCGAGGAAACGCGAGCTGCGGTCGGTCAGTTCGTCCTCGCCGTAGATCGGCTCACCTTCCGGCAGGTACGGCTTGATCGTGTCCAGCAGGCGCTTGATGTCTTCCGGACGCTGCGCCGACAGCGGCACGAGCTCGGTGAATTCGCGCAGCGTGCTCATCTGCTGCATGAACGGGAACAGCGACGCCTTGTCGGTCACGCGGTCGATCTTGTTCGCGATCAGCAGCGTCGGCATGCCCGGCGGGATCAGGTCGAGCACCTTCTGGTCGTCGGGCCCGAAACGGCCGGCCTCGATCACGAACAGGATCACGTCGACCGACGTGAGCGTCGACGTGACCGCGCGGTTCAGCGAACGGTTCAGCGCGGTGCTGTGGCGGGTCTGGAAGCCCGGCGTGTCGACGAACACGAATTGCGCGTCGTCGAACGTATTGATGCCGGTGATGCGGTGGCGGGTCGTCTGCGCCTTGCGCGACGTGATGCTGATCTTCTGGCCGACGAGTGCGTTCATCAACGTCGACTTGCCGACGTTCGGGCGGCCCACGATCGCGATCATGCCGCAACGGAAACCGGTAGGAGCGGGAGTGTTCATATCGTTTGGGAGACAGGTTCGGAAACGGCCGCGCGGCGCGCGGCACGATCGATGGGCAATTCAGTGGTCGGCATCGGCCACGCGCGCCTGCGCGGCAGCGAGGCTCACGCCGCCCGGCGGCGTCTCGGAATCCGGTGCCGTCGTGTCGCGCGTGCGCGCAGCCGTGCGCGAAGCGGAGTCGGTACCGGCGGAAGCCTTGTCGGCGGACGCGGGGGCAGGATCGGCGGCCTGGGCAGCCGGCTTGTCGGCTCCGCGTGCGGCGGGCACGGCTTCGGCGGGCTTCTCCGCGGCCTTGTCGGGTCGCTCGGCCGGCTTCTCGGCCGGTTTTTCAGCAGCCTTGTCGACCGCCGGCTTCGCCGCCCGTTCACCCTTCTCGGCAGTT
Organism: Burkholderia sp. KL41; assembly: GCF_057005415.2. NCBI lineage: Bacteria > Pseudomonadati > Pseudomonadota > Betaproteobacteria > Burkholderiales > Burkholderiaceae > Burkholderia > Burkholderia sp. KL41. The sequence continues at coordinate 1,254,332 of NZ_CM174446.1, read as the reverse complement.
GCATCGACGTGTGCCGCGCGAATCGCGGCCATCGGCGCCGCGGCCGGCTCATTACCGGTCGCCGCGGTTGCCGCGGGCGCCGCACCGGCCGCCCTCGCCTCGCGCGCCGCCGCGCGTTCCTTGCGCTCCGGCGAGCGCAGGTCGAGCGCTTCCTGCACGCCCTTCACGCCCGGCACGATTTCGGGTTCGACATGCTTCGACCCGCGTGCGTTTTTCGAGCGCTTCGGCTTGGCGGCCAGCATCGGCGCGGCCGCCATCACCTCGTCGAGCGCCTTCTTCGCGGCGGCCTGCTCGGCCGCGCGCCGGCTCGCACCGGAGCCCGACACCTTCACGTCGAGCTTCGGCACCGTGCATTCGACTTCGAATTGCTGATTGTGCGCCGCACCATGCGTGGCGACCACCGTGTAAGTCGGCAGCGCGATCTTGTGCCCCTGCAGGTACTCCTGCAGCAGCGTCTTCGCGTCCTTGCCGAGCGTGCGCGGATCGATGTGGTCGAGAATCGGGATATAGAGGCGCTTGATGACCCCTTGGGCGGCTTCGAAGCCGCCATCGAGGAACACGGCCCCGATGATGGCTTCGAACGCGTCCGCGAGGATCGACGGGCGGCGGAACCCGCCGCTGCGCAACTCCCCCTCGCCGAGCCGCAGCCCGTCCGAGATATTCAGGGCCTGAGCAATTTCGTACAGTGACTGCTGTTTGACGAGGTTGGCGCGTACGCGCGACAGATCGCCTTCGTCCAGCTTGCTGAAACGCTGGAACAAAAGGGCAGCCACCGCGCAATTCAGAACGGAATCGCCGAGAAACTCGAGCCGTTCGTTGTGCGTGGCACTGTGACTACGATGGGTCAAAGCCTGGCGCAACAATTCCGCATTGCGAAATTCGTAGCGCAGCCGGCTTTCCAACTGGGATAGGGGCATGTGCAGGAGTATAACGCGGGCGCCGGTCGGGCCGAAACGGCACGGCCGGACGCGAAAAGGCGTGACGAGGCGGTGTTACCGCCGGTTCTTAAAGTAGTTCGGCAATACGCGACGCGGCCCGTGCGTCGCGTATTGCGAGTGACCCGGATGCGATCAGTTGAAGGAACCGATGCGCTTGAGGTCGCTGAAGTTCATCCAGATGAAGAACGCGCGGCCGACGATGTTCTGGTCCGGCACGAAACCCCAGTAGCGGCTGTCCGCACTGTTGTCGCGGTTGTCGCCCATCATGAAGTAGTGGCCGGGCGGCACCTTGCAGATCACGCCGCGGCTGTTGTACGTGCAGTTGTCGCGAAACGGATAGTCGTATGCGCCCATCACGAACGGCGGCACGGCCGGGTTGTTGAGGATCGCGTTCTTCTTGTTGCCGATCGTTTCCTCGAACTGCTTCGCGTAATTCTGGCGCTCGTCGTCGAAGAAATCGGGCAGCGGTGTTTCGGGCACCGGCTGGCCGTTGATCGTGAGCTGCTTGTCCTGGTATGCGACGGTATCGCCCGGCAGGCCGATCACGCGCTTGATGTAGTCGACCGACTCGTCCTTCGGATAGCGGAACACGACGACGTCGCCGCGCGACAGCGGGCTGCCCTGCGTGATCTTCGTGTTCGTCACCGGCAGGCGCAGCCCGTATTCGAACTTGTTGACGAGGATGAAGTCGCCGACGAGCAGCGTCGGCACCATCGAGCCCGACGGAATCTTGAACGGCTCGACGACGAACGAACGCACGACGAACACCGCCAGGATTACCGGGAAGAAGCTCGCGGTGTACTCGAGCCACCACGGCTGGCGCAGCTTTTCGTCGCGCAGCTTCGAACGCGTCTGCACCGCGTTTTCATCCGCGAAACGCTTGTCGATGCGCGACTGCTGGCGATCGAACTCCTCGATCGCCGAGTCGGCCGCCTTGCGTCGCTGCGGCAGGAACACCAGTTTGTCCAGCACCCACGCTACGCCCGTCAAGATGACGAGCACAAAAAGAATCAGCGCAAAATTCATAAAAGGAACAGTCCTGTTATTTGTCTTCGACGCGCAAGATCGCAAGGAACGCTTCCTGCGGGATCTCGACCGAACCCACCTGCTTCATCCGTTTCTTGCCTTCCTTCTGCTTTTCGAGCAGCTTCTTCTTTCGCGTGATGTCGCCGCCGTAGCACTTCGCAAGCACGTTCTTGCGCAGCGCCTTGATGTTCTCGCGCGCGACGATGTGCGCGCCGATCGCGGCCTGGATCGCCACGTCGTACATCTGGCGCGGGATGATCTCGCGCATCTTCGCGGCCACTTCGCGGCCGCGGTATTGCGACTGCGAGCGGTGCACGATGATCGACAGCGCATCGACCTTGTCGCCGTTGATCAGCATGTCGACCTTCACGACGTCCGACGAACGGTATTCCTTGAACTCGTAGTCCATCGACGCGTAGCCGCGCGACACCGACTTCAGGCGATCGAAGAAGTCGAGCACGATCTCGGCCATCGGGATCTCGTACGTGAGCTGCACCTGGCGGCCGTGATACTGCATGTTGATCTGCGAGCCGCGCTTCTGCTCGCACAGCGTGATCACCGAGCCCACGTAGTCCTGCGGCATGTACAGGTTCACGGTGACGATCGGCTCGCGCACCTCGGCGATGCGGCCGGGCTCCGGCATCTTCGCCGGGTTCTCGACCATGATCGTCGAGCCGTCGCTCTGCACGACCTCGTAGACAACCGTCGGTGCGGTCGTGATGAGATCCATGTCGAACTCGCGCTCGAGCCGCTCCTGCACGATTTCCATGTGCAGCAGCCCGAGGAAGCCGCAGCGGAAACCGAAACCGAGCGCCTGCGACACTTCCGGCTCGTACTGCAGCGACGCGTCGTTCAGCTTCAGCTTCTCGAGCGATTCGCGCAGCGCGTCGTACTGGTTTGCTTCAACCGGATACAGCCCCGCGAACACCTGCGGCTTCACTTCCTTGAAGCCCGGCAGCGGCTCGGCGGCAGCCTTGGTCGCATGCGTGACGGTATCGCCGACCTTCGCGGCCGTCAGTTCCTTGATGCCTGCGATGATGAAGCCGACCTGCCCGGCCGACAGCGATTCGAGATTGCGCGATTTCGGCGTGAACACGCCGACGTGCTCGACCGGATACTGCGCGCCGGTCGCCATCATCTTGATCTTGTCCTTCGGACGCAGCGTGCCGTTGACGATGCGCACCAGCATCACGACGCCGACGTAGTTGTCGAACCACGAGTCGATGATCAGCGCCTGCAGCGGCGCGGCCGGATCGCCCTTCGGCGGCGGCACCTTCGCGATCAGCGCTTCGAGCACGTCCTCGACACCGAGCCCCGTCTTCGCGCTGCAGCGCGTCGCGTCGGTCGCGTCGATGCCGATCACGTCCTCGATCTCCTCGATCGCGTTCTCGGGGTTCGCGGCCGGCAGGTCGATCTTGTTCAGCACGGGAACGACCTCGACGCCGAGCTCGATCGCCGTATAGCAGTTCGCGACCGTCTGCGCCTCGACGCCCTGGCTCGCATCGACGACCAGCAGCGCGCCTTCGCACGCGGACAGCGAACGGCTGACTTCGTACGAGAAGTCGACGTGCCCCGGCGTGTCGATCAGGTTCAGGTTGTAGACCTTGCCGTCGCGCGCGCGATAGGACAGTGCGGCTGTCTGCGCCTTGATCGTGATGCCACGCTCGCGCTCGATATCCATCGAGTCGAGCACCTGCGCTTCCATTTCACGGTCGGCGAGGCCGCCGCATACCTGGATGATGCGATCCGCGAGCGTCGACTTGCCATGGTCGATGTGCGCGATGATCGAGAAATTGCGAATATGATCCATTCAGTGCCGATCAAGCGAAAAAGGCGCGCTCGACGACCGCTGAGCACGCCTTGTGTAAGTCGGTGAAAAAACGGCTTATTTTAGCCGAAAAGGCCTTCGCCGGGCGGTATTTCCAACGCCGGCCCGCGCGGCACCCTGCCGGGGCCGCCCGCCGGGCATAGCCCGGTACCAAGCGCCGCCGCAAGGCAGCAGCCCGGCTTCAGCGCCGGGCCGCGAGCGCGCCGTGCACCTTCGCGGCGTCGAACCGGTGGCGGCACACTTCCGCACCGTCCAGCAGCAGCACGGGCACGTCCTCGTCGTAGCGGGCGACGAGTGCCGCATCGGTATCGATGTCGATGTAATCGACCGCAACGCCGAATTCGGCCGCCACCGGCGCCAGTGCGTCGCGCATGTCGTCGCACAGGTGGCACCAGCCGCGGCCGTAGAGCGTGAACATCGGCGCGTTATTTCTGGCGCGGCCGCACGGGCACGAACTGCGTGTTGTCGCCGCGCCGCACGAGTACCGCGACCGCCTTCTGCGGATCGAGCTGCGCGGTCACTTCGGCGAACTGCTTCGCGTTCGTGATGTCGGTGTCGCCGACACGCAGCACGATGTCGCCGCGCTGCAGGCCCGCACGGGCGGCCGGGCCGTCGACGCCGTCGATCTGCACGCCGTTCTTCAGCTTCAGCGTCTTCATCTGCTCCGCCGTCAGGTCGCTGACCGTCAGACCGAGCGAGTTGGCCTGGCGCGGCTTCTGCGGCGCGTTCTTGCGCTGCTCGGCCTTCGCCGTCGATTCGGCCGGGGTTTCCGCGATCGTGATCGGCAGATCGCGTGCCTGACCCTTGCGCCACACGCTGACCGTCGCCTTCGTGCCCGGCTTCGTGTCACCGACCATGCGCGGCAGATCCGACGCCGTGTCGACCGAACGGCCATTGAACTTCAGGATGATGTCGCCCGGCTGGATCCCCGCCTTGTCGGCCGGGCCGCCCGGCTCGACGCTGCTGACGAGCGCGCCCTCCGCCTTCGGCAGCCCGATCGAATCGGCCACGTCCTTCGTCACTTCGCCGATCGCCACCGCGATCCGGCCGCGCGTGACCTTGCCCGTCGCCTTCAGCTGGTCGGCCACGCGCATCGCCTCGTCGATCGGAATCGCGAACGAGATGCCCATGAAGCCGCCGGTACGGCTGTAGATCTGCGAGTTGATGCCGATCACCTCGCCCTGCATGTTGATCAGCGGGCCGCCCGAGTTGCCGGGGTTCACGGCGACGTCGGTCTGGATGAACGGCAGGTAGTCGCCCGTGTTGCGGCTCTTCGAGCTGACGATGCCGGCCGTCACCGTGTTGTCGAGGCCGAACGGCGAACCGATCGCGACGACCCACTCGCCGACACGCACCTTGTTCGAATCGCCGATCGCGACGACCGGCAGGTTCGACGCCTGGATCTTGACGACCGCGACGTCCGTGCGATCGTCGACGCCGATCAGCTTCGCCTTGAATTCGCGCTTGTCGGTCAGCGTCACGTAGATGGTGTCCGCATCGTCGACGACGTGCGCATTGGTCATCACGTAACCGTCGGCCGACACGATGAAGCCCGAGCCGACGCCGCGATTCTGTTCGGTGTCGGGCGGATTGTCCGGCGCCGGCGCGTTCTTCGGGTTGCCGCCGCCATTGCCGCCACCGTTGCCGGGCGCCTGCGGCAGCGGAATGCCGAAGAAGCGCCGGAAGAATTCCGACATGTCGCCGTTGTCGAAGCCCGGCGGGAGCATCCCTCGCGGGCCGCTGCTCGTCGGCACGTTGGCGGTGGTCCGGATGTTCACGACGGCCGGCCCGACCTTTTCGACCAGATCGGCGAAGTCGGGCAGGCTGGCAGCGGGAGCCGTCACCGCGACCGCGGTATGTGGCACGAGCGGCAGGCAGGCAGACAGCGCCGCCGCCGCGAGCCATTTGCGCAGCGTGAGTTTCATCATGTCGGAAGCCGTAGCGTTACTTGGAAGCCTTGTATTCTATGGCAGACGCGAACTGCTGCAACGTAGCCGGCGGCACTTCGCCGAGCACGGTGATCCAGTAGTCGCCGCGGCGCTTCACGAGAACGTTCGTTGCACCGGTGCTGCCCGCGCCTTCCTTGCGCGTATTCTTTTCGGCCGGCTCGATGAAAACCGAGATCGTCGCGAGACCGTCGGTGAAGACGGCCTGATCGACCGGAATCGGCGGCTCACCCGCGTCGCGCGCGGCCATCGGCCGGCGCACTTCGCGAATCTTCTGGAAACCGGCGACACTCGGTGCGAGTTGCCAGCCCTGCGCTTCCATGTCGACCGTCGCGACCGGCGGGCGTACGACCGTCCAGCCGCTCAGGTTGCGCATGCCGGCCGCGATCGCGGCCTTGTCGCCGCTTGCGCCGCCCGTCTGCAATTGCGAGAACGCAATCTGCTCGAGCACATGATCGTTCGCATCGAGCGTCTGCGAACGCAGCAGCAGCCCCGTGCGCGCATCGGCCCACAGCTTGTACGTGAAGCGGTATGCGTCCTTCGGCACGAGCTCGACGACCTGCGCGTCGATCCCCGCGACACGATCCTTGCCGAGCGACTTCGCGTCGTAGACGGACATCACGTGCTCGCCGCTCGCGCCGAGCAGCGCGGGGAACGAGTCGCGCGTCTGACGGCGCTCGACCACGCACAGCTTCCGCTCGGGTACGAACGTGTACAGCTCGTCGTTGTGGCGCAGCAGCTTGCGCGGCTTGCCGTCGAGCGTCTCGATGCGCTCGAACTCACCGTCGCGGGACGCGACGTGCGCAATGCGCGACGACTGCACATACCCGCCGCGCTGATAGACGAACGTGCCTTCGTAGCTCTGCTGCTGCGCCGCTTGCTGGACGCGGTCGAGCCAGTCCGCGGCACCCTTGCGGGTCGCGACGGGATCGTCCGGTTGCTGGGCGCTGGCAGGAAGGGATTGAACGGACAACAGGGCGGCTGCGCAAAGCAGGAGGGCCGGCAGCCGCTTCCATCCGGAGATGGCTTGATTCAACTGCAATGTCCGCATCGGGTTTATTGGCCTGGCGTGGTGGTCACGGCAGCGCGGATCAGCGGCATCGAACCCGTGACGACGGGCTGCTGCGCGAATTGCTGGTGCGCTTCAAGGTATTGGTCGAGGCTGGCGTCGCGGATGATGTTGACGTCCTGCAGCCCTGGCTGGGCCGATGCCTGCGCAACCGTCACGCGCTGCAGGTTGCCGCCTTGCGGCGCACCGGCCGACGCGACCTGGACGGCGCCCGGGGCACCGGCCGTCTGCATTTGCGGGACGACGATCCACGTCAGCGTGGCCGCCGCGGCGGCAACCGCGAACGCGGGCACGACGCGCCGGCGCAGCGACAGCAGCTTGCGCGCGACGGGCGCGGCCGCCGGCGCGAGCAGGTGCGGCTCGCTTTCGAGCGCAGCCGACATGCGCGCGGTGAACGCGACGCTCAGCGCGGGCGACAGCGCCAGTTCGTCCGAGCGCAGCGCATCGCCGATCAGGTGGTAATGGGCCCACGCAGCGCGATCCGCGCGGTTGAGCTCAGCCAGAAACTGCCCGTTGTCCGGGCCATCGAACATTTCGCCATCGACCAGCGCGGAAAGGCGCTCGCCGCGCGAGCACGCTTGCGACTGCGTATTGACCGACCCCATGATGCTCCCCATCTTGCACACCCCGTCGTGACTTCACGACTCTAACCGTAACTAGACCCCGACCCGCGTCGCTCCGCCTGTCGCGCTTACCAGCGCTTGCCTTCGGGCGTATCGAGCAGCGGACGCAATTTGGCAGCGATTGCCTCGCGTGCACGGAAGATCCGCGACCGGACCGTCCCGATCGGACAGCCCATCATTTCCGCGATCTCTTCGTAGCTCAGGCCCTCGATCTCACGCAGCGTAATTGCCTGGCGCAGTTCCTCGGGCAGCAGAGCCATGGCAGCGTTGACCGTCTCGGCAATCTGCTTGCTCATCAACATCGACTCAGGCGTGTTGATATCCCTTAGTTGGTCTGCGTCGGAGAAAGTTTCCGCTTCCTCCGCATCGGCCTCGGTCGAGGTCGGCGCCCGGCGGCCTTGCGTCGCAAGGTAGTTCTTCGCCGTGTTGACGGCAATTCGGTACAACCACGTATAGAACGCCGATTCGCCGCGGAATTGCGGCAGCGCACGATACGCCTTGATGAACGCGTCCTGGGCCACATCCTCGACCTCGGCGGGATCACGCACGAGGCGCGAGATCAGCCGAATGATCTTGCGGTGGTATTTGGAGACCAGGAGTTCGAACGCCGCCTTGTCGCCCTTCTGTACGCGTTCGACCAGAGCCTGATCGATTTCTTTTTCACTCACCTGACAAATCCGTTAACTAGGGATGCAACGCGGAGCGTCATTGTAACGTTCCCGCGCCGGACGCTGGTTACGGTACGTAACCGCGCCGCCGTCATGCCCGCCCCGCCGCGCCCGCCGTCTTCGCCAGCACGGAAAGCGCGCTGAACGATGCGGCGTCGAGCGCATCGGCCGGAATCAGCAGCGGCCGGGCCCGCCGGGCACCCTGCCCGACCGACAGCACCAGCAGCAGGCTGCTCCAGTGCGCATGCCCCGTCACGCGGCCACGGGCCAGCAGGCGCCCGGTGCGGCCGAACGCCGCGATTTCCCCGAACGCGTCGATCCGCAGTTCGGCCGGCAGCCGGCGGGCACAGGCCCGCGCGGCGCATACGGCCAGCAGCGCGGCCGTCACGGCCGACACGCATGCGCCCGCGGCAGCGCCCGCGCGCGGCGCCCAGAACAGGTAGGCCGACGCGGCAGCCGACGCGACGAACGCGGCCAGCACGACATATGACACGGCCGAGGCCCGCAACGCAAAGCGCTGCGGACGCCCGGCCGGCGCATCGAATGGACTCGTCAAGTGACTGCGGCGTCAGACGCGCTTGAACACCAGCGTGCCGTTGGTACCGCCGAAGCCGAAGTTGTTCTTCACGGCCACGTCGATCTTCATGTCACGTGCGGTGTTCGCGCAGTAATCGAGATCGCACTCGGGGTCCTGGTTGAAGATGTTGATGGTCGGCGGCGACACGTTGTTGTGCAGCGCGAGCACCGTGAACACCGACTCGAGGCCGCCCGCGCCGCCCAGCAGGTGGCCCGTCATCGACTTCGTCGAGTTCACGACGATCTTGTACGCATGCTCGCCGAAGGCCGCCTTCACTGCGTCGGACTCGTTCTTGTCGCCCAGCGGCGTCGACGTGCCATGCGCGTTCAGATACTGGACCTCGTCCGCGTTCACGCCGGCGTCGCGCAGTGCCGCGACCATGCAGCGGCGCGGGCCGTCCATGTTCGGTGCGGTCATGTGGTACGCATCGCCCGTCATGCCGAAACCCGAGACTTCCGCGTAGATCTTCGCACCGCGTGCCTTCGCCGCTTCGTATTCCTCGAGCACCATCACGCCCGCACCTTCGCCCAGCACGAAGCCGTCGCGATCCTTGTCCCACGGTCGGGACGCGGTGGCCGGATCGTCGTTGCGGGTCGACAGCGCACGCGCTGCCGCGAAACCGCCGATGCCGAGCGGCGACACCGTCGATTCGGCGCCGCCCGCGACCATCACGTCGGCGTCGCCGGCCTGGATCAGGCGCGCCGCGAGGCCGATGCTGTGCAGGCCGGTCGTGCAGGCCGTGACGGCCGCGAGGTTCGGGCCCTTCAGGCCGAACATGATGCTCAGGTGACCCGAGATCATGTTGATGATCGAACCCGGCACGAAGAACGGCGAAATCCGGCGCGCGCCGCGATCGACGTAGGTCTGGTGCGTATCTTCGATCATCGGCAGACCGCCGATGCCGGAACCGACCAGCACGCCGATGCGTTCCGCATTGGTTTCGTTCACCTCCAGCCCGCTGTCCTTGATGGCCTGGACGCCGGCGGCGATGCCGTAATGGATGAACGTATCCATGTTCCGGGCTTCCTTCGCCGGGATGTACTCCTCGGCGCTGAACCCCTTCACTTCGCCCGCGAAATGGACGGCGAGGTTCGACGGGTCGAACTTCGTGACGGTGGCAATGCCGGACTTGCCGGCGACGAGATTGGCCCAGCCGTCGGCAACATTATTGCCAACAGGCGAAATCAGCCCCAGGCCTGTAACAACAACACGACGGCGGCTCACGGTAACCTCTTTTCCATTATTGGATGACAAAAACAAAAGCCACAGTGGCCACAGGAACCAGCCCTGCGAGCCCTGTGGCTGTTAGTCCGTCCGGCGCGAGGCCGGCAGGATGGCGCGTCAATCGCGAAGATCGCGGCGACGTGGCGGACAAGCGCGAAAGGCGCCTGTTACGCCTTGACGTTTGCGCGAGCGTAGTCGATCGCTTGCTGAACGGTCGTGATCTTCTCTGCTTCTTCGTCCGGAATTTCCATGCCGAACTCGTCTTCGAGAGCCATCACCAGTTCGACGGTGTCGAGCGAGTCGGCGCCCAGGTCGTTCACGAACGAAGCTTCGTTCTTGATCTCGGCTTCCGCGACGCCCAGTTGTTCAGCGACGATCTTCTTGACACGTTGTTCGATGTTGTCCATTACCCCTCCGAGGGAAAGTTCAGATTTACAAGTGCGCGCATTTTATCAGGTTTGCTGACGCCAAAACGCGCGTTGGCTTGATGGTCGATCAAGCGCCGATCCGCCTGAAAAACGGGATACGGCGCGGATGGTAAACGAAAATCGTTACGACATGTACATGCCGCCGTTCACGTGCAGCGTCGTACCGGTGATGTAACCGGCCTGCGGCGATGCGAGGAACGCGACGGCGTGGGCAATGTCTTCCGGGCTGCCGAGGCGGCCGAGCGGAATCTGGGTCTTGAGCGCGGCCTGCTGTTCTTCCGGCAGCGTCTTCGTCATGTCGGTATCGATGAAGCCCGGCGCCACACAGTTCACGGTGATGCCGCGGCTGCCGATTTCACGTGCGAGCGCACGGGTCATGCCCGCGACGCCCGCCTTCGCGGCTGCATAGTTGACCTGACCCGGGTTACCGGCCGAGCCGACCACCGACGTGATGTTGATGATGCGGCCGCCACGCGCCTTCATCATCGGGCGCAGCACCGCGCGCGACAGGCGGAACACCGACTTCAGGTTGGTGTCGATCACCGCGTCCCAGTCCTCGTCCTTCATCCGCATCGCGAGCTGGTCCTGCGTGATGCCCGCGTTGTTGACGAGCACGTTCAGCGCGCCGAATTCCTTCACGGTCGCGTCGATCAGCGCCTCGGCGGCTGCCGCGTCGTTGACGTTCAGCACCGCACCGCGCCCCGTGACGCCCGCTTCCGCGAACGCCGCGGTGATCGCAGCGGCGCCCGACTCACTCGTCGCCGTGCCGATCACCGTCGCGCCCAGGCGCGCGAGTTCGAGCGCGATCGAACGGCCGATGCCGCGCGATGCGCCGGTAACGATCGCAACCTGTTTATCGAGAGTCTTGTCCATGAATCGAATATCCGTCTCTTGAGAAAAGGCGCCGCGTCAGGCGGTCACCAGCTTGAGCGCTTCGTCGAGCGACGCCGGATCGAAAACCGACGCACCCGTCAGGTTGCCGTCGATGCGCTTCGTCAGGCCGGCGAGCACCTTGCCCGGACCGCATTCGATCACGTGCGTGACGCCCGTGCCTGCGATGTGCTGCACGCACTCGACCCAGCGCACCGGGCCCGCGGCCTGGCGCACCAGCGAGTCCTTGATCGCGGCCGGATCGCTGACCACGGCGACGTCGATGTTGTTGACGACCGGAATCTGCGGCGCCTTCACGTCGACGTTCGCGAGGTAGTCGCGCAACTGATCCGACGCCGGCTTGAGCAGCGACGAATGGAACGGCGCCGACACCGGCAGCGGCAGCGCGCGCTTCGCGCCCTTCGCCTTCGCGATCTCGCAGGCCTTTTCGACCGCGGCCTTGTTGCCTGCGATAACGACCTGTGCAGGCGCATTGAAGTTCACTGCCTCGACGACACCCGCTTCCGCGGCTTCCGCGCATACCGCACGCACCGTGTCGTCATCGAGACCCAGGATCGCGGCCATGCCGCCCTGGCCGACCGGCACGGCCGTCTGCATCGCCTGCGCGCGAAAGCGCACGAGCGGCACGGCATCCTTGAACGCGAGCGCACCGGCGGCGACGAGCGCCGTGTATTCGCCAAGGCTGTGTCCGGCGACGATCGACGGCACCGGGCCGCCCGCCTGCTGCCACGCGCGATAGCACGCGTAGGCCGCGGTCAGCATCACGGGCTGCGTGTTGGCGGTGAGGTTCAGCTCTTCGGCCGGGCCTTCGGCGATCAGCTTGCCGAGATCCTGATTGAGTGCATCGGACGCTTCCTGGAGCGTCTCGCGCACGACGGCCAGATCGGCGAATGCGTTGAGCATGCCGACCGCCTGCGAGCCCTGCCCCGGAAATACGAATGCAAATTTCATATCGTCCCCAATTGAATCGATTCGGACGGCGCGCACGAATGGCGCGCCGGTGGGATCCGCGCGCAGCAGTCGCGCGCCGCGGATCAGTAGCGGAAGACCGACGCGCCCCAGGTGAAGCCGCCGCCGACGCCTTCGATCAGCACGTGCTGGCCACGCTGGATGCGACCGTCGCGCACCGCGGTGTCGAGCGCCAGCGGGATCGACGCGGCCGACGTGTTGCCGTGCTGGTCGACCGTCACGACCATGCGCTCCTGCGGCAGGCCGAGCTTGCGGCAGGTGCTGGTCATGATGCGGATGTTGGCCTGGTGCGGAATCAGCCAGTCGATCTGCTCGGGCGCGAGATTCGCCTTCGCGAGCGCCTCGATCGCGACCTTCTCGAGCACGTTGACCGCAAGCTTGAACACGGCCTGCCCGTCCATGTACAGGAACGCGCTGCCTTCGATCACGCCGCGGTTGACGTTGCCCGGCGTGCAGAGGATATGCGAGTAGCTGCCGTCCGCGTGCAGCGCGCTGCCGAGCACGCCCGGCTCTTCCGACGCGGACAGGATCACCGCGCCCGCGCCGTCGCCGAACAGCACGCAGGTCGTGCGGTCCTTGAAGTCGAGAATGCGCGAGAACGTCTCCGCACCCACCACGAGCGCGGTGCGGTGCTGGCCGCTGCGGATGAAGCTGTCGGCCGTCGCCATCGCGTACGCGAAGCCCGAACACACGGCCTGCACGTCGAAGGCCGCGCCGCCGTTCTTGATGCCGAGCTTGTTCTGCAACAGGCACGCGGTGCTCGGGAACACGAAATCGGGGGTCGAAGTCGCGACGATGATCAGGTCGATCGACTGCGGATCGATGCCGGCGGCCTCGATCGCGCGACGCGACGCCTCGAGCGCGAGGTCGCTGGTCGTGACGTCCGGTGCGGCGAAATGGCGCGCATGGATGCCCGTGCGCGCAACGATCCATTCATCGCTCGTCTCGATGCCTTCCTTCGCAAGACGATCGGTCAACTGCTGGTTCGTGACGCGGTCGGGCGGCAGGTAGCTGCCCGTGCCGAGCACGCGGGAATAGAGAGTCGATTGGGCCATTTATGCTTTAGAGGATTGCGCAGCGGAAGGTTCGGCGTGATGGCCTGCGGCGGGGCTTGCATGGCCCGCGCCGCCCGCGTTGTGTTCGCCGTCGCCGAGCGACACCGAATTATCCGCCATCGCACGCGTGAGGCGCTCCAGCACGCCGTTTTTGACGGCATCATACCCGCGTTTGATTGCCCACTCAAACGCGTAGGCATCGGCCGAACCATGGCTCTTGATCACGAGGCTCTTCAGCCCCAGCAGCGCCGCGCCGTTGTACTGGCGGTGATCGACGCGCTTCTTGAAACGCATCAGGACAGGCAGCGCGAGCAGCGCCATCAGCTTCGACATCAGCGAACGGCCGAACTCTTCGCGGATGATGTCCGACAGCATCTGCGCAAGCCCCTCGGACGTCTTCAGCGCGACGTTGCCGACGAAGCCGTCGCACACGATCACGTCGACCGTGCCCTTGTAGATGTCGTTGCCTTCGACGTTGCCACGGAAGTTGAGCGTGCTGGCGCGCAGCAGTTCGCCTGCGCGCTTGATCGTCTCGTTGCCCTTGATCATCTCTTCGCCGATGTTCAAGAGGCCGATCGTCGGACGCTCCTTGCCTTCCAGCGCAGCCACGAGCGCGTGCCCCATTTCCGCGAACTGCAGCAGGTGCTGCGGTTCGCAGTCGACGTTCGCGCCGAGGTCCAGCATCATCGTGTAGCCGGTCGGGTTCGGCAGCGCGAACGCGATCGCGGGCCGCTCGATGCCGGGCAGCGTCTTGAGTACGTAACGGGAAACGGCCATCAGCGCGCCGGTATTGCCGGCGGAGATGCAGGCCTGCGCCGCGCCTTCCTTGACGTGGTTGAGTGCGACGCGCATCGAAGAATCCTTCTTCTTGCGCAGCGCCACTTCGACAGGGTCGTCCATCGCCACGACTTCGGTGGCGGGAACGATGGTCAGCGCGGGATCGTCGAGGACTTTCAGCTTTTTCAGCTGAGCGCGGATCGCGCTTTCGATGCCGACGAGCATCAGGTGCGCATCGGGATGCGCGCGGACGAACTTGACTGCCGCGGGAACGGTCACGGACGGGCCGTGGTCGCCTCCCATGCAATCGATTGTGAGCTTTACGGTCATGGAATGCGACGAATTTCAGGCACAAAAAAGCGGCAGTTGAATGCCGCCTTTTTGTTGAGCCAGGAAAGTGTCAAGCGAACCAGTTGTCACGCGAACGGCAAACGTAGCGCGCAACGCGTGACTTGACGCTTAGTCGTTCTTCGTCTTGACGACTTTCTTGCCGCGGTAGTAGCCGTTCGGGCTGACGTGGTGACGCAGGTGCACTTCACCCGTGCTCGGCTCGACTGCCAGCGGCGCTGCCGTCAGGAAATCGTGCGAACGATGCATGCCGCGCTTCGACGGCGACTTCTTGTTTTGCTGGACTGCCATGACTAACTCCTAAATAATTTTCCGGATTCTAACACAGCCCGATCCGGCGCTTAACTACCCTGGCCCAAAGCCTTTACGCCTTCCCGCGCCACAACTGCTTAGTGTTTCTTGGTGCCGTCACCGCCCTTCTTCAGCGCTTCAAGCGCCGCGAACGGATTCGGCCGTTTGCCTTCGTCCCCGGCTTCGTCGGACTCCTCGTCCGTCTCTTCCGCGGGACCGCTCGCACCCGACACGAGGCTTTCGTGAACTGCCGGGCAAACCTCGTGCTTGGGCACGAGCGGCAACGAAAGCAGCAATTCCTCTTCGATCAAGTCGACGAGATCGAACTGGCGTGAGCCCACGATCACATCGGCTTCATCGTCGTCGAGCGGAAATTCTTCAGCTTCTTCTTCGGTCGCGACGACCCGGTACGTCATGTCGACGTCGAACGTCTGGTCGTACGGGGTCATGCAGCGCTGGCACGTGAGCCACGCATGACCGTGCACCGCGAGACGCAGATACGGCTGCTGCCCGTCGGCGCCGTCGTCCTGCAACTCCTTCTGGGTGAACCCTTCCGCCTGCCATGTGAAGACCGTGTCGCGATCTGGCGCGTCCGCGGGCACTTCGTTTAACATGCGCGGCAGTTGCGAGAGGCGCACCGCGCCTGCTGCCTGCCGCCCGCTGCGGGCGAACTCGAACAGGTCGACTGCATGCGGATCAAGTGGCGCCGCAGCAGGTTTGCCAGAAGAAGTGTTCATGTGCGCTCCTGCCTACAGGCTGACTTGCGGATCCGGCTTGGTGCCGCTCGCGTACGGGTGACCGTACTTTACTTCCGAAGACCCGGCAGGCGCCACCACAACGGAAGCCTGCCGACGAAAAGCGGGAAAGCATACCTGTTTTACCTTTTGCAGTCAATCACTTAAGCTTGCGTCCGCAGCAACGCTGCGCAACACCCGACGACTCACCGATCCCACCGACCATGCCGGATACCGTTTGCCGCCCGCCGCGGCTGATTCTTGCCTCCAGTTCACGCTACCGCCGCGCGCTCCTCGAGCGCCTCGGCATCCCCTTCGACGTCGTGTCGCCCGACCTCGACGAAACCCCGCACGACGGCGAAACGCCGGCCGCGACCGCACTGCGCCTTGCGGGCGCGAAAGCGCGCGCCGTCGCCGCGACGATCGACGCGCCGGACGGCGTGCTCGTGATCGGGTCCGACCAGGTCGCGACCTTCGACGGGCTCCAGATCGGCAAGCCCGGCACGCATGAGCGCGCGCTCGCGCAACTCGTGTCGATGCAGGGCCGCGAAGTCGAATTCCACAGCGCGCTCTGCCTGTATGACAGCCGCACGGGCGAAGCGCAGGTCGAGGACGTCGTCACGCGCGTGCGTTTCCGCTCGCTGCCCGAGGCCGAACTCGATGCGTACCTGCGCGCGGAAACGCCGTACGACGTCGCCGGCAGCGCCAAGTCGGAAGGGCTCGGCATCGCGCTGCTCGACGCGATCGACTCGAACGACCCGACGGCACTCGTCGGCCTGCCGCTGATCGCGCTCACGCGGATGCTGCGCGCCGCCGAATATCCGCTGTTTGCAACCACCCGTGGAGACCGCACATGACGGCCGGCACGCTCTATCTCGTTCCGAACACGCTCGGCGAAGGCGACGAATCGATGCTCGCGGCGGTCCTGCCCGCGGCCGTGCAGGCACGCGCCGGCACGCTCGGCTATTACATCGGCGAGAACGCAAAGACGACGCGCGCGTTTCTGAAGAAGATCGGCACGACGCGCCCGATCCAGGAAATCGAGATCAGCGAACTGAACGTCAATACGCCGGCCGGCCAGATCGACCGGCTGCTCGCGCCCGTACTGGCCGGTGCGGACGCCGGCCTCGTATCCGAAGCCGGCTGCCCGGCCGTCGCCGATCCCGGCGCCTTGCTGGTGCGCCGCGCACACGAGCGCGGCGTGAAGGTCGTGCCGCTCGTCGGGCCGAGCTCGATCCTGCTCGCGCTGATGGCATCGGGCCTGAACGGCCAGAGCTTCGCGTTCAACGGCTACCTGCCGGTCGACGCGGCCGCGCGCGCGAAACGCCTGCGCGAACTCGAGCAGCTGTCACGCAAGGCGCGCCAGACGCAGATCTTCATCGAAACGCCGTACCGGAATCAGGCAATGCTCGACACGCTCGTCGCGACCTGCGCACCGTCGACGCAGATCTGCGTCGCGGCCGACCTGACCCTCGCGACCGAGACGATCGCGAGCCGCACCGTGACGGACTGGAAAAAGGCGCCTGCGCCGAATCTGCACAAGCGCCCCGCGATCTTCCTGCTGCTGGCGAACTGAAGCCGCGACCGGTGGCTGCCCGGCAGCCGATCGGCGGGCCATCGCGGCCCGCCCGCTTCCGGTCAGCGCAGGCTGACCGACGCGCCGCCGGCCGTCAGCGCCTTCATCGCGGCACCGCCGACGGCCGCGCCGAACTTGCGCGCGACACGGTTCGTCAGGCTTTCCTTCACCGTATAGTCGACAAGATCGGGCGCCTTCAGCACGTCGCGCGCGACCGTGTCGGTCGTGCCGAAGCCGTCGGCGAGCCCGAGCTCGACGCTTTTCTCGCCGGTCCAGAACAGGCCCGAGAACATGTCGGGCGTCTCGTGCAGCCGCTTGCCGCGGCCATCCTTCACCGCCTTGATGAACTGCGCGTGCACCTGGTCGAGCAACGCCTGCGCATGCGCGTCCATCTTCGGCGTGTCCGGCGAGAACGGGTCGTAGAAGCCCTTGTTTTCGCCCGACGTATGCAGGCGCCGCTCGACGCCGAGCTTGCCCATCAGGCCGGTAAAGCCGAACCCGTCCATCAGCACGCCGATCGACCCGACGATGCTCGCCTTGTCGACGAAGATCTTGTCGGCCGCGGACGCGATGTAATAACCGCCCGATGCACACATGTCGGTCACGACGACGTACAGCGGCTTGTCCGGATGCTTCGCGCGCAGCCGCCGGATCTCGTCGTAGACCATCCCGGCCTGCACCGGGCTGCCGCCCGGGCTGTTGATCCGCAGCACGACGCCGGCCGTACCGTCGTCGTCGAACGCGGCGCCGAGCGCCGTGTTGATGTCGTCGGCGTTCGCGTTGACGCCGGCGGCGATCTCGCCGTCGATCGTCACGAGCGCCGTATGCCGCCCGCTCGCCGAGAACTTCGCATCGCTCGAGAAATCGATCAGCGCGAACGCAAGCAGCACGAACACGCCGAGGAACGCGAAGCGGAAGAAGATCTTCCAGCGCCGTGCCGCGCGCTGCTCCTTGACGGCCGCGAGCGCGATCCGCTCGAGCGCCGCACGCTCCCAGTTCGGTTCACGGCTGTCGGGACGGGAGGAGGAATCCGGGGAATTCGGTTGGTCGGCCATGCGGTGTTGTCGTCAGTCGGTCGTGGCGGAAACGGCGGGACGCAGGTCGGCGTCGGGCACCCAGAATACCGCACGCCCGTCGGCCGTGTCGCGCTCGTCGACCTCGACCGGCCGCAGCCGGCCGCCGCGGCACGGGCCGCCGACGCACTTGCCGGTGTTCGGCTCGTAGATCGCGCCATGCGTCGCGCACATCAGGTAGAGGCCCGACGATTCGAAGAACTGGCCTTCGGCCCAGTCGAGCTCCATCGGCACATGCGCGCAGCGGTTCAGGTAACCGTATGCGCGCCCCTCGTAGCGCACGAAGAACACGACGGCCTGCTCGCCGCGCAGCGTCGCGTCGACGCGCACGCCGGCACCGCCGTCGGCCAGGGCATCCGATGCGCACACGCGCGTCGCGTCCGGCGCCGCGCTCATGCGTGCTCCCGCAACCACGCGGCCAGCGCTTCGACGTCCGGCGCGACGAAGCGCGGCGCGAGCGCAGCCAGCGCGTCGGCCGTGTGCGCGCCGTATGCGACACCGACGCCGGCCGCCCCGGCACTCGCGGCCATCTGCAGGTCGTGCGTCGTGTCGCCGATCATCACGGTGCGAGAAAGATCCTGCCCCAGTTCCCGGGACAGCTCGTGCAGCATCGCCGGATGGGGTTTCGAGAAAGTCTCGTCCGCGCAGCGCGTCGCATCGAACAGGCTCGTCAGCTTCGACTGGTCGAGCACGCGATTCAACCCGACCCGGCCCTTGCCGGTTGCCACGGCGAGCAGATAACCGGTGTCGCGCAGCTCGGCGAGCAGTTCGCGCACGCCGGCGAACAGCTCGATGCGCTGGTCGTCGAGCAGATAGTGATAGCGGTAGCGCTCGGCGAGCCGCGAATAGTCGGATGGATCGAGGGTCGGAGCGGTAATCTGCAGCGCGTCGCGCAGGCCGAGGCCGATCACGTAGCGCGACGCCTCGTCGGACGGCGTGGGCAGGCCGAGATCGCGGCATGCGGCCTGGATGCTGTGCGCGATGTGCGCAGTCGAATCCATCAGCGTGCCGTCCCAGTCGAAGACGATCAGGTCAAATTGCTGTCGAGCCATGCGGTTCAGGTTCAGGCGGTATCGCGCAATGCGCTGAGTTGGTCGAGGAAGCGCCGGCATTCGTCCGGCAGCGGCGCATCGAACTGCAGCGCCTCGCCGGTCAGCGGGTGGGCGAGCCGCAGCCGGTGCGCATGCAGGAACATCCGTTTCAGCGACGGCTGCGCATTCGCGCGCGCCAGCGCCTTGTTCAGTGCGAAATCGCCATACTTGGCGTCGCCGGCGATCGGCAGGCCGAGATGGGCGAGATGCACCCGGATCTGATGGGTCCGACCCGTTTTGAGTTCCGCTTCGACGAGCACGTAGTCCGGCCAGCGGTCGACGAGGTTGAACACCGTATGCGACGGCAGTCCGTCGTCCTGCACGCGCACGCGGCGCTCCCCTTCCGGGGTCGAATACTTGAACAGCGGCGCCTTCACCGCGCGACGGCGGCCCCAGTCGGGCTGCCATTCGCCGTGCACGCACGCGAAGTAGCGCTTGTCCATCCGGTTCTCGCGAATCTGCTCGTGCAGGCCCACCAGCGCCGTGCGCTTCTTCGCGAGCATCAGGATCCCGGACGTCTCGCGGTCGAGCCGATGCACGAGTTCGAGGAACTTCGCGCGCGGGCGCGCCTGGCGCATCTGCTCGATCACGCCGAACGCGACGCCGCTGCCACCGTGGACCGCGACTCCCGCCGGCTTGTCGATGACGAGCATCGCGTCGTCCTCGTACAGCACGTGGAAATTCGCGGGCGGCACGACGGGCGTGTCGGCGCGCGCGAGGTCCGCCGCCGCCACGCGCACGGGCGGCACGCGAACGATGTCGCCAAGGGCCAGACGGTACTGCGCGTCGATCCGGCCCTTGTTCACACGCACTTCGCCGCTGCGCAGGATCCGGTAAATATGGCTTTTGGGCACGCCTTTACAGACGCGCAACAGGAAGTTGTCGATCCGCTGACCGGCCGAGTTTTCGTCGATCTCGATCATCGATACCTGGCCGCTTGCGACCGAATTCTGGGATATTTTGCCTAACTCATTCATACTGAATATAATTTTGCCCAGCCTGACGTTGTGGGTGGCCTGACCGGCCGGCCCCGACCGAATCGGGCAAGGCGCAAGCGCAAACCGCTATTTTACTTGCGCCGGGGGTCCGCTGCTCGCCCCTAATCAAAGAGATGCAGCAAGTTGCACGCACGGCACCGCTCGCCGGCAAGGATCGCGCCCACAGGCGGATTCGGTCGGCAAGGTGCCGCGGTAACGGAAAGTTGGTTGAAAAGAATTTGATCGGCAGCCAGACGGCGCGAGGTGCGTCCGCAGGCTGCCGGTTGCGAAAATTACGGCGTTGCGCCCGATTTGGTTCCGCGAAGCGTGCGGGACTTGGCGACGTCAAACCAGGGAAGTACACCCCAAGCGGGAAAGTCGGGCTGGATTCGATACTCCCCGCTGCGGCCCAAGCCGCAGCATCTGCCGCCCGTCGGCGCGCGCGACGCATTGCGCGCGCCCGTGGCAATGCCCGGACTCAGGCTTAGCGCGCTTGTGCAGCGTGCGGTGTGTGAACGCCGTGCTTTGAAGCCGTATTCGCAGGTGCCCTACGGCCGCCGGCCCCGTCTTTCGGGGCCCAAGCGCCTCTTCAGGCAATTCTCCCCGCCATCGTTCCCGCTCCAGCGTGCTTGTGACAACACAACAAGGTGCGGCCTGCCGTCGTTCCCGCCCTCGCGACTGACAACCGCGAGGCGCCGGCAGCGGAGCCGCCTGGAGCCGTTCATGAAACGCATGCTGTTCAATGCGACGCAGCAGGAGGAGCTGCGCGTCGCCATCGTCGATGGGCAGAAGCTCATCGACATCGACATCGAAACCGCCGGGCGCGAACAGCGCAAAGGCAATATCTACAAAGGTGTCATCACCCGTATCGAGCCGTCGCTCGAAGCGTGCTTCGTCAATTACGGCGAAGACCGCCACGGGTTCCTGCCGTTCAAGGAAGTCGCCCGCCAGTACTTCAAGGAAGGCATCGACATGCGCTCCGCGCGCATCCAGGATGCACTGCGCGAGGGCCAGGAGCTGATCGTCCAGGTCGAGAAGGAAGAGCGCGGCAACAAGGGCGCCGCCCTCACCACCTTCATCTCGCTCGCCGGCCGCTACCTGGTGCTGATGCCGAACAACCCGCGCGGCGGCGGCGTGTCGCGCCGGATCGAAGGCGACGAGCGTCAGGAACTGCGCGAAACGATGGCGCAACTGCAGATTCCGGACGGCATGAGCATGATCGCCCGTACCGCGGGCATCGGCCGCAGCGCCGAGGAACTGCAGTGGGACCTGAACTACCTGCTGCAACTGTGGCGCGCGATCGAAGCGGCGTCGCAAAGCGGCAACGCCGGCCAGCCGATGCTGATCTACCTGGAATCGAGCCTCGTGATCCGCGCGATCCGGGACTATTTCCAGCCCGATATCGGCGAAATCCTGATCGATACGAACGAGATCCACGATCAGGCCCGCGCATTCATGGATATCGTGATGCCGGACAACGTCGCGAAGGTGAAGCGCTACCACGACGACGTGCCGCTGTTCTCCCGCTTCCAGATCGAGCACCAGATCGAGACCGCATACTCGCGTACGGTGCCGCTGCCGTCGGGCGGCGCGATCGTGATCGACCACACCGAAGCGCTCGTCGCGATCGACGTGAACTCGGCGCGCGCGACCAAGGGCGCGGACATCGAGGAAACGGCGACCCGCACGAACCTCGAAGCGGCCGACGAAGTCGCCCGCCAGCTCCGCCTGCGCGACCTCGGCGGCCTGATCGTGATCGATTTCATCGACATGGAATCGGCGAAGAGCCAGCGCGAAGTCGAGCAACGCCTGAAAGACGCGCTCAAGCATGACCGCGCGCGCGTCCAGATGGGCAAGATCTCCCGTTTCGGCCTGATGGAACTGTCGCGCCAGCGCCTGCGTCCGGCCCTGTCGGAAGGCAGCCATGTGACCTGCCCGCGTTGTAACGGCACCGGCCACATCCGCGATACCGAATCGTCCGCGCTGCAGGTCCTGCGGATCATTCAGGAAGAAGCGATGAAGGAAAACACCGCGGCGATCCACTGCCAGGTGCCGGTCGAGGTGACCGCCTTCCTGCTCAACGAAAAGCGTCAGGAAATCAACAAGATCGAGTCGCGCTTCAAGGTCGGCATCGTGCTGATCCCGAACAAGCACCTCGATACGCCGCACTACAAGCTCGAGCGCCTGCGCCACGACGACGCACGTCTCGACGATCCGCGCGCATCCTGGAAGATGGCCGAGGAAGCGGCCCGCGAACTCGAGTCGGAAACCGGCTACAGCAAGCGCGCGGCGGAAGTGAAGCCGAAGCAGGAAGCCGCGGTCAAGGGCATCACGCCCGAGCGTCCGGCGCCGAGCCCGGCACCGCAGCGTCCGGTCGAACCCGTTGCCGCGCCCGCGCCCGTCGCGCCGGCAAGCGGCGGTTTCATCGGCTGGCTGAAGGGCCTGTTCGGCGTGGCGCCGGCTCCGGCGCCCGCACCGGTTGCCCCGGCACCGGCGAAGGAGCAGGCAGCCCGTCCGGCTCGCGGCGAACGCGCCGAGAAGTCCGAGCAACGCGGCGAACGCGGCGGCGATCGCAACCGCAACCGTCGCGGCGGCGCCCAGCAGGCACAAGGCGGACGCGACCAGGCTGCGGCAGGCCGCGGCCAGCAGCAACGCCAGGAACGCGAAGGCAAGGAAGTGCGTGAAGCACGTGAGCCGCGCGAGAACCGCGAACCGCGCGAGGGCCGTGAGCCGCGTGAAGGTCGCGAGATCCGCGAAGGCCGTGAGGGTCGCGAAGGTCGCGAGGGCCGTGGCCCGCGCGAAGGCCGCGAGCCGCGTGAAAGCCGCGAACCGCGCGAGAACCGTGAGCCGCGCGAGCGTGCCGAGCAGCCGGAAGGCGTCGAAGCCGCCGCCCGTGGCGAGCGCCAGGAACGTCGCGAGCGCGGCGAGCGCCGCAAGCCGACCCAGCATGCGGCTACGCTCGAAACGGTCAACCGTGGCGAAACGCATCCGGAACCGGAAGCCGACAAGGCCGTCGCCGAGGCCCTGCCCGGCGCCGAGCTGGCAGCCGACGCGGAAGCCGGCGCGCGTGATGGCGAGGAACGTCGCCGTCGCCGTCGCGGCCGCCGCGGCGGTCGCCGCGAGCGCGAGGAAGACGGCGCAGTCGTCGACCACGCCGAGCAAGGCGCAGATGGCGAAGCCGCCGTGCAAGCCGTGACGCCGGAAGCACCGGCCGCTGCCGAACCGGCCCACACGGCCGCACCGGCAGTCGTCGTGGCCGCGGCTGCGGCAGGCGCCGTCGTCGCCGAAGCGGCGGTCGAGCACCACGCCGAACCGGTTGCGCCGGCCGCTGTCGAGCCGCAGCCGGCACCGGTACACGTCGAAGCGGCGCCGGTCGAACCGGCGGTTGTTGCCCACGCGGTAGAACCGGCTCCGGTCGCACCGGCCGTCGAAACGGAAGCCGGTCCGGCTCCGGTCGCGGTTTCGCCGACGGACGCGTTCGAAGTGCCGGCAGCGCCTGCCGCGGTCGAAGCACCGCAGTCCGCGCCCGTCGAGCAAGCCGCGCCGGCCGTGGCGATCGAAGCCGCTCCGGCGGCTGTCGAGCTGGCACCGGTCGAAGCTGCGCCGGTCGAGGCCGTCGCAGCACCGGCACCGGCACCGGTTCCCGCACAACCGGCAGCCGCGCCCGCTTCGGCGAGCCTGGATGTCGTGCTGGAGCAGGCCGGTCTCGTCTGGGTGAACACGGACGCCGACAAGTTCGCCGCCGCACAGGAAGCCGCGTCGCGACTCCCGCGTCCGGCTCGCGTGCCGCGCGAACGCAAGGCACTGCCGCCGGTCGATACGGCCCCGATGCAGCAGGTCGAAACGACGCATCACTGACCGGCACATCGCCCGACCAGGAAAAGCCCGCCTCCGGCGGGCTTTTTCACGTCCGCGCTGCGGGTTTCCGCCCACCGGACCGGCCCGCCGCTTGCGGCTAAAATAGAGGTCTGGTTCGCACTTCTTTCAACATGTCCCGACGCATCATTCCTCTCGCCGACGTCAGCGGGATGCCGGACGTCTCCGGCGTCGCGCACGCCCCGGACGGCACGCTGGCCGACACGCTCGCCAGGCCGCTGCGCGACCTGCGCATTTCGGTGACGGATCGCTGCAACTTCCGCTGCGTGTACTGCATGCCGCGCGCCGTCTTCGACAAGGACTACCCGTTCCTGCCGCACAGCGCGCTGCTCACGCACGAGGAAATCGAACGCGTGGCGCGACTCTTTGTCGCACACGGCGTCGAGAAGATCCGCATCACGGGCGGCGAGCCGCTGCTGCGCAAGAATCTCGAATTCCTGATCGAGCGCCTCGCACGCCTGACCACGCATGACGGCCGCCCGCTCGACCTGACGCTCACGACCAACGGTTCGCTGCTCGCCCGCAAGGCGCGTGCGCTGAAGGACGCCGGGCTCACGCGCGTGACGGTCAGCCTCGACGCGCTCGACGATACGCTGTTCAAGCGCATGAACGATGCCGAGTTCGCAAGCGCCGACGTGCTCGACGGCATCTTCGCCGCCCAGGCCACCGGCCTCGCGCCGGTCAAGGTCAACATGGTCGTGAAGCGCGGCACCAACGACAGCGAGATCCTGCCGATGGCGGAGCGTTTCCGCGGTACCGGCGTGATCCTGCGCTTCATCGAATACATGGACGTCGGTACGTCGAACGGCTGGAACATGACCGAGGTGCTGCCGTCGGCGGACGTCATCGCACGCATCGCCGAACACTTCCCGCTCGTGCCGCTCGAGCCGCACACGGCGGCGGAAACCGCGCAGCGCTGGGGCTATGCGGACGGCAGCGGCGAGCTCGGCGTGATTTCGAGCGTCACGCAGGCCTTCTGCGGCGACTGCACGCGCGCGCGGCTGTCGACCGAAGGCAAGCTGTACCTGTGCCTGTTCGCGTCGACGGGCCACGACCTGCGCGCACTCGTGCGCGGCGGCGCGAGCGACGCCGAGATCGCGACCGCGATCGCCCGCATCTGGCAGGCCCGCACCGACCGTTATTCGCAGCTGCGCGGCAGCGCGTCTGCCGACACCGTGCCTGACGGCGCCGGCAAGCGTGTCGAGATGTCGTATATCGGCGGCTGACGCACGCTGCCCTTCCGCCTTCTCGCGATGCCCGCTTCCACCTCTCCCTCGATCGCCGGCCTGCTGCTCGCAGGCGGGCGGGCCACACGCATGGACGGCGTCGACAAGGGCCTGCAGTTGCTCGACGGCACGCCGCTCGCGCTGCATGTGCTGCGCCGTCTCTCGCCACAGGTCGACGAAACGCTGATCAGCGCGAATCGCCATGCCGATCGTTATGCCGAACTCGGTGCGCCGTTCGACGCGCGCATCGTCGCGGACGAAACGCCCGACTTCCCCGGCCCGCTCGCGGGCCTGCTCGCCGGCATGCGGGCGGCACGCGCGCCGCTCGTCGCGTGCTCGCCATGCGATACGCCCTACCTGCCTGCCGACCTCGTCGCACGGCTGCACGCGGCGCTCGACGCGCAGCAGGCCGACATCGCCATGGCGGTGACCGTCGACGCGCAGCAGGCGCGCTCGCCGCAGCCGACGTTCGCGCTGCTGCGCACGTCGCTGGCCGACGATCTCGCCGCCCGGCTCGCGGCCGGCGACCGCAAGGTGCGTGCGTGGTACGCACGCCACAAGACGGTCGAAGTCGAGTTTCACGACGAGCGTGCGTTTTACAATGCCAACTCCTGGCAGGAACTCGCCGCGCTGGCCCGCCGCTGACGGCACTCGCGCGGTTCCCGCCCGCCGCACGCGAAACCCGCGCCCAGGCACCCTCCTCGCGCCACCGGCCACGAACCCGATACGCCTTGCGGCGCAGTCCGACTGATGATCACGCAATCCTCGCCCGCCTCCCGAAGCGCCCCCGATTCCGATGCCCCGCTGTCGCTCGCCGACGCGCAGGCACTCGCGTGCCGCTTTGCGGTGCCCGTCGCGGCGTGCGAGACGGTGGCGCTGCGCGATGCGCTCGACCGCGTGCTCGCGGCCGACGTGAACGCACCGTTCGACATTCCCGCCTACGACAACTCGGCGATGGACGGCTACGCGTTCGACGGCAGCACCGGCACGCACGCGGCGCCGCAAGCGGATGTCGCGCTGACGGTCGCCGGCACCGCGCTCGCCGGCCATCCGTTCGACGGCACCGTGGCGACCGGATCATGCGTGCGCATCATGACGGGCGCGCCGATGCCGGCCGGATGCGACACGGTGATTCCGCAGGAACGCGTGCGCGCCGACGGCGACACGATCCGCTTCGTCGCGCATGACATCGCGCGCGGCGCGAACTGCCGCAAGGCCGGCGAGGATCTCGCGCGCGGCGCCTGCGCGCTCGCCGCGGGCCGCATCCTGCGACCGTCCGATCTCGGCCTGCTCGCGTCGTTCGGCATCACCGAGGTCACGGTCCGCCGGCGCGTGCGCGTCGCCGTGTTCTCCACCGGCGACGAACTGCACGAGCCCGGCGAGCCGCTCGGCCCCGGCGCACTGTACGACAGCAATCGCGGGATGCTGATCGCGATGCTCGAACGACTGCATGTCGACGCAATCGACCTCGGGATCGTCCGCGACGACCCGGCCACGCTCGAAGCCGCATTGCGCGACGCCGTCGCCGCGCACGCCGACGCGGTGATCACGTCCGGCGGCGTATCGGTCGGCGAAGCCGATTTCACGCGCGACGTGATGGCACGGCTCGGCGACGTGACATTCGCCAGCCTTGCGCTGCGTCCCGGCCGGCCGCTCGCGTGCGGCACGCTCGCGCGCGCGCCCGGTGGCGCCGGTCACGCGCTGTTCTTCGGCCTGCCCGGCAATCCGGTCGCGTCCGCCGTGACGTTCTACGCGATCGTGCGCCCCGCACTGCTGACGCTGGCCGGCGCGCAGGCCCAGCCGCCGGCGATGCATACGGCACTCAGCACGCATGCGCTGAAGACACGCCCGGACCGCACCGACTACCTGCGCGGCATCGCGGCACGCGCCGCCGACGGCCGCTGGCACGTCACACCTGCCGGCTCGCAGAGTTCCGCGTCGCTGAGCGGCCTCTCGGCTGCCAACTGTTTCATCGTCCTGGGCCACGATACCGCGGCAGTCGACGCGGGCACCCCGGTCGACATCCTGCCGTTCGACGGCCTGATCTGAATTCCACTATCGGTATATCTCTACGGGGGCAATCCGCACATGAAGAAACAAATTTCGTCGATCGCCGCGGGGCAGACCGCCAAGGCGCTGATCCTCGTCTACCTGACGTTCAGCGTGCCGATCGTGCTGCTCGGCATTCTCGTCGCCTACGTTCGTTACGGGATGGTCGAACTGAGCACGATCCTGAGCGCGCTGCTGCTGAACGCCATCCTCGGCTTCGTGTTGCTGTGGATCGCGTGCCACGCGTACAACTGGGTCGCATCGCGCTTCGGCGGCATCGAGATCGTGCTGTCCGATCCGCCGGAGGAAGCGTGAGCGGCACACCGCTGATCCGTGCGGCGCAAGCGAGCGACGTCGGTGCGATCCTCGCGCTGATGCGCGAGCTCGCCGAATTCGAGAAGCTCACGCATCTGTTCGTCGCGACCGAGGCCGATCTCGCCGACGCGCTGTTCGGCGCGCGGCCTGCCGCCGAAGCACGGGTGGCCGAACACGACGGCGCGATCGTCGCGTATGCGCTGTTCTTCCACAATTACTCGACGTTCCTCGGCCGTCGTGGCCTCTATCTCGAGGATCTGTACGTGCAGCCGTCGCAACGCGGCACGGGCCTCGGCACCGCGATGCTGCGTCACCTCGCGGCCCTGGCCGCCGAGCGCCGTTGCGGGCGCTTCGAATGGTCGGTTCTCGACTGGAACCAGCCTGCGATCGATTTCTACGAGAAGATGGGCGCCACCGTGCTGCCCGACTGGCGCATCGTTCGCGTGACGGGCGACGCGCTGGACACGCTCGCCGGGCATTGAGCGCATCGCGGCCGCACCGGCAATCGCTGCATGAAAAAACGGGCGCCGCGGCGCCCGTTTTCGTTCCGGCCGGTATCGGCAACGCGCGTCACGCGTCGTCCGCATCGGCACCGTCGCTACCTTCCGCACCGAGCAGCCCGGCCGCCGCGTCGCCCGGCAGCGCCTCGACCTGCTTCAGCTTGCGGTTCATCACGCGCGTACGCTGCTCGGCAGACTCGATCGAGCGCGTGACCGTTTCGAGCTGCGCCTTCGTGCGTGCGAGCACGTCGCCGAACTTGCCGAATTCCGTTTTTACCGCGCCGAGCACCTGCCACACCTCGCTCGACCGTTGCTCGATCGCGAGCGTGCGGAAACCCATCTGCAGGCTGTTCAACAGTGCGGTGAGCGTCGTCGGGCCGGCCACCGTCACGCGATAGTCGCGCTGCAGCAGGTCGGTCAGCCCCGGGCGGCGCAGGATCTCCGCATAGAGCCCTTCGGTCGGCAGGAACAACAGCGCGAAATCAGTCGTGTGCGGCGGCGCGACGTACTTCTCGGCGATCGTGCGCGCCTCGAGCCGCACACGCGCTTCGAGCGCGCGGGCCGCTTCCTCGACCGCCGCCGCATCGGCGCGCTCCTGCGCGTCGATCAGCCGCTCGTAATCCTCGCGCGGGAATTTCGCGTCGATCGGCAGCCACACGGGCGGCGCATCGCGCGTACCGGCATCGCGCCCCGGCAGCCGGATCGCGAACTCTACGCGCTCGCTGCTCTTCGGCACCGTCGCGACGTTCTTCGCGTACTGCTCGGGCGTCAGCATCTGCTCGAGCAGCGCCTCGAGCTGCACTTCGCCCCAGGTGCCGCGCGTCTTCACGTTGGTCAGCACTTTCTTCAGATCGCCGACGCCCGCCGCGAGCGTCTGCATCTCGCCGAGCCCGCGATGCACCTGCTCGAGCCGGTCCGACACGAGCTTGAACGATTCGCCGAGCCGCTGCTCGAGCGTCGCGTGCAGTTTCTCGTCGACGGTGCGGCGCATCTCCTCGAGCTTCACCGCGTTGTTCGTCTCGATTTCCTTCAGCCGCTGTTCGAGCGTCGCGCGCACTTCGCCGATCCGGCGATCGTTCGCCTCGGTCAGCTGCGTGAGCTGCCGGTTCAACGTGTCGCCGAACAGCCTGAGCGCGCCCGTCTGCTCCTCGCGCGCCTGCTGCGCCTGGCGCTGCAAACTCTCGCGCATCGCGTCGAACTGCTGCGCATTGCCGGCGACGAGCTTGCCGAGCTGCTGGGCGAAGCCTTCGACCTGGTTGTTCTGCACGGTCGCCACGCTCGTCAGCTGCGCGGCGAGCGTCTGCTGAAGCTGCGCAAAACTGCCGGCCAGCTCGGTGCGCGAGCCGCGCGCGTTCTCGACGATCTCGCCGCGCAATTCACGTTCGAGCCGCTCGACCGCGCGCGCCTGCGCGTGCGCGGCGTCCTCGATCTGGTCGCCCAGTACCGCCGTATCGTCGTGACGGCCAGCGCCACGCATGAGCGCGACGATCGCCACCGCGAGCGCGACGGCCAGCACGACGACCGCCGCAAGCAACAACGTCATCGTCATGCGCGCGGCTTCCCGATCACGTCAGGGTTGATCGGATTCGGCGGCCGCCCCGCGCGCGGCCCCTCGCCCAGTGCGGCGATCAGGTTGTCGGCGGCGAGGTTCGCCATCGCGCGGCGCGTTTTTTCGGTCGCGCTCGCGATATGCGGCGTCAGCACGACGTTCGGCACCTCGAGCAACGCCGGATGCACCGTCGGCTCGCCTTCGTACACGTCGAGGCCGGCGGCGGCGATCGTCCCGTCGCGCAGCGCGACGGCCAGCGCCGCGTCGTCGACGATCCCGCCGCGCGCGATGTTGGTCAGCGTCGCGGTGGGTTTCATCTTCGCGAGTTCGGCCGCGCCGATCGTATGGTGGTTTTCCTGCGTGTACGGCAGCACGAGCACGACGTGATCGGCGCGCGCGAGCAGCGCATCCTTCGATACGTATTCGGCGTTCAGCTCGGCCTCGATCTCGGGCGCGACACGCGACCGGTTGTGATAGATCACCTGCATCCCGAAGCCGCGCGCGCGGCGCGCGAGCGCCTGGCCGATGCGCCCCATTCCGATCACGCCGAGCGTCGAGCCGTAGATGTCGCTGCCGAGGAACCCGTCGTAAGCCCACTTCTGCCAGTGGCCGGCGCGCAGCCAGTGCTCGGATTCGGCGATCCGGCGAGCGGCGGCCATCATCAGCGCCCAGCCGAAATCGGCGGTGGACTCGTTCAGCACGTCGGGCGTGTTGGTGCCGAGCACGTTCGCCGCGTTGAACGCAGCCATGTCGAAGTTGTTGTAGCCGACCGCCATGTTCGCCACGACGCGCAGGCGCGGCGCCGCGGCGAGCTCGGCCGCGCCGACCGGATCGCCGGCCGTCAACGCGCCGTCCTTGTCGGCCAGACGCGCGGCGAGCGCGCCGGGCGCGAGTGCGTCGCCGTTGTTCCAGTCGACGTCGAAATATTGCTTGAGCCGCTCGATCACGTCCGGAAAGATCGGACGCGCGACCAGGATCTTCTGCATCGCCATCTCCGCATGCCGCGGGCGGATCGAAGCGCGCCGTGCGCCGCCGGGACCGCCCGCTCAAGGTTGAAAATCGTCAGCTTACGCCGTGAAGAAAAGCCACGACGTCAGCAGGAATACCGGTATCAGTACGACCAGCGCCCAGCCGAGATACGCGAAGAAGCTCGGCATCTTCACGCCGCGCGATTCGGCGATCGCCTTCACCATGAAGTTGGGTGCGTTGCCGATATAGCTGTTCGCGCCCATGAACACCGCGCCCGCGGAAATCGCGGCGAGCGTCGACGCGCCGGTCGTCATCAGCGACTGGGCATCGCCGCCCGCGAGGTTGAAGAACACGAGATAGGTCGGCGCGTTGTCGAGGAACGACGACAGGATGCCTGTCGCCCAGAAGTACATCGCGTCGATCGGCTTGCCGTCCGGCCCCGTGACGAGGTGGACGATCTGCGCGAACGCGCCGTCGGCGCCGGCGCGCAGGATCACGATCACCGGCGCGATCGTCACGAAGATCCCCGCGAACAGCTTCGCGACTTCCTCGATCGGCGCCCAGTTGAACGCGTTGCCCTCGCGCGCGGAACGCGGCGTCAGCGCGAGCGACGCGAGCGTCACGCCCACGAGCGCGACGTCGCGCACGAGGTTCTGCAGCGCGACGTGCGTGCCCCATACGTCGAACGCGATGCCCGGCTTCCAGATGCCGCTCATCAGCACGAGCGCAACCACGGCCGCGAGCAGCACGAAGTTGATCTTCCCGTCGATCGACAGCGCCGCGCCGTCCGGCGTCGGGTCGAGCACGGCCGGCCGCTCCTCGCCGCCCTTCCGGTAGAAGTACGTATCGAGCACGAAGAACAGTGTCAGCAGCACCGCGCAGATGAACAGCATCGGCAGTGCGAGGTGCGTGGTCGTCCAGAAGAAGCTCACGCCGTTCAGGAAACCGAGGAACAGCGGCGGATCGCCGAGCGGCGACAGCGAGCCGCCCGCGTTCGCGACGAGGAAGATGAAGAAGATCACGACGTGCACGACATGCTTGCGATTGTCGTTGGCGCGCAGCAGCGGCCGGATCAGCAGCATCGCGGCCCCCGTCGTGCCCATCACGCTCGCGAGCAGCGTACCGAGCGCGAGGATCGCGGTATTGAGCTTCGGCGATCCGTGCAGATTGCCGTTCACGCAGATGCCGCCCGCGACCGTATAGAGCGCGGTGAGCAGCACGATGAACGGAATGTATTCCTCGAGCAGCGCATGCACGAGCGTGCCGAACGCGGTGCCCGCGCCGAACGCGAATCCGAACGGGATCAGGAACACGACCGCCCACGCGGCGGCAATCTTGCCGAAGTGGTGATGCCAGAAGACGGGGGCGACGAGCGGGAACAGTGCGATGGACAGCAGGATTCCGGCGAACGGGATGCCCCAGAGGGCAGACAGCGCGGCACCGTCGAGCGTTGCGGCCGATGCAAGCGCGGGAACGGCGCCAAGCGCGATCCCCGACGCCATGCCCGCCCAGGCGGCATGTCGTTTCATGCAGAACTTCCTTGTTCGAATGGTGGTGGATGCGGCGGGCGCGTCATGCGCCCCGTACGACGATCACGTGAACGCGGTACGGGCCGTGTGCGCCCAGTACGATGGTCTGCTCGATATCGCCCGTGCGCGACGGGCCCGACACGAAATTGACCGCGCGCGGCAATTCGCCGCGCTCCGCGCGGATCAGCGCAAAGGCGTCCTCATGACCGGCGACGATCCGCGACGCGGGAACGATCGCGATGTGCGTTTCCGGCAGCAGGCCCGCCGACGCATAGGTGTCGGGGCCGGACAGCAGCACCAGCGAGCCCGTTTCGGCGGTCGCGCAAAAACAGCCGGTAAGGCCGACCAGATCGCCGTCGCACGGCTTGCGGCATTCGACCGACAGGCCTGCGCCCGCCCAGTCGAAATCGGCCAGCGTGCGCCATGCGACGGCCTGCGTCGGCAGGCCGTGAGCGGACAGGTAGCGGGCCGCGGCGGCCGGCACATCGGCAAGCGCCGCGACTTCGTCGACCGTCGTCGACAGACGGGCCGCTTCGTCGACGAATGCCGCGACGAGGTCGGCCGGCGCCGGCGGGCGCGGGCCCTCCGGATGACGGGCGAGATAGTCGGCAACGCCGTCGCGCTCGGCCGCATCGGGTTCGGCCGCACGCCCCTGCGCCGCGCGAATGCGCGCGAGGATCTGGCGACGGGCAGCGGAAGTGTCCATGAACGGTCCTCGTGACGTTGGCGGGCGATACCGTCGGATTATACCGGCCGGCCCCGCCGCGACGCAGTTTTGGCCGTTCGGCCGACGCCTACTTCGACGCGTCTTCCTCGACCGGCTGCGCGATGCCGAACACCTGGCGCAGGTACGCGAGATACGCCTTGTCGTCGCACATGCTCTTGCCCGGCGTATCCGACAGTTTCGCGACCGGCTGCCCGTTGCAGCGAACCATCTTGATCACGATCTGCAGCGGCACGTAGCCGAGGTCGTTCGTGAGGTTGGTGCCGACGCCGAATGCGAGCTTGCAGCGGCCGCGGAACCGTTCGTACAACTGCATGACCTTCGGGATGTCGAGCGCATCCGAGAACACGAGCACCTTGGTGCGCGGGTCGCAGCGGTTCGCCTCGTAGTGGCGCAGCATGCGCTCGCCCCACTCGAACGGATCGCCCGAATCGTGGCGCGCGCCGTCGAACAGCTTGCAGAAGTACATGTCGAAGTCGTTCAGGAACGCGTCCATCCCGTAGACGTCCGACAGCGCGATCCCGAGGTCGCCGCGATACTCCTTCGCCCACATCTCGAAACCGTAGATCTGCGAATCGCGCAGCCGCGGGCCGAGCGCCTGGCACGCCTGCAGATATTCGTGCGCCATCGTGCCGAGCGGCGTGATGCCGTGCTTCATCGCGTACAGCACGTTGCTCGTGCCGGCGAACTGCGGGCCGAGCCCGTCGCGCAGCGTGAGGGCGACTTCCTCGTGCCACACCTTCGAGAAGCGCCGGCGCGTGCCGTAGTCGGCGATCTTGCAGTCGGCGAACTCGGGCTTCGCGCCGAGCAGCTTGATCTTCTCGCACAGCCGCTCGCGACCTTCGCGATAGTCGGGCTCGCGCTGCGTGTTGCGGAAATAGACTTCGTTGACGATCGCGAGCACCGGGATCTCGAACAGGATCGTGTGCAGCCACGGCCCCTCGATCACGATGTCGATCTCGCCGTTGCCCTTCGGCGATGGCGTGATCGAGATGTATTTCTCGTTCAGGTGGAACAGCGCGAG
Organism: Burkholderia sp. KL41; assembly: GCF_057005415.2. NCBI lineage: Bacteria > Pseudomonadati > Pseudomonadota > Betaproteobacteria > Burkholderiales > Burkholderiaceae > Burkholderia > Burkholderia sp. KL41. The sequence continues at coordinate 1,220,462 of NZ_CM174446.1, read as the reverse complement.
GAAGTCGACGAAATCGCTCTTGATGAAGCGCATGCGCCGCAGGTAGTCGAGTTCGACGTCGGTGAAGCGCAGCGAACACAGGCCGCGCACCTCGTCGCGGATCTCGTCGATGTACGGCACGAGATCGACGCCGGGCGTACGGCACCGGAAGCGGTACTCGACGTTTGCGGCAGGAAAGTGATGCAGGACGACCTGCATCATCGTGAACTTGTAGAGATCCGTGTCGAGCAGCGAAGTGATGATCATGATTACGGCACCGCCAGTATCGTGACAGGGCCCAGGCGCACCGCGCGCCGCCCGGTCTGCCGGCCATGTTACCCGAATGCGGGCCCGACCATCGCGAAACCGCCTGCCGCGCTCCCCGGCCGCGCCGCCGTACAGTGCACGCACCCCGTCGGCGAGTCCCTTCTGCGGGCCGCCATAAACTAATCACGAAACGATATAAGCCGGATAGCCGACCACGCCATGCGGGTTTTGCGCTTCAGTTACAATGCCGGTTTTGGCGCAAACGCCACCCCATATATACCGCCAAGCAGGAGCGTTTTAATGACTCACGTTGTGACCGAAGGCTGCATCAAGTGCAAATACACGGACTGCGTGGATGTGTGCCCGGTGGATTGCTTCCGTGAAGGTCCCAACTTTCTCGCCATCGATCCGGACGAGTGCATCGACTGCGCCGTGTGCGTCGCCGAGTGCCCGACCAATGCGATCTATGCCGAAGAAGACGTTCCGGGCGACCAGCAGCAGTTCACCGCGCTGAACGCCGAGCTGGCAAAGGACTGGCCGTCGATCACGAAGACCAAGCCGGCACCGGCCGACGCGGACGAGTGGAAGGACGTGCAGGACAAACTGCACCTGCTCGAGCGCTGATCGCGCAGCGGCCGCAAAAAATTTTTGTGCGCCGTGGCCCAAAAGTGTTGACAGGTTGATCAACGCTCCATACAATCTCGTTTCTCTGCTGTTGTTGTTTGTTCCCCGATAGCTCAGTCGGTAGAGCGCCGGACTGTTAATCCGTAGGTCCCTGGTTCGAGCCCAGGTCGGGGAGCCAAAAACGCAAAGGCCCGTTGAAAGTGGACGGGCTTTTTGCTGGTAGACAAACAAGCAGATGTACCGATTTATTCCCCGATAGCTCAGTCGGTAGAGCGCCGGACTGTTAATCCGTAGGTCCCTGGTTCGAGCCCAGGTCGGGGAGCCAAATAGCGAAAGGCCCGTCATTCGACGGGCCTTTTGTTTTTCCGGCCCGCCTTTCGGCTTTCGTCGCCCGGTCGCGCGCATGCTAGAGTCTCTGTCCCGCATTCGCATCCGGTTCCGTCGATGAAGCACCGTCTCCTCCGCTCAGCACCACTCGCCCTCCTGCTTTCCGCATTCGCCGCGGCACCGCTCGCGCACGCGGAGGAAGTCGGCAGCGTCAACACCCATTTCCGCGTCACGGGCTCCGATCGCGTGGTCGTCGAGGCGTATGACGATCCGGTCGTGAACGGCGTGACCTGCTACGTGTCGCGCGCGCGCACCGGCGGGATCAAGGGCACGCTCGGCGTCGCCGAGGATCCGAGCGAAGCGTCGATCGCGTGCCGGCAGGTCGGCCCGATCAGCTTCAAGGAGCCGCTCAAGCAGCAGACCGACGTGTTCAGCGAGCGCATGTCGTTCATCTTCAAGACCCTGCACGTCGTGCGCGTGGTCGACACCAAGCGCAATACGATCGTCTACCTGACCTACAGCGACCGCATCGTCAGCGGCAGCCCGAAGAACGCCGTCACCGCGGTGCCGATGCCGGCCGGCACGACGATTCCGGTCAAGTAAGGCCCGCGCCTGCCGGGCGCGCGAGCGATACACTGTCGGTTCGACCGCTCCGCGCCCGATCATGTCCGCCACCCGCCTTCCCGACTCCGCACGCTACTGGCGCACGCCGCTGCTGCCGGATGCGGATCTCGTCACGGCCACCTATCGCGACCACACGTTCGCGCCCCACTGGCACGACGCGTACACGATCCCCGTGATTCTCGAAGGCGCGGAACGCTTCACCTATCGCGGCAGCGGCCATGTCGCAGAAACCGGCACCGTACCCGTGATCAATCCCGGCGAAGTGCATACGGGGTCGCGTGCGGCCGACGAGGGCTGGTGCTATCGCGTCAGCTACATGCCGGTCGATTTCATCCGCGAACTCACCAGCGCGATCGCCGGCCGCCCGCAGGACGCGCCGTGGTTTGCGCCCGACGTGATTCGCGACGCCGACCTGGCGGCGCGGCTCACGCTGGCGCACCGGATGATGGAGGCCGGCAGCGAGCACGCACTGCCCTCGCAGGCGCACGGGCAGGCAGCTGACGTTCCGGCGACGGGCGCACCCCGCATCTACGATCCGCTCGCCGCCGAAACGGCGATGCTCGATGCGTTGTCGACGCTGATCGTGCGCCATGCGGACGCCCTGCCGCGACCGGCGCCGCTCGCGGCGGACGAACCCCGCGTCGACGCGATGCGCGAACGGCTCGCCGCCGATCTGACGTGCACGGTGACGCTCGACGAAGTCGCGCAGGCGGCCGGCCTGTCGCCGTTCCACGCCGCGCGCCTGTTCACCCGCACGAACGGCATGCCGCCGCATGCGTGGCGCAACCAGTTGCGCCTGCAACGCGCGCTGGCGCCGCTGCGCGCGGGCGTGCCCGTCGCCGATGTCGCCGCGGCCAGCGGCTTCGTCGACCAAAGCCACTTCACACGGCATTTCAAACGCATGTTCGGCGTACCGCCCGGGCGCTGGCAGGCGAGCTGACGCGCGGCGTCCGGCCCGCCAACGCGATGCCGCCGGCGCCTGCAAGCAGGCAAGCACCGGCTCGTCGCCCAAGCGCAAGAACATACAAGCCGGCTCGCCCCCCGCCCGCTATCCTCCCGTTCATGGAGGAGCACCCTTTGAACCCGACACCCGCATCGCCCGCTCGCCGCCCGTTCAACGAATGGCTCGACGGCGCGCGCGACACGATCCCGATGATGATTGGCGCCGCCCCGTTCGGCGTGATTTTCGGCACGCTCGTCGGCGGCGGCCCGCTCGCCGCGTGGCATGGCACGCTGATGTCGCTCGCCGTGTTCGCGGGCTCCGCGCAGTTCATCGCGCTCGGCCTGATCGCGGGTAGCGCAAGCTTCGTCGTCGTGCTCGCGACCACGCTGATCGTGAACCTGCGTCACCTGCTGTACAGCGCGACGCTCGCGCCCTATGTCGCGCACCTGCCGCTGCACTGGCGCGCAACGCTCGGCGCGCTGATGACCGACGAGGTGTTCGCGGTCGCCTATGCGCACTACCGGCATTTCCCGCCCGGCGCGATCGGCCCCCACTACTTCTTCGGCTCGGGGCTCGCGATGTACCTGAACTGGCAGGTCTGGACGCTCGCGGGCATCGGTTTCGGCGCGGCGTTCCCGGGCCTGCAGTCGCTCGGCCTCGATTTCGCGATGGCGGCCACGTTCATTGCGATCGTCGTCCCGCAGCTCGGCACCCTGCGCTATTTCGCGGCGGCCGTGACGGCCGGCACGCTGGCGTACTTCTGGCAGGGCTGGCCGTACAAGCTCGGACTGCTCGGCGCGGTCGCCGCCGGCGTCGCGATCGGCGTCGCGCTCACGCTGCTGCACGAACGATCGCGTGCCGGCTCGCGCACGGAGGCCGCATCGTGAGCTACGCGCTGCTGATTCTCGGGATGGCCGTCATCACGTACGCGATCCGCTCGACGCTGTTCCTGTTCGGCGAACGGCTGGCCTTCCCGCCGCTCGTGCGGACCGCGCTCGGCTTCGTGCCCGTCACCGTGCTGACCGCGATCATCGTGCCGATGACCGTCTCGCCGCACGGCGGCACGGCCGAGCTGACCTGGCGCAATCCTCAGCTCGTCGGCGCGCTGGCGGCCGTGCTCGTGTCGGCAGCGACCCGCCGCCCGCTCGTGACGATCGCGGCAGGGCTCGCGGTGTTCTTTTTCTGGCAAGGGGTCGTGCTGCCCCACTGGCTGCCCGCCTGAGCACACGCTCGGTCACGCGCGCTCAAGTTTCCGCCCGGCAGGCCGATATAGGGGATGAAGACCCGCCACCGGCCTCGGCGCGCACCGGTCAGTCGACGCTGCGCCCGCCCCGGTGCGCCGTGCCGGCCGCCGGCTTGCGCGGGCCGCCATCGAGACGATTCATGGGCCAGATCACCCTTTCCCTCAAGGACGACACGCTCGAGTCCCTGCGCAAGGACTACGACGCGTTCGTCCGCGTGTCGCTGAAACTCGACCCGCAGTTCGCGACGCCGTCGTTCGAGGATTTCCTGCGCGCCAAACTGCTTGACAACATGGTGCCGCTGACCGAGCACGCGGTGCAGCGGATGCTGCAGGGCGGCCAGTACGCGTGGGCCAAACGCACGCTCGACAAGGAATTCCCGGACGTCGTCGCGATCCTGATGCGACAGGCCGGCGAATTCGGCTTCGGCTTCGCGTCCCGCTCCGAATGGACCCCCGACGAACTCGCGAAGGCGTGCCGCGACTGGGCAAAGGCGATCGTCGCCGAAGCGCAGGGCGACCCGTCGCTGATCGACCCGCTCGCGTCGCAGATCAAGGGCGCGGCGCAAGATATCCAGGCACTCGAGGAACTGATGCAGACGCCGGCGTGGCGGCTCGCGGAATCGCTGCGGCAACGGGTCTACGAGGCCAAGCTCGCGTGCGAGATGAGCGTCGGCAGCACCGCGCGCGACAAGCTCGGCGAACTGCGCGGGCTGCTGCGGCTCGGGCTCGCACACGGCTCGTTCCAGAAACAGGAAGCGCAGCAGATCATGGAATACCTGCGGCTGCTGAAGCCGGAGATCTTCGTCGAGGAGCCGTACGACGTCTTCGCACGGCTCGCCGCGTGGCTGCGCAGCGTATTCACCCCGGCTGCCGCGCGGCCGGCACCGGGTTCGGGACAAGGGCAAGGACAGCGCCGCCCGTAACGGCGCCCCCATGCGCATCGACACACGAAAACGGCCCGGTTCGCGCAATGCGAACCGGGCCGTTGGATGACCGCCATCGCGACGCACCGCCAGGGACGAGCGTCGCGCGGCGCCAGGCACCGCTTACTGCGTGGCGCCCTGGGCCGATGCACCGCCCCCCGCACCGACCGATGCGCCGCCTTCGGTCGCTTCGCCGGCCTTCGCCTTGGCCGAACCGACATGGCTCTTGGCCGACTTCGCGGCATGCTTCGTGTGCTTCTTGGCCGAGTGGACGGCCGACGACGTCGTATCCTTCGCGCCGTCGGCTGCCGCGCCGACCGCATCGGTTGCACCGCCGGCGGCATTGCCCGACGCGTTCGCGCCCGCACTGCCCTGCATGCCGGCACCGACACCCGCCGCCGGCGTCTGCGCCTGCACGCCGGCACCGGCCGTGCCCTGCACCGCCGTGCCCGTCTGGGCAAATGCGGCCGAAGTAGCGAACGCCGTCAGCGCGGCACCGATCAGCATCGTACGAATCTTGGACATGGCAATTCTCCTCAGGAAGTTGTGAGCCCGAACCGCAGCGATGCGGTCCGTCGCTTCCCCTGCCGCAACACGCAGCAGGTACGAAAAAGACCCGCGGCGCGCCCGGCCGGTTCTCGAATCTCTCAGACTGTTACCCACCGTTTCATTTGCTGACGAGTCGCTCACAGTCCTTAACAACTGCATGCCGCGGCGGCCCGCGCTCGCGTGCCGGCCCGTGGTGCCGTATGATGCGGAGCGTTTCCTCCCGCGCCTTGCGCACCTTCTTCGTCATGCCCAACCTGGATTTCACGCTGACCGGCGAATACGTCGAGCTGCACAACCTTCTCAAGATCACCGGCCTCGCGGACAGCGGCGGCAGCGCGAAGCTGATCGTCGCGTCCGGCGCGGTGAAAGTCGACGGCGCGGTCGAACTGCGCAAGACCTGCAAGATCCGCGCGGGCCAGGTCGTCCTGCTCGGCGACACGCGCATTGCGGTGCGCGAAGCCTAGGGCCGACGGTTCCCCTGCCTGCGACATGGCCATCGGCGCGCGCGTTCGACACGGTTCGAATAAAGCCGTAAGCTAGCCGTCTCTCAAAATAAATACATATAGCGCGGGCCCGCACCCGCGCGAGCGCCCATTCCATGTCGCATTCCGGTCTTACGCGGACGGCCGCCGCGCCGCCGTCCCTGTCCAGTCATGCCGCCGATACCGCCCGCCTCGCCGCGCCGCTCGCGATCGCGCAGCTCTCGCAGATGGCGATGAGCGTCACCGACACGGTGCTGCTCGGCTCGCTCGGCCCCGATTCGCTCGCCGCCGGCGGGCTCGGCGCGAACTTCTTCTTCGTCATCGTGACCGTGCTGCAAGGCGTGCTGTCGTCGGTCAGCGTCAGCGTCGCGCACGCGCGCGGCGCCAAGGCCGACGAGCGCGTACCGCACATCTACTGGACCGGCTTCGCGCTGTCCGTGCTGCTCGCGATTCCGGCCATCATCGCGCTGTCGCTGTCCGAACCGATCCTGCTGATGTTCCACGAGCCGCCATTGCTCGCGCATCACGTCGGCGAATACACGGGCATCCTGCGCTTCGCCGCGCTCGGCAGCCTGATCGGTGTCGGGCTGATGCGTACGTTCCTTCCGGCGATCGGCGCGGCGCGGCGGCTGCTGTGGGTGTCGATCGGCGGCGTCGGCGTCAACGCCGTGCTGAACTACGGCCTGATCCACGGCGCGTTCGGGCTGCCGCGCCTCGGCTTCCTCGGTTCGGCGGTCGCGACGACGATCACGATCTGGCTCACCGCGCTCGCCCTGATCTGGCTGCTGCACGGCCGGCAGCGTTTCCGTCATTTCGTCACCGCCGCGCGCCCGAAGCTGCCCATGATGGGCGAGCTGATCGGCATCGGCTGGCCGGTGGCGATCACGTACGGGGTCGAGTCGACGCTGTTCCTCGCAACCGGCCTGACCATCGGCGTGCTCGGCGCGACGTCGCTGGCCGCGCACCAGATCGCGCTGAACGTCGCGTCGGTGGCGTTCATGGTGCCGCTCGCGATCGGCCAGGCCGCCAACGTGCGCGTCGGCTACTGGGTCGGCGCGGGGGCGCCCGTCGCCGCGCGGCACGCGGGTTTCGTCGCACTCGGTCTCGGTGTCGCGTTCATGACGCTGTCGGGCATCGTGCTGATCGTCGCACCGCACGCGATCGTCGGCCTGTACCTGAACCTCGACGATCCGTCGAACGCGGCCACGGTGTCGCTCGCCGCGTCGCTGCTCGGCATCGCCGCGGTGTTCCAGATCGTCGACGGCGCGCAGACCGTCGCGTCGGGCGCGCTGCGCGGCCTGAAGGACACGCGCATCCCGATGCTCGCGGCGACCCTCGGCTACTGGGGCATCGGTTTCCCGACCGGCTACTGGTTCGCGTTCCACGTGGGCCTCGGCGCCCGCGGCCTCTGGTGGGGTCTCGCGGCCGGCCTTGCCAGCGTCGCCGTGCTGATGGGGTGGCGCTTTCATCTGAAGAGCGCGTCGCTCATGACGTCGCCGCACTGAGCGCGACACGACGCGAAATCCCGGCCGGCGCTATGCTAGTCGGCTGAAGACCTCGAGACGCCGCGCCAGCGGCGCGACTGCCTCACGATACGTCTGGTTATGCCTGATGCCGCGCGACGACGCGCGGCCTTTCCCCTTTCCTGGAGGAGTGGATCATGAACGAAGCAGTTCGGATGGAACGCGATACGTTCGGCGAGATCGCCGTACCGGCCGACCGGCTCTGGGGCGCGCAGACCGAGCGCTCGCTGCAGAATTTCCGGATCTCGACCGAGAAGCAGTCGCCCGAGCTGATCCACGCGCTCGCGATCGTCAAGCGCGCCGCGGCGGCCGTGAACCAGTCGCTCGGCGTGCTGGCCGACGACAAGGCACGCGCCATCATCGACGCGGCCGACGAGATCATCGCCGGCAAGCATCCGCGCGAATTCCCGCTCGCCGTGTGGCAGACGGGCTCCGGCACGCAGACCAACATGAACCTCAACGAGGTGATCGCGAATCGCGCGAGCGAACTGATGGGCGGCGAGCGCGGCGAAGCGCGCAAGGTTCATCCGAACGACGACGTGAACCGCGGCCAGTCGTCGAACGACGTGTTCCCGACCGCCATGCACGTCGCCGCCGCGTACGCGATCGTCAACCACCTGCTGCCGGCGCTGCGCACGCTGCGCTCGACGCTCGACGCGAAGTCGAAGGCCTTCGCCGACATCGTGAAGATCGGCCGCACGCACCTGCAGGACGCCACGCCGCTCACGCTCGGCCAGGAGTTTTCCGGCTATGTCGCGCAGCTGGACCAGGGCATCCGTCACGTCGAATCGGCATTGCCGCACCTGTATGAGCTCGCGCTCGGCGGCACCGCGGTCGGCACGGGGCTGAACGCGCATCCGGAGTTCGCGGTGCGTGTCGCCGATGAAATCGGCCGGCTCGCGAAGCTGCCGTTCGTGACGGCGCCGAGCAAGTTCGAGGTGATGGCGGCCGCCGATGCGCTGGTGTTCGCGCACGGCGCGCTGAAGACGGTTGCTGCCGGCCTGATGAAGATCGCGAACGACGTCCGCTGGCTCGCAAGCGGGCCGCGCTGCGGGCTTGGCGAACTGTCGATTCCGGAAAACGAGCCGGGCAGCTCGATCATGCCGGGCAAGGTGAACCCGACGCAGTCCGAAGCCGTGACGATGCTGTGCTGCCAGGTGTTCGGCAACGACGTCGCGGTCAACGTCGGCGGCGCGAGCGGCAATTTCGAGCTGAACGTGTTCCGGCCGATGATCGCGCACAACGTGCTGCAGTCGGTGCGGCTGCTCGCCGACGGCGCGCAGAGCTTCAACGACCATTGCGCGGTGGGCATCGAGCCGAACCGCTCGCGGATCGCCCTGCTGCTGAACGAATCGCTGATGCTCGTGACGGCGCTCAATCCGCACATCGGCTACGACAAGTCGGCGCAGATCGCAAAGAAGGCGCACAAGGAAGGCACGACGCTGAAGGCGGCCGCGCTCGCGCTCGGCTACCTGACCGAGGCGGAATTCGATGCGTGGGTGCGCCCCGAGCAGATGATCGGGTCGCGCTGACGGAACGACGACCGGCGGTACGACGATCTACGGAATCGCGGGCGCGGCGCGATGCGCGGCGCCCGCCGCGGTCAGACCGCGCCTTTCGCGACTTCTTCCGGCTTCATCTCGACGATCTTGTCGAGCGCGGCCCGCACGTCGGCCGCATATTTCGCGAGCACCTTCTGCTCGTCGGTCTCGGGCACGAACGGCGGCACCGGCACCGGGTTGCCGTTCTCGTCGACCGCGACGAACACGACGAGGCAATCGGTCGTCTGGCGCAGCACGCCGCCCTTCGGATCCCCGGCATGGACGGACACATGGATGTGCATGCTGGTGCGGCCCGTCGCAACGACGCGGGCCTTCAGCTCGACGAGATTGCCGACCAGGATCGGACGCTGGAAACGGATGTTGCCGACGCTGACCGTCACGCAATAGCGGCTCGACCAGACGGCCGCGCACGCATACGCGACTTCGTCGATCCACTTCATCAGCGCGCCGCCATGCACCTTGCCGCCGAAGTTCACGGACGACGGTTCGGCGAGGAAGCGGAATACGGTTTCGGTGCGGTCGAGGGCGGCCGGTACGGGGGACGGTTGGGACATCGTGTTGGCTCCAGGCGGCAGGGGCGCTGTAATCGGCCGATTATACGTTGCACTGCGGCAACGCGTCGCGGGGCGCCCCGTGTGGCGCGGCTGTGGAGGCCGTGCCCGGCGTGCATGTGGCCGGCGCCGGTCAGCGGCGCACCGTGATGCCCTGATCGATCGTCCCGTACATCTCGAGGCTGCCGCCGCGCTCGCCGGCCGCGCCCGCACCGCCCTGCGCACAGGCCGCGCAGACGAGCGCCGCCGCCAGCAAACAGAAAATCGTCTTCATCGTCGCGTCGTGTCACGTGCGGCAGCCCGCTGCCGCCGCTTTCGGCCATTCTACGCGCGCGCCGCACGCGGCCGCGGCCCGGTTCGCCGCATCGACGACGCCGGCAAGTCTGCATCCGACATTTCAGCCAGAACCGAAACATCGAATGCGCGCGCCCACTACACTGGAGAGCATCCCGCCTGACGAGACACGACGATGACCGACCAAGACGACCACCACTTTCCGGGCCTGAGCCGCATCGGTTCGCTGATCGCCGACCCGGGACGCGCCGCGATGCTGTGGGTGCTGATGGACGGCAGCGCACGACCGGCAGGCGAGCTGACGATGATCGCGGGGCTGTCGCCCTCCGCCGCAAGTGCCCACCTCTCGCGCTTGACCGAAGGCGGCCTGCTCGCGCTCGACGTGCGCGGCCGGCACCGCTACTACCGGATCGCATCGGCCGACATCGCGGCATCGCTCGAGGCACTCGCGAACGTCGCCCGCGCGGCCGCGCCGCATCGCGCGGCTCCGCCGCCGTCCCGCACGGTCCCGGCCGAATTGCGCTATGCGCGCACCTGCTACGACCACATGGCCGGCGAACTCGCGGTGCGCATCTTCGACGGGCTCACCGCACGCGGCTGGCTGCAGGCGGACGGCGACGCGATCGAGACCACCGAACTCGGCACCCAGGCGCTTGCGCAATGGGGCATCGACGTCGCACAGCAGCGCACGCGCCGGCGCCGCTTCGCGTGCGGATGCCTCGACTGGAGCGAGCGGCGTTCACACCTCGGCGGCGCGCTCGGTGCGGCACTGCTCGAGAGCTTCTGCGCGCACGGCTGGATCGAGCGTGCGGCACGGCCGCGCGTACTGCGCGTCACCGTGCCCGGACAGCAGGTTTTCGACGAGTGGCTTACGTCCGCTTGACGCCCGCATTGCGTCTGCACGACAACGGCGCGCGATCGACAGGTTTTGTTACATCGCGTGCCATTCGACTTACAAAACACCGAGCATTGAAACAGGCCGAGCGGATATTGTGAACTCAACGGCACGAATCGACGCGCCGCGACAATGACGAAGACGCTCACCATGGCCACCCTGTTCACGCTCAAGCGAACCGCCCGCTGCACACTGCTCGCGTTCGTCGCGCTTGCGGCCCTGCCCTCCGCATTCGCGCAATCGGCCGACGCCCCTCCGTATGCGGCCGCGGCGCGGCAACCGGGCGGCGACCCGCCCAGCCGCGTCGCACGGCTCAATTACCTGTCGGGCGCCGTGACGACCGAGCCGGCCGGCACCGACGCGTGGTCGTATGCCGCCGTGAACCGGCCGCTGACGACCGGCGACCAGCTCTGGAACGATGCCGGTGCGCGCTCGGAACTGCACATCGGCTCGACTGCGGTGCGGCTCGGCGAGTCGACGAGCCTGTCGGTGCTGAACCTCGACGACACGACGACCCAGCTGAAAGTGGGGCTCGGCACCGTATCGACTCACGTGCGCGATCTGCCGGCCGGCGGATCGTACGAAATCGACACGCCGAACCTCGCGCTCGGCATCACGGGCCCCGGCGACTATCGCGTCGACGTCGCACCGAACGGCGCGAGCACGACGGTCACGGTGCGCAGCGGCAGCGCGACCGTCTACGGCAGCAACGGCCAGTATCCGCTGTCACCGGGGCAGCAGGTCGTGTTCACGGGCACCGACCTGCAGGTCGCGCAGCAAGCCGCCGCCCCCGGCCCCGATGCGCTCGACCGGTGGGCCGCCAGCCGCGACGCGGCCGAGGAACGCTCGGTGTCGGCCCGCTATGTGTCCCGTGACATTCCCGGCTACCAGGATCTCGACGCAAACGGCACGTGGCGCGACACCCCGAATTACGGCCAGGTATGGGTGCCGAACGATACGCCGGCGAACTGGGCGCCGTATCACGACGGCCACTGGATCTGGCAGGCCCCGTGGGGCTGGACGTGGGTCGACGACGCACCATGGGGTTTCGCGCCGTATCACTACGGCCGCTGGGCGTATGTGGACGATAGCTGGGCCTGGGTACCGGGCCCGCTGGCCGTCAGCCAGCCGCCGGCCTATGCACCGGCACTCGTCGCGTTCGTGGGCGGTGGCGGCGGCCCCGACTGGAGCGTCGCGCTCACGGTGGGCGGCGTCGCCGCGGCCGGCTGCGCGTGGTTCGCGCTCGGCCCGGGCGAACCGTGGCATCCGGGCTGGGGCGGCTGGAGCCCGCACTACTACGACCGTGTGAACCGCAACATCGTGGTGAACAACGTCAACGTGAACAAGACCGTGAACGTGACGAACATCACCAATATCACCAACATCAACAAGACCTACGTCAACTTCCGTGCGCCGCACGCGATCACGGCCGTACCGGCTTCCGCGTTCGTGCACGGCCAGCCTGTCGCGCACTTCTCGCAGCACGTCGACCCGCAGCAATGGCGCAATGCGCACGTCACGCCGGGTACGCCGGGCATTGCGCCGGTGCGCCAGAGCTTCACCGGCGGGCTGCGCGATGCGAGCTACCGCCCGCCGGCGGCAATTGCCCAGCATCCGTACGTCGCCACGCGCAATCCCGCCGTGCCGGCCGCGTATCGCGACCAGGCCGCCGCCCACCTCGCGCAGCAAGGCGGGCGCGTGCCGGGTGCCGGCGCGCCCGTCGTGAAGACGAACGTGCCGGCCGACTATACGGCGCGTCCGGTCCGCGTACCGGGCAAACCGGGTGGCGGCGCATGGGCGATGCACAACGTGCAGCTCGTGAATCCGCACGGCCCCGTCGTGCAGCCGGCTCGCGCGCCTCGCGAAGGCCAGCCGGCCGCCTTGCAGGCCGGGCGGCCGGGAACACCGATGCCCGGCGTGCCGAATGCCACGCGGCCCGCGAACGGCGAAAACCCCGGCGCACCGCACTTCGCCAACGGCGGCATGCCGCAGGCACCCGGCAACCCGGCGCCGCATCAGGCGTTCGGGCCCGGCAACGGTGTCCCCCATCCGCCGGTGGCGAACAACAGTCCGGCCGGCATCGGCAATGCGCACGCGGCCGAGGCGCCGTCGCCCGCGTGGATGCAGCCGCACACACCGATGGAGCGCCAGCGCCCCGCTCCGCCCACTGCACTGCATGCGGCGGGACAGAATGCGCTGCCGCCGGTGCGCAGCGCGGCGATCCCGCATCCGGAGGGCGCACCGGCGCTGCAGGGCGCGCAGCCCGGCGGCCGGAACGAAACGCCGCGCGCACTGCCGCAACCACGGCTCGACAATACGGCGCAGATTCCGCAGCCGCGCCCGCGCCCCGAATTCCCGACACCGGCGCAGCATGGGCAACCGCAACCGGAGCGGGCGGCGCCCGCGCCGCAGCCGCACCCCGAATTCGCGCAACCGGCGCCGCACCACGAAGTCGCCCCGCCACGTGTGAACGAGTACCGGCCGCCGGCCCCCGCCGTGCATGACATGCCGCGCCCGCAACCGCAGGCGCCGCGCATGGAGCCGAGACCGCAACCGGCGCCACGCATGGAGCCGCGCCCGTCGATGCCCGCACCGCACATGGAACCGCGGCCGCAACCGGCGCCGCACGTCGAGGCGCCACACCCGGGCAACCCGCCGCCGCAAGGCGGCCACGAAGAGCGGCACCGCCAGTAAGCGCCGCAAACGTGAAACAAAATGGCCCGACCGGTATCAGCCGGTCGGGCCATTTTCCTGCGGGAAGCGGATCGATGCCTCCGCGCGGCCCGGGCCGCGCGATCAGACCGCCATCGGTGCGGTCAGCGGCTCGTGGTGGCGATAGCCGACGAGCGAGAAGTCCGACGGCTCGATCCGTTCCAGCCACTCGGGCTCATAGACGCCCGTCTTCGCGTAATCCGGCACACGCTCGGAAATCTCGAGCCGCGGGCTGTCGTAAGGCTCGCGCGTGAGCTGGCGCTGCAGCATGTCGAGCTGGTTCTCGTAGATGTGCGCGTCGCCGATAAAGTACGTGAACCAGCGCGGCGTGTAGCCGGTCAGCCGGCCGACGAGCGCCAGCAGCGCGGCCCCTTCCGTCAGGTTGAACGGCGTGCCGAGGCCGACGTCGTTGCTGCGGATGTACAGGCACAGCGAGATTTCGCGCTTCGTAGCGTTCGGCAGGAACTGGTACAGCAGATGGCACGCGGGCAACGCGATCTGGTCGAGCACGGCCGGGTTCCACGCGTGAAACAGGATGCGACGATCGGACGGGTTCTCCATGATCGTGTCCAGGCACTGGCGCAACTGGTCGATCGCCTTGTACAGCAGCACCTTCGGTGCGCCGTCTTCGTCGAAACGCGTAACGATCCGGAAGCCGCGGCGCGTCGCATCGGCGATCTGCGCGTCGGCGCCCGCGTCGAGCACCTTGTAGCCCGGCCACTGGCGCCATTGCACGCCGTACACGTCACCGAGATCGTCGACACCCTGGCGATACGGGTTTGCAAGCCACTGGGCATTCTCGTTCGCGTTCGCGTCCCACACCTTGCAGCCGAGCGCGCGGAAACCGGCCGCGCTGCGGGAAGCGCGCAGGAAACCGACCAGTTCGCCGATCGCCGACTTGAACGCGAGCTTCTTGGTCGTCACGGCCGGGAAGCCTTGCTGCAGGTCGAAGCGCAGCATCGCGCCCGGCATGCTGATGGTGCGGATCCCCGTGCGGTTCTCCTGCCAGGTGCCGGTATCGAGAATGGTACGAACGAGATCGAGATACTGTTTCATGCGGGTTCCTTCGGCCGCGAGGGCGGCCGTACCCGCCAATTTTAGCAAGCGTGATGCGGAAGCTCCTGCAACGGCGCCGAAAACCCTGCCAGCGTGTCGCCGCGATCGCGCATGCCGTGCGCGCACATCAGCCGGTAGAGCGTGACGCGCGACACGCCGAGTTCGCGCGCGGCATCCGCGAAACGGCCGCGATGGCGCAACAGCGCCTGCTCGATCGCCTGCCGTTCGGCCGCCTCACGCGCCTCCAGCAGCGACACGGGTGCGAGTGTCGCAAATTCGTTCAGCTCGAGATCGGCGGCGGTGATCATCCGCCCCTCCGACATGACGATCGCGCGGCGCACGCGATTGATCAGTTCACGCACGTTGCCCGGCCACGAATAGCCGTACAGCGACGCGACCGCATCAGGCGAAAAGCCGCGCAGGCGGCGATGTGCGTCGCCCTTGAAACGCTCGAGCATGTGGCGCGCAAGTATCTCGATATCCTTGCCGCGCGCGCGCAGCGGCGGCTCCTCGATCTTCAGCACGCACAGGCGATGGAACAGGTCCTCGCGGAACCGCCCTTCGCGCAGCGCTGCGTCCATGTCCACGTGCGTCGCACAGATCACGCGCACGTCGACGGGCACCGATACGTGGGCACCGAGCCGCTCGATCTTGCCTTCCTGCAGGAAGCGCAGCAGGCTTGCCTGGCTTTCGAGCGGCAAGTCGCCGATCTCGTCGAGAAACAGCGTGCCGCCGTTGGCGGCCTCGACGCGGCCGATCTTGCGCTGGTTCGCGCCGGTGAACGCGCCGCGCTCATAGCCGAACAGCTCGGCCTGCAGCAGCGTCGACGGAATCGCGCCGCAATTGATCGCGATGAACGGCGCGTGCGCGCGCGACGAGCGCTCATGAATCGCGACCGCCGTCAGCTCCTTGCCCGTACCCGATTCGCCGGAGATGAACACCGGTGCGTCGGTTGCCGCGACGCGGCGAATCGTCCTGAAGAGCCCGAGCATCGCATCGCAGGTCCCGACCATTTCGCCCTCGCTGCGTCCCGTGCCGACGGGCGGCGCAGCGGTTTCGGTCAGCGCGACCATGCCGTGCGCATGACCGACGGTCTCGACGATCCGCGCCGTCTCGTACGGCATCGTCACGTAGTCGAAACAGTAGTCACGAATGAGATGGCGCAGCGTGGCGTCCTGCAACTGGCCGCGGCGCGTCGCCGCGATCCAGCCGATGTGCTGAATGCTCAGACAGGATTCAAGTTCGCGCAGGTCCGAGGGCTTGAAGCCCGGTGAAAAATCGAGCAGCCCCGCCGTTGCGACACCGTGCTGCACGACGCGCCGTACGTCCCGCACGGTCTCCGCGAGATCGACACGCCAGCCGCATTCGTCGAAATGGCCGCGCAACGCGTCATTCGGCTCGCGCGAATAGTAGATCACATGCCGCTGATCGACTCCCATATGCTCACCCCGTTCCTCAACCGTCTAACGATTGCCGTGCACGTCAGTATGCGTGCGAAAGGATCGAATCGGGGCAGCCGAAGGCGGCTCGATTCGCCATGCCGATGCTCGGCAACGACAAAGCCTCGCATGATGGCGCTTATCTCGCGTCCAGTTATTTTGATCAAGATAGCTTAGTTATAGGCACTGAATACGACAATCCGATTTCAGTGCCGTGGGCGATACGGCCGGATCGCTCAGGAGGTCGATGTATGTCAATCGTCTGCACATAGCACCTGTGCAGCAATGCGTGCAGTCATCGATGCATGCGACGATTTTCATCCTTGAAGCGTATCGATTGAATCCGCAGTATTCCCGAGCCCCCTCGTTTCAGGCCTGAAACATTTTCAGCCGTTTTCCGCCACAATTCGCAACGCTTGCGCACGAATCGCAGTCTCGACAACGGTCGCAGCGCGATGGCATGCATTTCGCTGAATAGGGAAACCGTCGGAGACAGCGACCATGCGAAAACATCTTTTACTTTCTTTCGTGCCGATGACCATTGCGGTCGCGGCCGCCGGCCCGCCCTCACCCGTACACGCAGACGAAAGCTCGAAGCCGGATCACGCCATGCTGCTTGCATCGAACGCGCCGGGCATGCAGCACGGCGTCGGGTTCGGCATCGTGACCGTGTCGGCGCCGCAACCGCTGCCGGCCGGCAGGACATCGGTGACCTTGTGGGACGAGATCCCCCCGCCGCCCCAGTTGCCGATGCCGCTCCCGATACCGCAGCCGGGCGACGTGCAGCACGCGATGGAAGGCACCGCACAAGGCAGTACGCACCAGTGACCGTCGATCGAATCATTTGATCAGGATGACGTATTGATCCGGGCAGGCCGGAGAGCATCGATCAGAGGCTGCATTCGCGATCTCTCGACACGAAACGGTTTTGTGCTCCGTCCCCCGGCGGGCACGCTTTTTATTCATTCCATCGCCGCGCCGCGTGGCTTCGACCGTCGCGGCGCGCAGCGCCGGAAGGCGGATGTGCGCACCCGGAACCGGTGCGCACCGCCGTTCCGGTAGAATCGGCGCCATTCCGGTTTTCCTCTCCCCACCTTCATGACGACGTTGACCCTGATCGTCGCGCGTGCCCGCAACGGCATCATCGGCCGCGACAACCAGTTGCCCTGGAAACTTCCCGAGGATCTCGCCTTCTTCAAGCGCACGACGATGGGCGCACCGATCGTGATGGGCCGCAAGACCCACGAGTCGATCGGCCGGCCGCTGCCGGGCCGCCGCAACATCGTCGTCACGCGCGATGCGGCGCGACGCTTCGACGGCTGCGACACGGTCACGTCGCTCGCCGATGCGCTGGCGCTCGCCGCGCGCGACGGGGTGCCCGAGGCGTTCCTGATCGGTGGCGCGCAACTCTACTCGGAAGGTCTCGCACTCGCCGACAAGCTGGTCGTCACCGAGATCGATGCCGACTTCGACGGTGACGCGTCTTTCCCGGCACCCGACGCCGCGCACTGGCAGGAAGTGTCGCGCGACGCGCACCAGGCGGCCGCGCCGAACACGTTCGGCTATGCGTTCGTCGTCTACGAGCGCAAGCGCGGCTGACGCATCGCGCGCAATAAAAAAGCCCGACCGGCTCACTCACGCCGTCGGGCTTTTTTTGTTTGATGGCGGCCGATGCCGCGCGCCGCTTACTGCCCGGCGATCGTCATCTGCTCGATCAGCACCGAGCCCGTTTCCTTCGTGCCGCGCACGATCGAATCGGCGCCGATCGCGACGATATGCCGGAACATTTCCTGCAGCGTGCTTGCGACGGTGATTTCCTCGACCGGATACTGGATCACGCCGTTCTCGACCCAGAAGCCCGCCGCGCCGCGCGAATAGTCGCCCGTCACGTAGTTCACGCCCTGCCCCATCAGCTCGGTCAGCAACAGGCCCGTGCCGAGCTTCTTCAGCATCGCGTCGAAATCGTCGCCCGGCTGCGTGTTCGAGCTGCGCAGCGCGAGGTTGTGCGAGCCGCCTGCGTTGCCGGTGGTTTGCGTGCCGAGCTTGCGCGCCGAATAGGTCGACAGGAAGTAGCCTTCGACCACGCCATCCTTGACGACGCTGCGCGCACGCGTGCGCACGCCTTCCTCGTCGAACGGCGCGCTGCCCATCGCGCGCGGCACGTGCGGATCCTCGACGACCTGGATGTGCGGCGCGAACACCGGCTTGCCGAGACTGTCGACCAGGAACGACGTCTTGCGGTACAGCGCACCGCCGCTCACCGCCTGTACGAACGCGCCGAGCAGGCCGGCCGCGAGCGGCGCCTCGAACAGCACGGGCACCTTGCGGGTGTCGAGACGGCGCGCGCCCATCCGCGCAAGCGCACGCTCGGCCGCGTAACGGCCCACCGCTTCGGGCGCCGCGAGATCGGTCGCGCTGCGCTTCGACGAATACCAGTCGTCGCGCTGCATGTGGCGGCCGCTGCCCGCGATCGGCGCGCATGCGATGTAGTGGCGCGAGTACGGGTAGCCGGACAGGAAGCCACGCGACGTCGCGAGCACGAACTGCGAATGCTGGGCCGACACGCTCGCGCCTTCCGAATTGCGGATCTGCGGGCTGACCGCGAATGCGGCATCTTCCGCGCGGCGGGCGAGTTCGACGGCCTCGTCGGCCGTCAGTGCCCACGGGTGGTACAGATCGAGGTCGCGCGGGTCGGTTTCGAGCAGCTCGGCTTCAGCGAGGCCGGCGGCCTCGTCCTCGGCCGTGAAGCGCGCGATGTTGTAGGCGGCGGCGACGGTATCCTTGATCGCGCCCGGCGAGAAATCCGACGTGCTCGCGTTGCCGCGCTTCTTGCCGATGAACACGGTCACGCCGACCATCTTGTCGCGGTTGTGTTCGATCGTTTCGACTTCGCCGCGGCGCACCGACACCGACAGGCCGTCGCCCTCGGAGATTTCGGTCGCGGCATCCGTCGCGCCGAGGGCCTTCGCATGGCGAAGGATGTCCGAGGCGATTTCCTTGAGCTGGTCCTGCGTGTGCGGGAAATAGCGCGCTTGTACGTCGAGATTGGCTGCCATCGTCTTGATATCCGGTGGCGGGCGGGCGCCCGCATGTTCAAAATATTGCGTATCCCGCGATCATAGCAAGGTCCGGGGCCGGACACCGACAAGCTTGGCGTGTCCGCGGCGCGATACAATGCCGTCCATGACACGCAAAACCCGAATCCAGCCGATCGAGCATGCCGTCGAGGACGACGACAATGGCTACGATCGCCCCAGCAAATCCCAGTTGAAACGCGAAATGCACGCGCTGCAGGAGCTCGGCCAGGCGCTCGTCGACCTGCCGAAGGACGCCCTCAAGCGCATGCCGATGCCCGAAGATCTCGCGGACGCCGTGCGCGAAGCCCGCCGGATCACCGATCACGAAGGCAAGCGCCGCCAGCTCCAGTACGTCGGCCGCGTGATGCGCTCGCTGACCGACGACGAGACGGCCGCGCTGCGCACCGCGCTCGACGCGCAGCGCGGCGTGAACAAGGCCGCGACGGCCCGCCTGCACTGGATCGAACGCACGCGCGAACAGTTGCTCGCGAACGACGACGCGCTGACCGAATTCCTGCGCCAGCACCCGGAAGCCGATATCCAGGAAGGCCGCACGCTGATCCGCAACGCACGCAAGGAAGCGCAGCAGGGCAAGCCGCCCCGCTATTTCCGCGAGCTGTTCCAGTGGATCAAGGCCGCCGGCGGCGCGTCCGATGCGGACGACGAAACGGCGGACGACGCCGGAGACGACCATGACGACGAAGCGTAACCACCCGGACGAGCTCGTCGTCGGCCTCGTGTCGATCAGCGACCGCGCAAGCACGGGCGTCTACGAAGACAAGGGCATTCCCGCGTTGCAGGAATGGCTCGCCGGCGCGCTCACGTCGCCGTGGCGCGCCGAAACGCGCCTGATCCAGGACGATGCGCCCACGATCTCCGCCACGCTCGTCGAGCTCGTCGACGTCGCGGGATGCGACCTCGTGCTGACGACCGGCGGCACGGGCCCCGCGCGCCGCGACGTGACGCCCGAGGCCACGCTGGCCGTGGCGACGAAGGAAATGCCCGGGTTCGGTGAACAGATGCGGCAGATCAGCCTGAATTTCGTGCCGACCGCGATCCTGTCGCGGCAGGTCGCGGTGATCCGCGAAACGGCCCGGGCCGACCATGCGGCGCTGATCATCAACCTGCCGGGCCAGCCGAAATCGATCCGGGAAACGCTCGAAGGGCTGCGCGATGCCGACGGCAAGTCGACCGTGCCCGGCATCTTCGCCGCGGTGCCCTACTGCATCGACCTGATCGGCGGCCCGTATATCGAGACCGACGCCGCGGTGGTCGCGGCGTTCCGGCCGAAAAGCGCGCGGCGCTGAGCCTGTACCCGGCGCCGGGCGCGTGCCGGCCCGCTCAGGCGGCCGGCGCGGACTCGCCTGCCGGAGCCGACGCGGCCGGAATCAGGAAATGTTCGCGGTAGTACTTCAGCTCGTCGATCGACTCGTGGATGTCCGCGAGCGCCGTGTGCATCGCCCGCTTCTGGAACCCCTTGTAGATCGCCGGCTGCCAGCGGCGGCACAGCTCCTTGAGCGTGCTGACGTCGAGGTTGCGGTAGTGGAAGAACCGCTCGAATTCGGGCATCCAGCGCGCCATGAAGCGGCGGTCCTGGCAGATCGAGTTGCCGCACATCGGCGACTTGCCGGGCGACACGTACTGCGCGAGGAAGGCCTGCAGCTGCGCGGCGGCGTCCGCTTCGGTCACGGTCGACGCGCGCACGCGGTCGATCAGGCCCGAGCGGCCATGCGTCGACTTGTTCCAGTCGTCCATCTTCGCGAGCGTTTCGTCGCTCTGGTGGATCGCGAACACGGGGCCTTCGACGGCGACGTCGAGCGTGGAATTGGTCACGACGACCGCGATCTCGATGATGCGGTCGTTATCCGGGTCGAGGCCCGTCATCTCCATGTCGAGCCAGACGAGGTTCAACTCGTTGCGCACGAGCGCGGGCTGGCTGGTGGAAGCGGCGGTATCGGTCATGAGTCATCCTGGAAAATGGCGGGCAGCGCGCGGCGCCGCCCGGGCGGCCGGCATCGCATCAGCGGGCCCGGTCCGCAAGAACATATAATTCTCGCATAGAACCCTTTGGCGCCTTCGATGTCACCCTTTTCGTTCACCCTGCTGTTCGCGCTCGCCGTGCTCGCGATGGTCGTCACCAAGCTGTGGCTCGCGTCGCGGCAGATCCGCTTCGTCGCCGCGCACCGCAACGGCGTCCCCGCGCAGTTCAGCGCGACCATCCCGCTGACCGCCCACCAGCGCGCGGCCGACTATACGGTCGAGCGCACCCGGCTGACGATGCTCGAGATCGTCGTCAGCGCGGCCGTGCTGGTCGGCCTCACGCTGCTCGGCGGCGTCGGCGCGCTCGACACGCTGCTCACCGGCTGGCTCGGCCGCGGCTACGGGCAGCAGGTCGCGCTCGTCGCCGCGGTGCTCGTGATCACGAGCGCGATCGACGTCCCGTTCGAGTATTACCGCCAGTTCGGAATCGAACAGCGCTTCGGCTTCAACCGGATGACCAAGCGGCTGTTCTTCACCGACATGCTGAAAAACTCGCTGCTTGGCGCCGCGCTCGGCCTGCCGCTGCTGTTCGTCGTGCTGTGGCTGATGAACCAGGCCGGCAGCCTGTGGTGGCTGTGGACCTGGATCGTCTGGGTCGCGTTCCAGATGCTCGTGCTGCTGATCTACCCGACCTTCATTGCACCGATCTTCAACAAGTTCGAACCGCTCAAGGACGACGCGCTGCGCGCGCGCATCGAGTCGCTGATGAAGCGCTGCGGCTTCGCGGCGAAGGGCCTGTTCGTGATGGACGGCAGCCGCCGCTCCGCGCACGGCAACGCGTACTTCACGGGCTTCGGCGCCTCGAAGCGGATCGTGTTCTTCGACACGCTGCTCGCGCGGCTGTCCGGCCAGGAAATCGAGGCCGTGCTCGCGCACGAACTCGGCCACTTCAAGCGCCGCCACGTGATGAAGCGGATGCTCGTGTCGTTCGTGCTGAGCCTCGTGCTGCTCGCGCTGCTCGGCTGGCTTGCACAGCGCACGTGGTTCTACACGGGGCTCGGCGTCACGCCGTCGCTCGACACGAGCAACGCGGGCGCCGCGCTCGTGCTGTTCTTCCTCGCGATTCCCGTGTTCCTGTTCTTCGCGACGCCGTTCGGCAGCCTCACGTCGCGCAAGCACGAATTCGAGGCCGACGCATTCGCGGCCAGCCAGACCGACGCGCAGGATCTCGTCAGCGCGCTCGTGAAGCTCTATGAGGACAATGCGTCGACGCTGACGCCCGACCCTGTCTACACGGCCTTCTACTACTCGCATCCGCCCGCCTCGCAGCGGATCGACCGCCTGCTGCAGCACGCATGAGCCGGCCGACCTCCCGCAAGCCGGCGCCGCGCGCGTCGGGCGCGCAGCGTGCCGAAGGCCGCGTGATCGCGGCGCACGGGCGCCACTACATCGTCGCGCCCGACGATGGCGGCCCGATGCTGCAGTGCTTCCCGCGCGGCAAGAAGAGCGATATCGCGGTCGGCGACCGTGTCGCGTACGAACTCGCCTCGGCCGACCAGGGCGTCATCGTCGAGATCGGCGAACGGCGCAACCTGCTGTACCGCTCCGACCAGTTCAAGTCGAAGCTGTTCGCGGCCAACCTCGACCAGTTGCTGATCGTGCTCGCGACCGAGCCCTATTTCAGCGAGGACTTGCTCGGCCGCGCGCTGATTGCCGCCGAGGCGAACGAGCTGAAGCCGCTCGTCGTGCTGAACAAGATCGACGTCGAAGCCGCGCTGCCGGTCGCGCGCGAGCGCCTCGCGCCCTACCGCGCACTCGGCTACGACGTGCTCGAGCTGTCGGTGAAAGGCTCGCCCGACGACGCGCGCGCGCAACTGATGCCGCACCTCGCCGGGCATTCGACGATCCTGCTCGGCCAGTCCGGGATGGGCAAGTCGACACTCGTGAACCTGCTCGTTCCCGACGCCGAAGCCGCCACACGCGAGATTTCGGCCGCGCTCAACAGCGGCCGTCACACGACGACGTTCACGCGCCTCTACCCGCTGGAAGGCGGCGGCGCCCTGATCGATTCGCCGGGCTTCCAGGAATTCGGCCTCTACCACCTGACGGAAGGCCGTCTCGAGCGCGCGTTTCCGGAGTTCCGGCCGCTGCTCGCGGACTGCCGTTTCTATAATTGCCATCATCTGCACGAACCCGGCTGCGCGATTCTCGAAGCCGTCGCCGACGGCCGCATCGCGCCGACACGGCATGCGCTGTATGCGCAACTCGTGCACGAGGCAAGCCAGATCGTCCGCTGATCGCGCGGCACGCGCGCGGCGGCCAGCCGGTGCCATGCGGGCCGGCCCTCACCGACAGGAGCCGCGATGCGTTTCAAGGCACCCGATCTCGCGACGGCGCAGCATTGGGCCAACGTCCTCCAGGTAGCCGGCATCGGTTGCGAGCTGCATAACTGCTACGCGACCGGCGCACTCGGCGGCCTGCCTGCCGACGCGTGCACGCCCGAGCTGTGGCTCGACGACGAACGCGACGACGCGCTCGCGCGCCGGCTCCTCGATGCCGCTTCGCATGGCCCGTCGGCCGGCGCCGCGCCCTGGCGCTGCCGGCAGTGCGGCGAGGCGCTCGAGGCCCAGTTCACGGCCTGCTGGCAATGCGGCGCCGTGCGCGACCCACGCGACGATTGACCCGCACAGCAAAAAAGGCCGGCATCAAGCCGGCCTTTTGTCTTTCATCGGGCACCGCACTGCCCCGTCACGACACCCAGACGGCGAGTGTCAGCATCAGCAGCAGAATCATCCACAGGATCACCGCGCGCCAGACAAGGCCAACCGCGGATTGCAGCGTACGCGGCGTGCAATCGTCACCGACCGTCAACGGACCGCTGTCACCGACCGCCAGCGCATCGAGGCTCGACGGTTCCGCGAGCGGCCCCGCGAGGCGTGCGCCGAGCGCGCCGCTACCGGCTGCGAGCAGGACGCCGTCGTTCGGATCGGGCCACTGGCGCGTATGGTTGCGCCACGCGTAGATCGCGTCCTCGAAGTTACCAACGATTGCAAAGCCGAGCGCGGTCAGTCGCGAGGGAATCCAGTCGATCACGAAGAACGCGCGCTGCGCGAACGTCGAGAAGGCCGCCGTGCGGTCGTCACCCGGCGTCGACCAGCTGCGCGCGAGGTATTCGGAAATCCGGTACAGCACGGCACCGGCCGGGCCGATCGGCAGCACGTACCAGAAGAACACGCCGAACACGTGGCGATGCGATGCGACAACGGCGTGAATCAGCGTATGGCGGACGATTTCGCCGACCGGCATGTCGACCGTGTCGATACCCGTCCACTCGTGCAGGATTTCGCGCGCACGCGGCACGTCATCGTTGTTGAGCGCGAGGTGGATGTCGGTGAAGTAGTGGCTGAACTGGCGGAAGCCGAGCGTGAAATACACGACGACGACGTTCCAGATGAACGCGAGCACGAAGCTCACCTTGTACAGCAGGAAATAGATCAGCGCGACGATCAGCACCCACGGCAGCACGACCGCGAGCCATGCGAGGATGCCGTGCTTCTGCTTGCCTGCGTCGAGACCATGCGCGACGGTTTCCGCATGAAACTGGAACAGCGCGAACACCGGATTGTTCGGCGACAACGCGCGGACCTGTTCGATGATGAGGGCGAGGAGAACCGAAAAGAAAGTCATGCGTGGCGCCGTCTTCGGAGTTATGTCATTTTTTGCATAACGATAGCACAGCGTAAGCACCGGATGGCTGCCGGCGCGGTCGTGCGGCAGCCGGCCGCGCGCGCCAGCCGCCGTGCGCGCCTAGCCGGCGGCCAAGAAGCGGTACAGATTGCGCAACATGCCGGCAGTTGCGCCCCAGATGAAGTAATGCCCGCCAGGTTCGCCATTCGGATAGGGCATCGCAAAAAAACGACGCTCGCCGCCTTCCCAGCGAAACACCCGGACCTGATGGTTCGCGGGATTCATCAGGAACGCGAGCGGCACCTCGAAAATCTCGGCCACTTCGAACGTGTCGGCCTGCACGGTGAACGGCGGATGCACGAGGCCGACCACCGGCGTCACGCAGAAGCCCGTGCCGGTCAGGTAGTCGGGCAACGCGCCGAGGATCTCGACACGCTCGTCCGCCAGCCCGATCTCTTCCTTCGCCTCGCGCAACGCGGTTGCGGTCGCGTCACGATCGAACGGTTCGCGGCGACCGCCGGGGAAGCTGATCTGTCCGGCGTGGTCGTTCAGGTGGTCGGCGCGCTGGGTCAGCAGCATGGTGAGGCCGGACTCGCGGACGACGAGCGGGACGAGGACGGCCGCGCTACGCGGATCGACGCCCTCCTGCAGTCTCGCCTCGTCGGGCTCGACGCTCCACTCGAGCGTGCGCGCGAAACGGTCGCGCAGGCCGGACGGTGTCATCAGGCGGGAATCGATGGCCGGCAGGCCGGCGCCGGTGCCTTCGACCGGCAGGACTTCGGGATCGATGATGGGGCGGCGATTCAATGGGGCTCTCGTGTTTGTGTCGTATCGAGCATATTGTCGCGCCAGAATGAAAAAAGCACCCGGGTGGGTGCTTTTTCCTTACAGCTCTTACTCTTGGGAAGCTGCTGCGGCGCGATCCTTCGACACCAGCTTTTCCTTGATACGAGCCGACTTGCCCGAACGCTCGCGCAGGTAGTACAGCTTCGCACGACGCACATCACCGCGGCGCTTCACGACGATGCTTGCCAGCAGCGGCGAGTACGTCTGGAACGTACGCTCGACGCCTTCGCCCGACGAGATCTTGCGGACGATGAAATTCGAGTTCAGGCCACGGTTGCGAATAGCGATCACGACGCCTTCGTAGGCCTGAACGCGCTTGCGGTTACCTTCAACCACGTTCACGTTCACGATCACCGTATCGCCCGGGGCGAATTCGGGGATCGTCTTGCCGGCGAGCGCGCGCTCGATTTCTTCCTGCTCAAGTTTTGCGATCAGATTCATTACTGACTCCTTATGCCATCGTGTCGGCGTTGGCACCCGCCTGCTTCCAGGCCTGGCCCCGATAGAGGATGGATTCACATCAGGCGCCGCACACGCATGCACGACACCGCCAATTCCCGCCCGCGACACCGCCTCAGGAGGCGTCCTTCGCTTCGCGTGCGAGGTTCGCAAGCCACGCCTCGTCGGCCCGGCTCAGCAACTTCTCGCGGCGCGCCCGGACGATCAGGTCCGGTCGCTTCCGCAACGTATTCCTCAATGCTTCCTGGCGCCGCCACCGCTCGATCTCGGCATGATGCCCACCGAGCAGTACGTCCGGCACGCGCATGCCATCGTATTCCTCGGGGCGCGTGTAGTGCGGACAATCGAGCAGGCCGTCGGCGAAACTGTCCTGCACGGCCGACAGCGAATCGTTCAGCACGCCGGGCAGCAACCGCACGACCGCATCCATCATCGCCATCGCCGGCAGTTCGCCGCCCGACAATACGAAATCGCCGAGGCTGATTTCCTCGTCGACGCAACGATCGAGCAGGCGCTGGTCGATCGCTTCATAGCGGCCGCACAGCACGACAACGCCGGGTTCCTGCGCCATCCGCACCGCGCGATCGTGCGTGAGCGGTGCGCCTTGCGGCGACATCATCACGACGCGCGTGCTCGCGATACCCTGTTCCGCCTGCGCCGCTTTCGCGGCATCGATCGCGGCTTCGAGCGGCTTGGCCAGCATCACCATGCCCGGACCGCCGCCGTACGGACGATCGTCGACCGTGCGGTAGTTGTCCGTCGTGAAATCACGCGGGTTCCAGGTGCGCAACCCGAAGCGCCCTTGCTTGACAGCCCGGCTGGTGATCCCCCAGTCGGTCAGTGCACGGAACATCTCGGGAAAGAGCGTGACGACGTCGAACTGCACCGCGCTCTCGGTAACCTGGTTCATTTCAGTAATCGGCTTCCCAGTCGACGACGATGCGACGCGCCGCCTGATCCACCGTTTTGACGTATACGCCGACGAACGGAATCAACCGCTCGTCGGTGGTCGGCTGACCGTCTTTGCCGGTCGCCGGATACTCGACACGCATGATCGAATGCACGCCGTTGTCGATCATCCCGCTCACCTTCCCGAGCGCCACCGATTGCTCGTTGACGACATCGAGACCGATCAGGTCGACCCAATAGAATTCGTCCGCGGCCAATGCCGGGAAATCTTCCCGGCGCACGAACACGCGAAAACCACGCATGGCCAGCGCGGCATCGCGGTCGCTCACGCCCGCGGGTTGCGCAACGACAGTGTCGCTGTGTGTCTTCGACTGCAGGATGCGGACGGAAAGCCGCTCCGCACCGCGCTCCAGCCACCAGCGGCGCGCCTTGAGCAGCGCATCGCCACCGCGACCGGCGTCGGCATGTGTCGCCACCTTGACCCAACCCTTCAGGCCATAGGCGTCGACCACTGCCCCGACCTCGACGGCATCGTCGGGCCAGGCCTGCGCCACTTCGAGGCTGCCCTGCTCGGCAGCCTGACCGGCGTTCGCGACAACGTCGCGCTCGACCGGCTTGCGGACGAATGCGCCAAACGACGCCCGCCCGCGCCTTGCATTACCGGAATCGTGACCCGCCATCAATGCACCTCACAGCCGGCACGACCGGCACACCGTGCCATGTTAGGCAGCCGGTTGCGCCTTTTGCGCTTCCTTCACGAGACGCTGGACGGTCGGCGACAGTTGCGCGCCAACGCCTTGCCAGTACGTCAGGCGATCCTGAGCGATACGCAGCGATTCGCCCTTCGTGGCGACCGGGTTGTAGAAGCCGACGCGCTCGATGAAGCGGCCGTCACGACGGTTGCGCGAATCGGTAGCAACGATGTTGTAGAACGGGCGCTTCTTCGAGCCGCCACGAGCCAGACGGATGATAACCATATGATGTCCTTCGGGAAAACCGGGTTCGAAACTACTGAAACACGCGATTATAGCCGGAAACCAGAGGTACAACAAACACTTACGCGCAAAAATTCCGCGGGCGGCCTGTCCGCCGGGCATAGAATCGTCGTGTCCGGGACGTTCCACACCGTCATGCCGCCCCTTCGCGCCGCCTCGATGTGCCGCGCGCAGCGCCGTTTCGCGGCGCTGCTTGCCGGCCTTGCCTGCCTCGTATCCGCAATGGCGTCAGCCGCGCCGCTGCCGGTGGGCGAACTCGTCGTGCCGCCCGGCTTCCACGTCGAAGTGCTGGCCGACGCGGTACCGACCGCGCGCGAAATGGCGTGGTCGCCACGCGGCATCCTGTATGTCGGCACGCGGGAAGGCCGCGTGCACGCGTTCGTGATGCACGAGGGCCGGATCAGCGCGCGCTACGTGATCGCGTCCGGGCTCGACATGCCCGTCGGTGTCGCCTACCGTGACGGCGCACTCTATATATCAGCCGTATCGCGCATCCTGCGGCTCGATCGCATCGACGACCGGCTCGCCACACCGCCCGCACCCGCCGTCGTCACCGACGCGCTGCCGACCGAACACCATCACGGCTGGAAATTCATCGCGTTCGGCCCCGACGGCAAGCTGTACGTGCCGACCGGCGCACCGTGCAACGTCTGTCTCGCCGATCGCAGCCGCTACGCGATCATCGCGCGCATGAAGGCGGACGGTAGCGGGAACGAGGTTGTCGCCCGCGGCATACGCAATACGGTCGGTTTCGCATGGCACCCCGATTCGGGCGAACTGTGGTTTACCGACAACGGGCGCGACATGATGGGCGACGACGTGCCCGACGACAAGCTGAACCGCGCACCGCGCGCGGGCCTCGACTTCGGCTTCCCGTATTGCCATGGCGGCGACACGCCTGACCCCGAATTCGGCAGCCCCGACGTTTGCCGCCGCTACGTGCCACCCGTATTGAAACTCGGTGCGCACGTCGCGGCCCTCGGCATGCGCTTCTATACAGGGCCGATGTTTCCGGCGTCGTATCGCAACAACGTGTTCATCGCCGAACACGGCTCGTGGAACCGCAGCACGAAGGTCGGCTACCGCGTGATGCGTGTTGTGGTCTCGGCGGACGGCAGCCACGCGCGCCAGACTCCGTTCGTCACGGGCTGGCTGCGGCCCGACGGCACGGTATGGGGACGCCCTGCCGACGTGCTGCCGCTGCCGGACGGCTCGCTGCTCGTCAGCGACGACTACGCGGGCGCAATCTATCGCGTGACCTATGCGGCACCTTGACGCAGTACAGGGGTGACCGGCCCCGACCGCGCATCGTAGAATGCGTGCCGGGCCGCGCGCCCGCGCCGGCCCGCCGGCCGCCCATGCCAACGACAATACGCCGCCATCCATGTCCAGCAGCACCGCACCGTCCCGCCGCTTCCGCTCCAAGACGCTCACCGCCGCCCTCGCGTTCCTGTTCGGTTCGCTCGGCGCGCACCGCTTCTATCTGTATGGCTTTCGCGACGTGTACGGCTGGGCGCACCTGCTCGCGACGATCGTCGGCATCCCGGGCTTCCTCTTGCTCGCCGCGACCCAGCGCAGCGCCGGCCTCGGCTGGTGGCTTGCGGTACCCGGCGCAATCTCGCTGCTGGCCGCCTTCCTCGCAGCCCTCGTCTACGGGCTGCGTCCCGACGAAAAATGGGACGCGCAATTCAACGCGGAGACGGGCAGGCACAGCAAGTCGGGCTGGACCGTGATCTTCGTGGTGATCTTCTCGCTGCTGATCGGCGCGTTCCTGCTGATGACCGCGCTCGCACTGTCGTTCCAGACGTATTTCGAGTCGCAGGTCGAAGCGGCCAAGCAGATTTCGCAGTAAGCGCAACGAACGCGACGCACCGGCACCCCGCGCCGGCTTGGCGCGCCGATCAGAACAGGTTCAATTGCATGTCGTCGCGCGCCTGCGTCGATCGCGTGCCGGCTGAACGCACAGCAACACGCGACACCGGCGCCGCGGCGGCCGGCGTGCCGCGAAACTGCGACAGATCGAGAATGCCGTTCGTGCGCTCGTTCAGCCCGAGCCGCTTGACGGCCTGGCGGAAGCGCTGCCGCAGCAGGTCGGCCCAGATTCCCTCGCCCTTCATCCGTTTCGAGAAATCCGAGTCGTAGTCTTTTCCGCCGCGCATGTCGCGCACGCGGTTCATCACGCGCTCCGCGCGGTCGGGAAAATGCGCGGCCAGCCAGTTCTTGAACAGTGGCGCGACTTCCCACGGCAGCCTCAGGATGATGTAGCTCGCATGCGTCGCGCCGGCTTCCGCGCACGCCTCGAGCACACGCTCCATGTCGGGCTCGGTGACGAACGGAATCATCGGCGCAATGCTCACGCCGACCGGCACGCCCGCCTCGCTCAGCGCACGAATCGTACGCAACCGTCGCGCCGGCGTCGCCGCGCGCGGCTCGAGCGTGCGCGCGAGATCGGCGTCGAGCGTCGTGATCGTGACCGCCGCCATCACCTGCTTGCGCTCGGCCATCGGCGCGAGCAAGTCGAGATCGCGCTCGATCAGCGACGACTTCGTGATCGCCGCGAACGGCAACCCGCGATCGTGCATCACCTGAATCACGCTGCGCGTGATGCGCAAGTCGCGCTCGACCGGCTGGTAGGCGTCGGTGTTGACGCCGAGCGCGATCGGCTCCGGCACGTAGCGCTTGCGCGAAATCTCGCGCTCGAGCAGTTCGGCCGCATTGACCTTCGCATAGATGCGGCTTTCGAAATCGAGCCCCGGCGACAAGCCGAGATAACTGTGTGTCGGACGCGCAAAGCAGTAGATGCACCCGTGCTCGCAACCTCGATACGGATTGAGCGATACGCTGAATGGAATATCGGGCGACTGGTTGTGCGTCAGGATGCTCTTCGCCCGCTCCTCGAATACCTGCGTGCGCAGCGGCGCGGGGAAATCGGCATCGTCCGACTCGTGCGTCCAGCCGTCGTCGACCGCTTCACGCTGGGCGATCTCGTATCGCCCCTGCAGGTTGTCGACCGCACCGCGCCCCTTGCGGGGCACGGGCGGCGCTATCGGAAATTCGTTGTCGGATCGATCGTCCATATGCCCACCCATTCGCCTGCGCCCAATACTGTACATTTATACAGTATTGGGCGCAGCGTGCCAAGGGCGGGATAAAGGGCCCGGCGGCCTGCCGCCGGTACGTCAGTCGCCCACCGCGATCGTCAGCGTCTCCTTGATTTCTTCCATCACGACATAGCTCTTCGACTGCACGGCGCCGGGCAACTGCAGCAGGATGTCGCCGAGCAGCTTGCGGTAGTCGGCCATTTCGCCGATCCGCGCCTTGATCAGGTAGTCGAAATCGCCGGACACGAGATGACACTCGAGCACCTCGTCGATCTTCATCACTTCCCGGCGGAATTGCTCGAACATGTTGCCGCCCTTGTGGCCGAGCGTGATCTCGACGAACACCAGCAGCGCAGCATCCAGCTGATGGGGATCGACACGCGCGTGATAGCCGGTGATCACGCCGTCCCGCTCCATGCGCCGCACACGCTCGATACACGGCGTGACGGTCAGTCCGACCTGTTCCGCGAGGTCCTTCATCGCCATCCGGCCGTCGTCCTGGAGCAGTTTCAGGATGCGCCGGTCGAGCTTGTCGAGCGAGCGTACGGGCTGACGTTGCGTTCTCATTTGTTTATGCTGAAAACCTGAAAAATACGATAACAAAACCTACACATTCGACAATACCATAGCGCAAAAAACTAGATCAGCTAGAGGTTACACGGAGCCGCAGGTGCGCCCGGCCTCGATCTGGTCCCTTCCATCTGGAGCAGCTATGCGAGTCGTCATTCTGGGCAGCGGTGTGGTGGGCGTGGCAAGCGCGTATTACCTCGCGCGCGCCGGTCATGAAGTCACGGTGATCGACCGGGAGGCCGGCCCGGCGCTCGAGACGAGCTTCGCGAACGCTGGCCAGATCTCCCCCGGCTATGCCGCGCCGTGGGCTGCCCCCGGCGTGCCGCTGAAGGCCGTCAAATGGATGTTCGAGAAACACGCGCCGCTCGCGATCCGCCTCGACGGCACGCGCTTCCAGCTCCAGTGGATGTACCAGATGCTGCGCAACTGCACGGCCGAGCGCTATGCAGTCAACAAGGGCCGCATGGTTCGCCTCGCCGAATACAGCCGCGACTGCCTGCAGGCGCTGCGCGCCGATACCGGCATCCAGTACGAAGGCCGCACGGGCGGCACGCTGCAACTGTTCCGCACGCAGCAGCAACTCGACGGTGCAGCGAAGGACATCGCCGTCCTTCAGGAAGCGAACGTGCCGTTCGAACTGCTGTCGCCTGCCGACCTGAAGAATGCCGAACCGGCCCTCGCCGCCGTTTCGCACAAGCTGACGGGCGGCCTGCGCCTGCCGGGCGACGAAACGGGCGACTGCCAGCTGTTCACGACGCGCCTCGCGGCACTCGCGGAATCGCTCGGCGTCAAGTTCCGCTACAACACGCCGATCGATGCGCTCGCGATCGCGGGCGGCAAGATCGCCGGCGTGCAGTGCGGCAGCGAGACGGTGCGTGCGGACGCGTACGTCGTCGCGCTCGGCTCGTACTCGACCAGCTTCATCTCGAACCTGATGAAGATCCCCGTCTATCCGCTGAAGGGCTATTCGATCACCGCGCCGATCGTCAACGAAGCGGCCGCGCCCGTGTCGACCGTGCTCGACGAAACCTACAAGATCGCGATCACGCGTTTCGACCAGCGCATCCGCGTCGGCGGCATGGCGGAAATCGTCGGCTTCGACAAGAAGCTGCGCGCCGCGCGCCGCGAAACGCTCGAAATGTGCGTGAACGACCTGTTCCCGGGCGGCGGTGACACGTCGAAGGCAACGTTCTGGACGGGCCTGCGCCCGATGACGCCGGACGGCACGCCGATCGTCGGCCGCACGCCGGTGTCGAACCTGTTCCTGAACACCGGCCACGGCACGCTCGGCTGGACGATGTCGTGCGGTTCGGGCCAACTGCTCGCGGACCTGATCTCGGGCAAGATGCCTGCGATCCAGGCTGACGACCTGTCGGTACACCGTTACCTGAAGGACGTGGCAGGCCAGACGCGCCCGGCCTACGCATAAGCCGCTGCCGCCCGCAGCAATGCGGGCCTGCCGGCCGGCATCAAAAAGAAAGGCGCCCCGTGGGGCGCCTTTTTCATGACGTCGAGTGTCTCGCGAAGAATCAGAACTGATCTTCCGTCAACGCGAGCACGCCCTCGTTGCCCTTCGTGCCGACGATCGACGCCTCGAGCGCGCCTGCCTGCACCAGCACCTGCTCCGCATAGAGCTGCGCGATCGCGATCTTCGCGTCGAAGAACGCCGGGTCGCTCGCGCGGTTTGCCTGCGCGGCCACCAGCGCACGCGCCATCTGCCATCCGCACAGCACCACGCCCGCCAGCTTCAGGTACGGCACGCTGCCCGCGAACACCGCGTTCGGGTCCTGCTTCGCGTTCGCCAGCACGTAATCCACCACCGACGACAGCGCCTTCGCGCCCTTCTCCAGCTGCACCTTCATCGATGCGGCCGCCGCACCGTCCAGCTTGCCGAGCGCCGCGACAGTCTCGCCGATTTCGGCGATCAGCGCCTTCGCCACCGCGCCGCCGTCGCGCAGCGTCTTGCGACCCACCAGGTCGTTCGCCTGGATCGCCGTCGTGCCTTCGTAGATCGCCAGGATCCGCGCATCCCGGTAATACTGCGCCGCGCCGGTTTCCTCGATGAACCCCATCCCGCCGTGCACCTGCACGCCCAGGCTCGCCACGTCGTTCACCATCTCCGTGCTCCAGCCCTTCACGACCGGCACCAGATATTCGTAGATTGCCTGATGACGCGCCCGCGTCGCCTCGTCCGAATGGCGGTGGGCAATGTCGCTGTGCGCCGCGGCCACGTACGCCAGCGAGCGCGCGCCTTCGGTCAGTGCGCGCATCGTGCCGAGCATCCGGCGCACGTCCGGGTGGTGGATGATCGTCACCGACTGCTTGGCCGACCCGTCCACCGGGCGGCTCTGCACGCGTTCCTTCGCGAATTCCGCGGCCTTCTGGTACGCGCGGTCGGCCACGCCGATCCCCTGCATCCCGACGCCGAAGCGCGCCGCGTTCATCATGATGAACATGTATTCGAGGCCGCGGTTTTCTTCGCCGATCAGGTAGCCGATCGCACCGCCGTTATCGCCATATTGCAGCACCGCCGTCGGGCTCGCCTTGATCCCGAGCTTGTGCTCGATCGACACGCAGTGCACGTCGTTGCGTTCGCCCAGCGAGCCGTCCTCGTTGACCAGGAACTTCGGCACGATGAACAGCGAAATGCCCTTCACGCCTTCCGGTGCGTTCGGCGTGCGTGCCAGCACCAGGTGGACGATGTTGTCCGCCATGTCGTGCTCGCCCCACGTGATGAAGATCTTCGTGCCGAACACCTTGTACGTGCCGTCGCCCTGCGGCTCGGCGCGCGAGCGCACCAGCGCAAGATCCGAGCCCGCCTGCGGCTCGGTCAGGTTCATCGTGCCGGTCCATTCGCCCGAGATCAGCTTCGGCACGTAGCGCTGCTTCTGCTCGTCGGTGCCGGCCGTCAGCAGCGCCTCGATCGCGCCGTCGGTCAGCAGCGGGCACAGCGCGAACGACAGGTTCGCCGCGTTCAGCATCTCGATGCACGGCGTCGCGATCAGCTTCGGCAGCCCCTGGCCGTCGTATTCGGACGGGTGCTGCAACCCCTGCCAGCCGCCTTCGACGAACTGGCGGAACGCTTCGCCGAAGCCCGGCGTCGCGGTCACGACACCGTCCTTCCAGCTGCTCGGATTGCGGTCGCCTTCGACGTTCAGCGGCGCCAGCACCTCGCCGCAGAATTTCGCGGACTCGTCGAGCACGGCCTGCGCCGTGTCGTAACCGGCGTCCTCGAAACCCGGCAGTTGCGCAACGGTGTCGATGCCCGCGAGTTCCTTCAGCACGAACAGCATGTCCTTGACGGGGGCGTTATAGCTCATGGTGTGTCTCCCTCTTCTCTCTTCTGTCGATGGCGAAAAAAAGGGGCGCTCGTCGCGCCCCTCTTCTCGTGTGCTTACCGCCTGAGCGTCACACTGCGTCAGCCGAGCTCGTTCACGAGCTCCGGCACGAGCGCGAACAGGTCGCCGACGAGGCCGTAGTCGGCCACGCTGAAGATCGGCGCTTCCGGATCCTTGTTGATCGCGACGATCACCTTCGAATCCTTCATGCCGGCCAGATGCTGGATCGCACCCGAGATGCCCACCGCGATGTACAGCTGCGGTGCGACGATCTTGCCGGTCTGGCCGACCTGGTAGTCGTTCGGCACGTAGCCGGCGTCGACTGCCGCGCGCGATGCGCCGAGTGCCGCCGACAGCTTGTCGGCCAGCGGCTCCAGCACCTTCGTGTAGTTCTCGCCGCTGCCCAGACCACGGCCGCCCGACACGATGATCTTCGCGCTCGTCAGCTCCGGACGGTCCAGCTTCGTCACTTCACGGCTCACGAACTGCGACTTGCCGGCGTCTGCCGCCGCCTCGATCTTCTCGACCGCCGCGCTGCCGCCTTCCGCTGCAACCGGATCGAAACCGGTCGCACGCACCGTGATGACCTTGATCGGGTCGCTCGACTGCACCGTCGCGATCGCGTTGCCCGCGTAGATCGGGCGCTCGAACGTGTCGGCACTGTCGACAGCCGTGATGTCCGAGATCTGCGCGACGTCCAGCTTCGCGGCGATACGCGGCGCGATGTTCTTGCCGTACGCAGTTGCCGGCGCGAGGATGTGCGAATAGTCCTTCGCGATGTTCAGCGCGGTCGCTTCGACGTTTTCCGCGAGGCCCGCTTCGAGTTGCGGCGCATCGGCCAGCAACACCTTCGACACACCTGCGATCTTCGCTGCGGCATCGGCCGCGCCTTGCGCATTGTGGCCCGCGACCAGCACGTGAATGTCACCGCCGATCTTCGCCGCCGCCGCCACTGTGTTCAGCGTCGCGGCCTTGATCGACGCGTTGTCGTGTTCTGCAATCACCAGAATCGTCATTTCTTTCCGCTCCCTCTTACAGCACCTTGGCTTCGGTCTTCAGCTTCTCGACCAGCGTCTTCACGTCCGGCACCTTCACGCCGGCCGCGCGCTTCGGCGGCTCGGCCACCTTCAGCGTCTTCAGACGCGGTGCGACGTCCACACCGAGGTCTTCCGGCTTCACGGTTTCCAGCGGCTTCTTCTTCGCCTTCATGATGTTCGGCAGCGTCACGTAGCGCGGCTCGTTCAGGCGCAGGTCGGTCGTCACGACCGCCGGCAGCGTCAGCGACAGCGTTTCCGCGCCGCCGTCGACTTCGCGTGCAACCGTTGCCTTGCCGTCAGCGATCGTCACCTTCGATGCGAACGTCGCTTGCGGCAGGCCTGCCAGCGCGGCCAGCATCTGGCCCGTCTGGTTCGAATCGTCGTCGATCGCCTGCTTGCCGAGGATCACCAGTTGCGGCTGTTCCTTGTCGACCAGCGCCTTCAGGATCTTCGCGACGGCCAGCGGCTCGACGCTGTCGTTCGATTCGACGAGGATTGCGCGATCCGCGCCGATTGCCAGCGCCGTGCGCAGCGTTTCCTGCGCTTGCGTCACGCCCACCGACACCGCGATCACTTCGGTCGCGACGCCCGCTTCCTTCAGGCGCACCGCTTCTTCCACCGCGATTTCGTCGAACGGGTTCATCGACATCTTCACGTTCGCGATATCGACGCCCGTGTTGTCCGACTTCACGCGGACCTTCACGTTGTAATCGACCACTCTTTTCACTGGCACCAGGATTTTCATGCACACGCTCCAAAGTTACGAATACGACCAGAGGCCATTCTATAGCGAGGCCTCATGACTGCGCGGCCAAGCGGACCCAACCATCATGGTTGTCGAGGATACCGCTTCTTGACGACGCGCCAATGATAGCGAACGATCGTTCTATTTTAAAAGAGAAAAAACCCGGACGCAAAGCCCGGGTTTTCGATCATCGACTCTAATCTCTCCGGGCGTCCCGTTGTTCGCCCGTTACCAGGCGGCAACGACCGCGCCGCCGAACTTGCCTTCGATGAACTGCTTCACGTCGGCCGAATGATACGCCGCGATCAGTTTCGCGACCCACGGCTTGTTCCGGTCCGCCTCGCGGATCGCGAGGATGTTCGCGTACGGGCCGTTCGGCCCTTCGATCGCGATCGCGTCCTGTTTCGGTTTCAACCCCGCTTCCATCGCGTAGTTGGTATTGATCGCGGCCGCGTCGACGTCGCCGAGCGAACGCGGAATCTGCGCCGCGTCGAGTTCGACGATCTTCAGCTTGCGCGGATTGTCGACGATATCAAGCGGCGTCGCCTTCAGTCCCGCGTCCGCGCGCAGCTTCAGGAGACCCTGCTTCTGCAGCAACAGCAGCGCACGGCCGCCGTTGGTCGGATCGTTCGGGACCGCGACGCGCGCGCCAGGCTTCAGTTCGGTCAGCGACTTCACGCGCTTCGAATAGATGCCCATCGGGAACGTGACGGTATCCGCGACCTTGATCAGCTTGTAGCCGCGATCCTTCACCTGCGCCTGCAGATACGGGTCGTGCTGGTAGCTGTTCGCATCGAGGTCGCCCGACGCAAGCGCTGCGTTCGGCTGCACGTAATCGGAGAATTCGACGATGCGGATGTCGAGGCCGCTCTTCGCCGCGACCTTCTTCACCGCTTCCATGATCTGCGCGTGCGGCCCGCCCGTCACGCCTACCTTGATGGTTTCGGCCTGTGCGTGCGCGCCCGCGAACAGCGCGGCTGCGCCGAGTGCCACCGCGAACTTCAGCATGAAGCGTCGTTGCATCGTCTCTCTCCCCTAACGGATCAATTTCGTCTTATTTGTGGCTCAGCCGGCGGACGAGCCAGTCGCCGAACGACTGCACGATCTGCACGAACACGATCAGGATCGCGACCACCGTCCACATCACTTCCGGCAGATAGCGCTGGTAGCCATAGCGGATCCCGAGATCGCCGAGCCCGCCGCCACCGATCGCGCCCGCCATCGCCGAATAGCCGACCAGCGACACGAACGTGATCGTCAGGCCCGCGACGACACCCGGCAGCGATTCGGGCAGCAGCACCTTGAAGACGATCTGCGACGTGGTCGCGCCCATCGATTGCGCGGCCTCGATCAGCCCGCGGTCGACTTCGCGCAACGCCGTCTCGACGAGACGCGCGATGAACGGCGCGGCCGCGAGCGTCAGCGGCACGACCGCCGCGGCCGTGCCGATCGACGAACCCGTGACGAGCCGCGTGAACGGAATCACCGCGACCAGCAGGATGATGAACGGCGTCGAGCGAACGGCATTCACGATGCCGCCGAGCACGCGATTCACCGCGAGGTTCTGCAGCACGCCCTGGCGGTCGGTCAGGTAGAGCAGCACGCCGAGCGGCAGGCCGACGAGCGCGCCGACCGCCCCGGAGATGCCGACCATGATCAGCGTCTCCCAGAACGACTGCACGAACATATCGAACATCTCACTCAACATACGAAAGCTCCTCTACCACCACACCTTGTTCGCGCAGGAACGCGAGCGCCTGCCCGACCTTGCCCGGCTCGCCGCCCGCGAGCACCGCGAGCGAACCGAATGCCTGCCCCTGGATCTCGTCGATCTGGCCGTGCAGGATGTTGAAATCGAGTTCGTACCGACGGATCGTTTCCGACAGGATCGGCTGGTCGACACCCGAGCCCGTAAACGCAAGCCGCAGCAGATGCCCGCTGCCGGTCTTCAGCCGCTCGGCCACGCGCGCCTTCAGCGCGGGCGGCAACTCCTGCGCGATCACGTCGCCGATCAGCGCGCGCGTCACTTCGTGATGCGGCTGCAGGAACACGTCGATCACGCGGCCTTCCTCGACCACGCGCCCCGCATCGAGCACCGCGACGCGATCGCACACCTGCTTGATCACTTCCATCTGGTGCGTGATCAGCACGATCGTCAGGCCGAGTTCGCGGTTGATGCGCTTCAGCAGGTCGAGGATCGAGCGCGTGGTCTCGGGATCGAGCGCGGACGTCGCTTCGTCCGACAGCAGTACCTTCGGCTGGCTCGCGAGCGCGCGTGCGATGCCGACGCGCTGCTTCTGCCCGCCG
Organism: Burkholderia sp. KL41; assembly: GCF_057005415.2. Taxonomy (NCBI): domain Bacteria; kingdom Pseudomonadati; phylum Pseudomonadota; class Betaproteobacteria; order Burkholderiales; family Burkholderiaceae; genus Burkholderia; species Burkholderia sp. KL41. Next base: position 1,181,418 of record NZ_CM174446.1, on the reverse strand, counting down.
CTGATCTGCGACGGATAGCGATCCTTCTGCGCGGACAGCCCGACGAGGTCGAGCAGCGGCAGCACCGCGGCCTCGATGTCGGCACGGCTTGCGCCGGCCAGTTCCAGCGGCAGCGCGACGTTGTCGAACACCGTGCGCGACGACAGCAGGTTGAAGTGCTGGAAGATCATGCCGATCTCGCGTCGCGCCTCGCGCAGCGCGCCAGCAGACAGCAGCGTGAGATCGAGCCCGCCGACGACGACATTGCCTTCGGTCGGCCGCGTGAGCAGGTTGATGGTGCGCACGAGCGTGCTCTTGCCGGCGCCGCTTCGGCCGATGATGCCGAACACCTCGCCCTGCGGGATCGTCAGGTTGATGTTGCGCAGCGCCTCGACCCAGCCGCCCGGCCCGGGAAATCGCTGCGAAAGATTGCGTAATTCGATCATGTAAACAAAACGGCGGCCGGCTGGCGAGTTGGCCCGCCAGTCGGCCGCCGATGCATCTGGAATAACCGTCGATTTTACCGCAAACCCCTCATTCCCCTTAATAATCGATTTCGATCTTTTCATAACCGCACGAAATTAGAGGGACGCCGCTGGCGCGCCACGACGATGCCGCGACTATGATCCGGAACACCGACCAACCGACAGGGGACACGCCAGATGACCGCCACCACCACGCCGGCCGCCGCACCTGCCACCGCCGGACCGGCGCCTTCGTCCCCACCCGCGCCGACGATGGGCCGCCTGCGTACCGCCGACGGGCTCGAACTGGCGTCGTACCGCTGGCCGGCTGGCAACGGCACCGAGCCGCCGCGCGCGACGATCGCACTCGTACATGGCCTTGCCGAACACGCGGGTCGTTATGCCGCGCTCGCCGGCCGGCTGAATGCGGCCGGCATCGAGGTGCTCGCGATCGACCTGCGCGGGCACGGCCAGTCACCCGGCAAGCGCGCCTGGGTCGAGCGCTTCGACGGCTACCTGAACGACGCGGATGCGCTGGTCGCCGAAGCCGCACGCGGCAATTCGCCGCTGTTCCTGATGGGGCACAGCATGGGCGGGGCGGTCGCGGCGCTGTACGCGATCGAACGCGCGCCGGCACGCGGCCACGCGCTGAGCGGCCTCGTGCTGTCGAGCCCGGCGCTCGCGCCGGGACGTGACGTGCCGCGCTGGATGCTCGCTGTGAGCCGCGTCATCAGCCGCATATGGCCGACCTTCCCCGCAATCAGGATCGATGCCGCGCTGCTGTCGCGCGATCCGGTCATCGTCGCAGCCAATCGCGCCGATCCGCTCGTCCATCACGGCGCGGTGCCCGCCCGCACCGGCGCGGAGATTCTCGACGCGATGGCACGCATCGAAAGCGGTCGCGGCGGGTTGCGCGTTCCGGTGCTCGTCTATCACGGCACCGAGGACAAGCTGACCGAACCCGACGGCAGCCGTGCGTTCGGTGCGCGCGTCGGCTCGCCCGATCGCACGCTGACGCTGTACGAAGGCGGCTTTCACGAAACGATGAACGATCTCGAACGCGATCGCGTGATCGACGCGCTGATCGCGTGGATTCACGCGCGCGTGCCGGCGCGCTGAGTGCGCCCGGGGCAGGTCACGCGATCGTCAGATGCCGGCCAGTACGCGCAGGTGCGCGACGACGCTGCGCCCGAGCGCGGACAGGTTGTAGCCGCCTTCGAGGCAGCTCACGATGCGCCCCTGCGCATGCCGGCGCGCCACCTCGACGATCTGCGCGGTCAACCATTCGAAGTCGGCTTCGACGAGGCCGAGGCTGCCGATGTCGTCCTCGCGATGCGCATCGAAACCCGCGGACACGAACAGCATCTGCGGCCTGAACGCATCGAGGCGCGGCAGCCAGAACATGTCGACGGCTTCGCGGATCGCCATCCCGTTGCTGCGCGCGGGCATCGGCAGGTTGACCATGTTCGGCGCCTGGTGATCGACGCCCGAGAACGGGTACAGCGGATGCTGGAAGAAACTGCACATCAGCACCCGCTCGTCGTTCGCGAACGCCGCCTCGGTGCCGTTGCCGTGATGCACGTCGAAATCGATGATCGCGACTCGCTCCAGACCGTGTACGTCGAGCGCATGTCGCGCGGCGATCGCGACGTTGTTGAAGAAGCAGAACCCCATCGCGCGCGCAGGCTCCGCATGATGGCCGGGCGGTCGTACGCCACAGAACGCATTCGCATAGCGGCCTTCGATCACCGCGTCGGTCGCCGCGATCGCGGCGCCGGCCGCACGCAGCGCCGCGCGCCACGTATCGCGGTTCATCAGCGTATCGGGATCGATCTCGACGTAGCCGTCGACAGGCGTCATGCTCCGGATGTAGTCGATGTGCGCCTGCGTATGCACCCGGCCCAGCGCCACCTCGCTCGCGAACGGCGCGGTTTCGTGCACGATCAGATCGTCGATGCGGCTCGCGATCAGTTGATCCTGGATCGCCGACAGGCGGGCCGGGCATTCCGGATGCCATTCCCCCATCTCGTGCAGCATGCAGTCGGGGTGCGTATAGAAAGCGGTTGCCATAAGCTGTCATCCGCGGCGCACGGTGCGCCGCAGGTCTCCATCAATGATGTCCATCGTCTGCCGCGAATTCGCCGCTAACTTACCACAACGGGGGCCTGCCACGCCCCGGCGCGCCGGATCCGTCGGGTATACTGCGCCGAACCCAATCGCCCTGTCCGCCCGCTTCGACATGAATTCCAGCAAGCCTGCCGCCCTTCTCTCCGCGCTGTTCCGTGTTCGCGCTCCGCTCGTCGCGGCCGCTGCCGTCGCGGCTCTCGGCACCGCGCCCGCCGGCGCGCAGACGCAACCCGCGAAGCCCGCGGGCACGCTCGTCGCACAGGCCCAGCCGCAACAGCCGACGCCGCAAGGCCAGACCTTCGAAGAGGAAATCGTTCCGCAGCGTTACGCGAACAACGCGAAGGTCGATGCGTTCATCGACGAGATGGTCAGCCGCAACGGCTTCGACTCCGCGAGCCTGCATGCGCTGTTCTCGCGCATCAGCTATTCGGCGACAGCGGTCAAGCTCGTGAAACCGGCCCCGTCGCCGACGGTCAAGAACTGGCGCGTCTATCGCTCGCGCTTCATCGAGCCGATCCGCATCAACGCGGGCGTGAAATTCTGGAAGGCGAACCAGGCAACGCTGCAGCGTGCATCCGAGCAATTCGGCGTGCCGCCCGAGGTGATCGTCGGCATCATCGGTGTCGAGACGATCTACGGCCGCTACATGGGCAATTTCCGCGTGCTCGACGCGCTGACGACGCTCACGTTCGACTATCCGGACACGCCGAATCGTGACAGCCGCCAGGCAACATTCCGCAAGAACCTCGAGGATTTCCTGGTCTGGACCCGCGACAACCAGCTCGACCCGACCACCGTGCTCGGTTCGTATACGGGCGCGATCGGGATTCCACAGTTCCTGCCGAGCAGCATCCGCGAATATGCGGTCGACTTCGACGGCACGGGCCATGTCGACCTGCGCAGCAGTCCTGTCGATGCGATCGGCAGCGTCGCGAACTACCTGAAGCAGCACGGCTGGGAAACCGACCGACCGGTGGTCTGGCAGATCACGCCCGACACGGGCAGCCTGGGGATCGCACAGGCCGCCGCCGACGGCCAGCCCGAACCGCACTGGGCACTGTCGCAACTGCTGCGCGCGGGCATGACGCTGAACGAGCCGACGGTCAACATCACGACCGAAGCCGGCACGCCCGTGACGGTGGTCGACCTGCCGTCGCCGGGCCGCGCGACCGAATACATGCTCGGGCTCAAGAATTTCTACGTGCTGACGCGCTACAACCGCAGCTTCTTCTACGCGCTTACCGTGTACCAGCTTGGCGAGGCCGTCAAGGCGCAGATGGAAGCGAGCGGCGCACTTCAGCCGAGTACCACCGATACACAGTCGCAGTAAGCACCGCCCGCCCAATGAAAAAGCGCCGCACAAGCGGCGCTTTCTTTTCGTCCACGCGCGACGCGCATCCGCCCGCGTTCAGGCAGGAAACACGCCCGTGGACAGGTAGCGGTCGCCGCGATCGCAGACGATGAACACGATCGTCGCATTCTCGACCTGGCGCGCGATGCGCATCGCGACTTCGCATGCGCCGCCCGACGAAATGCCCGCGAAGATGCCTTCGACGGCCGCGAGGCGGCGCGCCATCGTTTCCGACGCAGCCTGGCTCACGCTCTCGACGCGGTCGACACGGCTGCGATCGAAGATCGTCGGCATATAGGCTTCCGGCCACTTGCGGATGCCCGGAATGCGCGAGCCGTCTTCCGGCTGCGCACCGACGATCTCGATCGCCGGATTCTGCTCCTTCAGATAGCGCGACGTGCCCATGATCGTGCCCGTCGTGCCCATTGCCGACACGAAGTGCGTGACGCGCCCTTCGGTATCGCGCCAGATTTCCGGGCCCGTCGCTTCGTAGTGCGCAACCGGATTGTCGGGGTTCGCGAACTGGTCGAGGATCACGCCCTTGCCTTCGCGCTGCATCTCGTCCGCGAGATCACGTGCCAGCTCCATCCCGCCCTTCACCGGCGTCAGGATGATTTCGGCACCGTAGGCGGCCATGCTCTGGCGGCGCTCGACCGACAGGTCCTCCGGCATGATCAGCACCATCTTGTAGCCTCGGATCGCCGCTGCCATCGCGAGTGCGATACCGGTGTTGCCGCTCGTCGCCTCGATCAGCGTGTCGCCCGGCTTGATGCGCCCGCGCGCCTCGGCCTTGCTGATCATCGACAGCGCCGGACGATCCTTCACGGAACCGGCCGGATTGTTGCCTTCGAGCTTCGCGAGCACCACGTTGTTGCGCGCGCGAATCTCGTCGTCCGGCAAGCGGACCAGTTGGACGAGCGGCGTATTGCCGATCGTGTCTTCGATAGTTTTGTAAGCCATGGATATACCGTGAGTACGAGGCCGATCAATCGATCGATTGTAAACCAGCACCGCTGCTCGCGCCGGCAACCCCATTGCGGCGATGGAATACGCATGCCGTGCAACGCATGGACGCCGCATGCGCCGTGCCCACGCAAAAAACCCGCGGCATGCCGCGGGAAGCCGTCGCAACGACGGCGACTGAAGGAGCTTGTTGTCGGCTGCGCGCGACGCGTTACTTCTGCGTGGTGGTGCGGGCAGGTGCGGCCGCAGGCTTGCCGGCGGCCGGCTTGCCCGGGGCCGGCTGCGCGGCACCCGTACCGGCCGCACCGATCGTCAGGCCTTCCTGCTGAAGCCGCTCGACGGTATGGCCGCCCATGCCTTTCACGCGTGCGGCGAGATCCTCCGCATTCCTGAACGGGCCGCGTGCGCCGCGTTCGTCGAGAATCGCCTTTGCCCGCGCCGGGCCGATACCCTTGATGCCGACGAGCGCATCCTCGTTGGCGGTGTTGACGTCGACGGCCGCCCAGGCCGAGGCGATCGTGCCGAGCATTGCCGCTGCGGCCAACCATTTCCTGATCATGTGCTGGATCTCCGATGAATACGGCCGGCGGCTGCCGACCGTGAGACCCAGTCTATCGATGCAACGCTTCCGTTTAAACCTGGCCGGATAGCCAACGCACGTAGCGATCGACGCCTTCCTGCACGGTCAGGAACGGTGCGTCGTAACCGGCCGCGCGCAGCTTCGTCTGGTCGGCCTGCGTGAAGCACTGGTACTTGCCGCGCAGCGCATCGGGGAACGGCACGTATTCGATCAGCCCTTGCTCGACCTGCTGCGCGAGCGTCAGCGGCGGCAGGTTGTCGAGCGCGCGCAACGTATTCACGACCGTCGACGCGATATCGTTGAACGGCTGCGCACGGCCCGTGCCGAGGTTGAAGATGCCCGACTTCTCCGGATGATCGAAGAAGAACAGGTTCACCTTGGTCACGTCCTCGATCGACACGAAGTCACGCGTCTGCTCGCCCGGTGCGTAGCCGTTGTACTCGCCGAACAGCTTCACCTTGCCTTCCGCACGGAACTGGTTGAAGTTGTGGAACGCGACCGATGCCATGCGGCCCTTGTGCGTCTCGCGCGGGCCGTACACGTTGAAGTAGCGGAAGCCCGCGATCTGGCTCTGCGCGGTCGGCAGCACACGACGGATCACCTGGTCGAACAGGAACTTCGAATAGCCGTAGACATTCAGCGGCGCCTCGACGTCGCGCTCCTCGACGAATCGCGTCGAGCCGCCGTAGGTCGCCGCCGACGACGCGTACAGGAACTGCGTGCCCTGTGCGAGGCAGGTGTCGAGCAACGCGCGGCTGTAGCGGAAGTTGTTGTCCATCATGTAGCGGCCGTCGGTTTCCATCGTGTCCGAGCACGCACCTTCGTGGAACACCGCGCGTACCTTGCCGAAATCGCCGCGTGCGAAACGTTCGACGAATTCCGACTTGTCCAGATAGTCGTCGATTTCGCAATCGACGAGATTCCGGAACTTGTCCGCGCGCGTCAGGTTGTCGACCGCGATGATGCGCGTCTCGCCGCGCTCGTTGAGCGCCTTGACGATGTTCGCGCCGATAAAACCGGCTGCGCCGGTGACGATGAGGGTCATGATCGTCCTGCCTGAAAAGTGCGAGCCATGCGTGCGGCGCGCTCATCGCGCCGCCGCATGCGCTCAATGAAACAGTTCGTCGTAGTCCACCGTGGCCGTGCCGAGCTTGCCGACCACGATGCCTGCCGCGCGATTCGCGAGCACGACGGCGTCGACGAGCGGCACGCCTGCGCCGAGCATCGTCGCGACCGTCGCGATCACGGTATCGCCCGCGCCCGACACGTCGAACACCTCGCGCGCGAGCGCCGGTGCGTGCAGTTCGCCGGTGGCGGAAAACAGCGTCATGCCTTCTTCCGAACGCGTGAGCAGCAGCGCGTCGATGTCGAGTTCCGCGCGCAGCTTCGCGACACGTGCGCGCAGATCGTCTTCCGATTTCCACTGCCCGACCACTTCGCGCAATTCCGCGCGATTCGGCGTGATCAGCGACGCACCGCGATAGCGCGCCCAGTCGTCGCCCTTCGGGTCGACGAGGACGGACTTGCCGGCCGCGCGCGCCTTCTCGATCATCGTCGTGACGTGCGTCAGGCCGCCTTTCGCGTAATCCGACATCAGCACGACGTCGTGCTGCGGCAGCAGCGCATCGAAGCGCGCGAGCCCCGCGAGCAGCACCTCGTGCGTCGGCATGGCCTCGAAGTCGACGCGCAGCAGTTGCTGCTGGCGCGCGAGCACGCGCAGCTTGATCGTGGTCGGCAACGCCGGGTCGCGTTCGAGATGCGGCGTCACGCCGCTGCTGCCGAGCAATTCGACGATGCGCTCGCCGGGTTCGTCGCACCCGACGACGCACAGCAACCCGGCCTGGCCGCCGAGCGTCACGGCGTTGCGCGCGACGTTGGCCGCACCGCCGAGCCGCTCTTCCTGGCGCTGCACGTGCACGACCGGCACGGGCGCCTCGGGCGAAATGCGATCGACGTTGCCGAACCAGTAACGGTCGAGCATCACGTCGCCGACGACAAGCACGCGCGAGCGCGCGAGTTGCGCACGCGGCACCGGAACGACCTCGCGGAGAGTATTCATCGTGTGATCAGCCACGGGAGGACGACTGGGGATCGACATACGGCCGGCCGATCGCGTAGTAGTCGATGCCCAGTTCGGCCATCGCATCCGGCTCGTACAGGTTGCGCCCGTCGAAGATCACCGGCGCCTTCAGTTCAGCCTTCAGGCGCGTGAAATCGGGGCTCCGGAATTCCTTCCACTCGGTCACGATCACGAGCGCGTCCGCGCCCGTCACGGCGATGTCCTGTGTGTCGACGAGATGCAGCCGCGCCAGCGCGTCCGGATCGGTACCGAAATCGAGCGCAAACACGCGCCGCGCCTCGTCGACCGCGACCGGATCGTACGCACGCACGGTCGCGCCGCGTTCGAGCAGCGCGGCGATCAGGCGGCGGCTCGGCGCCTCGCGCATGTCATCGGTGTTCGGCTTGAACGCCAGGCCCCAGACCGCGAACTCGCGGCCGGTCAGGTCGGCACCGAAGCGCTGCTCGATCTTGCCGATCAGCACGTCCTTCTGCGCATGGTTGGCCGCCTCGACGGCTTCCAGGATGCGCAACGGCTGGCCGTTCTCGCCGGCCGTGCGAATCAGCGCCTGGACGTCCTTCGGGAAGCACGAGCCGCCGTAGCCGACGCCGGCGTACAGGAAGTGATAGCCGATGCGCGGATCGGAGCCGATCCCGCGGCGCACGGCCTCGATGTCGGCGCCGACCTTGTCGGCGAGATTCGACATCTCGTTCATGAACGAGATACGCGTTGCAAGCATCGCATTCGCCGCATATTTCGCGAATTCCGCCGAACGCACGTCCATGTAGATCGTGCGCTCATGGTTGCGGTTGAACGGCGCGTAAAGCTTCTTCATCTTCTCGCGCGCGATCGTGCCCGTCTCGTCGTCGTCGACGCCGATGATGATCCGGTCCGGACGCATGAAGTCCTCGACCGCGGCGCCTTCCTTCAGGAACTCCGGGTTCGACACGACCGAGAAGCGATGCGCGACGCTGCCCGCCAGCCCGCGGGCGGCAAGCGCTTCGTCGACCACGCCGCGCACGCGCTGTGCGGTACCGACCGGCACCGTCGACTTGTCGACGATCACCTTGAAGCCCGTCATGTGGCGGCCGATGTTGCGCGCGGCTTCGAGCACGTACTGCAGGTCGGCCGAGCCGTCCTCGTCGGGCGGCGTGCCGACGGCGATGAACTGGATCTCGCCGTGCGCGACGCTTGCCTCGATGTCGGTCGAGAAGCGCAGGCGCCCCGCCGCGCGGTTGCGCGCGATGATGTCCAGCAGCCCAGGTTCGTGAATCGGCATCCCGCCGTTGTTCAGGATGTCGATCTTGCGCGGATCGACGTCGAGGCAGAAGACGTCGTGGCCGATCTCCGCCAGGCAGGCGCCCGTGACGAGACCGACATAGCCGGTGCCGATGATGGTGATTTTCATAGATGTTCCGGTACTTCCCGGTAATTGACTAACTTGGCCGCCGGGACGAACCCGGCGGCAACCGCAGTGCGTTGGCTCCGCGTGCCGGGATCAGCCCGGCATCGCAGGATCGACGCGACGCGGCGCATAGGTTTCCCAGCCGCTGCAGCCCGGACACTGCCAGTAGAAATTGCGCGCCCGGAAACCGCAATTCTGGCACGTATACCGTGGCAAATTCTTGGTGCGCTGCTTGATCAGCGCACGCATCATTTCAAGTTCCTTACGGCGCGGTTCGTCGGCCGCCGCGATCTGCGCATCGAGCAGGTGCAGCATCCCCGACAGGTTCGGCGACTTCTCCATCTGCGTGCGCGCGAGCGTGTGCGCCGCGTCCTGACCGCGCAAGCCCGCGATGTGCTGGTATGCGATGTCGAGCAGGTCGTTCGACGGATAGCGGTCGACATAGCCCATCAGCAGCTCGGCGCCTTCGGCGTTCTTGCCGAGCGCGACGTACGCCTTCATCAGCTTGTCGGCGACGAGCGGCAGATACGCCGGATTCTGCGCTTCGACGCGCTTCCAGTGCTCGATCGCGGCCGCATGGTTGCCCTCGGCCGCCGCGGCGTCGCCGGAGAGGATCGTCGCGCGAACGTTCTGCGGGTTCACGGTCAACGCGAGGCGCAACTGTTCGGCAGCCGCTGCCGCGTTCTTGCGCTGCAGCGCGTCCTGCGCAAGTTCGCAGTGAAACTGCGCAATTTCGACGCCGAGCGGTTTGTCGCTCATCGACTCGATGCGCTTCGCCGTATCGATCGACTTGTTCCAGTCCTTCTCGATCTCGTAGATCGTCAGCAGCGCCCGCTGCGCGCCGAGTGCGTAATCGCCGTCGGCGAGTTTGTGGAACGCCTCCTCGGCGCGATCGAGCAGGCCGGCCTTCAGGAAATCCTGGCCGAGTTCGTACAGTGCGTGGTCGCGCTCGTTGACCGGCAGGTCCGTGCGGCTCAGCAGGTTCTGGTGCACGCGGATCGCGCGGTCGGTTTCGCCGCGGCGGCGAAACAGGTTGCCGAGTGCGAAGTGCAGCTCGACCGTCTCGGGATCCAGCTTGGCGACCTCGATGAACGCGTCGATCGCCTTGTCGGGTTGTTCGTTCAACAGAAAATTCAGGCCGCGGAAATACGAGCGCGGCAGGTTGGCACTCTCCGACAGGAGATTCTTAAGGTCATAGCGTGACGCCGCCCAACCGAGCGCGAACGCGACCGGAATCGCGAGCAACCACCAGAAATCCAGATCCATGCGAAATATCGAAGCAGAGACGAAAACCGCGCGATGATCGCGCGGCGTCCGTGTTAAATGACGGGCGGCATCGGCGGCTGGTCGATGACGGCCGGCGTTTCGCGCGCCGCGCGCAGATCGCGCTTCAGGCGCCCGTTCTCGAGACGCAGGCGGAAGATCGAAGGCAGCGCGGACAGCAAGCCAGCCAGCAGCCCCACGGCGAAGAACGCGAGGCCGATCAGGATCAGCGGCGCCTGCCATGAATAGCCGGCCACGAAATTCAGCGTCGCGGTTTGCGTATTGGCCAGCGCAAGCACCAGCAGCAGTACGAACACCAATACCCGGATCAGCCAGACGATAAACTTCATGAAGCCCTCTCTTTGTTGAGGTTTGCCGCGGCGCGCGACTCCCCTTCGTCGCGCCGAATCGACCCGTATTGTAAAGGAAGCGTTTCCGCGGCTGCGCACATCCTGCACGCACCCGTTGCGTCGCATTCGCCGGAAATGAAAAAAGCGCCCGCAAGGGGCGCTTTTCTTTTCAGCCTTCGCCGGATGGGTTCCGGGCAATCCGGGTGACGCTCAACGCTCGTCGTCCGGATCGTCAGCCTTCAGCGGTTCACCGGCGCGGCCGTCGACGCGTTCCCGCAATTCCTTGCCAGGCTTGAAGTGCGGCACGAACTTCTCGGGCACCTGCACTTTCTCACCTGACTTCGGGTTGCGTCCGACGCGCGCCGGGCGACGGTTGAGGCCAAAGCTGCCGAAACCCCGAATTTCGATACGATGCCCTTTCGCCAGAGCGTCAGACATCGCATCGAGCATCGTTTTCACCGCGAAATCCGCATCCTTGAGGACAAGTTGCGGAAATCGCGATGCCAGCTGCGCGACCAACTCGGATTTGGTCATACTTCAGCAGACCTCGTGAGGCTTACTGGTTCTGGCCGTCGAGCTTCGCCTTCAGCAGCGCGCCGAGGTTGGTCGTACCGGTCGCAGCAGCGCTGGTGTCCGACTGCAGGCCGCGGATCGCTTCCTGTTGTTCAGCCGAATCCTTCGCCTTGATCGACAGGTTGATGCCGCGCGACTTGCGATCGATGTTGATCACCATCGCGTTGACCTTGTCGCCTTCCTTCAGCACGTTGCGTGCGTCTTCGACGCGATCCTGCGAGATTTCCGACGCACGCAGGTAGCCTTCGATGTCGCCCGTCAGCGTGACGACCGCACCCTTCGCATCGACCGTCTTCACGACGCCGTCGACGATCGAGCCCTTGTCGTTCATTGCAACGTAGTTGCTGAACGGGTCGCCTTCGAGCTGCTTGATGCCGAGCGAAATACGCTCCTTCTCGACGTCGATACCGAGCACGATCGCTTCGACTTCGTCGCCCTTCTTGTACTTGCGAACGGCTTCTTCGCCGGCTTCGCTCCACGACAGGTCCGACAGGTGGACCAGGCCGTCGATGCCGCCCGGCAGACCGATGAACACGCCGAAGTCGGTGATCGACTTGATTGCGCCCGTGATCTTGTCGCCCTTCTTGAAGTTGCGGCTGAAGTCATCCCACGGATTCGGCTTGCACTGCTTCATGCCGAGGCTGATACGACGGCGGTCTTCGTCGATCTCGAGGACCATGACTTCGACTTCGTCGCCCAGCTGGACAACCTTCGACGGAGCAACGTTCTTGTTGGTCCAGTCCATTTCCGACACGTGGACGAGGCCTTCGATGCCCGATTCCACTTCGACGAATGCGCCGTAGTCGGTGATGTTCGTGACCTTGCCGAACAGGCGCGTGCCCGACGGGTAACGGCGCGAGATGCCTTCCCACGGATCGTCGCCCAGTTGCTTGATGCCCAGCGAGACGCGGTTCTTCTCTTGGTCGAACTTGAGGATCTTCGCGGTGACTTCCTGGCCAACCGACAGGACTTCGCTCGGGTGACGCACACGACGCCATGCGATGTCGGTGATGTGCAGCAGGCCGTCGATGCCGCCGAGGTCGACGAACGCGCCGTAGTCGGTGATGTTCTTGACCACGCCGTTGACGATCGCGCCTTCCTTCAGCGTCTCGAGCAGCTTCGCGCGCTCTTCGCCTTGGGTTGCTTCGATCACTGCACGACGCGACAGCACGACGTTGTTACGCTTGCGATCGAGCTTGATCACGCGGAACTCGAGCGTCTTGCCTTCGTACGGGGTCGTGTCCTTGACCGGACGCGTGTCGACCAGCGAACCCGGCAGGAACGCACGGATGCCGTTGACCATCACGGTCATGCCGCCCTTCACCTTGCCGGTGATCGTGCCGGTGACGAGTTCGTTGTTGTCGAGAGCCTTTTCCAGCGACAGCCACGATGCAAGGCGCTTCGCCTTGTCGCGCGACAGGATCGTGTCGCCGTAGCCGTTTTCGAGTGCGTCGATCGCGACGGACACGAAATCGCCCGACTGCACCTCAACCTCGCCCTGATCGTTCAGGAATTCCTCGATCGGAATGTAAGCCTCGGACTTCAGGCCTGCATTGACGACCACGAAGTTGTGGTCGACGCGCACGACTTCGGCGGAAATCACTTCGCCGGCGCGCATGTCTTGGCGGGTCAGCGACTCTTCGAACAGAGCCGCGAAAGATTCAGTATTCGGGGTGGAGGTTTGCAGGTCGGACATAAAAATCTGATTGTGCATGGATCGCTGTGCCACGCCGGCCGGAATGGCAGGCTGAAAGGGCCAGATCGATGACCACACGGGGTTAAGGGTTCGAAACACGCTCCGCGCTTGCGACGCGGAACACCTACTGCTACCCGCCTTCTCAGGCGGGCTGGCCGAGCGCCCGGTACCACTGCAGCACCTGATCGACCGCTTCATCGACCGAAAGCGCCGACGTATCGAGCAGCTTGGCATCTGCCGCAGGCTTCAGCGGCGCGGCCGCGCGATTGCTGTCGCGCGCATCACGTTCACGAAGATCCCGGAGCAAGTCATCTATATTAGCAGAAAAACCTTTTTGCATCAATTGCTTATGCCGTCTGGTCGCGCGCGCCTCGGCGCTGGCCGTCAGGAACACCTTCAACACGGCGTCCGGGAAGATCACGGTGCCCATGTCGCGCCCGTCTGCAACGAGGCCCGGCGTCTTCCGGAACGCGCGCTGACGCGCGACGAGCGCGGTGCGCACCGGCCCATGCACGGCAATCGCCGATGCGCGGTTGCCGACCGCTTCGGCACGGATGTCGTTCGACACATCGACGCCGTCGAGCTGCGCGCAGCCCTCCCGGAACGTGATGTGGAGATCGTCGATCAGCTTCACCAGCGCGTCGATGTCCTCTGCCGCGATGCCGTAGCGCACGCTCGCGAGCGCGGCGAGGCGGTACAGCGCGCCACTGTCGAGCAGGTGGAAGCCAAGATGCGCGGCGACGAGCGCGGCGACGGTGCCCTTGCCGGAAGCAGTGGGACCGTCGATCGTGATGACGGGAGTCGGGTGAAAGGGTCGGGTCGATTTCATCGGAACAGTCGGGTCAGGCTTTGGCGAGCGCGGCGAAGCGGTCGAAATAGTCGGGGAACGTCTTGCCGACGCACTTCGGATCGTTGATCCGCACGGGCACACCACCCAGGCTGACGAGCGAGAAGCACATCGCCATCCGGTGATCGTCGTACGTGTCGATCGCCGCGTTCGGCGTGAGCTTTTCCGGCGGCGTGACGACGAGATAGTCAGGACCTTCCTCGACGATCGCGCCGACCTTGCGCAGTTCGGTCGCCATCGCCGCGATGCGGTCGGTTTCCTTCACGCGCCAGCTTGCGATGTTGCGCAGCGTGCTCGGGCCGTCGGCGAACAGCGCCGCGACCGCGATCGTCATCGCCGCATCGGGAATCAGGTTGAAATCCATGTCGATCGGCTCGAGCTTGCCGTGGTCGTGGCCGATGCCGCGCACTTCGATCCAGTCGTCGCCCATCGTCACGTTCGCGCCCATCTGCATCAGCGCGTTCGCGAAGCCGACGTCGCCCTGGATGCTCGCGCGCCCCACGCCCTCGACACGCAGCGGCCCGCCGCCGAGCGCGCCGGCCGCGAGGAAATACGACGCCGACGATGCGTCGCCCTCGACCATGATCTGCCCCGGCGATTTGTAGCGAACCCCGGCCGGCACGACGAAGCGCTGCCAGCCGTCGCGCTCGACGGTCACGCCGAAGCGCTCCATCAGCCGGATCGTGATGTCGATGTACGGCTTCGAGATCAGCTCGCCGTCGATCTCGACGACGATCCGGCCGTCCTTCGCCTTCACGAGCGGCAACGTCATCAGGAGCGCCGTGAGGAACTGGCTCGACACGTCGCCGCGCACGCGGATCGGCGCATCGACCGAGATCGTCGCAGGTTTGATCCGCAGCGGCGGGAAGCCTTCGTTCAGCTCGTAGTCGATCTGCGCGCCGATCTGGCGCAGGCCGTCGACGAGATCACCGATCGGTCGCTCGTGCATGCGCGGCACGCCGTGCACACGATAGTCGCCGCCGTTCACCGCGAGCGCGGCGGTCAGCGGCCGCACGGCCGTGCCCGCGTTGCCGAGGAACAGGTCGGCCGTCTTCGCGGTGAATGCGCCGCGCGTGCCCGTGACGACACAGGTGTCGCCGTCGCGCGCGAGCTTCACGCCGAGCTTGCCGAGTGCGTCGAGCATCACGCGCGTGTCGTCGGAGTCGAGCAGGTTGGTGATCGTCGTTTCGCCTTCGGCCAGCGCCGCGAGCAGCAGCACGCGGTTCGAAATGCTCTTCGAGCCGGGCAGGCGCACGGTGCCCGATGCGCTGGAGTACGGGCCGAGATCGAGATAGTCCATGGGAATCGTCCTGTTATTTCTTGACCGGTTCGGCAGCGGGCGCGCCGCCGCGCTCCTGCCATGCCTTGCGCGCGGCGCGCGAACGCGTGAACACGGCTTCGAGCGCCGCGCCGTCGCCGGCGTCGATCGCCGCACGCAGCCGCGTGAGCACGCGCGTATAGCCGTCGAGCTCGTCGAGCAGCGCCGTGCGATTCGCGACGCACACGTCGCGCCACATCTCCGGGTTCGACGCCGCGATGCGCGTGAAATCGCGGAAACCGCCCGCCGCGTACGAGAATTTGAGTTCCGCGTCGGCCTCGCCGAGGATCTGCTCGACGAGCGCGAACGACAGCACGTGCGGCAAATGGCTGATCGACGCAAACACGCGATCGTGCTGCTCCGTGCTCATCGTGCGCACGTCGGCGCCGGTCGCGCGCCACATCGCGTCGATCCGCGCGACGGATTCGGGCGCATTCTCCGGCAGCGGGCACAGCACCACGTTGCGGCCGACGTACAGATCCGGCAACGCGGCCTCGACGCCGCTCGACTCGCGACCGGCAATCGGATGCCCCGGCACGAACTGCACGATGCGTGCGCCGAGCGCGTCGCGCGCGGCCGCGACGACATCGGACTTGGTGCTGCCGGCATCGGTGACGATCGTCGCCTCTTCAAGCCACGGCGCGATGCGCGTAAGCAACGGGCCCGTTTGCGCAACGGGTGCCGCCAGCAGCACGAGATCGGCGCCGGCCAGCGCGTCGCGCAATTGCGCGTCATCGTCGAGTGCCGCCGCGCGATCGATCACGCCGAGCGCGAGCGCGCGCTCGACCGACGCACGCGAACGGCCCACGCCGACGACCTCGCCTGCACCGCCCGGCGCGCGTTCGCGCAGCGCGCGGGCCAGCGATCCGCCGATCAGGCCGACGCCGAAAATGACCAGTTTGTTGAATGCAAAGCCTGACACGACAAGAGCCAAGTTACGCGCGCGGAACGACGCCCCGCATGCGGAATTCCAGATTCCGGGCAACGGGCCCGCACCCGGCGCAACCTGCGCCGGACGCGGGCCGAACCCGCCTTCGGCAGCGCCGACCGGCCTGCCCTGCCCGCCTCGCCGCAACGCCTGCCCGAGCAGGCGACGGGCCGCCGCGCATCAGCGTGCGCGCGGATACGAACCGAGTATCTTCAGGAACGCGGCCTTCTGGCCGAGTTCCGCGAGCGCGGCCGCCACCGCCGCATCGTCCCGGTGCCCTTCGATATCGATGTAGAAGTAGTACTCCCACGTGCCGACGCGCGCCGGGCGCGACTCGAAGCGCGTCATCGACACGCCGTGCCGCGCGAGCGGCTCGAGCAGCTTGAACACGGCGCCCGGCTCGTTCTTCACCGACACGATCAGCGACGTCTGGTCGTGACCGCTTTGCCCGGCCGGCTGCTTGCCGACGATGACGAAGCGCGTGCGGTTGTGCGGATCGTCCTGAATCAGCGAGAACGCGATCTGCAATCCGTAGTGCGCGGCCGCACGGTCGCCCGCGATCGCCGCGACGGTCGGATCGGCCGCCGCGAGACGCGCGGCCTCCGCATTGCTCGCCACGGCCTGCCGCTCGAGCTGCGGCGCATTCGCCGCGAGCCACTGCTGGCATTGCGCAAGCGCCTGCGCATGCGCGCAGACGCGCTTCACGCCGTCGAGCGTGCCGCCCTGCGTCAGCAGGTTGTGATGGATCGGCAGCGCGAGCTCACCGCTGATCAGCAGTTGCGTCTGCAGCAGCAGGTCGAGCGTGCGCGACACGGCGCCTTCGGTCGAATTCTCGACCGGCGCGATGCCGTATGCAGCAGCGCCGGCCTCGACCGAGCGGAATACTTCGTCGATCGACGGGCACGGCAGCCCTTCGATCGACTGGCCGAAATACTCGAGCATCGCCTGCTCGCTGTACGTGCCGACCGGCCCGAGGAACGCGACGTGGATCGTCTGCTCGAGCGCGCGGCTCGCGGCCATGATCTCGCGCCAGATGGCGCTGATGTGCTCGCTCGCGAGCGGCCCCGCGCTCATGTCCTGCAACCGCGCGATCACCTGCAGCTCGCGCTCCGGCCGGAACACCGGCGCGTTGAAATGCTTCTTGACCTCGCCCACCTCCAGCGCCACCGCGGCGCGCTGGTTCAGGAGCGCGATCAGCTGCGCATCGATCGCGTCGATGCGATCGCGCAGCGGTTTCAGGCGGGAATTCAGTTCGTCGTCCATGCGTTTTGCCGTGCTGTTTGAACAGCGCCGCCGTCAGGCGCCGCGCTGCTCGAAGTCCTTCATGTACTCGACGAGCGCTTTCACGCCCTCGAGCGGCACCGCGTTGTAGATCGACGCCCGCATGCCACCGACGGACTTGTGGCCCTTCAGCTGCAGCAGCCCGCGCGCCTTTGCGCCGGCAAGGAAGTCTTCGTTGCGCGTTTCGTCGGCCAGGAAAAACGGCACGTTCATTCGCGAACGTGCTGCCGGCTCGACCTTGTTCAGATAGAAACTGCTCGCATCGATCGTGTCGTAGAGCAGCTTCGCCTTTTCGATATTGCGGGCCTCGATCGCTTCGAGACCGCCCTGCCGCTTCAGCCACTGGAATACCAGACCCGCGATGTAGATCGCGTAGGTGGGCGGCGTGTTGTACAGCGAGTTGTTCGCGGCAATGGTCTTCCATTCGAACGCGGACGGGCAGATCGACAGCGAGCGGTCGAGCAGGTCCTCGCGCACGATCACGAGCGTCACACCGGCCATCCCGATGTTCTTCTGCGCACCGCCGAACAGCACACCGTACTTCGCGACGTCCATCGGACGCGACAGGATGTGCGACGAGACATCCGCGACCAGCGGCACGTCGCCGAGATCGGGAATCTCGAACGTCTCGACGCCGTCGATCGTTTCGTTGGTGCACAGATGCACGTAGGCCGGATCGTCCGACAGCTGCCATTCGGCGCGCGCGGGCGCACGCGTGAAGCCGTCTTCCGTCTTGCCGGTTGCGGCGAGATGCGGCGTGCCGTATTTCTTCGCTTCGCTGAACGATTTCTGCGACCACGAGCCCGTCACGACGAAGTCGGCCGTCTTGCGCGAGCCGAGCAGGTTCATCGGCACGATCGCGTTTTCGGCGATACCGCCGCCCTGCAGGAACAGGATCCGGTGGCTTGCCGGCACGCCGAGCAGGTCGCGCAGGTCGGTCAGCGCGGCCTCGTGGATCGACATGAACTCCTTGCCGCGATGGCTCATCTCCATCACGCTCATACCGCTGCCGTGCCAGTCGAGCATTTCGTCGGCGGCTTGCCGCAGCACTTCCTCGGGCATCGCCGCAGGGCCGGCGGAGAAATTAAAGACGCGCATCGTGAAAACCTCGGAGGGACGCGACCGGCTCGCCGCCGGCAGAACGCGCCAGAAAAGAAATGGCCGCTTGCGCTCGCGCGCAAACGGCCATTATCGCACTGTCGTCAGGCTCCCGCCAAACCCGGCCGAACGGCCGGTAGCGTGCCCGGACGGCTTTACTTGCCCGGCTTGACTGCTGCGACTTCCTTGTCAGCCTGCGTACGCGTTGCCTGGATCGCTTGCGGCATGTACTTCTGCATCAGGCCGTTGACCACGTCGCGACCGACCTGATCCTGAACCTGGATGAACTTGCGGCCCGTCGGGCTCTTGTAGAACGTCGTCAGATCCTTGATCTCCGACGTGCTGTAGTACTTCGCGTAGGCGTCGTACTGAGCCGACATCGCGTCGTTCTGGAACTGTTGCGTACCGAACACCTTGCCTGCGCCGTCGACCAGCTTCGGCACCGCGTTCTTTTGCAGCGTCGGAACGGCAGCCTGCTTCTGCTTGTCGTTCAGCGTCTTGTTTTCCGACAGCGCGTCCGACAGGATTGCCGGCACGAGTTGCTTGGCCTGCATTTCGGCGCTGTTGCCGATTGCCGACACGAGCTTCGGCGCGTCGATCGCGTCGAGCAGATCCTTGATCGCAGCCTTCTTGTCGGCGTCGATCGGCGCAGCTGCCGCGGCAGGCGCCGGTGCGGAATTCGACAGCGCTTGCGCCATCGCGAACGTCGGCACCAGTGCAGCCAGCAGGACCAGTTGCTTGAATTGCTTTTGCATCATCACTCCCTTTTGGAAATATGAATGGTTGCTCGCCGGCCGCGGCGCTTCACGCCCGCGGCGGCCAGAGTCTCATCCGTTCTTCAGGCTTCGCCGTCCGACGCCTCGTCGGCCTCGCCATCGCCCTCTTCAGCCTCCGCGATCTGCTGCAGGCCGGAGAGCTTGGTACCCTCATCGAGACTGATGAGTGTAACACCTTGCGTGGCACGCCCCATCTCGCGAATCTCCGAGACACGGGTGCGAATCAACACGCCGGCCGTCGTGATCAGCATGATCTGATCCTCGGCGTCGACGAGCGTCGCGGCCACGACCTTGCCGTTACGCTCCGACGTCTGGATCGCGATCATACCCTTCGTGCCGCGGCCGTGACGCGTGTACTCGGTGATCGGCGTGCGCTTGCCGTAGCCGTTCTCGGTCGCGGTGAGCACGGTCTGCTCCTCGCTGCCCGCGACCAGCATCGCGATGACCTGCTGCCCGTCCTCGAGCTGCATGCCGCGCACGCCCCGCGCCTCGCGCCCCATCGGACGCACGTCGTTCTCGTCGAAGCGCACGGCCTTGCCGGAATCGGAGAACAGCATCACGTCGTGCGCACCGTCGGTGATCGACGCGCCAATCAGGAAGTCGCCCTCGTCGAGACCGACCGCGATGATGCCCTTCTTCATCGGACGGCTGAATGCCTCGAGCGGCGTCTTCTTCACGGTGCCGAGCGACGTCGCCATGAAGATGAACTTGTCGGCCGAGAATTCCTTGACCGGCAGCACGACGTTGATCTTCTCGCCTTCCTGCAGCGGGAACATGTTGACGATCGGGCGGCCGCGCGAGTTGCGCGAACCCTGCGGCACTTCATAGACCTTGACCCAGTACACGCGGCCGCGGTTCGAGAAGCACAGGATGTAGTCGTGCGTGTTCGCGATGAACAGCGTCTCGATCCAGTCGTCTTCCTTCATCTGCGTCGCCTGCTTGCCGCGGCCGCCGCGCTTCTGCGCGCGGTACTCGGACAGCGGCTGCGACTTCACGTAGCCCGCGTGCGACATCGTGACGACCATGTCCTGCGGCGTGATCAGATCCTCGGTGTTCAGCTCGGTCGCGTTCAGCTCGATCTTCGAGCGGCGCGCGTCGCCGAATTCGGCCTTCACCGAGGTCAGCTCCTCGCCGATCATCGTCGTGATTCGCTCGGGGCGTGCGAGGATGTCAAGCAGGTCGGCGATCTGCGCCATCACTTCGCGATATTCGCCGATGATCTTGTCCTGCTCGAGGCCGGTCAGGCGCTGCAGGCGCATCTGCAGGATTTCCTGGGCCTGCGTGTCGGACAGGCGGTACAGCCCGTCGCTCTGCATGCCGAACGCCGGGTTCAGGCCTTCCGGGCGGTACGCGGAGCGGCCGCCGGCCGCCGCGTTCTCGCTCTCGGCGCGCGTGAGCATCTCGCGCACGAGCGACGAATCCCACGGCTTCGCCATCAACTCCGCTTTCGCGATCGGCGGCGTCGGCGCTGCCTTGATGATCGCGATGAATTCGTCGATGTTGGCGAGCGCGACCGCGAGACCTTCGAGCACATGGCCACGTTCACGGGCCTTGCGCAGTTCGTAGATCGTGCGGCGCGTCAGTACTTCGCGTCGGTGCGACAGGAAGCACTGCAGGATTTCCTTCAGGTTCAGCAGCTTCGGCTGGCCGTCGACCAGCGCGACCATGTTCATGCCGAACGTATCCTGGAGCTGCGTCGCCTTGTACAGGTTGTTCAGCACCACTTCCGGTACTTCGCCGCGCTTGAGCTCGATCACGACGCGCATGCCGCTCTTGTCGGACTCGTCGCGGATGTCGGAGATGCCTTCGAGCTTCTTCTCGTTGACGAGCTCGGCGATCCGCTCGAGCAGCGAGCGTTTGTTCACCTGGTACGGCAGCTCGTCGACGATGATCGCCATCCGCTGGCCGCGGTCGATCTCCTCGAAGTGCGTGGCCGCGCGCATCACGACGCGACCGCGCCCGGTGCGGTAGCCGTCGCGCACGCCGGCGACGCCGTAGATGATGCCGGCCGTCGGGAAATCCGGCGCCGGGATGATCTCGATCAGCTCGTCGATCGTCGCTTCCGGGTTACCCAGCAGGTGCTGGCACGCGTCGACGACTTCGTTCAGGTTGTGCGGCGGGATGTTGGTCGCCATGCCGACCGCGATGCCCGACGAGCCGTTGATCAGCAGGTTCGGGATGCGTGACGGCAGGACCGACGGCTGCATTTCGTTGCCGTCGTAGTTCGGCTCGAAATCGACCGTTTCCTTGTCGATGTCGGCGAGCAGCTCGTGACCGATCTTCGCCATGCGAATTTCGGTGTAACGCATCGCCGCGGCATTGTCGCCGTCGATCGAGCCGAAGTTGCCCTGCCCGTCGATCAGCATGTAGCGCAGCGAGAAGTCCTGCGCCATCCGCACGATCGTGTCGTACACCGCGGTGTCGCCGTGAGGATGGTACTTACCGATCACGTCACCGACGATACGCGCCGACTTCTTGTACGCGCGGTTCCAGTCGTTGTTCAGTTCGTGCATCGCGAACAATACGCGCCGGTGCACGGGCTTCAGGCCATCGCGGACATCCGGGAGGGCACGTCCGACGATCACGCTCATCGCGTAATCGAGATACGAACGGCGCATTTCCTCCTCTAGGGAGGTGGGCAGGGTCTCTTTGGCGAATTGATCCATGTATCCGTATCGTTTCGGAGCGAAGACGGCGAACGCCTTTCGCGTGGGCGCTGCATGCGCAACGCAACGCGAGATTCTAACATGCGCCCATCAGCCGCCAATTCGCCGCCCCCTCTATATATAAATAGCGAAAATCGCGGCCACGTCGATTCGACCGAAATCGCGCGCGACTCGACGCCGCCGGCGATCCCCTCACACTTGTTTCATGCGCACGAGTAAACAACCACGCACATTCGCGCAATTTCGCCGACACACTCTTGACAATCTCTAAAAGTTGCGGCAGGCCGGTGTTGCGCATGCGCCACAAAGTTGAAGCGATCTTAGGGTGGGGAGGATTTTTTTTCGTAGGAAGGGAACGATATGGCAAAATGCCAACGCACTGAAAGTTAGACGCTGCTCGAAGTCTACACAGAGCGGTGCCGCGTTTTTTGTGCCGCACCAATGTTATACTTCGAGCAATGTATGACTTGTCACCGTCAACAGGCTCGCAGTAAACCTGCGGTAATCTCAATTTCGAGAGGAGAAATATGAATAAACTTTCAAAGCTCGCGTTCATTGCAGCTACCGCAGTTATGGCTGCATCCGCTTCGGCACAGTCGGTGCCGGCGTCGCGTCAAGCCGTCAATGACAACTGGGTGAACGGCACGGGCGAATGGGTGTGGATGAACGGTACGAACGAGCTCTGCTGGCGCGACGCGTTCTGGACGCCGGCCACCGCCAACGCGAAGTGCGATGGCGCACTGGTCGCCCAGGCACCGCAGCCGCCGGTCGCTCCGGTCGCTCCGGCTATCTCGAGCCAGAAGATCACGTATCAAGCTGACGCACTGTTCGACTTCGACAAGGCAACGCTCAAGCCGCTGGGCAAGCAAAAGCTGGACGAACTGGCTTCGAAGATCGAAGGCATGAACACGGAAGTGGTCGTCGCAACGGGCTACACGGACCGCATCGGTTCGGACAAGTACAACGACCGTCTGTCGCTGCGCCGCGCGCAAGCCGTGAAGTCGTACCTGGTCAGCAAGGGTGTGCCGGCCAACAAGATCTACACGGAAGGCAAGGGCAAGCGCAACCCGGTCACGACGGGCTGCAACCAGAAGAACCGCAAGCAACTCATCGCCTGCCTCGCACCGGATCGCCGCGTGGAAGTCGAAGTGGTTGGTACGCAAGAAGTCCAGAAGACGACCGTTCCGGCAAACTAAGCCGCGGTTTTCGACTGCTTCAAAGCCCCGCCCCGGCGGGGCTTTTTCTTTGACGCCCGTCCAGGCGCCTGCCGCTTCGCCGCTCGTCCGCTTCTTATATACTCGGGGCTGACGAATCGCAGTACCGCCCTCCTCTCGTAGCCCGTTTGCCGACATGACCAACGCCGATCCGCACGAACTCCAGAAATTCAGCGACCTCGCCCATCGGTGGTGGGATCCGAACGCCGAATTCAAGCCGCTGCACGACCTGAACCCGGTCCGCCTCGGCTGGATCGATGCGCATGCGCACCTCGCCGGCAAGCGTGCACTCGACGTCGGCTGCGGCGGCGGCATCCTGTCCGAATCGATGGCCGGACTCGGCGCACAGGTGAAAGGTATCGACCTGTCGACCGAAGCGCTCGGCGTCGCCGACCTGCACAGCCTCGAAAGCGGCATCTCGGTCGACTACGAAGCCATTGCCGCGGAAGCGATCGCCGCGCGTGAACCGGGCACCTACGATGTCGTCACGTGCATGGAGATGCTCGAGCACGTGCCGTCTCCCGGCGATGTCGTCGCCGCGTGCGCGACGCTCGTGAAGCCGGGTGGCTGGGTGTTCTTCTCGACGCTGAACCGCAACCTGAAGGCCTACCTGTTCGCCGTAATCGGCGCGGAGTACATCGCGCAAATGCTGCCGAAGGGCACGCACGACTACGCGCGCTTCATCCGCCCGTCGGAACTGGCCGGCTTCGTGCGTGCGACGGATCTGCACATCGTGGAGATCAAGGGCATCACGTATCACCCGATCGGCAAGCGCTTCGCGCTGTCGAACGACACCGACATCAACTACCTCGTCGCGTGCCGCCGCGGCGCATGACCCTCCACCCTGCATGACGACTCCCCTCTCGACCGCGCGGGCTGCACTCGACGAACCGCGCCTGCTGCACTGCGATGCCGTGCTGTTCGATCTGGACGGCACGCTCGCCGACACGGCCCCCGATCTCGCGGCGGCCGTCAACAAGATGCAACGCGTGCGCGACCTGCCCGAAACACCGCTCGACGTGCTGCGGCCGCTGGCCTCGGCCGGCGCGCGAGGCCTGCTCGGCGGCGCGTTCGGCATCGATCCGCACACGCCCGGATACGAAGCGATGCGCGACGAGTTCCTGGCCAACTACGCGACGGATCTGTGTGTGCATACGACGCTGTTCCCCGGCATCGGCGACGTGCTCGACGAACTCGATGCGCGCGGCGTGCGCTGGGGGATCGTCACGAACAAGGCGATGCGGCTCACGGCGCCGCTCGTCGAGTTGCTCGGTCTCGCGCCACGCGCGGCCTGCGTCGTCGGGGGCGACACAACGCCGCACCCGAAACCGCATCCGGCCCCGCTGCTGCATGCGGCCGACCAGTTGACGCTCGCGCCCGCACGCATCGTCTACGTCGGCGACGATCTGCGCGACATTCAGGCCGGCAGCGCCGCCGGCATGGCGACGATCGCGGCCGCGTACGGCTACTGCGGCGACGGCGTCGCACCGGCCGACTGGCAAGCGCAGCATCTCGTCGACACGACACAGCAACTGCGCGAACTGCTGCGCGATGTTGGGCTATAATGGTCGATCTTATCCGCGGGGGCGACCTGGTTTCGACAGGGGTTGTGAAGCGGCTAGGGCATGTCGAGGACCCGTCACCTCGTTAATCAATGGGAAAATCGTAACTGCAAACGACGATACGTTCGCACTGGCAGCCTAACGGCCGCCGTCCTCTGCCTAGTTCACTGACGGGCTAGTGTCGCAAGACCGGTAGCAATACCGCCAGAGGTCATTTACGTCAGTTAAGCCCTGTCGGCGTCGCGACGCCAGGGTCGAAAACCTAGCGAATCGCCGTAGTGCAGCGTGTTCGTCCGCGTCGCTGCGGTTAAATCAAATGACTGAACTAAACATGTAGAACTAGTCGTGGAGCGCTTCTGGACGCGGGTTCGATTCCCGCCGCCTCCACCAAATTCCGCGCTCGTCGCACGAACCCCGCATGACGCAAGTCTGCGGGGTTTTTTGTTGCCGCCGAAACGCATGCACCCTTCCCCTTCCGAAAAAGCGCCCAGCCACGGGCGGGCCGGGCGGAATGCCACCGGTATTCCGGCGACAGGAGGTGACGGATGTCCTGCCGCGCCCGCGCAATCATCGATCGCGCCAGGCGGCGGCCGGCCCGGGTGCCGCAGTGCCGGACGCGTCGTCGCACCAGCACTCACGCACACCGGGCGATGTGCGGCTTAGCTGCCGCGATACAGCGACTTCATTTCTTCAGCGGTGGCCGGGCGCACGCCCATTGCACGCGAACCCGATGCCGACGCACCCTGCGCCTGTGCACCGTAACCGCTGGCGTCGGCGCCTTGCGCTTGCGCCAGCGCGCTGCGCTGTTGCTCTGCAACACGCGCCGTTGCGGCCTGGATCGCTTCCGGATAATGCGGATCTTCGCCGCGAGCGGAGTTGTAACCTGCCTGCTGCAGCTGGACCAGTTCGGCGCGAACCTGCGCGCGGGTGATCGTCGAACCCGACTGGGCAAACGACACGACCGGAGCAACGAGCGCGGCAGCAACGACAACAGCTTGAACGAGCGACTTCATGATGACCTACCTCCAGATTTGTCTGTGTTCGCGGTGAACACCTTGTTCATCGCTGACAACCCGAAGTTTATGTAGGCGGATGCTTAAGAATAAGGCAGGTTTCTGGAAGACATCCTTCCTGATTTACGGGTTAACCCTAGATTGCCCGCCCGGCCGACGATGCGCACATGCAGGCATCGCCCGACATCGAATCGCATGAAGATTCGCCGGAAAGCAAAAGCCCCGCGAAGCGGCAACGCTTCGCGGGGCTCGGACAGAACCGGAGTCGCGCGGGATTCCGGCAGTCGCCGGTCAACCGGCAAGGCCAGTACGTGGACGAAACGCCCGTCAAGCGAACCGGCGCCGCATGACCCTTGCGGACGCGCCCGTCCGCCCGGTTACTGGCTATCCATCGGACACTTCAGGTTGCAGCCGTTCGGATCGCCCAGGTCGCCCTTGCGGCGCAAGGCCGACTTCTTGCCGCTCTGGTATTTCTGCGACGGCGTCGACGCTGCGAACGGCATCTGCGGATGCTCGTTCAGGCGAAACTGTTCGCTCAGGATACCGCCAGGCACACCAGGGGAATTCTGCGCGAGCGCAAACGGCGAAACAGCGACCAGCAGCCCCGCGGTCAACGCTGCCGCGGCGAGGGGAACGGAAAATTTCATGGCGGGATGACGCTTGAACGGCGTGCTTGTTGGAACGTTGGTCAAGCGGCAAGCGTAGCGCAAATCCCCCGCTGCTGCAGCGCGGTTCGATCGCCCGCGCGTTACCGCGAATTGCCGCCCGGCACGCTCGCACCGTCGCCGCCGGCCAGCCCCGTCGCGATGCTCGTCAGCGTTCCGCACGCAGCCGGGTCGTAGCCGTCGAGATGCGCGACGCGCTCGACGAAGCGCGCGTCGCGCAGCAGCGCCAGCACGCCGGCAAGCGGCCGCGCGTCGAGCCGCGCGCGTTCGCACGCGAAGTAATAGTCTTCGTCGACGACCGGGATGAAATCGAGCCCGAAATGACGGGCGGCAGGCTCGACACCGAAGCCGAGATCGGCCATCCCGCTCGCGACGAACGCCGCGATCGCCGAATGCGTGAGCTCGGCCGACGCGTAGCCGTCGATGCGCTCGGGATCAATGCCGATCGCGCGCAGCGCGAGGTCCAGCAGCATGCGCGTGCCCGACCCCGGCTGGCGGTTGACGAAGCGGATGTCATTGCGCGCGAGATCCGCGAGGCCGCGAACCTGCTTCGGGTTGCCGCGCGGGACGAACAGCCCCTGCTGGCGCCGAGTCAGGTGGATCAGCACATGGCGCGTATCGTCGAGCCACGGCCGGTAGATTTGCGCGCACTGCGCACGAAACGCACCGCGCGGCAGATGGAAGCCCGCCAGGTCGCACTCGCCGCGGGCAAGCGCCTGCACGGCCTCGACGCTCTCGCGATACTTGATGTCGACAGCCGCCTGCGCATCGACGAGCGCGGATACGAGCGTCGCAACCGCGTAGCCGTGCGACGCGTGAATGCGCACGGCGCCGTCGCGCTGCGCGAGCCGCCGGTTCAGGTCGCTCGCCACTTCGGCCGCCAGCGTCCGCAGGTTACCGTCGAGCCGGCTACGCGCGAGGCGCTGCGCATCGACGACCGCCTGCCCGAGTGCCGACAGCGTCGAGCCCTTGCCGCGCGCGGTTTCGATCAGTTCCCCGCCGATGCACGCCTCCAGCGCGCGCAGCATGCCCCACGCGTGCCGGTAGGACAGCCCTTTCGCGTGCGCGGCCTGCGCGATGCTGCCCGTGTCGGCCACGAGTTCCAGCAACGGCGCGACATCCGACAAGCTGGCCGCACGGCCTTCCGTGTCGCGTACGGTCAGATACGCGTCGCATTCGATCCGAATCAATTATGCACTCCGATTTCCTATTGCGACCGCCAAATCTTCCGCTTATCGTTGGTCAAAATCAATCAGAACGAAGTCGCAGTGCGCACTATATGAAACCCGAGCGCATATGAGACTTTGGAGGAGCACAACCGATGTCCCCGAATTCCCACGCGCCCGACGCGCTCGTCGAGCGCCATGCACGCGCCGGCCGGTCGCTCGTGGCGATCCTGCACGCGATCCAGGACGACGCGGGCTACGTGCCGCCGGGCTGCGTCGCGCCGCTCGCCAGGGCGCTCAACCTGTCGCGCGCGGAAGTGCACGGCGTACTGACTTACTACCACCACTTCCGCACCGCACCGCCCGCCCGCGTGACGATCCAGATGTGCCGTGCCGAAGCGTGCCGCAGCATGGGCTGCGAAGCGCTGGCCGCGCATGCGGAAGCCCGCACGGGTTGCCGGTTCGACACGGCGCACGGCGATGTCGCGAACGCGCATGCGCCCGGTGACGTCGCGCTCGAATCGGTGTACTGCCTCGGACTGTGTGCACAATCGCCGTCGCTGACGGTCAATGGCGTGCTGCACGCAAAGGTCACGCCGGAGAAATTCGACGCGCTGCTTGCCGAGGCGGTCGCCCATACCCCGGAGGCCGCATGACGACCCGCATCTACGTTCCGCGCGATTCGTCGGCACTGGCACTCGGCGCCGACGCGCTCGCCGCCGCCATCACGGCGGAAGCACAGCGGCGCGGCGTCGCCGTCGAGCTGGTCCGCAACGGTTCGCGCGGGCTGCTGTGGCTCGAACCGCTCGTCGAGGTCGGCACGGCCGCCGGCCGCGTCGGGTATGCGAACCTGTCGGCCGCCGACGTGCCGGCCCTGTTCGACGCAAACTGGCTCGACGGCGGCACGCATCCGAGCGGTGTCGGCCTCGTCGACGCATTGCCCTATCTCGCGCGCCAGCAACGCCTCACGTTCGCACGCATCGGCCTGACCGATCCGCTGTCGATCGACGACTACCTGCAATACGAAGGCCTCGCCGGCCTGAAGAACGCGCTCGCGCTCGACGGCGATGCCGCGTGCGAAACGCTGATCGAATCGGGGTTGCGCGGCCGCGGCGGTGCCGCATTCCCGGCCGGTATCAAATGGCGCACGGTCCGGCAAGCCAGCGCCACGCAGAAATACATCGTCTGCAATGCAGACGAAGGGGATTCGGGCACCTTCTCCGATCGACTGATCATGGAGTGCGACCCGTATTGCCTGATCGAGGGGATGATCATCGCGGGCGTCGCGACCGGCGCGACGGTCGGTTACATCTACGTGCGCAGCGAATACCCGCATGCAATCGCCACGCTCGAAGCCGCGATCGTCCGTGCACGCGAAGCCGGCTGGCTCGGTGAGCACGTGCTCGGCTCCGCGCATGCGTTCGAGCTGCACGTCGCGAAAGGCGCGGGCTCGTACGTGTGCGGCGAGGAAACGGCGCTGCTCGAATCGCTCGAAGGCAAGCGCGGCGTCGTGCGGGCGAAACCGCCGCTGCCCGCGCTCGCGGGCCTGTTCGGCCAGCCGACCGTCATCAACAACGTAATCACGCTCGCGACGGCGCCCGTGATCTTCGCGCGCGGCGCCGCGTTCTATCGCGACTACGGGATGGGCCGCTCACGCGGCACGCTGCCGTTCCAGCTCGCGGGCAACATCCGCCACGGCGGCCTCGTCGAGCTCGCGTTCGGCGTCACGCTGCGCGAGCTGCTGTTCGACTTCGGCGGCGGCACGGCAAGCGGTCGGCCCGCGCGCGCCGCCCAGGTCGGCGGCCCGCTCGGCACCTACCTGCCTGACCATCAGTGGGACGTGCCGCTCGACTACGAAGCGTACACGGCGATCGGCGCGGTCGTCGGGCACGGCGGCATCGTGCTCCACGACGATACGTCGAACCTCGCCGAGCTGGCCGAATACGCGATGAAGTTCTGCGCGATCGAGTCGTGCGGCAAGTGCACGCCGTGCCGGATCGGTTCGACACGTGGCGTCGAGACGATCGCGCGCATCCGCCACGGCGACACGTCGGAGCGGCAGGTCACGCTGCTGCGCGACCTGTGCGACACGATGCTGGCCGGTTCGCTGTGCGCAATGGGCGGCATGACACCCTATCCGGTGCTGTCCGCGCTCGACCATTTCCCCGAAGATTTCGGGCTCGCCGCCGGCAAGGATGCCGCGTCGGGTCCGGTCAAGGCTGCGGCCTGACCCAGAAGGAGCCCTGCATGTCCCTCGACACGAACAACGTCCGCCAAGGCGGCTGCGGCTCGGGCCAATGCGCGTGCAAGAGCGCCGCGCAAGCGCGTGCCCGCGACCCGTTCGACGATACCGACTACGGCACGCCGCAACGGCATGCCGATACCGACGTCACGCTCGAAATCGACGGCCAGTCGGTCACCGTGCCGGCCGGCACGTCGGTGATGCGCGCGGCGATCGAAGCCGGCGTCAACGTCCCGAAGCTCTGCGCGACCGATTCGCTCGAACCGTTCGGCTCGTGCCGGCTGTGCCTCGTCGAGATCGAAGGACGGCGCGGTTATCCCGCCTCGTGCACGACGCCTGCCGAAGCGGGCATGAAGGTGCGCACGCAGTCGGACCGGCTGCAGTCGCTGCGTCGCAACGTGATGGAGCTGTACATCTCCGACCATCCGCTCGACTGCCTCACCTGCCCCGCCAACGGCGACTGCGAGTTGCAGGACATGGCGGGCGTCGTCGGGCTGCGCGAGGTGCGCTACGGCTTCGACGGCGCGAATCACCTGAAAGACCGCAAGGACGAGTCGAACCCGTACTTCACGTACGACCCGTCGAAGTGCATCGTCTGCAACCGCTGCGTGCGCGCCTGCGAGGAAACGCAAGGCACGTTCGCGCTGACGATCGCCGCACGCGGCTTCGAATCGCGCGTCGCCGCGGGCGAAAGCGAATCGTTCATGGCGTCGGAATGCGTATCGTGCGGCGCATGCGTCGCCGCCTGCCCGACCGCCACGCTGCAGGAAAAATCGGTCGTGCAACTCGGGCAGGCGGAACACTCCGTCGTCACGACCTGCGCGTACTGCGGCGTCGGCTGCTCGTTCAAGGCCGAAATGAAGGGCACGCAGGTCGTGCGCATGACGCCGCACAAGAACGGCCTCGCGAACGAAGGCCATGCGTGCGTGAAGGGACGCTTCGCGTGGGGCTACGCGACGCACAAGGACCGCATCACGAAGCCGATGATCCGCGAGAAGATCACCGACCCGTGGCGCGAAGTCAGCTGGGACGAAGCGCTCACCTACGCGGCAACGCAATTCCGCAAGCTGCAGCAGAAGTACGGCCGCGACTCGATCGGCGGCATCACGTCGTCGCGCTGCACGAACGAGGAAACCTACCTCGTGCAGAAACTGGTGCGCGCCGCATTCGGCAACAATAACGTCGACACCTGCGCACGCGTGTGCCACTCGCCGACGGGCTACGGCCTCAAGACGACGCTCGGCGAATCGGCCGGCACGCAGACGTTCGCGTCGGTCGGCCAGGCCGACGTGATCGTCGTGATGGGCGCGAACCCGACCGACGGGCACCCGGTGTTCGGCTCGCGTCTGAAGCGGCGCGTGCGCGAAGGTGCGAAGCTGATCGTGATCGACCCGCGCCGCATCGACGTCGTCGACGGCCCGCACGTGAAGGCCACCCACCATCTGCAGCTGCGCCCCGGCACCAACGTCGCGATCGTCAACGCACTCGCGCATGTGATCGTCACCGAGGGGCTCGTCGCCGACGCGTTCGTCGCCGAGCGCTGCGAGACGCGCGCATTCGAGCAGTGGCGCGAATTCGTATCGCGTGCCGACAATTCGCCCGAGGCGACCGCCGACGTGACGGGCGTACCGGCGGCACAGGTCCGTGAAGCCGCGCGCCTCTACGCGACGGGCGGCAATGCCGCGATCTACTACGGGCTGGGCGTGACCGAGCACGCGCAGGGCTCGACGACGGTGATGGGCATCGCGAACCTCGCGATGGCGACCGGCAACGTCGGCCGCGAAGGCGTCGGCGTCAATCCGCTGCGCGGCCAGAACAACGTGCAGGGCTCGTGCGACATGGGTTCGTTCCCGCACGAGCTGCCCGGCTACCGGCATATCAGCGACACGATCGTGCGCACGCAGTTCGAACAGGCGTGGTCGGCCACGCTGCAACCCGAACCGGGGCTGCGCATCCCGAACATGTTCGACGCGGCGCTCGACGGCAGCTTCAAGGGGCTCTATTGCCAGGGCGAGGACATCGTCCAGTCGGACCCGAATACGCAGCACGTCGCGGCCGCACTGTCGGCCATGGAATGCATCGTCGTGCAGGACATCTTCCTGAACGAGACCGCGAAATACGCGCACGTGCTGCTGCCCGGCTCGTCGTTCCTCGAGAAGGACGGCACGTTCACGAACGCGGAACGCCGCATCTCGCGCGTGCGCAAGGTGATGCCGCCGCTCGCGGGCTACGCGGACTGGGAAGTCACCCTGATGCTGTCGCGCGCGCTCGGCTACGAGATGGACTATGCGCATCCGTCGGAAATCATGGACGAGATCGCGCGACTCACGCCGACGTTCTCGGGCGTGTCGTACGCGAAGCTCGACGCGCTCGGCAGCATCCAGTGGCCGTGCAACGAGCACGCACCGGAGGGCACGCCGACGATGCACATCGACGCATTCGTGCGCGGCAAGGGCAAGTTCGTGATCACGCAGTTCATCGCGTCGCCGGAGAAGGTCACGCAACGTTATCCGCTGATCCTGACGACGGGCCGCATCCTGTCGCAATACAACGTCGGCGCGCAGACGCGCCGCACCGAGAACGTCCGCTGGCACGAGGAGGATCGCCTCGAGATCCATCCGCACGACGCGCAGGATCGCGGGATCCGCAGCGGCGACTGGGTCGGCATCGAGTCGCGTGCGGGGCAGACGGTACTGCGCGCGCTCGTGACCGAACGCATGCAGCCGGGCGTCGTCTATACGACGTTCCACTTCCCCGAATCGGGTGCGAACGTGATCACGACGGACAGCTCGGACTGGGCGACGAACTGCCCCGAGTACAAGGTGACGGCCGTCCAGGTGCTGCCCGTCGCGCAGCCGTCCGACTGGCAGCAGGCCTACGCGCGCTTCAACGCGGAGCAGCTCGATCTGCTCGAGCGCCGTGCGGCCGCGACCGCCGGCGTGACCACGGGCAAGTGAGGAAGCGATGGACAACGGACACCTGATCGACATGGCCAACCAGATCGGCGCATTCTTCGAATCGATGCCCGATCGCGACGAAGCGCTGGCCGGCATCGCCGACCATATCCGGCGCTTCTGGGAGCCGCGGATGCGCCGCGCGCTGCTCGCGGCGCTCGACGATCCGTCAGGCGAGGCCGCGCAACGCGCGGCGCCGATCGTGCGCGATGCGATCGCCGCGCACCGCGCGTCTCTCGTGCCTGCCGCGGCAAAGGCCTGACCGCCCCGCTACGCGGGCCGCGACATGCCCGCGAACCAGCTTTCGCAGTGGCGCAGCAACGCATTCGCGTCGGTCGCCGTACGCCCGCGCGCGGCCACGTAACCGTCGGGCCGGAGCAGGTAAAACGACGGCCGCGAGCGGCCGTATTCCTGCGCAAGCCCGGCATCCCCGCCTTCGGCATCGGTGACGCGCCAGACGCGCACCGCGTCCGGCATGATCCGTTCGAGCCCCTGCGCGAGCACCTGCGCATCGGCCGGTATCGGCGGCAACGCGCCAGTGTCGGCATCCGGCGGCTCTTCCAGCAGCAGCAACGTGAAGCTCGCGGGATCGTGCAGGTCGTATAGCCGCGCCGTGCCGGGCGCCTGACCGAGCGGCCCGTCGACCACGCGCACGTACGCATCGGGTGCCCGCTCACCTGCGCGCGGCCCGCCGTCGAGCACGCGCTCCAGCGTGAGCGGGCTCTTCCGGTACTGCACGGCGAGTTCGCTGACCGTACGCCGCACCGCGTCGCGCATCGGCCCGAACGACGCCAGCAGCGGCACGACATGATCGCGCAGCAGCTTCATCGCGCCGCGCTCGGCTTCGACGACCTGCGTGACGAAACCGGTCTGCCGCAACACGTCGCGCTCGATCGGATGACGTTCCGCGTGATACGTGTCGAGAAGCCGCTCGGGCGTGCCCGCGCCGAGCACGCGCGCGAGCTTCCAGCCAAGATTGAACGCTTCCTGGATGCCGGTGTTCATGCCCTGCGCGCCGGCCGGGCTGTGAACGTGCGCGGCGTCGCCCGCGAAGAACACGCGGCCGTGACGCAGCCGGTCGACCATCCGGCTGTGCAGGTGAAAATAGGACGACCACACGAGATCGCTCGGCGAGATCGACGCACCGGCGCGGGCACGCACGATCGCGTCGCATTCCGCGAGCGACGGGACCGGCGCATCGGACGACGCGTCGCTGCCGGGCGGCCGGTCGGCCACGAGCCGGTAACGGCCGCCGCCCATCGGAAACAGGCCGGCCATGCCTTCGGGCGTCGCGAACAGGTGGATCTCTTCGTCCGGCCAGTCGGGTATCGCCGCGAAATCGGCGAGCAGGAACGTCTGCTCGAATGCCTGCCCGGTGAAGCCCAGGCCGAGCAGATGCCTGACCGTGCTGTGCGCGCCGTCGGCGGCGATCAGGTACGACGGCGCGAACGATTCGTCGCGACCGTCGGCGCAGCGGATCGACACGTCAAGCGACGCGCCGCCCGCATCGCATGCGGTCAGCGTCACGCCGCGCTCGACCGTCACGCCGAGCCGGGCCAGATGCTCGGCGAGCAGGCGCTCGGTGACGGTCTGGTCGAGAAACAGCAGGTACGGATAGCGCGTGTGCAGCGGATCGAAATCGAGCCGCGCGATCACGCGGCCGTCGGCATGCAGCGCGGCCGCATGCGCACGATGCCCGAGCGCGAGAAACGGTTCGACGGCGCGATGCTGCTCCAGCAGTTCGAGCGTGCGCGCCTGGATGCCGATCGCGCGCGAATGCGGCGCGGGCGCGGCAAGCCGATCGATGATGCGCACCGGCACGCGGGCTCGCGCGAGGCTCATCGCCGCGGCAAGGCCGGTCGGCCCCGCACCGACGATCAGCACGGGCCGGATATCGGGCAGTGTGTCAGCCATGAGAACCTCGATGACACGCGATCCTGCAAGTCTACGCCGCTCCACGTGACGGGGCCATATGCCGATCGGCCGACGCGCGGCACCGCCGCGCGGTGTGGGAAAATACGCCCTTTCCGTCAGTTTTCGCGTCATGGATACCGCATTCGACCGGGCGTATGCCGCACACCGCGCGGGCCGCCTCGCCGAGGCCGAGCACGGCTATCGCAACGCGCTCGCCTCCAATCCCGCCAACGCCGACGCGCTGCATCTGTTCGGCGTGCTGCGGCACCAGCAGGGCCAGCACGCCGAGGCGGCCGACCTCGTCGGCCGCGCCGTCGCGCTGCGTCCGGACGATGCCGCGCTGCAGCTCAATCTCGGCAACGCGCTGAAGGCGCTCGGCCGGCTCGACGAAGCGGTCGACCGCTTTCGCAACGCGCTGACGCTCGCGCCCGAATTTCCGCTCGCGCACTACAACCTCGGCAACGCGTATGCGGCGCTGCAGCGCCACGACGATGCGATCGACGCATTCGGCCGCGCGCTGCGGCTCACGCCCGACGATGCATCGATCCACAACAATCTCGGCAACGCGCTGAACGCACTCGGCCGCCACGACGACGCGCTCGCCGCGTTCCATCGCGCGCTCGAGTTGCGGCCGGGGCATGCGGGAGCGCACAACAACCTCGCGATGGCGCTGAACGCGATGGGCCGCGCCGACGACGCGATCGCGCACTTCCAGGCCGCGATCGCCGCGCAGCCGCGCTTCGTCGCCGCGCACTTCAATCTCGGCAACACGTTCGACGCGGTCGGCCGGCATGCCGAGGCCGCCGCCGCATTCGAAGCCGCGCTCGCGCTGCATCCGCCGTTCCCGCTCGCGCTGTTCGGGCTCGCGAACGCACTGAGCGCGCAGGCGCGCCACCGCGACGCGCTGCCCTTCTACGAGCGTGCGGTCGGTCTCGATCCGTCGTTCAGCCTGGCCTGGCTGAACCTCGGCAACGCACATCACGCGCTCGGTGCGCACGAGATGGCGCTGCGCGCGTTCGACCAGGCGCTGCGTGTCGCCCCCGATCTCACGCTGGCACGGCTGCACCGCGCGGTCACGCTGCTGACGCTCGGCGACTTCACGCGCGGCCTGCCCGCCTATGAAGCGCGCCACGACACGCCGGGCGCGACGCCGCTCGGCACGCTGCCGCGCTGGCAAGGCGAACCGATTGCCTCGCGCACGCTGCTGATCCGCGCGGAACAGGGCTTCGGCGACACGCTGCAGTTCGTCCGCTTCGTGCCGCTCGCTCGCGCGCGCTGCGCGCGCGTCGTGCTCGAAGTCCAGCCGGAACTCGTTACGCTGCTGGCGCCGGCGGCAGCGCGCTGGCGCGTGACCCTCGTCGCACAGGGCACCGCGAAACCGCCTGCCGCCGATGTCGCCTGCACGCTGATGAGCTTGCCGTTCCTGCTCGGGCTTCAGGCGGAGGACATCGTCGCGGGCTCGCGCTACCTCGACGCCCCCGACGGCGCCGGCCGGCGCTTTCGCGGCTCGCTCGGCGGGCAGTCGAAGCGCAAGTTCGGCCTTGCATGGTCGGGGCGCCGGCAGGCGCAGGAAAACCGCTCGATGCCGTTCGACGCGCTCGCGCCGCTGCTCGCGCTGCCGGATATCGACTGGATCGTGCTGCAACCCGCACTCGACGAGGACGAACGCGCACGCGTCGACGCGCATCCGCGCGTGCATCGGCTCGACGGCCGGTTGAACGACTTTGCCGACACGGCCGCGCTGATCGATCGGCTCGACGGCGTCGTCACGATCGATACCGCGGTCGCGCACCTCGCCGGCGCGCTCGGCAAGCCGCTGTGGGTCATGCTGCCGTTCGCGCCGGACTGGCGCTGGTTCACCGGCGACGACTGCCCGTGGTATCCGCAGGCCCGGCTCGCCCGCCAGCCCGCACCGGGGCAATGGCTCGACGTGGCGGCAGCAGTCGCCGGCATGCTGCGCGAAGCCTGAACGCGAACGAAAAAAGGGAGCGCCGTTCACCCGGGCTCCCTTTTTCCATGCGACGCGTGCGGCCGGCGCCGCGCGGCATGCGCTTGCCCGTCAGGCCGCCTTGTACTGGTTGCGAGCCTCGGGCGTGCGATACAGCACGAGTGTCGCGATCAGCCCGCAAATCGCGGCAACGCTCAGCCACAGCCCCGGCGCGGCCTTGTTCCCGGTCTGATGAATCAGCAGCGTCGAGATCGCGGGCGTGAAGCCGCCGATCGTCGTCGCCAGGCTGTATGCCAGCGAGAAACCGGCCGTGCGCACGTCGGCCGGCATCACTTCGGTCAGCGCGACGACCATTGCGCCGTTATACGACGCATACAGGAATGACAGCCACAGCTCGACCGCGAGCAGCCGCAGGAACGACGGATCGCCGACGAGCCACAGCACGGCCGGGTAAGCCGACAGCAGCGTCAGCACGGTAAACGCAATCAGCACCGGGCGGCGACCGATACGGTCGGACAACGCACCGGACAGCGGCAGCCACACGAGATTGGAAATCCCCACGCAGACGGTCACGACGAGCGCGTCGAGCGACGACAGGTGCAGCACCTCCTTGCCGAACGTCGGCGTATAGGCGGTGATCATGTAGAACGACACCGTCGTCATGATCACCATCCCCATGCCCGCCACCACGACGCCCCAGTTGTCGAGCATCGAACGCATGATCTCGCCCATCGTCGGACGATGACGCTTCGCGAGGAACTCGTCGGTCTCCTTCAGCGAACGCCGGATCAGGAACAGGAACGGCACGATCAGGCAGCCGATCAGGAACGGAATGCGCCAACCCCACGCGGTCATCTCCTCGGCCGGCAGCGCGCGGTTGAGCAGCACGCCGACGAGCGCGGCGAACACCACGGCCACCTGCTGGCTGCCCGACTGCCACGACGTATAGAACCCCTTGTGGCCCTTCGTCGCGATCTCCGACAGATAGACCGACACGCCGCCGAGTTCGACACCCGCCGAAAAGCCCTGCAGCAGCCGGCCGAGCAGCACGAGCACCGGCGCGAGCACGCCGATCGTCGCGTAGCCGGGTATCGCGGCCACCGTGAGCGTGCCGAGCGCCATCAGCCCGAGTGTCAGGATCAGCCCCTTGCGCCGGCCGTGGTGGTCGATGTACGCACCAAGCACGATCGCGCCGACCGGCCGCATCAGGAAGCCCGCGCCGAACACCGACAGCGACAGCATCAGCGACGCGAATGCGTTGCCGCTCGGGAAGTAGGTTTTCGCGATGGCCGACGCGTAATAGCCGTAGACCATGAAGTCGTACATTTCCAGGAAGTTGCCGCTGACGACCCGGAATACGGTGCGGAATTTCGATTCCTGCGTGATGGCGTGTGACGCTGTGGACATGTTTTTCTCGCTCAGCTCGGATGGCGCGAATCGGCGCCACATGGATCCGACGACGCACGCGGCGCCGGGCCGGGCCGGCGCGCACGGGCATCGCTGCCCGCCGGCGGCGCGCCGCGCGATGACGCACGCACCGGCATGGTTCGCGCATCATGCCACGCCAACCCGACATTTGCCTTGTGCCGCCGCGACCGTTGCCATTGCCGTCGCGGCACGCTTCTCGTACGAGTCGTCCCGAAACGGAAGCAAAAATCAGATTGTTCTGATCGACCTGCTCTCGCCGCCTGACCACAATGTCACGATTAGCGACGACATTTCCGCGCCGCGGCCGGCACGGTTGCCCGTGTCGCACGGCGTACTGCTCTCATGACCCCATCGCCCCTCGTCCCCGTCGAAGGCGCAATCGCCCGCCCTCGCGTCACGCCGCTCGATATCGTTCCGTCGTTCGGCCGCGAATGGACCTTTCGCGGCGCGCCCGGTGCGCGGCCCGGCAGGCACTGTCTCGCCACGCTGACGACATCCTGCATCGACGTCGACCGGCCGCACAGCGCGTGCCGCTGGCAGCCACGGCCCGTGGCGATATCGATGCCGGTTTCGGCTGGTGCGCCGGTCGTGCCGGCTGCCGTTGCCGGCACGCGCATCCGCCGCTCTCACGACCGGCGTGCGAGGTACGCGATCTGCTGGAGCGTCGGCGCGCTCGGCATCATCGGCTGGCTGATCGCCGCATATGAACCTCCTGCGGGATTCGGGCCCACATACGCGATTCACGCGGCCGGCAGCGTGCCGGATCACGCTACGTCGTCGTCCGGCACCGTGCGGGTTGCGACGGTGCAGTCGGATACGTCGACGAGCGCGCCACCGCAGCGCACGATGCCCGCGCCTGTCGCGACAACGGCCGAAGCGCCGCAGGTCATGCACCACGTCACGCTTCGTCCGGCATCGCTTCGTCCCGACGCAACGACCAACGTGCCGCACACGGCATCGCCACTCCGTTCGAACGACAAACGCAGCGCGACGGCGGCGGCACCGGCCCGGCCCGCAACCGCGTCGCGGCTGGCCGCGCGCCCACCGGGCCGGAGCAGCACGGTTGCCTCACGCGCACATGATCAGTTCGCCCCCGCGTCGCCCGCAATCGCCGAACCACGCGACACGCTCGACGATCCGCTTACGCGGATCGCGATGGCAGGCGCGCTGCGCGCTACCCAGCCCACCCGCGCAACGCGCACGCCCGCCGCCGGTTTCGACTGGACGGCACAACTGTCCCACCGCCGCCTGACCGATACGCCGGACGCGTTCGCGCGCTGACGGCCGCGCCATGAAAAAACCCGGCGAAGCAAGCTTCGCCGGGTTTTGCCCGTCTCTCTCCGTCCGTCTGACGAATCGTTACTTGTGTGCCGGCAGCCCCGTCTCGGTCTGCTTCTCGAGTTGCCGCACCTGCTCCTGCAGATCACGCAACTGCATCTGCGCGGCCCGCTTCTCGACCTGCAGCGCCTGTGCCTGCTCCTGCGCCGAACGCTGCCGTTGCGCG
Source organism: Burkholderia sp. KL41 (assembly GCF_057005415.2). NCBI lineage: Bacteria > Pseudomonadati > Pseudomonadota > Betaproteobacteria > Burkholderiales > Burkholderiaceae > Burkholderia > Burkholderia sp. KL41. The sequence continues at coordinate 1,142,084 of NZ_CM174446.1, read as the reverse complement.
ACTTCGGCCTGCTGGCTACGCGCAACGCTCAGGTCGGCCTGCAACTGCTGCGCCCGGTTCGCCTGCAGCGCGATCACGCGCTCGAGAAACGCTTTCTGCGCCTCCAGCTCGGTACGACGGATCTCGATATCGGCGAGTTGTACGGTCTGCTGAACGAAGTTCGCGTACACCATCTCCGCGCGGCTCTTCTCCTGCGACCGGATCACACGCCACAGGTGCTTGTCCTGGAACAGCGCGACGTAGTACGTCATCTCGCGCGGATCGAACATCAGGCTCGCACCGTAGCTGCCGTTGTACGTCGTGCGCATTTCGACGATCCGGCCATCGTGCAGCATCTGCGTCAGCTCGGCGACGTTGCCTTGCGCGGATACATCCGTCGCCACCGCGGCGGACGCCGCCGCGTCGCCGCGCAGGCTCGTGACCGCCGGGCGCGTACCGGCGGCCGGCGCGGTCGCGTCTGCGGACCAGGCCGTGCCCGCTTGCGTGCAGGCAGCCAGCGCAACGATCCACGTTGCGCATCGTGCAGGGGAAAAATTTCGGAAAACCAACGTCGAACTCCGGCGAACGAATCGGAACTCGCGATTATCGTTCAAAACGAAACGGCCGCATCTCGAATTTATCGGGATGCGGCCGGCCTTCGTACGACGCGAAAAAAGTGGCTGGCTACAGGCGGGTTTCGCGCGCCGCGCGCAGGAACGCATCGAGCAGCGGCGTGCAGTCGAGCAGCTCCGAGCCGCCGGCGCGATGGAACTCGGGGTGCCACTGCACGCCGACGACGAACGGCGAACGCCGATGACGAATGCCTTCGATGATCCCGTCGCCCGCCGACACGGCCTCGATGTTCAGATCGCGGCCGAGATCGCGGATCGCCTGATGGTGAATCGAGTTGACGATCGCCTCGCTGCGCCCGGGGAACATGCTCGCGAGCGTCGACGAATCGGGAAAGCGGATCGCGTGTCGATGCTGGTCGTAATGCTCGCTCACGTGCGCATTCGCGGTCGGCACGTCGGTGGCGATGTCCTGGTACAGCGAGCCGCCGAACGCGACGTTGATCAACTGGCAGCCGCGGCACACGCCGAGGACGGGTTTGCCGGATTCGACGAACTCGTGCAGCAGCTCGAGTTCGTACATGTCGCGCACGCGATCGCCCGGCCATTCGGGGCGGGCGTCGGACGCGGCGTAGGTTTGCGGCGATACGTCGGCGCCGCCCTGCAGCAGCAGCCCGTCGAGATGCTTCGCGTAGTCGCGCAGGCGGATGTTGCTCGGGTGAATCATGCCCTGGTGGCCGACGGTCGGAATCATGAACACGAGCACGTCGCGCGACATCACCCAGTGCGCGATCGATTCCTCGAGATACTGCAGCGTCTTGCCCCGCAGCCCCTTCGCACCCGGTTCCGGATGGAAGATCCGCGCCGACACGCCGATGCGCAGCGTGCGCTGCGTGATGCGCTGGCCGGCGCGGTCGAACAGCCGGCGCGCGCGCGCGGCCACGATCCGGCCGAACACCGACCACGGCGTGTCGCTCTGCTTCAGGTAGGCCGGCGGCGCATTCTGCGCGCTCGCCGGCGGCGGCCGCGGCGTGTCGAAGTCGGGCTGCGCGCCGAACCCCGGCGGCGGCGCGCCATGCTTCGGCGGCGCGGCAACAGCGCCGTCGACGGCGGCGCCCGTCGCACCGGGCGCACCCGGCTCGGACGCCGCCGTGACCGGCGACGCGCCGTCCGCGGCGACGTTCTGCGCGGCGGCCTGGGCTGCCGGCGCATCGGGCGCTTTCGCCGGATCGGTACGGGGGGAATCGGAAGAAACGGAGGAGGTGCCGGGCAGACCGGCCGGGGAAGGCGTGTTTTCGCTCATGACGATGGTCTGGTACGTCGCTCACGCGTATGGATAAACGAGGATTCATTATGCTTCAGCGCACGATCGCGCGGCAAACCTGCAACATCCTGTCGATATTGTTGCAAGTCGGCGGCAAACCGCGCCGGCAAGCGCCCCGTCCCCCGCGCCGGCAAGCCGGTGCACCGCCGCCGGTACTGGACACCAGTGATATATCACAATAATATCCAGGCATCGTCCACACTTCCCGATCGCCCGCGCCATGATCGCGCCCCGTCCGGCCGCCGCGCCCCGCCCCGCATGAATGCCCTGACCGACGTCACCCGCGACCGCCCCGCCGCACCGGTGGCCAGCCTCGCCGACCGCGCGTACGCACTGATCCAGCGCGACATCATCACGATGCGCCTGAAGCCCGGCTCCGCACTCAACGAAGCCGACCTCGTCGCCCGCACCGGGATCGGCCGCACGCCGGTGCACCAGGCCGTGCATCGGCTCGTGCTCGAAGGGCTGCTGTCCGTGATGCCGCGCAAGGGATTGATGGTGCAGCCGCTGTCGCTCGACGACATCGTCGCGGTGATCGACGTGCGGCGCATCAACGAAGCGCACTGTGCGGAACTCGCGGCGCGCCATGCGACGCCCGACGATCTCGCGCGCCTGGCCGCGCTGCTCGACGAAGGACAGGCGTGCGTCGACACGCACGACGTCGAGGGCATGATGGAACTCGACCGCGCGTTCCACCAGGCGATCGCCGCGGCCGCGCGCAATGCGGTTCTCGCCGACATCCTGCGCGCGCTGCACGAACGCTCGTTGCGCTTCTGGTTCGTCACGCTGTCCGAACCCCATCATCTCGCCGACGTCCAGCACGAACATCGCGAACTGTTCGACCGGCTGTCCGCGCGCGATGCCGCCGGCGCACGCGCGGCCGTCGAAAACCATATCGACTCGTTCCGCTCCACGCTTCTTCAACATCTTCGCCCCTGAGCCGCCATGACCACTTTCACGCCCTTTCCCCCGCTCGCCCAGCTCGCCGCCGACCTCGCCGCCGGCCGGACCACGAGCCGCGCGCTCGTCGACACCGCGCTCGACCGGATCGCCGATCCGTCGGGCCAGGGTGCGGTCGTCTTCACCGAAGTCGATGCCGACAACGCGCGTGCGGCCGCCGACGCGCACGACCGGCTGCGCGCCGCGGGCACCGTGCTGTCGCCGCTCGCGGGCATTCCCGTGTCGGTCAAGGACCTGTTCGACGTCGCGGGCCAGGTCACGCGCGCGGGTTCGCGCGTGCTCGACGGCGCGCCGGCCGCGCGCACCGATGCGGTCGCCGTCGCTCGGCTCAAGCGGGCGGGCGCGGTGCTGGTCGGCCGCACCAACATGAGCGAGTTCGCGTTCTCGGGGCTCGGGCTGAATCCGCACTTCGGCCACCCGCGCTCGCCGTACCACCGCGACGTGCCGGGCGACGCACGGATTTCCGGCGGCTCGTCGTCCGGCGCGGCCGCGTCCGTCGCCGACGGGATGGCCGCCGTCGCGCTCGGCACCGACACGGGCGGCTCGATCCGCATTCCGGCCGCACTGTGCGGGCTGACGGGATTCAAGCCGACCGCGAGCCGGATCCCGACACAAGGCGGCGTACCGCTGTCGACGACGCTCGACTCGTTCGGCCCGATCGGCCTGACGGTCGCCTGCTGCGCGCTCGTCGACCGGATGCTCGCGGGCCTCGAACCGCACGTGCCGGCCGCCCGGCCGCTCGAGGGCGTACGGCTCGGCGTGCTGACGAACTACGTGACGGACGGTGTCGATGCCGACGTCGCGGCCGCGCTCGACGCCGCGCTCAAGCATCTCGAAGCCGCCGGCGCGATCGTCACGGAAGTGCGCTTCCCGGCGCTCGACCGGCTGCCGGACGTCAACCGCTTTGGCTTCTCGCCGATCGAGGCCTACGCATGGCATCGCCCGCTGCTCGCACGGCACCGCGACCAGTACGATCCGCGCGTGCTCACACGCATCCTGAAGGGCGAACCCGCGAGCGCGGCCGACTATCTCGACCTGCTCGCCGCGCGCACCGCGATGCTCGACGAAGCCGCGCACACGGTCTGGGCGCGCTTCGATGCGCTCGTCGCGCCGACGGTGCCGGTCGTGCCGCCGCGCATCGCCGACCTCGAAACGGACGACGCCGCGTTCACGCGCACCAACGCGCTGATCCTGCGCAACCCGAGCGCGTTCAACTTCCTCGACGCGTGCGCGCTGTCGCTGCCGTGCCATCCGCGCGACGCGGCGCCGGTCGGCCTGATGCTCGCGGCCGCACCGCATCGCGACGACGCGCTGCTCGCGATCGGCCAGGCCGTCGAGGCCGTGCTCAATACGATCCGCTGAACGCAGCCAGCCGAGCGCCGGCGGACAGGACGCGCGGTGCGGCAGGTTGCCGCACGCGCGCTGTCAGTTTCGTGCCAGACCGTTCGCGCTAAAATCGCGCGATTGTTTTCCGGACCGACCCCACGAGGAACCCCGCCGACATGAACGACTACACGCTCGCAATCCGCCGCGAACGCCGCCTGCTGATGCTGCTCGGCTGGGTGTGCATCGCCCTGCTGGCCGGTGCGCTCTACCTGCAGTACGTGAAGAACGAAGATCCCTGCCCGCTGTGCATCATCCAGCGCTACTTCTTCTGTGCGATCGGGATCTTCGCGTTCCTGGCCGCCGGGATCCGCAACTGGCGCGTCATCTGGGTGCTCGAGCTGCTGATCGCGATCGCCGCCGCCGGCGGCGTCGGCACGGCCGCCCGGCATCTGTCGATCCAGATGAATCCGGGCTTCAGCTGCGGCTTCGACACGCTGCAGCCGATCGTCGACAGCCTGCCGCCCGCGCAGTGGTTCCCCGGCATGTTCAAGGTCGCCGGGCTGTGCGAGACCGTCTACCCGCCGATCTTCGGCATCCTGCTGCCCGGCTGGGCGCTGCTCGGCTTCGCCGCGATCCTGGTTGCCGTCGTCGCGAGCCTCTGGCGCCATCGCCGCAAGCTCGCGGCCTGACCGGCCGGTTTCGCACCGGCCCGCGCGCGGCCCGCTCACCCGGGCCGCACGCCGCCGGCCGGCAAGCCCGGCACCGGAGCATTCGCCGAACCGGCCCGGCCGGTCGCCCCTGACCGGCCGTACCCGGGCGGCCCCGCGTAAACACCTACCTCGCCGCCGCCCGGATAGCCGGGCGAACGCGCATCGCGCGACTTCCGCGCCCAGCCCCGCCACGCCTGCGTTTTGGCCCGATGTGCACGCATCGGCGCCCCGATCCCGAGCGGCGGGCCTATGATCGACATGATCGCCTCCTGATAGCCCGGATCAGCGCCCCGCGATGTTCCCGTCGCCGTGCGGTGCTATCTTCGGGACTGGATGGCGATCTACGTGCGCGAGGCCAGGCGGTCTCACCACCCCTGCGTAACGCGCGCCCGATCCGCAATGTCGACTGGATTCATCATGACAACGCAAACCATCCGCATCCGTCATCCTCATGGCGTCCGCGCATCCGGCGGTGCCGTCCGCGCGCACCGTCCCCGCGCCGCCGCACCGCATTCGCCGTGCGGCCGGCCCGCCCCGCTCCCGTCCGTCATCGTTGCCGCCACGCTCGCCAGCCCGCGCCGCGTGTCGTGCCGCGTCGTTTCGCACGGGGTGTGCTGATGGAAGCCTGGCTCGGCGATCTGCAGCAACTGCTCGCGCACGGCGAAGCGGCCGTGCTCGTGACGGTCGCGCACACCGACGGTTCCGCGCCGCGCGAAGCCGGCACCAAGATGCTCGTCACGCGCGACACGGCCCGCCATACGATCGGCGGCGGTCATCTGGAATGGAAGGCGATCGAGATCGCGCGGCATCTGCTGAAGGACGGCGCGCACGCGCGCCGGCTCGAACGGCTCGCGCTCGGCCCGAGCCTCGGCCAGTGCTGCGGCGGCGCCGTGGTGCTCGCGTTCGAGCGGCTCGACGTCGGCGATCTCGGCTGGATCATGTCGCTCGCGAAGCGTGTCGCGGCCGGCGCCGCGACCGTGCGTAGCGTATCATTCGGCCCCTCGCCGGGCGCGCCGCTGTTGAGCGAGCCCGAATCGGAAGCCGCGCGTGCCGACTGCCTGCTGTGGGAAACCGGCGGCGTGTCGCTGATGACCGAAACGATCGCGCCGTATGCGTTCCCCGTCGTGCTGTTCGGCGCCGGGCACATCGGCACCGCGCTCGTGAAGGTACTGGCGACGCTGCCGTGCCACGTGCGCTGGATCGACGGGCCCGATGCGGTGTTCCCGCCGGCCGACACGCTCGCCGGCATCGGCAACCTCGCGATCGAGGCGGCCGCTGCCCCGGCCGACACCGTCGACACGGCGCCGCCGCAGTCCTACTTCGTCGTGATGACGCACGACCACGCACTCGATTTCGTGCTGGCCGAGCGCATCCTGCGACGCGGCGACTATGCATACTTCGGGATGACCGGCTCGCACGCCAAGCGCGTGCAGTTCGATCATCGCCTCGCGGCGATCGGCATCGACCCGGCCCAGGTCGCGCGGATGCGCTGCCCGATCGGTGTCGAAGGCATCATCGACAAGGCACCCGAAGTGATCGCGATCTCGGTGGCTGCGCAATTGCTGCAGGCCGTCGAAGCGAACGCGGCCGCGCAGGCTTCCCCTACCTACTGACCGACCAAGAACGACGCCATGACCCCGACATTCAAGGACAAGATTGCCCGCGCGCCGAAAGCGGAGCTGCACATCCACATCGAAGGCTCGCTCGAACCCGAGCTGATCTTCGCGCTCGCGCAGCGCAACGACGTGAAACTCGCATACGACTCGATCGACGCGTTGCGCGCCGCCTACGCGTTCACCGACCTGCAGTCGTTCCTCGACATCTATTACGCCGGTGCGAGCGTGCTGCTGACCGAGCAGGATTTCTACGACATGACGGCCGCGTACTGCGAACGCGCGCTCGCCGACAACGTCGTCCACACCGAACTGTTCTTCGATCCGCAAACGCACACCGAACGCGGCGTGCCGATCGAGACGGTAGTCGCGGGCATCGAGCGCGCACTCGCCGATTACGAGCAGCGCGGGCTGTCGAGCAAGCTGATTCTGTGCTTCCTGCGCCACCTGTCCGAAGAGGACGCGCTCGCGACGTTCGAATCCGCGCTGCCGCTGTTCGAGCGCTATCGTCATCGCCTGATCGGCGTGGGCCTCGATTCGTCCGAACTCGGCCATCCGCCGACGAAGTTCGCGCGCGTGTTCGACAAGGCACGCGCGCTCGGGCTGAAGCTCGTCGCACATGCGGGCGAGGAAGGCCCGCCCGCATACATCTACGAGGCGCTCGACGTGCTGAAGGTCGACCGGATCGACCACGGCGTGCGCAGCATCGAGGACGCGGCCCTGGTCGAGCGTCTCGCCAGGACGCGCACGGCACTGACCGTCTGCCCGCTGTCGAACCTCAAGCTGTGCGTATTCGACGACATGGCGAAACACACGCTGAAGGCGCTGCTCGATCGCGGCGTCGCGGTGACGATCAACTCCGACGATCCGGCCTATTTCGGCGGCTACGTCAATGAAAACTACTTCGCGACGGCCGAAGGGCTGCAACTCACGGATGCCGAAGTCCATGCGGTGATCCGCAACGGCTTCGAGGCATCGTTCATCGATCCGGCGCAGCGCGACGCACTGTACGCGCGCCTCGACGCGTACTGGCAGGCCGCCTGACGGCCCGCATCGAGGAACCCCAGACAGATGAAACACGGCAACGGCATCCGCTTCGCAACCACCGGCCCGGCATCGCGCCGGAACGGTCGCGTGCGTGCCCGCGCGGCGAGCGCGCCATTCGTCGTCGCCCGCCCGTGCTTGCCGTCGCGGTTTGCCGCTGCGGTCGCCGCCGCACCGGTCGCGAACGCAGCGGCTGCGAGGCCCGCCGGCAACCACTCGCCGGCGGCTTCGGCCGCCACGTTCGCCCGCGCAATCGCCTCCGGTCGCGCCGCACGCAGCGTGCCGCTACCGCTCGCGAAGCGCCGTCCCGCCGCCCTCCGGCGTCGATCGCTTTCTTCTGTTCGCCTTACCTTGATGCAGGACCATTCGTCATGACGCAAACCGCTTTCCGTTCCCAGCTGCTGACTTTCAACGGCGACCCGGCGCAATCGAGCCAGGCCGCGAACTACGAGACCGACGGCCTCCTGATCGTCGACGACGGCAAAGTCGTCGCGGCCGGCCCGTACGCGCAGCTCGCCGCGACGCTCGCGCGCGACGCGATCGTCCATGACCTGCGCGACAAGCTGATCGTGCCCGGCTTCATCGACACGCACATCCACTATCCGCAGACGGACATGATCGCGTCGCCGGCACCGGGACTGCTGCCGTGGCTGGACAAGTACACGTTCCCGACCGAGCGCCAGTTCGGCGATCCCGAGCATGCGCGCGAGGTGGCCGACTTCTTCGTCGACGAACTGCTCGCCTGCGGCACGACGAGCGCGCTCGTCTACTGCACGGTGCACAAGCAGTCGGCCGATGCGCTGTTCGCGGCGAGCGACGCGCGCGACCTGCGGATGATCGCGGGCAAGGTGCTGATGGATCGCAACTGCCCCGAATTCCTGCGCGATACCGCGCAATCCGGTTACGACGACAGTGCCGAGCTGATCGGCCGCTGGCACGGCAAGGGCCGCCAGATGTACGCGCTCACGCCGCGTTTCGCGCCGACGTCGACCGAAGCGCAGCTCGAGGCGTGCGGCGAACTCGCGCGCCGCCATCCGGACGTGTTCGTACAGAGCCACGTCGCGGAGAACGTCGACGAGGTGAAATGGGTGGCCGAGCTGTTCCCCGGCCATCGCAGCTATCTCGACATCTACGACCGCTACGGGCTGCTGCGCCCGCGCGCGGTGTACGGCCACTGCATCCACCTCGACGACGAGGACCGCCGCCGGATGGCCGAGACGCGCACCGTCGTCGCGCACTGCCCGACGTCGAACTTCTTCCTCGGCAGCGGGCTGTTCGATTTCGACAAGGCCGGTGAATACGACGTGCCCGTCACGCTCGCGACCGACGTCGGCGGCGGCACGTCGTTCTCGATGCTGCAGACGATGAACGAAGCGCACAAGGTCGCGCGGCTGTCGGGCCACCACCTGACCGCGACCCGGATGTTCTGGCTCGCGACGGCCGGCGCCGCGCAGGCGCTCGACCTCGCCGACACGGTCGGCACGCTCAAGCCGCGCACGGAGGCCGACTTCGTCGTGCTCGATCCGCGGGCCACGCCGCTGCTCGCGCGCCGCACGAAGCGCGCGGATTCGCTCGAGGAACTGCTGTTCGCGTTCGCGCTGCTCGGCGACGACCGCGCGGTGTACCGCACCTATGCGGCCGGCAAACTCGTCCACGAGCGCGGGGCGGCGCGCCGCCCCGCCGCGTAACGGCGTTCCGGGGGGTGTCCCGGCAGGCGCGGGCGTTCGCCGCCGCGTCTGCCTGCCCGTCTGCCCGTCTGCCGTACAGCCGGAGCTTGCCGAGCACCAGGCGCCGCGCCGCTCGACCGCTTTCCCGCGCGCGACACGCCGTGCTAGAATTCGCCGCTCATTGGGGAGTAGCCGCTCCGCTCGATGTCCCGCGCCCCCGGCGCGCATCGTGACGGAGGCGTCCGTCAACAGACTTGGCCTTGCGGCCATGGCGGGCGCAGCCACCTAGGCCTGGCGAGACCGATGGTTCACAGTGCGCCGCATCAGGGCCCGGCGCGCCGTGGATCGTCGCTCGCACGCACAACACCGGCCCGTGGAACCCCATACGTGTCCCAAGCCTTCCTGATCTCCACCGGCGCCGTCGCCCTCGCTGAAATCGGCGACAAGACCCAATTGCTTTCCCTCGTCCTGGCCGCGCGCTATCGCAAGCCGGTGCCGATCATTCTCGGCGTGCTCGTCGCGACGCTCGTGAACCACGGTTTCGCCGGCGCGCTCGGCGAATGGCTCGGCGCGCTGGTCACGCCGTCGATCATGCGCTGGGCGCTCGCGTTCTCGTTCATCGCGATGGGGTTGTGGATCCTCGTGCCGGACAAGCTCGACGCCGACGAGGCCAATGCCAACCGTTCGCGGCTCGGCGTGTTCGGCGCGACCCTCGTCGCGTTCTTCCTCGCGGAAATGGGCGACAAGACGCAGATCGCGACCGTCGCGCTGGCCGCGCGCTTCCAGGACTACATCGGTGTCGTGGCCGGCACGACGTTCGGGATGATGCTCGCGAACGTGCCCGCGATCCTGCTCGGCGACCGCTTCGCGCACCGCCTCCCGACGAAGCTGGTGCACGGCATCGCGGCCGTGCTGTTCGTCGTGCTCGGCGCGCTGGCGCTGCTGGGCGTCGGGGTCTGACGGGGAAGAAAACGGCAGGCGCGGCCGGACGGCCGCGCCGAGGCTGATGCCGCGTTACTTGGCGGCGGCGCCCGAAGCGGGCGCAGCCGGCACCGCGCGCTCGTTGGCGGCCGGTGCCGCCGGGCCGCCGCGCTTGTCGACCGGCAGCCGGACCGAGCGAACCGCGCCGTTCGACAGCGGGAAATCGGCGAGCGCGCTGCGCGCGAGGAACGGCATCGCGTACAGCAGCGTGCCGTTGTCGCCGGTCGTGCGCGCGGACACGTTGTAAACCTCCTTGCCCGTCGCGCGCTCGGTGATGCGGATGCCGAGCGTGTAGTCGAACACCTGGTACGTCTGCGCGACATAACCGGCCGGCATCGGCCCCCAGGGCCCCCACGGGCCCCACGGCCCGCGCCGCCAGTACGGCCCCGGCCCGACGAACCACGGATCGTAATAGACGGGCTGCGGCACCGTCACGAGATCGCTGCCGACCGCATAGGTCAGCCCGACGAGATACCGCGCCTGCGCCTGCGGCACCTGCCGGAACGCATACGTGGACAGCTCGTTCGCGACGATCGGCTCGTAAGTCGACTGCTCGATGCTGTTCTTCTGCGCATCGGTGCGGGTGAACGCATAGGTGCGTGTCGCGTCGCTGCCGCTCCAGTCGGAGAAGGCCGTGACCTGGGTCGTCACGTAGCTGGTGCAGCCGGTCAGCAGCGCCACGCACAGCACCGCCGCCCAGCCCGCACCGCGTTGAATCCATTCGCGTTTCATGTTGATCCTCTTCGATCCGTCACCCGTTCGTCGCACCGCGCGAACCGTAACGGGATGCCGATAATACGCGGACTCCCGGAACCGGTAAAAAGTTCGCCCGGCACGCAGCCGCAAGCCTTTGTACAATGGCCCGGTTCGCCCGGCCCGTGCCACGGGCCCGTCCCCCACACCACCGATCTCGACGACCATGTCCGACAACGCTTCCTCCACCGTGATCCGCCGCGCCGACTACACGCCGCCGGCCTTTCTCATCGATACCGTTGCGCTCGAATTCGATCTCGCGCCGGCCCGTACGATCGTCAGGAATACGATGCGCGTGCGCCGCAACCCGGACGCCGCGCCCGCGCCGCACCTGGAGCTGATGGGCGAAGCGCTCGAATTCGTCGGCGCACGGCTGGACGGCGCGCCGCATGGCGCCGTGCGCGCGCACGAGCACGGGCTGACCGTCGAGAACGTCCCCGATGCATTCGAGCTGACGCTCGAAAGCGCATGCGCTCCCGACCAGAATACGACGCTGTCGGGTCTCTATGTATCGAGCGGCAACTTCTTCACGCAGTGCGAAGCCGAGGGCTTTCGCCGCATCACCTACTTCCTCGATCGCCCGGACGTCATGGCGTCGTACACGGTGACGCTGCGCGCCGACAAGGCCGCCTACCCGGTGCTGCTGTCGAACGGCAACCTCGTCGATTCCGGCGACCTGCCCGATGGCCGCCACTTCGCGAAGTGGGAAGACCCGTTCCGCAAGCCGAGCTACCTGTTCGCACTGGTCGCCGGCAAGCTCGTCGCGATCGAGGAGAAGATCACGACCGGCTCGGGCAAGGAAAAGCTGCTGCAGGTGTGGGTCGAGCCGGCCGATCTCGACAAGACGCGTCACGCGATGGATTCGCTGATCCATTCGATCCGCTGGGACGAGAAGCGCTTCGGCCTCGAGCTCGATCTCGACCGCTTCATGATCGTCGCGGTCGGCGACTTCAACATGGGCGCGATGGAAAACAAGGGGCTCAACATCTTCAACACGAAGTACGTGCTGGCGAACCCCGAGACCGCGACCGACACCGACTTCGCGAACATCGAGTCGGTGGTCGGCCACGAGTACTTCCACAACTGGACCGGCAACCGCGTGACCTGCCGCGACTGGTTCCAGCTGAGCCTGAAGGAAGGGCTGACGGTGTTCCGCGACCAGGAATTCTCGGCCGACATGGCCGCGGGCGACGCCGTCGAATCGGCGGCCCGCGCGGTCAAGCGCATCGAGGACGTGCGGGTGCTGCGCCAGTTGCAGTTCGCCGAGGATGCCGGCCCGATGGCGCACCCGGTGCGCCCGGAGAGCTACGTCGAGATCAACAACTTCTACACGATGACCGTCTACGAGAAAGGCTCGGAAGTCGTGCGGATGTACCAGACGCTGTTCGGCCGCGACGGCTTCCGCAAGGGGATGGACCTGTATTTCAAGCGCCACGACGGGCACGCCGTGACCTGCGACGACTTCCGCCACGCGATGGCCGACGCGAACGGGCGTGACCTCGCGCAGTTCGAGCGCTGGTACAGCCAGGCCGGCACACCGCGCGTGTCGGTGCGCACCGCGTACGACGCGGCCGCGCGCCGCTATACCGTCACGCTCGCGCAGGGGGGCTACGGCGACGCGTCGCCGGCCGCGCGCGAAACGCAGCAAGGCCCGCTGCTGATCCCGTTCGCGATCGGCCTGATCGGCCGCGACGGCCGCGACCTGCCGCTGCGCCTCGACGGCGAAGCCGCCGCGGCCGGCACGACGCGCGTGCTCGACTTCACCGACACCGAACAGACCTTCACGTTCGTCGACGTGCCGGAACAACCGCTGCCGTCGCTGCTGCGCAACTTCTCGTCGCCGGTGATCGTCGAGTACGACTACAGCGACGACGACCTCGCGTTCCTGCTCGCGCACGACAGCGATCCGTTCAACCGCTGGGAAGCCGGCCAGCGCCTCGCGACGCGCGCGCTGCTGACGCTCGCCTCGCGTGCCGCCGCGAACGAGCCGCTCACGCTCGGCGAGAACTTCGTTGCCGCCTTCCGCCGCGTGCTGACCGACGCGACGCTGTCGCCCGCGTTCCGCGAACTCGCGCTGACGCTGCCGTCGGAAACCTACCTCGCCGACCAGATGGCGGAAGCCGATCCGGCCGCCGTGCATCGCGCGCGCCAGTTCGTGCGCCGCCAGCTCGCCACCGCACTGCGCGCCGACTGGCTCGCCGCGTACGAGCAGCACCAGACGCCCGGCGCCTACGAACCGACGCCCGAGGCCTCCGGCCGCCGCGCGCTGAAGAATCTCGCGCTCGCGTATCTCGCCGAACTCGAGGATCCGGTCGATGCCGTGCGCCTCGCGACCGCGCAATACGACGCGGCGAACAACATGACCGATCGCGCGGCCGCACTCGGCGCGCTGCTGTCCGCCGCGGCCGCCGGCGCGAACGAACCGGCCGAGCACGCGCTCGACGATTTCTACCGCCGCTTCGAGAAGGAAGCGCTCGTGATCGACAAATGGTTCGCGATGCAGGCCGCGCAACGCGGTACGCCCGCGCAGCCGACGCTCGCGAAGGTTCGCAAGCTGCTCGCGCACCCCGCGTTCAACCTGAAGAATCCGAATCGCGCACGTTCGCTGATCTTCAGCTTCTGCGCGGCCAACCCCGCGCAATTCCACGCGGCGGACGGCTCGGGTTACGCATTCTGGGCCGAACAGGTGCTCGCGCTCGACGCGATCAACCCGCAGGTCGCGGCGCGCCTCGCCCGCTCGCTCGAACTGTGGCGCCGCTTCACGCCCGCGTTGCGCGACCGGATGCGCGAAGCGCTCGAGCAGGTCGCCGCCGGCGCGAAATCGCGCGACGTGCGCGAGATCGTCGAGAAGGCGCTCGCGTAACGCAATCCTCCGCATCGCTCACACGCGAAACAGCCGGTGCCGCCAGTGGCGGCGCCGGCTTTTTATTGCGTGAATACTGCCGGCCCCGGACGCAGTCGCGGGGTCTGACCGCGCCCGCTGCATGGCGCGTCCCGCGCGTCGTCGCCGCCGGAAACCGGGTCGATCCGGCCGCCCGGCCGTGTAACCGGACGAAAAAAGCCGGCGGCACGGGAGGCGCGACGGGTAAAATTGCGGCCATTCAAGGATTCTTTGGCCTTCTGGAGTCTGTCATGTCCATTGCCCGCCGCACCACGCTGTCGAAGTTCCTGATCGAACAGCAACGTGAGACCAACAACCTCCCCGCCGACCTGCGCCTGCTGATCGAAGTCGTCGCACGCGCGTGCAAGGCGATCAGCTACAACGTGTCGAAGGGCGCGCTCGGCGAGGCGCTCGGCACCGCCGGCAGCGAGAACGTCCAGGGCGAAGTGCAGAAGAAGCTCGACATCCTGTCGAACGAGATCCTGCTCGACGCAAACGAATGGGGCGGCAACCTCGCCGCGATGGCATCGGAAGAAATGGAAACCTTCTTCCCGATCCCGGCGAACTACCCGCGCGGCGAATACCTGCTCGTGTTCGACCCGCTCGACGGTTCGTCGAACATCGACGTGAACGTGTCGATCGGCACGATCTTCTCGGTGCTGCGTTGCCCGGACGGCAAGCAGGCAACCGAGGAATCGTTCCTGCAGCCGGGCACGCAGCAGGTCGCGGCCGGCTACGCCGTGTACGGCCCGCAGACGGTGTTCGTGCTGACGACCGGCAACGGCGTGAACTGCTTCACGCTCGACCGCGAAGTCGGCTCGTGGGTGCTCACGCAGAGCAACATGCAGATCCCCGCCGACACGCGCGAATACGCGATCAACGCATCGAACGCACGCCACTGGTACGACCCGGTCAAGCGCTACGTCGACGAACTGAACGCCGGCAAGGACGGCCCGCGCGGCGACAACTTCAACATGCGCTGGATCGCCTCGATGGTCGCCGACGTACACCGGATCCTGAATCGCGGCGGCATCTTCATGTACCCGGCCGACAAGCGCACGCCCGATCGTCCGGGCAAGCTGCGCCTGATGTACGAAGCGAACCCGATGTCGTTCATCGTCGAACAAGCGGGCGGCGCCGCGACGACGGGCACGCAGCGCATCATGGAAGTCCAGCCGACGGGCCTGCACCAGCGCGTGCCCGTGTTCCTTGGCTCAAAGAACGAAGTCGAGCGCGTGACCGGCTATCACGACGAAGCAAAATAATTGCACTGCAGCACTAGACGGAGGTGCGATGCGCAAGTACAATCGCGCCTCTTGATGTGGCCCTGACCGGTCGCATCACAGTGAAGTGAAAGCGGGAAGTCCGCCGGATCGAGGGTTTCGCGAAGCAGCAGCAGCAAGCTGAAAAAAATTCGCAAAACCTATTGCCAAGATCCCGGAAATCACCATATAATTTCATTTCTCTGCTGCCGGTGTAGCTCAGTTGGTAGAGCAGCGCATTCGTAATGCGAAGGTCGTAGGTTCGACTCCTATCTCCGGCACCAAGACATAAAGGTCTGACAAGCATCGCTTGTCAGACCTTTTCTCTTTTCCGGCGCCGAAATCGTGCGCCCGCCCTCTCGCCTCACCCCGTCCGCTTGCGGGCATCCCCGGACTCCCGTATCACGCGCCGACGACTACAATCGCCGGACACTCCACCCTCGCCCCCTTCTTCATGCGCACCTGGCGTCTCGAGCGAGCGAATCTCGCCGCGCAGCTGGACGTGTCCCGCGCGACGCGCCTCGTCGCCGCGATCGGCGGCAACGAGCCGAACGCATTCGCGGCCGAAATCCTGAAGCTGTTCGACGACGCGCTGTCCATCACGCAGTGCACGATCTTCGCGTACGAGTTCGGCAATCGCCCGCGCACGATGTCGGTCGCCGATCATCGCGGAGGCCGCTACCTGCGCGACCTCGCCGACACCTACGCACGACATTTCTACGCACTCGACGGCAACCAGCAGATCGTGTCGACCGCCCATCGCGGCACACGCCGCCACGATCTGCTGCTGCACCAGCAGGCCGGCGACGAGATCGATCACGAAGCGTATCGCGCCACGTGCTACCGCGGCCCCGACGTATCCGACCGGCTGGCGCTGCTGATGCAGCCCGGCGATGCGACGTGGCTGTCGATCAACCTGTACCGCGCGCATCGCAGCGGCGCATTCCAGCCGCGCGAGATCGCCGCGATCGAAGCGCTCGCACCGCTGATCGCGCAGGCCGCAAGGCATCACTACGCGCTCGCCGGTGCCGCGCAGATCGGTATCCCGCAACGGATGCTCGCGCGACTGCGCCATGCATGCCCCGATTTGTCCAAGCGCGAGCTCGACGTGCTGCGCGGCGTACTTGACGGCCAGACCGCGCACGAGATCGGCGAGACGATCGGCGTAAAGGCATCGAGCGTCGTCACCTACCAGAAGCGCGCATACCGGCGCCTCGGCATCTCGAGCCAGCGCGAGCTGTTTGCGCTGTGCATGCAGCCGTGAAACGTCGCGGCCTGCGTTGAGCCCCTCGCTGTACCCGAATTGGGGACAACCGGCGCACGACCGGCTTCCATACTGTCCCGACCTGTTGCACGCATCTTTGCGTCGATGCGCGCACGTCGAACCGGACTACCCTGGAAGCCAACGATGGATATCGACTTCAAGCCCTACCCGTTCGTCGCCGAGCGCCATCCCGCGCATCTGCCGGCCTGCGACGACGGTATCGATACACACCGGCATCGCGTTGCGATCGTCGGCGGCGGCCCCGTCGGCCTGGCCGTCGCGCTCGGCCTCGCGAACCACGGCATCCGCAGCGTGCTGATCGAGGCAGACGACGCAGTCTGCCACGGCAGCCGCGCCATCTGCATCTCGCGGCGCAGCCTCGAGATCATCGAGCGGCTCGGCGCGCTCGACGACTTCCTGCGCAAGGGGCTGCCGTGGACCGGCGGGCGCAGCTTCTACCGTCGCGACGAAGTGCTGCATTTCACGATGCCGCAGGACGAAAACCAGAAGCTGCCGCCGATGGTGAATCTCGCGCAGTATCACATCGAGCAGTTCCTGCTCGACGCCGCGCTGCGCCGCCGCGAACTCATCGAGATCCGCTGGCAGACGAGAGTCACCGGCGTGACCCCGCAACCGGACGGCGTGCGCCTCGACGTCGACACGCCGCTCGGCGGCTACGCACTCGACGCCGACCGGGTCGTCGCGTGCGACGGCGGGCGCAGCACGATGCGCGACGCGCTCGGCCTGTCGCTCCGGGGCACGAGCTACGAGGGCCGCTACGTGATCGTCGACATCGCGCTCGACAGCGACCGGCCGACCGAACGACTGGCGTACTTCGACCCGTCGTCGAACCCGGGCTCGACGGTGCTCGTTCACAAGCAGCCCGACAACGTGTGGCGGATCGACTATCAGTTGCGCGACGATGAGGATGCCGAAGCCGCCGTGAAGCCGGAGAACGTGATCCCGCGCGTGCAGAACCTGCTCGACATGATGGGCGAGCGCGGCGACTGGTCGCCGATCTGGATCACGATCTACAAGGCGAACGCACTGACACTCGAACGCTATCGACACGGTCGCGTGCTGTTCTGCGGCGACGCCGCGCACCTCGTGCCGATCTTCGGCGTGCGCGGCGCGAACTCGGGCATCGACGATGCCGACAACCTGGCATGGAAACTCGCGTACGTGACGCGCGGGCTCGCATCGGACACGTTGCTCGACAGCTACTCGGACGAACGCGTGTTCGCGACGCACGAGAACCTCCGCTACGGCACCAAGAGCACCGAATTCATGGCGCCGCCGTCATTCGCATTCGAACTGATGCGCAAGGCCGTGCTGTCGCTAGCGGTCCGCCATCCCGCACTGCGTTCGCTGATCAATCCGCGCCAGACGACGGCCATCGCGTATGCGACGTCGCCGCTCAACGCGGCCGAACGCGACACGTTTTCGGCCGGCCCCGCGCCCGGCACGGTGCTCGCCGAATGCCCGCTGATGCTGTACACGGCACACGGCAGCGACGTGCGCCGCGGCCACCTGACCGACCTCGTCGCTCCACGCTTCACCGCGTTCTGCTTCACCGCGGACGGCGTGCCCGATGCGACGCTGGCCGATCTCGAACGGCGCCT
This sequence comes from Burkholderia sp. KL41, assembly GCF_057005415.2. Classification (NCBI taxonomy): domain Bacteria; kingdom Pseudomonadati; phylum Pseudomonadota; class Betaproteobacteria; order Burkholderiales; family Burkholderiaceae; genus Burkholderia; species Burkholderia sp. KL41. The sequence continues at coordinate 1,124,129 of NZ_CM174446.1, read as the reverse complement.
GCAGGCTGCGCGGATGCCGTTCGCGCTCGTCACGCTCGCACGGCATGCCGCGCCACGGCAACCGGCCTGCGGCGGCCATGACGTCGACGGCCGGCTGTTCGACATGTACGGCGCGCGCGACGGCACCGTCTATCTCGTGCGTCCGGACGGTCACGTACTCGGCCGCTGGCACGACGCGCGCGCCGGCGACGTGGCCGCCGCACTCGAACGCGCACTCCATCCGTGCGCATCGACCGATCCTCAGGAGACCGCATGATGACGGATACCGAACGCGACACCCTCTACACCGACCTGTGCCGCACGATGACGCGGATCGGTGAAGCCGATGCGTCGCTCTTTCTCGCCCGTTTCGCACTGCTGTCGATCGAGGCGATCGGCGATACCGCGACCGTCGCACGGCTGATTGCCGACGCAAGCGATGGATTGCCCGCCGCGGGCATGCAGGCTTCGACGCTCGGCCGATGACGCTCGCGGCCGACCGGCGTCACCGGCGGCCACTCCTTACAAATTCATTTCGCCGCGCATCGTCCGTGCGCCAGCCTCGCCGTATGCAGACGAATTCCCTGGAAAATCCGGTTAAGGGTGCATAACATTACTTAACGATTCCGACCCGTCTATCGCGTTACATTGCGTGGGCGGCGCGGCGGGTCGCAATGCCGCCTTCATTCAGCTTGCGGCGACACAGCCGACGTCCGGTCATTCGACACAACACAAGGAGAGGATCACCATGACTCATGGCTTGATTATGTGGCTCATCATCGGCGCGATCGCCGGCTGGCTTGCCGGCTTGCTCGTCAAGGGCGGCGGCTTCGGGCTGATCGTCGACATCATCGTCGGGATCGTCGGCGCAGTGATCGGCGGCTGGCTCGCCGGGCTGCTCGGCATCAGCATCGGCAGCGGTTTCATCGGATCGGTGATCGTCGCGGTCGTCGGTGCGGTGATCCTGCTGTTCGTGATCCGGCTATTCAAGCGAGCGGCCTGACGCTTCTCTCCACGCGCCTTCGGGCGCGTTTTCGCATCAGGCCGGCGCGCGGCCCGTTCGTCGCGCGCCACTGGCCCGTTCAGCGCGTGACGCGCTGCAACCCGCCGTCGAGCACGTCGGCCGTCAGCAATCCGCTGCGTGCTTCGCGTGCGCCATCGCGCCCGATCCACACGGTGCGCGGCACTTCCCCTCTCCATCCCGCATCGAGCGCCGCGCGCAGCCGCTCGGGCATCGGCTCGGCGTTCGCGTACTGCGCGACCTGCGGTGGCAGATTCATCCGCACGAGTACCCGGGAGATCGCCGCACCGTTGTCGTCGTACGCATCCATTGCGACCATCGCGAGCTGCACGTCCGGACTCGTAGCGATCTTCGGACGATTCTCGGCGCTCGTGTAGATCGGCTCCGGCATCGCGTTGACGGTGACGGGTGCGGACAGCGTGCGGCCGGCGTCGTCGGAATGCGCGACGACGACATGCGCGCCTTCGACCCACGCGACCCACAGCCGGTGATGCGTGTCGAATGCCGCCCCCGTCGCGAGCGGCGGCTTCTGCTTCGCGGGCGCGGCCTGCATGCTCATGTGCGCGGCATGCGAATCGGCGGCCTTCGGCACGACGTGGGTGTCGTGCGCACCGGCAGTCGAGAGCAACGCGCACCACAGCGCGCCGCCTGCCGCGAGCGATTTCACAGCGACCATTTCAGTTCTCCATAGAAAGTACGGCCCGGATACGGATGGAACACGTAGTAGCGGCGGTCCGTCAGGTTGTCGATGCCGACCGACGCGGTCCAGTGACGATCGAAGCGGTAGCGCGCCTTCAGGTCGACGATCGTGAACGAGCTCGTGCCGCCGTAGACGTCCGGGTTCACGTCGCTGTTGTCGAGCGTGTTGAACTGGCGGCCCGAATAGCGCACGCCGACGCTCGCGAGCCAGTGTTCGTCGAAGCGATACGACGCGAGCAGGTTTGCACGCATGCGCGGAATACGCGGAAAGCGCGATCCGACGTACGCGGGATTCGCGGCATCGGCGAGAATCTGCGCGTTGCTCGCCGACACGTTCGCGTCGAGACCGAGGCCGCGCAGCCCGACGTTCTCGCCGCTGAACGCGAGTTCGACACCGCGCACGCGCACGCGATCGACGTTCGAGATGTTGGTCACCGTCGTCGCACCCGACACTGTCGTCTGGCTGTAGATCGAATCGCGCAGATCGCTCTGGAACACGCTGGCACGCACGACGCCGACACCCACGTCGCGTTCGGCCGTGAAGTCCCAGTCGATCGCCTTTTCCGGCCGCAGGTTCGGGTTGTTGTTGACGATTGCGTTGTTCGAGATCGTGCCCTGGAACAGTTCGCCGACCGTCGGGTAACGCGTGCCCGTCGCGAACGACAGCCGGAAGCGCCAGACGTCGGTCGCATCCCATTGCAACGCGACTTTCGGCGACAGCGCATGCGCGCTGCGATCCGCATAACCGAGCGTGCCGCTCGCGTTACCGAGCGCGCCGCCGTACGCATCCCAGCGCTCGTAGCGCAGCCCCAGCGTCGCGAGCCAGCCCGGTGCGAAGCGCCACGCATCCTGCCCGAACAGCGCCTGCGTGCGCGTGTCGCCCCGATAGGTGCTCGCGAGCGACGTGGTCGGCCCGGCCAGCCAGTCGGCCGTGTTGTACGTGACGTTGCGCAGGAAGTAGTTGTCGTAGTGATAGCCGAACGTGAACGTGTGGCCCTTCACTTCCGGCGCCTCGGCCTTCAGGTCGAGCGTGCGCCAGCCGGTCCCGTCCCCCTGGAACAGCGTGCCTGCACCGCCCTGCACGGTCGACGCCGAGCGCTGCACGTCGCGCGACACGTCGTACGCGGACACGACGCCCGACAGGCGCCAGCCTGAATCGAGCCGGCCGTTCAGCCCGAGCGCGTACAGCCAGTTCTCCTGGTCGCCGCGCTGCGGCGCGAACGCATTCGGCGCAACGGTCATGTTCCGGCCACCGATCGATACGTTGCCGCCGTAGACCGGATTGCCGGCCGCATCGCGCAGGAAGGTTTCGCCGTGCTGCCGGTAATGGTTCTCCCAATGCCCGAGCATGAGCGTCGCGTCGACATGGTCGGTGAACGCGTAGCCCATCCGGATCGTCTCGTTGAGCTGTTCGGTCCGCTCGATCGTCTGCGCGCCGACGATCGTCCGCGGCTTGCCGTTGGGCCCGATGTCGGTCGCGGCGCCGCTCACGGGCACCGCGGCGCCCAGCTTCGGGTTGTACGCCGAATTGGGGCTCGCATATTGCATCGGCTGACCGTTGTTCTCGAGCCGATCGAGCGACAGCGCGAACCAGAACCGCCCGACGCGGTTCGCGATCCGCGCGGTCTGGTGATTGCCGCCGAAGCTGTCGGCGAATCCGTAGCCGTCGTGGTAGCGCTGCGTAAAGAACTGCGTCGACAGCGACGCCTCGAGCTTTTCCGGCCGGCGCGTCGTGAGCAGCACGGTCGAGCCGATCGAGTTGCCCGGGTACAGCGCGGAAAACGGGCCATAGAGCACGTCGACGCGCGCGATATCGTCAGGCGGAATCAGCGACCAGCGCGGCGGGTACGCGTAGCTCGAGCCGAGCAGGTTCGACAGCAGCACGCCGTCGGCGTAGACGAGCCCGCGCGCGCTCTGCAGTTCGTTGAAGTCGCGACCGGCGAACACGCTGTTGCGGTCGCCGATATAGCGCTTGCGGACCATCAGGTTCGGTGCGTATTTGAGCGCGTCCTCGGTGGTGACGTTGGTATGCGATTCGATCTGCTCGCGCGTGATCGATGTGACGACGGCCGGCGTATCCGGATCGACCGGTTGCCGCTGCGCGGTCACGCTGACCGCGGTCAGCGTACTGCCGGCCGGCACCGGCGAAACGGTTGCGGCGGTGGATGCCGGCGCGACGGTATCGGCGGGACGCTCGACACCACGGCGGGCAGTGTCGACACGCGTATCGTCAGTTGAAGCCGCATGGGCGACAGGCCACGCGAAAGCGGCCGCGCATGCGAGCGCGAGCCGCCCGCGCGACGGCCGCGCGGCGAAGGAGAAGGACATGAAGGGATTCCTGAAAACGTGATCGAACGCCGCCGGACACGAGCGCGCGCACCGCGCACGGACGGCGCGGCACGCGGCCCGGCCGCGAGCGGCACGCGCACCACCGGGGCGCGCGGACGACATCAATCAGATCGGAGCGTTTTCAGGCGGCGCGCGGGGCTGCGCGAGGCGGATACCCTTGCGGGGGCAATCAGGGATGACGGGTGCAGCCGCGCGGTAGGCGAACGTCCGCACGAAGCCCAGCAGCGCGGGCAGGCTCGTACCGAGCGCCACGTTCGCCGCGAAGCCGGGGCAGTACACGCAGTGCGGCACGCCGGCATGGTCGAACGACGGCGCATCGTGATCGCCGCCGGCCTGCGCGAGCACGACCTGGCGAGCGCCCGCTGCACTGCACAACTCGAGCGTGAGCTCACCGGAGCCGCTCGAGGCGAGACGCGCATAGCCGACGACGGGCGACAGTACGTTCAGTACCAGCGCCAGCCATACGAGGCCGATCCATCGCGTCGTTCGTTTCATCGCGGCCCAGGAAAAAGTGCGCGCAAGTATAACAAGCGACCCGATTGTTGCCGATTCCGCACGACTCGATAGTCGGCATCGCAGCGCGCGTCCGAGCGCATGTGCCGTTAATACAACAGAGACAAAATCTAACGATTCGCCACTGGCATAAATCCAAGCGCGAGGATGATAATCATCGAACCTGCTGGAGAAATGACCATGGACGAAAGACCAACTCGCATGCCACCGCCGGAGCAAGTGATGAGCCCGGATCCGGAACCCGTCGGCGTGGAATTCCTCGCCGAATTGCCCGACCACGTACGGGCATTCTTCGACGAGCAGCACAAGCTGTACTCGCCGAAGTGAACGCCTGTTCGGTTCTGTAACCGCCACGTGTCGATCATCGCTATCGTGCGGTTCATCATTGCGCCTCGCGCGCAACTCGCCTCGCACCCGGGCCGCAACAGCCTGACGGTGCCGGATCAGCTCGCCTGCTGATTCCTCTGTCGCGTCGCTACGCCGCGCGACTGTCTTCGTCTATCCTTCTGGTTTTCCACGTCCGGCCCGCCCGGCTCTCCCGATCGTTCCGATGAAGCAAGCCATTCGTGCCAGCGTCGCTGTCGCCGCGCTCGGCGTCGCCCTCTTTTCGTCCCCGCGCATCGCCGTTGCGGACGGCGACGACACCGCCCTCACCAACATCGTCGCACTCGCGTCGCAGCGCCTCGCGCTCGCTGAGCCGGTGGCTCGATGGAAATGGGCGAATCACAAGGCAATCGAGGACCGGCCGCGCGAAGCGGCGCTGCTCGAATCGGTCGGGAAGCGCGCGGCACAGGCCGGCGTCGATCCTGCGTTCGCGCGGACGTTCTTCGAGGATCAGATTGCCGCGAGCAAGGATGTGCAGAATGCCCTGTTCGCAACCTGGCGCGCGACGCGGCCGCCGGAAGGCTCGCCTCCCGATCTCGCGACCAGCACGCGCCCGGCGCTCGACCGGCTGACGCAGAAAATGCTCACCGGGCTCACGCAGGTTGCACCGCTGCGCGATGCGCCTGATTGTCAGGCGCGGCTCGCGCGCAGCATCGCGAACTGGAAGACACTCACGCGCTACGACTCCACGCAGACGCAGGCGCTCGACACCGCGCTGTCGCACGTCTGCTCGGCCGGCGGCGCAAGCGCGATCGGCTGACGCGGCGGTCGCGCCGGGTCAGCCCGCTTGGCCCGCAGGCGTGAGCGCGGCGAGCGGAATCAGTTGCAGGCCGCGCGCGAGATGCGTCTGCAGCAGGCGGTGGGTGAAGGGTTCGAATGCGCCGGCCGCCCCGTCGGCCGCGAGCCGCGCGGCCGCGTCGAGCGATTCCGCGACGCCGAGATAGCGCCAGCCATCGATCACATGAAACAGGCGGCGCTCGCCGCTCGCCTCGAACGCAACGGCGCCTTCGAACGGCCAGGGTGCATTGCCGACACGGGCCGTGTCGGCCGCAGGGCGCCGGTTGTACGACGGACGCAGCCCGGCGATCCATTGCGCTTCCGCAAGCATCGCCCCCAGTTCGTTACCCGTCTCGCGCCATTCAACGCGCCGTACCTGCTGCGCAAGCCGCATTTCCTTCGACGACCGACGCTCTCCCGTCAACAACGCGCGCAGCCGCTGCCGCACGCGTACGCTGCGGCCGACGTACAGTGGCGCGTCGCCCTCCCCGAACAGTGCGTACGCGCCGCACCCGGCCGGCGCGGTATCGAGCCAGGCTTCGGTCAGGTCGCCGCCCAGACGGAAGTGGCGCGTCGTGCGCGCGATCTGGTCGCGCAGCCGCTCGAGCGGCACGATGTCGTGCAACTGGCGCCAGAACTGCCACAGGAGATCGGCATCCGCCAGCGCCCGGTGGCGCGCAGCCGGCACGAGGCCGTGGCGCTCGATCAACGCGTCGAGCCCGTGCCGCGTTTCACGCGGGAACAGCGCACGCGACAGCCGCACCGTACATAGCACGTCGGGATTGAACGCGAACCCGGCGCGCTCGAATTCGGCCCGCAGGAAGCCGCGGTCGAAGCTCGCGTTGTGCGCGACGAAAAGCTTGCCGTCGAGCCGCTCGAACAAGGCCGGCGCCAGCGATGCGAACGACGGCGCGTCGCGCACCATCTCGTCCGAAATACCCGTCAGTTGCTGGATGAACGGCGGAATCGACTGTGCCGGATTGACGAGCGTCGTCCACGTCGACACGCCGAGCGGGCCGATTTCGACCACACCGATTTCGGTGATGCGGTGTTCGGCGGGCGAGCCGCCCGTGGTTTCAAGGTCGACGAAAACGAGCGGCTGTTCGCTGGCCGGATCGGACGGACGGGGGAAATCGGACATGAAAAGACTGGAAAACGATGCTTCCGTGAGTATGCACCGGCATCCCCGTTCGCGGCCAGCCCGAACCGTATTGTTCCGTCCCCGGAAAATGAAAAGCCCCCGCCATGCGGGGGCCGGACGTGATCGGCAATGCGTGGCGCGTCAGACCGCCTGGATATTCGCTGCCTGCTTGCCTTTCGGCCCGACTTTCACGTCGAACGAAACACGCTGGTTTTCCTTCAGCGTCTTGAAGCCGTCCATCTTGATTTCGGAAAAGTGCGCAAACAAATCTTCACCACCATTGTCCGACGTAATAAAGCCGAAACCTTTAGCATCGTTAAACCATTTCACGATACCGGTATCCATGTCTTCGTTCCCCACTCGATTAGATCAAAAAAGCTATTTTTATAGCCGTTTCCCGAAATCCCGAAACATCGCGCCAGCAACTGCACCAGCACCAGCACGCCGCCCGAGGACGGAGTGCTGACTTTATAAATTGGACAATCCGGGTGCGTCAAGAAAATTTTTGATGATCGTTTTATCAAAAAAGTGCTAATGCCATTGGAATCGGTACACCATCGCCTTTTATTAATTGATTCGAGTCAAAAACCTGTCAACATTACCGGGGTGGGAGTTCCGATAATCTCGACCCTGAAATTTCTACCGGGGACAAATCGCCTCGGTAAAATCCTCGGGTTTTTTCCGGGTTGCAGAAATGCGGGGACATTGCGATGCTCACCCAATGCCGGAAGGAAGGAGAAGGTCATGTGGCTGGACGGAATCAAGCGCTTCGCGAGCCGACTCGGGCGCGTACGCCGCAAGTCCCGCGCTCTGGCAGAGTCCGCGCGCGAAGCGCCGTGCGACACCGAGTTCGATACGACCTGGCACGGCGATCACTGGCAGAACCTGCTTGCATCGCCTCTCGATGCCCGTCACTACGTGATGGAAGACTGGACATACACGCCGCCCCCGAACGAAGCCAAGGAGGCCGCGCCTGCGGCCAAGCGCAAGCGGCGCTCGTACACGCAGTAGTGCGCAGCGGCGGGGCAAAAAAAAAGCGCGACTGGGAAGTCGCGCCGACAAAGGTTTGGAGATCTTTTCCGTCAACGAAAAAGTCTGCTTCGGAAAGCAGAGATCGCAGTATAGCGAGAGAACAACCTTTCATTATCCATGCTCCACACAAACCTCTATTGCCGATGTGTCAATAATCGCGCTATGACCGCCGTCGCCTGCCGCTGATTACCTGTCGCGATCGCGCAACGCCCGTTACGCAGTCCTGAGCGCCATTTTCTTTCGCTGCATCGCCGCAAACCCTTGCTGGACAACCGTTTGCCCTACCTCCACGATCTTTGCGGATTCCAAAATATATTATTGCTTAAAGCACGCCCCCTCCCCGCTCCACGCACTCCTTACACTGCAGATGGCTTTTTGAAAAGCGCACCGCCGCTCTGCCGGATCGGCCGCAGCGTCAAGCAAAACATGCCAGTCCGCAGCAGGTTCGATCGACATCATCCTGTTTGGAGACAGATCCATGAAAAAAACTCTGATCGTCACCGCGTTGTCGGGTGTATTCGTTACGGCAGCCCATGCCCAGAGCAGCGTGACGCTCTATGGCCTGATCGACGCCGGCATCACCTACACGAACAATCAGCGCGGCCACAGCGCCTGGCAGGAAACCAGCGGTTCGGTCAACGGCAGCCGCTGGGGCTTGCGCGGCACCGAAGATCTCGGCGGCGGCCTGAAAGCGATCTTCACGCTGGAAAATGGTTTCGGCATCAATAACGGCGCGCTGAAGCAGAACGGCCGCGAATTCGGCCGGCAAGCGTTTGTCGGCCTCGCACACAACAGCTACGGTTCGCTGACGCTGGGCCGGCAGTACGACAGCGTCGTCGACTATCTCGGGCCGCTGTCGCTGACCGGCACCCAGTACGGCGGCACGCAGTTCGCCCACCCGTTCGACAACGACAACCTGAACAACTCGTTCCGGATCAACAACTCGGTCAAATATCAGAGCGCGAACTACGGCGGCCTCAAGTTCGGTGCGTTGTACGGGTTCTCGAACTCGACGTCTTTCGCGAACAACCGCGCCTATAGCGGCGGCGTGTCGTACAGCTACCTGGGCTTCAACTTCGCCGCGGCCTACTTGCAGTTGAACAGCGACGTGAACGCGCTCGCGCAGGCAGCGACCGATCCGGGCGCGGTGACCGGCGACTGGACCTTCGCCTCGCGCGTGCAACGCACCTGGGGTGCCGGCCTGAACTACGGGTTCGGCCCGGCCACGGTCGGCTTCGTCTTCACGCAGACGCGCCTCACCGGCATCCGTGCAATCAGCGCGGGGCAGTCCGGCGTGTCAGGTGGCATCACGGGCCTCGGCGGAACCGCGCGCTTCAGCAACTACGAACTCAACGGCCGCTACGCGCTGACGCCGGCGCTGTCGCTTGCCGGCTCCTACACGTACACGCAGGGCCGCCTGGCCGGCGACAAGCCGACCTGGCACCAGTTCAACCTGCAAGCCGACTATGCGCTGTCGAAGCGCACCGACGTCTACCTGCAGGGCGAGTTCCAGAAGGTCAACAACGACGGCCTCGACCTCGGCGCCAACATCAACGGGCTGGGCGCCGCGTCATCGACCAACAAGCAGATCGCGGTCACGGCCGGCATGCGCCATCGCTTCTGAACGACCGGCCCATTCGCTGCGCGCCGGATGACGAAGCGCCCCGTCGGGGCGCTTTTTCTTTGCCGGACTGCGCCGGGTATCGCTCAGGCGTTGTCGCGCGGCGGGTAGCGAACGTCGAGCACGTCGATCGGCTGCGGGCCGGCCGGCGTCATCAGCATGACGGTATCGCCGATCTTCGCCTTGATCAGCGCACGCGCGACCGGGGAAATCCAGCTGACGCAGCCGCGATCCAGATCGACCTCGTCGATCCCGACGATCGTGATCGTATGATCTTCGCCGTCCGGCGTCTCGTAATCGACCGTTGCACCGAAAAACACCTGGTCGACATTCTCCTGCCGGCTCGCATCGACGACTTCGGCAAGATCGAGCCGCTTCGTCAGGAAGCGGATGCGGCGATCGATCTCGCGAAGCCGCCGCTTGCCGTAGATGTAGTCGCCGTTTTCCGACCGGTCGCCGTTCGATGCGGCCCAGGACACGAGCCGCACGACCTCGGGACGCTCGACGTCGATCAGGTTCAGCAGTTCGTCCCTCAGCCGCTTGTGGCCGGCCGGCGTGATGTAGTTCTTCGCGCCCGCCGGAATCGCCGGCTGGGCCTGGTCGAGATCGTCGTCGTCGCCGTCCGACTCTTTGACAAACGCCTTGTTCATGATGCAGATTCAACGTGGATGACTGATGCTCCAAGGGTACACGATGGGGGCCCCGGCAAGGCCGCGCAGAACAATTCGCGAATAAGGCTTCCCTTTTTATACAACCCTGCTATAATTTCGCTTCTGCGTGCGGCTGTAGCTCAGTTGGATAGAGTACTTGGCTACGAACCAAGGGGTCGTGGGTTCGAATCCTGCCAGCCGCGCCACTTTTTCGAGGGCCTTCCGAACCGAAGGCCCTTTCAGTTCGAAGCAGTAGAAGTTTTGTTTTGCGTGCGGCTGTAGCTCAGTTGGATAGAGTACTTGGCTACGAACCAAGGGGTCGTGGGTTCGAATCCTGCCAGCCGCGCCACTTTTTTGGGGGCCTTCCCATCGCAGAAGGTTCCGACAGTCAAGCAGTACCGTTTTGCGTGCGGCTGTAGCTCAGTTGGATAGAGTACTTGGCTACGAACCAAGGGGTCGTGGGTTCGAATCCTGCCAGCCGCGCCACCTTAAAAGGGCTTTCCTCCGGGAAAGCCCTTTTTCTTTTCCGCCTCCCCTTCCCTTGCTCACGACACGGCCCGGTTACAGGCGCCCTTGCCCAGCCACGCCGCACGTTCGCCCTTCGTGCCGCACAAATGAAAACGGCGGCCATATTGGCCGCCGTCGATCAATCGCCCGCTCGTGCCGGCAAGCTTCAATAATCCTGCCGCTCGCGCTCGATCCGCATGCCGCCGTCATGGCGCGCGTGCGCGCCGTCGTCGGTCGAACGCTCGCGCATGATCCGCATCACGTCCGGATTGGTCCGCACGCGCCGCATCACGTTCGCAAGATGCACGCGGTCGCTGACCTGGATCACGAAGCGCAGTACCGTCGATTCGTGTGTCAGATCCTCGTCCATCGCGATATGCACGATGTTCGCGTCGGCCGACGTGATGTCCGCCGCCACGCGCGCAAAGATGCCCTTGGTGTTCTTCACGAGCGCCTTCACCGCGACATCGAACAGGCGGCCCGGCTGCGGCGCCCATTCGACGTCGATCCAGCGGCCCGGATCGCGGCGATGAATCCGCTGCGCCACGCGGCAATCGGTCGTATGAATCGCCATCCCCAAGCCGATGCCGATGTAGCCCATGATCGCGTCGCCCGGAATCGGCCGGCAGCACGCGGACAACTGCACCGACATCCCCTCGGTGCCGGTAATCACGACCGGCGGCGCATGGTGCGCGGGATGCCGCTCGGACTTCGGCAGATCGTCGTCCGCGTCGCGGCCGCTCATCAGCACCTCGATGCGCTTTGCCATCACCGCGGCAACGCGACGGCCGAGGCCGATGTCCGCGAAGATTTCCTGACGGCTCTTGTTGCCCGTCCACTGCACGAGCTTCTCCCACACCTCCGGCTCGACATCGGCCAGCGCGAGACCATAGCCTTTCAGGCTCTGGTCGACCAGCCGCTCGCCAAGCTGCACCGACTCGTTCAGGCGCATCGTCTTCAGGTAGTGACGGATCGCCGAGCGCGCCTTGCCGGTACGCACGAAGCCGAGCCATGCGGGGTTCGGCTTCGAATACGGCGCGGTGATCACCTCGACGATGTCGCCGCTCTTCAGCTCGGTGCGCAGCGGCAGCAGCTCGTTGTTGATCTTCACGGCCACGCACTGGTTGCCGAGATCGCTGTGGATCGAATACGCGAAATCGAGCGCCGTCGCGCCGCGCGGCAGCGCCATGATCTTCGACTTCGGCGTGAACACGTAGACCGCGTCGGGGAACAGGTCGATCTTCACGTGCTCGAGGAATTCGCTCGAATCGCCGGCTTCGCTCTGGATGTCGAGCAACGACTTCAGCCACTGGTGGGCGCGCTTCTGCACGTCACTGAGATCGGCGCTGCCGTTCTTGTACAGCCAGTGCGCGGCGACCCCCGCCTCGGCAATCTCATGCATCTTGCGCGTGCGCACCTGGAACTCGATCGGCGCGCCGAACGGACCGACGAGCGTCGTGTGCAGCGACTGATAGCCGTTGATCTTCGGGATCGCGATGTAGTCCTTGAACTTGCCGGGCACGGGCTTGTACAACGCGTGCAGCGCGCCGATGCACGTGTAGCAGTCGAGCGGGCTGTCGACGACGACGCGAAAACCGTAAACGTCGAGCACCTGCGAGAACGACAGCTGCTTGTCGCGCATCTTGCGGTACACGCTGTAGATGGTCTTTTCGCGGCCGGTGATCTCGGCGTCGATCTTCGCGTCGGCCATCGCGCGCTGCGCGGCCTCGAGAATCTTGCTGATCACTTCGCGGCGGTTGCCGCGCGCCGCCTTGACGGCCTTCTCGAGCGTCGCGTAGCGATGCGGGTTGAAGTTCGCGAAGCTCATGTCCTGCAGCTCGCGATACGTGTTGTTCAACCCGAGGCGGTGCGCGATCGGCGCGTAGATATCGAGCGTCTCGCGCGCGACGCGGCGGCGCTTTTCCATCGGCACCGCGCCGAGCGTGCGCATGTTGTGCAGGCGGTCGGCGAGCTTGACGAGAATGACGCGCACGTCGCGTGCCATCGCGAGCAGCATCTTGCGGAAGTTTTCCGCCTGCGCTTCCTCGCGACTGCGGAACTCCATCTTGTCGAGCTTCGACAGGCCGTCAACCAGTTCGGCAACCTTCGGGCCGAACCGTTCGGCCAGCTCGCTCTTGGTCACGCCCTGGTCTTCCATCACGTCGTGCAGGAGCGCTGCCATGACGGCCTGCGCGTCGAGCTTCCAGCCGGCACAGATTTCCGCGACGGCGACGGGATGGGTGATGTAGGGTTCGCCGCTCTGGCGATATTGACCGAGGTGGGCTTCGTCGCTGAAGTGGAACGCCGCCTTGACCTCTTTGATTTCTTCCGGAGCGAGATACTCGGCCAGCACGGCCGTCAGTTTCGCGATCGAAACGACGCCGTGCTTGCGCGGCTGCTCCGGTGTGGCGGTCGGCCCGAACAGATGCCGGAAGGACTGTTCGAGGACCGCGTCGATGTACTGGCGCGCAGGCGACTGGGCCGTGGCTTCGGTGGTCGAATCCGCGGAGGCGGACGATGGGGTGGTGCTCATATTCGCCTCCAGGTCGAGTCGTTGCGCGCGTGGATTACATGGCTGGAACGGGCCGGATGCGCGTTACACCGGCACCTTCTTCAGCATCTCGACGCCGACCTGGCCGGCAGCGATTTCGCGCAGCGCGACGACGGTCGGCTTGTCACGGCTTTCGATCTTCGGCGTATGGCCTTGCGCGAGCTGCCGCGCGCGATAGGTGGCGGCGAGCGCCAGTTCGAAGCGGTTCGGGATTTGCTTCAGGCAGTCTTCGACGGTAATGCGAGCCATGTTGGTAATTCCTTCTGAATATAGTCCTTATTCTACCTTATGTCCCTCGTCCCCCGCGTCATTCCGCGTGGGGCAGATGGATGCCGAGCTCGATGAACAGCTCCGTGTGTCGCGCGTACTGCGAAGCAAAGCGCAGGCGCGTAGCCGCGACGATGCATTCGAGCTCCGCGAGCGCACGCTCGAAATTCTCGTTGATCACCACGTATTCCGCTTCCGACGCGTGCGCGATCTCGCTGCCGGCGGCGAGCAGGCGACGCGTGATCACGTTCGGTTCGTCCTGGCCGCGCTTCTTCAGGCGCTCCTCGAGCGCGTCGAGCGACGGCGGCAGGATGAAGATGCCGACCGCGTTGCGGAACTGCTTCTTCACCTGCAGCGCGCCCTGCCAGTCGATCTCAAGCAGCACGTCGTGGCCGTTCTTCATCTGCTCTTCGATCCAGACGCGCGACGTGCCGTAGTAGTTGCCGTGCACTTCCGCGCTCTCGAGGAATTCGTGCGCCGCGTGACGCGCGCGGAAATCCTCGACCGTCGTGAAGTGATAGTGCCGGCCGTCCTGCTCGCCCGGACGCGGCTTGCGCGTCGTGTACGAGATCGACAGGCAGATGTCGTTGTCCTTCGACAGCAGCGCATTCACGAGCGTCGACTTGCCGGCGCCCGACGGCGCGACGACCATGAACAGGTTGCCGGGATAGACGCCGCCGTGCAGCGAATGCGATGCGTGGGCGTCGCGATGGGAATCGGTCATGACAGCCTCCGCCGGGCCGCCCCAAGGAGGCTGGCCGCCCCCTCGAGGGGCAGCGAACATAGTGAGCGTGGGGGTCGTTTCATCTCTTTTACTCCAGGTTTTGCACTTGCTCGCGCATCTGCTCGATCAACAGCTTGAGCGCCATCGATGCGTCGGCCAGTTCCTTCGCCGCCGCCTTCGAGCCGAGCGTGTTTGCTTCTCGATTCAGTTCCTGCATCATGAAGTCGAGACGCTTGCCGACGCGGCCGCCCTTCTCGATCACATGGCGCGTTTCGTTCAGGTGCGCGGTGAGACGCGACAGCTCTTCCGCGATGTCGATCCGGATCCCGTACATCGTCACTTCCTGACGAATGCGCTCCGCGGCTTCCTCGCGCGTGACGATCGTCGCGCCGCCTTCGGGCGCCGCGATCCCGAGCGCTTCCTGCAGCCGTTCGACGATCTTCTGCTGATGCTTCGCGATCAGCTCCGGCACGAGCGGCGTGATGCGCGCGACGATCGCTTCCATCTCGGTGACGTTCGACAGCAGCATCGTCGCCAGTTGCGCGCCTTCGCGCGAACGCACGACGACGAGCTCGCCGATCGCTTCCTTGCCGCACGCGAGCACCGCGTCGCGGATCGCTTCCGCCGACACGCCGCTTTCGGCGATCACGCCGGGCCAGCGCAGGATCTCGCCCGCGCGCAGGCGGCCGACGCCCGGGAACGTGTCCAGCACCGAGCGCTCGAGCTCGGCGAGCTGGCCGAGCGCCGACTGGTTCAGCGCGCCGGCGCCGATGCTCTGCTCGCCGCGCTGCAGGTTGATGCGGATGTCGACCTTGCCGCGCGACAGCTTGTTCATCAGCATTTCGCGCAGCGCGGGTTCGCACGCGCGCACGTCGTCCGGCATCCGGAAATTCAGGTCGAGGAAGCGCGAGTTCACGGTGCGCAGTTCGACCGACACGCTGGTGCCGCCGTTACCGGTGGCCGTCGCGAGTTCGCGCGTCGCGCTCGCGTAGCCCGTCATGCTGTAGATCATGGTTCGTCTCGCCGTCTGGGTGCCCTCGCGGGCGGGGATATGTCGAGGCGCCCGGCGCATCGGAAAGCGCGGGGCGGGAAGCGCGCATTATCCCATTTTTGGGAACCACCCCGCCGGGCAAGCCCGCCGTTCGGCGCTAAAATCGGGGTTTCCTCTCGTTCCGCGATTCCCACATGACGTCCTCCGTTTCCCGCCCGAGCGGCCGCCGCGCCGACGAACTGCGCAAGGTCGCCCTCACGCGCCACTACACGAAACACGCCGAAGGCTCGGTGCTGGTCGAATTCGGCGACACCAAGGTGCTCTGCACCGCGAGCGTCTCCGAACGCGTGCCCGATTTCCTGCGCGACCGCGGGCAAGGCTGGCTGACCGCCGAATACGGCATGCTGCCACGCGCGACGCACACGCGCAGCGACCGCGAAGCCGCACGCGGCAAGCAGACCGGCCGCACGCAGGAAATTCAGCGCCTGATCGGCCGCGCGCTGCGCGCCGTGTTCGACCTCGAGGCGCTCGGCCCGCGCACGATCCACATCGACTGCGACGTGATCCAGGCCGACGGCGGCACGCGCACGGCGAGCATCACCGGCGCGTTCGTCGCCGCACACGACGCCGTGTCGACGCTGATCGCGGCCGGCAAGCTCACGCGCTCGCCGATCACCGACCACGTCGCCGCGATCTCGGTCGGCGTGTACGAAGGCGCGCCCGTGCTCGACCTCGATTACGCGGAAGATTCGCGCTGCGATACCGACATGAACGTCGTGATGACGGGCGCCGGCGGCTTCGTCGAAGTCCAGGGCACGGCGGAAGGCGTGCCGTTCTCGCGCGCCGAGATGAACGCGCTGCTCGACCTCGCGCAAGGCGGGATCGCCGAACTCGTGCAGCTTCAGAAAGACGTGCTGGGCGCCTGACATGCCGGACGACCACACCATCGCGCCGCTGTCGCGCATCGTCCTCGCGTCGAACAACGCCGGCAAGCTGCGCGAATTCACCGCGCTGTTCTCGACGGTCGGCATCGAGATCGTCCCGCAGGGCGACCTCGCGGTGCCCGAGGCGGACGAGCCGTTCGGCACCTTCATCGAGAACGCGCTGACGAAGGCGCGTCACGCGTCGCGGCTCACCGGGCTGCCGGCGATCGCCGACGATTCGGGCCTGTGCGTGCGCGTGCTGCGCGGCGCGCCGGGCGTCTATTCGGCGCGCTATGCGCAGCGCGCGGGCCGCGACAAGGGCGATGCGGCGAACAACGCGTATCTCGTCGAGCAGCTGCGCGGCGTCGACGACCGGCGCGCATACTACTGCTGCGTGCTCGCGCTCGTGCGCCATGCGGACGACCCCGAGCCGCTGTTCGCCGAAGGGCGCTGGGCGGGCGAGATCGTCGATACCCCGCGCGGCGAGCACGGATTCGGCTATGACCCGTATTTCTATCTGCCTTCGCTCGGCGCGACGGCCGCCGAACTCGAACCGGCCGTGAAGAACACGCACAGCCACCGTGCGCTGGCGCTGAAGGCGCTGCTGGCGCGGCTCGCGGAGGAAGCATGAGCATGCCCGATACCCCTTCGCTGCGGGAGGTTGCATGAGCCAGGCCGCGGAAACCGGCGCACGCGTCGTCGCGACCTTCACGTCGCCCGGCCAGGTGCGGCTCACGTCGCTGCCGCCGCTCGCGCTGTACGTGCATTTCCCGTGGTGCGTACGCAAGTGCCCGTACTGCGATTTCAACTCGCACGAGTGGAAAGGCGAACGGTTTCCGGAAACCGAATATCTCGACGCGCTGCGCGCCGATCTCGAGCAGGCGCTGCCGCTCGTGTGGGGCCGGCAGGTGCATACGGTGTTCATCGGCGGCGGCACGCCGAGCCTGCTGTCGGCCGCCGGCCTCGACCGGCTGCTGTCCGACGTACGCGCGCTGCTGCCGCTCGACGCCGATGCCGAGATCACGCTCGAGGCGAATCCGGGCACGTTCGAGGCCGCGAAGTTCGCGCAGTTCCGCGCGAGCGGCGTGAACCGCCTGTCGGTCGGCATCCAGAGCTTCAACGAAACGCACCTGAAGGCGCTCGGCCGGATTCACGACACCGCGCAGGCGCGCGCGGCCGTCGAGATCGCCGCGAAGAACTTCGACAACTTCAACCTCGACCTGATGTTCGCGCTGCCGAACCAGACGCTCGACGAATGCCGTACCGACATCGAAACCGCACTTTCGTACGCGCCGCCGCATCTGTCGCTGTATCACCTGACGCTCGAGCCGAATACGCTGTTCGCGAAGTTCCCGCCGGTCGTCCCCGACGACGACGCGTCGGCCGACATGCAGGAATGGATTCACGCACGTACGGCCGAGGCCGGCTACGGGCGCTACGAAGTGTCCGCGTATGCGAAGCCGAATCATCAGTGCAAGCACAACCTGAACTACTGGCGTTTCGGCGACTATCTCGGGATCGGTGCGGGCGCGCACACGAAGCTGTCGTTCCCGAACCGGATCCTGCGGCAGGCACGCTACAAGCATCCGGCGACCTTCATCGAGCAGGCGATGGCCGGCACGGCCGTGCAGGAAGAGCGTGAAGTCGGCGCGCGCGACCTGCCGTTCGAGTTCATGCTGAACACGCTGCGGCTCGTCGAGGGCTTCCCCGTGCACAGCTTCGCCGAGCGCACCGGCCTGCCGATGAGCACGATCGAGCCGGCACTGCAGGAAGCGGAACGGCGCGGGCTGATCGCACGCGATTTCGCGCAGATCGCGCCGACGCCGCTCGGCCAGCGTTTCCTCAACGACCTGCAGGAATTGTTCCTGCGCGACGATTGAGGGCATGAAGATCGCGGCATTTCGGTTACAATGCCGCCTCGTGTGGAAGCGTGGCCGAGCGGTTTAAGGCACCGGTCTTGAAAACCGGCGACGGGAAACTGTCCGTGAGTTCGAATCTCACCGCTTCCGCCAGGAAGTTTGCCAAACCCCGTCCATTCAGCGAATGACGGGTTTTTTTGTTGGTTCCCGTACGGCTTTCCCCCACGTTCCGACGCGTCCCGCCGGATGCCGTTACAATCCGGCGCTCCGATTCGCGAAACGGGAAACCCTCGTCATGAAGCCCCTCATCGTCTCGTCGCTCGTCGCCTTGCTCGCGGCCGTCAGCACGCACGCGGCAGCCGACACCGCGTCCGGCAGCGACGCGCAAGCGTCGTGCGCGATCGCATACGTGTCCGGCGTCGGCGGCTCGCCGCGCGGCCTGAGCGAATACCTCGCGAGCCCGTCGCCGTACAACTACCTGAAAGACAACGACCTCCAGTGCAAGGTGGGTGACGACGGACGCACGTCGAACTGCACCGGCGTGACCTATCTGCGCAACGAACAGGTGAGCGTGTACGACGATTCCGATCCGGCGACGCTCACCGTCGTGGCACGCGTGGAGCTCGACCACGGCCAGAAATACCCGGTGATCATCGTCGTGCAGCGCAAGGACGCCCGCTGCAAACAATGATGCAGCGCCGCGCACGAACCCGTTCGTCGAAACGGCACGTGCGTTCGCGCCGGGTTCTCGCGCGGCATCCGAGCCACCGGCACGGGCAGCAGCCCGTCATCGCGCCGCAGCGCGCCGGAAGCCTCCCGGCCAGCCGCTCGATCACCTAGAATTCGATCAACACGGCGACACGACCGCCGCCGCGTACTCGATGCCGCGCGCGCCACCCCTGCGTGCGGTACACGGAGATCGCCATGACCGAACTGTCGATACCGACGGAACACGTCGATTACGAAGGCTTCGAGGTCCATGTCGTGCCGGCTGCCGTGCCCGGCAGCGACACGCGCTACACCTACACCGGCTACGTATGCCATCCCGGCGCGAATCCCGCGTTACCCGGCCACGCGGTACCGTTCCATGCGGACGGCGAGGAAAGCTTCGCAAGCCTCGATGAAGCCGTCCACGAAGCCGTGCATGTCGGCAAGAGCATCATCGACGGCACGCACCCCGACCTGTCGGTCCTGTCACTCGTCACGCACGGTTTCTGAACCGGGCGGCACGCGTCGCTGACGATTGCGCGGGCATCCGCCGCGGTGCAGCCCGCGACAACCGATGCGCGCTGCCGAACCGTCGCCAAGCGCCTGCGCGCCGGTCGCGTTCCTCGCCTTGCTTTCAACCGTGCAACACGCGCGCCGGGATACGCACGTGCAACAGCCGCGCGAGCGTGCCGTCACATGTCACGTCACATCGCGATACGCGGGCGCACGCTGCCTCGCCATCAGCGATCGCGACACCCGGCATCGCCCGTTATGTGTTTCTCCCGATGCCGGCTCGCGCCCGTGCACCTATCATTTTTTTATAGTCACTTCTGGCTAGCCTCCCATGCGCCCCCTTTCCCGTTCGCGCGTCGACCGGCTGCGTGCAGTTGCACTGGCCGTCGTCGCCATGCTCGCGGCGTGCACGATCACGCCGCCTCCGTCGCTGCACTCGATCCTGACGATTCCGTCGATCACACGCAGTGGCAGCCTCGACCAATACCGCGTCGAAATCGCGCAGCGTGTCGCCGAACGCAATCCGTCCGGCATGCTGCACGGCACGCCGCAGGCCATGCTCCGTTCGCTCGTCGTCGTGGCCTTCACCGTCGATGGCAGCGGCCGGCTCGTCAACGCGTCCGTCTATCGCAGCAACGGCGACAGCGAAGCGGAAGCGCTCGCGCTCGCGTCGCTGCGCCGCTCGGCACCGCTGCCGCCGCCACCGTCGCGACTGCTCGACGGCAACGGCCGGCTCGAAATGATGGAAGGCTGGCTCTTCAACGACGACGGCCATTTTCAGTTGCAAAGCACCGCGTCGGCGCAGGCGCAATCGATCGACTGACCGGCCCGCCGCACCGCGATTGCCGGTGCGCGGCAGCGCTGGCTATAATTTTCCGCAATCGCGCGGCCATCACGCCGCGCGCGCGTTCGTGCGCCCCACCCGGCATGCGAGCCGACCACGCCGGCACCGGGCGGCGGCGACGTACCCGTCTCCATCGTCGACCGGCGGGTGACGTCCGCGCCACGGCGCGCGTCCACGCCGCTACCGCATCATCCGCTCGGCTGCCCCCGGCAGGCGTCCGCCTGTCCGACCGCACACCCAGCCGACCGCCCTAACGACAAAACGGAGACATCCATGTCCGCATCCCCCCCGACCGTTGCACACGCAACCGGTTCGGCCGGCGCCGTCAGCCACCGGCGCATCGTGTTCGCGAGCTTCATCGGCACCGCGATCGAGTTCTACGATTTCTATGTGTACGCAACGGCTGCCGCGCTCGTCATCGGCCCCGTATTCTTTCCGCACGGCTCCGCAACCGCACAGGCGCTGTCCGCATTCGTCACGTTCGGCATCGCATTCATCGCGCGCCCGATCGGCTCGTTCCTGTTCGGGCACTTCGGCGACCGCATCGGGCGCAAATCGACGCTCGTCGCGTCGCTGCTCGTGATGGGCGTATCCACCACCGCAATCGGCTTCGTGCCCGGCTACGACGCGATCGGCACGCTCGCGCCGGTGCTGCTGTGCGTGCTGCGCTTCGGCCAGGGGATCGGCCTCGGCGGCGAATGGGGCGGCGCCGCGCTGCTCGCGACCGAGCATGCGCCGCAGGGCAAGCGCGGCTGGTTCGGCATGTTCCCGCAGCTCGGGCCCTCGGTCGGCTTCCTGATGTCGAACGGCCTGTTCTTCGCGCTCGCGTTGTCGCTGTCGGACGAGCAGTTCCGCAGCTGGGGCTGGCGCATCCCGTTCCTGGTCAGCGCGGTGCTCGTCGCGCTCGGCCTGTACGTGCGACTCAAGATCACCGAAACGCCCGCGTTCCAGGCCGCGCTCGATCGCAACGAGCGCGTACGCGTGCCGGTCGCGACCCTCGTCACGCAACACTGGCAGCCGACGCTGCTCGGCGCGCTCGCGATGGTCGTCTGCTACACGCTGTTCTACATCTCGACGGTGTTTTCGCTGTCGTACGGCGTGTCGGCGCTGCATATTCCGCGCCAGAGCTTCCTCGGCCTGCTGTGTTTCGCGGTCGTGTTCATGGGACTCGCGACGCCGCTGTCCGCGTGGGCATCCGATCGCTTCGGCCGCAAACCGGTGCTGGTCGTGGGCGCGATCGCCGCACTGCTGTCGGGTTTCGCGATGGAACCGCTGCTCGGCAGCGGCTCGATGCCGCTCGTCGCGCTGTTCCTGACGATCGAGCTGTTCCTGATGGGCGTGACGTTCGCGCCGATGGGCGCGCTGCTGCCGGAACTGTTCCCGACCAACGTCCGCTATACGGGCGCGGGGGTCGCGTACAACCTCGGCGGGATCCTCGGCGCGTCGATCGCGCCGTACATCGCGCAACTGCTGGCGGCGCGCGGTGGGCTGTCGTGGGTCGGCGGGTATGTATCGGTTGCGGCGGCCATCAGCCTGATCGGTGTGCTGCTGATGCGCGAAACGCGCGACGCGTCGCTCGTCTGATGCTCCGGGGCGACCCGGGTTGTGCGGAGGCCGGCGCTGCCTATACTCGATCCTGGGTGCGCCGCCGCGCGCCCCCGGGATCCCGCCTCGAAGGAGCCGCCGCCATGAACATCCGCCTCGGCAATGCCGATCTCGTCCTGATCCTCGCGCTTGCGCTCGGTGGCGCGCTCCTGCTCGCGCTGCGCTTCCGGCCGAAGACGTGGCGCGGCCTCGTGTTCGAGGCGCTGCTGGCGAACCTGGCGGCGATCGCCGCCGTCGTCACGGTCGAGGCGCTACTCGCCTGAACCGGCCCGCCCCGCTTCGTCAGGCGGTCAGTCGCGCGTGCAGCGCGCCGTAGGCCGGGCAGACCGCATCGATCGCGTCCAGCGCCTCCTCGACCGACGGCACCGTGCCCGGCTCGCCGATGGACAGGGCATTCGGCGCGCCGCCGATCCCGCAATGGTGTCGCGACGTCGCGACGAAGATCATCACGGTCGGCCGCTGCAACGCGTGCGCCATGTGCACGAACCCCGTATCGACCCCCACCACGAGCGCAGCCCGGCCAAGCGCCGCGCCGAGTTCGCGCACCGTCATCGCGGGCAGCACGACCGCCCCCGGCGCGCGCGCGGCGATGTCCTGCGCGTCGTCGTGCTCGGCAGCCGATCCCCACGGCAACAGCACGCGCACGCCGCGCGCCATCATCTGCGTGGCGAGCGCGGCCCAGTGGTCGGCCGGCCATTTCTTGTCGGGGTTGGACGTCGCATGGAACAACAGCATGAACGGTGCGCCGTCGGTCACGGCCGTCGGCAGGTTCGCATCCTGCGGCGGAACGATGCCGTACATGGCGACACCCTCGGGCGCGTAACCGAGCGCCTCGCCGGCGCTCACGCGCATCCCGTGCCACGCATCGCAATCCGGCCGCGGGCCGAAGCGATGCGAATACGCGAAGCGTGCGCCCGTTTCGCCGAGATCCTGCGTCTGGTAGCCGATGCGGCGCGCGGCGCGCGCCAGCACCGAAATGATCGCGCTCTTGTAGACGCCGTGCAGGTCGATCACCGCATCGTAGCGGTGCGCCCGCAGCGCGCTGATCGACGCCGAGATCGCCTTCAGGTCGCCGCGATTGCGCATCTTCTTGAAACGGCGCAGCGGCGCGCAAAGGACATGGCTGACGCCCGGATGCCAGCGCACGACCTCCGCGCACGATTCGTCCACCGCCCAGTCGACCGTTACGCCGGGAAAGGCGCGATGCAGATCCGCCACGACAGGCAGCGTCTGGACGACGTCGCCGAGCGACGTCACTTTCACGATGAGGATGCGTTTCACGTTTGCGGGGAAGAGCGAGCCATTTGGGGATGCTAACGACGGATACCCGCCGCGAACATTACTCCTGAATTACATTTGCAACGAAATGCTACAAGCTTGCGAAACCCTGTCGCCCACTGTGCGACCCCGGTTCCTTTTTATAATGTGTCCTTTGCCCGATGGCCCCGCCGATGCCACGCCCCGCTCTTGCCGCCCTTCCCGCCCTGTTTCCCGCCCTCACCCGTCGCTCGTTGAGAATCTGGCGCCAGTACGGCGTTTTCTGGCTCGGCGCGATCGTCGTCGGCCTCGCGGCCGTGCTCTACGCGCGACTGATCGACTGGGGCTATGAAAGCTTCCGCACGATGCGCGATCACGCCGCGTGGCTGCCGCTGCTGCTGACGCCGGCAATCGCCGCGGTGTCGGTATGGATCACGCGCCGCTTCTTCCGCGGCGCCGAGGGCAGCGGCATCCCGCAGGTGATCGCGACGCTGCACGCGCGCCCGAGCGCGTTCGGCTCCCGGCTGCTGACGCTGCGCATCCTGTTCGGCAAGGTGCTGGTGTCGTTCCTCGGCATCCTGGGCGGCTTCACGATCGGCCGCGAAGGGCCGACCGTGCAGGTCGGCGCGGCGCTGATGTTCAACCTGCGGCGCTTCTACCCGCGCTCGAACGCGCAGATCGAACGCCAACTGGTGCTCGCCGGCGCGGCGGCCGGGCTGTCGGCCGCGTTCAATACGCCGCTCGCCGGGATCGTATTCGCGATCGAGGAGCTGACGCGCAGCTTCTCCGCGCGCGCCAGCGGCGTGCTGATCACCGCGATCATACTCGCCGGCGTCGTCGCGCTCGGCCTGAACGGCAACTACACGTATTTCGGTACGATCGATGCCGGCCCCCATTTCCCGAAACTGCTGGCGCTCGCCGTGCTGGTCACCGCGATCGTGACCGGGATCGCGGGCGGGCTGTTCTGCTGGCTGCTGCTCAACACGGGGCGCTGGCTGCCCGCGCGGCTGCTGGGCCTGTATCGCGAGCGGCCGATCGCGTTCGCCGCGCTGTGCGGATTCGCGATCGCCGTCGTCGGCCTCGTATCGGGCGGCACGACCTTCGGCAGCGGCTATGCCGAAGCACGCGGCCTGCTCGACGGCAGCCAGCATCTGTCGGTGTTCTACCCGTTCCTGAAAATGGTGTCGATGGTCGCGTCGTACCTGCCGGGCATCCCCGGCGGGATCTTCGCCCCGTCGCTGTCGATCGGCGCAGGGTTCGGCAACCTGCTGCACATCGTGTTCAGCAACATGAGCCTGCCGATGCTGATCGCGCTCGCGATGGTGGGCTACATGGCGGCCGTCACGCAGTCGCCGATCACGTCGTTCGTGATCGTGATGGAGATGATCAACGGCCACGCGCTCGTGATTTCGCTGATGGCCACCGCGTTGGTGTCGAGCCGCGTATCGCGCTTCTTCGCGCCGCCGCTCTACGAAACGCTCGCGCTGCGCTATCTCGCGCCGCCCGTCGCGGCCGCGGAACCGGCTGCGGCAGCCGCGGCGAGCGCGACGGTGGCAACCGGCGTCACCGAGCCGCAGGATGCGGCCGCCGCGCCCGCCGACCCGCTCGACACGCTGCGCGACGAAGGTGGTGAAGTGCCGCCCGCCACCGCGCCGACCGAAGGCGCCGCCAATGCGCCGGCGCCGCACGACGACGAGCCGGCCGCGGCCGGGACGAACGGCGCGGCGCAGCCCGGCCCGCGCGACGCTCAGTAGATCACGACGGGTGCCGGCCGGTAGTACACGGGCCGCGCCGGCACGACGATGCACCCGGCCAGCGTGATCGCGACGAGCGCGATGGCGATTGCGGTTCTTCTCATCGCCCGCCTCCATCACGCCCAGTGGCCACGGGTCCAGAACCAGTTCGGACCGCGCTGGTCCCAATGGCCCGGCACCCATTGCATGCCGACGCGCTCGGCCTCCCAGTGGCCGCCGATCCACACGTAGCGGCCATGCTCCCAGTGCCAGTGCCCGCGATCCCACACATAGCCCACGCGTGCGGACGGCACGACCTCGTAGCGCACCGGCGGCGGCGCATTCGGCGCGACGATGACGACTTCCTCGGTGCGCACGGCGACCGGCTCGGCGACAACCACGCGGCCCTGCGGCGCGATCACCGGTGTGCCGACGAGAATCTCGTCCGCATGCGCGGCAAGCGGCGCGACGACGGCTGACAGGCTCGCGGCAAGCAGGGCGAGCGAAACGATACGACGTTGAACAGTAGAGACAGCCATCACAACCTCCAGGTTGAACAAGTTACGCGAGCGTATTCGTTCAATGCGGGAGAACCGATAACGGCCGACAGGCGCTGTGTTACGGCGTGCCCGAAAGTGCAACAGGGCGTAAGACGCGCACGGCGGCGAGTGCCGCCGTGCGGAGGGACACAGGTAGCACTCAGGCCTGCGGGATCTCGATCTTCACTTCGAGGACTTCGAGATCGTCCTGGCGCTCGAGGCTCACGCGGATGTCATCGTTCGAAATATGGACGTACTTCGAGATGACCGCGACCAGCTCCTTCTGCAGCGCCGGCAGGTAATCGGCCGGCGGGCGGCCGCCGACGCGCTCGTGCGCGATGATGAGCTGCAGGCGCTCCTTCGCGACCGATGCGGACTTCTTCTTCTCACCGAGGAGAAACGAAAGGATGGACATTGGCGGCCTCCGTTACTTGCTGCCGAAGAGGCGCTGCAGCAGGCCCGGCTTCTGGTAATCGGTGAAGCGCAGCGGCTTGTCTTCACCGAGGAAGCGCGCGACGACGTCCTTGTACGCTTCCGCCACGTCGGTGCCGTCGATATGCACGGCCGGCAGGCCCTGGTTCGACGCATGCAGGACGGCTTCCGACTCGGGCACCACGCCGATCAGCTTGATGCGCAGGATCTCGCTGATGTCCTCGAGCGACAGCATCTCGCCTTCGCTGACGCGCTTCGGGCTGTAGCGCGTGATCAGCAGGTGTTCCTTGATCGGATCCTTGCCTTCGGTCGCACGCTTCGTCTTCGACGACAAGATGCCGAGAATGCGGTCGGAGTCGCGCACCGACGACACTTCCGGGTTCGTGACGATCAGCGCTTCATCCGCGAAGTACATCGCGTGCAGCGCGCCCGCCTCGATGCCGGCCGGCGAATCGCAGACGATGTATTCGAAGTCCATCGCGGCGAGGTCGTTCAGCACCTTCTCGACGCCTTCGCGCGTGAGCGCATCCTTGTCGCGCGTCTGCGACGCCGGCAGGATGAACAGGTTCTCGCACTTCTTGTCCTTGATCAGCGCCTGGTTCAGGTTCGCTTCGCCCTGGATCACGTTCACGAGGTCGTACACCACGCGGCGCTCGCAGCCCATGATGAGATCGAGGTTGCGCAGGCCGACGTCGAAGTCGATCACGGCCGTCTTGTGGCCGCGCAGCGCGAGACCGGACGCAAAGCTCGCGCTCGTCGTCGTCTTGCCCACGCCGCCCTTGCCCGAGGTCACCACGATGATTTTTGCCATTTACCCAATACCCTGTGTTCGTCAATGAGAGCCGATCGATCCGGAGCGCACCGCGTGTATTACGTCAGGCGCAGCGGTTCGATCATCAGTTTTTCCTCTTCGAGCCGGATCTGCACCGCTTTCCCCAGTACATCGGCGGGCAACGGGTTCTCGGTTGTCCGATAGATACCCGCGATCGAAATCAGTTCCGGCTCGAGACACGTGCAGAAAATGCGCGCGTCGTGATTGCCGTGCACGCCCGCGAGTGCGCGGCCGCGCAACGGCGCGTAGATGTGGATATTGCCTTCCGCGATGATCTCCGCGCCGTGACTGACCGGCGCGAGCACCACGAGGTCTCCTTTCGCGTAAATCTGCTGCCCCGAACGCAACGGCCGGTCGATCACGAGCGTCTGGCCGCCCGGCTGGTTCGACACCGGCACCGGCTCGGACGCCTGCTCGGGCGCCACCGCGGCTGCCGCGGCGACGACGGCCTCGGCGACCGGCGACGCTTCCGCGCCCTCGGCCGGTTTCGCGGCCGGCACGCGGCGATCGCGCGCCTCGAGCAACGGCAGGCCGGCTTCCCCCGCCCAGCCCTGCGTGGCCAGCGCGACGACACCCACCGGGCGCATCCGCACGTCGTTCAGCATCTGGCGGATGTCCGCCAGCGCGACGCGTTCGCCGTCCGCCAGGCGGCGGACGTCGATCGCGACGACATCGTCGGCGAAAAACTCGGGAGTCGCTTCGAAGCGCTTGACCAGTTCGGTACGCAACGCATCGAGATCGGTCGTCTTCACGGTGAACAGCAACGTATCGACCGATCCGCTGCGCAGCTCGAAGAATGGCGATTTTTTAAGCGACATGGACACTCTGCAAAAATTTTTTGCGTATTTTACAGGCGTCCACGCGCGCGGCCATTATTTTTGGGGAACCGGGTTGCGGCGCACCGGGCGGGCGCGCAACCGGAAAGCGGGCTGGCAAGCGGGCGACCGGACCTTCATCGCGCCGCGCGGCCCGCGTTCTGACGTCGCGTCAGTGCTTCACCTGCGACACGTACAGCGATTTCATCGCGCCGGGCATCCGCGCGATCGGCGCGTGTTCGCCGGTGTTGCCGAAACCCGCGCGCTCGTAGAAGCGGATCGCGTTGCGGTTCGCATCGGCAATCCACGCGTAGACGTCCTGGGCGCCGCGCTCGGCGAGCCAGGCGGTGGCCGTCTCCAGCAGCAGCACGCCGCCGCGCAGATGGCGCACCGCGTGCGCGACCCACAGCTCGCTGACGAACGCACGCCGATCGGGCGTATTGTCGAAATACGCGCCGATCATGCCGGCCGGATGGCCTTCGGTATACAGCAGGAAAGTCGTCGACTCGTCGGACACGGCGCGCTGCGCGGCGATCGCCGACGCTGCGTCCGTTTCGACGTTCAGCAATTCGGCCTCCGGCGCTTCGCCGGGCGCGTAGGGCTCGCGCAGCGATGCAGCGCGGAGTTCGCGATACACGCCGCCCTGGTCGGCAACGATACGACGAACGGTCAAGGTCGAACTCATGCAGGCACAGCCCCCTTCGGACAGCAAGCTATTAGCTTCAACCGAAAGCGGGGCATGAGTCAAATCGTAATTTTCAAATGGCGGCGCGAATCGAAAGGCGGCAGGCACTGCGGGCGGCCATGCGGCGAGCCCGTGTGCAGGTGCAGCATCGGCGCATCGATGCGGCAACCGGACGACCTCCGCGACGGCTTCATTCGACGCCTGGCGCCAGTCGCCTTGCGGCACGAGGCAGTCGCAGGTCGGGCCCCGTGCATTTCATCATGAATGGCGTAATGATCCGTAATATTGGTAACGTCGAAGCAAGCGACATGGGTCGCCATCCCGCTCCGTATATTGCGACGCAACATTTGTTGCGAACCCGCAGCGTCGACGCCCGTCCTCGTCACGGCACGCCATCCGTCTGACAAACCTGCCGCCCGCGCGGGCCGATCCGGCCATTCCCGCATGTTTCAATCGGCGTGCGCGGGCCCTTCCCTGCCTGCGCCGCACGCGCGCCGCCGTTTGGAGCCGCGCGCCTAGTGCCGGAGTTTGGCAAGCGTGCGCATGGGTCGTATAACAGGCAGAACCGGACGACGATCCGGTTCAACCGCGCGTGCGTCGCGGGCCAACGAGAATTCGAACAACCGTACAGGCGGCCGCCTTCGGGCCGGCCGGCAGGAGGGAGACAATGGCAATGACCGACGGATCGGCTTCGGGCTGGTCGGATGGCAAGCGTTACCTGTGGCTGCTCGGCGCGCTGACGATCACGCTGCCGATTCTCGCCGCCCAGCTCGCGCTGTCGACGGGCCTGCACGTGTTCTGGTGGTTCGGCCCGCTGTTCGCGTTCGGCGTGATCCCGATCCTCGACACGCTGATCGGCGACGATCGCGACAATCCGCCCGAGGCCGTGGTACCGCACCTCGAACGGGAGCGCTACTACCGGCTGATCGTCTATCTCGCGACCCTCGTCGAATACGTCGCGTTCTTCGCGTGCGTATGGATCGTCGGCACGCACGCGCTCGCCTGGTACGACTATGTCGGCTTCGCGCTGTCGCTCGGCGCCGCGACGGGCATCTCGATCAATACCGCACATGAACTCGGGCACAAGACCGACCGCTTCGAGCGCTGGCTCGCGAAGATCACGCTCGCGCCGGTCGCATACGGCCATTTCTACGTCGAGCACAATCGCGGCCACCATGTGCGTGTCGCGACGGCCGAGGATCCGGCGAGCGCGCGCTACGGCGAATCGTTCTGGGCCTTCCTGCCGCGCACCGTGACCGGCAGCATCCGCTCCGCGTGGCGGCTCGAGAAGGCCCGCCTCGAACGGCTCGGGCATTCGCCGTGGACCTGGCGCAACGAGGTGCTGCACGCATGGGCGATGACCGTCGTCGTGTGGGGCATCGCGATCGCGCTGGCCGGCAAGGTCGTGATCCCGTTCCTCGTGATCCAGGCCGTCTACGGCGCGTCGCTGCTCGAAGTCGTGAACTACGTCGAGCACTACGGGCTCGGCCGCCGCAAGCTGCCGAACGGTCGCTACGAACGCTGCACGCCGCAGCATTCGTGGAACAGCAATCACGTCGTCACCAACCTGTTCCTGTACCAGTTGCAACGGCACGCCGACCATCACGCGAATCCGACGCGCTCGTATCAGGCGCTGCGCCACTTCGACGATTCGCCGCAACTGCCGGCCGGCTACGCGACGATGATCCTGTTCGCGTACGTGCCGCCGCTCTGGTATCGCGTGATGAATCCGCGGGTGGTCGCGCACTACGGCGGCAACATGGCGCAATCGAACATCAAGCCGTCGATCCGCGCCCGGGTGCTCGCGCAATATCCGGCCACAGCTTGATCGCGGGGGCCGGGCCGGTGGAGGCGTGGCGTCGGCGCGTACCGCCGACAACCGATGCCACGCCCGTCCCCGGTTCCGTTCGAGCCGGGCACGACGAGGCCGCCGTCACGCCATTTCCGGCAACCTGAACACGGCAACCGCATGCCGCAGCGCGCTCGCCTGCTCGGCGAGTGCCTGCGTCGCGGCCGATGCCTGCTCGACGAGGGCCGCGTTGCGCTGCGTCGCTTCGTCCATCTGCGTGACCGCGATGTTCACCTGCTGGATGCCGCCGCTCTGCTCCTGCGACGCGGACGAGATCTCGCCGACGATCGTCGTGACGCGCTGCACCGCGCCGACGATCTCGTGAATCGACTCGCCCGCCCGGCCGATCAGCACGGCGCCTTCGTCGACCCGCCGCGTCGACTGCTCGATGAGCCCCTTGATCTCCTTCGCGGCGGCGGCGCTGCGCTGCGCGAGCGTACGCACTTCCGCCGCGACGACCGCGAAGCCGCGCCCCTGCTCGCCCGCGCGCGCCGCCTCGACCGCTGCGTTCAGCGCGAGGATGTTGGTCTGGAACGCAATGCCGTCGATCACCGCGATGATCTCGCCGACCTTCGCCGAGCTGTCGGCAATGCCGTTCATCGTGCCGACGGCATCCGACATCACGCCGCCGCCTGCCGCCGCGATGCTCGATGCGTCGCGCGCCAGCTGCGCCGCGTGCTGCGCGTGCTCGGCCGACTGGCGGACGATGCCCGTGAGTTCGGTCATGCTGGCGGCCGTCTCCTCGAGCGACGCGGCCTGTGCCTCGGTACGCGCCGACAGATCATGATTGCCCGACGCGATCTGTGCGCTCGCCGTCGCGACGGCTTCGGCGTGCGTACGCACTTCGAGCACGACGCCCGACAGGCTCGCCTGCATCGTCCGCAACGCGCGCAGCAGGTCGGCGATCTCGTCGCGCCCGGCCGCGTCGACGTCGCGCGTCAGGTCGCCCTCGGCGACGGCCTGCGCGCATGCGACCGCGCGGTCGAGCGGACGCAGGATCGCGCGGCTGAACAGGAACGCACCGACCATCGCGACGCCGAGCACGACCAGCATCAGCACGAGGCTCGCGACAGTGGCGTGCTGCGCATCGCGGCTCGCCTGCGCCGACACGGCGGCACTCTCGTCGGCAATCGACTTCGCGGCCCGCTCCAGCAGCACCGCGGGTTCGCGGTCGACGCCCGCCACGGCGGCATCGCCGGCCGACGGCTCGAAACCGGCCGCCTTGAACGCGTCGAACCCGCGCCGGTAACCCTCGCCCATCGCCGTGTGCGCACGTATGAACTGCTCGACGAGCGAGCGGCTCTCGCCGGGCGGCAACTGATGAACGAGCTGCGCGGCGAGCGTATCGACCGTATGCTCGCGCGTCTGGAACGCCTGCCAGTACTGGTCGAGCTTCGCGGGCTGCTTGCCGCGCAACAGCGTGTCCTTCCATTCCTGCACTTGCAGCTTGAACTGCACGAGCGTGGCCGACACGAGCCGTTCGTCGCCGACGTTCGTCTGCACGTCGTCGGCAAACGTATCGATCGACCGATTGAGAATGTGGATGCCGTACAGCGCGCCACCGAACATCAGCAGCAGCGCGACGGCGAATGCGAGGGGAATCTTGTAGCTCAGCTTCATGGGACCTTGAATCGACGGGAACGATGCAGTCCGGCATGAGCGCCGGCCGCCCTGTGTTAACGGCGCAGGAAGCGCGGGCTTAAAACTGAAGAAAGCGGCAAGGACCGGACGAGCACGGAAAAGTCGGCCAGTTCGGTCAGGTCAGATGCGGCGCGCGCTGCGCGCCTGCCGCGGCCGTGCGCGGGCTCGGCATCCAGCAGTGAGCAAAGACGATCGACAGCAAGCCGAATGCGGCCCCGGAAGCTGCAGGCAATCACGTTGGCCAGGCAGTGATCGCCCTGTGTCGGCGTCGACACGACGCATCTCGACATTCGGCATGACCGACGCGGAAAACACGAGACGGTCGTCCCGCACCGCATACACGACGAGCCGCGCCAGCATCACGCGGAACGGCGGCGACGACACGCGCCCCGCGATCCGGACAGGCTGAACTGCCGACGCTGCCCACTGCGCAGCAAGACGTATGGGACACGGTCGCTATCGCATCGGCACATTCCGATGCATCGATGGTCGATGCTGTTGCCACCGCAACGCCTTGCGACACACGATTTAGCAAGCCCAAAACGAAAAACCCCTTGATCCTTCCGGATCAAGGGGCTTCGTATTTTGGCGGAGAGGGTGGGATTCGAACCCACGGTACGGGGAAACCGTACGCCTGATTTCGAGTCAGGTACATTCGACCACTCTGCCACCTCTCCTTCCTTGCTGCTTTACTGCATTTCGCGTTTGGTCGTTTCCGCGAAAGAAAAGATTATAGAACGATCTCTTCGAATCTCACAAGCCCTTTTTGCAAATTTTTTGCGAGGATTGAAGCGATCGCCGGAGCGCAACCTTACGACGCCTGTGCCGGCGCGTCGATACGCTCGATGCCGCCCATGTACGGACGCAGCACTTCCGGCACCGTGACCGAGCCGTCCGCGTTCTGGTAGTTCTCCAGCACCGCGACGAGCGTGCGGCCGACCGCAAGGCCCGAACCGTTGAGCGTATGCACGAGTTCCGGCTTGCCCTGTGCGTTGCGGAAACGCGCCTGCATCCGGCGCGCCTGGAACGCCTCGGTATTCGAGCAACTCGAGATCTCGCGATAGGTGTTCTGCGCGGGCAGCCACACTTCGAGGTCGAACGTCTTCGCGGCCGAGAAGCCCATGTCGCCCGTACACAGCGTGATCACGCGGTACGGCAGGCCGAGCTTCTGCAGGATCGCTTCCGCATGGCCGACCATCTCGTCGAGCGCCGCGTACGACGCATCCGGCGCGACGACCTGCACCATCTCGACCTTGTCGAACTGGTGCTGGCGGATCATCCCGCGCGTGTCGCGGCCATACGAACCGGCTTCCGAGCGGAAGCACGGCGAATGCGCGGTCAGCTTGATCGGCAGCGCGGAGCCTTCGACGATCGACTCGCGCACGGTGTTCGTCAGCGAGATTTCCGACGTGGAGATCAGGTATTGCGTGACCTTGTTCTCCTCGCCGCCCTTCTCGACGCGGAACATGTCGTCCGCGAACTTCGGCAGCTGGCCCGTACCGTACAGGATCTCGGGGTTCACGATGTACGGCGTATAGGCTTCGGTGTAGCCGTGCTGCTGCGTGTGCGTGTCGATCATGAACTGCGCGAGCGCGCGGTGCAGGCGCGCGATCGAGCCGCGCAGCATCGTGAAGCGCGCGCCGGCGAGCTTTGCGCCGGTCTCGAAATCGAGGCCGAGCGGCGTGCCGACGTCGACGTGATCCTTCACCTCGAAGTCGAACTGGCGCGGCGTGCCCCAGCGGCGCACCTCGACGTTGTCGGCTTCGTCCTTGCCGACCGGCACGCTTTCATGCGCGACGTTCGGCATACCGAGCATCAGGTCGGACAGGCGCGCCTGGATGTCGCCGAGCTTGGCTTCCCCCGCCTTCATTTCGTCGCCGATCCCGCCGACCTCGGCCATCACGGCCGACGTGTCCTCGCCCTTCCCCTTCATCGCACCGATCTGCTTCGACAGGCTGTTGCGGCGCGCCTGGAGCTCTTCGGTACGGGTCTGGATCGCGCGGCGCTCCGCTTCGAGGGCGGAGAACGCGGCGATGTCGAGGGTGTAGCCGCGATCGGCGAGGCGCTTCGCGACGCCGTCGAGGTCTTTGCGCAGCAACTGGATGTCGAGCATGGGAGGACTTGGAGAATCGTTGTGTAAGACGGGAATTCTAACGCACCGCAGGGCCGCCAAGGCACTGGACGGACGGACTATGCTGCAAACGGGCGATGACCGTGGCGCGATGGCCATGGCAGTATCGCGTTGCCGGCCCGCCCGTCGGCACCCGCGAAATCGCGCGGCATCGAAGCGCCGCGGATCGCGAAACGCCCGCGCGGGCCCGCGGCGGCGCATCGAGCGAGGCGCCCGCCCCACGTCACAGCACCCAAGGAACCCGATGGCCATCGAACTGGACAAGGAAATACGCGACCGCGCGATCGCGTCACTGCAACGCTATTTCACAGAAAACATGGATGAGCCGATCGGCAATATCCAGGCCGGCGCGCTGCTGCACTTCTTCGTCGAGGAGATCGGCCCGGTGATCTACAACCTCGCGATCGCCGACGCGCAGTCGAGCCTGCACACGCGCATCGCCGAACTCGACATCGAATGCCATCAGGAGCCGTTCGACTACTGGAAGAAGCAGCCGGCACGCAAGCGCTGACGCGAGCCACGACCATGCCGGCCGCCCCGGGCCGCGCCGTCAGTCCTTCTTGCCGGCTTCGCGATCGAGTTCGCGCAGCCACGCGAGCTTGTCGGCGATCTTCGATTCGAGCCCGCGCGGCACCGGCTTGTACCAGCGCGGTTCGCGCATCCCGTCCGGCAGGTACGTCTCGCCGGCCGCATATGCATTCGGCTCGTCGTGCGCGTAGCGATATGCGTGACCGTAGCCGAGTTCCTTCATCAGCTTGGTCGGCGCGTTGCGCAGGTGCACGGGCACCTCGCGCGACTTGTCCTGCTTCACGAACGCCATCGCCTGGTTGAACGCGTTGTAACCCGCGTTGCTCTTCGCCGCGCACGCGAGATAGATCACCGCCTGCCCGAGCGCGAGCTCGCCTTCCGGCGAGCCGAGCCGCTCGTAGGTTTCGGCCGCGTCGTTCGCCACCTGCAGCGCGCGCGGGTCGGCCAGGCCGATGTCTTCCCACGCCATCCGCACGATCCGCCGCGCGAGGTACTTCGGATCCGCGCCGCCGTCGATCATCCGGCAGAACCAGTACAGCGCACCGTCCGGGCTCGAACCGCGCACCGACTTGTGCAGCGCCGAGATCTGGTCGTAGAAGTTGTCGCCGCCCTTGTCGAAGCGCCGCGCGTTCAGCGTCATCGCGCTGCTGACGAAATCGGCGTCGATCGTCGCGACACCGGCCGACGTGGCCGCCGTCTGCGCCTGCTCGAGCAGGTTCAGGAAGCGCCGCGCGTCGCCGTCCGCATAGCCGACCAGCGTATCGATCGCCTTGTCGTCGAACGCGAGGCCGTCGAGCGCGATTTCCTGTGCGCGCTTCAGCAGCTGGCGCATCTCGTCGTCGTCCAGCGACTTCAGCACGTACACCTGCGCACGCGACAGCAACGCCGAATTGACCTCGAAGCTCGGGTTCTCGGTCGTGGCGCCAATGAAGGTCACGAGCCCCGACTCGACGAACGGCAGCAACGCGTCCTGCTGCCCCTTGTTGAAGCGGTGGATCTCGTCGACGAACAGGATCGTGTGGCGGCCGGTGCGGTTCAGCGTGTCCTTCGCCTGCTCCATCGACTCGCGAATGTCCTTCACGCCGCCGAGCACCGCGGACAGCGCGATGAATTCGCAGTCGAACGCGAGCGCGGTGAGCCGCGCGAGCGTCGTCTTGCCGACGCCGGGCGGCCCCCACAGGATCATCGAATGCGGCTTGCCCGATTCGAACGCGAGCCGCAGCGGCTTGCCTTCGCCCAGCAAATGCGTCTGGCCGATCACCTCGGCGAGCGTCTTCGGCCGCAGCGCCTCGGCGAGCGGCCGGCGCGGCTCGACTTGAAACAGATCGGACATGAACCCTCGCTCCACATCAAACGGTCGCGGCCGAACCGGCCGCCGGACCCGACATTATGACAGCCGCGCGACGGCACCGCCGTGCCTGCTGCCCGTGCCTGGTGCCCGCGCCCGGTGCCCGCGCCCGAAAACAACACGGGCCTGCCGTCGCCGGCAGGCCCGTTGCGAAAAAGCGGCGTGCGGCGCCGGTCAGCCGGTAATCACGTCGGCGCCCTTCGGCACGACGAACTTGAACGTATCGCCCTTCAGCGGCGGATTCGTCTGGATGTTCGTAAACGTCAGCAGCGTGACGTTGCCGAACACGTCGTGCAGCTCCATCGCGGCGAGCGTGCCGTTGCGAAAACCGATGCCGATCCGCTGGAACTGCGTGTCCTGCGCCTTCGGCAGCATCTCGAGCCACTCGATGCCGCCCTTCTCGCCGGCATCGCGCAACGTGTAGCTCTTGTCGAGATCGTTGCTGCCGAACAGGATCGCGGCCGGGCTCGCGCCCAGCGCGCCGTTCAGCTTGCGCTCGGTCACCTGGTTCAGGTCGCGGTCATACACGTAGAGCTTCTCGCCGTCGGCCTGCAGCACCTGCTGGTACGGCTTCTGGTACGTCCAGATGAACTTGCCCGGGCGCGCGAACACGAACGTGCCGCTCGAATTGTCGGTGGGCTTCGGCACGGCCTGCGCGGCGCTCGCGCCCTTCGCCGGTGCCTTGACGATCTGCTGCGTGAAGTCGCCCTTCGCCGAACGCACCTGCGACACGAACGCCTTCAGTTGCTCGGTGCCGCCCGCGAACGCGTGCGTCGCCGCGAGCATCAGCGATGCGCCGGCGAGCGCCGCGCCGAGCCAGCGCCGCGTCGAACGAAGAGACATTGCGAACGAATGTTGCTGCATATTGCGGTTTTCTCCCTGGGTGGCCGGCGCCGCGAACGCCGCGGACTCATTCCGCGTCGCGCGCCGGCACAAGAATTTCGCGGTTGCCGCTCGACGACATCGCCGACACGAGCCCCGACTGCTCCATCTGCTCGAGCAGCCGCGCCGCGCGGTTATAGCCGATCCGCAGGTGCCGCTGCACGAGCGAGATCGACGCGCGGCGGTTCTTGATGACGATCTCGACCGCCTGGTCGTACAGCGGATCAGACTCGCCGCCGCCTTCGCCGGTTCCCGCGCCGGCCGAGCCCTCGTCGCCGTCGGCGGTGCCTCCTTCGAGCAGGCCCTCGACGTAATTCGGCTCGCCCTGCTCCTTGAGCTTCTCGACGACGCGGTGCACTTCGTCGTCGGCGACGAACGCGCCGTGCACGCGCACCGGCAGCCCGCTGCCCGGCGGCAGGTACAGCATGTCGCCCATCCCGAGCAGCGATTCGGCGCCCATCTGATCGAGAATCGTGCGCGAGTCGATCTTCGACGACACCTGGAATGCGATCCGGGTCGGCACGTTCGCCTTGATGAGGCCCGTGATCACGTCGACCGACGGACGCTGCGTCGCGAGGATCAGGTGGATGCCGGCCGCGCGCGCCTTCTGCGCGATCCGTGCAATCAGTTCCTCGACCTTCTTGCCGACGACCATCATCAGGTCGGCCAGCTCGTCGATCACCACGACGATGTTCGGCAGGCGGCCGAGCGGCTCGGGATCTTCCGGCGTCAGGCTGAACGGGTTCGGCAGCTTCTCCTCGCGCTTCGCGGCCTCGTCGATCTTGTTGTTGTAGCCCGCGAGGTTGCGCACGCCGAGCTTGCTCATCAGCTTGTAGCGGCGCTCCATCTCCGCGACCGTCCAGTTCAGCGCGTGGCCGGCCTGGCGCATGTCGGTGACGACCGGGCACAGCAGGTGCGGAATGCCTTCGTAGACGCTCATTTCGAGCATCTTCGGATCGATCAGGATCAGGCGCACCTGCTCGGCGGTCGCTTTATACAGCAGCGACAGGATCATCGCGTTGATCCCGACCGACTTGCCCGAGCCGGTCGTACCGGCGACCAGCAGGTGCGGCATCTTCGCGAGATCCGCGCACACCGGCTTGCCGCCAATGTCCTTGCCGAGGCTGAGCGTGAGCGCCGACGATGCGGCCGCGTACACCTCGGAACCGATGATCTCGGACAGGTGCACCGTCTGGCGGCGCTGGTTCGGCAGTTCGAGCGCCATGTAGTTCTTGCCGGGAATCGTCTCGACGACGCGGATCGACACGAGCGACAGCGAGCGCGCGAGATCCTTCGCGAGATTGACGATCTGGCTGCCCTTCACGCCGGTGGCCGGCTCGATCTCGTAGCGCGTGACGACCGGGCCCGGATACGCGGCCACGACGCTCGCCTCGACGCCGAAATCCTTCAGCTTCTTCTCGATCAGGCGCGACGTGAATTCGAGGGTATCGGCCGAAATCGCCTCCTGCGCCTTCGGCGCGGGGTCGAGCAGCGACACCGGCGGCAGCGTCGAATCGCCCGGCAGGTCGGTGAAGAGCGGCACCTGACGCTCGCGCTCGACGCGCTCGGACTTCGCCGGCGTGACGACCGGCGGCACGATCGTCACGGGCTCGTGATCCTCGATGCGCACGCGTTCCTCTTCGACCTTGCCTTCGCGGCGCACGGCCGCGGCCTCGCCGAGCTTGCGGTCGCGCTCGGCCTCGCGGCGCAGCTTCGCGACATTGACGGCGGACAGGATCGCACCGCCGACGCGCTCGGCGACCGACAGCCACGAGAAGCGGAAATACAGCGACAGGCCGATCGCGAGCAGGATCAGCAGCAGCAGCGTGCCGCCGGTGAAACCGAACGCGTGCGACATCGCGCCCGCCACGGCCTCGCCGATCACGCCGCCCGGCGCGCGCGGCAACTGCACCTTCAGCGACCACATGCGCAGCGCCTCGATGCCGTCGCACGCCAGCACGACGAGCACGAACGCGAAGATTTCGGTGAGCCAGCCGATCGGCCGCTCGGGTTCGTCCACGACCGCCTCGTGACGCGTGATGCGGCGGTAATTGACGGCGATGCGCCGCGCGAGCGGCACGATCAGCCAGTAGGCCGACAGGCCGAACAGCAGCAGGATGATGTCGGCTGTCCAGGCGCCGACGCGGCCGGCCCAGTTCGAGATGTGGTCCACCTGGGCGGCGTGCGTCCAGCTCGGATCGCGCCGACTGTAGCTCAGCAGGGCCATCACCAGAAATGCGCAGAGCGCGACCTGGAGAATCCAGCGGATCTCCGTGAGGAGCTTCGACATCCGGTGCGGCAACGCCTGTGCCTGGGCGGAATAAGGAGCTTTTGCCATGAATCCGTATAAAGAGGACGGGCTGCGCGCCCGCCTGTCGTTCGATCCCGCATATTGTAAGCGCTGCACCGGGCCGCCAAGTGTAAATGACGGTTACATAACAGGGCCAGGGTACGGCCGGCGCGGCGCATGCTCTCCGCGGCAGCCCTTTCTGCCCTTTCACTCCGGTGCGCGGTCCGGCCGGCCGCCCGCAGCCGCGCCGCCCCGGGCGGG
Organism: Burkholderia sp. KL41; assembly: GCF_057005415.2. Taxonomy (NCBI): domain Bacteria; kingdom Pseudomonadati; phylum Pseudomonadota; class Betaproteobacteria; order Burkholderiales; family Burkholderiaceae; genus Burkholderia; species Burkholderia sp. KL41. The sequence goes on along the minus strand of NZ_CM174446.1, from coordinate 1,085,248 downwards.
TGCCATGCCCCGCCCGCCCCGCGTGCGCGACCGTTGCGCCGCGAGACACTATCGCCGCGATTGAAACTCTCGTTCGGCAACGCAGCAACGGGGCCTTTATAATGCGCGTCTGATACCCATCTATGACGGCATCCCGGTCAACCCGGATCGTACGGCGAGCCCTACCCCGCCCGCCGCAGCCGACTTTTACGGATTCGCACATGTCCACGCCCAAACACGCCAAAGTCCTGATTCTCGGTTCCGGCCCCGCCGGCTACACGGCTGCCGTCTACGCGGCACGTGCCAACCTGTCCCCGGTGCTGATCACCGGCATCGCGCAGGGCGGCCAGCTGATGACCACGACCGACGTCGAAAACTGGCCGGCAGACGCGAAAGGCGTACAGGGTCCGGAGCTGATGGCGCGCTTCCTCGAGCACGCCGAGCGCTTCAACACCGAAATCGTGTTCGACCACATCCACACCGCGAAGCTGCACGAGCAGCCGATCCGCCTGATCGGCGACTCGGGCGAATACACGTGCGACTCGCTGATCATCGCGACCGGCGCGTCCGCGCAGTATCTCGGCCTGCCGTCCGAAGAACACTTCATGGGCAAGGGCGTGTCGGCCTGCGCGACCTGCGACGGCTTCTTCTATCGCGGCCAGGAAGTCGCGGTGATCGGCGGCGGCAACACGGCCGTCGAGGAAGCGCTCTACCTGACGGGCATCGCGAAGAAGGTCACGGTGATCCATCGCCGCGACAAGTTCCGCGCGGAGCCGATCCTGATCGACCGCCTGCTGGAAAAGGAAAAGGAAGGCGCCGTCGTGATCAAGTGGGATCACGTGCTCGACGAAGTGACGGGCGAGGATTCCGGCGTCACGGGCCTGCGCATCAAGAACGTGAAGACCGGTGCGACGGAAGACCTCAGCGTGCAGGGCGTGTTCGTCGCGATCGGCCACAAGCCGAACACCGACCTGTTCCAGGGCCAGCTCGAGATGAAGGACGGCTACATCCTGACGAAGAGCGGCCTGCACGGCAACGCGACGTCGACGAGCGTGCCGGGCGTGTTCGCCGCCGGCGACGTGCAAGACAACGTGTACCGCCAGGCAATCACCAGCGCGGGCACGGGCTGCATGGCCGCGCTCGACGCGCAGCGCTACCTCGAAAGCCTGCACGACAAGAAGTAAGCCGCGAGACCGCTCGCGCCGGGCGCTACAATGGCGTCCGCTGCCGCGAAGCGGGCTCGACCGGAAAGCCGCTGCCGCCGTGCAGCGGCTTTTTTTTGCCCGCGCGCCCGAACGCGCCTGCCCTGCGTACCGAATCATGGCGAAGAACCAGCCCCATCCGAGCGATCCCGCGAAGCGGCAGATCGCCGCCCGCCCCGCAAACCCCGCGCCCGTCGCGCCGGCGCCCGCGCCCGATCCCGCCGCATTGCGCGGCCAGGGGCTCGCGGGCCTCGGTGCGTTGCGCAAGTCGCTGCAAGGCGAAGCCGATCGCCGCGAACGCCAACGCGTCGAAACGGCCAAGGCCGAGCGCAAGGCGGAAGCCGACGCGAACCTGTTCCGCAACGAGATCGGCGCGATCCAGCCGCTCAATGCCCCACCGCGCGCGGCAGCCGGCCGCACGCCGCCCGATCCGGTGCCGAAGCAGACGCAGCGCGACGAGGAAGCCGTGCTGAACGCGACGCTGTCCGACGAATTCGATCCCGAGACGCTGCTCGACAGCGACGACTCGCTGTATTACCACCGCCCCGGCATCAGCCGCGACGTCGTGCGCAAGCTGAGGAGCGGCGCGTGGATCGTGCAGGCGCAGATCGACCTGCACGGGATGCGGCGCGACGAGGCGCGCGACGCGCTCGCCGAGTTCATCCGCGAAGCCGGCAAGAAAGGGCTGCGCTGCCTGCGCGTGATCCACGGCAAGGGGCTCGGCTCGATCGGCAAGGAACCCGTGCTGAAGGGCAAGGTGCGCGCGTGGCTCGTGCAGAAGGAAGAAGTGATCGCGTTCTGCGAGGCGCGCGGCCACGACGGCGGCGCGGGCGCGGTGCTGGTCCTGCTGCAGCCGTTCGCGGCACCCGTCGACCGGGGGCCGCGTGCCGCATCCTAGGCTGACGCTCGCGATCGCGGTACTGGAGGCGATCGCCACGCTGGCCTTTGCGATCTCGGGCTTCATCGAGGCGCGCAAGAACCGCCTCGATTCGGTCGGCACGTTCGTCGTGGCGCTCGCCACCGCGTTCGGCGGCGGCACGCTGCGCGACATCCTGCTCGAGCGCCGGCCGTTCTACTGGGTCGTGCACGACGACTACGTGATCGCGATCTTCGTGCTCGCGCTGTTCGCGCCGTTCGTGCTGCGCATGCTGTCGCGGCTGTCGGCCGAGCGGCTGCTGCTCGTCGCCGATGCGATCGGGCTCGGGATCTTCAGCATCTCGGGCACGGCGATCGCGCTCGATGCCGAGATGCCGCGCTTCATCGCGGTGATGATGGGCGTGATTACCGGCGTGGTCGGCGGGATCGTCCGCGACGTGCTGTGCAACGACATCCCGCTGATCCTGCGCGATTCGCGGCCGTACGCGACCTGTGCGTTCGTCGGCTGCTGGTTCTACCTGCTGCTCGTGTGGCTGCAGTTCGATTCCGTGTACAGCGTGCTGCTCGCGACCGGCTTCATCCTCGTCGCGCGGCTCGCGACCTTCAAGTTCGACGTGCGGCTGCCGCACTGAGCGCCGCCGCAACGCCGAACGCATCGCCAGAAACAAAAGGGGCCGCTCACGTCGAGACGGCCCCTGCTTCATTCAGCGCGAACGCCGCGTCACGCGATCCGCTCTTCCGACGCCGGATCGAACAGCACCGCCTTCGACACGTCGAACAGCAGCGACTGCGTCTGCCCCGGTTGCGGGTTCGCGGCCGGATGCACACGGCTCACGATCCGCTTGCCGTTCACCTGTGCGAACACGTGCGTGTCCGGCCCGGTCGGCTCGGTCACGTCGACGCGCACGTCGATCGGCTGCAGCTTCGACGCCTCGCCGTGGTGCGCGTTGCGCGCATCGGTGATGCGCTCCGGACGCAGCCCGAGGATCACCTCGCGGCCGACGTGGCCGTTCATCCGCTTCGCATCGAACGGCAGGTTCAGCGCGCTGCGCGCAAGGCCCGTATCGATCTCGAGCGCGATCCCGCTGCCCTGCTCGACCAGCTTGCCGTTGATGAAGTTCATCGGCGGCGCGCCGATGAAGCCCGCGACGAACAGGTTCGACGGCGAATCGTAGATCTCCTGCGGCGCGCCGAACTGCTGGACCACGCCGTCCTTCATCACCGCGATCCGGTCGCCGAGCGTCATCGCCTCGATCTGGTCGTGCGTCACGTAGACGATCGTCGTGCCGAGACGCTGGTGCAGCAGCTTGATTTCCGCGCGCATCTCGATGCGCAGCTTCGCGTCGAGGTTCGACAGCGGCTCGTCGAACAGGAACAGCGACGGATCGCGCGCGAGCGCGCGGCCCATCGCGACACGCTGGCGCTGGCCGCCGGACAGCTGGCCCGGCTTGCGGTCGAGCAGGTGCTGGATCTGCAGCATCTGCGACACGCGGTCGACGATCTGCTGCTGTTCGCTCTTCGGCACCTTGCGGATGTTCAGGCCGAACGAGATGTTCTCGCGCACCGTCATCGACGGGTACAGCGCGTACGACTGGAACACCATCGCGATGTCGCGATCCTTCGGCGACAGGTCGTTGACGACCTTGCCGTCGATGCAGATCTCGCCGCTCGTGACCGTCTCGAGCCCGGCGATCATGTTGAGCAGCGTCGATTTCCCGCAGCCCGAACCGCCGACCAGGATCAGGAACTGTCCGTCCTCGATCTCGATGTCGACACCCTTCAGGACCGGCACCCCGTTCGGGTAGGTCTTGTACACGTCACGGATGGAAAGGCTTGCCATGCTGTGAATCCTCTGTCTCGTCTCGCGCGGCACACTCCGGCGCCGCGTCGGGTTCGTTTCGATGCGCCGCGCGCGAGGCGCGGCCGGTTCGTCGTATCGGATGAAGCCGCGCTTACCCCTTCACCGCGCCCGCCGTCAGCCCGCGCACGAAATAGCGGCCGGCAACGATGTAGACGAGCAGCGTCGGCAGCGCGGCGATGATCGCGCCGGCCATGTCGACGTTGTACTCCTTCACGCCCGTCGACGTGTTGACGAGGTTGTTCAGCGCAACCGTGATCGGCATCGAATCGACGCCGGAGAACACGATCCCGAACAGGAAGTCGTTCCAGATCTGCGTGAACTGCCAGATCAGGCACACCATGAAGATCGGCAGCGACACCGGCAGCAGGATCTTCGTGAAGATCGTGAAGAAACCGGCGCCGTCGATGCGCGCGGCCTTCACCAGCTCGGCCGGCACGCTCACGTAGAAGTTGCGGAAGAACATCGTCGTGAACGCGATCCCGTACACGACGTGCACGAACACGAGGCCCGGAATCGTGTTGGCGAGGCCGAGCATCCCCTGCAGGCGCGCCATCGGCAGCAGGATCACCTGGAACGGGATGAAGCAGCCGACCAGCATCATCGTGAACAGCGCGTCGGCGCCGCGAAAGCGCCAGTGCGTGAGCACGTAGCCGTTGAACGCGCCGATCAGCGACGAGATCAGCACGGCCGGGATCACCATCTCCAGCGAGTTCAGGAAGAACGGCTTCATCCCGTCGCAGCGCACGCCGGTACACGCACCGCTCCACGCCTTCACCCACGGGTCGATGGTCCAGCTGGTGGGCGGCGTCAGCAGGTTGCCGGTGCGCAGCTGGTCGAGATCCTTGAACGACGTCGACAGCATCACGTAGATCGGGAACAGGAAATACAGCGCGAACAGGATCAGTGCCGCGTAGATCACTGCCCGGCTGATCGTCATCTTAGGCTGCATTGCGGGTGCTCCTCGATTCCATATACATCAGCGGCACCAGCACCGCGACCACGGTCGCGAGCATCATCACCGAGGATGCCGCGCCGAGCCCGAGCTGGCCGCGGTTGAACGAAAACGTGTACATGAACATGGCCGGCAGCGACGACGACGTGCCCGGGCCGCCCGCCGTCAGCGCGACGACGAGGTCGAAGGTCTTGATCGTGATGTGGCAGAGGATCAGCAGCACCGAGAAGAACACCGGGCGCATGCTCGGGATCACGATCTTGCGGTAGATGGTCGGCAGCGTCGCGCCGTCCACCTGCGCGGCCTTGAAGATCTCGCTGTCGACGCCGCGCAGCCCTGCGAGGAACAGCGCCATCACGAAGCCGGTCGACTGCCACACGGCCGCGATCACCACGCAGAAGATCGCCTTGTCCGGATCGTCGAGCCAGCCGAACGAGAAGCTCGTCCAGCCCCAGTCGTGCATCACCTTCTCGAGGCCGAGGCCCGGGTTCAGGATCCACTGCCACGCGGTGCCCGTGACGATGAACGACAGCGCCATCGGGTACAGGAAGATCGCGCGCAGCGCGCCTTCGTTGCGGATCCGCTGGTCGAGCAGGATCGCGAGGAACAGCCCGAGCGCGACGCAGATCGCAATGAACGGAATCCCGAACCACGCGAGGTTCGCGGCGGACGTCCACCACACGTCGTTCTGGAACAGGTCCGTGTAACGGCCGAAGCCGTCGAATTCGTAGTTCGGCAACAGCCGCGAATTGGTCAGCGACAGATAGCCGGTAATCAGGATGAAGCCGTAGATGAACACCACGGCGATCGCGACGCTCGGCGCAAGCACGAGCTTCGGGATCCAGCGATCGGCGAAGGCCGACATCGGCGACGTGCGCCGTGCGGCGCCAGCGCCGGATCCGTTTCCGCTAAGAGGGGCAGCCACTTGATTCGACTCCTGGAACGAGGGCGACGCAGGCCGGGCCGGCGCCGGTACGGCACGGGCCCGCGGGCGAGCCCGTTTGCTGCACATGCAAAAACGCCCGGCCGAGATAGCGTGTCCGGCCGGGCGCCTGTCGCGCGTTACTTGACCTTCGCGGCCTTCGCGAGCGCGGCGACCGCGCTCTTCGAATCCTGCTGCGAGTTCATGAACTTCGTCACGACGTCCGTGATCGCGCCGGCGGTCGCATCGCTCTGCGCCATCCCGTGTGCGAGCGACGGCACGAAGCCGCCCGACTTGATCGCGGTCTGCTCGTCGGCGTACGACTTCTTCGCGCAGTCGTCGAACTTGTCCATCTTCACGCCGAGGCGCACGGGCACCGAACCCTTCAGCAGGCTGAACTGCTCCTGGAAGTCCGGCGTCATGATCGTCTTCGCGAGCGCGAGCTGGCCCGGCGTCGCGGCCTTCTCGCCCTTCTGCTGGAAGAACACGAACGAGTCGACGTTGAACGTGTAGGCATTCGCCGTGCCCGGCACCGCCGCGCAGATGTAGTCCTTGCCCGCCTTCTTGCCGGCGTTCTCGAACTCGCCCTTCGCCCAGTCGCCCATGAACTGCATGCCGGCCTTGCCGTTGATGACCATCGCGGTCGCGAGGTTCCAGTCGCGGCCGTTACGGCCGGTATCGAAGTAACCCTGGATCTTGCGCACCGTGTCGAACACGGACAGCATCTGCGGCGACGTCAGCGTCGCCTGGTCGAGGTCGACCAGCGCCTTCTTGTAGAACGCCGGGCCCTGCGACAGCACGACGTCTTCCCACAGCGTCAGGTCCTGCCACGGCTGGCCGCCCATCGCGACCGGCTGGATACCCGCGGCCTTCAGCTTGTCGGCCACCGCGAAGAATTCAGGCCAGGTGGTCGGCACCTTCGCGCCGACCTTGTCGAGCGCGGCCTTGTTGATGTACAGCCAGTTCACGCGGTGCACCGAGAACGGCGCCGCGACGGTGTGGCCCTTGTACTTGATGATCTTGTCGATTTCCGGCGGCAGGTTCTGCTTCCAGTCGCCGGCAGCGGAATCGATGTTGACGAGCACGCCCTGGTCGGCCCAGTCCTGGATCAGCGGACCCTTGATCTGCGCGGCCGACGGTGCGTCGCCGCTGATCACCTTGGTCTTCAGCGCGGTCATCGCCGCTGCGCCCGCGCCGCCCGCGACCGCGAAGTCCTTCCACACGTAGCCCTGCTTCTGCAGGTCATCCTTCAGCACGCCGACGGCCTTCGACTCGCCGCCCGAGGTCCACCAGTGCAGCACCGTTACATTCTCGGCTGCCTGCGCCGCCACGGCGCCAGCCATCAGACCTGCCGCGCAGAGCGCGCCCATGATCGAGCGAACTTTCATTACTTATCTCCTCCAGACTGAATCAACTCGTGAGGTTCCCTGACCGGGAACCGGCTTCTTGATAAACGACGGGGAAATCGAGCCGCGGGACGCATGCAGCGTACGGGGCCGATGACCGGCCGGGCTCTTACAGAAAGCGTGAATCGAGATTCAACGGCGTGTCTCCTCTTTGTGTTTCTGGCCCGCCGCGATGCTGCGGCGCGAGCCCGGGGCCGACGCCGCGCTGACGATGCGCGCCGTCAATGTCCGATAACATTCGGCACAAGGCGTTCCCGAAGGCGAAGCTCGCGCAGTTCATCGACCGCACTTCTTTTTTTCTTCACCCAGGTGCTACCCCTTGCGGCGGATTGTAGTTAAACTACAATTCAGTGTCAAAAATATTTTTATCGCACTACGGATCGCTTCCCAGCACCCCCAACACGGCGGAGACACATGCATACCGATTCCAGCTTTACCTTCGTACTTTTCGGCGGCACCGGCGATCTGTCGATGCGCAAGATCCTGCCCGCGCTGTTCGAAGCGCACCGTGCGAACATGCTGGCGGAGAGCGGCCGGATCGTCGCCGTGGCGCGTCACGAATCGGATCGCGCGGGTTATCTCGAGTGGGTCGACACGCACGTGAAGCCGCACGCGGAGAAAGCCGCCGGCAAGGCGCTCGACGAAACCGCGTGGAAGTCCTTCCTCGATCGCATCGAGTACGTGAAGCTCGACCTCGGCCGCGCGGAAGACTACGTCGTGCTGCGCGACGCGATCGCATCGCTGCCCGGCATCCGCGTGTTCTATCTCGCGACGGGCCCGTCGCTGTTCGTGCCGATCTGCAAGGCGCTCGCGTCGGTCGGCCTGAACGAAGGCTCGCGCATCGTGCTCGAGAAGCCGCTCGGCTACGACCTGAAGTCGTCGAATGCGATCAACGACGCGGTCGGCGAGATCTTCGCGGAAGGCCAGATCTACCGGATCGACCACTACCTCGGCAAGGAACCCGTGCAGAACCTGCTCGCGCTGCGCTTCGGCAATGCGCTGTTCGAGCCGCTGTGGCGCCGCGAATGGGTCGAGAGCATCCAGATCACGATCGCCGAGGAGCTCGGCGTCGAGGCACGCGGCGATTTCTACGACAATACGGGCGCGCTGCGCGACATGGTGCAGAACCACCTGCTGCAGCTGCTGTCGATCGTCGCGATGGAACCGCCGCATTCGATGGATTCGGATTCGGTGCGCGACGAGAAGCTGCGCGTGCTGCGCGCGCTGAAGCCGGTCGATCCGCGCGACATCGGCAAGGTGGCCGTGCGCGGCCAGTATCATGCGGGCGTGATCAAGGGCGCGCAGGTGCCCGCCTACGCGACCGAGCCGGGCGTGAAGCCCGACAGCCAGACCGAAACCTTCGTCGCGCTGAAGGTCGAGATCGAGAACTGGCGCTGGGCCGGCGTGCCGTTCTTCCTGCGCACCGGCAAGCGTCTGGCCGACCGCGTCGCGGAGATCGTCGTCAATTTCCGCCCGGTGCCGCACTCGGCGCTCGGGCCCACCGCGTTGCGTCCCGGTTCGAACCGCCTCGTGATCCGGCTGCAGCCAAACGAGACGATCCGCCTGTACTGCCTCGCCAAGCAGCCGGGCGAAGGGATGAACCTCGCGAGCGTGCACCTCGACCTCGCGTTCGACCAGTTCTTCAAGGAAGGGCAGATGGAGGCGTACCAGCGCCTGCTGCTCGACGTGATCAACGGCCGTCTCGCCCTCTTCGTGCGCCGCGACGAACAGGAAGCCGCATGGCGCTGGGTCGAACCGATCCTGAACGAATGGGCACGCACGCTGAAGCCGCCGAAGCCGTACGCGGCGGGCACGTGGGGGCCGGCCGCGGCGAGCGCGATGCTCGCGCAGCACGACACCTGCTGGCTCGAAGAAGAGAACTGATGTAAACGTCACCGCGCACGTCTTCGTACGCGGCGACGTGCCCCACGATTCGTACGATTTGAACAGACAAAGCAGTCCGGAGGAGATGTGATCGAGATCCACGCTTTCGACACCCAGGAAGCGCAAAGCGAAGCGCTCGCGCGCGCCGTCGGCGATGCGCTGCGCGCCGCGCTCGCCGGCCCCGCGCACCCGACGCTCGCGGTGTCCGGCGGCACGAGCCCGCGCCCGTTCCTGCACACGCTGTCGCACGCGGCGCTCGACTGGGCCGGCGTCGACGTGACGCTGGTCGACGACCGCTGGGTGCCGGAGGACGACGCGGCCAGCAACGCGCGCCTGGTGCGCGACACGCTGCTGCAGCACGCGGCGGCCCCTGCCCGCTTCCTGCCGCTCGTCGACACGCGCAGCGCGCTCGACGCGCACGTCGCCGCGCTGAACGCCAACGCCGACTACCGCGTGCCGACCGTCGCGGTGCTCGGCATGGGCGAGGACGGCCATACCGCGTCGATCTTCGCCGATGCGCCCGAATGGGATCACGCGATCACGACGCCCGAGCGGTTCGTCGCCGTGCATCCCGGCGCCGCGCCGCATGCGCGCGTGAGCTTCTCGCTCGATGCGCTCAAGCGCGTCGACCGGCTGTTCCTGCTGATCGCGGGCGAACGCAAGCGCGCGGTGCTCGACGCCGCGGCCGCATCGCTGCAGAAGAACGCGATTTCCCAACTGGCCAACGACAAGGGGACCCAGCTCGATGTCTACTGGTGCGCAAAGTAAGGCCGTTGTCGCGGGCCAGCATGCCGACGGCCCGCGCCTGCTCGCGGACGTCGGCGGCACCAACGCGCGTTTCGCGCTGGAAACCGGGCCGGGCGACATCACGCAGATCCGCGTGTATCCCGGCGCCGACTATCCGACGCTCACCGACGCGATCCGCAAATACCTGAAGGACGTGAAGATCAGCCGCGTGAACCACGCGGCGATCGCGATCGCCAATCCGGTCGACGGCGACCAGGTCACGATGACCAACCACGACTGGAGCTTCTCGATCGAGGCGACGCGCCGCGCGCTCGGCTTCGATACGCTGCTCGTCGTCAACGATTTCACCGCGCTGGCCATGGCGCTGCCGGGCCTGACCGACGCGCAGCGCGTGCAGGTCGGCGGCGGCGCGCGCCGCCAGAACAGCGTGATCGGGCTGCTCGGGCCCGGCACCGGGCTCGGCGTGTCGGGGCTGATTCCGGCCGACGACCGCTGGATCGCGCTCGGCAGCGAGGGCGGCCACGCGTCGTTCGCGCCGCAGGACGAGCGCGAGGATCTGGTGCTGCAGTACGCGCGCAAGAAGTTTCCGCACGTGTCGTTCGAACGTGTGTGTGCGGGCCCCGGCATGGAGATCATCTATCGCGCGCTCGCCGCGCGCGACAAGAAGCGCGTCGCCGCGACCGTCGACACGGTCGAGATCGTCGAGCGCGCGCATGCGGGCGACGCGCTCGCGCTCGAGACGGTCGAATGTTTCTGCGGGATTCTCGGCGCGTTCGCGGGCAGCGTCGCGCTGACGCTCGGCGCGCTCGGCGGCGTGTACATCGGCGGCGGCGTCGCGCTGAAGCTCGGCGAGCTGTTCACGCGCTCGTCGTTCCGCGCGCGCTTCGAGGCGAAGGGCCGCTTCACGCACTATCTCGAGAACATCCCGACCTACCTGATCACCGCCGAATACCCGGCGTTCCTCGGCGTATCCGCGATCCTCGCGGAGCAGCTGTCGAACCGCTCGGGCGGCGCGTCGTCGGCCGTGTTCGAACGGATCCGCCAGATGCGCGACGCACTGACGCCGGCCGAGCGCCGTGTCGCCGATCTCGCGCTGAACCATCCGCGCTCGATCATCAACGACCCGATCGTCGACATCGCGCGCAAGGCCGACGTGAGCCAGCCGACGGTGATCCGCTTCTGCCGCTCGCTCGGCTGCCAGGGCTTGTCGGACTTCAAGCTGAAGCTCGCCACCGGCCTCACCGGCACGATCCCGATGAGCCACAGCCAGGTGCATCTCGGCGACACGGCCACCGACTTCGGCGCGAAGGTGCTCGACAACACGGTGTCGGCGATCCTGCAGCTGCGCGAGCACCTGAACTTCGAGCACGTCGAGAACGCGATCGAGATCCTGAACGGCGCGCGGCGCATCGAGTTCTACGGGCTCGGCAACTCGAACATCGTCGCGCAGGACGCGCACTACAAGTTCTTCCGCTTCGGGATCCCGACGATCGCGTACGGCGACCTGTACATGCAGGCCGCATCGGCCGCGCTGCTCGGCAAGGGCGACGTGATCGTCGCGGTGTCGAAGTCGGGACGCGCGCCCGAGCTGCTGCGCGTGCTCGACGTCGCGATGCAGGCCGGCGCGAAGGTGATCGCGATCACGTCGAGCAACACGCCGCTCGCGAAGCGCGCGACCGTCGCGCTCGAAACCGACCACATCGAGATGCGCGAATCGCAGCTGTCGATGATCTCGCGGATCCTGCATCTGCTGATGATCGACATCCTCGCGGTCGGCGTCGCGATCCGCCGGGCATCGACGAACGGCGAGTTGCCCGAGGCCGTCGCCCAGGCGAAGGCACGCGCGAGCGACGACGAAACGGCCGACGTGCTCGACTGGCTGAGCCACGGCGCGTCGCCGGCGGCGAAGGACGTCGCGCGGGATTGACGCTTCGGCGAAACGCCATCGATGCAAGACACCCCGAACGCTGGATTCAAGCCCGGCGTTCGGGGTGTTTCGCATGAGCGGCATCGGCGAGAACAACAGCGACCCGGCAGGCATCGACGATGCCTTCTGCCGAGGGCGCACGTGACGTCATACGTTCGTACACGCTCCCATTTTCGAACAAGTCCAATTGTCAGCAGTTGCACAGGCTCGGTAACTTCCTTCACTCCGCGTGATGCCGCCATTCCGGTCCGACACGAGAAATGACGCGTTTTTCACAGAACCCCGATTGGTACCGACAGCATCACGTTCATCCAGTTTGCGGAGAGGGATATGTCTAGACCACGTTTTTCAGCCGCAGGGGCAGCAGCAATGCGCATTTACGCGCCGATAAATTCCGCGGAGCAAGTTGCGCGAACGATTGGGCCAACGTGGCCACCAATATCCAGCGATGCGGCAAAGCAGAAGTGATCAAATTCTCGCCTTCGCTGGGAGGCAGCACCCTGGACGATAGGCAGGGGATCGTTCTCTTCGAGGTTTCAGCCTCGCCGATAGCCTGAGAGAGGAATACTATAATGAACAATACCTATGCCTTTGGTACACATCGAGATCTCGCGCCGATGGAGCGGTTTTTCCTTGTCTTTATCGATGAGACATGCAAGGAGCTTGGTGTTGACGATGTAGCAGCAGTGGTCGCCATTGTGGCCGGTCAAAATTGGATGCCAACACGAGCAAAGCCCTTTGGTACCACACCGGGTACTTCTGTCGCGTCGATATTGAGTCGCAAGTATCTGGACTACGATTTGAAGAAGAAGATCCTCCCAACGCTCACCAACGCCAGCGTCAAGCGCTTGAAGTTCATTCTGGTAAGAAACATTGGGGTTTTCGTTGGGCGCGCGGTTCCTGTCGTTGGCTGGGTCATTGCTGCCAAGGATGTCACGATGATCAGCATTCGTTCCGTGTCGCGCTATAACGCGCTTGTTAAGCCTGAGGACAGGTGTTCTGATGAGCCAGCTTACATGGAACGAGTTTGAGGATTTTGTGAGAAGGGAGGCCGGGGTTAGTCCCAAAAAAATTCTCACAAAAGGTCATGCCGTCGAGGGTGATTTGGATATCACTGGCGACGATGCGGTCGAGTTTATGGAGCGCTTCTTCGACAAATTTCCGGTGCAAGTTGGAGATTTTGATTTCAATCGCTACTTCTCAGGTGAGGGCTTTAGCTTGATTGAAGTGGTGCGGATGGCCTTCTCCAGAAAACGCCGAGAAAAATATGACAAAGTGCCACTGACTCTAGGCATGCTCTATCAGGCTATTTTGGATGGAGAGTGGAGCAATCAGCGCTTGGAAAGCCTACCGCGCTGATTGCACCTCGTCAAATGGGCCGGTTTATTTTTAGGCGATGTGTTGGATCTGTGCATACCTCCGGAGTCCGCCATGAGTCAAGATCCACTGCTCCGGTGTGCGATGTTCTGGGCACCGATGTTCGCAGTACAACCCAGCCACGCCACGGATACGTCGTCGCCACAAGCCGGCGCCCGAACCTACGCGCAGAACTACAAGGACATGGTGTTCGCCGAATGCATCGCGACCGCTTATCGGAATGAACCGTCCGCTGCGATGGACGCGGGAAGCAGCGCCAGTGCACTAATGGATTGGACCGACTTCGATCTGGAGCGGAACCCCGATGCGGGCAAATCGCTGGTCAATCGTTTTCTTGCTCACGACTATCGCAATCCGGTCGTCGAGTCTGAAATCAAGGGCGTGAGATTCGATTTTTTAAAATGCCTGGATCTGTATCACAGCCAGGAACTCGAGACCGAAGTCGGGCGATTCGTAACCAACCCGAAGCGCAACTATCGACTCGACAATCGCTCGTCAGACCGTTCCAAGTGATGCAGAGGTGGGAAGTTCAAACCCGTCCACCGCCCTCCTCCGTCAGTTCCGCCGCGCCGCTCAGGCGCCCGCCTTCACCGGCCGCCCGTGCCAGCGCAGCACGAGATAGCGCCCGGCGAGACACAGCACGCCCGAAACACCGATCGTCACCCCCATCGCGAACGGCGTGCCGTCCGCGAGCGCGCCGATCGCCACGCTCGCGATCGCGCCGAGCGCCAGCTGCATCGCGCCGAACACGGCCGCCGACGCGCCCGCATTGTGCGGATAACGATGCATGAGGTCGGTCGTGCAGTTCGCGGACAGGATCCCGACCACGCCGACGACGAAGAACAGGCACACGACGATCGACCACAGCCCGCCCCACCCCGTCAGCGCGACGAGCGCGACCGCGAGCGACGCGATGCAGCTCACCAGCGACGCGGCCGCGATGATGCGCAGCGAACCGACGCGGCCGACCAGCCGCGTGTTCGTGAAGTTGCCGATCATGATGCCGACCACGTTCAGGCCGAACAGCAGCCCGTAGTGCTGCGGCGACACGTGGAAATACTCGATGTAGACGAACGGTGTCGCGGTGATGTACGAGAACATCGACGCGAACGCCATCCCGCCGCACAGCATGTGCCCCCATGCGACGGGATCGGACAGGATGCGCCCGTACGACGCGAACGACGCGAGCACGGCCGCGCTCTTGCGCCGCTCCTTCGGCCAGGTTTCGGGTACGCGCAGGTACGCGGTCGCCGCGCACACCGCGCCGAACACGGCCAGCACGACGAACACGCCGCGCCAGCCCGAGAAACGCAGGATCTGCCCGCCGATCAGCGGCGCGAGCAGCGGCCCGACCGCGGTGACGATCGCGACCATCGACAGCACCTTCGCCGCGTCGGTCGGCTCGTGCGCGTCGCGCGCGATCGCACGCGACAGCACCGACGCCGCGCCGGCGCCGAGCGCCTGCAGGAAGCGCACGAGGATCAGCATGTCGATCGAGTTCGACACGAAGCAGCCGATGCTCGCGAGCGTAAATAGCGCGATGCCGCCGAGCAGCACGGGACGGCGGCCCCACGTGTCGGACAGCGGGCCGTACAGCAGCATGCCGACCGAAAAGCCGGCCATGAAACTCGTCAGCGTGCGCTGCGCGGCGCCGGGGCTGACGGAGAAGCCGTCGGCGATCGACGGCAGGCTCGGCAGGTACATGTCGGTAGCGATCGGCCCGCAGGCGGCGAGCGCGCCGAGCAACAGGATCAGCCGGGCATCGGGCCGGCGCCGGACGACGTGAGACATGGGTATCCGGAATGAAGCGCCGCGCGCATCGGGGCGCGCGTGGTGGTGAAGACGGGAGACCGCGTCGCGAACGGCGCGCTCGGGCCCATGATTGTACGCGCAACTTTTTTTCGTGCCGCCGGCCCGGCGCGCGACCGGCGGAAAAACACCGGCGCGGCGCCCGCCGCGCGGGATCGCGAGCTGGGATTCGATTAAGCTTGCAGCGCCTCGCTCCCCTATATTGTCTGACCCATCCAATTCGACGCACGACCGAACCGATGACCGCTTTCCTGTTGATCTGGAGCCCCAAGAAATGGCCGTGGCCCGAACTGCCCGACGTCGCCGCGCGCGTGAAGGCCGGCGAGGCCGTGCATGACGTGTGGGGCTGCGGCTTCGCGCGCGGCATCCTGCCGGGCGACCGCGTGTTCCTGCACCGCGTCGCGAAGGAGCCCAAGGGCGTGTTCGGCTCCGGCTACGTGACGCGCGCGCCGTACGAGGTACCCGATCCGGCGACGAAGCGCGGCTACCGGCTGTGCATCGACTTCGTATACGACTGGCTGGTCGACGCGCACCAGGACGTCGTGATCCCGCGCGACGCGCTGCGCGTGCATCCGTACTCGGTACAGACCTGGGATGCGCAAAGCTCCGGCACCGTGATCAAGCCGATGGTCGAAGGCCCGCTCGAGAAACGCTGGGCCGAGCTGACCGGCAAGCGCAAACCGCCGCGATAACCGAAGCGGCCGCCGCGCCGCATCTGCCCCTCCTTTCCGGCCCCGGCCCGCGCAACCCCGCACGCGCCGAAAGGCCGCGGACCGAGCCGCGGGCCCGCCGCGCGCGTCTCCGGTACAATCGGACGATCGTTCCGCCCAGGCGCCGCGGCCCGTGCACAGGCCCCCCGCGCCCTTCTCTCGCAGGTTTCGCTCATGTCCAACAATCAGATCCTCTTCGAACGCGCCCAGAAGACCATTCCCGGCGGCGTCAACTCGCCGGTGCGCGCATTCCGTTCGGTCGGCGGTACGCCGCGCTTCGTCGCGCGCGCGCAAGGCCCGTATTTCTGGGATGCCGACGGCAAGCAGTACATCGACTACATCGGCTCGTGGGGCCCGATGATCGTCGGCCACGTCCATCCAGAGGTGCTGTCGGCCGTGCAGAACGTGCTCGCCGACGGCTTCTCGTTCGGCGCGCCGACCGAAGCCGAGATCGAGATCGCCGAGGAAATCTGCAAGCTCGTGCCGTCGATCGAGCAGGTGCGGATGGTGTCGAGCGGCACCGAGGCCACGATGAGCGCGCTGCGCCTCGCGCGCGGCTTCACGGGCCGCAGCCGGATCGTCAAGTTCGAGGGCTGCTACCACGGCCACGCGGACAGCCTGCTCGTGAAGGCCGGCTCGGGCCTGCTGACGTTCGGCAACCCGACGTCGGCCGGCGTGCCCGCCGACATCGCGAAGCACACGACCGTCCTCGAATACAACAACGTCGCCGCGCTCGAGGAAGCGTTCGGCGCGTTCGGCGACGAGATCGCCGCCGTGATCGTCGAGCCGGTCGCGGGCAACATGAACCTCGTGCGCGGCACGCCGGAATTCCTCAACGCGCTGCGCACACTGTGCACGAAGCACGGCGCCGTGCTGATCTTCGACGAGGTGATGTGCGGGTTCCGCGTCGCGCTCGGCGGCGCGCAGGCGTACTACGGGATCACGGCCGACCTCACCTGCCTCGGCAAGGTGATCGGCGGCGGGATGCCGGCTGCCGCGTTCGGCGGCCGCCGCGACATCATGGCCCACCTCGCGCCGCTCGGCGGCGTCTACCAGGCCGGCACGCTGTCGGGCAACCCGATCGCGGTCGCCGCGGGCCTGAAGACGCTGCAGTTGATCCAGGCGCCGGGCTTCTACGACGCGCTCACCGCACAGACGAAGCGTCTCGCCGACGGCCTCGCGGCCGAAGCGCGCGCGGCCGGCGTGCCGTTCGCGGCCGACTCGATCGGCGCGATGTTCGGCCTCTACTTCGCCGAACGCGTGCCGACCAGCTTCGCCGAAGTCACGAAGAGCGACACCGAGCGCTTCAACCGCTTCTTCCACCTGATGCTCGACGAAGGCGTGTATTTCGCGCCGTCCGCGTACGAGGCCGGCTTCGTGTCGAGCACGCACGACGACGCGGTGATCGACGCGACGCTCGCGGCCGCGCGCCGCGCCTTCGCGGCACTCGCTGCCTGACCCGGGGCCGCGCGCATGTTCTCGGATATCGATTTCGCCCACATGCAGCGTGCGCTCGCGCTCGCCGCGCGCGGCATGTATACGACGGCACCGAACCCGCGTGTCGGCTGCGTGATCGTCAAGGACGGCGACGTGATCGGCGAAGGTTTCACGCAGCCGGCCGGCCAGGATCACGCGGAGGTCCAGGCGCTGAAGGACGCGCGCGCGCACGGCTACGACGTCGCGGGCTCGACCGTCTACGTCACGCTCGAACCGTGCAGCCATTTCGGCCGCACGCCGCCGTGCGCGAACGCGCTGATCGACGCGCGCGTCGCGAAGGTCGTCGCCGCGATGGAAGACCCGAACCCGCAGGTATCGGGGCGCGGCCTCGGGATGCTGCGCGACGCCGGCATCGACGTACGCTGCGGGCTGCTCGCGCATGAAGCCGGCGAACTGAACATCGGCTTCGTGTCGCGGATGACACGCGGCCGCCCGTGGGTGCGGATGAAGACCGCCGCGTCGCTCGACGGCCGCACCGCGCTGCCGTCCGGCGAAAGCCAGTGGATCACCGGCGAGGCCGCGCGCCTCGACGGGCATGCGTGGCGCGCGCGCGCCTGCGCGATCCTGACCGGCATCGGCACCGTGCGCGAGGACAACCCGCTGCTGACCGTGCGCGGGATCGACACGCCGCGCCAGCCGCAGCGCATCCTGGTCGACAGCCGCCTCGACCTGCCGCTCGACGCGCGGCTGCTCGAAGGCGCTCCGCTGCTGATCTTCTGCGGCCGGCTCGACGCCGCCGGCGAAGTGCGGGCGAAGGTGCTGAAGGCACGCGGCGCGGAAATCGTGCCGCTCGCGAATGCGCACGGCAAGGTCGACCTGCCCGCGATGCTGGCGGCGCTCGGCGCACGCGGCGTCAACGAGCTGCACGTCGAGGCCGGCCACAAGCTGAACGGCTCGCTGCTGCGCGAGCAGTGCGTCGACGAATTGCTCGTCTATCTCGCACCGAGCCTGCTGGGCGCCGATGCGGCCGGCATGTTCGACCTCGCCGCGCCGGCGAGCCTCGATGCGCGCACGCGGCTGTCGTTCCACGGGGTCGAGCGGGTCGGCGACGATCTGCGGATCCTCGCGCGCTTCACGCCGACGGACGCCGCGCACTGAACGGGATCGTCGCGACGATCACCGGAATTGTCGCGGCCATATCGAATCGATCCGGCCGCTCGGCGCGTCGGCCGACGCCGGCGTGCGCCTGACCGTGCCGGCCGGCGGGCTCGACCTCGCCGATGTCGCGCTGGGCGGCAGCATTGCGATCCAGGGCGCGTGCATGACGGTGATCGACAGGAGCGACACCGCGTTCGACGTCGACGTGTCGCGCGAAAGCCTGAACCGTACGGTCGGCCTCGCCCACCCCGGCGAAGTGAACCTCGAGAAGGCGCCGCGGGCGCACCGGCCCGCCCGCCGGCTCCATCGGCCGAACGGCCAACGACGCGCACGGGTCATGCGGTCGCGCTAAGATGCGTCGACAGCGGTTTCGATACCGCAATGCACGACGCGCCGCGTAGCGGCCGCCCTCTTCCTCAAGGAGTCGTCCCCATGTCCATCTCGATGTACCAGGCTTCGCTGCCCGTGCTGATCCGCGGCCTGACCAATCTTCAGCACATTCTCGGCAAGGCGCAGGCGCATGCGGCCGAAAAGCAGATCGATCCGTCGGTGTTCGTCGGCGCCCGCCTGTACCCGGACATGCTGCCGCTCGTCCGCCAGGTCTATATTGCGACCGACACGGCCAAAGGCTGCGCCGCGCGCCTCGCCGGCGCCGAGATCCCGAGTTATCCGGACGTCGAGCAGACCTTCGACGAACTGCACGCACGCATCCAGAAGACGATCGACTACCTGAAAAGCTTCGACGCCGCGCAGATCGACGGCAGCGAGACGCGCCAGATCGTGCTGAAGATGCGCGTCGGCCCGATCGAGTTCACCGGCGAGTCGTACCTGCTGAATTTCGTGCTGCCCAATTTCTTCTTCCACGTGACGACCGCGTACGACATCCTGCGCCACAGCGGCGTCGAGCTCGGCAAGCTCGACTACCTGGGCGGGCGCGACCAGCACGCCTGACGCGCAGCCGGGCAAGGCCTGCCGCGCAGGCCGGCCGCGGCGCTTTCCGGAGCGCTTGCCGGCGGCGCGCGGCCCCTGCCAGCCGAAACGCCGTCCGGCTGGCGTAAAATACGCACTTTCCTCTTTCTCGCCCCCTTATGACGCTCGCCTCCACGCTCGACATCATCGCCGAGCTGAAAGCCGGCCGGATGGTGATCCTGGTCGACGAAGAAGACCGCGAAAACGAGGGCGACCTCGTGATCGCCGCCGAATTCGTCACGCCGGAAGCGATCAACTTCATGGCCAAGTACGGCCGCGGCCTGGTTTGCCTGACGTTGACGCAGGAACGCTGCAAGCAGCTGCACCTGCCGCTGATGACCTACCGCAACGGCACGCAGTACGGCACCGCGTTCACGGTCAGCATCGAAGCGGCCGAAGGCGTGACGACCGGCATCTCGGCCGCCGACCGTGCGCACACGATCGCCACGGCGGTCGCGCACGACGTGCGCCCCGAGCACATCGTGCAGCCGGGCCACGTGTTCCCGATCATGGCGCAGCCGGGCGGCGTGCTCGTGCGCGCGGGCCACACCGAGGCCGGTTGCGACTTCACCGCGCTCGCCGGCCTCACGCCGGCCGCGGTGATCTGCGAGATCATCAAGGACGACGGCACGATGGCGCGCCTGCCCGACCTGATCGAATTCGCGCAGGAGCACAACCTGAAGATCGGCACGATCGCCGACCTGATCCAGTACCGCAGCCGCACCGAATCGATCATCGAGCGGATCGCCGAGCGTACGATGCAGACCGCGCACGGCACATTCCGCGCGGTGCTGTACCGCGACCAGCCGAGCGGCTCGCCGCACATCGCGCTGGTGCGCGGCGCGCCCGCGCCCGACGCCGATACGCCGGTGCGCGTGCACGAGCCGCTGTCGGTGCTCGACCTGCTCGAAACGGGCGTGTCGACGCACTCGTGGACGCTCGACGCCGCGATGCGCGAGATCGCGGAGCGCGACCTCGGCGTGATCGTGCTGCTCAACTGCGGCGACACGAAGGAACACCTGATCGACGTCTTCAAGGCGTTCGACGAGGAAGAAAAGGCCGCTGTGCTGAAGCGCCGGCCGGTCGATTTCAAGACGTTCGGCATCGGCGCGCAGATCCTGCGCGATGTCGGCGTCGGCAAGATGCAGGTGCTGTCGAATCCGCGCAAGCTGGGCAGCATGTCCGGCTACGGCCTGGAAGTCACGGGCTTCATCCCGATGCCCGGCGGCGAAGCCAAGTCCTGCCCGGCGTCCAACGCGTAACCCGCCACGGCGCTTTCGCCCTATAACCGTTCATCCACACCACGGACAAGATCATGGAAATCGGACAATACCAACCGAATCTCGAAGGCGACGGCCTGCGGATCGGCATCGTGCAATCGCGCTTCAACGAGCCGGTATGCAACGGCCTCGCCGATGCGTGCGTCGAGGAACTGGAACGCCTCGGCGTCACCGGTGAAGACGTGCTGCTCGTGTCGGTGCCCGGCGCGCTGGAAATCCCGCTCGCGCTGCAGAAGCTCGCGGAAAGCGGCCAGTTCGACGCGCTGATCGCGCTCGGCGCGGTGATTCGCGGCGAGACCTACCACTTCGAACTCGTGTCGAACGAGAGCGGCGCGGGCATCACCCGCATCGGCCTCGACTTCAACCTGCCGATCGCCAACGCAGTCCTGACGACCGAAAACGACGAGCAGGCCGTCGCGCGCATGACCGAAAAGGGTCGTGATGCCGCACGCGTCGCCGTCGAGATGGCCAACCTGACGATGGCCCTCGACCAGCTCGGCGATGACGACGAGGACGAAGATGAAGACGAAGACGACGAAGAGGAGCGCGCATGAAGAAGAGCGCCCGCCGACAATCGCGCGAGCTGGCGACGCAGGGGCTGTACCAGTGGCTGCTGTCGAACGCGTCCTCCGGCGAGATCGACGCGCAACTGCGCGGCGCGCTCGGTTACGACAAGGCTGACAAGGAGCTGCTCGACGCGATCCTGCACGGCGTGATCCGCGAGCACACCACGCTCGTCGAAGCGCTGACGCCGTCGCTCGACCGCCCGATCGACCAGTTGTCGCCGGTCGAACGCGCCGTGCTGCTCATCGCGACGTTCGAGCTCACGCACCACGTCGAAACGCCGTACCGCGTGATCATCAACGAAGCCGTCGAACTCGCGAAGACGTTCGGCGGCTCCGACGGCTACAAGTACGTGAACGGCGTGCTCGACAAGCTCGCCGCGAAGCTGCGCCCCGCCGAAACGCAGGCGCGCCGCAACGGCTGATACCGTTTGGTCCGGAACGGGCGCGCATGCGCCCGTTTTTTCTTTCGTCACGCCCCCTCCCCCTGCCCGCCCGATGAATACCGCCACCGATTCGCTCGTCAAGCTCGCCGCACGCGTCGACGCGATCCAGCCCTTCTACGTAATGGAACTGATGAAGGAGGCACAGCGTCTCGAGTCCTCCGGGCGCGATGTTATCCACATGGGCATCGGCGAGCCGGATTTCACCGCGCCGGAGCCGGTCGTCGAAGCGGCTGCGGCCGCGCTGCGCCGCGGCGTCACGCAATATACGAGCGCGCTCGGCATTGCACCGCTGCGCGAAGCGATCGCCGCGCACTACGCGCGTGCCTACGGCCTCACGATCAGCCCGGAGCGGATCGTCGTGACGGCCGGCGCGTCGGCTGCGCTGCTGCTCGCGTGCCTCGCGCTCGTCGGGCGTGACGACGAGGTGTTGATGCCCGACCCGTCGTATCCGTGCAACCGGCACTTCGTCGCGGCGGCCGAAGGCCGCGCGGTGCTCGTGCCGAGCGGCCCGGACGCGCGCTTCCAGCTCACCGAGGACGACGTCCGCACGCGCTGGGGCGACCGCACTCGCGGTGTGCTGCTCGCATCGCCGTCGAACCCGACCGGCACGTCGCTCGAACCGGACGAGCTGAAACGGATCGTCGAAGCCGTGCGCGCACGCGGCGGTTTCACGATCGTCGACGAGATCTACCAGGGGCTCAGCTACGACGCGGCGCCCGTGTCGGCGCTTTCATTCGGCGACGACGTCGTCACCGTGAACAGCTTCTCCAAGTATTTCAGCATGACGGGCTGGCGGCTCGGCTGGCTGGTCGTGCCGCCCGCGCTGGTCGGCACGTTCGAGAAGCTGGCGCAGAACCTGTTCATCTGCCCGTCCGCGCTCGCGCAGCACGCGGCGCTCGCCTGCTTCGAGCCGGCAGCGCTCGACATCTACGAAGCGCGTCGGCTCGAATTCAAGCGCCGCCGCGATTTCATCGCACCGGCGCTCGAACGGCTCGGCTTCACGGTGCCCGTGATGCCGGACGGCGCGTTTTATGTGTATGCGCACTGCGGCGGCGTCGCCCACCCGGCGGCCGGCGACAGCGCCGCGCTCACGACGGCGATGCTGCACGACGCGGGCGTCGTGCTGGTGCCCGGCATGGACTTCGGTGTCCATGCGCCGCGCGACTATATCCGCCTGTCCTATGCGACGGCCTACTCGCGGCTCGAGGAAGCGGTCGAACGGCTCGCGACGTTGTTCGGGCAGCACTGAGCCACGACTGAGCCTCGGCCGGCACGCCGGCGGCTTCTCGCGCCGCAAAAAGCAAAAGGCACCCTGATCGGGTGCCTTTTTCATGTCCTGCCGGCCGGAGCCGTGCGGTGTGCTAGCGCCGGGCGTTACGCGCCGAGCTCCGAACGGTCGCCGTGCGACTTCGCGGTATCGACGCTCGCGTCGTCCTGCGGCGCGGCTTCCTTCGATGCCGTCGACTTCGCCGACGTCGTGGTTTCGAGCGTCGCATGCACGCGCTTCGCGCCGCCCGCTGCCGCCGTCACGGCGGCGGCCGTGACGATCGGCTTCGCCGGCGCCTGCGGCGCGTTGACCGGCACGCTGCGGCCGTGCGACACGTCGCGCAGGCGACCACGCTCGGCCATCACCTTCGCGCCGTATGCGGTGTCGTCCGGGTTCGTCGAGCCGTTGTACAGGCGCAGGCCGTTCGCGAGCGAACCGCCACGTGCAATGCAGTCCTTCAGCACGAGCGCACCGACCTGGAGGTTCGCGAGCGGCTGCAGTGCGGTATCGGTGCCGCCGAAATACTCGAACTTGTCGGAATGGACCTTCGACATGACCTGCATCAGGCCCTTCGCGCCGACGCCGCTTTCGGCGTATGGGTTGAAGCCCGATTCGATCGCCATCACGGACAGCAGCAGCAGCGGATCGAGGCCGACGTCACGGCCGGTCTGGAACGCAGCCTTGACGAGCTGGCCGAGCGGCTCCTGCGCGACGCGGTAACGGCGCGACAGGTAGGTCGCGACCAGCGCCTGCTCGCGATTCGACGCGAGCGCACGGTCGTCACGCGCATCGGCCGCCACGCGCTGGGTCGGGATCAGCTTCGCCAGCGCAACGGGCGACGGGCCGTTGCGGGCGGGATCGGATGCATCGCCCTGCGCGTTGGCTTCCGGTGCGACGTCGAGGCCGACCGCAAGCGCGTCCGTTTCAGGGCTGTCTTCCTGCTGCGGCTGCGCGCCGGCGGGCGCGAAGTTCGGCAGCGGATGGCCGGTCAGCAGACGGGCCGGGCCGGCTTGCACGGCCGCGGATACGACCGGCATCAGCTTCGCGGCAAGCGTGCCGCGCACGGTTGGCAGCAGCCACAGTGCGAGTGCAACCGCTACCGCGAGACAGCCGACAACGCTGAATAGATGGTGACTGACACGCGTCCCGCGACGCAGCATGCTGCGCACGAATTGCGCATGCTGCTCACTAGGACGCCACGATAACCAAGCGTTCATTCAGATCATCTCCCATGAACATGACTCGTGCGGCTCGCTCAGCTCGATGGCGAGACAGGTAACGCGCCGCGGAATCACGACGCCGCACGCCTTGGTTGGGGCGTGCAGACATCGGGGAAACGGTATAAGTACCGTTCGAGGCCACGGTGTAAGAGGGCCGGCACCTTCGCACATTGGGCGAGGCGGGCATACGCGGTGGCACCCACGCAAAAAACCAGCGTCTGGTGGCGCTGGCTGAGACTACGACTAAGGCCGTCGGATACGCCGTGCAGGTATCGGCGGACGGTGACGCGCTGCGTCAAAGATCGGTGATTGGCGGCTCGAAGCCTTTTACCCTGCAGCCAATGTGAGCGGATTCTAGCAGGGTTTTATAGATCGTCAACACTATAAAACCTTGAAATTATAACAAAAAGTAATTTACGGACACTCTTCAGATCGCGAGCCCCGTGCCGTAGGGGGTTTGCGCGCGGTCGACTTTTTTCTCCGCCGGGCGGGCATGCGGCGGCGCGGGTAAAATCGTCGGTCGATTCGGGGCCGCAGCCGGCCGCTGCGCCCGCCCATCGCTGCCCGCCACGCGGGTGGCCCGGACCATCTTCATGAAATACAAAGACTTACGCGATTTCATCCAGCGCCTCGAGGCGCTCGGCGAACTGCGGCGCGTCACGCAGCCCGTGTCGCCCGTGCTGGAAATGACCGAGCTGTGCGACCGCGTGCTGCGCGCCGGCGGCCCTGCGCTGCTGTTCAACGCACCGACCGGCTACGATTTCCCGGTGCTCGGCAACCTGTTCGGCACGCCGCGCCGCGTCGCGCTCGGGATGGGCGTCGATGCGGGCGACGACGCCGCGCTCGATTCGCTGCGCGATCTCGGGCGCCTGCTGTCCGCGCTGAAGGAACCCGATCCGCCGAAGAGCCTGAAGGACGCCGGCAAGCTGCTGTCGCTCGCGAAGGCCGTGTGGGACATGGCGCCGAAGTCGGTGTCGTCGCCGCCCTGCCAGGAGATCGTCTGGGAAGGCGCCGACGTCGACCTGAACAGGCTGCCGATCCAGACCTGCTGGCCCGGCGACGCGGGGCCGCTCGTCACGTGGGGCCTGACGGTCACGCGCGGGCCGAACAAGTCGCGGCAGAACCTCGGGATCTACCGGCAGCAGCTGATCGGCCGCAACAAGCTGATCATGCGCTGGCTCGCGCATCGCGGCGGCGCGCTCGACTTCCGCGAATTCGCGCTGCGCAACCCCGGCAAGCCGTATCCGGTCGCGGTCGTGCTCGGCGCCGATCCGGCCACGACGCTCGGCGCGGTGACGCCCGTGCCCGATTCGCTGTCCGAGTACCAGTTCGCCGGCCTGCTGCGCGGCAGCCGCACGGAGCTCGCGAAGTGCCTGACGCCCGGCGTCGACACGCTGCAGGTGCCCGCGCGCGCGGAGATCGTGCTCGAAGGTTTCATTTATCCGCAGGAAGGCACCCCCGCCCCCGCTCCGGCAGGCGCACCGCCGCGCCCGGCCGGCAACGCGTCGGCCGCGTACGAGCACGCGCTCGAGGGCCCCTACGGCGACCACACCGGCTATTACAACGAGCAGGAGTGGTTCCCCGTGTTCACCGTCGAGCGCATCACGATGCGCCGCGACGCGATCTACCACTCGACCTACACGGGCAAGCCGCCCGACGAGCCCGCGGTGCTCGGCGTCGCGCTCAACGAGGTGTTCGTGCCGCTGCTGCAGAAGCAGTTCACGGAGATCACCGACTTCTACCTGCCGCCCGAAGGCTGCAGCTACCGGATGGCCATCGTCCAGATGAAGAAGAGCTACGCGGGCCACGCGAAGCGCGTGATGTTCGGCGTGTGGAGCTTCCTGCGGCAGTTCATGTATACGAAGTTCATCGTGGTCGTCGACGAGGACGTGAACATCCGCGACTGGAAGGAGGTGATCTGGGCGATCACGACGCGTGTCGACCCCGTGCGCGACACCGTGATGGTCGACAGCACGCCGATCGACTACCTCGACTTCGCATCGCCGGTGGCCGGCCTCGGTTCGAAGATGGGGCTCGACGCGACCAACAAGTGGCCGGGCGAGACCAGCCGCGAATGGGGCCGCCCGATCGAGATGGATGCCGCCGTGAAGGCGCGCGTCGACCGGCTCTGGCAGGAGATCGGACTCTGACGCCACGCGGCCGGCGCCCGCCGGCCCGTGGATTGCCATTGCAACAAGAACAACGAAGATGACCTTTCCGCCCGCCTCCATGCTGTCCGACGGCTTCTTTCTGTCGCTGTCGCTCTGTCTCGACATCGGCCTCGTGAACGTCGCGATGTTGTCGCTGACGCTGTCGCACGGCTTCCGGCCGGGCTTCTGGCTCGGCATCGGATCGTGCGTCGGCGATCTCGTCTATGCGGCGCTCGCGCTCGCCGGGATGGCCGTGCTGCTGCAGTTCGAGCCGGTGCGCTGGATCGTGTGGATCGGCGGCGGCGCGGTGCTGCTGTTCCTCACGTGGAAGATGGCGCGGGAAGCGCTGGCGCCGGCCAAGGCGGCGGGCGACGACGGCGAGGAGACGCCGCAGCCGCGCGCGAGCGCGCGGCGCAGCTTCCTGCGCGGCATGCTGCTCGCGATGTCGTCGCCGAGCGCGATCCTGTGGTTCGCGGCGGTCGGCGGCGCGCTGATCGCGAAAGCCGGCGCGACCACGCCGGCCACCGCGTCGGTGTTCCTGTCGGGCTTTTTCCTCGGCGGCCTCGCATGGACGCTCTTCATGTGCACGCTCGCGAGCCAGGGCCGCAAGCGCGCGGGCGCGGGGCTGATGCGCGCGTGTCACATCGCGTCGGCGCTGCTGTTCGCGTATTTCTCGTATAGCGTGATCGTCGGCGGCTACCGCGACCTGATCGTGAACGCGGTGTAATCGCAGCCGGCCTGCACGGGCCGCTCACCGAGCCCGGGCGGCAGCCCGAAAAGAAAAACGGCGCAGCGCCCCGCTCGGGACGCTGCGCCGTTTTGCCACGCGCGGTCAGGCCGCGCGGGACGAATCAGCGACGCCAGCCGTGATGGCCCCAGCCGCCGTAACCATGGCGCCAGTACGGGCGACCGTAGTAGCCACCATAGCCGCCGACGACCACGGCGGGCGGCGGCGCGTAGTAGGCCGGCGCCGGCGCGTAATAGACGGGCGGAGGCGGCGGCGCGTAGTACACGGGCGGCGGCGGTGCATAGACGGGATACGCGGGTGCGACCGGGATACCGATGCCGACCCCGATCGACACGTGAGCCTGCGCAGCGCTTGCGGCACCCAGGCCCAGCGCGGCGGCGGCGATGAACGGAATGAGCTTTTTCACTTCGATTCTCCTGCTGGAGCGGTATTTTATGCGCCCCTGTCGGCAACGGCGGGCATGCACGTCGCATGGAAGCAATGTAGCGAAAACGCGCCCTTTACGTATCGGGCATTTGTTGCAAATTGCAATCGCACGCGGCCGGAACCGCCGTGCGGCGCGGCTCGCAGCACCTTCGGCGACCCTTGCGGGCCGCGCGG
Source organism: Burkholderia sp. KL41 (assembly GCF_057005415.2). Classification (NCBI taxonomy): domain Bacteria; kingdom Pseudomonadati; phylum Pseudomonadota; class Betaproteobacteria; order Burkholderiales; family Burkholderiaceae; genus Burkholderia; species Burkholderia sp. KL41. The sequence continues at coordinate 1,057,758 of NZ_CM174446.1, read as the reverse complement.
TTCCGTCCGACGAGTCGGGTCGCGACATCATGGCCGGTCAGTCTTACCGGATACGGCGCGTGCAGCGGGCACGCGATCGTAATGAACGATTACAAATTTGAGACAAGATGCCGACGTTTCAAGCCGGACGCCGGTGCGGCATGTTTCGGGGTCGGATTCCAGGATCGTGAATCGAACGTGGTGCCCGGGCGCCGATACACGCGCCGATAGATACGTCGTTCGCGCCGCATAGCGGCCAGCCATGCACGTGTCCGCACGGAAATTGCCCTTTCGCGGCCCCGCCGTCATTCCTGCGATACTGGCGGTTGCTTCGTTTTCGCTTACGTTCGCTGCCATGTCCGTCCCCGACACCCCCCGCCTCGGCTTCATCGGCGCCGGCCGTCTCGCACGCTGTGTCGCGCAGCGCTTCGCGCAGGCCGGCTTTCCGGTCGTCGCGATCGCGAGCCGCACGCCCGCATCGGCCGCGGCCCTCGCCGCGCGCATCGACGGCTGCCAGGCGGTCGACACGCCGCAGCAGGTCGCCGACGCCGCCGACCTGATCTTCCTGACGGTGCCCGACGACCATCTCGCGTCCGCCGCCGCGGCGCTGCGCTTCGACGCATCGCGCGCCGCACGGCAGGCCGTCGTTCACTGCAGCGGCGCGTCGGCCGTCGCACTGCTCGATCCGGCGAAGCAGCAGGGCACGGCCACCGGCGGCTTCCATCCGCTCTACCTGTTCGGCGGCACCGATGCCGACCTCGCCCGCATCGACGGCTGCTCGGTCACGATCGAAGCCGACGGCGCGTTGCATGCGACGCTGATGCGACTTGCCGCCGCACTCGGCTGCCATCCGCTGTCGATTCCGGCCGGCGGCCGGATGCGCTATCACGCGGCCGCGCACTACGCGGCGAGCTTCGCGCTGTGCGGGCTGGCGGAAGCGGTCGAGCTGTGGCGCGGCCTCGGTTTCGACGAGGAAGCCGCGTTGCGCGCGCTGCTGCCGATGCTGGCCGGTACGATCGAGACCGCACGCGACAAGGGGCTCGCGAACGCGCTCTCGGGGCCCGTGTCGCGCGGCGATACGGGCATCGTCGAACGCCAGTTGGCACTGCTTGAAACGCTCGGCGGCGATCACGCGACGCTGTACGCGTTGCTGACGCGCCGCGCGGTCGCGCTCGCGGCGCAGCGCGCGACGCCGCCGGCGTCGCTGCCGGCGCTCGCCGAAGCCGTCGAAACGTCGCTCGCGCGCACGGCCCCGCACCCCTCCCCGTCGCGAGACGAGGCGTGATAAGGTGTCGGCCGATGCGCCGCCATCCGGCGTTGGCGGCCGCACGCTACTGACCGTATAAAAAGGATGCCAACGATGTTCGGCGAGATCGCCCGTTTTCTGCTCAATACCATCTTCACGCTGTTCGGCGCCGCGCTGATCCTGCGCGTCTGGATGCAGGCCGTCCGCGTGCCGCCGTACAACCCTGTCACGCAGGCCGTGCTGCAGGCGACCAACTGGCTCGTGCTGCCGCTGCGCCGCGTCATCGCGGGCGTGCGCGGCATCGACTGGGCCAGCGTCGTCGCCGCCCTCCTCACCGCGCTCGTCTATGTCGTGCTGATGGTCGTGATGGCCGGCTTCGACCCGGCCGCGGTGATCGCGACGCTCGTCGTGGTCGCGCTGCTCACCGTCGTGAAGTGGGCGCTCAATCTCGTGATCTGGATGACGATCCTGATGGCGCTGCTGTCGTGGCTCAACCCGCGCTCGCCGGCCATGCCGATCCTCTACCAGCTCACCGCGCCGTTCCTGAACCCGCTGCGCCGCGTGATCCCGAATCTCGGCGGCATCGACCTGTCGCCGATCCTGCTGTTCGTGATCGTGCAGGTGCTGCTGATGATCGTCACGCGCGCCGCCGTGTCGCTGACGATGTTCGGCATCTGACGCCGTCGCCCCCTACACCGCCGGCCCCTGCGCCGGCGGTGCGCCGAGCGTGTCGATCACGCCGAATTGCGCCGGCATCATCGCGTAGCACACGCGCACCTTTTCCTGTGACAGCCTCGCGAGCAAGCGCTGCGCCTCGTCCTCGGTGACGATGAATTCGACCTCGATCGCGAGCGACCCCTGCAGCTCGAAGAAGCGATCCTCGTGCAGCACGCGATGCTGGCCGAAGCCGGCCATCGCGCGAAACGCGGAACCGCCCGCGACGCCCATCCGGTTCGCCTCCTCCAGCAGCCATTCCCACAGCGGCTTCCAGTGCAGCCGGTGCTGCTCGTGCACGTAGAAGCGCAAGAAGATCCTGTCCATCGCTCCCTCCGATGGCGGCACGCTCAGGCCGCCGCGAGCCATGCGCGCGCGGTCCACATGCCGAGCGCCGTCAGCGCGAACGATCCAGTCAAGTGTAGGGCAGCCACCGCAAACGCCCATCCGAATTCGCCCTGCAACGCATGCGTCATCACTTCGACCGAATAGGTCGAGAACGTCGTGAGACCGCCGAGAAAGCCCGTGATCACGAACAGCCGCCACTCGGGCGGCAATCCGACGCGGGTCGTGAACACGACGGCGGCGATGCCGATCACGTAGCCGCCGATCAGGTTCGCGGCGAGCGTGCCGAGCGGCACGGCGGGAAAGAATTCGTTGAGCGCGAGGCTCAGGAACCAGCGCAGCAATGCGCCGAGCCCGGCGCCGACGAAGATCGCGACGATCGAATAGAACAAGGGCGCTCCCGTTCGATGAAGCGGCTGGATTCAGCCGCCGGCCCCGGTCGCCCGGGGTGATGTCCGGGCCGCACGCGTGCGGCGCGTGTGCGGGCGGCACTGGCTGAACTGTATGCGGATTCGCGTCGCGCCTGCAACGGCCGCCGCCGGGATGCCCGCCCGTTCGCGTGGCGGGTACCCGCCCGTTCACACACGGTCACGCGCGTTGCCAGGCGGCGTCGAGCGCGCCCAGCGTCGCCAGCGCGCCGCCCTTCAGGCCGATCACGTCCGCACGGCGCGCATGCGCTTCGCGCGCGTTGATGCGGATCACGTCGGCGCCGAGCCGTTCGCTCAGCAGGCGCACGGTCGGGATCGCGGTGCCCGCGCCGATCTCGACCACGGCGACACGCCCGGCCCGCGCGATCCAGTCTTCCAGCGCGCGTTCCTGCGCGTCGTAGCGCGCACCGAGCCAGCCGGTGTCGCCGAACATCAGGATGTTCGGCCGCGCGAGGCCGCCGCAGCGCGGGCAACGCGGCATTTCTCCGACGAGACGGCAGGTGGTTTCGTCGACGTCCGGCACGAACGGCGCCGCATCCCACGTGTCGTCCGAGCAGGGGCGCAGGCACTGCATGGCGTGGATCGAACCGTGGATCTCGACGATCCGCGCCGGATCGAAGCCGGCTTTCTGGAACTGGCCGTCGACGTTGCTCGTCAGGACGAAGCCGCCGTTCGGCATCGCGTCGATCCAGCGGCGCAGGATCGCGAAGCCCGCATGCGGCACCGTCGCACGGTAGAGCGCGAGGCGGTGCCCGTAGAAGCCCCATGCGAGCGGCGCACGCGCGCGGAACGCATGGGGCGACGCGATCTCGTGGAATTCGAAGCGCTCGTGGCGCAGCGCCGGATACGCGCGCCAGAACCCGTCCGTGCCGCGAAAATCGGGCAGCCCGGAATCGACGCCGATACCGGCGCCGGCCGTCACGAGCAATGCGTCGGCGCGTGCGAGCGCGGCAACGGCGGAAGCGACGAGATCGGCGGGCAGTTGCGCGGCGGCGGCAGCAGCCGCGGCAGTGAAATCAGCGGGGTCGGAGAGCGGCATGACGGGGCGGCGGTGGCGTCGGACGGTGCGCGGGTGGCGTCGCGATCATACGCCGGTTCGCACGCGGCGCGGCATGCAAGAGATGCACGATGCAACGGCATGACGCGACGCTCGCCCGGCCGCGGCCGGTGCGGGCGAGCGATGCGCGGAGCCGCCTGCACCGCCTTGGCCGGGCGCCTCCCCGCCTGTTCAGCGATCCGAATCGTCCTGCACGACCGGAATGTCGTCGACCGAGAAATAGACGGCCTTGCCGAGCTGCCGCGCGAGGGCGACATCCGCGTCGGCTCCGCGCGACGCGCCGTCGATCCGCCATACCGCATCGCAGCGGCGCAGCAGCCGGTGCGCGGCCGGATACAGGAACGCCTCGCTGACTGCATCGCCGACCTGTCGCGACCCGGCCGCGACGGCGAGCGGCAGCGACACCCACTCGCCGATCATCGGCACATGCCCGCGGCGATACACGGCGAGCGCCGCCTCCTCCAGCCGGTGCAGGTTCGCGGCGATGCGCGCGGGGTCGCCGTCCGTGCCGCTGCGGTAAGGGCCGGCGACCAGCACGAGCAGCGGCGTCATGCCGTGCGCGCGCCGGCGGTTTCCCGCAGCGCGACGTACTGGAGCAGCATGATCGTCTTCGCGTCGACGATCTCGCCGCGCTCGACCGCATCCAGCGCCGCCTGCAGCGGCATCTCGACGACCTCGAGATCCTCGCCCTCTTCCGCGACGCCGCCGCCGTCGCCGGTGCGCAGCGACGCATCGTATTCACCGACGAAGAAATGCAGCTTCTCCGTCACCGAGCCCGGGCTCATGAACGCCTCGAACACCTTGCGCACGCCGCGCACGCGGTAACCGGTCTCCTCCTCGGCCTCCGCGCGGATGCGCGCTTCGGGCGTCGCGTCGTCGAGCAGGCCGGCGGCGGCCTCGAGCAGCATGCCGTCGTGTCCGCCGACGAACGCCGGCATCCGGAACTGCCGCGTCAGCAGCACGTCGCCGGTATCGGCATTGCGCAGCAGGATGGTCGCGCCATTGCCGCGATCGTAGGTCTCGCGGCTCAGGCGCTGCCACGTTCCGTCGCGGCGCAGGAAATCGAACGTCACCTTCTTCAGCACATACCAGTCATCGGACAGCACCGTCGTATCGACGATGCGGACACGGTCCCGCGTTGCAGCCATCCCAGCCTCCGGTTCGACAAAAGACGGCGCCCATGGTAACGTGCATATTCGTGCAATTTCAAGAAAATTCGTGCAAACCCGATGCTGACGACACAACGCAAGAAAGCGATCCTCGACGCACTCGCGCGCGACGGCCAGGTGCTGGCGGTCGAGCTGAGCGCGCAATTCGGCGTATCCGAAGACACCGTCCGCCGCGACCTGCGCGAGCTCGCGGCCGAGGGCCTGCTGCAGCGCGTGCACGGCGGTGCGCTCCCGGCGTCGCCGGCCGTTGCGCCGTTCGCGCAGCGCGAAACGCTCGAGACGGCGGAAAAGCGGCGCATCGCGCGCCGCGCCGCGGAGATGATCGCGCCCGGGCAGGTGGCGATCGTCGATGGCGGCACCACCTCGGCGCTGCTCGTCAGCCAGTTGCCTGCCGACCTGCGCGCGACGATCGTCACGCACAGCCCGAGTGTCGCGGTGGCGCTCGCCGCACATCCGTCGATCGAGGTGATCCTGATCGGCGGGCGACTCTACAAGCATTCGATCGTCGCCGTCGGCGCGGCGGCCATGGAAGGCATTGCGCGCATCCACGCGGATCTTTACTTCATGGGCGTGACGGGCGTGCACCCGGTTGCGGGGCTCAGCACCGGCGATTTCGAGGAAGCGGCGATCAAGCGCGCACTGGCCGAACGCGCGGCCGAGACCGTGGTGCTCGCGTCGCAGTCGAAGCTGCGCGCGGCGTCGCAGTTCGTGATCGGCGAGCTGACGCTGGCGCACACCGTGGTGGTCGAAAAGGAAACCGACGCCGCGTTGACGAAGCCGATCGAAGCGGCGGGCGTGACGGTCGTGCGCGCGTAGCATCGGTTGTGGCCGTGGCGGATGGGCCGGATGGGCTGGATATGTCCGTCGTATCACCTGCGGGCTTTCATCACGCCAACACCTCGCCGATGTCAGCGTGCTGACAGCGTCCGCTTGCTAACATGGGCACCCGCCCAATTGCCACGCACCGCACGCCCGATGCTCCCGCCCTCCGCCACCTCCCCGTCGGCGCCGCCCGCAGGCGACGCGCCGTCGCCCGGCGTCCTCGCACTGTTCATTGCGTTCTCGCAGATCGGCCTGACCAGCTTCGGCGGCGGGCTCAGCGGCCGGATGATGCGCGACTTCGTGTACGAGCGCCGCTGGCTCGACGAGGAGGCGTTCCTCAACGGCCTCGCGCTATCGCAGGCGCTGCCGGGCGTCAACGTGAAGAACCTCGCGATCTGGATCGGCTACCGGCTCGCCGGATGGCGCGGCGCCGTGGCCGGCTTCACCGGCATCATCGCGCCGCCGGCCGTGCTGATCGTGTTGTTCGGTATCGCGTTCTCGACCCTCACGCGCTTTCCGCTCACGCACGTCGCGCTCGCCGGCGCGGCGGCCGCGGCGATCGGGCTGTCGATCTCGATGGCGATCACGGCCGTGCGCCGGTTGCCGCGCCGCGCGCCGCCGTTCGCGGTGACGGCGCTCACCTTCGTGTCGGTTGCGGTGCTGCACTGGCCGCTGGTGTGGACCGTGCTGGTCGGCGGCACGCTGAGCGTCGCGCTCGAATACCGCCGCGCGGCCGCCACACCGGCCGGGCGTGACACACGATGACCGCATCGCAACGCTACGCCGCGCTGTTCGGCGTGTTCGCGCCGCTGTCGATCGCGACGATCGGCGGTGGGCAGGCGATCATCGCCGACATCCAGCGGCAGGTGGTCGACGTGCATCACTGGATGACCGCCACGCAATTCGTGAACGATTTCGCGATCGCGCGAATGGCGCCGGGCCCCGGCTCGCTGCTGGCGACGCTGATCGGCTGGCAGGTGGCCGGTTTCTGGGGCGCGGTGATCGCGACGCTCGCGCTGTTCGGCCCGACGGCGTTCCTGATCTACGGCGTCGCGCATCTGTGGCGGCGGCACCAGGGCGCGCGCTGGCAGATCGCGCTCGAGGGCGGCCTGCGCCCGGTCGCGGCCGGCATGATCCTCGCGTCGGTGTGGGTGCTGCTGCAGGCGCTCGACGGCGGCTGGGCCGCGCGCGCGATCGCGGTCGCGTCGACGCTGTGCGTGATGTATACGCGCGTCCATGCGCTGTTGTTGATCGCCATCGGCGCGCTGCTGCTCGTCGGCGTGCACGCGATCGGCGGCGCGTAACGCACGCCGCCTCGCACCGCGGAACCGCTTGGGCACGTGAACGCAGAGGGCCTGTCCACACCGATAGCGGGCTTGCGCCGGCCCTACACGCCGCGAAACACCGGCACGCGCCGCTCCGCAAACGCGCGCAGCCCTTCGTCGAAGTCCTCGCCTTCGCACGCGTGCCGGCGCAACTCGGCGATCCGTTCGAACGCGTCGGCCGGCAACGGCCGCGCATCCTGCAGCACGCGCAACTGCTCCTTCACCGCGTGCACTGCGAGCGGCGCCTTCGCGGCGATCGTGCGCGCGACGTCGAGCGCCGCCTCGTCGACACCGCCTGCTTCCGCCAGCCGGTTCACGAGCCCGTGATGCGCGGCGCGTTCCGCATCGAGCGGCTGCGCGCAGAAGAACATCTCCTTCAGCACGTGGATCGGCAGGTTGTCGTGGAAGCGCAGCAGGCCGCTCGTCGAATACGGCAGGCCGATGTTCGCGGGCGTCATCGCAAAACGCGCATCGCGCGCCGCGACCACCAGGTCGCAGCTCATCACGAGATCGACCGCCCCGCCCCACGCCGAACCCGACACCGCCGCGATCACCGCGCCCGGATAAGTCCGCACGCGCCGCAGCGCCCGTTCGAGCGGCTTGCCGTACGCGAGCGGATCGCGATCGTCGGCCAGTTCGCGCAGATCGTGCCCCGCGCTCCACACGTCGCCGCTGCCGTCGTTCGACAGGATCACGACGGGCGGAGGACGGTGTTCGGCCAGCGCATCGAGGCGCGCGACGAGCGCATCGAGCAACGGCGCGTCGAGCGCATGCCGTCGCGCCGGATTCGCGAACCGCACGCGCGCGATCCGTTCGCCGACCATGTCGACCGTCACGCGCGACGCGCCATCGTGTTTCGTCGTGTCGCTCATTGCACGGCCTCCGCCACCGCTTCCGCCTGGAAGATCGCGCGCCCGGCCAGCAGCGTGTCGATCGCGTCGTCGTCGTAGCCCGCTTCGCGCAGCACGTCGACCGTATGCTCGCCGAGCAGCGGCGGCGCATGGCGCGTGCGCGGCGCCGGCACCGCGTCCCCCATCCCGCCGAGCGGCGTGACGACCTGGCGCAGCGTGCCGAGCGTCGGATGCGCGACCGGTTCGACCAGCCCGCAATGCGCGAGCTGCGGATCGTCGAACACTTCGTCGAGCGTGTTGATCGGCCCCGCCGGCAGCCCGGCGTCGACGAAACGTTGCGTCCATTCGCGCTTGCCGCGCGTGCGCAACCGGCCTTCGAGCAGCGCTTTCAGTTCGTCGCGGTGCGCGACACGCGCATCGTTGGTCGCGAAGCGCGGATCGTCCGGCAGTTCGGGCAGATCCAGCAACTGGCACAGCCGCAGCCACATGTCGGTCGTGATCGGCGCAAGGTTGAGCGGCCCGTCGGCCGTCTCGAACACGCCGTACGGCGCGATCACCGCATGCGCATTGCCGGTGCGGCACGGCACGTCGCCGAGGCTCAGGTAGCGTTGTCCGTGCACGCTCAGCAGCGACACGAGGCTTTCGAGCAGCGACGTGCCGACATGCTGACCGCGCCCCGTGCGCTCGCGCTCGAACAGCGCCGCCATCACGCCGGTCGCGACCCACATCCCCGAGCTGAGATCGCCGATCGCGGTGCCCGTGCGGGTCGGCTCGCCGTCGGGAAAACCGGTGAGGCTCATCAGCCCCGCGTAGCCCTGCGCGATCTGGTCGAAGCCCGGCCAGTCGCGCAACGGGCCGCGCGGGCCGAACGCGGTGACGCTGCCCATCACGAGCCGCGGATCGCGCGCGCTCAGCGCGGCGTAACCGAGCCCCATCGCGTCCATCGTGCCGGCCTTGAAATTCTCGATCACGACGTCGGCCTGCCCGATCAGCCGGCGCACGACGTCGAGGCCGGCCGGCTGCCGGAAATCCACGCAGATGCCGCGCTTGTTGCGGTTGCAGGACAGGTAGTACGTGCTCACGCCGCGATCGAACGGCCCCCACGCGCGGCTCATGTCGCCGTGCGGCCCCGACTCGACCTTGATCACGTCGGCGCCGAGATCGGCGAGCACCATCGAGCAGAACGGCCCCGACAGCGCGCGGCTCAGATCGACGACCCTGATTCCTTGTAATGCCTGCATTCCGGACTCCTGATATTGATGACTGGGTGTGGCTTGTTTCCGAACGATCGCGGCGCACCGCTCATTCGGGCAGCGTCTGATGGCGCGTTTCGACCGCGAACGGCAGGATCAGGATGCCGAGCCCGAACGCGGCCGCGGTCCATGCGACCGGCACGCCGAGCGATCCGTAACCGTGAATCGCGGCGCCGAGCAGGAAGTTCACGCCTGCGCCGATGAAGCGGCCGACCGACGCGTTGAACGCGAACGCGGTGGCACGCACGCGTGTCGGGTACTGCTCGGGCAGCCACAACGAGAAGATCGCGAAATTGCCGCCGAAGAAACCGAGGAACGCGAGCGACACCATGAATGCCGCGAGCCCGTTCGGCTGGTAGAACGCCCAGCCGAACGCGAACACGATCGAACCGGCCATGCCCGCGAAATACACACCGAGCGCCGTGCGCCGGCCAAGCCGTTCGGCGAGCCACGGCGCGACCAGGCAGCCGGCGATCGTCGCGCACGACAGGATCGCCGCGCCGATCGACGCGAGCCGCAGCGCGCCGATGTGATCGATGCCCGCACGCGCCGCCAGCGTCGTGACCGCGCTCGCCTCGTACACGGAGCCAGCCCACAGCCCGACGATCGCGACGCCGACCAGGCTCGCGCTCGTCAGCGTGCGGCGCAGGAAGGCCGGCGCGAAGATCTCGCGCAGCGGATGCGCGCGCCGCGCGTCGGCCACGTCGCCGTCGCGTGCATCGTGCCGGCGCCACTGGCCGGGCTCCTTCACGCGCATCACGGTAAACACGGCGAGCAGTGCGGGCGCGAGCCCGCACAGGAACATCGCGCGCCACCCGTAGGTCGCGCCGATCGTGTAGTTCAGGCACGCCGCGATGAAGAAGCCGAAGTAGTAGCCCGTCTGCAGGTAGCCGGCGCCCATCTTGCGGCGATCTTCCGGCCAGCTCTCGGCCACGTAGGTGCCCGCGAGCGCCCATTCGCCGCCGACGCCGATCCCGGCGATCAAACGGCACGCGGCCAGTGCCCACACGTCGTGCACGAACGCCGCCGCGCCGGTGAACACCGAGTAGATCAGGATGCTCGCGGCGAGCGTGCGCACGCGGCCGAAGCGGTCGGCGAGCGGCCCCCAGATGAACGACAGCCCCCAGCCGATCAGGAACAGCGCGAACAGGATCGAGCCGTACATCCCGAGATTCGCGGGCGTCGCCGCGATGCCGGACGCCGGCAGCAGCTCGGTCAGCGCGGGTATCAGCACGAGCGCGTAGATCACCGAATCCACGCCGTCGAGCACCCAGCCCGCATACACGGCCCAGAAGCCCTTGACCTGCTCGCGCGTGAGCGGCGTGCGCCGCGGCTTCGCGCCGGCCGCCGGCGCGTCGATCGCCTTGAACATCTTCGTCTCCTTGCCGGCGGGGCCGGCGCTTTTGCCGCGTCCGGTCCGGGATGGCCGGCAGGCTGGCTCTTGTGTGAGACGAGTATAGAAACCCCATCGATCGGGGAAAAATATGATATTCATCTTGCTCGATCGGATTGGCTTATGGCTTGAATCGGGAGGCGGCGGCGATGGACTTGAGGCAGTTGCGCTATTTCGTGAAGGTCGTCGAATGCGGCAACGTCACGCATGCGAGCGAGGCGCTGCATGTCGCGCAGCCGGCGGTGAGCCAGCAGATGCGCAATCTCGAACAGGATCTCGGGATGCAGCTGCTCGAACGCAGCGTGCGCGGCGTCGCGCCGACCGCCGCCGGCCGCACGCTGTACCGGCACGCGCTCGAACTGCTGCGCCAGGCCGACGGCACGCGCGAGCTGCTGCGCCGCGACGCCGACACGCCGCAGGGCCGCGTGACGGTCGGGATGCCGTCGAGCACCGCGCGCGTGCTGGCCATTCCGCTCGCCCGCGCGGTGCGCGACCGCTACCCGGGCATCATGCTGGAACTGATCGAGGCGCCGAGTGCCGATCTCGACACGTTGCTCGAACGCGCACGGCTCGATCTCGCGATCGTCGTCGACGCGGTCGAGACGCGCGGCATCGCGATCCACCGGCTGCTGACGGAAACGCTGTACCTGATCACGTGGCCCGAATTCCCGGTGCCGGACGATCCCGTGCCGCTCGACGCGATCGCACGGATGCCGCTCGTCCTGCCGAGCGCGCCGAACACGATCCGCAACCGTGTCGAATGGGCAATGCGCGAGGCCGGGCTGTCGTACGAGATCGGCTTCGAGGCGAGCTCGACCGGGCTGCTGTTCGCCGCCGTGATGGCGCAGCTCGGTGTGACGATCCTGCCGTGGACCGCCGCGCACGTCGAGATCGAGGAACGCAAGCTCAAGCTGTCGACGGTCGCGCACCGGCTGTTCGCGCGCGACCTGTCGCTGTGCTGGCACGATACGGCGCTCGTCAGCAACGCGGTGCAGAAGGTGAAAGCCGAGATCGTCCGGCTGTTCGACACGCTCGGGCAGCGGCCGGAGTGGGCGGCCGGCAACACCGACCGCGCATGACTGGCGCGGCGCATGCCTTGTATTGCCCCGCCGCGCGTACTAAGCTGCTTTCGTTCTGGGTACCGCTGACACCTCCACTTCTCCTCGCCGCTCGGTATAAGCGTCGGGGGAAGGAGGCCGTTCGTGTCCCCGCTCCAGTCTGCCTGGCTTCTGCTGGGCATCAGTGTCCTCGCCGAAGTGCTCGGCTCCGTCGGCCTGAAGTTTTCGGCCGGCTTTTCCCGCCCGCTCCCGTCCGCGCTCACCGTCGTCTGTTATGCCTGCGCCGTCTGGCTGATGGCGCTCGCGACGAAGCGGCTCGAAATGGGGCTCGCGTACGCGAGCTGGGCTGCCGCCAGCACCGCGGCCACGGCCGTGATCGGCATCGTCTGCTTCGACGAATCGGTGTCGTCGCTGAAGCTCGCCGGCATCGCGCTGACCGTTTGTGCGCTCGTCGCGCTCAACCTCGGCGAGGCGGCGACGCACTGACCGGTGGCGGGCCGGTCGTCGACGCATGGGCACCCGAGGCATTGACAGCGCCCCCGCGCGCCCCTTAACGTTTCGTTCATCGTAACCATCACCGGTTCAGCTTAAGAGGTTGTCGGCCCGCTCGTGCTCGACACCTCTGCCTTCATCGAAGGCCTGCTGCTTGGCGCCGGCCTGTTCACGTCGGTCGGCCCCAAGGACGCCTTCGTCATCAAGCGCTCGATCTCGAGCCCCCATCTCCTCTCCATCGCCCTCGTCTGCGCAGGCAGCGACGCGCTGCTGATCGCGCTCGGCGCGCAGGGGTTGTCGGCACTGCTGTCGCGGCATCCCGGTGTGGTATCGGCCGCGCTGTGGGCCGGTATCGCCTATCTCGCCGGTTACGGCCTGCTCGCGCTGCGCTCGGCGATCCGGCGGCGGCAGCCGGAGCACGTCGACGACTCACACGCGCGCCACGCCCCCGCGCTGTCGCGCACGCTGCTCGCGACGGCCGCCGTGTCGCTGCTCAATCCGTATGCGTGGATCGATACCGTGCTGCTGCTCGGCACCGTGATCGTGAGTCACGCGCCCGCCGAACGCGCGCCGTTCGCGTTCGGCGCGATGGCGGCTTCGCTCGCGTGGTTCCTGACGCTCGCCTATGGCGCACGCGCGTGCCGCGCGTGGTTTGCCCGTACGCTGGCGTGGCGCGTACTCGATTTGTTCGTCGCGACGATGATGCTCGGCTTCGCGGTGCGATTCGCGATCGACGCGCTTTAGCGCTTTGGGTGTCAGTGGGCCGATACCGCGCGAAACGCGCGATGCGCGCCGGCATGCAGCTCGAAACCGATGCCCGGCGCCTGCGGCGTGCGCGCATAACCTGCGTCGACGGTTGCGCCATCGGCGAGCCCGCTGAACGGATCGAACGCGAACGGATTGACTTCCGCACCGCCGAGCCCGAGCGCTGCAACGACGTGCAGCGAGAACAGGTGGCCGCCATGTGGCCAGAACGCGTCGCGCCGCCAGCCGCGCGATGCGAAGTGCTCGACGATCTGCAGGTATCCCGGCAGCCCGTAGCAATGCACGGGGTCGAACACGAGCACGTCGCGGTCGGGACGCATGCCGCCGTAGCGGTCGAGCAGCTTCGCTTCCGCGAGCGAGAACAGCGCTTCGCCGGCCGCGATCGGCGGCGCGTAGCGCGTGGCGACGTCCGCCTGGAGCGGCAGGTCGAGCGGATCGCAGATGTCCTCGAACCACCAGAGGCCGAACGGCTCGAGCATCGCGGCGGCAATATCGACGGTCGTCGCGTCGTACGTGTTCATCGCGTCGACCGCGAGATGCGAACTGTCCGCCAACTGCGTGGCGGCCGCCTCGATGCGCCTGCTGTCCTGAGCGACGTCCGCGCCACCGATCTTGATCTTCGCGTGCGTGTAGCCAAGGTCGGCAATGCGGCGCATCTCGTCCGACAGGCGCGCGAGATCGTCGTGCGGATAACGATAGCCACCGCCCGCGTACACACGCACGCGCGGTGCCGCCGTGCGTCCAAGCCGGTCGGCCAGAAAGCGATTGAGCGGCAGGTCGGCGATTTTCGCGGCGGCGTCCCAGATCGCCATGTCGAGCGCGCCGATCGCCACGCAGCGTTCGCCGTGTCCGCCGGGCTTTTCGCCGGCCATCATCGCGCGCCACGCGCGGAACGGGTCGAGGTTCGTGCCGGCTTCGTCGGCGAGCGCGTCGGCAGCGGCCAGCAGGCGCGGCGCGAACCGTTCGCGGATCAGGCCGCCCTGCGCGAAGCGGCCGACCGATGCGTAGCCGTAGCCCGTCACGGGGCGGCCGTCACGCACGACGTCGGTGGTGAGCGCGACGACACTCGTCGTCAGGCCGCCGGATGGAATGGCCGGATCGGCATAGCGGGAGACGGGAATCGTGCGTTCGCGGATGTCGGTGATACGCATGGTCGGGATTCCGGGGGTGGCGACCGGCGCAAGCGAACGAGGTACGCGATGCGACCGGAACGGTGGACGGATCGCTGCATCATAGGGGTTTGGGCGATGACGCGCAGGCCGGCGCGGCGATCGCCTTTTCGAATCGGCCAGGCGCGCCGGGGGTGTCAGGATTTCCGTGTTCAAGGCGGGTTGAGATTCACACGGATGGTCGAACGAATCGATCCTCGTAAAGGATGGCGAACTGGTTCATAGCCGCCTTCCAGTCATGAGCAGCACGCCCCCAATCGGCGGTGATGTTGCGCAGTGCCAGCCAGATGAGCTTGGTGGCAGCCTCATCGGTCGGGAAGTGTCCTCGAGTCTTGATGATCTTGCGCAGCTGCGAGTTGATGTTCTCGATGGCGTTCGTAGTGTATATAACCTTGCGAACCGCCGGCGGAAACGCGAAGAACGGAATCACACGATCCCAGGCGTTGCGCCATGCCGCACTGACTGTCGGGAATTTCTGGCCCCATGGCCCTGCGGCAAAGGCGTCGAGTTCTGCCTGAGCCGCCTCCGCACTCGGTGCGCAGTAGATTGGGCGAATCACTGCGGCTAATCCTCGACGGTCTTTCCAGCTGGCGTAATCGAGGCTGTTGCGGATCAGGTGAACGATGCAGGTCTGCAGCGTGGTCGCCGGAAACACGGCAGCCAGCGCCTCGGGCATGCCTTTGAGGCCGTCGGTCACGGCGATTAGGATGTCGTGAACGCCACGTGTCTTGAGATCGTTGAACACCTTCATCCAGAACTTGGCGCCTTCGGTGCCTTCGATCCACAAGCCTAGAATATCGCGCGTGCCGTCGGGCAGAACGCCCAGCGCAAGGTAGATCGCCTTGTTGCGCACCACGGCGTCTTCGCGAATCTTGACCCGCAGCGCGTCAAAGAACACCACCGGATACATCGGCTCGAGCGGCCGCGCTTGCCAGGCGGTCACTTCGGCCATGACCTCGTCGGTGACCGAGCTGATGAAATCGGGCGAAACCTCGGTACCGTATTGCTCTTGCAAAAATCCCTGAATCTCACGCACGGTCATGCCCCGGGCGTACATGGCGACGATCTTGTCGTCGAAGCCCGTGAAGCGTCGTTCGTGTTTGGGAATCAGCAGCGGTTCGAAGCTGCCGTCGCGGTCACGAGGCACCTCGATACGGATCGGGCCGTCCTCGGTCAGCACCGTCTTGGCGCCCGTGCCATTGCGCTGATTGGTTACGGCGCTCGGCTTGGCCGCGCCAGGCGGGTAGCCCAGATGATGACTCATCTCACCGCCCAGTGCTCGCTCGATCAGCGCCTTCTTGAGGGCCATCGTTGCGGCGTTGATCGCTTCGGCCGTCATCGGACCGCTGCCGAATTGCTCAAGCAACGCGGCGGGAATCGCCGGCAGGTCTATCGGTTTGGCTTTCGGTTTGCGAGGCATATAGTCTCCTTCGGAGCATCATATGCCTTGAACACGAAATTGCTGACAGGCCCGGCGCGCCGCCTGGACGGAATGCGCCGGTGTGTGCCGGCTTGAACGAGCACGCGGTCGACCGCGTCGCCGGGGCTGTCGATTTGGCCGCGCCCCTCGATACGAATGCCCCGGCCCACCGCGCACACCGCATCGGCCACGCTGTCGCGCGAAAACGTGCAGTCGCCCGGAGGGCGCGAACCTCGAAGGTATCCGGACGACGACGGTATGCGTGGCTCGAATCTACCGGCGCGCTCAGGCGAAGACGAAGTACTTGCGCACCGTCTCCACCACTTCCCAGGTTCCTTTCATGCCGGGTTCGATCACGAACACGTCGCCGGCTTTCAGGTGCACCGACTCCTCGCCTTCCGGTGTGATGATGCAGTAGCCATCGAGGAAGTGGCAGTACTCCCATTTCTCGTAGTTCACCTCGAACTTGCCCGGCGTGCAGATCCAGGTACCCATGATCTTGCTGCCGTCTTTGGAGAGGTACGCGTTGAGGTTCACGGTGTGCGGATCGCCGCCGATACGCTTCCACTTGGTCGCGTCAAGGACCGGCGTCGGGCAGGTTTCGCGCAAAACGGTGATGAAATCGGACATGTCAGCTCCAGACTAACGTTCGTGTAAGAGGCTTGTCACGTTAGAGCGAAAGCGTGGTCGGGACTTGCATGCTTCCGACACCGACTCGTCTATTTTCGACACCGGCCTGCGGGGAAGCGCACGACCGCCGCTTTTCGTTCGGTGTTGGCGTTGCGGTGCCGCCTGACGATACGGTCGGGCTTTGTCAGTAACCGGTGCGCGGACAAGCGCTCTCCTGGCAGGTCCCGTAGCGTCGATCAGGCGACAGGCTTGGGGAAGTAAGTTTCCTCCTCCGCCGGAATGCTGCCATCCCGGTAACGCTCGTCTTCCCACAGCAGCCGCCAGCGCACCTCATGCTCGTCGTTCGTACCTTCCAACAGGTACTTGTGGGCAACACTGCCTTTGAGGAAATAGCTCGGACAGCCCACCTTGCCGAACGGAAACCACGGCTCCCAGATCCCCTCGGCAGGAATCTCCTGGTCGCTGCAAACCTCGCCGCTTGCGGATTCGTTCTTCGGCGGACAGGGCGGAAGCGATGCGGGATAGGTGCGACCGGGTGGCCAATATCGCCATGCAGGAAGGGGCGCGTTTTCGAACATGGATTCATAAGTCCAGTGCTCAAATACGCGGGCCCCGCCATCCGCACGTGTTCCGTATGCAAGCATCCCGGTATAACCGAATCCGACCGTGCACTTGAGCGCGTAGCAAATCAATCTCTCGATCCACACACCCTCCGCGAACCTGGTGGCATACACCGGGTCCGAAAAGCTGGTGTCCTTCAGTCCCAGCGAATGAAAAAACGGATCGTATTTACGACCGATTTCAAGCGCACTCCGTCCAAACAACAGGTCGCCACCGTGCTGGCTTCCTCTAACCAACGCGTCGTATGCGGCTCGTTTGTCGAGACCTCGGCGCAATGCATCGATGCCCAGATCCATGCGCACCAGTGCCTCCGAGAAATCATGCGTGTAGGCTTCCTCAAGCTCGACCTGATTTGGGCTCGGTGTGTCCAGTTGTTTTGCGTACGCGCCGAGAAAGTCCCGATAAAGTCCAACGGCGTATTCCAGGAACGTGACACTCGTCCATTTCTTGAGCAGGTAAAACGCCTTTGCCCGCGCATCCTGTTCCTGCTCGGGGGTCATGGTCAAAATATTCAACATCATTGAACCTGTTCGTCCGTCGATTGTTTGCCGCCATCGGCTATGCGCCACATCCATTGGGCCGTTGAAATTCGGCTCCGATGCTACAGCGCGCCGAAGGGATGTGCCGTCAGTCTGGACGGTAGATCCCGTGAATAGCGGGGCTCACCCGCCCACTGCGCGCGACGCCACCGGTCCGGCATCGAACCCTGTCAGTTGCTCTGCGCCGAACCTCCCCCTTGCCATCCCGACCCGAACCCCTGTAGAATTGCGCGTTCTGCGGGCGTCGTATAATGGCCATTACCTCAGCTTCCCAAGCTGATGACGTGGGTTCGATTCCCATCGCCCGCTCCACTTTCCGGCTGCATCGCAGCCTGCGCAAAAGCCGCCTCGTCGAAGGCGGCTTTTTTGTACCATGTGCCGGTTCACCCGGCGCACTGCTGCGCGCAACGGGCCCTCGCCCGCAACCGAGCCTTTCTCTGTACCGATGATGCACGACGATCCGAACGAAGCCGGCCTGCCGCCGCACGACGACGCCATTCCCGACGAAGCCGCCGAAGGCGCCGACACCGTCAATCCGCTGCACCACCGCCGCATCCGCAGCTTCGTGACGCGCGCCGGCCGCGTGTCGACCGGCCAGCGCCGCGCGCTCGACGAACTCGGCCCGCGCTTCGTGGTGCCGTATGCGCCGGAGCTGCCCGACTGGAATGCGGTGTTCGGCCGCAGCGCGCCGCGCATCCTCGAGATCGGCTTCGGGATGGGCGCATCGACCGCGGAAATCGCCGCGAACCGCCCCGGCGACGACTTCCTCGGCGTCGAAGTGCACGAGCCGGGCGTCGGGGCGCTGCTGAAGCTGATCGGCGAGCAGGATCTGCCGAACATCCGCATCATCCAGCACGACGCGGTCGAGGTGCTCGAGCACATGCTTGCGCCGGAAAGTCTCGACGGCGTGCACATCTTCTTCCCCGATCCGTGGCACAAGGCGCGCCACCACAAGCGCCGGCTGATCCAGCCGCCGCTCGTCGCGCATCTCGCGTCGCGCCTGAAGCCCGGCGCATACATTCACTGCGCGACCGACTGGCAGAACTACGCTGAACAGATGCTGGAAGTGCTCGGCGCGGAACCGACGCTCGAAAACACCGCCGCCGACTACGCACCGCGCCCCGACTACCGCCCGGTCACGAAGTTCGAACGGCGCGGGCTACGCCTCGGCCACGGCGTGTGGGACCTGGTGTTCCGCAAGCGCGCAGGCTGAGCCATCCCGCTGCGGCGGCGCGTGCCGCCTGGATCCGGATAAAAAAAGCCCGATCGGTTATCTGCCGATCGGGCTTTTCTCATTGGAGGCGCGCCCGCCTCCGTGTCCGCGTCACGCCCAGTTCAACCAGCCGCTGTATCCGACCAGCAGCACGAACAGCCCGAACGCGATCCGGTACCACGCGAACACCGTGAAATCGTGCGTCGCGACGTAGCGCAGCAGCCAGCGCACGCACACGAACGCGCTGACGAACGCGGCGACGAGGCCAAGCGCGAAAAGGCCGAGCGAATCGACGGTGAACGCCTGCCAGTCCTTGACGGTTTCATAGAGCGTCGCGCCGAAGATGATCGGAATCGCGAGGAAGAACGAGAATTCGGTGGCGACGCGCCGGTCGAGACCGAACAGCATCCCGCCGATGATCGTCGAGCCCGAGCGCGACATGCCGGGAATCAGCGCGAAGCACTGCGCGATGCCGACCTTGAGCGCATCGAGCGGGGTCAGCGCGTCGACCGACACCACGCGCGGCGGCTCGCTGCGTTCGCGCTGCCGCGCCTCGGCCCACAGGATGATCGCCCCGCCCACGACGAGCGCGAACGCGACGGGTACCGGCGAGAACAGCACCGCCTTGATCTTCTTCTCGAGCAGGAGGCCGAGCGCGATCGCGGGAATCGTCGCGATTACGACGTTCAGCGTGAAACGCCGCGCATCGGGCCGGCTGGGCAGCCCGGATACGATGGACGCGATCCGTTGCCGGTATTCCCAGCAGACGGCGAGAATCGCCCCGAACTGGATCACGACGTCGAAAGTCTTCGCGTGCGAATCGTTGAAATTCAGGAAGCTGCCCGCGACGATCAGGTGACCGGTGCTCGACACCGGCAGGAATTCCGTCAGCCCCTCGACGACGCCGAGGATCAAAGCCTTGCAGATCAGGATCCAGTCCATCCGTGGCCCAACTCCGAAATGGTCGAATGAATGGGCCACTCTTCCACGCGCGGCCCCCCTCCGGCCGTGCGCGGTTCGTCGTCACTTTTCGACGATCGCCACGCGTATGCCGTTTGTAAGAATCGTAATTGTACCGGGTTCGTAGTTCACCCCGGCAAATTGCAGCTGTTCGGGCTTGAACGTGTAGATCGGATAGTTGGTCAGCAACTGCGTCGCGAGCAGGCCCGCGGCCGCGCCGACCTGTTGCGCGTACATCTGCGCGTCGCCGTCGAGCGCGAGGCTGTCGACGGCCGGCGACTTCAGCACCACCGAACGGCTCGGTGCGTCGTAAGCAAGCTGGCCCGACACGGTGAACTTGCCGCTGACGGGCGCGCGCAGGAACGGGCTCGCGAAATGCGCGTCGAGCTGCACGGCGACGCGGTTCTGGTCGGGCAGCAGGTTGACGGCCGGGTTCGCGAGCGACACGTCGACGACCTGCGCGACCGTCTTCTGGTACGGGAACTTGCGCGCGACGGCCTTCTGCACGTCGCCGCGCGAGAACGTGTAGTGATCGGGGATGAACGGGAAGGTCGACGCGCACGCGGCGAGCGACAGCGTCACGCCGATGGCGCCGACGGTTGCGGCGAGGAAACGGCGCCGGCCGGGCGCGCAAGGTGCGGTCATGCTGAACACTCTCCTGGTTGCGACGGCCGCGTCGCGGCCTCGAGACGCGTGAGCCACGCGAGCGCGTCGTCGCGCGACGCGCCGCACATGTCCGCGGCCGGCTGCAGTCCGGAACAGCACGCGGGCCGCTCGGGGCGGCCGAAGATCCGGCAGCGCAGGTCGTCGCCGAGCTGCACGCAGCGCACGCCGGCCGGCTTGCCGTCGGGCATGCCCGGAATCGGGCTGGAAATCGACGGCGCGATGCAGCACGCGCCGCAGCCCTCGCGGCACGCATGCGGCGGCGGGACATCGGCAGGCGCCGGGCGGACAGGCATTTCGACGGACACTCGGCTCTCTCGAACGAACAACAAAAAACGGTGCGGCAACCGGACGCGGTGCCGGCAGCCCCACCCCGCATTGTGCCATCGCCGGCTGCGACGTTATTACACAATGCAGCCCAATCGCGCGTTTATATACTCGAAAGCATCTAAAAAGCGCGAGACCATCATGCGTTCCGGTTCTGCCGACTCAATGTTCCGTCCCGATTTGCTCGCGAAATACGGCGCGAACGGGCCGCGCTATACGTCGTACCCCACCGCGCTGCAGTTCCGCGACGATTTCGACCCGGCCGACTACCTGCGCGCGGCGAGCGACCCCGGCGCCTCGTCGAGCGAGCTGTCGCTGTACTTCCACATCCCGTTCTGCAACACCGCGTGCTTCTACTGCGGCTGCAACAAGATCGCGACCAACAACCGCCGCCGCGCGCGCCCGTATCTCGAGCAGCTCAAGCGCGAGATGGCGCTGCAGGCCGCGCTGTTCGATCCCGCGCGCCCGGTCACGCAGCTGCACTGGGGCGGCGGCACGCCCACCTTCCTGTCCGACGACGAAACGGCCGAGCTGATGGCGGCCACGCGCGAGCACTTCGCGCTCGCGCCGGATGCCGACGCCGAATTCTCGATCGAGATCGATCCGCGCACGGTCACGCCCGCCACGCTCGTCCACCTGCGCAATATCGGCTTCAACCGGCTGAGCCTCGGCGTGCAGGATTTCGACCCGGCCGTGCAACAGGCGATCAACCGTGTCCAGCCGCGCGCGATGACGGCCGACCTGCTCTCCGCCGCGCGCACGACGGGGTTTCATTCGGTGAGCGTCGACCTGATCTACGGGCTGCCGCACCAGACCGTTGCCGTCTTCGCGCGCACGCTGGAAACGATCATCGAACTCGCGCCCGACCGGCTGTCGGTGTTCGGCTACGCGCACATGCCGCACCTGTTCAAGATGCAGCGGCAGATCGACGATGCGACGCTGCCGCCGCCGGAAACGCGCATCGCGCTGCTCGGCCTCGCGATCGACATGCTGACGTCGGCCGGCTACGTGTACATCGGGATGGATCACTTCGCGCGGCCGTCCGACGAACTCGTGCGCGCGCAGCGCAACGGCACGCTGCAACGCAATTTCCAGGGCTACAGCACGCGCGCGGATACCGACCTCGTCGGTTTCGGCGTGTCGTCGATCGGCAAGGTCGGCGACGTCTACGCGCAGAACGCGAAGGACCTGCCCGCCTACGGCGCCGCGCTCGACGCGGGCCGGCTGCCGATCGCGCGCGGCGTGCGGCTCAAGCCCGACGACCGGCTGCGCCGCGACGTGATCACGCAGTTGATGTGCAACCTCGAACTGCCGTTCTCGCATGTCGAGGCCGCACACGGCATCCGCTTCGCCGATCATTTCGCGCGCGAGCTCGACGCGCTGCGCCCGTTCGAGCGCGACGGGCTGCTGACGATCGCCGGCGACCGCCTGACGATCCATCCGGCCGGCCGGATGGTCGTGCGCAACATCGCGATGGCGTTCGACGCGTATCTCGGGCAAACGCAGCAGCAGCGGTATTCACGCACGGTCTAGGGTCGGCCGGGCGCATGCGGGCGGCCGGTTTGATACAGTGTGGGGCTTACGCCCCGCCAGAATCCGCACGATGCGCACCACCAAAGCGACCCACGCGGTCGAACGCCTGAAGACCCGCTCCGGCAACCCGCATTTCGCGGCCGTCGCAATGGCGGGCGGCCTGTTCTATCTCGTCGACCGCTCGGGCGGCACCGGCGAGAAGCGCTGCGAGCCGCTGCCGCTCGACGAATTCGTCAAGTTCGTCGACGAATTCGGCCCCAAAAAGCCGCGCAAGGCAAGCAAGCTCGACCTCGCATTCGAGGCGCAGATCAGGAAGAGCAAGGGGTAAAGGTCTGTTGCAGGCCGCCTGAAGGCTTTGCAGCCGCCCCGTTTGGTACAATCACGAAGTTTCTCTATCCCCGCTGATGGCCGACCAGGCTGCGTGACCACACCATGAATATCGAAAACGCGCGTTTCAACATGATCGAACAACAGATCCGGCCGTGGGACGTGCTGGATCTCGACGTCCTGGGCCTGCTGTCGATCGTCAAGCGTGAAAACTACGTTCCGGCCGAATACCGCGATCTCGCGTTCGCCGACCTCGAACTGCCGCTGCCGGGCGGCACCAGCAAGATGCTGTTCCCGCGCGTCGAAGCGCGCGTGCTGCAGGAGCTGGCCGTCAAGAAGCACGAGAACGTGCTCGTGATCGGTGCCGGTTCGGGCTACCTGGCCGCGCTGTTCGCGCATCGCGCCCGGCACGTGACGGCCGTCGAGATCGATCCGGCCATCGCGAAGTTCGCGGAAGACAACCTGCACAACGACGGCGTGACCAACGCGGAAGTCGTCCTCGGCGACGGTTCGCGCGGCTGGGCCGGCAAGGCGCCGTACGACGTGATCTGCGTCGCGGGCGGCCTGCCCGTCGTGCCGCAGGAAATGCTCGAGCAACTGAAGGTCGGCGGCCGCCTGTCGGCATTCGTCGGCGGCCGTCCGGTGATGAAGGCGCAGATCATCACGCGCATCGACGACAAGCAGTACCGCGTCGCCGACGTGTTCGAAACCTACATCGACCACCTCGTCAACGCGATCGAGCCGTCGCGCTTCAAGTTCTGAGCAGCGGAGCCTCCATGCAGATCCTGACCGCCGCGATGCTCGCGGAATGGCTCGGCGACAAGGCGCGCCCCGCGCCGGTCGTGCTCGACGTGCGCGAACCGTGGGAAATCGCGACCGCGCACATCGCCGGCAGCGTGTCGATCCCGATGCAGCAGATTCCCGCGCGCAGCGAAGAACTCGACGACGAAGCGGAAATCGTCTGCGTGTGCCATCACGGGATGCGCAGCGCGCAGGTCGCGATGTTCCTCGAGTCGCGCGGCTTCACGAAGCTGTACAACCTGCAAGGCGGGATCGACGCGTGGTCGCGCGACGTCGATCCGTCCGTACCGCGCTACTGATCCCGCCGGTGGCGCATCGCGCGCCGCCACACCGGCCGGCACATCGCCGCCGGTCATACCGACCCGCCGAACGGGCGCGCATGGCGCGCCCGTTTTTCTTTCCCGCTCCGGTTCGTCTCGGCGTCGTCCGACCTGCGACGGCACCGCGCCGCCCCGCGACACCCCACCCCGCTTGGCGTGAAGTCATGGTGCACGACCGTTCCCGCACCGCACGCAGGCACCGGAACGGGGAACCCCGACCGTGCACCATTTCCGCCCGCGACCCTGCACCGCGACGGACCGCGCATGCTGCACGACGCGTCATGTGCCCCGTCCCGACGCCCCGCCCTGCCCCGCGCAGGCACGCCGGGCGTGCATCCGCACGACTGGCACATGCCTTGCGTTATCCGTTGGCCGACGCCGTCAAGGCGCACGCATATCCAACACGTCAAGGGGAACCCGATGAAACGTCGCAGTCTGTTGAAGTTCGGTTCGATGGCCGGCGCGCTTGCGCTCGCGGGCAAGAGCCCGTTCGCGCACGCGGCCGATGCGGGCACCGGCCCGATCAAGGTCGGCATCCTGCACTCGCTGTCGGGCACGATGGCGATCTCGGAGACGTCGCTGAAGGACACCGCGCTGATGACGATCGCCGACATCAACAAAAGCGGCGGCGTGATGGGCCGCAAGCTCGAGCCCGTGGTGGTCGATCCCGCGTCAAACTGGCCGCTGTTCGCCGAGAAGGCGCGCCAGCTGCTCACGCAGGACAAGGTCGCGTGCGTGTTCGGCTGCTGGACGTCGGTGTCGCGCAAGTCGGTGTTGCCGGTGTTCGAGGAGCTGAACGGGCTGCTCTACTACCCGGTGCAGTACGAAGGCGAGGAAATGTCGCGCAACGTGTTCTATACGGGCGCGGCGCCGAACCAGCAGGCGATCCCGGCCGTCGAGTACCTGATGAGCGCGGAAGGCGGCAGCGCGAAGCGCTTCTTCCTGCTCGGCACCGATTACGTGTATCCGCGCACGACCAACAAGATCCTGCGCGCGTTCCTGAAATCGAAGGGCGTGAAGGACGCGGACATTCAGGAGGTCTACACGCCGTTCGGCCACAGCGATTACCAGACCATCGTCGCGAACATCAAGAACTTCTCGCAGGGCGGCAAGACGACCGTGATCTCGACGATCAACGGCGACTCGAACGTGCCGTTCTACAAGGAGCTCGGCAACCAGGGGATCAAGGCGACCGACGTGCCCGTCGTCGCGTTCTCGGTCGGCGAGGAGGAACTGCGCGGGATCGACACGAAGCCGCTCGTCGGCCACCTCGCTGCGTGGAATTACTTCATGTCGGTGAAGAACCCGACCAACACGAAGTTCAAGGACCAGTTCGCCGCATGGGTGAAGGCGAACAGCCTGCCGGGCGGCGCGAAGCGCGTGACCAACGACCCGATGGAGGCGACCTATGTGGGCATCCACATGTGGAAGCAGGCCGTCGAGAAGGCGAAGAGCACCGACGTCGACAAGGTGCGCGTCGCGATGATCGGCCAGACGGTTGCCGCGCCGTCGGGCTTCACGCTCGCGATGGACGGCAACCATCACCTGCACAAGCCGGTGATGATCGGCGAGATCCGCGGCGACGGGCAATTCAACGTCGTGTGGAAGACCAAGACGGCCGTGCGCGCGCAACCGTGGAGCCCGTACATCGCGGGTAACCAGGGCAAGCCGGACATCGTCACGTCGATCCCGGCGTTCCTGCGCCGGCAGCGCACGGCGCTCGCCTGACGCGACGCGGGGCGTCGCGCACCGGCGCGATGCTCCGCCCGCTTGCAGGCGCCACTGTACCGGGCGCGCTTGCCGACGCACCGCAAGCGCCCGCGCATCGCCGCCTGCATCCGCCTTCCACGCCCGACAGGATTTCCCGATGCCTATACGCTTTCGCCGAGCCGCCGTCGCGATCGTCGCGTGCGCCGCCCTCGCGGGCGGACTGCCGCGCGCCGCGTTCGCGCTGACGGCTGCCGATACCGCCGCGCTCGCCGGCGACGACTTCGACGCGAAGACGGCCGCGGTCGAACGGCTCGCCGCCGATCCCGATCCGCGCGCCGTCGCGTTGCTCAACGCGCTGTCGAACGGCGACGCGCTCGCGACCGGCGACGGCCGCCTGCTGATCCAGTCCGGCGACACCGCACACGACGCGCTCTCGCAGGCCGCGACGCCGGCCGGCGACGCGCAGCCCGTGATGCTGAACAACCTGCTGCGCACGAAAATCGCGGGCGCGCTGTCGGGGCTCGCGCTCGCGTCGCCCGACGTCGCCGCGCGCCGCGACGCGATCGATGCGCTGCTGAAGTCGCCCGACCCGGCACTCAAGCCGATGATCGACCGCGCCCGTGCGAAGGAAACCGATCCCGCGCTGAAGCGCCGCCTCGACGCATTGTGGGCGATCGCCGCGCTGCACGACGCCGATCCGGCGAAGCGCCTCGAAGCCGTGCAGGTCGTGGCCGCGCGCCGCGATCTCGACATGATCGAGCAGTTGCGCCCGCTCGTCGCGAAGAATGCCGACGGCAGCTACGCGGAGCCCGACGCGCGTGTGCGCGACGCCGCCCAGCAAGGGCTCGACGCATTGCACTCGCTGCAGCGCCGCGGCGAGATCGCGGGCACGCTGTTCGCGGGGCTGTCGCTCGGCAGCGTGCTGCTGCTCGCCGCGCTCGGCCTCGCGATCACGTACGGGCTGATCGGCGTGATCAACATGGCGCACGGCGAATTCCTGATGATCGGTGCGTACGCAACCTATGTCGTGCAGACGCTGATCCAGCGCTACGCACCCGGCGCGTTCGACTGGTATCCGCTCGTCGCCGTGCCGGTGTCGTTCGTGACGGCCGCGCTCGTCGGCATCGTGCTCGAACGGCTCGTGCTGCGGCACCTGTACGGCCGCCCGCTCGAAACCCTGCTCGCCACCTTCGGCGTGAGCCTGATCCTGATCCAGGCGACGCGGATGCTGTTCGGCGCGCAGAACGTGCAAGTCGTGAACCCATCGTGGATGAGCGGCGGCGTGACGGTGATGCAGAACCTGATCCTGCCGTACAACCGCCTCGTGATCCTCGCGTTCGCGCTCGCGGTGGTATTCGTCGCGTGGGCCGTGCTGACGAAGACGCGCCTTGGCCTGTTCGTGCGCGCGGTCACGCAGAACCGCCGGATGGCCGCGTGCGTCGGCGTGAAGACCGCACGCGTCGACGCGTATGCGTTCGCGTTCGGCGCCGGCATCGCGGGCCTCGGCGGCTGCGCGCTGTCGCAGATCGGCAATGTCGGCCCCGACCTCGGCCAGAACTACATCATCGATTCGTTCATGGCCGTCGTGCTCGGCGGTGTCGGGCAGATCGCCGGCACCGTGCTCGGCGGCTTCGGGCTCGGCCTCGTCAGCAAGGCGATCGAGCCGTTCTGGGGCGCCGTGCTCGCGAAGATCGCGGTGCTCGTGATGATCGTGCTGTTCATCCAGAAGCGTCCGCAGGGCATGTTCGCCCCGAAGGGCCGCAGCGCGGAGGCGTGACATGACTTCAATCACCGATTCGTTGTCGAAGCCGCTCGCCGACGCGCCGAAGCCCGCTGCCGCCGCGCGTGCGGAGAACGGTTTCGCGCTCGGCCTGCCGCCCCGCCCCGCGCTGCTGTCGCGCCGCGCGTGGCTCGCGCTGATCGCGCTGTGCATCGCGATCGGCATCGGCGTGCCGCTCGCCGCGCTGGTCGCGCCCGAGTCGAGCGCGTTCCATCTGTCCGCGTATGCGATGACGCTCGCCGGCAAGCTGATGTGCTACGCGATCGCCGCGCTCGCGCTCGATCTCGTGTGGGGCTACTGCGGCATCCTGAGCCTCGGCCATGGGCTGTTCTTCGCGCTCGGCGGTTATGCGATCGGCATGTACCTGATGCGCGAGATCGGCCGCGACGGCAAGTACGGCAGCGACCTGCCCGACTTCATGGTGTTTCTCGACTGGCATCAGCTGCCGTGGTACTGGAGCGGCACGCAGCATCTCGCGTGGGCGCTCGCGCTCGTCGTGCTCGTGCCGGCCGTGCTCGCCTGGGTGTTCGGCTTCTTCACGTTCCGCTCGCGCGTGAAAGGCGTGTACCTGTCGATCATCACGCAGGCGCTGACGTTCGCCGCGATGCTGCTGTTCTTTCGCAACGAGACGGGCTTCGGCGGCAACAACGGCTTCACCGACTTCAAGCGCATCGCGGGCTTCGCGATCACGTCGCCCGGTACGCGCACGGTGCTGTTGCTGCTGACGTTCGCGACGCTCGTGCTCGCGTTCATCGCCGCGCGCGCGATCGTCACCAGCAAGCTCGGGCGCGTGGTCACCGCGGTGCGCGACGGCGAAACGCGGCTGATGTTCCTCGGCTACAGCCCGCTCGCGTACAAGCTGTTCGTGTGGACCGTGTCGGCCGTGCTGTGCGGTATCGCGGGCGCGTTGTACGTGCCGCAGGTCGGCATCATCAATCCCGGCGAGATGTCGCCCGGCAACTCGATCGAGATGGCGATCTGGGTCGCGGTGGGCGGCCGCGGCACGCTGATCGGGCCGATCGTCGGCGCGTTCGCGGTGAACGGCGCGAAAAGCCTGTTTACCGCCTACTTCGCCGAATACTGGCTGTTCTTCCTCGGCCTGATCTTCGTGCTCGTGCCGCTGCTGCTGCCGCGCGGGATCATGGGCCTCGTCGAAACCGTGCTCGCGAAGGGGAAACGTGCATGAACGGAACGGCCCTCTACCAGTTCACGCCGCCGCCCGAGGACGAGCTGCTCGCCGTCAGCGGCACCGCATCGATGGGGCGCGTGGTGCCGCCGGGCATCGACACGTCGCACGGCACGATCCTCTACCTCGAGGATATCGAGGTGAGCTTCGACGGCTTCCGCGCGCTGAAGAAGCTGTCGCTCGCGATCGACGCGGGCGAGCTGCGCTGCGTGATCGGCCCGAACGGTGCGGGCAAGACGACGATGATGGACGTGATCACCGGCAAGACGCGCCCCGATGCGGGCAAGGTGTTTCTCGGCCAGACCATCGACCTCGCGCGAATGAACGAGCCGGAGATCGCGCGCGCGGGCATCGGCCGCAAGTTCCAGAAGCCGACCGTGTTCGAGCAGCATCCGGTGTGGGAAAACCTCGAACTCGCGATGCAGACCGACAAGGGCTGGCTCGCGTCGCTGCGCGCGCGGCTCGACCGCACCGCGCAGGCGAAGATCGAGGAGACGCTCGCGCTGATCGGCCTCGAAAGCGACGCGTATCGCGCGGCGGGCGAGCTGTCGCACGGGCAGAAGCAGCGGCTCGAGATCGGCATGCTGCTGATGCAGCGCCCTGCGCTGTTGCTGCTCGACGAACCCGCGGCCGGGATGACCGACCACGAGACGATGGAGCTCGCCGAGCTGCTGAACACGCTGCGCGGCACCTGCTCGATGATGGTCGTCGAGCACGACATGGAATTCGTCGCGGCGCTCGCGGGCGAATCGGGCCGCGTGACGGTGATGGCCGAAGGCGCGGTCCTCGCGCAAGGCACCCTCGACCAGGTCAAGCGCGACGACGCGGTGATCGAGTCTTATCTCGGACGTTGATGCGATGCTGAAGATCGAAGCACTGAACCAGTACTACGGCGGCAGCCATATCCTGCGCAACGTGAGCCTCGCCGCCGACGACGGCAAGCTCACCGTGCTGCTCGGCCGCAACGGCGTCGGCAAGAGCACGCTGCTGCGCTGCCTGATGGGCGTCGTCGCCGCGAAAAGCGGCAGCGTGTCGTGGCGCGGCACCGCGCTCGGCGCGATGCCGCCGTATGCGCGCGTCGCGGCCGGGCTCGCGTACGTGCCGCAGGGCCGCGACATCTTTCCGCGGCTCACCGTCGAGGAGAACCTGCTCGTCGGCGCGGCGAGCCGCAAGGCGCCGTCGAAAGTGCCCGACCGCATCTACGACCTGTTCCCGGTGCTGAAGGACATGCGCACGCGACGCGGCGGCGACCTGTCGGGCGGCCAGCAGCAGCAGCTCGCGATCGGCCGCGCGCTGATGAGCGAGCCGCAGCTGCTGATCCTCGACGAGCCGACCGAAGGCATCCAGCCTTCGATCATCCAGGACATCGGGCGCACGCTGCGCCAGCTCGTCGACGAATCGAAGATGACCGTGCTGCTCGTCGAACAGTATTACGATTTCGCCCAGTCGATCGCCGACCGCTACTGGGTGATGAGCCGCGGCGAGATCGTCTCGGGGGGTGATGCGCGGGACATGGAAGCGAACGGCGTGCGCGAGCTGATCGCGGTGTGATGGACACCGGCTGGCCATCCTGCTGCCGGCAATCAGGTCTTTTTATTCAGACCCTTATTATTCGAGCGTTGAATATTTTCGGATTATCAAATAAGCAGTGCATTTCTCGCATGCAGTCAACGTGCCAGCTGGATCATGTCCTTCCCGAGGCGTAGCTTGAGGCGTGACGGGATCCGGTGAATCTGGCGCGATAGCGTTATAAAATTGCAGATAATCAAACATACTCTATATATACTGCAATCAGACAACGCCCTGATCACGCCACGATGAGCAATAAAACAGTCCAGCGGTTGATGCAGGAGACCCTGCGCGGTTACCCCATCGATTCTGAAATGCTTCGAAACATGGGCGTGAGCGCGGCTTTGGCGTCACATATGGTCAAGTCCGGCTGGCTGCAACGCCTTTCGAAAGGTACCTACCTGCTGACCGGCGACACGCCCTCTCGGGACGGCATCATCGCGCATCTTGGCCGACGCGTCCCCGGCATCCACGTCGGCGGCAAAACAGCCCTCGCCTGGCAAGGCGTTCGCCACAACATCGCATTCAAAGAGAAAGTCATTCTCTGGGGCCCGAGACCCTATCGCATCCCCTCATGGGTCGCGGAGCACATGCACTACACGTACCAGACCACTGCGTTGTTCGACGAATCGTTGCCCTATTCGTTCGGGCTGACGCAGCTTCCCGCCGGGGGACCCGACGTGCTTGTTTCCGTGCCGGAGCGAGCCATACTGGAGCTTGCAAGCGACATCGGAAAGGGACAGTCATTAGAGGAAGCATCCAACCTGGTGATCGGATTGCGCAACCTGCGCGTCAAAACGCTGGACGTACTTCTACATCACTGTACGAGCGTGAAGGTAGTACGACTGGTGCGGGACCTTGGACAAGGTGCGGATTTTCCGTGGGCACGAGAACTCCAGAAGCACGTCAACCGTCTCGGCGAAGGCACGCGATGGTCGAACAAGATGAAAAACGGCAAGCGACTCACACTCAAACCGTGATGAACCAGACCTACGTAGACACCGTCCGGCTGATGCTCTCGATTGCACCGATCGTCTTCGACACGCCGCGCTTCGCGATGAAGGGCGGTACCGCACTCAACCTCTTTCTCCATGACATGCCACGTCTGTCGGTCGATATCGATGTCGTGTTCACCGATCGAGGCCTGAACCGCGAAGAAGCGCTCGATGCGATCGACCAGGAGCTGGATCGAACCCGGAAGCAAATCGAGGCCGAGGGACATGCGACGGAGTTCTCGGCCGCCTCGTCGTCCGGGAAAGCGAAGGGCGACGACGTGAAGCTCGTCGTCATTTCCGGCGCGACCGCCGTCAAGGTCGAGGTCAACTACATATTCCGGGGCACATTACTCGACCCCGTCCGGCGCCTCCTCACAAAGCAAGCCGAGGACACCTTCAGCACCAGCGTCGAAGTCCCGACGCTTCACGACGCGGAGCTCTATGGCAGCAAGCTGGTGGCCGCATTGGACCGCCAGCATCCGCGCGATCTTTTCGACGTGATGCATATGTATGCGCACCACGGGTTGCGCCCGGATATCGTGGATGCGTTCGTGGGCTATCTGTCCGGGCATAACAGGCCGATTCACGAAGTGTTGTTTGGACCGAAGCACTCGATGGCAGAGGCCTATGACTCCGATTTCGTCGGCATGACGGTCGAACCCGTCGACCTGGCGGTGCTCGAAACAACTCAAGAACGGCTCCATCGGGAACTACCCGCATCGCTCACGGAGAATCATCGTCGATTCCTGATATCGCTGGTCCGGGCCGAGCCGGACTGGTCCTTGATGCCATACGCGCATCTGCGCGAGTTGCCGGCCCTGAGATGGAAGCTCATCAACCTCGAGAATCTCAAAAAGAAAAAGCCGGAGGTGTTCGCACAGCAGGAGTCGGCGCTCCGCGAGAAATTCGCCGCGCTGGACAGCGAACACGCGTCAGCCGACACGGAGACCGACACCATGCCACCGAGCCAGGCGTAAACGCGCCAGCAGCGTGCCACCATTCTCGCGTCGCTCGGGCCCGTCGCACTGCTCTGACGCTCCACGGCATGGCGCGCCATCAGACATGTACGGCCATGCTTGTCACGCAGAAGATTGGGGATTCGACCCAACCCGGCGCTTTCAATGAACGCCGCATCTGGATTATTGTTCCGGTAGCATCCACGTTCTTCGCACCCGCTTCCTCGTTTCCCGTTCGCCGCCGATGTCCGCCCCCGATTCGCATGCTCCGCTGTCCCGCCCCGCCGTCGCCAAGTCGTGGCGCGGCCGCCTCGAACTCGGCTTCGAGCGGCACGGTGCACGCACGACGCTTGCGCACCGGCTGCACGACGGCCCGCTGCGCGTGCAGCGGCCGCTGTACCCGGAAGGCGATGCGATCTGCCACGCGGTGATCGTGCACCCACCGGGCGGCGTCGCGGGCGGCGACCGGCTCGACATCGACATCGCGCTCGGCGACGGCACGCACGCGGTCCTGACAACGCCCGGCGCGACCAAGTGGTACAAGTCGAACGGCCTCGACGCGACGCAGCGCATCGGCATCACGGTCGGCGACCACGCGAAACTCGACTGGCTGCCGCAGAACAACCTGTTCTTCGACGCGGCGCATGCGTCGCTCGCTTTCACGGTGAAGCTCGGCACGGAGGCAAGCGCGATCGGCTGGGACGCGACGCAGCTCGGCCGGCAGGCGGCCGGCGAAACGTGGTCGGCCGGCCGCATCGCGTCGAGCGCGGCGCTCGTCGATGCCGACGGTCGGCCGCTGTGGACCGAACGCGCGCTGCTCGATGCGCACGATCCGCTGCGCGGTGCGCTGCAGGGCCTCGCCGGCTTTCCGGTATACGGCACGTTGTGGGCCGCCGGCGCCGCATGCGACGCCGCGCTCGCCGAATCGCTCGCCGCGCGGATGCCGTTCGATGCCACGCTGCGCGCGAGCGCGACCTGCGTGACACCCGGTGTCGTGCTGGTGCGCGCGCTGTCGACGTCGATGGAAGCGCTGCAACGCCACTTCACCGACTGCTGGCTGCATCTGCGGCCGATCGTGCACGGCGTCGACGCACGGCCGCTGCGCCTCTGGCAAACCTGAGCACGGTCGCGCCACGCACCGTTTCGATGCAGCGCCGCGGCCGGCGCTGCACGTTGCCCATGCATCGCGCACCAGGAACGCGCATCGCGCCGCGTTCCATGCACATGGCACGCGCCTTGCTGCTTACATAACCGATACACGACGCACGCAAAACAGCGCGGTGCTACGATGACCCGCGCGTTCGCCCCGTTGCCCACGCACCGATAAAAATTACGTTTTACTGAACGTTTGCCTTCATGAAACTGACTCCCCGAGAGAAGGACAAGCTGCTGATCTTCACGGCGGCGCTGCTGGCCGAGCGCCGTCGCGCACGCGGCCTGAAGCTCAACTATCCGGAGGCAGTCGCCTTCATCACCGCCGCGCTGATGGAAGCCGCGCGCGACGGCAGGACGGTCGCCGAGGTGATGCATTACGGCACGACGCTGCTCACGCGCGACGACGTGATGGACGGCGTGCCGGAGATGATTCCCGACATCCAGGTCGAGGCGACCTTCCCCGACGGCACGAAGCTCGTGACCGTCCATCACCCGATTCCGTGAGGCCCCGCATGATCCCCGGCGAAATCCTCACCGACGACGGCGAACACGAACTGAACGCGGGCCGCGCGACGCTCGCGCTCGTCGTCGCGAACACCGGCGACCGCCCGGTGCAGGTCGGCTCGCACTACCACTTCTTCGAAGTCAACGACGCGCTGTCGTTCGATCGCGCGGCCGCGCGCGGCTTCCGCCTGAACATCGCGGCCGGCACCGCCGTGCGCTTCGAGCCGGGCCAGACGCGCACCGTCGAGCTGGTCGCACTCGCGGGCGATCGTGCCGTCTACGGTTTTCAGGGCAAGGTGATGGGGCCGCTGTAAGCCGCGCCCCGCTCTTCAGGAACAGCACATGACATTACGCTTGAGCCGCCGCGCGTACGCGGAAATGTTCGGGCCGACGACGGGCGACCGCGTCCGGCTCGCCGATACCGAACTGCTGATCGAGATCGAACGCGATTACACGACCTACGGCGAGGAAGTGAAATTCGGCGGCGGGAAGGTGATCCGCGACGGCATGGGCCAGTCGCAGCGCGTGGCCGCCGACGTGCCCGACACGATCATCACGAACGCGGTGATCCTCGATCACTGGGGCATCGTGAAGGCCGACATCGCGATCAAGCACGGCCGCATCGCCGCGATCGGCAAGGCCGGCAATCCCGACATCCAGCCGGGCGTGACGATCGCGATCGGCGCCGCGACCGAAGTGATCGCCGGCGAAGGGCTGATCGTGACGGCCGGCGGCATCGACACGCACATCCACTTCATCAGCCCGCAGCAGATCGACGAGGCGCTCGCGTCGGGCGTGACGACGATGCTCGGCGGCGGCACCGGCCCCGCCACCGGCACCAACGCGACGACCTGCACGCCGGGCCCGTGGCACATGGAGCGGATGCTGCAGGCCGCCGACGGCTGGCCGATCAACCTCGGTTTCCTCGGCAAGGGCAACGCGAGCCTGCCGCAGCCGCTCGTCGAGCAGATCGCGGCCGGCGCGATCGGGCTGAAGCTGCACGAGGACTGGGGCACGACGCCCGCCGCGATCGACAACTGCCTGTCGGTGGCCGACGACACCGACACGCAGGTCGCGATCCACACCGACACGCTGAACGAAGGCGGCTTCGTCGAATCGACGGTCGCCGCGTTCAAGGGCCGCACGATCCACACGTACCACACCGAAGGCGCGGGCGGCGGCCATGCGCCCGACATCCTGAAGGTGTGCGGCGAGTCGAACGTGCTGCCGTCGTCGACCAACCCGACGCGCCCGTACACGATCAACACGCTCGACGAGCATCTCGACATGCTGATGGTGTGCCATCACCTCGATCCGTCGATCGCCGAGGATCTCGCGTTCGCCGAATCGCGGATCCGCCGCGAGACGATCGCGGCCGAGGACATCCTGCACGATCTCGGCGCGCTGTCGATGCTGTCGTCGGATTCGCAGGCGATGGGCCGCGTCGGCGAAGTGATCATCCGCACCTGGCAGACCGCGCACAAGATGAAGGTGCAGCGCGGCGCGCTGCCGGAAGACGGCACACGCAACGACAACTTCCGCGCGAAGCGCTACGTCGCGAAGTACACGATCAACCCGGCGCTCACGCACGGCATCGCGCACGAAGTCGGTTCGATCGAACCCGGCAAGTGGGCCGACCTCGTGCTGTGGGAGCCGGCGTTCTTCGGGATCAAGCCGTCGATGATCCTGAAGGGCGGGATGATCGCCATGGCGCAGATGGGCGACCCGAACGCGTCGATCCCGACGCCGCAGCCGGTCCACTATCGCGAGATGTTCGCGACGCGCGGCGGTGCGCTCGCACGCACGTCGCTGACCTTCGTGTCGCAGATGGCGGCCGATGCCGGTATCGCGGAACGCTACGGCCTCGCGAAGCGGATCGTGCCCGTGCGCAACTGCCGCAACGTGACGAAGGCCGACATGATCCACAACGCATGGCGCCCGTCGATCAGCGTCGATCCCGAAACCTACGACGTGATCGCCGACGGTCAGTTGCTCACCTGCGAGCCGGCCACGGTGCTGCCGATGGCGCAGCGTTATTTCCTGTTCTGATTGCCGGTTTCCGGTTCCTGCTTCATGCGCACCCTCGACAAACGTATCGCCCCGAACGTGAAACTCGCCGCGTCGCTCGTCGCGCGCGCGCCGACGCTCACGCTCGCCTATGACGCCCGCTGCAAGAGCCGCCTCGCGGCGACGCTCGACACCGGCGAAGACGTCGCAGTGCTGCTGCCGCGCGGCACGATCCTGCGCGACGGCGACGTGCTCGTCGCCGACGACGGCGCGCTCGTGCGCATCGCCGCGGCCGCCGAAACCGTGCTGCGCGTGCGCGCGGCCGATCCGCTCACGCTGATGCGTGCCGCGTATCACCTCGGCAACCGTCATACGCCGGTCGAGATCGGCGACGGCTACCTGAAGCTCGAGGCCGACCCGGTGCTCGCGGACATGCTGCGCCGGCTCGGCACGCAGGTCGAGGAAACGCAAGCGCCGTTCCAGCCGGAAGCCGGCGCGTACGGCGGCGGACACAAGCACGGGCACGATGCGACGTTCGCCGAGGATTACGCGCTTGCGCAACAGGTGTTCGGCGAGCATCACGGCCATTCACACTCGCACTCGCACTCGCACTCGCACGATCACGATCACGATCACGATCACGATCATCAGCATGGTCCCGGATGCACGCACGGCCACGGCCATGACCACCACTGAACTCGTCGCGCTGCTGCATCTCGCGTCGCCGGCGCTGCCGATCGGCGCGTACAGCTATTCGCAGGGCCTCGAAGCCGCGCTCGACGCGAACCTGATCCACGACGCCGATTCCGCGCGCGACTGGATCGCCAGCGGCCTGACCGACGTGCTCGCGCACGGCGAGTTGCCGTTCCTCGCGCACCAGCTCGCGCGCTGGCACGCGCACGACACGCACGCGCTCGTCGCCGAAAATGCATGGTTCGTCGCGAGCCGCGAATCGGCGGAACTGCGCCGCGAGACCGAACAGATGGGCTGGTCGCTCGCGCAACTGTGCGCGTCGCTCGAATGGGGCGATGCCGCGCGCCGCGCGACGCTCGCGGCGATGTCGCCGATCGCGCTGCCGACCGCATTCGCCTACGCGGCCGCCGCGCACGACGCGAGCGCCGACGCCGTGCTCGCCGCGTACGCATTCGGCTGGGTCGAGAACCAGACGTCCGCCGCGCTGAAGGCCGTGCCGCTCGGCCAGCTCGCCGGGCAACGCATCATCGTCGCGCTGCGCGGCGCGATCGACGCGGCCGTACGCCGCGCGCTCGCGACGCCGCCCGACGCCGTCAACACGTTCGCGCCGCAGCTCGGCATCCTGTCCGCACGGCACGAAACCCAGTATTCGCGGTTGTTCCGCTCCTGAACACGACACACGCCATGAACGCACCCGCACCCTCCCCCGCCCGTCGCACGAAGAAACTGCCGCCGCTGCGCGTCGGCATCGGCGGCCCCGTCGGCTCCGGCAAGACCACGCTGCTCGAAATGCTGTGCAAGGCGATGCGCGAGCGCTACGACCTCGTCGCGATCACCAACGACATCTATACGAAGGAAGACCAGCGGCTGCTGACGGTTGCCGGCGCGCTGCCCGAGGAGCGCATCATGGGCGTCGAGACGGGCGGCTGCCCGCACACGGCGATCCGCGAGGATGCGTCGATCAACCTCGAGGCCGTCGACCGGATGCTGTCGCGCTTTCCCGACGCCGACATCGTGTTCATCGAATCGGGCGGCGACAATCTCGCGGCGACCTTCAGCCCCGAGCTGTCGGACCTGACGATCTACGTGATCGACGTCGCGGGCGGCGAGAAGATTCCGCGCAAGGGCGGCCCCGGCATCACGAAGTCCGACCTGCTTGTGATCAACAAGACGGACCTCGCGCCGCTGGTCGGCGCGAACCTCGACGTGATGGCGTCCGACACGAAGAAGATGCGCGGCGAGCGGCCCTACGTGATGACGAACCTGAAGGCGCTCGAAGGCGTCGCGGACGTGATCGCGTTCATCGAGAAGAAGGGTTTGCTGACGGTGTGAGGTGAGCGGCGTAGCGGCGCGCTGCGACGCCGCCACGCGTGCCGGGGCGGCATCGCGCCGCCCGCCGTCTATGCGTCGCCGGCGGCGTCCTGCACGCCCGGCTGCACATGCGCGCCGGCTTCGGCGGGCGGCAGCAGTGCTGCGAGCACGTCGACCGTGCGCGCGGTCGCGCCGCGGTGACGCGCAGCGAACGCCGCGCCGGCCGCGCCCATCGCGATGCGCCGCGCGTTGTCGGCAAACAGCGCGTCGAGCACGTGCGCGAGATCGAGCGGATCCTCGACCTGCAGTGCCGCGCCGGCCGCGACCGCGTCGGCGGTCGCCTGCGTGAAGTTGAACACGTGCTTCCCGATCAGTACCGGCACGCCGACCGCGCACGCTTCGATCAGGTTCTGTCCGCCGAGCGGCAGCAGGCTGCCGCCGATGAACGCGATGTCGGCGGCCGCGTAATACGCGCCGAGCTCGCCCATCGAATCGCCGAGCAGCACCGTCACGTCGTCCGGCAGCGGCTCGGCGGCCGGCCGGCCGGCCGCGAGTGCCGCCGCGTCGGCCGCCCATGCGGAGCGTCGCACGCACTTGAGCCCGTTGCGCCCGACGAGCGCCTCGACCTCGGCGAAACGCTGCGGATGACGCGGCACGAGCACCAGCAGCGCGCCGGGCGTACGCATCGCGGCGAACGCCTGCAGCACCAGCGCCTCCTCGTTCTCGCGCGTGCTCGCGGCGACCCACACGGGCCGCGCGCCGATCGCGTCGCGCCACGCATGGCCGCGCGCCGCCAGTTCCGGCGGCGTCGTCATGTCGAACTTCAGGTTGCCGAGCACGGTGACGTTGCGCGCGCCGAGCGACGTCAGCCGCTCCGCATCGGCCGGGCTCTGCGCGAGCACGCGCGAGAAGCCGCCGAACACGTCGCGCGTCGCCGCGCCGAACTTCGCCGCGCGCCGGAACGAACGCGCGGACATCCGCGCATTGGTCAGCACCAGCGGCACGTCCGCGCGGCGGCACTCGTCGATCAGCGTGGGCCACACCTCGGTTTCCATCACGAGGCCGAGCGTCGGCCGCCACGCGCGCAGGAAGCGCCGCACCGCGCCGGGCATGTCGTACGGCAGGTAACAGCGCAGCACGCGATCGCCGAAGATCTGTTCGCCGGTCGCGCGGCCGCTCGGCGTCATGTGCGTGAGCAGGATGCGCGCATCGGGACGCGCGCGCATCAGCGCGTCGATCAGCGGCTGCGCGGCGCGCGTCTCGCCGACCGACACCGCATGCACCCAGATCAGCGGCGCGCGGTCGTCGCGCGAGCGGCCCGCCACGTGGCCGAAACGTTCGGCGACGTGCTCGCGATAGCCGCGCTCCTTGCGCGAGCGCACGTAGAGCCGGATGACCGCGGCCGGCGCGACGAGCCACCACAGCGCGCGATAGATCACCCGCAGCATGCGGCGGCCCTCGTGTTGCGTCGAAGCAGGTGCGCGCTCAAACCAGCGCCCTGCCCTTCAGGCGTTCGAGAATGCCGAGCGGCGCGCATTCGCGGCGAACCATCGCGTCGACCGGCAGGAAGAACGTCTGTTCGAGCATGAACTGGCCGGACATCACAGCGTGCGAAGTCTGATCCGAGAAACATATCCACACGCAGCCCGGCGGAAACGGCATCGTCTCCTGCGGGCTGGTCTTCTGGTAGTCGAGATCGGCCTTCATGCTGTCGTGCAGGTTCAGCATCAGGTGGTCGTACGCGCTGCGCGGCGACTTCGTCACGTGCAGCAGGTTCAGCAGCCACGCGGCACCCGGCAGCTGCGGCTTGATGCGCGGCAGGAAGCGCTTCGCGACATCCTCGAACGGCTCGCCGACGCGCCACACGCGCGGCACGCCGGCCGGGTTCACGTTCGTGAACACGCGCAGGATGCGCTCGCCGTAGTTGGGCCGCGACGGGAACGCGTCGACGTGCAGCCGGCTGTCGTCCTTGCGCCAGGATGTCTGGCGCGTCTCGACCTGCATCAGCCGCAGGCTCGTCGGCGCGACGCGCAGCTTGCCGCGGTATTCGGGAAACAGGCCGTCGACGAGCGTGCCGGCCTGCTGCTGGAAACGCGCGACGAGCGCGCGCACCGCCGACTGCGTGACGCTGTCGCCGAGCACGCCGACGAGCGCGCCGCCGTTCGGCGCGAGGCTGATGTTCTTGCGTTTCGGGTCGGCGAGCGCCGGATCGAGCAGCGCTTCCTCGCCGCCTTCGATCGCGAAGCGCAGGTGCGGGAAATACAGCACCTTGCCTTCCTCGACGGCGGCCAGCAGCTGCTCGCGCGGCGCCGACAGGTTGTGTCCGCTCCAGTCGGCGGACGGGACTTCGATGATCTGGGATTCGCTCATGATCGGTTCGCTTGGGTTCGCGCGGATTCGTGCGGGTGCGTGCGGGTGCGTGCCGGT
Organism: Burkholderia sp. KL41; assembly: GCF_057005415.2. Classification (NCBI taxonomy): domain Bacteria; kingdom Pseudomonadati; phylum Pseudomonadota; class Betaproteobacteria; order Burkholderiales; family Burkholderiaceae; genus Burkholderia; species Burkholderia sp. KL41. The sequence goes on along the minus strand of NZ_CM174446.1, from coordinate 1,018,045 downwards.
TCGTGCCTATGGCGGGCGTTACAGGAGACCGAAGCCCGCGAGCGCCGACTTCACCTGCGCGATCGACGGGGGTTGCCCCGCCGTGCCGAGATTGACGACGTTCGGCGACCAGTAGCCGCCGGTCCGCCAGGCCGTCGCGAAATTGTACAGTTCGACCGTCGGACGCTTCAGCGCCGCCGCGATGTGAACCAGACCTGTGTCAACCCCGACGGTGGCGGCCGCGCCGTCGATCAGGCCGACCACCGCCGGCAGCGACAGCTTCGGCGGCACGATCGCCGCCGCGCCGAATTCCTTCGCGAGCCGTTCGCTGGTCGCGCGCTCCGCGTCGTTGCCCCACGGCAGCACGAGCGACGCGCCGCGCCGCACGAGCGCCTGGCCGAGCTCGATCCATGCGGCGTCCGGCCACTGCTTGTCGGCACGCGACGTCGCGTGGACGAACACCACGTACGGCACCGGCAGGTTCAGGCCGAGCGCGGCCACCGCGAGCGCCGCCGCGCGCGTATCGAGGCCGAAGTCGACCGGATCGGCCGGCGTCGGCGCCGGATCGCCCAGCGCGGCCGCGACAAGTTGCCGCGAGCGCTCGACGACGTGCGTGCGCGGCGCGATCGGCACCCGCTTGCGATAGAAGAAACGCACGGGCCACTCGTAGCCGGCGCCGTCGGTGCGGTTGCCGAGCCCGACGAGCGGGCCGCGCGCCCAGCTCGCGACCCAGGCCGTCTTGATGAGGCCCTGGCAATCGATCACGAGGTCGTACTGCTCGGCCGCGAGGCGCTGGCGGAACGCGCGGATCTCGCGCCACGTGGCGCCCGAGAACGGCTTCTTGCGCCAGCGCCGCAACGAAAACGGCAGCACGTTGCGCACGCCGTCGACGAGCTTCACGAGGTCGACGAAGCTTTCCTCGACGAGCCAGTCGATCTGCGCATCGGGGTGGCGGCGCCGGATATCGGCGATCACCGGCATGTTGTGCACGACGTCGCCCAGCGACGACACGCGCACGATCAGGATCTTTTGCACGCTGAAAAAACGCCGGCTGGCCGCCGGCGACAGGCATAAAGACGCGATTTTATCGCGCCCGGGGGGGCGGACAGACAAAAAGCGGCCGCACGCCTTGGGCATGCGCCGCTTTTCGGAGCCGGCGCGACGATTGGACCCACCCTCGCGCCGTGGGCGGCCTGCCGGCCGCCGATGCTCAGAACGGCAGCTTGACGTCCGGCTTCGCGGCCGTCAGCACGCGGCGGAAGTCTTCCTGGATACGCTCGAGCCCTTCCTGCGTCTCGGCCTCGAAACGCATCACGACGACCGGCGTCGTATTCGACGAACGCGCGAGGCCGAAGCCGTCCGGGTACTCGACACGCAGGCCGTCGATCGTCACGACTTCCTCGGCGCCGTCGAACTTCGCCTCTTTCTGCAGCTTGTCGATCAGGCGGAAGTTCTCGCCTTCGTCGAGCCAGAGCTGCAGTTCAGGCGTGCTCATCGCGTCCGGCAGGCTGTTGAGCAGCGCGCTCGGGTCGGCCGTCTTCGCGAGGATCTCGAGCAGGCGCGCGCCCGTGTAGAGGCCGTCGTCGAAGCCGTACCAGCGATCCTTGAAGAACACGTGGCCGCTCATTTCACCGGCGAGCGGCGCACCCGTCTCGCGCAGCTTCGCCTTCACGAGCGAGTGGCCCGTCTTCCACATCAGCGGCTCGCCGCCCTTCGCTTTCACCCATTGCGCGAGATGGCGCGTGCACTTCACGTCATAGATGATCTGCGCGCCCGGATTGCGCGACAGCACTTCTTCCGCGAACAGCATCAGCTGGCGGTCCGGATAGATGATCTGGCCGTCCTTCGTGACGACGCCCAGGCGATCGCCGTCGCCGTCGAACGCGAAACCGATCTCGGCGTCGGTGTCCTTGAGCGCCTGGATCACGTCCTGCAGGTTTTCCGGGTGGGCGGGATCGGGGTGGTGGTTCGGGAACGTGCCGTCGATGTCGGTGAAGCGCTCGACGAGCTCGCAGCCGAGCGCCTTGAACAGGCGCGTCGCGAGCGGGCCAGCCACGCCGTTGCCGGCGTCGACGACGAGCTTCATCGGGCGGGCCGGCTTGATGTCGCCGACGATGCGCGCGATGTACTGGTCGGCCACGTCGAACTGTTCGTACGAGCCGCTGCCCGTTTCAAAGCGCTCGTCGACGATGCGGCGGTACAGCGCCTGGATCTGCTCGCCGTAGATCGCGGCGCCGCGCAGCACCATCTTGAAGCCGTTGTAGTCGGGCGGGTTGTGGCTGCCCGTGACGACGATGCACGAATCGACGCGGCGCTCGCCGTCCTTCAGCGCGAGCGGCACGTTCGCCGCGAAATAGCCGACCGGCGTGGGCACCATGCCGACGTCGACGACGTCGACGCCCGCCGCACGCAGGCCGTCGGCAAGCGCGCCGACGAGCTCCGGCCCGGACAGACGGCCGTCGCGCGCGACGACGACCGCATCGCCGCCCTGCGCGCGCACTTCGCTGCCGAATGCCCGGCCGATCCCGCGCGCCGTGTCGGTGTCGAGCGTCTTGCCGACCACGCCACGAATGTCATATGCCTTGAAGATGGATTGGGAGATCATCGATTCACTTCTCTCAGTTGCATGCATGGAAAATTGTCTGGCTTGCCTGGCCGCCGCTCGCCGGTGCCGCGCATGATACATGCCCGCCCGGCAAGGAGCGCACCCGCTGGCGCAGAACGGCGGAAGCCACCCCGATCCCACTTATAATCGCGGGTTTTGATGACGCGCATGCCGCCCATTTTAATGCCTAGCCGTCCCGTCGCCGCCGACCTGCAGCCCCCGGGCGCCCTGCCGGCCCCCTTGCGCGCACGCCGCCACAGCGCATGCTGAAGCGCTTCGGCAACCCGGACGTCGCGAAGGCCGTCGCGAATCTCGTCTGGCTGGGGCTCGAACGGCTCACGCAGATCGGCGTCGCGATCGCGATCAGCGGCCTGCTGGCCCGTTATTTCGGGCCGGATGTGTTCGGCAAATGGCAGTATGCGAATACGCTCCTCCTGGTACTGGCGCCGCTCACCTGGGTGTGCGGCGCGGAAATCCTTGTCCCGACCATCGTCCAGCGCCCGCCCGCCCAGCTCGGCGCGGTACTCGGCAGCGCATTCGCGCTGCGCATCGCCGTCTCCGCCGCCGCGCTCGTCGCGACCTGGATCGCGATCGCAGCGGGTGCCTTCGATCCGCTGGTCGGCGCGATGCTCGCCGGCCTGGCGGTCACGATGGTGTTCCGCGAACCGTTCGTCGGCGTCATCAACGCGTGGCTGCAGAGCATGACCTACAGCAAGCCGCAGCTCGTCACCAGCATGGTCACCGCGCTGGCGAAGGCGCTGCTCGTCTGGCTGCTCGTCCGTGCGGCCGCGGGCCCCGCCCGCTTCGCGTGGCTGTGGGCGCTCGAGGCCGCCGCCATCGGTATCGCGCTGATGCTGTACTACCGGCATCGTAACGGCGGATCGCTCGGCTGGACGTTCGACAAGCCGCTGTTCAGGCACTTTGCGACCGCCGGCACCGTGTTCTGGCTCGGCCTCATCTGCATGTACCTGTTCCTGAAGCTCGACCGCCTGATGCTCGAGCGTCACGTGTCGTTCGCCGATCTCGGCCGCTACTCGGCCGCGCAGCAGCTCAACGAGAACTGGATCACGCTCGCGCTGATGCTCGCGCAGACGATCGCGCCCGCCTTCGTCTATCGCGTGCAGGACGTCGCGCGGCTGCGCCGCAACATCGTCCGGCTGATCGCGATGACGGCCTGCCTGATGACGGCCGGCGCGCTCGTGCTCGACGCCGCCGCCCCGCTGATCGTCGGCAAGGTGTTCGGCCACGGCTACGAGGCGTCGGTCGACATCTTCCGCTGGGCGGTCTGGCTGTCGGTGCCGGCCGGCATCGAGGCGATAGGCAATCTTATCGTTCTCAAATATCAAGCAAAATTCGTGTTGCTGTCGAAATGGCTGCTCGCGCTCGCGATCGCCGCGCTCGTCAACCTGTTTGCGATCCCGCGGCTCGGCCTGTACGGCGCGCTCGTCGGGCTGGCGGCCGGCTATCTGGCCGCCGCCGCCGTCAACTTTTATTACATCCGTTTCAAGCTGCGACCATGACGTCCCCTGATTGCCCGACCCCGCTCGACGACGTGGCCGTGCTGATGCCGGCCTACAACGGGCACGACGACGTCGTTCGGACCCTCGCATCGTTTCGCGAGGACACACCCGTGCACGTGCTGATCGTCGATGACGGCAGCACGCCGCCGATCGTCGCGCCCGACCTGCCCGGCCTCACGATCGACGTGCTGCGCATGCCGGAGAATGGCGGCATCGAGCGCGCGCTCGCGGCCGGCATCGACGCGCTCGCCGCGCGCGGCTTTCGCTTCGCGGCCCGCATCGACGCGGGCGATCTCGCCGCGCCACAGCGCCTCGCAAAGGAGCGCGCATATCTCGGCGCCCATCCGCGCGTGGCCTGCGTCGGCATGTGGACGCAGGTCGTGTCGCGCGCCGGCGAACCGCGCTTCATGCTGACGCCGCCCGCCGATCCGCGCACGCTGCGCCGCACGCGCTTTCTGCGCTCGCCGCTCGTGCATCCGTCGGTCATGCTGCGCATCGACGCCGTGCGCGAAGTGGGGAACTATCGTGCGAAATACCGTGCGGCCGAGGATCTCGATCTTTTCTTGCGGTTAATGCAACGCTACGATTGCGCGAACCTGCCGGAACTCGGCCTCTATTACGAACTGAACGAGGGCGGGATCAGTGCGACCAAGCGCCGGCGCCAGCTGGTGTCGACGCTCACGCTGCTGTTGAGCCACTTCAACGCGCTGAACCCGTACGACTGGGCCGGCCTCGCCAAGAACCTGCTGCATTTCGTGACGCCGTACCGTACGTTGCAGCGGATCAAGCAGACGCTGTTCGCCGCCCGGCCGTCCGCCTGACGCGTAGCCGGCGTTTTCGGCCATTTCGACGCTTTATTTTTTCTTTTTTTCATGTCCGCCACCTCCCCGCTGCGCATCGCGCTCGTCTGCAACACGGCCTGGGCGATCTACACGTATCGCCACGGGCTGATCCGCGCGCTCGTCGCGCGCGGCGCCGACGTCCTCGTGATCGCACCGCACGACCGCACGGTGCCCTTGCTCGAGCAGATGGGCTGCCGCCACGTGGCGCTCGCGGTCGCGTCGAAAGGCACGAGCCCGCGCGAGGATCTCGGCACGCTTGCCGCACTGTTCCGTCATTACCGCGCGCTGCAGCCCGATCTCGTGTTTCACTACACGATCAAGCCGAACATCTACGGCTCGGTCGCCGCGTGGCTCGCGCGCGTGCCGTCGATCGCGGTGACGACCGGGCTCGGTTACGTCTTCATCCAGAAGAGCCGCGCGGCGAGCGTCGCGAAGCGCCTGTACCGGTTCGCGTTCCGCTTCCCGCGCGAAGTGTGGTTCCTGAACCGCGACGATCTCGCCACCTTCACCGACGAGCAGTTGCTCGCGCATCCCGATCGCGCGCGGCTGCTGCACGGCGAAGGCGTCGATCTCGAACAGTTCGCGCCGGTGCCGCTGCCGGCCGGCAGCGCCCCCGTCTTCATCCTGATCGGCCGCCTGCTGTGGGACAAGGGCGTGCGCGAATACGTGGAGGCTGCGCGCGTCGTGCGCGAATGCTTCCCGAACGCGCGCTTCCAGCTGCTCGGGCCGCTCGGCGTCGACAATCCGAGCGCGATCGGCCGCGCGGATGTCGATGCGTGGGTCGGCGAAGGCGTCGTCGAGTATCTCGGCGAAGCGCACGACGTGCGCCCCCATATCGCGGCGGCCGACTGCGTCGTGCTGCCGTCGTACCGCGAAGGCGTGCCGCGCACGCTGATGGAGGCATCGGCGATGGGGCGCCCGATCGTCGCGACCGACGTGCCGGGCTGCCGCGACGTCGTCGCCGACGGCGAAACGGGCTTCCTGTGCCGCGCACGCGACAGCGCGAGCCTCGCGGAGCAGCTGCTCCGCATGATCGAACTCGGAACGGCCGGACGCGACGCGATGGGCGCGCGCGGCCGGCAGAAGGTCGCGGCGGAATTCGACGAACAGCAGGTCGTCGAACGCTACCGGCGCACCATCCATTCGTTAACCGGCATCACCCTCTGAAGGAGCGCATCTGCAATGACCGCTAAAGGCACCATCCTCGTTACCGGCGGTGCGGGCTACATCGGCTCGCACACGGCCGTCGAGTTGCTCGACAACGGCTACGATGTCGTGATCGTCGACAACCTCGTCAACAGCAAGGCCGAATCCGTGCGCCGCATCGAGCGGATCACCGGCAAGACGCCCGCGTTCCATCAGGTCGACGTGTGCGACGAAGCCGCGCTCGCCAAGGTGTTCGACGCGCATCCGATCACCGGCACGATCCATTTCGCGGCGCTCAAGGCCGTCGGCGAATCGGTCGAGAAGCCGCTCGAGTACTACCAGAACAACCTCGGCGGCCTGCTCGCCGTGCTCAAGGTAATGCGCGAGCGCAACGTGAAGCAGTTCGTGTTCAGCTCGTCCGCGACCGTGTACGGCGTGCCCGAGCGCTCACCGATCGACGAGTCGTTCCCGCTGTCCGCGACGAATCCTTACGGCCAGTCGAAGCTGATCGCCGAGCAGATCCTGCGCGATCTCGAGGTGTCGGACCCGACGTGGCGCATCGCGACGCTGCGCTACTTCAACCCGGTCGGCGCGCATGCGAGCGGGCTGATCGGCGAGGATCCGGCCGGCATCCCGAACAACCTGATGCCGTATGTCGCGCAGGTTGCCGTCGGCAAGCTGGAAAAACTGCGCGTGTTCGGCTCCGACTACCCGACGCCGGACGGCACGGGCGTGCGCGACTACATCCACGTCGTCGATCTCGCGAAGGGGCACATCGCCGCGCTCGACGCGCTGGCGAAACGCGACGCGAGCTTCGTCGTGAACCTCGGCACGGGCCAGGGCTACAGCGTGCTGGAAGTCGTGCGCGCGTTCGAGAAGGCATCGGGCCGCCCGGTGCCGTACGAACTCGTCGCGCGCCGCCCGGGCGACATCGCCGAGTGCTACGCGAACCCGCAGGCCGCGGCCGACATCATCGGCTGGCGCGCGACGCTCGGCATCGAGGAAATGTGTGTCGACCACTGGCGATGGCAGGAGGGGAACCCGCGCGGTTTTGTATAATCCGCTGTCCATTTTTCGAGCGATCCCATGCTCAGCTTCGCGTCCGGCTTCATCGTCTCCCTGCTCGTCACGCTGTTCATCGTGCGCTACGCGCACCTTCACGAGAAATTCTCGGTCGACAGCGACCTGGCCGGCGTGCAGAAATTCCACGTGCGGCCCGTGCCGCGCGTGGGGGGCATCGGGATCCTCGCCGGGGTCGTCGTTGCCGCGCTGATTCTGTCCCGGCACTATCCGACGATCGCGGGCAGTATTCTCGGCATCGCGGCCTGCGGGCTGCCGGCGTTTCTGTCCGGCCTCGTCGAGGACCTGACCAAACGCGTGTCGCCGCGCGCGCGGCTGCTCTGCACGATGGGCGCAGCCGCGCTCGCGTTCTGGCTGATGGGTATCGCGGTCACGCGCATCAGCGTGCCGCCGCTCGATTTCCTGCTCCACTACGCGGCCATTTCGGCGTTCATCACCGTGCTCGCGGTCGCGGCGCTCGCGAACGCGGTCAACATCATCGACGGCTTCAACGGGCTCGCGTCGATGGTCAGCTTCATGATGTTCGCATCGCTCGCTTACGTGGCGTTCCAGGTCCGCGACCCGGTCGTCATGTCCGCGTCGATCATCATGATGGGTGCCGTGCTCGGCTTCTTCCTGTGGAATTTCCCCGCCGGGCTGATCTTCCTCGGCGACGGCGGCGCCTATTTCATCGGCTTCATGCTCGCGGAGCTCGCGATCCTGCTCGTGATGCGCAACCGCGAGGTATCCGCGTGGTACCCGGTGCTGCTGTTCATGTACCCGATCTTCGAGACCTGCTTCTCGATCTACCGGAAGAAATTCATCCGCGGCATGTCACCCGGCATCCCGGACGGCGTGCACCTGCACATGCTCGTGTACAAGCGGCTGATGCGCTGGGCCGTCGGCACGAAACACGCGCACGACCTCACGCGCCGCAATTCGCTGACGTCGCCGTACCTGTGGCTGCTGTGCCTCGTCGCGGTGATACCCGCGACGCTGTTCTGGCGGCACACGGTGCACCTGTTCGTGTTCGTCGTGCTGTTCGCGCTGACCTACGTGTGGCTGTATCTCAGCATCGTGCGGTTCCGCGTGCCGCGGTGGATGGTGGTGAGGAAGGAGCGGCGCAGCCACTGAACCGCTCATAACCCGGCATGAAAAAAGCGCCCCGCGGGGCGCTTTTCTTTTGCTCGGAGCGACTGCCGCGCCGCCGCGGCAAAGGCCGTCAACGGTTCGACGCGACCCGCACGCTCTTCAGGGCCGGCACGGCGGCCGTCTGATACTCGGGCACCCAGCGGCGCAGATCCCGCCGCACTTCGTCGTCGGGCAGCACGCGATGCTGCATCAGCCACGGCAGGAGTTCGTCGAGGAAATTGTCCGGCACCTCGCGGGCACGTGCGATCCGCAGTTTCGGATGCGGTGTGCGCGTCGTCGCTTCGTCGTCCGCGAGCAGTTCCTCGTAGAGCTTCTCGCCCGGCCGCAACCCGGTGAACTCGATCCGGATCTGCTCTTCCGAGAAACCGTACAGGCGGATCAGGTCGCACGCGAGATCGACGATCTTCACCGGCTCGCCCATGTCGAGAATGAAGATTTCGCCGCCATGCCCCATGCTCGATGCCTGCAGCACGAGCTGCGACGCTTCTGGGATCGTCATGAAGAAGCGCGTGATCTCCGGGTGTGTGACCGTGACCGGGCCACCCTTCGCGATCTGCTGCTGGAATTTCGGGATCACGCTGCCGGCGCTGCCGAGCACGTTGCCGAAGCGCACGGTCTCGAACTGCGTGCGCCCGCTCGTCTGCTGCAGTGCCTGGCAGGCCATTTCGGCGAGGCGCTTGCTCGCGCCCATCACGTTGGTCGGATTGACGGCCTTGTCGGTCGAGATCAGCACGAAGTGGCGCACGTCGTGGCGGATCGCCGCACGGGCCACGCGGTACGTGCCGAGCACGTTGTTGCGCAGCGCCTGCCATGCGTTGTGCTCTTCCATCAGCGGCACGTGCTTGTACGCGGCTGCGTGGAACACGATGTGCGGCGCGTGGCGCGACATCACCTGGTCGAGCAGCAGCGAATCCTTCGCATCGCCGATGATCGGCAGGACAGGCAGGTCGGGGAAGCGCTCGCGCAACTCCTCGATCAGCCGGTACATCGCATATTCGGACAGATCGAACGCGACGAGCTGCGCAGGCGCGAAGCGCAGGATCTGCCGGCACAGCTCCGAGCCGATCGAGCCGCCTGCGCCCGTCACCATCACGACGCGGCCGCGCAGCAGCGCCTCGACGTGCGGCGTGTCGATCGTCACGGCATCGCGCCCGAGCAGATCCTCGAGATCGATGTTCCGCACCTGCGACAGGAAGCCCTGCCCCGGCATCAGCGCGGTCAGCGACGGCAGCACCATCGCCTTCACGCCGGCACGCACGCACAGCGTCGCGACGCGACGCTGCGTTTCGACGGAGGCCGACGGAATCGCGATGATTGCGTATTCGACCTTCATCGCGTCGGTCCAGTGCTTGAGGTCGTTGAACGAGCCGAGCACCTTGTAGCCGTAGATTTCGCGGCCCTGCTTCGTGACGTCGTCGTCGAGCAGGCCCACGAGGCGCCATTCGCCGGAGCGCGACAGTTCGCGCGCGAGACTCGCGCCGGCCGTGCCGGCGCCGAGCACCAGCACCGGCTTGCCCTTGCCGACGAGGCCGCCGTACAGGTAGTACTCTTTCGTCGCACGATACAGCGCGCGCGCGCCGCCCATTGCCAGGAACAGCATCAGCGGCGACACGAGCAGTACCGAGCGCGGAATGATCGGCACGGGCTGGAACATCACGGCGCCGATCATCACGATCACGCCGCCGCCGACCACCGCCTTCGCGATACGCATCAGGTCGGGCAGGCTCGCGAATACCCACAGCCCGCGATACAGGCCGAATATGTGGAACATCAGCGCGTATACGGGCAAAACCCACGTCAGCGCCATGAGCGCCCCGCCGAGGAAATCGGGTGGAACGCTACCGTTGAAGCGGACGAGATAAGCAAACAACCACGCGGCAAGAACCGCCAGCAGGTCGAACAGGAAAGCACTCAGTGACAGCCAAGATGCTTTGGATCGCAACATCGGCGGGAGACCTCAAGATTTGTTTTGGGCGGCCGTACCGACCCGTCGCCAGCGCGCGTCGATCGCGCAACCGATACACGCCAGCACGCCATACCAGGCGACAAACAGCCCCCACTGCTGCAATGTCGGCCGGCCCAATGCCCACAGTCCCGTGATTATGCCCGCGAGCATCACGAGGTACCAGTAAATGGCGGTGCGCCGATGACCAGTGCCGGAACGCACCATGCGCTGATAGTAATGCTCCCGGTGCGCCTGCCAGAACTTTTCCCCGCGTAACAAACGTCTCGCAAGTGTTACAGATGCATCAGCAATAAAGGGCGAGAACACCATCGCCGGGAACCAGATCGGCCATACCCCGCCTCGCCAGCCCCAGTAGCCGAGTGCGCCCGCCATGAAGCCGAGCGGAATCGAGCCCGCGTCGCCGAGAAACAGCTTCGCCGGATGGAAATTGAGCAGCAGGAAGCCGAACGCGGCTCCCGCGATCGCTGCGCCGCCCACGACAAGATCCGGCGCCGGCTGCACGCCGGCCTGGGCGGCAACAGCGTAGGCACCGAATCCGAACAGCGCCATGCCGCCGGCGAGACCGTCCGCGCCATCCATGAAGTTGTACAGATTGGTCAGCCAGACCATCCCGAAACCGACGCCGGCAAGGAGCCACCACGGCGCGGCGGCCGGATAGACGACGATCAGCGCAGCGACCGCGACAAGGTGCGCGGCGAACCGGACCCGCGCCGGCAATCCACGCCGATCGTCGAGCTGCGACAGCGCGGCCAGCCCCGTGGCGGCCACGGCAATCAGCCACATCGACGGCGCAAGCCACAGCATCGTGATCACGCACACCGGCACGATGCCCCAGCCGCCAACGCGCGGCGTCGGCAGCGTGTGCAGCGAACGATCGTTTGGAATATCGGTCGCGAGTCGCCAGGCCAGTCCGGTGGCGAGCAGCGTCCGCAGGATGAGCGTCGTGGCGACGGCGGCGGTCAGAGCCACTCCGGTCGCCATGAGCCACGTGGTAATCGCGGGATGCATATTGTCTATTTCTGTTTGTCGCGCGAACGATACCACGCGGCGGTCGCTTCGAGGCCCTGCCGCGTCGTATGAGGCGGTTGCCAGTCAAGCACGCGCTTCATGCGGCCGGCATCGAGCTGCAGGCTGCCTGTCAGGCGATCAACGGCGGCGCTGCGGCCGGTCAGCCTGCCGAGCACGGCCAGCAGCGTGACGGGTACCGGGAACAGCCGCGCCGGCCGGCCGAGCGCGTCGCCGACCATCCGCAACAACCCGGCAACCGACGGCGCATCGTCGTCGGCAACATGAAAGCACTCGCCCGCGGCCCGCGGGTCGATTGCGCAGCGCAGCAACGCGTCCGCGAGATTGTCGACGTAGACGAGGCTGCGACGTGCGGCGATCGCGCCCAGCGGAAGCGGCAGTCCTCGCGACACGACGTCCATCATTCTCAGGAAGTTCGCGCGCACGCCCGGGCCATAGACGAGCGGTGGACGGACGACGACCACATCGACACCCGCGCGCAACCCGAATTGCGCGAGCGCCTGTTCCGCGCGCAATTTCGAACGTCCGTATGGATCCTGGGGCGCAGGCGTGACGTCTTCCGCGAGCGGTACACCGCGATCGCCCTCGGCGACCGCCTTGATGCTGCTGGCGAACACGAAACGTCGGGCGCCGTGCGCGTGCGCCGCCTCGGCCACGCGCAGCGTCCCCGCAACATTGGTCGCCTCGAACGCGGCATCCGGATCGGGCGACTCGTCGCGCATCACGTGGACGCGCGCAGCCAGGTGAATCACGCAATCTGCTTCGAGATCGGCCGGCCACGCGTCCACGAGCCCGGCGAAATCCGGTGCGTCATGTACCCATTCGCGCACCCCGGCGACACACCCGCCGGGACGGCGCACCAGCGCCGTGACCGTATGTCCTGCCGCGAGCGCCAGCCGGCAGACCGCGCGGCCGACGAAGCCGTTGGCGCCCGTCACGACGATGCGGGTCACCAGAGCCTCCAGCCGAAGCGATTGTAGAACTTGAACGCCGACGCCGCGAACATGCGGATGTGTGCGAAGCCCTTGCGGGACGCGCCGCCGCCGTGGTGGATCACGCGCGCCAGCGGTACATAGACAGTGCGCGCGCACTGGCCGGTCCGCAAGCTGAGATCGTAATCCTCAAAGTACAGGAAATAGCGCGGATCGAAGCCCTGCAGACGTGCGAGCACGTCGGTACGAAACAGCATGAAGCAGCCGCTGACGATCGGCGGATCCCACACGACGTCCGTTTCGTTGATGCGATCGCGCATCTCGTAGCTGGCCAGCCGACGCTCGAACGGCTGGCGCAGGGGCGACGGCAGGAAGCCCCTGACCAGGAGATCCACCAACGCCGGATAGCGGCGGCACAGATACTGGATCCGGTCCGAATCGTCGCCGATGCGCGGCGTCAGCAAGCCCGCTTCGGGATGCGTATCGAGAAAGTCGAGCGCCTGCACGAGTGCATCCGGCTCGAGGTCGATATCGGGGTTAAGGATCAGGTGATAGCGACTGCGCGCCGCTTCGATCGCGAGGTTGTGCCCGCGTCCGTAGCCGACGTTGCCGTGACCGGACAGCACGCCGTACCTGATGCCAGCCTGTTCGAACGCGGCACGATCTGCCGCGAGGTCCGGCAAGCCGCCGTTATCGACCACGCACACGCCGATCGCGCTGACACCGCGCACCGCCTGGAGACGCGCACATGCCGCGCGGAGACTGGAGAACGTACGTGCGAGAAGCGCGTCGTCCGGGTGGTACGTCACGATGGAAATCGACAGGATTTCGTCGACGGGATGCGGAGCGTGATTGACTGCTTGCGGATGAGATGTCACGTGCTGACTATCGTTAACATTTGGCGCGAGGGGGAATCTGCCAGTGTGCACAGCGGCCTGCGCACACAAACTGGATTGCCATTTGTAGCAATTATGCCGTGGCGGCGGGCGCCACGGGCGTCCTGGCCGGAAAAAGGGCCGCAATACAGGGGTGTGCGGCCCCGCCTCGGCCAGCTCCGAAACGCCAAATGCTTCTGTATATAATGCGTCACCTCGATACGCATCCGCCAGTTGCACCCTATGTTTGATATTTCGGTGATTCTCAACGCTCACAATGAGGGCGGCATCATCAACCGGACGCTCCGGTCCCTGGCTGAAGCGGCAGACTTCGCAAGAGCCCGCGGTATCACCCTGGAAATTGTCGTCGTCCTCGACAACCCGAACGAAGCGACCCGCTCCGTCATCGCGTCGGCCGACCTCTCCAGTTTCGACGGAGTCCAGACGATCGAGGTGTCGAACCGCTCGCTGGGTCTCAGCAGAAACTCTGGTTGCGAGATCGCGCAAGGCGAATATTTCGCCACGGCCGATGCCGACGATCTCGTATCGTTCAACTTCTTCGTCGAAGCGCTGGCCGCGGCGAAACAGTACGGCAACGATGCGCTGCTGTTCCCGCAGTACCTGATCGCATTCGGTTCGATGTACTTCATTACCGAATACGGCGAAGCGGACCTGATGCCGTTCCTGCTCGCGGACATCCATCCGTACGTGTCGCGCGTGTTCTTCCATCGCTCGACGTTCGATCGCCTCAAGTATGTGCACTGCGATACGCAGCGCGGCCACGCATTCGAGGACTGGCACTTCAATTCGTGCGCGATCGCGCTCGGGATGAAGGCACACTACATCCCCGACACTGTTCTTTACTATCGCCAGCGCCAGCAGAGCATCATGGCTGCCGCGCGCAGCCAGAACGTCGAGCTCGAAACGCCGGATACCGACCTGTTCGACCCGGCCGTTTACCTGCGCGTGTTCGCGGACGACTATCGTGCGTACCGCGCCGGCGAACGCATGCTGCCACCGTGGTACGACGTCAAGCAGAAGTTCCTCGGCAGCCGGCTGCTGTCGGACATGACGGAGGCTGCCAACCGTATCGACCCGGCCGTCGACACGCTGTCGCTGCGGCACGGCAGCCAGACGAGCGCGATGTGGTCGACACCCGAACCGTCGGCGGTCTACTACGAGATGTGCGAGGCCATTCGCGACGCCGGCCCGATCACGGACGTATTCCTGATCCCGTTCCTGCCCGCGGGCGGCGCGGAGCGCTACATCCTCGACGTGATGAACGGCCTGCTGGCATGCGGCGCGTCGAAGCGCATCCTCGTGGTGTCCGGCGAGCCGATGGAAAAGCACGCGTGGTTGCCGCGGTTGCCCGACGCGGCGATCTTCGTCGACGTCGCAGTGCTCGGCAAGAAGCTCGACGACCGCCAGCGCGATCGCATCACCGCACGCCTGATTCGCGCCGCGGCGCCCGACGCCCGTCTGCACATTCGCGCATGCGTGTTTTCCCATCGCATGCTGAGCCGCCATTTCGCGCAGTTCAGCGGGCGCGACGTCACGTACTACCGGTTCTGCGACACGCGTGTCTACGAAGACAACGTATCAATCATCTCCGGCGGCGCGGTGGAGTTCCTGACGAACAACATCCAGCACATCACGCGGATCGTCACCGACAACGGACAAACGGTCGTCGACGACGAATTCATCTTTGGCGCCAGCGCGTCCCGCTGGAACAACCTCCCCGCGCTGCTGCACGGCGTCAAGGAACCGACGCTCCACGCGACGCCGCGTCGTCGCCTGCTGTGGGCGTCGCGGCTGGATGGCCAGAAGCGGCCGCAACTGGCCGTCGCGCTGTCGAAGTACTTCGCGCGGAGCGGTTCCGGCATCACACTCGACCTGTACGGCGGCATCACGCCGGGGTTCGACGTCGACCTGACCGACGCAAACTATAAGGGGCCGTTTTCGGCGTTTGCGGATCTTCCGCTGCACGAATACGATGCGCTCGTCTATACATCATGGTTCGATGGACTGCCGAACGTCATTCTCGAAGCGATGGGGTCGGGGCTCCCGGTCATCGCACCGAACATCGGCGGTATCGGCGAAGCCGTGCTCGACGGCGAGACCGGCATCCTCATCGAGGCATCGAACGACCTCGACGAAGCTGTCGACGCGTATCGCGAGGCCATCGAGCGCCTGTACGCCCAACCCGATTTGCTCGGAGCGCTGTCGAAGCGCGCGTCCGACTACGTTCACGACAAGCATGGCGACGCGCAGTACGTCGCGAACATTCAGCGAATATTCGGTATGAATGCCTCCCATCACGAATCCCACGAGCCCGCACAGGCGCCCGCCGGCCAGACCGCCGCATCCGCGGAAAACCAGGAAGAACTGCGTCGCTTGAGGCGGGAACTCGCGGACGCACGCGCGAAACTGCTCGTCCACGCACGTGAAGCCGATGTCCTCAGGAGCGAGTCGGTCGAACTGCGGCAATACGCGAACCAGTGGGTCGCGTTTCAGCGCGCCCGCATCTTCATCATCTATCGCGCGTATCTTCGCCTGCACCGGATTCCGGTGCTGGGCCCGCTGCTGCGGACGATCATGCGTCCGTTTACCGGGAGGAAGTAACTGCGGCACGGCACCGGCCGACAGTCAAACCGTCAGGCCGGGCGCGCGCGTAACGCGCGCCCCACACTCCGGTCAGTCGTGCTGCGCCCGCCCGTACGCCACCATCACGCCGGGCTCTACATACCCGAGCAGACCCGCATAGGTTTCGGCGCTAGTCCACACGATGCGATCGAAGTACGAATTGAATTCCCGCAGAAAATTGAGCACCGGTGGCGGCGCGTCCGCCGCGACGACCATCTCGCATCGCCGCCCCTGCCGCCACACTTCCTTCAGTTGTTCGATCGACGGTATCGACTTCGCGTCGCTCGAAAAACGCGTGACCGGCCCGGTTCGGTCGCGTCCGTCGCAAAGCCACCTGCCGGCAAACTGACGCCGGACGATATTGGTCCGCCTGAACTGGCCGACGCTGTCCGACGAGGTAACGGAGCGCGTATGAATCCGGTGCCGATAGAGTGGTTCATGCAGATACCGGAAATTGCCGAACTCCGCGATCTTCAGCGCCAGCTCCCAGTCCTGGATGCCTGAATAGGCATCGACCGATCCGCCCGACTGCAGATACGCGCTGCGCCGAATCACCTTCAGGTGCGACGCTACCATGCCGTCGAGCAGGTCGCCCTTGATGCTCGCGTCGTTCCGGAACGCGATGCCGGGATAACCGCCATAGTCCGCACGCCGGATTTCGTCACCACTTTCGTCGATGTCGAACCGGTCGGTGAACAGGTAATCGCACGGCTGCCCCTGCGCCAGTACCTGCGCGACGCGGGACAGCGCGCCGGGCGCCAGCGCGTCGTCGCAATCGACGAATGCGACATATTCTCCAGCCGCCTGTTCGACTGCTTCGTTCTGCGTGCGCGAAATACCCCTGTTTTCGCTGTTGAGGACGATCCGCACGTTCGGATGACTGCCCTGCAACGCATGCAGCAGTGCGGTCGTGCGTGCATCGGGAGAACAGTCGTCGACACAGATGATCTCGAATGCGACGTCCTGCTGCTCGATCACGGACAGTAGGCAGCCGTCGATGTAGTCGAAGTGGTTGTATGCCGGGATCACGACGCTGATCAGCGGTGTCGCCGACACTGGCATTTTCGCGATGGCGACCTGCAGGCGCGCCAGCTTCCGCGCAAGCAGATCGGCGGGAGCGGCCGGCGACGTGACAGCCCCCGATCCGGTTTCATGCGCATGGCCGCGCAACTGTGCGATTTCCTCGACGTACGCCGGGTGCTTTCGATAGAAATTCTCGAACCAGTCGACCGCGGATTCGAAAAACACCGGTTCGCGGGCGGACACCATCGCGTCGATCTTGGCCGCAGCATGCAGCCAGCTCTTGCCCATCTTCACGTACGACCGGCGCATGCTTTGCGCATGCTGCCGGTAAATCGCATTGTGCGCGTTGAGGTACGCCATGCGCGCGCCGCGCGCGCTCAGGCCGCACCAGAACAGCCAATCTTCCTTCGCGCGCGCGGACGTGTCGAACGGCGCATCCCTCAGCACCGTTCGGCGAAACAGCGCACAGTGGATCGGAATCGCGAAGCCGCGCTCCCATTTGTACAGAAAATCGGACAGGCTGAGCGACGAGTGCGCGATCGCTTCGTCGTTTTTCGAGAAGACCGAGCGCGTATCGTCGCACAACAGGAAGTTGGACACCGATACGTCAAGTGCATTCGCGATCTGGAAATGCGCAACCTGCAGGTCGAGCTTCGGCGGAACAACGATGTCGTCCGCATCCAGCAACTGCACGAATTCGCCGGTCGCGGCCGCGATACCCGTGTTGCGCGCGCCCGAAAGGCCCGCGTTCTGCTGCGAAATCACCCGCACCATGGGCGACAGCGCTTCTGCTGCACGCAGATGAATTTCGGTCCTGGGTGCCGTGCTACCGTCGTCGACAACAATGATCTCCAGCGGCCCGCGATACGCATCGAGCACCGACGAGATCGATTCATTCAGATACTGCGCCTGATTGAAACAGGGGATTACCACCGATACGAGCGGCAACGACGAATCTCGCGAGTCGTCAGCGCCCGATTCTTTCCGGTCAGCTCCCATAACCTTCCAACTCCTTGACATGCTCGACGAACCGCTGCCACGTATGGCGCCCGTCGATCAGCTCGACGAGCGCGCGGGCGCGCGCTTCGGCTTCCTGCGAATTCGAAATGACTGACTCCATCGCCACGCGATAATCCGCGACCTCCGGCTTCTCCGACAGCGGATATCCGGTCGAATCGGATATCAGTTCGCCAACACCACCGACCGACGGCGCGATGATCGGCATGCCCAGCGCCCCGATCTCGAGCAGGATGTTCGGCATGCCTTCCCACTTCGACGTGAAGATGAAGCCCGTGTACGCTCGTTCGCGCACGAGTTCTTCCGGGGACGTGAACGGCCCCATCAGATGCAGATTCGCGAGATCGGGGAGTTGCTCGCTGACGTTCACAACCGCCTGGCCATAGACGTAGAAATCAATGTGCGGGCATGCCTGCACGAGCGCCAACAGCAGGTCGACACGTTTCTCCTTGTCGAGCCGCCCGGCCCACAGAAACGCCGGGCGCTGCCCCGCCAGATCCTGCCCGCGGCTCGCGATGCGCGCTAACGCGCGCGTCTTCCAGCCGTCGGTCGCCATGCGGCTGGGGTTGTACACGGCACGCAGCTTGTCGCCCTGCTGCCCAAGGTTGTATTCGGCGCGCGCATCGGTCACGAAGCGCTGGTTGTCGGACAGCAGCGCGGTCAGCGCCGGCAGCCCCGGCTGAAGGAAATAAGCGGCGTAGCCGATCTTGCTCTTGCCGTCCTCGGCGAACTGGAACGCAAAAATACTGGCGAACAGACGCGTGATTTCCTTGAGCAGGCTTCCCTGCGAGATGACCGCGTTCCACGCGACTTCGCTATTGATGTTGTGGAACACGGCGGGCCGGATTGCCAGCAGCATGTCGTACAGGAGCGCCTGCTTCAGCGCGTACGAATCGTCGTCGGTGAAATCGCGCAGAACGACTACATGCACGCCATCGATCCGCGCGACGCGCTCGTCGACCAGGTCGCGATCGGCGACGACGATCAGGACCTGACGATCGGGATGGATCTCGCGCAGCGCTCTCGAGAAATTGAGCGCGACATTCTCTGCGCCCCCCGTTCCGAGGAACGGCACCGCAATGACGTGGCTGACGTTTCGCACGCCCCGCTGCGCGAGGTCGAGCAGCAGGTGCTGCAGGCGCGATTCGCGAGCGTGATCGAGCAACTTTTCGCGCCGGACCGCCGAGCGCAACGCCTGACGAATCGACTTGCCTTGACGCAAGGACGTGATAACCGGCGAAATGGCCTTGCGAACGCGCCACTTCGCCTCCTGGCTCACCGGCAGGCGATGGTAGACGCGTTGGGCAAAGTACAGAAGATGCTGGTATCGCGGCATGGTTAGATATCTTGAATCATTCGCTGATAGGCTATCGGCTCAGGCGCCGGTACAGATTATCCGCCTTGCCCCAGATGGTTCCCCTGACACGATCGAGTTCCGTCTGCGCGTCGGCCAGGCTGGCGGTGAGCCGCTCTTCCCGCTCGGCCGCGGCGCGCAGCGCCGCTTTCGCGTGTTCGAGTTCCGTGGCAATGTGCTCGCGCTCGATACGCGCCTGATCCAGTTCGGCAAGCGCGCGGTCACGTTCGCCGCGAATCATCAGTTGAAACGTCGCGGCGTCTTCGGGCGCATGCGCGCCCGCCGCCTGCGCTGAACCAGCGTACTCGCCCTCTAGCCGCGACAGGCGCTCTCGAACGGCGGCAAAAGCTTGCGGCGACCAGCCAGATGCGAGTCTCGTCACGAACGCGGTCAGTTCGCTGTTGAAGAACAGATGCGGCGGAATCCTGAACGTATCCTCGTGACGGTCGTACACGCGCAGCATCTCGATCAGTTCCAGAAACCGCCGCCAGTCGCCGTCGATTTCGAAGAAGCGCCCGACGAACGACTCCATGCTCTTGCGCAGCAAGTCGAAGCGCTCGATCCGCGCGAGGTAAGGATGCACGACACCGCCGGAGATGTCTGCATACTCCCACATCAGCGCATCGCGATTGCGGTGCGTGATGTTGCCGCCGTGCGCACGGTAAAGCAGGAGTGCGTCCTTCATCACATGAAATCGTGCACCGCCGGCGAGCGAACGCAACCAGAAATCCCAGTCCGGCGAGTAAGTCAGATCCTCCCGAAAAAAACCGATTCGATCGTGCATGGACTTCCTGACCAGCACAGTCGAATGGCACAGGTGGTTTTCCCACACCCAGCTGTCGGGCGCATTGAGGTCGAGATCCTGATTGAACCACGGCGCATAAAAGCATTTGTCGACGTCGACCGGCTGGCTCGACGCATCGATTTCCGCCATGAAGCTGCCGCAGATGTCGACATCCGGATGGGTGTCCATGAACGCGACCTGCGCCGCCAGCTTCTCGGGCACGAACACGTCGTCGGAATCCAGGCTCGCGATGAATTCACCGGATGCGAGACGCAGCGCCGTGTTGTACGCCGCGCACGCGCCCTGATTCCGCTCCTGACGCACCGCGCGAATCCGCGGGTCGTCGAACTGCTGGATGACCTCCCAGGAATCGTCGGTCGAGCAGTCGTCGACTATGATCAGCTCCCATGACGCGTACGTCTGGGACAGTACCGACCGAATCGTCTCCCCGATGAATCTGCCGTAGTTGTAAGACGTCGTGAGAACGCTGACACGCGGCCGCGATTCCCCGGTCGCATAATTATTGTTTGCCATTGCAGATGTATTGAATGATGTCGACGATGCGATTCGCGCCGTCCTCTCCGAGTTCGCCGTACAGCGGCAGCGCCAGCACTTCGCGGGACACGCGCGTCGCAACCGGCAGGCGGCCGGGATCAGCGCTCGGCAGGGCGCGATAGCAATTGTGCTCGCTGCAAAGCGGGTAGAAATAGCGCCGCGAAATCACGTTGAACTGCTTCAGCGTGTCGTACAGTTGGTCACGCGACACGCCGCATGCCTGCGGATTCACGCGCACGATGAAGTACTGCATGCTGTGGCCGACGTTCGGCGGCAGCCGGAAGCACGTGATGCCGGGAATCTCGTCCAGGCGGCTCAGATAGACCTGTGCCACGCGCTGCCGCGCGGCGTGCTCTGCATCGTAATGGGCGAGATTGACGAGCCCCAGTGCCGCCTGCACTTCGTTCATCTTGCCGTTGGTACCCGGCATGATGACTTCGGTTTCGTTCAAGATTCCGAAATTCTTCAGCAAATCGACGCGCCGCTTCGTCGCTTCGTCCGCCATCGCCAGCCCACCGCCCTCGGCCGAGTGAAACAGCTTCGTCGCATGGAAGCTGTACATCGTCGCGTCGCCGAACTCGGCGACCGGCTTGCCGTCGATTTCCGTACCGAACGCGTGCGCGCCGTCGTAGAGCACCTTGACGCCGTACTGCTCGCGGATGCGCTCGAACGCCTTCACGTCGCACGGCATCCCGTACACGTGCACGCCGAGCACACCCGTCGTGCGCGGCGTGATCAGCGCTTCGGCCACGGCCGGATCGATGGTCAGCGTATCCTCGTCGATATCGCAGAACACCGGCGTCACGTTGTTCCAGTGCAGCACATGCGGCGTTGCGGGAAACGTGAACGGGGTCGTGATGACCTCACCGGCGAGCCGCAGCGCCTGGCAGGCGACGAGCAGCGCACTCGTCCCATTGTTGAACAGCGAGAAGTGGCGGGCGCCGAGCCGCTTCGCGAGCGCTGCCTCCAGCGCGACGTGCTTCGCACCGCCGTTGGTCAGCCACGCGCTGTCCCAGATGTCTTCCAGTTGCGATGTAAATTCGCCGAGCGGCGGCAACATCGGTCTCGTCACATAGATCGGATTGGCGAAACCATCCGGCTTCTGTCTCATAGGGCGCTCCTGATTGATTCCTCGTGCGAATCCGCACGCCGGCCCCGGCGCCGGATCCACTGCCGACTAACGCTGCGTCAGGCCACCGTCTTCGACAACAGACGCGTCTGAACCTTGTTGTCGAAATGCACGGCACCATACAGCGGCAGGTAGGTGCCGCGCGAGACATTGAACTGCACGGCGATCGGCACATGATCGCACGTGTCGACCTGGCCGATGCTCAGGTCAGTCGGCACCGAGGTCGCCGCACTGATACTGTAGTCGCCTCCGCGCAGCGATACCTTGAACGTCCAGTCGACCACGTGGACTTCGCCCGCGTGCAGGTCGTACAAATGCGCATGTTCGAGACCAGTGTCCGAGTACGCGATATCGAACCCGTTCTTGTCGCGCAGGTGATAGCCGAAAGCGAGCAGCGGCAGATCTTCCTCGATGCTCACGACCATTCTCAGCGTCACGGTGTCGCCGTACGTAACCTGGCGTGTCGCGCGGCCCTGTTCGTTCAGCAACTGCACGTTGACGAAGCTCGCGCGTCCATTACGGATCCGCTGGAACGCCGCCTGTTTCTGGAACTCGTCCGCACCATCGTTGAGGTCGGCATCGAGCTCGGCGATCTGCGCCGCGGGCGCATCGGCGTCCTCGATCACGTGCTGCTTCTTGCGGACGTAGGACGAGTAATACGACTCGATCACGTGGTCCGTCGAACCGACGGCCAGCATGTTGCCGTGATCGAGCAGGATCGCCCGGTCGCACAGCGCCTTCACCGAGCCCGGATCGTGGCTGACGAACAGCAACGTCGTGCCGCGATCCATCAGCTTCTTCATCACTGCCATGCACTTCGCCTGAAACAGCGCGTCGCCGACCGACAGCGCTTCATCGACGATCAGGATGTCCGGGTTGACGTGGATCGCGACCGAGAACGCCAGACGCACGTACATACCCGACGAATAGGTTTTCAACGGCTGGTTGACGAAATCACCGATCTCGGAGAAATCGACGATCGCCGGATATTTCTCTTCCAGTTCCTCCTCGCTCATCCCGAGAATCTGGCCGTACAGCATCACGTTCTCGCGGCCGGTGAATTCGGGGTTGAAGCCCGACCCGAGTTCGAGCAGCGCGGCGACCTTGCCGTTCGTTTCGACGTTGCCGGCGCTCGGCGCGAGCGTCCCCGAGATCACCTGGAGCAGCGTGGACTTTCCGGAGCCATTGTGACCGACGATCCCGACCGTTTCGCCCCGTGCGATGTCGAACGAAATGTCACGTAGCGCCCAGAACTCGCGGTAATACTGCTTGCGGGAGCCGAACAGCATCTGCAACAGGCGGGCGCGCGGGCTATCGTAAATATGAAAGACCTTGCTCAGATCCTTCACGCTGACTGCGAGATCAGAGGACATCTGCGAATCCTTTCCTCGTGCGATTAAACCATTGGTAGCCCAGCGCCGCGACACCGATACTGACGACCATCATCAACAACACACCGGTCCAGCTTGGCACGGTTCCAAAGATCACGACGTTTCGGCTTTGCTCGATGACGAACGCGAGCGGATTCATGCCGACGATACGCTGGTAATGGGCCGGCAGCGAGCTCACCGGATAGAACACCGGCGTGAGGAACATCAGCACCGTCGTCACGAGCCCGATCGACTGGCCGATGTCCTGGATGAATACGCCCAGCGAAGCGAGGAACCAGCAGACGCCGAGGGTAAACAGGATGAACGGCAGCACGATCAGCGGGAAATACAGGATCGTCGCATGCACGGGAAAACCCAGCACGACCATCGCGAGCACCAGCACGCAAAAGCTGATCCCGGCATGGAACAACGCGACGAGCAGCGCGACGACAGGCAGCACCTCGAGCGGGAACACGACCTTCTTCACGTAGTTCGCGTTACTGATGATGAGCGACGGCGCACGGTTCACCGCTTCCGAAAACACCTGAAACATGATCATCCCGACGAACAACACGACGGCGAATTCGGTCTTCGAATCGGAGCCGGTGTTCCAGCGCGCCTTGAAGATCACGCTGAACACGAACGTGTAGACGGTCAGCAGCAGCAGCGGGTTGAAGAACGACCAGAGCAGGCCGAGCACCGAGCCGCGATACCGGCCGACCACCTCGCGGCGCGCCATTTGGAGGATCAGGCGGCGATGCCGCCAGATAGGAAGTGATGGTTGGATGAGTTCCCGCATGACAATCTCTAGCTAAGCCATACCGCATACACGACGCGGCATGAATTGTGATGTGCGCCGCCCGAACCGGGCGGCATCAGGCATCGAACAGTTCCGCGAGGACGAGCGCAAGCCCGTCCGACCACTGCGGTCGATGCAATCCGAAACGCTCGTCGAACCGCGTGTTGTCGAGCACCGAAAAGGTCGGACGCGCGGTCTTCGCCGGATACTCGGTCGCGGGAATCGGCTTCACCTCCCGGATCGCCAGATCGATCTGTGGGGACAGTCTTCTGGCGCCGGCAAAAATGGCTTCGGCGAACGCGTGCCAGGTCGTCTCGCCCTGCGCCGTCATGTGGTACACGCCGCTCGTGAACGATCCCGCCCGACGCTCGGCAAGCGCTTTTGCCGCAGCGTGCGCGGTCAGATCGGCGATCATGCGCGCGCTCGTCGGCGCGCCGAACTGATCGCTGACGACGGACAGCGCCTCGCGATTCGCGCCCAGCCGGAGCATCGTGCGCAGGAAATTCTGCCCGCGCGAGGCGTACACCCATGACGTACGGAACACGAGCCAGTCTCCGCCGGCATCGGCGATGGCCTGTTCGCCTGCCAACTTGCTCGCGCCGTAGACGTTCAGCGGGCACACCGCGTCGCTTTCGACATACGGTGTCCGCTTGCTTCCGTCGAACACATAGTCAGTCGAGAAATGGATCAGCAATGCACCGCGCTCGCGTGCCGCCTGCGCGAGCGCGCCCACCGCATCGCGATTGACCGCGAACGCGGCTTCGGGCTCGTCCTCGGCACGATCCACAGCCGTATAGGCGGCCGCATTGACCACGAGATCGGGCGCGAGCGTGTCGACGTATGCGTCGACGGCAGCCGCGTCGCCAAGATCGACGACGTGGCGAGTCGCTGCGACCACCTCACCCAGCGGCTGCAGCGCGCGGACGAGCTCCCACCCGACCTGCCCGTTCGCCCCGGTCACGAGAATCCTCATGCGTAGGTCTCCAGATCCGCCAACACGGTACCGGCGAGATCTTTCGGCGCGACCACAGGATCCCGGTCGAGCGGCCAGTCGATGGCGACCTGCGCATCATTCCACAGCAGCACGCGTTCGAATTCGGGGTACCAGAAATCGGTCGTCTTGTACTGAAACGTCGCTGTCTCGGACATCACCAGGAAGCCGTGCGCGAATCCGGCTGGCACCCACATCTGAAGGTGGTTTTCCGCGGACAGTACGCTGCCGACCCATTTTCCGAACGTCGGCGACGAACGGCGCAGGTCGACGGCAACGTCGAACACTTCGCCTTCGACGACGCGGACCAGCTTGCCCTGCGCATGGCTGATCTGATAGTGCATCCCGCGAAGCACCGATTTACCGGAGCGCGACTCGTTGTCCTGAACGAACTCGACATCCGCAACCTGCTCTCGGAATTCCCGCTGATTGAAGCTCTCGAAGAAGTACCCGCGAGCATCGCCGAAGACCTTGGGCTCGATCAGCTTGACGTCTGGAATTGCCGTGGAAGTTACCGTGATTGCCATAGGATCTTGTCCGTCAGTAGGTTCTTCAGATATTGCCCGTATCCGTTCTTGGCGAGCGGCGCGGCGAGTTCCAGGAGGCGCTCGGCGTCGATCCAGCCCAGTCGGTATGCAATTTCCTCCGGACACGCGACCACGAGGCCCTGGCGCTTCTGCAAGGTCGCAATGAATGCCGCAGCCTCCATCAGCGAATCATGCGTGCCCGTATCGAGCCACGCATAGCCGCGCCCCATGATCTCCACCTGCAGCTTGCCCGCCGCGAGATAACGGGAATTGACGTCGGTGATTTCGAGTTCGCCGCGCGCCGACGGCTTGATGTCGGCCGCAATGTCGCACACATCGTTGTCGTAGAAATACAGGCCGGTCACGGCGTAGCGCGAGCGCGGCTGGAGCGGCTTTTCCTCGATCGACAGCGCGCGCATCTGGTCGTCGAATTCGACGATGCCGTAACGCTCCGGGTCCTGCACGTGATAGGCAAACACGGTCGCGCTTTCGGTGCGCGCGTTGGCCGCGAGCAACTGCTTGGCGAGATCGTTGCCGTGGAAGATGTTGTCGCCGAGCACGAGCGCGCTCGGATCGTTGCCGATGAAGTCCCGCCCAATGATGAACGCCTGCGCGAGCCCGTCCGGCGACGGCTGGACCGCGTATTGCAGGTTCATCCCCCACTTCGAGCCATCGCCCAGCAACGCCTGGAAGCGCGGCGTATCCGCTGGCGTCGAAATGACCAGCACGTCGCGAATGCCCGCGAGCATCAGCGTCGAAAGCGGGTAGTAAATCATCGGCTTGTCGTACACCGGGAGCAACTGCTTCGACACCGAGTAGGTAATCGGATACAGTCGCGTGCCCGAGCCGCCGGCGAGGATTATGCCTTTGCGTGCCATCGATCAAGCCCTCACGTGCGTTGCGCGTAATTGGTTTCGACCCACCTGCGGTAATCGCCCGACGCGACTTCGTCCACCCATGGCTGGTTCTCGAGGTACCAGCGTACGGTCTTCGCGAGCCCCGTCTCGAACGTCTCGGCGGGCTTCCAGCCGAGCTCGCGCTCGAGCTTGCGCGCATCGATCGCGTAACGGCGGTCGTGGCCCGGGCGGTCCTTCACATAGGTGATCTGCTCGCGATACGAACCCGCCGCCTTCGGCCGCGCCGCGTCGAGCAGATCGCACAGCGTATGCACGACATCGAGATTCTTCTTCTCGTTCCAGCCGCCGATGTTGTACGTCTCGCCCGGCACACCGCGCGCAAGCACTTCGCGGATCGCGCTGCAGTGGTCGCCGACGTACAGCCAGTCGCGCACGTTCTGGCCATCGCCGTAGACCGGCAACGGCTTGCCCGCGAGTGCATTCGCGATCATCAGCGGAATCAGCTTCTCCGGGAACTGATACGGGCCGTAATTGTTCGAGCAATTCGTCGTGAGTGTCGGCAGGCCATACGTATGGTGATACGCACGCACCAGATGATCGGAGCCAGCCTTCGTCGCCGAATAGGGGCTGTTCGGCGCGTACGGAGTCGTCTCCGAGAATTGCGGATCGGTCGCGGACAGCGATCCGAACACCTCGTCGGTCGACACGTGCAAGAAGCGGAATTCCACCTTCTCCACGTCGCTCAGCCCGTTCCAGTGCATGCGTGCCGCCTCGAGCAACGTGAACGTGCCGACGACGTTGGTCTGCACGAAATCGGCCGGCCCGTGGATCGAGCGGTCGACGTGGCTTTCAGCGGCAAAGTGGATCACGGCCCGCGGCTTGTACTCGGCGAACAGCGCATCAAGTGCTGCGCGATCACAAATGTCGACCCGGGCGAACACATGATCCGGATTTCCGTCCAGTGGTGCCAGCGTCCGCAGGTTGCCTGCATAGGTCAGCTTGTCGACATTGAGCACGGCCTCACCAGAAGCAGCCATCCAGTCGAGTACGAAATTGGCACCGATAAAACCCGCGCCGCCGGTAACCAGGATCATGAAGCTTCCTCTAGTAATAGTGTGCGGCGCGCCTGGCAGACGCTCATCGCACTTCTTGTCATGTCACAGTGGCCAAGTCTCGGCCGATCAGGCCCGGCATTTTAACCGGTCGCCATGACCGGCAAAGTCACGAGATGTTAATTTCGGAGCGAAAATGTCAATTATAGGAATCCACTCGGCGTCAATTCCATGCTGCTAACAACTTGATACAGCGCCCCGGCCCTTTGCGTCACGAAAAATCGCATGCCTCGTGGACGGCCCGATGTGGAACGACCTTTGCATTACGCATGCGTCTACGCGATTTTTTTCCCAGTTCACCCGATTCGTCACGATCCGACCCTCATGCTTCCGACCCCCATCGCCATCGGCGACATCCAGGGCTGTCATTCCGCTTTCCAGTCGCTGATCGACAAGCTGTCCCCACCCGCCGACACCCCGCTCTGGATCGCCGGCGACGTCGTCAACCGCGGCCCCGGCTCCCTCGCCGCGCTGCGTGCGCTCGTCGACCTCGGCCCGCGCGCGACCGTCGTGCTCGGCAATCACGACCTCCACCTGCTTGCGGTCTCCGCCGGCCTGCGCACCGAGCGCCCGGGCGACACCATCGGCGAAATCCTCGACGCCCCCGACGCCGACGCGCTGCTCGACTGGGTCCGCCATCGCCCGTTCGTGCATGCGGAAAACGGGATGCTGCTCGTGCATGCGGGCGTGCTGCCGCAGTGGGACACCACGCTGGTGCTCGAACTCGCCGACGAACTCCAGCGCGCGCTGCGCGCGCCCGACTGGCGCGACACGCTGCAGCAGCTGTACGGCAACGAGCCGAATCAATGGAGTCCCAACCTGAAGAAACGCGACCGGATGCGCGTCGCGTTCAACGCATTCACGCGCGTGCGCTTCTGCACGCCCGACGGCGCGATGGAATTCAAGGCGAACGGCGGCCCCGACAGCGCGCCGCCCGGCTACCTGCCATGGTTCGACGTCCCGGGGCGCCGCACGGAGGACGTGACGGTCGTGTTCGGGCACTGGGCCGCGCTCGGCCTGATGCTGCGCGAGAACATCGTCGCGCTCGATTCGGGATGTGTGTGGGGTAACCAGCTGTCGGCCGTGCGGCTGACGGCCGATCCTGCGCAGCGCACGGTCACGCAGGTGCAGTGCGAAGCGTGCCGCTCACCGGGCGGAGAATGACGAGAGACTGATTCGCGGGGCCGGGAGGTGAGTCGGCCCCGACGCATCAGCCCTCGCGCCCCGGCACGGGCGCATCGGCCGCTTCGTTGCCCGCTTCGCCGGCACCGACCTCGGTCGCCGGATACGCATGCTTCGCCAGTTCCGCGAGCGACTCGGCCGACGGCTTGCCGACCTTCTCCTGCAGCGTCGCGAGCGCGGCCGCGATCGCATCGCGCGCCGCGGCGGACGTCGCCCGCCGGTCGCCGCCCGGCGCGATCGGCTCGCACACGTACAGATGCGCGACGATCGGGCCGCCGCGCAACACCATGTCGAGCGACTTGCCGAGCGCCAGCTCGCCCGTGTAGGCCGGCGCGACCGACTGCCGCCGCTGCGCGTCCTCGTACATCAGGCAGATCGGCTGCACCGCACAGCCTGCCGATACCGCGGCCTGGAACAGGTTCGCATGGAACGGCAGCAGTTCCTGCCCGTCCGTCGTCGTGCCTTCCGGAAACACGCACATCAGCCCACCGTTGCGCAGGCGCTCGGCCATTTCGTGCATGACCCGCATCGCCTCGGTGCGCTTCTCGCGCTGCAGGAACACGGTGTCGAGCTTCTCGGCGAGCCAGCCGACGACCGGCCATTGCCGCACCTCGGCCTTCGACACGAACGGCGTCGGCCGCCACGCGTTGATCGTGTAGATGTCGAGCCAGGACACGTGGTTGCCGACCACGAGCGCGCTCGCATCGAGCCGCGCGCCGTCGTTGTGGACGACGAGGCGCATCCCGCAGATCCGCAGCAGCTTGAGCGACCAGCGGCGCGTCATCTCGGCACGCCGCGCGGGCGTGACGTGCGAAAAACGCAGCGCGACGATCACCATGCCGCGCAACAGGTGAAAGACGAGACGCAGCTTGCGAAGGGCAATCATGGCGAAGGTCCGGCGTGGTTCAGGGGCGCTCGAACGCGATCTGTCCGGCGACGAGCGTCGTGCGCACGCAGGCGGGCAGTTCATAGCCGAGGAACGGCGAGTTGTGGCCCTGGCTCTTCAGCGCACGCGGCTCGACGCGCCAGTGTGCGCGCGGATCGAACACGCACAGGTCGGCCGCGCCGCCTTCGGCGAGGCGGCCGGCCGGCAGCTGCAGCACGTCGGCCGGCGCGGACGTGATGCGGCGCAGCGCCTGCGCGAGCGGCGTACGCGTCTCGTCCGCCCACTTCAGCGTCAGCGACAGCAGCAGCTCGAGCCCCGTCGCGCCCGGCGTCGCTTCGCCGAACGGCAGCAGCTTCTCGTCGTCGTCGACCGGCGTGTGGTCGGAGCAGATCGCGTCGATCGTCCCGTCGGCGAGCGCCACGCGAATCGCTTCGCGATCGCGCTCGCTGCGCAGCGGCGGATCGAGCCGGAACTGCGAATCGAAGTAGCCGATGTCGACATCGATCAGGTGCACGTGATTCACGCCGACGTCGCACGTCACGGGCAGCCCCTCGGCCTTCGCCGCGCGCACGAGCGCAAGGCCGGCCGCCGACGACAGCCGCGCGAGGTGCACGCGTGCGCCCGTCACGCGCATCAGTTCGAAGATGGTGTGCAGCGCGATCGTCTCGGCCGCGACCGGCACGCCGGACAGCCCGAGCCGCGACGCAAGCGCGCCGCTCGCGGCAACGCCGCCACGGCCGATGAATGCGTCCTGCGGGCGCAGCCACGTCGTGTAGCCGTAGGTGCTCGCGTACTGCAGCGCACGCAGCAGCACCTGCGTGTCGCGCACCGGCACGTTGGCATGCGTGAAGCCGACGCAGCCGGACTCGGTCAGCGCGACCATCTCGGTGATCACTTCACCCTTGAGGCCGACCGTCAGCGCGCCGAGCGGATGCACGTTCGCCTGGTGGAGGTTGCGTGCGCGGAACTTGAGCATCTCGACGAGGCCCGGCTCGTCGAGCACGGGGTCGGTATCCGGCGGGCAAACGAGGGTCGTGACGCCGCCCGCGACGGCCGCGGCCATCTCGGACGCGAGCGTCGCCTTGTGCTCGTAGCCCGGCTCGCGCAGCCGCGCGCACAGGTCGACGAGGCCGGGCGCGACGATCAGGCCCGATGCGTCGATGGTCTTCTCGGCGTTGAAACCGGCCGGCGCGGCGGTGCCGGTGTCGGCAATCGCGGCGACCTTGCCGTCCGCGACGAAAACGTCGGCCTGCCGTTCGGTGCCGGCGACCGGGTCGATCAGCGTGCCGCCTTTGATATGAATCTTCATGCGCTGTCTGTGAATGCGTTGAATGCGTTGAGTGCCTGGATCAGGGATGCGCGAAAGCGGGCTCAGTCGCTGTTGCCGGCGACGATGCCCATCACCGCCATCCGCACGGCGATGCCGAACGTGACCTGGTTGAGGATCACCGACTGCGGGCCGTCGGCGACCTGCGAGTCGATCTCGACGCCGCGGTTCATCGGGCCGGGGTGCATCACGATCGCGTCGGGCGCGGCGAGCGCGAGGCGCTCGGGCGTCAGGCCCCAGGTCTTGAAGTACTCCTGCGCCGACGGCAGCAGCGCGCCGCTCATCCGCTCGTTCTGCAGGCGCAGCATGATGATCACGTCGACGCCCTTCAGCCCTTCGTCGAGGTTGTGGAACACCTTCACGCCCATCTGCTCGAGGCCGCCCGGCAGCAGCGTGCGCGGGCCGATCGCGCGCACTTCCGGCACGCCGAGCGTGGTGAGTGCGTGGATGTCGGAGCGCGCGACGCGCGAATGCAGGATGTCGCCGACGATCGCCACGCGCAGCTTCGTGAAGTCGCGCTTGTAGTGACGGATCGTGTACATGTCGAGCAGGCCCTGCGTCGGGTGCGCATGACGGCCGTCGCCTGCGTTGATCACGTGCACGTGCGGTGCGCAATGCTCGGCGATCAGGTACGGCGCGCCGCTCGACGCGTGACGCACGACGAACAGGTCGGCATGCATCGCCGACAGGTTGTTGATCGTGTCGAGCAGCGATTCGCCCTTGCTCGTCGACGACGCATTGATGTTCAGGTTCAGCACGTCGGCCGACAGGCGCGTCGCGGCGATCTCGAAGGTCGTGCGGGTACGCGTCGAGTTCTCGAAGAACAGGTTGAACACGGACTTGCCGCGCAGCAGCGGCACCTTCTTCACTTCACGGTCCGTCACGCTGACGAACTGCTCGGCCGTATCGAGGATGTGATTGACGATCGAGCGCGGCAGGCCCTCGATCGACAGCAGGTGCTTCAGCTCGCCGTTTTTCGTGAGCTGCGGATTGCCCTTCAGGAAGCCGTAGCGGAACCGGTCGGGGCTCGCGGCCGCAGCGGGATTGCCGGTGCGGCCAGTGGTGTCGGTGGTCATGGTGTGCGTGATTCCAACTATGCAAACGGGCCGCGGTGCAAACCAGCGGCCCGGGATACGGTTCGCGTGCCGCTCAGGCGCCGTGCGCCTCGACGCGCAGCGTGAACTGCGCGTCGTCGCGCGCGAGCACGAGCGTCGCGCCGGCCGGCACGTCCAGCGTGCCGCCCGCGAAGCGCGCGGCGACCGGCAGCTCGCGGCCGCCGCGATCGGCGAGCACCGCGAGCTCGACCGCGGCCGGACGGCCGTAGTCGAACAGCTCGTTGAGCGCCGCGCGCACGGTGCGCCCGGTATACAACACGTCGTCGACGAGCACGATGCGCGCGCCGTCGACTTCGAACGGCAGCGACGTCGGGCTGGCCTGGCTGTGCAGCCCCTTTTTCGCGTAATCGTCGCGGTGCAGCGCGACGTTCACGACGCCGAACGCCGGCGCGCCGAGATCGCGCGCGAGGCGCTCGGCGAGCCATGCGCCGCCGCTGTAAATGCCGGCGAGCCGCGGGCCGCCCGGTTCGGCGAAAGCCGCGCCGTACGCGGCGCGGATCTGGTCGAGCAGGACGCGGTAAAGCGCCTCGGCGTCAATGGTGCTCATGGTCGGACAATTGATCGAGATACTGTTGAAGGATGACGCGCGCGGCCTCGGCATCGAGCATCTCGGCCCGGGCACGGCCGCGCACGTTGCGCTCGCGCAGCCCGGCCTCGGCCTCGACCGACGAATAACGCTCGTCGACCCAGGTGACGGGCAGCCCGAAACGGCCGTTCAGCTGGTTGCCGAAGCGCTTCGCCTGCTGCGTCATGTCGTGCGGCGTGCCGTCCGGATGCATCGGCAGGCCGACGACGAGCGCGTCCGGCCGCCATTCGGCCAGCAGGTCGCCGACCGCCTTGAAGCGGTGTTCGCGGTTCAGGTTCTGGATCACGACGAGCGCACGGGCCGAGCGCGTCAGCGCATTGCCGATCGCGACCCCGATACGTTTTTCGCCGTAGTCGAACGCGAGCAGCGTCGCATCGCGCGCGCTCGCGCCACTCATGCGTGCCCTGCTTCGCCGGACAGCATCGACGAACTGACGCCGAGCAGGCCGAGCGCGGCTTCGAAGCGCTCTTCGGCCGGCGTGTCGAACACGATGCGCGGATCGGCGGCGACCGTCAGCCAGCCGTTGCGGGAAATTTCTTCCTCGAGCTGCCCGGCCCCCCAGCCCGCATGGCCGAGCGTCAGCAGGAAGCGTTTCGGGCCGTTGCCCGTCGCGACCGCCTCGAGCACGTCCTTCGACGTGGTCATCTCCAGCCCGCCCTCGACGGACATCGACGAGTTGTAGCTCGCGCCCTCCACCGGCTCGTGCAGCACGAAACCGCGCTCGGTCTGGACCGGGCCGCCGAAATACACCGGGATGTGCAGCAGCGGCTCGATGTCGAGCTTCAGGTCGATGCGGTTGAACAGCGATTCGAGGTCGATGTCGGTAGGACGATTGATGACGAGGCCGAGCGCACCGCGCTCGCTGTGATCGCAAAGATAGACCACCGTTCCTGAAAACGTCGGATCCGCCATGTTCGGCATGGCGATCAGGAACTGGTTGGTGAGATTGATGCGATCGGAAGGCTTTGACATGGTTTGAATTTTAGCAAAGACGCCGCGGCCTGACCGGGCCGCGATCAACAAGCAACGCCGCGCCGCGCTGGCAACGGCGCGCGCGGATCACACGGCACTCTAACACGCGCGCGGGCGCTGTCGGCAGCGTGTTGCAGGCCCGCGCGGCAAGGGCCGCCGCCGCGTGTTCGTCCCCCTTGCTCGTCCCCTTGTTCGTCAGGCCCGGCCGAGCGCCGCGCCGAGCGCGCCGGACGCCGCGGTGAGGTCCGGCGGCGCCACGCCGGCGGCGATCTTCAGCAGCGCCGCGCGCAGCATGTCGGACGCGTGGCCGTGCGCATCGAGGCCGCCGTCGGCGAGCGGCACGCCGTGCGCCGCACGCCGCCACGCCAGGCCCAGCGTGTCGGCCAGGAGCGCCGCATGGCCGAGCCCGAGCGCGCATGCGGCCGTACCGACCCGGTAGGCCGCGCCGGACGCATGCCATGCGGCCCCCGCGTCGGCCGCGGCCGGATCGGCTGCGAGGTCGGCCATCGACGCATCGGCCGTCTGCAGGAAATCCTCATAGGCATGCGCATTGACCGTCACGACACCGAGCGCGCGGGTCGGCGCTGCGGCAACCGCATCGTGCTCGGCCCGGGCGGCATCGGCCTCCCACAGCGCCTCCGATGCGGGCGTGCCGGCGACGTGCCAGTCGACCGTCAGCCCGTAGTCGTGCAGTACGTCGACGAGTGCGACATCCTCGGCTGCGGCGCCGAACAGCGCGAAATCGCGCCACAGCAGCGCCACCGTCTCGCGCACGAGTTCCGGCGGCGCACTGCGCCGGCCCTGCGCGTGCTCGCCGAGCAGCAGGTTCGTCCGCGCGAGAAAGCGCTTCAGCTCCGGCGCGCCGCTGGCGCGCAGCGCGCGCACGCACGCGGCCGCGAGCCGCCAGAAATCGTAGGGATCGTCGCCCGCGAGCGCGGCCAGCATCGCGTCGAGTTCGGCGAGTGCCGCATCGGGCGCGCCGTGTCCCGCGCGCAGCACGCCGAGCAGCGCCTGTTCGTAGCGGGCACGAATCCGGATCGCAAACGCATCGGGCAACGCGCGCAGCGTGGCCGGCGGCACCGCGCGACCGACGAGCGCGAGCGCGTCGAGCGGCGCGCTCGCGCGCAGGTCGGCGGCGCTTTGCGCGCGCAAGGCACGGAAATGCTCGAAGAGAACAGGCGAGCACGCGAGCTCGCGCAGGTTGTGGCGGCCGACGGCCGCGCGGAAATCGCGCAGCGCGGCCCGCCAGCCGGCCGAAGTCGGCTCGACGGCGACGAGCGGCACGGCGGCCGACAACTGCCCCGCGAATCGCGCGGCCGGCAGCCAGCCGGCTTCCGCCAGCACGGCCGCCGCGGCGGACAGCGGCGCGGCCGCGTCGTCGCGACGCTCGAACGCGTCGGCAGCCGCCGCAAGCCACGCGTCGGCCGCGCGCACGGCCCCGCCGCGCGGGTTGGGCAATGCGTCAGGGTGGGGAACGTTCGCCGGTTCGGGCCTCATGCACACGCGCGCCTGTCATCGTCAAGTCGCTCGCGCAGGCCTCGGCGCGCGAGCGCCGGACCGATGCGAGGCCTGAGCGGTGTGCCGTGGGCCGAGGGTCCGGTCAGATCTGGACCATCTCGAAGTCTTCCTTGCGGGCGCCGCATTCAGGACACGTCCAGTTGATCGGGACGTCTTCCCAGCGCGTGCCCGGGGCAATGCCCTCTTCGGGCAGCCCGGCTTCTTCGTCATAAATCCAGCCACAAATCAGGCACATCCAGCTCTTGTATTCCATCTTAAGCCGCGTCGGGAAAGTCGGTAAATTCGGGAGCCATGATGGTACCGTGTCGGGGCCGGACTGCCTAGCAATCGCGCTGGAGTAAGGCGACTACGTTGCGCTGCGCTAAAAAATCCGTCGTGCGGGCCGGATTCCGCCGCATAATGGCTGAAAAGTGCGGCCTGCCGGGCAACACAGGGCCGAAAACGCCCATTTCGCCTCGCCGTCCGCACGTCCGTCGCTTTCCCGTTTTTCTCTTGCCCCATTTTTACATGTCCAGCAACGCCCCTCCGATCGTCCTCACCTTCGGCCTGTCCGATCCCACCGGCGGCTCCGGCCTCCAAGCCGATCTGATGACCCTGGCGAGCATGGGCTGTCACGGCGTGTCCGTCCTGACGGGCTACACGGTGCGCGACTCGGCCGCCTGCGACGAAGTCACCGGTCTCGATCCCGACGTGGTTGCCGCCCAGGCGCGCATGCTGCTCGAAGACATGCCGGTTGCCGCGTTCAAGATCGGCGCGGCGACGCGTGCGGAAGTCGTGAGCGCGATCGCCGAGGTCGTCGCCGACTACGACGGCGTGCCGCTCGTGCTCGCGCCGGACTTCACGCTCGACGACGAACACGTGCTCGCCGCCGACGACCTGCGCGAATCGATCGCCGACCTGCTCGCGCCGCAAACCACGCTGCTGGTTGCCGACTACGCGACGCTGATCGCGCTCGCGCAGCCGGACGGCGACGCCGAGGCGCCGAATCTCGACGCAGCCGTGTCGCACCTGCTGTCGCAGGGCTGCGAGTACATCCTGTCGTCCGAGACCGGCTCGCATCGGCTCGTCAACACGTTGTACGGCGAAGAAGGCCAGCTGCGCGAGGACATGTGGGATCGTTCGCCGCACCGGCTGATGGGCATCACCGACACGCTGGGCGCGGCCATCGCGGCACTGCTCGCGAACGGCCAGGAGCCGCCCGAAGCGGTTCGTGAGGCGCAGGAATACCTGTACCAGGCCGTGCGTGATGCGTTCCGGCCCGGCATGGGCGCGTATTTGCCCGACCGGTTCTTCTGGGCGCGCAGCAATGAAGACGCGGATACCCCGCCGGCGGTGAAGGTCGACCCGGTGCCGAGGACGTCGCACCGGCATTGAGCCGGACACGGCGGGCATGTCCCGCCGTCGCGGCGAACTCGCGGCGCCATCCTTGCCGCACCCGGCCGTCCCGCGCCCGCCGCCAATTCAACGGCACCAATAAAAAAAGACCCGCATCGCTGCGGGTCTTTTCTTTTGGCTGGAACGCGCATCGCTGCGCGCTCCGGACACCATCGACCGAAGTCGATTACATGTCCATGCCCATGCCGCCCATGCCGCCCGGCATGCCGCCCGGCATCGGTGCGTCTTCCTTCGGCAGTTCGGCGACAGCTGCGTCCGTCGTCAGCAGCAGGCCTGCAACCGAAGCTGCGTTCTGCAGTGCGGTACGCGTGACCTTGGTCGGGTCGACGACGCCGGCTTCAACCATGTCGACGTACTCGCCCGTCGCTGCGTTGTAGCCGTAGTTGCCCGTACCTGCAGCAACTGCCGCCACCACGACGCTGGCTTCTTCGCCGCCGTTCGTGACGATCTGGCGCAGCGGCTCTTCCATTGCGCGCAGCACGATCTTGATGCCGGCGTTCTGGTCGGCGTTCGCGCCGGTCAGGCCTGCGATCGCGGTGCGAGCGCGGATCAGCGCAACGCCGCCACCTGCCACGATGCCTTCTTCCACAGCTGCGCGCGTTGCGTGCAGTGCGTCTTCGACACGTGCCTTCTTTTCCTTCATTTCGACTTCGGTCGCTGCGCCGACCTTGATCACTGCAACACCGCCGGCCAGCTTGGCCACGCGCTCTTGCAGCTTTTCACGGTCGTAGTCCGACGTCGCTTCTTCGATTTGCGCGCGCACTTGCTTCACGCGTGCTTCGATGTTCACGGCTTCGCCTGCGCCGTCGATGATCGTCGTGTTTTCCTTGCCCACTTCGATGCGCTTCGCCTGGCCCAGTTCTGCCAGCGTTGCCTTCTCGAGCGTCAGGCCGGTTTCTTCGGCGATCACTTGGCCGCCCGTCAGGATCGCGATGTCTTCCAGCATCGCCTTGCGACGATCGCCGAAGCCAGGCGCCTTGACCGCAACGGTCTTCAGGATGCCGCGGATGTTGTTCACGACCAGCGTTGCGAGCGCTTCGCCTTCGATGTCTTCAGCAATGATCAGCAGCGGACGGCCAGCCTTCGCGACTTGCTCGAGCACCGGCAGCAGATCACGGATGTTCGACACCTTCTTGTCGTGCAGCAGCACGAACGGGTTGTCGAGGACGGCGACTTGCTTTTCCGGGTTGTTGATGAAGTACGGCGACAGGTAGCCGCGGTCGAACTGCATGCCTTCGACGACGTCGAGTTCGTCGGCCAGCGACTTGCCGTCTTCGACGGTGATGACGCCTTCCTTGCCGACCTTGTCCATCGCTTCAGCGATGCGATCGCCGATCGACGTGTCGCTGTTCGCCGAGATCGAGCCGACCTGTGCGATTTCCTTGTTCGTCGTGCACGGCTTGCTGATCTTCTTCAGCTCGTCGACAGCCGCTGCGACTGCCTTGTCGATGCCGCGCTTCAGGTCCATCGGGTTCATGCCCGATGCGACGTACTTCATGCCTTCGCGAACGATCGATTGCGCGAGGACGGTTGCCGTCGTCGTGCCGTCGCCTGCGTTGTCGCTGGTCTTGGAAGCAACTTCCTTGACCATTTGCGCGCCCATGTTCTGGAGCTTGTCCTTCAGCTCGATTTCCTTCGCGACCGACACACCGTCCTTGGTGACCGTCGGGCCGCCGAAGCTGCGCTCGAGCACCACGTTGCGGCCCTTCGGACCCAGCGTGACCTTGACTGCGTTGGCGAGAATGTTCACGCCTTCGACCATCTTCGAACGGGCGGAATCGCCGAATACGACGTCTTTAGCTGCCATCTTCTAACTCCTTGAATTCTTGGGAATATGTACCGTCGGTGGACGCTTACTTGGCGTTGACCACGGCCATGATGTCTTCTTCGCGCATGACCAGCAGTTCGTTGCCGTCGACCTTCACGGTCTGGCCTGCGTACTTGCCGAACAGGACGCGATCGCCGACCTTCACGTCGAGCGCGATCGGGGCGCCCTTGTCGTCACGCTTGCCCGGGCCGACGGCCAGGACTTCGCCCTGGTCCGGCTTTTCAGCAGCGGCGTCGGGGATCACGATGCCCGAGGCGGTCTTGGTTTCCTGATCCAGGCGCTTGACGATCACGCGATCGTGCAAAGGACGAAGGTTCATATTCACTCCTCTCTTGACTGAGATTGAAGAACGCTTAGGGAATCTGCCCGGCTTATCGCCCGGCAGAGAATTGTTAGCACTCTCGTGCAGCGAGTGCTAATTATATGGACGGGTTTTGACAAATTCAAGAAGGGGGATTGACGGTTTTTTCGGGCCGGCGAAGCCCGCTCGACCACGAACGTTACTCACCCGAACGTGAACCCGGGACATCCTCGACGAACCAGGGGCGCCCCCGATATGTCCTGTAAAAACAATAGCTTGGACATAAACCCGGGCCACAACCCGAGAAACCGGGAAGACGCCGCGCGCCACTTGCCCGATCCGTCCCCACCGGAAAACCACACGGCCACGATCCCTCAGGGATATCCCGCGTATCCGGGCAAACCCAGGCAAATTATATGGGGTACGGATACCCCACTGCGCCCACGGGGAGGAGGCATCGCCCCGCATTCGTCCCCTTTAGGCAAGAGAAGTTCATCATCTTGCTGCGCCATGGCGCCATGGCTGGCGCACGGAATCGCACAGGACCAGGACGACCTGCCGGTCGACACGTCACGCATCGGATTCACGAAATCGCTGGCGCGAAGCGGGCTGCCCGCGCGATAACCGCCGGGAGCAGCCCGGATCACCTTCACTTCATTAGACGGACGAATCTCCCGAAATTGCCTAAACCAGCGCGGAAGCTGGGCTCTCGGCAATCGCACGCTGCGGGACCGGGCCGGGGGCCGCAAAATTCTCCGCCATCGAAAAGTCGTCG
Organism: Burkholderia sp. KL41; assembly: GCF_057005415.2. Classification (NCBI taxonomy): domain Bacteria; kingdom Pseudomonadati; phylum Pseudomonadota; class Betaproteobacteria; order Burkholderiales; family Burkholderiaceae; genus Burkholderia; species Burkholderia sp. KL41. Next base: position 978,897 of record NZ_CM174446.1, on the reverse strand, counting down.
ACCATATCGAGCCGGTAGCCATGCGTATACACGGCACTCAATTGAAGCCCGTTTTCCGGACGAAGCGCCAATTTTTGTCGGAGCCGATAGATATGCGTGTCGAGGCTCCGCGATGTTCCATCGAGCGCTCGCCCCCACGCCAGCGTCGACAGGGAATCCCGGGAAAGCACGCTCCCGATGTTGGTGAACAGGAAATTTGCCAGCGCAAATTCCTTTGCCGTCAAGTCGATGATCTTTCCGTGCACGGCGATTGTGCGCGCCAGCGGGTTCAACACATACGCACCGACCTCGACCCTGCTGTCGGGTTTCTTGTTGCGGCCATTTCGACGCAACAGCGCGTTGACGCGAGCGGCCAACTCGATCTCGCGGAACGGCTTGCCGATGTACTCGTCGGCTCCTGCGTCCAGCGCGGCGGCAACATCTGCTTCAAGCGTTCTCGCGGCAAGGAACAAAACGACCGGTTCATCTCCGACGTTGGCCCGAATCCAGTGCAGCAAATTCAGGCCGTTGGCATCTGGAATTCGCCAATCGAGCACGATGAGTTCGACCCTCTCCCTTTTCAGAAACTGAACAGCCCGCGTGCTATCGCACACCCGGAAAATTTCCTGACCCGACCCGCGCAGCGCCCTTTCAAGGGCCGACGCCTGATCGTGATCCCCTTCCACTAACAAGATACTCATAACACCCCCAGCCTTCGTCGACCCGAATAATTTTCATCGCACTCCAAATCGATCGCCTGATTACACAGGTCTGAACGTATGTCTTGTTTTTGATAATGCCGACCGATTGAAACCAACCTCACCTCACCCCAACATCAACCTCAAAATCCGGCGATACACGACCTCGCAACCTTGCCCGTCATCAACTTCTCCAAGTACCCGCTGTTCCGTGCCCAACACCAAAGAGCGGCGTCGACGATGCGGATTGGCAGACCGTCGCGAACCTGCCAGGCAAGGCGGCACCTGGATTGCCATTTCATGCCGGCCTCGATAGCGATCGACGCGTCGAGCAAACTCATCGCCCCCCTGGCTTGAAATGGCGCATCCACATACCATGCCACTCAAATGTTACTAACATATCAGTAGGATATCGAGACACCTGCCAGAGATCAAAGGGGGGTAAACCCGTTCCTTGACCTTGCCCTTTTTAAGTCTCGAGTTGAAAACAAGGGGGGACCTGACTAATATGTTAGTAATATTCTTCAGGCAAACACTTAAGCAAATGAACGGACTGACTGGCAGTACCCTGGCCGAACAAGCTCACGAGAAACTTGAGGAACTCATCGTCACGCTGGAGCTTGCGCCCGGCAGCGTCTGGTCCGAGGCCTCTCTAGCAGAAAAGCTGAATACCGGGAGAACGCCGGTTCGCGAGGCCGCGCAAAGACTGGCTGCGTCGCATCTCCTTCAGATCGTTCCACGACACGGCATCATGATCACCGTCCCGAACATTCATGATCAGTTGCTCGTACTCGAAACGCGCCGTGAACTCCAACGCCTCATCGCGCAACGCGCTGCACGGCGGTCATTGCCGGAGGAGCGCGAACAGATCCGCGAAATCGCCCAAAAACTCGACGCGGCAGGCGAATCGCGAGACGTCGTCGCCTACTTGAGATGCGTCTATGCGATCAATCAACTCATCGCGCAGTTTTCACGGAATCGGTTCGCCGCCGAGGCCATCGCGCCGTTACACGCCCTGTCGCGACGCTTTTACTTCATGTATCACAAGCAGCTGGATGATTTGCCGTCGGCGAGCCTGCAGCACACGAGAGTCGCGCGAGCAGTCGCCGCCGGTGACGAGCAGGAAGCCGGACGCTCATCCGATCTGATGATGGACTATATCGACGCATTCACGCGAGACTGCTTTACTCGCGACTTTGAACCGCATCACTCGCGCGTATCGGCCTGATCGTACTTTTCGGTTTCGACTCGCGATATCGACTCAAGGTTGCGGCCCGTCTTTTCATGCGTCACATGGCACGTTCGATCCCGCGCCTTCGATGAATCGAGCCTGCGCCTATGCCCGGCAAATAATGCGCACGCTCGCTCGTAAGCATGCCGGTTTTGACGCAACGGCATCATCCCCTGAAGGCATCGCATGGACAGCCCGCCCGTATCCACCCGCCACGGAGTGCCACACTCGTCACGCCCCTGCCAGGCCTCGGTCAAGTGGATCTTGGCGGCCCACATGCGCCAGCTCCGCTGACGCTCTGTCGCGACTTGAGAAGCACGCCATGGAAACAACGAGTCGCCCCCCTCCCGACATATCACGAGAAGGAATCGCCGCCTTCCGGCCATCCCCATTCCCGGGAACAACAACGCCCTCGCTTCACCCCGGAATTCCGCATCGTTCGATCAATCGATCCACGTGCTCCTCTCGAACGGGTTCGGAGATGTAGTATCCCTGGCAATCAATCTGCATGATTTCTCTCAGCCACTCGAACTGAGCCCTGGTTTCGACACCCTCCACGACGACGTTCTTCTTCAAGCGGCTTCCAAGCTCGACGAGCACTTCGACCATCGCTCTCGATTCGGCACTTTCATGAACGTCGCGCATGAAGGATCGATCCAGCTTGAGTGTATCGACAGCCAGGCCATGCAATTTGGTCAACGACCAGCACCCCGAACCAAAATCATCGATTGCAACGCTCGCCCCAAGATCTCGAATCGATGCCACGGCCGCGGCAAGTGCCTCTATCGGGCCAGGATCGATGGACTCCGTCAGTTCAATCTGAAAATTCGCGGCACGGACGGCGTAGGAATCCAGAACGAGTGCCAGTCTTCTTGCCATTCCCGGCCGCGTGACTTCATGAGCGGGCAAATTGACGGACAGAGACAAATCGTCATGGCCAAGCGCAGCCCAACCGGCGAGCACACGCGCGGACTCCTCGACCACATAGTCAGTGAATCGGCATGTCAGATGCGAATTTTCGACGAGGTCAATGAACGCCGCCGGCATCAACACGCCGCGCTCCGGATGCTGCCAGCGTATCAACGACTCGAATCCGGACAGCAATCCGGTCTGAAGGCGGAGCTTTGGCTGATAAACGAAAAAGAACTCCTTCCGCGCCAATCCACGCTCCGCGTCTTCGACAAGATCATCGGTATTGCAACGCACGGCCGCACCATCCACAGCGATCTCCAATGCACGCACTCGAAATTCCGGTGCCCGCCGATACGCCTTGTTCCCGCTCCGGGCTTCCAGTCGGCCGTGCGCGAACATGCAATTATTTCCACTGATACAGCATGCCGGCGCCGATCACCTTCTGACCGCCGCTGAAGCCGCCGTTGATCGACGCCTTCAGGTTGTCCGTGATGCGCGCCTGCATGTTGACCGCCATCGCCTTCTGGCCGAGGAAGGTCGACGTGCCCACACCCATCCCGAAGTTGGCGTCGCGATCGAGCTGCGGGATCGACGCCATCGCGCCGACGGCCGCGATACCCTGCTTCGCCATCTGATCGGTCTGCTGCAGTTGCGAACCCAACGAGTTGATCTGCGCCTGCTGGCCCGACAATGCCGTCGACAACGTCGTCTGCACCTGCGCCAGCTGGTTCACGTTCACCGCGTCGGTGCCCTGCGTACCCGGCGCCACGTTGATGATCTGGCGCTGCTGCGTGTCGCTGCCGACCGACACGACGTTCTGGCGGCCGCCGTCCGTCGAATTCGCACCGATCGCCACCGAGTTCGAGCCGGCGGTGACGGTCGGCTTGTCGGTGCCGGTGCCGTTCATGTCGGCGGCGATGCCGCCGGTGTTCGTCGTGTTCGTCGTCATCAACGTGGAAAGCTGACTCAGTTGGTTGTTGATGTTCGTCACGCCAGTCGACAGCGAGGCCACGTTGTTGTTCGTCGTGCTCAGGCCGGTGGACAGGGAACTGAGACCGGCCGCCGTCGATGTCGACAGCGCGTTGATCGCGGTCGAGGTCGAGGTGGACAGCGACGATACGTTGCTGTTGGTCGAACTCAACCCGGTCGACAGCGAGTTGATACCCGTCGACAGCGATGCGACGTTCGTCGCGGTCGACGTCGACAGGTTGTTGACCGCCTGATTCGTCGCGTTCAACTGGCTGCCGTTGATCGCGTCCGTGCTGGTGGCCGACACCTGACCGGCAGCGACGTTCGTGATCTGGCGTTCCGCGCCCGGCGAACCGATGCTCAGGACGCCGACCGGATTGGTGCCCATGACCGAATAAGTCGCCCCGCCGACCGTGACGCTCGACACCCCGACCGCGTTACCGGTGACCGAGTTCGCGCCGAGCGCGATCGAGTTGGCAACGTTCGCGGTGGCATTCGAACCGAGCGCGAGCGCGTTGGTCGCGCTGGCCGTGGCGCTCGCCCCGTAGGCTTGCGCGCCGATCGCGCTGGCCGTGGCCAGGTTGCCGAGTGCGATCGTGTTGTCTGCGGTGGCCTGGCTCGAGTTGCCGAGTGCGAGCGCGCTGTTGCCGGTTGCCGTGCTCGCGTTGCCGAGCGCCACTGCGCCGGTGCCGGTCGCCGTGTCGTTCGCACCCATCGCGACTGCGCCGGTGCCCGTCGCGACGCTCGGGTCGCCGATCGCGACCGCGCCGTCGCCGGTTGCCGTGTTGCCGGAGCCGATCGACACGGCCTTGCCACCTGTTGCCGACGCGCTTTGACCGATCGCGACCGAGCCGTCCGATTGTGCGTTCGAGCCGTTGCCGACCGCGACGCTGCTCGCGCCCGCCGCGCTGGCGCCGACGCCGGCGGCCAACGAGTAGAGGCCCGTCGCGGCGCTGTTCGCGTAGTTCGCCCCTGGCGCACCGCCATCGTTGACGCTGAAGTAGTGCGTTTTCGCGGCTTCGATCGCGGTCGAGGTCGACGTGGACAGCGACGTCATCGAACTGTTGGTCGAACTGAGACCCGTAGACAAGGAGCCGATACCCGTCGACGTCGAAGTGGACAGCGACAGGATCGTGCTGTTCGTGCTGCTCAGGCCGGTGGACAGCGAGCCAATGCTGGTCGAAGTCGACGTGGACAGTGAGGAAATTGAGCTGGTGGCCGACGACAAGCCGGTCGATGTCGAGGTCGACAGGGACGACACCGAGCTGTTGGTCGAGCTCAGGCCGGTCGACAACGAGCTGATGCCCGTCGAAGTCGAGGTGGACAGCGAGGAGATCGAGCTGTTCGCCGACGACAGGCCCGTCGACGTCGAAGTCGACAGCGACGTGATCGAGCTGTTCGCGGACGAAAGACCCGTCGAGGTCGACGTGGACAACGAGGAGATCGAACTGTTCGCCGACGACAGGCCCGTCGACGTCGAGGTCGACAGCGACGTGATCGAACTGTTCGCCGATGACAGGCCCGTCGAGGTCGAGGTCGACAGCGAAGAGATCGAGCTGTTGGCCGACGACAAGCCGGTCGACGTCGAAGTCGACAGCGACGACACCGTGCTGTCGGTCGAACTCAGGCCCGTCGACAACGAGTTGATGCCCGTCGAAGTCGAGGTGGACAGCGAAGAAATCGAACTATTGGCCGACGACAAGCCAGTCGACGTCGAGGTCGACAGCGACGACACCGAGCTATTGGTCGAGCTCAAGCCCGTCGACAGCGAGTTGATGCTCGTCGAGGTCGAGGTGGACAACGAAGAGATCGAGCTGTTCGCCGACGACAAACCCGTCGACGTGGAAGTCGACAGCGACGACACCGAGCTATCCGTCGAACTCAGGCCGGTCGACAGCGAGTTGATGCCTGTCGAAGTCGAGGTGGACAGCGAAGAAATCGAGCTGTTGGCCGACGACAGCCCCGTCGACGTCGAAGTCGACAGCGACGACACCGTGCTGTCGGTCGAGCTCAGGCCGGTCGACAGCGAGCTGATACCCGTCGAGGTCGACGTGGACAGCGAGGAGATCGAGCTGGTGGCCGACGACAAACCCGTCGACGTCGAGGTCGACAGCGACGACACCGTGCTATCCGTCGAGCTCAGGCCCGTCGACAGCGAGTTGATGCCCGTCGAGGTCGACGTGGACAACGAGGAGATCGAGCTGTTCGCCGACGACAAGCCGGTCGACGTCGAAGTCGACAGCGACGTGATCGAGCTGTTCGCGGACGAAAGACCCGTCGAGGTCGACGTGGACAACGAGGAGATCGAACTGTTCGCCGACGACAGGCCCGTCGACGTCGAGGTCGACAGCGACGTGATCGAACTGTTCGCCGATGACAGGCCCGTCGAGGTCGAGGTCGACAGCGAAGAGATCGAGCTGTTGGCCGACGACAAGCCGGTCGACGTCGAAGTCGACAGCGACGACACCGTGCTGTCGGTCGAACTCAGGCCCGTCGACAACGAGTTGATGCCCGTCGAAGTCGAGGTGGACAGCGAAGAAATCGAGCTGTTGGCCGACGACAAGCCGGTCGACGTCGAAGTCGACAGCGACGACACCGAGCTATTGGTCGAGCTCAAGCCCGTCGACAGCGAGTTGATGCTCGTCGAGGTCGACGTGGACAACGAAGAGATCGAGCTGTTCGCCGACGACAGCCCCGTCGACGTGGAAGTCGACAGCGACGACACCGAGCTATCCGTCGAACTCAGGCCGGTCGACAGCGAGTTGATGCCTGTCGAAGTCGAGGTGGACAGCGAAGAAATCGAGCTGTTGGCCGACGACAGCCCCGTCGACGTCGAAGTCGACAGCGACGACACCGAGCTATTGGTCGAGCTCAGGCCGGTCGACAGCGAGCTGATACCCGTCGAGGTCGACGTGGACAGCGAGGAGATCGAGCTGGTGGCCGACGACAAACCCGTCGACGTCGAGGTCGACAGCGACGACACCGTGCTATCCGTCGAGCTCAGGCCCGTCGACAGCGAGTTGATGCCCGTCGAGGTCGAGGTCGACAGCGAAGAGATCGAGCTGGTGGCCGATGACAAGCCGGTCGACGTCGAGGTCGACAGCGACGACACCGTGCTGTCGGTCGAGCTCAGGCCCGTCGACAACGAGTTGATCCCCGTCGAGGTCGACGTGGACAGCGAAGAAATCGAACTGTTGGCCGACGACAGACCGGTCGACAGCGAGTTGATGCCCGTCGAGGTCGACGTGGACAGCGAAGAAATCGAGCTGTTGGCCGACGACAGACCAGTCGACGTGGAAGCCGACAGCGATGACACCGAGCTATTGGTCGAGCTCAGACCGGTCGACAGCGAGCTGATGCCCGTCGAGGTCGACGTGGACAGCGAGCCGATCGAACTGTTCGCCGACGACAAGCCAGTCGACGTCGAGGTCGACAGCGACGTAATAGAGCTGTTCGCGGACGACAGACCCGTCGAGGTCGAGGTGGACAACGAGGAGATTGAGCTATTCGCCGACGACAAGCCGGTCGACGTCGAAGTCGACAGCGACGTAATAGAGCTATCCGTCGAGCTCAAGCCCGTGGACAGCGAACTGATGCCCGTCGAGGTCGAGGTGGACAGCGAAGAGATCGAGCTGTTGGCCGACGACAGACCGGTCGACGTCGAGGTCGACAGCGACGTAATCGAGCTGTTCGCGGACAACAGACCCGTCGACGTCGAAGTCGACAGCGACGACACCGAGCTATTGGTCGAGCTCAGACCGGTCGACAGCGAGCTGATCCCCGTCGAGGTCGACGTGGACAACGAAGAAATCGAGCTGTTCGCCGACGACAGACCAGTCGACGTCGAGGTCGACAGCGACGTGATCGAGCTGTTCGCCGACGACAGACCCGTCGAGGTCGACGTGGACAGCGAGGAAATCGAGCTATTCGCCGACGACAAGCCAGTCGACGTGGAAGTCGACAGCGACGACACCGAGCTATTGGTCGAGCTCAGACCGGTCGACAGCGAGCTGATCCCCGTCGAGGTCGACGTGGACAACGAAGAAATCAAGCTATTCGCCGACGACAAGCCGGTCGACGTCGAAGTCGACAGCGACGACACCGTGCTGTCGGTCGAACTCAGGCCCGTCGACAACGAGTTGATGCCCGTCGAAGTCGAGGTGGACAGCGAAGAAATCGAGCTGTTGGCCGACGACAAGCCGGTCGACGTCGAAGTCGACAGCGACGACACCGAGCTATTGGTCGAGCTCAGCCCGGTCGACAACGAGCTGATACCCGTCGAGGTCGAGGTGGACAGCGAAGAAATCGAGCTGTTCGCCGACGACAAACCGGTCGAGGTCGACGTCGACAGCGAGCCGATCGAGCTGCTGGCCGACGAGAGACCGGTCGACGTAGACGTCGACAACGACGTAATCGAGCTAACAGCCGACGACAGGCCCGTCGACGTCGACGTCGACAACGACGTCAATTGGGAAAAGTTCACCGCATCGGTCGGATTCGTACCCGGCGCCAAATTCGTGATCTTGTTGTTGTTCAGCGACGTCGTGTTTTTCAGGTTAATAGTGCCGCTCGTACCAGCGTTCAGCGTTATGCCGCTTGGGCCGTACAGTGTAATCGCGCCCGCGGCATTACTTCCGGTCGCCCCGACCAACATGTAGGCATTAGTGCCAGTTACACCGCCGTTAGCACTCGGATTCTCAGAGATGACTACCCCCGTGCCTCCGCTTGCGCAGGCCCCCTCACCGTTGGCAGCGTTAACGCTCGTTACACTAATGTTCGAACCGCTAATAGACGCCGTGGACGAAGGAGTGCCATTACAGTTCTCAATCGCACCCGCCCATGCCTCGTTGGGCAACACGCCCACGGTCAAGATTCCTGCCACAGCCAGAAATCCCAACACGCCATGCGCAAGCCGCATCGTCGGCACACGGCATACGCTCTGGCCAGGCGAATTCACACTTCCCTGCTCGCAAACGCTCTTGGAAGCCTTACCGCGCGCGTTCGTCAGCTCGGACGCTGCCACCCACACGCCCAGCGCCTCATTCCATATGCTTCGATAAATTTTATTCATGGCAATTAGGTACCCGATATTACTTTTTAGAATTTGACGCTCTCGCCGATCATCGGATTGGCATGCTTCGCGTCAACGGCTCTCGTGGTTCGTGGGGTGGAGCGTCACCATCCATATTTCAAGTGTCGCCACACGATCTCGAACTTTTTGGCCTGGTGCTTTTTCCACACTTATAGTCAGGAAAACTTATTAATTGACATCGACTGGCTTCCCGCCGCTTCGTCATTGCCGTGATCGATCGCGATCACGGTTGGACTCTCATCATCCTCCGCGAGCAGATCGCCAATGAAGCGGACGACGTTGAGGCCGATGATGTTGTGCGTCCATGAGTGACACGGATCAATGCGTTCGCGCCGTGGTCTGGAGCGCCAGGAACAATGCGTCGGTAGTTCCTACGTTCGATTTCTTGACGCAACCTCCCGAGAACCAGCTACGACGATCCGCAAAGGCCGGTCTCGTGGAGATGGAGCCGGCGAATCGGGACGTCATGCAAAGCCCGCTATAGCTTGTCGAGACTTATCTGCTCCGCGACAAATACCCGCCGGTCACGTTCTGTGTGCAACATCCTGTTGTGTTTGACCATAAAGCCCTCCCTGTTGAGCGCTACGCTCGGCTTATCGAAATGCCTGGACCGCAACAGATCGAAGTCAACTGAGAAGGGCCAAGCGACCTGCTCACTCGTCGACGTTTCGATCGAGGCCGTACGCACGGCCACGGCGATCATCTCGCTCCTCAAAGCATGCGGCCCAATAGCAACCCGACTGACCGCTCATGCCGAATTTCACGACAACAGATACCGGATGCAGCTTGTCGACCGTCAGCATCAACAGATGCCGCTGCCCGTATCCCCTGATACAGGCTATCGACAGCGTTACAGAGTCCGACTGCCAATTTCGCAAGCCACGGAAACGCCTCGGCACACCAAACACCGGACCTTCACTTCAATGCAAAGATCAAATGCCTCAGTCCTCACGCTCGAAATTGGATATCTCAAACTGCTTGCGATCTTTATCGCGAATCCATTCGGGCGCGCGACCCACCCCTGACCACGTTGCTCCGCTAACGGGATCGAAATAGCGGGGGCGCCGTTTGGTCGCACGACGCAGGACATCGACCGCGAAAATATCCTCAGGAGAAAAACCAAACTCGCGGACGCAATATCTGATCTCCAGCAAAATTTCCTCCGCAGCCGCTCGCCGCTCCTCGGCAATCCGCGACTCCAGCTTCGCCCGCCTCTCCAAATACCGCCGATACGACTCCAGGTTACGCATTTAGATAATCACGTCTCGCCATTCTTGGAAATAGACCCTGATCGAGACGGCAATCTGGTAACCGCTCGCCACTCGCCTGTCCATCGCTATCAGCCGCAAAATATTTCCGGATGCTTCAACGCCATCAATGGCGAATGACCCACATCTATTTCGTCATACAAACCATTCAGATGGCAAATTCGCCTGAAAGGCAATCGCACCCGCTTCATCAATCCACATGAAGCATGCTATATGGAGGTCAAATCGAAATTGACAACATTTGTCACGAATCAATCACGCCCCAGAATTTATTCCGTTCATAAAAGTTGACAAAAAAACAGCCAAAAAATGCCACTCTATTTCGCAAATCAGTCATGCCATCCAGGCGCACGAGGCCCAGGCATATTGTTTCAATTTACTTTCAGTTAAATCCGGTCACCAAACCACCCCATGCACGAGGGTATTCCCGGATTTAAACGACACGATAAAAATGGTGCCAATGAAGATTCTTGCCGTTGACGACGAGCCAGCACAGGCGGCGTTCATCCGCGATTCCCTGATCGCCGAAGGGTTCGATGTCCGAGGCGCCACACGGGGTGCGGAAGCCATACGCCTCCTCGAAACCGACAACTTCAATCTGGTTGTGCTCGACTGGAACCTGCCGGATATTTCCGGACTGGAAGTCCTCGCCTGGATTCGTGCGCGAGTGGGCAGAGATCTCCCCGTGTTGTTCCTGACGAATCGAGTGCGCGAGGAGCAGCTTGTCATTGCGCTCGATGCAGGTGCCGACGACTATATGGTCAAGCCCGTTCGTCGCCATGAACTGATCGCAAGAGTACGCGCGCTCCTGCGGCGGGCCTATCCAGTGAACGCAACGCCAACATCGATCAACATTGGGCGTTATCGTCTGGACCTCGTGACCGAAACCGCATTCCTGAGCGATGAGCCGATCAAACTGACATCGAGAGAATTCAACGTCGCCGTCGCCCTGTTTCAAAACTGTGGCCGCGCGATGCCAAGAGAAGCATTGATCAAGTCGATATGGGGCCGCCATAGCGACCATATTTCTCGAACGCTCGATACGCATATCTATCGTGTGCGATCGAAGTTGCGAATCGGCCCCGAAAACGGTGTTCGACTTCGCGCTGTCTACAATCACGGTTATCGGCTGGAGTTGCTCGATCCCAACCTCACGCACGATGCAGAATAGCGGCTGCCGTTACCCGCGCCAAAGACAACCTACGTGACCGAGGGGCTGTCAAGCTGCGTTCCTGCCGGGTGAACACCGAGGGCTTGCAGTCAGGAAATGGTGTCACCCTGACCGCTGCGCAAACCATGTGCTGGTTGCACGATACGGCAGCCGGCATCGTTGATCGAAGCGCCGTTGCCGATGGTTACCCTCTCAGCGGGTACCGCCAATTTCCAGGCGAACGCCGTGACGCTCAGAATTCGATACAGGGAGTGTTGCATTTTTCAACCTCACATCGGAACGTCGCTTCTGGCATCGGTACGATCGTGACCGGCACGGGGGACTGCACGAACCGCCGTTACCGAGCCTGCTCGCGCGGCGGCCTGGTCACCGGCTTCGTCGAACCTTGAATCAGTCGAGCCGCAAGGGGCATGAGCTCACCATGTTTGGGGCGATCGGCTAGCCAGGCCACGCAGACGGCCAGCGCAATCGCGCTCCCCCACAATGTCAACAGGACACGCATCCTCACCTCACCTTCACCGGCTTGGCCGCGACCTGCGTGATTTTCGCCCGCGGTTTCGGTGCCGTTTCGAGGACAACCACCAGCGTCACGACAAGCCCGCAGATCAGAAGTCCGCACATTCCGAGCATTGCCTTATTCATTTCTGCGCCTCCCCCTGCATCGTTTGACCGAATGCGCCAATCGAGCCGCACGGGCGAACGTGCATGGACGCTCGAATCACACCCGAAAGGCTCGACGCGATTCGATCGCCCGATGGCCGGCCACGGAATGCGTCCTGGTGACGGTCGCAACGCCCTTGATGCCGTGGATCGCGATGAAGTTGCCGTTGGCATGACGAGGCGCATTGGTCGTTGGCTATCTCGAGTCGCGACGGCAAACCGAGCCTTTCGACGATCCCCGAACGCATCTTGTTGCCTATAAAGAGGTTCTTCGTTGATCTTCGGGGAATAGGTCAGCTTCAATTTCTTGACACTCAAACTATCAGGAATGCAGATTAATATTCCAAGAACTCGACTTCACCCAAGATACCGAAGCATCATCAGATTGGAGCGGACTCTCGACGATTCACGCGTTCGCGTCGCCCGGCACGGTCGCCTGCCCCCCCCCGAAAACCGCCCGCCGGAATGGCACAAGAGACGGTTCCGCTTGCTCCACTTGGTCGACTAGTCGCGCCGATGCGCCCTCTCGGCCGACAAAGCCGTAGCGTTGAGCTCCAGTTCGGACAAGACGCGCTCGATTACCTCGGACCAATTTCCGCGCGTGGTTTGGGTAAAGATTCGCATGCCGGGATACCACGGACTATCTTCACGATTGCGCAACCAGCGCCAGCACCCCGAGTATCGGTTCAGTAACCAAACGCGCTTACCCATGGCTGCCGCAAGATGAGCGACCGCAGTGTCGACTGAAATGACAAGATCCAGTGTGTCGATGAGGGCCGCGGTATCGGCAAAATCCCTCACCTCGTGCATCCAGTCGACTACATGCGGGTACTTCTCGTGGGGCAACGCTTTCGAAATGTCTTCTGCCTTCTGCAGACTGATCCAGTGCGCACCAGGCCACGCGAGCAATGGCGCCATCGTCTCCAGGTTGATACTGCGCCGTCGATCTTCGGGCATGGCCAAATGCCCTCCCGCCCAGACCACCCCGATGCGAGGCAAAGTCCCTGGTAACAAGGTTGCCACTTTCGATGACCATTTTCGCGATCGTCGCCGATCAGCGTGCAAATATGGCAAGTTGGCGGGAATGTTGTCTACTCGCGTTCCGAAGGCCATGGGCATCGACAGGAGCGGGCAATACCAGTCCCATCGAAGCGCGTTGAATGGCTTGTCTTCGAGCAGCGTCAGATTCGGCCACCGGGAGCAGAATGAATCGGTCATCAACCGGCGCAGCGGTTTCGGGCATAGGAATCCAACTGCCGTGAAATGTCCGAGGGCCATTTCGAGATATCTGCAAAATTGCAGCGTATCGCCAAAGCCCTGCTCGGCAAAAACGAGCAGGCGGTTTTCGCCTGGCGGTAGCGCTTGCCCCAGCCACCGACGGATCGAAATAGCAGGAGGCTTGATCCCTGAAGGCGAATCGCCCTCTCGAATGGTTGCCCATCGGTGTTCGAAATGTGGCCACGCTTCCCCATAGTCGCCGGTGCAAAGCAATGCATATCCGAGATTGGCGTGAGCTACGAGATGGTTTGGATTCAACTTGATTGCTTGACGATACGCATTGATCGCCAGATCGATTTTTCCTAACTGGTAGAAACTCACGCCCAGATTGCTATGAGCATCCGGACGCGCTGGATAACGTTCGATCATGCGTCGGCAAATATCACGGGCGTCTTCCGGCTTGTCATCCAGATCCAAGGCCATAAACAAGTTATACAGCAGCTTCGAAGTGTCCAGATCCGGCTGATGATCTTCGGCAAACGCCAGACCGCTTCGCGCGCTTGCTGCCGCCTGAGGAAACGCGTTCAATCGGACTTGCGTCACGCTCAGGCTGTTGTAGAAAGTGGCATCAGGAGACACATCAATAGCCCGTTTGAACCAGTCCTCGGCCTCCTCAACGTCATTCAACGACAGAGCGATCAGCCCTCTCAGATGCAGGACATCACCGCTTGACGGGTACTCCTTCAGAACGTCTTCGACCAACCGAAGAGCGCGTTCAGGCTGGCCAGCGTGATAAGCCTCGATGGCCTTGTCATAGCACAACTGGATATCTTCAAGATTCGATTCCACGGCAACCCCGATCAGCAGTCCACAGCAGTGAACGTTCCGCAGCGCAGTTCGGACCCGGAAGATGGACGCTGGATATCCATTACCGCCTCAATGCCGATTTGCCGGCGTTGCATGGGGCACGCGTCGAAGACCGGCGATTTCCGGGGGCCCTTCCAACGTCGACGTGTCAGTTTGAAAATTCAACCAGACCTCGAGCCGTCGTTGAACAAACGTTATCCAGAGATCGGTCGTGACCGGATGCCGTCCGAAAACATCCTGCCCCGCAAAAAACCTCGATCAGAAAAAAGCCAAGCGTGAGCTTGGCGTCAAATCCGAGGGGAAGTGCTCCGGTAACAGAGCATTGACGATGGTACGCGTCCGCACACGGCAAGATTTGAACGATTGTCACATCCAGAAAGAGGGAGGCATTTGCGGCCTTCGGCGATCACCGTCACCGGCCTGCGAGAACCGGCCATTCAAAATCGTGCGAACCATCGACTCAACGACGGAAGCGTGCCTCGTCCGGAAGCCTTGCTTCGACAACAGGGCCGTCCGGATCTGAACGAGCCTCGACGTCAGCCGCCGGAACCCGCACGAATACGACAAATAATCCCTTAACAACGCAAACCCTGAGGAGCGCCCGCGGGCCAGGCCGGCAGGCCCGCGCGGCCCAGAAATCTCATCCAGCCCCGTCGGGACACCGGGAAAGCACGGAGTTCCTGCGATCGACGTCATCACACAAAAACTTCCCTAACGGCACCGCTTCCGTCCGCTGACACGCCCCCTCCGGCACCAGCCGGATGCCTCGCGCGCCCCACCGCGCAGATCCATCGACTCGCATCCAAGCATTCATTTTCATTACGCCGATATTTACGGTTTACCTCTGCACTAAACACGCCAAACGCCCTGTCCGTAAGCCTCTGGATTACATTCGGTAATTTAATGCGAATCATTCTCGTTTACATTGACTTTCCCATTTGACACTCCTACGATGCGCCGCGTTGCGCTTTTCTTCGTGCGCCGGCCAATCGGAGCCGAGCGTCCGGACAGCGGCCGACAAGCAGGACTCCACACTAATTAAAACCATGGATTTGATATGAAGTTTGCGTCGTTCCAGGGAGACAGCGTCCGTGCCCGGATGCGCCCCGCCGCCTGCGCGGCCATCCTTGCATGCGCGTCGTTCGCGAGCGGCGCCGCTTTCGCCGACGTACCCGTCGACGCACAACCCGAAGCACCCGAAGCCGACCTCTCGATCCAGGCGAAGCCGACCAACATGTGGACCGGCATCTGGACGCGCCAGAGCCTGCTCGGCGACATGGGCGGCATCCGCCCGTGGCTCGGCAAGTACGGCGCGACACTGCAGATCACCGAAACCAGCGAATACCTCGCGAACCTGCGCGGCGGCCTGAACCGCGGCGGCGCCTACGACGGATTGACGACGGCCACGTTGACGGTCGACACGCAGAAGGCGATCGGCCTGGCCGGCGGCACGTTCAACGTCAGCGCGCTGCAGATCCACGGCACCAACCTGAGCGCGCGGAACCTCGGCACGCTCAACACCGCGAGCGGCATCGAGGCGCAGGGCACGACGCGCCTGTGGGAGCTGTGGTACCAGCAGTCGTTCCTCGACAAGCGCGTCGACGTGAAGATCGGCCAGCAGAGCCTGGACCAGGAATTCATGGTCAGCACGTATGCGAACACGTTCGTCAACACGATGTTCGGCTGGCCCGCGCTGCCGTCGTACGACCTGCCCAACGGCGGCCCCGCGTATCCGCTCGCGGGCCTCGGCGTGCGCGTGCGCGCGCAGATCACGCCGAAGCTCACCGCGCTCGCGGGCGTGTTCGACGGCGACCCGCTCGGCAACAACCCGAACAACCTCAGCGGCACCAACTTCAACGTGCACAACGGCACGCTCTATATCGGCGAGCTGCAGTACGCGCTGAACCAGCCGTCCGACGGCGAAATGGACACCGGCCGCTCGAACGGGCTGCCGGGCACCTACAAGATCGGCGTCTGGTATCACAACGGCCGCTTCGCGGACCAGAACGTGGGCACCGACGGGCTGTCGCTCTCCGATCCCGCGTCGAACGGCAACGCGCAGCTGCGCCACGGCGACTACAGCTTCTACGCGGTGGCCGACCAGATGATCTGGCGCCCCGACCCGACCGGCCCGCGCAGCCTCGGCGTGTTCGCGCGCGTGATGGGTGCGCCGGGCGACCGCAACCTGGTGAGCTTCTCGGCCAATGCGGGGATCGTGCTGAAGGCGCCGTTCGAAGGCCGCGACAACGACAGCGTCGGCCTCGGCGTCACGTACATCCAGGTCGGCAACCACGTGACCGACCTCGACCAGGCCGCGCGAACGTTCGCGACCGGCCCGTACGGCGTGCGCACCCGCGAGACGACGCTCGAGGCGACCTACCAGTACCAGGTGAACCCGTGGTGGATCGTCCAGGCCGACGCGCAGTACACGTTCAACGCGGGCGCCGGCCAGAACCCGAGCGACGCGACGCAGCCGCTGCGCAACACGTTCGTGCTCGGCGCGCGAACGACGATCACGTTCTGAGCGACGCGCCCACGCTACCCGTTTTTCGCGCGCCGCCCGGACGGCGCGCCCTCCAGGAGATTCACATGATTCAATCCGCCCCGCTTCGCCGCCTCGCGACGGGCGCACTGGCCGCCGCCGCACTGACGGCCGCCGCCGGCGCACTCGCCGAGCCGCAAGGTTTCCTCGAGACGCTGCATCGCCACACCACGCTCGTCAACACGGTGCCCGACAACGGCGACCAGAACCCGTACGCGATCGCGGTCGCGCCGGTGTCGGCCGGCACGATCCAGGCGGGCGACGTGCTCGTCGACAACTTCAACAACTCGGCGAACCTGCAAGGTACCGGCAGCACGATCGTCGACTACCGCCCGTCGACGAAGCAGCTGAGCCTGTTCGCATCGATCCCGCGGGACCTGAAGGCGTGCCCGGGCGGCATCGGCCTGTCGACGGCGATGACGATGCTCAAATCCGGCTGGGTGATCGTCGGCAGCACGCCGAGCAACGACGGCACGACGAACACCAAGGGGGCCGGCTGCCTGATCGTACTCGATCCGCAGGGCAAGATCGCATCGACGTGGTCGACCCCGAACATCAACGACCCGTGGGGCAACATGGCCGTGGTCGACCGCGGCGACAGCGCGACGCTGTTCGTCAGCATGGCCGGCTTCGGCGTCGGCCGCGCGGACGGCAACCCGCCCGTCTACAAGCAGGCGACTGTACTGCGCCTCGATCTCGACGTGCCGGCGGGCAAGCCGCCCGTGATCAAGCAGGAAACGGTCGTCGCGAGCGGCCTCGGCGCGCAGGCCGACAAGGGCGTGTTCCTGGTCGGCCCGACCGGCCTCGCGTTGTCCGGCGACCAGAAGAAGCTGTACGTGTCGGACGCGATCGGCAACCGGATCGTCGAGATCGACGATCCGCTCACGCGCGACACCAGCGCGGGCGTCGGCCGCCAGGTCACCGCCGACGGCTTCCTGCGCCGCCCGCTCGCGCTCGCGACCGCACCGAACGGCCACCTGCTCGCGACCAACGCGCAGAACGGCCAGGTCGTCGAGATCGACCCGGTCGCCGGCAAGCAGCTCTACGCGCGCTGGATCAACACCGACAAGGCACAGTCGCCCCCCGGCAACGGCAACCTGTTCGGCATCGCGATGACGCCCGAGGGCGACGGCTTCTACTACGTCGCGGACGACGTCAACACGCTGTTGCTCGCGAAGTAACGGAACGAACCATGGCAGACGATCACAACCAGCCGCCCCGCCCCGCACGGCGCGGCTTCCTGAAGGCGGGCGGCGCCGCGGTGGCCGCCGGCCTCGCGGCGGCGTCGATGCCGGCCGCGAAGGCGGCGGATGCCCCCGCCGCCGCACCGGCCCCCGCGCACGACGGCGTCGAGCCGTTCTACGGCCAGCACCAGAGCGGCATCGCGACGCCGCAGCAGCGCCACGCGTATTTCGCGGCGCTCGACCTGACGACGGCGCAGCGCGCGGACGTCGTCGCACTGCTGAAGACCTGGACCGACGCCGCCGCGCGGATGACACGCGGCGACACCGCGCAACCGCTCGCCGCGACGGGCGGCGACGAAGTCGCGCCGGCCGACGGGGGCGACGCACTCGGCCTCGGCCCCGCGCGCCTGACCATCACGTTCGGCTTCGGGCCCGGCCTGTTCGCGCTCGCGGGCAAGGACCGCTACGGCCTCGCGAAGCATCGCCCCGCCGCGCTCGTCGACCTGCCGCGTTTCAACGGCGACCAGTTGCTGCCCGAGAAAACCGGCGGCGACCTGTTCATCCAGGCATGCGCGGACGACGCGCAGGTCGCGTTCCACGCCGTGCGCCAGCTCGTGCGGCTCGGCGCGAACGCAACGCAGATGCGCTGGGGCCAGGCCGGCTTCACGTCGGGCAAGCCCGGCGAGACGCCGCGCAACCTGATGGGCTTCAAGGACGGCACGATGAATCCGCCGATGTCCGACCCGGCCGCGATGAACGAATTCGTGTGGGCCGGCAGCGAAGGCCCGGCATGGATGAACGGCGGCACCTACACGGTCGTGCGCCGGATCCGCATCACGCTCGAACACTGGGACAACACGGAGCTCGGTTTCCAGGAACAGGTGGTCGGCCGCCATAAGTACAGCGGCGCGCCGCTCGGCCGGAAGCACGAGTTCGAGGCGCTCGACCTCGACGCGGCCGACAAGGACGGCAACCCGGTGATCCCCGACAACTCGCACGCGCGCCTCGCATCGCCGCAGGTCAACAACGGCGCGCAGATCCTGCGCCGCGCGTACTCGTACAACGACAGCACGAGCTTCTACATCGAACGCTGGCCGCCGTGGCGCCAGCAGACCGAGTACGACGCGGGGCTGATGTTCGTCGCGCACCAGCGCGACCCGCGCAAGGGCTTCATTCCGATCAACGAGAAGCTCTCGAAGCTGGACATCATGAACCAGTTCACCACGCACGTCGGCAGCGCGATCTTCGCGTGCCCGCCGGGCGCGCAACCCGGTTCGTACATCGGCGCCGCGCTGTTCGAGGCATGACGTCGCGCCACGCACGCCAACGCACACCTTTCCGGCCCGGCCGGATGCAACCTGCTGAAAACGACATGATCACTACACCCGTTAGCCGCCCGCTGCGGCACCTGATTTCCGCGGCGGCCGCCGCGCTGATGCTGACCGGCGCGCTGCACGCCACCCGCACGCATGCCGCGACGCTCACGCTGTACAACGCGCAGCACGAGCAAGTCGTGAACCAGCTCGTCAAGGACTTCGAAGCGCAGAGCGGCATCACCGTGAAGGTGCGCTCGGGCGAGGGCCCCGCGCTCGCCGCGCAGATCGTCGCGGAAGGCGACCGCACGCCGGCCGACGTGTACTTCACCGAAAACTCGCCGGAGCTCGTGCTGCTCGACCGCAAGGGCCTGTTCGCGAAGACCGACGGCGCCACGCTGCAGTCGGTGCCCGCACGCTTCAACCCGGCCGACGGCAACTGGGTCGGCGTGCTCGCGCGCGAGAACGTGCTCGTCTACAACACCGCGAAAATCCAGCCGCAGCAGTTGCCCGCGTCGCTGCTCGATCTCGCGAAGCCCGAATGGAAGGGCAAGGTCGGCGTCGCGCCGAGCGACGCGGACTTCCTGCCGCTCGTGAGCGCGGTGCTCGCGCTGCATGGCGAGGCCGCGACGCTGCAATGGCTGAAGGGCCTGAAGGCCAACGCGCAGATCTTCGACGACGACGAAGGCGTGACGGCGGCCGTCAACCGCGGCGGCGTGCTGACCGGCATCGTCAACAACTACTACTGGGACCGCCTGCACGCCGAACTCGGCGACAAGTCGACGCGCAGCGCGATCCACCACTTCGGCCACGGCGACGTCGGCGGTGCCGTCAACGTGTCCGGCGCCGCGGTGCTGAAAGCGTCGAAGCACCAGCCGGAAGCGCAGAAGTTCGTCGCGTATCTCGTCGGCGAGCGTGCGCAGAAGCTGATGGCGGGCGGCCATGTCAGCTTCGAGTATCCGCTGCATCCGGGCGTCGCTCCCGATCCGATCCTGAAACCGTTCAACGAACTGAGCCCGCCGGCGCTGACGTTCGAACAGCTCGGCGACGACAGCCAGGCCGGCAAGCTGCTGCGTCAGGCCGGCCTCCTCTGAGCATGAGCGACGCCGTGTCCCGCACGGCGCGCACCGCGCGCGACGGCGAGCGCACCGCGACCCGGCGGCGCCCGTCGCGCGCGCTCGTCGCCGCGGCCGCGTGCGGGCCGCTCGCGATCCTGTTGCCGCTCGGCTTCACGCTGTACCGCGCGGCCACCTTCGGCGTCGACGATGCGATCGAGCTGCTGTGGCGCCCGCTCGTCGGCGAGTTGCTCGTCAACACGCTGTCGATCACGCTCGCCGCGACCCTCGCGTGCACGCTGCTCGGCACGTCGCTCGCGTGGTTCATCGAGCGCACCGACCTGCCGGCCCGGCCGCTGTGGACCGCGCTGGCGGCCGCGCCGCTCGCGGTGCCGCCGTTCATCACGAGCTATGCGTGGGTGTCGCTGAGCCTCGACCTGCAGGATTTCCTCGGCGCGCTGATCGTGCTGACCTCCGCGTACTTCCCGCTCGTCTACCTGCCGGTGGCCGCCGCGCTGCGCGAACTCGACCCCGCACTGGAGGAAAGCGCGCGCACGCTCGGCTGCTCGCCGTGGCATACCTTCTTCCGCGTCGTGCTGCCGCAGCTGCGCCCCGCGCTGTGCGGCGGGATGCTGCTCGTCGCGCTCGGTGTGCTGTCCGAGTTCGGCGCATTCCAGTTGCTGCGCTTTCGCACGTTCACGACCGAGATCTATGCGGAATACCGCACCGCGTTCGACGGCGGCGGCGCATCGCTGCTCGGCTGCGTGCTGATCGCGCTGTGCCTGCTGTGCCTCGCGATCGAGGCTCGCGCACGCGGCCATGCGCGCTACGGTCATACGCACCGCGCCGCACGCCGCGTCGCGATGCGTTATCCGCTCGGCAACCTGCGCGGCCCCGTCACCGTCGCGTTCGCCGCGCTCGCGGCCGCGACGCTCGGCGTGCCGCTCGCGATGATCGGCTACTGGCTCACGCAACAGGGCGCGGCCGCCGTCACGCCGGCCGACGTGTCGCCCGAGCTGCTGTGGCAGGCCACACTCGCGTCGTCCGGCTACGGCCTGATGGCGGCGGCCGTCACGACGCTGCTCGCGCTGCCGCTCGCGTTCCTGCTGGTCCGTTATCCGGGCCGCGTCGCCACCCTCCTCGAGCGCACGGCGATGACCGTGCAGGGCGTGCCGGGCATCGTCGTCGCGCTGGCGATCGTGTCGATCACGGTGCGGCTGCTGCAGCCGCTCTACCAGAGTGCACCCGCGCTCGTCGCCGCGTACGCGATCCTGTTCCTGCCGCTCGCGGTCGTCAGCGTGCGCGCCGCGCTGTCGCACGTGCAGGTCCGGCTCGAGGAAACCGCGCGCTCGCTCGGCCTCGGCTGGCGCGCGACGCTCACGCGCGTGGTGCTGCCGCTCGCGGCACCCGGCCTCGGCGCGGCCGCGACGATGGTGTTCATCTCGGTCGTGACGGAACTCAACGCGACGCTGCTGCTGTCGCCCATCGGCACCCGCACGCTCGCGACGCAGGTGTGGAGCGATACGGCGACGCTCGCGTTCGCCGCCGCGGCGCCCTATGCGGCGCTGCTCGTCGCGCTGTCGCTCGGCGCATCGGGACTGCTGTTCCTGCTGCTCGGCCGCGCGTCGGTGCGCGATTGAGCGCCGCCCTTTTTCCCCGGAACCGCCCATGAGCGAACTACGCATCCACGGCCTGTCCAAATCGTTCGGATCGCATACCGTCCTGCACGACATCGACCTCACGGTGCGGCGCGGTTCGCGCCTCGCGCTGCTCGGCCCGTCCGGCAGCGGCAAGACCACCCTGCTGCGCGTGCTGTGCGGCTTCGAGCGCGCCGAGCGCGGCACCGTCGAAATCGACGGGCGCCGCGTGGCCGCGCCCGACCTGCACCTGCCGCCCGAGGCACGCCGGATCGGCTACGTGCCGCAGGAAGGTGCGCTGTTTCCGCATCTGTCGGTGGCCGACAACATCGCGTTCGGGCTGCCGCGCGCGGCGCGGCGGCGCCATCATCGCGTCGACGAACTGCTCGAGATGGTCGGGCTGCCCGCATCGTATGCGAGCCGCGCGCCGCAGCAACTGTCGGGCGGCCAGCAGCAGCGCGTCGCGCTCGCCCGCGCGCTCGCGCCGGAGCCGTCGCTCGTGATCCTCGACGAACCGTTCTCCGCGCTCGACACGTCGCTGCGCCACGAAACGCGCAGCGCGGTCGCGGATGCGCTCGCCGCGGCGGGCGCGACATCGGTGCTCGTCACGCACGACCAGCCCGAGGCAATGACGCTCGGCGACGAAGTGGCGGTGATGTGGCACGGCCGCCTCGTACAGACGGCCGCGCCGCAGACGCTGTACCGGCAGCCGGTCACGCGCGACGTCGCGTCGTTCGTCGGGCAGGCCGTGCTGCTCGCCGGCCGCGTGCGCAGCGTGCGCATCGCCTGCGCGCTCGGCGAACTGCCGCTCGTCGCGCCGTTGCCCGACGGGCCGGCCGACGCGATGCTGCGCCCCGAGCAGATCGGCATCGTGCCGGTCACGCAGGCCGATGCCGCGCGCGGCCATACGGCGCGCGTCGAAGCCACGCAGTTCGCGGGCCAGGATGCCGACGTGGTCGTGCGCCTCGATACCGATCCCGACGTGCTCGTGCGCGCACGCGTGCCGGGACACCGGTGTCCGGCCGTGGGCGAACGTGTCGCGCTGGTGGTGGATGGCGCGGTGATGGCGTACGCGCGCTGAGCGGCGCGGCGGTTGGCGGTTGGCGGTTGGCGGTTGGCGGTTGGCGGTTGGCGGTTGGCGGTTGGCGGTTGGCGGTTGGCGGTTGGCGGTTGGCGGTTGGCGTTCGGCGTTCGGCGTTCGGCGTTCGGCGTTCGGCGTTCGGCGTTCGGCGTTCGGCGCTTTTACACGCGTTCACGCACGTTCAGGCATCGGCGCAACCCGCATCCGGCAACGGCCGGAAAATCCGGCCGTCCGTCTCGACGGCCACGCCCAGCAGCCGCGCGAGCCCCTTCGCACCTTCGCGCATCACGACGTCGTGATTCCATCGGAACAGCGGCCGACCCAGCGGCTCCAGCCGGTTCATCCAGCGCACGTGCGTGCGGATGTGCCAGTCGTAGCGCACGATGGTGCGCGCGCCGTCGGCGGCGAACGACCAGCATCCGTCGCCCTCGATCGCGCCGCTCGCGCGGCCTTCGAGCGCATGACGCGGCTCGACGCGTCGCACGCGCATGTCGAAGGTCAGCCGGTACGGCAGCGCGCCCTTCCACGTGTACCGGTGCAGCGCGCCGACGCCGCGCACGTCGCCCGGTTCGATCTCGACGGTACGCACGGCGCCCTTCCACCAGTCGGGCCAGCGGTCGACCTGGTAGATCGCGTCCCACACCGCCGCGAGCGGCGCGTCCACGTGCCAGGTCGTCGAGAACCGGTATTCCGCCATGCAGCCTCCGGCATGCCCGTCAGGGGCATGAGTCAGTGCACCGCTCAGGGCGCGAAGAAGCGTTCGGGAAACGCGACGTCGATCTCGACGTCGTCGAGCGTCACGGTTTCGAGCGGCACGTCGCCATCGTCCGCGAAGCTGACGACCTTCAGCGGAAAACCGTCCTCGGTATCCAGCCACAGCCGGTAGCGATGCACGCCGTCGACCGCATGCGCGGGCGCGCCCGTGACCGACACACGCAGCGCGGTCCGGCCGCCGACGGCCTCCTCGCCTTCGGTCACCGTCGAGCCGCCCTCCTGCAGCGCGTGAACGTTGCGCAACAGCTCGCCGACGTCGGACCGGTCGACCCGGTGGCCGCTGCGGTCGCGCACGAGCGGATTGGACGGCGACAGCGTCAGCGCGGGCGGTGCATGCGCGCCGAACGGGCGCAGCCGCACCTTGCCGTCGCCGGGATCGTACGCGAGCACCGCGCCGTGATGCGGCGACACGAAATCCATCCGGACGAAGCCCGGTTTCAGGTACGCGTAACGGAATTCCGTATGTTCGCCGCTGCGCGCGGACGAGCGGATCGTCGCGCGGTACGAGCGGACGTGGTCGAAATGCGCCTGCGCGACGGTCACGGGATCGGCGGTCATGCTCGCTCCTATCAGGCTCGCGGCCAGCAACGCGGCGATCACGGCGCCGCCTCGACATCGAGCACGCCTTCCATCCCGCGCTCGCGATGGCTGCTGAAAAACAGCAGCCGATGCGTGCAATAGTAGGCGAACCGGCCCGGCTGCGCCGGCGTGAAGCGAAACGTCTTCGGCGTCGTGCCGAGGTCCATGTGCACCACGATGCCGGCCTGCGGCGCATCGATTTCGAAGCTGTGCGGCACCAGGCCGGGCTCGGCCGACACGGTCAGCTCGACCGGCACGTGCGCCCGCACGATCACGTGGTTCGGTCGGAAGAAATAACTGCCGCCGACGATCGCGACCCGCTGCACGCCGTCGGCGTCGACGGGCACGCGCACGGGTGCGTCACCCTCCGCCCGGGCAAGCGCGGTGCCCGCGGCGAGTGCCGCCAGCATCGGGATCAGCACGAGCCCCTTCGTCATCGTCATCTTCATCGCGTGCTCCGTAGCGGCGCCGCGCGCGTCACCCCTTCCACGCGTCGGTCTGGCCGCCGAGCTCACCGCACGCTTCGATCGCGAGTTCGCGCAGGCGCCGTTCATCGCCCTGGCCGGACAATGCGTAACCCATCCCGCGATCCGACCAGAAATACGTGTAGCGGTCGCCGGCCGACATCGCCCGCGGTGCGACGCGCCGTGCGTCGTAGGCCGTCATGTACAGCGTCACGCGCTCGCCGTCCGCGCGCTGGTACATGAGTTGCGCGGCCGGCCCCGCGTCGCCCGGGAGCAGCCGGCCGCCGAGCAGCGCGTAGCCGTATTCGTCGAGCGACGGCGCGCGCACGGGCCGCCCGAGACGCGCGGACAGCCACCCGGCGAGGCGTTGCGAGTCGCCTGCTCCGACTTCGACCGGATGTTCGCGATCGGCCACGTACGTCGCGTACGCGACATCCGCGCGCGCGGCGAACGCCGGTTCGCTGTCGAGCGCGACCCAGCCCGCGTGCAGCGCGATGCCGATCAGCAGCCCGGCCGCGAGCCCCGCGAGCGCATAGGCGATCCCGCGCCGACGCGGCGCGCGGCGCTGCACGAACAGCGCGGGCGCGGCACCCGGCAGCGGAAACAGCGCCTGCAGTGCGTCGCGCTGCGCCCGGTAATGCGCGAATCGTTCGGCCTCCTCCGGATCGGCCTGCACCCGCTCGAGCATCTCGTTTCGCTCGCGCCCGGACAGCTCGCCGTCCAGCAATGCGGACAGCAGTTGCGCCGACGCATCGTCGTCCCGCTCGTCGTTCGAAGGTTTGCGCGGTTCGTCCATCATGTCTTCCCGATCACCCGTAACGCGGGCGTGCCGTGCGCCGACGGCTCGTCCGACAGCATCGCGCGCATCTGCCCGCGCGCCCGTGCGAGGCGCGACATCACCGTTCCCACCGGGACCCCGAGCACCTGTGCGGCATCGCGATAACTCAACTCCTCGAGCGCGACCAGCAGCAACACCTCGCGCTGCTCGACCGGCAGCCGGTACAGCGCGCGCTGCACGTCGCGCAGCACCAGCCCGCCGATCTCGCCGGCCGGCGCGGCCATCGTCTGCCACGGCGCCGTCGCATCGTCGACCGCGATCTCGTGCCGCGCGCGCAACTGGTCGATGAAGCGGTGCCGCAGCAGCGTCAGCAGCCACGCGCGCAGGTTGCCGCCATCGCGCGGCGGGCGGTTCAGCGCACGCTCGAGCGTGTCCTGCACGAGATCGTCCGCCCAGGCGCGGTCGCCCGTCAGCGCGCGCGCATAGCGCGTGAGATGCGGCAGCCACACCAGCAGATCCGATTCATAGCTCATCAGGATGCCTCGCGCACCGCCACACGGTCACGGGCGCGCAACGTGCCACATGCCGCCGATCCCGTCGCCGCCCGCGTCGCCGGGCTTGCGATCCTGCTTCCAGCGATACAGCGGGCGCCCGCGATACGCCCATTGCTTGCGGCCGTCGTCGCGCGCGACGAGACTCAGCGCACCCACGGCCTTGTCATACGCGTCGGCGAGCGCGGGCGGCCAGTTGGCCGCGCACGCGCTGTCGCACGCGCTCTTGCCGGGCGCGTCGCGATCGAACACGTAGAGCGTCATGTGATCTTCGTCGACCAGTTTGCCGTCGCCGGCACGGGGCGGTTCCGCGGCGGCCGGCCGCACGATAGCCGCCGTCAGCGCGGCGGCAACGAGTATCCGTTTCATGTCCTTTCTCCTTGGCACGGCATCGCGACACGGCGGCACCGGCAGGGACGATCGGCTTCGTCACGACCATTATCCCGCCGGCCGGCGCTGCCGGGATTCGGTATGTAAACGGACGAAGGAGGCCGATTATTCCGCGTCGGCCGACGCGCGCCGGCCGCGGCCGTTCATGTGACGAAACAAAGCGCGCCCCAAAAAGGACAACGCGGCATGACATCCCTGTCATGCCGCGTTGCGCGACCCGTTGCGCACGGCGGCCGATCTCGCGCCGCCGTGCGTGTCCGGCCGATTACTTCGGCAGTGCGCCCGTCAGCGACTGGAGCAGCGACGACACCGGTGCGAGCGGGTTGCCCGGCGCGCTGTTGCCCGAATGCGGCGTGACCGACAGGCCCGGCGCGGAGCCGAGCGCCGTGCCCACCGTCGTGCCGACCGCGTTGACGACCGTCGCCGTCGCGTTGCCGCCCGTCGTCAGCAGCGAGCCAACCGCACCCGCCGTGCCGCCGGCCGCATTCGCGCCCGAGCCAAGCAGGCTGCCGCCCGCCGCTGCCGTCGAACCGGCCGCGCCCGACAGCGCGCCGGCCGCCTGCCCGAGGGCCACCGGACCGTTCGCGAGTGCGCCCGTCACCGAACCGAGCGCACCGGTCAGTGCGCCGGCCGGGTTGCTGCCGCCCGTCAGGCCGCTCACGAGGTTCGTGATCGGTGCGATCGGGTTGTTGCCCGCCGCGCCCGACAACGTGCCGACGACCTGGTTCACGACGCCTTGCACCGGCGCCAGCGGGTTCGACCCGCCGAGGTTGCCGAGCGTGCCGACCACCTGGTTCACGACGCCCTGCACCGGCGCCAGCGGGTTCGTGCCGCCGAGGTTGCCGAGTGCGCCCACGACGGAGCCGACCGCGTTACCCAGTGCGTTCGTGGCCGTGCCGACCGCATTGCTGTTGCCCAGCGTGCCGACGACCTGGTTCACGACACCCTGCACCGGTGCCAGCGGATTCGAGCCACCGAGGCTGCCGAGGCTGCCGAGTGCGCCCGTCACCGAGCCGAGTGCACCGGTCAGCGCACCAGCCGCATTGCCGCCCGTCGGCAGCGCGTTCTGCAGGCCGTTGACGAGGTTCGTGATCGGCGCGATCGGGCTGCCGCCGCCGGCGCCGGACAGCGTGCCGACGACCTGATTCACGACGCCTTGCACCGGCGTCAGCGGATTCGAGTCGCCGAGCGTGCCCGCGAGCTGCGTGACGACACCTTGCACCGGCGCCAGCGGGCTGCCCGCGCCGCCGACGTTGCCGAGCGTGCCCGTGATCGTGTTGACCGCGTTGCTCAGCGTGCCGGCCGGGTTGCCGCTGCCGAGCGTACCGGTGACCTGGTCGACGACGTTCTGGATCGGGGCCAGCGGGTTCGAGCCGCCGCCGATGCCGCCCAGTGCACCCGTCACCGTGCCGAGCGCGCCGGTCAGCGCGCCGGTCGGGTTGCCGCCGCCGAGTGCGCCGGTGACCTGGTTCACGACACCTTGCACCGGGGCCAGCGGGTTCGAACCGCCGCCGATGCCGCCCAGTGCACCCGTCACCGTGCCGAGCGCGCCGGTCAGCGCGCCGGTCGGGTTGCCGCCGCCGAGTGCGCCGGTGACCTGGTTCACGACACCTTGCACCGGGGCCAGCGGGTTCGAGCCGCCGCCGATGCCGCCCAGTGCGCCCGTGACCGTACCGAGTGCGCCGGTCAGCGCGCCTGCCGGGTTGCCGCTGCCGAGCGCACCCGTTGCGGTACCGAGTGCGTTGCTTAGCGTCCCGGTCGCCGTGTTCAGTGCGCCGGTCAGCGCACCCGCGGGATTGCCGCCGCCGATAGCGCCCAATGCGCCGAGCGCCCCCGTCACGTTGCCGATTGCACCGGTTACCGTGCCGGCCGGATTGCCAGCACCGAGCTCACCCGCCACGGTACCGAGCGCACCCGTCAATGCACTGGCCGGGTTGCCGTTATTGAGCGCAGTCGTTACTTGATTGACGACGCCTTGAACCGCCCCCAGCGGGTACGAACCGCCGCCGATACCGCCCAGTGCGCCCGTCACTTGATTGACGACGCCTTGAACCGGCGCCAGCGGATTCGCGCCACCACCGACATTGCCCAGCGCACCGGTCACCGTGCCGAGTGCCCCCGTCAACGCCCCAGCCGGGTTACCACCGCCGAGCGCGCCCGTCACTTGATTGACGACACCTTGAACCGGCGCCAGCGGATTCGCGCCACCACCGACATTTCCTAGCGCACCGGTCACCGTACCGAGTGCACCCGTCAACGCACCAGCTGGATTGCCACCGCCGAGCGCGCCCGTCACTTGATTGACGACACCTTGAACCGGCGCCAGCGGATTCGCCCCGCCGCCGACATTGCCCAGCGCACCGGTCACCGTGCCGAGTGCCCCCGTCAACGCCCCGGCCGGGTTACCACCGCCGAGCGCGCCCGTGACTTGATTGACGACACCTTGAACCGGCGCCAGCGGATTCGCGCCACCACCGACATTGCCCAGCGCACCGGTCACCGTACCGAGTGCCCCCGTCAACGCGCCAGCCGGGTTGCCGCCGCTCAGCGCACCCGTCACCTGGTTCACCACACCCTGAACCGGCGCAAGCGGCTGCAAGGTGCCACCGCCGAGTGCGCCCGTCACCGCCCCCACGGCGCCCGACAGTGCCTGGCCGGGATCGCCAAGGGACGTCTGGATCGCGCCCGCCCCGCCCGCCGCCACGGTGACCGAACCCAGCGGCGACGTCCCCGTCGCGACCAGCCCGACCGAGACGCTGTTCGTCGGCGGGTTGACGATCACTTGCGGGATCGGCAGCCCATCAAGGGGCCCCGCCACCGCGGAACCCGAAGCCAGTACCCCGAACACCGTCGCGACCGACAGCGCTGCACCCGTCAATTTCAGATTGTGTCCCATCTTTGTTTTTCCCCATCTCGGTTGGCACAACGTTGATAAAGCATGGGGACGGATTGCACGAAGTGTGCCAATTCGAAAAACCGGATTGATTCGTCTGTCTATTGGCGCGCAATAACGCTTTTTTAATCGATTTCAGACGAAAAGCACGACCCCGGCATCGCAATCATCTGATGAAAAAGGACTGCGGAGAACGGATGTAACGTAACGTTTGCGAGCCCCGTGGTAACGTGTTCCGGTACATTCCGCGTAACACCGGAACGCGCTGGCGGCGCGGTGCATCAGACCGTCACGAACGGCGGCCGATTACACATTTCAGCAAAATGAAAATGCATTGATAAATCGCCGATTTGCTTATTTTCTTTATTTGGCGATCATCTTTCTTTCCGATTACGCAGATCATTTCCGATTGCGCGATTTCCGGTAATCCGGATAGCAGAATGAAACATTGTAAAGGCCGCGTCGCAACCGGCGCGCGCGCGAGGCCGCGCGCGCCGCCGGATCAGCCGAAGCGTGCGGGCCGGTACGGATGGGGATCGATATAGGTCGGCGCGCCCGTCATCATTTCGGCGAGCAGGCGCCCGGTCGCAGGGCCGAGCGTGAGCCCGTGGTGACAATGGCCAAACGCGAACCACAGGTGGCGATGGCGCGGCGCGGGCCCGATCACCGGGCGCATGTCGGGCGTGCACGGCCGCATCCCGAGCCACGGCTCGGGATCGAGCCGCTCGCCGATGCCGAACGCGTCGCGCGCCAGCGGCTCCGCACGCGCGAGCTGCACGCCGGTCGGCGGTGCGCCGCGCAGCGCGATCTCGACGCCGGTCGTGAGCCGCAGCCGGCCGCCTTCCATCGGCGCGACGACGAAACCTTCCTCGGTATCGCACACGGGCACGTTCAACGGCGCGCGCGTCGGCCGGTAGTGCATGTGGTAGCCGCGCTTCGCGCGCAGCGGAATCCGGTAGCCGAGCGGCGCGAACACGTGATCGGACCACGGCCCGAGCGCGACCACCGCCGAGCGCGCCGAGATCGGCCCGTGTTCGGTACCGACCTGCCAGCCGTCCTCCACCTGCACGAGCGTCTTGGCATCGCCGAGCACGAACGTGCCGCCGTCGCGCTCGAACAACCGGGCGTAGGCCTTGGTCAGCCCGCCCGGGCTCGACACGGTCTTCGGGTCCTGCCAGTGGAATGCGCCGCAGAACGCGTCGCTGACGCCGGGCTCCGTCGCGCGCAACGCACGTGCGTCGAGCACCGTCATCCGCAGCCCGTGCGCGTCGGCCACGCGCTGCTGCACGCGCGCTTCCGCATCGAACAGCGCGGGCGACCGGAACGCTTCGATCCACCCGCCGTCGTGCACGAGCGGCTGCGCATCGGTACGCGCGAGCAGCGCGTCGTGCTCGACGACGCTCGCCGCGACGAGCGGCAGCAGGTCGCGCGCGGCGGCCGCGAGCCGCTGCGGCGACGATTCGCGCCAGAAGCGCGCGAGCCAGCCCGCATACGCGGGCAGCGCGCGGTAGTCCCAGTAGAGATCGACCGAGCGATTGCGCGCATAGCGCAGCAAAGTACCGAGCCGGCGCGGAAACGCGTACGGCACGACCGACGAGCGTTCGATCAGCCCCGCATTGCCGTGGCTCGTTTCCTCGCCGGGCGCACGCCGGTCGACGAGCGCGACGCGCAACCCGCGATCCTGCAGATGCAGCGCCGACGACACGCCGACGATGCCGGCCCCCAGAACGATGACGTCGAAATCCATGGTTCCCCGTACTGCGTCGAGATTCGATGCGGCACGCACCGGCCCGGCGGCCGACGCGCGGCGGTCATTACTTCGCGACGATGTCGCGCTTGAAGTACTTCTGCGACAGCGCGCCGAGCGTGCCGTCCTTCTTCAGCGCGTCGAGCGCGCCGACGATCTTCGCCTGCAGCGCCTTGTCGTTCTTGCGCATCCCGAAGCCCGTGCCTTCGCCGAGCGTCGCCGGATCCTTCAGCGGCTCGCCGACGATCTGGTAGTCGCGGCCGGCCGGCTTGTCGAGGAAACCGTCCTGCGCGGTCTGCGCTTCCTGCACGGCCGCGTCGAGACGACCCGCGACGAGATCGGCGTAGATCTGGTCCTGATCCTGGTACGACACGACGGCCACGCCCGCGTTGGCCCAGTGCGCCTTCAGGAAATCCTCCTGCGACGAGCCCTGCAGCACGCCGACGTGCCTGCCGCGCAGGCTCGAGACGTCGGGCCGCAGCGGCGAGCCGTGCTTCGCGACCATCACGATCGGCACCACGTAGATCGCCGGCGTGAAGTCGATGCTCTGCTTGCGCTTCGCGGTGATGTTCATCGCCGAATTGATCGCGTCGAACTTGCGCGCCTGCAGCGCCGGAATCAGGCCGTCGAACGAATTCTCGACCCACACGCACTTCATGTTCAGCTTCGCGCACACCGCGTTGCCGATGTCGACGTCGAAACCCTGCAGCTGACCGGCCGGCGTCTTGCTCTCGAACGGCGGATAGGCGGCTTCGATCCCGAAGCGCAACGTGGTCTGTTCGGCGTGGGCCGTGACGGCCGCACAGGCGAGCGCCGCAGCGGCGCAGAGGGAGAGCTTCCAGTTCATGACGGTCCTTCCGTTCTGGATTGAGGCGATGAAGATCGGTACACGACGGCCGCGGCCGGGCGCCGGATCGGCATTCGAAGCAGGCGGTCGCCACGCGGCGGCGGGTCGTGTCCTGCACGCGAAATATAGACTCAAAGTCTACTATAGACTATAGGGGATACGAGAATCGTGCCCCGATACGCGGCATCGGAAATTCTCCCGACATCGAAAACACCCTTGATTTCTCGATGTTTTTCCAGAATCCCGCGATGACGCAAAGTCTCGAAAAGAAAAATTCTCCCGATTTCGTTTGTCTATATTAGACTTTTCGTCCATCACGAACACTGCCGGACACGTCGATCGAGACAGTCCAGTCCGGCCCCGACCGGAGATGTCCTCATGACGCAAACCGCCCCGACCCTGCCGCTGACCGTCGACGAAGCCGCGGTGCGCGCGGCCCTGCCGTCGCTCGACGTGCTCGGCACGCTGCGCAGCATGTTCGCGTCGCTCGCCGCGGCGCGCGCGGTGCAGCCGCCGCAAACACTCACGCTGTTTCCCGGGCAGGCCGGCGACTTCATCACGTATCTGGGCGCGCTCGCCGACGCGCAGGTGTTCGGCGCGAAGCTGTCGCCTTATGTCGTGACGGGCGGCAAGCCCATCGTCACCGCGTGGACCGCGCTGATGTCGATGCGCACGGGCCAGCCGCTGATGTGGTGCGATGCGGGCCTGCTGACGGTCGAGCGCACGGCCGGCACGACCGCGCTCGCGGTCGATTGTCTCGCGCCGGGCAACGCGCGCCATCTCGCGATCGTCGGCGCGGGCGCGGTCGGCCTCGCGCACCTGCGGCACACCGCGGGACTGCGCGACTGGGAAACGATCCGCGTGTACTCGCCCGCGCTCGCCGGCGACGCGGCGCAGCAGGCGGCGCTTGCGCAGCTCGACCCGCGCGCACGCGCCGCCGCGAGCGTCGAAGCCTGCGTGCGCGACGCGGACGTCGTGATGCTGTGCACGTCGTCGGGCACGCCCGTGCTCGGCGACGGGATGCTCACGCGCCCCGCGCTCGTCACGTCGATCAGCACGAACGTCGCGCGCGCGCACGAGATCCCGCCCGCCTGGCTGCCCGGCATGGACGTGTACTGCGACTACCGGCACACGACGCCCGCGAGCGCCGGCGAAATGCAGATCGCGACGGCCGAGCACGGCTGGGAAGCCGCGCGAATCGCCGGCGACCTGCCCGCGCTCGTCGCCGGCACCTGCCCGGCACCGTCGTATGCCCGTCACGCATTCTTCCGCTCGATCGGCCTCGGGCTCGAGGACATCGCGATCGCGCACGCGCTGTACGCGCACCTGACGCGCGCATGAGCGGCACGCGAGCGCGGGGCCGATACAATGGCGCAACCGCCGCGGCGGCCGCGCGCGGGCGCACGGGCATGCCGGCCACCGGCACGCCGCCTCGCCGGCCCGATGGGCCGCCCGGCCCCCGCCCACCCGAGATGGCGACACCGATGCGCAAGAAGAAATCCCCCGTCAAAGACCTGCTGCTCACCCGTTATGCGCCGATCGCCGACGGTATCGCCGCGCTGTTCTTCCCGTACGCGGAAGTCGTGATCCACGACCTGCACGACCAGACCGTGCTGTATCTCGCGAACAACCTGTCGAAGCGCGAGGTCGGCGACGATTCCGCGCTGGAGGAAATCGATCATTCCGCGCGCGAGCGCGTGATCGGCCCGTACGAGAAGCTGAACTGGGACGGCCGGCGGATGCGCTGCGTGAGCAACGTGCTGTTCGACGACGAAGGCCACCCGGCCGGGATGATGTGCATCAACTTCAACATCGCGGTGTTCGACGAGGTGCGCGCGACGCTCGACCTGTTCATCAAGGGTGCGGGCGTGGTCGCGCAGCCGGACGAGCTGTTCCGCGACGACTGGCAGGAGCGCATCAACACGTTCCTGCACGGCTGGCTGCGCGAGCGGCAGGTCGGGCTGAACGGGCTCACGCGCGAGCACCGGCGCGAGCTCGTCGAAGCGCTGTACGCGGAGGGCGCGTTCCGCGGCAAGAGCGCGGCGAACTACGTCGCGAATGTGCTCGGGATGGGCCGCGCGACGGTCTACAAGCACCTCAAGCACCTGAAGGAAACGCAGGGCGACGCGTAAGCGAAACGCGGGGGCGGGCGGGTTCGCCCGTTCGCCGGGACGACGAAACGCCTGTTCGTCGGGACGCGCGGCGGCGGCCGGTATCGGCCATCGCTATCGGTGCGCCGCTTCCGTGTCTATGCTTCGTGATGCGGCGGGCGCCCGTTTCACGCACCCGCCCGGCCTGGACGAAGCGTCGAAGCACAAAGTGATATAGTCCCGGTTACACTTTTTTGCTGCCCGGAACCGCCCATGACGACCGCTCCCGCCCCGATTGCCCGCCCGACCCTGACCGTCGAAATCTGGTCCGACCTGATCTGCCCGTGGTGCTGGATCGGCAAGCGCCGCTTCGACGAGGCGCTCGCCGCGTTCGCGCACGCCGAGCGCGTCGACGTCGCGCTGCGCGCATACCGGCTGATGCCGGGCCAGCCGGTCGAGCCGGTCGAGGCGATGCTCGCCGGCAAGTACCGGATGTCGCCCGCGCAGGTCGACCAGATGCTGCGCCAGGTGACCGATGCGGCCGCGAGCGTCGGGCTGCGTTACGACCTGCCCGGCACGCTCGTCGGCGACACGCTCGACGGCCACCGGCTCGTGAAGCTCGCGGAAGCGACGGGCCGCGCGCACGCGCTGACCGAGCGGCTGTACCGCGCGTACTTCTGCGAGCACGGCTCGCTGTTCGATCACGCCGAGCTGACCGAATTCGCGGTCGAAGCGGGGCTCGAGCGCGCGGCCGTCGAAGACGTGCTGCGCAGCGACCTGTACCGCGACGAAGTCGAAGCCGATATCGCACGCGCCGCGCAGATCGGCGGGCGCGGCGTGCCGCTGTTCGTGTTCGGCGGCCGTTACGCGGTGTCGGGCGCGCAGCCGGCCGACGCGTTCGCGCAGGCGCTCGACCAGGCATGGCGCGACGGCATCGTCGAACTCGACGGCGGCGACGCGGCCGCATGCGGCCCCGACGGCTGCGAACTGCCGGCGCGCGCGTAACGCCCGTCGCATCCGTCACGCGCGTCCCGCCCGGACGCGCGACTACGCATCGCTCCTGCCACAAACCGGCAGGAAGCCCGCGCCGAGGGGGCCTACAATGCATCCTTTCAAATAACTATCAGAAGGCTGCAAGCCCATGACCCACGGGATCCACGGCGAGAAGCGCTGGTACGCGCTGATCGTCCTCTGCCTCGGCGTGCTGATGATCGTGCTCGACAGCACGATCGTGAACGTTGCGCTGCCGTCGATCAGCACCGACCTCCATTTCACCGAGTCGGCCCTCGTGTGGGTCGTCAACGCGTACCTGCTGACGTTCGGCGGCTGCCTGCTGCTCGGCGGCCGGCTCGGCGACCTGTATGGCCAGCGGCGCATGTTCCTCGCCGGCCTCGTCGTGTTCACGCTCGCGTCGCTCGCATGCGGCCTCGCCCAGTCGCAGACGATGCTGATCGCCGCGCGCGCGGTGCAGGGGCTCGGCGGCGCGGTGGTGTCGGCCGTGTCGCTGTCGCTGATCATGAACCTCTTCACCGAGCCCGGCGAACGCGCGCGGGCAATGGGCGTGTACGGCTTCGTCTGCGCGGGCGGCGGCAGCATCGGCGTGCTGCTCGGCGGGCTGCTGACGAGCTCGCTGTCGTGGCACTGGATCTTCCTCGTCAACCTGCCGATCGGCATCGCCGTCTATGCGATGTGCGTCGCGCTGCTGCCGCGCCTGCGCGCGCCGGCCGGCACCGCACGGCTTGACGTCGCGGGCGCGGTCACCGTGACCGCGTCGCTGATGCTGGCGGTCTACGGGATCGTCGGCGGCAACGAAGCCGGCTGGCTGTCGACGCAGACCGTCGTGCTGATCGGCGCCGCGGTCGCGCTGCTCGCCCTGTTCATCGCGATCGAGGCGCGCGCCGCGCATCCGCTGATGCCGCTCACGCTGTTCGCCGCGCGCAACGTCGCGCTCGCGAACGTGATCGGCGTGCTGTGGGCGGCCGCGATGTTCGCGTGGTTCTTCCTGTCCGCGCTGTACATGCAGCGTGTGCTCGGCTACGGACCGCTGCAGGTCGGTCTCGCGTTCCTGCCGGCGAACCTGATCATGGCCGCGTTCTCGCTCGGGCTGTCCGCGCGCATCGTGATGCGCTTCGGGATCCGCGGCCCGATCGCGGCCGGCCTGCTGATCGCGGCCTGCGGCCTCGCCCTGTTTTCGCGCGCACCGGTGGACGGCGGCTTCGCCTGGCACGTGCTGCCCGGCATGACGCTGCTCGGCATCGGCGCGGGCGTCGCGTTCAACCCGATGCTGCTCGCCGCGATGAGCGACGTCGATCCGGCCGATTCCGGGCTCGCGTCGGGGATCGTCAACACCGCGTTCATGATGGGCGGCGCGCTCGGCCTCGCCGTGCTCGCGAGCCTCGCGGCCGCCCGCACCGACGTGCTCGCGGCCGCGAACGCCGCGCCGCTCGACGCACTGAACGGCGGCTACCATGCGGCCTTCGCGTTCGGCGCGGCATTCGCTGCCGCCGCCGCGCTGATCGGGCTCGCGCTGCGCATCCGGCGGCAGGACGCCGTCGAAGGTACCGGCCCCGCGATGCACTGACGCCGAAGAGCCGCAGGCGGCGGATGAATCCGGCCGTTTGCATCGAACCTGGGGCGCGCACCGTCGCGCCCTTTTTCTTCTTCCGGGTGCCGCGCACCGCCCGTCCTGTCGTCGCAGGCCGGCACCGGCCACCACGTTGGCCCTGCCCCGTTCAAACGCCCGTTTCAGCGCCGCCTGCCGCCCGCGCCTTCCCGGCCGATTTTTAACGCAGTCGTACACCGACCCGCCACATTTGCGACAATGGCGGACTTTGACCCACGCGCCGCTACCGCCGAACGCCGCATAACCGCCTCCTTCCGATGTCGCTTCCCCATATCGATCTGCTGTACTCGTTGTCCGGCCTGTTCGTCGGCATCCTCGTCGGCCTGACCGGCGTCGGCGGTGGTTCGTTGATGACGCCGATCCTCGTGCTGCTGTTCGGCGTCCACCCCGCGACGGCCGTCGGCACCGACCTGCTCTATGCGGCCGCGACCAAGGCCACCGGCACGCTCGTCCACGGCCTGAAGGGTTCGATCGACTGGCGCATCACGGGCCGGCTCGCGGCAGGCAGCGTGCCGGCCGCGGCCATCACGCTGTGGTGGCTGCACACGCACGGGATGAATACGCCGGGCACCGCGCGGATGATCCAGCTCGTGCTCGGCGTCGCGCTGCTGCTCACGTCGCTCGCGCTGATCTTCCGGCCGCAGCTCACCGCGTTCGCCGCGCGCAACCCGCTCGCGCCGAGCCCCGCGCGCACGCTGTGGTCGACCGTGCTGACGGGCGCCGTGCTCGGCGTGCTCGTGTCGATGACGTCGGTCGGTGCCGGCGCGATCGGCGTCACCGTGCTCCTGCTGCTGTATCCGATGCTCGCGACGACCCGCATCGTCGGTTCCGACATCGCGCACGCGGTACCGCTCACGCTGGTCGCGGGCATGGGCCACTGGCTGCTCGGCTCGGTCGACTGGTCGATGCTGCTGTCGCTGCTGCTCGGCTCGTTGCCGGGCATCGTGCTCGGCAGCCTGCTGTCGGCGCGCGCACCCGAGCGGCTGCTGCGCAACCTGCTCGCCGCGACGCTCGTCGCGGTCGGCGTGAGGCTCGTGCTCGCGTAGGCAGGCGCCGATCCCGCCCTTCACCCGCGGCTCCGCCCTTTCCCGGCCAGCGCATCCGACGCGCGGCGCCCTCCGCTGCCGATAAAAAACAGCCCGACCGGCCTGCGCCGATCGGGCTGTCGTCCGTCCGGGGCGGCTCGAGCCGCCCGCCGCGCTTACTGCCCCTGCTGCTGCAGTTTCTGCTGCTTGAGCTGCTGCGTGCGCGCCTGCAGTTTCAGCACCCGCTGCAGGGCGGT
Organism: Burkholderia sp. KL41; assembly: GCF_057005415.2. NCBI lineage: Bacteria > Pseudomonadati > Pseudomonadota > Betaproteobacteria > Burkholderiales > Burkholderiaceae > Burkholderia > Burkholderia sp. KL41. Next base: position 941,002 of record NZ_CM174446.1, on the reverse strand, counting down.
GCGGTTCGCGAGGATCCCGTCGTAGAAGTTGGCGAGATCGCCCTTCAGCGCGGTCCGCGACGCGTCGTTCAGGTAGATCATGTGGCCCGACGGGTAGTTCTTGATCGTCAGGTTCTGCGCCTTGAGCGTCGGGTCGAGCGGCATCTGCGCGAGCGTCAGCTCCGTCTGGTGGAACGGCGTGACGGCGTCGAAATAGCCGTTCGCCGACAGCACCTTCAGGTCCGGGTTCACGCTCATCGTCGACGCCAGGTCGCCGGCCGTGTACAGCGTGTTGCCGCCGCCCTTGTTCGCGCCGGTCGGGTCGGTGTGGCTGAAGTCCCAGTTGTTGAAGACCTGGTCGTTCAGGTCCACGAACGACGACGTCGACGTGTACTTGAGGTCGGTGTTGATGTAGCTGTTCCACAGCACCGTATACGCGCCGCCGACGTTCGTGATCGACGGATCGTTGCTGCCCGAGTTCGGCAGGATGTACGGCGCGATGCCCTTGCCCGTGAAGTTCGCGCGACCGTCGTACTGGCCGATCTGCGTGCCCGGCACGAGCGTCAGGAAGAACGTGTACGGCGGGTTGTCGTCCGACGACGGCACGTTGCCGAGCGCGGCCGGGTTACCGAACGTCTGGATCAGCGACGTCGGGTCCGTGCCGATGTACGCGCCCATCTGCTGCGCGGTCTGCAGGTTCAGGTTCAGCCGCACGTTCACGAAGCCGCCATCCTGCGGGTTCGGCTTCTGCGCGAGCGGCGCGAGCGTGTTGTCCGCGTAATTGCGGGCCTGGACCATGTACGCGTCGAGATCGGTCGGCGTCGGGTTGAGCGTCGTCTTCTTCCAGTAGAACGCGTCGGCCGCGAGTGTCGGGAACGTGCCCGGCGCGGACAACGCATTCGCGTAGTCGAGGATCGACGACTGCAGCGTGATCCCGTTCAGGTCGATGCCGTCCTCGTGCAGCACCCACGACACGACCGCGCTGCGCGCGGTGCCGTACGACTCGCCGTACAGGAATTTCGGCGAATTCCAGCGCGAGTACTTGGTCAGGTAGCGCTGGATGAAGCGGTCGATCGAGCGGGCGTCCTGGTCGGTGCCCCAGAAGTCCTTGTTCTTCGCCGGGGCGATCGCCGTCGAGTAACCGGTGCCGACCGGGTTGATGAACACGAGGTCGGTACGGTCGAGCAGGCTGTCCGGGTTGTCGAGCAGCTTGTACGGCGCGGGCGGCGTGAAGTTCGGGAACGACGACTGCAGGCGCTTCGGCCCGTACGAGCCGAGCAGCAGGTAGACCGACGACGAGCCGGGGCCGCCGTTGTAGAAGAACGTGACCGGGCGCGGCTTCGACGGGTCCGGATTGTCCTGCGTGTACGCGACGTAGAACATCTTCGCGTTCGGCGCCGACGTGACCGGGTCGATCGTCGTCAGGTGGCCCGTGGTGGCCGTGTACTTGATGGTCTTGCCGCCGATCGTGACCGACCGGTGGACGACGGCCGCCCCTTCCGTGGAATCCGTGACCGCGTCGTTCGGCCCGGTGCCGTACACGTCGTTGTCGACGTACGGCTGGTCGGCCGCCGCGGCCGTTGCGCTGGTGTTGGCCGACGTGCTGGCGCCGGCCGACGTCGCAGCCGCGGCGGCGGCCGAAGCAGCCGGGCTCGGCCCGTCGTCGCCGCCGCACCCCGTGACGAGCAGCGCCGCGGCCGCGGCTGCGGCGAGCGGCACGCTCAGTGTCGTTCCGAATAGCGCGAAACCGTCTTTCAAGGACTTCCGTGTCGTCATTATTGCCTCTCGAACAGAACGATAAATACCGCCGGTCGCAAAGGATCATTTGCGCCGGCGCTCCGCACCAGGAATGCATTCGTTATGCGACGCACTCCGAGTTTTTTACCGGATCGGCGAATACCGATCGGCACGATTTACCCCACCCATGTTTTTTTGCAACCGCACAATGGAATCAATTCCATTGCAAACGGCAATTCAATAATCCGCAGCAATACGAATTCATTGCGCGAATTCGCATGCACACAAAACCGACGGCAAAAACACACCCCGCAAGGCCCGCCCGACAAGGGCACCTCGCTTGGAACAGACGAACAATCCCCCTCGGCGAGATACCGATTAATCGCAGAACAGCGATCTACCGCGACTCGAGCCGATTTAACAAAATCGAAAGGATCGATTAACTAAACGGAAAGGAATATCTTCGTATCTGTAATTTATTAAATTAAGTGAAAATACCGGCGCATATTAGGGTTCTGATTTACCGCCGTAAAGTAAGAATTTGTTACAGCGCTCGCCATTCGGACAAAAGCCAATCCGGGACCGATTCCATTCGCTCAAAGGAAAAAGCCGGACGGCTGTCCGGCTTCGTGCGGGCGGCGCGGTGGGCGCCGTCAGAGCGGCACGTCGATCGTGCCGGCACCGGTCGTGATCGCGTTCGCCCCCGGCGCGGCCGAGATCGGCGGCAGGTTCGCGCTCGTCAGCGCGGGCGCGGCGCCCGGCGTGCCGCCGCGCGGCACCGTACGGATCACCTGCGACGGCGGCAGCGGTGCACCGTTCTTCAGGTGCCGCCACATCAGGTTCAGCGCCTGCACGTTGTAGTAGTGAACCGGCACGAAGCGTGTATCGAAGCCCGGCACCGGCAGGAATGCGTCGAAGTGCTGGCCGTTCGTCACCTCGTAGAACACGAGCCGGCTGCGCCCGCCTTCGCTGATGCCGTTCTGCGCGACGTACGCGCGCGATGCGTGGTTCACGGGCACCAGCGCATCGCTGCGGCCCTGCACGATGATCGCCGGCTTGCCCTGCAGGTTCGCGTTCACGCGCACCGCGTCGACGTTCGCGGGCATCCCGAGCATCCCGTTCGTCCAGAGCTGGCGCAGGCACAGCGCGCCCGCGAAGCTCGCATCGGGTGTCGCGAGCCGGTGGTCGATACCCGCGCCCGTGTTGAACACGAGGTTGATGCCGGCCGTCGGCGGCACGCCGTTGCCGACGCCGAATACGGCCGGCATCGGCGACGTGGCCGGCGCGGCGACGGCGCCCGTTGCCGGGTTCGTCGTCGCGAAGCTGAAATTGCACAGGTTGTCGGTGACGCGCGAGCGCGTGTACGCGTTCGCATACGTGACGGCGATCGCCGGAATCGCCTGCGAATCCCACATCGGCGCTTGCAGCAGGTCGGAATCGGCAAGGTAGCCGGCCGCGTGGAGCTGCGCGAGCGCGTCGGCGGCCTGGCTTTGCGTATCGGCCCCCGACACGAGCCCGGCCGCGGCGAGCGTCGCGCAGCGCTGCGTGCGGATCGACTGCGTGGTCGCCGCCGGCAGCGCGCTCAGGTACGGCGCACCGGCGAGCGACGCCGACGCGGCCGCGCACGGCTGAAGCAGGTTCGCGAGGGTCGCGTAGTCGGCCAGCGGCCGGCCGAACGACGGCACCGGCTGGCCGCCCGAGCGCACGACCGCGTTCGGCGCCATCCGCACGTTGATTTGCGGCTCGCCGACCACGACCGCGGTGATCCAGCCGCGATTGTCCTGCTCGGCCGCCGCGAGCGACGCGCCGCCGCCGTTGCTGACCGACGCGGCGATCGTCGTGATGTCGCCCGCGCGATAGCGCACGCCGTGATGCGAGCTGTCGATCAGCGGGCCGAACTGCTCGTTGAGCGCCCAGTACGCGAACTCGACCGACTGCAGCGTCACACGCCCCCAGTCCTGCTCGGGATTCTGCTGCGAATGCGCGTGCTTGAACGCGTAGCGGTTCGGGAAGCGGGAATTGAAGGTGGCGAGATCGCCGCTCGTCACGTTCGCGGTGAACAGGCTCGCGGTGCCGGCCAGCACCGCGTTGGCGAGCGTGCCGTCGATCAGCGTGACGGTGTCCGACATGAGTTCGTGCGCGCCGTTGCCGCCGCCCTTGTCGTTGTAGGCAACCGCGCAGCCGCGCTTGAGCGCCCATTCGCCGGCCGCGGAAATCGCGCCGTACACGCCGCGCGAGCCCGACGACGTCGCGGTGACGATGCACGGCTGCGCGGGATTGAAGCTGGCGGGCACCTGCACGAGCAGCGTCACGTTCTTGCTGCCGCTGCCGTCGTCGGAATACGCGAGATATTCGGTGCCGGGGATCTTGCCTTCGCCGAGCGTGTCGTTGCCGTCGAGATCGACGTTCGGCCCCCAGAAGCGGCCGTAGCCGCCGTTCGCGCTCATGTCGACGAGCGCGCGGTAGTTCGACCAGATCGCCAGGCGGCGCAGCTCGGCGCCCGTCGGCCGGGCGGCGTTCGCGAAGCCGGGGGCGGTGGCCGAGCCGAGGCCCGTCTTGCCGAGGCCGGCCGTCAGCAGGTCGTCGCTCGCGCCGTCATAGGCTGTCGTGCGCACGCTGCCGGACACGAAACCGGGCAACCGGTTGCGCTCGGCCGATTCGTCGCCGTTGCAGGCGCCGAGTAGCGCGATCGCGGCCAACGCCGCGCCGAAAACCATCCGCCTGCCCCACCCGAGCCTCGTCATCGCCGCCCTCTCGATATCGTTATCGGTCCGCCGCCGCTTCATGCGGCTTGCGGCCTCTCAAGCGCAAACGGGCCCCGGCATGCCGGGGCCCGCCTGGAAACGGGCGCACGCGGCGCTCGCGCGCCGCCGCCCGGCATCACTGCTGCTGAACCGTCAGCCTGTTCGTGACCGACGTCACGCCCGCCACGCCCTTGGCTGCAGCTTCGGCCTTGTCGATCTGGTCCTGGGCCGGCATCGTGCCTTCCAGCGTGATCGCGCCGCCCTTCGAACGCACGACGAGGTTCGACACGTTGACGCCCGATTCCTTCGAAATCGCCTTGCGCACCGTATAGCCGAGCTTGCGGTTCGCCTTCTTCGCGGTTTTCGCGGCGGCCTTCGGCGCGCTGGTCGCTGCCGCGGGCGCTTCCGTTGCCGCCGCATCGCTCGACTGCGCATACACGCTGCCCGACAGACAGGCCGCCACGGCGGCGACACCCAACGCTCTCAACACGATCGACTTCATGCTATCTCCTTATCACTCCGGAACGGCCGTGCACAGTACGGCCGGATACCCCCAAAAACAGCCGGCCCGCGCGCGAACGGGCGGGACAGCCGGTGTTTTCCACGGCGATACGAGAGAGGCAAGACGGGCTGGCGGACGGCGCACGCGAGTGCGGGCCGGCCGGGCCGGACAGCCGCCGGCCGGACGCGCCCGGTCTCATTGCGTGCCGGGTCGCGCGCGAATCGGGCGCGGCTGCGTCGCACAATGTAATCCAGCGCCCGCGGAAGCGCAAAGCTTTTGACGCGGCGGCCCCCGCCGCTGTCGTCGCGCCGCCGCGCCGCACTCGCGCACGCACCGCGAAACCGGGTACCATCGCCGCGAGAATCCGCATCGTCCGCGCCGACCGTCACCGATACGTCACGCCAGCGTCATCCGCCGCCCCCCATGAAGCCAGCCCGCCCCCGCCCGCCTCGCCGCATCCTCGCCCGCTTCGTCGCGGTGTCGTGGCGCGACCTCGCGCTGTCGATCGGCCCCACCGTGCTACTCGCCGCCACAGCCGTCTGGCTCGCGGTCAAGCTGATCCAGCCGGCCCCGCCGTCCACGCTCGTGATCTCGTCCGGGCCGCCCGGCAGCACGTACTGGAACGCCGCGCAGAAATACAAGACGATCCTCGCGAAGAACGGCGTCACGCTCGACGTCCAGTCGTCCGAAGGGTCCGCCCAGAACCTCGCGCGGCTGTCGAACCCGGACGCGCCGGTCGACGTCGGCTTCGTGCAGAGCGGCATCGGCCCGAAGGAGCGCGACGAGCACCTCGTGTCGCTGGGCAGCATCGGCTACGTGCCGCTCGCGATCATGTACCGCGGCCCGGTCGTCGCGCGCCTGTCCGACTTCAAGGGCAAGCGGCTCGCGCTCGGCGCAGAAGGCAGCGGCGCGCGCGAACTGAGCCTCGCACTGCTGAAGATGAACGGCATCGTGCCGGGCGGGTCGACCGAGCTGCTGCCGACCGCCGGCGAGGATGCGGCCACCGCGCTGCTCGACGGCAAGATCGACGCGGCATTCCTGTCCGGCGACTCGACGCAGATCCCGGTGATGGCGAAACTGTTCCGCGCACCGGGCGTGCACGTGTATTCGTTCACGCAGGCCGAGGCGTACGCGCGGCGCTTCCCGTACCTGACCGCGATCACGCTGCCGATGGGCGTCTACGATCTCGGCCGCAACCTGCCGCCCGCCGACATCCACACGGTCGCGCCGACCATCGAGCTGGTCGCACGCGACTCGCTGCACCCCGCGCTGTCCGACCTGCTGATCGAGGCCGCGCGCGAGGTGCACGGCCACGCGACGATCCTGCAGCACGCGGGCGAATTCCCGTCGTCCGTCACGCGCGGCTTCCCGCTGTCCGACGATGCCGCGCGCTACTACAAATCCGGCAAGAGCTTCCTGTACCGGCGGCTGCCGTTCTGGGTCGCGAGCCTCGTCGACCGGCTGCTCGTCGTGGTCGTGCCGCTGATCGTCGTGCTGATCCCCGGGCTGCGGCTCGTGCCGTCGCTGTACGGCTGGCGCGTGCGCTCGCGCATCTACCGCTGGTACGGCGCGCTGATCGCGCTCGAGCGCCGCGCGCTCGGCGAGCACACGGCCGACGAGCGCGTGCAGTTGCTCGACGAACTCGACGACATCGAGGAAGCTGTGAACCGGATGAAGATGCCGCTCGCCTATGCGGGCCAGTTCTACGTGCTGCGCGAGCACATCGGCTTCGTGCGCGAACGGCTCACCGCGCACGACCACGACACGCCGGCCGGCCCGCCGGGCACCGGCGGCCCGCCGCAGGCACGTGCCGACGCCGCGCCGCCGGCCGGCACGCCCCCTCGGGCGACTCCCGGTTCCGCTTGACCGGACGATCCGCGATCATTGCCGCATGCGTGCGCCGCCGCGTAACATGGAGGCCGCCGCCAGACGCCGCACGCCCCATCCACTGGAGATCGACATGACAACCGGCCTCGATATCGCCCAGCCCGCCTGGTTCTTCGACTTCGTGTCGCCGTTCTCCTACCTGCTCCTCGAACAGCACGACAAGTGGCCGGACGTGCCGTTCGAACCCGTCGCCGTGTCACTGCCCGACCTGCAGCGACACTGGGGGCAGCGCCCCAGCGCCGACGTGCCGGCCAAGCGCGTGTTCACGTACCGTCACGCGCTGTTCCGCGCCGAGCAGCTCGGCATCCGCTTCAAGATGCCGCCCGCTCACCCGTTCGAGTCCGACAAGGTGCTGCGCCTCGCGATCGCGCTGCGCGCCGACATCGCGACCGTGCTGGAGATGTTCCGCTTCATCTGGCGCGACGGCAACGATCCGTCGACGCCGGAAGGATTCGCGGCATTGTGCGAACGGGTCGGCGTCGGCCACGGCGACGAGCTGATCGAATTCGAGGAGACCGCCGCGCAACTGGCGCGCAACAACGCCGACGCGATCGCGCTCGGGGTGTTCGGCGTGCCGACGTTCTGGATGAACCAGCAGCTGTTCTGGGGCGAGGACGCGCTGCCGATGGTGCTGTACTGCGCGCGCACGCCGAACTGGCTCGAATCGCGCGAGGTCAAGCGGATCAGCGCGCTGCCGAAGGGCCGCGCGTGATGGCCGGTATCACGCACGGCAACGCGCGATTACGGTAACGTTACGCGTCACCCGAATCACCCCCACCGATGGAAGACGACGACCGTACCGCCTCGCTCGATATCTGGCTCGTGCGTGTGCTGCGCACGCTGCTGCTCGAGCGCAGCGTCACGCAGGCCGCGCTGCGGCTGAACCAGACCCAGCCCGCGATCAGCACCGCGCTGCGCAAGCTGCGCGAGACGCTGAACGACCCGATCCTCGTGCGCGGCAAATCCGGCATGGTGCCGACCGAATACGGCGCGTCGCTGCTCGAGGCCGCGCAGCGCGCGCTGCGCGAGGTCGATTTCATCGCGACGCCGCACGGCGACTTCGATCCGTCGTCCGCACGGCGCACGTTCCGCGTCGCCGCGCCCGATTACCTGAACGATTTCTTCATGCCGACGCTGATCGAGCGCTTTCGCGACGCGGCGCCGCATGCGCACCTGGAAATCGATTCGCTGAATCCCGCGCTCGATCACGCGGGCGCGCTCGAATCCGGCGCGCTCGATCTCGTGATCGGCAACTGGCCGAAGCCCGACCCGCAGTTCGCACGCCAGGACCTGTTCTCCGACACGATCGTGTGCCTGATGCGCGAGGCGCACCCGCTCGCGCACGGGCCGCTCACGCGCGAAGCGTACGCGTCGGCCGCGCACGTCGCGCCGACGCCGTACACCGGCGACAAGCGCAACGCGATCGAGATCGGCCTTGCCCGCGCGCACCTCACGCGGCGCATCGTGACGACGCTTCCGTACTTCGGGATCGTGCCGCAGGTGCTGCTGCAATCGGACCTGATCTTCACGACGACGCGCCGCTTCGCGACGCATTACGCGCAGTTGCTGCCGCTCGTCGTCGTCACGCCGCCGGTGCCGTTTCCGCGCATCAAGAGCTACCTGCTCACGCATCCGCAACCCGACCGGCCGACCGACATCGCGTGGCTGTGCGCGCTGATGCAGAGCGTGTCCGACGAGCTGACGGTCGCCCGCGGCCGCAAGCGCTGAGCCGCGAACGTCGAGCCGAGCTGAGCCTCGGCTCGGCCGCTCAGGCCGCTCAGGCCGTGCAGAAGGTTTCCTGCAGATGGGTCCAGCGCACGACGCCCGCCGCGTCACGTTCGAACACGGCGGTCGCACGGCGCGCGGGCAGCTCGCCCGAGGCCGCGTGCTGCGCTTCGAGATAGGTGAGCGTCGCATGCGACGCGTCGGCCGTGAGCACGCGGGTGTCCGACAGCGTGATGCGCAGCCCCGGCTTCGCGCCGGCGAGCTTCGCGAACAGCGCACGCGTGCCGTCGTGGTCGACCTCGCGGCCGTCGGTCAGGATCATCGTGAAATCGGCGGAAAACGAAGCGAGCAGCGCGTCGAGCGCCCCGGGCGCGGTATCGACGCCGGACAGCCAGCGCTCGATGGCGACGAGGCTCGCATCGAGCGTGTCGAGATAAACCTGGTGATCGGACATGGTGCGTGCACGGTAAGGCGCGGCCCGGTGCCGCGCGTCGTCGTGCAGTGTATGCAAAAACGCGCGGCCATGCGCCGGCCGCGCGGGGCTACCGCGCGCAGGACACGTCGTCGCGCGCACGCCCCGCCGCCGCGGCCTTCGCATCGGCCACCGGCATGCCCGAGCGCGCCTGCAGCAGCTCCGCGCACACGGCCACCGCGATCGCGCCCGGCGCCTTGTCGACGATACCCGCGACGCCGATCGGGCACACCATCTCGACGAGCCGCGCCGGATCGACGCCGCGCGCGGCAAGCCGGCGTTCGAACTTCACGCGCTTGGTGCGCGAGCCGATCATCCCGAAGTACGCATAGTCGCGCCGCCGCATGATCTGCGCGGCGAGCGAGAAGTCGAGCGCGTGGTTGTGCGTCATCACGAGGAAATATGCGCCGGGCGGCGCCGCGTCGACGACGGCCTCCGGCGTGTCGGTCGGCTCCGGCTGCACGTTCGGCGGACATTCGTCCGGGAACAGCTCGTCGCGCGTGTCGACCCACTGCACGACGCACGGCAGCGCGCCGAGCAGCGTGACGAGCGCGTGACCGACGTGCCCGGCGCCGAACAGCACGATGTGCATCGGCGCCCGCGTGCCGCTCGCGCGGTTGCGCTGGCCGGTGCCCTGCGCGAACGCTTCCGGCGGCGCGGTGCGAAGCGAGCGTGCGGGGCCGTTCATGTCAGCCTCCGCCGGGCCGCCCCAAGGAGGCTGACCGCCTCCATCGGAAGCAGCGAACGAAGCGAGCGTGGGAGCCGTTTCATCTCAGCCTGCCTGACCGGCGCGCGCCGCACGCACCGCGCTGACCGCGCGCAGGATCGACTCGCCGGTGGCCGGCGCGTCGAGCGGCGGGTTCACCTGGTAGTCGCCGACCGCGGCCACCGCGTCGCGCACCGCGAAGAACACCGAGAACGGCAGCAGCAGCGGCGGCTCGCCGACGGCCTTCGAACGGTGGATGCTGTCCTCGACGTTGCGGTTCTTGAACAGCCGCACGTTGAACTCGGGCGGCGTGTCGTTCACCGTCGGGATCTTGTACGTCGACGGCGCATGCGTCATCAGCTTGCCGCCCTTGTTCCACCACAGCTCCTCGGTCGTCAGCCAGCCCATCCCCTGGATGAACGCGCCTTCGACCTGGCCGATGTCGAGCGCCGGGTTCAGCGATGCGCCCACGTCGTGCAGCGCATCGACGCGCAGCGTGCGCATCTCGCCCGTCAGCGTGTCGATCACGACTTCCGACACGGCCGCGCCGTACGAGTAGTAGTAGAACGGCCGGCCCTGCAGCTTCGACTGATCCCAGTACAGCTTCGGCGTCGCGTAGAAACCGTCGGACCACAGCTGCACGCGCGCGAGGTACGCCTTCGCGACCACGTCGCCGAACGGCACGCCGTTGCCGCCGACCCACACGAAGTCGTTGCCGAACTTCACGTCGGCCGCATCGACCTTGCCGTCGCCGAACTGCTTCGCCGCGAACACCGCGAGCCGTTCGCGCAACTGGCGCGCCGCATCCTGCGCGGCCTTGCCGTTCAGGTCCGAGCCCGTGGAAGCGGCCGTCGCGGACGTGTTCGCGACCTTGCTGGTGTCGGTCGCCGTCACGCGGATCCGGCCGAAGCGGATGCCGAGCTCGTGCGCGACGACCTGCGCGACCTTCGTGTTGAGCCCCTGCCCCATCTCCGTGCCGCCGTGGTTCACGAGCACCGAGCCGTCGGTATAGATGTGCACCAGCGCGCCGGCCTGGTTGAAGTGCGTGACGTTGAACGCGATGCCGAACTTCACCGGCGTGAGCGCGATGCCCTTCTTCAGCACCGTGTTGCGTGCATTGAATTCGCGCACGCCCGCACGCCGCGCGCGGTAGTCGCTCGTCGCCTCGAGTTCGCCGAGCAGCTCCTGCAGCACGTTGTCCTCGACCGTCTGCCCGTAAGGCGTCACGTTGCGTTCGGTCTTGCCGTACAGGTTCGCGTAGCGCACGTCGAGCGGATCGCGATCGAGCGAACGCGCGATGTCGTCGAGGATGTACTCGATCGCGAACGCGCCCTGCGGGCCGCCGAAGCCGCGGAACGCGGTGTTCGACTGCGTGTTGGTCTTGCCGCAGTAGCCGGCGATGTTCACGTCGCCGAGCCAGTACGCGTTGTCGAAATGGCATACCGCGCGCGTCATCACCGGGCCCGACAGGTCGGCCGAGAAGCCGCAGCGCGACGTCATGTCGAGCGCGACGCCGTCGATGCGGCCGTCGTCGTCGTAACCGACGTCGAAGCGGTAATGGAAGTCGTGGCGCTTGCCGGTGATCATCATGTCGTCGTCGCGATCCGGACGCAGCTTCACCGGGCACAGCAGCTTCCACGCGGCGAGCGCCGCGCAGCACGCGAACAGGCCCGACTGCGATTCCTTGCCGCCGAACCCGCCGCCCATCCGGCGACACTCGACGAGCACGTTGTGCGACGCGACGCCGAGCACGTGCGCGACGAGGTGCTGCATCTCGCTCGGGTGCTGCGTCGAGCAGTACACGTGCATCCCGTCGTCGTCCTTCGGCACCGCGTACGCGATCTGCCCTTCGAGGTAGAACTGCTCCTGGCCGCCGAGCAGCATTTCGCCCGACTCGCGGTGCGGCGCGACGGCGAGCCGTGCGGCCGCGTCGCCGCGCGCGAGCTTCAGCGGCGGGATCACGTAGGTTTCGGCCGCGCGCGCTTCCTGCGCGGTGAGAATCGCCGGCAACTCCTCGTAGTCGACCTGTGCGCGGCGCGCGGCGAGCCGCGCGGTTTCATGCGACGTCGCGACGACGATGAACATCGGCTGGCCGACGAACTGCACGATGCCCTTCGCGAGCACCGGGTCGTCGTGGATGATCGGGCCGCAATCGTTGACGCCCGGAATGTCGTCGGCCGTGAACACGGCGACCACGCCCGGCGTCGCGCGCACCGCGTCGAAGTTCATCGACACGATCTTCGCGTGCGGCTTCGCCGACAGGCCGAGCGCCGCGTGCAGCGTGCCCGCGACGATCGGGATGTCGTCGGTGTAGGTGGCACGTCCGCTGACGTGCAGGTGCGCGGATTCGTGCGCGCGCGAGACGTGGACCTGCGCGGCGTCGGCTTGCGGATCGAGGGTGTTCAGGAACGGTTCTGCTTGCTGGTTCATGTTCGGGGTTCTCCGTCTTCAGACGCGCGCCGCGTCGGTGCCGGTTTCGGCGGCCACTTCACGCACATTCAGGGCTTGCGGCGGCAGCGGGTCGTGCGGGCGCGTCTCCAGCCAGAATCGGTACATCAGGTTCTTCGCGGTATCGAGGCGGTACGTGCTCGTCGCGCGCATGTCGGACAGCGGCTGGTAGTCGCGCTCGAGCGCCTGCATCGCGGCCTGCGCGGTGGCTTCGTGCCATTGCGCGCCGTCGAGCACGCTCTCCGTGTGCGTCGCCCGCTTCGGCGTCGCGGCCATCCCGCCGAACGCGATGCGCGGCTCGCGGATCGTGTCGCTGTCCGCGATGAACGCGAACGCCGCGCACACGGCCGAGATATCGGAGTCGAACCGCTTCGACAGCTTGTACGTGCGGAACTGCAGCTTCGCGCGCGCGCCGGTGCGGGTCGGCACCTTCAGGCCGACGACGAATTCGTGCGGCGCCATGTCCTTCTGCTGGTAGCCCGTGTACAGCGCCTCGAGCGGCAGCTCGCGCACCGTGTCGCCGCCGCGCAGCACCACGCGCGCGCCGAGCGCGATCAGGCCCGGCATCGAATCGCCGATCGGCGAGCCGTTCGCGACGTTGCCGCCGATCGTGCCGGCGTTGCGGATCGGCAGCGACGCGAAGCGCTTCCACATCTCGGTCAGCTCCGGATACGTGCCGGCCAGCGCCGCATACCCGTTCTCGACCGTCACGCCCGCACCGATCTCGATCCAGTCGTCGCCGTGCACGACGCGCTGCAGTTCGGCGATCTGGCCGACGTAGATCAGGTCGTCGAGCCGGCGCATCTGCTTCGTGACCCACAAGCCGATGTCGGTGCTGCCCGCCAGAATGCGCGCGTCGGGCCGCTCGGCCTTCAGCGCGGCCAGCGCGTCGAGCGTGCGCGGCGCCGCGAAGCGCGCGCCGTCGAGCGTCGTGTAGTCGAACGTGTCGTCGCGCTTGAGCGACGCGAGCGTGCGGGCCAGCGCGGCCGTGTCGACCGGCGCCGACGGCGCCGGCCCATCGAACATCTGCACGGCCGCGTCGACGATCGGGCGATAGCCGGTGCAGCGGCACAGGTTGCCGGTGAGTGCATCGGCGATCTCGGTGCGCGTCGGTACGTCCTTCGCCTTCGCGCACGCGCTGCCGCAGCCTTCGTGGCCGTGCTTCTCGTACAGCGCCCACATCGACATCACGAAGCCCGGCGTGCAGAACCCGCATTGCGAACCGTGGCAGTCGACCATCGCCTGCTGCACCGGATGCAGCGCGCCGTCCGGCTGACGCAGGTCCTCGACCGTCAGCAGCGCCTTGCCGTCGAGCGTCGGCAGGAACTGGATGCATGCGTTGACGGCCTTGAACTCGACCGCGCCGGTGTCGGTCAGCTCGCCGACGACGACCGTGCATGCGCCGCAGTCGCCTTCCGCGCAGCCTTCCTTGGTGCCGGTGCAATGCGCGTCCTCGCGCAGGTATTGCAGCACGGTGCGGGTGACGTCCGCGCCGCTGACTTCGCGGATCGCGTGACGATGGTAGAAGCGAATCGGCTCACTCATGTCTCGAGGGTTCTTCAAATGGGGGGCAAGGCGGCCTGCGCAGTGCGCTCGACCGACGTTTTTCTGACAGTTTGCACGCTATCACCATCAAATTTCGCAACCCATAGCCCATCACGCATGGGGCCCATATAACTGCCGCGATATGAACGCCGGGGAGCGCCGGGGCCGCCCGCAGCCCTTTCCGCACGGTGCCCTGCCCCCGTTCCCGATGTCTTCGACACCGTCCGTCATCGTCAAAAACGGGGCGCGACTAACTAAATGGTACCTGCGTGAAAACCGGTTCCATGGGAAAATCCCGATTCCCTTTTTCGCCGTCTTCCGTTCGTTTCGTTCATTCGTTCCGACCCCATGTCAACCGATTCCGCCACACCGCCGCGCAGCGGGTTCGCGGTCACGCTGCAAATCGTGTCCGTCGTCTGCTTCACGTTCATCTGCTACCTGACCATCGGCCTGCCGCTCGCGGTGCTGCCGGGCTTCGTCCATGACGACCTCGGTTTTTCCGCGATCGTCGCGGGCGGCGCGATCAGCGTCCAGTATTTCGCGACGCTCGCATCGCGGCCGCTCGCGGGGCGCTTCGCCGATACGCTCGGGCCGAAGCAGACGGTGCTGCGCGGGCTGGTCGGCTGCGGGGTGTCGGGCGTGCTGCTGCTCGTCGCGCTGCTGCTCGCGCACTGGCCGGTCGCGAGCCTCGTGCTGCTGGTCGCGAGCCGGCTCGTGCTCGGCGTCGGCGAGAGCCTGTGCGGCACCGGCGCGATCCTGTGGGGCATCGGCCGGGTCGGCGTCACGCACAACGCGAAGGTCATCTCGTGGAACGGGATCGCCACCTACGGCGCACTCGCGCTCGGCGCGCCGGTCGGCGTCGCGATCGCGCATACGCTGAATCCGGCGCTGATCGGCGTGATCGTGATCGCGCTCGCCGCGACCGGCTTCTATCTCGCGCGCCTGATCGATTCCGTGCCGCTCGTGCACGGCGAACGGATGTCGTATGCGAGCGTGTTCACGCGCGTGCTGCCGCACGGCCTCGGCCTCGCGCTCGGCTCGGCCGGCTTCGGCTCGATCGCCACCTTCGTCACGCTGTACTACGCGGCGCGCCACTGGCCGAACGCCGCACTGTCGCTGACCGTGTTCGGCACGCTGTTCATCGGTGCCCGCCTGCTGTTCGCGAACACGATCAAGACCTACGGCGGCTTCCGCGTCGCGATCGTGTCGTTCGCGTTCGAATGCTCGGGCCTCGTGCTGCTGTGGCTCGCGCCGGTGCCGCACGTCGCGCTCGTCGGCGCCGCGCTGACGGGCTTCGGCTTCGCGCTGATCTTCCCGGCACTCGGCGTCGAGGCCGTCGCGCTCGTGCCGCCCGCGAGCCGCGGTGCGGCGCTGTCCGCGTACTCGGTGTTCCTCGACCTGTCGCTCGGCATCACGGGCCCGCTCGCCGGCTATGTCGCGGGCGCGTTCGGTTATCCGCAGGTGTTCCTGTTCGCGGCGGTGGCCGCCGCCGCGGGCGTCGCGCTGTCGATGGTGCTGTACCAGCGGCAGGCGCGGGTTGCGGGGAGCGGCGCGGCGGCATGAGCACCCGGGCCGCGGGATATCGCGCGAGCCCTCCTTCCGATGAAAGCCGCGCGGGGCCATTCGTCGGCGTCCGGCGAGACACGGCTTGACGTGACTTAACGCGGCAATATGTTGAAGTCCCGCAGCACGCGGGCAGCGTCGACGTGGTGCCGGAACGGCACGGCGCGCTCGAGCGTGAGCTTCGGTTCGGCACGATCGAAAAGCACGAGCGCTTCCGACGTGTTGAGATGGCGTGACATATACAGAAAACCGTCGACCCGGCGGCCATGCCCGTGCACGGCGAGCGACCATTGCTGCGGGATGTCGTACGGTACGACGGTCGACAGCGCGCCGTCGCCGCCAAGGTTTTTCAGCGGCAAGCCGTGCAGGACGGCCACCGTCAGCGGCGAGCCGGTAAACGACAGCACGAAGCGCTCAAGCTCCGTCGTCACGAGCGGAAAGCCGCCAACGGCGAGATCGGCGATTTCGTCGTGCAGCACCGTCTCGGCGAACGCACAGTGCAGGTCGAAACCGAAATAGCTGGTGCCATACCGGCGCCGCTTGCGCGGGTCGTCGAAACGGTTGCCGCCCGACTTGCCGAAGTACGGCTCGCGCGTCTCGTACCGGAAACGCGCACCAGCGCCGCCGGCGGAATCGTCCGCGTAACCAGCGTCGCATTCGCGAAGTGTTCGCTCGGCGGCCTCAACGTCAACCGCGCCTCCTAGCGTTCCGCGAACGCCGCCGCGGCACGCTCGACCTCGGCAAGCTTCCCCTGCGACAGCGCCTTCAGCGGCGTGACGTTGCCGAGGGACGCCTTGGGCGTCGTGAAGAATTGCCATTTGCTCCACCCCGGCAACCCGCCCAGGCATTGCGTCACCTTTCCGAGCGTCTTGCGATCGATATCGCCCGTCAGATAAAAGGCCGGGTAGTACTGCGCCGCCCCCACGTCGACCGCGAAGATGCGCCCCGACACGACCGCCTTGCTGAGCGCCTGCCGTGTCATGCCGAGCCCCGCCCAGATCTCCGCGGCCGGCAGCAGCGCGCCCTTCGCGACGAGCGCCCGCCGTTCGGCCAGCGCACGCTGCTCGAAATCGGCGGCCGCGGCATCCGCGCGGGCCACCGGCCTCGCAGGCGGTTTCCTGCGAACGGACGGTTGCCTGTCGCGGGTCGCGGCGGCAGCGATGCCGAACGTGATCGTGCCGGCCAGATCGATGACCTGGGCGATGCCGACCTTGAACAAGTGCCCCAGCTGTTCGTCCGACAGCCTGAGCAGCGCCCGGGCCCGATCGGGCCCGAGCATGGTCGCGGCGCCGACGGCGCTGCGCAGCGCCTCCTCGGTCTCGACATCGAGAACCGCAGCCACGCCTTCAAGCGCATGAGCCTGCCTGACCATCGCTACCTCCTCGCACGACCGGAAGCTCGAGAGTAGATCCGATTCGAAACCAAGTCAACCATGACAACCAAACTGACGACCGGGCAGGCGACATCGGGCAGCCCGCTCATCCGTCACGCCGTCCTCGGAAACAGCCTCCGCGTCAGGTCGAACGCGACCAGGTTGCCGGCCACCACCAGCAGCAGCCCGACCACCGAGAGCGGCGACCACTGGTAACCCTCGAACACCGTCGACACCGCCAGCGCGACGATCGGGAACAGCACCGTGCAGTACGCGGCACGCTCCGGCCCGATCCGGCCGACGAGGGTCAGATAGGCGGTGAAACCGATCACCGAGCCCGGCACGGCCAGGTAGACGAGCGCGCCGAGATAACGCGGGCTCGTGTCGAGCGTGAACGGCAAGCCGGCCGCTGCGCTGCCGACGGTCAGGATCGCCGCGCCGATCAGCATCGCCCAGCCGTTGGTCGCGAGCGGGTGCAGCCCCATCGACTGCATCCGGCTCGACAGCAGGTTGCCGGCCGAGAAGCACATCGTGCCCGCCAATGCGATCGCGAGCCCCGTCCAGGTCGCGTGGTCGTCGAGATGGCCGGCCATCTGCTGCCAGAACAGGCACGCGATGCCGGTCAGGCCGAGCAGCGCGCCGGCGATCGCCGACGGACGCAGCGGGCGGCCCATGAACAGCCGGCCGTTGATCGAATTCAACAGCGGCGCGGTCGAGAAGATCACCGCGACGAGGCCGCTCGGGACGACCTGTTCCGCGTAGTAGAAGCACAGGAAGTTCAGGCAGAACAGCGCGAAGCCCTGCGCCAGCAGGAAACGCCACGCTTCGCGCGGCGGGCGCACCGGCCGGCGCATCACGCGCAGCAGCGCGAACAGCACGGCGGCCGCGAGCCAGAAGCGCCATGCGATCGACACGGGCGGCGGCACGGAGCCGAGCTGCCACTTGATCGCGATCCAGGTGGTGCCCCAGATCAGCACGGTGACGAAATAAAGCGACAGGTTCATGGCGGCAACGATCCAAAAAAGCGGGTGAAACGGGACTCCGACTATGCCGCCGCCCGGCGCGCGCCGATTGTCCGGAATTGCGGTCTTTTTCGGGCTGCCGCCCGCGGCACCGCCCGCCCGCTTATACTCGGCCCATCATGAGCCTCACCCTTTCCGCGCCCCCCATCGACCACCCCGCCGCCCTGGCCGGCGGCGATCTGCCGTTCGGCCTGCAGTCGGTCTGCCGCACGCTCGCCGACGCGAACGCGACGCTCGAGCGCTTCGCGTGGCTCGGCGACCATCTCGCGATCGCCGAATGGACGCGGATCACCGACGAAAGCGAGACGATCTACGAGCAGCCGGGCCACCACACGCTGTCGTGCTACCTCGACGGCGGCTACCAGACGGAACGCCAGCGCGTGCCGCGCTACGGCGCGCCGAGCCTGCTGTGCGCGCTGCCGGGTGACCACGAATCACGCTGGTGGGTGCGCGGCGAGATGCACTTCGTCCATCTGTATTTCCTGCCCGAGCACTTCACGCAGCGCGCGATCCGCGAACTCGACCGCGAGCCGCGCGAGCTGAAGCTCGCCGACCGCACCTACTTCGAGGATGCGCGCGTCGCCGCCCTGCTGCGCTCGCTCGCGCTGGACGGCTGGGACGATGCCGACGAGCGGCTGCGCGTGAACGAGACCGCACACGAGGTGCTGAGCCTGCTGCTGCGCGGGCAGAGCACGACCCGCACCGACACGTCGTTCCGCGGCGGGCTCGCGCCGGCCGTGCGCCGCCGCGTGCGCGACTACATCGACACGTACCTGACGCAGCCGCTGACGCTCGGCGAACTCGCCGACGTCGCCGCGCTGTCCGAGTACCACTTCTCGCGGATGTTCCGGTTGTCGTTCGGCCGGGCGCCGCACGCGTGGGTGGCCGAGCAACGGCTGGCGCGGGCGCGCGAGCTGTTGCGCACGACGGCGCTGCCGCTCGCGCAGATCGCGGCCGACTGCGGCTATGCGAACGCCGGCCATTTCAGCCATCGCTTCCGCGACGCTCACGGTACGACGCCGATTACCTACCGGCGTGCGATGCAGGGCCGCTGAGCGCGGCCCCGTCGCGGCTTACGCGCCGCGCCGCGACAGTTCCTGTTCGAGCGCCGCGACGCCGGCCGGCAGGTCGACCGGCACCTTCAGGTCGACCATCGTGCGACCGAACGCATGCAGCGTACGGAACAGGTTGTGTTCACGGCACTGCTCGCCCATCTGTCCGATCCGCACGATCGGCAACCCGAACGAGCCCGAGATCTCGACCTGGTACTGCTTCGAGATGTGGCCGCAGACCATCCCCGGTGTCAGCCCTTCCGGCGTCTCGATCCCGACGACCGAGTTCAGCCGGCAATGCTTCGGCGCATAGAGCTTGAGCCCCATCGACTCGACACCTGCCTGCAGCGCAAGCGAGCAGCGCAGGTGGCGCGCGAAGCGGCTTTCGAGCGTCTCCGCGCAGACGAGCCGCAGCGCTTCGTGCAGCGCGAGCACGCCCGACACGGGCGCCGTGTAGTGATAACCCGCGTTGTGCCAGAAATTCTCCGCGAGCGCCATGTCGAGGCACCAGTGCGCGTTCGGTTCGGGGCGCTGCTTCATCCGGTTCCACGCGGCGTCGGAGAACGCGATCAGCGACACGCCGGGAATCGACGACAGCCCTTTCTGGCCGCCCGTGATCACCGCGTCGATGCCCCACGCGTCCATCTCGAGCGGCATCGTCGACAGCGTGCACACCGCGTCGACCACGACCAGCGCACCGGCCGCCTTCGCGAGCGCCGCGATGTCGCGCAGGTCACGATTCCACACGGTGTTCGACGTCTCGCCCTGCACGATCGTGACGATCTCGGGCCGCTCGCGCGCGATCGCGTCCGCGATCTCGTCGAGGCTCGCGATCGCGCGGTCGGCCACTTCGAGCGTCGCGACGTCGGCGCCGACGCGCGTGGCCATCTCGGCCATCCGCGCGCTGAAGAAGCCATTGCGGATCGACAGCACGCGGGTACCGCGCCACGCGAGGTTCGAGATCGCCATTTCCATCGCGGCCGAACCGGGGCCCGCGACGCCGAGCACCCACTTCGTGCGGGTCTGGAACACGTAGCGCGCCATCTCCTTCACCTGCTCGATGATCTTCGCCATCGTCGCGCCGAGGTGGTTGATCACGATCGTGTTCGCCTTCGCGACGGCGGCCGGGATCGGAACCGGGCCGGCCCCCATCATCAGCAGCGGTTCTTCGGGCAGGATCGCGTCGAGCGGCACGACGACGGGACAGGGAATCGGCGAGTAATCGATGGACATGGCGGGTAAAAGGTGAGGAAAGGAAGTGCACGGACGCTCGCCGCGCTGCATGGCGAACTGATCGATCATTCCGTGTTCCGCCGCCTTGCGCAAGAGGCACGCACGGCCGGACAGCGCAACGCTGGCCCGGTCGCCGGACCGGGCCAGCCAGCCGTGCGCGTGCCGCACGCCAGCCATTCGAAATGAGAAACGATTGCGGGCCAGGTTGTGAAACGGTTCCATTCGTACGCCAAGCGCACGATTTTCTCCGTCAATAACACTGCGATTCGTCGAAACCGCCGCTTCAACGCGACTTCTGCATCAAAAAAATAGGCCGAATCCGCCCTAAAAATCGCTTCACGGAATCCGGCACGCAAAATCGACGTGCAGCCCCAAAAAACATCTATTACTTCTGCATGTATTGGGGTACGCTTCCCTTCAATACCGGAACAAGCGCGCCAGAATTGCCGACAACCCATTGATTAACATAGGAAATACTCGAACCACCGCGCTTATTCTAATACCCTGCCGCCTTTGAACGGCAGGCATCGATACAGCACCGTGTTTAACGCGTTACTCCCTATTTCGATTTTCCGCAACCCGCCCCTTTTCTCAGGTTGACGGATATCGCTTCTGTATTGAACAATCGTCTGCGGAATCGAAAAAAACGATTTTTCGATACGAAGGAAAACTGGGTGCCGCGCGATACGCTTTCGAGGTTGCGCGGCGAAAAGCGTCAACCATAATCAATCAACCGGGCCAGAAATACGCAAGCCATGAACCAGATTCAGACCATGCGTGTATTCGTCTGCGTCGCCGAGCAGCAGAGCTTTCGGCGCGCGGCGCACCATCTCGGCGTGTCCAATGCACTCGTCACGCGTTCGATCGCGATGCTCGAGGGCCACCTGAACACACGGCTGATCCACCGCACCACGCGCAACCTGTCGCTTACCGAGGCCGGCGTGCGCTACCTCGACGGGTGCCGTGCGCTGCTCGAGGAATTCGACCACCTCGAATCGTCCGTCGCGCATGCCGTGCGCGAACCGGCCGGCACGCTGCGCGTCGTCGCGTCGGGCCTGCTGTCGCCGCTCGCACTGACGCCGCTCGTCAGCAGCTTCCGGCACCGCTACCCCGAGTTGCGCGTGCAGCTGACCGTCTCCGAGGGGCCGCTCGACGTGCTCGATTCGGGTTACGACGTCGGCATCGTCACGGGCAACCGGCTCGACGGCAACCCGACGCTGATCGGCCACGCGCTCGCGCCGAACCCGTTCGTCGCGTGCGCGGCACCGGCCTATCTCGAGCGACGCGGCGAACCGCGCTTGCCCGACGACCTGCCGGGCCACGACTGGGTCACGCTCGCATCGCACCAGCATGCGCCCGCGTGGCAACTGGTCGGCCACGACGGTATCGCGCATTCCGTCACGGTGCGCCCGACCTGCACGGTCAACCAGCTCGCGCTCGTCCAGGCGGCCGCCGTGGCCGGCGCCGGCATCGCGGTGCTGCCCGAGCCGTGCGTCGCCGGCGCGCTCGCGAGCGGCACGCTCGTGCGGCTGATGGCCGGCTACCGGATCGACGATCCCGACACGCAACTGTCGCTCGTCTACCCGAACCGCCAGTACGTGCCGGCCCGCACGCGCAGCTTCGTCGAGCACGCGCTCGACCACTTCAGTGCGCAGCCGGCCCGCGAACGAACCGACTACGGCTTCCTGCGGCCGCCGCGCGGGCCCGACCGCTCCGACATCGTCACGGGCCTGCAGTAAACTGCGCGCGTCAGCCTTCGGAGGTGCAGCGTGCGCGTGATCCTGTTCAGCAGCCGGCAGTACGACGACGATTCGTTCGCTGCCGCCAACCGGCAGTTCGGCTATCGGCTGCACTTCCAGCCGTCGCACCTCGACGCGGAAACCGCGATCCTCGCGCACGGCTATGAGGTCGTCTGCCCGTTCGTCAACGACACCGTCGACGCGGCCGTGCTCGAACGGCTGGCCGACGGCGGCACGCGCCTGATCGCGCTGCGCTCGGCGGGCTTCAACCATGTCGACCTGGCCGCCGCCGAGCGGCTCGGCATCACGGTCGTGCGCGTGCCCGCCTATTCGCCGCACGCGGTGGCCGAGCACGCGGTCGCGCTGATCCTCGCGCTCAACCGCCGCCTGCCGCGCGCGGTCGCGCGCACCCGCGAAGGCGACTTCTCGCTGAACGGCCTGCTCGGCTTCGACTTGCACGGCAAGACCGTGGGCGTGATCGGTACCGGCATCATCGGCAGCGTGTTCGCGAAGATCATGATGGGCTTCGGGATGCATGTGCTCGCGCATTCGGTGCCGCCGTACAACGACGAACTGATCGCGTTCGGCGCGCGTTATGTCGAGCTCGACGAGCTGCTGCACCACGCCGACATCGTCAGCCTGCACTGCCCGCTGCTGCCGTCGACGCACCACCTGATCAACGAGCGGACGCTCGCGCGGATGAAGCATGGCGCGATGCTGATCAACACCGGGCGCGGCGGCCTCGTCGATGCGCAGGCGCTGGTCGATGCGCTCAAGAGCGGCCAGCTCGGCCATCTCGGGCTCGACGTGTACGAAGAGGAAAGCGGGCTCTTCTTCGAGGATCACTCCGACCTGCCGCTGCAGGACGACGTGCTCGCCCGGCTGCTGACGTTCCCCAACGTGATCGTCACGTCCCACCAGGCGTTCTTCACGCGCGAAGCGCTGGCCGAGATCGCGCACACGACGCTGCTGAACATCGAGGCGTGGCATGCGGGCACGCCGCGGAACGTCGTGACCGCGAATCGCTGACAAACCGACGAAAACGGCTCATTTGACGGTTGCCGGCGCCACCGCAATCGTTTGCTTGTGGCCATCGCCGCAAACGACGCGCGTTTCATCAACAATTTCGCGCTTTGTTTCGACTGATGTAACGATTCCGGTGCGCCGTCTGCTATCGTTGCGCCGACGTTATCCCGCCCCTCCCGCTCATGCGTTTCGACGATTCCGACATCGCCGCCGTCTACCGCGCCATTTTCGAACGGCGCGACATGCGCCACTTCACGCCGGCGCCCGTCGATCCCGCCGTGCTCGCGCGCCTGCTGCGCGCGGCGCATCACGCGCCGAGCGTCGGCTTCATGCAGCCGTGGCGCTTCATCCGCATCAGCGATCCCGCGCTGCGCACCGCGATCCACGCACTGGTCGAGGCCGAGCGCCGCGCGACCGCCGACGCACTCGGCGAGCGCCAGGACGAATTCATGCGACTGAAAGTCGAAGGCGTGCGCGAATGCGGCGAGCTGCTGGTCGTCGCGCTCGCCGACGGCCGCGAGCGTCACGTGTTCGGCCGCCGCACGCTGCCGGAGATGGATCTCGCGTCCGCCGCGTGCGCGATCCAGAACATGTGGCTCGCGGCCCGCGCCGAAGGGCTCGGGATGGGCTGGGTCTCGCTGTTCGACGTCGACGCGCTGCGCGCGCTGCTGCGCATGCCCGACGGCGCGAAGCCGATCGCCGTGCTGTGCGTCGGGCACGTCGACGCGTTCTATGCGAAGCCGATGCTCGAGCAGGAGCGTTGGGCCGCACGGATGCCGATCGAAGCGTGCCTGTTCGAAAACGGCTGGGACGATCCGGCCCCGATCGATGCCGCCGGCACGCCTTCGTCGCGCGCGGACACGACAGCAGGCACCGGCACGGCCCCCGGCTCGGCAAGCAGCCCGGGCGCGTCGACCACGAGCGTCGACGGCTCCCCCGAACGCATCGCCTGACGAGCACGCGGTCGCCGGCATCGTGCCGGCACCGGCACATTCACCGCGGCAAGCCCCATTGAATCCCACACTGTGAGCTTCACGCGCGCAGCCTCGTCGCACGCCGGCAACATCCGTTTTGGCCCCGAGCATAGGGGTTTTCACTGAAGTAGAATCGCGACTGTCGTTCGCCTTCCCGCCCGCCCGTCCCGCGCATCCTGCGCCAGCCCGAGCGGCGGCTTTTCCCGAGCCCACCGCGATGCCCTTACCTCTTTTCGCCCTCGCCGTCGCCGCATTTGGAATCGGTACCACCGAATTCGTGATCATGGGGCTGCTGCCCAACGTCGCGCGCGATCTCGGCGTGTCGATCCCGGCCGCCGGGATGCTCGTGTCGGGTTACGCGCTCGGCGTGACGATCGGTGCGCCGATCCTCGCGATCGTCACCGCGAAGATGCCGCGCAAGCGCGCGCTGATGGGCCTGATCGGATTGTTCATCGCGGGCAACCTGTTCTGCGCGATCGCACCGGGCTACGCGGTGCTGATGGCCGCGCGCGTCGTCACCGCGTTCTGCCACGGCGCGTTCTTCGGGATCGGCTCGGTGGTCGCGAGCAACCTCGTCGCGCCGAACCGCCGCGCACAGGCGATCGCCCTGATGTTCACCGGCCTCACGCTCGCGAACGTGCTCGGCGTGCCGCTCGGCACCGCGCTCGGCCAGGCATTCGGCTGGCGCGCGACGTTCTGGGCCGTCACCGGCATCGGCATCGCCGCGGCCGCCGCGCTCGCCGTCTGCCTGCCGAAGCACCTCGCGATGCCCGACACCAGCATCACGCGCGAATTCAGCGTGCTGAAGCACCCGCAGGTGCTGATGGTGCTCGGCATCAGCGTGCTCGCGTCGGCAAGCCTGTTCAGCGTGTTCACCTACATCACGCCGATCCTCGAGGACGTGACGGGCTTCTCCCCGCGCCAGGTCACCTACGTGCTGCTGCTGTTCGGCCTCGGGCTGACGGTGGGCGGCACGCTCGGCGGCAAGCTCGCCGACTGGCGCCGGATGCCGTCGCTGATCGCGACGCTCGCGCTGATCGGCGTGGTCCTCGCGCTGTTCGCGGGCACGATGCACCTGCCGTTCGCCGCGCTCGCGACGATCTTCGTGTGGGGCATCCTCGCGTTCGCGATCGTGCCGCCGCTGCAGATCCTGATCGTCGACCGCGCAAGCGATGCGCCGAACCTCGCATCGACGCTGAACCAGGGCGCATTCAACCTCGGCAACGCGACGGGTGCGTGGCTCGGCGGGATGGCGATCGGCTCGGGCGTGTCGCTCGTGAGCCTGCCGTGGGTCGGCGTCGCGATGGCCTTCGCCGCGCTGGCGCTCACGCTGTGGTCGGCGTCGCTCGAACGCCGCCCGGTGACCGTGCCGACCGAATACGTGTAACGCCGCCCCGCGCGCATTCGTTGCGCGCGCAACGCCAGCAACACCATCCGAACCTGATGGCCTTCATGGACCTTTCAAGGTCCGCGGTGTAGCATCCCGGCCGATGAAAGCCATTCTTAATCGCGATTTCCTCGCGCTGATCCTGAGCGTCGCGGTCGTCGGCCTCGGCACCGGCGCCACGCTGCCGCTCACCGCACTCGCACTGACCGAGGCCGGGCACGGCACCAACGTCGTCGGCATGCTGACCGCCGCGCAGGCCCTCGGCGGCCTCGCGATCGTCCCGTTCGTCACCGCGCTCGCACGCCACATCGGCTCGCGCCGCGCGATCGTCGTATCGGTCGTGCTGCTCGCGGCAGCCACGGCGCTGATGCAGTTCACGTCGAACCTGATCCTGTGGGGCACGCTGCGCGTGCTGTGCGGCGCCGCGCTGATGCTGCTGTTCACGATCGGCGAGGCGTGGGTCAACCAGCTCGCCGACGATTCGACGCGCGGCCGCGTCGTCGCGATCTATGCGACCAATTTCACGCTGTTCCAGATGGCGGGGCCCGTGCTCGTGAGCCAGATCGCCGGTGCGACGAGCATCCGCTTCGCGCTGTGCGGCGCGCTGTTCCTGCTCGCGCTGCCGACGCTCGCGACGATCCGGCGCGCGCCGCTCGCCGGCGACGACGCGCATCACGAAGCGCACGGCCGCTGGCTCGACGTGCTGCCGCGCATGCCCGCGCTGATCATCGGCACCGGGTTCTTCGCCCTGTTCGATACGCTCGCGCTGTCGCTGCTGCCGCTCTACGCGATGGATCACGGCGTCGCGAGCGCCACGGCCGTGCTGCTCGCGTCGATCATGCTGTTCGGCGATACCGCGATGCAGTTCCCGATCGGCTGGCTCGCGGACAAGCTCGGCCGCGAACGCGTGCACCTCGGTGCGGGCTGGATCGTGCTGGCCGGCCTGCCGCTGCTGCCGCTCGTCATCGCGAACCCGTGGCTGTGCTGGCCGCTGCTGTTCGTGCTCGGCGCGGCGGCCGGCAGCATCTACACGCTGTCGCTCGTCGCGTGCGGCGAACGCTTCCGCGGCGCGGCGCTCGTCACCGCGAGTTCGCTCGTGTCGGCGTCGTGGAGCGCCGCGAGCTTCGGCGGCCCGCTGGTCGCCGGCGCGTTGATGGAGCAACTGGGCAGCAACGCGCTGGTCGGCGTGCTGGTCGTCTGTGTCGCCGCGTTCGTCGCGGCCGCGCTGTGGGAGCGCCGCGCCGCGTTGCAGCGCGCGGTCTGATACCGGCGATGTCGATGTCGATGTCGATGTCGATGTCGATGTCGATGTCGATGTCGCAAACGCAAACGCAAACGCAAACATTGACGCTCATACTCGGCGCCCCACACGGACGCACACGCGCCGCCCCCGGCCTGCCAAACGAAAACGGCCCGCGCAATGCGGGCCGCCCTGTCCTTCCGGACGATCTGTTGCGTGTCGCGCCGAGCCCCGTCACGCGCTCCGCGCGGGCAGGATCTTGCCGGCACACGTGCCGAAGCCGACGCGATAGCCGTCGCCCTGGCACCATCCGGCGAGCGTGAGCTCGTCGCCGTCCTCGATGAACGCGCGACTGCCGCCGCCGTTCAGCGCAACCGGCTCCTTGCCGTTCCACGTCAGTTCGAGCAGGCTGCCGAACGAATCCTTCGTCGGCCCGCTGATCGTGCCCGAACCCATCAGGTCGCCCACGCGCGTGTTGCAGCCGGCCACCGTGTGATGCGCGAGCTGCTGCGCCATCGTCCAGTACATGTGCCTGAAATTCGTGCGGCAGATCGACGTCGCCTCCGCCGCCCCTTCCGCGCGCAGCGTCACTTCGAGCGCGATGTCGAACGCATGCTTGCCCGCGTGCTGCAGATATGCGAGCGGCTGCGGCGACTGCTCGGGCTGCGCGACGCGGAACGGTTCGAGCGCATCGAGCGTGACGATCCACGGCGAGATCGTCGTCGCGAACGTCTTCGCGTTGAACGGGCCGAGCGGCACGTATTCCCACTGCTGGATGTCGCGCGCGCTCCAGTCGTTCAGCAGCACCATCCCGAAGATATGTGCTTCCGCGTCCTCGCACGCGATCGGCTCGCCGAGCGCATTGCCGCGGCCGACGATGAAGCCCGTCTCCAGTTCGATGTCGAGCTTGCGGCATGCGCCGAACACCGGACGCTCCTGGTCGGGCAGCTTCAGTTGCCCGTTCGGGCGCCGCACCGGCGTGCCGCTCACGACCACCGACGACGCACGGCCGTTGTAGCCGATCGGCATCTCCGACCAGTTCGGCAGCAGCGCGTTCTTCGGATCGCGGAACATCGACCCGACATTGGTCGCATGCTCCTTCGACGAATAGAAATCGGTGTAGCCGGGAATCTCGACCGGCAGATGCAGCGTCGCGTCGCGCTGCGCGACGAGCACCTGCGCGCGCAGCGCCGCATCGTCACGCAGCCGCGGGTTGTCGCGCGAGAACAGGTCCGACAGCTGCACGCGCACGCTGCGCCATGCGTCGCGGCCGAGCGCGATGAACGGATTGAGCGTCGGCGCGACGAACACGTCGGCGCCGGCCGGCAGCGTCACGAGGCCCGCGCGTGCGAGCGCGGCGAGATCGACGATCCGGTCGCCGAGCGCGACGCCCGCGCGGCGCGCCGTCTGCTTCGCATCGCTGAAGATCCCGAACGGCAGGTTCTGGATCGGGAAATCGCAGGCGGGATCGTTCGCCGTCTCGACCCAGCTCTTGCGGGCCGGGTCGAGCGTCGCGCGCCAGTCTTGGGTATCGCTCATCGTTGCTCCGGGTTGAAGTGTTTCCTGATGCCTTGCCAGCATTCGAAGTAGTCGGCCTGCAGCTGTGCGGTGTCGAGCGCGTAGCGCGTCGGCCGGATCAGCGTGCGGGTCTCGAACATGAACGCCATCGTCGCGTCGACCTTGTGCGGCTTGCTCGTATCGCTCGCGGACGCCTTCTCGAACGTGTCCGCGTCGGGCCCGTGCCCCGACATGCAGTTGTGCAGGCTCGCGCCGCCCGGCACGAAGCCTTCGGCCTTCGCGTCGTACGCGCCGTGCACGAGCCCCATGAACTCGCTCGCGACGTTGCGGTGGAACCAGGGCGGGCGGAACGTATCCTCGGCCGCGAGCCAGCGCGGCGGGAAGATCACGAAGTCGATCGTGTCGACGCCCGGCGTGTCGCTCTGCGACTGCAGCACCAGGAAGATCGACGGATCGGGATGGTCGTAGCTGATCGAGCCGATCGTGTTGAACAGGCGCAGGTCGTATTTGTACGGCGCGTAGTTGCCGTGCCATGCAACGACGTCGAGCGGCGAATGACCGATGTCCGCGCGCCACAGCCGGCCGTTCAGCTTCGCGATCAGCTCGAACGCGCCTTCGCGGTCTTCGTAAGCGGCCTGCGGCGTCAGGAAGTCGCGCGGGTTCGCGAGACCGTTCGAGCCGATCGGGCCGAGGTCCGGCAAACGCAGCAGCGCGCCGAAGTTTTCGCAGATGTAGCCGCGCGCATCGCCGTCCGGCAGGGCGACGGAGAAACGCACGCCGCGCGGGATCACCGCGATCTCGAACGGCTCGACGTCGAGCCGGCCGAATTCCGTCGCGATGAACAGGCGCCCCTGCTGCGGCACGATCAGCAGTTCGCCGTCGGCGCTGTAGAAAAAGCGGTCCTGCATCGAGCGGTTCGCCGCGTACAGGTGGATCGCGCAACCGTTCATCGCGGCGGCCGACCCGTTGCCGGCCATCGTCACCAGCCCTTCGACGAAATCGGTCGGCTCGACCGGCATCGGCAGCGGGTCCCAGCGCAGCTGGTTCGGCGGCGTCGGCGGCACGTCGGCCGAGTCGCCGAATTCCGACACGAGCCGCTGCGGGCCCGCGTACGGCTCGAACGGCCGATGCACGGCCGCCGGGCGGATGCGGTACAGCCACGAGCGGCGGTTGTGGCCACGCGGCGCGGTAAACGCGGTGCCCGACAGTTGCTCCGCATACAGCCCGTACGGCGCGCGCTGCGGCGAGTTGCGGCCGTGCGGCAGCGCGCCGGGCAGTGCCTCGGTCGCGAATTCGTTCGCGAAACCGCTCAGGTAGCCGGCATTTGCCGGTTTCGACAGGTCAAGCGTCATCGTTTCCTTTCTCCCTCAATTCGTGGCGGCGGTCGGCGCCTGCACGCCGTTGCGCCGCGTTACGCCCGCAAGCCCGAGGACGAACAGCGCCGAGCACAGCACGGGCACCGCGGCCGCGTGGAACAGCGCGCCGTTCGACCAGTTGAGCGCAATCAGTTGCCCGCCGACGAGCGGCCCGAGCACCGAGCCGATCCGGCCGATGCCGAGGCTCCAGCCGATGCCCGTCGAGCGCAGCGACGTCGGGTAATACTGGCCCGCGAGCGCGTTCACGGCCGGCTGCCCGCCGACCACGCAGAACCCGCCCGCGAACACGACCGCCAGCAGCCACGGCAGCGCATGCGCGACCGAGCCGATCAGCCCGACCGACACCGCGGCGCATGCAAAGCAGGCGAACAGCACGCGCACGAAGCCGTAGCGTTCGATGAACCAGCCGAGCGACAGCGTGCCGATCACGCCGCCCGTCTGCAGCACCGTGCCGACGATCACGGCCGTACCCGGCGAATAACCGGCATCGCGCATCACCGTCGGCAGCCAGTTCGACAGGAAATACAGGTCGATCAGGTTCATGAAGCTGATCGCCCACAGCAGCAGCGTGACCGGCAGGCGGCCATGGCTGAACAGCTCGGCGACCGGCGCGCCGGTCGCGGCCCGCTCGCGCACGACGAGCCGCGTGTTCGCATCGATGCCGGCCTGCGGCGCGAAACCCGCGAGCCAGTCGCGCGCCTGCGCGACGCGCCCTTTCAGCACCAGAAACTGCAGCGATTCGGGCAGCCGCGCGACCATCGCGATCGTGAGCACGAGCGGCACCGCGCCGCCGACGAAGAACACCGAGCGCCAGCCGAGCGCCGGAATCAGCGCGGCGCTGATGAAGCCGCCGAGCGCCGCGCCGAGCGTGAAGCCGCACGATACGATCATCATCCGCTTCACGCGATGCGCGGCCGGGCTGAACTCGCCGACCAGCGCCATCGCGTTCGGCATGATGCAGCCGAGGCCGAGGCCCGTGACGAAGCGCAGCGCCATCAGCACCGGGATCGAACCCGCGAACGGCGTCGCGAGCATCGTCACCGCGAAGAACAGCGTCGAGCCGATCAGCACCGGGCGCCGCCCGATCCGGTCGGCCAGCACCGACAGCCCGAGCGCGCCGAGCAGCATCCCGAA
Source organism: Burkholderia sp. KL41 (assembly GCF_057005415.2). Taxonomy (NCBI): domain Bacteria; kingdom Pseudomonadati; phylum Pseudomonadota; class Betaproteobacteria; order Burkholderiales; family Burkholderiaceae; genus Burkholderia; species Burkholderia sp. KL41. The sequence continues at coordinate 910,621 of NZ_CM174446.1, read as the reverse complement.
CAGGCTCGCGCTGAACACCGGCCCGAGCGCCTGCTTCGGCACGCCCCATTCGGCAATCACGCTCGGGGCGACGTAGCCCATCGCCTGCGCATCGAACCCGTCGATCACGAGGCACAGCCCGCACAGCACGAGCAGCATCCAGTGAAAACCCGGGCGATGGGTTTCGTCGATCACGTGCTCGACTTCGAGCACGCGCGCGTCGGCCGGCGCCGCGCTCATTGCGCGACCTCGGCGGCCGGATGCACGGGCGGCGTCACGCCCTGGCGCGCGAGCGCCATCGCTTCGCGCAGCACGTCGGCGTCGCCGATCTGGTTCGCGAGCAGCAGGATCAGCTTCGCGTTGACGAGCTGGCTGTCGGCGTCGGACAGGTCGCGATGCATGTCGATCAGCGCTTCGTAGAACGCGTCCGGGTCAGCCAGGCGCGGGCGGGTGTCGAGTGAGGGCATGACGGAGTCTCCGGTGTCTTTATCGTATTCAGCGTGCGCAGGTCGCGCGCGCCAGTGCGTCGGCAAGCGCCTGGCGCTCGAGCGTGCGCATGCGGGCGCAGACATGCTGGTCGGGGCGCAGCAGGTAGAACGTGCCGGGCTTCGCGTCGTAGCGTTGCGCGGCGAAACCGTCGACGTCCTCCACGACGTCGACACCCGCGACCGGCTGCGCGTGCCCGGCCGGCACCACGAGCACGGGCCGCACCGGCAGCGCGAGGCCGTCGAGCGCCTGCGCGAGCGCGCCCGCATCGCCCGGCAGCCCGAACAGCACGCCGGTGAAGCCGCTGCCCAGATGCTGCAGCAGCCAGCCCGACGCGCCCTGCGCACGCACCGGCGCATCGGCTGCCGCCGCGCCCGGGCGCATCGCACCCGCGAATGCGTCGCCATTGCGGTCCGGCGTGTTCAGCGGCGAATCGGCCAGCACCGACGGCACCGACAGGCGGCCGCTGTTCACGAGCTTGCGCGCGAACTCGCAGTCGCGCGCGAGCTTCAGCGTCGCGTCGCGGAATACGCGCGACACCGGGCTTTTCGGCGTGATGAAGTCCGTCGAGCGCGTCGAGTTGCGGATGTTCTCGTCGGCCGCGAACTCGCGCTCGCTCGCATACGTATCGAGCAGGCTGTCGGCCGAACGCCCGTCGAGCACGAGCTTCAGCTTCCAGGCGAGGTTGTCGGCGTCCTGCACGCCGCTGTTCGCGCCGCGCGCGCCGAACGGCGACACGCCGTGCGCGGAGTCGCCCGCGAACAGCACGCGGCCGTGACGGAACGTATCCATCCGCTGGCAGCGGAACGTATAGACGCTCACCCATTCGAGCTCGAACTCGACGTCCGGCCCGAGCAGCGCGCGCACGCGCGGGATCACGCGCTCCGGCTGCTTCTCGGCGACCGGATCGGCATCCCAGCCGAGCTGGAAGTCGATGCGCCACACGTTGTCGGGCTGGCGATGCAGCAGCACCGACTGATTGGGGTGGAACGGCGGGTCGAACCAGAACCAGCGCTCGGTCGGAAACTCCGCCTTCATCCTCACGTCGGCGATCAGGAAGCGGTCCTTGAACGTGCGGCCGTGGCTTTCGAGGCCCATCATCGTGCGCATCGGGCTGCGCGAGCCGTCCGCCGCGATCACGTACTGCGCGCGCAGCGTCGCGAGGCCGTCCGGCGTCTCGATCGTCAGCACCGCGTGTTCGGCCGCCTGCTCGATGCCCGTCACCTTGTGCTTCCAGCGGATATCGATGTTCGGCAGCTCGAACGCGCGATCGGCCAGATAACCTTCGACGTAGTACTGCTGCAGGTTGATGAACGCGGGGCGCGCATGCCCTTCCTCGGGCAGCAGGTCGAATGCGTACAGCTGCTCGTCCTGCAGGAACACCTTGCCGACGTGCCAGCTGACACCCTTGTCGACGAAGCGCTCGCCGCAGCCGAGCCGGTCGAAGATCTCGAGCGTGCGCTTCGCGAAACAGATCGCGCGCGAGCCGGTGGACAGCGTGTCGTCGTCGTCGAGCAGCACGACGGGCACGCCCTGCTGCGCGAGGTCGATCGCCGCCGCGAGGCCCACCGGGCCCGCGCCGACGACGATCACCGGGTGAACGGTTGCGTCCTGCGCACGCGGACGGTATTCGAACTTCAGCGTCTGGTAATCGATGCTCATGGTCGCCGTCCGCCCCTCAACCCTGCCGGGCGCGCGCCGGCTCGCCGGTCATCCCGCCCGTCGCCTGCCGGCGCGCCGCGCCGCCGTCCCGCGTGCAATTCCTGTCAACCGCCACGTCTCGCTCCTTGCTTCCTGTTGATTCGCGAACGGCGCCGTTTCGCGGCGCCCGCCTGCCGCATTTCTTGATCGGCGACAAATTCTGGATTTACGAATAGTAAAACCAATTACGAATAGTGAAATTAACGTAAACCCTAGGCGAAGGCTCGAAGACGGGATAACCATATAAGTGAAACGCCGAGCCGAGCTTGGCCGGCGCTGCTAATATCAAGCTACGAGGCGGCCCGTTCGGCCGCCGTTTTTCCTTCTTACGCCGATGATTCCGCCCACCATTCCCGAGCTGGTCGCCCGTGCCGGGCAACTGCCGTATCTGCGGGATCACCTCGCGCTCGCCGATGGCGGCACCGCAAGCGCGAACCTGCCCGAGCGCACGCTCGGGAGCGCCTACGAACCGATCTACGACGTGACGATGCCGGGCGCACCGCAATCGACGTCGTTCGCCGACGCCATCGAGCGCTATGGCGACGAACTCGGCTTCCAGGCCGTGACGGTCGTCACGGGCGCGCCGCACGATCCGGTCGACTCGGCCGTCGACGACCAGACGCTCGTGGCGATCGACCGCCTGTCGCGCGCGCTGCACGCGATCAATTTCTTCGGCGCCCAGCGCCACGGGCTGTTGTTCCTGCGCGTGCACGAACGCCTGCTGAAGAGCGTGAAGTACGACCACGGCAAGCATTTCTCGTCGGTGCTGCAGCGCTTCGGGCTGCCGCCCGAGCGGATCGTGATCGAGCTGCCGGCGGTCGCGGTCGCGCACAAGACCTTCCTCGGCTACCTGACACGCAGCTACCAGCATCACGGCTTCAAGGTGGCGGACAAGCTGCCCGACCCGGGCCGCATCCTCGCGGTCGAATCGGACATGGCGCGCCCCGACTACATCAAGATGGATGCGGGCATCGCGTTGCGCGACGGGATGGTCAAGGCGCTCGTCGCGTATGCGCAGCGCGTGCGGATTCCGCTGATCTTCGACGGCGTCGTCGACGAAACGCAGTGCGAGCTGCTGCGCCAGCACGACGTGCGGTTCATGCAGGGGCCCGTGTTCGCGAAGGTCGTGACGGCCTGAACGGATAGGCGGTAGCCGGCGCACGCGGGGAGCGGCGCGCCGGATGCGCGGCGAGGGTGTGGCGCCGCTTGAAGAAGGACGAAGCGATCGGGTGGCCTGGCGTGACCCGCGGCTCGACGCCTGCCCGTCAGTGCAGACGGTTACCGCTTACGCGCTTCCACCATCGTCGTACTTGGGCAGATCGTCGTCGATCTCGATGCCCGGGAAACGATCCCCATACCAGACGTGCCACGCCGGACGTAGCCGCGACGGCTCATCGAGCGTGGCGTAATTGATCTCGACCGTTTTCGGCGCGTCGATCAGCCGGTATTCGAGCTGCGCGCCGCAACGGCCGCAGAAGCGCCGCTCGCCCCACGCGCTCGACGCGTAGACGGTCGGTTCGCCCTGCAGGTATTCGAACGCGTCGATCGGCACCGATGCCGATGCGACGACCGCCGCACCGGTCGTGCGCTGGCAGAGCCGGCAGTGGCAGAAGCCGGCGTCGGTCGGGACCTGGGCGATACGGTAACGGATCGCGCCGCACGCGCATCCGCCTTCCATGGATTCCGGGTGAGACATCGCAGACCTCGTCGTCGGGAAGCTGGCGAACGATGATGAGCGCGGTTCGAGCGCGGCACAAGAGCCGGCGGCAGCCGCCGCCCGGCGTCACCATCACCATCACCGACGACGACGCGGTTGCGGTGCGAGGGCAACGGGCGCCGCGTTTCTCAGGCCGTCTGCCCGAGCCGCTGCGCGAGCGCCTTCAGCTTCGGCCCGACCTGCGTGCGAAACACCTCCTCGTCCATCGACGATGCGGGGCCGCTGCAGCTCAGGATCAGCCAGCGCCCCTCGCGCGGCTCGCGAAACGGCACGGCCGCCGCGTTGACGTCCATGTGCCACGCCCGGAACGAATAACAGCAACCGCCCGCCGAGAACTCGGCCACCGCGTGCTGCGCGGCGGCGACGAGCGCATCGGCGTCGGCCGCGCCGCCGGCCGCGCGGTGCAGCTCCGCATAGAGCGCGCGGCGCACGTCCTCCGGCTGTACGGCCAGGTACGCGCGCCCCATCGAGCTCGTCAGCATCGACAGCCGCGAACCGGGCGCGAGCCCGAGCGTCAGCGCGGTCTCGCTGCGGATCGTCTCCAGATAGATCATGTCGAGCCCGTCGCGGCAGCCGAGCGACACGGCCGCGCCGATGTCGCGCGCGAGCGCCTGCATGTGCGGCCGCGCGAGGTCGAGCGTCCCCGAGCCGGACAGCAGCGCGTAGCCGAGCGACAGCACGCCGGCGTCGAGCGCATACTTTCCGAGCGTCTCGTCGTAGCGCAGGTAGCCGAGCACGGTCAGCGTATAGGCGAGCCGGTTCACCGTCGCTTTCGGCAGCCCCGTGCGCTCCGCGAAGTCGCGGTTGCCGAGCATCGTCTCGCCGGGCCGGAATGCGCGCAGCAGGTCGAGCCCGCGCGCGAGCGCGACGACGAACTTGCGCTCGTCGATCGTGGTTTCGTCGATGGTTGAAAGTGTCATCTGGTGCTACACTGGGTTCGATTTGCAAAACATTGTTCCGCACAGCGGAACGCGAGTCAAGCGAACTTTTGGCATGGGGCCAGAGTAAGCGCTGAAGCGCCAACTCTGCCCGACAGGAGATGAGACGATGAGTGCTGCAACTTTTCATTGGGACGATCCGCTGCTGCTCGACCAGCAACTGACCGAAGAAGAGCGGATGGTGCGCGACGCGGCGCAGGCGTATGCGCAGGACAAGCTCGCCCCGCGCGTCACCGAGGCGTTCCGCCACGAGCGCACCGACGCCGAAATCTTCCGCGAGATGGGCGAAGTCGGCCTGCTCGGCCCGACGATTCCCGAGGAATACGGCGGCCCCGGCCTCAATTACGTGAGCTACGGACTGATCGCACGCGAAGTCGAACGCGTCGATTCGGGCTACCGGTCGATGATGTCCGTCCAGTCGTCGCTCGTGATGGTGCCGATTTACGAATTCGGCTCCGACGCGCAGAAGCAGAAATACCTGCCGAAACTCGCGACCGGTGAATGGATCGGCTGCTTCGGGCTGACCGAGCCGAACCATGGCTCCGACCCGGGCAGCATGGTCACCCGCGCGAAGAAGGTGCCCGGCGGCTACTCGCTGTCCGGCGCGAAGATGTGGATCACGAACTCGCCGATCGCCGACGTGTTCGTCGTGTGGGCGAAGCTCGAGGAGAACGGCAAGGACACGATCCGTGGTTTCATCCTCGAGAAGGGCTGGAAGGGCCTGTCGGCGCCCGCGATCCACGGCAAGGTCGGGCTGCGCGCATCGATCACCGGCGAGATCGTCCTCGACGAGGTGTTCGTACCGGAAGAGAACCTGATGCCGAACGTGAGCGGCCTGCGCGGCCCGTTCACGTGCCTGAACTCGGCCCGCTACGGGATCGCCTGGGGCGCGCTGGGCGCCGCCGAATCGTGCTGGCACACCGCGCGCCAGTACGTGCTCGACCGCCAGCAGTTCGGCCGGCCGCTCGCCGCGAACCAGCTGATCCAGAAGAAGCTCGCGGACATGCAGACCGAAATCACGCTCGGCCTGCAAGGCGTGCTGCGCCTCGGCCGGATGAAGGACGAAGGCACGGCGGCCGTCGAAATCACGTCGATCATGAAGCGCAACTCCTGCGGCAAGGCGCTCGACATCGCCCGGCTCGCGCGCGACATGCTCGGCGGCAACGGCATCTCCGACGAATTCGGCGTCGCGCGCCACCTCGTGAACCTCGAAGTGGTCAACACGTACGAAGGCACGCACGACATCCACGCGCTGATCCTCGGCCGCGCGCAGACGGGCATCCAGGCGTTCTTCTGACCGGCCGGATGCGGCGCGCCCGGCAGCCATGCCGCGCCGCGCACGCATAAACGACACGGCCCGCCCGGCATCACTGCCGGGCGGGCCGTTTTTCATCGGGTCCGCGCTCCGGGCCGGCGGCCCGGTATCGCGCTCACGTGCCGCCGATGCTTACTTGTTCGGCTGCGGCGTGAGGCGCAGATACGGACGCACTGCGTTGAAGCCCTTCGGGAAGCGCTTCTTCAGCTCTTCCGGATCCTGCAGCGACGGCACGATCACGACGTCGTCGCCATCCTTCCAGTTGCCGGGCGTCGCGACCTTGTAGTTGTCGGTCAGTTGCAGCGAGTCGATCACGCGCAGCACTTCGTCGAAGTTGCGCCCCGTGCTGGCCGGATACGTGATGATGAGCCGCACCTTCTTGTTCGGGTCGATCACGAACAGCGAACGCACCGTCAGCGTTTCGTTCGCGTTCGGGTGGATCATGTCGTACAGCTGCGAAACCTTGCGGTCCGCATCGGCGATGATCGGGAAGCCGACGACCGTCGACTGCGTTTCGTTGATGTCGTTGATCCAGCCCTTGTGCGATTCGACACCGTCGACCGACAGCGCGATCACCTTCACGTTGCGCTTCTCGAATTCGCCCTTCAGCTTCGAGGTCAGCCCGAGTTCGGTCGTGCATACCGGCGTGTAGTCGGCCGGATGGGAGAACAGGACGCCCCAGCCGTCACCCAGCCACTCGTGAAACTTGATCGGGCCCAGGCTCGATTCCTGCTCGAAATCCGGTGCGATGTCGCCAAGACGCAGACTCATGATGTTCCCTCCTCGAACGATGCTGGTTGAAACCGCGCCCGGGTCGGCGCGGGAAAGTGTGTCAGCTTACGGGAAGCAATGGGGCATGCGAACGATTATTCCGTTTGATATTCATACTTTTTTGTCATTTTTGCCCGGTGTCGGTGCAGCGCGGGCAGCCCTGCGGGAAACTTTTCACCCCGTTTGCCGCTCTGTTGATGATTACAAGTCGTTTACCATGCGGTCTTGCGCTGCCGTCGTGTTTCTTCCCGGCTCGCCAGCAGGCAGGCGTTTCGCTACGATGTGAACCTGCAGCATGACAGCATGAAGGGAGTTGCAATGTCGGAAATCAACAAGGAGAAACTGATGTCGGATATCAAAACCGTTCTCTCGGACGCCGAAGACCTGCTCAAGCAAGCTGCGAGCAGCACGGGCGACCGTGCGGCCGAGCTGCGCGAGAAAGCCATGTCGCGCCTGAAGCAGGCCAAGGAAAAGGCAGCCGACGTCCAGGTCGTCGTGGTCGAGAAAGGCAAGAAGGCCGCCCGCGCGACCGACGATTACGTGCACGAGCATCCGTGGACGTCGATCGGCGTCGCCGCCGGCGTCGGCGTGCTGATCGGCCTGCTGATCAACCGCAAGTAACGCGCCCTGCGCGTTCCGTCCCGCGGGCCGCTTCACGCGGCCTGCGGGCGTCGAAGCCAGCCGGCGGTTTCCGCCGGCCGGCTTTGTCCTAGCTGCACACTGCACGCGCACGCACCTCACCCATGACGACAGACACCACCTCGCAGCCGTCCGGCCAAGGACCGCTGCGCCGCCTCGTCGGCTCCGCGATCGGGCTTTTGCAAACGCGCCTCGAACTGGTGGGCATCGAGCTTGCCGAGGAGAAGGAGCGCCTGATGGGCGTGCTGTTCCTCGGGCTCGCCGCGATGATGCTCGCGACGATGGCACTCATCAGCCTGACCGTACTCGTCGCGATCGCGTTCTGGGATACCTACCGCTGGCAGTCGCTCGCGGCGATCACCGCGCTCTATGCCGCAGGCGGGATCGCGTGCGCACTGAAAGCCCGTTCGGGCCTGCGCGACGCGCCGACCGTATTCGAGGCGACGCTCGCCGAACTCGAGAAAGACCGCGAACTGTTCCGCGGCAAGCCGTGAACGCAGTCGCGCTCACCCCTCCCACCTACTTCGCCGACGCGCCATGAGCCAGAACGTCACGGGCAATTCCCCCCGCTCCCATTCGTCGCGATCGAACTGGAGCGCGTCGCAGCATCGCGCGCTCCGCAAGGAACTGTTGATCCTGCGATCCGAAGTCGAGCGGCTCGAACTCGCGGAAGCCGCCGGCGAAATGCGCCAGGCCGTCACGCGCTTCAGCTGGCTCAAGGTGTTCATCCCCGGCCTGTCCAGCAACAAGTTCGGCCAGTCCGCCAGGAACCTCAACGCGAGCCTCGGCCAGCTCGTCAACCAGTATCCGATGCTGAGTTCGCTCGCATCGCTCGTGCTCGCCAAACCCGTTCGCTCGCTGCTGCGCGCGAGCGCGGGGCCCGCGCTGAAGTGGGGCACCCTCGGTTTCGCTGCATGGGAGGTCTACCGGATCTGGAAGGCGTCACGCGACGAGCGCGGGCTCGACGCGCACGACGACTGATCGTCGGCATCCTGCGCGCACGGCCATCCGCCGTGGCACGCCTTTCGTTCGAACTCAACGCACACCCCAGCACGCGGCGTCCTGTCCGTCGACGGCATCACTTCGGACATTGCCTTTCGCCCCGTCCGAGCGCAACGTGAACGCGCCGCATGCATCGCCGTGCATCGGGCCGGTGTCGAGCGGGATGGCTTCCAGCTCATAGCTCACGGCCGAATCGTCGCCGTCCGGCCGCCGGAGCGCCAAACGATAGACCGCGCGCCCGTCCGGCGGCGCTTGCGCGAGTGCCGTGGGCAATGCCGAAGGCGGTACGCCCTCGAGTGCTTCGAGATATTGGGCCGCCCGGTACAGCGCGGCGACTGCCGATGCGCGATGAGCGCGCGCCACATGCTCGCGATACGACGGGATGCCCCATCCGGCCAGCACCGCGACGATCGCGAGCACGATCATCAGCTCGATCAGCGTGAATCCCGCCGAGCGGTACGTTGACGGGCAACCGCTCATCGAAGCACCGTCGCGACGTGACGCCAGCGCAAGGCGACGATGTGCCCGTCGCGGATCGCGACCTGATGCTGCAGCCAGACGACGCTCGATGCATGCGCACCGACACCGCGCGCGGTGACCACGTACGCACGGGCGTCGGCCGGCCCGGCCCCGCCCCACGCTTCGATCATGCATCGCGGCGGTTGCACGACCGCCGGCCATCCTGCGACCGGCGCGAACGCTTCGGCCGCCGCCAGCGCCGGCGCGCGCCGCCACGCGTCGGGCTCCGCGTGCGACTCTCCTTCGCTTACGTAGGACGCCGAGCCCCGGCGCAATCGCGCGGTGCACGCAGCAAGCGCGGCATCGGCCGCGTGAAATGCGACCAGCCGATCGGACAACGCGCGCGTGCGGCGCGATTCCGTCAGTGCAGCCTCGAACCACGTGCCTGTCAACGCCGCAACCGCCGCGCCGACCGCGATCACCGCGGGCAATGCAAGGCCCGCTTCGCGACGCCGATCGCGGCTGGTTGGCCGCAAGCGCATGTGCAACACTCGCCGTCTCGACGCCAGGGCCTCCGCACCCGCAGCCCGCCGCAGGTCTTCGCCACTTGTCGCGACACGCTCGTGCGTGTTGCCTGCCGCGCCGCATCCCGACCGCTGCGGCGCGTACCGCCCCGCTCCGCTCATCGCAGCACCTCGCGTTCATCCGTTGCATCGCGCGGCGTATCGTCGAATGCGCCCGCGGCATTCCTCAACGCGACGATGCGATCGAGCGTCATGCGCGCGCGGCCGTCTTGTGCAACGACGGTGCGGCCATCGCAGTCGACGTGCCGCGCCGGCTCGCCCGACGGTTCGCCGCGCGCCCGCACGCAGACATGCACGGCCACGACCTCGTGCCAGTCGTCGACGCCCATGGCATCGGCATCGACGAACTGCGTGCCGCCGCGACGAAGATAGCGCACCCGCAACTGATCGATTCCCGACACGACCGGCTGTGGCGTGCCCGGACGGCCGTTTCCTTCGCAGTACAGTTCGGGCTCGCCCGTCGACGGACTAACGTGCACATCGAAGCGGTTCTCCACCGGCGCACGTTCGCCGGCCCCGCCAATACCCTGCCCGAGGCAATCCGACACCTGGCCGCTAACGGTGGGCCACGTCGACACGGCGTCGCCGACATACCGGACCAGCAGCGCGTCCGATACAGCGCGCACGGGCTCGCACCGCACTTGCGCGCCACTTCCCCTCACACGCGCCATCGAACAGCCGAACACCGGCGGCAACGACGACACGCCCCCTGCATCGAGCGGCCGGAATCCTGCCATCTGGATCTGCTGGCCGATCAGCATCAGTGCGGTGCCGGCCGCATCGCGCATCCGGAACCCATCGTCCGCACGCCGCTGGGCGATGCGCTGCGCGTGGAGCAGCGCACCGGCCGCCGCGAGCACGAGCAGACCGACGGTCATCGCAATCAATACTTCAAGCAGCGTATGCGCACGCATGCGGCGATCAGCGTTCATCGGCGTCAGTCTCCCGATACGGAATCCGGACGCAAGGCGGCGGCTGCGCCGGCCTGCCCGTCGCATCGCATCGCGGCCCGGTAGCCGCATGACCGCCGCGCCAGCCGACAACCGCGTAGCTGACGCCACCCGGCCCATCGCCACGCATCATCGCGCCGCCGGGCAGCGACGCCGCGGCCCGCGCCGCGAGGCCATCGTCAGCCTGCGCGGCCACGTGCAAGCGCTCGATACGCGCATCAGCTAGCCACAGCGCGCGTTCACGCCAGATCGTCGCGCGCTGCGCACGCGCCATCGCAAGCTGGCTGCCCGCCACGGCCAGCATTACGGCCGCGAGGAGCGCGACGGCCAGCATCGCTTCGAGCAGCGACGTGCCGCGCATTGCGTTGCGCATCATGACACTCACGCCGCGTCGCAGCGGCCGGCGACAACCCGCGCCCGCCCACCTGCCGCGATCCGCACGCAACGCGACGCACGTGTGGCGTCAGCTCCCGATATGTCGCGTCGTGGACTCAATTCGAAGCGCCGGATACCACCGATTGCCTGACCGACCGGCGGCGCAAACGCGAGATCGTGCGCCGCACCCGCGACGGCCACTTCGACATCGCGCGGATAGCGCCTCAGCACGCGTGACTGCCCGTCGACCTGCCCGCTGACGATCCAGTCGCACGACCATTCGGCCGGATCGCACCGCTCACCCGCACGCAAACAGGTGCCGCCGCTCCCGGCCCTGCACAGCGTGACGCGCACGCCGAGGCGCATCGCCTCGGTACGTGCAAACGACAGCGCGCCGAGCAACGCGCGCGAGCGTGCATCCACACGTTCACGCATGCGCCACTGATCGAACGCGGGCGCCGCATGGAGCGCGAGCCCGGCCGCCAGCGAGAGGGCGACCATCAGCTCGACGAGCGTGAACCCGCCCGAGCGGCGCAACACATTATTCAGGGGTAAAGCGTGCAGTCCCATCGCAGCCGTCCTTCGCCAAGGTGATGCGACGACTGTAGCGACGCGTGCGGACGCGCGCCATTTGCCGAACGGCCGACTGGCGGCATGCGGTCGCGACCGACACAATCGGCGCGAACTGATCCAACGGAGAAGACGATGAACGGACGCAGCGCGTCAGCGCTTACGCGGAGTCTTGGCGGGAGAGGCGCGACGGAACTCTTCGATCACGTCGGCAAATTCGGAAACGTCCTCGAACCGGCGATACACCGATGCGAAGCGGACATAAGCGATCGTATCGAGGCCACGCAACTCGTTCATCACGAGTTCGCCGAGCTTCTCGCTACGCACTTCGCGCTCGCCTGTCGCGAGCAGTTGATACTCGATGCGGGCGACCGCCGCGTCGATCGCGTCGGCAGCAACCGGCCGCTTGCGCAGCGCGAGTTGCATGCTGGCAACGATCTTGCGACGGTCGAATTCCGTGCGGCTGCCGTCCTTCTTCACGACGAACGGCAGGGACAGCTCGACCCGCTCGTACGTCGTGAAGCGCTTGTCGCAAGCCGAGCAGCGACGGCGCCGCCGGATCGCGGCGCCATCTTCGGACACGCGCGAGTCCACGACCTGCGTGTCGTCATGCCGGCAGAACGGGCAGCGCATCGTCGATCAGCGATAGACCGGGAAACGCTTGGTCAGCTCGGCGACCTGCGCGCGCACGCGCTCGATCGTCGCTGCATCTTCCGGGTTGTCCAGCACGTCAGCGATCAGGTTGCCCACCTGTTCCGCTTCTGCCGGACCGAACCCGCGCGTCGTCATCGCCGGCGAGCCCAGGCGCACGCCGCTCGTCACGAACGGCTTTTCCGGATCGTTCGGGATCGCGTTCTTGTTCACCGTGATGTGCGCGGCGCCGAGCGCGGCTTCCGCTGCCTTGCCGGTAATGTTCTTCGCGCGCAGGTCGACCAGCATCACGTGGCTTTCCGTGCGGCCCGACACGATCCGCAGCCCGCGCTTCACCAGCGTTTCGGCCAGCACACGTGCGTTCTCGACCACCTTCTCCTGGTACGCCTTGAATTCCGGCGACAGGGCTTCCTTGAACGCCACCGCCTTGCCCGCGATCACGTGCATCAGCGGGCCGCCCTGGATCCCCGGGAAGATCGCCGAATTGATCGGCTTCTCGTACTCCGCCTTCATCAGGATCACGCCGCCGCGCGGGCCGCGCAGGCTCTTGTGCGTCGTCGTCGTCACGAAGTCCGCGTGCGGCACCGGGTTCGGGTACACGCCTGCCGCGATCAGGCCGGCGTAGTGCGCCATATCGACCATCAGGTACGCACCGACCGACTTCGCGATCTTCGCCAGACGCTCGAAATCGATCTTCAGCGAGAACGCCGACGCGCCCGCGACGATCAGCTTCGGCTTGTGTTCCTGCGCAAGCTTCTCGGCCGCTTCGTAATCGATGTCTTCATTCTCGTTCAGGCCGTAGCTCACCACGTTGAACCACTTGCCCGACATGTTCACCGGCGAACCGTGCGTCAGGTGGCCGCCGTGCGCGAGGCTCATGCCCATGATCGTGTCGCCCGGCTTGAGCATCGCGAAGAACACGCCCTGGTTCGCCTGCGAACCCGAGTTCGGCTGCACGTTCGCCGCTTCCGCGCCGAACAGCTGCTTCACGCGATCGATCGCCAGTTGCTCGACCACGTCCACGTATTCGCAGCCGCCGTAGTAGCGCTTGCCCGGATAACCTTCCGCGTACTTGTTCGTGAGCTGCGAACCCTGCGCGGCCATCACCGCCGGGCTCGTGTAGTTTTCCGACGCGATCAGCTCGATGTGATCTTCCTGGCGGCGGTTTTCCTGCTCGATCGCAGCAAAGATTTCGGGATCGACGTTCGCAATGGTGCTTTGGGCTCTGTCAAACATACGGTTTCCGTTAAGTGTGTACAGGTTGACCGAAGTGGCCGAGTACGGTGCGCTGCTGGCGGGACCAGCTCGACGTGGCGGAAGAATCCGTATGACGCGAGGCAGGACAGCCACCGGCGATGCACGCGACGGCGCACAACGGCTGCCCAGGCGAACGGCAAAAACGGCGCCCCGCGCTTCACGGTGGGATGCTCCACCTTGAACCCGAAGGGTTCTATCGCCAGTCACGCAGGGGTGATGAGCGCGTTAGTGTATTGGATGCGTCATGAATAGGCAACCGCACGGCGGTGCGCCCAGAGCAATTGGGGCCAGACTCTACGCGCCCGTGCCGGAACGCTTTGCCGCCTTGCCGCGGTGCGGCATTCTCAGTAGGCTTGCGGGATATCACCCGCTATTTTGTCTTCGACCAGGAGCAGCAATGATCGTGTTCGTCACAGGCGCGTCCGCCGGCTTCGGCGCCGCCATCGCCCGTGTCTTTGTCAACGGAGGCCACCGCGTCGTCGCGACCGCGCGTCGCAAGGATCGTCTCGATGCGCTCGCCGCCGAACTCGGCGATTCCCTTCTGCCGCTCGAGCTCGACGTACGCGATCGCGCGGCCGTCGAGGCCGTGCCGGCCGCCCTTCCCGCCGAATTCGCGGCGCTCGACGTGCTCGTCAACAACGCCGGCCTCGCGCTCGGCGTCGAGCCGGCCCAAAAGGCCAGCCTCGACGAATGGCACACGATGATCGACACGAACTGCACGGGCCTCGTCACGGTCACGCACGCGCTGCTGCCCGGCATGATCGAGCGCGGCCGCGGCCATATCTTCAACCTTGGCTCGGTCGCAGGTTCGTACCCTTATGCAGGCGGAAACGTCTACGGGGCGACCAAGGCTTTCGTCAGACAATTCAGCCTGAACCTGCGCGCCGACCTGCTCGGCACGCCGTTGCGCGTCACCGACATCGAGCCCGGCCTGTGCGGCGGCACCGAATTCTCGAACGTCCGCTATCGCGGCGACAACGAAAAGGCGGCTAACGTCTACAACAACGTCCAGCCGCTCATGCCCGAGGACATCGCCGACACGATCTACTGGATCGCGACGCGCCCGGCGCATGTCAACGTCAACACGATCGAGCTGATGCCGATCGCGCAAGCACCCGGCGGCCCGACCGTCCAGCGCGGCTGAAGCCCCGCTGGCCGGCCCCTTCGGGCCGGCCAGCAGTGTGCTACCGCATACTACATTCCGTTACGAATCGGTTACGAATCAGGCTCCTGCCTTCCGGTAGAATGCGCGCCATGACCCAGCCTACCCGCTCCCCGGAAGCGCCATCCGGCTTCATCTGGCCGGTGCGCGTGTACTACGAGGATACCGACGCAGGCGGCATCGTCTTCTATGCCAACTACCTGAAGTTCTTCGAACGCGCCCGCACCGAGTGGCTGCGCGCATGCGGCATCGACCAGCGTCGGCTCGCCGACGATACCGGTGCGATCTTCGTCGTCCGCAGCACGTCGCTCGACTACCGCGCACCGGCGCGACTCGACGACACCCTGGCGATCACGAGCCGGCCCGGACGCATCGGCCGCGCATCGGTGGAGTTCACGCAGGAAGCCTGGTGCGGAGACACGCTGCTCGTGGCCGGGCACATCCGCCTCGGTTGCGTCGACCGTACCGGCATCCGGCCCGCGGCGATCCCGCCGGCCGTGCTCGACGCGCTGGAACGCGGGCCCGTCATCGACGACGGGCAGACTGCGCTGTCAACGAAGCTCGCATGAGCGCCGTTTAGACACAGCCTATGAACTTGCCTTTCTGATTCGATACTAAGCAAGGTTCGGCGCCAGGCATGGCCGGCGCGCCGCGCCGCACGCATACCGGGCGCCCCGAAGGGACGTTACTCAAACCTCTATGAACACTTCTCAAGACCTGTCGATCATTTCCCTCGTCCTCAACGCGAGCGTGCTGGCCCAGGCCGTGATGGGGCTGCTGCTGCTGCTGTCGCTGATGTCGTGGACCTTCATCTTCCGCAAGTGGTTCGCGATCCGCCGCGCACGCGCGCAGACCGAACGCTTCGAGAAGGATTTCTGGTCGGGCGGCGACCTGCAGGCGCTGTACCAGAGCGCAGCCAACAACCGCCACACGATCGGCGCGCTCGAGCGGATCTTCGAATCGGGCATGCGCGAGTTCCTGAAGGCGAAGGAAAAGCGCATCAGCGATCCGGGCCTCGTGCTCGACGGCGCACGCCGCGCGATGCGCGCGTCGTTCCAGCGTGAGATGGACGTGCTCGAAGCGAACCTCGCGTTCCTCGCGTCGGTCGGCTCGGTCAGCCCGTACATCGGCCTGTTCGGCACGGTCTGGGGGATCATGAACTCGTTCCGCGGCCTCGCGAACGTGCAGCAGGCCACGCTCGCGAACGTCGCGCCAGGCATCGCCGAGGCGCTCGTCGCCACCGCGATCGGCCTGTTCGCCGCGATTCCGGCCGTGGTCGCGTACAACCGCTACGCGCACGACATCGACCGCCTCGCGATCCGCTTCGAGACCTTCATCGAAGAGTTCTCGAACATCCTGCAGCGTCAGGCCCAGTAAGGAGCGCGCCATGGCAGGAAGCCCCATCCGATCCAGCATGCGCGGCGGCCGCTCGCGCCGTGCAATGGCCGACATCAACGTCGTGCCGTACATCGACGTGATGCTGGTGCTGCTCGTGATCTTCATGGTCACCGCACCGCTCGTCGCCCCGTCGATCATCAACCTGCCGACCGTCGGCAACGCCGCGCCGCAGGAGCAGGCGCCGCCCGTCGTCGTCAACATCAAGGCCGATCGCACGATGAGCGTCAAGTACAAGGGCGACTCGGGCGCGACCCAGGAAGACACGATGACGAAGGCCGAGCTCGACAGCTTCATCGTGGCCCGGCAGGCCGATCATCCCGACCAGCCGGTCGTGATCGCGGCCGACAAGACCGTGCAGTACGATGCAGTCATGACCGTGATGTCCGATCTGAAGGCGCGCGGCGTCAAGCGCGTCGGCCTCCTCGTCAAATCGCAATGAACCGGCAGCAATCCACGCGCAGCTCCGCCTACCCGCCTCAGCCTCCCCGCGAGCGCGGTACCTGGCGCGCATTCGCGCTCGCCGCGCTGATGCACGTGCTGCTCGCGCTGTTCCTCTATCACGGCGTGCAGTGGCAGAACAGCACGCCGGCCGGCGCCGAAGCCGAGCTGTGGACCGAGGTGCCCGACGTGCCCGCACCGCGGCCCGTCGTCACGCCCACGCCGCCCGCGAAGGTCGCGCCCCCCGCTCCCCCCGTGCGCGACGAGCAGGCCGACATCGCGCTGCAGCAGAAGAAGCGGCAGCAGGAAGCGGCCGCGCGTGAAGCGCTGCTCGAGCAGCAGCGCCGCGCACAGCAGTTGAAGGCGCAACAGGAAGAGGAAGCCCGGCGCGCGCAGCTTGCCGCGCAGCAGGCAGCCGCACTCGCCGCGCAAAAGGCCGCGGAACGCGACCGGCAGAAACAGGCCGACAAGCTCAAGCAACAGCAGCTCGCCGAGCAGCAGAAGCTCGAACAGCAGAAACTCCAGCAGCAGAAGCAGGCGCAGCTCGAAGCGCAGCAGGCGGCGAAGGCGAAGGCCGACGCGGCCGCGAAGGCAAAGGCGGAAGCCCAGGCCAAGGCGAAGGCCGAAGCCACGGCGCGCGCGAAGGCCAATGCGGCGGCGAACGCGAAGCTCGACCGCGAGCGCAGCGCGCGTCTCGCGCAGATGCAGGGCCTGTCCGGCGCCGGTGAAGGCGGCGGCGAAGGCCTCGCGAAAAGCGGCACCGGTACGGGCTCCGGCGGCAATGCCGCGACGCCCGGCTATGCCGACAAGGTGCGCCGCCGCGTCAAGCCGAACATCGTTTGGGGCGGCGAGCGGGCAGGCCTGACCACCGTCGTCAAGATTCGGTGCACGCCGTCCGGTGACGTATTGAGCGCATCGGTCTCCCGCTCCAGCGGGAATTCGGGGTGGGATCAAGCCGTGGTCAATGCGATCCACGCATCGGTCCCGTTGCCGCCCGATTCTAACGGTCGTACCCCGTCTGACATTACGATTACCTTCAAGGCGGCGGAGTGAAACGAAATGCGCTTACACTCCGGGCGTCGCTGTCGGACGGGAACGAATCGGGTATTTTTACTGTCTCTGCCGTTGCGCAGCGATCCAAGCCATACGGGAAGCAAGAAGCATGAGTTTGATGACAAAGCTAGGTTTCAGGGCACTCGTGGCCTCGTGTCTGATTACGGCGGGCAGCGCCGCTAACGCTCAGGTCAACGTGCTGATCACCGGTGTCGGGTCGACCCAGTTCCCCATCGCCACCGCGAATTTCGCGAACGAGGCGAACCTGCCGCAGCAGGTCACGTCGATCGTCCGCGCCGACCTCGCCCGCAGCGGCAAATTCACCAACATCGACGCAGGCAGCACGCCCGTGCCGGAAACCGCATCGGTCGATCTCGGCGCATGGAAGGCCAAGGGCGCCAATGCGTTCGTCGCCGGCAGCGTGAACCGCGAGGCGAACGGCCAGTACAAGGTCAACTTCATCCTGTACGACACCGTGAAGCAGCAAAGCCTCGGCGGCCTGTCGCTGACGGCCACCGACACCACGCTGCGCACGGCCGGCCACAAGATCGCCGACTACATCTACCAGAAGCTGCTCGGCGTGCGCGGCGTGTTCGCCACGCGCCTGTCGTACGTGATCAAGACCGGTAACCGCTACCAGTTGCAGATCTCGGATTCGGACGGCCAGAACGCGCGCATCGCGCTGTCGAGCACCGAGCCGATCATCTCGCCGTCGTGGTCGCCGAGCGGCACGAAGGTCGCGTACGTGTCGTTCGAGCGCAAGAAGCCGATCGTCTACATCCACGACCTGCCGACCGGCCGCCGCTACATCGTCTCCGACCAGAAGGGCAACAACAGCGCACCGGCATGGTCGCCGGACAGCAACACGCTGGCCGTCGCGCTGTCGCTGACGGGCAATACGCAAATCTATACGGTCAACTCGACGGGCGGCGGCCTGCGCCGCCTCACGCAGAGCAGCTCGATCGACACCGAGCCGTTCTACTCGCCGGACGGCCGCTGGATCTACTTCACGAGCGATCGCGGCGGTGCGCCGCAGATCTACCGGATGCCCGCACAGGGCGAGAGCGCCGGTGCCGCGCAGCGCGTGACCTTCACCGGCAGCTACAACACGAGTCCGCGTATCAGCCCGGACGGCAAGCTGCTCGCTTACATCTCCCGCACGGGCGGGGGCTTCAAGCTGTACGTTCAGGATCTGCAATCGGGCGCGGCGAACGCCATCACGAATACGAATCGCGACGAATCGCCGAGCTTCGCGGCAAACGGCCAGTACCTTCTGTACGCTACCCAGTCGGGTGGTCGCAATGTTCTGGCAGCAGTGCCCTCCGACGGCAGCGCGCCGCCGCAAATCCTGTCCGTCCAGGGCGGCTCCGTACGTGAGCCGTCGTGGGGGCCCTTCATGCAATGACCACAAGGAGAGTAACCATGATGTCGAATAAAGCTCGTCTGGCCCTGGCCGTGATGATGATCAGCGCGCTCGCAGCGTGCAAGTCGGGCGTGAAGCTCGACGACAAGGCCAACAACGCGGGTGCGGTCAGCACGCAGCCGAGCGCCGACAACGTCGCGCAAGTGAACGTCGATCCGCTGAACGACCCGAACAGCCCGCTCGCGAAGCGCAGCATCTACTTCGACTTCGACAGCTATTCGGTGAAGGACGACTACCAGTCGCTGATGCAGCAGCACGCCCAGTACCTGAAGAGCCACCCGCAGCGCCACGTGCTGATCCAGGGCAACACCGACGAACGCGGCACGAGCGAGTACAACCTCGCGCTGGGCCAGAAGCGTGCGGAAGCCGTCCGCCGTGCGATGGCACTGCTCGGCGTGAACGATTCGCAGATGGAAGCCGTGAGCCTCGGCAAGGAAAAGCCGCAGGCAACGGGTCACGACGAAGCATCGTGGGCGCAGAACCGTCGCGCCGACCTCGTCTACCAACAGTAAGTAACGGAAGAATCGCCGTATGACGCACCGTGTATCCCTGCTGCGCGTTGCCGCAGCATTCTGCGTCGCGGGCGCGGCGTGGTCGGTCGCGCCGGCGCACGCCGGCGTGTTCGACGACAACGAAGCGCGCCGCGCCGTGCTCGATCTGCGCACCAAGACCGACAACCTGGCCAGCCAGTTGTCGGCCGCCCAGCGTACGATCCTCGATCAATCCGGCCGTCTCGACCAGCTGAACCAGCAGGTCGCGACGCTGCGCGGCGAGAACGAGGATCTGACGAACCGGCTGACGACGCTCGAACGGCAGCAGAAGGAGTACTACCAGGATCTCGACACGCGGCTCAAGAAGTTCGAGCCGCAGCAGGCGACGATCGATGGTGTCGAAGGCACCGTGCAGCCGGGTGAAACGGATGCGCTCAATGCGGCGCAACAGCAGTTCCGCAACGGCAACTTCAAGGCGGCCGCGGCTTCGTTCCGCGCGTTCATCGCGAAGTATCCGCAGAGCCCCTACCAGCCGACCGCGCAGTACTGGTACGGCAATGCGCAATACGCACTGCGCGACTACCGCGGTTCGACTGCAACGTGGCAAGGGATCGTCAGCAAGTTCCCGCAGCACCCGCGCGCGGCCGACGCCCTCGTGGCAATCGGCACGAACCAGCTCGAGCAAGGCCAGAAGGCGGCCGCGAAGAAGACGTTCGAGCAGGTCGTTTCGCAGTACGCCGGGTCGAATGCTGCACAGACGGCGCAGGGCAAGCTTGAAACGATCAAATAATTATCGCGGCGGAATGTTGACAGCCTGACATTCCGTCGCTATAATATTTTGCTCTTTGGGTCGTTGCCCAAGTTGTTCAAGCAACGAACCGACAGGTTTCAAGAACGTGGGGTGGTAACTCAGTTGGTTAGAGTATCTGACTTTTAATCAGAGAGTCGAGGGTTCGAGTCCCTCCCACCCTACCAACTATCTTTGATAGTGCAAATAAAGCCTCCCAAGCGGAGGCTTTTTTGCGTCTGTCGCATCCGTGTCGATGGCAGGCATCTCCGCGATGCCTGCCGCACTACTCGGCGCCTCCCCCCGGCTTCGGCAGAAGCGACTTTCCCTTCAAGCCGGCGTAAGGAAACGCCATCGTGAACGCGATCGAGATGATCGACTCGAGCCACATGTTCGTGAACGTGTCGACTGTTGCGCTGGCTCGCGGCCTGGCCGGGTCGTAGCGCACCGGCACCGTGTCGCCGAACTCCACCGTCACGAAGCTCCCCGGAAACGATACGCGTTCGCCGCTTTTCGACACGAACTCGATCGACGGGTGATGCGCGCCGTGGGTCAACCGGACGACCGCCCCCTGCACGGCAACGGACGATCCGATAAACGCGAGCCGTTCGTCGATCGTTTCCGCACCCCACCCCGCCAGGATCGCGCCGATCGCCAGCGCCACGTAATTGAACCTCGCAGGCTTGTCGACCACCATGTTCCCGGTATCGATCCGCTCATGATTCCCGCCCCGGACGGGGCCGGCAATGCCCTTTTCGCGCGTCAATGCACGCTGACGTCGCGCAGCACCTCACCGTATCCCGCGTACAGATTGCCGTCAGGCAGCAACTGCCGCTGCACGAGCTGCCGATGCACGGCCGGCAGGTGATGAAACGGCATCCGCATGAACAGGTGATGCTCGATATGAAAATGAATCGCGTGCGGGCCGAACAGGAACGTCTGCCACGAACGCCGGGCGATCGTGCGCGCGTTGCGGCTCTGGTCGGCGCCTGCCGGCAGCCCCGCGTGCTCGAAGATCGCGCGCACCTGCCCGGCGAGCGGCAGCAGCGTGACGGACGGCACGATCCACAACGTGACGTACAGCAGCGGATGTCCGGCCCACGCGAGCGCACCGAACAGCACACCGTTGCCTGCGAGCATCGACACGACCTCCCACGCGGCATACGCGCGCGACTTCCCGACCTTTGGCAACGCATGGGCGAACTCGCCGCGTGCGAGCTTCACGACACTCGTCACGTAGCCGATCCCGCACGCGTACGCGAGCAGGCGGCCGATCAGGCGCCTGCGCGTCACCGGATAGTCGTGCACGCCGAACAGCAGCGCGACGGGATCGTCCGGCCGCATCGGCGCGCGATGGTGCTTCAGATGGCCTGCGCGATATGTGCGCAGCGACAGCCACAGCGGGCCGGCCGCGAACAGCTGGCCCAGCGCGTCGTTGACGCGCCGGTTCCGCGCCAGCAACCCGTGCGCGCCTTCGTGCATCATGACCGCGAGCGCCAGCTGGCTGCGCGCGATCACGACCGCGGCCAACGCGTACACGAGCGGATGCGCAAACGCGATCGCAACGGCGAACGCAGCGGCAATCATCAGCCAGTCGCCCGCCAGCGCCGCACCGACACGCGACGCGCTCACGCGAAACAACGCGGGATCGGGCACGAACCTGGCAAGCTCGGCATTCGGCCCGGCCGGGTGAACGCGGGTATCCATCAAGCGAGCCTCCTGCGCAGCGAACGCCGCTCGACCCACAGCGCACTGACCATCGCGAGCGCCACGCCGCCCAGTACATCGGCGACCGTATGCTGCTTGAGCGTCAGCGTCGACGTGCAGATCAGCAGGCCGACCGTCACGGTCGCGAGCCGCCGCCGGTCCGCCAGCATCCGGCAGGCCAGACACGTCACCGCGACATGCAGGCTCGGAAAGCCGTTGGCGGCGAGATCGAGCTGCCACATGCGCGCGAGGCGGTGGCGTACGAACGCGTTGCCGATCTCCGCGACGTCGGGCCTCGGCACGGCTTCCGGAAACAGCAGAAAACACACGACACCGAGCACGAACGCGATCAGCACCGCTTCCTTGAACGCGGCAAACGCGGGCGGCCGGGCATACCCGGCAAGCGCAATCACGAACGGAAAGAAGCCGACATAGACGAACCACGACCACGCGATGAACGGAATCCGCGCATCGATCGCCGTGGCGAACACATGGCGCGGCGTGACGCCGCGCTCCAGCAGGAAGAAAATCGCGAGACCGGCCGCCATGCCGAACGTCGCGGCCAGCATCTGCCGGATATCGGGCCGGCGATCGTCACGAAACGACAGCGAATTCATCGTGGCGCCGGCGCCTCGCATCGCGTATCGGAATCGGCCACCTGCGCACACGGTCGCAGCGCGAGGAGGCGCGACGTCCATGCGTCCACGCGCGCACGCGCATGCTCGCGGCCGGCAATCGTTCCTGCCTGCGTACCGGGATCGCGCATCAGCTCGGCCGCGGCCTGCCCGACTTCCCGCCGGAACGCGGCCGCATCGCCGCGCCATGTGACAACGCGGTGCACGAGCTGCAGCTGTGCAGCGCGCGCAGCGTTGCTCGCCTGCTCGGGCTGGTCGGACTGCACGAGCAGGATCGGACGGCGATACACGCGCGCGATCGACAGCGCAGCCATGCCGGGTGCCGACACGATCAGCGGTGCATGGGCGGCCCGCGTCACCCAGTCGGCGTCGACGCCGGTCCAGCCGTCGTGCCCCGCATAGCCCTCGCCCACACGGTGTGCGGCGAGCCCCGCGTCGCGCATGCCGGCCGACAACGCATCGGCGAGCGCGATATCGCGGAAGTGCGGATTCAGATAGACGGCTGCGGCGGCCGGCTCCGAGGCCGGCCGTTCGGCGACGATCGGCACCGGAGTCGGCAGCCGGCAATACGCGTGGGCCCGCCGGACTTCGTCGGCCGCATCGTATGCAAAATCGTGTTCGATGCAGCATCGCGCCGAATCGATCTGCCAGTCGACGATCCGTGCGAAAGCACGCGCCAGCACGCGCGGCAGCCGCGCATCGAAATTCGCGGTCAACGCGCGGCGCAGGCTGCCGCCGTACACGTGAACGACGCGGCGCCGCCAACCCGGCATCGCGCCCATGAACAGCAGCGCCGGATGAAACGAGTCGTTGATCACGAGATCGGCATCGCGACCGATCGCACGCAGCCGCGCGATGTCGCGCAGCATGCGCGTCGGCCGGAACACGTAATGCGCGACATTACGATCGGTCGCATCGCGCAGCATGTTCTGCCGTTCGTCGAACTGCACCGCGTAGTGACGGGACAGCACGGCTGCGTCGATGTCGAACGCGGCCAGAAACGCCTGCCCCGCATCGGACGTCGTCAGCACGTCGACCTGCGCGCCGGCCGCGCGCAACGCATGCACGAGCAGTTGTGCGCGCATCAGGTGGCCGCGCGCGTCGGCCGTCGCGAGATAGACGATCCTCGGCATCATGCGCGCGGACGAAGCGACTGGAGCCAGCCGGCCGCGTACATCGCCAGCGCGCCCGTCACGCCGAAACCGGCTTCGATCGCGCGGATCTCGTCCAGCAACGCGGCGAGCCGCGCAAGCTCGGACGGCGCGACGAGACGGCGCAGCGTGTCCGCGCAGAGCCGGACGTGCCGCGTCTCGTCCGCGAGCACGCGCGAAAGCAGCGGATACAGCGGATGGGCAGCGCCGATCGTCGCGCAGTGGCGCGCGAGCACGCGCATCGCCATCTGCTCCGCGCACAGCCCCGTCGCATAGGCCGGCACGAGCACGCCTTGCGCGAAATGCGGCGCATGGCGCTGCGCGAGCCGGCGCCACCGCATGATCTTGCGCCGGCTCAGCCAGTCCGGCTCGTGCGGCGCGGTCGACGGCGCGACGCCGCGTGCGCGCAGCGCTTCGGCGAACGCGGCCGCGTGGCGACGCTCGTCCGCGAGATGCTGCTCGATCCGCGGCGCGAGCCAGTCCGGCGGCTGGCCGGTCCAGTCCTCGTGCAACGCGCACTCGGTCGCTTCCTCGCCGATCAGGTACATGCGCAGCACCCAGCGCTCGCCATGCGTGCTGCGATGAAGCTGCCGGATCGCCGCCCGCTTGATGCGATCGACGAGGTACGCACGCACCCGCGCCGCACCGCGCGGCTCGGGCGCATCGAGACAGTCGAAGCGCCCATCGGGCGACGCCGGCGGCGACGCGGGCAGCTCGCCTGCCGCAGTCATGCCGGCACGCCCCGTGCGGACGCGGATTTCGTCGCGGATGCCGCGGCGGCGGCCGGATCGCGACGCCATCCGAGGATCAGGCCGATGAAGCTTTCCTGCATGAACGCATGCGCGGACGCGGTCGCCCCCGCGAATGCCTCCTCGCGGCCGTTCACGCGCAGATAACCGTTGCCGTCGCGCGCGCCGAACTCGATCCGGTCGCTCTTGCGGAAACCGCGCTCGCGCACGTCTTTCAGCAGCGCACTGCCGTCGAGACCGAACAGGAACAGCTCGCGCTGCGCGACCCACACCGGAATGTGATTGCTCAGTGCGTCGAAACGGATCGACCACGTGCCCGATGCCAGTGCGCGATCGACGTCCGCATCGTGCGGCGCGCTCGACGTGAAGCTCGCGCGCGCGACCGACTTCGTCAGGCCGCCGACGCCGAGTGCGATCGTGATGTCGTCCGCGGACGGCTGCTTCGGATCGGTCGCGCTCACCTTCACGAGATGCCGCGCGAGCCGCGATGCCAGCGACGGATGCGCGAACAGTGCCGGCGTTTCGTCCGGCGTGAGCACGTCGCGTTCGCCATCGCCCTCCTTCACGCGCACGCGATACGGATCGATCCGGACATCGGTAAACGTGCCGTGCACGGGCGCATGGACGTACACGTCACGGTCCCATTTCGCGCCGTCGCGACGCAGCAGCACGTGCACGCTCAACGGCACGCGCCGGCCGTCGCGGTCGACGCCCGTGCCCTGAAGCAGCACGTCGCCGAGCACGTCCTTCGTGCGGCGCGTCGCATCGCTCGAGAAGACGATCGCGTGCGCATCGGTATCGATGCTCGCGTGAACGTCGGGCGCATCGAGCGCGACGCGATTGCAGTCGGCGGCGGCCGCGTTCGCGAACGGGCAGCCGCTTTGCGACGCGAAGTGGTAGATCCCGCGCCCCGCGTGATCGACCGGCGCGGCATGGGCGCCGATGCTGGCGGCAAACAGGGCGATGCTGGCAACACGGGTGGCGAGAGAAGGCATGGTCGTGGTCGGAATGAAGGCAGGGTGCGGCGTGTCGTGGCCGCGCGCGATGCGCGGCGCCGGTTCAATGACGGTGATAGGACAGCGCCTCGAGATCGCGCCGGGCCGATGCGCGCCCGGCGAGACCGAAACCGCGCGCGAGCGCACCGAGCGTATCGACGGCGGACGCCGCGATCGTGACGCCGACGGCCGCGAGATAACGAATGGCGCCGAGCCGCGGCAGCTGCTGGCGATCGAGCGCGCGCAGGCTGTAGCCGAGCCGCATCGCCATCACGCAGAACGGGCCGAGCGGGCCGCTGCGTCCGAGCCACTGCCATCCGCGCGGCAGGTACGCGTTCACGAGATACGGCGTCAGCCCGACGCTGTCCTCGCCGCGCATCCAGCGCAGCTTCAGCGATTCGCGATGCGTGTCCGGCAGCCGATGTTCGGTATGCGCGGCCGGCGCGAATTCGACGGCCACACCGGCCGCCTGCATCCGCAGCCCCATCACCTGGCAGTGCGCGCGATAGACGCCGTCGAGCGGCTCGTAGCGAAATTGCGCGAACACGTCGCGCCGGAACGCGACGTTGTTCGCGTAGAAGTTGCGCGTCGCGCCGGCGCGCAGCGGGCTCGGGAAATACATAAAATCGATCGACGTCAGCGCGATGCCGAGCACGTTCGGCGCATAGCTGGTGCGCCCCGCCACCGCGACGGGTGCATCGCCGGCTTCACGTGCAAACGGCGCGAGCAGGTGCTCGAGCCAGTCGTCGGCCGGCCGGCAATCGGCATCGCCGAACACGACGATGTCGCAGCGATCCGCGTCGACGCGATCGAACCCGTCGTTCTTCGCATCGTAGTAGCCGGTGCTCGCGCCGATCTCGACGAAGTCGATCGGGCGGCCGGCCAGCGCGACGATCTCCGCGCACGCATCGGCCGGCAGCCCGTCGTGCGTGATGATCCATTGCGCGAGTGCCGCGGGTGGCACGGTCTGCTTCGACAGCGCCGAAACGAGGCGCTTCAGGCTATCGACGGCCTGCGCGAGGCCGGCACCGCCGCGCAGGTTGTTCGTTTCCAGCACGAGCGCGGCCTTCGCCGCCACGGCGTGAGCCGCCGTGCGCGTGCGCGGCGAGGTTTCCGTGATGTCCGGCATCCTGAATGTCTCCATCGTCATGCGCGACGGCATGGATGAAACGAATGGGCGACGAACCCGCGCGCATTGGCGGGTGCGGGTCGCCCGCGACCGTCGTCGCAAAACGGGCGGCCCGGAAGGCGCCCGCCTCGCGCGTGGTCACTCCTGGACGGACGGCGCCGATTCGGCGTCGGTATAGCGCGGCTTTGCGTTCTGCAGGTCGCGCGTGTTCTTCTGCACGGCCACCGAGCCGAACAGCGCGAGCACGAACGACATCGCGTAGAAGCCTTTCTCGCTCAGTTGCAGCGTTGCATTGAAGAGGCCGACGATCAGCAGCGCGATCGACAGCAGCAGCGCGATCCAGCTGAGGCCGTAGTAGATGCCGGTGACGGGAATGCCTTCCGCGCGGTCGCGCACGCTCTTCTGCAGCGAGATCGCCGCGTAGAGGCCGAACACCAGCACGGTGAAGTAGTAGCCCTTCTCGTTGAGCTGCATGCCGGCGTTCCAGAGACCGATCAGGAATGCTGCGAAACCGGCGAGCAGCGCGGCCCACGACGCGGCCACGAACGCGAACGACGGTTGCTGGATGGTGGTCTGGTTCATTGCTTTGCCCTCTCTTTCTTCTTGTTCGAAATCGTTTTCGTTGAACTGCGTTTCGCGCATGGTAGCAGCTTTGGCACGCGGCAAGACGGCTTGCTTGCAGTCTTACGATTCGCGCTGCGCGCGTCGCCAGCGCCCCGGCGTCGTGCCGAGCACCGCGCGAAACGCCTTGCCGAACGCGGCTTCCGACTGGTAACCGACCGCCTGCCCGATCTCCGCCTGCCCGCGCTGCGTGTCCTGCAGCAGCGCGCACGCATGCATCATCCGGATCTGCGCGACGAACGCGCCGACGCTCATTCCGGCCCGCTCGCGGAAATGCCGGGCGTACGTCGCACGCGACATCGCGGATGTGTCGCCGAGCGACTCGACCGTCCACGGCTTCTCCGGCGCCTGCAGGACGGCCTGTACCGACGGGCCGAGCCGCGCATCGGCAGCGAGCGCAAGCCAGCCGGACGGCACGCGCGCGCCACGGCCGTATGCGCGCAACGCATACGCGAGCAGCGCCTGCCCGAGCGCGTTCACGATCGCGCCGGCGCCCGGCTGCCCATTCGACGCCTCGGTACGCAGCACGCTCGTCAGCAGTTGCAGCGGTGCGAACCCCGACGCCTCGCGCAGCCCGACATGCAGCACGTGCGGCAGCGTGCGCATCAGCAGTTCGCCCGCGCCGCGCGCATAGACGAACCGTCCGCAGAGCAGATCCACGCTCGCGCCGCCCGGTTCGGCCGGATCGAGATTCGACTTGACCGGCAGCACCGCGCCGCCGCCGGCGCCGTGTTCGCGCAGCGCCGCAACCGGCCGCGACCGGCCCGCGCCAGCGTCGAGCAGCTCGTGCGCGCCGCCCGCGGGCAGCAGCACGAAATCACCGTCGGCGAGCTGCAGCGTGCGCCCTTCCGCGGTATGCAGCCGGCACGTCCCGGCCAGCACCAGGTGAAACGCCGCCTCGCCCGGCGGCAGCGGGTCGTGCAGCATCGCGAACGGCCCGCCGAGCAGGCAGCGCACGTCGAGCTCGACATGGCTGCGGCCCAGCGACAGCAGTTGACTCAGGGCATCCATGAGACGATTGCGCTAAAAATTGACACTCTAGCGTATCGAAACCCTCAGCGCGAACGATCAGAATAAGCCTGCATCGCCCGAGATCGCGGCGCCCGCCGCCCTCCTCACCTCTTCTCGAAAAGGACGCATCATGCTGAACTGGAACGAATACCGGAAGGAACTCTCGACGCGCATCGGCGACATCGCCAAGCTGTCGCCGGACACGCTGGCCGGCTACCAGGCGCTGGCCGGCGCCGGCGCCAAGACGGGCCATCTCGACGCAAAGACGCGCGAGTTGATCGCGCTCGCGGTGGCGGTCACGACACGCTGCGACGGTTGTATCGCCGTGCACACCGCCGAAGCGGCCAAGCATGGCGCGACGAAGGAGGAAGTAGCGGAAGCGCTCGGCGTCGCGATTGCGCTGAACGCGGGTGCGGCGCTCGTCTATTCGGCGCGCGTGATGGACGCGCTCGGCGACTGAACCTGACGGCCGCGGCGCTGCCGTCGCGTGGCGGCGCCCGGCTGTATGGTTTCATGGCTGCATGTCTGCCCGGTTGCGCACCGCGCATCCGGGCAAATGACGTATGACGATTGGCCAGTGTACCCGCCCGAATGGCTGGCTTGGCGCACGCAGGCGAGGATGCGCTGCGAAGTCGGCTACCATGCGCGAACGATCCATCGTGAAGGAGCGCCCCATGTGCCGCTGGCTCGCCTATACGGGTAATCCGATCCATCTGGAGACCGTGCTGTTCCGCGCGAAGCATTCGCTGATCGACCAGAGCCTGCATTCGGAGCTGGGGGCGACGACCACCAACGGCGACGGCTTCGGCATCGGCTGGTACGGGCGCCCCGACGAACTGCCGTTCCGCTACCGCTCCGTGCATCCCGCGTGGAACGACCGCAACCTGCGCGAAGCCGCACGCGCGATCCGCTCGCGGATGTTCATCGCGCATATCCGCGCGGCCACCGACACGCCGGTGCAGGAAACCAACTGCCACCCGTTCCGCCACGGCCGCTGGCTGTTCGCGCACAACGGGCTGATCCGCGACTTCCACAAGCTGCGCCGCGACCTGACGATGAAGGTCGATCCCGCGCTGTTCCCGACGCTCGAAGGCTCGACCGACTCCGAACTGATGCTCCGCCTCGCGCTGACCTACGGCCTCGAGCAGATGCCGCTGCCCGCGCTCGAGCGGATGGTCGGCATGGTCGAGGAAACGGCCGCGCGCCACCGCGTGGCCGAACCGCTCAACATGACGATCTGCGCGACCGACGGCGAGCGGATCATCGCGGTGCGTTACTCGAGCGAACGGCAGTCGCGTTCGCTGTTCCACAGCACGTCGTTCAAGCACCTCCATGAGCTGTATCCGCACAACCCGCGCATCGCCGAAGCCGGCGACGACGCATTCATGGTCGTGTCCGAGCCGCTCGTCGACCTGCGCGGCGCGTGGGAGGAAGTGCCGGAGAGCATGGCGATCGTCGCGCAGGGTGCTGATGTGCAGCAGCGGCCGTTCGCGCCGCGGCGGAAATAGCGCGGCAGGCTGCCATACGCGCCGTCAGGCGCGGCGCGAAAAACGCATCCGAACCGAATCAAGTCCGGCGGGCAGCCGGCGCGAACGGGCGCGCGGCCGCGGCAGTGCGGTGAACCCGAGCCGTTCGTACAGCGCGCGGGCCCTCGCGTTGCGGGTCAGCACGTCGAGGACGACATCGCGGCTGCCGTCGGCCGGCAATGCCCCCGTGTCCAGCGCGTCGCGGAACAACGCACTGAAGATCCCCGTGCCGCGCTGTCGCTCGTCGGTTGCGCAATGCGCGACGAGAATCTGCGAACGCTTCGGCGCCGGAATTTCCGTTTCGAGAATCAGCCCGCGCAACAGCTGCCCGATCGTGCGGCGCACGCCGAAAAAGCGCGCCAGCGCCCACACGACATGCACGTCGTCGAACATCGTCCGTTGCCCGTCGTGAATCGCCATCACGGCGAGCACGCTGCCGTCGTCAGCGACCGCGACGCGATGCCGGCGCCACGAGAAGCGCCCATGGCGCGACCGGAATGCCTGCTGCAGGAAAGCGATGCAGCGCGCATCGCTTTCGCCGAGAAAAAAACCGAATTCCGCCACGCCGGACGCAAACACGAGCGGCCCGCACGACGCCGCGTCATTCGCCTCGGCCGCACGAAACCGCACGCGCTCGCCGGCACGCGGAGCCGCTTGCGCGAACGCACCGGCCAGCGTCATCCGCTGCGCCCCGCGAGTCGCGACAACACGGCGACCGTCCGGCTGATCTGTTCCGGCTCGTGCGTCGAGCAGATGAAGAAGCGCAGGCGCGCAGCCTTTTCCTCGACGGCCGGGTAGAAGATCGGCTGCACGTTGATCCCTTCGTCGAACATCGCATTGGCCCATTGCGCGGCCTTCAGCGAGCTCCCCGTGATCACCGGCACGACCGCGAACCCGGCACTCGTGCCCGTATTCAGCCCGGCGGCGCGCGCTTCGTTCAGGAACTGCCGCCCGCGCGCCTGCAGTCGCGCGACGCGCTCCGGCTCGGCCTGCAGACGCTCGAGCGCGGCCAGCGACGCTTCGGCGAGCGTCGGCGCCAGCCCGACGCTGTACAGGAAGCCCGGCGCCAGATGGCGCAGCATGTCGACGAGCGGCTGGCAGCCGGCGATGAAGCCGCCGCAGCCGGCCAGCGTCTTGCTCATCGTGCCCATCCACATGTCGACCTGGTCGGGCGCGACGCCGCAATGCTCGCGGATGCCCTTGCCCGTCGCGCCGAGCACGCCGAGCGAATGCGCCTCGTCGACCAGCAGGAATGCACCGTGGCGCGTTTTCACGTCGACGAAGCGCTGCAGGTCGGGGAAATCGCCGTCCATGCTGTACAGCCCTTCGATCGCGATCAGCACGTGCCGGTATTCGCGGCGCACGCGCGCGAGCAGCTCGTCGAGCGCCTGCCAGTCGTTGTGCGCGAAGCTCAGCCGCTTCGCGCCGCTCAGCTGCGCGCCCTGCACGATGCTGTTGTGCGCGAGCGCATCGTGGACGATCAGGTCGCCCGGGCCGAACAGGGCGCCGATCACGGTCACGTTCGTCGCGTGGCCGCTCACGAACGCGACGCAGTCGTCGGTTTCGTAGAACGTGGCCAACGCGCGTTCGAGATCGCGCTGCACCGGGCGTTCGCCCGCGACCATCCGGCTCGCCGATGCCGACGTGCCGTACCGGTCGATCGCGGCTTTCGCGCGCGCGGACACGTCCGGATCGCCAGCCAGGCCGAGGTAGTTGTAGTTCGCGAAGTTAAGGTATTCGCGCCCGCCGATCTGCGTCGTCGCACCGGCGACGCCGTCGTGCACGCGGAAAAACGGCGAGTCGACGCGCAGCTTCTCGCCCATCTCGCGCATGATCCGGACCTGCTGATACTGCGGCATCGATTCGAAGCGGCTGCGCGCCGATGCGGTCTGCGCTGCCTGCGTGCCGGGCACGCCCGGTGCCGCGGCAGCATCCGTCGCGCGCTCCAGCTGCCGTTTCAGCGCTTTCGCCGCCAGTTGCTGGCGAAGATGCTCTCCCAGTGCCATTGCTTCCTTCGCTTAATCTCGAAAAGACGCTATGTTACGCCGCGCGTCATGAAAAGACGCGGTGTCACGCGTCGGAAAACTCGGCCCACTGCCACGCGTCGGGTGCGGCCAGCAGCGCGTCGACCAGCCGGAAATTCATCTCGTGGCTCGGCCGCAACGCACTCACGCGCGCCAGCAGCGGCGCGCCGGCCAGCGCGAGATCGCCGACCAGGTCGAGCACGCGGTGCCGGACGAATTCATCCGGCAAGCGCATCCCGCCCAGCACGCGGCTGCCGACGATGGACGCGGTGCACGACGGCCGTGCGCCGCGCAGGATCGGCACGCCGCGCAGATAGCCGGCGACGATCGCCGGCACGGCCCATTTCACGCGCCCGTACGAGCGCGACGGCGCGATTTCGGTTTCGAATGCGGCCGGCGTCAGCGCACCGTCCCAATGCATGTCGCCGAAGCCGCGCAGGTCGTTGCGCACGCTCAGTTCGTAACGCGGTGCCGGCTCGATCCGCATTTCGCGCCGCTGATCACCCTCGCCATCCCCGACGACGACGGGCCGCAGCACGCGGATGAAGCGTTTCGGCGCATCGAGCGCGACCCGGCCGCACGCACGGATGGCATCCACCCACGGCGTGGCGCTGCCGTCGAGAATCGGCACTTCCTCGGCGTCGATCTCGACGATCGCGTGATCGATCTCGCACGCGAGCAGCGACGCGAGCAGATGCTCGATCGTGCGAACGCCGACGCCGTCGGCATTGCGCAGCATCGTGCAGAGCGGCTGGGCGCGGC
This sequence comes from Burkholderia sp. KL41, assembly GCF_057005415.2. Taxonomy (NCBI): domain Bacteria; kingdom Pseudomonadati; phylum Pseudomonadota; class Betaproteobacteria; order Burkholderiales; family Burkholderiaceae; genus Burkholderia; species Burkholderia sp. KL41. The sequence continues at coordinate 878,165 of NZ_CM174446.1, read as the reverse complement.
GCAGCGCGGGATCGACCGGCAGCGTCGCGAGCGTGCGCCCCTGCGCGACGCGACGGAACACGATTCCCGTCACGCCGTCTTCCGGCCGCGCGGGCAGGATCCGTACACCCACCCGGCGCCCCGTGTGCAGCCCGTGGCCGTCGATCGCCAGCGGACCTGCCAGCGTGCCCTGGCGCGTCGCCCAGCCGGACGGCGCGCTCATCGCGCGACCTCCAGCGTCGGCGACACCTGGCCCGCCACGGGCGCCGGCCGCGTATCGAGCATCGCGCGCGCCTCGCCTTCGATCGCGTGTTTCGCGGCAAGCGCCGCGACGGCCTCCTGAGCGGCATCGGTCGCCGCCCCGGCGTCGGACGCATCGGCCGACGCGCCGATCGAATCGACGATGCGTCCGGCCAGCGTCGTCACCGACGCGCCCTCGGCAATCGCCATCACCGACAGCTTGACCTCGAACGCTTCCTCGACCGCCAGGCCGAGCTCCATCCCCATCAGCGAATCCATGCCCATGTCGAGCACCGACTTGTCGAGCGCGATGCGATCCGGCGTCATGTGCAGGATCCGCGCGATCTGCGCCTGCAGCGTCCGGGCAACCAGCGCGATCGCTTCGTCGCGCGGCAAGGCCAGCACTTCTTCCCGCAACTGCGTGCCGCCGTCGCGCGCATCGCCGCCCTTCGCATGCGATTGCAGCAGCGAATACCGGCGTGCCTTCGCGGCGGGCATCCCGCGCGCCACGGCATGCCAGTCGAGCCGGACCACGGCTTCGCCGGCCGCGCCCGCGACCAGCGCGCGCTCGAGCGCGGCCATCGCCTCGTCGGACGTGATCGATGCACCGCCGATCCGCGACTGCAACGCCTCGCGCGTATCCGCGTGGCGCGCGAGGAAGCCGACGTCCTCGAGCGGGCCCCACGCCATGAACGTGCCGGGCAACCCGGCCGCGCGGCGATGTTCGACGAGTGCCTCGAGGAAGGTGTTGGCCGCGACGTAGTTCGACTGCCCGGGATTGCCGAGATAGGTCGTCGCCGACGAATAGACGACGAACAGGTCGAGCGGCAGCGCGCGTGTCGCGCGGTGCAGGTTCCACGCGCCGGCCACCTTCGGTGCGAGCACCGCGGCCATCCGCGCATCGTCGAGATTGCGCACGAGACCGTCGTCGATCGACATCGCGGAATGCAGCACGCCCTTGAGCGGGCTGCCGCGCCGCACGATCGCGGCAATCATCGCATCGACCGCCGCGGCATCGGTCACATCGCACGAGACGACATCGACCGTGACGCCGAGCGTCGCGCGCCAGCATTCGACCTCCTCGCGGGCCGCACCGGCAAGCTCGCCGGAACGGCTCGCCAGCGTCAGCCGGCGAGCGCCGCGCTCGACCATCCAGCGCGCGCTCGCAAACCCGAGCCCGCCCGTGCCGCCGACCACCAGGTACGTGCCATGCGGATCAAGCGCGAGCGAGCCCGCGCGCGTGACGCCGCGCGTCGGGGCCGGCGTGCCGGACGGATAGGTCACGAGTACCTTGCCGATCTGGCGCGCCTGCTGCATGTAGCGGAACGCATCCTCCGCCCGTTCGGCGGGGAACGCGCGATACGGCAGCGGATGCAGCACGCCTGCGGCGAACAGCGCCATCACTTCGCCGAACAGGCGTTCGGTCAGCTCCGGCAACGCACCCATCAACTGGTCGGCATCGATGCCGAAATAGCTGATGTTGTTGCGGAACGGCCGCAGCCCGATGTGGCTGTTTTCGTAGAAATCGCGCTTGCCGAGCTCGAGGAAACGACCGAACGGACGCAGCGTGTCGATGCTGCGCACCATGGCCTCGCCGGCGAGCGAATTCAGCACGATGTCGATGCCCTGCCCGCCCGTCAGCACGCGAATGTCGTCGGCGAACGCGAGGCTGCGCGAATCGAGCACGTGGTCGGCACCGAGCAGGCGCACGAACTCGCGCTTCTCGTCGCTGCCGGCCGTCGCGAACACTTCCGCGCCGAAGTGGCGCGCAAGCTGGATCGCGGCGATCCCGACGCCGCCCGCGCCGCCGTGCACGAGCACGCGCTCGCCGCGGCGCAGCCGCGCGAGTTCGACGAGTGCGTAATACGCGGTGAAGAACGTGGTCGGTACGGTCGCCGCTTCCTCGAACGTCAGACGCTCGGGTTTCAGCGCGATCGCCTGCGCGCGCGTCCTGACGCGCGTCGCGAACGAGGCCGGCGCGAAGCCGAGAATCGCATCGCCCGGCGCGAATGCCGTCACGGCGCCGCCCACCCGGACGACGCGGCCGGACAGTTCCATGCCGATCGTCGCGCCCGCGAAACCGGTCTCGACCGCTTCATCGGACAAGAGCCCCATCGCATACATCACGTCGCGGAAATTGAGGCCGGTCGCAACCGGCTCGATCTCCACCTCGTCCGCGCCCAGCGCGCTTTCCGGCAACGCGAACCATTCGAGATTGCGCAACGAGCCCGGGGCATCGAACGCGAGCACGGCCGCACGCGCAATCGCGCCATCGCTGCGGGCTGCGGCCTGCGCGGCCGTCAGCATGCGCGGCACCAGGCGCCCGTGTGCGCCCAGGACGACTTCTTCCTCGACTGCCGAGCCGGTCAGCTCGCGAATCAGTGCGTCGGAAATCCCGTCCACCGCGCGATCGACGTCGATCAGGCGGCACGCGAGTTCGGGATGCTCGTTCGCCAGCACGCGACCGAGGCCCCATAGCGTTGCCTGTTCCGGATGCGCATTCGCGGCCCCGGCGAACGGCGCACTGCCGCGCGTGACGACGGTCAAGCGCGTGGCCGCGTTCGGCTGCGCGCCGAGCGCGCGGACGAGCGCCGCCAGCGCGATCGCGCCGTGACGCTGCGCAGCCATCAGGCCGTCGCCCGTCGCCGATTCGGCCAGCGGCGTTTCCGGTGCGCAGAACACCACGTGCGCCGGCTGCCCGGCCGGCAACGACGCAATCGCGTCGGCCGCATGCGTGATGTCCACGATGTCGGCCGGATAACCCGCGCGCGCCAGCGCATCGGCCAGCTGCCCGCCGAAACCGCCGGCGGCACCCGGTGCGTGCATCACGAGCCATTGTTCGTTGCGTGCGAGCGTATCGAGATCGCTCGCGTCGCTGCCGCGCTGCGTGGCCGCGGTGCTCCTAGGGTTGCGCGCGATGACGAACGTCGGCGTACCGTCCAGATCGAGCGATTGCTCGACGTGCCGCACGACGTCGACGTAACCCGCGCGTGCGAGCGCTGCCTCGAGATCCGCCGGCGCCAGCGGCGCGGGGGCAGCGGCTTCCGTCGACGTTGCCTGCGAGGCGAACACGATGTCGGAGAAGCGGCCGTGACGCGACTCGGCCAGCAGCAGCAGTCCGCCCGGCGCCAGCCACGACCGCATCGCATTCAGTGCATCGACCACATCATGACGGTCGCTCAGTGCGCGGTTCGCGACGATCAGGTCGTAAGGCCCGGCGTCATCGGCCGACAGCGACAGCCGCTCGCCCGACTGCAGCGCCACCGTGCGCACCACCGCTTCCGCATCCGTGTCGAAACCGGCCAGCTGGCCGGCCGTCGCCGCGATCGTGTGGTCGCAGCGCGCGGCAGCGAGATGCATGCCGAGCGTCTGCAGCACGTCGCCGTCCGTCGCGCCCAGTTCGAGCACGCGCAGCCGGCGTGCCGGCTGCCATGCATCGACCGCCTGCTCGACGCTTGCGGTCAGCAACGCGTGCACGTGCTGCCACGTCGGCGACGCGGCAAGGAGCTGCTCGACCAGGCTGTGCCCGGTCGGCGACAGCAAGCGCGCGCCATCTTTCGCGCCGCCCAGCACGTCGGGCAACGCCGCGCCGCAATGCGCGAGCAGCGTCAGTTCGGCCACGTGCCCCGGCGATTCGGCCAGCAGCCCGCGCCACAGCTCGTCGAGCGGCGGCAGCGCCGCGCACGCTGCGTCGTCGCGCACGAGCAGCGCGCCGTCGCGATGAGCGAGACCATCCTCGACCAGCATGTCGGCAAGACGCGCGGCCAGCGCCGCACGCCCGGCCGCCGGCTGCCACGTGCCGGCGAATGCGCCGAGCGTATCGAACGCGCGCAGCGCGTAGAGGCTCGCCAGCACGTCGAGCAGCGGCAGGATTTCGGTCAGATGCTGCGTCCGGCGGACGTCGTTACCGGTTGCCTCCAGCCGCGCGACGGCCTTCGCAAGCAGCGCGTCGGGAGCCGGCAAACCGGCTGCATCGACGTCGCCCGGCAGCGGCATGTCTTCAAGGCGATAGACGAAGCGTGCAGGCAGGTTCTGCCGACGGCCGACGAGATCGACGCGCCGGAACCGGCAACCGCCGAGCCGTGCGACGATCGCGCCCCGCGCGTCGAGGAATTCGAAATGCGCGACGATCGAATGCGGGCTGTGCCGGTCGATCTGCACGCGCACCCGCTCGACCGTGTCGCCGCGCAGATAGTCGACCCGGCCGATCTGCACCGGCACGTACGCCGGATGCTCGCCTTCGCGTGCGTGCGCCGCCAGCAAGGCGAACAGCGGATGAAACCCGCTGTCCATCAGCGCCGGATGCAGCAGATACGCGGACAAGGCCCGCGCATCGCCGCATGCGGCCGGCGCGGCGACGTCCGCCAGCGCCGCGCCGTCACTCGCGGCAACCCGCACGGTGCGAACCCAGCGGAACGCTGGCCCGTAGCCGAGGCCGATGGCCGCGGTGTTTGCGTACAGCGTGTCGCCGTCGGCCGCGGGCAGCGCGAGCAGACGATCGAGCGCGGCGGACGGCACGACGCTCGTATCGCCGAGCGCGTTGCCGCTTTCCAGCATTCGCCCTGTTACGTTCAGCGTCCACGCGCTGTCGGACATCCGGTCGCGCGTCTCGATCGTGAAGGTCGCGGTGCGCGGCTCGATCACGAGCCGGAACAGTTTCGCCTGCTGCGGCTGGAATACGACCGGCGTGCGGATCTCGACGTTTTCGAGTGCCGCATCCGGCGTATCGAAGAAGGTCCGTGCCGCGGCGAGGGCCATTTCCACGTAACCCGCGCCCGGGAACGCCACGCCGCCGTCGACGACGTGATCGGCCAGCATCGGCAGCTTCGCCGGATCGAGCTGGTTTTCCCACGCGAATGCGTGCTCATGCAGGCGATAACCGAGCAGCGGATGCTCGCGGCGGCGATTGACGAGGCCATAGCCTTCGACGGTCGGCGTCAGCCAGAAGCGGTCGCGCTGCCACGGATAGGACGGCAACGCAGCACGCGATTGGCCCGGCGCAAAGCGGTCGGGATCGACGCTCGCGCCGTGCGCGATCGCCGCGAGAATCGCCTGCCGCAGCGTCGCCGCGCTGCCGTGACCGCGCTTGAGCGTCGGCAGCGCCGTGCCGGTTGCACCGGCGGCCGTGAGCGCCTGCTTCACGTACGTACGCAGGATCGAATGCGGCGAAACCTCGACGAACAGGCGCACGCCCTGCTCGATCAGATGCGCGATGCCGTCGCCGAAGCGCACCGGCTCACGGATATTGCGCCACCAGTAGCGCGCATCGAGCTCGGTGCCGGCAAGCGCGCCGCCGGTCACGGTCGACACGAACGTGCCGTTGCCCAACTGCGGCCTCAGGCTCGCCAGTTCGGCCAGCACGACTGGCTCGATGCGATCCATGTGGCTGCTGTGGAACGCGTAGTCGAGATCCAGCATCTGGAAGAACTTGCCGCTGCCGCGCAGCGCCGCTTCCAGTGCCTGCAGACCCTGCAGCTCGCCCGCAAGCGTCACCGCATCGGGACTGTTGATGCCGGCGATCTCGACACGGCGCGCAAGCCCGTGGCGCGCGATCAGTTCGCGCGCCGCTGCATCGCCGATGCCGATGGCCGCCATCCGGCCGCTGCCGCGCGTCATCGCCTGCGCGCGGCTGCGGATCTTGATCACGCGCACCGCATCGGCGAGCGACAGCGCGCCCGTCACCCACGCCGCCGCAATCTCGCCGACGCTATGGCCGACCGCCGCGTCGTAACGCATCCCGTGCGCGTCGATCACGCGGATCATGCCGACCTGGATCGCGAACAGCAGCGGCTGCGCGTTCTCCGTCGCGGCCAGCCATTCGGCGCCCTCGCCGGCCAGCCATTCCGCGCTCGGGCCACCGCGCATCACGTCGACCAGCGACGGGCTGCCGTCGGCGCACCACAGCGCGTCGACTTCGTCGAGCGCCGCGCGGAAGACGGCGTTCTCGGCATAAAGCTCGTTGCCCATCCCGACCCACTGGCAGCCGTTGCCCGAGAAGACGAGCGCGGTGCGTGGCGTATCGGCCGGGGCCTGGCCGGTCGCCACGCAGGCGGGCAACCCTTCCGGTGCCGGCTGGGCCAGCGCCGCGAGTGCCGCACGGCCTTCGGCCGCATCGGCCGGTGCAACGATTGCGCGATGTTCAAGCCATTGGCGGCGACGTGCGGCCGCGGCGGCAAGCGCCTGCCAGTCGCCGCCGTTGTCGAGCATCGACAGATAGCGGCCCGCGAGCGCGCCGAGCGCATTCGCGCTGCGCGCGGTCAGGACGAGCGGAGACAACTGCGCGTGAGTCGGCTCGGGCGCGGCCGCCGACGCCTCGTTTGCAGCCGGCGCCTCGGTCAGCACGACGTGTGCGTTCGTCCCGCCGAAGCCGAACGAGTTGACGCCGACCGTCAGCGGCGCGTCGCCCGCGTCGAGCGGCATGAAGCGATCGACGACACGCAGACGCCCGCCGTCGAAATCGATCCCGGGATTGGGTGTAACGAAGTGCAGCGAGCGCGGTACCGCGCGATGCTTCAGGCACAGCACGGCCTTCAGCAGCCCGGCCATGCCGGACGCCGTTTCGAGGTGGCCGATATTGGTCTTCACCGAACCGATGAGCAACGGACGATCGGCCGGGCGCTCGCCCGACACGACGTCGATCAGCGCACGCGCCTCGATCGGATCGCCGACCGCCGTGCCGGTGCCGTGTGCCTCGAGATACGCCAGGGACTGCGGATCGATGCCCGCGCGCGCGTAGACGCTGCGCAGCAGCGATGCTTGCGCGGCCGCGCCCGGCACGCTGATACCGCCCGGCGAGTGGCCGACCGAGTTCACGCCGGAGCCGGCGATCACCGCATGGATCGTGTCGCCGTCGGCGAGCGCGCGATCGAGCGGCTTGAGCAGCACGAACGCGCCGCCTTCCGAGCGAACGTAACCGTCGCCGGTTGCATCGAACGCGCGGCAACGGCCGCGCGGCGACAACATCGACGCCTTGGAGAAGCTGACGAAACCGAACGGGTGCAACAGCAGGTTGACGCCGCCCGCGAGCGCCACGTCGGCTTCGCCGGACTGCAGCGCCTTGACGGCCTGGTGGAGTGCGACGAGCGACGACGAGCAGGCCGTATCGACGGACATGCTCGGGCCGCGCAGGTCGAACAGGTAGGACACGCGGTTCGACGCGATACTCAGGGTGTTGCCGGTCGCCGAATACGGATCGATCACGTTCAGATCGTCCATGTTGCGGTTGCCGTAATCCATGCTGGCGGCGCCGACGAAGACGCCGCAGTTGCTGCCGCGCATGTCGGCCGGGCGCACGCCTGCGTCCTCGAACGCTTCCCACGCGAGTTCGAGCAGCAGGCGCTGCTGGGGGTCCATCTGGGCCGCTTCGCGCGGGGAAATGCCGAAGAACGCGGCATCGAAGCCGGCGACGTTGTCGACGACGCCGGCCGAGAACGTGTAGCTCTTGCCCGGTTCGCGCTTGGACGGGTGCTGGTAGAAATCGGTGCCGAAGCGATCGGCGGGGATTTCGGTCACTGCGTCGCGTTCGTCGCGCAGCAGTTGCCAGAAGCCGCCAAGATCGTTAGCGCCCCCGGGAAACCGACAAGCCACCCCAATTATTGCAATCTTACTGTTCATCTTTTATGTCGCTTTCTCGGATGCGCACGGCTGTTTCGTGCGGTTTCCGTCATCTTGTACCACATGCAGCAGTGCCGATCCGAGTTCCTCGGCCGCCAGATTTCGGCATTCGGGGGTATCTGCGCCGTAATTCCGCCAAATGAAGTAGTCGCTGGTTTGCGGTGTGACGCCCAGCTTCTGGAACACATGAGGCAACGCGGGAACATGGTCGCCGTAAAAGCAAACGACTGTTTCACGATCGCTGGTACGCAAGTAATCGAGCAAGCGCCCGATCATTGCGTCAGCATTTTCAATGTGCCGCAAGTATGCGGTCAGGTCGCGCCAAGACTCGTCTTCGCCAAGAGTATGCCGCGAAGACGATTCCCCAGGCAAAACCTGCTCCAGGTGAAGCGGGCCGTGGTTCTCCATCGTCATAGCGAAAATGAAGCGCGGCCGCTCCTCGCCCGCCGCCTCCAGTTCCGCAATGATCGCGCCGGCGACAGCCGCATCTGCGACGTAAGGCCCTGCCCGTGGCGCCGACGAAAAATGTCGAATATCAAGAAAACGCGTAAAACCAAACAACGGGAATACACGATTCCGTCCGAAGAAGTCGGCGTAATAGGGATGAATCGCCACTGTCTCGTAGTCGCAACGAGCAAACCACGATGCAAGTGAGGTAATTTTTTTTCTTACAAATGCGTAAGGGTAAAATCGCGCATACCCGAGCGACAATGATTCAATGCCAGTCAGCACCGCGAATTCCGTTCGCATCGTGTTTGCGCCCCACGCAGGCACCGTCATCTCGCCATGCCGAACCGCCTCGTGACGCGCTTCATCGAAATTCCTGAAGAGTTCCGGGGCGACCGCTTCGCCGAGTCGACGCGCATCAAAGAACGATTCGCTCTGGATCATGATCACGTCCCGATGCTGCACCGGCTTGCCGGCTGCGAACGCGCCGGCCGCCATGACCTCATTGAACCGCCTAAACGTGGCGGGCCGCAGACCATTGAGCAGGTAGGCAACGAACACGGAAAAAAAACCGCTTCTCCGTTGGTCGACATCCGGATCAAGCGTGAGCGGCACGCGTGCAGCCAACAGCACGGCAAGCGTGAACGGCAGCGCCGCTGCAAACCACGCCAGTGCACGAGAGCCTGACGACACCGGTCGCTCGACGACGAAGCCAGCGATCACCAACACGATGCCGGCACCGATCGCGACGACCTTGTCGACGCTCAAGAACGGCAGGTAAAGACGGGGGTACGAAAACAACTGGCTGAAAAGGCTCAGATCGGTAAAGACGAACGGTTCACGCAGTGACTCGTACTTCGCATTGCTGACCGCGGCGACGAGACCGACGAGCGCGAGCGACGCGCCGGCCGAGAACAGCGGTCGCGAGGTGGCAGCGAACACCAAGTCGAATATGAAGAGTACGGAAAGAATATGAAGTACTGACGACAGCCACGGCCGCCGTATCGGTGCACGCGGAACTGCGATCGCGTCGACCGCGTACGACAGCGCGATGGTGGCCGCCAACGTCACGACGAGACATGCGCTCAATTGACGCGGTCCTTCGGTGGCAGATAGGACAGACGGTCGAGAATCGCGTCGGCAATCGCAACGGGCAAGAGCGACAGGAGCCGCATGCCGAACGCAAGCAATCCCGGGAATGCAATCTCGCTGCGACCCAAGTCGAGGCGCTTCTGAATGTATGCGGCCGAACGCTCTGCACTCCAGAGAAACGGCTTCTCGCCGGGAAACACATCGCTCATCGCCGTCTTCACGAAGCCTGGCAGGATAACCGTGACCCCCACACCATCGCGAGCCAGCAGTGGGCGTACGGAATCGCCGTAGGCCTTGATTGCGGCCTTGCTCGCACAATAGGAGGGCGAGATCGCCATGCCGCGCAACGCAGCGATCGAACTTACCATCGCGATTCGACCTCGCTTGCGCTCGCGCATCCGGTCAATGATCGGCAGGACCGTATGCAACGTTCCGTAGAGGTTCGTGTCGATGACGCTGGCGGTGCGCTCGAGGCCTTCCCAATCGTTCGCGTCGGCGATCGTGCTGGCCAGACCCGCGTTCGCAATCAGCAGGTCGATCGGATAACGAGCGTCGAAATCGGACAACCACGCGGCAGTGGCCGCGGCGTCGCGCACATCGATCGTGCCCGCCTCGGCCGTCGCACCGTTCGCGCGGCAGGCCGCTGCCGTTATATCGACCTCGGTGGTGTTGCGCCCCACGATCCCGAGCGTCGCGCCCGGCCGCGCATAGGTGAGTGCGAGCGCACGGCCGAGCCCGGCGCTGGCGCCGGTAATAACGACATTACGGTGCACACTAGCCATGCTCGGCCTCGAGTCGCTGAACCGCGCCTGCGGTTGCCATTGCGATACCTTGACGCGTATAGAAATCGCCATTGATCTGCGTGTGATACATCACGTAGTCAAGAAACGCCTGATAGAGAGCCAGTTGCGGAGGTACGCAACCCCTCCAGAATTCGTCCAGTCCACCCTGCCAGGTCAACCCCGGCATCGCGTAGATTGCATCGCCGAGCGCGATCAGCGGACGTCCGTGGTGCAGCGCCGACAACCCCACCGTACTATTGACGACCACGACGCCACGGGCACGCTCGAGCAGGGTCGGCAAGTGTCCCGCGTCGACAAAGCGATACCGGTCCGCCATCCCCAATTCGTTCGCAAGATCGAGCGCAAAGCGCCGGTAATCGATCAAACCTGTATCGAGCGGATGATTTTTGATCACAAGCCAGGTATCTGCCGGCGCATGCCGCGCAAACGAACGCAGCACCTTTTCGATCGCGTCTCGTACGCCATTGAACGGCGAATGAACCGTGATTTGTGTATCGGAATTTAGTTGCAACGGGAACAGGTAATACTGGCGCGCGGCACCCAACAGGTCACGAGTGACGTCATTCGCCTGCCTTTCGTATTCGTGCTGGCGCAGCATCCGCCACGCCAAGCCTGCGTATTCGACCGCACCGTTTCTCGGGCGGTGACTACGGTAATGAGGAAAACGGCTCCCATAGAATACGTTAGCGCCGCGATAACGAATGTCGTGAAAGGCTCGCTCATACAGGTTGTAGCCGGTTGGCTGCCCCGGCCGGCTGGATGGCGTCACCGCGCGTTGCTCAAGATACCAAACTGGATCCTTCGGCAGCAGCGAGCGACCATTCACGCCATAGCGCTCGAGCGTCAGCCAGTATGGGCGAATATAGCCCTCTTCGAAAACATGCACGCGGATGCCATTTGCGCCCGCCACCACATGCATGTCGCGATGAATGTCCCGGCAATCGCCAAACATGACGACGTCTGTAACCGAATCCGCACGCACTCGTGCCACATACCAATCCGTCAGGTCTTCAATCCGGCCGCTATAGTCGAGCGACCGGTTCGTATCATCATACAATACGTCGCCGCCGCAAAAATTCACTTTACGGACATCATGTCCACGCGAGGTCAATGCGCGCGACAGGTGACTGAAAAATGGGGAAGCCGTGCCTTGCAGCACAAGAAATGAGCGAGGCATCGGAAACGTGATCGACGAAACAGCTGTCACGGCGGCAGGTCACACCTGTCAGCGGAAACGTGCGGCAAGCCTTTTTAATAAACGCCGGACTGTGGGCGAGAACGCCCCCTTCTAGGGGAGCAAATATAACACCACGGTCAGGATAAGAATACTGGCTGTTCCAAAAAGCGCCACGCGATGGCGAATTTAACTGTCACTGGCTATAATCAGCCGCCTCTAGACGGACACGTTCAGACGTGTCTATTACAGCGCCAGCCGCTGTAACAGACCGTCATCTGACTCTCTTGACGTCGTCATTTCGGCGTCACAGAGAAACCAATCGGCATGGAAGACGAAAGTTGGAAAACGCACCTGGCAGCATGCAAGCCTCGCCCGAGGCCAAACGCAGTTTGTTTGACCGGCTCAAAGGCATCAATCGGCTTTTCGCCGCGACCGTCGTCATTCCCACGACCATCGCCATTGTCTATTTCGGCGCAATCGCATCCGACGTCTACGTTTCGGAGTCGCGCTTTGTGGTTCGTAGCCCACAACGCCAGAGCCAGGTAAGCCTGGTCGGAGCATTACTGCAGGGAAGCGGCTTCTCGCGCGCCCAGGACGACACCTATCCAGTCATCGACTATATACAGTCGCGCGACGCACTCGCAGCACTCAACCAGAACGGCCGCATCGCCAACGCGTACGGCGATCACGGCGATATCCTTAGTCGCTTCCATCGCAGCCTCGACGACAGCTTCGAAGCGCTGTGGAAGTACTACGATAAACACGTCGTGTCGGTCGACTTCGATCCGACCTCATCGATCACCACGCTGCAGGTGCGCGCCTTCACGTCTGAAGGCGCCCGCGAGATCAACAACTCGCTGCTTTCGCTCAGCGAACAGCTGATCAATCGGATGAACTCACGAGCAGCGGCAGACTCTGTCGATTTTGCGCAACAGCAGGTCGACGTCGCCGCGGCGAAATCGAAGGATGCGGCTGCCGCGCTCGCGACTTACAGAAATTCGAACACCGTATTCGATCCCGACCGACAATCCGCGCTGCAACTGCAACAGATCACCAACCTGCAATCGCAGAGATTCGCAGCACAGGCTCAACTGCAGCAGCTGCTGGCGATTTCACCGCAGAATCCGGAGATTCCGGTACTGAAAACGAATATCGCCTCGCTGGACAAGCAGATCCAGGCGTCGACGGGCGACGTCACGGGTGGCAAAGGAGCTCTCTCCAACAAGGCTGCCACTTATGCGCGCTTGCAGCTCGACGCAGAGTTTGCGAACAAGCAGCTCGCATCGACCATGACTGCGCTCGAAAACGCTCGCGCCGAGGCACAGCGCAAGCAGTTGTACCTCGAACGCCTAGTACAAGCCAACCAGCCTGACATCGCCGTCGAGCCGAAGCGGCTCAAATCGATTGTCATCGTATTCGCGCTCGGCATGATCACCTGGGGCGTACTGAGTCTCCTGATCGCCGGCGTGCGCGAACACAACGACTAACCAAACACTGTTGCACACGACGGACCAGTATTTTCAGGCAAGATACCGTGAAAACTATTTTAATCGGCGGCTTCGGAGCGGGCAATCTCGGAGATGACCTCATTCTCGCCTCGATGCTTGATATCGATGCGAACGCGACGGTCGTCGCTTATGGTCAGCCGCTCATCGAGCGACGGATCGAGTACATTGCGTTCGACACATTCTTTCGCAACGCTCAAGCGATTCTCGGCGCACATGACCGAGTGATCCTCGGCGGCGGGGGCATTTTCTGGTCGCAGGAACACATCTACGAACTACTCGTCATCGCCCTCATTGCAAAAGGGCTGGGGCAACGCGTCGAACTGCGGCGCGTCGGCCTGCACGGCTTCCACTACGCGATGGATGCATCGCGGCATCTGATGCGGATCGCGGATGTAGTGACGTTCCGCGAACATGACTCCCTCGACCTTGCGCACCGCCTGCTGGACTGCCCAACGGCCACTTTTGAGCAGGACTATGCATGTGCTCGGCTGAGTCCCACGACTCCCCCGCGAAACGCACGACTCCGGGTGGGCATCAACATCGCCAGCACCCGCTTTATCGACGACCCCTCATTCTCGAATCACCTGCAGCAGATCTACGCTCATCTTGCGCACCGTTACCACGGCACCGCTGACTTCCACTACGTTCCGTTCTGCTCGCACATGTCGTCACACAATCAAAACGACTTTGCAAAGGCCGATCTGCTGTTCGCCGCATCAGAAGGCCGTATCAAATGTCGGAGTATCGCGACGACCGTGGAGCGCCTAATTACGGAATGCGCAACAATGGATCTTTTCCTGGGCGAGCGCTTCCACATGCACACGATCGCGCACGTACTGGGACGTCCGATCATTCCGTTCATTCAGAATGAGCAGACCAAGTATCGCGCGCTGGCACTGGAATATGGTGATGCTCCCGTGTTCTACGAAATGTCGCAGGCAATGATCGTCGACCAGCTTACCCACCGACTCGACGCCGCCATTTCATCTGTGCTGGCATCCCAGCACGCCGCCGCCCCGACCATTACCGAAGTCCTGCAACATGAACTCACTGCTTCCGACCAAAACATTCCTGCAAGTTATTGATGCCACCCCCCTCGTCGCGATCGACTTGATCGTCGGCGACGATGCTGGCGGCTATCTGCTTGGGCAGCGCACCAACCGGCCCGCCCAACACTTCTGGTTCGTACCGGGTGGCCGCATCCGCAAGAATGAACGTCTTGACGACGCGTTTCAGCGCATCGTGGAAATGGAACTCGGGATCGCCGGCGTCACGCGCGAGAGTGCGACACTGCTCGGCGTGTACGAACACCTGTACGAAGACAACTTCAGCGGCACACCCGATATTTCGACCCATTACGTCGTGCTCGGATACCGCCTTCCACATCCGGCGAATCTCTTGTCCCTGCCCGATGAACAGCACGATGCATATCGCTGGATGCATTCGGGGGATATCCTTGCAGATGCAACAGTCCACCCGAACACTCAGGCCTATTTCCGCTAATCACGATGTTCCGACGCCAGCCCGTCGGTAACCGAACTGGCGCCGTCTCCCGCGCGGCGCTCAGGAGCGATAGCGGTCCTGATTGTCCAGGAACCACTGATAGCTGCCACGCAGACCATCCTCGAGACTGATCGTCGACATCCAGCCGAGCGAGCCCAAGCGGCTCACATTCATCAGCTTGCGCGGCGTGCCGTCCGGCTTGGTCGCATCGAATACCAGGCGGCCGCGATAGCCAGTCACCTTGGCGACTGTCTCGGCCAGCTCTCGGATTGTGCAATCAACGCCCGTACCCACATTGATATGCGACAGCATTGGCTGCGTGTTCGCCGCATAGGTCGGCGTGTCCAGCTCCATCACGTACACGCTGGCGGCTGCCATGTCGTCGACATGCAGGAACTCCCGCATCGGCGTACCACTGCCCCAGATAACCACCTCGGGCGCATCCGCGTTCACTGCCTCGTGGAAACGCCTCAACAGCGCCGGAATGACGTGGCTGTTCTCCGGATGATAGTTGTCATGCGGTCCGTACAGGTTCGTCGGCATCACACTCCGATAATCGCGCCCGTACTGACGGTTATAGCTTTCGCACAGCTTGATGCCTGCAATTTTCGCCACCGCGTACGGCTCGTTGGTCGACTCGAGCGTCCCCGTTAACAATGCCGTCTCGGCCATCGGCTGCTCAGCCATTCGGGGATAAATGCACGATGAGCCGAGGAATAGCAGCTTGTCGACGTTCGCCTGATGCGCCGAATGGATGACATTCGCCTGCACCATCAGGTTTTCGTAAATGAACTCCGCCGGATAGTCGTGATTTGCCTTGATGCCCCCGACCTTCGCTGCCGCGAGATATACTTGGTCGATACGGTGCCTGCGAAAGAACGCCTCGACGTCAGCCTGCCTCGTGAGATCCAGCTCGGCATGCGTAGCCGTGACCAAATTGCGATAGCCCAGTGACGTCAGCCTTCGAACAATCGCGGAACCCACCATGCCACGGTGTCCCGCGACAAAGATGACTTGATTGCAATCACCGCTCATACACCGCTCTCCAGCGACACCGGCACCGGATAGCCGTGCTCGATCAGCAGCGCCTGACGCTTCGCGATCTTAAGATCCTCCATTACCATCTCCTCGCACATCTCGGGTAGCGTGATTTCCGGCACCCAGCCGAGCTTATTGGCGGCACGCGACGGATCACCGAGCAGCGTCTCGACCTCGGCCGGCCGGAAGTAGCGCGGATCAACGCGCACGATCACATCGCCCGGCTTAACGCTCGGGGCATGCTCACCCGTCACTGCCGTCACCGTGCCGACTTCATCGACACCCACGCCAGAGAACTCCAGCGTGACGCCGAGCCGGGAAGCCGCCATTGCCATGAATTCGCGCACCGAATACTGAAGGCCGGTGGCAATAACGAAGTCTTCAGGCTGCTCCTGCTGCAGCATCAGCCACTGCATCCGCACGTAATCTTTCGCGTGCCCCCAATCTCGCAATGAATCGAGATTACCCATGTACAGGCACTTTTCGAGTCCTTGCGCAATATTCGCAAGGCCGCGCGTGATCTTGCGCGTCACGAATGTTTCACCGCGTCTCGGCGATTCGTGATTGAACAAGATGCCATTACACGCATACATCCCGTAAGCCTCACGATAATTCACCGTAATCCAATATGCGTAGAGTTTCGCCACTGCATACGGGCTGCGCGGATAGAAAGGCGTGGTTTCACGTTGCGGGGTCTCTTGAACGAGGCCATACAGCTCAGAAGTCGACGCTTGGTAGAAGCGGCAGGATTTTTCGAGCCCCAGCAGACGAATGCCCTCCAGGAGTCGCAAGGTTCCCAGCGCATCGACGTCCGCCGTGTATTCCGGCGCCTGAAAGCTGACCGCGACATGAGATTGTGCGCCCAGGTTATACACTTCGTCCGGCCGGACGTCCTCCAGGAGGCGGATGAGATTCGACGAGTCCGTCAAATCACCGTAGTGAAGAATAAAGCGATGATCGACGGTATGTGGATCTTCGTAGATGTGATCGACCCGCTGCGTATTGAACTGGGAAGCGCGCCGCTTGATGCCGTGCACCTCATAACCCTTTTCGAGCAACAGCTCCGCCAAATAAGATCCGTCCTGTCCGGTAACACCGGTAATTAGTGCCTTTTTACTCATCGTTTTCGCTTCAACATTAATGGCAACAGACTCACGCGCGGGGCTTCCCCCGTTCGCGCACCTCTCGATTACAACGAACCACCAAAAACGAGCATCCTCATTTCATTTCGTGGCGCAGACACGTGATGCTAAACGCTTAGCCAACGCAGCGCCACAAAAAAACTCCTACGCATAACGGTATCTGACACTGA
This sequence comes from Burkholderia sp. KL41, assembly GCF_057005415.2. Lineage (NCBI taxonomy): Bacteria > Pseudomonadati > Pseudomonadota > Betaproteobacteria > Burkholderiales > Burkholderiaceae > Burkholderia > Burkholderia sp. KL41. The sequence goes on along the minus strand of NZ_CM174446.1, from coordinate 861,452 downwards.
CTGCTTCGCGCCCCTTCGCGCGCGGTGGAACGACAGAAAATGCTCGATCTGATTCTCAAAGCCCCCGCGATACCCTAAAATGTGCATCCGACGTGCGCCTTGCGTCCGGGTCGAGCCGGCAAATAAAGTCGCCCTGCCACATCCAGACGTATCGCGGTCCGCACTGCCCGGCTGGCGGTATTTTTTTGCCGACTTCACTGGCTACATTTTTCTGTCACACATTCGTGACCTACCGGGATTCAAAAAATCAGGTCGTGATGCAACATAGAGACACCTGTCATGCGCTCATGGAACGGGACAGCCATGCAACTTGAAGGCTCTTTCCTGAATTCACTGCGTATTCAACTACGCGTAGTGGGCGCGCTACTCATGCGCGAAATCCTGACACGCTACGGTCGGCACAACATCGGCTTCCTGTGGGTGTTTTTCGAACCGATGCTGTTTACACTCGGCGTGACCGCATTGTGGACCGCCACAAAGGCCACGCACGGATCCAATCTGCCGATCACTGCATTCGCGGTCACTGGCTATTCGTCGGTGCTGCTGTGGCGAAACTGCGCCAATCGCTGCGCGCTCGCCATTCTACCCAATCAAAGCCTGCTGTATCACCGCAACGTGCGCGTCGTCGACCTCTTCTGGGCACGCGTCACGCTCGAGATCGCCGGCGCAACCACGTCCTTCGTGTTTCTGATGCTGCTATTCATGACGATGGGCCTGATGGCGCCGCCCGTCGATCTCGGACCCATGCTGGTTGGCTGGGTGCTGCTTGCACTCTTCGGCATCGGACTCGGGTTCACAGTCGGCGCGCTAAGCGAGCGCAGCGAGACGGTCGAACGCGTGTGGCATACGATTTCTTATCTATTTTTCCCATTTTCCGGTGCACTCTTCATGGTCAACTGGCTTCCCCCGCTAGCGCAGAAAGTGGTCTACTGGTTCCCCATGGTGCACGGCACGGAAATGATTCGTGGCGGCTATTTTGGCGCGCAGGTCAGGCCGAAATATGATTTCGCGTTCCTGTGCGCGGTCGATATCGTGCTTCTTTTGGTTGGCCTGTTCCTGGTCCGCGAAGCAGGCAAGCGCGTGGAGCCGGAATGATTGAACTCGTGAATCTCGGCAAAGGCTATCACACGCGCCAAGGTTGGCGGCAGGTGCTCGATGGTATCAATCTGAATGTTCGTCGCGGCGAAAAAATCGGTATCCTTGGGCGAAACGGCGCCGGCAAATCTACGATGATCCGCATGATCAGCGGGGCTGAATTGCCGACCACCGGGCGTGTTCGACGCCTGATGAGCGTATCGTGGCCGCTCGCGTTCGGCGGCGCGTTCCAGAGCAGCTTGACCGGGATGGACAATCTGCGCTTCATTTGCCGCGTCTACGGCTCAGATCCGACGCTCGCCGAGCCCTTCGTCCAGGAGTTCTCGGAACTAGGCTACTACCTGCGCGAACCCGTAAAGACGTACTCGGCAGGGATGCGTGCACGCCTCGCGTTTGCGATCTCGATGGCTATCGATTTCGAGTGTTTTCTGATCGACGAAATCGTCGCGGTGGGCGACAGCCGGTTCCATGCGAAATGCCACGACGAACTCTTCGTGAAGCGCAAGGACCGGTCATTCATTATCGTCAGCCACGACCCCGGCTATATTCGCGAGCATTGCGACCATGCCGCAGTGCTAGTTGGCGGAAAGCTTCAAACGTTCGACTCCATCGACGCAGCCTATGCGTTCTATGCAGATCCGCCGCCAGCCTGAGCAGTACGCGGCACCGCCACCCGATTACAGCAGCGACCGGTAGACTGCCTGCACCCGCTGCGCATAACGCTCTGGGCTGAACAATTCCGCCTGGATCAACCCCTTTTGCTCAAGCGACAGGCGCAGCGCGTCATCCGACTCCAACGTCTTCATCGCAGCACCAATCGAACGGATGTCATATGGATCGACGTAGCACGCCGCGTCGCCGGCCACCTCGATCAGACTGCCGACCCGCGACGTAATCACTGCAGTCCCACAAAGCATCGACTCCAGCACCGGCAATCCGAATCCCTCATACAGCGACGGAAACACGGTCGCCTTTGCGCCCCTGATCACACTCACCAGCAACTGGCGCGGCAGATATTCGAGCCGCAGCACTCGCTCGCGCACCTTGCCCGGTAACGATGCCAACATCTTGAGCAAGCGTAGTTCGTCCTCAGATTTCCAGCCTGGTGCACCGACCAGCACAAGCGGAGTCCGGATACCGGAGGCCAAATATGCTTCCAGCAGCCGATTCAGGTTTTTCTTCGGCTCCACCGCGCCAAAAAACAGAAAGTAACCCTTGAACGGCAAATTGAATAGGCCCCGCAGCTCCTCCTCGACCTGCTCATCGCTACGCTCAAGCGCCCCGGGTGGCAGCGAGACAGCCTGGAACGTATTGGTCACCTTAGCGGGATCGGCATCGAGCAGGTTGACGATGTCCTGCCGCGAAGTTTCGGACACCGTGATGATGTGATCTGCGGTGTCGACGAGTTCCTTGCACATCCGGTAGTAACGGCGCTTGTGATCGAGCGTCGTGTGCGGCAAGCGCAACGGTACTAGATCGTGCAGCGTATAGACATTCCGCGCGCCATGCGCGCGAATCGGCAACGGATAGGTCCAGTGGGCAATGTCCGTACCGAGCAGGTCAACTCGCGCAAATGCGCCGAACCAGCGAAACGAACGATGCGCGCGCTTATAGAGTTCTGAGCTGTTCCACAGACGATCGAACTGCGGGAGGCGCGCCTTGAGCGAGTCATAAATCACCCGCCCGGAAATCGGCACTTCATCGACCCGGCACCCATAGGGCGACACCATGGCCCGCCCCAGCATGCGAGGTATGTCAGCGACCGATGGACGGCGTGCAACGGTAGCATCGAAGAACGCCACCTCGCTCAGCAGTGCATTGCGCGAACGCGTTGAACGGCCGCCATACAACACGCCGACCTGGTATCCGAGCTGTTTGGCCGCATGACAGAGGTTATGCCCATATGTCGCCACCCCGGTGCCCTTTTCCAGGCTCAGGTTGTAGGCATCCACCATGATAGACGGCATTGCGATTGATTCCTTGCGTGGCGCCACGGGCGCCGGGTGTCAGGTTGGTAATCCACCACTCAGTCGAGCCAACGATAGTCGACCGCATTCCTGAACGAGTGGACGCTCCGCGAAATCCGGTCCAAGCATTCATGCCAATAGTGATCCAGCTCGCGCGGAAACGCGACCATGCCACCAATAGCATAGCGCCGATCGCTCGCCAGTCGTGCCGGCAGCTGCGCAACGTCGAGCACGGCCACGTAGCGCTGCTGCGCATATTCGCGCTCATGCTCCTTCGGCGCAGCATCGCACGTGTGCCAAAAGGTCCGAACGACACGCCAGTCACGTCCATTCTCCGCAGGCGCCACCTCGTGAATTGCAAAACGACATATGATGTCATCCCGCACGTCGAAGGTCGGACGGAAGTCCACGCTCGCCTGCTTAGCCGCCAAGAACGTGCCAAACGAATGGGTCATGCCCCAGCCTTCGCCGGTCAGCATCTCGAGCCCATCTGCCTCGCTAAACTGACGATGTCCCGCCCTCATCCGCTCGAAGCCATAAAACATACCGTAATCGAGTAGCGCCACGGATTCCGCGCCGCGAAAATCGCCAGCAGGATCCGCCACCAGTCGCTTGAGCGCAGCGCTCCATGGTGCGAGCAGGGGGGCACTCACATCCGCACCCTCGAGCTCCGAAGCCGCCCTGAACCCATCCGCTGCCGCAGAAAAATAGCGCACGTTGGCACCAAGCGTATCGAAGACCCCTCGATGCCGCGCATGGCTGATCACTGTCGCGCCGCCACGCAATGCATGCGCCGCCCAGATCTCGCCATCCGACCTGTGCTCCGGGATCAGGAGCGTTGCGACTTCGCCGTTTGCGATTTGCGACCACGCCACCTCGGAACGAACGGGGGTGCATGAATCTCGGCCATGAGGCACGGAAGCCTCTCCCCCGCACGGCAGGTCCGCCACGCCCACCTGCGGCGGATCCTTGAGCATACCGATCTGCGCGTCGAGCGCGTGCCAATCACGGACGCGCTCCGGCGCCAGCACGATTACCCCCGTGCCAAGCGCCCGCTTGACGACCGGAAGTACCATGGGTGCGACACGTTCAATCGTTGCGACGCCAGCCTGGGTCCGCGAGGTCTCGCGCACAAGGCCTTCAAGCCAATCCCGGTCTGAACCGGGACGAGTTAGCAAGACATTCGCATGTCGAGCCAGCAGGCGCAGCTTGTCGAGTTCGCTGGCCCCATGCGCGGAATCGGAACCCGACGTGTCACAATTCGCGCGCACGATGCCGATCACGGACATCCGGGCATGCCGCCGGACCGCCGCCAGATGCCGGACCCACTCGCTCACGGCAGGTGCGACGGACACGCTCGTCACCCACGCAGCATGGCCATGAGGCGGCACGAACACGGGGGCGCCCGGCGATGCGGTCACATCGAACGCGTATTGATGGAACCAACCGCTCGTCACATCAAACACGACGGGCTGTACCTTGAAAACGTCCGCAAACGCCCGGCCGAGATCATGAAACCACTGTGCTTCTGCCGAAAACTCCGTACGCCCCTCACGAAACGCGTGCTGCGCCGAACAGTCCCACCACACCGACTGGATAGGCTGCGTGTGCGTCGCATCGTCGACGTTGGCAAACACGTTCCGCAGCATGGCGGGATCGAAGGCACCCAGTTCGCGCCGCGCGTGAACGTTGTTCCGGTCAAGATTCAGCGCCTTCACATACCATTGAGCGGCGGCATCGCTCCGGCCACACACCTTATGCAGATGCCCCATTTGCAGCGCAGTGTCGGACACGGTCGGCTCTAGTTTTAACGCGGTCAAGTAGGCCTGCTCCGCACCCGCAAGGTCACCACTCTCCTTGCGCATGTTGCCCAGTTGCACCCAGATCCCCGTCAGCCCGGGTTTGACCAACACAGCTTTCTCATAGAGAAGCGCCGCTTCCTTCCAGTTTCTTTCGTCGCGCGCGCGATCGGCCGAACGAATCCATTCGCTGGCGCCATCACGAAAGCCGAACATCCTTTTGATCATGCCCGTTCCATTCCGTTATGCGTCACGCAAATTCAACGCCCGCGAGACCCCACAGACCGCGCGCGGGTGCGCTGCCCTTATCGGAGGAGCGAAGGATCTGGATTCGCAGCACGTTGTTACGTTTAAGTGTGTGTGCCGGCACGGTGTGAACGAGGTCGCCCTCGGCGTCGCTCAACATTCCGATACCAATCGACCACCCGTTCAGCATCAGCAAATACTGTGCGCCATCAGCCTGTTCGTCAACGCGACGGTAACTCACACGCAATGAGTCCGTCACGCCCAGCGATGGGTCTAGCGCGAAACCGAAGGTCAAGCCGTCGCCCGCAATCCACGCGCAATCGTCTTCAATGTGGAAATTGCCTTCCATCACATATCGCCCGCTGCCCGGCACCGATGGGTCAAAGCGGTTCTGTTCGAGCCACGGCATCGAGGTAGCGCGTTGCAGATGCCTCTTCGCGACCGCGCTCCGCGCATCGATGCGTTGCATTGACAACATACCGTTTTCGAGCACCCGCGAGCTGACTTCATCGTCGTAGAGCACGTCGAGATAGTGCATGTTGCTCATCAAGAACGACTTGTACTGCTCGATCCCTGCTTCATAGTGCGCGATCAGTGAGCGGGCGAAGTCGGCTGGATCCGGACGCTTATCGAATACCGGCTTGGGCGTCGTCCGGATGAATTCCACGATCTCTGCCTCGGCCGCCAGCCAGCGCTCGTAGCCCTGCTGAGCGGTCTTCCACGCCATGCGGCCCAGTCCGGCCTCGCGCCCATGCATTTCCACGTGGCCTACATTATCCGGATTGAATAGCACCCCGTTGACCCAGTTCGCAATGTATTCGTCGTGTGTCGCATCATCCGACGCGAACACCAGGCAACCCCGGCTCATCGCCTCGATAAATGCCATGCCGATCCCTTCCGAGCGGCGCGGCGCAATGAACACGTTCGCAGCATCGAGCAGACGCGCATATTCACCAGACGACTTGAACCACGTCGACGTGGTCAGCGCGTAGCTGGACAGGGTCGGTTTCAGGTAGGGCGCCGAATCGATCAGTTCGTCATCCGGCGTATCGTGCACATGCAGCGTGCTGATCTGGTCACCCAGTAAGCGCTCGATGGTGTGCAGATTGATGCCGTGTTCCGGACGTCGCTGCCACAACAGAACGTTCAACTTGTCGAACGTCTTGATTTGGTTTTCGCGAACAGGTGGCTTGAAATACTTGACCAGCAGCGATTCCGAACCGCATCGCGTCACCTTCGCATGGATCTGTCGGCTGAAGTTAACGAAACGGGCCTGCTTCGCCCACAGCCAGTGAACATCAGGCATGTTGGCCGAGCCGTCATACATCGGAATCACAACGACCCGCAATCCCATCGCAAGAAAGATCGGCGCGAGATAATCCATCTGCCACAGCACGACAAGATCGCGCGTACCCTCGCCAAGCCCCTCAAGAAGGCGAGCGGGATCGTCGGGATCGACATAGATGGTCCGGACATCGAAGAATCGCTTCAGCAACGAACGGAAGAATTCACTCGAGCGCGTTTTCTGATGAAAGATGTGATCGACGAAAAGGATCTTCATAGGGCGATTTGCAACCATTTATCGTAAGTACCGTCCATGTCGGCCGTCAATCGATGGCGAGCCTGCAACGCACGCTGCGCGATCTGGTTTCGGTCCTCTTTCGCGAGTGACAAGACGGTGTCCGCCATCTCGCCGAGCGAACCGCACACGGTGCCGAGCGCGTAGTAGCGGATCTGGTCGCAAAACGACATGTGGTCAAGCGATACCACGGGACGACCGAAACACGCCGCCTCCATGAGCGCCGCCGAACCCCGCCATTTATAGACCGTGTGATCGTACGGCAGCAGCACGACCGACGCCTTACGATAGTGCGCGAGCATGTCCTCTTCCGAAATCATCGACGGCAACACATCGACGCCCGGCAGCGCGTACAACTGTGACAAGTACTTCTGGAAAGGTGCCGCCTCACGATCAGGCAGGCTCTGCATAACGAAGCGGATCGTCAGATCAGGATCCCGCGCACGGATCGATGAAAACAGTTCGAAAAGATGCAGGACGCCTTTGTCAAAGCGCGCCGACCCCGGACAGAAGCAAGTCATCGGGCCGCTCTTCGGATATGGGAATGCCTCACCGATCGCAGGATATGGCGTCACTGCAACCGGCATCTCAAGCATGCTCGCAAGGCGATCTGCCAGTTTCGGGGTCTCGGCGGACAGCGCGAGGCGCGCGCCGTTCTCGGCCGCGACGATCAGCCGGCGAACGAGTTCGATTTCCGGGTCGCGATAGGTATGCGATGCATTCTCCATCACCCCGATGAAGCGCAGGAAAATACGGGGTTGCCTGTTGACGGGCTGCTCGGCAAGCGCGTTAAGCAAACCGATAACGCCGTAGATGTCCAGACTCGGAAAGAACAGCGTGTCGTCCCGGCCGAGCGCGTAGCGGCTGATCAGCGTCCGCGCATCTTCGGTCGCCTGCGCTTCAAGCGGATCCGCATAGCCATGCGACAACAGCGCGTGATCTTCGCCGCCACGACGAGGCACCGCAATGTAATCGTGATAGTAGAAGTCATACAACGGCGCGAAGCCGTACTGCTTCACCGTCTTTTCCGGTAGCAATCGACTGCATAGCGGAATGATTTCATCGAAAATATGCCGGAATGCGTTAGCAAAATAATTAAGCGCGACGACATTGTGGCCGAACGGCTGCACGCAAACCGGATCGCAAATAAACAGGCGCACTGTCAAACCCCAGTGTTTAATGTCATGTGTAATATGAGAACGTCGCGCCATGCACCAAATTCATGCATTGCGTCGCGTGCGCCCCTCAGATCATGCTCATGGTGCGCAGATCAGATCGTTGTCATTTGAAAGATTGCACCCCGGTCACCACCGGATACGCGACCGAGAAAACGAGATTCAGGACCTTCTGCAATTCGGTAATCGGCGCATTCGATACGTACAGCAAGTCCTTGTTGTCCATCATGAAGCTTTGCGCAACAAAAAACGAATTGGGATCGCGCAAATTTACCCTGTAAATGACCGGCACGCGGCCGTCGGCGGTGGTCCGGACTGGTGAGGTCGGCCACTGCAGTGCACGGGCATCCTCGAGACGGAAGATAAAGATGCCTTGCGCATCGGAGCGCGAATCCTGCAGGCCTCCCGAGCGTGCGAGAGCCTGCGCGAGAGTGATGCCCTGCGCCTCGAAGTTGATTTCCTGATTCTTGCCGGTCGCACCGAGCGCCAGGAAACTGTAAGGTTGGAACAGCGCCGTCACCACGTCACCGGCTCGCAACGGGACATTCTGACGCGGATCCTTGATCACCGACTCAAGCGGCAACGACGTGACCGAATTGCCTCGAGTGATCTGAATCGTAATCTTGTCGACAGGCTGCCGCACGCCTCCTGCGACCGCCAGCGCATCCAGCAGGCGCTCGCCACGCGCGGTCAACGGCATGCGAGTATTGTTCACCACGTCGCCGACAATCGTCGTATACGACGTCACATTCTTTGACAGTTTGACGAGCACCTGAGGGTCGTGCGCAATGTTCTTCAAGCGCCCGGCAATATCCCGCTGCAGCTGGCTGGGCGTGCGCCCAGCCGCCTTGACCGCCCCCGCGAACGGCACGTTGATCAAACCGTCCCCGTCGATCACCTGATCGGGCAGCACGGTCACGCGCGCATTGCTCGAACCGACCGTACGGGCATCCCCCACGCCCGCACCAAACAGTGTGGCGGGAGGAGCCTCCCATATCGATACCTCAATAGTGTCGCCGATGCCGAGTTGCTGACGGAACAGCGCACCATCGCCGAGGACGCTCGCAAAATCCCCGGAGCGACGCTCCGCGAGTAGCTGGCGCGCGACGCCATCGGTGAGATCGACTACCTGAATTCCTGTCGCAACCGCGTCGACTCCTTTCGATGCTTGGCCGATCTGCGCGGCGCTCGGACCAGATGTTGGAATGCTGGAGCATCCCGCCAATGCAAATGCGCCCAAAGCGCACACGATTCCCAACGAACCCAATGACAGACGCTGCATGTAATGACAGAGAGAAGATACGAATTTATCGCGAATTGTCGCACGAGGTCGGGTAGAATGCTATGCTGCAAGAAAAAAATGCGTGCGAGTTGACGCGCGATAGAATCTTGCGAGCTAACAAACGCGCGTGTCACTTTCGTGTCGACCATTTTTCTTGATGTGAGTCGTCTCTTGACTCGGCTCTACAACGGGCAGCTTCCAACAGGCGTCGACCGGGTCGGACTCGCCTATATTCAACGATACTGCACCAATGCACGCGCCGTACTCAGCGAACGCGGCTTTCTTCGTGTTTTAACGGAGAAAGATTCGAAACGGGTGTTTTCGTGGCTCATGTCTTCAGCACGCAGCAAGCATGAAATACGTGGCCTCGTCGCACGTGGCCTGTTGAGCCGCTTCGACAGCACACATATGAGGCGTGGCGTATTACTGCATACCAGTCACAATGGCATGGAGTATCCACGTTATTATCAGATACTGAAACAATATCAAATTCGTACCGTATTCATGGTACACGATCTGATTCCGATCACTCATCCCGAGTACTGCCGGCCGGGCGTCGGTGACACGCATCGGCGGCGCATCCATACAACGCTACGGCATGCGGACGGCCTCATAGCAAACTCCCGCTTTACGCTTGACTCGCTGACAGATGAAGCGCATCGCGCCAATCTGCCGCTGCCACCTCACGTCATCGCGCATCTCGCACCTGGTGTACATGGGCGTTCGGATAGCCCGCCACCACTCCAAGCGCCCTACTTTGTGATAGTCGGCACGATCGAACCACGTAAGAACCACTGGTTCATCATGCACGTGTGGCGACGGTTGGTGGAGCTTCATGGTGCCGACGCCCCGAAGCTCGTCGTGATCGGACGACGAGGTTGGGAATGCGAGAACGTCATCGACATGCTCGAACGCTGCGACACGCTGCGCGACACCGTGATTGAAGTGCCCGACTGCAGCGACTCAGCATTGCAGTCCTGGATCGCACATGCGCGTGCACTGGTGTTCCCGTCATTTGTCGAAGGCTACGGCATGCCGCTCATCGAGGCACTCGGCGCGGGCGTTCCGGTACTGGCAAGCGATCTCGACGTATTCCGCGAAATCGCAGACCACATCCCTGATTACCTCGATCCGCTTGACGGCCCCGGCTGGCTGGCCCGCATCAACGCTTATGCGCAAACCGACAGTCCCGAGCGCGCAGCGCAGATGAATCGCCTCCGCGACTTCCGGCCGCCGACCTGGTCGAATCATTTTGACCGGATCGACGCCTTCCTCTCGGGACTGGCTTGACCATGCGTGCAGCATCGACTTCCCTCCACGTTGCACGCGTTTCAAGCCGCGCTTACCTACGGCGGGGCGCGACGCACCTTCCAGGCCCAGTCTGGTCGACACGCGAAGCGGGTGCCTTACCGCTATCGTGGATCGAACCACCTGTTCCGTGCACGAGCTTCACGTCGTTCATTGACGCATTGAACGCCCACCTTTCGCACTATCCGGATGCGCAGAACCTCGCGGCTACGACGCGACTGATGGCGCGCGTCGCACAAATTGGCGCCACGCCGGCGCGGCAGGTGTCCTGGGCATGCCCAGCAGCGCTGCGCGAGCATGGCGCTGTCCCCCGCGTCTTGCTGATCGATCAGCGCCGCGTATCACGAGGATTTGGCGCCTACCGGGAACGTCACGCAGCACGCGCATTCGAGCGCATGGTCGACACCGCGCAACGCGCACATCCGGACGCGGAATTCTGGCTTGCGCGTTCAGGTGATGCTGGCACGGGACGCTGGCTGTCCGAGCTCAGCACAGCCGCGTTGCCCGCATGCAAGCGCATCGACACGGACGGCGCTTTGTGTAATGCGTTGCGCCACGTCGATCACGTATATACGGTCAGCGCCTCCGAAGGCATGCACGCGCTATTGGCCGACGCCACGCTGCACGTGTTCGGGCAGCCGTACTATGCCGGCTGGGGGCTATCCGACGACGCCATCGACTTGCCCCACCGAACTGCGCGCCCCACGCTCGCTGCGCTATTCGAGGCAGTTTTCGTCTGCATGGCGAAATATCCGGACCCCGTGACTCACGGCCCCGGCACACTCGACGCGATACTCGATTGCCTTGAACTGCAGCAAGCGGTTCGCCAACGCTATGCCGACCTGCGACACATCGCCGGCATGCGGTTCCAATACTGGAAGCGCCCCTTCGCCACCCCATTCCTGCTGGCAGGCGGCGGCGCACTGCGCTGGCTGCACGATACAGGGCAACTAGCCGAGACCGAATACGCGGCCCTGTGGGGCGGCCGGAATGAACACTCGTTGCCCGCCAGTACCCCCCGCATTCGGATCGAAGACGGCTTCCTGCATTCGGCGGGCCTCGGCTCCGACATAAGCGCGCCGCATAGCCAAGTACTCGACCGATGCGGCCTGTATTTCGATGCCACTCGCCCGAGCGACCTCACCGCGATTCTCAACGATACGCAATTCGATGAAACGGAACTCCAGCGGGCCGCTAACCTGAGACGCCGCATCATCGAATGTGGCGTGACCAAATACAATCTGGGTAGACGACCGGTCAATTGGACGGCGCCGAAAGGCCGACCAGTCGCGCTCGTCATTGGCCAGGTTGCCGACGACGCATCGATCCAGCTCGGCACTCGCGGCATCACCACGGCCGACGAACTGCTGCGTGAAGTGCGCGCGCGCCGCCCCGAAGCATTCGTCGTATACAAGCCGCATCCCGACGTCCTGTCAGGTAACCGACGAGGAGTTATCGGCACCGCTGATGCAGATATCGTGGACGACAAAGCCGACGTACTGTCGCTGATCGACATGGCCGACGAAGTGCATACGCTGTCATCGCTTGCTGGCTTCGACGCGTTGCTGCGCGGCAAGCCGGTTTTCACGTACGGCCTACCCTTTTACGCCGGATGGGGACTGACACATGATGCGCTGGCGCCACTGCCTTGGCGAACGCGCACGCTTAACCTGGACATGCTGACGGCAGGTGCACTGATCCGCTATCCGGTCTATTTCGACTGGGCGCTGCGCATCTATACGACGCCAGAAGCGGTCGTCGCCGCACTCGCTCCAGGCGCGAGCCGGAAACTCGAGCCGATACGGGGCAACCCGATTCGCCTTCCATTGAAGATGTTTCGATGGAGCCGAAACGTCATCAAACATGTGCTCTGGCGATATGGACCGGGACATGCATCATCGCCCCCCCTCCATACCCTATCAGCCCGGGCCACGGACTGGTGTGACAGAGAGGGCACGCTTGAATCAATCATCGAAGTAACACGCAACGCGAGGGAAATTAAATGAATATTCATCCAGTGATTCTGTGCGGCGGCAGCGGCACCCGCCTATGGCCGATGTCGCGCGGCGGCTATCCGAAGCAATACCTGAAGTTGACGGGCGATCAGACGCTTGTCCAGCAGACGGCAGTCCGCCTTCAACACATTCCCCACGCGGCGGCACCCATCGTTGTTACCAACAACGAACAGCGCTTCCTGGTCGCAGAACAACTCCGTCAGGTCAACATCAAGCCTTCGTCGATCGTGCTTGAGCCGGTAGGTCGCAATACCGCCCCCGCAATCGCAATCGCTGCACTGCTCGCAATGCACGAGTCGCCCGACGCGCTACTGCTGGTACTGCCGTCGGATCACGTCATTCTCAACGAACCGGTATTCATCTCGGCCGCCATCGAGGCGGCTGCAATCGCGGACGACAAGTATCTCGTCACTTTCGGTATTACGCCGACCGAAGCCAATACTGGTTTCGGCTATATTCACCGTGGTCCGGCCATTGTCGACGGCCGACAAGTCTACAAAGTAGAGGCGTTCGTCGAAAAACCTGACGCGGCTACCGCCGAACGTTTCGTCGCGGATGGCAACTATTACTGGAATAGCGGCATGTTTATGCTGAAGGCCTCCACGTACATGGAGGAATTGCACCGTCATGCACCCGAGATTGCCCGCCAGGCTGAACTTGCCATTTCGTCTGCCAAGCGTGACAACGACTTCGTCCGTCTCGACGCTGACGTGTTCGCATCCTGCCCAAACGTCTCGATCGACTACGCGGTGATGGAAAAGACCGAGCGCGCAGCCGTCGTCGCGGCGGCCGACCTCGGCTGGAACGATATCGGATCGTGGAGCGCGCTTGCGGACATCGCGGACGCAGACGATCAGGGCAACGCGCTCATCGGCGACATCTTCACCGACGCGGTGAAGAACTCGTACATCCGCGCGGAACACCGCATGGTTGCCGCCCTCGGCCTCGACAACATCGTGATCGTGGAAACCGCCGACGCCGTGCTGGTCGCGCATCGCGACAAGGCCCAGGACGTCAAGAAAATCGTCGAATGGCTCAACGCCTCAGGCCGCCACGAATCGGTCACGCACCGCCGCGTGGTCCGTCCGTGGGGCTCGTACGAAGGCATTGACCAAGGCGACCGCTTCCAGGTCAAACGCATCATCGTGAACCCCGGCGCGCAGTTGAGTCTTCAGATGCACCACCACCGCGCCGAACACTGGATCGTCGTCAAGGGCACGGCGATGGTCACGAACGGCGACAAGGAAATCATGCTGACCGAGAACCAGTCGACCTACATCCCGCTCGGCGCGACCCACCGGCTGACGAACCCCGGCAAGATCCCACTCGAACTGATCGAAGTCCAGTCTGGCGCGTACCTCGGCGAGGACGACATCGTCCGCTTCGAAGACACCTACGGCCGCGCAGCGTCGTAATCACGGCAAAATCCGGCTCGCGCGCCGTGCACAGCCGCGCGCCAGATACGTCTCCAACGGGCAGCACGCACCCGCGTCCTGCCCGTTTTCCATTACGTCAAGCAGTGTCAGACAGGTTGCCGCCCCTCCCGGCTCGGGTTATAAAAGCGCCACCCACCCGGTGCATGCGCCGCCCTTTCTACCCCTGACTTCGGAGAACGCATGATCGATCTCGCCACCGCCCAGCAATTCCTGATGACCCGCGGCCTCGACTTCGGCCTCAACCTCCTCGCCGCGATCGTCTTGTGGTTCGTCGGCCGCTGGGCGATCCGCATCGGTACCCGCCTGCTCGGCAAGGTCGTGCGCCGCAGCGGCAAGGTCGACCCGACACTCACCGACTACCTGACCTCCGTCGTCGGCGTGCTGTTGACGATCCTGCTGATCCTCGCGATCCTGCAGATCTTCGGCGTGCAGACCACCTCGTTCGCCGCGCTGCTCGCCGGCCTCGGCCTCGCGATCGGTACCGCCTGGGGCGGCCTGCTCGCGCATTTCGCCGCTGGCGTGTTCATGCAGGTGCTGCGTCCGTTCAAGATCGGCGACGTGATCAACGCGGGTGGCGTCACGGGCACGGTCAAGGAACTCGGCCTGTTCGGCACGACGATCGTCACGCCGGACAACATCGTGACGATCGTCGGCAACAACAAGATCTTCTCGGACAACATCGCCAACTACAGCGCAACGTCGTATCGTCGCGTCGACCTGACCGCGAAGATCGCGAACGGCGTCGATGCGGTCGACGCGATCAACCGCCTGAAAGCGTCGATCCAGCAGATCCCGAACGTGCTGACCAGCCCGGCGCCGGACGTCGGCGTGCTGCAGTTCACGCCGGAAGGCCCGCTGCTGTTCGTGCGCCCGTCCACGCAACCGGAAAACTACTGGCAGGTGTACTGCGACACCAACCGCGTGATCCTCGAGACGTTCCGCGACGCGCAATACCCGACGCCCGAAACACCGCTCTTGCATCGCAGCGCATGACGGCGGCACCGGACGAAAAAAAAGCGTGGCACCCGCCACGCTTTTTTATTGACTGAAGCAAAGCCCCCGCTCAACGCCCGCCCGTCTTCTGCGCGTTATCCGACTGCTTCCCGCGCACCAGCTTCCACACCGCGCCGAGCGCGACCGGCACGATCGCCGCACCGATCCCGACCAGCACGATCACGTTCAGGTACTGGCGGATGAACGGGATGTTGCCGAAGAAATACCCGAGCAGCACGAGCAGCAGCACCCACACCAGCGCGCCGATCACGTTGAAGAGCTGGAAGCGCGCGGCGCTCATCGACGAAGCGCCCGCGACGAACGGCGCGAACGTACGCACGACCGGGATGAAGCGCGCGAGCACGATCGTCTTGCCGCCGTGCTTGTCATAGAACGAGTGGGTTTTCTGCAGCGCGGCGCGGTCAAGGAAGCGCTCGAGCACCGGGATATGCGTATTGAACACCTTCGGGCCGACCCAGCGGCCGATCAGGTAGTTCACGGTGTTGCCGGCGATCGCCGCGACGAGCAGCAGCACGATCAGCGCGCCGACGTTCATTTCGCCCGTCGCCGCGAACGCGCCGCCGATGAACAGCAGCGAATCGCCCGGCAGGAACGGGAACACGACGAGCCCCGTCTCGCAGAACACGATCAGGAACAGCACGAGATAGACCCACGCGCCGTACTGCCGGATGAAATCGCCGAGGAAGGCGTCGATATGCAGGACAAGGTTGACGAAATGAAGCAGCGTATCCAAATGCGATTCCTCGAAGGCGATAGGGCCGGAACGGCCGAAACAGGCCAGACTTGGCGGAAGCGCCCGCCGGCCAAGGCGGCGCGCGAAACGGAGTCATGATACCGAAACTACCTTAAGGCTCCGTGAAAAAACGTAACGCTCCGCCGCCCCGGCACGCATCCGCCGCCTCGCTATAATTCGGCCATGTCCGAAATCACCGAAACGGCCGCGGGCGACACGCCCGCCCCTGCTCCGCGCCCGCTGCGCGCGATCCAGCCCCTGCCCGACCAGCTGATCAGCCAGATCGCCGCCGGCGAGGTCGTCGAACGTCCGGCGTCGGTCGTCAAGGAACTGCTCGAGAACGCGATGGACGCCGGTGCCACGACGCTGCGTATCGTGCTGGAAGAAGGCGGCGTCAAGCGCATCTCGATCACCGACGACGGCTGCGGGATTCCGCCCGACGAGCTGGCGCTCGCGCTGATGCGCCATGCGACCAGCAAGATCCGCTCGCTCGAGGAGCTCGAGGCGGTCGCCACGCTGGGTTTCCGCGGCGAAGCGCTCGCGTCGATCGCATCGGTCGCCGAGATGTCGATCACGAGCCGGACGGCCGATGCCGCGCATGCGATGAAGATCGACGCGCAGACGGGCGTGCTGTCGCCCGCCGCCGGTGCGACCGGCACGACGATCGAGGTGCGCGAGCTGTACTTCAACACGCCCGCGCGGCGCAAGTTCCTGAAGAGCGAGCAGACCGAGTTCGGCCACTGCCTTGAAATGATCCGCCGCGCGGCGCTCGCGCGGCCGGACGTCGCGATCTCGGTGCTGCACAACGGCAAGGCCGTCGAGCACTGGAATGCGACCGAGCCCGCGCAGCGCGTCGCGAAGATCCTCGGCGACGGCTTCGCGACCGCGCACCTGCCGCTAGACGAGCAGGCCGGCCCGCTCGCCGTCTACGGCTGCGCCGGGCTGCCGACCGCAAGCCGCGGGCGCGCCGACCAGCAGTATTTCTTCGTGAACGGCCGCTTCGTGCGCGACAAGCTGCTGACGCACGCGGTGCGCGCGGCCTATGAGGACGTGCTGCACGGCGACCGCTACCCGTCGTATGTGCTGTTTCTCGACCTGCCGCCGGAGGCCGTCGACGTGAACGTGCATCCGTCGAAGATCGAAGTACGCTTCCGCGATTCGCGCTCGATCCACCAGTACGTGTTCCATGCGGTCCAGCGCGCACTCGCGCGCCATGCGGGCGCGTCGCCGGAAACCACGGCGGGCGGCCATGCCGCGCATATCGAACCGGCACCGCGCGGGCCGTCGTCGTTCCTCGACACGCCGCTCGGGCAGAGCCAGGGCCACGCGAGCGGCGGCATCGGTGGCACGGGCGGCAGCGGCTTCTCGTCGCCGTCGTCCTCGTCGGCAGGCAACACCTGGATGCGCCAGGCACGGATGACGCAGGGCACGCTGCCCGTCGCGCAGCCGCTCGCGCTCTACGACGCGATGTTCGGCCGCAAGGATAGCGGCGCCGGCACACCGGACGGCACGACCACCATCGCGCGCGATTCGGCCGACACGCCGCTCGCACCGCTGCCCGGCTTCACCGTATCGCCGATCGCCGCCACCGCGCACGACGAGCAGCCGCTCGGCTTCGCGCTCGGCCAGATCCACGGCATTTACGTGCTCGCGCAGAACGCGCACGGGCTCGTGATCGTCGACATGCACGCGGCACACGAGCGGATCCTGTACGAACAGTTCAAGAACGCGCTCGCCGACCGTTCGGTCGCCGTGCAGGCGCTGCTGCTGCCGATCTCGATGACGGCCACGCCGGTCGAGATCGGCACGGTCGAGGAAGAGCGCGACACGCTCGAATCGCTCGGTTTCGACCTGGCGGTGCTGTCACCGACGACGCTCGCGATCCGCGCGGTGCCGGCGCTGCTGAAGGATGCCGACCTGCAGTCGCTCGCGCGCGCGGTGCTCTCTGACCTGCACGCGTTCGGCGGCTCGCGCGTGCTTACGGAGCGCCAGCACGAGCTGCTCGGCACGCTCGCCTGCCACCACGCGGTGCGCGCGAACCGGCGCCTGACGCTCGACGAGATGAACGCGCTGCTGCGGCAGATGGAGGCGACCGAACGCGCGGACCAGTGCAATCACGGCCGGCCGACGTGGTATCAGCTCACGCTGAACGATCTCGACCGCCTGTTCATGCGCGGACAATGAGCGCTTCACCGCAGTCCTCTCCGACGACGATCGCCTGCCTGCTCGGCCCCACCGCATCGGGCAAGACGGCCGCGGCGCTGGCGCTCGCCGCGCGCCGCCCGATCGAGATCGTCAGCGTCGATTCGGCGCTCGTCTACCGCGACATGGATATCGGCACCGCGAAGCCTTCGCGCGAAGAACGCGCGAGCGTGCCGCACCATCTGATCGACATCATCGATCCAGCCGACGCGTATTCGGCCGCGAGTTTCCGCGCCGACACGCTGCGCCTGATCGGCGAGATCGCCGCGCGCGGCCGCACGCCGCTGCTCGCGGGCGGCACGATGCTGTACTACAAGGCGCTGACGCAGGGGCTCAACGACCTGCCCGGCGCCGATCCGGACGTGCGCGCGACTCTCGATGCCGAAGCCGCGCGCGATGGCTGGCCCGCCCTGCACGCGCGACTCGCGCAGGTCGATCCCGACACGGCCGCGCGGCTCGCGCCGAACGATTCGCAACGGATCCAGCGGGCGCTCGAAGTGTTCATGCTGAGCGGGCAGCCGATGTCGGTGCTGCTCGCCGCCCCGCGACGCAGTGACGATGCGGCCGCCGCTTACCGCTTCGTGCCGGTCGCGCTCGAACCGTCCGATCGCGCGGTACTGCACGCACGGATCGCGCAGCGCTTCGACGCGATGCTCGACGCGGGCTTCATCGACGAAGTCGAGCAGCTGCGCCGTCGCGAGGATCTCCATCCCGACCTGCCGTCGATGCGCTGCGTCGGCTACCGGCAGGCATGGGAATTCCTCGACGGCGACACCGATTACCGGACGATGCGCGACAAGGGCATCTTCGCGACGCGCCAGCTCTGCAAGCGCCAGATCACCTGGCTGCGCGCGATGCCGGAGCGGATCGTCGTCGACTGCATCGCGCCGGACGCCACGGCCCGCGCGCTCGACGCGCTCGAACGCGTGCTCGACGGCGGCACGCCGGCCTGACCGTCAGCCGCGCCCGCGTGCTGCCAGGCGCGCGCGGGCGCCGTCGACGATCAGCGCGACGCCGCGCTCGAACGCTTCGTCGCCGCCGCGCGCGCGCAGCGCGGCCCAGCCCTTGGCGAGCAACGGATAGTCGGCCGCGTCCGGCAGCGGCGCATCGGCCTCGCCTTCGGGTTCCGCCTGTTCCTCCAGCACCCATCCAACCACGAAGCGGCCCAGCGCATACATCACGTCGACCGCCTCGTCCGGCGCGAAACCCGCTTCGCCGAGCAGCGCGACCTTGCGTTCGATCGAGCTGAAATGCAGCGCCCGCGGCCGCGTACCGGCATGCAGGCGCGCGCCGTCGCGATAGGCCAGCAGCGCGCGGCGAAAACTGCGCGCGTTGTCGAGAAGCCACGCATCCCACGCCTCGCCCTGCCGCGGCAGCGACGCATCGTGCCGCTCGAGCATGATCGCCTCGGCCATCGCGTCGAGCAGTTCGGCCTTGTTCCGGAAATGCCAGTAAAGCGTCGGCGACTGCACGCCGAGCCGCTCGGCGAGCCGCCGCGTCGACAGCCCGTCGATGCCGACCTCATCGAGCAGGTCGAGCGCCGCGCGCAGTACCGTGTCGCGCGTCAGCCGCGCTCCTGTGTCCTTCATCTCTATCACCGATAGGGAAAGCTGTGGAATAATTGCCACTCTATCACCGATAGAGTCACACCCTTGAATCCGTCCCTGATTGCCATTCTGGCCACGGTCCTGCTCGACGCGATCGGCGTCGGGATCGTGATGCCAATCCTCCCCGGGCTCCTGCGTTCGCTCGCCGATGCGGGCAGCACCGACACCCACTACGGGATCCTGCTCGCGCTGTACGCGTTCGCGCAGTTCCTGTGCGCACCGCTGCTCGGCGCGCTGAGCGACCGCTTCGGCCGCCGGCCCGTCCTGCTCGTGTCGCTCGCGGGCGCCGCGCTCGACTACCTGTTGATGGCGCTCGCGCCGACGCTCGCCTGGCTCTACGTCGGGCGGCTGATCGCGGGCATCACCGGCGCGAACGTCGCGGTAGCGACTGCATACGTCACCGACGTCACGGCCGAACCCGACCGCGCACGACGCTTCGGCCAGCTCGGCGCGATGATGGGCATCGGCTTCATCGCGGGCCCCTTGATCGGCGGCCTGCTCGGCGCGCTGCATGTGCGCGCGCCGTTCGTCGCGGCCGCCGTGCTCAACGCGCTCAATCTCGTGCTCGTCTGGCGCGCGCTGCCGGAATCGCGGCCGCGTTCGGCCCGCGAAGGCCAAACGGCCGGCGCGCTCAACCCGTTCGCCAGCCTGCGCCGGCTGACCGGCTCAGCGGCGCTCGTGCCGCTGATCGGCATTTACGTGATCGTGGCGCTGGTGTCGCAGGCGCCCGCCACGCTGTGGATCCTGTACGGCCAGGAACATTTCGGGTGGTCGACACCGATCGCGGGGCTGTCGCTGGCGGGCTACGGTGCGTGTCACGCGCTCGCGCAGGCTTTCGCGATCGGGCCGCTGATCGCGCGGCTCGACGAGCGCCGCGCGCTCGCACTGGGCCTCGCGGGCGACGCGCTCGGGCTCGTGGCGATTGCGTTCGCGACCGCCGCGTGGGTGCCGTTCGCGCTGCTGCCGCTGTTCGCGGCGGGCGGCATGACGCTGCCGGCGCTGCAGGCGATGCTCGCGCGGCAGGTCGACGATGCGCGCCAGGGTGAACTGCAAGGCGCGCTCGCGAGCGTGGCGAGCCTGATCGGTGTCGCGGGGCCGCTGGTCGTCACCGCAACCTATGCGGCGACACGAGCGACCTGGCCGGGGCTCGTCTGGGCCGCGGCCGCGCTGCTTTATCTGCTCGTCCCGCCGTTGCTGGCCGGTGCCCGGCCGGCGGGCGCGGCGCGGCCGTCCGCATGAGCGCCGGCCGGCACCGTCACGCCCGCCGCCGCGCTCAATGCGCGAGCGTCACGAGATTGGCATCGCGGACGAGCCGCCAGCGGCCGTCGGCCTTGCGGAAGATCGTCAGCGTATGGCCGGAACGGCGGATCGTCTCGCCGCCCGGCGGAGTCGCCTCGATCTCGATGAAATTGCGCATGTACGCCCAATCGCCCAGCACGCGCAGTTCGTCGATCCGGTAACGGCCGTCGATCGTCGGCGCGGGCCCGCCCCCGGCGTTCGCGTCACGCGACGCGGCCGCAAACGCCGCCTTGTCGAACGGCGGCCTGCCGGCCACCATGAAGATCGCGTCGTCGGCGATCAGGTCGAGCACGGTCGCCAGGTCGCCGCGGCGGCTCGATACGAACCAGTTGTCCACGAGTTCCCGGATCGCGCGTTCGTCTTCGGTCATCGTCGCTCCTCCTTCATCGGCGCGCGCCCGCACGCCGCGCGGCGCCCGAAAAAAAAGCCGCCCGGATCGACTCCGGGCGGCTTTCCTTGCTGCATCTTGCTGGCCGTGCGTCAGACCACGACGGTCTGCGCCTCGCCTTCGCGGGTCGCACGCACGGTGCCGATCTTCCACACCTGTTCGCCGGCGGCGGTCAGGTCGGCGATCGCTGCGTCGGCATCGGCCGCCGAAACGATCACGGCCATGCCGATCCCGCAGTTGAACACGCGGTGCATTTCCGCGTCGGCGACGCCGCCGTGCTCCTGCAGCCACTTGAACAGCGGCGGCAGCGGCCACGCGTTCTGGTCGAGCTCGGCGGTGAGGCCTTCGCGCAGCACGCGCGGAATGTTCTCGACGAGGCCGCCGCCGGTGATGTGCGCCATGCCCTTCACCGACAGCTTCTGCATCAGCGCGAGCAGCGGCTTCACGTAGATGCGCGTGGGTGCCATCAGCGCATCGGCGAGCGAGCGGCCATGGAAATCGGCCGACAGGTCGGGGTTCGCGCGCTCGATGATCTTGCGCACGAGCGAGAAGCCGTTCGAGTGGATGCCGCTCGAAGCGAGGCCCAGCACCACGTCGCCCTCGGCGATCGTGCTGCCGTCGATGATCTTGCTCTTCTCGACCGCGCCGACCGCGAAGCCGGCCAGGTCGTATTCGCCGTCCGGGTACATGCCCGGCATTTCGGCCGTTTCACCGCCGATCAGCGCGCAGCCGGACAGTTCGCAACCCTGCGCGATGCCCTTGACGACCGTTGCCGCGGTATCGACGTCGAGCTTGCCGCACGCGAAGTAGTCGAGGAAGAACAGCGGCTCGGCGCCCTGCACGAGGATGTCGTTCACGCTCATCGCGACGAGATCCTGGCCGACGGTGTCGTGTTTGTTCAGATGAAAGGCCAGCTTGAGCTTGGTGCCCACGCCGTCGGTGCCCGACACGAGCACGGGCTCCTTGTACTTCTTCGGTACTTCGAACAGCGCGCCGAACCCGCCGATGCCGCCGAGCACGCCGTCGCGCAGGGTTTTCTTCGCAAAAGGCTTGATCTTGTCGATGAGCGCGTCGCCCGCGTCGATGTCGACGCCTGCGTCGCGATAGGACAGACCTTGGGCGTCGGGAGCGGATTTCGGAGGATTCATGGGGGAATGCGAGAAGGTCGGTAAAATGCGATTTTACCCGAAGCCGGCCCGTTGGCCGGAATTCCCAGCACCGAATCGTCAGGGATTGCATCTTGGTCAACACGTCCCCGTTTTCATCGCCGAGCGAACCGCGCCGAAACCGGCGTGGCGCCGTGCGTGCGGGCGCGCGTGAAGCCCGCGAAGGCGCAGTTCCCGGCGCGTGCCCGGCGTATGGCACGCGTATTTTCAACCGACCCGCATTGTGACTGTTGTGTCCCGTCAACTGACGCTCGATCTCGGCACGCCGCCGCCCGCCACGTTCGACAACTTCATCATGAACGAGGAGAACGACGAGCTCATCTCGCGCCTGCAGAAGCTCGACCTCGCGCTCGCGGCGGGCCCCGTGCCGGACCGGTCGTTCTATATCTGGGGCGAGCCCGGATGCGGCCGCACCCATCTGCTGCAGGCGCTCGTGAGCGACGCCTCGTACGGCTATGCGCGTTATCTCACACCGCAAAGCCCGCTCGGCGCGTTCACGTTCGACCCGCGCATCGGCATCTACGCGATCGACGACTGCGACCGGATGAGCGACACGCAGCAGGTCGCGCTGTTCAACCTGTTCAACGAAGTGCGCGCGCACCCGTCGAGCGCGTTCGTCGCGGCGGGCCCCGCGGCACCGCTCGCGCTCGACGTGCGCGAGGATCTCCGCACGCGCCTCGGCTGGGGGCTCGTGTTCCACCTGTCGCCGCCGTC
The DNA here is from genome assembly GCF_057005415.2 of Burkholderia sp. KL41. Lineage (NCBI taxonomy): Bacteria > Pseudomonadati > Pseudomonadota > Betaproteobacteria > Burkholderiales > Burkholderiaceae > Burkholderia > Burkholderia sp. KL41. The sequence goes on along the minus strand of NZ_CM174446.1, from coordinate 838,427 downwards.
CGATGCCGGCAAGATCGCCGTGCTCAAGCTCGCAGCGAAGGAGCGCGGGATCGCGCTCACCGACGACATCGCCGCGTACCTGCTGACCCATTTCCGCCGCGACATGCCGAGCCTGATGGCGCTGCTCGACGCGCTCGACCGCTTCTCGCTCGAGCAGAAACGCGCCGTCACGCTGCCGTTGCTGCGCCGCATGCTGGCGCGTCCCGGCGACGACATCACCCCACCGGGCACGGGCCCGAACCGCTTCGAGTAAAATGCGCTTCCATGACTAATCTGGCACTCTTTGACCTCGATCACACGCTGATCCCGACCGATAGCGACCACGAATGGGGTCGCTTCATGGTGAAGCTCGGCATCGTCGACGCGGAAAGCTTCTCGCGTCAGAACGACCAGTTCTTCGCCGACTACAAGGCCGGCAAGCTCGACATCCACGCGTACCTCACGGCGATGCTCACGCCGCTCGCGAAGTATTCGCGTGCGCAGCTCGCGCAATGGCACGAGCAGTACATGCACGAGGTGATCCGGCCCGCAATGACGCCCGCCGCGCTCGAACTCGTGCGCAAGCATCTCGATGCGGGCGACCTGTGCTGCGTCGTGACGGCGACCAACGAATTCATCACGCGCCCGATCGCCACCGCGTTCGGCGTCGACACGCTGATCGCCTGCGAGGTCGAGACGACCGACGGGCATCCCGATTCGCCGTACACGGGCCGGCCGACCGGCACGCCGAGCTATCGCGAAGGCAAGATCGTGCGGACCGAAGCGTGGCTCGCGTCGCTCGGCAAGCAATGGAGCGACTTCACGCACACCTACTTCTACAGCGACTCGCACAACGACATCCCGTTGCTCGAGAAAGTCACCGACCCGATCGCGACCAACCCTGACGACACGCTGCGCGCGCATGCAAGCAACCGCGGCTGGCGCATCCTCGATCTCTTCTGAACGTCGTGATCAAAAAATTCATTCGCAAACTGCTCGGCCAGGACGAAACCGAGCAAACCTCTCCCGCAGCGGCCCCGGCCGACGAAGCGGCCCCTGCTACCCCGCGTGCCCCGAAAGGCGCCCGCGGCGGCACGAAAAAGCCGCGCAGCAACCATGAACCGACCGTCGTGCCGGCCAGCGTGCACGGCATCAACCCGGCGCTGATCTCGAAGAATGCCGTGCGCGTGACCGACACGCTGCAGCAGGCGGGCTTCCGCGCCTTCATCGTCGGCGGTGCGGTACGCGACCTGCTGCTCGGCATCGCGCCGAAGGATTTCGACGTCGCGACCGATGCAACGCCCACCGAGGTGCAGCGCCTGTTCCGCCGCGCGCGCCTGATCGGCCGCCGCTTCCAGATCGTCCACGTGCAGTTCGGCCAGGAGCTGATCGAGGTGTCGACGTTCCGCGCGCTGGTCGATGCGCCGCCCGAGGCGGCCGCTGCCGAGCCGCCGAAGCGCCTGAAGCGCGACGAACTCGATCGCCGCACCCACGCGGTCGACGCGAGCGGCCGCGTGCTGCGCGACAACGTGTGGGGCGAGCAGCACGAAGACGCCGCACGCCGCGACTTCACGATCAACGCGATGTACTACGACCCGTCGACGCAGACGGTGCTCGACTACCACGACGGGATGGCCGACGTGCGCGCCCGCCTGTTGCGGATGATCGGCGATCCGGCCACGCGCTTCCGCGAGGATCCGGTGCGGATGCTGCGCGTCGTGCGCTTCGCGGCGAAGCTCGGTTTCGAGATCGAGCCGCACACGCGCGAGCCGATCAACGCGCTCGCCGACCTGATCAACAACGTGCCGGCCGCGCGCCTGTTCGACGAAATGCTGAAGCTGCTGCTGTCGGGCCACGCACTCGCGTGCCTGCAGCAGCTGCGCAAGGAAGGCCTGCACCACGGGCTGCTGCCGCTGCTCGACGTCGTGCTCGAACAGCCGCAGGGCGAGAAATTCATCACGCTCGCGCTGAACAACACCGATGCACGCGTGCGCGCCGGCAAGCCGGTTTCCCCGGGCTTCCTGTTCGCGACGCTGCTGTGGCACGACATGCGCCAGCGCTTCGAGCAATACACGGCCGAAGGCGAAATCCCGGTGCCGGCGCTCCATCGCGCGATGGACGACGTGCTCGACATGCAGACCGAGAAACTCGCGATCCACAAGCGCTACTCGGCCGACATGCGCGAGATCTGGGGCCTGCAGCTGCGCCTCGAGAAACGCTCGGGCCGCAGCGCGATGAGGCTGCTGGAACACCAAAGGTTTAGAGCGGGGTATGATTTCCTCCTGTTACGCTGCGAATCCGGCGAGCTCGATACGGAAGTCGGACAGTGGTGGACGGATTTCATCGAAGGCGACGCGGCCGCTCGCGAGGCATTGCTCACGCAGGGCGGCTCGAAGGAAAAATCGCCCCGCAAGCGGCGCCGCCGCGGCGGTGCGCGAAACCGCAAGCCGGGTGAAGGTGCCGCCGAGCAGGCACCGGACACCTCGGGCGGTTCCGACGACTGACGCGCACGACGGCGAACGACGTAGGAAGTGATGCCATGACGGTTGCATATATCGGACTGGGGGCGAATCTCGGCGATGCGCGCCAGACCCTGAAGGACGCGGTGGTGTGCCTCGCGCAGCAGCGCACCATCTCGATCCTCGGCAAATCGAGCCTGTATCGCACGGCGCCCTTCGAAGCGGGCGGCGACGACTACTACAACTGCGTCGTCAAGCTCGACACGACGCTGTCGGCGCGCGAGCTGCTCGCGCTCTGCCAGAAGATCGAACATCACTTCGGCCGCGAGCGCCCGTATCGCAACGCGCCGCGCACGCTCGACCTCGACATCCTGCTGTTCGGCGCCGACTCGATCGACGAACCCGACCTGATCGTCCCGCACCCGCGCCTCACCGATCGCGCGTTCGCGCTCGTGCCGCTCGTGGAGATCGAGCCCGCACTCGACATTCCCGCGCGCGGCCGTGCCGAAACCTTCCTCGCCGCCGTCGCGGATCAGCGTGTCGAGAAGGTGCAGACCTGCCAGTGCCTGATGCAGAAGGCACTCGCCGCCAGCGAAGACGCCGACAAGAACCGCTGCCGATGACCCCGACACCCCTCACCGTCACTGCGCCCGACCTGCGCGCCCCGCACCGCTATCTCGTGATCGAAGGCCCGATCGGCGTCGGCAAGACGACGCTCGCGCGCCTGCTCGCCGAACGCTGGTCGATGCAGACGCTGCTCGAGCGCCCGCAGGACAACCCGTTCCTCGAACGCTTCTATCGCGATACCGCGCGCTACGCGCTGCCCGTGCAGCTGTCGTTCGCGCTGCAGCGTGCGCAGCAGGCACGCGAGCTGATCGGTGCGCTCGAAACGGGCCGCCCGGTCATCGCCGATTTCATGCCGCAGAAAAACGACATCTTCGCGCGGCTGAACCTGCCGGAAGACGAGTGGCAGCTCTACCGTTCGGTCGCCACGCACGTGGACGTGCCGCAGGCGCCGTCGCCCGACCTCGTCGTCTACCTGCAGGCGAGCCCCGAAGTGCTGTTCTCGCGCATCCAGAAGCGCGGGCTGCCGATGGAGCTGCAGATCAGCGACGCGTACCTGCGCTCGCTCGTCGACGCGTACAACGAATTCTTCTACCACTACGACCGCACGCCGGTGCTGACGGTCGCCGCGGAACACCTGAACCCGCAGGATTCCCCCGAAGATCTCGCCCTGCTGGTCGAGCGCATCGAGACGATGCGCGGCCGCAAGGAATTCTTCGTCAAGGGCGAGACGACGCGCTGACGCGTCCTCGCCTGTCGTTCCTTACCATCCGAACCGGATTTCCCATGACCTATCTCCAGGAATCGAGCCGGCCTGCCGTCACGGTGCCCAAGCTGCAGGCAATGCGCGTCGCCGGCGAGAAGATCGCGATGCTCACCTGCTACGACGCGAGCTTTGCCGCCCTGCTCGACCGTTCGGGCGTCGACGTGCTTCTGATCGGCGATTCGCTCGGCAACGTGCTGCAGGGCCACACGACCACGCTGCCCGTGTCGCTCGACGACATCGCGTATCACACCGCCTGTGTCGCCCGCGCGCAGCCGCGCGCGCTGGTCGTCGCCGATCTGCCGTTCGGCACGTACGGCACGCCGGCCGAGGCGTTCGCGAGTGCCGTCAAGCTGATGCGTGCCGGTGCGCAGATGGTCAAGCTCGAAGGCGGCGAATGGCTCGCCGAGACGATCCGCTTCCTCGTCGAGCGCGCGGTGCCCGTATGCGCGCACGTGGGCCTCACGCCGCAATCGGTGCACGCGTTCGGCGGCTTCAAGGTGCAAGGCAAGACCGAAGCCGGTGCCGCCCAGTTGCTGCGCGACGCGCGCGCGATCGAGGATGCGGGCGCACAGCTCGTCGTGCTCGAAGCCGTGCCGACGCTCGTCGCCTCCGAAGTCACGCACATGCTCAAGATTCCGACGATCGGCATCGGCGCGGGCGTCGACTGCTCGGGCCAGGTGCTCGTGCTGCACGACATGCTCGGCGTGTTCCCCGGCAAGCGGCCACGCTTCGTGAAGGATTTCATGCAGGGTCAGCCGAACATCCAGGCGGCCGTCGAAGCGTATGTGCACGCGGTGAAGGATGGTTCGTTCCCCGGGGCGGAACATTCGTTCTGATCGGGAGGGCAGCGCCGCGGGCGCGCTGTCGGCGATCGCCGACGCACACTCGCTGACGTGGCCGGCAATGCGGTACGCCGCTTCTCATACTGCATTGTCGGACAACGTGTACTTTCTAACTCGTCCTATTTCCGCTCTTCTTCGTCGCTGCGACCATCAAGCCTTCGTCAATCGAAGGCGTGTGAAAGATGGCTCATGTGTATGAAAAGGCAGCTGACCTCGTCGGGCAAAAGCTGGCAGGCGACGGAGAATGCGTCGCACTGGTCAAAATTTATACGTCCGTCGGCCCCACCGCCATCTGGCGACCGGAAAGGAAGGCAGCAGGCGACCGGAGTATCCGCGTCGGGACCGTCATTGCAACTTTCGAGAACGATCGCTACCCAAGCCGATCGCATGGCAATCATGCTGCGTTCTATCTGAGCCAGGATGTACGCGGTATCTACGTCGTTGAACAATGGCGCTCACTCAAGGCAATTCAGAGACGATGCATTCCGTTCAAAGGCAAGGACAAAAATGGCCGTTACATCGATCCGAGCAATAACGCCGATGCATTTTCGGTCGTGAAATGACGATGCGCATCCGCCAAGCACCGTATCGGCTGCTCGCCATCGCCATGCTCGCATACGGTCCGCTCATCACGTTACCTGCGTCCGCTGCGACAACAGATTGCCCCGCACGCGTCGCCGTTACTCAGCAGCTCGACGGTCAACCGCCCGACGGCTGGAAAAACTTCGACGCGCAAAGCACCTATCCGCTTGCCAGCGTCACCTTCTGGTCGGGGCCACCGGACCGGATGACATCGTTGCTGCCGAACCGCTCGCGCTCCGAGTCCCAGAGCGACATTTATGTCTGGTCGCTCGCCGAAAACCGTGAAGACTACTGGGTCTCATGTGACTACGCCAATACGAGCGTCGTGATCGCACGGCCGCTCGGCAAACAGGCACAGACTTGCGTCGCGCGTTACAGGCACGGGCACGCCATCGTGCAAAGCTGGCAATGTACGCCGCGGAAATAATCCGCGTTCAGGTCGGTGTTCAGCCGTGAATCAGCCGCGCCACCATCGGCCCGCGCAACGCGTTGCAGATCATCAACTCATCCGCGTTCAGCACATCGTCGAGCGTCAGCGCACGCTCTTTTGCGCCTAGTGCCGGATCGTCGAGCAGTACACGACGCATCACGCCCGGCAGCACGCCGGACGCCAGCGGCGGCGTTACCCACTGGCCGTCAAGCTTCACGAACACATTCGAGCGCCCGCCTTCCGTCACCTCGCCGCGTTCGTTGACGAACAGCATGTCGAAACCGCCCAGCGCCTCCGCCGCCTGCCACGCGCGATCGTATTCGGCGCGGCGCGTGGTCTTGTGCAGCAGCAGCGCATCGCTCGCGCGGGTCGGCGCGAAACCGTGCGCGGACGCCAGCAACACGCCGACCGGCCCCGCCGGCAGCGGCTTGAGCGGTGCCGCGACGATCTCGATCGTGCCGTCCTTCGCGAGCGCGAGCTTCATCCGGTAGATGTCGTCGCCGTCGAGCGCCGCGCAGCGCGCGTCGATCTCGCGGCGTAGCGCCTCGGGGTCGAAGCGGAAGCCGAACGCATCCGCGCTACGCTGCAGCCGCGCGAGATGGCGATCGAGGTGCCGGATGCCGTCCGCACGCGTGGCAGCGGTCGTTTCGAACAGCTGGAAGCCGGGATCGGCATCCGTCAGGAATCGTGCTTTCAATTCGCACTCCGCATATTCGTCGGCCGCGACACTGTCGAGCACGATGCCCGCGCCGACGCCCATCGTGCCACGGCGCCGGCCGGCGATTGCCGTCGCCGGACTGCGTGCTTCGGCACCGGTCGCACCTTCGCGGTCAGCGCCTTCGCCGGCCGCACCTTCACCGGTAGCATCGAGCGTCAGCGTCCGGATCGCGACCGACAGGCAAAAATCGCCACACCCGGACAGGCGCTCACCCTGCACGTCGGAATCGACGCCTTGCTTCGCGGCGTCAAGCCAGCCGATCGCGCCCGTATAGAGGCCGCGCGGTGTCGACTCGATCGCATCGATCAACTGCATCGTCTTGTACTTCGGCGCGCCCGTGATCGATCCGCACGGAAACAGCGCACGCAGCATCTGCGCGAACGTCGTCCCTGCGCGCCAGCCGGCCTCGACCGTCGACGTCATCTGCCACACCGACGCATACGGCTCGACGGAGAACAGCGCCGGCACGCGAACCGTCCCGGTGCGTGCGATCCGCGATATGTCGTTGCGCAGCAGGTCGACGATCATCACGTTTTCCGCGCGGTTCTTCGGATCGTTCGCGAGGAACGCGGCCGCCGCCGCATCGTCGCGAGGGTCGGCCGAACGGGGCGCGGTGCCCTTCATCGGCCGCGCGCGCAGCACGTCGCCGTGCTTCTCGACGAACAGCTCGGGCGAACACGACACGACCCACGCCCCGTCGGACAACGCAACCAGCGCGCCGTAGCGCACCGGCTGGCGCGCACGCAGCCGCCGGTACAGCGCGAGCGGCGTGCCGAACACGTCGAAGTTCAGCCGGTACGTGTAGTTGACCTGATACGAATCGCCCGCGCGCAGCGCGTCGTGCACCGCGGCGATCGCCGCATCGAACGCATCGCGCGACACGCTCTTCGCGACATGTGCGACACCCGCGATCGACGGCGCATCGCTGCCGCCGTCCTGCTGCGCGAGCCACGCGTCGACTTCGTCGCGCGACAGGCATTCGCAGCGCGCATACAGCAAAAAGCGCAGCGGGGCATGGCCCGGCTGCGCCCGTTGCAGGTTGCGTCCGAATTCGTAATCGCCGACGACGACCGCATGCAGCCCGTCGCGCAGGTCCTGCGCTACCGCCGCATCGACTGCGTCGAGCCGCGCCGGATCCGTGCACACGCGTTCGCGCACGAATCCCGAATACAAACGACTCGACCGCGCGGACGCGGTCGAGTCGCAATCGTCCAAGAGCGCGAACGACGCGCTCTCGTTGCCTTCAGTCATGCTGTTACTCGAGTTACTCGAAGAAGCTCTTCACACGATCGAACCAGCTCTTGCTCTGCGGGCTGTGACGCGCGCCGCCTTCGGCCAGCGACTTCTCGAACTGCTTGAGCAGGTCGCGCTGGTTGTCGGTCAGCTTCACGGGCGTCTCGACCTGCACGTGCACGTACAGATCGCCCGCGATGCTCGAACGCAGCCCCTTGATGCCCTTGCCGCGCAGCCGGAACGTCTTGCCCGACTGCGTGCCTTCCGGCACCGGGAACGATGCACGGCCGGCCAGCGTCGGCACCTCGATCTCGCCGCCGAGCGCGGCGGTCGTGAACGGGATCGGCATCTGGCAGTGGAGATCGTCGCCGTCGCGCTCGAACACCGAGTGCGGCTTGATGTGGATCTCGACGTACAGGTCGCCCGGCGGCCCGCCGTTGATGCCCGGCTCGCCGTTGCCGGCCGAGCGGATGCGCATCCCGTCGTCGATCCCGGCCGGGATCTTCACTTCGAGCGTCTTGGTTTCCTTCACCTTGCCCGACCCGTGGCAATGCACGCACGGCTCGGGGATGTAGGTGCCCGTGCCGTGGCACTTCGGGCAGGTCTGCTGGATGCTGAAGAAGCCCTGCGACATGCGCACCGTGCCCTGGCCATGGCAGGTCGGGCAGGTTTCCGGCTTCGTGCCGGGCTTCGCACCCGACCCGTGGCAGACCTCGCACGACACCCAGCTCGGCACGCGGATCTGCGTGTCGTAGCCGTGTGCGGCCTGCTCGAGCGTGATTTCCATGCTGTAGCGCAGGTCGGCACCGCGATACACCTGCGGGCCGCCACGGCCGCCGCGCGCGGCGCCGCCCGCGGCCTGGCCGAAGATGTCGCCGAAGATGTCGCCGAACGCATCCGCGAAGCCGCCGAAGCCCTGTGCGCCCGCACCGCCCATGTTCGGATCGACGCCCGCATGGCCGTACTGGTCGTACGCGGCCCGCTTCTGGCTGTCCGAGAGCATTTCGTAGGCTTCCTTCACCTCCTTGAAATGCTCTTCCGCATCCTTGTTGTCCGGATTGCGGTCAGGGTGATACTTCATCGCAAGCTTGCGATATGCCTTCTTGATTTCGTCGTCGCTCGCATTCTTCGCGACGCCCAGAACCTCGTAGTAATCCCGTTTCGCCATATCGATTCACTGTGCCGCCACGCATCGCGCACGCGGCGGCTCCTTTCGCCCGCAGTAAAGTCTCTCGACTCGTCTGGCGCTGCGCCCGTCCGCGGACGGCTCGTGCAGCACCCGCCAAAAAACAAATGTGCCCGGAGGGCCGCAAAGCCCGCCAGGCGTGGAGTCGATCCGGCCATCCGGAAGGAAAGACAGACCGCTTGTCAGCCAGCCCGCCAGCCGCGCCGCGCGCGTGTTGCGCGCGGCGTGCGGCACCGGGGCAACCCGGCTTAGTCCTTCTTCACTTCCTTGAACTCGGCGTCGACGACATCGTCGGCAGCCTGTTGCGCGCCGCCCGCGTGGGCCGCGCCTTCCGCTGCACCCGCTGCGCCGGCCGCACCCGCTTGCTGGGCCTGCATGTCGGCGTACATCTTTTCGCCGAGCTTCTGCGAAACCTTGCCGAGTTCCTCGACCTTCGCGTCGATCGCAGCCTTGTCGGCCGACGTGTCCTTCAGCACTTCCTCGAGCGACTTCAGCGACGCTTCGATCGCTTCCTTCTCGCCCGCGTCCAGCTTGTCGCCGTACTCGGTCAGCGCCTTCTTCGTGCTGTGGACCAGCGCGTCGCCCTGGTTGCGCGAATCGGCCAGCTCGCGCAGCTTGTGATCTTCCGCTGCGTTCGCTTCCGCGTCCTTGATCATCTGGTCGATTTCAGCCTCGGACAGACCCGAGTTCGCCTTGATCGTGATCTTGTTTTCCTTGCCGGTCGCCTTGTCCTTCGCGCCGACGTGCAGGATGCCGTTCGCGTCGATGTCGAAGGTCACTTCGATCTGCGGCACGCCACGCGGTGCGGGCGGGATGCCTTCGAGGTTGAACTCGCCGAGCAGCTTGTTGCCGGCTGCCATTTCGCGTTCGCCCTGGAACACCTTGATCGTCACGGCGCCCTGGTTGTCGTCCGCCGTCGAATACACTTGCGCGTGCTTCGTCGGGATCGTCGTGTTCTTGCTGATCATCTTCGTCATCACGCCGCCGAGCGTCTCGATACCGAGCGACAGCGGGGTCACGTCGAGCAGCAGCACGTCCTTGCGGTCGCCCGACAGGACCTGGCCCTGGATCGCCGCGCCAACCGCGACGGCTTCGTCCGGGTTCACGTCACGGCGCGGATCCTTGCCGAAGAACTCCTTCACCTTCTCCATGACCTTCGGCATGCGCGTCTGGCCGCCGACCAGGATCACGTCGTCGATGTCCGACACCTTGACGCCTGCGTCCTTGATCGCGATGCGGCACGGTTCGATCGTGCGCTCGACGAGGTCTTCCACCAGCGCTTCCAGCTTCGCGCGGGTGATCTTCAGGTTCAAGTGCTTCGGGCCCGACGCGTCCGCCGTGATGTACGGCAGGTTGATTTCGGTCTGCTGGCTCGACGACAGCTCGATCTTCGCCTTTTCGGCGGCTTCCTTCAGGCGCTGCAGCGCGAGCACGTCCTTCGACAGGTCGACGCCCTGCTCCTTCTTGAACTCGCCGATGATGTAATCGATGATGCGCTGGTCGAAGTCTTCGCCGCCGAGGAACGTGTCGCCGTTGGTCGACAGCACTTCGAACTGCATTTCGCCGTCGACGTCCGCGATCTCGATGATCGACACGTCGAACGTACCGCCGCCGAGGTCATACACGGCGATCTTGCGGTCGCCCTTCTCGGCCTTGTCGAGGCCGAACGCGAGCGCGGCTGCGGTCGGCTCGTTGATGATCCGCTTGACTTCGAGGCCCGCGATGCGGCCGGCATCCTTGGTTGCCTGGCGCTGGCTGTCGTTGAAGTACGCCGGCACCGTGATCACGGCTTCCGTGACCGGCTCGCCGAGGTAGTCTTCGGCCGTCTTCTTCATCTTGCGCAGCACTTCCGCCGAAACCTGCGGCGGCGCGAGCTTTTCGCCGTGCGCTTCGACCCATGCATCGCCGTTGTCAGCCTTGATGATGGTGTACGGCATCAGGCCGATGTCCTTCTGGACTTCCTTCTCTTCGAAGCGGCGGCCGATCAGGCGCTTCACCGCGAACAGCGTGTTCTTCGGGTTGGTCACCGATTGACGCTTGGCCGGCGCGCCGACGAGCACTTCGTTGTCGTCCATGTAGGCGATGATCGACGGCGTGGTGCGCGTGCCTTCCGAGTTCTCGATGACCTTGACCTGGTTGCCTTCCATGATGGCGACGCACGAGTTCGTGGTGCCGAGGTCAATACCGATGATCTTTCCCATTTTTCCTAATCTCCAGAAATGCTTGTTTGCTGCGCAAAACCCCGCGTTTTGGGGCGGTTTCGCGCGCCAGAATTCAACTCTGTTCCCGAAATGCGTCCGGCCGGTCCGTTTTCAAGACCCGCCGAGCGATGCGGATATTAAATTTTTTCAATCGCCGCCGGCTAGGGGATCGCTGCCCGCCGCCGCGATTTTCGCGCGTGCCGCCGACACGGCCGCCTGGAACTGCGCGAGGCCATGCCAGCCCGTCGCACGGCCGAGCCGCTTGCCGCGGTGGAAGAAGAACCACGTCGGCACACCGTGCAGCCCGAAGCGGCGCCCCAGCTGGTGGTGTTCGTACACGTTGCAATGGAACCACTTCAAGCCCAGCGCGCGGATGGCGTCGGGCTGGGCGAGCATCGCCTTCTTCGCGATCTCGCAGTTGAAGCAGTCGACGCCCCAGAAGAACACCACCGCAAGCGCGTCCCCCGCGCCGTCGATCGCCGCGTCGAACGTACCGGCGTCCAGCGCCTGCATGTCGAACGCGTCAAATGCGGCCGGATCGACGCCGGCGGGCACCATCGCGACGCCCTTACTTCGGCTGCGCGACGGTGACGAGCGCCGGACGCAGCACGCGGTCGGCGATCGTGTAGCCCTTCTGCAGCACCGTGACGACGGTGTTCGGCTCCTGCTCGGCCGGCACCATCGAAATCGCCTGGTGCTGGTGCGGATCGAACTTCTCGCCGACCGGGTTGATCGCGACGACGCGGCCCTTCTCGAGTGCGCTCGTCAGCTGGCGCAGCGTCAGCTCGACGCCTTCGCGCACCTTCGCGATATCGCCGGACGTATCGTTGACGGCCGCTTCCAGGCTGTCCAGCACGGGCAGCAGGTGCTCCGCGAAGCTCTCGATCGCGAACTTGTGCGCCTTCGAGACGTCGTCCTGCGCGCGGCGGCGGACGTTCTCGGTCTCGGCCTTCGCCCGCAGGTAGCTCTCCTGCAGCTCGGCGACCTTGGCTTGAGCCTCCGCGAGCGCCGCGTCGGCTGCTTCGGCGGCGGGAGCAGCGCCTTGCGCCGCCTGCTTCTCGCTGCCGATATCTTCGGCCGATTGGGTAGCCGGGTTCTCTTGCGTGTTTTCCATGTCGCTGAAAGTCGATTAGAGGTTGAAGCCAAATCGGCAACCGCCGGACCGTATACCCGGCGGCACCGCACATTGCTGGTGCAAATAAGGGTGAAAACTGCGATTTCAAGAGGGTTATTCGCCGGCATTCTCCAATGCCGCGAAACAACCGCGCGTCGCACCGGTGCATCGCCCGCATAGTCCGCCACGGCAGGCGAAACGGGCTGTAACAACGCTTACCTGGCAAGTACTAGCTTGGCACAGTCCCGCTGCACTACACTCCACTCAAGCGTCGGAAAAGCGTGTTTACCCTTAGCTGACCGACGCCTTACAACCACCACCTGGCGCCGTTTTCACCCCTTCTCGAGGGGAGTACCGTGAAACTGACCTTTGCGATATCGGTGGTCGCGCTGGTACTCATTGCCGGCACCACCACCATCTGCCTGTCGGGAGCCGTGACCGACCGCACGACCGAATACGGGAGCGCGCGGGCGACGTTCGACCAGATGTTCAGCTCCCACCAGAAAATCTGTCGATGATGCGCCGGTCGCGCTTCGTCGGCCGGCCGTGCAATTCGGCCGCCGGCTCGCGATACGTGCGACGCCGCTCCAGTTCGGCGAGCCGCGCGGCCCGCCCCGCTTCCGTTTCCTCGTAAAGCGTCTGCGCGACGCTCGCCGGCCCGCGCACGTCGCACACGCCGAGGACGGCAATGTGCCAGACGATGCCGTCGATCGCAATTTCGACCTCGTCGCCCACGCGCACTTCCTTCGCCGGCTTGACTGCAGCCCCGCCGATCTTCACGTGCCCCTTGTCGACCGCGTCGGTCGCAAGCGAGCGCGTCTTGAAGAACCGGGCCGCCCACAGCCATTTGTCGATGCGCAGCTTCGCGCCCGGTTCGGTCGAAATCTTGTAATTCATCGCACCTCACCCGCCGTTTCCGGCTGCGCGGCCTTGACCGGCCAGCCCTGCAGATTTTCGGCGACGATCTCGCCGAGCGCGCCGATCCACGCGGGCGCGCCGTTCAGGCACGGAATCCGGTGGAACGCCTTGCCGCCACCGGCGAGGAACTCGTCGCGCACTTCCATGCCGATCTCCTCGATCGTCTCCAGGCAATCGGCCGTGAAACCGGGACAGAACACGTCGGCCCGCTGTACGCCGGCCTCGCCGAACTCGCGCAGCGTCGGCGCGGTATAAGGCTGCAGCCATTCGGCCTTGCCGAAACGCGACTGGAACGTGACGCGGCACTCGGTTGTCGACAGCCCGAGCGCGGCCATCAGCAGCGCACCCGTCTGCTGGCACTGGTCGTGATAGGGATCGCCGAGGTCGAGCGTGCGCTTCGGCACGCCGTGAAAGCTCAGCACGAGCTTGTCGCCGGCCGCGAAGTCCGGCCGGCCGTGCTGCGCCCAATACTGGCGCACCTGCTCGGCCAGCGCGTGGATATAGGCCGGATGGTCGGCGTAGTGCCGTATCGTGCGCACCTCCGGCTGGTTGCGCATGCGCGAAAGCGCGTCGAATGCGGCGTCGAATGCGGTGGCCGTGGTCGACGCCGAGTATTGCGGATACATCGGCATCAGCAGCACGCGCTCGACGCCGGCGCGCTTGAACTGCGCGAGCGCGTGCGAAATGTTCGGACTGCCGTAGCGCATCGCGTAGTCGACCTGCACTTGATAACCGTTCGACGCGAGCAGGTGCCGCACGCCGTCGGTCTGGCGCACGGTATGCACGCGCAGCGGCGAGCCCTCGGGCATCCAGACGGCCGCGTATTTCTTCGCGGACGCACGGCCGCGCAGCGGCAGGATCAGCGTGCGCAGCAGCACCTGCCAGATGGCCTGCGGAATCTCGACGACCCGCGGATCCGACAGGAATTCGGCCAGATAGCGCCGCACGGCACGCGGCGTGGGCGCATCGGGCGTGCCGAGATTGATCAGCAGCACACCGATGCGATGGGCGGCCGCGATACTCGAAGGCGGCTCAAGATCGAAACGCATGGGCAAGAACGTGCTCGGGGCACGGGACCGGACGGCTCTCAATTATAGCGGGCCGCCTCGCGCCGGTCGGCTGGCCGTTCGGCCGACTGTCGGCGCACGCGGCGCCGCGGCACGATGACGGGGCGGGATCGGGCTGGCGCTCGCAGGCTACTGCTGGCTCAGCGTGAGCGACAGCAGCCGCGCGGTGATGTCGACGATCGGGATCACGCGGTTGTACGCCATGCGGGTCGGGCCGATCACGCCGAGCGTGCCGACGATCTGCCCGTTCACCTCGTAAGGGGCGGTAACGACGCTCATTTCCTCGATCGGCACGAGTGTCGATTCGCCGCCGATGAAGATCTGCACGCCCTGGGCGTGGCTCGACACGTCGAGCAGTTGCAGGAGGCCCGTCTTTTGGTCGAATACGTCGAACAGCTTGCGCAGCCGGGCCATGTCGGACGACAGATCCGCCACCTCGAGCAGGTTGCGCTCGCCGGAAATCAGCACGGTGTCCTCGGTGTCGGGCACCTCGGTGCTGGCCGTCACGGCCGCATGCATCAGCGTGGTCATGTCGCCGCGCAACTGGTCGATCTCGTCGCGCAGGCGACGGCGCACCTCGTCGAACGACAGCCCGGCGAAATGCGCGTTGATGTAGTTGGACGCCTCGGTCAGTTGCGACGGCGAGTAGTCGCGCGGCGTCGCGAGCATCCGGTTCTGCACGTCGCCCTCGGGCGTCACGATGATCAGCAGGATGCGCTTGTCCGACAGGCGCATGAACTCGATCTGCTTGAACACGTGGCTGCGGCGCGGCGTCAGCACGACGCCCGCGAACTGCGACAGGTTCGACAGCACGCTCGCCGCGGCCGCCACGACGCGCTGCTGCGGCTCGCCGGCCTGCAGCGTGTTCTGCACCTGCCGCGCGACGGCCTCTGCGTCGATCGGCACCTCGACCGTCAGCATCGTGTCGACGAACAGCCGGTAGCCGCGCGGCGTCGGCACGCGGCCGGCCGACGTGTGCGGGCTCGACACGAGGCCGAGCTCCTCCAGGTCGGACATCACGTTGCGGATCGTCGCCGGGCTCAGCTCGAGCCCGGAGTAACGGGACAACGTGCGCGATCCGACTGGCTGACCGTCGGCGATATACCGTTCGATCAGGGTTTTCAGGAGGGTTCGTGCGCGAGGATCTAGCATGGTGGAAAATTTTAGCGCAACCGCGCGACCGCGGCGAGTGGCGTCAGCCACCGATGCGCGGGCCGACCCGATCCGGCCCCGTCAGCGAACAGCCGGTTCTTTTCGTCAACGAGCTATGGTGTAATGCCGGCATGAAAACCGGTAATCAGTTCAACACTGTCGCGCTCGTCGGCCGGAGCAACACGCCGAACATCGCCGAGCCGCTCGCCACGCTGGCCGCCTGCATTGCCAAGCGGGGCTTCGAGGTCGTCTTCGAAGCCGAGACCGCGCGCGAGATCGGCATCACCGGCTACCCGGCGCTGACCCCGGCCGAAATCGGGGCGCGCGCCGACGTGGCGGTCGTACTGGGCGGCGACGGGACGATGCTCGGCATCGGCCGTCAGCTCGCGCCGTACAAGACACCGCTGATCGGGATCAACCACGGGCGGCTCGGCTTCATCACCGATATCGCGGCGGCCGACATGCAGGCACTCGTCCCGGTGATCCTGTCGGGCAAGTTCGAGCGCGAGGAGCGCTCGCTGCTCGAGGCCCGGATCATGCGCGACGGCGAACCGATCTACCACGCGCTCGCGTTCAACGACGTCGTCGTGAACCGCAGCGGTTTCTCCGGGATGGTCGAGCTGCGCGCGTCGGTCGACGGCCGGTACATGTACAACCAGCGTTCGGACGGCCTGATCGTCGCCACGCCGACCGGCTCGACCGCTTACGCGCTGTCGTCGGCCGGCCCGATCCTCCATCCGCAGCTGCAGGGCATCGTGCTCGTGCCGATTGCGCCGCACGCGCTGTCGAACAGGCCGATCGTACTGCCCGACGATTCGAAGATCGCGATCCAGATCGTCGGCGGGCGCGACGTCAACGTGAACTTCGACATGCAGTCGTTCACGTCGCTCGAACTGAACGACACGATCGAGGTGCGCCGCTCGAAGCACACGGTGCCGTTCCTGCATCCGATCGGCTACAGCTATTTCTCGACGCTGCGCAAGAAGCTGCACTGGAACGAACACGCCTCGAACGAAGACGACAAGGCGTCCTGACGCCGCTCCGCCCGACACCATGCTCCGCCACCTCTCGATCCGCGACTTCGTCATCGTCGCCGCGCTCGATCTCGAATTCGACAGCGGCTTTTCCGTCTTTTCCGGTGAAACCGGCGCCGGGAAATCGATCCTGATCGACGCCCTCGCCCTCGCGCTCGGCGAACGTGCCGACGCGAGCGTCGTGCGCACCGGCTGCGGCCGCGCCGACATCACCGCCGAATTCACGCCGCACGACCGCGTCGCGCGCTGGCTCGACGAACACGCGTTCGACACCGAGGACACCGTGATGCTGCGCCGCGTGATCGACGCGAACGGCCGGTCGCGCGCGTTCATCAACGGCACCAGCGCGACGCTCGCGCAGCTGCGTGAACTCGGCGAAATGCTCGTCGACATCCACGGCCAGCATGCGCACCAGCTGCTGATGCGGCCCGACGCGCAGCGCGAGCTGTTCGACACGCACGCAGGGCTCGTCGCCGATGCGGCGAACGTCGCGCGCGCGTGGCGCGTGTGGCGCGACGCGACGCAGGCGATCGAGGCCGCGAAGGCGCACGAGCGGGAGCTGCAGCTCGAACGCGAAAAGCTCGCGTGGCAGCTCGCCGAGCTCGACAAGCTCGCGCCGCAGCCCGGCGAATGGGACGAAGTCAGCAACGAGCACAAGCGCCTGTCGCATTCGGCGAACCTGATCGACGGCGTGCGCGGCGCACTCAACGCGTTGTCCGAGGCCGACGACGCGATGCTCGCGCAGCTCGGCGCGATCGTGTCGAAGCTGCGCAGCCTGGCCGACTACGACACCTCGCTCGGCGACGCGCTCGCGTCGCTCGAACCAGCCGAGATCCAGCTGCAGGAAGCCGTCTACTCGCTGTCGCACTATGCGCAGCGCGTCGATCTCGATCCCGAGCGGCTCGCGCAGGTCGAAACGCGCCTCGATGCGCTGCACTCGACCGCCCGCAAGTTCCGGTTGCCGCCCGACACGCTGCACGAAGAACACGCGGCACGCCGCGCGCAGCTCGCCGCGCTCGACGCGGCCGCCGATCTCGGTGCGCTCGAGGCGACGCAGGCCAAGGCGCGGGAAGCCTATCTCGCCGATGCCAGGCATCTGTCGAAGGCGCGCGCGCAGGCCGCCAAGGCGCTCGGCACGGCCGTCACGGCCGGCATGCAGGAACTGTCGATGGCGGGCGGAAGCTTTGAAGTCGCGCTCGTCCCGCTCGCCGACGGCGGCCCGCACGGGCTCGAGCAGGTCGAATTCCGGGTCGCCGGCCACCCCGGCGTGCCGCTGCGGCCGCTCGCGAAGGTCGCGTCGGGCGGCGAACTCGCGCGGATCAGCCTTGCGCTCGCAGTGATCGCAAGCGCGGCGAGCCCGACGCCGACGCTGATCTTCGACGAAGTCGATACGGGGATCGGCGGCGGCGTCGCCGAAGTGGTCGGCCGCCTGCTGCACCAGCTCGGGCGCGATCGCCAGGTGCTGTGCGTGACGCACCTGCCGCAGGTCGCCGCGCGCGGCGACCACCACTTCCAGGTCGCGAAGGGCGCCGACGAGCGCGGCGGCACGGTGTCGACGGTCGTCGCGCTCGACCGCGCCAACCGGATCGAGGAAGTCGCGCGGATGCTCGGCGGGCTCGAGATCACGGCCACGACGCGCAAGCACGCGAAGGAAATGCTGGCGGCCTGACGCGGGCACCGCGTCGGCCGAATGCAAAAAGACCGGCGCATGCGCCGGTCTTTTTTTACCGCACGGCCGCTCGCCCGACCGCGCCCGCCCTGCTCCGCGAGTTCGAACGCCCGATTCGAACACCCGACTCAAACGCCCGTTTCAGCCGTCCCGAACACGCGCGCCCACAGCGCCGTCACGGCTGCGCGCTCGTCGGCCACCACGGCCGGATCGACCCGCGCCTTCTCCATCCCGTCGAGCCGCAGCTTGTGCTGCAGCTTCCGGTACTTCCGGTAGGCCGCGCCGACGCGCTCGGCCTCGTCCTCGCCCATCAGCCCGAAGCGCGCGACCTCGCGCAGCAGCGCGATGTTGCCCGTGTTGCGGATCAGCTCGGCGTCGCTCGACGCGTGCAGCAGCACCCAGTACTGGACGATGAATTCGATGTCGACCATCCCGCCGCGATCGTGCTTCAGGTCGAACAGGTCGGTCTGGTTCGGATGGCCGGCAAACACCTTGCCCCGCATGTCGACAATCTCCTTCGCGAGCACGCCGCCGTCGCGCGGCGTCGTCAGCACCTGCTGGCGGATCGCCTCGAAGTCAGCGCCGATCTGCGCGTCGCCCGCGCTGTAGCGGGCACGCGTCAGCGCCTGGTGCTCCCACACCCACGCGGTGTTCGCGGCATCGCCCTCGCGCAGCTGGTAGCGGCGGAACGCATCGAGATCGGTGACGAGCAGCCCGGCCTCGCCGTTCGGCCGCAGCCGCAGGTCGATGTCGAACAGCGCGCCGGCCCCGGTCGCCGTGGTGAGCCACGTGATGAGCCGCCGCGTGAAGGTCGTGTAGACGTCCGCCGAGCGCTCGTCCGCGTCGTCGTACAGGAAGATCAGGTCGAGATCGGATGCGTAGCCGAGCTCCTTGCCGCCCAGCTTGCCGTACGCGATCACCGCGAACTTCGGCACGTCGCGATGGCGCTTCGCGAGCTGGGACCAGACGACTTCGATCGTCACGTCGAGCACCGCGTCGGCCAGCTCGGACAGCCGGTCGCTCACGTGCTCGACCGACAGCTGCCCGGCCAGGTCGATCAGCAGGATCCGGAACACCTCCGCGTGCTGCGCGTGCCGCAGCAGGTCCATCTGCTGCTCGGGGCCGTCGGCCGCCGCGAGGCGCGCGCGCAGCGCGTCCTTGAACGCAGGCCAGTCGAACGGGCTCGCGATCGCCTCGTCGTCGAGCAGCTCGTCGAGCAGCTGCGGGTGGCGGATCAGGTAACCGCCGCCCCAGCGCGTCGCGCCGAGCACCGACAGCACGCGGTCGAGCGCGGCCGGATACTCGGTCAGCAGCGCGAGATAGACGCCGCGCCGGCTGACCGTCTCGAGCAGGTCGAACAGGCGCACGATCGTGTCGTCGCGGCGTGCGGCGTCGATGTTCGGCGCGGCCTCGAGCGCCCGCTGCGCGACGCTGTCGAAGCGCTGCCGGCTCTTTTCCGGCAGGCCCATGTAGCGCGTCGATTGCCAGATCGCACGCAGCCGCGCGAGCACGGCGGCCGGATCGGCAAAACCGAGGCCGTCGAGGCGTGCGACCAGCGCATCGTCCTCGCCGTCGTCGCCCAACGCGCCGCTCCAGATCCATGCGGCGGCCGTGTCGTCACCCGCCGCGCAAGGGCCGCCGCCCTTCACCTTGTCCGCGAAGATCTGGTCGAACTGCGCCTCGACGAAGTTCCGGTGCTCATCCAGCACCGTCATCAGCGCCGCATAGTCGGCAAAGCCGAGCGACGCGGCCAGCGCCGCGCGTTCATCCGGCTCGACCGGCATCGCGTGCGTCTGCGCGTCGTTGCGGTACTGCAGCCGGTGCTCGAGCGTGCGCAGGAAGTTGTAAGCATCGGCCAGGCGCGCGCGCACGTCCTCGCCGATCAGCCCGCGCGCCTGCGCATGGCGCAGCACCGCGAGCGTCGGCCGCACGCGGAATTCCGCATCCTGGCCGCCCCGGATCAGCTGGAATACCTGCGCGCTGAACTCGATCTCGCGGATCCCGCCGCGCCCGAGCTTGATGTCGTCGGACTTGTCGGGCCGCATCGACGCGCGGCGCGCGGCTTCCTGCCGGATCTGCTGGTGCAGCGAGCGGATCGCGCCGATCACGCCGAAATCGAGATAGCGGCGATACACGAACGGCTTGACGATCGACTCGAGCTGCGACTCCAGCCGTCGCGCCGCGTCGCTGTCGCCTTCCGACACGAGCCGCCCCTTGATCCACGCGTAGCGCTCCCACTCGCGCCCCTGCACGTAGAAATATTCCTCGAGCATGCCGAGGCTGCAGACGAGCGGACCCGAATCGCCGTTCGGACGCAGCCGCATGTCGACGCGAAACACGTAGCCGTCGGCCGTGACCTCGGACAGCACGCCGATCAGGCGCCGGCCGAGCCGCGTGAAGTATTCCTGCGTGGACAGCGGCGAACGCGCGCCGCCGGTCGTCTCGCCGTCGTCCTCGTAGACGAAGATCAGGTCGATGTCCGACGACACGTTCAGCTCGCGGCCGCCCAGCTTGCCCATCCCGACCACGCCGAGCACGACGCGCTGGCCGTCGGCGCCGCGCGGCTCGCCATACAGCGCCTCGAGTTCAACCGACAGCAGCGCGAGCGAGCGCTGCACGGCCACTTCGGCGAGATCGGTCATCGCGCCCGTGACCTCGGCGACGTCCGCCAGCCCGCGCAGGTCGCGTTCCGCGACCGCGCCGAACGCCTCGGCACGCAACTGCCGCAGTGCGCGCTTCAGTTGCTCCTCGGACGGCGCGGCCGTGCCGGCCGGCGTCGCCAGCAGCTCGGTGAGGCGCGCGTCGAGCTGCGCGCGGCCGAGCGGCGCGGCGGCCCACGCGGCAACCTGTTCGGCCAGCGCGGGACGCGCGGCAGCCGCGCGAGCAAGGTATCGGGAATAGGACGTGCTGATCAGGGCGGAAGCGTCGGTCATCGAGAAGCGGGCCTGGCGGAAAGGCCGGCCGGCAGCGGGCCGGCGCGTGCGCGCCCCGCTACCGGCCGGCCCCATGGATTCGGCGCGGCATCGCGGGGCGCGCGTGCGCCCGCCGCGAAACCGCGCGCCGGAAAGCCCGTGCCGCGCTGCCGCAACGGCCGCCGGCACGAACCCGTGTGATACATTTCAACGTCAGTCTGCAAAACTACCATATCGCCGCCCGTCCGCCGCATGTCCGACCGTCAGGAATCCGCCGTAGCTGCGCCCGAAGCGGGACCTCCGAAGCACGATCATCCGGTCCTGCGCCGCGTGTTCCGGGTGACGCTGGCAGTCGGGCTCGGCACCTACTTCGTCGCGTCCGGCGCGTTCCTCGGGCTGCGCTACGTACTGCTGCCCCGCATCGACGAATTCCGCCCGCGCATCGAGCGCGCGGTGTCCGACAAGCTCCACGCGCAGCTTTCGATCGGCAAGCTTTCCCCGAACTGGTCCGGCATGCAGCCGGGCGTCGAACTCACGAACCTGACGATCCGCGGCCACGACGGCAAGGTCGCGCTGTCGGTGCCGCATGCAACGGCCGCGCTGTCGTGGATGTCGCTGCTGCGGCTGTCGCCCGCGCTGTCGAGCCTGATCGTCGACCAGCCCGACCTCGTCGTCGCGCGCGCGGCCGACGGCTCGCTGAGCATCGCGGGCGTCGGCGTGGCAACCACCCATGGCGGCAACGACACGTTCGGCACGTGGCTGCTGAAGCAGGAAGCGATCGTGCTGCGCGGCGGCACGCTGCGCTGGCGCGACGCGCAGCACGACGCGCCGGAGCTCGTGCTGTCGGGCATCCGGCTCGCGGTGCTCAACAACGGCCGCGTGCACAAGGCCGCGCTGCAGGCGCCCGCGAACGGCACGCTGCTGCTCGGCCCGCTCGATTTCCGCGCGCGCTTCAGGCACAAGCCGCTCGCCCCGGTCGGCAAGCCGTCGAACTGGTCGGGCGACGCGTACCTGTCGACGGGCCCGGTCGACCTGCAGACGCTCGGGCGCTACCTCGACATGCCGCTCACGATTCACGCGGGCCGAATCGACAACGCGATCTGGGCCACCTTCAGCGACGGCCACCTGCATTCGGCGGGCGGCGACCTGCAGGGCGCGGACGTCGCGCTGCGCGTGCGCCCGACGCAGCCGCGGCTCGACGTGCCGACGGTCGGCTTCGGCTGGGACATGCAGCTCGATGCCGGCCACGACTACACGCTGCACCTGACGCGCTTCAACGCGGAACTCGGCCAGCCGCCGCTGCCGGACGGCACGCCGCTCGCCCGCTCGCTCGCGCTGTCGACGCTGACGGCCCGCTACCGTGTGCCGACCGCCAGCCAGGGGCAGCTGTTGAGCGTCGTCGGCGACCGCGTCGATCTCGGCATTCTCAGCGAGTTCATTCGCGGGCTGCCGCTGCCGGCGCGCCTGCGCAACGAGCTGATCAAGATCGACCCGCGCGGGATGGTGTCGAACTATCACATCGAGGTCGAACGCGCGAAGCCTGCGCGGGCCGACCTCGCCGACGAGGAGCGGCGCATGGGCGCCGCGCCGATCGTCCGCTATCGTTTCCTCGGCGATCTGCAGGGCATCAGCTTCGCCGCGCAGGAGCCGCCGCCCGGGCTGTCGCCGCGTGGCCACCCGCGGGCCGGCTGGCCGGGCGTCGAGAACCTCTGGGGCCGCGTCGATGCGAACGAAACGGGCGGCAGCGCGCATTTCGATACGGTCAACGCGGCGGTCACGGTACCCGGCGAATTCGACGAGCCGCGCCTGACGTTCGACCGGTTACGCGGCAACGCAAGGTGGGCGATCACGCCCGCGGCCGGCGAAAAGCATGCGCGCGTCGACGTGACCCTGCCCGACCTGCTCGTCTCGAACCCCGATGCCGAAATCGCGGTGTCCGGCTCGTACACGAACCCCGGCCACGGCCGCGGCTCGCTCGACCTGCGTGCCGATTTCGCGCGTGCGTCGGTGGCGCGCATTCCGCGCTACCTGCCGACCGGGATGTCCGAACACCTGCGCGACTATCTCGGCCACGCGCTGCAGGCCGGCCAGGTGACCAAGGGTGCGTCGATCGTCGCCCGCGGCCCGCTCGAGAAATTCCCGTTCGAACACGAGCCGGACGCCGGCGTGTTCCACATCGTCGCGCCGTTCACCGGCGGCCGCTTCGAACCGACGCCGTACCCGCCGCGCAAGCTCGCGAACGGCACGCCGAGCGTCTGGCCGGCGCTCGACGGGATCGACGGCGTGTTCGAACTCGCGCAGAACAAGCTGCGCTTCGACATCGATCGTGCGCACTACAAGCGCGTCGCGCTGACGAAGGTCGCGGGCCGCATCGACGATCTCGGCAACCCGAGCCACTCGCCGCTCATCATCGACGGTCATGCGCAGGGCCCGCTCGCCGACCTGATCGACTACGCCGACAACAGCTCGCTCGGCACGATGAGCGGGCATATCGGCCAGCGGATCGATGCGCAGGGGCCCGCGTCGCTCGCGCTCAAGATCACGATTCCGCAGCACGTCCCGCATCCGCACACGCACATCGAAGGCGCGCTCGCATTCGGCGGCAACACGCTGACGACGAGCGGCGTGCCGCCGCTGTCCGCGCTGCGCGGCAGTGTCCGGTTCACCGAGGCCGGCGCATCGCTGCGCGACCTGTCGGGGCGCTTCCTCGGCGGCCCGGTGCGCGCGAGCGGCAACTTCCAGTCGCACGGCCCGTATACGGTGGACGTCGACGGCCGGCTCGCGCTCGACGCCGCGCGCGGCCTGAACCTGCACGGCCCGGCGGCCGCGCTGCTCGAGCACGTGGTCGGCGACGCGCCGTACAAGGTCGCCGTGCGCGGCGCGCCGGGCCGCCTGCCCGACATCAGCGCGCATTCCGACCTGACCGGCGTGGCATTGAATTTCCCCGCGCCGTTCGCAAAACCGGCCGGCACGCCGATGCCGTTCAGCTTCACGCTGCAGCCGGCGCCGCAGGCGGACGGCAAGCGCCTCGAGCACGCCGACCTGACGCTCGGCCCCGTGTCCGCAACCTACCTGCTCGACGCGACGCGCGGCCAGCCGCTGCGTGCGGTGCGCGGCGCGATGGGCATCCACCGGATGCCCGACATGCCGCAGGACGGCGTGAGCGCGGCCGTCGACGTCAACGAACTGGACGCCGATGCGTGGCTCGCGCTGGCCCATACGCTGAAGCCCGACACGCCGCGCGAGCAGGAGCCGCAAGCCGCGCCGCACGTCGATTTCGCCAGCTTCGCGCCGAAGCGTTTCGCGCTCCATTTCGGCACGCTGAAGCTGCTCAAGCGCAACTGGGAAAACGTGATCGTCGGCGCGTCGCACGTCGACGAGCTCTGGCAGGCGAACATCGCGTCGAACCAGGTGTCGGGCTACCTGTCATGGGCGCCGGGCGGCGGCCACAACGGCGCGGGCGTACTGAATGCGCGGCTCGCGAAGCTCGTGGTGCCCGACAGCGCGCAGCACGATCTCGTCGGCCGCGC
Organism: Burkholderia sp. KL41; assembly: GCF_057005415.2. Taxonomy (NCBI): domain Bacteria; kingdom Pseudomonadati; phylum Pseudomonadota; class Betaproteobacteria; order Burkholderiales; family Burkholderiaceae; genus Burkholderia; species Burkholderia sp. KL41. Next base: position 814,071 of record NZ_CM174446.1, on the reverse strand, counting down.
GATGAACCTGCCGACGCCGACCGACCGCCCGATGCCGTCGATCGACCTGATCGTCGACCAGGTCGTCGCGCGCAACCACGACATCGGCCGTCTCGTCGTCAACGCGCGCAACATCGACGAAGCCGGCACGCCGGTCTGGCAGCTCGACAAGCTGGAGCTGTCGAACCCGGCCGCGAAGCTGACGGCGACCGGCAACTGGCGCACCTCGCGCCGCGCACTTGCCCGCGGTGCCGATGAAAACGACGCACCGCGCCGCACCGTGTTCGACTTCAAGCTCGACATCGACAACGCGGGCGCGCTGCTCGACCGCGTCGGCCTGCCGCGCACGCTTGCGGACGGTCACGGCACGGTCACCGGCAAGGTCGGCTGGCGCGGCGGCCCGACCGCGGTCGACTTGCCGTCGCTCGGCGGCCAGATCGCGCTCGACCTCGAACACGGCCAGATCCTGAAGGTCGATCCGGGCGCGGCGAAGCTCCTCGGCGTGCTGAGCCTGCAGAGCCTCGCGCGCTTCCTGACGCTGAATTTCCGCGACGTGATCGGCAAGGGGCTGCCGTTCGACAAGATCACGGGCACCGGCCGGATCTCGAACGGGATCGCCCGCACCGACGACTTCTCGATGATGACCGGGCCCGCGAACGTCACCGTGCGCGGCGCAGTGGATCTCGGCACCGAGACGCAGGACCTTCACGCGCACGTCGCGCCGAAAATCAGCGCGGGTGCGGCCGCGATCGGGGCGGCCATCGTCAACCCGCTGCTCGGCGTCGGCGTGCTGGCCGCGAACTACGCGCTGTCGGAGACGCTGTCGCGCGCGTTCGCGCTCGACTACACGATCACCGGCTCGTGGGCGCACCCGCACATCGAGCGGGTGCGGGGCGATCAGGGTAAGATGAATCACGGTCCGGCCGATGCGGCGAGCCATTGAGCCGCGCGTCGGGCCGCGCACGGTGCCGGGCCGCACCCCATTTATGACGCAACCGATCCAGCGATGACCGACCACACCCGTTCCGCCACGCCCTTCCAGGTCGCCGCGCTGCAGATGGTGAGCACGCCGGACGTCGCGCGCAATCTCGCCGAGGCGCGCCGCCTGATCGCGGAAGCCGCCGGCGAAGGCGCGCAGCTCGTGCTGCTGCCCGAGTACTTTTGCTTCATGGGTCACCGCGACACCGACAAGCTCGCGCTCGCCGAACCTTACCGGGACGGCCCGATCCAGCATTTCCTCGCGGACGCCGCGCGTCGCCACGGCATCTGGGTGATCGGCGGCACGCTGCCGCTGAAGGCCCCGGAGCCCGATCGCGTGCTCAACACGACGCTCGTGTTCGACCCATCCGGCAACGAAGCCGCGCGCTACGACAAGATCCACCTGTTCAACTTCGAGAAAGGCGACGAGTCGTTCGACGAGGCGCGCACGATCCGCGCGGGCGATACGGTCGTCACGTTCGACGCGCCGTTCGGGCGGGTCGGCCTGTCCGTCTGTTACGATCTCCGCTTTCCGGAGCTGTATCGCAGGATGGGCGACTGCGCGCTGATCGTCGTACCGTCGGCATTTACGTATACGACCGGCCGCGCGCACTGGGAAACGCTGCTGCGCGCGCGGGCCGTCGAGAACCAGTGCTACGTGCTCGCGGCCGCGCAGGGCGGCAAGCACGAGAACGGCCGGCGCACCTGGGGCCACAGCATGCTGATCGACCCGTGGGGCGAGATCGTCGCGGTTCGCGACGTGGGCGCAAGCGTCGTGCTCGGCGCGCTCGATCCGCAGCGCATCGCCGACGTGCGCCAGAGCCTGCCCGCGTGGCGGCACCGCGTGCTGACCTGAATCGGCCGCACCGCTTGAAACACCGCGCGGCCAACCCATCTGCCCAGAAGCACCCGACAACTTTTTGAGAAACCCCGATATCCGCATGAACATCATCGAACCCGGCATCCGCAACCTCGCGCTGGCGAAGGACATCCTGCTCACGCCGTACGGCCTCGACGAAAGCCTGCTCACGCGCACGATAGCCGACATCTTCACGCATCGCGTCGACTATGCGGACCTGTACTTCCAGGCGACCCGCAGCGAAGCGTGGAGCCTCGAGGAAGGCATCGTCAAATCGGGCAGCTTCAGCATCGACCAGGGCGTCGGCGTGCGCGCGGTCGCGGGCGACCGCACCGCCTTCGCGTACTCGGACGACCTGTCCCCGGAAGCGATCGCGCAGGCGGCCGCGGCCACCAAGGCGATCGCGGCGGCCGGCGGCGGCCGCCAGAAGATCAAGGCGGCCACGTCGCTGAAGGGCATCTCGGGCCGCGACCTGTACCTGCCGTCCGATCCGCTCGCGTCGCTCGACGCGACGGCCAAGGTCAAGCTGCTCGAGCGCATCGAGCAGATGGCGCGCGGCCGCGACCCGCGCGTCACGCAGGTGATGGCCGGCCTCGCCGGCGAATACGACGTCGTGCTGGTCGCGCGCAGCGACGGCGCGCTCGCCGCCGACATCCGCCCGCTCGTGCGCGTGTCGGTCACGGTGATCGCCGAGCAGAACGGCCGCCGCGAGATCGGCTCCGGCGGCGGCGGCGGCCGCTTCGACTACGGCTACTTCACCGACGAAGTCCTGTCGCGCTACGTCGACGACGCCGTGCATGCGGCGCTCGTGAACCTCGACGCACGCCCCGCGCCGGCCGGCGCGATGACGGTCGTGCTCGGGCCGGGCTGGCCGGGCGTGCTGCTGCACGAAGCGATCGGCCACGGCCTCGAGGGCGACTTCAACCGCAAGGGTTCGTCCGCGTTCGCGGGCCGGATCGGCGAGCAGGTCGCCGCGAAGGGCGTGACGGTGGTCGACGACGGCACGCTGCCGAACCGCCGCGGCTCGCTGAACATCGACGATGAAGGCAACCCGACGCAGTGCACGACGCTGATCGAGGACGGCATCCTGAAGGGCTACATCCAGGACACGCTGAATGCGCGTCTGATGAAGATGCCGGTCACGGGCAACGCGCGGCGCGAATCGTACGCGGCGCTGCCGATGCCGCGCATGACGAACACGTACATGCTGAACGGCGACAAGGATCCGCAGGAAATCATCGCGTCGGTGAAGAACGGCCTGTACGCGGTGAACTTCGGCGGCGGCCAGGTCGACATCACGAACGGCAAGTTCGTGTTCTCGGCGTCCGAGGCGTACATGATCGAGAACGGCAAGATCACCTACCCGGTGAAGGGCGCGACGCTGATCGGCAGCGGCCCCGAATCGCTGAAGTACGTGAGCATGATCGGCAACGACATGTCGCTCGACACGGGTGTCGGCGTGTGCGGCAAGGAAGGCCAGAGCGTGCCGGTCGGCGTCGGCCAGCCGACCCTGCGGATCGACAAGATGACGGTCGGCGGTACGGCATAACCGCATCGCGGCGCAGACATTCCGCGCATTTTGAAGAAAACGCGCGGAATGTCCGCATTTTCGACGCTCCCCGGTTGCCAGCCGCCCGGCGACGGGGTATAAATTCCGAATCAACTTTTTTGACGAACCGAATCTCCGTCATGTCCGCCAAGTTTTACTTTTACTTTTTTTGGCATCTCAGACCGCTGGCGGATCGAGAGGGTTGATGGCGCGTAAAGCGCAACCGAAATTCCCGAAAAAACCGCCGGCGAACCCGGCGGTTTTTTTTCGCCCTTCGCTACCCGGTCGCCGCCGCAGCGGTTCCGCGGCCCCGACCGAAATCACTGAATTGCTTGAATTGATGAATCTGCCGCACGCCCACTGATCGAACGGCGCCCGGAACCAAGGAGAAACAGCATGCCCCCGCACAACACCGACGACGTCCGCATTCGCGAACTCAAGGAACTGACGCCGCCCGCCCACCTGATCCGCGAATTCGCGTGCTCCGAAGCCGCGTCCGAGCTGATCTACAACTCGCGCCAGTCGATGCACCGCATCCTGCACGGGATGGACGACCGGCTGATCGTGGTGATCGGGCCGTGCTCGATCCACGACACGAAGGCGGCGATCGAGTACGCGGGGCGGCTCGTGAAGGAGCGCGAGCGCTTCAAGGGCGAGCTGGAAATCGTGATGCGCGTGTACTTCGAGAAGCCGCGCACGACGGTCGGCTGGAAGGGGCTCATCAACGATCCGCACCTCGACAACAGCTTCAAGATCAACGAAGGGCTGCGCACCGCGCGCGAGCTGCTGCTCCAGATCAACGAGATGGGCCTGCCGGCCGCGACCGAATACCTCGACATGATCAGCCCGCAGTACATCGCCGACCTGATCTCGTGGGGCGCGATCGGCGCGCGCACGACCGAATCGCAAGTGCACCGCGAGCTCGCGTCGGGGCTGTCGTGCCCGGTCGGCTTCAAGAACGGCACCGACGGCAACGTGAAGATCGCGGTCGACGCGATCAAGGCCGCATCGCAGCCGCACCATTTCCTGTCGGTGACGAAGGGCGGCCATTCGGCGATCGTGTCGACGGCCGGCAACGAGGATTGCCACGTGATCCTGCGCGGCGGCAAGACGCCGAACTACGACGCGGACAGCGTGAACGCCGCGTGCGCGGACATCGGCAAGGCCGGCCTCGCCGCACGCCTGATGATCGACGCGAGCCACGCGAACAGCTCGAAGAAGCACGAGAACCAGATCCCCGTCTGTGCCGACATCGGCCGCCAGATCGCGGCCGGTGACGCCCGCATCGTCGGCGTGATGATCGAGTCGCATCTCGTCGAGGGGCGCCAGGACCTGAAGGAAGGCTGCGAACTGACCTACGGCCAGAGCATCACCGACGCGTGCATCGCATGGGACGACAGCGTGAAGGTGCTCGAAGGCCTCGCGGAATCGGTGAAGGCACGCCGCGTCACGCGCGGCAGCGGGAACTGACGGACGCAAACCGGCCGGTCGCATGGCACCGCCCCGTGGCGGGTTGGCCATGCGGTTAGCTGGCGGTCGTCGCGTCGCCCTGCTAGACTAGCTAACGTTATCTAGCTAACCAAGGGGCGCCCATGGCGACCGTCAACATGCACGATGCCAAGTCGCGGCTCTCAAGCCTCGTCGAAGCGCTTGAATTGGGGCGCGAATCGGAAGTCGTCATCGCCCGCAACGGTCATCCGGTCGCCCGGATTGTTCCTTATGCCGCACCGAAGCGGATCGGCGCAGCCCGTCAGTTGCTTGCCGGGTTGAACATCCCGACAACCGTCGAGGCATTCAATGCCGGCGATGAATCGATCGCCGCCGACTTCGATGCCAGCTCGGAACAGCGACTCGCCCCGTGAAGCTGCTGCTCGACACGCACATCGCGCTATGGGCAGCCGAAGGCGCACCTCAACTTTCCGCGACTGCGGCCGCGTTGATCGAACATCCCGAAAACACGCTGTACGTCAGCGCCGCGTCCATCTGGGAGATTGCGATCAAATACCGCAAAGGCAATCTGCCGGTCCATCCGCGCGATGCACGTTCGGCATTCCGACTCGCAGGTTTTGCGGAGTTGCCAATCAGCAGCGATCACGTCGAAGGCGTCGCCGCACTGCCGGATTTTCCGGATCACGCCGATCCGTTCGACCGCGTGATGGTCGCTCAGGCACTCCATGAAGGCATGCCGCTCATCAGCGCCGATGCCAAAATATGGCGCTATCACGCGACGCTGATGCTGCGAGCATGACGCTCATCCCGCTACAAAATCAAAGCCCGGCCCGCACCGGGCTTTTTCATGCACCGCAGGTCTTGCGCGCAAGCATCACTCGAGCGCGCCCGAACCGAAGATCTCGGTGTTGATGCGTTCCGGCGCGACGCCGAGCGCGACCAGCGCATCGCGTTGTGCCTTCATGAAAGCGATCGGGCCGCAGACGTAGTAGTCGGCGTCTGGCACCAGCGCGTAGTGCCGCACGCGCTCCGGCGTGAGGCGCCCTTCCAGATCGTGGTCGACGCCGACGCGATCGTTCGGGCCGACCAGCTCGTACAGCACCGTGCGTTTGACGTTCGCATGCTCGCGCACCGTGTCGTTCAGCCAGTCGCGGAACGCGTGCACCGCGCCCGAGCGGCATGCATGGACGAACCGCACGTCACGCTTGCTGCCTTCGTCGACCAGCGTCGACGCCATCGACACCATCGGCGTCAGGCCGACGCCGCCGGAAATCAGCACCACCGGCGTCTCGACGCCACGCTTCAGCGAGAACTCGCCCATCGGCGCGGTGACCTCGACGATCGCGCCCTCTTCCACGCCGTCGTGCATCAGCGTAGACACCTTGCCGGCCGGAATGACTTCCGGCTTGCCGGCTTCGCGCTTCACCGAGATGCGCAGCCACTTGCCGTGCGGCGCGTCGGACAGGCTGTACTGGCGCGGCTGGTCGACGCCGAGATCGCCGACGAAACGCTTCACCGTGATGTACTGGCCGGGCTCGAACGTCGGCGCCGCGCCGCCGTCGGCGGGCGTCAGGTAGAACGACGTGATCTCGTCGCTTTCGCGCACCTTGCGCTCGACCTTGAACGGGCGGAACCCGCTCCAGGCGGCACCCGCGTACAGGTCGGCCTCGGCGCCGATCAGGATTTGCGCGAGCTGGCCGTAAGCCACGCGCCACGCCTCGAGCGTGTCGGCATCGACCGCGTCGCCCAGCACCTCGACGATCGATGCGAGCAGGTTCTCGCCGACGATCGGGTAATGCTCGGGGCGGATGTTCAGGCTCGCGTGCTTGTGCGCGATGTGCGACACCGCCCCGCCCAGCGCACCGAGATTGTCGATGTTCGCCGCATACGCGTAGACGGCCTTCGCAAGCGTTTCCGGCTGGCTGCCCGTCGTCTGGTGCGTCTGGTTGAACAGGTTCTTCAGTTCCGGATGGCGCGCGAACATGCGCTGGTAGAAGTGCTTCGTGATCGTCGCGCCGTGCACGGCGAGGACAGGGGCAGTGGCCTTCACACGAGCCATCTGGTCAGCGGTGATGTGGGTCATGTTCGTTCTCCGTTAAACATGCACACACAATACCTTTTTAAGAATTCGATGCCCCTCGGGCAAATTGTCGCAGCGCGCCAAGGGTAAGGGGGCGAATCGTCAGCGGTCAGCGGACACGGCCGCGTTCCCACAGCACGTCCGATCCGCCGTCGGCACGGTTCAGCACGCGCGCCAGCACGAACAGCAGGTCCGACAGCCGGTTCACGTAGCGCCGCGGCGCATCGTTGAGCGTTTCGGTACGCCCGAGCGCGACGATCGAACGCTCCGCGCGACGGCATACGGTTCGGCACACGTGCGCGAGCGACGCCGCGCGCGAGCCGGCCGGCAGGATGAATTCCTTCAGCGGCGGCAGCGTCGCGTTGTAGTCGGCGAGCCAGCGATCGAGACGCGCGAGATGCGTGTCGTCGAGCACCGTATGGCCGGGAATGCACAATTCGCCGCCGAGATCGAACAGGTCATGCTGGATCGTCACGAGCGCCGTGCGGATATCGTCCGGCAGCGTTTCGGCGAGCAGCACGCCGAGGTTCGAGTTCAGCTCGTCGACGTCGCCGATCGCGGCGATCCGCGTATCGTCCTTGCCGATACGCCGGCCGTCGCCGAGGCCGGTGGTGCCGTCGTCGCCGGTACGCGTGGCGATCTTGCTCAAGCGGTTGCCCATGCGGATGTCCTCTCGTGCGCGGCCGCGATGCGGCCCGGTTGCGTTCGAACGCGATTATCGCAGCCCGCGACGGCAGGCGCAGCAGGCGTTACAGCGTAGAATGGGCCGAAACCCAGCAGCACGGGAGCCGGGTCGGCGCCAACGCGCTCATCCGGATCGACAAGGAGACGTTCGTGAATCACCCTGCCCCGCCGGCCGCCACGCGCCGCCCCCTTCCCCCCGCCATGCTCGATGCGCTGCGCGCCGCCTTCGGCGAGCGCGTGTCGACCGCCGACGCCGTCCGCGCCCACCACGGCCGCGACGAATCGCCGTTCGATCCGCAACTGCCCGACGCCGTCGTGTTCGCGCACAGCGCGGACGACGTGCGCGAAGTCGTGTCGCTGTGCTCGCTGTACAGCGTCCCGCTGATCCCGTACGGCGCCGGTTCGTCGCTCGAAGGCCACCTGCTCGCGGTGCGCGGCGGCATCTCGCTCGACCTGTCGGAAATGAACCGCGTGCTGTCGATCAACGCCGAAGACCTGACCGTGACGGTCGAGCCGGGCATCACGCGCAAGGCGCTCAACGAGGCGCTGCGCGACACCGGCCTGTTCTTCCCGATCGACCCGGGCGCCGACGCCAGCATCGGCGGGATGACCGCCACGCGCGCGTCGGGCACCAACGCCGTGCGCTACGGCACGATGCGCGAGAACGTGCTCGGCCTGACCGCCGTGCTCGCCGACGGCCGTGTGGTGAAGACCGGCTCGCGCGCCCGCAAGTCGTCGGCCGGCTACGACCTCACGCGCCTGTTCGTCGGCTCCGAAGGCACGCTCGGCGTGATCACCGAGATCACGCTGCGCCTGCATCCGCTGCCCGAAGCCGTATCAGCCGCGATCTGCACGTTCCCGTCGATGGGCGACGCGGTGCGCACCGTGATCGAGACGATCCAGATCGGCGTGCCGATCGCGCGCGTCGAATTCGTCGATGCGCTCGCCGTGCGCTCGATCAACCGCCATTCGAACCTGACGCTCACCGAAGCGCCGACGCTGTTCTTCGAATTCCACGGCACCGAGGCCGGCGTGAAGGAACAGGCGGAGCTCGTGCAGGCACTCGCGGGCCAGAACAACGGCCAGGGTTTCGAATGGGCAACCCGCCCCGAAGACCGCACGCGTCTCTGGGCCGCACGCCACAACGCGTATTTCGCGATGCTGCAATTGAAACCCGGCTGCCGCGCGGTGACCACCGACGTCTGCGTGCCGATCTCGCAGCTCGCCGCGTGCGTCGAGGAAACCGAAGTCGACCTGCGCGCCTCGTCGCTGCCCTGCCCGATCGTCGGCCACGTCGGCGACGGCAATTTCCACGTCGCGATCCTGATCGACCCCGACAAGCCCGAGGAAATCGCGGAAGCCGAGCACATCAACGACCGGATCGTCGAGCGCGCGCTGCGCCTCGGCGGCACCTGCACGGGCGAGCACGGCGTCGGGCTGCACAAGATGCGCTTCCTGCCGAAGGAGCACGGCGACAACGCGATCGACACGATGCGTGCGATCAAGCTCGCGCTCGATCCGCGCAACCTGATGAATCCGGGCAAGATTTTCACGTGCTGACACGGCGGCGCGACGCCGCGCCGCCTGCTGCAGGAGACCCAATGAACGCTCCCGTCGAACTGTCGAGCGCGGCACGCGCGCAGCGCCAGCGCGAAGTCGTGCAGGCGCTGATGGCCGTGCTGCCGACACACTGCCTGCTGTACCGCGACGAAGACACGGCGCCGTACGAATGCGACGGCCTGTCCGCGTACCGCCGCCTGCCGCTCGCGGTCGCGCTGCCCGAAACGGAATCGCAGGTGCAGCGGATCGTGCAGATCTGCCGACGCATGGAAGTGCCGATCGTGCCGCGCGGCGCGGGCACGAGCCTGTCGGGCGGCGCGTTGCCGATCGCGCTCGGCGTCGTGCTGTCGCTTGCGCGCTTCACCCGCATCGTCGAAGTCGATCCCTACGCGCGCACGGCGACCGTGCAGCCCGGCGTGCGCAACCTCGCGATCTCGGAGGCCGCCGCGCCGTACGGCCTGTACTACGCGCCCGATCCGTCGTCGCAGATCGCGTGCACGATCGGCGGCAACGTCGCGGAAAATTCCGGCGGCGTCCATTGCCTGAAATACGGGCTGACCGTGCACAACGTGATGCGCGTGCGCGCGGTGACGATCGACGGCGAGATCGTCGAATTCGGTTCGCTTGCGCTCGACATGCCGGGCCTCGACCTGCTCGCCGTGATGATCGGCAGCGAAGGGATGTTCGCGATCGTCACCGAGGTCACGGTGAAGCTGATCCCGAAGCCGCAGACGGCGCAGCTCGTGATGGCGAGCTTCGACGACGTCGTCAAGGGCGGCGAGGCCGTCGCGGCGATCATCGCGTCGGGGATCATCCCGGCCGGGCTCGAAATGATGGACAAGCCGGCCACGCAGGCCGTCGAGGCGTTCACGCACGCGGGCTACGATCTCAAGGCGAAGGCGATCCTGCTGTGCGAATCGGACGGCACGCCGGAAGAAGTCGCGGAAGAGATCGTGCGGATGACGGCCGTGCTGCGCGAACATGGCGCGACACGCATCCAGGTATCGCGCAACGAGCACGAGCGGCTGCGCTTCTGGTCGGGCCGCAAGAATGCGTTCCCGGCCGCCGGCCGCATTTCGGCCGACTACTACTGCATGGACGGCACCGTGCCGCGCCGCGCGATCGGCCCGCTGCTCGCGCGCATCGAGCAGCTCGAAACGCAATACGGGCTGCGCTGCATCAACGTGTTCCACGCGGGCGACGGCAACATGCATCCGCTGATCCTCTACAACGCGAACGATCCGGACGAACTGCACCGCGCCGAGCAGTTCGGCGCGGAAATCCTCGAGTGCTGCGTGGAATTCGGCGGCAGCGTGACGGGCGAGCACGGCGTCGGCATCGAGAAGCTCAATTCGATGTGCGTACAGTTCTCGCCGCAGGAGCGCGACGCGTTCTTCGCGGTCAAGCGCGCCTTCGATCCGGCGGGGCTGCTGAACCCGGACAAGGGCATCCCGACCCGCGCGCGCTGCGCCGAATACGGTCGCCAGCACGTGCGCGGCGGGCTGCTGCCGCACCCCGACCTGCCGCGCTTCTGAGCGGCCCGTGCGGGTCGCGGCCGGTGCCCGCGGCACGAGCCGCGGCATTCGACCGTGCCCGCGGCGCCCGTTCATGCGGCGACGCGGGCAGACGCCCCGCGATACCGGGCTTAGGGATAGTCGCGATGTGGAATCGCGCCACCCCGGTACAATCGACCGAACAACAAGTCGAGGCAGCAACAGAACATGGAAGAGGACGACATCGTCGCCGGATGGGCCGACCGCGTCCGCGCCGCCAGCGCCGACGGCCGGCCGCTGCGGATTCGCGGCGGCGGCACCAAGGACTGGTACGGCCAGGCGCTCGAGGGCGAAATTCTCGACACGCGCGCATTTCAGGGCGTCGTGTCGTACGACCCGGCCGAACTCGTCGTCACGGTCCGCGCGGGCACGCCGCTCGCGCAGCTTGAAACCGTCCTCGCCGAGTGCGGCCAGATGCTGCCGTTCGAGCCGCCGCACTTCGGCCGCGCGGCCACCGTCGGCGGCTGCGTCGCGGCCGGCCTCGCGGGCCCGCGGCGGGCCACCTGCGGCGCGCCGCGCGATTTCATGCTCGGCGTCACGCTGATGAACGGCCGCGGCGAAGTGCTGCGCTTCGGCGGCCAGGTCGTGAAGAACGTCGCCGGCTACGACGTGTCGCGGCTGATGGCCGGCGCGCTCGGCACGCTCGGGCTGATGCTCGACCTGTCGCTCAAGGTGCTGCCGATGCCCGTCGCCGAAGTCACGCTGAAGTTCGAGATGACCGCGACCGACGCGGTGCGCAAGCTCAACGAATGGGGCGGCCATCCGCTGCCCGTCAGCGCGAGCGGGTGGCGCAACGGCACGCTCGTCCTGCGCCTGTCGGGCGCCGAAGCGGCCGTGAAATCCGCGAAGACGCTGCTCGGCGGCGAAGTCGTCGACGCGGTCGAGGCCGAGCGCTTCTGGGCCGGCCTGCGCGAGCATACCGACCCGTTCTTCCACGGCATCCCGCCCGGCTATGCGCTGTGGCGTCTCGCGCTGCCGTCGATCACCGAACCGATGCACCTGCCCGGCACCCAGTTGATGGAATGGGGCGGCGCGCAGCGCTGGTGGATCACCGACGCCGATGCGCAGACCGTGCGGATGAGCGCCAAGCAGGCCGGCGGCCACGCGACGCTGTTCCGCGCGGGCGACGCGTACGACCGCAGCGCGGGCGTGTTCACGCCGCTCCCCGCCCCGATGATGAAAATCCACCGCGGGTTGAAAGCCGCGTTCGATCCCGCGCGCATCTTCAACCGCGGCCGGCTCTACCCGGATCTTTAGGGTCTGTTTACCTATGGAACGTACATGCGAATGCCCGAAATCGCTCGTCCCCCAAGGGGACTTCCTAACGGGGCGCAGGCAAGAAGTGAGGAGCGCCGTTTGGCCGAGCCAAACGCCCCGCAGGAAGTCCCCTTGGGGGACAAGGGACGAGCGACGCCGCCATGCGGGCGATTTCGGGCATTCCCGTGACATGGATTTTTTAAATTGGGGTTGCCACGAGAACGGCCGCTCGCCGCGTTGCGCTCCTTGCGAATACGTCAGTATTCGCGGCGTCACGCGCCTCGCGAGCGGCCGTTCTCGTGGCAACGCATGCGCGCTCCATAGGTAAACAGACCCTAAATGCAGACGAACCTCGCCGATTTCATCCGCAATACGCCCGACGGCGACGAAGCCGACGCGATATTGCGCAAGTGCGTGCATTGCGGGTTCTGCACCGCGACCTGCCCGACCTACCAGTTGCTCGGCGACGAACTCGACGGCCCGCGCGGCCGCATCTACCTGATCAAGCAGATGGTCGAAGGCGCGCCCGTCACGCGCAGCACGCAGCAGCACCTCGACCGCTGCCTCACGTGCCGCAGTTGCGAGACGACCTGCCCGTCCGGCGTCCAGTACGGCCGGCTCGTCGAGATCGGCCGCAAGCACGTCGAGGCACAGGTTCAGCGCCCCGTGCAGCAGCGTCTCGTGCGCCGCGTGCTCGCGAGCCTCGTGCCGAACGCCGCGCTGTTCTCGCCGGTGATGCGGCTCGGCCAGCACGTCCGTCCGCTGCTGCCGAAGCGGCTGCGCGACAAGGTGCCGCCGCGCACGCGGCTGCTCGAATGGCCGCACCTGACGCATACGCGCAAGATGCTGATGCTCGGCGGCTGCGTGCAGCCGTCGATGCTGCCGAACATCAATATCGCGACCGCGCGCGTGCTCGACGCGCTCGGCATCGAGACCGTCGTCGCGCCCGATGCCGGCTGCTGCGGCGCGATCCGCCTGCACCTGAACTATCACGACGAAGCGCTCGACGACGCGCGCCGCAACATCGACGCGTGGTGGCCCCATGTCGAACAGGGTGTCGAGGCGATCGTGATGAACGCGTCGGGCTGCGGCGCGACGGTGCTCGAATACGCGCACCTGCTGCGCGACGACCCGGCCTACGCGGAGAAGGCGCAGCACATCGTATCGCTGACGCGCGACATCTCCGACGTGCTGCTCGCGTTCGAGGCCGAGCTCGCGACGCTCGCGCGCCGCCGCGCGGTCCATACGGTCGCGTACCACCCGCCGTGCACGTTGCAGCACGGCCAGCAGTCGCGCGGCAAGGTCGAACGCCTGCTCGAGACCCTCGGCATCGACGTGCGGCTGCCGGCGGACAGCCATCTGTGCTGCGGCTCGGCCGGCACCTATTCGCTGACGCAGCCGTCGCTGTCGTACCGGTTGCGCAAGCAGAAGCTGCTGAAGCTGCAGGCGCTCGAACCGCAGATGATCGTCTCCGGCAACGTCGGCTGCATCGCGCACCTGCAGAGCGGCACGCAGATTCCGGTGGCCCACTGGATCCAGCTCGTCGAGCACCTGCTGTATGGCTAGGGCCTGTTCATACGAATGACGGGCGGGCCCTGGGCCTCACGCCCGGCGTCCGTATAATGGGCGGATCGATGCGCCGCGTGCCGCGGCGCATCCGCTACATGCCTGCTTCCGTGCCTGCTTTCGTGCCCGTCATGTCCGATCTCGCCGCCCGCCTCGAATCCGTTCATCGCCGCATCGCCGACGCCGCCCGCGCGGCCGGCCGCGATCCCGCCACCGTATCGCTGCTCGCCGTCTCGAAGACGTTTCCCGCCGCCGACGTGCGCGCCGCGCATGCGGCCGGGCAGCGCGCATTCGGCGAAAACTACGTGCAGGAATCGATCGACAAGATCGACGCGCTCGCCGACCTGCGCGCGGGCCTCGAATGGCATTTCATCGGGCCGCTGCAATCGAACAAGACGCGCCCGGTTGCCGAACGCTTCGACTGGGTCCATTCGGTCGACCGGCTGAAGATCGCGCAGCGCCTGTCGGAACAGCGCCCCGCGCACCTGCCGCCGCTCAACGTGTGCGTGCAGGTGAACATCAGCGGCGAGGCGTCGAAGAGCGGCGTCGCACCGGCCGACGTGGCCGAGGTCGCGCGCGCGGTCGCCGCGCTGCCGTCGCTGCGGTTGCGCGGCCTGATGGCGATTCCCGAACCGGCCGGCGACACCGACGCGCAACGCATGCCGCATCGCGCGCTGCGCACGCTGTTCGACGCGTTGCGCGCCGACGGCCTGCCGCTCGACACGCTGTCGATGGGCATGTCCGCCGATCTCGACGCGGCCGTGCTCGAAGGCGCGACGATCGTGCGCGTCGGCACCGCGATCTTCGGCGCGCGCGATTATTCGCACTGAACGCCGCGCCCTTTTCCGCCTTTCCGTTCACTCACTCGCTCATTCGGACATCATGAAAATCGCATTCATCGGCGGCGGCAACATGGCCGCGGCCCTGATCGGCGGCCTGATCAAGCGCGGCGTCGCCGCTGACGGCCTGTATGCCATCGACGTCAACGAAGAGGTGCGCGCACGTGCCGCGCAGCAATTCGGCATCCGCACCGGCGCGGCCGTCGACGCAACGCTCGCCGACTACGACGCGATCGTGCTCGCGGTGAAGCCGCAGGTGCTGAAGGACGTCGCGCAGGCGCTCGCGCCGCACCTGAAGACACAGCTCGTGATCAGCATCGCGGCCGGCATCCGCGGCAGCGATCTCGCGCGCTGGCTCGGCGACTACGCACGCGTCGTGCGCACGATGCCGAACACGCCCGCGCTCGTCGGCATGGGCGTGACGGGCCTCGCCGCCCTGCCGGGCGTCGATGCGGCGGGCCGCGAACTCGCATCGAACGTGCTCGGCGCGGTCGGCGAGATCGTGTGGTTCGACGACGAGTCGAAGCTCGATGCCGTCACGGCCATTTCGGGCAGCGGCCCCGCTTACGTGTTCTATTTCATCGAAGCGCTGCAGGAAGCCGCGCGCCAGCTCGGCATGAACGACGAACAGGGCCGCGCGCTCGCGGTCGCGACGTTCACGGGCGCCGCGCAACTCGCCGCGCAATCGGGCGAGCCGGCGAGCGTGCTGCGCGAGCGCGTGACGTCGAAGGGCGGCACGACGGCCGCCGCACTCGCATCGTTCGACGCGCAGGGCGTGAAGGACGCAATCGTGCGCGGCGCGCTCGCGGCCGAAGCGCGTGCGAAGGAAATGGGCGACGAACTCGGTCGCGCATAAGCGTCGCGCCCGCCCCGGGCCTCCCTTCCGGCACCGCCAACAAAAAAGCGGCCTCGGCCGCTTTTTTGTTGGCATCGCGCATCGCGTCGCGCGCCGGCGCGCGGCCGCTTCAGTTGGCCGCCGGCCCCGCCAGCAGGTAATGCGCGGCGATCCCCGCGAACAGCACGCCGCCGAGCCAGTTGTTGTGCCGGAACGCGGCGAAGCACGGCATCCGCTCGCGGCCCTTGATCAGCGTGTAGTGATACAGCGCGCAGCCGACCGCCGCCGCCCAGCCGGCCCAGTACGCGAGGCCGAAGCCGAGCGTCACGCCGATCCACACGTAGATGCCGAGCGTCGCCGCATAACACGCCATCACGGCCGCGACGTCGAAGCGGCCGAACGTCAGCGCCGACGTGCGGATGCCGATCTTGATGTCGTCGTCGCGATCGACCATCGCGTATTCGGTGTCGTACGCGACCGACCAGAAAATGTTCGCGACCAGCATCACCCACGCGATCGCCGGCACCGTGTCCTGCACGGCCGCGAACGCCATCGGAATGCCGAAGCCGAACGCGATGCCGAGATACGCCTGCGGAATCGCGAAGAAACGCTTCATGAACGGATACGAACCCGCGACGAACAGCGCGACGACGGACAGCTCCTTCGTCAGCGTGTTGAGCGGCAGGATCAGCAGGAACGAGATGAATGCGAGCCCGACGGCGATCGCAACGGCTTCCCACGCACGGATCTTGCCCGACGTCAGCGGCCGGTCGGCCGTGCGCTTCACGTGGCGGTCGAAATCGCGGTCGGCGTAGTCGTTCATCGCGCAGCCGGCCGAGCGCATCAGCAGCGTGCCGAGCGAGAAGATCACGAGCAGCGGCCAGCGCGGATGGCCGTCGGACGCGATCCACAGCGCGTTGAGCGTCGGCCACAGCAGCAGCAGGCTGCCGATCGGCTTGTCCATCCGGACGAGCCGCAGATACAGGGGAAAGCGGGCAAGCATGGCGAGGCACCGGGAAGATAACCCCGGCATTTTAGAGCCGAGCGGTGCTTCGCGTCATGTCGGGGCGGCCCGCGGCCGGCAGCCGCCCGGCGCGCCCGGGCCGCCCGGGCCCGCTGCGCAGGGCCGGGCCACGATTTGCGCCAATCAAGGGACGGATTCGATCACTCCGGATCGGGCGAGTCAACGCGCCCTCTCCGGCCGCACCGCACTTACGCGAGCGGCGAGCGCAGCATCCTCGCGGTTTTCATGCGTCTGCAGGCGCTGCGCCAGCAGGTCGGCAGGTCGGCGGTGGGCTCGTCGCTCGCCGCGTCGGCGATCGGGAAGATCGGGCGCGCGGTTCGCACGACGGCCTCGT
The DNA here is from genome assembly GCF_057005415.2 of Burkholderia sp. KL41. Taxonomy (NCBI): domain Bacteria; kingdom Pseudomonadati; phylum Pseudomonadota; class Betaproteobacteria; order Burkholderiales; family Burkholderiaceae; genus Burkholderia; species Burkholderia sp. KL41. The sequence goes on along the minus strand of NZ_CM174446.1, from coordinate 797,525 downwards.
GCCCTTCGACGAGCGGGCGGATCATGTCTTCCGCCGCCGGCACGCCCTTCGCTTCCGGCACCGACGACAGTTTCGCGAAATCGCCGAAGGTACGCATTCCTGTCCTTCCGGATTCGACGCTACGCGCCGAACCGGATCGCGCCGTTCTCGATGGCAGCCTGGCTGCCGTATTGCCAGGTGATGTTGCGGTGTTCATGTCCGATCGGCAGACCCGAGTAGATCGGCAGGCCGAAGCCGCCCAGCACGTCGACAAGCATCTGCTCGAGCGTGAAATCCGCGCCGTCCGGGATCGGGCAGCGCGTGAATTGCCCGAGCACGAACGCACGGGCTCCGTCGAACGCGCCGCTCAGACGCAGTTGCGTCAGGCTGCGGTCGAGCCGGTAGCCGAACTCCGTCACGTCCTCCAGCAGTACGATCGCGTCGCGTGAGCGAAGCGACCAGCGCGTACCCGCGACGCTCGCGAGTACCGTCACGTTGCCGCCGCACAGACGTCCCCGCACGGCACCAGGGGCGCCGGACAAATGCCGCAGACTCAGCGCGGCGCGTTCGTCGCCGGTCAGCACAGCGCGAATGTCGGCGCGCGTCGCGTCGTCGACCTTGGTCGCCAGACTGTGAAATGTCGGGCCATGCAGCAAACGCACGCCGGGCCGATCCGCGAGTGCGCAGAACAGTGACGTCGCGTCGGAAAAGCCGATGATCGTCTTCGGCGTTGCGATCTCGTCGGGCAAGTGCTCAAGCAAATGCGCGCAACCGAATCCCCCCCGCGCGAGCCACACGATATCGATCGACGGATCCATCAGGGTGCGCCGCAGGTCGTCCGCGCGCTCCTCGGCGGTACCGGCGAAATAGCGGTACCGGCTGCCGAGGTGCGCGCCCGCCCTGACCTCGAAGCCCCAACTTTCGACGAGCGCAATGCCACGCGCGATGCCTTCCGGATCGGGCACCCCCGCAGGCGCGACCACGCCCACTGCCTTGCGTCGTGATTCCATTGAATGGCTACCTGGATGATGGAGAACCTGCTGAATATATCCGACACCGCTTGCTGACGGCTCAGCCTTGTCGCGCAGCGTCGTGCGCGCGGGGATGACGATCGCCGGCGCCCGCGAAACCGCCGCGTTGCCGGCGCCGCCCGAGAATCACCGTCGCGGCAAAATCGCCAACCGATCGATGCGGATCCCGTTCGATCAACGAACCAGGCAGCACATCGAGCGGATGCACCTCGGAGCCGCCGGCGTTGCGGGCCCTTCCCGGCCTCAACGCGTCGGTCGGTACCGCGGCGATCGCATCGCTGTCGAATCCGCGAAACCACGACAGCGCACGCTTCATCGCAAGCGCCTCGACCGGACCGTTTCCCGATGCTCATTTTTCCAAAGCACGATGGGCACGTTTGGATTGACGGAGCCAGTCAGCCATGTCGAACGCAGGGATTCGTGCCCATCCCCATCGGATGTACACGCAAGCATTCAGGCAGCAGGTGATCAGGGAAACATTGGAGCCCGGCATGCCGGTGTCGATTGTTGCGCGCCGGCACGACATCAACGCCAATGTGGTGTTCGGACGGCGCAAGCAATATCGTCAGGGCACCCTCAACCGGGTAGATCTGGATGGATCGCGGGTCTTTATGGACATGTTGCGGACTCCTCACTCAATCAACCGGAGCAATCCAGGCGAACCTGTTGACCTGCATGCCGACACCGCACCACCCGTATGACTCGCCACTGCAGCGTGGCGTGCGATCCGCCGCGCTCAGGCGGCGGCGATCGCGTGCAGCGCCTGCGACACCAGTTCGGCCGCACCGCCCACGACGATCGCGAATCCGACTACGTACCGCGCGATCTCGGCCGGCGCCCGCAACTTCGGTGCCGCCAGCGCGGCACGCATGTTCAGCATCATTTGCGTCATGATCGTCACTCCTTCAACGAAATCCAGGATCGGGACGAAACGGCCGGCCGGACGACCGGCCGTTTCCCGTTACTGCCTCACCGTGCTACTGCACGGCAACGCTCACGCGAGGTCGAAGCGGTCGAGGTTCATCACCTTGTTCCAGGCCGCGACGAAGTCGCGCGCGAACTTCTCCTTCGCATCCGCGCTGCCGTACACCTCGGCCAGCGCACGCAGCTGCGCATGCGAGCCGAAGATCAGGTCGACACGCGTGCCGGTCCACTTCACCTTGCCCGTCGCGCGATCGCGCCCTTCGAACACGTCGTTCGCGGCCGACGCCGGCTTCCATTCCGTGCCCATGTCGAGCAGGTTCACGAAGAAGTCGTTCGTCAGCGCTTCCGGACGGTCGGTGAACACGCCATGCTTCGCCTCGCCGGCGTTCGCGCCGAGCACGCGCAGGCCACCGACGAGCACCGTCATCTCGGGCGCGCTCAGCGTCAGCAGTTGCGCCTTGTCGACCAGCAGCGCCTCGGCCGGCGTCTTGTACGCGTGCTTCAGGAAGTTGCGGAAGCCGTCCGCGACCGGCTCGAGCACGGCCATCGCTTCGATATCGGTCTCTTCCTGCGATGCATCCGCACGGCCCGGTGCGAACGGCACCGTCACCGCGACGCCCGCGTTCTTCGCGGCCTGCTCGACGCCGGCCGCACCGGCCAGCACGATCAGGTCGGCGAGCGACACCTTCTTGCCGCCCGTCTGCGCGTCGTTGAACGCCTTCTGCACGCCTTCGAGCGTCGCGAGCACCTTCGCGAGCTCAGCCGGACGGTTCACTTCCCAGTCCTTCTGCGGCGCCAGGCGGATACGCGCGCCGTTCGCGCCGCCGCGCTTGTCCGATCCGCGGAACGTCGCGGCCGACGCCCATGCCGTCGACACGAGCTGCGACACCGACAGGCCCGTGGCCAGCACCTTCGCCTTCAGCGCGGCAACGTCGGCATCGTCGATCAGCGGGTGATCGACTGCCGGGATCGGGTCCTGCCACAGCAGGTGTTCCGCCGGCACTTCCGGGCCGAGATAACGGGAGCGCGGGCCCATGTCGCGGTGCGTGAGCTTGAACCACGCACGCGCGAACGCATCGGCGAACTCGGCCGGGTTCTCGTAGAAACGGCGCGAGATCTTTTCGTAGGCCGGGTCGAAACGCAGCGACAGGTCGGTCGTCAGCATCGTCGGGCGATGCTTCTTCGACGCGTCGAACGCATCGGGAATCACTTCGCCGGCGTCCTTCGCGACCCACTGATGTGCACCGGCCGGGCTCTTCGTGAGCTCCCACTCGTAGCTGAACAGGTGCTTGAAGAAGTCGTTGCTCCACTTCGTCGGCGTCGACGTCCACGTGACTTCGAGGCCGCTCGTGATCGCGTCCTTGCCCTTGCCCGTGCCGAACGTGCTCTTCCAGCCGAGACCCTGCTCCTCGAGGCCCGCGGCTTCCGGCTCGGGGCCGACGTTCGACGCCGGACCGGCACCGTGCGTCTTGCCGAACGTGTGGCCGCCCGCGATCAGCGCGACCGTTTCTTCGTCGTTCATCGCCATGCGTGCGAACGTCTCGCGGATGTCATGCGCGGCGGCGACCGGGTCGGGGTTGCCGTCCGGGCCTTCCGGGTTCACGTAGATGAGGCCCATCTGCACGGCAGCGAGCGGGCTTTCGAGCTCACGCTTGCCCGAGTAGCGGCTGTTCGGGCCGCCGCTCAGTTCCAGCCAGATCTTTTCCGAGCCCCAGTAGACGTCGTCCGGTTCCCACGTGTCGACGCGACCGCCGGCATAGCCGAAGGTCTTGAAGCCCATCGATTCGAGCGCGACGTTGCCGGTCAGGATCAGCAGGTCGGCCCACGAGATGTTGCGGCCGTACTTCTGCTTGATCGGCCACAGCAGCCGGCGTGCCTTGTCGAGGCTGACGTTGTCCGGCCAGCTGTTGAGCGGCGCGAAGCGCTGCTGCCCGCCGCCCGCGCCGCCCCGGCCGTCGGCCGTGCGATACGTGCCGGCGCTGTGCCAGGCCATGCGGATGAACAGGCCGCCATAGTGGCCGAAGTCGGCCGGCCACCAGTCCTGCGACATCGTCATCAGTGCGTGCAGGTCCTTCTTCACCGCCGCGAGGTCCAGCTTGCTGAACGCTTCCGCGTAGTCGAAATCCTTGTCCATCGGATCGGACAGCGCCGAATGGCGGTGCAGGATGTTCAGGTTGAGCTGATTCGGCCACCAGTCCTTGTTCGTCGTGCCGCCACCAGCGGTGTGGTTGAACGGGCACTTCGTTTCGTTCGACATGCGATTTCTCCTTGGCTTGCTCGTATGACTCCATCGGTTCGCTCCGGCGGCATGCCGGGTGCGGTTGGTGGAGTGTCATTGCGGGGATGGGAAACGGAACAGGTTGATTCTCCTGTCGTACTACGGGATGTCGCGCGGGGCCTGTAACGCGCGTTCCCGCTGCGACGCGCCGCGGGCGGGACGCTCGGGGAACCGGCTGCCGGCAGGCGTCGTGACGACGCCGCGGGCGGAACTCCAGCTTTCGGACATGCGATGCTCCCTCATGGCTTGATGGCGGGTGAATCGGGGGAACACTGAACCGGCGCGCGGCGGCGTTCAACCGCCATACACACGGTCCGCGAGGTACGCGAACGCAATCGGACGCAGGCTGCGAACCGCCGCCCTGGCGCGATGTACGACCGCGTCGCGCGGCGGGATGTTCCGCTGCGCGTGCTGCAATACCGACCGCATCATGACATCCTCCTTTGACGCTTGCACTCAACGTGCAGACCGGTCGTCGACAGGACACCGATCCATATAGAGGATTCTATATACGTCTATCGATTACTTGAATTTAATTAATTTCATCTATGCGATAGAGAAAAATAAACGGGGTCGCAAGACCCCGTTCATCGGGCTGCCACACGCGCATGCCGCAGCGCGCTCAGTTCATCGTCGCCGGCATGTCGAGCTTCGCGACACCCGGCAGCTCGCAGGCGGAAATCGCGTCGCTGATCGCGTCGATCGCGGGCATCCGCGTGAAGCTCTTGCGCCACACGAGCACCACGCGGCGGTCGGGCACCGGCTCGTTGAACGGCACGTACGACAGCAGTTCGGCATCGGGGCCGTTCGCGCGCGGGCCGATCTCGGCAACCGACATTCGCGGCAGCACCGTGATGCCGACGCCGCTCGCGACCATGTGGCGGATCGTCTCGAGCGACGAGCCCTCGAAGGTCTTCTGGATGCCGTCGGCCGTCTGCGAGAAGCGCATCAGCTCCGGGCACACGCCGAGCACGTGATCGCGGAAGCAGTGACCGTTGCCGAGCAGAAGCATGGTTTCCTGCTTCAGGTCCTCGGCGTCGATCTCGTCGCGCTTCTCCCACGGATGGCCGGCCGGCAGCGCGACAACGAACGGTTCGTCGTACAGCGGGCGCACCATCAGGCCGGTTTCCGGAAACGGCAGCGCCATGATCGCGGCGTCGATCTCGCCCTGCTTCAGCAGTTCGAGCAGCTTGAGCGTGTAGTTTTCCTGCAGCATCAACGGCATCTGCGGGACACGCTGGATCATCTGCTTGACGAGCGTCGGCAGCAGGTACGGCCCGATCGTGTAGATCACGCCGAGGCGGAACGGGCCGACCAGCGGATCCTTGCCCTGCTTCGCGATCTCCTTGATCGCGAAAGTCTGCTCGAGTACGCGCTGCGCCTGCGTGACGATCTGGTCACCGATCGGCGTCACGCTCACTTCGCTCGCGCCGCGCTCGAAAATCTGCACGTTCAGCTCGTCTTCGAGCTTCTTGATCGCCACCGACAGCGTCGGCTGGCTCACGAAGCAGGCTTCGGCCGCACGGCCGAAATGCCGTTCGCGCGCGACCGCGACGATGTATTTCAATTCAGTCAGCGTCATTGTGGGTCAATCAGAGATATACAGGCGATAGGTTTAATTTATACACCCTGTGACACCGGTTCGCCAAGTTTCTCTGCATCGGCATGCGTCGAATGGCGATTCCGGATCCGGCCCCAACCCGCGGATCAGGCCTTCAGATACTGCTCCCGCGCGCCGAGCCAGCGCGCGAGATGCTGCGTGACGATTTCGGGATACGCGGCAATCAGCCGCGTCGCGGCTTCGCGGGCCGGATCGATCAGCCAGCCGTCGGTCTCAAGGTTCGCGAAGCGCAGCATCGCCGCGCCCGACTGGCGGGCGCCGAGGAATTCGCCGGGGCCGCGGATCTCGAGGTCGCGCCGCGCGATCTCGAAGCCGTCGGTCGTCTCGCGCATCGTCTTCAGCCGCTCGCGGCCGGTGAGCGACAGCGGCCCCGTGTACAGCAGCACGCACACCGACGCCGCGGTGCCGCGCCCGACCCGGCCGCGCAACTGGTGCAGCTGCGCGAGGCCGAAGCGCTCCGCGTGCTCGATCACCATCAGCGACGCGTTCGGCACGTCGACGCCGACCTCGATCACGGTCGTCGCGACGAGCAGCTGCACTTCGTTGCGCGTGAACGCTTCCATCACGGCCGCCTTGTCGGCCGGCGACAGCCGGCCGTGCACGAGCCCGACCTTCAGCTCCGGAAGCGCGGCGGCCAGCGTCTCGTAAGTCTCGACGGCCGTCTGCAGCTGCAGCGTCTCGCTCTCCTCGATCAGCGGGCACACCCAGTACACCTGGCGCCCGGTCAGCGCGGCCTCGCGCACGCGGGCGATCACCTCCTCGCGCCGCGCATCACCGACGAGGCGCGTCAGCACCGGCGTGCGGCCCGGCGGCAGCTCGTCGATCGTCGAGACCTCGAGGTCCGCGTAATACGTCATCGCGAGCGTGCGCGGAATCGGCGTGGCCGACATCATCAACTGGTGCGGCTGGAAGTCGCGCGCGCCGTTGGCCGCGTTCGCGGCCTTCGCCCGCAGCGCGAGCCGCTGCTCGACGCCGAAGCGGTGCTGCTCGTCGACGATCACGAGGCCGAGCCGGGCGAATTCGACCGTGTCCTGGATGATCGCGTGCGTGCCGATCACGAGCTGCGCGGTGCCGAGCGCGGCCGCCTCGATCGCCGCGCGCTTCTCTTTCGCCTTCAGGCTGCCCGCGAGCCACGCAACCGTGACGCCGAGCGGCTCGAGCCACGCGCGCAGCTTGCGCGCATGTTGCTCCGCGAGGATTTCGGTGGGCGCCATCAGCGCGGCCTGGTAGCCGGCGTCGATCGCCTGCGTGGCGGCCAGCGCCGCGACCACCGTCTTGCCGCTGCCGACGTCGCCCTGCAGCAGGCGCTGCATCGGGTGCGCGAGCGTGAGGTCGCGCGCGATCTCGTCGACGACGCGCGCCTGCGCGCCCGTCAGCGTGAACGGCAGCGCGGCATAGAGCCGGGTCGTCAGCGCATCGGCATCGCTCGCGGTGCGGCGCGGCATCGCGGGCGCCGCGCGCGTGCGGCGCTCCTCGTGCGCGCGCTTGAGCGACAGTTGCTGCGCGAGCAGTTCCTCGAACTTGATGCGCGTCCACGCCGGATGCGAGCCGTCCATCAGCGCGGCTTCGTCGGAATCGACGCGCGGGTGGTGCAGGATGCGCACGGCCTGCTCGAGCGTCGGCACGTCGAGCGGCTTCAGGTAGTCGCGCTGGATCTCGGGCGGCAGCAGCTCGGGCAGCGGCGTGCGCTCCACCGCGTTCTCGATCGCCTTGCGCAGGTACGCCTGCGACACGCCGGCCGTGCTCGGATAGACGGGCGTGAGCACCTGCGGCAGCGGCGCATCGGCTTCGACGACGCGCACGGCCGGATGCACCATCTCCATCCCGAAGAAACCGCCGCGCACGTCGCCGCGCACGCGCAGCCGCTGGCCGACGGCCATCTGCTTGACCTGCGAGCCGTAGAAATTGAGGAAGCGCAGCACGAGCTGCTCGCCGTCGTCGTCCTGGATCTTCACGACGAGCTGGCGGCGCGGGCGATACGCGACCTCGTTGTCGAACACGACCCCTTCGGTCTGCGCGATGCCGCCCGGCAGCAGCTCGCCGATCGGCGTGAGCGTGGTTTCGTCCTCGTAGCGCATCGGCAGATGCAGCACGAGATCGATCGAACGCGTGAGGCCGAGCTTCGCGAGCTTGTCGACGGTCTTCACGGGCTTGTCGGCGGCCGGCTTCTTCTTGCGCTTCGTGCCGGATGCGCCGGCCTCGCCCGCTGCATCGCCCGCGGCGGCACCGTCGGCATCGGGCGCGGCGGCTGCCGGCTGCGCGAGCCTGCCGTCGGCGCCGCGCTTCGGGCCGGCACGGCGCGGCACGGTGCGCGCCGCCGTGTCGTGCACGGGCGGCGCGGCATCCTCCGCGTCGAACGGATCGGCGGAATCGGCAACGGCAGCGGAGGAGCGGCGTGGTGACACAGGCATCGGATCGTCTGGGTGCTTCACAAGGCAAGTACAATAGCGGCTTTCACGTCGTCCGAACGAACGACGCCGGCCAGGCCGCGCATCCCGCCATCATAGCGGCTCGCGCGCCCCATTCATGCGTTTCCGCCCTGTCGGCGGCGCCCGCCGGCCGTTTCGAACCAGCCCGCATGTTCACGCTTTCCGATTTCGATTTCAATCTGCCGCCCGAGCTGATTGCGCAAACCGCGCTGCCCGACCGCACCGCGAGCCGCCTGCTCGAGGTCGACGGCACCGTCGAGCCCGCGCGCCTCGTCGACCGCCGCTTCGCCGAGCTGCCGTCGTGCATCGCGCCCGGCGACCTGCTCGTGTTCAACGATACCAAGGTGCTGAAGGCGCGGTTCTTCGGCCAGAAGGCCAGCGGCGGCAAGATCGAGGTGCTGGTCGAGCGCGTGACCGGCACGCACACGGCGCTCGCGCAGATCCGCGCAAGCAAGTCGCCGGGTGCCGGCACGACGCTGCGTCTCGCCGATGCGTTCGACGTGACCGTCGGCGAGCGCGTCGAGCCGTTCTTCACGCTGGTCTTCCCCGAGCCGTGCCTCGATCTCATCGAGCAGTACGGCCGCCTGCCGCTGCCGCCCTATATCGAGCACGATCCGGATGCGACCGACGAGACGCGCTACCAGACCGTCTACGCGAGCAATCCGGGGGCGGTCGCCGCACCCACGGCCGGGCTGCACTTCGACCAGCCGATGCTCGACCGGCTCGACGCGATGGGTGTCGAGCGCGCGACGCTGACGCTGCACGTCGGTGCCGGCACGTTCCAGCCGGTGCGCGTCGACAACATCGCCGAGCACAAGATGCACAGCGAGTGGTACGACCTGCCGCAGTCGCTCGTCGACAAGATCGCCGCGACCCGCGCGCGCGGCGGCAACGTGATCGCGGTCGGCACGACGTCGATGCGCGCGCTCGAAGCCGCGGCGCGCGCGGCCGACGAAGCGGGCCGCCCGCTCGCGGCGACGCAGGCCGAGACCGACATCTTCATCACGCCGGGCTATCGTTTCCGCGTGGTCGACCGGCTCGTCACGAACTTCCACCTGCCGAAGTCGACGCTGCTGATGCTGGTGTCCGCGTTCGCGGGCGTCGAGACGATCCGCTCCGCGTACCGGCATGCGATCGAACAACGCTACCGCTTCTTCAGCTACGGCGACGCGATGCTGCTCACGCGGCGCGACACGCCGGAGACGCCGCGCGCCTAGCACGACAGGCGCGAACATGCAGCGGCCCGCGATTGCGCGGCGGCCGTTGCGCTTCGCGCTGCCGCACGCCGCGTGGGTGTCTCCGCGCTGTTGCCCCGCGCGGTTGCCCCCGCGGTTGCCCCTTTTCCCACGGTACGCGCTACGATGGCGCGCACCTGTTTTTCCCCGCCGCCGGCCTGCCGGCGGCGTTTCCAACATGCGCCGGACTGTTCTCCGGTGGCAAGGAGAATAAAGCGATGACCGAAGGTTCATCCCACGATACGCACGATGCACACGCCCCCGTGCAGGACCGCCCCGCAAACGGGCTCGAATTCGAACTGCTGACGACCGACGGCCATGCGCGCCGCGGCCGCGTGAAGCTCAATCACGGCGTGGTCGAGACGCCGATCTTCATGCCCGTCGGCACGTACGGCACCGTGAAGGCGATCCAGCCGCGCGAGCTGCACGAGATCAAGGCCCAGATCATTCTCGGCAACACGTTCCACCTGTGGCTGCGCCCGGGCCTCGACACGATCGACGCGCACGGCGGCCTGCACGGCTTCATGGGCTGGAACAAGCCGATCCTGACCGACTCGGGCGGCTTCCAGGTGTTCTCGCTCGGCGACCTGCGCAAGATCACCGAGGACGGCGTCACGTTCGCGTCGCCGATCAACGGCGACAAGCTGTTCCTGTCGCCGGAAGTGTCGATGCAGATCCAGAAGGTGCTGAACTCCGACGTCGTGATGCAGTTCGACGAGTGCACGCCGTACGCGACCAACGGCGTGCCGACCACGCACAAGGAAGCGGCCGACTCGATGCGCATGTCGCTGCGCTGGGCGAAGCGCTCGCTCGACGAATTCAACCGGCTCGGCAACCCGAACGCGCTGTTCGGGATCGTCCAGGGCGGCATGTTCGAGGACCTGCGCGACGAATCGCTCGCGGGCCTCGCGGAACTCGGCTTCCACGGCCTCGCGATCGGCGGGCTGTCGGTCGGCGAACCGAAGGAAGACATGATGCGCGTGCTGCGCCACGTGGGCCCGAAGCTGCCGGCCAACAAGCCGCACTATCTGATGGGGGTCGGCACGCCGGAGGACCTGGTCGAGGGCGTCGCGAACGGCGTCGACATGTTCGACTGCGTGATGCCGACCCGCAATGCCCGCAACGGCTGGCTCTTCACGCGCTTCGGCGACGTGAAGATCCGCAACGCGACGCACAAGAACTCGCTGAAGCCGCTCGACGCGAGCTGCTCGTGCTACACGTGCCAGAACTTCTCGCGCGGCTACCTGCATCACCTGCACCGCGTCGGCGAGATCCTCGGCGCGCAGCTCAACACGATCCACAACCTGCACTACTACCTGCAGCTGATGAGCGAGATCCGCGACGCGATCGAGACCCACACGTTCGACGCGTTCCGCCAGCGCTTCGCGGAGGATCGCGCGAGAGGCGTCGACTGACGGGCCGGCTGCCCGCGCCGCGGCCCGTCACATAGGACGAGTACTAAATAATGCGTCCCAACTGTCGAATCCGGTCGCCAAACATTACAATTGCCTTTCCAAACGAGTCGCAACGGTACCGGTTCGCGCTTTAACAGCTTGATCCGAAAGCGCATTTGCCGAGCCGTTTGCGCATGGGGCCGGTGGTAGAATAACCGGCTTATTTTTCGATCTTCCCCTACGGAGAGACCAACGTGCCGTTCATTTCCAACGCGTTCGCCCAAGGTGCCGGTGGCGCCGAATCGAGCCTGATGAGCTTCCTGCCGCTCATCCTGATGTTTGCCGTGCTCTACTTCATCATGATCCGTCCGCAGATGAAGCGTCAGAAGGAGCACCGCAACATGCTCGCGGCCATGGCCAAGGGCGACGAAGTCGTCACGAGCGGCGGCCTCGTGGGCAAGGTGACGAAGGTCACCGAAGGCTACATCGGCGTCGAGATCGCCGAGGGCACCGAAATCACCGTGCAGAAGGCCGCGGTCACGACCATTCTGCCGAAGGGCACGATCAAGTCGCTGTAAGCCCTTCACCGAGCGTCCGGCTCCCCGCGCCGTGCCCGCCTGAGAGAGCGGGCCGCCGCGGCGCCGGACGCGACGCTTTCACGCCAACCACCCGTTCGGCTCCCTCATGAATCGTTATCCACTCTGGAAATATGTCGTGATGGTCGTGGCGCTCGCCATCGGCCTTCTGTACACATTGCCCAACTTCTTCGGCGAAGCGCCGGCGGTGCAGGTGTCGAGCGGCAAGGCCACGGTCAAGCTCGACTCGACCACGCTGACCCAGGTCGAATCGGCGCTCGCCGCCGCGCAGATCACGCCGGACGACGTCACCTTCGAGAACACGGCGACCAACGCGAACATCCGCGTGCGCCTGAAGGACACCGATACGCAGCTGCGCGTCAAGGACCTGCTGCAGAAGTCGCTGAACGCCGACCCGAACGATCCGCAGTACGTCGTCGCGCTGAACCTGCAGAGCGCGTCGCCGCGCTGGCTGACCGCGCTGCACGCGCTGCCGATGTATCTCGGCCTCGACCTGCGTGGCGGCGTCCACTTCCTGCTCCAGGTCGATATGACGGGCGCGCTCACGAAGAAGCTCGATTCCGACGCGTCCGACGCGCGCACGCTGCTGCGCGACAAGAACATCCGCGACGGCGGCGTGAGCCGCGTCGACCAGTCCGTGGTCGTCAATTTCAGCGATGCGCAGACGGCGGAAGACGCCCGCAAGGTGCTCGCGCTGTCGATCACCGAACTGCAATGGGCGACCCAGCCCGGCGGCGGCGGCACGCAGGTCGTCGGCACGTTTACGCCGGCCGTGCAGAAGTCCGTCGAGGACGCCGCGCTCAAGCAGAACCTGACGACGCTCCACAACCGCGTGAACGAACTCGGCGTGTCGGAGCCGATCCTGCAGCAGCAGGGCAGCGACCGTATCGTCGTCGAGCTGCCGGGCGTGCAGGACACCGCGAAGGCGAAGGACATCATCGGCCGCACCGCGACGCTCGAAGCGCGCCTCGCCGACCCGATCAACACGCACCCGAACCCGAACGACCCGGTGCCGCCGGGTGAAGAACTGTTCACGCAGGGCAACCAGGCGCCGGTGCTGCTGAAGAAGGAAGTGATCTTCACGGGCGACCGCATCATCGATGCATCGGCCGGTTTCGACGATCACCAGCGTCCGTCGGTCAACATCCGCCTCGATTCGGCGGGCGGCCGCTCGGTGCGCGCGGTGTCGCGCGAGAACATCGGCAAGCCGATGGCGATGGTGCTGTTCGAGAAGGGCAAGGGCGAGGTGCTGACGGTCGCGACGATCCAGTCGGAGCTCGGCGACCGCTTCCAGATCACGGGCCAGCCGACGCCGCAGGCCGCGGCCGACCTCGCGCTGCTGCTGCGCGCCGGTTCGCTCGCCGCGCCGATGGACATCATCGAGGAACGCACGATCGGCCCGAGCCTCGGCGCCGACAACATCAAGATGGGCGTCCACTCGGTGATCTGGGGCTTCTGCGCGATCGCCGTGTTCATGATCGCGTACTACATGCTGTTCGGCGTGATCTCGGTGATCGGCCTGTCGGTGAACCTGCTGCTGCTCGTCGCCGTGCTGTCGCTGATGCAGGCCACGCTGACGCTGCCCGGTATCGCCGCTATCGCGCTCGCGCTCGGTATGGCGATCGACTCGAACGTGCTGATCAACGAGCGCGTGCGTGAGGAACTGCGCGCGGGCCAGCCGCCGCAGCTCGCGATCCAGTCGGGCTACGCGCACGCATGGGCGACGATTCTCGACTCGAACGTCACGACGCTGATCGCCGGCCTCGCGCTGCTCGCGTTCGGCTCGGGCCCGGTTCGCGCGTTCGCGATCGTGCACTGCCTCGGTATCCTGACGTCGATGTTCTCCGCGGTGTTCTTCTCGCGCGGGATCGTCAACCTCTGGTACGGCGGCCGCAAGAAGCTGAAGTCGCTCGCGATCGGCCAGGTGTGGAAGCCGGAAGGCGCCGCTGCCGCCGCACCGTTCGCCGAGGCGGACGATGCGACCGACACCGCGCGTGCCGCGAAGCTCGCCGCGCCCGCGAAGGGCAACGCGCCGCGCACCGGCAAGCCGCAGCTGCGCAACCGCGCGCAGCAAGGCGTGTCGCCGAAGAAACCGGGCTCGACCCAATAAGGCCCCGGAGAAGACCATGGAATTTTTCCGCATCCGTAAAGACATTCCGTTCATGCGGCACGCGCTGGTGTTCAACGTGATCTCGCTGGTCACGTTCCTCGCCGCCGTGTTCTTCCTGTTCCACCGCGGGCTGCACCTGTCCGTCGAATTCACCGGCGGGACGGTGATCGAGGTGCAGTACCAGCAGGCCGCCGAACTCGAACCCGTGCGCGCGACGCTCGGCAAGCTCGGCTACGCCGACGCGCAGGTGCAGAACTTCGGCACGTCGCGCAACGTGCTGATCCGGCTGCAGCTGAAGGAAGGCCTCACGTCCGCTCAGCAGAGCGACCAGGTGATGAGCGCGCTGAAGGCACAGAGCCCGGACGTCACACTGCAACGCGTCGAATTCGTCGGCCCGCAGGTCGGCCGCGAACTCGCGACCGACGGCCTGCTCGCGCTCGCGTGCGTCGTGATCGGCATCGTGATCTACCTGTCGTTCCGCTTCGAGTGGAAGTACGCGGTGGCCGGCATCATCGCCAACCTGCACGACGTCGTGATCATTCTCGGCTTCTTCGCGTTCTTCCAGTGGGAGTTCTCGCTGGCGGTGCTCGCGGCCATCCTCGCGGTGCTCGGCTACTCGGTCAACGAGTCGGTCGTCATCTTCGACCGGATCCGCGAAACGTTCCGCCGCGAACGCAAGATGACCGTGCAGGAAGTGATCAACCACGCGATCACGACCACGATGTCGCGTACGATCATCACGCACACGTCGACCGAAATGATGGTGCTGTCGATGTTCTTCTTCGGCGGCCCGACGCTGCACTACTTCGCCCTCGCGCTGACGGTCGGCATCATGTTCGGCATCTACTCGTCGGTGTTCGTCGCGGGCTCGCTCGCGATGTGGCTCGGCATCAAGCGCGAAGACCTGATCAAGGAAAAGAAGACCGCGCACGATCCGGACGATCCCAACGCAGGCGCGCAGGTTTAAGCGCCGCGCTGCTTCGGCACCGACGAAAAACCGGCCCGGTTGGGCCGGTTTTTTTTCGCCCGTATTTTCGCCCGTACCGCCGGCGTGGAGCGCGCGGCCCGCTCGCCCTGCCCGGCCACGCGCGTCGGCTACAATCGTGACCGTCCCGCCGCGCCGCCCGCCGGCCGTGCGCCGGCGGGACAGCACCTTCGCCCTCCGTTCCAACGTGCGGTCCCGATGATGCCTTCCACGCGTACCGTTCTTCGCCTTGCCGTTTGCGCAGCCGTCACGGCCGCGTTCCTGCCGTGCGCGTCACCGGTCGGTGCGCAACAACCGGCACCCGCCCCGCCCGCCGCTGCTCCCGCCACTTCATCCTCGTCCCCCGCCTCACCCGCCACCGCCCGGCCGCCTTCGCCCTGCCCGCCCGACTGGGAGCCGCAGATCTGCGAGCTCAAGGCGGCGGTGGAAGTGCTGAAGCGGCAGCACCTGACCGACGTCGACATCGGCGCGCTGCTCGACGCCACGACCCACGCGGGAATCAGGACGCTGCCGTACGCGCGTTTCTTCGATGCGAAGGAGGAGCAGGAGCGGAGCGAAGACGAACGGCGCGCCCGCGACGGCACGCCCGGCATCGGCATCGTCTTCGAGACGCGGCCCGACGGGCTGCACATCGTCGACGTGATTCCCGACGCGCCCGCGGAACAGGCCGGCGTGCGCCCCGACGATCTCGTCGTCGCGATGAACGATACGAGCGTCGTCGGCATCGACGCCGCCGACCTGACCAAACTCGCCAAGGGCGACGCGGGTGTGCCGCTGAAGCTCACGGTACAGCGCGGCCCGTCGCACGCGATGCTGAGCTTCGCGCCCGTGCGGACGATCCTCAAGCCGCACCCCGCGACCGCGAAACGGCTTGCCGGCGACGTCCTGTACACGCGGCTGTCGAGCTTTCCGGAGCCCGCGGTCGGCGCCTACGTCGACGCGGTGCAGGCCGCACGCCGCGCGGGGCCGCCCGTGAAAGGCGTGATTCTCGACCTGCGCATCAACGGCGGCGGCGCGCTCAACGCGGCGATCGGCATCACCGCGCTGTTCGCGGGCCGCGATCGCACCGCGATGGTGACGGTCGAGCGCGGCGACGCCAACCGTCGCCGCTACACGACCAACTGGCCCGATTACGCGTTGCCGGTCATGCACGGACAGGATCCGCTCGCGCCGTTGCAGGCCGACGACTGGTGGCGCACCGTGCCGCTCGTCGTGCTCGTCGACGGACAGAGCGCGTCGGCCGCCGAAGCGACCGCGGCGGCACTGAAGGATCTCGGCCGCGCGAAGCTGCTCGGCATGCCGACCTACGGAAAGGGGCTCGCGCAGACGGGCGTCGACCTGATCGACGGTACGCGCCTGAATTTCACGTTCGCGCGCAACCTGCGGCCGAACGGCTGCCCGATGGATGGCTACGGCGTCGTGCCCGACTGGCTGGTGCCGCCGCGCCGCGACTCGGACGTCGACGGCGTGCTGCTGTGGTACCGCGAAGCCGATCTCCCGCGCGCGCCGTATGCCGACCGGCTGGCGCCCGACCCGTTCGCGAAGGTGCGCAAGGAACGGCAGAAGCTGCGCGAGCAGCGTGCGCTTGCAAAGATCGGCTCGGCGAAAAGCGCGGCGCTGCCGCAGCGCGAGTTCGGCACGGCCTCCGACTGGCAGCTCGGGCAGGCCCTTGCCGCGCTCGCGGGGCGCCCCGTGCGAACGGTCGACGCCAAGCCGCAACTGATGCCCGCGCAACCTGTATGCGAGCGCGCCGGCAACTGACGCGCGCCGCCTGCCCTGTTACCGGAAGCCGAACCGCCGGCGCAGCACGACCAGCGCCGCGAGGCTCAGCACGGCCGCGAACATCAGGTAGAAGCTCGGCACCGTCTTCATCCCGGTCGCCTTGATCAGCCACGCGATGATGAACGGCCCGAAGCCGCCGAAGATCGTCACCGCGACGTTATAGGCGAGCGACATCCCGGTCGTGCGCGTCTGCACCGGAAACACTTCGGACAACAAACCCGGCAGCGCCGCGAAGTAACCCGTCATCAGGAATGCGAGCAGCACCTGCAGGGCGATCAGCGTGCCGAAGCCCGGATGGGCGACCAGGTACGCGAATGCCGGATAGATCAGCACGAGGATGCCGATCGCCGGCGCGATCATCACGCGCACGCGGCCGTAAGTGTCGGACCAGTGGCCGACGAGCGGTGCGAACACCATCTGGATCACGCCGACGACGAGGATCGCCGCGAACGCGGCCGACGGCGCGAGGCCGAGCTGCTTCACGCCGTAGGTCGGCATGAACAGCACGAGATAGGTCGCGACGGTGCCGAGCACGACCACGCCCATCGCGGCGACGAGACGCGCCTTGTGCGACGCGAACGTGTCGCGCAGCGGGTTCGCGGTGCCTTCCGCGGCAAGGAATTCGGGCGTCTCGTCGACCTTCGTGCGGATGTAGTAAGCGACGGGCCCGAGCAGCAGGCCGAAGAAGAACGGCACGCGCCAGCCCCACGACGCCATCTGCGCGGCCGAGAGCTGCGCGTTCAGCACGGTGCCGAAGCCGGCGGCGAGCAGCGTCGTGAGCCCCTGGCTCGCGACCTGCCAGCTTGCGAAGAAGCCGCGCCGGCCCGGCACGTGTTCGGCGAGGAACGCGGTCGCGCTGCCGAATTCGCCGCCGGCCGAGAAGCCCTGCATCAGCCGCGCGGCGACGAGGATCACCGGCGCCGCGACGCCGATCGCCCCGTAGGTCGGCAGCACCGCGATGATCAGCGTGCCGGCCATCATCAGCAGGATCGACAGCGTGAGCGCGGCCTTGCGGCCCGCGCGGTCGGCGTACGCGCCGAGCACGATCGCGCCGAGCGGGCGCATGAAGAACGACACGCCGAACGTGCCGAGCGTGAGCAGCAGCGACACGGTGTCGTTGCCGGCCGGGAAGAACAGCTTCGAGATCGTCACCGCGAAAAAACCGTAGACGACGAGATCGAACCACTCGAGCGCATTGCCGATCGACGCGGCGACCACCGCGCGCCACACGCGCGGCGACGAGGCAATGGGACGGGACTGCGTGACGGCATGCATCGGCGATCTCCTTGTCGTTGTACGTTCTGTTCGAGGCGGCCGCGGCCACGCGCGCGCCGTCGGCGCCGCCCGGGCGCCGCAAGCGGCGCTCGGGCGATTATAGGCGCGCAAAAAAACCGCCGCGCCCGTGGAACGGGAACGCGGCGGTTGGCGCGCGACGGGCCGGCGCGGCGGCCGGCCCGGCTGGCGGTATTACTGCTGCTTGACGGCTTCGGCCGTGATCAGCAGCTTCGTCTTCATCTTGAAGCCGTACTGCTTGCCGTAGTCGAGGCCGAAATCGTCGCGGCTGAATTCGCCGACCGCGTCGACGCCGCACACTTCACGCTTGAGCATCGGATGCGGCATGCACTTGAACGAGTCGATCTTCAGCGTCAGCGGCTTCGTGACGCCATGCAGCGTCAGGTTGCCGACCACCGACACCGGCTTGTCGCCGTCGAACTTGATCGTGCCCTTGTAGTTCGCCTGCGGGAACTTCGCGACGTCGAAGAATTCGTTCGTCTGCAGGTGCTCGTCGAGCTTCGCGCTGCCGGTGTGGATCGACGCGATGTCGGTCGTCACGTCGACCGTACCCGTCTTCGCCGCGCGATCGAGCGTCACGGTGCCGCTCGACTTGTCGAACTTGCCGCGCCAGACCGACAGGCCGCCGAAGTGGTCGGCCTCGAAGCTCGGGTACGTGTGCGACGGATCGAACTGGTAGGTTGCGCTGTCGGCGAATGCCGAGAACGACAGCGTGGCAGCCAGTGCGCCTGCGGCGATCATCAGATGCTTTTTCAACTCTTTCTCCTTGGAACGGCGCCGCGCCCTCGCGCGGCATTCGGGTGATGCGATGGTTCGCCGCTTACTTCGTGGCGACGAGATGGAACTTGATCTGCACTTCGTCCGCGACGACCGACGTGTCCTTCCATTCGCCGGTGCCGACGTTGAAGGCCGAACGCTTGATCGGCAGCACGCCGTCGAACGTCTGCGTCGCGCCGTTCTGCGTGACCGTGACGGGCACCGTGACGGTTTCGGCCTTGCCCTTGATCGTCAGCTTGCCGGTCACGTTGTACTTGTTGCCACCGGCCGGTGCGATCGCCGACGACACGAACGTCGCCTGCGGGAAAGCCTTCGCGTCGAACCAGTCCTTGCCGGCGACCTGGTCGTTGTACATCTTGTCGCCGAGGTCATAACTCGCGACGTCGATCGTCATCTGGGCGCTGCCCTGCGCGGCCTTCGCCGGATCGAACTTCACCTGCGCGGAAAACTTCTTGAACGCGCCTTCGGTCGGCACGTTCATCTGCTTCGACACGGCGGACACCTTGCTCTTCGCGAGATCGACATCGGCGTGCGCCGCGCCCGACGCGACAAGTGACACCGCGGCGAACGCGGTCAGCATGGAGCGGGAGAAAGACACTTTCATGGGATCCTTCATTTGGCAAAGGGAAGCATCCGCGACAACAGGCCGTCGCGGTCCAACAACTGGTGCTTGAGCGCCGCGAGCACGTGCATCGCGACGAGCGCAAGCAGAATGTAATTCAAGGACACGTGGAGCGTCTTGAAGATTTCCTTGAGCGCCGGATCGGGGTCGATCAGCCGCGGCAGCGGCACGATGCCCAGGTAGACGACCGGGATGTTCGAGGCCGAGCTGTACAGGTAGCCCGTCACGGGGATCACGATCATCAGCACGTACAGCAGCATGTGCACGCCGTGCGATACCACGCGCTGCCAAGCCGGCGTGTCGGCCGGCAGCGGCGGCGGCACGTGCGTCGCCCGCCACAGCACGCGGATGACGGCCAGCGCGAACACCGTCACGCCGATCCACTTGTGCCACGAGAAGTACTTCAGCTTGGTCGGCGTGAAGCCGGGGATGTCGGTCATCACCCAGCCGAGCGCGAAGCCGCAGATGATCAGCAGCGCGATCAGCCAGTGCAGCGCGATCGCGGTATGCGCATAACGTGCCGGCACGGCCGGCGGCGATTTCGATACCATCCTGGATTCCTCAGTTCAGCGAACAGCCGCGCCGGCCGTTCGTCCGACGCTTGTCAAGGGCGCCATGCTACCGCAACCTTTTGACGCGCGCGGACTCTGAGGACAGGCATGTCAGCCGGCTGACGGCTTCCCGTCATGTTACCGGCCGGTCACAAACCGCACGATCCTTGACACGCCGAAAAGGCCCTTTTGGTAAGATTGGCGCGGGTTCCGGCCCCGTCGACGCGTGTCCCCAGCCGTCGCACAACTGCCTTTTCCATGCAACGATACGACCTGATTGCCTGTCACGAGTGCGACGCACTGTTGCACAAACCGCGCCTGAGCGGCCGCGAAATCGCGCGTTGCCCGCGCTGCGACGCGCTGCTTTATCGCAACAGCGCGGCGCAGATCGAGCGGATCTGCGCGCTCGCGCTCGCGGCACTGATCACGTTCACGATTGCCCAGGCGTTCCCGATCCTCGAAATGGACGTGAACGGCAACCGCGTGCAGACCACGCTGATCGGTGCGATCGACTCGCTGTGGCGCCAGGACATGGCGATCGTCGGCGTGATGGTGTTCTGCTCGACCGTGCTGTTCCCGCTCGTCGAGATGTCCGCGCTGCTGTACCTGCTGCTGCCGATCCGCCGCGGCGTCGTGCCGCCCGGTTTCAACCTCGTGCTGCGCGCGATCGAGCTGGTGCGGCCGTGGGGGATGATCGAGGTGTTCATGCTCGGGATCCTCGTCACGATCGTCAAGATGGTGAGCCTCGCGCGCGTCGTGCCGGAAGCCGCGCTGTTCGCGTTCGCCGCGCTCACGCTGATGATCGCCGTGGTGCTGATGTTCGATCCGCGCACGCTGTGGGACATCGCCGACGACCTGCGCGCCGGGCGCTCGCCCGGGCAGCCCGACGCCGCCCCGCTGCCGGAAGCCGCCCGCCGATGACGATCCCGACCGCCGCCCGCGAGGGCTACGTCAGTTGCCACACATGCGGGCTCGTGCAGACGCTCGACCATCCGCACGCGCATTGCGCGCGCTGCGGCAGCGCGCTTCATTTCCGCACGCCGAACAGCCTGATGCGCACGTGGGCGCTGCTGCTCGCGGCCGCGATCCTGTACATCCCGGCGAACCTGCTGCCGATCATGCGCACCGCGTCGATCGTCGGCTCGCAGGAAGACACGATCATGAGCGGCGTCATCTATTTCTGGGTGTCGGGCGACTGGCCGCTCGCCGTCGTCGTGTTCGTCGCGAGCATCCTCGTGCCGATGCTCAAGCTCGGCGTGCTGCTGATCCTCGTGATCAGCGCGCAGCGCCGCACCGCATGGCGGCCGCAGCAGCGCACGCGGCTGTTCCGGATCGTCGAGCGCATCGGCCGCTGGTCGATGCTCGACATCTTCGTCGTGACGCTGACCGTCGCGCTCGTCCATTTCCGTTCGCTCGCCGTCATCACGGCCGGCCCCGGCGCGCTCGCGTTCGGTTCGGTCGTGATCCTGACGATGCTCGCGTCGATGCAGTTCGATCCCCGCCTGATCTGGGATCCAGTCGAAACCTCAGGGAATCACCATGAATAGTCCACAAGGCCCGCAGCACGACGCGCCCCGGCCGCCCGATCCGACGATCTCGACGAAAAGCGGCTGGCTGCCGTCGCTCGTCTGGCTCGTGCCGCTGATCGCCGCGCTGATCGGCATCGGCCTCGTGATCAAGTCCGTGCGCGAACGCGGCCCGGAAATCACGATCAGCTTCCACAGCGCCGAAGGGCTCGAGCCCGGCAAGACCCAGGTCAAGTACAAGGACGTCGAGATCGGTATGGTCAAGACGATCAAGCTGTCGAAAGACCTGTCGCGCGTGCTCGTCCAGGTGCAGCTCAAGAAGGAAGCCGAGGACTTCGCGGTCAAGGGCTCGCGCTTCTGGATCGTGCGGCCGCGCGTCGGCGCGACCGGCGTGTCGGGGCTCGGCACGCTGCTGTCAGGCGCGTACATCGGCGTCGACGCCGGCCGCGGCCAGGACACGCTGACCGATTTCACGGGCCTCGAGACGCCACCGGCCGTCACGGGCGACCAGAAAGGCACGCAGTACGTGCTGCGCGGCGATTCGCTCGGCTCGGTCGACATCGGCTCGCCGGTCTACTACCGCCGCGTGCAGGTCGGCCAGGTGGTCGGCTTCTCGCTCGACAAGGACGGCACGGGCGTCACGTTCAACGTGTTCGTCAATGCGCCGTACGACCAGTACGTCGGCATCAACTCGCGCTGGTGGCAGGCGAGCGGCGTCGACCTGCGGCTCGATTCGAGCGGCCTGAAGCTGAACACGCAGTCGCTCGCGACGGTAATCCTCGGCGGCATCGCGTTCCAGACGCCGCCGAACCAGGGCTCCGGCACGACGGCGCCGAACAACACGACGTTCCGCCTCGCGTCCGACGAGGGCGACGCGATGCGCGACCCGGACGGCCAGCCGCTGCAGGTCGTGATGAACTTCAACCAGTCGCTGCGCGGGCTCGCCGTCGGCGCGACGGTCGACTTCCGCGGCATCGTGCTCGGCGAAGTGACGAACATCGGCATCGACTTCGATCCGAAGACGAAGAACTTCCTGATGCCGGTGACGATGAACATCTATCCGGAACGCCTCGGCCGGCGCTTCCGCGAAACGATCGAGAGCAAGGGCGAACCGGCACGCCGCGAGATCGTCGAGCGGCTCGTCCAGCACGGGCTGCGCGGCCAGCTGCGCACCGGCAACCTGCTGACGAGCCAGCTGTACGTCGCGCTCGACTTCTTCCCGAAGGCACCGGCCGTGAAGATCGACACGGCACGCCAGCCGCTCGAGCTGCCGACCGTGCCGAACACGCTCGACGAGCTGCAGCTGCAGGTCGCCGACATCGCGAAGAAGCTCGACAAGGTGCCGTTCGACCAGATCGGCGCGAACCTGAACAGTGCGCTCGCGAACGCCGACAAGCTGTTCAAGCAGCTCGACACGCAGGTCGCGCCGGAAGCGCGCGACACGCTGTCGGCCGCAAAGCAGACCTTCTCGACCGCCGAAGCGACGCTGCAGCAGGATTCGCCGCTGCAGTCCGACGTGCGCGGCGCGCTGAAGGAACTCACGCGCACGCTGCAATCGCTGAACGCGCTCGCCGACTACCTCGAGCGTCACCCCGAATCGCTGCTCAAGGGCAAGCCAGGAGATCAACCATGACGACACGCGTGAACGGTTTCGCGAGCGGCGCGGCGGCGGTTGCCGCCGCCCTCGCGCTCGCCGCGTGCAGCTCGCCGCCCGCGCGGTTCTACACGCTCAGCCCGGCCGACGCCGCGGCGCCGCTGCGCACCGCGCCGGCCAACCCGGCGTTCCTGATCGAGGTGCCGTCCGTCGGCGTGCCCGAGCAGGTCGCGAAAAACCAGCTGGTCGTGCAGAAGAACGCCGCGCAGGTCGACGTGCTCGAGCAGGAACGCTGGGCATCGCCGCCCGCCGACGAGATCCGCCGCGCGCTGTCGGACGATCTCGCCGCGCAGCTCGGCACGATCGACGTCGCGAATTCCGCGACTCCGCCCGGCGTGCCCGTGTATCGCATCAGCGTGAACGTGCAGCGCTTCGAGTCGTGGCCGGGCAAACGGGCGGCGGTCGATGCCGTGTGGAGCGTGCGCTCGCTCGCCACGCAGGCCGTGATGACCTGCCGCACGAGCGTCGCCGAACCGGTCGCCGACGGCTACGACGCACTCGTCGCCGGCCACCGGCGCGCGCTCGACGTGATCGCCACGCAAGCCGCGGCCGGCGTGCGTGCCATGGCCGCGCGCCGTGGCGCATCGGCTGCCACGGCACCCGCGGCCGGCGGCAAGACGGCCGCCGCGCCGGTCGTGCCGTGCCCGGCCAATCCGGCGCCGGGCGGCGGCGCCGGCGCGACGGGCAAGTCCGGCGCATAAGCGGGCGGCGGGCGTGCGGCGCGCAGGCGAACGCTCGACGGCGTACACGCCTGCGCGGCTTCGTCCAGCGCGGCGCGTCCGATAGCGCCCGCCGGCCGCCACCGGCGATGCGCTGTCGCGGCCGGCCCCGGCCCCGCATCGCGCTCCCCGGCCGGACGGCCATGACATTGTTTGTCAAAGTCGGCCGGAACCGGCTTCGTGCAACGCGGTCGGCTTGCGTTTTCCGGCCCGATTGACGATCCTACGCACTTTCAGGCCCGCGCCGCTCGTCGTGCGCGCCAGCCAGCGGCGCCGGGCCGCGTTCGGCCCGACCGCCGTGCCGCCCGGCGCCCGCACCGTGCACCGCAGCAGGGCAGCCGCATCGCGGGTCGCCTCGCATCGTCCGGCAACCTGCCCCGTCTCACCCGTTCTCCCCGGCGCCGCGCCGTTTCCCGGCCGGCATCCCGAACCCGCCCGCCGAGGGCTTTCGCTATTCCGTTTATGTTTCGTTCCCTGACGACCCTGATCAAGAAGTGGCGCGCGTCGCGCAATGCCGGTCACCAGCTCGATGCGCTGCTCGCGCACGCCGACGCCGATGCGTCGTACGCCGAGCGCAGCGAATGGCTGATCGAGCTCGTGCACTGGCTGCGCCGCACCGGCACGATGCAGGACGCGCCGGCCGATCGCGACGCCGATGCGCGCGCGTATCCGGCCCACGCGCGGTTGCGCTACCTGTTCCACGTGCTCGATCGCAACCCCGCATGGAAGGCGCATGCCGCGCGCATCCTGCGCGGCATCCTGCGCGAGTGCGACGGCATCTCGCTCCTGTGCGACGCCGGCATGCCCGTGCACTCGGGCTTCTTCGGCGCGCTGTTCGAGCGGATCGACTCGTCGCTGATCCCGCCGGCGCCGAACCGCCGCGAGCTGTCGGCGCTCTTCACGCTGATGTTCCCGACGCCGGAAGACGCGCAATGGATCGACGCGCTGCCCGACGATCTCCTCACGCGCCTCGCCGACCTGTTCTCGTTCGACGTCACCGACGAAGAGCGCCACGAGCCTGGGTCGTTCTCGCGCGACCTGCTGGCCGCGCTGCACAACCTGACCTGCCAGATCAGCTCGACCGGCCTGTCGCAGACGGTGCGCAGCCGGCTCTCCGACGACGACGCGCGCAAGCCGCTGGAACGCCAGCCGCTGGAAACGCAGCCGTTCTATCGCCTCACGCGCGCGATGCTCGCGGTCGAGACCGCGCACGCGGCCGTCGAGGACGGCGGCGACCCGAGCAAGCTATTGCACGAGGTCAACTACCTGCGCGTGCTGCTCGACGAATGCCGGATCGCCGTCGACGAGGTGTTCTCGCACCTGTACCGCAACGGCGTGTCGGTCGACATCGTGTTCCAGGTCGAGCGGATGCGCATGCGCATCCTGCGCGCCGAGATGCTGCTCAACGCGTGGATGGCGCGCGACGACCTGCACGGGATGGCGCACCTGACGGCCGAGCTCGTCGACGCGAACCACAACAGCCAGAGCGTGTCGCACCTCGTGCGCAGCAACTTCTCGCTGTTCGCGCGCAAGCTCGTCGAAACCAACGCGGACACCGGCGAGCACTACATCTCGCGCGGCCGCGCCGAGTACCTGAAGATGCTGCGGATGGCCGCGGGCGGCGGCCTCGTCACCGTCGTGACGGTGTGCGTGAAGTTCGCGATCACGGGCGCGCACCTGCAGTCGATGCTCGAAGGGCTGCTCGCGGGCATCAACTACGCGGCCAGCTTCATGCTGATGCACTTCCTGCACTTCACGCTCGCGACCAAGCAGCCTGCGATGACCGCGCCGACGCTCGCGCGCGAGCTGGACGACACGGGCCACGACGAAGGCGTGAAGGCGTTCGTGGCATCGGTGATCGCGCTGATCCGCACGCAGGCCGCCGCGATTTCGGGCAACGTGCTCGTTGTGCTGCCTGTGTGCCTGCTGGTGCAGCTGTTTGCCGGCAACCTGCTGCATGCGAACCTGATCTCGCCGGAGAAGGCGCACGCGACGCTGCACTCGTTCTCGCTGCTCGGCCCGACGCCGCTCTACGCGGCGCTGACCGGCGTGCTGCTGTGGGCATCGAGCCTGCTCGCGGGTTGGGCCGACAACTGGTTCGTGCTGCACCGGGTCGGCGACGCGCTCACGTACAACCGCCGGCTGCGCCTCACGCTCGGCGCGGCCGGCGCCGCGAAGCTCGCGCATTTCTGCCGGTCGAACGTGGCCGGCGTGGTCGCGAACGTCGGCCTCGGCCTGATGCTCGGCCTCATCCCCGCGATCGTCACCGTGTTCATGTTCCCGTTCGAGGTGCGGCACGTGACGCTGTCGGCCGGCTCGATCGGGATCGCGCTCGGCGTGCTGGGCAAGGGCGCGCTGGGCACCCCCGAGCTGTGGTGGGCCGGCGCCGGCGTGCTCAGCATGGCGATCCTCAACGTGCTCGTGAGCTTCGCGCTCGCGTTCACGATGGCCGTGCGCTCGCGCAGCCTGCGCCCGACCAAGGTGCGCGCGCTCGTCGCCGCGATCGTCCGCACGGTGCTGTCGAATCCGCTCGCGCTGTTCTGGCCGGGCAGCAGCCCGGCCGCCCGCGCCGGCCAGCCGGGCTCGCACTGAGCCCACGGCGGCCTGGCGGTGCCCGCCCGGGTGCCGCCGGGCCGCCCCCGGCACGCACGCGCGGCGCCCGGGCCCGCGCCGCGGCACCGAAACGCGACGCAACGCCGGCCCCGGCCGCCCGCGCCGCGTACAATAGTGGACTTTTGCACGTCCTCACCCGCCTTATGTCCTCGCCCACCCTGTACGAATTCTTCGCCCCCTGCCCGCGCGGCCTCGAAGCGGCGCTTGCCGCCGAGCTGGCCGAAATCGCCGGCCGCCACCTGAACGGCGCGCCGTTCACCGCGGGCGCGCAGGTGCCGGGCGGCGTCCACTTCAGCGGCGGCTGGGCCGCCGGCATGGCCGCGAACCTCCATTCGCGGATCGCGAGCCGGGTCCTGCTGAAGATCGCGCACCGCGCCTACCGCAACGAGCAGGACGTCTACGCGCTCGCGCTCGAGCAGCCGTGGGAGCGCTGGTTCGCGGCGACGCAGACGCTGCGCGTCGACATCACCGCGATCAAGTCGCCGCTGAAGAGCCTCGAATTCGCGACGTTGCGCGTGAAGGACGCGATCTGCGACCGGATGCGCGAGAAGACCGGCGCGCGCCCGAGCATCGATACCGGTGCACCCGACGTGCGCGTGTTCGCGTTCCTGACGGCCAACGAGTGCACGCTGTACCTCGACACGTCGGGCGAGCCGCTGTTCAAGCGCGGCTGGCGTCTCGACAAGGGCGCGGCGCCGCTGCGCGAGAACCTCGCGGCCGGCATCCTGCGCCTGACGGGCTGGACGCCCGGCACGGCGCTGTACGACCCGATGTGCGGCAGCGGCACGTTCCTCGCGGAAGCCGCGCAGATCGCGCTCGGCGTGGCACCCGGCGTCGAGCGCCGGTTCGGCTTCGAGAAACTCAAGCAATACGACATCACCGCATGGCAGGGGCTGAAGGTCCCGGCGCTGGACGCGAAGCGCGCGGCGCGCGGCAAACGCGGCGAAGCGCTCGGCGTGTACGGCAGCGACATCTCCGGCGACATGCTCGAGAAGGCACGCGCGAACCTCGAGCGCGCGGGCGTGCCGTCGGTGTGGCTCAAGCAGGTCGACGCGCGCGGGATGACGCCGCCGTGCGACGGCCCGGGCATCATCCTCGCGAACCCGCCGTACGGTGAGCGGATCGAGGTGCGCGGCCGCAGCGCGCGCGGCGAGGTGCGCGAGACGGGCCGCAACCGCGGCAACGACGACGCGTTCCGCCGCACCCACACCGACGCACCGGACAGCGAGTTCTTCAACGCGCTCGGCGATGCGCTGAAGCAGCGCTTCACGGGCTGGCAGGCGTTCCTGCTGACGTCCGACCGTTCGCTGCCGGGCCAGCTGCGGCTGCGCGAATCGGCCAAGACGCCGCTGTTCAACGGCGCGCTCGAATGCCGGCTGTTCCGCTTCGACCTGATCGCCGGCAGCGTGAAGGCGCGCCCGGCCACGCCGGAAGGCGACGCGTAATCCGCATCATGGTCGCGACGGGGCCGCCGATACGGCCCCTGCGCGGCAACCGGAACGCCGCCGTTACCGCATCCGCGGCAACGGCGGCGTTCCGTTTTCAATGCTTCGACTTCTCCCGGCGCCCCGTCGTGAACGGCAGCGCCTGCCCCGTCTCGAGCAGCGTCTTGCGACTCGACAGCACGACCGGCCACCCGCCGCGAATCCCGCGATCCATCTTCCATCTCCGAGCCCGGCACCAGCCCGTCGTGCGTGACGGTCGGCTTCACGACGCAGGTCACGCGCGATTCCCCACTCTCCCCCGACGGCGGGCGCCACGTGACGGCCAACCGGTGCGGCGGATCGTTCCCGACCTCTACTGACAATACGGTGTCAGCAGACCGCGATCACACTGCAATCCCGGCGCAATGCAAGGCTGGTTTCCGCACCGAACCCGAACAACAACGCAACAAGGAACTCGTCATGACGTCCGCAACTGCAACTGCCACCGCCACTGCCACCCCCGAGCGCGCAATCGCGTGGTTCGACATTCCGTCCCTCGATTTCGACCGGGCGATCCGCTTCTACGAAACCGTGCTGCAAACGACGCTGCAGCGCGAAGTCATCGGCGGCGTGCCGATGGCCACGTTCGACCGCGACGCATCGAGCACGGGCGGCAGCATCGTGTTCGATCCGCAGCAGATCAAGCCGAGCGCGAACGGCGTGCTCGTCTACCTGAACGCCGGCGAATCGGTCGTCGCGGCGCTCGAACGCGCGAAGCGCGCGGGCGGCGTCGTGCAGGGCTCCGTCGTCGAGCTGCCGAACAACTACGGCTACGTCGGCTACCTGATCGATACCGAAGGCAACCGCGTCGGCCTGCACGCGCCGAAATGCCACTGAGCGCAGCGGCCATCGGGCGCGCGCGGCGCTATCATCGCGAAGTCCCCATTGCCGTTGGAGCCGAGGTGCCGTCATGACGCGCCGTGCCGACCGCCTGTTCCAGATCGCCGAGCTGCTGCGCGGGCGTCGTCTCACGACCGCACAGCAACTGGCCGACTGGCTGTCGGTGTCGCCGCGCACGGTCTACCGTGACGTGCGCGACCTGCAACTGTCAGGGGTACCGATCGAAGGTGAAGCCGGCATCGGCTACCGGCTGAACCGCAACGCGAGCCTGCCGCCGCTCACGTTCACGGCCGAGGAGCTCGCGGCGCTCGCCACCGGCGCACGCATGCTCGAAACCTGGGGCGGTGCGCGCTTCGCGAGCGGCGCACGCTCGGCGCTCGCGAAGATCGCGTCGGCGATGCCGGCCGACAAGCGCACGACGCTCGACCGCCTGCCCGTGTTCGCGCCGTCGTTCCACATCGACGAGACGTTTTGCGCGAAGGTCGATGCGATCCACCAGGCCATCGATACGCGCCACGTCGTCAGCTTCGACTATCGCGACCGGCTCGGCGCGCATTCGCAACGCCGCGTGTGGCCGCTCGGGCTCGTCTACTGGGGCGGGCGCTGGACGATCGGCGCGTGGTGCGAGCTGCGCGGCGATTTCCGCACCTTCGACATCGCGCGGATGGGCGACATCGTCGTGCACGAGCAGTTTCCGGACATGGAAGGACGGCGGATCGCCGATTACATGCGGATCGCGGAAGCGCCGATGCGCTGACGCGGCACGGCGGCGGGCGCACCGCCGCCGTTCACGTTCCGGGCCGCCGTGCGGCGCCCGGCCCGCCTTACCCTACGCGCCGAACACCACCGTGCGCTTCGGCCGCTCGTCGACGTGCAGCGAGAACACGTCGGGCCGCGCGTAATGCCCGACCACGTCGAAGTCGTAGCGCGCCCGCACGAGTTCGTCGGTATCGATACGCGCGGTCACGAGCCCGGCCGTGCCGATCAGCGGCTCCGTCAGCAGGTCGCCGAGCGGCCCGACGATCACGCTGCCGCCGCGGATCAGCGGCCGCTCCGGATCCCAGCCCGGCACGTCGATGCCGAGCGCGCGCGGCGACGGCTGCACCTGGCACGCGCTGACGACGAAGCAGCGCCCCTCGTGCGCGATATGCCGCATCGAGCTCTGCCACACGTCGCGCTCGTCGACGGTCGGCGCGCACCAGATCTGCACGCCTTTCGCGTACATCGCGCAGCGCAGCAGCGGCATGTGGTTCTCCCAGCAGATCGCGGCGCCCGCGCGGCCCGCGGCCGTCTCGACGACGGGCAGCGTCGAGCCGTCGCCCTGCCCCCAGATCAGCCGCTCGGTGCCGGTCGGCATCAGCTTGCGGTGCTTCGCGACGAGCCCGTCGCGCGGATCGAAGAACAACGCCGTGCAGTACAGCGTGCTGCCGCCGCGCTCGATCACGCCGACCACGAGGCTCGCACCCGTGCGCTGCGACAGCGCGGCCAGCTCGTCGGTTTCCGGCCCCGGCACGTCGATCGCCTGCGCGGCGTAGCGCGCATACGCGTCGCGGCCCTCGGGCAGCCGGTAGCCGAGCCGCGTGCCGAAGATCTCGCCTTTCGGATAGCCGCCGAGCACGGCCTCGGGCAGCACGACGAGCGACGCGCCGCTGTCGCGGATCGCGGTTTCGTAGCCGAGGATCGTGTCGAGCGTGGCGCGCGTGCCGGCGGGCGATGCGCCGATCTGCAGCGCGGCGATGACTGACGTGGACATGAAGGCGTCTCCGGTGAATGGGATAACGCCATCTTTATCGATATGATGTCATCGATCAAATCGATAGAACGATAAGTGTCATGAATGCGGATGATATCGCCGGCCTCGACCTGAACCTGCTGAAAGTGTTCGAGGCGCTGTACGAGGAAGGCGGCGCGAGCCGGGCGGCGCTGCGGCTCGGCCTCACGCAGTCGGCGGTGAGCGCGGCGCTCGCGCGGCTGCGCGTGATCTATGCCGATCCGCTGTTCGTGCGCACCGGCCGCGGGCTCGCGCCGACGCCGCGCGCGGACGAACTGAAACCGATCCTGTCCGACGCGCTCGACCGTTGCCGCGAAAGCCTCGCGATCGCGGCCGACGGCGGCGACCGCATCGGCCGCACGATCTCGATCGGGCTGTCGGACGACTTCGAGATCGCGCTCGGCCGCGCGCTGATCGACGCCGTTGCACGGGAAGCCGCCGGCATCCGGCTGATCTTCCGGCAGACGCACAGCGGCATCGCCGGCGACGCGCTGCTGCGCCACGGCGTCGACCTCGCGATCGCATCGGGAGGCTTCTCGGCGAACGGGCTCAGTCGGCGCGCGGTCGCGACGGGCGGCTACGCGTGCCTGATCGACCCGGCCGCCCGCCCACGGCCGCCGCGCACGCTTACGCTCGCCGATTTCCTGCAGCGCGACCACCTGCTCGTGTCGTCGGGCGGCGTGATCGGGATCGTCGACGAGGCGCTGGCCACGCTCGGCCACAAGCGGCGCGTCGCGGCGTCGACCACGCATTTCGCCGCGTTGCCGTACCTGCTCGCCGGCTCCGACGCGGTGGCGACGATTCCCTCGCACGCGGCGCACGCGATCGCGCGATCCACGCCGCTGCGCGCGCTCGCCTGCCCGGTCGACTTGCCGCACTACCCGGTCGAAATCGGCTGGCGCACGAGCACGCAGCGCGACCCGGCGATCGTGCGCGTACGCGACACGATCGCCGCGTGCATCGCGAACCTCGTCGCACCATGAAACGGCCCGGCCGGCTTGCGCCGGTCGGGCCTGTCCTTCGAGGCTGCCCGTGAATCGAGGCAGGCGGCCTGCGTTGCCGGCGCATGCGTCAGTCGACTGCCTTCACCATGTCCTCGATGACCTTCTTCGCATCGCCGAACTCCATCACCGTCTTGTCCATGTAGCTTTGCACACGATCGCGCGAGATCGACGCGTCAGCCTGGCCGGCGTGGCCGCGCCTCGGCGCGACGGACGATTACGAGGGTCGGATTCGTCTGACCGAACGCCGGGCAGCGTTCGGGCGCAACCGGTAAAATGCCGAACCATGAAACCCGAAATCTGGACCCCGCATGTGACGGTCGCGGCGCTCGTCGAGCATGCCGGCCGCTTTCTCGTGATCGAGGAAGAAACCTCGTCGGGCCTGCGCATCAACCAGCCGGCAGGCCATCTCGAAGCCGGCGAAACGCTGGCCGACGCCGTGATCCGAGAGACGCTCGAGGAAACCGCGCACCCGTTCACGCCCGACGCGCTCGTCGGCGTCTATCTGGCGCACTACGACCGTCCCGGCACCGCCGGCGCGACCTACCTGCGCTTCACGTTCTGCGGCACGGCCGGCGAGCCGGTCGCGGGCCACGCGCTCGACGACGGCATCGTCCGCACGCTGTGGATGACCGCCGACGAACTGCGCGCGTGCAGCGAGCGCCATCGCTCGCCCGCGGTGATGCGCTGCGTCGACGATTACCTCGCCGGGCGGCGCATTCCGCTCGATTTCGTGCATACGCATTCGGTCGCGCCGCGCCCCGAAGCATTCGAACGTCAGGCGGTCAACAAATGAGCAAGCGCCGTGTAGTGGTGGGCATGTCGGGCGGCGTCGATTCGTCGGTGACCGCGTGGCTGCTGAAGGAACAGGGTTACGACGTGGTCGGCCTGTTCATGAAGAACTGGGAAGACGACGACGACGGCGAATACTGCTCGACGCGCCAGGACTGGATCGACGTCGTGTCGGTGGCCGACCTGATCGGCATCGACGTGGAAGCCGTCAACTTCGCGGCGGAATACAAGGATCGCGTGTTCGCCGAGTTCCTGCGCGAATACTCGGCCGGCCGCACGCCGAACCCCGACGTGCTGTGCAACGCCGAAATCAAGTTCAAGGCGTTCCTCGATCACGCGATGTCGCTCGACGCGGAAATGATCGCGACGGGCCACTATGCGCGCGTGCGCGAACGCGACGGGCGTTTCGAGCTGCTGAAGGCCTTCGACCATACGAAAGACCAGTCGTACTTCCTGCACCGGCTGAACCAGGCGCAACTGTCGAAGACGATGTTCCCGCTCGGCGAGATCCCGAAGACGACGGTGCGCGAGATCGCCGCGCAGATCGGGCTGCCGAACGCGAAGAAGAAGGATTCGACCGGCATCTGCTTCATCGGCGAACGGCCGTTCCGCGATTTCCTGAACCGCTATCTGCCGACCAAACCCGGCCCGATGAAGACGCCGGACGGCAAGGTCGTCGGCGAGCACATCGGCCTCGCGTTCTACACGTTCGGCCAGCGCAAGGGCATCGGCCTGGGCGGCAGCAAGAGCGGCAGCGGCGAACCGTGGTTCGTCGCCGCGAAGGACATCGCGTCGAACACGCTGTACGTCGTGCAGGGCCACGATCATCCGTGGCTGCTGTCGCGCGAGCTCGTTGCCGGCAACGTGAGCTGGGTCGCCGGCGAGCCGCCGGCCGAGGGCTTCGCGTGCGGCGCGAAGACGCGCTACCGGCAGGCCGACGCGGCATGCGCCTTCGGCGCCGCCGTGCCCGGCCCGGCAGGCGAAGCACGCTTCTCGCTCGCGTTCGACGATGCGCAGTGGGCCGTCACGCCCGGCCAGTCGGCCGTGCTGTACGACGGCGAGATCTGTCTCGGCGGCGGCATCATCGAAAGCGCGGCAACCAGCGACCGGCAGGCGCTCGACGCGCCGGCGCTCGCGGCCGCGCGCTGACGCGCCGCCGGTGCCGCGCGGGCGGTGCCGGCCGAAAGCGGCCGCGCCCGCGGCCACCCGCCTGTTCAACGCATGTGCTGCACGGCCGCGTCGTAGCGCTCGCGCGCCGCGTCGAGCACCGGGAAATGGCGCTCGGCCCAGCGATCGAGCGCCACGAGCGTGTCCACCAGCGATTCCGCCACCGGCGTCAGCCGGTATTCGACATGCGCACGCCGCGCGGCGATCGCGATCCGTTCGATCAGCCCGTTGCGCTCCAGCTCGCGCAGCGTCTGCGTGAGCACCTTCTGCGAGATGCCGCCGATGCGCCGCAGCAGCTCGCCGTTGCGCAGCGGCCGCTCGGCCAGCGCCGGCAGGATCAGCAGCGTCCATTTGCCGGCGATCAGCGCGAGCGCGTCGCGCGCCGAACAGTCCGCCGCATAGACGTCGCCGGGAAATGCCATGGTTACCTCCGGGTGCGTGATTGCGCGGCCCCGCTGCCGCCGGCCATCATCGTCGCACACTCACGGAGCCCGCCATGCATGCGCTGATCGTCGTCGCCCATCCCGAACCGCAGTCGTTCAACGCGGCCCTCTCCCATGCGGCGGCCGATACGTGGCGCGCCGCCGGCCACACAGCGACCGTCGCAGACCTGTACGCCGACGGGTTCGACCCGAGCGAGGCGCCGCGCCATTACGCCGATCGGCTCGACACGGCACGCTTCGACGCGCAACGCGAGCAGCGCCACCACTGGGAGCGCGGCACGCTCGCGCCGGAGGTCGGGCATCACGTCGGGCTGCTGCAACAAGCCGACGCGCTGATCCTGCAGTTCCCGCTGTGGTGGTTCGGCGCACCGGCGATCCTGAAGGGCTGGATGGATCGCGTGTTCGTCTACGGCGGCCTCTACAGCAGCCGCCGGCGCCATGACAGCGGCGTGTTGCACGGGCGCCGCGCGCTGCTGAGCGTGACGACCGGATCGTCGGCCGCCGCCTGCGCGCCCGACGGCCGCGAGGGCGACACGCGCCTGCTGCTGTGGCCGCTCATGCATGCGCTGCGCTACGTCGGCTTCGACGTGCTCGAACCGCACCTGATCCACGAGGTTCGCAGCGATCCGGCCGGCGACGCCGCGCGGCACCGCGACGCGCGCCTCGCGCAAGCGCTCGCGGACTACCGCGCGCGGCTGCGCGCCTGGCACACGTGGCCGCGGGTGCCGTTCAACCGCGACACGGACTTCGAAGCCGGCGTCAGGCTGAAGCCCGACGCGCCCGCATACGGCCCGTTCATCCGTCACGCGGGCACCTGACGCGGCGGGCCGGCTCGGCAACGCGAGCTTCACGGGACCCGTAGTAGACTCTCGACCATCGTGGGCGCCGGCGGCGGCCAGGCACGGCTCGGGCACCCTGCCCGCCGGCCCGGCGCGACGCCGAGGGCGCCGACCTGCCGGCCGCCGCGCGACCGCTCGCGAGCGATGGCCATCCAGATAATTACGACGGAGTCCCCATGTTTTCCCGACGCTATCTCGCGATGTGGTGCGCGGTCCTGCTGTTCGTGGCCGTCGCGGCGCTCGCCGCGCGGCACGCGATCGCGTGGCTGTGGATCCTGATTCCCGCCGCCCTCGTCGCGCTCGGCCTGTACGACCTGAAGCAGGACCGCCACGCGATCCTGCGCAACTACCCGCTCTGGGGCCACTTCCGCTTCCTGTTCGAATTCATCCGACCTGAAATCCGCCAGTATTTCGTCGAGGACGACACCGACGAAAAGCCGTTCTCGCGCGCGCAGCGCAGCCTCGTCTACCAGCGCGCGAAGAACGTCGCAGACAACCGCCCGTACGGCACCGAGCTGAACGTGAAGGCCGTCGCGCACGAATGGATCAGCCACTCGCTCGCGCCGACGAAGCTGCCGAACCATGATTTCCGCGTCCGCGTCGGCGCGAATCGCGCGCAACCGTACGACATTTCGATCTTCAACATCTCGGCGATGAGCTTCGGCTCGCTGTCCGCGAACGCGATCCGCTCGCTGAACCTCGGCGCGAAGAAAGGCGGTTTCGCACACGACACGGGCGAAGGCTCGCTGTCGAAGTACCACCGCGAGAACGGCGGCGACATCATCTGGGAAATCGCGTCCGGCTACTTCGGCTGCCGCAACGACGACGGCACCTTCAACCCCGACAAGTTCGCGAAGCAGGCCGCCGATCCGCAGGTCAAGATGATCGAGGTCAAGCTGTCGCAGGGCGCGAAGCCCGGCCACGGCGGCGTGCTGCCGGCCGCGAAGATCA
The DNA here is from genome assembly GCF_057005415.2 of Burkholderia sp. KL41. NCBI lineage: Bacteria > Pseudomonadati > Pseudomonadota > Betaproteobacteria > Burkholderiales > Burkholderiaceae > Burkholderia > Burkholderia sp. KL41. The sequence continues at coordinate 762,118 of NZ_CM174446.1, read as the reverse complement.
CGCCGGAGATCGCCGAGACGCGCGGCGTGCCGATGGGCAAGGACTGCATCTCGCCCGCGACGCACTCGGAATTCTCGACCCCGCGCGGGCTGCTCGAATTCGTCGAACGGCTGCGCACGCTGTCGGGCGGCAAGCCGACCGGCTTCAAGCTGTGCGTCGGCCATCCGTGGGAATTCTTCGGGATCGCGAAGGCGATGCTCGAGACCGGCATCGTGCCGGACTTCATCGTCGTCGACGGCGCGGAAGGCGGCACGGGCGCGGCGCCGCTCGAATTCACCGACCACGTCGGCGTGCCGCTGCAGGAAGGGCTGCTGCTCGTGCACAACACGCTCGTCGGGATCGGCGTGCGCGACCGCGTGAAGATCGGCGCGAGCGGCAAGATCATCACCGCGTTCGACGTCGCCCGCACGCTCGCGATCGGCGCGGACTGGGTGAACTCGGCGCGCGGCTTCATGTTCGCGGTCGGCTGCATCCAGGCGCAGACCTGCCACACGGGCCGCTGCCCGACCGGCGTCGCGACGCAGGACCCGGTGCGCCAGCGCGCGCTCGTCGTGCCCGACAAGGCCGACCGCGTGTACAACTTCCACCGCAACACGCTGCACGCGCTGCAGGAGCTCGTGCAGGCGGCCGGCCTCGCGCATCCGTCGGAGCTGCGCGCGCATCACATCGTGCAGCGCATCGCGCCGCACGAGGTCCGGCTGATGTCGCAGCTGCTGAAGTACCTGAAGCCCGGCGCGCTGCTCGACGGCAACACCTGCGGCTTTACGCTGTACGACAAGTGGTGGCCGATTTCGCGCAGCGATTCGTTCACGCTCGGCGAGGCCGTCTACGCGTCGATCGAATGATGCAGGCGAGCGCCCCCGCCGCGGGGGCGGCCCGGCAAAAAGAAAAGCGCCCCGCGGGGCGCTTTTCTTTTGTCTGCCGAATGCGTGAATGCGCGTACGCGTCGCGTGCGGCTCAGTTCTGCGGCAGCGTGTCGGCGAACGACTGGCGCTGCACCAGCTTCACGAAGTGCTTGTCGAGGTTCGGGTGGCGGTCGCGCCAGTTGAGCTCGGGCATCCGGAAGTCGAGATAGCCGAGCGCGCAACCGAGTGCGATGTCGGCGAGCGTGTAATGATTACCGACGCACCACGTCTTGCCGCCGAGCCCTTGCGACATCGCGACGAGCGCGTCGTCGATCTTGCGCTGCTGGCGCGCGATCCAGCTCGCGCTGCGCTGCGCTTCGTCCCGCAGCGTGTATTCGAGACGAATCGCCACGGCCGCGTCGAGCACGCCGTCGCCCAGTGCTTCCCAGCAACGCACTTCGACGCGCTCGCGCCCCGACGGCGGAATCAGCTTGCCAACCGGCGACAGCGTGTCGACGTATTCGCAGATCACGCGGGAATCGAACACCGCGGCACCATCCTCCATCACGAGGCACGGGACCTTGCCGAGCGGATTCGAAGCATGAATATCCGTCTCCGGCGCCCACACGTTCTCGAGCTCCAGCTTGTAGTCGATCTTCTTTTCAGCCAGCACGATCCGCGCCTTGCGGACGTACGGGCTGCTGAGCGAACCGATTAATTTCATCATCTGCCTTTTTAAGGGAACCGCCGAGAGTATACGTTGTCGCCGATCATAACCGGCCGGCGTCGCGCGACAGAAAATCGCCCGACCGGCCTGTGGATGGTTTGCAACAACCGTCACGCGGGCCGCCCGGCGCGGCTTCCCGCCCCCTCTCTCACGCGCGGCGTCACGCGGCGCTACAATCGCACGAATGAACGCGCCCCTCGATACCGCCATCGCCGTCGACGTCTACCGCCAGCGCCGTGAACGCGTGCTTGCCGCACTGCGTGCCGCCGGCGGCGGCGTCGCCATCGTCCCCACCGCGCCGGAACTGCTGCGCAACCGCGATACGGCCTACCCGTACCGGTACGACAGCTACTTCCATTACCTGACGGGCTTCACCGAGCCGGATGCGGTGCTCGTGCTGAACGCGGCCGCGCCGCACGGCGCGCCGGAGTCGATCCTGTTCTGCCGCGGCAAGAATGCCGACCGCGAGATCTGGGAAGGCTTCCATTACGGGCCCGAAGCCGCGCGCGATGCGTTCGGCTTCGACGCGGCGTTCGCGGTCGACGTGATCGATACGGAGATGCCGCGCCTGCTCGCCGACTCCGGCACCGTGCACTACCGGTTCGGCGCATCGGCCGACTTCGACCGCCGGCTCGCGGGCTGGATCGACGCGGTACGCGCGCTGGCGCGCACGGGCGTCGCCGCACCGGACGCGATGCTCGACCTCACGCCGCTCCTCGACGACATGCGGCTCGTGAAGGACGAGCACGAACTCGCGATCATGATGCGCGCCGCGCACATCTCCGCGCTCGCGCACCGCCGCGCGATGCAGGCATGCCGCCCCGGCATCCGCGAATACGAACTCGAAGCGGAGCTGCTGTATGTGTTCCGCAAGCACGGCGCGCAGTCGCCCGCGTACGGTTCGATCGTCGCGGCCGGCGCGAACGCGTGCGTGCTGCACTACCCGGCCGGCAACGCAACCGCGAAGGACGGCGACCTGATCCTGATCGACGCCGCGTGCGAACTCGACGGCTACGCGTCGGACATCACGCGCACATTTCCGGCCAACGGGCGCTTCTCGCCCGCGCAACGCACGCTGTACGACATCGTGCTCGCCGCCCAGCAGGCCGCGATCGACGCGACGCGCGCCGGCGTGCCGTTCGAAGCACCGCACGACGCCGCCGTGCGCGTGCTCGCGCAGGGGCTGCTCGACACCGGCATCATCCCGAAAACGCGCTTCTCGAACGTCGACGACGTGATCGCCGAGCGTGCGTACACGCGCTTCTACATGCACCGCACCGGCCACTGGATCGGCATGGACGTGCACGATTGCGGCGACTACCGCGAGCGGCTCGCCGAGCGCGACGGCAACGGCGCGCTGCCATGGCGCACGCTGAAGGCCGGCATGACGCTGACGGTCGAACCCGGCCTGTATGTGCGCGCCGCCGACGACGTGCCGCCCGAGTACTGGAACATCGGCATCCGCATCGAGGACGACGCGATCGTGCGCGAGCAGGGCTGCGAGCTGATCACGCGCGGCGTGCCCGTCGCGGCGGACGAGATCGAAGCGCTGATGCGCGCACTCGCATGACCGGCTGCCGCCGACCGTTACCTCCGTTTCACGAATCAAGATGACGACCGCCTCCTCCCCGGCCACGCCGGACTACGACCTCGCCATCGTCGGCGCGGGCCCCGTCGGGCTCGCGCTCGCCGGCTGGCTCGCGCGCCGCAGCGCCACGCAGCACGCATCGATCGCGCTGATCGATGCGCGTGAACCGGCCGCGAGCGCAAACGATCCGCGCGCGATCGCCGTGTCGCACGGCAGCCGCGTGCTGCTCGACACGCTCGCGTGGCCCGCCGACGCGACGCCGATCGAGCACATCCACGTATCGCAGCGCGGCCATTTCGGCCGCACGCTGATCGACCGCGACGAACACGACCTCGCGGCGCTCGGTTATGTCGTGCGCTTCGGCTCGCTCGTGCAGGCGCTCGCGGGCGCCGTGCGCGGCACCCGCGTCGACTGGCTCACGTCGACCACCGCGCGCGCGCCGCAGCAGGATGCCGACGGCGTCACGCTGACGCTCGATGGCCCACAAGGCGAGCGCACGCTGCGCGCACGCATCGTCATCAATGCCGAAGGCGGGCTGTTCCACGAACAGCGGGCCGATACCGGCAAGCATCGCCGCGACTACGGCCAGACCGCGATCGTCGGCACGGTCACGGTATCGGCGCCGCGCCCGAACGTCGCGTGGGAACGCTTCACGCACGAAGGCCCGCTCGCGCTGCTGCCGCTCGGTGGCCCGCGCCAGGCCGAGTATTCGCTCGTGTGGTGCTGCTCGCCCGACGAAGCGGCGCGCCGCGCCGCGCTGCCCGACGACGCGTTCCTGCGCGAGCTCGGCAGCGCGTTCGGCGAGCGCATGGGCGACTTCGTCGCGATCGCGGGCCGCGCATCTTTCCCGCTCGGCCTGAACGCCGCGCAGACGCTCGTCAACGGGCGCGTCGCGATCGTCGGCAATGCCGCGCAAACCCTGCACCCCGTCGCGGGCCAGGGGCTCAACCTCGGGCTGCGCGATGCGCATACGCTCGTGGACACGCTGTCCACGCAAGGCTTCGAAGCGACCGCACTCGCCACCTTCAACGCGCGCCGCGCACTCGACCGGCGCTTCACGATCGGCGCGACCGACACGCTGGCACGCCTGTTCACGATCGACTCGGGCCCGCTCCCGCTGCTGCGTGGTGCCGCGCTCACCGCGCTCGAGTTCGTGCCGCCGCTCAAGAAGGTGATCGCGCGCCAGATGATGTTCGGCCAGCGCAACTGACACCCGGCGCGCACAGTCGCGCCACTCAAACCGGGTCAAATCGGCGGGGCATGGGAATACGGTAAAATGCGCGTTTCCGTCTGCCCTTTCCATGCCCGCGCCCGCCGCGGGCGGTGCCATTGCGATGCCCGTTATCGGCTCTCACGTATTGCGTAACAACCTGTTCGTCGCCCCGATGGCCGGCGTGACGGATCGTCCGTTCCGCCAGCTCTGCAAGCGGATGGGGGCCGGTTACGCCGTGTCCGAGATGGTCGCGTCCAACGCGCAGCTGTGGAAAAGCGCGAAGACGATGCGGCGCGCGAACCACGAAGGCGAGGTGGAGCCGATCGCGGTCCAGATCGCGGGCGCCGATCCGGCGATGATGGCCGAAGCGGCCCGCTACAACGTCGACAACGGCGCGCAGATCATCGACATCAACATGGGCTGCCCGGCGAAAAAGGTCTGCAACGTCGCGGCCGGCTCCGCGCTGCTGCAGAACGAGCCGCTCGTGCAGCGCATCGTCGAGGCGGTCGTCGCGGCGGTCGGCACGGGGCCCGATGCGGTGCCCGTCACGCTGAAGATCCGCACCGGCTGGGATCGCGAGCACAAGAACGCGATCACGGTCGCGCGCCTGGCCGAAGCCGCCGGCATTTCGATGCTCACCGTGCACGGCCGCACGCGCGCCGACCTGTACCGCGGCGACGCCGAGTACGACACCATCGCGGCCGTGAAGGCGGCGGTGCGGATTCCGGTGGTCGCGAACGGCGACATCACGTCGCCCGCGAAGGCGAAGGCCGTGCTCGACGCGACCGGCGCCGATGCCCTGATGATCGGTCGCGCCGCGCAAGGTCGGCCATGGTTGTTCCGCGAAATCGATCATTTCCTGCAAACCGGCGAGCTGCTGCCCCCGCCGCGGATCGACGAGATCCAGCACGTGATGAACGAACACCTGGAAGACCACTACGCGTTCTATGGTGAATTCACGGGAGTCCGTACTGCGCGCAAGCACATCGGCTGGTACACTCGCGGCCTTTCCGGTGCCAACGGGTTCCGGCACAGGATGAACACGCTCGATTCCACCCGCGAGCAGCTCGCCGCCGTCAATGCATTCTTCGAGGCGCAAAAAGCGCTGTCGGACCACCTCGTCTACGTCGACGACGAAGAGGAAAACGGCCAGGGCGAGTCGGACGACCATAACCAGTTAGCAGCATGAGCAAGCACAACATCGAACAATGTGTCCGCGAGAGCCTGGACGTGTATTTCCGGGATCTAGACGGCTCCAATCCGCACGACGTCTATGAAATGGTGATGTCCTGCGTCGAAAAGCCGATGCTCGAGGTCGTGCTCGTACAGGCAGGCGGCAACCAGTCGCTCGCCGCGGAGTACCTCGGCATCAATCGCAATACGCTGCGCAAGAAGCTGCAGCAGCACGGCCTGCTGTAGGCAGCCGTCCCGTCCCCGTTTCCCTGGCTATTGGTGGTTCCATCATGATCAAGCAAGCGCTCATTTCCGTTTCCGACAAGACCGGCATTGTCGACTTCGCGAAGTCGCTGTCCGACCTCGGCGTCAAGCTGCTGTCGACGGGCGGCACCGCGAAACTCCTCGCCGACGCCGGCCTGCCCGTGACCGAAGTGGCCGATTACACGGGCTTCCCGGAGATGCTCGATGGGCGCGTGAAGACGCTCCACCCGAAGGTGCACGGCGGCATCCTGGCCCGCCGCGACCTGCCCGAGCACATGCAGGCGCTGGAACAGCACGGCATCCCGACGATCGACCTGCTCGTCGTGAACCTGTATCCGTTCGTCGCGACGATCGCGAAGGACGACTGCACGCTCGCCGACGCGATCGAGAACATCGACATCGGCGGCCCGACGATGCTGCGCTCGGCCGCGAAGAACCACCGCGACGTGACGGTCGTCGTCGATCCGGCCGACTACGCGGTCGTGCTCGACGAAATGAAGGCGAACGGCAACGCGGTGGGCTACGCGACCAACTTCCGCCTCGCGACGAAGGTGTTCGCGCACACCGCGCAATACGACGGCGCGATCACGAACTACCTGACGAGCCTGACCGACGAGCTGAAGCACGCGTCGCGCAGCACGTACCCGGCCACGCTGAACCTGGCGTTCGACAAGGTGCAGGACCTGCGCTACGGCGAGAACCCGCACCAGAGCGCGGCGTTCTACCGCGACCTCGCGACGCCGGCCGGCGCGCTGGCGAACTACCGCCAGCTGCAGGGCAAGGAACTGTCGTACAACAACATCGCGGATTCGGACGCGGCGTGGGAATGCGTGAAGACGTTCGACGCACCGGCCTGCGTGATCATCAAGCATGCGAACCCGTGCGGCGTGGCAGTGGGCAACGATTCGGCCGACGCGTACGCGAAGGCGTTCCAGACGGATCCGACTTCCGCATTCGGCGGCATCATCGCGTTCAACCGTGAAGTGGACGAAGCGGCTGCCCAGGCCGTCGCGAAGCAGTTCGTCGAAGTGCTGATCGCCCCGTCGTTCTCCGATGCCGCGAAGCAGGTGTTCGCCGCGAAGCAGAACGTGCGCCTGCTCGAGATCGCGCTGGGCGACGGCCATAACGCATTCGACCTGAAGCGCGTGGGCGGCGGCCTGCTCGTGCAGTCGCTCGATTCGAAGAACGTTCAGCCGAGCGAACTGCGCGTCGTCACGAAGCGCCAGCCGACCGCGAAGGAAATGGACGACCTGCTGTTCGCATGGCGCGTCGCGAAGTACGTGAAGTCGAACGCGATCGTGTTCTGCGGCAACGGCATGACGCTCGGCGTCGGCGCCGGCCAGATGAGCCGCGTCGATTCCGCGCGCATCGCGAGCATCAAGGCGCAGAACGCGGGCCTGACGCTGGCCGGTTCGGCCGTCGCGTCGGATGCGTTCTTCCCGTTCCGCGACGGCCTCGACGTCGTCGTGGCGGCCGGCGCGACCTGCGTGATCCAGCCGGGCGGCTCGATGCGCGACGACGAAGTGATCGCCGCAGCCGACGAGCACGGCATCGCGATGATCCTGACGGGCGTGCGTCACTTCCGTCACTGATCGCGGCATGCGGCCCGCGCGGCCGCTGCACGACAACCCGGCGGCATTGCACCCGCCGGGTTTTTTATTGCGTTGCGCCGGCGCACGCAACCGTGCGGCCGGCGCCGCGCACCATTCGTTGTAGTATCGCTGCATCAGGTTTTTCTCCTCACTCATGCGAATTCTCGGCATCGACCCCGGCCTGCGCGTCACCGGTTTCGGCATCATCGACGTCAGCGGCCACCGGCTCGCCTATGTCGCGAGCGGCGTGATCCGCACGCCGACCGCCGACCTGGCCACCCGGCTCGGCACGATCTTCCAGGGCGTCTCGACCATCGTGCGCGAGCACGCACCCGACCAGGCCGCGATCGAAAAGGTGTTCGTCAACGTGAACCCGCAGTCGACGCTGCTGCTCGGCCAGGCGCGCGGCGCCGCGATCTGCGGCCTCGTCGCGGGCGGCCTGCCCGTCGCCGAATACACGGCGCTGCAGCTCAAGCAGGCCGTGGTCGGCTACGGCCGCGCGACCAAGACGCAGATGCAGGAGATGGTCACGCGGCTGCTCAATCTCTCCGGACAGCCGGGCTCCGACGCGGCCGACGCGCTCGGCATGGCGATCTGCCACGCGCACGGCGGCGACACGCTCAACACCCTCGGCGGCCTCGCGCCGGCGCTCGCGAAGAAAGGGCTGCGCGTACGGCGCGGGCGGCTGGTCGGCTGACATCGCGCGTGCCAGCGTGCGGTCTGCCGGATCGACCGTGTCGACCATTTCGACCGCACGCGGCACACCCACGACACCCGTTGCCCCGGCCTGACGGCCGATCCCGTCGGCATTGCGCCGCACGTGCGCTACACTCGCGCTTTATTCCTCGCATCCCGCCCTCCATGATCGGTCGCATCGCCGGCATCCTGCTCGAAAAGAACCCGCCTCACCTGCTCGTCGACTGCAACGGCGTCGGCTACGAAGTCGACGTGCCGATGAGCACCTTCTACAACCTGCCGCAAACGGGCGAGCGCGTCGTGCTGCTCACGCAGCAGATCGTCCGAGAGGACGCGCACCTGCTGTACGGCTTCCTGACGCCTCAAGAGCGCACGACCTTCCGCGAACTGCTGAAGATCACCGGCATCGGCGCGCGCATGGCGCTCGCCGTGCTGTCCGGCATGAGCGTGCAGGAACTCGCGCAGGCCGTGACGATGCAGGACGCCGCACGCCTCACGCGCCTGCCCGGCATCGGCAAGAAGACGGCCGAACGCCTGCTGCTCGAACTGAAGGGCAAGCTCGGCGCCGATCTCGGCGCGCTCGCCGGCGCCGCGTCGCCGTCCGACCACGCAACCGACATCCTCAACGCGCTGCTTGCGCTCGGCTATTCCGAAAAGGAAGGCCTGGCCGCGATCAAGAACGTGCCGGCCGGCACCGGTGTATCCGAAGGCATCAAGCTCGCACTGAAGGCGCTGTCGAAGGCGTAACGCGCGTTCAATCCGGCCGTCGAAACCAGTGTCGCGCGGCGCGGCATTGCGCGCCAGTCGGCCGTTCGGCCAGGTGGGCCCGAGTGCGGCGCGCGGTACAATGGCCGCATGATTGAAACCGACAAACTCGCCACCGAGCAGCGGATCATCGCCGCCACGCCCGCCTCGTCGCACGAGGAGGTGTTCGAACGTGCGCTGCGGCCGCGCCAGCTCGACGACTACGTCGGCCAGGAAAAGGTGCGCGGCCAGCTCGAGATCTTCATCGAAGCCGCCAAGCGCCGCTCCGAGCCGCTCGACCACGTGCTGCTGTTCGGGCCGCCGGGCCTCGGCAAGACGACGCTCGCGCACATCATCGCGCGGGAGATGGGCGTGAACCTGCGCCAGACGTCCGGCCCCGTGCTCGAGCGCGCGGGCGATCTCGCCGCGCTGCTGACGAACCTCGAGGCGAACGACGTGCTGTTCATCGACGAAATCCACCGGCTGTCGCCGGTCGTCGAGGAAATCCTGTATCCGGCACTCGAGGATTACCAGATCGACATCATGATTGGCGAAGGCCCGGCCGCGCGCAGCGTGAAGCTCGACCTGCAGCCGTTCACGCTGGTCGGCGCCACCACCCGCGCCGGGATGCTGACCAACCCGCTGCGCGACCGTTTCGGGATCGTCGCGCGCCTCGAGTTCTACGACGCCGATCAACTGTCGCGCATCGTGCGGCGCTCGGCATCGCTGCTGAACGCGCAGATCGATCCGAACGGTGCGCTGGAAATCGCGAAGCGCTCGCGCGGCACGCCGCGGATTGCGAACCGGCTGCTGCGCCGCGTGCGCGACTTCGCGGAAGTGAAGGCCGACGGCCAGATCACCGCGGCCGTCGCCGATGCCGCGCTCGCGATGCTCGACGTCGATCCGGTCGGCTTCGACCTGATGGACCGCAAGCTGCTCGAGGCGATCCTGTACAAGTTCGACGGCGGCCCGGTCGGTATCGACAACCTCGCGGCGGCGATCGGCGAAGAGCGCGACACGATCGAGGACGTACTCGAGCCCTACCTGATCCAGCAGGGCTTCCTGCAGCGCACGCCGCGCGGGCGCGTCGCGACGCTGCTCACGTATCGCCACTTCGGGCTTTCCGTGCCCGACGCCGGCCGCACCGAACGCGGCGAGTGGGATACCCCCGACGGGAAGTAACCCGTCGCCCGAGCCGCACCCGCCATGACGACGCCGCCCAGCCGCCACCCCGCCGCACCCGCACCGGGCCCGCGCTGGGCCGAGCCGATCCGCAAGCGGCTCGTGGCCGGCGTCACGCACCTGACGGCGGGCGGCGGCGGCCCGTCGCTCGACCTCTCCTCTCCGCCCGGAGACCCGGGGCTGTTCGGCCCCGACGCCGTCTGCTGGCGCGTGCATGCCGACTTCACGTCGATGATGACAGGCGGCATCGCCGCACTGCTGCTGCAGGCGCTCCATCCGCTCGCCCTCGCGGGCGTCTGGGATCACTCGTCGTTTCGCACCGACATCCTGGGTCGCTTGCGGCGCACCGCCACGTTCATCACCGGTACGACCTTCGGCAGTCGCGCGGACGCACTCGCACTGATCGAGCGCGTGAAATCGATCCACGCGCACATATCGGGCACCGCACCGGACGGCCGGCCGTATCGCGCCGACGATCCGGCGTTGCTGACCTGGGTGCACGTCGCGGAAGTATCGAGTTTCCTCGCCGCGCATCTGCGCTACGTGAATCCGGCGCTGCCGGGCGAATTGCAGGATCGCTACTACGCCGAGACCGCACTGGTCGCCGAACTGCTCGGTGCACACGAGGTTCCCCGTTCGCGTGCCGAGGTGGCCGCGTATCTCGCGCGCATGCAGCCCGAACTCGAGGCCGGGCCGCGTACGTTCGACGTGATGTCCATCCTGCTGAACGTGCCGGTCGCGAAGCCTGCGCTGCGGCCGGCCGCATCGCTGGTGATGCATGCCGGAATCGACCTGCTGCCGCCGTGGGCGCAGCGCATGCTCGGCGTGTCGACGTTCGCGCCGCTGCGGCGCGCGGTGGTCCGGCCCGGCATACGGGTCGTCGCGCCCGTGCTGCGCTGGGCGCTCGTGAACGGCGCGTCAAAACGTGCGCGCCGCCGCGCGGCCGCAGCACCGCCCGACGGCACCCCGCCCGCCTGACGATCCGCTTCTTTCCGCCATTTCAATTTGCTGTCAAATACCTGTGACAAGCTGACGGGCTTGCACCCGCGCACGGTCGCACGCGCCGTCCGTCCCGCCTGTCCGTGACCCGCGCGGTGCTCCCGCCAATCCGACCGACACCCGATGCCCGCGATGCCACGCCTGCCGATCCGTTTCGCCCTCGCCGCCAGCCTGTCCACCGTCCTCGCCCTCGGCGCCTGTGGAGGCGACGATGTCGCCGCCGTCGCGCGTTCGGACGCGCAAACGCCGTCCGGCGGCACCCCGACTGCGCCTGCCCCGGCGCCGCCCGCTACCGTCACGCCGCAACCGGGCAAGTGGAAGGCCGCCCGTGCGGGCGACCTGATCGACGTGACGCTCGGCGACCTCCATCCGACGCAGGGTGCAATCGGTTACGACCAGATCTACTACAAGCTCGGCCGCTACGAACTGCAGCCCGACAAGAAATTCGACGACTTCTGTGCGGACGAAGGCCTCGGCGGTATCGCTTCGGCGGGCTACACGGCCAGGTCGGTGCTGCGCGATCCCGCCAGCTACGCGTGCAAGACGACCGACGCGAACGCCCGCGACCGGTCGGTGCTGAACCCGGTCGTGATCGGCCCGAACGGCGATGCGCTGTACCTGACCGACGGCCACCACGGCCTGTCGACCTACTACGAGACGCCCGACGGCGGCCCGGCGCTGCACGTGCACGTCGTCGTCAAGGACAACCTCAGCGACTACTCGGGCGACGCGTTCTGGCAGCAGATGCAGAGCCGCGGTTATCTGCGCCTCAAGAATGGTGAAGGCAAGCCGATCACGACCGCCCAACTGCCGACCGGGCTCGGCCTGAAACTCGGGATGACGAACGACCGCTACCGCTCGCTCATCTATTTCACGCGCGACATCGCCTACAGCAAGCCCGCACAAGCCACCGACTACCTCGAGTTCTACTGGGCCGACTGGCTGCGCGCGCAACCGGGCACGTTCTCGCTCGACGGCTACGACCTGACGCGCGCCGGCGCAACCGATCCCGATCCGGCAAAGGCCGACACGGGCTACCTGAACGCAGTCTGGAATGCGTCGGCGCGCATGGTCGCGGCCACGGACCCCGTGATCGACGGCAAGACGGGCGCCGACCTCGGGCGCGCGGACGCGATCAACGGCGGGAAGAAATACAACAAGGGGGAATTCGACAAGCTGCGCCAGCCGATCGCGGCGGACAAGCCCGGCAAGGTCGCGTACGCGCTCGACTACAAGACCCGCCACGCACTGCCGCAGTAAGCGGCGAGCGCCACGCGGGAAGGAAGCCCCGGCCGGCCATGCCGGACGGCGCCTGTCGGTTCAGAGCACCTTGCGGTACCCGTCGTCGTCGCTTGCGGCGTCGAGGTGCGACACGTCGGCCCACTGCACGACCTGCGCACGGCCATCCACGTAATCGACGACGTTGATGCTCGTGTTGAGCAGCTGATAACTGCGCGGCGCCGACAGTTCGATGCCGTTCGCAAACCGGTACACGCTGTCGAGCACGCCGCCGTGCGCGACACACGCGATCCGGCCGCCCGGGTGCGCGGCCACGATCGGCTCGAGCGCGTGCAGCACGCGGTGATAGAACACACGCTGCGACTCGCCGCCTTCCGGCGCGAAGCCCGGATCGCGCGTCTGCCACGCCGCGTATGCGTCCGGAAACAACGCCTCGATCTCGGTACTGTCGTGCCCCTGGAATGCGCCGTACGAGCGTTCCCGCAGCCCTTCCCGCAGCAGCAGCGGCAACCCGAGCGCATCGGCGAAGGGCTGCGCGGTCTGTTGCGCGCGCATCAGGTCGCTCGAATAGACCGCGTCGATCCGTGCACCATCACGCGCGTCGCGTGCGAGCCGCGCGGCCAGCTTTTGGGCCTGCGCGAGCCCCGTGTCGGCCAGCGGGATGTCGATATGACCCTGGATGCGCTTGATGCGATTCCAGGCCGTCTCGCCATGGCGGATGAAAAGAATCTGCGTGGTGGCCATCGCGGGGCGTCTCCGGGGAAGAATCAGGGCCGCACTTGCAGCCAGAATGTCACGGGGCCGTCGTTGACGAGCGACACCTGCATGTCGGCGCCGAACTCGCCCGTCTCGACGACCGGATGGCGCGCACGCGCGGCCGCGACGAAATAGTCGAAAAGCCGCGCGCCTTCGTCGGGCGGCGCGGCCGGCGTGAAGCTCGGACGCAGCCCGCTGTTGGTATCGGCCGCCAGCGTGAACTGCGACACGAGCAGCAGGCCGCCTGCGCGGCCCTCGCCGTCGATATTCGACACCGGCAGGTTCATCTTGCCGGCGGCGTCGCTGAACACGCGGTAGCCGAGCATTTTCGCGAGCAGCTTGTCGGCCGCTGCGTCGGTGTCGCCGCGCTCCGCGCAGACGAGCGCAAGCAGGCCCGCGCCGATCTCGCCCGTCGTGCGGTCGCCGACGCGCACGTCGGCGCGCTTCACGCGCTGGATCAGCGCGATCATGCGGTCAGCGTGACGCGCGCGAAGCGGCGCTTGCCGACCTGGACGACGAACTCGCCGGCTTCGACCTTCAGGCCCTTGTCCGACACGGTCGCGCCATCGATCTTCACCCCGCCCTGCTCGATATTGCGCAGCGCTTCGCTCGTCGACGGCACGAGGCCCGCCTGTTTCAGCAGCTGGCCGATCGCGAGCGGTGCGCCCGCGAGCGTGACCGACGGGATGTCGTCCGGCACGCCGCCCTTCGCGCGGTGGTTGAAATCCTCGAGCGCACGTTCGGCGTCGGCCTGCGAGTGGAACCGCGCGACGATTTCCTGCGCGAGCAGCACCTTGAAGTCGCGCGGGTTGCGGCCGCCTTCGGCCTCGCGCTTGAAGCCGGCGATCTCGTCGAGGCCGCGGAACGACAGCAGTTCGAAGTAACGCCACATCAGCGTGTCCGAGATGCTCATCAGCTTGCCGAACATGTCGGTCGGCTTCTCGCTGATGCCGACGTAGTTGCCCTTCGACTTCGACATCTTCTCGACGCCGTCGAGCCCTTCGAGCAGCGGCATCGTGAGAATGCACTGCTGTTCCTGGCCGTACTGCTTCTGCAGCTCGCGGCCGACCAGCAGGTTGAACTTCTGGTCGGTGCCGCCCAGCTCGAGATCGGCGTTCAGCGCGACCGAATCGTAGCCCTGCATCAGCGGGTACAGGAATTCGTGGATCGAGATCGGCACGCCGCCCTGGAAGCGCTTCGTGAAATCCTCGCGCTCGAGGATCCGCGCAACCGTGTAGCGCGATGCGAGCTTGATCATCCCGTCCGCGCCGAGCGGCATCGACCATTCGCTGTTGTAGCGGATCTCGGTCTTCTCGCGATCGAGCACGAGCGCGGCCTGCTCGAAATAGGTCTTCGCGTTCGACTCGATCTGCTCGCGCGTGAGCGGCGGGCGCGTCGCGTTGCGGCCCGACGGATCGCCGATCAGCGACGTGAAATCGCCGATCAGGAAGATCACCGTGTGGCCGAGGTCCTGCAGCTGACGCATCTTGTTCAGCACGACGGTGTGGCCGATGTGGATGTCGGGTGCGGTCGGGTCGAGGCCGAGCTTGATGCGAAGCGGCGTGCCCGTGGCCGCGCTGCGCGCGAGCTTCTGCGCGAACTCTTCCTCGATCAGCAGTTCGTCGACGCCGCGCTTCGTGACGGCGAGCGCATGCCGGACTTCGTCGGTGATCGGGAAAACAGGCTTGGAACTGGGTTCGGTGCTCATCGGTGCCAGGAAGAATGTCGCAAAAACAGGGATTTTCCCATAACTTGCGCGCCCATCGCTTAACGGCGCGCCGCGTTGCGCGGATAATCGGGCGCAAGGCGCGCGGCACCGGCCCGCGCCGCACGATCCAGGAGAACCCAACGTGCCGCAACGACAGCCGCAAAACGCCCATCCGGCCGACGGCATCTACTTCGGGCTGATGTCGGGAACCAGCATGGACGGCGTCGATGGTGTCGCCGTGCGTTTCGAGGCCGGCAAGGCGCCGGTCGTGCTCGCGGAAGCGTTCGTCGGCTTCGCGCAATCGCTGCGCGACGTGCTGTTCGCGCTGCAGCAGCCCGGCGACGACGAGATCGACCGCGAATCGCTCGCCGCGAACGCGCTGGTCGCGCGCTATGCGGTGTGCTGCCACGAATTGCAGCGCACGGCCGGGCTGTCGCGCGACGAGATCCGCGCGATCGGCGTGCACGGCCAGACCGTGCGCCATCGCCCCGAGCGCGGTTATACGCGGCAGATCAACAACCCGGCACTGCTCGCCGAGCTGACCCAGGTCGACGTGATCGCCGATTTCCGCAGCCGCGACGTCGCGGCAGGCGGCCACGGGGCACCGCTCGCGCCGGCCTTCCATGCCACGGTGTTCGGCGCCGCGGGCGAGACGCGCGTCGTCTGCAATCTCGGCGGAATCAGCAACATCACGATCCTGCCCGGCGAAGGCGGCGACGTCCGCGGTTTCGACTGCGGCCCCGCGAATGCGCTGCTCGACGAATGGGCGACCCGCCATCTCGGCAAGCCGTACGACGACGGCGGCAAGTTCGCGGCGCGCGGCACCGTCCATGCAGCGCTGCTCGACGCGCTGCTCGACGAGCCCTATTTCGCCGCACCGCCGCCGAAAAGCACCGGGCGCGACCTGTTCAATCCCGCCTGGCTCGACGCGAAGCTCGCCACGTTCTCACACGTCGCGCCGCAGGACGTGCAGGCCACCCTCACCGCGCTCACGGCCGTTTCGGTCGCGCGCGAGATCGCCCAGCATGCAGCGGGCTGCAAGGCCGTGTTCGTATGCGGCGGCGGCGCACGCAATCCGGTGCTGCTCGATGCGCTCCGGCACGCGCTGCGCGAGGCCGGCGTGCCGGCCACGGTCGATACGACAGCGGCACTCGGCGTGCCGCCTCAGCAGGTCGAGGCACTCGCGTTCGCGTGGCTCGCGTACCGTTTCACCGCGCGCCAGCCCGGCAATCTCGCGACGGTCACCGGTGCGGCCGGCAACCGCGTGCTCGGCGCGCTCTATCCGCGCTGACGCGATGCCGCCCGCGCGGCGAGCGCCGCGTGGAAAACGGGCACAAAAAAACGGGGCATGATGCCCCGTTTTTCATTCCGGCGAACCGGCGTGAATCTGTCGTGCGCTCAGACCGAGAACGACGAGCCGCACCCGCAGGTGGTGGTCGCGTTCGGGTTCTTGATCACGAACTGGGCGCCGTTGAGGTCGTCCTTGTAGTCGATCTCGGCGCCGACCAGGTACTGGTAGCTCATCGAGTCGATCAGGAGCTGGACGCCGTTCTTGTTCATCACGGTGTCGTCCTCGTTGACTTCCTCGTCGAACGTGAAGCCATACTGGAAGCCGGAGCAGCCACCGCCCTGCACGAACACGCGCAGCTTCAGGTCGGGATTGCCCTCTTCGTCGATCAGTTGCTTGACCTTGTCGGCTGCGGCGTCGGTGAAGACGAACGGAACCGGCATTTCGGCCGTCGTTGCTGCGGATTCGGTAACAGCGTTCATTGCGAACTCTCCAAAAAGCTTTAGCCGCTATTGTAGGGCCGATCAGAAGATCGTGCTGAAGTCCATGAAATCAATAGGTTCTTGTCGATTTCATCAAACACGCATGCGCAGGCCGCGGCAGCACGCGCCTGGAAACGGACATAAAAAAACCGCCAGCGCAAAAGCTGGCGGTTTTTCCGGCGGACGCCGCCCGGGAGCGGCGCGGCCATGAAGCGGAATTAACGCTTCGAGAACTGCTTGGCGCGGCGTGCCTTGCGCAGACCGACCTTCTTACGCTCGACTTCACGTGCATCGCGCGTGACGAAGCCTGCGTTCGACAGCGACGGCTTCAGCGTCGCATCGTAGTCGATCAGTGCACGGGTGATGCCGTGGCGCACTGCACCTGCCTGACCCGTTTCACCGCCGCCGTTCACGTTCACCTTGATGTCGAACGTCTGGCCGTGGTTCGTGAGTTCCAGCGGTTGACGCACGATCATCAGCGACGTTTCGCGCGAGAAGTAGTCAGCGATGGGCTTGCCGTTGACGATGATGTCGCCCTTGCCAGCCTTGATGAAGACACGTGCGACTGCGCTCTTGCGGCGGCCCGTACCGTAGTTCCAGTTACCGATCATGTGGGTCCCCTTAGATCTCGAGCGCCTTCGGCTGTTGAGCCGAGTGCGGATGCGTCGCTTCTGCGTAGACCTTCAGCTTCTTGATCATCGCGTAACCGAGCGGGCCCTTCGGCAGCATGCCCTTGACCGCCTTCTCGAGCGCGCGGCCCGGGAAGCGTTCCTGCATCTTGCCGAACGTCGTTTCATAGATACCGCCCGGGTAGCCCGAGTGACGGTAGTACTTCTTGTCCAGAGTCTTGTTGCCCGTGACCTTCAACTTGCTCGCGTTGATGATGATGATGAAATCACCAGTGTCGACGTGCGGGGTGAACTCAGGCTTGTGCTTGCCGCGCAGACGGCGTGCCACTTCGCTGGCAACACGGCCGAGAACCTTATCCGTCGCGTCAATCACGTACCATTCGCGCGTCACCTCATGGGCTTTTGCGGAAAACGTCTTCATGATCGATCCAAAAAAATTGCTTTGCCCGATGTGTTCTTCCTGCTTGTCTGTGTGCGCTTCGAGGCGCGGTGCAGGCTCTCCCTGTTCTTTTTCCGTGGGCATGAATGCGGAAAAGCCCTGAATTATAAAGGAAATACCGCAACGCGGTCAAAGGGAATCCGCTCCCCGTGTCCACGGCGGCCGAAATGGGCCAAAATCCGGTCGTGCCCCGACACGCCAGGCGAACCGAGCGCCCGGGGAGGCACCCAGCGAAGCGCGGCACATGACCTTGCCGCGCCAGACCGGCCGAACACGGAAAACAACAAACAAGCATGATGAATCAACGACTTACACCCTTCCTCGCGGCCGTGATGCTGGCCGCCGCGGCACCTGCCGTCGCCGCCCGCGCCGACTGCGAAGCCAAGCTCGAAGCCCTCGATACACGCCTTGCCGAAGCCCGTGCCGCGCATGCCGAGGATCGCGTCGCCCGCCTGCGCGCGGTGCGCGAACGCGTCCGCCACTTCTGCGCACGCGGGCACGGCCATGCGTCGGCCGTCCACGCGCCGGCGCCCGATGCGCGCCCGCGCGGCACGCCGCCCGACGCGACCTCGCAGCCTGCCGCCAGACAGCCCGCGTAACCTTGTCGGAGCGCGCAAACCGCGCGCCGATGTTTGCATGGGACGAAAAAAAGCCCGAACGGCTGGTTCGGGCTTAATCCACCATAGGAGGAGGGTGGAGGAGACATTCGGAGGTTGCCGCAGCGCGACAACCAATGAGGCTCATTATACGAACGCGTCGTCGACTCCACAAGAAAATTTGCATTGCGAAATCAAACGCCACAATATGAAATTTAATGCGGCGCGTTTGAATCACCGCTTTTCTCTTTGAAATCAATGGCCTGATTCCGGAAAGCACGATCAGGCGCCGCCCTCGTCTAGAGCAAAACCCCTAAGTCCGAAGGGGAATTGAATGTCCGGGGCGCCGCTCGCGCGGCGCCCGCGTTGCGCGTCGTGCACCGCATCAGCCGGCCGTTGCGCCGCGGGCTACAATGCCGGATCGAATCCGAATCAGGCAACGCTGGAGTGCAAGCATGGAATGCAAAGTAAGCTGGATGGGCCAGGACGGCATGGCGTTTTCCGCCGAGACCGGCAGCGGCCACCTCGTCGCGATGGACGGCGCGCCCGAAGGCGGCGGTCACAACCTGGCGCCGCGCCCGATGGAGATGGTGCTGCTCGGCACCGGCGGCTGCACGGCCTATGACGTCGTGCTGATCCTGAAGAAGAGCCGCCAGGAAGTGAGCGGCTGCTCGGTCACGCTGAAGGCCGAACGCGCGAGCGAAGACCCGAAGGTGTTCACGAAAGTGCACTTCCACTTCACCGTCACCGGCCGCAACCTGAACCCGGCCACGGTCGAACGCGCGATCAACCTGTCGCACGACAAATATTGCTCCGCGTCGATCATGATCGCGAAGACGGCCGAGCTCACGCATTCGTTCGACATCGTCGCCGGCTGAACGCACGGCAAGCGCACATGAAAAAAGGGCCGGCGCTCCGTTGGGAGACGCCGGCCCTTTCGCATTCGAACGGCAAAGCAGGCCGATAAGCCGGATTCTGTGCACGCTGCGCGCCGAAGCACGCAACGCGTGGCAGCCATTCCTCTAGGCGCGCCATTGCTGACGCGCTCAAGCTTCCTACCCGCAGACGAGACGGGGGCCCCGTCCTGCATCCGAAGATGCGCGCCTGCCTACTTGGAATTGCTCCGGGTGGAGGTTACCGTGCCGGCGAACGTCGCCGTCGCCGCGGTGCGCTCTTACCGCACCGTTTCACCCTTACCTGATCCCGGCTTGCGCCGGGCCATCGGCGGTTTGCTTTCTGTTGCCCTGTTCCGCGTGTCGCCACGGATGGCCGTTAGCCATCACCCTGCCCTGTGGAGTCCGGACTTTCCTCGCCCCCGCGCGCCCGAAGGCGGCGAGGCCGCGACTGCCTGGCCTGCTTTGCGACGCGCATTCTAGCACTGCGCGCCGCCGCCGGCAGCGCGCGAACGGCGGCCGCTGCGAAATACGGCCGGATCGTCGTAGAACGCGGGCTCGGCATTCGCATCGCACCAGCCCGGCACGCCTAGCACCGGGAGCGGCGCGAAATCGCGGCTCGTCAGCGCGCGCGTCGCGAGTTCCGCGGCGACACAGGCGTCGACATGCGCGATGCGTTGCGCGTCGGGCCACGAAAAATAGTCGGCGCCCACTTCGACGATCCATGTGTGCGCGGTGCAGGATTTGTAAGGCGCGACGAGTTTCTCGAGCAGCGCATGGCCGACCAGCCGCGCCTCGCAGCGCGTGCCCCACGCATCGCGCGCGGCGACCAGCAGCTGCAGCCAGTCGAACCCGCGCAGCGCGTCGGCGAGCGCACGGTCGGCCGTCACGAACAACGCGGCGTTCTCGTCGAACAGCGTGAGCGCGTCGCGCAACGTGCCGCGCACGGGGCCGACCCCGCCCGCCGCGTCGATCGCCGCGGCCTGGCGCGCGTTCAGTGCGGCCTTGATGCGCGGATATGCGAACCAGACGAGCGCATTGAAGAAGTCGTGCAGATTGTGGCGGGTCGGGACACCGCCCGTCTCCGCGATATGGGTCTCGTACGCGACGCCGGGCGGCAATGCTGCCTGCGGCACGAACCGCAGCGGCCGGCCACGGCCGCTGATGCGCGGGCCGTCGGGCCCGGTATCGCTCAGGGCGCCATTCAGCGCGTCGAGCAACGCGGCCTCGCCCGCCCTTGCGGCCGCCTGTACAACGCGGCCGGGGCCCGCGTAAGGCGCGAGCCACGGCACGGACCAGTCGATCCGCGCAAAATCCGCCGCCCCGCTACCGGCCGCTTGGCCAGGTTCGCGCGGCGGCGCGAAGGTCACGCCAGTTTCCAGCCGATCGTCTCGCCGCCGCGCAGCGGCACAACAGGCGTATCACCCGCGAAGATCTCGCGCGGCAACTCCCATGCCTCGCGACGCAGCGTGACCGTCTCGGCGCTGCGCGGCAGCCCGTAGAAATCGGCGCCGAAGAAGCTCGCGAAGCCTTCCAGCTTGTCGAGCGCACCGGCGTGGTCGAACGCTTCCGCATACAGTTCGAGCGCATGCAGCGCCGTATAGCAGCCCGCGCAGCCGCACGCGGTTTCCTTCGCGTCGCGCGCATGCGGCGCGCTGTCGGTACCGAGGAAAAAGCGCGGGTTGCCCGACGTCGCGGCCTCGACCAGCGCGACGCGATGCGTCTCGCGCTTCAGCACCGGCAGGCAGTAGTAATGCGGGCGAATCCCGCCGACGAACAGCGCATTGCGGTTGTACAGCAGGTGATGCGCGGTGATCGTCGCGCCGAGCAGGCCGGGCGCCGCATCGGCGTCGCGCACGTAGTCGGCCGCGTCCTTCGTCGTGATGTGCTCGAACACGACCTTCAGACCCGGGAAATCGCGGCGCAGCGGCGTCATCACGCGGTCGATGAAGACCTTCTCGCGGTCGAACAGGTCGATCGATGCATCGGTCACCTCGCCGTGCACGAGCAGCGGCATGCCGGTTTCCTGCATCGCCTCGAGCGTCTTCGCGCATTTCGCGAGATCGGTGACACCGTGGTCGGAATTCGTCGTCGCACCGGCCGGATACAGCTTCACGCCGTGCACGAAGCCGCTTTCGCGCGCGCGGCGGATCTCGTCGGGCGGCGTGTTGTCGGTCAGGTACAGCGTCATCAGCGGCTCGAACGTCATCCCGGCCGGCAGCGCGGCGAGGATGCGCTCGCGATAGGCCTGCGCCTGCGCGGTGGTCGTCACCGGCGGCTTCAGGTTCGGCATGACGATCGCGCGGCCGAACTGGCGCGCGGTGTGCGGCAGCACGGCGGCCAGCATGTCGCCGTCTCGCAGGTGCAGGTGCCAGTCGTCGGGACGGGCGAGCGAGAGCGTCGCCGGGGAGGAAGCGTTCGAGGCAGTCATAGGAGGCGTCGTGAGGAACGGCCGGGCCATCGGCGGGGCCGGAACGCGCGTGCGCGGGCCGACTGACGGCAAACCGCAACACGGGGCCTTTGGCCAGCGGAATCCGCTTTTTACCGCTCAGGGCTCGGTGATATGCTAGAAGCCGCATTGTACCGGGGTTCGCCCGGTTCGTTACCCCCCGCCTGAGCCTGCTGCCCCAAGTAAAATGTGCCAACTCTTAGGAATGAACTGCGCCGCGCCGACGGACGTCACATTCTCCTTCACAGGTTTCGCGGCCCGGGGCGGGCTCACCGATCACCATGCCGACGGCTGGGGCATCGCGTTCTTCGAAGACAAGGCCTGCCGCCTGTTCATCGATCACCAGGCATCGGCCACGTCGCCGATCGCCGAAATGGTGAAGCGCTACCCGATCAAGTCCAAGAACACCATCGCGCACATCCGCAAGGCGACGCAGGGCCACATCCTGCTCGAGAACAGCCATCCGTTCATGCGCGAGCTGTGGGGCCGGCACTGGATCTTCGCGCATAACGGCGACCTCCAGGACTACGCACCGGACATGGACGGCAGCGTCTATCATCCGGTCGGCACGACCGACAGCGAACAGGCGTTCTGCGTGCTGATGCAGGGGCTGCGCGAAACGTTTCCCGGCGCGCAACCGCCGTTGCCCGAACTGTTCGAGCGCGTCGGCGAGCTGACACGCGGCATCACCGATCACGGCGTGTTCAATTTCCTGATGTCGAACGGCCAGGCGCTGTTCGCGCACTGCTCGACGCGGCTGCACTACCTCGTGCGGCGCTGGCCGTTCTCGACCGCGCATCTCGTCGACGAAGACCTGTCGATCGACTTCGCGAAATACACGACGCCCGAGGATCGCGTCGCGGTGATCGCGACGCAACCGCTCACCGACAATGAAGTCTGGACCGCGTTCGAGCCGGGCGAACTGATCATGTTCCAGTGCGGCGACGTCGCCGCGCGGATGCGGATCCCGGTGCCCGAACGCGTGCTCGAGAAGCTGCGCAATCCGGCGCTCGACGCATCGGCGTCGGCGCCGCGTGACACACGCGAGGCGCTCGCCGCCGCCGCCGACGTCGACGTCGATTCCGACGACGCGATCGACTTCTGAGCCCGGCGCGCCAGCGCCCCTCCCCTGTCAGCCACTGTCAGCCACTGTCCGGCAAGTCGACGGCTCGCCGCCGGGTCATATCGCTCGCCGGGTGCCGATTCCGGTTCATCCGGGCCAAATTCCCGTATATCGAAGCGAAGCAACACGACATTCGCCCGATTCGATTCGTTTCAATATAAAACGATCCAGGCGGGAAAATAATAAATCACTCAATCGGAATGCAGACAATCCGGAAACCGCATTTTAACGTATCGACCTGACGCAAACCGTGCGCCACCCCACTGATCCGGCGATCACGAACCGGCACGTAAATAATCGGCAGAATCCTTACCCCACAAGGCTTTCAGTTCGATTCGTCACACAATCAAGAAATACAGAATAAAAACAGCACTATTGCCGCATTTGTTAGCTTCCCGACAATTCACCTCCTTCCCGATCAGTAGAGTCCGCTCATCCTCGGTGTAACGAATCGCGAATGGCGGAGATACGGCCACAACCGCCGCGCATCCATTCACGCCATTCCTCACCGCGGATTGCGATTTCACTGCACCGCGGTGAAAACCACATGAAAACAAGAGAGAGGGGCTTGTCGTGAATCACTCATTTCGATCGATATGGAGCGAGACCACCGGCTGCTGGGTCGCGGTTGCGGAAACGGCGCGGGCGCGCGGCAAGCGGTCGGGCAGCCCATCCGGCGCAGGCCTGCGCGCCGCCCACACGGCAGCGCGCCGGACGCCGCTTCGCGCCGCGGCACTCGGTGCCGTGCTGGCCATGCTGTCGGCAAGCTCCGCGTACGCATCGACGTGCGGCAGCGGCGCGGCCGTCGCGAGCGGCGGTACCTGCGCGCTCGGCAGCTTCAGCCCGACCGTCAATGACGACCTCGCCGGCGCCACGACCGTGTCGGGCGGCGACCGCGTCGGCCTGACGGGCGCATGGACCGGCGCAACCGGCGACATGGGCTACACGCCGATGCCGTTCGCCAACACGCCCATCATTTCCGGCAATCCGGATCAGCCGCTGGTGTCGCTCGGCGGCAAAACGCAGAGCGTCGGCACCCCCGACTCGATCACGGGCGGCCATACGTCCGTCGCCACTTACGACTCGGCCGCGTTCGTCGCGTCGAACGCGGGCTCGACCGTCGTGCAGGTCTATCACGACGTGAACGGCGACCAGTACGTGAACACGCGCATCGGCACGGTCGCGAATTCGGGCGGCACGCTCGACATATCGATCGGCAATCCCGCGAACGCGCCCGCGGCGACCGGCAACGCAATCACGATCGCGGCCAAGCAGACCGACCTGACCTACGCGGACGGCACCGGCTCGACACCGAGCGTCATCAACTGGAATTCGCGGAACCAGGTCTGGTTCATCACCGGCGACTATCTGGCAAGCGGCGGCCCCATCGGCCGCGTCGAGCTCGACGTGCCGACCTACGCGGGCACC
Source organism: Burkholderia sp. KL41 (assembly GCF_057005415.2). Taxonomy (NCBI): domain Bacteria; kingdom Pseudomonadati; phylum Pseudomonadota; class Betaproteobacteria; order Burkholderiales; family Burkholderiaceae; genus Burkholderia; species Burkholderia sp. KL41. The sequence continues at coordinate 738,065 of NZ_CM174446.1, read as the reverse complement.
TTCACCGCGTTCGACGGCAGCAAGTGGACCGTCACCGACGCTGCGTCGCTCGCCGCGTACAACAACTTTCTGGTGCGTTCGGTCCAGAACGGCGCACTCGGCTCGCAGGCAGCCTACGACAATGCGTTCGGCCAGGCCGTGACGTTCGCCACGCAAACCTTCGAGTATGCGAACAACGTGTCGCCCGACGACAAGAACGCGCTCCCCAGAAACTATCCGTCGGCGATGCACGGCACGGGCGCGAACGCGACGCTGCATATCGGCAAGGACGGCCAGATCGACTTCCGCGGCGCCAATACGATCGACGCGAGCGCGGCCGTCGTCGCGGAAAACGACGCGCACTTCGTCAACGACGGGCGCCTGTCGGGCGACTTCAACCTGGTGCGCCTGTTGAGCGGCGCGAGCGGCGTCAACAACGGCGTGATTTCGTCCGGTTACACGGCGGGCGACAATGTCAGCACGGGCGGCACTGCATCGCCCGACAATTTCGGCCTCAATACGTACGTCGAAGGCAGCGGCGTGTATGCCAACGGCACGGGCACCACGTTCGTCAACAACGGCGTGATGAACGTCGGTGCGTGGAATCTGGACCGCAACCGGCTCGACCTGCAGAACTACGCGATCGCCGCGACCGACGGTGCGAGCGCATCGAACGCCGGCACGATCAACGTCGGCGTCAACGCGACGACGCTCGACAGCCAGGTGATCGGCGGCCTCGTCGCCGGCGGCAGCTTCACGAACGAAGCCGGCGGGACGATCTATCTCGGCCGCGCGGCCCAGTACGATGCCGGCACGCCGGAGGCCGCGAACGACGTCGCGCTGTCCGCGCACGCATACGGCATCCTGCTCGGCCCGTCGGGCACCGCGAACAACCTCGGCACGATCGTGATCGGTTCGCTGACGCAAAACGGCGCCGCCATGGCGAGCATCAACTCGTCGTCCGGCACGCTGACCAACGCGGGCTCGATCGTCGTCAATGGTGCCGCGCCCGGCACGCCGCTCGCCGACGTCGGCATGCTCGCGGCCAACACGGCGGCGACCGTGACCAACACCGGCACCATCACGCTGAACGGCGTAAACGGCATCGGCATCATGGTCGTCGGGACCGGCACGAACGCGACGGCCGCGACCTCGACCGGCACGATCAACGTGGCCGGCGGCCTCGATCCCGCATCGGGCACACGAAACTACGGCGTGTGGGCCGAGGGGCCGCACGCGAAAGCCACGCTCGACGGCGCACTCAACCTGACGGGCACCGGCGCGATCGGCGTGCACGCGCGCTCGGGCGCGACGATCGACGTCGGCGCCAACGCGGTGCCGGCGTTCATGTCGGGCACCAGCCAGATCGGCTTCTATGCCTATGGCGCCGGCTCGAAGATCAACGTCGCCGCGCAGCACCTGAGCGTCGACACCGACGATTCGACGCTGTTCCGAGTCGCGGGCGGCGCTGCCTACACGGGCGCGTCGGCAGCCGGAACGCTGACGACCGACGTCAACGGCCAGCGCGCGCACGGCGTGCTCGCGACCGACGCCGGCACCGTGCTATCGACCGGTAACGCGATCTACAACGTCAACGGCGCGAACGGGATCGCGATCGGAGTCGAGGGCGGCGCGCAAGGCACGATCGACACGGGCGCGACGATCAACCTGAATGCCGCAGGCGCGATCGCAGGCGTCGTCGACGGCCAGGCGCACGACCTCGCCGGCGCCAATGCCGGCGCGCCGGTCGCGACGACGCTGACCAACGACGCGGCCGTTACGTCGTCGACCGCGGGCGTGACGGGCTTCGTCGCGCAGAACCTCGGCACGCTCGAGAACCGCGACTCGGTGCTGCTGACGGGCGCCGGCTCGACGGGCGTCGTGGTCGGCACGCTCGGCACGGTGAACAACGCGTCGACGATCCGCGTATCGAACGGCACCGGTGCGCTCGTGCAGGGCGCGTCGGCCACGCTGGCCAACGCGGGTTCGATCGAAGCCGATGACGGCGTCGCGGGCGTGCGTCTGACGGGTGCCGGCGCATCGGTCGCGCTGTCGGGCACCGGCACCGTGATCGCGAACGGCAGCGCCGACGGCGTGCTGATCGACTCGACCGTATCGGGCGGCGGGATCGCGGCCGGTGCGACGTCGATCGCGGCCGGCGGCTCGGGCAGCGGGATTCACAACCTCGGCACGAATACGACGATCGCGCTGTCCGGCACACAGGTCACGACGACCGGCGGCGGCGCGAACGGCATCGTGTCGACGGGCGGTGGCGCGCGCATCGCGGCCGATGCGGCGACGGTCGTGCGCACCGCCGGCAGCAACGCGCTCGGCATCCACGTGACGGGCGCGGATTCGACGCTCACGGCGACCGGCACGACCGTCGCGACGACGGGTGCCGGCGCACACGCGATCGTCATGGATGGCGGCGCGACGGCCCTGCTGTCGGCCGCGAAGATCGCCGCATCGGGCAGCCTGGCCGACGGCATCGTCGCACGCAACGGCGGCCGCATCGGCGATACGGGCTCGACGATCGCCAGCGCCGACGGCAACGGCGCAACCGCCGACAGCGGCGGCGTGCTCGCACTGACCGGCACGACGCTCAAGGGCGCGGCGGCCGGCGTGCTGACGTCGGATACGCTCGCAAACGGCGCGACGAGTTCGGTGCTCGTCGACGGCGGCAGCGTGACGTCCGCGACCGGCCCGGCCTTCGCCGCTCGCGGCGGCACGGCCGACATCGCGGTGCGCAACGGCACGGTCGTGACGGCCGGCAACGGTACGCTGCTCGACCTGTCGAACGGCAGCAACGCCACCTTCACCGCCTCGGCCGTGAACCTGGCCGGCGACATCGTCTCGGACGCCTCGAGCACCGGCAACGTGCTCCTCGCGAACGGCACGACACTGACCGGCAAGATCGACCCGGTCGCACTGACCGTCGACCCCACCAGCACGTGGCGCATGACGGGCAGCTCCGTGCTGAGCAGCCTGAACAACGCAGGCCTGGTCGCATTCGCCGCGCCGACCGGTTCGCCGACGCTCGCGGGCAGCTACAAGACGCTCACGACCGGCAGCTACGTCGGCAACGGCGGCACGATCGCGCTCAACACGTTCCTCGGCGCCGACGCATCGCCGACCGACCGGGTGATCGTGAACGGCGGCACGGCAAGCGGCACGACGGGCCTGAAGATCGCCAACACGGCCGGCACCGGCGCGCAGACGAAGGGCGACGGGATTCCGGTGGTCGTCACGACCAACGGCGGCACGACCACCGCATCGGCATTCCAGCTCGCCGGGCCCGTGCAGGCGGGCGCGTACGAATACCGGCTCTATCGCGGCGGGCAAGGCGACGCGAACGGCTGGTACCTGCGCTCGCAACTCGATCCGTCGGACCCGGGCGACCCGATCCACCCGTCCGGTGGCGGCGACGGCGGCGGGAACGGCAACGGCGGCACGCTCGCGTATCGCCCCGGTGTCGCCGGCTACGCGCTCACGCCGCTGCTGAACGCCGACTACGGCTTCTCGACGCTCGGCAAGCTGCACGAGCGCGTCGGCGACATCGCCAACCTCGACAAGCAGCAGCCCGGCAATCACGACGGTGTGTGGGGGCGCATCGGCGGCCAGAGCCTCGACGCGAACGCGGGCCGCTTCTCGGCCGACGAGCGCACCTTCTTCGCGCAGTTCGGCAAGGACTGGACGCTCGACCAGGCGCCGAACGGCGGCGCCAGCACGCATGCGGGCGTGACGGCCAGCATCGGCGTGTCGAACGCGAGCTTCAGCGACATGGCGCGCGCCGATACGGCCAACCTGTCGACGTCGACGGGCTCGGTCGAGATGCACGCGCAGAGCGTCGGCGGCTACTGGACGAAGTACCTGTCCGACGGCACGTACTTCGACAGCGTCGGGCAGGTCACGCACTATGGCAACCGCTATCGCGACAGCTACGGCAACGAGGCGTCGCAAAACGGCTTCGGCGTCGCGCTGTCGCAGGAAGTCGGCAAACCCTTCGCGATCGGCGGCCTGCCGGTCGCGGTCGAGCCGCAAGCGCAGCTGATGTACCAGTACCTGAAGCTGAACGGGTTCAACGACAACGTATCGGCGGTATCGGGTACGACGACGAACGCGCTGCGCGGCCGCGTCGGGGTACGCATCTTCCGGCCGAACCTGCAGTCCGGTTCGGGCGGCAGCGCTGCCACGCCGTATTTCACGGCCGACGTGCTGCACGACTTCCTGTCGCCGGGCCAGACCGTCGTCGGCGGCACGCCGTTCGCGACGCATCTCGGCCGCACGTGGTACGAGCTCGGCGTCGGCGTGACCGCGAGCTTCGGCAAGTCAGGCGAGCTGTACGCGAACGCGAAGATCGCGCGCAACATCGGCGGCGACTATCGGCGCGGCATCGTCGGGCAGGTCGGCTACCGCTACAGCTGGTAACGCCCGCGAGCGGCGGACAGCGAACGAAAAAAAACCGCCCGGCGCTCGGCCGGGCGGTGTTCGCATCGACGCGCTTGAAGCGCGTGAACGCTCAGTGCAGGATCTTCGCGAGGAAGTCCTTCGCGCGTTCCGATTTCGGATTCGAGAAGAAATCGTCCTTGCGATCGTCCTCGACGATCGCGCCCTTGTCCATGAAGATCACGCGATGCGCGACCTTCTTCGCGAAGCCCATCTCGTGCGTGACGACCATCATCGTCATCCCTTCCTGCGCGAGTTCGACCATCACGTCGAGCACTTCGTTGATCATCTCGGGGTCGAGCGCGGATGTCGGCTCGTCGAACAGCATCGCGATCGGATCCATCGACAGCGCGCGCGCGATCGCGACACGCTGTTGCTGGCCGCCCGACAGCTGGCCCGGGAACTTGTGCGCATGCGCCTTCAGGCCGACGCGGTCGAGCAGCTTCAGGCCCTTGTCGTTCGCCTCGTCCTTGCCGCGGCCGAGCACCTTGATCTGCGCGAGCGTCAGGTTCTCGGTGATCGACAGGTGCGGGAACAGCTCGAAATGCTGGAACACCATCCCGACCTTCGAGCGCAGCTTCGACAGGTTCGTCTTCTTGTCGCCGACCGACTGGCCGTTCACGAGGATCTCGCCCTGCTGGAACGGCTCGAGGCCGTTGACGGTCTTGATCAGCGTCGACTTGCCCGAGCCCGACGGGCCGCACACGACGACCACTTCGCCTTTCTTGACCTCGGTCGTGCAATCGGTGAGGACCTGAAACTGGCCGTACCACTTCGAAACGTTCTTGATGGAAATCATCTTGTGACCTTTTTCTGGAGACCCTTGACGAGAGCAGACGCCAACGAGCAAATCACGAAATAACATGCGCCGGCGAACAGGACCATCTCGACGGTCGTGCCGTCGCGATCGCCGACGTTGGCGGCCGTGCGGAAGAAGTCCGCGAGGCTGATCACGTACACGAGCGACGTATCCTGGAACAGGACGATCGCCTGCGTGAGCAGCAGCGGCACCATCGCGCGGAACGCCTGCGGCAGGATCACGAGGCGCATCGCCTGCGCGTAGTTCATGCCGAGCGCGAACGCGGCGTTCACCTGCCCGCGCGGCACCGCCTGGATACCGGCGCGGATGATCTCGGAATAATACGCGGCTTCGAACAGCGAGAACGCGACCATCGCCGATGCAAGCCGGATGTCGATCGTCGGCGACAGCCCGAGCACGCCCTGCAGCACCTGCGGCACGATCAGGAAGAACCACAGCAGCACCATCACGAGCGGGATCGAGCGGAACACCGTCACATACGCCTTCGCGAACCACGCGAGCGGCTTCACGCCGGACAGCCGCAGCAGCGCCAGCAGCGTGCCCCAGACGATGCCGACAACGATCGCGATCAGCGTGATCTTGAACGTGACGATCGCGCCCGTCCACAGCGTCGGTATCGCGCCGGGAATACTACTCCAGTCGAACTGATGCATCACTTGCCTCCGATATAGCCGGGCAGCCGCGTGCGGCCTTCGATCCAGCGCATGAACGCCATCACGACGAGGTTGATGATCACGTAGGCGAGCGTCACCGCGATGAAGGATTCATACGTCTGCGCGGTGTAGTCGACGAGCTGGCGCGCTTGCGCGGACAGGTCGAGCAGGCCGATCGTCGACGCGACCGCGGAGTTCTTGAAGATGTTCAGGAATTCCGACGTGAGCGGCGGCACGATGATCCGGTACGCAACGGGCAGCAGCACATAGCGGTACGTCTGCCATTGCGTGAAGCCCATCGCGAGGCCGGCGGCGCGCTGGCCCTTCGGCAGCGCGTTGATCCCCGAGCGCACCTGTTCGCACACGCGCGCGCCCGTGAACAGGCCGAGACAGATGATCGACGCGGTGAAGAACTGCGTGGTGGGCGGCAACTGCTTGATCCAGGTGCCGATCGACGCGGGCAGCAGCTCGGGTATCACGAGATACCAGACGAAGAACTGCACGATCAGCGGAATGTTCCGGAAGATCGACACGTACACGGTGCCGATCGCGGACAGCCATTTGTTCGGCACGGTGCGCAGCACGCCGAACAGCGATCCGACGATCAGCGCGATGACCCAGGCGACGAGCGACACTTCGATCGTCACCCAGAAGCCGGACATCAGCCATCCGAAATAAGTCGTCGGCTCGCCGGTCGACACGGGGCTCAGGAAGATGCCCCAGTTCCAGTGGTAAGACATGGGCAAGACTCCAGCAAAAAGAGACGGAAGAAGCGTGGCCTCTTCCGTCTCATTAGCGTCATTTCTGCATCAACGGCCCTGCGGTCAGTCGAGTGCCTTGTCGTTCGGGTTCGCGTACAGCTTCTTCATCGAATCGGACAGCGGGAAGTTCAGGTTCAGCCCCTTCGGCGGGATCGGGTTCTCGAACCACTTCGCGTAGATCTTCGCGGCTTCGCCCGACTTCTCGACTTGCGAGATCGCGTCGTCGACGACCTTCTTGAAGTCCGCATCGCCCTTGCGCATCATGCAGCCGTACGCTTCTTCCGATTGCGGCGTGCCGACGATCACCCACTCGCCCGGCTGCTTCGCCTTCGCGCGCTCGCCCGCGAGCAGCGCGTCGTCCATCATGAACGCGACCGCGCGGCCCGATTCCAGCGTGTTGAAGGAATCGCCGTGATCCTTCGCGCTGATGATGTTCATGCCGAGTTGCTTGTCGTTGTTCATCTTGCGCAGCAGGCGCTCCGACGTCGTGCCGGCAGTCGTCACGACCGTCTTGCCCTTCAGGTCGGCGAAATCCTTGACGCCCGAATCCTTCTTCGTCATCAGGCGCGTGCCGATCACGAAGATCGTGTCGGAGAACGCAGCCTGCTGCTGGCGTTCGGTGTTGTTGGTCGTCGAGCCGCACTCGATGTCCACCGTGCCGTTCTGCACGAGCGGGATGCGGTTCTGCGACGTGACCGGGATGTTCTTCACCTGCAGGTTCGGCAGGTTCAGCTTCTTCTTCACCGCGTCGACCACCTTCAGCTGGAATTCGCGCGAATAGCCGACCACCTGCTGGTTCTGGTCGTAGTAGGAGAACGGAATCGACGATTCGCGATGGCCCAGCGCGATCACGCCCGTGTCCTTGATCTTCTTCAGCGTGCCCGTCTCCTGAGCGTGCGCGCCGCTTGCGAACGCGCAAAGCGCCGCGACCATCAGGACTGCCTTTTGGTATTTCATTTTGGTCATCTCCTTGGCTAAAACCCGCGCCAGTGTATCAAAGTAATATTTTTGAAAGTACTGTTGTTTACCGCACGTCGCAGCGCCCCTGGCAAAGCCTTCCTCCCGGCTCCAGGCGCCCCGAATGCGCGCGCGGGCGATGCCGGATTCGGCACCGCCCGCGAAGGTTCATATCCGCAACCGGGTGGATTGCGTCATGAATGGATCATAGTCAATGATCAGGGGTAGAGGCCACGCATTTCGCGCGCCATCAGGATGCGCTTGCACGCCACGATGAACGCCGCCGTACGCACCGACACCTTGTGCTCTTCCGCAACCGCCCACACGCCGGAGAACGCTTCGCGCATCACGCGCTCGAGACGGTGGTTGATCTCGTCTTCCGTCCAGAAGAAGCTCGAGAAATCCTGCACCCACTCGAAGTACGACACGGTCACGCCGCCCGCATTCGCGATCACGTCCGGGATCACGAGCACGCCGTTCGCGGTCAGGATGTCGTCGGCCGCCGTCGTCGTCGGGCCGTTCGCGCCTTCGACGATGATCTTCGTGCGGATCTTCGCTGCGTTCTTCTCGGTGATCTGGTTTTCCAGTGCCGCCGGGATCAGGATGTCGGTTTCGACCGTCCAGAACTCGTCGTTCGGCATCGGCTCCGCGCCTTCGAAGCCCGCGACGCCGCCCGTGCGGGCAACGTGGTCGAGCAGCTTGTTCGAATCGAGGCCGGCCGGCTGGTAGATCGTGCCCGTGTGATCCTGCACCGCGATCACCTTCGAACCCGCTTCCTGGAACAGCTTCGCCGCGATGCCGCCGACGTTGCCGAAGCCCTGCACCGCGATGCGCGCGCCTTCGATTTCCAGGCCCTTCTTCTTCGCCGCTTCGGAGCCGACGACGAACACGCCGCGGCCCGTTGCTTCCTTGCGGCCGAGCGAACCGCCGAGCGCGATCGGCTTGCCGGTCACGACGCCGGTCGACGTCTGGCCCTGGTTCATCGAGTACGTGTCCATCATCCACGCCATCACCTGTTCGTTGGTGTTGACGTCCGGTGCCGGAATGTCGGTGTTCGGGCCGATGATGATGCCGATTTCGCTGGTGTAGCGGCGCGTGACGCGCTCGAGCTCACCACGCGACAGCTTGCGCGGGTCGACGCGGATGCCGCCCTTCGCGCCGCCGTACGGCACGTTCACTGCTGCGTTCTTCACGGACATCCACGCCGACAGCGCCATCACTTCCGACAGCGTCACGTCCTGGTGGTAGCGCACGCCGCCCTTGCCCGGGCCGCGCGACACGTTGTGCTGCACGCGATAGCCTTCGAAGTGCGCGACGGTACCGTTGTCGAGCTCGATGGGGCAGTCGACGATCAGGATGCGCTTCGGACGCTTCAGCGTTTCGAGCCAGCGCGACAGCGAGCCGAGGTACGGTGCGACGCGATCGACCTGCTGAAGGTAGTTGCCCCACGGGCCGAGATCGTCGGCGTGCAGGTAGGACGGGATGGACTGCTGTTGCGAAGACATGGATGCTCCAACGTTCAACGAAGTGCGCACATTGTCGAAAAACCCGTTTTTTTTATCCAATGCCGTTTGCTTATTCGATTATGCGTTTCTTGCATGATCGCGATTTTTCGCAAATCTGCGGTCGATTTGCGCAAGAACGCCCGCGATCGGCCGTGCATCGCGTGCTTGAATAATCGTGTTGCGCGGGCGCGGGCCGGCCGCCGGGCAGGCGCCCGACAGGCGCCGCAAGCCCGACGTCAGCCGGCCGGGCCGGACGATCGACGGTTAACCGCCCACGGTTAACCCGCGGATTCGCGCAGTTCGTCGCGCACGACGTCCCACAGCGCACGCACGAGCTTCTGTCGTGGATCGTCGCCCTGCAGCGCGAGCTTGTCGCAGTACAGCCGGATCTCCATCGTCAGCGTGAACGGATGCGCGCCGCCGCGCACCGACCGGTCGAGCCGGATCAGGCGGCCGCCCGCCACCGCATCCTCGACCGCGCTGTGCGGCAGGAACGCGATGCCGTGGCCCGCGAGCGCCATCGCCTTCAACCCTTCGGCCATGTCGGTTTCATAGACGCGATCGAGGAACAGCGGCGTCGACGCATTCGCGACGATGACCTCCGTCATCCGGCCGAGATACGCGTTCGGCGTATATGACAGGTACGGCACGCGCGCATCGGCCGTGCCGGGCAGCGTATAGCGCGGCCGGCCCGCACGGCCCGGCGCCGAGAACGGGCTGATCGGCTCGCTGCCGAGGATCAGCATGTCGTAGCGCGCCGGGTCGAGCGCGACGGGGTGGCTCGGGTGGTGGTAGCCCATCACGAGATCGCAGCCGCCCTCGACGAGCGACAGCACCGCGTCGTGCACGTTCAGCGCGCGCAGCCGCGTGTGAACCTGGCCCATCTTCGCCTCGATCCGCTGCAGCCAGCGCGGGAAATACGTGAGCGACAGCGTGTGCGGCACCGCGAACTCGATCGTCGGCACCGGCGCACCGACATGGCCGCGCAGCAGCGTGCGCGCCTCGTGCGCCTGCGACAGCATCGTCAGCGCCTGCTCGTAGAAGATCTGCCCGGCCTGCGTCAGCCGCGTCGGATAGACCGAACGATCGATCAGTTCGGTCGCGAGCCATGCCTCGAGCGCCTGGATGCGCCGCGAAAACGCCGGCTGCGACACGTGCCGCAGCTCGGCGGACCGGCTAAAGCTGCGCGTTTCCGCGAGCGAAACGAAGTCTTCGAGCCATTTCAGTTCCATGCAGGCGGGCGCGGCGGGCGGCGGTCGGGAAGAAGCCTGCATTCTACCGGCGGGCGGGCCCGGCCGGCGGCCGCGCAAGCGGCCCGGCGCGCGGCCGGATGCGGGCGCCGGCATGGCGGCGGCGCGCGGCGGCGGCGGCTCGCCGGGCGCGGCCGGAATCGTCCCGCGCCGATGGTAAAATGCCGGATTCTCCCTCCTCGCTCGACCCGGCCCTCAAAGCCCGCCCGATCATGTCCGACACTCGTCCCGATACGCTTTTCGCCCTCACCGCGCTCTCGCCCATCGACGGCCGCTACGCCAGCAAGACCGAAGCGCTGCGCGACTGGCTCTCCGAAGCCGCCTTCATGCGCCACCGTGTCACCGTCGAGGTGCACTGGCTGATCGCGCTGTCGCGCGCCGGCTTCGCGGAAGTCCCGCGCTTCTCGGAAGCCTCCGAGCAGTTCCTGCTGCAGCTCGCCGAGCGCTTTACCGCCCACGACGCCGCGCGCATCAAGGAAATCGAGCGCGTGACGAACCACGACGTGAAGGCCGTCGAATACTGGCTGAAGGAATCGGTGAAGGGCCAGGAAGAACTCGAAAAGGCCAGCGAATTCATCCACTTCGCGTGCACGTCCGAGGACATCAACAACACGTCGCACGGGATGATGCTCGCCGGTGCGCGCACGCACGTGATCGTGCCGGCGCTGCGCACGGTCCACCAGCGCCTCGTCGCGCTCGCGCACGCGCTGGCCGACCAGCCGATGCTGTCGCGCACGCACGGCCAGCCGGCCAGCCCGACGACGCTCGGCAAGGAGCTCGCGAACGTCGCGGCCCGTCTCGACCGCGCGATCGCGCGCATCGAGAAGGTCGAGATCCTCGGCAAGATGAACGGCGCGGTCGGCAACTTCAACGCGCACCTGTCCGCGTATCCGGAATTCGACTGGGAAGCGTTCTCGCGCGACGTGATCGAAAACCGCCTGAAGCTCACGTTCAACCCGTACACGATCCAGATCGAGCCGCACGACTACATGGCCGAGCTGTTCGACGCGGTCGCACGCGCGAACACGATCCTGCTCGACCTCGACCGCGACGTGTGGGGCTACATCTCGGTCGGCTACTTCAAGCAGAAGACGAAGGCCGGCGAGATCGGCTCGTCGACGATGCCGCACAAGGTCAACCCGATCGACTTCGAGAACTCGGAAGGCAACCTCGGCCTCGCGAACGCGACGCTGCGCCACCTCGCCGACAAGCTGCCGGTGTCGCGCTGGCAGCGCGACCTGACCGACTCGACGGTGCTGCGCAACATGGGCGTCGCGCTCGGCTACTCGCTGCTCGCATACGACTCGCTGATCCGCGGCCTCGACAAGCTCGAAGTGAACCCGCAGCGCCTGAACGAAGATCTCGACAACTGCTGGGAAGTGCTCGCCGAGCCGGTGCAGACGGTGATGCGCCGCTACGGCATCGAGAACCCGTACGAGCAGCTGAAGGAACTGACGCGCGGCAAGGGCATCACGCGCGAAGCGCTGCAGGAATTCGTCGGCACGCTCGCGATCCCGCAGGACGCGAAGGATCGCCTGCTCGCGATGACGCCTGCGTCGTACATCGGCAAGGCCGTCGAACTCGCGAAGCGGATCGCGTAAGCGCCCGTCTCCGTACGTAAAAAAGCCCGATGCGAGCAATCGCATCGGGCTTTTTCATTGCGTGCCGCGTCCGCTCAGAACGAAATCATCCGCCCCGGATTGAGCGCGCTCATCACGCTCATCGCCGCCTTCGCCGCCGGGATCGCGATCGGCGACAACTGGCGGCCGAGCGGAATCGCGCGATGGTCGATGCCGGTCAGCATCGAGAAATCGTCGTTGCGTCCGACGAAATCGTCGCAGATCGCCTTGCCGATCCGCACCGTCTGCGCGACGCCGTGGCCGCTCCAGCCCTGCACCATGTACATCGGCACGCGGCCGTCGGTCTTGCGGCTGTCGGTCGCGCCGTTCAGCGTGAAGTCGCTGACGCCGCTCCAGCAGTAATCGAGCGCGAACTGGCCGTCGACCTGCGGGAACACCGTGTTCAGCCGCGTCAGCAGATACGCGTTGACGTCGGGCTGCGCCCAGCACGTGCCGGTGCCCTGCCCGCCGAACAGCAGGCGGTTGCCGCGTACCGGCCGGTAGTAGTCGATCTGGAACTGCGTGTCGTACACGGGCATGCCGGCCGGCATCAGCGTCGCGACGTCGACGTCGAGCGGTGCCGTCACGCTTACGTAGGTAAAGAACGGCACGGTCGTCGCGGCGCCGTCGTCGAGCAGCCGGAACGTCGTGTTGTGCAGCGCGAGCACGACACCCTTGCGGGCGGTGATCGTGCCGCCCGGCGTCGTCGCGACGATGCCCGCGGGCGTCTCGTCGAGCTCGACCACCTCGGTGCCTTCGTACAGCGTGCCGCCGTTAAGCCGGAAACCATGGACGAGCCCGCGCACCAGTGCGAGCGGATGGATCTGCCCGCCGATCGCATCGATCGCCGCGCCGTGGTACAGCCCCGAACGCACGTATTCGTCGTGCAGCTGATGGCGGCCGACGAGCGTCACGCCCGCGTCGCCGAGATGACGGCGCGCATCCGCGCCGTCCAGCAGCGCACTCATGTGGCCGGGGTGGACGGCCGCCGTGATGTGCCCGCGTTTGCGGTCGAGTTCGAGCGCGTAACGCGCACCGATCGTATCGATCAGGTCCATCGATTCGGCCGACGCGAAGCGCCACAGCCGCTTCGCGTCGTCGTGCGACAGGTGGTCGATCATGTCGGCCGCTTCCCAGCGCGCGAGGCCGGGCGTCAGTTGCCCACCGTTGCGCCCCGATGCGGCCGAGCCGACGTGGTGCTTGTCGACGAGGATCGTGTCGACGCCCGCTTCGGCGAGATGCAGTGCGGCCGATGCGCCGAGCAGACCCGCGCCGATCACGAGCACGTCGCATACCGCGTCGTGCGCGAGCGGCGCGGTGTTTTCATGGCGCGACAGCGACGCCTCGTACCAGTTCGCCGGGCGCTCGCCGTCGTAGCGGGCCGGATCGCACCAGTTCCAGTTGTCTTTTTCGATGTTCAGTTGCGTTTGCTCGAAACGCGATTCGCCCTGGATCAGGGGTTGATTGTTGAAAGTCATGATTGCACTTGCATGGTCTTGGGCCGCCTGTCGAAGAGCCTTCTGGCTTCGCGGGTGGGGCAGCCGGTTCCACATGGGTGTCAACGAGAAAAGAGGCGCGATGGCCCGTGTTGACGGCGGGCACGCTCGTGCCGCCTGGATCCCGGACTGTGCGAAAGCACGTATTGAAAGGTGCCGGGACACCCAATTTCTACACCGCAGAAATAATTCTACAGTGTAGAATCAGCTTTCGTCAAGTTTACAACCGGTGCCGCACCGGCACACCGGCCCGTATCGATGAAAGACAAACCCGCCCAGGGCCCGCGCGGCCTCGACAAGGATGCGATCGTCGCGGCAGCGCTCGCGCTGCTCGAGGACGTCGGCGAAGCCGCGTTCAGCGTGCGCAAGCTCGCGCAGTCGGTCGGCTGCGACCCGATGAGCGTGCTGTACCACTTCAAGTCGAAGGAAGGCCTGAGCCGCGCGATCGCGAACGCGCTGTCGCGCTCGCTCGTGCCGGTCGACGCCACGCTGCCGTGGCGCGAACGGCTGCGAGATCTCGCGCGCCAGTACCGCGCGCTCGCGCTGCGCTACCCGGCCGCGTTCGCACTGCTGCAGCGGCACATGAGTACCGGGCCGGCCGATCTCGCGCACATCGAGGCCGTGCATCGCGCGCTGGCCGACGCCGGCATCCCGCGCGCGGCGCTGCCATCGGTATGCGTCGGCTGGTATGCGAGCGTGATCGGGCTTGCCGCGGCCGAAGCCGGCGGCCTCACGCGCGCCGCGAACGACGTCGAGCTCGCGGAAATGGAGGCGCTGTCGGACGCCGCGCATCCGCTCGTCAAGGCGGCCGCCCCGCTCTATGCGCAGCTCGATCCGGCAGCCGTGCACGACACGATGCTCGACGTGCTGCTCGACGGCATCGCGAAGCAGGCGCCCACCACCTGAGCGGCCCGCCGGCCACCAACGCAAAAGGCGCCCCGAGGGGCGCCTTTTGCGTGATGATTGCCGCGAACCGCGCTCAGTGCTGCTGCGCGATGCCGATCTTCAGCATGACCTGATCGACGATCTGTTCGGGCGTCAGCTCGATGCTGACCTCGATCGCTTCGTCCGGGCCCGGTTCCTCGAGCGTGTCGAGCTGGCTCTTCAGCAGCGACGGATCGAAGAAATGGCCGGTGCGGCTCTTCAGGCGCTCGTGCAACACCTCGAACGAACCCTTCAGATACACGAACCGCACGTCGGTGTCGGTGCCGCGCAGCACGTCGCGGTACGACCGCTTCAGCGACGAGCACGTGAACACGGCCGTCTCGCCCGCGCGCTGCTTTTCCTCGATGGCCGCGCGAATCGTGCGCAGCCACGGCCAGCGGTCGTCGTCGGTCAGCGGAATGCCGTGGTGCATCTTTTCCTTGTTCGCCGCGCTGTGAAACGCGTCGCCGTCGGTATAGCTGCACGACAGGCGTTCCGCCAGCATTTCGCCGATTCGCGACTTGCCCGCGCCCGACACGCCCATTGCGATCAGAATCATTGACTACCCCTTGTTACAAAACCATGCTCAGCAGCAGCGTGAAGCTCAGGCCGAGCACCGAGATGATCGTTTCGAGCAGCGTCCAGGTCTTGAACGTCTGGCCGACCGTCATCCCGAAATATTCCTTGATCAGCCAGAAGCCGCCGTCGTTCACGTGCGAGAAGATCAGCGAGCCCGAGCCCGTTGCGAGCACCAGCAGTTCCGGACGGACCGCCGCCCCCGATGCCGCCGCGATCGGCGCGACGATGCCGCAGGCCGTCGTCATCGCGACCGTTGCCGAGCCCGTGGCCAGACGAATCAGCGCGGCGACGAACCAGCCGAGCAGCAGCGGCGACAGGTGCGCCTGCGTGGCCGTTGCGACGATCTGCTGCGAGATCCCGCTATCACGCAGGATACCGCCAAAGCCGCCGCCCGCGCCGACGATCAGCGTGATCCCGGCGATCGGCGCCAGGCACTCGCCGCAGAACTTCTGGATCTGGTCGCGGTTGAAGCCCTGCAGCTTGCCGAACGTGAAGAAGCTCACGAGCACGGCGATCAGCAGCGCGACGTCCGAGTTGCCGGCAAAGCGCAGCAGGTTGTTCGGCAGCGTCTTCGGCGCGAACAGCAGGTCGGCCCAGCTGCCGACCAACATCAGGATCACCGGCAGCAGGATCGTGAACAGCGTGATGCCGAAGCCCGGCAGTTCGCGCTTCTTGCCTTCGGTGTGCGTGTCGACGAATTGCGCGGCGAGCGGGTTGTTCTCCGGCAGCTTCACGAACTTCGAGATCGTCAGCGCGAACAGCGGGCCCGCGACGATCGCGGTCGGCACGCCGACGATCAGGCCGAATGCGATCGTCTTGCCGATATCGGCGCCGTACTGCTGGACCGCGAGCAGCGCGGCCGGGTGCGGCGGGATCAGCCCGTGCACGACCGACAGGCCGGCCACCATCGGCAGGCCGACGACGAGCAGCGACTTGCCGGTGCGCTTCGCGACGTTGAACGCGATCGGGATCAGCAGCACGAAGCCGACTTCGAAGAACACCGGCAGGCCGACGATGATCGCGACGAACATCATCGCCCAGTGGATGTTCTTTTCACCGAACCAGTCGATCAGCGTGGTCGCGATCCGTTCGGCGCCGCCCGATTCGGCCATCATCTTGCCGAGCATCGTGCCGAGGCCGACGACGATCGCGATGTGGCCGAGCGTATTGCCGTTGCCCGTCTCGAACGACTTGACGATCTTGTCCATCGGCATCCCGACCACCAGGCCGAGGCCGAGCGACACGATGATGAGCACCAGGAACGGATAGATCTTGAACCGCGCGATCATCACGATCAACGCCACGATCGCGATCACGGTATAGATGAGCAGCATGCTGCCTTGGACAGCCCCCATGTGGACTCCTCCTTGGGATTATTCGAACCGGGCGGATCGTTGCGAGTATGCCCGGCTATGCAGGTCTCCGAAACAGCGGGGAGACCCCCACCGTCAGGACGCTGAATTTTACTTATCTTTACGGTTCGCGGATAGAACCGGTTCCATCAGCAAAAACCCTCGGTAAAACAAGCACTAAGCGCTTGTCTTCCGAGGGTCAAACCATCATTCCGTACAAGTCTTAACGGGGAAGCTGGCTCGCGGCTTGCGCGAGACGCGTGACTTCGGCCCAGTCCTGCGCGGCGAGCGCGGCCTTCGGCGTGAGCCACGAGCCGCCGACGCACACCACGTTCGGCAGCTTCAGGAAATTCGGGGCGGTTTCGACCGTGATGCCGCCGGTCGGGCAGAACTTCAGCGCCGGGAACGGGCCGTGGAACGCCTGCAGCATCGGCACGCCGCCCGCTTGTTGAGCGGGGAAGAACTTCACGATCTCGTAGCCGAATTCGAGTGCCTGGATGATGTCGCTCGGCGTCATCACGCCCGGCAGCAGCGGCAGGCCCGCGTCGAGCGACGCGAGGTGCAGCTCTTTCGTCAGGCCCGGCGACACGCCGAACTTCGCGCCCGCGCGCTTCGCCTGCTCGCAATGCTCGGGCTTCGTGATCGTGCCGACGCCGACGACGATGTCGTCCGCGAGCTGGCTCGCGCGCTGGATCGCTTCCAGGCCAGCCGGCGTGCGCAGCGTGATCTCGAGTACCTTCACGCCGCCCGCGTGCAACGCGCGCGACACGTGTTCACCCTGCTCGACCGAGTCGAACGCGAGCACCGGGATGACCGGGCCCAGCTTCACGATTTCAGCAATCGTCTTCATTGAATTGGCTCCTTGAAATTCATGCGGCGACGTGGGCGGCCGATTCGCCGACCAGCGCGCCGAAAACCGATGCGCCCTGCTCGGCCGGCGCGGCGGCCGCGCGGAACACGCCGAACAGTTCACGCCCGAAACCGACCTCGTTCTCGGCCTGGTGCAGCGGCTGCGCGACCGGACGCGCGTGCCACTCGGCGTGCTCGACCTCGATGTCGAGCACGCCGGCTTCGGCGTCGATCACGAGCGTATCGCCCGTCTTCACCTTGCCGAGCGGGCCGGCCAGCAGCGCTTCCGGCGACACGTGGATCACGGCCGGCACCTTGCCCGACGCGCCCGACATGCGGCCGTCGGTGACGAGCGCGACGTGGAAGCCCTGATCCTGCAGCACGCCGAGCAGCGGCGTCAAACGGTGCAGCTCGGGCATCCCGTTCGCGCGCGCGCCCTGGAAGCGCACGACCGCGACGAAATCGCGCTTCAGCTCGCCGCGATCGAAGGCTTCCTGCACGGCTTCCTGCGAATCGAACACGATCGCGGGCGCCGTCACCTTGCGGTGCTCGGGCGCGACCGCCGAAATCTTGATCACGCCGCGGCCGAGCCGGCCCTGCATCAGGCGCAGGCCGCCGTCCGGCTGGAACGGGTCGCGGATGCCGCGCAGCACCTTCGTGTCGTGGCTCTCGGCCGCGCCGTCGACCCACGTCAGCTTGCCGTCGATCAGCTTCGGCTCCTTCGTGTAGTGCGACAGTCCCTTGCCCGCGACGGTCGTCACGTCTTCATGCAGCAGCCCGCCTTCGAGCAGGTTGCGCACCAGGAAGGCCACGCCGCCCGCCGCGTGGAAGTGGTTCACGTCGGCCTTGCCGTTCGGGTAGATCTTCGCGAGCAGCGGCACGACGGCCGACAGTTCGTCGAAGTCGTCCCAGTCGATCAGGATGCCGGCCGCGCGTGCGATCGCGACGAGGTGCAGCGTGTGGTTGGTCGAGCCGCCCGTCGCGAGCAGCGCGACGATCCCGTTGACGATCGCCTTCTCGTCGATCACATGGCCGATCGGCGTGTAGTGGCCGCGCTCGACGGTCAGGTCGAGCACGCGGCGCGCGGCCTCGGCCGTCAGCGCGGTGCGCAGCGGCGTGTGCGGATGAACGAATGCCGAGCCCGGCAGGTGCAGCCCCATCAGCTCCATCAGCATCTGGTTGCTGTTCGCGGTGCCGTAGAACGTGCAGGTGCCGTGGCCGTGATACGCGGCCGATTCGGCTTCGAGCAGTGCGTCGCGGCCGACCTGGCCGGTCGCGAACTGCTGGCGGATCTTCGCCTTGTCGTCGTTCGACAGGCCGCTTGTCATCGGGCCGGCCGGCACGAAGATCGTCGGCAGGTGGCCGAACTGCAGCGCGCCGATCAGCAGGCCCGGCACGATCTTGTCGCAGATGCCGAGGCAGAGCGCCGCGTCGAACATGTTGTGCGTGAGCGCGATCGCCGTGCCCATCGCGATTGCCTCGCGCGAGAACAGCGACAGCTCCATCCCCGGGTTGCCCTGCGTGACGCCGTCGCACATCGCCGGCACGCCGCCCGCGAACTGCGCGACACCGCCGTTCTCGCGCGCGGCCGCCTTGATGATCTCGGGAAAATCCTTGTACGGCGCGTGCGCGGACAGCATCTCGTTGTACGAGGACACGATGCCGATGTTCGGCTCGCGGATCGCCTTGATCGAGAACTTGTCGTTGCCCTCGAGGCCCGCGAAACCGTGCGCGAGGTTCGCGCACGACAGCGCGCCGCGTGCCGGGAACTTGCCCTGCGCGCCGTCGATGCGCTGCAGATAGGCGGAACGGATCGATTGGCTGCGGGCGATCACGCGTTCGGTGACCTTCGCCAGAGTGGGGTGCAGCGATGTCATGCTGGGCGCTCCTGTATGCCGGCCGACACCGGCGGTTGGAATCGTGGGGACGATCGAGTGCATCGAACGAACGAAGCCAGTCTAGTAGAAAAACTACAAGCGCGCAATGTCGATCCGCATGCGCGCAACCCTTATTCCCGCCACCAGCAAGGCCTTACCTAGTGAAAACCCTAATCATCGGTATCCCGCATGCCATGAAATGCCGACAAATCAGCTAGTAATTTCATGTAGATTTTCTACAATTCGATTGCGATACACTCGCTCATCCGAACCCGATTTCTGCCTGCCCGTCCCATGCTGCCCCGCATTGAAGCGATCCGCGCCGAGTTGCGCCCGTCCGAGCGCAAGCTCGCCGACTACATCCTCGCCGCGCCGCGCGAGGTGCTCGACCTCGCGATGACCGAGCTGTCGACGCGCGCGGGCGTCAGCCAGCCGACGATCGCGCGGTTCTGCCAGGCGCTCGGCTGCAGCGGTTTCCGCGAATTCAAGATCCGGCTCGCGCAGAGCGTCGCGCCGGGCGTGTCGTCGGTCTATCGCGACGTCGAGCCCGACGAACCGGCGCCCGGCATCATCGGCAAGGTGTTCGACCGCACGATCGGCGCGCTGATCGAAGTGCGCAACAGCCTGTCGGCCGGCAGCGTCGCCGAAGCGATCGCGCTGCTGTCGAACGCATCGCGGATCGAGTTCTACGGCGCCGGCGGCTCCGGCATCGCCGCGCAGGACATCCAGCACAAGTTCTTCCGGCTCGGCGTGCCGAGCGTCGCGTATTCGGACCCGCACACGTTCTCGATGTCGTCGGCGCTGCTCGGGCCGCACGACGTCGTCGTCGCGATCTCGAACACCGGCCGCACGCGCGACATCGTCGACGCCGCGCGCTCCGCGCTCGCGTGCGGCGCGAAAGTCGTCGCGATCACGCAGAGCCATTCGCCGCTCGCGAAGCTCGCGACGGTGAGCCTCGCGTCGAACGTCGCGGAGGAAACCGACGTGTTCTCGCCGATGACGTCGCGGATGTCGCATCTCGCGATCGGCGACATCCTCGCGGTCGGCGTCGCGCTGTCGCGCGGCCCCGCGCTCATGGAACGGGTCGGCCGCGCGAAGGAGGCGATCACGCGCCGCCGGATCGACGACGGCACGAAGGACTGAGCAGGCGGCAGGCAGAGCGCACGTAAACGACGAACGGCGCCCCGAGGGGCGCCGTTGCGCAGGGTTCCGCACCGGCAACCGCGCCGGCCGCGCCGCTCAAAACGGCTTGATCACGACCAGCGCGACCGCCGCGAGCATGCCGAGCACCGGCAGCTCGTTGAACACGCGATACCACTTGTCGGTGCGACGGTTCTCGCCACGCTCGAACACCCGCAGCAGGTGCCCGCAATAGGCGTGATAGACGATGAGCAGCAGCACGACCGTCACCTTCGCGTGGATCCAGCCCTGCCCCTGCCCGATGCCGATCGAAAGCCACAGCCACAACCCGCAGGCCAGCGCCGGCACCGCGATCATCGTCATGAAGCGGAACAGCTTGCGCGCCATCAGCAACAGGCGCCGCACGGCGGCCGGATCGGTTTCCATCGCCAGGTTCACGTAGATGCGCGGCAGGTAGAAGAGCCCCGCGAACCACGCGGCGATCAGTACGATATGGAACGTCTTGACCCAGAGCATCGCCATCGGTTGTGTGCCTCGCTTGTTATTGGCGGCCTTCGCCGTGCCCGAGCACGACGTACTTCAGCGACGTCAGCCCTTCCAGGCCGACGGGGCCGCGTGCGTGCAGCTTGTCGTTCGAGATGCCGATTTCCGCGCCGAGGCCGAATTCGAAACCGTCCGCGAAACGCGTCGACGCGTTGACCATCACGCTCGCCGAATCGACTTCGCGCAGGAACCGCATCGCGCGGTCGTGATCCTCGGTGACGATCGCATCCGTGTGATGCGAGCCGTAATGGTTGATGTGCTCGATCGCGGCATCGAGGCCGTCGACGACCTTGATCGCGAGCACCGGCGCGAGATACTCGGTGTGCCAGTCTTCCTCGGTGGCATCGACGAGCGGGCCGACGCCCGCATCGGCGAGCACCGCGCGCGCGGCCGCATCGACACGCAGCTCGACCTGCTTGTCGCGATACAGCTTGCCGAGCGGCGGCAGCAGCTTCGCCGCGACACCGCTCGCGACGAGCAGCGTCTCCATCGTGTTGCAGGTGCCGTAGCGGTGCGTCTTCGCGTTGTCGCAGACGGTCAGCGCCTTGCCGAGGTCGGCGCGATCATCGACGTACACGTGGCAAATGCCGTCGAGGTGCTTGATCATCGGTACGCGCGCCTCGTTGATCAGGCGCTCGATCAGGCTCTTGCCACCACGCGGCACGATCACGTCGACGTATTCGGTCATCGTGATCAGCTTGCCGACCGCCGCGCGATCGGCCGTTGCGACCACCTGCACCGCGTCCTGCGGCAGGCCGGCGGCTTCGAGCCCTTCGCCGATCAGCTTCGCGAGCGCCGCGTTCGACTCGAGCGCTTCGGAGCCGCCGCGCAGGATCGTCGCGTTGCCCGACTTCAGGCACAGCGCGGCCGCGTCGATCGTCACGTTCGGGCGCGATTCGTAGATGATGCCGATCACGCCGAGCGGCACCCGCATCTGGCCCACCTGGATTCCGCTCGGGCGGTACTTGAGGTTGCCGATCTCGCCGATCGGATCGGCCAGCGACGCAACCTGGCGCAAGCCCTCGACCATCGTCTTCAGCGCCTTGTCCGACAGCGTCAGGCGATCGACGAACGCTGCATCGAGCCCCTTTTCACGGGCACGGGCGACGTCGCGGGCATTCGCATCCTTCAGTGCCTGCGCGTCGCGTTCGATCGCGCGAGCCACGGCGTCGAGTGCCGCGTTCTTCGCGGCCGTGCTGGCGCGCGCCATCGCGCGGGAAGCGTGCCGGGCGCGACGGCCCAGGTCGGTCATGTACTGATCGATATCCATCGTGTGACTCGAGAAGCGCGCCGCGCTGGGCGGCATGAATTCGTGGGGAAGCGTGGACGGCGGCCGGAGAGCCGCGCCCGTGATCGAAACATTGTATGCGGGTTGCGCAGCGCGCGCTGAAGGCCCGGACGGGACTTAGCGTCGCACGCGACCCGCGGTCGGCGGTCGCTCGCCGCGGGCACCGGCCACCGTCATCGCGAGCTGGAACAGCCCGTCCCACGGATCGGGCGGCGGTTCGTCCTGCGTGCGGCGGCCCGGCACGACGGCCGTGAGCCCCTTGACCTGCCGGTCGAGCTTCGCGGCAAACGCGAGTGCCTTCTCGAGCACGGCTTCCGACACCCGGTTCAACGCGGGGCCGATCAGCCGCTCGCGCGGCCCCCATACGCGGTTCTCGCGCAGCAGCGTCGCCAGCGGCTTGCCGGCCGTCGTGCCGCGCTTGATCCGCAGCAGCGTGCGCAGTTCCTCGACGACGGCCCACATCACCAGCACGATCGCCTCGCCCTCGCCCTTCAGCCCGTCGATCATCCGCGCGAGCCGCGCGGCGTCGCCGGCGAGCATCGCTTCGTTCAGCTTGAAGACGTCGTAACGCGCGACGTTCAGCACCGCATCGTGCACCTGTTCGAACGACAGCGCGCCCTGCGGATACAGCAGCCCGAGCTTCTGGATTTCCTGGTGCGCGGCGAGCAGGTTGCCTTCGACGCGCTCGGCGATGAACTGCAGCGCGCGCCGTCCGTCCTCGCCGGGCGCGGCGCGCTGGCCCTGCATCGCGAGACGCTGGCCGATCCAGTTCGGCAGCTGCGCGCGGTCGACCGGATCGATCTTCAGCGCGACGCCACCGTTCTGCAGCGCGGTAAACCAGGCGGATTTCTGCGTGGCCGCATCGAGGCGCGGCAACGTGACGAGCATCAGCGCGTCGGGGTTGGGCGTGGCCGCGAGCGTCTTCAGTGCGTCGGCGCCTTCCTTGCCGGGCTTGCCCGACGGAATGCGCAGCTCGATCAGCTGGCGCTCGCCGAACAGCGACATCGCCTGGGTCGCGCCGAGCAGCACGCTCCAGTCGAAACCGCGCTCGACCGTATGCACCGAACGCTCGGTGAAGCCGGCCGCGCGTGCGGCCGCACGAATGCGGTCGCACGCCTCCTGCGCGAGCAGCGGCTCGTCGCCGTACACGGTATAGAGCCCGGCCAACCCCTTCGCGAGGTGCGGCTCCAGTGCATCAAGTCGCAATTGCATCGGTGCGTATGCCGTCGATCAGAGCGGCGGCGGCGGCAACGGCGCGCGCGGTGCGACGCCCGGCACCACGTCTTCCGGCGCCGGCGTCAGCGAGTGGACGATCGCGAGACGCCGCATCAGCTGGTCGACCGCGTCGTTCTGCATGTCGCCGTACAGGATGTCGGCTTCCTGCGCCTTCGCGTTCGTGTACTGGTCGCTGTACGTCATCGCGCGATTCAGCGCGATCGCGCTCGGCGGGATCAGCACGGTGCCGTCCTTGCTCGTGAGCGTGTAGCTCAGCGTATAGAACAGTGCGTATTCCTGCGCCGAGCCGAACTTGTTGAGCGTCAGCGTATTCTGCCCGCGCGACTCCCACATGCGCAGCACGGCATCGGCGTCGTCCGCCGACTTGACGATCTTCGTGTCGCTGCCGGCCTCGACGAGGCGCACGAAGCGCGCCTCGACCGGCGCCGGCGCGCCGACGATCAGCAGGTGCTTGAACGCGTAGTCCTGCTGGCCGCGCAACTGGAAGCCGCATGCCGACAGCGCGACCGCGCTGCCGACGGCGAGCATCAAAAACGATCTGCGGATCACCTTCGCTCCTTCTGGGTACGTCCGACGGCCGACGGCCGTCAGACGACGATGTTCACGAGGCGGCCCGGCACGACGACGATCTTCTTCGCCGGCTTGCCGTCGCTGAACTTCGCGAACGCGTCGTCGGCCACCGCCGCAGCTTCGATCGCCTCGCGGCTCGCGTCCTTCGCGACCTTCAGCGCGCCGCGCACCTTGCCGTTCACCTGCAGCACGAGTTCGATCTCGGCCTGCTCGAGCGCGGCCTCGTCGACCTTCGGCCACGGTGCGTCGAGCAGCGGGCCGAATTCGTCCGCATAGCCGAGCGCCTTCCACAGCTCGAACGTGACGTGCGGCACGACCGGGTACAGCACGCGCAGCAGCACGCCGTATGTTTCGCGCAGCACGCCGGGCGTCGCGCCCTTCGCGCCGTCGATCGCGTTCAGCATCTTCATCGCGGCCGACACGACCGTGTTGTATTGCAGGCGCTGGTAATCGAAATCGGCCTGCTTCAGCACGCTGTAGATTTCGCGGCGCAGCGCCTTGTCGGCTTCGCCGAGCGCGGCCGCATCGAAGCCCGCGCGCGCGGCGAGCGCTTCACGGTTCGTCGCACCGAAGCTCCACACGCGGCGCAGGAAGCGGCTCGCGCCCTCGACGCCCGCACCCGACCATTCGAGCTGCTGCTCGGGCGGCGCGGCGAACATCGTGAACAGGCGCGCGGTATCGGCGCCGTACTGGTCGATCAGCACCTGCGGATCGACACCGTTGTTCTTCGACTTCGACATCTTCTCGATGCCGCCGAGCACGACCGGCTGGCCGTCCGTGTTCAGCGTCGCGCCGACCGGGCGGCCCTTGTCGTCGTGCGTGACCGTCACGTCGGCCGGGTTGTACCAGGTCTTCTTGCCGGAAGCGTCTTCACGGTAGAACGTCTCGTTCAGCACCATCCCCTGCGTGAGCAGGTTCTTCGCCGGCTCGCCGAACTTCACGAGGCCGAGGTCGCGCATCACCTTGGTCCAGAAGCGCGAATACAGCAGGTGCAGGATCGCGTGCTCGATGCCGCCGATGTATTGATCCATCGGCATCCAGTAATCGGTGCGCGCGTCGACCATCGTCTCGGCGTCCGGCGCCGTGTAGCGCGAGAAGTACCACGACGAATCGACGAAGGTGTCCATCGTGTCGGTTTCGCGCTTCGCGGCCGCGCCGCACTTCGGGCACGAACAGTTCAGGAACGCTTCCGACTTCGCGAGCGGGTTGCCCGAGCCGTCCGGCACGAGGTCTTCCGGCAGCACGACGGGCAGATCCTGCTCGGGCACCGGCACGTCGCCGCACGACGGGCAGTGGATGATCGGGATCGGCGTGCCCCAGTAGCGCTGGCGCGATACGCCCCAGTCGCGCAGGCGCCACGTGACCTGCTTGTCGCCGAAACCGCCGGCGTTCAGGTCGGCCGCGACCGCGTCGACGGCTTCCGTGTAGCGCAGGCCGTCGTACTTGCCGCTGTTCACGCAGACCGCGGTTTCCTTGTCGCCGTACCACTCCTGCCATGCGTCGAGCGAGTACTGCTGGCCTTCGGCCGAGATCACCTGCCTAATCGGCAGGTCGTATTTCTTCGCGAACGCGAAATCGCGCTCGTCGTGGCCCGGCACGCCCATCACCGCGCCTTCGCCATAGCTCATCAGCACGTAGTTGCCGATCCACACCTCGACCGGCTCGCCGGTCAGCGGGTGCGTGACCGAGAAGCCCGTCGCGACGCCCTTCTTCTCCATCGTCGCGACGTCGGCCTCGGCGACACCGCCGCGCTTGCATTCGTCGATGAACGCGAGCAGCTCGGGCTTGTCCTGCGCGAGGCGCGTGGCCAGCGGATGCTCGGCCGCGATCGCGCAGAACGTGACGCCCATGATGGTATCGGCGCGGGTCGTGAACACGCGCAGCAGCTTCTTCTCGCCGTCGAGTTCGTACGGGAAGCCGAAGTTCACGCCGAAGCTCTTGCCGATCCAGTTCTGCTGCATGATCTTCACGCGCTCGGGCCAGCCGAGGCCGTCGAGGTCGTTCAGCAGCTCATCCGCGTACTGCGTGATGCGCAGGTAGTACATCGGGATCTCGCGCTTCTCGACGAGCGCGCCCGAGCGCCAGCCGCGGCCGTCGATCACCTGCTCGTTCGCGAGCACGGTCTGGTCGACCGGGTCCCAGTTCACGGTGCCCGTCTTCTTGTACGCGATGCCCTTCTCGAGCATCTTCAGGAACAGCCACTGGTTCCACTTGTAGTAGTCCGGCTTGCACGTCGCGATCTCGCGCGACCAGTCGATCGCGAGGCCCATCGACTGCATCTGGCCCTTCATGTAGTCGATGTTGTCGTAGGTCCACTTCGCGGGCGGCACGCCGTTCGCCATCGCGGCGTTCTCGGCCGGCATCCCGAACGCGTCCCAGCCCATCGGCATCAGCGTGTTGTAGCCGTTCATCCGCAGATAGCGGTACATCACGTCGTTGATCGTGTAGTTGCGCACGTGACCCATGTGCAGCTTGCCGGACGGGTACGGCAGCATCGACACGCAGTAGAACTTCGGCTTCTGCGAATCTTCCTGCGTCTTGTAGGCATCGGCTGCGCGCCAGTCGCCCTGGGCGGCGGCTTCGACGTCGGCGGGTACGTATCTCTCGTGCATGGTGTGGTTCGGACTAGGCTTTAAGCGGCGCGACGGCGCGCGCGCAGGAGTGGATCGAAAATCGTGCTTGCCCGGCGGACCTGCAGGTTCGCTGTTGCCGACCTGTTCACGGTTTCCGGGAATTTTCCGGGTAACCCGCAGCATGCCCGGGTAGCCTGGAAAATTCCGGGTTACCTGAAAAGAGCCTGCCAACCGGGAAAAACGTTGATTATACCGCCCGCGCCGGCCCATTCGACCGGTCTTGCGGCGTGCGGCCCGATCCCGCGCCAGGGACGGGCCCGCCGGATCCGCTCAGCGGTTGGCCGGCACGGCAGGCGCCGCCGCGGCACCGCCCGCCTGCGGCGGCACGTCGGTCACGAAGCCGATCCGCGTGAGGCCGGCGGCCTGCGCGGCGCCCATCACCTGCGCAATCACGTCGTAGCGGGTCGCGCGCGACGCTCGCAGCCGCAGCTCGGGCGGCGCACCGCCCGCGGCGGCGGCCCGGAAGCGCGCGGGCAGCGCGTCGAGCGCCACCGGCGCGTCGTCCCAGTACAGCTTGCCCGCGTCGTCGATCGACAAGGTGACGGATTGCGGTGTGTCGCGCGCGACGCTGGCCGCGACCTTCGGCAGGTCGAGCCGGATCGCATGCGTCATCAGCGGCGCGGTGATGATGAAAATGACGAGCAGCACCAGCATCACGTCGATCAGCGGCGTCATGTTGATCTCCGCCATCGGCGCGGACGTCTTGTGGTGCTCGAGTCCGCCGAATGCCATGGTCGCTCCTCCGGAATGGACGCGTCAGGCTTCCTGCGCGCACACGAACACGTGCAGGTCGCGCGCGAAACCGTCGAGTTCCTCGGCGAGCTGCCGCACGAGCCGCCCGAGGATGTTGTAGGCCAGTACCGCGGGAATCGCGACCACGAGCCCGAACGCGGTCATGATCAGCGCCTCGCCGACCGGCCCCGCGACGTTCTCGATCTGCGCCTGCCCGCTCGCGGCGATGCTGCCGAGCGCGTGATAGATACCCCACACGGTGCCGAGCAGCCCGACGAACGGCGCGGTGCTGCCGATCGACGCGAGCAGCACCTGCCCGAATTCGAGGCGCCGCTGCGAGCGCAGCATCGCGTGCCGCAACGCACGCAGCACGCGTTCGCCGCGCTCGACGCGCGCGGCCAGCGCGGCCGGGTCGTGGTCGTCGGCCGCATCGCGCGCGGCTTCGGCGAGCGGCACGAACACGCGCTCGCGATCGGCGCCGGCGAGCGCGGTTATGCCCGCGTCGAGCGACGGCGCGCGCCAGAACGCGGCGAGCGCGCGCGGCCCCTGCCGCTTCGCGCGGACCAGCAGCCAGGCTTTCATGAGGAGGAAGCACCAGCTGGCGACGGACATCGCCAGCAGTACATAGGCGACGGCATGCGTGATCGCATCGCCGCTTTCGAGGTAGTGGACAACGCCGGTGGGTATCGCCATCGGAGTTTCCCCGTGGGGTCAGCGCAGGCCGAGCACGTCCTGCATGTCGAACAGGCCGGCGCCGCGCGCCGACAGGAAGCGGACCGCGCGCAGCGCGCCCTGCGCATACGACACGCGGCTCGACGACTTGTGCGTGATCTCGATGCGCTCGCCGATCCCGGCGAACAGCACGGTGTGATCGCCGACGATGTCGCCGCCGCGCACCGCCGCGAAGCCGATCGACGACGGATCGCGTTCGCCCGTCACGCCGTGGCGGCCGTACACCGCGCAATCGTCGAGCGAGCGCCCGAGCGCGCCGGCGACCGCTTCGCCCATCATCAGCGCGGTGCCCGACGGCGCGTCGACCTTGTGGCGGTGATGCGCCTCGATGATCTCGATGTCGTAGCCGTGCGAGAAGTGCTTCGCCGCGAATTCGAGCAGCTTCAGCGTGACGTTCACGCCGACGCTCATGTTCGCCGCGAACACGATGCCGATCTTGCCCGCCGCGGCCTGCAGCCCGGCCTTCTGCTCGGCGGTGAAGCCGGTCGTGCCGATCACGAGCTTCACGTCGTGGCGCAGCGCGGCCTCGATATGGGCCATCGTGCCTTCCGGACGCGTGAAGTCGATCAGATAGTCGGCCTGCGCGAACACGGCGTCGAGATCGGCGGTCAGCCTGATCCCGGTTTCCTTGCCGAGGAACGCGCCGGCGTCCTGGCCGAGGAACGGCGAATCGGCGCGGTCGAGCGCGCCGACGAGCTGCGCGTCGGAATCGTTGAGAACGGCTTCGATCAGCATCCGGCCCATACGGCCCGATGCGCCGGCAATCGCAATCTTCATGGCTTTCTACACGACAGGTCTAAAGGCGGGCGGCGCATGCCGCCCTGTTTCCGCGCGCGGGCTTACTGCGCCGGCGCGGTGAGCGGCTGGTTCTGCAGCGTGTCGGAACCTTGCGGGCCGACCGGCGGCGACGCCTCGTTCGACGCGTTCGGCGGCGGCGGACGATGGAACTGGAACTGCGGCTGGATCGCCGGAACCGCGCCCGGCGGCTGGCCGCCCGGCACCGGCGCACCGCCGGAAGCCTGTGTGGACGGCGTGAACCGCCGCGCGGCCGAGCCCTGGCCCGACACCTGGTTGGTCGCGCGGTTCGCCGCGCGGGCGGCCTGCGCGTTCGCATCCTGGTCGACCACCGCGCCGGACGCCGGCACGGTGGACGGGCTCGCGACCGTCTCCGGCGCCGGCGCGCTCGCCGCCTGTGCGGCGCTCGCGGCGGCGGCAGCCTCGGCGGCCTTCTTCGCCGCTGCGGCCGCCTTCGCCTTCTTGCCGCCGCGGTCGCCGTCGATGTCGGCCAGCAGGTCGAGTTCCGAAGGCAGGTTGTCCGCCCCCGTCCAGCCCGCGACGCGATCGCCCGAGAACGTCACGACGAGATCGCGCTGCTGGACGACCGCCGTCGAGCCGCGCTTGAAGTAGAAGAGGTAATCCCAGCGGTCGGCGTGGAACATGTCCGCCAGCAGCGGGGTGCCGAGCAGCGCGCGTACCTGCTCGCGCGACATGCCGACCTGCAGCTGCGAGGCTTTCTCCTGCGACACGAAGTTGCCTTGCACGACGGTGATCCGGTAGGGGGTGATGCTCTGCGCGATGCGCTGCGTCACGCTGTCGTACGACGAACAACCAGCCAGCGCGGCAACGGCGGCGGCAGCGATGATGACACTCCGCATGCGGCTCCTCTGAAAGTGCGAAAGAGATTCTGGAATCATTTCCCTCACCGTGCAGGCCCGCGTCGCAGGCCGCGCGTGTTTCTGGAACGGCGAAAAGCCGGTAACATTGAAGCCCTGCATTGTACTCTAGGGATGCCTAGCCATGACCAATCCGACGGATCTCAAGAATATCGGGCTAAAGGCCACCCTACCGCGCCTCAAGATTCTCGAGATCTTCCAGCAAAGCCCGGTGCGCCACCTGACCGCAGAAGACGTCTACCGGAACCTGCTCAACGAGCAGCTCGACATCGGGCTTGCCACCGTCTACCGCGTGCTGACGCAGTTCGAGCAGGCCGGCCTGCTGTCGCGCAGCAACTTCGAATCCGGCAAGGCCGTGTTCGAACTGAACGAAGGCTCGCACCACGACCACCTCGTGTGCCTCGATTGCGGCCGGGTCGAGGAATTCTTCGACGCCGAGATCGAAAGCCGCCAGCAGGCGATCGCGAAGGAGCGCGGCTTCCGGCTCCAGGAGCACTCGCTGGCGATGTACGGTTCCTGCACGACCGAGAACTGCCCGCACCGCAAGCACTGAGATCCAGCCGCGCGCGCGGCGCATGCAGGACGGCCCGGACGGCGATTCGCCTTCCGGGCCGTCTTCTTTTCGGAATACGCAAGAGGCGCCCGCCCGGGGAAACCGGCTGCACGCCGCCGCCCCACGGGCGGGCCCGCCCAGGCTTTCGCCTCCCCTTCGCGTTGCCTGCCCGGGCGGCCCCGGGCGACATCAGGCCGCCGGAGGGGTCCGCCTGCCCGCCCTCGTCATGCCGCGCCCGCGCAGGCCGGCTCGAACTCGAGCGCCCATGCGCGCTCGAGCGGGATTTCGTCGCAGTTCGGCTGCGGGCCGCCGCGATCGACGATCACGAAATCGCTGACCGCATCCAGCGCGAGCAGCGGATGGTGCCAGACGCCCTTCGCATAGTTCACGCCCTGCCAGCCTTCCGCGAGGAACGCGCGCATCGCGTCGGGCCGGAACTCGCCGGCCGGCGCGACGACGATCGCGTAACGCGACACCGCCGCGAGCGGGATGAACGCCTGGCTGCCGTGCGGATGGCGCTCCATCAGCGTGACCGCGACCGGCAGCGCACGCGGCTGCGCGCGGAATACGCTGACGAGCGGGCGGCCGCCGTCCGCGCACACGTCGATCGTCGCGAGATCGTGGAAGCGCTCGGTCGTGCCGCCGTTGATCGGGAAATGGCGCGCGCCTTCGAGCGCGATCACGTCGCCGAACGGCGCGAACGCTTCGCGGGTCAGGCGCTCGACGCGCAGGATACGGGATCCGCTCATGCCGTTGCCCTCCTTCAAGCCGGCTCGCCCCACAGACGCAGGCGCGACACGCCGCCGTCCGGGAAGATGTTGAAACGCACGTGCGTGACGGGGCCGAGCGCCGCAAGCTGGTCGAACGTGTGGACGTGGTCCATCGACAGCTTCTGCTCGCCGAGCAGTTCGGCCCAGAACATCGCCTGCGTGACGAGCGAGTCGTCGGTGCCGCCCGCCACCCTCGCGGCCTGCAGCGAGCAGCGGTCGGGGAAATTGCCCTTGAAGAACGCGGTATCGACCTCGACGCGCCGGATGATGCCCGGCCTCGCGAGCGCGACGATCGCCCAGTCGTTGCCGGGCTCGCGGCGGCGCCGCGTTTCCCAGCCGTCGCCCATGTTCGCGCCGCGCCCCGGCATCAGCATCTGCGATGCCAGGCCGAAGTGCTGGTTGTTCGCGGCCACCAAGTAGCCGCCGTTCTCGATCGCCGCGAGATCGACGAGCTCGCCGGCCGGCACCTGGCGCCAGTCGCGCTGCGGCTGGCCGTACACGCGCAGCCGCGCGAGGCCGCCGTCCGGGTACAGGTTCACGCGCAGGTGCGTATAAGGCTGCGCATCGTCGACGCTCACGTAGTGATGCGAATTGCCCTGCAGCGTCGTCGCCGGGACGATCGTGCGCCACTCGGCGTTGTCGGACGGCGTGTCGCCTTCGGCGACGCACGCGTCGATCGACGCGGCCGGCGGGAAGTTACCGGTGAAATGGCTCGTGTCGAGGTCGACGCCGTGGATCACGCCCGGCCGCGCGAGCCGCACCACGCAGAAGTCGTGGCCGGTCGTGCGCTTGCGGCGCGTTTCCCAGCCGTCCATCCACTTGCCGTGGTCGTCGTACTTGCCGGGGATGAACACGGCCGGCTCGGGATTCAGCATGCGCTCCTTCGGCGCGAAGAACTCGTCGCTGGCAAAGAGCGCCTGCGCCCCGAGGCGCGGGTCGGCGAGGTTCATGTAACGCCGCGTAAACGCCGGCGCATCCGGATCGAGGATGGGGGCTGCCATGTCGTCTCCTGTAGTTTGATGAAGGGCCGGCGCATCGAGGCGCCGGCCACATGAATGCCAAGTGCGCGGGGCGGCCTGGGGCAAAGCCGCCCGCGCGGGGTCGCGCTCAGAGCGCGTGAGCCTGGTCGCCGGCAACCGGTGCCGCGCGGTCTTCCTCTTCGGCCGGCACGTAGCGCAGCTCGCGGTTCAGCACGCGCTTCGCGCGGGCCCGGTCGATGTCGTTCTCCCACACCGCGACGACCACCGTCGCGACGCAGTTGCCGATCAGGTTGGTCAGCGCACGGGCGATGCCGACGAACCAGTCGACCGGCAGGATCAGTACGAGGCCGAGCACGGGAATCGCGGGGATCGCCGACAGCGTCGCCGCGAGGATCACGATCGCCGAACCCGGGATCCCGTGTGCGCCCTTCGACGTGACGAGCGACACGAGCAGCACGACGATCAGGTCGTGCGTCGACAGCGGCGTGTTGGTGGCCTGTGCGATGAACAGCACGGCGAGCGTCAGGTAGATCGAGAAGCCGTCGAGGTTGAACGAATAGCCGGTCGGGATCACGAGGCCGACCGTCGAATCCTTCACGCCCATGTATTCGAGCTTGCGCATCACCTGCGGCAGCACCGCGTCCGACGACGCCGTGCCCAGCACGATCGACAGTTCCTCGCGCAGGTAGCGGATCAGCTTGAACACCGAGAAACCCGCGAGCCGCATCACCACGCCGAGCACGACCGTGACGAACACGAAGCAGCTCAGGTAGAACACCGCGACCAGGTAGCCGAGCTGCTTGAGCGACGCGACGCCGTACTTGCCGGTCGTGAACGCGATCGCGCCGAGCACGCCGAGCGGCGCGAGCTTGATGATGAAGCCGATGATCCGGAAGAACACGTGCGACAGTTCCTCGATCAGCGAGTTGACGCGTTGCGCCTTGTCGCCGAGCAGCGACAGCGCGGAACCGAACAGCACCGCGAACACGAGGATCTGCAGGATGTCGCCCTTCGCGAACGCGTCGATCGCGGTCTCGGGGATGATCTTCATCAGGTAGCCGGCCGTGTCCTTCAGGCTCTCGGCGTTCTTCGCGTACGACGCGAGCGACGACGCGTCGAGCGAGCGCAGGTCGATGTTCATCCCGACGCCCGGGCGCGTGAGCCACGCGAGCACGAGGCCGATGCCGAGCGCGAGCGTCGTCATCACCTCGAAGTAGATGACGGCCTTCAGGCCGACCCGGCCGACCTTCTTCAGGTCGCCCGCGTTCGCCATCCCGCTGACCACGACGCAGAACACGATCGGCCCGATCACCATCTTGATGAGCTTCAGGAAGCCGTCGCCGAGCGGTCGCAACGACTCGGCGAAATGCGGGAAGAACGCGCCTAGCGCGATCCCCAGGATCAATGCGACGACTACCCGGCCAAACAGCGAATTGAGGAATTTCGACACGGCGCTCTCCCGATCCAACGGTTGCAGTTTCGTCTGTTCATACTGGTAAGACCAGTGATGTTATGGTGGATAGTAGGAAGCCGATATAGTGGCGTCAAGGACGGACAAAATAGGGATTTCCCACCCCCTCCCCGCCCGCCTGACACGCACCGGACAGGGGCAGATCGTGGCTTTCCCGTAGGGCGTTCATGCACCGCCTGCGTGCGGATTACAATGCCGGTCAGACCGGCCAAAGTTCACCTCATGAAAAACGTTCCGCATACCGTGACCGACGCCGCCATCGCGACGATCCGCGACCGGATCGAGGCAGGCGTGTATCCGGTCGGCAGCCTGCTGCCGGCCCAGCGCCAGCTCTCCGAGGAGCTGGAGATCAGCCGCGCGTCGCTGCGCGAGGCGCTGTCGACGCTCGAGGCGCTCGGGATGCTGCGCATCCGCGCGGGCAAGGGCGTGTATGTCGAAAGCGCGCAGGCCACGGCTGCCCATGCGTGGCGGTTCGCCGAGCAGTCGTCGCCGCCCGATACCTACCAGATGCGCTACGCGCTCGAAGGATTCGCCGCGCGAATGGCCGCGCACGTCGTCACCGACGACGACATCGCGTGGTTCGAGGACAATCTCGCCGACCTGCACGTCGCGCTCACCGAAAGCGAGCTCGACGCGGCATCGCAGCTCGACTTCGACTTCCACATGCGGATCATCCATCTCGCGGGCAACGCGGCGATCGAATCGATCCTGCGCAGCAGCGCCGACATCATGAAGGAAAGCCAGCGCATGCCGTTCTACCGGCGCGAGCTGCTGCTGTCGACGTGGACCGAGCACCGCGCGATCGTCGACGCGCTGATCGCACGCGATGCGGCCGCCGCGGGCACCGCGATCGAAACGCACATCGCGAACGCCGCGCAGCGCGCGGGCATCTTCTTCCCGACACCGCGCACCTGACGGCCCGGGCGGCCGCGCGCCGCCCCGTCGTACCGGTCAACCTCCCGACGGATCCCGATACGCGAGCGCACGCTCGATGAACGCGCGCGCCGCGACGCTGCGGTACGCGCCCTTGCGTGTCAGCAGCGCAGCCGTGCGCGCGGGCAGCGGCGGATCGATCTCCAGCGCGCACAGGTCGGCACTCTCGCGCGCGACCGCGTCGGGCAGCACCGTCGCGAGCCGGCCGCACCGCACGAGCTCCAGCACCGCGCTGACCGTATTCGTCTCGATCGCGATCTTCGGCCTCGCGCCGTGCTCGATGAAATAGCGGTCGATGCTCTCGCGCGTCGCGAACGCGCGGCTCAGCAGCACCAGCGGCTCGCCGCCGAGCTCGGCCGGCGTCAGCGCGCGGCGGCGCCGCGCAAGACGGTGCGTGCGGCCCGTCACGAGCGCGAGCGGCTCGTCCCACAGCGGCAGTGCGTCGACGTCCGGCGCGCGCGGCGGCATGAACGCGAAGCCCGCGTCGAGCCGGTCGTCGGCGAGCAGCGCCTCGATGCGTTCCTGCGGCATCGCGTCGATCGTCAGCGCGACGTTCGGATAGTCGGCATGGAACGCGTCGATCAGCGAGCCGCTCAGGTAGGCCGCGAAGGTCGGCATCATCGCGAGCCGCAACGACCCGCTGCCGAGGCCGGCGACGTCGTGCAGCGCGCGCTGCCCCGTATCGAGCTCATGCAGCGCGGCACGCGCGTGGCGCGCATAGACCTCGCCGAACTCGGTGAGCTGCACCATGCGGCCCGAGCGGTCGAACAGCTGCACGCCGAGCGTTTCCTCGAGCTGGCGGACCTGCTGCGACAGCGTCGGCTGCGACACGTGCAGCGCGTCGGCCGCGCGCGTGAAACTGCGCTGCTCGGCGACGGCCAGGAAATAGCGGATGTGGCGGAGTAGCATGGCGGCCGTTGTATTGGTTTTGCCAATGAAGACCATAACGATCCAGTCTTGGACGCTATGGTTCGATTCCCGCATCATACGCACATCCGTTCCGGCGCATCGCACCTGTTTCCCGCACCGGAACGGCCCGCCGGGCCCGCCTGCCTGCGCCCGCCGCACGACGATCCGCCGCCCGCCCGATCCGGGCCCGGCCGCGATCCGCCCGGCGCGCATCGGTTCACCGCCGATCCGTTGACGCCGGCCCCGATTTCCGTCACCCCGTGCCGCCGGCCGGCGCCGCTGTTTTTCGCAACCATGGAACCGCATCAAGACAACCATCCTCCCCTGACCCGCGGCATGACGCTGCTGTTCGCGTGCGCGTGCGGCATCGTCATCGGCAACATCTACTACGCGCAGCCGCTGCTCGCCGCGATCGCGCACAGCTTCGGCCGCGCGCCGACCGAACTCGGCTATCTCGTCACGCTGACGCAGCTCGGGTATGCGGCGAGCCTGCTGCTGATCGTCCCGCTCGGCGACGCGGTCAACCGCCACACGCTGATCGTGCGGCTGCTGATGCTCAACGTCGTCGCGCTGGCCGCGGTCACGTTCAGCACGAACTTCACGATGTTCGTCGTCGCGAACGTCGCGGTCGGCTTCGTCACCTGTTCGACGCAGCTGCTGGTGCCGTTCGCGGCGTCGCTCGCCGACGCGCGCTCGCGCGGCCGCGCGGTCGGCACCGTGATGAGCGGGCTGCTGCTCGGCATCCTGCTCGCGCGCGTCGCGGCCGGGGCGATCGCCGACGGGTTCGGCTGGCGGGCCGTGTACGGCATCGCCGCGGTGATGGTGCTCGCGCTGACGGCCGTGCTCGCCGTGAAGCTGCCGAAGGATCGCCGCGACACGCGCGTCGACTATGCGGCGCTGATGCAGTCGCTCGTCGCGCTGGTGCGCGCGCAACCGCTGATCGCGCTGCGCTCCGCCTACGGCGCGCTCGTGTTCGCGTGCTTCAGCCTGCTGTGGACGGGCCTCACGTTCCTGCTGAGCCAGCCGCCGTACAGCTATTCCGAAGGGCAGATCGGCCTGTTCGGCGTCGTCGGCGCGGTGGGCGCGCTCGCGGCGACGTCGGCCGGCCGGCTGGTCGATCGCGGACACGGCAATGCGGCGACGGGCTTGTTCGCGGCGGCCGTGCTCGCGTCGTTCGCGCTGATCGCGACCGGCGCGCACTCGCTCGCGGCGCTGATCGCGGGCATCCTGCTGCTCGACGTCGGCGTGCAGGGCGTCCACATCTCGAACCAGAGCGTGATCTATGCGCTGGCCGGCAACGCGCGCAGCCGCGTGACGACGATCTACCTGACGAGCTACTTCATCGGCGGCGCGCTCGGGTCGTTCGCGGCGAGCGTCGCGTACGGCATCGACGGCTGGCGCGGCGTGTGCATCGCGGGCGCGGCGCTCGCGGGCGTGCTGGTCGTGTTGTGGCTCGCGTCGCAGCGCGTCGGCGTGCGGCAGGTCACGCAGTAATTCAGCGGGGCGTTTTCTCGTCACCATGAAAAAGGGCACGCCCCGCGAAGCGCGGGCGTGCCCTTTTCACGATCGCGTCGAGACAGTCGCGCGCTAGTACGCGACCGTCTCGCAGACCGTCACGCAGCCTCGTCGG
The DNA here is from genome assembly GCF_057005415.2 of Burkholderia sp. KL41. NCBI lineage: Bacteria > Pseudomonadati > Pseudomonadota > Betaproteobacteria > Burkholderiales > Burkholderiaceae > Burkholderia > Burkholderia sp. KL41. The sequence continues at coordinate 701,205 of NZ_CM174446.1, read as the reverse complement.
CGAAATCGATCAGCACCTTCATCGCACGCTGCCGGTCGCCGGCCAGTTCGAACGCGAGGTTCGCGTCGCGCATCGGGAACACGCGCGTGACGGCCGGCCGCAGGTCGACGCGCCCCGCATTGATGAGCTGCACCGCGAGCGCGAATTCCGCGTGAAAGCGGAACGAACCGCAGATCGACAGCTCCTTCGCGACCACGACGTTCTGCGGCAGGCTGACGTCGCCGCCGAGCCCGAGCTGCACGACGACCCCGCGCGGACGCATCACGTCCAGCCCGTCGCGCAGCGCGCGCGCATTGCCCGAACACTCGATCATCACGTCGAACGTGCCCTTGTCGGCGCTGTAACGCTCGACCCATCCGGCGTCGGCCGCCGCGTTGATCGTGCGGTCGGCGCCGAGCGCGCTCGCCACTTCCAGCGGCGCCTCGACGACGTCGGTCGCGACGATCTCCGCCGCGCCGTGCACGCGCGCCGCCGCGACCGCGAGCACGCCGATCGGCCCGCAGCCCGACACGAGCACGCGCTTGCCGATCAGCGGGCCCGCGCGCGACACCGCATGCAGCCCGACCGCGAACGGTTCGGCGAGCGCCGCGAGCGACATCGGCACGTGATCGGCAACCTTCACGCACTGCACCGCGTCGCACACGAGCGCGTTGCGGAATGCGCCCTGCACGTGCGGCATCCGCATCGCGCTGCCGTAGAAGCGCATGTCGAGGCACTGGTTCGGCAGCCCTTCGAGGCAGTAGCGGCACGCACCGCACGGCCGGCTCGGATTGACCGCGACGCGATCGCCGACCTTCACCGACGTCACGTCCGGCGCGACTTCCGCGACCGTGCCGGCGACCTCGTGGCCGAGCACCATCGGCTGCTGCAGCCGGATCGCACCGAAGCCGCCGTGCCGGAAGTAATGGAGATCGGAGCCGCAGATGCCGCCCATCGCGACCTCGACGCGCACCTGACCCGGGCCGATCTCGCCCGCGTCCTGCTCTTCCACCCGCAGGTCGTTCGGCCCGTGGATCACGACACACATGCAACGCATACGCATGACAGCCTCCTCAGACGACCGGCGTGACCAGCGGCGCGCCGGCGAAGTGCGCGGCAAGGATGTCGCGCACCAGCCAGCCCATCGCCTGGCGCGTCTCGATCGTGCCGCTCGCATGGTGCGGCTGCAGCAGCACGTTCGGCAACGCGAGGAAACGCGGGTCGATGCGCGGCTCGTTCCAGAACACGTCGAGCGCCGCACCGGCGATCGCACCGCGCTCGAGCGCGTCGAGCAGCGCGGGTTCGTCGACGGTCGTGCCGCGCGACACGTTCACCAGATAACCTTGCGGCCCGAGCGCGTCGAGCACGGCGGCGCCGACGAGGTGACGCGTCGCCGGCCCGCCCGCGAGCGTGACGATCAGCAGGTCGCACCAGCCGGCCAGCTCGGCGAGGTCGCCGAAAAAGCGGTGCGGGCTGTCCGCGCGCGGCGAGACGTCGAAGTAGCCGAGCTCGACGTCGAAGCCCGACAGCCGGCGCGCAACCGTCGAGCCGATCCGGCCGAAGCCGACCACGCCGACGCGCTTGCCATACAGCCGCGTGACGAGCGGCATGTCGCCGTCGCGCCAGGCACCGGAACGCACGTACGCGTCGCCGGCGCCGATGCGGCGCATCATCGCGAGCGCGAGCCCGACACCGAGGTCGGCCACGTCGCCGGTCAGCACGTCGGGCGTGTTCGTCACGCGGATGCCGCGCTCGCGCGCGGCGGCCAGGTCGATCGCATCGGTGCCGACGCCGTAGCACGCGATGATCTCGAGCTTCGGCAGCGCGGCGATCAGCGCGGCATTCGCGCCGAGATCGCCGCGTGTCGCGATCGCGCGCACGCCGGCGCCGTGTTCGGCGAGGAACGCCGCGCGGTCGGCGGCTTCCCACAGCCGGTGGACGTCATAGCCTGCCGACAGCCATGCGTCGTCCCACGGCTGGTAAGGGCCCGTCATCAGCAGTTCGGGCCGCTGGGTCGATTCGTGCGCCATCTGCGCTTGCTCCTGTCGAGGTAAGTTGAATGCGAAGGCAGGCCGGGCCGCGTCAGCCGCCCGGCCCGTTCATGCGTGACGCGCGAGCGCATCGGCGCCCGGGGCCTGCGCCACCTGTGCCGCGTCGAGCGGATCGTCGAGATCGCGGTTCAGCGTTTCGGGCATCCGCGACGTCGTGAACAGCGTGATCAGCGTCAGCAGCACCAGGTACGCGGCGATCGGCACCCAGGCGCGCACGCCGGCCGCGTGATCGCCGCCGTGCAGCGCGATCACGGTCGCGATGATCGTCGCGCCGACGAGCGGCGCAATCCCGCCCGCGAGCACGGCCGACACTTCGCGCGAGAACGACACACCCATGTAGCGATGGCGCGCGCCGAACAGTTCGGGCAGCAGCGCGGCCTGCGCGCCGAGCATCCCCCAGTTCGCGAAGCCCTGCGCGACCGAGATCGCGATCACGCTCGCGACCACGTTCCCCTGGCTGAAGATCCACCACACCGGGAACGCGAGCGCGAGCTGCAGCCACGCGAACGTGCGATACACGCGCACGCGGCCGAAGCGGTCGCTGAGCCGGCCCGCCAGCGGCACCGTACACGCGCCGACGGTCGCCGCGCACACCAGCGCGAGCGCGCCGATCGGCCCCTTCATGCCGATCACGCCCGCGAGATAGCTGACGGCGAGCGCCTGGTAGATCGACGAGCCGCCGTTCTCGGCCATCCGCAGGCCGATGCCGATCAGCAGCGAGCGCTTCGAATGCTGCACGGCGCTTTTCAGCGGATTCGCCGATACCTGCGCGCGCTTCTCGAGCCGCACGAAGGTCGGCGACTCGTGCAGCCGCACGCGCATGTAGATCCCGACCGCGACGATCACCGCGCTGAACAGGAACGGCACGCGCCAGCCCCAGCCGTCGGTGACGCGATCGAGGTTGGCGAGCAGCAGGAAATAGACCGCGGCCGCCAGCACCGTGCCGAGCTGGATGCCCAGGAACGGCAGCGACGCATAGAAGCCGCGCTTGCCGGGCGGCGCGTATTCGGTCATCAGCACCGCGGCGCCGGCCTGCTCGGCACCGGCACCGAGGCCCTGCAGGATGCGCAGCAGGACGAGCAGCCCGGGGGCCCAGTAGCCCGCCGTTTCGAAGGTCGGCAGTACGCCGATCAGCGTGCTCGCGACGCCCATCAGCAGCACCGTCGCCGTCAGCACGAACTTGCGGCCGATCCGGTCGCCGAGCACGCCGAACACGACCCCGCCGAGCGGGCGCACCGCAAAGCCGACGAAGTAGGTGCCGAAGCTCGCGATCAGCCGCATCTCGGCGGTCTGCGCGGGAAAGAACAGCGGCCCGAAAACCAGCGCCGATGCGAGCGTGTACAACGCGAAATCGTAGTATTCGAGCGCGCTGCCGAGCGAGCAGGTCCATGCCGCGCGGTTGAGCTGCTTCGTGTCGACGCCGCGGCGCTCGACGGTTTCGCCCGGCGCACCGGACCCTGCATCGTGCCGCGCGGGCGGCGGGGAAATGCGATCCATCGTTGTCTCCTGTCTCCTGCCTTCCGTTCCGGAACCCGGCCGCGTACCGCGACCGGGACATCGGCCCGCTCGTGCGGCGGGCTCTTCTGGGAATTCGGATGCCGGCCGCAGCCGGCGCAACGGCGCTGCGCGCATGGCGCGCTCGCGCCGCCGCTCAGACGGCGCTGGTCAGGCCGCCGTCGACGAACAGCGTCTGGCCGTTCACGAAATCGGACGCGGCCGATGCGAGGAAGATCGCCGCCCCGCACAGCTCGTCGACGCGCCCCCAGCGGCCGGCCGGCGTGCGCTTGCACAGCCAGTCGGAGAACGCGGCGTCGTCGACCAGCGCGCGGTTGAGTTCGGTTTCGAAATAGCCGGGCGCGAGGCCGTTCGCCTGGATGCCGTGGCGCGCCCAGTCGGCGCACATCCCTTTGGTCAGCATCCGCACCGCGCCCTTGGTCGCGGCATACGGCGCGATCGTCGGCCGCGCGAGCTCGCTCTGCACCGAGCAGATGTTGATGATCTTCCCGCGGCCGCGCGCGATCATGTGCCGCGCCACCGCCTGCGCGACGTTGAACACGCCGTCGAGGTTCACGCGCATCAGTGCCTGCCAGTCGTCGGGTTCGAATGCGTCGAGCGGCGCGCGGCGCTGGATGCCCGCGTTGTTCACGAGGATGTCGATCGCGCCGACGCGCGCCTCGAAATCGTCGATCGCCGCACGCACCTGCGCGTGCTCGGCGACGTCGAATACCGCGTAGTCGGCCGTGAAGCCTTCCTCGCGCAGATGCCGCACGAGCGTCGCGGCCTTCTCCTCATTGCGATCGTTGATGACGATCGCCGCGCCGGCTTCGGCCAGCCCGCGGGCGAGCGTCAGCCCGATCCCGCGTCCGGAACCGGTAATCAGTGCGCGGCGGCCGTCGAGGCGGAACCGTTCGAGCGCGTGGGTCATGCGTGTCTCCTCATGCCAGTCGAGCCGGCGGCCCATCGCGGCCGGTCTCGCGTTGACGGTATCTTCGGCCGCCGGCCGGGCACTGCGCCAATGGTCTTTTTTGATCCGGTTATCATGAAATCTGATTACCGCCCACGCCTGCCCGCCGCCCATGGAACTCAAGCAATTGCGCGCCTTCGTCACGCTCGCGGAAGAACTGCATTTCGGGCGCGCCGCGCAGCGCCTCTTCATCGTGCAACCCGCGCTGAGCATGCAGATCAAGGCGCTCGAGGAGGAACTCGGCGCGCGCCTGTTCGAGCGCGACCGGCACAAGGTCGAACTGAGCGAGACGGGGCGCGTGTTCCTGCCCGAGGCACGCGCCACGCTGCAGCAGGCCGCGCGCGCGGAACAGATGGCGCGGCTGTCGAGCCGCGGCGAGATCGGCACGCTGCGGATCGCGTTCGTGTCGTCGGTGCTGCCCGCGCTGCTGCCGGCCGTGCTGCGCACGATGCGCGAGCGCTATCCGCTGATCACGCTCGAACTGAAGGACATGCCGACGCCCGACCAGGTCGCCGCGCTGCGCGACCGGCGGATCGATTTCGGGATGATCCGGCTGCCGGCCGCGTATGCGGGCATCGACACGCGCGTGGTGCTCGAGGAAGGCTTCGTCGTCGCGCTGCCGCTCGACCATCCGCTCGCCGCGCACGACGCCATCCCGCCGGCCGCGCTGCGCGGCCAGCCCGCGTTCGTGCTCGCGCGCCGCTACGCGCCGGGCTTTCACGACGACATGCTGCTCGCGCTGAGCCGCGCGGGCACGACGCTCGAGATCGCGCAGGAGTTCGGGGAGTTCACGACGATGCTCGCGCTCGTCGCGGCGGGGATGGGAATCGGGCTGATGCCGGCGGAGGCTGCCAGCGCGCTGCCGCCGAACGTGCTCGCGCGGCCGCTCGACCTGGCCGGGCACCGCACCGGTATCGGCCTCGCGTGGACCGATCTCGACAGCCCGCTGAAGCGCGCGTTCGTCGACGCGCTCGAACACGTGACGGCGAACGCCGGGCAATAAAAAACCCGGCCGGAAAACCGGGCCGGGCTCGTTCGCCACGCCGGCCGCCTTGCGGCGGCCGCGCAACGTGCGGGATTACTTCGCGTTCGCGAATGCGACAGCCGTATCCAGCATGCGGTTCGAGAAACCCCACTCGTTGTCGTACCAGCTCGACACCTTCACGAGGCGGCCCGACACCTTGGTCAGCGTTGCGTCGAACGTCGACGAAGCCGGGTTGTGGTTGAAGTCGATCGACACCAGCGGTGCGTCGTTGTAGCCGAGGATGCCCTTCAGCGCGCCTTCCGATGCTTCCTTCATGATCGCGTTGACTTCCTCGACCGTCGTGTCGCGCTTCGCGATGAACGACAGGTCGACGATCGACACGTTGATCGTCGGGACGCGGATCGCGTAACCGTCGAGCTTGCCGTTCAGTTCCGGCAGCACGAGGCCGACGGCCGAAGCCGCGCCCGTCTTCGTCGGGATCTGGCTGTGGGTAGCCGAACGCGCGCGGCGCAGGTCTTCGTGATAGACGTCCGTCAGCACCTGGTCGTTGGTGTAAGCGTGGATCGTCGTCATCAGGCCGGTTTCGAGGCCGATCTTGTCGTTCAGCGGCTTGACGAGCGGCGCGAGGCAGTTCGTCGTGCACGATGCGTTCGAGATGACGGTGTGCTCGGCCTTCAGCACGTCGTGGTTCACGCCGTAGACGATCGTCGCGTCGACGTCCTTGCCGCCCGGTGCCGAAATGATGACCTTCTTCGCGCCGCCCTTCAGGTGCGCGCTCGCCTTTTCCTTCGTCGTGAAGAAGCCCGTGCATTCCATCACGACGTCGACGCCCAGCTCGCCCCACGGCAGTTCTGCCGGGTTGCGGTTCGCCAGCACGCGGATCTTGTCGCCGTTCACGACGAGGTAATCGCCGTCGACCGACACTTCGCCCGGGAACTTGCCGTGTGCGGTGTCGTACTGGGTCAGGTGCGCGTTGGTCTTCGCATCGCCCAGGTCGTTGATCGCGACGATCTCGAGATCGTGCTTCTTGCCGTTTTCATAAAACGCGCGCAGCGTGTTGCGGCCGATACGGCCGTAGCCGTTGATTGCGACGCGAATCGTCATGGTCTATCTCCTGATGGCTGAAAAAATTCGTTTCGTGCAGCTTCACGTGCGACGCGCGCGAGGGGTGGCGCGCGTCGCGTATGTCTTTAGGCCAGCACGGCCTTGGCGGTTTCGACGACGTGCTCGACGGTGAAGCCGAAGTACTTGAACAGTACGCCGGCCGGTGCCGATTCGCCGAACGTGTCGATCCCGACGACGCCGCCTTCGAGGCCGACGTACTTGTGCCAGAACGCGGTCACGCCCGCTTCGATCGCGACACGGCGCACGCCGTGCGGCAGCACGCGTTCACGGTATTCGGCGTCCTGGCGGTCGAACACGTTGGTCGACGGCATCGACACGACGCGTGCCGCGATGCCTTGCTGCGCGAGCGGCTCGACGGCCTTCATCGCGAGTTCGACTTCCGAGCCCGTCGCGATCAGGATGATCTTGCGCGCGACGATCTCTTCGTCCCAGTCCTTCAGCACGTAGCCGCCCTTGTCGATGTTCGCGATCTGCGCATCGGTACGCGGGTTGAATGCCAGGTTCTGGCGGCTGAAGATCAGGCTCGACGGACGGTCGGCGGCGACCGCGTGGGTCCACGCGACGGCCGTCTCGACCGTGTCGGCCGGACGCCACACGTCGTGGTTCGGGATCAGGCGCAGGCTCGACACGTGCTCGATCGACTGGTGGGTCGGGCCGTCTTCGCCGAGGCCGATCGAATCGTGCGTGAACACGAAGATCGACGGCACCTTCATCAGCGCGGCCACGCGCAGCGCGTTGCGGCTGTAGTCGGAGAACGTCAGGAACGTGCCGCCGAACGGCTTGTGGCCGCCATGCAGCGCGAGGCCGTTGATCGCGGCGCTCATGCCGAATTCGCGCACGCCGTAGTTGATGTGGTTGCCCAGCACGACGCCCGGGCCTTCCGGATTCGCGCGGACGGCCTTCGACGCCTTCCAGTTGGTCAGGTTCGAGCCGGTCAGGTCGGCCGAGCCGCCGAGCAGCTCCGGCAGCGCGGCAGCCAGCCCTTCGATCGCCTGCTGCGACGCCTTGCGGGTCGCGACCGTCTCGGCGCGCTCGTTCGCGCCGGCGATGATCGCCGCGGCCTTTTCAGCCCAGTCGGCCGGCAGCTTGTTGGCCATCCGGCGCTCGAATTCGGCGGCTTCTGCCGGGAACTTCGCGCGATAGGCGGCGAACGTCGCGTCCCATTCGGTTTCGGCGCGCTTGCCGGCTTCCTTCGCATCCCATGCCGCGTAGACTTCCTGCGGGATCACGAACGGCCCCCACTTCCAGCCGAGCGCTTCGCGCGTCTTCGCGATTTCTTCCGCGCCGAGCGCCGCGCCGTGCACGTCGTGGCCGCCGGCCTTGGTCGCCGCGCCCTGGCCGATCACCGTCTTGCAGCAGATCAGCGTCGGCTTGTCCGACAGCTTCGCCTTCGCGATGGCCGCGTCGACCGCGTCGACGTCATGGCCGTTCACGTTCGGGATCACGTTCCAGCCGTAGGCTTCGAAGCGCTTCGGGGTGTCGTCGTGGAACCAGTTCACGACGTCGCCGTCGATCGAGATGCCGTTGTCGTCGTACAGCGCGATCAGCTTGTTCAGCTTCAGCGTGCCGGCGAGCGAGCAGGCTTCGTGCGAGATGCCTTCCATCAGGCAGCCGTCGCCGAGGAACACGTACGTGTGGTGATCGACGATCTTCGCGCCGTCACGGTTGAACTCGTCGGCCATCAGCGCTTCGCCGAGCGCCATGCCGACCGCGTTCGCGAGACCCTGGCCGAGCGGGCCGGTGGTCGTCTCGACGCCCGGCGTGATGCCGTATTCCGGGTGGCCCGGCGTCTTCGAGTGCAGCTGCCGGAAGTTCTTCAGCTCTTCCATCGGCAGGTCGTAGCCGGTCAGGTGCAGCAGCGAGTACAGCAGCATCGAGCCATGGCCGTTCGACAGCACGAAGCGGTCGCGGTCCGCCCAGTGCGGGTTCGTCGGGTTGTGCTTCAGGTGGCGCGACCAGAGCGCGACGCCGATTTCGGCCATGCCCATCGGCATGCCGGGGTGGCCGGAGTTCGCTTGCTGGACGGCGTCCATCGCGAGCGCGCGGATCGCGTTGGCCATCAGGGTGGTAGAGGCGGGAGACGAAGTCGTCATGTCGAGTCCGGAGAACGAGTCGAGGAAACGGGGCACGGCGGCATCCGGAAGCTCGGGCGTCGATCGTTCCCGGCGCGCGGTGCGGCGCCTGACGGACGCGAAGCGGACGGAGCCTACGGACGAGGCTGCAAAGCTCGTCATTTTAACAGATGGCCTGACATTTCCCTTGTCGGCGCGTAGTGTTCAGGCACGGTTTTCCGTCAAACCGCCCGCCTCCTATAATTCAGACGTCGGAACTCCCTGCCCTGGCGGCCCGCCCGTGAGCACGACCCTTCTCTTTCATCCCACGCCCGACGCCGCGTACGGCTTCCCGAACGCCCGTCGGCTCGCGCACGTCGCGTCGCCGCACCAGCAGATCGAAGTCTGGGAAACGCCGCAGCTCGGCCGCCTGTTTACGCTCGACGGTCGGCCGATGACGTCGGTCGGCGACGAATACGTGTACCACGAGTGCATGACGCACCCGGCCGCGCTCGCGCATCCGTGCCCGAGGAAGGCGCTCGTGCTCGGCGGCGGCGACGGCGGCGCCGCGCGCCAGTTGCTCAAGCACGCATGCATCGAGCGGATCGTCGTCGCGGAGCTCGACGACGAAGTGGTCGGCATGGCGCGCCGTTATCTCGACGACGTGCACCAGGGCGCGCTCGACGACCCGCGCGTCGAGGTCGTGATCGGCGACGCCGCGCATTTCGTCACGTCGACCGTCGAGCACTTCGATCTCGTCGTGTTCGACCTCACGCCGCCCGATTCGCCGGCAGCCGGCCTCTATACGCGCGAGTTCTATGCGCGACTCAAGCGGATCCTCACGCCGTGCGGCGCGATCTCGATGCACCTCGGCTCGCCGCTGTTCCACACGGCGCGCATCGCCGCGCTGCTCGACGACCTGCGCGCGAGCTTCTCGGTCGTCGATCCCTTGTCCGCGCACGTGCCGCTGTACGGCTCGCAGTGGCTGATGGCGATCGCGAGCGACACGCTCGACGCGGCCGCGCTGTTCGCACACGACGTCGACGAACGGCTCGCCGCCCGCCGCGTCCAGGGTTTGCGCTACTACGACGCCCGGCTGCATGCGTCCCTCTTTGCCCTGCCGCGCGCGCTGCGCGATACACTGGGCGTTCGCCGCTGAGCGTCGGCGCGGCCGCCTCGCTTCGCTTTCCCGTCGTGTCTTCGCAAAATGCGTGACGTGCAGCACCGGGGCGAGTCGCCCCGGACGCCGCGCCGCCCCCTGAACGAACGCCGAAGCATGGAATCAGCGCAAGCGCCGAAGCGCCCACACAGGAGATTTTCATGACCGATCCACGTCCGGCCAACGTGCCTTGGTTGACACCCTACCTGGCCGTACGCAACGCGCGCGCGGCCATCGATTTCTTCAAGGCCGCATTCGGCTTCGAGCTGCGCGACGTGCACGACGAGGACGGCGCGATCATGCACGTCGAGATGGCCTACCGCGGCCAGCTGATCGTGATGTTCGCGCCCGAGGGTGCGTTCGGCTCGACCGCGCTCACGCCGAAGAGCGCGAACGCCACCGCGCCGCAGTCGTTCTACCTGTATGTCGACGACGTCGACGCCACCTGGCAGCGCGCGCTCGACGCGGGCGCGAAATCGCTGAGCCCGCCGCAGGATCAGTTCTGGGGCGACCGGTTCGCGCAGATCGAGGATCTCGACGGCTACCGATGGGCGCTCGGGCGCCGTCTCGACGCATGACCCCAACCGCTACACGCATGAACGAAGCCACCACCACCGCGGCCGTGCCGCGCTTTTTCGTCGACGCGGCACTGCGCGCCGACGCCACGCTCGCGTTGCCGGCCGATGTCGCGCGCCACGCGCAGGTGCTGCGCCTGCAGCCCGGCGACGTGCTCGCGCTGTTCGACGGCACGGGCGGCCAGTACCGCGCGCGGCTCGTCGAGATCGACAAGCGCAGCGCGCTCGCGCAGATCGACACGTTCGAGCCGGCCGAAGCCGAGCCGCCTTATCGCGTGACACTCGCGCAGGGCATCGCCGGCGGCGACAAGATGGACTGGGTGATCGAGAAAGCCGTCGAGCTCGGCGTTGCGGCGGTCGTGCCGCTGTCGACCGCGCGCGGCGTCGTGAAGCTCGCGGGCGAGCGCGCGGACAAGCGTGTCGCGCACTGGCGCGGCGTCGTGCGCGCGTCGTGCGAACAATGCGGGCGCAACCGCGTGCCCGACGTCGCGCAGGTCACCGGCTTCAACGCGTGGCTCGATACGCTGCCGGCCGCACCGGCCGACGGCGAGCTGCGGCTGCTGCTGTCGCCGCGCGCGAGCATCCCGTTCGCGTCGCTGCCCGACGCGCCGCCTGCGGCAACCGTCACGCTGCTGATCGGGCCGGAAGGCGGGCTGTCGCCGGACGAGGAAAACGCGGCCCGCGCACGCGGGTTCACCGCGCTGTCGCTCGGGCCCCGCGTGCTGCGCACCGAGACGGCCGGCGCGGCGGTGCTCGCGGCGCTCGCGGCGCGGTGGGGCGGGTGGTGATACGTGGCGACGAGGCAATACGGGCCTGCCCTGCCCCAGCCAGCGCGGGCCGATTCCCCCGTCGAATGACACCGGTCACGGTTTCAAATTCATCGGTTGAATATCGATCAGTTGGCTCTCCTGTAGCGCCGATGCCATCGCGTCGACGTTTTTCGCATCGTAAGGAATAGACGCGGATTCCATTCGTAATTTGCGATCGGGAGAAGCCGCCGTGACCGCTTTGAGCAACGGGCTTCGGTATCGCAAGTTCATCATCAGCGCGTTGCCCTGCGCGGCCGTGAGCGGGACACCGCGATTCCGGTGAACGGCGGCGTCCACGACGTCATTCCAGCCCTGAATGAATGCGCCGGCGTCGATCCGGATATTCACCGCAACAAACTGCTGCATCGCTGCCGCGGGAGTGCTGGCCGACTCACGCATTGCACTGATCGCCTTCCTCACGCCGTCGTCGTGTTTTGTCCGCCAAGCCATGAATCCGAGAGCGAATACCATGTTGTCCGGCAATACGTCGTCGTCGGACACGACATCATAAATACGACGAGGAACCTGACCCTCGACGAACGACGGCGTAAACATCCATGAGCTGCCCACTCGCGTGGCGCCAAAGGATCGCCCCTGGCTTGCTTCGCTCGAGTCGATCGAAATCCGCGTCAGCAAGCCAGAACGAACAAGTTCATTCAGTTGTTCGGTCAAGGCAGGCGAATCCTGTACCGCGTTGGCAAATACTTTGTACTGCTGCTCTGTCGATCGACGACGCAGATCGCTCAGAATGGTTTCGATCGAAATACTCGAGGATTCGACACTCGGCACACGATGCAGCGAATCTGCGGCCGTGGCCGCCAGAGGCGAGGTGAAAAACAAAAAAAGCGCCAACCACATGCCTACACCGAATCGATTAAAATTTTCCATTCGTTACTCCGCTATGCCATTTCAAAGAAATGGCCAACCAATCAAAATAATTCAACACCCTCACTTGAAAATCTCGTGTCACCCCGAGACTTTTTGGCGCATGATGTTGTCGAACCCAAAAAAGCAAGGATCGTCACTGCGTCATGGCCGGCCAAGACGCCTCACTCATCGAATCGACATAAATAATTCCGGCCCCTTCCAAATCGATGAAGGTCGCGCGCGCATTGCTCGTGCTTGTTGACCACCGGATTTAGCGCGCATGAAGGAACTCGCGGGTAACTTGAATTCACTCCGCGGCGATAAATTGTATTGTTGTGTTTGGAGGCAGTCCGTGCAGGCGCATGATCGCGCGTACCGTGACGCCGATCTGTCCGTCATGCATATCGGCCTTGTACTCGCAGTAATCTTCCGGGATATTCATGACGGCCGCCGTATCGCCCATTGCCATCACGAGAGAGCGCTTTCGCTGGGGACCGACTGACGAGTTCTCTTGTCGCGATGTCCCGGGCACCACGGTTCGGGGCTCGGATGCGTCGGCTCGACTAGTGGATATGACAAGAACGCCTTGCTTCGATCGAAAATCGATTTTCACACCACCGTCAACACGACTTACTTGATCGATCCAGCAAATGTGCGCAGCCTCTGCGCGACCGACATGCAAGCACATTGCGAAGACTAACGTCATCAGAAAGGAAATTTTCATATCGTTGAAACTCCATCAGGCAAAACTGATATCGACCTGCTAGCAGGAATCATCCAGCCGGCCTTACGGCGGCACGTGATCAATCCCTCAGAATGACATGGCCCACCCGACGGAACCCCACGGCGAGGTAATCGGCCCTTTGTAGCCCCAACTGCTGCCGCCGCTGACATAGATCGAGGCATTCGAGATCCATTGCCCGTCACCGCTAAATTGCGATTTCGCAGTCATGTAGCCGGACGCGTTGTAATCGCTCGCCCAGTATGTGCCGTCATTGTTGTAGGCGTACTTCGTGAATCCGGTCACCGCTCCCGTCGTTGTGTTGAAGCGATCCATTTCGACCTGGCGTCCGGCTTTGTCGAAGAAACCGCGCTCGTACAGTTTCCCACCCGAAAGCTTGTAATAGTCGTAGATGATGTTGTTCACGCCGAACAGCGCCGCCGTTTCATAGTAACCGTCGAAAGTTCGAGCGACATAGCTCTTGTCGACCGAAAAATCGTATTGCTTCGCTCTGGCGCCGTTGTTATAGAACACGTATTTCGTATTGAATCCGCTTGCGTCGAATGCCGCGTACTCGATCATCTTGCCGTTACTGCCGAACAGCGCGCCCGCCTGTGTGCCGTCATGATTGAACACGTGTGACATGTACGTGCCGTCCGGATTGAATTCGAATTTCTTCTCGACCTTGCCATTCGCGCCGTAGAAAAGATCGAGCGTCTTCTTGCCGGCGGCGTTGAATGTCGCGTGTTCGGTCATCTGGCCGTTTGCGCCGAACAGCGCCGCCGTCTGGGATCCGTCGGAGTTGAACGTGTACGCGGTGAAACTGCCATCGAGCTTGAAATCGAACTGCTTGGCCTTGCTGCCATCGGCGCCGTAGTAAATACCTTGCGTCTTGAAACCATTCGCATTGAACGCCGCGTACTCCGTGATCTGGCCGTTCGCACCGAACAGCGCGACCGTCTGCGAGCCGTCCGTACCGAACACATACTTCGTCAGGCTCTTGTCGGCGTGGAAATCGTATTGCTGCGTCTTGGCGCCATTCACCGCGAAGTAAATCGCCTGGGTCTTGGTGCCTGCCGCATCGAACGATGCGTATTCCTTCATCTGGCCGTTCGCGCCAAACAACGCCACCACCTGCGAACCGTCGTCGTTGAACAAGTACTTCGTGAAACTCTTGTCGGTACGGTAGTCGTATTGCTCCGTCTTCTTGCCGTTCGATGCGTAGAAGATATCGTGTGTCTTGAAACCGTTCACGTCGAACAGCACGTATTCGGCCATCTTGCCGTTCTTGTCGAACACGGCAACCGTCTGTGAGCCGTCGATGTTGAACACGTATTTCTTCGTGGTTCCGTCGAGACTGAATTCATATTGCTGCGTCTTCTTGCCGTTCGACGCGTAGAAGATGTCATGCGTCTTGAAGCCATTCACGTCGAACAGCACGTATTCGGCCATCTTGCCGTTCTTGTCGAACACGGCAGCCGTCTGCGAGCCGTCGATGTTGAACACGTATTTCTTCGTGGTTCCGTCGAGACTGAATTCATATTGCTGCGTCTTCTTGCCGTTCGACGCGTAGAAGATATCGTGTGTCTTGAAGCCGTTCACGTCGAACAGCACGTATTCGACCATCTTGCCGTTCTTGTCGAACACGGCGGCCGTTTGCGAACCGTCAATGTTGAATACGTATTTCTTCGTGGTTCCGTCGAGACTGAATTCATATTGCTGCGTCTTCTTGCCGTTCGACGCGTAGAAGATGTCATGCGTCTTGAAGCCGTTCACGTCGAACAGCACGTATTCGACCATCTTGCCGTTCTTGTCGAACACGGCAGCCGTCTGCGAGCCGTCGATGTTGAACACGTATTTCTTCGTGGTTCCGTCGAGACTGAATTCATATTGCTGAGTCTTCTTGCCGTTCGACGCGTAGAAGATATCGTGCGTCTTGAAGCCGTTCACGTCGAACAGCACGTATTCGACCATCTTGCCGTTCTTGTCGAACACGGCGGCCGTTTGCGAACCGTCGATGTTGAACACATACTTCCTGAAGGTTCCGTCGACGCTGAACTCGTACTGCTGCGTCTTCTTGCCGTTCGACGCGTAGAAGATATTGTGCGTCTTGAAACCGTTCACGTCGAACAATGCGTACTCGACCATCTTGCCGTTCTTGTCGAACGCGGCGGCCGTTTGCGAACCGTCGATGTTGAACACGTACTTCTTGAAGGTTCCGTCGACGCTGAACTCGTACTGCTGAGTCTTCTTGCCGTTCGACGCGTAGAAGATATCGTGTGTCTTGAAGCCGTTCACGTCGAACAATGCGTACTCGACCATCTTGCCGTTCTTGTCGAACGCGGCGGCCGTTTGCGAACCATCGATGTTGAACACGTACTTCTTGAAGGTTCCGTCGACGCTGAACTCGTACTGCTGAGTCTTCTTGCCGTTCGACGCGTAGAAGATATTGTGCGTATTAAAACCGTTCACGTCGAACAATGCGTACTCGACCATCTTGCCGTTCTTGTCGAACGCGGCGGCCGTTTGCGAGCCGTCGATGTTGAACACGTATTTCTTCGAGGTCCCGTCGACGCTGAACTCGTACTGCTGCGTCTTCTTGCCGTTCGACGCGTAGAAGATATCGTGCGTCTTGAAGCCGCTTGCGTCAAACAACGCGTGCTCGACGAGCTTGCCGTTCGCACCAAACAGCGTCGCAGTATTCAGACCATCGCCGTCGTACTTGTTCGTTTGGCTCTCGCCGTTCGAAAAGGTCAATGTTGCGAACTCTATGAGTCCGGTGACAGGATTCAGCGCATACTTGACGTCGACGACAGGTGCTTTAGACAAGCGCTTTGGCTCCGCGCCATAGAGCGGCATGCAATACTCGTAGTAGGTCTGACCAGGCGTTCCCCCGGGGTTCGTTTGTGCAATGAAGCTTCCCGCTGCTGCGACCATCGACTGCTCCAGCGCTTCTGCCGGCATCTTTCCGACGTTCGCGTCGTACATCTTGCTGAGCATGTTGTAGATGTCGTAACCAGGTGCGGTGGGATAGTCCGGACGGTCTCCCAGCATGGCGATCGGTGCACCACCATTTTTGACTATTTCGCGGGCAACTCTCCAGTTGTTATAGGCTGCGTCTCCCTCCCTCGCGATACAAACCATTGCGGCAATGTCAGGATCAGTTTTGATGAGCGATGCGTACTGTTTTTCTCTAGCCTCGTTGCGTGCATCGTAGACATAGTGCCCAATTTCATGGCTCAAAATACCCACAAAAAGCCACGGTTCAAGCTGGTCGTAGGTTCTGCCATCATAGATGCCAAACGTTATCACCCGTGCGCTAGAATTCCATGTCATTCCAGATGGTTCATTTTCTACGGCAATCATCTTGGCCCTTCCATCCAGCACCTCTTGACTATAATTCAACAGTTGCCGCACGAGAATAGGGCTCTTATTGATCAAGTCCATCACCTCTTGCGTCAACTTGACATTCCCGAAAATCAATTCTTGGCCGGTAATGAACGACATAGTTTCCACCTCTCAGATTATTTCAACGATTATCAACATTGTGAAGACTGCACACATAAAATCCACCACCGCTCAACGTCAGCGCTCTCAACCACAAATCAATCACAGCATTTTTCGCCCCCTTGATGCATGAAAATATTAGAAAGGCAACATTCAACTGATCTTTTTCATTATCGGCGCCCCCAGCTATACCCGACCATCTCATCGCCACCCAGAATTTGCCCCAGCGCAGCTTACAGAACTGCCGCCCAATTGACTCGAGCTGCGCATTAACAGGAATTGCGTTTATAAATCTCTCACCTTGATTCACCATCGCCAACTTTGCTAGCCGCGACTGGATCGCACCAGTACATTAACCGGCGCGCATCCATTTCCGATCACGAAATAGCCTCACGCGCCGTGGTCAATGCTCGATCAAACAAACGACAACAACTCGGCATACCGATCCACGCCCCCGGATCACCGTTTCGTTGAGACGAACGATCGATAACACTTATCAAATTCCTGGCAAGGCCAAATGCAACTTCATTGCTCTTCCTGTTTCTCCAGATACCTCGTCACGCCGAATTTTCGCTTCCATCGGGCTCCACTGCCCTTGAGGGAAGTCACTTGTGACCAGTCGACATGACGCACCGGCGAAAGCCCCACCTAACAATGAAACCAGATTATCGAATTCGATTACCTCAACCTACTCATCACTAAAAATCCCCCTGACGCAGTCCAAATTTATAGAGACACCCATCATTAAAAAATTGGAAATACAACAAGACAGCCTTCTCTCCGCACCCTTGATACGAATACTCCCACCCAGATCCATGACCGTAAGGACGACGACGTGCCCCCTTAAATATCCCGCTTACATCAGATGATGAAACACAGATCATCTTCCGGTTGACTCGCGCCGACACGAAAATCCTCCTAATTTCACCACCTCGCAAAAAGAACATCGAATACGAAAAATTCTCACTCCCGTCATACTCCTTTGCGACTGCAACAGCCCTCAAACTCACCTTATACCCCAACACCTCCCTCTGATTCTCGGAATAAATATTTCGCTCATCCTCCACATCGAAATCAACCCTCAGCCATTTCGAAGTAGTCGCAACATCAGCCAGATCACCCGCATCCACAACTTTTTTGATGTTGCGCAAAAAATCCCTCTGTTCTCGAACCGGTATTTGGTCAACAGATAATGGCGAGCACGCGGAAAGCAGCGCCAACGTCATCACCTCCACCCCGATCCGTCTTTTTGACTTTGATCTTCTTTCCATAACGACTTTTCTCCCTGTTCCAATCACCGAAACCGATCTGGATGGCCACGATGTATTCCGAAATCACCGCGACTGCTTCGGACGTTAACCCGTTGTCAATGGCCTGCTGCACATTTAGTTCGATCGCTCCGCCCAGTCCGCCCTTCAGCAAAACATGCCCTAGTTCATGCGCCAAGCCGGACGCGAAAACTTTGGAAGTTGACGACCACTCCGATGCCACCTCAATAAATTTTCCAGACGAATTAACAAATGTTCCGGAATCTTTATCTGCAAGCCTAAATCTCCAATCTTCGAGCGCGCCAAACCCATTTATCAATTCAGAAAGAAATTTCGAATTTTCAGCAAAAGTCAGAATTTCCCCATAGGCATCTGAAGCCCCACCAAATCCATCCATCAACTTCGATTTTGCATCCTCACTCAGCAACATATCCGCCTCCACTATCAACCTCGACAATGATCGAACTCAAATACCCCGCAGGATTAAAACTCAGCCTCACGAATCTCTTCACTCCCTCAACTTCCTCCCTGTATATCCAGCTCTCGTTACCATGAACAGCCGTCGGTTTAGGAACCCTCTCCGGATGCGAATACCTCCCTCTTTCGTCTTCACGCAAAAAATTCAGACCAAATATCGATATCGACGCATCAAAATCCACATCACTGCGCCTCACGCCGAAATTTACCGAAGCCTTTATCGATCCATTTCCGAAAACACTTACCCCACCCACAATGGAAGCCCCCGGGACAACAGAATTAGTCCCCGCAATTTCCACAAATGGAAATATTTTTCGAGATAGAGGCCCGATAATTGACACCCCGCTCTTTACGCCGCCCCGCTCCCTTTTATTAAAAATATCAAGCCGCTCAAAATTGAACGTTTCCGCGAGCCCGTTCCTCGAATAGAACCCCTCGTCCAAGAGAAGGTTTCGGCGAAAAATAAATTCCAGATTTTCAATAATCTCGATGGCCGTACGCGGCCTCAATATCAAGGCATCGATACGGCCACTCGACGACACATGATTTCGCTCCACTGCCGGTGGCCGCGCCACCGAGACTTGTCCATTGCCGTCTACCTGCCCGCGAGCCGGTACGTGACCACCGGTCAATGGCGCGCAAGCCGAGAGTGAAATGGCCATCACCATCGCGGCACCGCAGCTCCTTCTCATCAACGTCGCCCCTCCTTCCCCATATCCCTCCCCTCAGTCCCGCATCGACCGCCGCATCCCGTCCACAATCGGCTCCAACAAATAATCCAGCGCAGACCGCGCCTGCTTGCGGATATAAACCTCCGCACGCAACCCAGGCCCCAGCGACACCGGCTGTGCAGCCAGCCGGTTCGCTCTCGCCACCGCATCCGCCGGCACCTCGACCCGCACCACATAGAAATGACTGCGCGCCTCCTTGTCGGTCAGCGCATCGGCGGACACATACGCCACCCGGCCCTCGAGCATCGGCGTCGTGCGCGAGCTGTACGCGGTCAGTCTCACGTCCGCCTGACCGC
Organism: Burkholderia sp. KL41; assembly: GCF_057005415.2. NCBI lineage: Bacteria > Pseudomonadati > Pseudomonadota > Betaproteobacteria > Burkholderiales > Burkholderiaceae > Burkholderia > Burkholderia sp. KL41. Next base: position 682,140 of record NZ_CM174446.1, on the reverse strand, counting down.
CTGGAACGATTGCCCGCACGTCGTCAGGACGCACGTTCGCCTCGACGATCAGCGGCGCGCCTGCGGGCACCACGTCCACGATCGGCTCTCGCGGCCCGACGACCGCGCCGATCGTATGAACCCGCAATCCGACGACGGTCCCGTCGACGGGAGCCGTCACGCGCGCTCGGATCGACGCGTCCTGCGCGGGGCGCAGGCGCTCGCCGAGCTGGAACGCGCGACTCGTCGCCTCCTTCAGTTCGTCGTCCGCCATCCGCACGTATTCATTGCGCAGGCCCGCGATCTTCATTTCGAGATCGACCTGCCGCTGCTTCGCCCGACTCAGCTCAGCCTTCGCGGACTGCATGCGCGACAGCGCATCGGCCTCGACCCGCCGCGTATCGAGCACCTTCATGTCCGCGACGAAACCTTCGCGGTTCAACGTTTCGTTCGTTTCGCGCTGGCGAACGGCCATCGCATGACTGCCGCCCATCGTCTGCACCAGCTGCGCGCTGACCGCGATTTCCTGCCGCGCATGTGCAAGCTCCGCCCGCAGCATCGACATCTGGTCCTGGAAGGTGCGACGCCGCGTCGCGAACAGCGTGGATTCCCGCTGCAACAGCTCGGCGACGTGCGGGTCGTGCTGCCTGCCGGTCAAGTCGGCGGGGAACGCCAGCCGATCCTTGAGATCGCGCTCCGCAGACAGGCGGGAGATCCGCGCATGTTCCGCGTCGCGCTGCGCGCGCAACGCAGCGAGTTCCGCCGCCGGGCTCACGTTGTCGAGCACGACCAGCACCTGTCCGGCCTTCACGCGATCGCCGTCCTTCACCCGGATCGCCTTCACGATCCCGCCTTCCTGGTGCTGCACCGTCTTGCGCTCGCCTTCCGTCCGCACCACGCCTTCCGCGACGACCGCGCCGGACAATGGCGCAAGCGACGCCCAGAGTGCGAGCAGCACAAGTCCAACCGCGCCACCGACGCAACTCCACGCGATCAGCCGACGCGGCAGCGGTAGCGCATCGCCCGCAGACGCACGCGGGCGTGTAGACAATCTGTTCCGAATGACCGTACCGGCGCACCGAATCCAGTTCCCCGCTTTCATCGCGCCACCCATTTCGGTTCGTCGTCCAGATGCTGCCGCGCCGGCGCGAGCGACGACGGTGGCACCGCCCTGAGCAGCCCTTCGTCCGGCATCGTCGATTCGTCCGACACGCCGCCAGTGCCTCCGCCTTCCTCGACGCGCACCGGCGGCCCGAAACGTTCGACCGCGCCGTCATGCAGATGCAGCACCCGATCGGCCAGCGCGAGCATCGCCGGGCGGTGCGTGACCGCGATCACCGTCACGCCGTCGTCCTTCAGTCCGCGCAGCGCCGTTTCGAGCACCGCCTCGCCGGACACGTCGAGGCTGGCGTTCGGCTCGTCGAGCAACACGACGGACGGTTCGCCATACAGCGCCCGCGCCAGCGCGATACGTTGCCGTTGACCGCCCGACAGCGTTTCGCCGCCGTCGCCGATCTGCGTTTCATACCCTTCGGGGAGCGCGAGGATCATGTCGTGTACCCCGGCGCGCTGCGCGGCCCGAACGATCGCCTGCGAGTCGAGCGGCAGCGGCTTCGCGGTGCGGCCGATGTTCTCCGCGACCGTGCCGGCGAACAATTCGACGTCCTGCGGCAAATAGCCGAGATGAGGGCCGAGTGACGCGCGCGGCCACTGCGCCGTGTCCGCACCGTCGAGCCGCACGACGCCGGCCTGCGGCCGCCACAAACCGGCAATCAGGCGCAGCAGCGTGGATTTGCCGGACGCGCTCGGTCCGGTAACGACCAGCGTCTGCCCGGCGGCCAGCTCGAAACTCACGCCGCGCAACAACAGGCGTCCCGATCCCGGGACACGCGCGGGTACGCTGAACGTCGCGTGCTCGACGCAGAGGTGGCCTTTGGGCGGCGGCAATTCGAGGAGCGGCACGTCCGGTGCCTCGGCCAGCAATGCGTTCAGCCGCGGCCACGCTTCGCGCAGTTCTCCCGCCAGCTTCCAGCTGCCGATGAGCTGCTCGATTGGTGCGAGCGCTTTCCCGAGCAGAATCGTGGTTGCGAGCATCACACCCGGCGTCGCATGTGCGTCGATCACGAGCCACGCGCCCGCAGCCATCATCACCACCTGGATCGTCTGGCGCAGCATCTTCGTCACGTCGCGATAGAGCGCATTGGTATCGGCCAGCTCGCGTTGGGCATCGATATAGCCGCGCTTGCGCCGGTCCCACGCGTCGACGATGTCGTCAGTCATCCCGAGCACCGTCAGCACTTCGGCGTTGCGCATGATCTGCTGATGCGCCGCTTCGCCTTCGCGCTGGCGCGGCAGATACGCTTCGATCGCACGGCGGGCGTGCCGCTCGTTGATCAGGGCGATGCAGAACAGCACGACGGCGCTGGCAGCGGCGATCGCGCCCAGACTCCAGTGGAACAGGCCGATGACGACCAGGTAGAACGGCAGCCACGGCGCATCGAGAAACGCGATCACGCCGGGGCCCGCCATGAACGCGCGCAGCACGTTGACATCGCCCTGGGTCGCGATGAACGCACCCGGCAAGCGACGTGCGCGGGCCGACACATGCGCGGCCAGTGCGAGCCTGTCCAGCCGGTCGCCGATCCTGAGGCCGAGATCGGACAGGATTCGACTGCGCGCGATATCGGTGACGAGCATCGTGGCGAGCGCGATCGCCATCATGATCGTCAGCATCGCCAGGGTTTCGAGGCTGCGGCTCGGCAGCACCCGGTCGTAGACTTGCAACAGGTAGATGGTCGGCGCGAGCAGCAGCAGATTCGAGCCGATACCGAACGCGGTCGCGGCGAGCAGATGGGATCGGACGAGCCGGAACATGCTATCGGCCTCCGTTTTGATCTACGGCCGCGCGTTGCAGAAGGCTGGCGTCGACGGCGGCCAGTTCGGCCGTGTCGAGCGCGCCGACGCTCGCCTTGAGCCGCAAGCCGTGCATCAGGGTTTCGTAGCGGGCGCGAGCAAGGTCGCGTTGTGCGCGATAGAGCTTGTCGCCGGCCTCGAGTACATCGGCATTGACGCGCACCCCGACGCGATAGCCGGTCTGGTTGGATTTCAGCGCGACGGCGGCAGACTTCACGGCCGTGCCGAGCGCATCGACGCGCGTTCGGCCGCTCGTCACCCCAAGGAACGCATCGCGCGCGACCAGCGCGGCGTTGTCTCGCGCGTCGGCGAGATCGTGCCCGGCCTTCTCTTCAAGCGCGAGCGCCTCGCGCGTCCGGCTGCGGGTCATCAGGCCGTCGGTCAGCGGCAACGCGATCTGGATGCCGATCGCGCCCGCAGTGCCGCGATTGCCGCCCGTGTAGAAGTTGGCCTGACCGTTGATAAATGCAGCGTTGCCGTTGTTCAGGTTGCCGACGAGGGACACCGTCGGAAAATGCCCCGCGCGCACCTTGGCCCGCTCGCGACGCGCGATCTGCACCGCGATCTCCTTTCTGCGCACGTCATGGCTCGACAGCCGAGCGGCCTCCAGCCACGGTGCCAATTGCGCCGGCTCGATCGGCGGCAGGCGCGCATCGTCGCGAAACGTGTCGATGCGCGCGACCGGATGACCGACCTTCTTCTCCAGCGCCGCGACCTTCACGTGCCGCTGGTTGTCGGCCGCGACCTGGTCGGCAACCGCGGCATCGACCGCTGCCTGCGCCTCGTTCACGTCGACGATTGTTGCGTCGCCGGTGGCGAAACGTCGTCGCGCCAGCACGAGTTGTGCCGCCACCGCGTCCTTGTGCCCGGCGGCAAGCGTCGCATCGTCGCCCGCTCCGAGCACGTCGACATAGGCCTGCGCAACCTGCAGCAGCAATTCCTGTCGTGCGGCGGCGAGTGCGAAATCGGCATCGGTCGCATACAGCCGGCCCTGCTGGTAGGCTTCCCATGCGTCGAGCTTGAAAATCGGCTGGTTCAGCGTGACCGTGAAGCCGACCGTCGAGTAGCCAGGCACCGACATCCCCGGAATACGCACGCCGTTGCGATAGACGGATTGCTGCACGCCCAGTTGGGGCAGCAGTCCCGCCCGCCCCTGCGGCATTTTCTCGATGCCGGCGCGCCATGCGGCCTCCGCGCTCCGATAGGCGGGATCGGCCGCAAGCGCATCGGCCGCCAGATCCGCCAGCCCCGCAGCCTGCGTGGTGCCTGCCGCAATCGTCAGAATTCCTGCGATTCGCTTCATGAATTTCGGTAGACAAATGAATTGGCGAAAATGGTATTTCGCCTACCGAAAGGAATTCGTCAGGTTGTCTCGTACGGACAACAGATCAGTAAAATCTACGTTGTCCGATTGCGCCGATGCACTGCTGCTGCCAGTCTCGCGACGATTTGACTTGCACCGGCAGACGCAAAAAAAACCCGCTCGATGGCGGGTTTCTTTGGTGTTACCAGTATGACGCCGGCAGGAAAACGTATCCGAGCCGGTAGCCTGCAGTCTCGCGCTTACGCGAACGAGTAGAACACGCGGAACGCGACCTTGCGCTCGACCCGGAATTCGGCCGCCTCGCAGAACACGTCGAGCGGCGTCTCGCGCCCTTCCTTGTCGAATTTCTCTTCGGGCGTCAGCACCGCCGCGTGCGCGGCACCGGCCACGGCGAGCGCAGACAGCACGGCCGCGCGCGTCGCGCGGAACAACGGACAACGCGCGCCGCGGCGCGCATGAAGGGAAACGTCCCTCGGTCGGGTCATGTCGGTATCGAATCGATCGGCCGGCGCGGCAGCGTCATTGCTGGCTGACGGCGACCGCCGCGACAACCGGGCCGGACAGCGCATCGACGACGGGCTTCAGCAGGCTTTCGGGGCTGTCGGTCGTCCAGCCCTTGCTGTCCGAACCGACCATCTCCACCTGCCCGTTGATGCGCCGGCTGACCGGAGCGTCGTTGAACGCGCGCGCCACGTCCGTGAACATCGTCCTGGCCGCCGCGAAGCGCTGCTGGTCGGTTTTCGCGTTCGCGCGCGCTTTCGTGGCCGCGTCGCCCGGTGGCGTGACGTCGGCCACCTTGCACTCGAAACCGACCGTGGCGCGTTCCTGCCCCTTCCCGCCTGCACCCGGCGTGCGCTTGACGCCGGTGACGTTGCATTGCGAGCGCCGCAACGCGCCCGTGTACGCGACCAGCATCGAGTCGAGCGACGGCGCCAGCGCCTCGCGCGCGGATTCCGACATCAATGCCAGCGTCTGCCCGAGCATCTGTTCGCGCATGTCGCCGTACATGTCGGCCGGCAGCAGCATGTTCCGGGCCTCCTTCGGATCGGCGGTCTCGCGCACCGTGTCGTTGAATTGCTCGACCTTGGCCGCGTCGTTGTTGACGATGGCGCCCAGATAAACGTCGACGGTCTGTTCGGGTGTGAGCGCCGCGGCCTGCGCGGCAAGCGGGATGCCGAGCGACAGCACGCACGCGGCCAGCGCGCGGACGAGCGGGCGGCGCGCACGGGCGCGCGCCGCAAATCGGGTAGCGGTCATGGGAAAACGGCCCTCTCTCGAATGATTGGTGTTGTGCGCCCGGCGCGGCGGCCGCGGCCGGGCTGACCGATTGTCGCGGAAAAAGGTGCGCGATGAAAGGCATTTGTCGGGCCGGGCGCGGCGCGTGCACGCGCATCGCGCGCGGACGCAAAAAAGCCCGCTCGAAGCGGGCTTTGGGCGAGTGTTTCGCCGGATCGGCCGTTGGCCGACCCGTGCTTACGCGAACGAGTAGAACACGCGGAACGCGACCTTGCGCTCGGCCCAGAACTCGGCCGCCTCGCGGAACACGTCGAGCAGCGTCTCACGCCCTTCCTTGTCGAACTTCTGCGCGATCGGCAGCCCTTCGAGGACGATCACGAAACCGGGCTGTGCGCCGGCCTTCGCGACGAGGTCGGTCAGGCAGTCGTACAGCGCGTCGTAGTTCTTCCCGAAATGCTTCGGGAACAGGAACGACGTCGCGATCGTTTCCATCACTTCCTGCTTCGACTGCGCGGCGCCGCAATACGCATACAGGAAATGCTGGCCGAGCCGGCCGGCTTCGTCGGCAAGATCCTGCACGCGGAACGCGCGGATCGACTGCACGAGATTGGGTCGCACGGTCGTGAAAAGGCTCATAGGCTCCTCGTTCGATGAAAGCCCGGGCTCGGCTTCCTGTTGCTCCGGCGTGCCGCCGGCCTGCGCCGCCGCGTGCAGTTGAATCACGCGCTGAAACAGATTGCCGTCGCCGGCTGCGAACAGTTCCGCCGCCGCCGTTTCGTGCGCGTAGATGGAGTCGCTCATGCCATTCGTCCCGAAGTCATTCAACAATACGTTTAAAACTGTTGTAGTGGTCGCCCGTGTAATAACAGTTGTCGATCCGGCGCAACGGCCCGCCACAGACGATCCGGCGCGCGCCGCGATTGCGGGCACGCGGCGTCGGTACCGTGTACTCATGGTAGTAGCCGCGCTTCGCTTTTGGCAGGATCCGCTCGCGGTTGCCAAACACGACGCCGTCTTTCTCGTACGGATAGGGGCCGCCAGCGCCGATCAGGCCCAGCGTGGTCACGGCCTCGCGCGGAAGACTGGCGGTCGGAATCGTATCGAGCCCGCTCGCCGCGACGTCGGCCGGAACGGCCTCCCGTGCGTAAGCGGCGGAAACCAGACTGCCCGTCGGCGTACCGACGATACCCATCGCGAACATCGCGAAGACGGACGCGAGCGCGCCGTTGCGGAGCCACTTGCGTGCCATGAACCAGGGTTCCCGCTGTTAAATCAAGTAGTTGACGACCAACAAAGGCGTTAGCGTAGCGTTATTGGCCGCGCGAATCAATGTCCGTTTGGGAATCGAAAGCATCGCGATGCCCGGAATGGCGCATTTTTTACCGAAATTACACTACATTTATCTTATGCGAGATAGAATAAAGGCGGCATCTCTCGTATGGCAAGACCTGCCTCCTTGCCGCGCTCGCTACCAGGAGTGGAGAGATGCTGCTGTTGCCTTGAGGGAAGCGCGTTTGCGCCCTGCCCGCGGCGTGCCCATTGCGGGCACGCCTCTTTTTGCTTTTGTTTACAATTTCGCCCGACGCGCCACGCCGGTTCGATCGGCCTGGCGCGTTCGTTTTGGCTCAGCGCGCGGCGTTCACGTCGGCGACCAGCAGCGCCGCCATGTTGACGATGCGACGAACGGTCGCCGATTCGGTCAGCACGTGCACCGGCTGTGCGGCACCCAGCAGGATCGGCCCGATCGCGATGTTGTTGCCCGCAGCCGTCTTCAGCAGGTTGTACGCGATGTTCGCGGCGTCGATGTTCGGCAGGATCAGCAGGTTCGCTTCGCCTTCCAGCGTCGATTCCGGCAGGATTTCCTTGCGCAGCGCCGCGTCGAGCGCGACGTCGCCGTGCATCTCGCCGTCGACCTTCAGCTCCGGCGCACGTTCCTGCAGGATCGCGAGCGTATCGCGCATCTTCTTCGCCGAAGGTGCGTTGCTCGTGCCGAAATTCGAGTGCGACACCAGCGCGACCTTCGGCTCGATGCCGAAGCGGCGCACTTCTTCCGCGGCCATGATCGTGATCTCGGCCAGTTCTTCCGGGGTCGGATCGACGTTCACGTGCGTGTCGACGAGGAAGATCTGGCGGCCCGGCAGCACGAGGCCGTTCATCGCCGCGTACACGCTGCAGCCCGGGCGCTTGCCGATCACCTGGTCGATGAAGTGCAGGTGGCGGTGCGTGGTGCTGATCGTGCCGCAGATCATCCCGTCCGCTTCGCCCTTCTTCACCAGCATCGAGCCGATCAGCGTGGTGCGGCGGCGCATCTCGACGCGCGCGAGCTGCTCGCTGATGCCCTTGCGCGCCATCATCTTGTAGTACGTCTGCCAGAAGTCGCGGTAGCGCTCGTCGTGCTCGGTGTTGACGACCGTGAAATCGGTGCCCGGCGTCAGGCGCAGGCCGTAGCGCTGGATACGGTGCTCGATCACCGACGGGCGGCCGATCAGGATCGGCTTCGCGAGTTTTTCGTCGACGATGATCTGAACGGCACGCAACACACGCTCTTCTTCGCCTTCCGCGAATACAACGCGCTTCTTCTCTTCCGGCGCGGCGCGCGCGATCTGGAAGATCGGCTTCATCGTCGTGCCGCTGTGGTACACGAACTGCTGCAGGTGCTGCTTGTAGGCGTCCATGTCCTCGATCGGGCGCGTCGCGACGCCGCCGTCCATCGCGGCCTGCGCGACGGCCGGCGCGATCTTCACGATCAGGCGCGGATCGAACGGCTTCGGAATCAGGTATTCGGGCCCGAACGACAGATCCTGGATGCCGTATGCGGTCGCGACGATGTCGCTCTGCTCGTGCTGCGCGAGCTCGGCGATCGCGTTGACGGCCGCGATCTCCATTTCACGCGTGATCGTCGTCGCGCCGACGTCGAGTGCGCCACGGAAGATGAACGGGAAGCACAGGACGTTGTTGACCTGGTTCGGGTAGTCGGTGCGGCCGGTCGCGAGGATCGCGTCGGGGCGCACTTCGAGCGCCGCTTCCGGCAGGATTTCCGGCGTCGGGTTCGCGAGCGCGAGGATCAGCGGGCGCTCGGCCATGCCCTTCACCATCTCCGGCTTCAGCACGCCTGCGGCCGACAGGCCGAGGAAGATGTCCGCGCCGTCGATCACTTCAGCCAGCGTCCGGGCTTCCGTTTCGCGGGCGAAACGCTCCTTGTCCGGGTCCATCAGCTCGGTGCGGCCCTTGTAGACGACGCCGGCCAGATCGGTCACCGTGATGTTCTCGAGCGGCAAGCCGATGTCGACCAGCAGGTCGAGACACGCGAGCGCGGCCGCGCCCGCGCCGGACGCGACGAGCTTGACCTTCTTGATGTCCTTGTTGACGACCTTCAGGCCGTTCGTGACGGCCGCGGCCACGACGATCGCGGTGCCGTGCTGGTCGTCGTGGAACACAGGGATTTTCATCCGCTTGCGCGCTTCGCGCTCGACGATGAAGCAGTCAGGCGCCTTGATGTCTTCCAGGTTGATCCCGCCGAAGGTGGGCTCCAGCGCGGCGATCACGTCGACGAGCTTGTGCGGATCCGACTCGTTCAGCTCGATGTCGAACACGTCGATGCCCGCGAACTTCTTGAACAGCACCGCCTTGCCTTCCATCACCGGCTTCGACGCGAGCGGCCCGATGTTGCCGAGACCGAGCACCGCCGTGCCGTTCGTGACGACGCCGACCAGGTTGCTGCGCGCGGTGAAGCGTGCCGCGTTGAGCGGATTCTCGACGATCTCCTCGCACGCGTACGCCACACCCGGCGAGTACGCGAGCGCGAGGTCGCGCTGGTTGATCATCTGCTTGGTCGGGGCGATCGCGATCTTCCCGGGCGTCGGGAATTCGTGATAGTCGAGGGCGGCTTCGCGGAGCTTGGCTTTGGAGGAGGATTGGGTGGACATGTGTCTCGTGACGGGCGGATTAGAATAACTGTTCGACGGCATTGTAGCGCCAATCATCGGCCGCCAGACCGGCGATTCGGGTGCAACAGCCGCGACAAAAATGGTCCGGATGGTGCAGAAGCGCCGCCGTTCGCCTCGTACAATGCCGTTCCTTCAACCGTTCCGGATCGCCCGCCGTGCCAGCCGCCCTCTCCGAGTTTTCACTGATCGAACGCTTCTTCACGCGCCGCGCCGCGCAGGGCGCGCGCGCGTCGACGCTCGGTATCGGCGACGATTGCGCGCTGATCACGCCTCGATCCGGGAAATTGCTGGCCATTTCGACGGACATGCTGGTGGAAGGCCGCCACTTCTTTCCCGATGTCGCGCCCGATGCGCTCGGCCACAAGACGCTCGCGGTCAACCTGTCCGACCTCGCGGCGATGGGCGCCGAACCGCGTGCCTTCACGCTCGCGTGCGCGCTGCCGCGTGCCGACGCGGCGTGGCTGGAAGCGTTCAGCAACGGGCTGTTCGCGCTCGCGGAGCGCTACGGCTGCGAGCTGATCGGCGGCGACACCACGAGCGGCCCGCTGAACCTGTGCGTCACCGTATTCGGCGAAGTCGCGCCCGACGCCGCACTGCGGCGCGATGCCGCGCGCGACGGCGACGACGTCTGGGTGTCCGGCACGCTCGGCGCCGCGCGCGCCGGCCTCGGCGTCGCGCGCGGCGAATGGGCGGCCGGCGCGGCCGAAGCGGCTGCGTTCCGGCACGCGCTCGAGCGCCCCGAGCCGCGCATCGCGCTCGGCCTGGCGCTCGCGGGCGTCGCGCACGCGGCGCTCGACATCTCGGACGGCCTCGCCGGCGACCTGCAGCACATCCTCGCCCGCTCGCACGTATGCGCCGAGATCGATGCCGACGCGGTGCCGCGCTCGGCCGCGCTCGCGACGCTGCCGCCCGACGTGCAGCGACGCTGCACGCTGGCCGGCGGCGACGACTACGAACTGTGCTTCACCGCGCCGGCGGCGGCCCGCGCGGCGGTCGAAGCGGCCGGCCTGACGGCCGGCGTGCCGGTCACGCGAATCGGTACAATACGCGCGTTGTCCGCGCCGTCGGAACAGCCCGCGATCGCGTGGCGCGACGCCGCCGGCGCGCCCCTCGCCCTCACGTTGCACGGCTTCGACCACTTCCATGCAGACTGACCCGACGCCCGCGCACGCCGCGGCCGAGCCCGGCGCCGCACCTGGCGGACACGCGCCGCAGCGCGCGACCGCGCGCTTCATGCTGTCGCACCCCGCGCACCTCGTGTCGCTCGGCTTCGGCAGCGGGCTCGCGCCGCTCATGCCCGGCACGTTCGGCTCGCTGTTCGGCTGGCTCACGTTCGTCGTGCTCAACCGCTACCTGACGGTGCCCGAATGGTGGGCGCTGATCGCGGTCGGCTTCGTGGCGGGCACGTGGCTCACCGGTTTCACCGCGAGAAAGATGGGCACGTCCGATCCGGGCGCCGTCGTCTGGGACGAAATCGTCGCGATCTGGCTCGTGATGCTGTTCGTCACGCCCGCGACCTTCATCGGCCAGCTATGGGCGTTCGTCGCGTTCCGCATCTTCGACATGCTCAAGCCGCCGCCGATCCGCTATTTCGAGCGCCGCCTGAAAGGCGGGCTCGGCATCATGGTCGACGACCTGGTCGCCGCGTTCATGACGCTGCTCGTGATCGCCCTGTGGCGCTCCGTCGTCGGCTGACCGATTTCCCGACTCCCGTTTCCCGACGCGCATGCCAACCGATTCCGTCGTCCACCAGCTTGCGATCCGCGCAGGCAACAAGCTGCGTGACGAGCACCTGACGCTCGCCACCGCCGAATCCTGCACCGGCGGCATGATCGCAACCGCGATCACCGACATCTCCGGCAGCAGCCAGTGGTTCGAGCGCGGCTTCGTCACGTACTCGAACCAGGCCAAGATCGACATGATCGGCGTGCCGCCCGACCTGATCGACAAGCACGGCGCCGTCAGCGAGCCCGTCGCGCGCGCGATGGCCGAAGGCGCGCTGCGCAACAGCCGCGCGCAGGTCGCGCTGTCCGTCACCGGCATCGCGGGCCCGGCCGGCGGCAGCGAGAAGAAACCGGTCGGCACCGTGTCGTTCGGCTGGAGCAACCGGCTGCATACCGACGTCGAGACGCTCGTGTTCAAGGGCGACCGCGATCAGATCCGCACGCAGGCGGCCGCGCATGCCCTGCGCGGGCTGCTGAAGCTGCTCGACGAGCGCGAGGGCTGACCGGCCGGGGCGCCCGCCGCGCCCCTGCCGGCCCGCTTACTGGATCGCGTCGGGCTTCACGACGATCCAGTTCTTGTCCGCCGTGACCGGCAGGCCGAGCGACTTCTGCCGCGCGGCCGATTCATCCGACCACGCGCGGATCTGCGCCATCTGCTTGTCCTTCTTGTTCACCCACACGCGCACGCCGCCGCGCGCGACGTCGGTCGCGTTCAGCAGCATGTAGCCGTCGGACGTCGGCGTGTCGCCCGCGACGAGCACCGGCTTCTTCCACTGGTCGATCCAGCCGACGATCGAGCCGAGCTTGCCTTCGTACCACGTCATCGGGTTCATCAGGAACGGCGTGATCACGAGGCTGCGGTTCGCGGCCTCGTCGTACTTGCCGGCCTTGATCTGCAACCGGGACGTCGTCAGCGCGCCGGTCGCCGGGTTGCGCAGCAGCGTCGTCACGCCGATCACGTTCTGCGGCTTCACGTTGTAGCCGTACTTCGGGTCGGACAGCACGAGCCGCGCGAGCTCCTCGTGCGCGGCCGTCATCACGTAGACCTCGATCCCGTTCTCGCGCAGCGCGTTGTACAGCTCCTGCATCCCGCGGAAGAAACGCGGCGGGTTCACCGTGCCGTCGGCCACCTTGTCGCCCTGCCAGTAGCGGATCGGGATCGGCTTGCCGTCGGCGAGCATCGCGTCGACGTGGCGCTTCAGGTCGGCCAGCGACTGCCCGGCGAACGCCTGCGCGATCCACGGGTAGCAGACCAGGTCGTCGATCTCGCAGAGCCGGTAGTAATAGCTCGTCAGCGATTCCTTGTAGTCGGCGGAATCCTTGAACGGGATCAGCTTCAGCGACGGGTCGAGCGTGTCGCGCGTCAGCACGCCGCGGTTCTCGAGGTACGGCAGCAGCGACTCCTCGAGGTCGTAGCGGTAGGTCGTGTTGTCGGCGTCGAACACCGCGTAGTCGCCGCGATGCGCGTGCGCGGCGATCATCGCGTTCAACGCCTTCGCGCTGTCGGCCGGCCAGTGCGACAGGTCCGCCGCGTGGGCGAAGCTCATGCACAACGACGCGGCAAGCGCGCTCAGAAGACGTCGGGACAGCTTGGGCATGGCATCACTCCCTTTCTTGACAGTTTCGTTACAGACCGATGACAAGCGGGAGCATCGCGCGATTGGCGCGCGGGCATGCAGTGCGGAAACGACGGGAAGTTGCCCGTGCGCGTCAGTGCGGCGGCCGGGAAGGTGGGGAAACGGAGGCGGTAAAGCGGAGAACGCGGAGAACGCGACACGGGCCCGCGAACGCGGGCCTGCCGGAACCGGCTGCCCGCGCGGGCAGCCGGCGCCCTTCTCGATCAGCGATGCGCGTTGATCGTGTCGCGGGTCTTCTGCGCGGCGAGCGCCGCGGCTTCGGCGAAATCCTCGCCCTTGCTCGCGTACAGGATCGCGCGCGACGAGTTGATCATCATGCCGGTGCCGTCGGCCGTGCGGCCTGCGTTGACGGTCGCCTGCACGTCGCCGCCCTGCGCGCCGATGCCGGGGATCAGCAGCGGCATGTCGCCGACGATCCCGCGCACGATCTCGATTTCCTTCGGGAACGTCGCGCCGACCACGAGGCCGAGCTGGCCGTTCTTCGCGTTCCACTTGTTCGCCGCGAGATCGGCCACGACCTGGTACAGCGGCCGGCCGTTCGTGTCGAGGAACTGCAGGTCGGAGCCGCCCGGGTTCGACGTGCGGCACAGCACGATCACGCCCTTGCCTTCGTGCTCGAAGTACGGCTCGACCGAGTCGTAACCCATGTACGGGTTCACCGTGACGGCGTCCGCGCGATAGCGCTCGAACGCTTCGCGCGCGTACTGCTCGGCCGTGCTGCCGATGTCGCCGCGCTTCGCGTCGAGGATCACGGGCAGGCCCGGGTGCTGGAGGTGGATGTGCGCGATCAGGCGCTCGAGCTGGTCTTCCGCGCGATGCGCGGCGAAGTAGGCGATCTGCGGCTTGAACGCGCTCGCGTATTGCGCGGTCGCGTCGACGATCTGCCGGCAGAATTCGAAGATCGCGTCGGGCTGGCCGTCGAACTGCACGGGAAAGCGCGACGGCTCGGGATCGAGGCCGACGCACAGCAGCGAATTCGTGCGCTGCCACGCGGCGCGCAGCGATTCGATGAAACTAAGCGGGGAAGACATGGCGGGTACTCGCGGCAAACCGTTGGTAGACCGCGTATTTTACCCGCGTCGCCGGCGCGCCTCGCGTGTCGCGCCATTGCCGCGCGCATCGGCGCGTTCCACGGTGAACGCGAACCGCCGCGTGAGCCGCTCGCCGGGCGCGAGCAGCGTCATCCCGTGCGCAGTCGCGCCGCCCGGCAGGTTCACCGCATTGATCGGATGATCGACCGGCTCGAAGCAGAAGAAATCCTCGCCGGGCGGTGTATAGAGCACGTACGCATCGGCGTCGGCCGCCACCGTCAGCGACAGTCCGCGGCGCGGCCAGCTCACCGTCGCGTGGCCGCCCCAGCCGGTGAATGCGTGATTGACGAGCGCGGCCGGCAGCGGATACGCGACGCCGAACTGCCAGGCCGGCGGCACGCTCACGTGCCGCACCGGCAGGAAATCGGCGCCCGACAGCCACAGCCCGCCGGCGGCCGCGGCCAGCTCGGTCACGTCGTCACGTACCAGGAACGGATGCACGCCGAGCCCGAACGGCAATCGCGCGCGCCCCGCATTCTCGATCGTCAGCGCGATCGACAGCGTCGTATCGTCGAGCTCGAACGACTGGATCGCGCGAAACGCATACGGCGCACCGGCGGTGCGATCGAGCGACAGCTGCAGCGACGTGGCGGTCGCATCGTCCACCTGCCATGGCGCGAGCCAGCCGTCGCCATGGATCGGCAACGGCTCGTCGCGGCGGTTGCGCGGCACCGCGACGCTGCGCCCGTCGCATTCGAAACGCGCACCGCCGATGCGGTTCGAGTAAGGCAGCAGCGGATAGCACGCGAGCTGGTTCGGGTCCGTCGCCGTCTCCGGGTGTTCGCAGCGGCGGAACACCGGCATCAACGCGCCGTTGTCGCCGCGCCAGTCGAAGCGCGCGATGCCGCCGCCGAGATGCGGCAGCACGTCGAGCCGCAGCGCCGCGTTCGACAGCGTGACGGCCGCCGCATGCGCGGCGCCGACGCCCTGCGCGAAGGCGGCCGTCTGCGGGCCGGGGCTGACCGGCTGCGCGGCGGCGGCCAGGCGCGCGCGGCGCGACTGGCTGGTGGACGACGATGCGCGCGAGGACGTGGCGGTCATGATGAACTCCTTTCCTTCGTCGAAGAAACGATGCGGGTCGTGCGAACGGTCAGGCCCAGCCGCCGTCGACGATCACGTCCTGCGCGGTGATCATCCGGCTGTCGTCGGCCGCGAGGAACAGCGCCATCCGCGCGAGATCGGCGGGCAGCAGTTCGGCGTCGATGCACTGGCCGGCCTTGATCGCCGCGCGGCCCGCGTCGTCGAGCCACAGCCGGCGCTGCTTGTCGGTCATCACCCAGCCCGGCACCAGCGAATTCACGCGGATGCCGAACGGGCCGAGGTCGCGCGCGAGACCGCGCGTCAGCCCCTGCACGGCCGCCTTCGCCATCACGTAGACGGGATAGCCGCCGTTCTTCAGCATCCAGCTGATCGAGCCGAGATTGATGATCGCGCCGCCGCCCTGCTGCTTCATGTCGTCGATCACCGCCTGCGCGGCGAAGAACTGGTGACGCAGGTTCACTGCGATGCCTGCGTCGAACGATTCGGGTGTCACGTCGCCGATCGCGTGGCGCGCGTCGTTCGCCGCGTTGTTCACGAGCACCGCGATCGCGCCGATGCGCGCGCGGATCGCGTCGATCGCATGGCGCAGCGCGCCGACGTCGGTCAGGTCGCACTGGATGAACAGCGGCGCATGGCGTACGTGCGCGAGGCTGTCCGCCAGCGCGGCGCCGGCGGCCGCGTCGAGATCGACGAACGCGACGCGTGCGCCCTGCAACGCGAAGTGTTCGACGAACGCCGCGCCGATGCCGGTCGCGCCGCCCGTGATCAGCACCGCGCGATCCTCGAGGCTCGGGTAGCGTGCGTAGCGCGCGAGGCTCGCTGCGTGCGGGCCGGACGCGGAAGTGTCGATGGTCATGCGGTTCGTCTCCGTGGAAACAGGTCGGGTCAGTCGCGAACGCCGCGGTTCTTCAGCTGGTCGAGCAGCACGGCCGCGAGCAGGATCGCGCCGCGCACGAGGTACTGGTAGAACGCGTCGATGTTCAGCAGGTTCATCACGTTCTCGACCGTGCCCATGATCAGCACGCCGATCACGACGCCGGAGATCGTCGCGCGGCCGCCCATCAGCGACACGCCGCCGAGCACGCACGCGGAGATCACGTTCAGCTCGAAGCCCTGCGCGGCGTTCGGCTGGCCCGACGTGATGCGCGACGCGAGGATCACGCCCGCGAGCGCCGTCACCGCGCCCTGGATCAGGAAGATGTACACGCGCGTGCGTTCGACGTTGATCCCCGCGAGACGCGACGCCTCGGGGTTGCCGCCGATCGCGAGCGTGTTGCGGCCGTACACCGTCTGATTCAACAGCACGCCGAACGCGATGAAGCACAGCAGCGTGACCCAGATCGGCAGCGACACGCCGAACAGCGACAGCCCGCCGAGCGCGATGAACGTATCCGACGACACGCCGACCGCCTGCCCCTTCGACACGATGAAGCCGAGCCCGCGCACGATCTCCATCGTCGCGAGCGTCGTGATCAGCGCGTTGATGCGCAGGTAGGCGATCACCGCGCCGTTCACGAAGCCGATCGCGGCGCCGGCCGCGACCGCCGCGACGATCGCGACGAACGTGTTGTCGGTCGCGTTCAGCACCATCGCGCACAGCACGCCCGAGAACGCGACGGTCGAGCCGATCGACAGGTCGAAGTCGCGCGACGCCAGACAGAACATCATCGTGCACGCGACCATGCCGATCTGCGAGATCGACAGCGCGAGGCCGAGCATGTTGTCGATCGAGAAGAAGTGATCGACCGTCAGCGACATCGTGATGAACATCACCGCGAAGATCGCGATCAGGCTGTATTCGGTCAGGTGCTGCCACCACTTCTGGCGGTCGCTCTGCTGCGGCACCAGCGCGTCGGCCGTGGGCTTCACGGCGGCGCTGCCGAGGTTTTCGTTGACTTGCATGATTGTGTCTCCTGCTCCTGCATCGCGCGGCCCGCGCCGCGCGTGTTCGATTCGATTGTCGTGTCCCGCGTCAGGCTGCCTCGACGGCGCTCGTCTGCGGCAGCGCCAGGCTCAGCACCGCGTGCTCGTTCGCCTGTTCGCGCGGCAGCTCGCCCGCGATCCGGCCTTCGCGCATCACGACGATGCGGTCGGACACGCCGAGCACTTCCGGCAGCTCCGACGACACCATCACGATCGCGCAGCCGCGTTCCGCGAGCCGGTAGATCACGTCGTAGATCTCGTGCTTCGCGCCGACGTCGATGCCGCGCGTCGGCTCGTCGAGGATCACGACCTTCAGGTCGGGCTCCGCCAGCCAGCGCGACAGGATCGCCTTCTGCTGGTTGCCGCCCGACAGGAAGCGGATCTTCTGGCGCCGGTTCGGCGTCTTGATCTTGAGCCGCTGGATGAAGCGGTCGGCGGTCTCGCTTTCGGTCTTGCGGTTGATGAACAGCCCCGCGCGCAGCGAATGGCGGCGGCAGCTGATGTTGATGTTCTCCGCGACCGACGCGATCGCGATGATCCCTTCTTCCTTGCGGTCCTCGGGGCACAGCACGATGCCGTGGCGGATCGCGTCGCCGGTGCGCTTCACGTCGATGCGCGCCCCGTCGAGCGTCAGCACGCCAGCGCGCCGGTGATCCGCGCCGTACACGAGCCGCATCAGCTCGCTGCGGCCCGCGCCGACCAGCCCGAAGAAGCCGACGATCTCGCCCGCGCGCACCGAGAAGCTCGCGGGTTCGCGCAGGGCATGGCCGTCGACGCCTTCGGCGGAGAACCGCACGTCGCCGAGCGCGCGCGGCGCGTAATGGTAGATGTCCGAAATCTCGCGCCCGACCATTTCGGCGACGAGCCGTTCGCGCGGCACGTCGGCGAGCGATTCGTGCGACGCGATCTTGCGCCCGTCGCGGAAGATCGTGCACGCATTGCAGAGCCGGTAGATCTCGTCCATCCGGTGCGAGATGTAGATCAGCGCGCGGCCCTGCGCGCGCAGGTCGTCGACGAGCTTGAACAGCACCTCGGTCTCGCGATGCGACAGCGAACTGGTCGGTTCGTCGAGCGCGATCACGCGCGCATTGCGCATCAGCGCCTTGCAGATCTCGACCATCTGCCGCTGCGCGATCGACAGCCGCCCGAGCTTCGCATCGGGATCGAGATCGACACCCATCGCCGCGAGCCGCTCGCGCACATAGCGCTTCGCCTCGCGCTTCCTCACCCAGCCGAACGCATTCGGCAGGCGGCCGAGCAGCAGGTTTTCCGCGACCGTCAGGTCGGGCACGTACTGCAGCTCCTGGTGAATCACCGCGATGCCGGCCGCGATCGACGCGGCCGCATTCGCGAACTGCACGGGCTGGCCGTCGACCAGCACGCTGCCCGCATCGGGCTGGTATTCGCCGCCGAGAATCTTCAGCAGCGTCGACTTGCCCGCGCCGTTCTCGCCCATCAGGCCATGCACCTCGCCCGCATGCACGTCGAACGAGATGCCGTCGAGTGCGCGCACGCCGGGAAATACCTTGCCGATATTGTCAAAACGCAGTGCCGCTGACACGTCGCCTCTCCACTTCCGGAATCGATCGACCGCCGGCCGCCGCATCGCCGCGGCGGCCGGCGGGCCGCTTACTTCGACGCGAGCCCCATCTCGTCGCGCACCTTCGACACGTTGTCGCGCGTCGCGAGCATGCCCGTCGTCAGCGTCAGCGCCGGCGGTGCCTTGCCCTGCGTGATCCACGCGTACATCAGGTCGGAGGTTTCCTCGCCGTGGCGCTTCGGGCTGATGATCACGGTGCCGTAGAAGCCCGTCGGCTGCGGCTTCTTGAACTCGTTCAGCGCCGAATCGGAGCCGCCGATGCCGATGCCGATCATGTTGTCGGCCTTGAAGCCGCGCCCTTCGGCCGCGCGCACCGCGCCGAGCACGGCCTCGTCGTTCAGGCCGTACGCCACCCAGTGCTTGAACTGCGGGTTCTTCGTGAGCGCGATGTTCGCCGCGTTGAACGCATTCTCCGTGTCGGTCTTCGCCTGCGGCGCGGCGATCACGTTCGCCTTCGGGAAGCCGGCGGCCACCAGCGCGTCGGTCGCGCCGCTCGTGCGGTCGTGCGCGGTCGGCAGCTGCTCGTAGGTGATGTCGATCGCGCCGACATCCTTCATGTCCCAGCCGCGCTTCCTGATCTCGGCCGCGATGCCGTCGCCGACCTGCTTGCCGATGTTGTACGCGGAGATCCCCATGTGCGGCACCGACTCGATCGGCTTGCCCGCGCCGTCGACGAGGCGGTCGTCGACCGTCATCATCTTCAGGTTGTGCGACTTCGCCTTCGCGACGATGCCCGGCCCGAGCTTCACGTCGGGCGTGCAGATGATGAAGCCCTGCGCCTTCTGCGCGGACAGGTTGTCGATCGCGCTCATCACCTTTTCGCCGGACGGCGCACCGATCTTCACGAGCGTGAAGCCTTTCGCCTTCGCCGCCATCTCGGCGAACTTCCACTCGTCCTGGAACCACGGCTCTTCCGGCTGCTTCACCAGGAAGCCGATCTTGACCGGATCGGCCGCATGCGCAACCGGGCTCCCGATCACCACCGCGGCCGCGGCGGCCAGCGTTACGAACGTTCTGCGTTTCATCTCCAGTGTCTCCTTGTCTTCATCGAACAGGATGCAGCCGCTTGTTGGTTTCGACGCAGCGTGCGCGCGGCCGTCGCACGTGCGGTCTTTCGAATCGCTACGTCAATCGTGTCAGTCGTGGTACAGCGCCGCACGCCCGCCGTCGACGGTGATGCATGCGGCATTGATGAACGGCGCCTCGTCGGACGCCAGGAACACGGCCGTCATCGCGACCTCCTCGGGCCGGCCGATCCGCTTCATCGGCTGCAGCGCGAGCGTGTCGGCGCGCGCGGCGGCCGGATCGGGCTGCGCGTCCCACCAGTCGCGCGTGAGCTGCGTCTCGATGTAGCCCGGCGCGATCGCGTTCACGCGCACGTTGCGCGCCGCGTATTCGATGCCGAGCGCACGCGTTAGACCGAGCACGCCGTGCTTCGCGACCGGGTACGGAAAGCAGCCCGGGATGATCCTGAATGCATGCGTCGACGCGATGTTCACGATGCTGCCGCGACCGCGTTCGACCATCCCTTCCAGCGCCGCGCGGCAGCCGTGCCACACGCCGTCGAGGTCGACCGCGAAGCAGCGGCGCCAGTCGTCGTCGGTCATCGTCAGCGGATCGGCGAACACGTTGATCCCCGCGTTGTTCACGAGCACGTCGAGCGGGCCGAACGCCGCCTCGGTCCGCGCCACGGCATCGCGCACCGCATCCTGGCGCGCGACATCCGCCTGCAGCGCCAGGACGCGCGCGCCGGCGATGTCGTGCGCAATTCCGGCGGCGGTGCGCTGCGCCTGCGGGAGGTCGAGATCGACGAGCGCGACGGCCGCGCCCTCGCGAACGAACGCGCGGGCGATCGCGGCGCCGATGCCTCGGCCCGCGCCCGTCACCATCGCGACCTTGTCCGCGAGGCGGCCCATCATGCGGCTCCGCCGCGCGCCGCGCGCAGGCCGGCCTGGAACGCACGCGCGTTCGCGGCAGTCTCGTCGGCCGGCTGGCCGGGCCGGTACAGCGCCGAACCGAGCCCGAAGCCGTTCGCGCCGGCCGCGAGGAACGGCTGCATGTTGTCGGGTGCAATCCCGCCGACCGGGATCAGCGGCACCGCGCGGTCGATCACCGCGCGCCACGCCTTCACGACGATCACGCCCAACTGCTCGGCCGGGAACATCTTCAGCACGTCCGCACCGTTCGAAAGCGCCGCGAACGCTTCGGTCGGCGTCGCGACACCCGGCGCGCTCGCGAGGCCGCGCTCGCGTGCGCGGCGGATAACGGCCGCGTCGCTGTGCGGCATCACGATCAGTGAACCGCCCGCATCCTGCACGCGATCGACGTACTCCGCGCGCAGCACCGTGCCCGCGCCGACGATCGCGTCGTCGGGCAGCGCGCGCCGCAGCGCCGCGATGCTGTCGAACGGGTCCGGCGAATTGAGCGGCACCTCGACGATCCGGAAACCGGCTTCGTACAGCGCACGGCCGTGGTCGGCCGCTTCGGCGGGCGTGATCCCGCGCAGGATCGCGATCAGCGGACACGCGTCGAACGCGCGCATCAGTGCGGCGTGAGGCGTGTACGGCGCGGGTAACGTAAGGTCGGACGGCATCAGGGGTTCCTCTGCAATCGGTTCATTGGTCGGCGCAGACGGGCTCGCCGTCCGCGCGCACGAGCCCGGCGCGTGACGCGATCCGCCACAGGCCGCGCTCGGTCGCATGCGCGACGACTCGCGCGTGCGGGTGGCCGAATTCCTGAAGCGCATCGGCGTAGCGCGCGCACAGGCCGTCGTCGCCGATCAGCAGCAGCGGCTGGTGTGCGAGCGCGATGCCGCGCTCCGCGAGCATCGCGTCGAGCGCGTTGAGCTCATGGCCGATCAGCAGGCCGGACAGGTAGTCGCCCTGCGCATCGGGCGCGAGCCGGTCGGTCAGGCCGAGCGTGCGCGTGCTGAAAATCGTCGCGAGCAGCCCCGTGTGCCGCGCGCCGCGCGCGACCGATACGCCGCGCACGAACGCCGCGCGATCGGGCGACGCACCGGCGCGCATCGTGCGGCCGAGGATCGTGTGGTCGCGCAGCACCGCGAACAGCTCGCCGGTCATGAAGGTCTGGAACCGCTCGATCAGCCCGTCCGTCACCCACGCCCATTTCGCATGCGTGCCCGGCAAGCCGATCAGTACCCCTGAACGATCGGCGCCAAGCGTGGGATCGCTCGCGAGTGCGCCGACTATCTGCGTCTCTTCGCCGCGCATCACGTCGGGCAATTCGCCCGTGGCGATCACACCCGGCACGATCGAGATCGTCGCACCGCGCGAGGTCGTCACCGTGATGAGGCCCGCGACGAGCGCGTCGGCGCCGGCCGGCACCGCGACATACGGCGCCTCGCGCCAGCCCTGCGCGCTGCCGACCATCCCGGCGGCGAGCACCGGCAGGCCGGGCGAGCGGTCGAGCCAGTCGCCGCAGGCTTCCTCGAACACCGCGTCGAACGCGCGCGCGCCGCCGCCCGGCACATGCATGACGCCCGCCGGACGGCTGCGCGTGTCGATGAGCGCGCCGTGCGCGTCGTACAGATACGCGCGCAGCGAGGTCGTGCCCCAGTCGAGCGCGATCAGCGACGGGGTGGCGGAGGTGGCGTCCGGAACGGGCCGGGTCGAAGTCGTCATCGTTTGATCCTGCGGGTACCCTGCGGCGGGCTCCAGCCCAGTTCCGCGGAAATGGCTCGCGCTTCGCGCTGCACGAGCGGAATCAGTTCGTCCATCCGGTCGTGCGGCATGTACGGAATCGTGCTCGCCACCGACACCGCCGCGACGACCGCGCCCGATGCGTCACGGATCGGCGCCGCCACGCAGCGGATCGACGCCTCGTTCTCCTCGAGGTCGAACGTATAGCCGCCCGCTGCGTAATGGGCCATGCGCTGCAGGAACGCGCTCGTCTCGGGCCGGTTGTCGGGCTTGAAATTGACGCCGGCCAGCGCGCGCCGTGCGGCCTCGAACAGCGAGCGCCACAGGTCGGGATCGAGGTCGAGCATCATCGCCTTGCCGATGCCGGTCGACGCGAGCGGCATCCGGTGGCCCACGCGCGAGCGCATCTCGAGGCCGCGCGTACCGGGAATCTTGTCGATGTACAGCACGTCGTCGCCGTCGCGCACGCCGAGATGGATCGTGTCGAGCGTCGCTTCCGCGAGCGCTTCGAGGTGCGGGCGCGCGACCGCGGTGAGCGGCATCTGCTCGAGCGCGATCGTGCCGAGCTCGATCAGCTTCGGGCCGAGCAGGTAGCCGCCCTGCACCTGGCGCAGGTAGCGCGCCTGCACGAGGCTGCTGACGAGGCGGTGCGTCGTGCTGCGCGTCGTGCCGAGTGCGGCGCCGATCGCGCGCATGTCGCGCGCGCCGTTCGCGATCGCCTCGAGGATCGCCAGACCGCGCAGCAGCGTCTGCGTACCGGCCTGCTGGGCAGCGAGATCGAGCGGCGTGCTGGTCGCGCCGATGCTGTCGGTCAGCGACGCATCGTCCGGCGTCGCGCGCCGGGCGTCGAGGGCAAGGGAGTCGGGCATCTTGGTCATGGGGCGGGCTTCTTCAACGGAACCGGTGAAGCCGTTCGCGCGACGCCGGAACTGCGTCCGGCATCGCGGCGAGGCGGCGGTCGATGCACCGAATAAAGCGCCCTGCGAACTTCATGGAAGGTGTCTCCGTGTGCGTCGGGCGCCGCGCGATGCGTGGGTCCGAAGCTGTCGATGTGCTTCGGATTGTAGGAGCGCACGCACTCGCCTCCAATATTTGAATGCGTTGCCCAGATAATGAGAATTCGACGGGAATCCGCGGCAGGCACGCCGTAACGGCCGCGCCATGTGCACGGGGGCGGAACCCGCCGTGTCGCAGGTTCCGCCCCCCGTTGGTTCACCGCGCGCCGCGCTTACTGCTGGCTCGTGCTGCGTGCCTGCATGTAGCGCTGTACGTCCGCGAACGACACGCGGCCGTTGCCGCTCGAGTCGATCTGCCGGAAGTGGTTCGCGACATAACCGAGGCCGGCCGCGCGCGCCTGCGATTCGGTGATCGAACCCGTGTTCTGCGAGTCGGCCGCGCTGAACTGCCGCGCGAGCTTGCGCACCACCTGCGCATGCAGTGCGGCGCCCGTCGTCTGCGTGCCGGCGGTCGGCTTGCGCGCGGCCGGCGGCACGTACGGATCGCCGAGCTGCGCCTGGCGCGCGCGCGTCGGCGCGGCGGCGTCGCTCGCCTGCGCGAACGCGGATACGGATGCTGCGGCGCCGACACATGCGAGCGCCGCGGCAACGACGATGAAACGATTCTTCATATCAGGCTCCAGTCTGGAATGAGGTCGTCGACGGCCGGCGCGGCGCCACCGCGGGCGCCGGTCGCCGGCCAGCGCAGCATCAGTGCGCGGCCGCGTTGTAGAACGTCACGAGGTCGGCTTTCTCCTGCGGACGCGACGTATCGTCGAGATAGACCATGTGTCCGCCCTGATAGTCCCTGATCGTCAGGTTCGGTTGCGTCCCGAGCCGCGCGAGGTCGAGCTCGGTCTGGTAGAACGGCGTCGCGATGTCGTGATACCCGTTCAGCGACAGCACCTTCAGTTGCGGGTTCAGCGCCAGCGCCGCGGCGAGATCGGGGATCGTGTCGGGCATCGCGAGCCCGTCGTGCGTCCAGTCCCACGTGTTGATCGCGTTGCTGCTCAACGAATACGCCGACTGCGCGGTGTACTTCAGCTCGTTCGGCAGGTACTGGCCGATCGTGTCGGTGAACGGCTTCGTGATGAACGAGCTCGACGGATCGCCGTCTGCGGCAAGCGGGCTCGACACCGGCACGTTCACGCGCGCGTCGTAGCGGCCGATCAGCGTGCCCGGGATCAGCGACAGCTGGAAGCTGTTGTCGAAGAAGGTCGGGATCACGTTGAAGTCCGCATTCCACAGCGACTGCTTCACGCCGGTCGAATTCACCATCGTCGTGACGAGGGCCGGCGGCGGCGGCGTATGGCTTGCCAGGTACGCGTTCACGGCGGGCGCGTAGCTGCCGGCCGTCAGCAGGCGCATCTGGTCGGCATACTGCGGCAGGTTCGACGGGTTCGGGTTGTCGAGCTGGTAGTACGCACCGACGGTGCCATACGACGGCACGAAACCCGCGCAACTCACCGGGCTCGACCCGTTGTTCGAGTTGCCGATGTAGTCGCTCGCCATGTCGCAGTTCGTGTTGTAGTTCAGGATCGACGACTGCAGCACGATGCCGTCGAGCTTCACGCCCGCCGTCTCGAGCAGGTTCGCGAGCACGTCGGTGCGCGGCGTGCCGTACGACTCGCCGAACAGGTATTTCGGCGATGCGCTGCGCTGGTTCACGGCGAGGTAGCGCGTGACGAAATCGCGGAACGCGCCGCCGTCCTGGTCGACGCCCCAGAACGTCTGGTTCGTGTTCGGCGCGATCGCTTCGGAGAAGCCGGTGCCGATCGCATCGACGAACACGAGGTCGGTCGTGTCGAGCAGGCTTTCCTGGTTGTCGACGAACGGGAACGTCGACGTGTTCGCGTTCGGGTCGCCCGTCTGGATCCGGCGCGGGCCGAACGAGCCGAGGTGCAGCCACACCGATGCCGAGCCGGGGCCGCCGTTGTACAGGAAGGTGACGGGCCGCTTCGCCGCGGGCTGGTTGTCGGCCGTATAGGCGACATAGAAGAACGAGGCTTCAGGTGCGCCCGTCTGCGGATTGCGCGCGACGAGGTGGCCGGCCGTGGCCGTGTAGCGGATCGTCTTGCCGTTCAGCGTGATCTGGTGATGCGTGACGGCGGCCTTTTCAACCGCGGCGGAGGCGTCGAGCGACGCGTTCGCGCTCGACGAATAACTGTTCGGATCGTTGTACGCCCTGTCCACCTGACCGGCGGGATCGGCTGAGTTGTCGGCGCTGGCAGCAGCGGACGATGTCACGTCGTCGTTGCAGGCCGTCAGAATCAGCGAAGAAAACACCACTCCCAACAACAGCTTCGCTTTGCTCGCTGGCATCGTTGCTTTCCTTCTCTCGGATGTTTTTTGTATCGAGCAGCCGGATAAGCCGCCCCCCGCCTCGATCGCGGCCGATAAGCCGAGGCGCTGGCCAATATACGCGAGGCCGTCAGCTTTGAAAAATTTTGAAATATTTGGCCGGCGACCGGTGCGGCGCACACCTTTCAGGAATGCTTCGGTTCGCGAAACGTTGCATTTCACGTGCCTTTCACAGACTTTCGCGTTTACCCGGGAATACTAAAAATTCCAGGATTTCGTGCCATATCGGCCAACAAACGCCCGTGATCGCGAGCATTGCTCAGCAAAGCGAAATAGACGGATTCGTCTAATGGATGTGACCCGAAATGCGCGTGACGCGCATGCGCTGCAGCGCACAAACGGCCCGCAAGCGACCCGCGTGCGGCGCACGGGCATCGAAACGGTCAATGTGACGGCGCGCTCGCGCCGTTCACTCCGATTGCGGCAGTTCGGCCGCGCCCATCCGGCGGGCGATGACTGCCGCGCGCTGCGCCTGGTAAGCCGAGCCGCGGTGCGCGTCGAACCAGCGCGGCTTCGGCAGCATCACCGCGAGGCGCGCCGACTGCCACGCGCCGAGCCGGCTCGCGGGAATCCGGTAGTAATAGCGTGCGGCCGCCTCGGCACCGTACACGCCGCGCCCCCACTCGACGGAATTCAGGTAGATCTCGAAGATCCGCTCCTTGTCGAGCACCGTTTCGAGCATCCACGTGATGATGAGCTCCTGCCCCTTGCGGATGTAGCTCTTCTCGCGCGACAGGAACAGGTTGCGCGCGAGCTGCTGCGTGATCGTCGAGCCGCCCGCGACGATCCGGCCGCGCGCCTTGTTCTTCTCCCACGCCTGCAGGATCGCGTCGACGTCGTAGCCGTTGTTGGTCGCGAAGGTCGAGTCTTCCGACGCGATCAGCGCGCGCTTCAGGTTGCGCGAGATCTGGTCGTAAGGCACCCACTGGTGCTGGATCTGCGCGGGCGGCTTGTCGCGCGACAGCCACCACGCGTCGGTGCGCATGAACGCGGTCGAGCCCGGGTTCACGAACGACCACAGCGCGATCTGCACGAGATAGAACAGTTGCGTCGCGAGCCACGCACCCGCGAACACCGATCCCGCATAGACGATCCAGCGCGTCGGGCTCACCGTCCGCGTGTGCTGCGTGCCGCTCACCGCCACCACGTGCCGCGCCCCGTTCAGCTCGCCGCGAGCGCCTGGCGCAGCGCGGCCAGCACCGGTGCGCCGTCCGGACGCACGCCGCGCCAGATGAAGAACGATTCGGCCGCCTGCTCGACGAGCATTCCGAGCCCGTCGGCGGTGCGCGCGCCGAGCGACGCCGCATGCTGCATGAACACCGTCGGCTGCGCGCCGTACATCATGTCGTACGCGAGCGTGCCCGCGCCGAACGCGGCCGCGTCGCACTCCGGCAGCGCGGCATCGAGGCTGCCGGCCGTCGCGTTGATCACCACGTCATATGGCTCCGCGCGCACGACGTCCGGGCCGCCGCCCGCGAGCGTGCAGCCCGCATCGTGGGCGGCCTGCATGAACTGGCCGACGAGCGCCTCGGCCTTGCTCGCGGTGCGGTTCACGATCGTGATCGACAGCGGCGCGCGGTCGAGCAGCGGCAGCACGACACCGCGCGCCGCACCGCCCGCGCCGAGCAGCAGGATGCGCGCGCCCGCCAGCGACACGCCGAGATTCGCCTCGATGTCGCGCACGAGGCCGACGCCGTCGGTGTTGTCGCCGTGGATACGGCCGTCGGCGTCAATGCGCAGCGTATTCACCGCGCCCGCCGCCGCGGCGCGCGGCGACAGCGTGTCGGCAAGCGCATGCGCCTCGAGCTTGAACGGCACCGTCACGTTCGCGCCGCGACCGCCTTCGGCGACGAAGGCGCGCACGGCGGCTTCAAAGCCGTCGACCGGCGCGAGCCGGTGTGCGTAGTCGACCGGCTCGCCCGTCTGCGCGGCGAACTGCGCGTGGATGAACGGCGACTTGCTGTGCGCCACCGGGTTGCCGAACACGACATAGCGGTCGGCGCCACTCGTCGACGCAGCTGCGGTCATGATGCGCGCCCCTCTTCTTCGGCGTTGCCGCCCGTGGCTTCGCCGCCTTCACCACCTTCGCCGGCTGCCGCGCCGTCCGCCTCCGCCAGCGCTTCCGCCTCGGTTTCGGCCGTTGTGTCTTCGGCGTCGATCAGCGTGTCGTCGCCGCCTTCGGCGTCATCCTCTTCGTCGGCCGCGTCGCCGCTCGTCACGGTCGGCGCATCGAGCACGTTCAGCAACCGCACCGATGCCTCGATCGTCAGCTCGTCGAGCGACATCACGTCGAGCAGCACGCGCGTGCCGCGCGCATGCACGCCGAGCCCCGGCACGTGCAGCAGCAGCGGAATTTCCTCGAGGCGCACGAGATCGCCCTTCACCACGCTCGCGACGACCTGCTTCTTCTGCTCCTGCGCGAGCCAGCGCAGGCACCAGAAGTACTCCATCCGGCGCTGGTAGTCGGCGTAGGCCGTATACGTGTCGTCGAAGCCCTGCACGACCGCGTACAGGTCGGCGTCCTTCGGCTTGAACGGTGCGGCGAGCTTCGCGGTGACGCCGTGCTGCACGCACGCGAGCAGTTGCCACTGGTTCACGAGGTCGACGTAGCGGCGCAGCGGCGACGTGCTCCATGCGTACTGCGCGACGCCGAGACCTTCGTGCGGCGCGGCCGTCGTCTGCATCCGCGTGCGCTTCGGGCCCGGTGCGCCGAAGCCGCGCTGCGAGCGGTAGATGCCCGGCACCGTGTGATCGTGCAGGAACGCGCCCCACGTCGAGTTCGCGAGGATCGCCAGCTCCGACACGATCAGGTCGAGCGGCGAGCCGCGGCGGCGCGGCGTGATCGTCACGTGCTCGCCTTCGACGTAGAAGTTGTAGTCGGTGTTGCGCTGCACCTCGCGCTTCAGGCCGTAACCCGCGCGCGCGACCTGGCGCTTCTCGAACAGCGCCTGAGCGAGCGGCCACAGCACGGCGATGTCGTCCTTGTGCGGATAGTCGCCGGTGCCGGCCGCGAGCGTCTCTTCGTTGACGAGCTCGTCGAGGTTGTTGTGTCGCAGGTTGTTCTTCACGAACACGAGCTCGGCGCGCGTCTCGTTCGCGACGATCTCCTGCGTTTCGCGGTTGACGATGATGTACAGCGACAGTGCCGGGCGGTAGTCGCCCTCTTTCAGCGTGAACACGTCGACGACGTCGTCCGGCAGCATCGTGATCTTGTCGCCCGGCATGTAGACGGTCGACAGGCGCGTGCGCGCGATCGCGTCGATCGCGTCGCCGCGCACGATGCCGAGCGCCGGCGCCGCGATGTGCACACCGATGCGCACGCGGCCGTCGGAGAGATGCTCGACCGAGAATGCGTCGTCGATTTCGGTCGTCGTGATGTCGTCGATCGAGAACGCCTCGACGTCCGCGCGCGGCAGGTCGTCCGGCAGCGGGCCGACCGTGACGGCCGGAAAGCCCGTGCCGTGCGGGAAGAACTCCGCGAGGAAGCGCGCCTCGTGCAGCGCGCGCGGCGACGCGATGCCGCCGCAGTCGAGCATCAGCCGCGCCGGCGACACGCCGCGCGCACCGGCCGCCGCTTCCATCGCCTTGTATTCGATCGCGTTCTTGTCCGGCCGCGTCAGCAGCCCGAGCACCTTGCCCGTGAACGCTTCCGGCAGCTTGCCGGCCTTCAGCTCCTCTTCGTACTGCGCCTGGACGAGCGCCTGCTGGCGCTTGCGCTCGAGCGATGCGAGCGCCATCTTGAGCTGCTCTTCCGGCGCGCGCTGGTACTGGCCGCGCCCCTTGCGGCGGAAGTAGACGGGCGAGCCGTGCAGTCGCAACACCAGCGCCGCACGCTCCACCGGGCCGTACGTCGCGCCGAAGTATTCCGCGGCCAGCGCCGTATACGCGAACTCGTCGGTCGGCGCGCATTCCCACAGGAAATCCAGGTCGATCTGCTGCGCGGCCGTGTCGGCTTCCTGCATCAGTTCGCCCGCGGCCGGCTTGTCGAATTCGATCAGCACGTCTTTCGCGCGCACCTTGGCCCGCCGCCCGCCGGGCAACTCGACCTGAAATGCGTCGCCCTGGCGCGACAGCACGCTGCCCGCCTTGAAACTGCCCGATTCCTCGAAGAAAACGTTCACTCAGTACTCTCGTTCAGACTGCCGGGCACCGCGTCCGCGGCGCCGCATGATGATGGGAATTCGATCGGCACATGGCCGGATTAAGACGTCTTTCCGTCGCAAAACGCGAGAACGTCGTCGACATAGTCGGCAAATTCGCTGATCCCGTGATCGCTGCCTTCGATCACGCGCGTCTTCGCGCCCGGGTAATGCGCGAGCATCTCGCGGTAATCGAGCACTTCGTCCCCGGTCGCCGCGAACAGATAGTAGCGTTCGGCACGCGTGATTGCCGGCACGCGCAGCGCGTCGAGTTCATGCAGGTGATGACGCTCGACGACGATCGTGCCGCCGCCGTGCCACAGCGGCTGTTCGCCCAGGTGCTGCTCGAGATCGCGCTGCGGCACGATGGCCGGATTCAGCAGCACGGCCTTCCAGCCGTGTTTTTCGGCCAGCCAGGTGGCGTAATAGCCGCCGAGCGAGCTGCCGATGACGGTCACGTCGCGCGCGCCGGCCACCTCGGCTTCCGCGACCGCGATCGCTTCGAGCGGCGACACCGACAGCGACGGGCACCGCCACTCGCCGCTGCGGCCGAGCTCGGCCATGCGCGCGGCGAGCTGGCGCGACTTCTGCGATTCCGGCGACGACCGGAAGCCGTGCAGATACAGGATCACGAGCGGCTCCCGAGCGCATCGAGCAGCTTCTGATGGACACCGCCGAAGCCGCCGTTGCTCATCACGAGCACGTGGTCGCCCGGGCGGGCGGCTGCGACGACGGACTTCACCAGCAGGTGCAGGTCGTCGAACGCATGCGCGCGGTCGCCGAGCGGCGCCAGCGCCTCGGCCAGATTCCAGCCGAGCGCGTCGCGCCCGGCCGGCGCGCCGTAACCGAACACGAGATCGGCGTCGGCCAGGCTCGCCG
Source organism: Burkholderia sp. KL41 (assembly GCF_057005415.2). Taxonomy (NCBI): domain Bacteria; kingdom Pseudomonadati; phylum Pseudomonadota; class Betaproteobacteria; order Burkholderiales; family Burkholderiaceae; genus Burkholderia; species Burkholderia sp. KL41. The sequence continues at coordinate 651,692 of NZ_CM174446.1, read as the reverse complement.
GCAATTGCGACTTCATCACGCCGAGCTTCATCGTGTTCGAGCGCGGCTCGAGCACGGCGAGAATGCGGGAATTCTGACGGCCGATGCGTGCACGAAGGCCGGCGATCGTGGTTTCGATCGCGGTCGGATGGTGCGCGAAGTCGTCGTAGACGGTCACGCCGTCCACGCTGCCGCGCACTTCCATGCGGCGCTTCACGTTGCGGAACGACGCGAGGGACGCGGCGGCCTGCGCGGGCGGCACGCCGACGTGGCGCGCGGCCGCGATCGCCGCGAGCGCGTTCATCCGGTTGTGATCGCCCTGCACCTGCCATGCGACTTCGCCGACGCGTTCCGCGTGCGAATACACCGCGAAACGCTCGTCGACCGGCACGCCGTCCTCGGCCGGCAGCGCCTGCCAGCCGCCGTCGACACCGAACCGCTCGACCTCGCTCCAGCAGCCGCGCGCCAGCACGCGCTCGAGCGCGTCGGAACGGCCGTTCGTGACGATCCTGCCGACACCGGGCACGGTACGCACGAGATGATGGAATTGCGTCTCGATCGCGGCGAGATCAGGGAAGATGTCGGCGTGATCGAATTCAAGGTTGTTCAGCACCGCGGTGCGCGGCCGGTAGTGGACGAACTTCGAGCGCTTGTCGAAGAACGCCGTATCGTATTCGTCGGCCTCGATCACGAAGAAGCTCGAATCGGTGAGCCGCGCCGACACGCCGAAGTTCAGCGGCACACCGCCGATCAGGAAGCCCGGGTTCAGACCGGAGTCTTCCAGCAGCCACGCGAGCATCGACGACGTGGTCGTCTTGCCGTGCGTGCCCGCGACCGCGAGCACCCACTTGCCGGCCAGCACGTGCTCGCCGAGCCATTGCGGGCCGGATACATAAGGCAGGCCGCGATCGAGGATCGCCTCCATCAGCGGATTGCCGCGCGTGACGACGTTGCCGATCACGAAGAGATCCGGTTTCAGGTCGATCTGCTCGGCGCCGTAGCCCTCGATCAGCGTGATGCCCTGCGCCTCGAGCTGCGTGCTCATCGGCGGATAGACGCCCGCGTCGCAACCCGTCACCGTGTGGCCCGCCTCGCGCGCGAGTACGGCGAGACCGCCCATGAAGGTGCCGCAGATGCCAAGAATGTGGATGTGCATAGATGAATGCTTTCGCGCCGCCGGGCGCCGTCGATTCGGAAAGGATGTGTGTGCGGCGCGCCGGACGGGCCGCGCGGCCGGCGCCCGGCCAACGGCTTTTGCCGCGACACAAAGAGCACTATTGTAACTGACGGCCTGCCGTGCCCGGCGGCCCGAACGATGCGCGCGAGCGGCGCCGGCACGCCGGGCGGCAGGCCGCCGCACCCGCGCTCGGGCGCCGCGGCGATCGAGTATGATTGCCGGATCATGTCTCGCAAACCTCTTGTCGACCCGCGGCGCCTCCGCGAGGAAATTGCCCAGTCCGCCGCCCGCCTGATCGCGGAGGACGGCCTCGACTATGCCGGCGCAAAACGCAAGGCCGCGCGCCAGTTGCTGGGCGACTCGCGCGTTGCAGGCGAATGGCTGCCGGATAACGACCAGATCGAGGAAGAACTGCGCGAATATCTCGCGCTGTTCCAGAGCGACACGCAGCCGGACGAACTGCGCCGCCTGCGCGAAGTCGCGCTCGACTGGATGCGCCGGCTCGCCGAATTCCATCCTTATGTGACGGGTGCCGTGTTGAACGGCACCGCGAACGCGCATTCGGATATCCATTTGCAGGCATTCACCGACAACCCGAAGGACGTCGCGATCTACCTGCTGAACCAGAACGTCCAGTACGACGTGTCCGAGACGCGGCATTTCGCGGGCCGCGCCGACGTCGAGACGCTCAGTTTCCTGTGGCGCCCGCGGCGCGACGTGGATGCGATCGGCATCCATCTCGCGCTCTATGCGAGCGACGACCTGCGCGGCGCGGTCAAGGCCGACGCGCGCGGCCGGGTCGCCCGTGCGGATGCCGCCGCGCTGCGCGCGCTCGTCGAAGCAGGCAAGGCCCCTTCCGAACCGGAATGATTCAACGATGATGATGAAACGCATGTTGGCGCTCGCGGTCGTCGCGGCCGCCGCCGTTGCCGGCGGGCTCGCCGCCGGCCATTGGTTCCGCGGCACCGCCGATGACGGGGTCGCCGTCGCCGCGCCCGCCGCACAGGGCAGCCCGGTCGAACAGTTGTGGGCGGCCTCCCTGACGGGTGTCGACGGCAAGCCGGCCACGCTGTCTGCCTTCAAGGGCCAGAAGGTCGTCGTCAATTTCTGGGCGTCATGGTGCGGCCCGTGCGTCGAGGAGATGCCGGAACTCGTCGCGCTGTCGCACCAATACAAACAGAAGGGCATCCGTTTCATCGGGATCGGCGTCGATTCCGAACAGAACGTGAAGAACTTTCTGCAGAAGGTGAAGGTCGACTATCCCGTCTTCGTCAGCGGTTACGCGGGTGCCGATCTGGCCCGCAATTTTGGGAATACCGCCGGCGCGTTGCCGTTTACGGTCGTCATCGACCAAACAGGCAAGATTCGCGAGACAAAATTGGGACAAATCCAGCCGGCCGAGCTGAAAAAGACGCTCGACGCGCTGTAACCTGTCCGAACGGCAGCCCGGACGTTGTCGGCGATTTACCCGTCGATCGCCGCAATTTCGCGTGAATTCGCCGATACTTTGCATGCGCGCCGGTAATTCTTGCAGGTCCCGCGCGCTCGGCCGCTCGGCAAAACTAGACAAATTTCTCTAAATAGCGCTAAAGTTCGCGCAATTCCGCAGAAATAGAAGCGACCATGACACGATTGCTGGTGCTGCACGGCCCCAACCTGAACCTTCTCGGCACCCGGGAACCGGAGGTGTACGGCCGCGTCACGCTCGCACAGATCGATCAGGCGCTTGCCGCGCGTGCCCGGGAAGCCGGCGCCGAACTGTCGTCGTTCCAGAGCAACCATGAAGGCGCGCTGGTCGACCGCATCCAGGCCGCGCGGGAGGAACAGACCGATTTCATCCTGATCAATCCGGCCGCGTATACGCACACGAGCGTCGCGATCCGGGACGCGATCGCCGGCGTTGGCATCCCGTTCGTCGAGGTTCACTTGTCGAACGTGCATCGCCGCGAAGCGTTCAGGCACCACTCCTACTTTTCCGACCAGGCCGAAGGCGTGATCTGCGGGCTCGGCTGGAAAGGTTATCTGTACGCGCTCGAGTACGCGCTGGACAAGCTGCAAGGCACGTCGCGCGGCTGAATTCGCGATCTAGATTCAGCGCCGGCCCCTAACCGGCGCTTTCACGTATTGAAAGGGGAATTCCCGATGGATCTTCGTAAGCTGAAAACTCTGATCGACCTCGTTTCCGAATCCGGCATCTCCGAGCTGGAAGTGACGGAAGGCGAAGGCAAGGTGCGCATCGTCAAGAACGCGCCGCCGGTCTACGTGCAGCCGACGGCTGGGTATGCCCCGCAAGTCAGCGCGCCCGCTCCGTCGGTCGCGCTGCCGACCGAAGGCGCTGCCGCGCCGGCCGCTGGCGGCGCTGCCGCACCGGCTGCCCCGCAGGGCCACGTCGTGACGTCGCCGATGGTCGGCACGTTCTATCGCGCGCCGTCGCCGGGCGCGGATCCGTTCGTCCAGGTGGGCGACACGGTCAAGGAAGGCCAGACGATCTGCATCATCGAAGCGATGAAGCTGCTCAACGAGATCGAGTCGGACAAGGCCGGCGTGATCAAGGAAATCCTCGTCGAGAACGGCCAGGCCGTCGAATACGGCCAGCCGCTTTTCGTGATCGGCTAAATCCGCCGCGCGGCCCGCGGGCCGCGCACCGCCGATGCTCGCCAGGCGCCGTTCGCGCGCCCCTCGAAGAGACGAATACTCGCTATGTTTGAAAAAATCCTCATTGCCAACCGCGGTGAAATCGCGCTGCGCATCCAGCGTGCGTGCCGCGAGCTCGGCGTCAAGACGGTGGTCGTCTACTCGGAAGCCGACAAGGAAGCCAAGTACGTGCGCCTTGCGGACGAAGCCGTCTGTATCGGCCCGGCCCCGTCGAACCTGAGCTACCTGAACATGCCGGCGCTGATCAGCGCCGCGGAAGTCACCGACGCCGAAGCGATCCACCCCGGCTACGGCTTCCTGTCGGAGAACGCCGATTTCGCGGAACGCGTCGAGCAGTCGGGCTTCACGTTCATCGGCCCGCGCCCGGAAACGATCCGCATGATGGGTGACAAGGTCACCGCGAAGCAGACGATGATCAAGACCGGCGTGCCGTGCGTGCCGGGCTCGGAAGGCGCGTTGCCGGACGATCCGAAGGAGATCGTCAAGATTGCGCGCGCGATCGGCTATCCGGTCATCATCAAGGCGGCGGGCGGCGGTGGCGGGCGCGGGATGCGCGTCGTGCACACCGAGGCCGCGCTCGTCAACGCGGTCAACATGACCCGCGAGGAAGCCGGCCGTGCGTTCGGCAACCCGCAGGTGTACATGGAGAAGTTCCTCGAGAACCCGCGCCACATCGAAATCCAGGTGCTGTCCGACGCGTACAAGAACGCGATCTGGCTCGGCGAACGCGATTGCTCGATGCAGCGCCGCCACCAGAAGGTGATCGAGGAAGCGCCGGCGCCCGGCATTCCGCGCCGCCTGATCGACCGCATCGGCGACCGCTGCGCGGACGCCTGCAAGAAGATGGGCTATCTCGGCGCGGGCACGTTCGAATTCCTGTACGAAAACGGCGAGTTCTACTTCATCGAGATGAACACGCGCGTGCAGGTCGAGCATCCGGTATCGGAGCTGATCACGGGCGTCGACATCGTGCAGGAACAGATCCGCATCGCGGCCGGCGAGAAGCTCACGCTGCGCCAGCGCGACATCCAGTTCCGCGGACATGCGATCGAATGCCGGATCAACGCCGAAGATCCGTTCAAGTTCACGCCGTCGCCGGGCCGGATCACGTCGTGGCATACACCGGGCGGCCCCGGCGTGCGCGTCGATTCGCACGCCTACAATGGCTATTTCGTGCCGCCGAACTATGATTCGATGATCGGCAAGCTGATCACCTACGGCGCGACGCGCGAGCAGGCGATCAGCCGGATGCGCATCGCGCTGTCCGAAATGGTCGTCGAAGGCATCCAGACCAACATCCCGCTGCACCGCGAGCTGATGATCGATTCGAAGTTCGTCGAAGGCGGCACCAGCATCCACTACCTCGAAAACCGGCTCGCCCAGAAGCAGCAGGTCGCACCGGAAGAAGCGTAAGCATGAGCTATCGCGAACTCGTCGTCGAACTGGCCCGTGAGCATGCGGAGGCACTGTCCGACGCGCTGCTCGAACTCGGCGCGCTGTCGGTGTCCGTGGAAGACGCCGACGCCGACACGCCCGACGAACAGCCGCTCTTCGGCGAGCCGGGCCTCGTGCCCGACCGCACCGCGTGGCAGCACTCGCGCGTGGTCGCGCTGCTCGCGGCCGAGCATGAGCCGGCCGTGCTGCTCGCCGCGGCTGCCAACGAGATCGGCATCGCTGAAACGCCGACGTTCGTCGTCCGCGAAGTCGAGGAACAGGACTGGGTGCGACTCACGCAATCGCAGTTCGAGCCGATCCCGATCGGCGAGCGGATCTGGGTCGTGCCGTCGTGGCACGATGCGCCCGATCCCGATGCGCTCGTCCTCGAACTCGATCCGGGCCTCGCGTTCGGTACCGGCAGCCATCCGACCACGCGCCTGTGCATGGAATGGCTCGAGCAGTCGGTGAAACCCGGCCAATCGGTGCTCGACTACGGTTGCGGTTCGGGCATTCTCGCGATCCTCGCGAAGAAATGCGGGGCGAACCCCGTCATCGGCATCGACATCGATCCGCAAGCCGTCGAATCGGCACGGCAGAACAGCGAACGCAACCGTGCGGAAGTCACGTACGGGCTGCCCGATGCGTGCCCGGACGGCGAATTCGACATCGTCGTCGCGAACATCCTGTCGAATCCGCTGAAGCTGATGGCGTCGATGCTCGCATCGAAGGTCAAGCCGGGCGGGCGCATCGCGCTGTCGGGCGTGCTCGCGCGCCAGGCGGACGAAGTCGCGGCCGTCTACGCGCGCTACGTCGACATCTCGGTCTGGCGTGAACACGAAGGTTGGGTATGCCTCGCCGGAACCCGGCGCGAAAGCCATTAGAATAGCGCTGTCCTTCACTCTGGCCAGCAGGCCGCCCGGCTCGACATGCTTCTTGCGACGCGCTGCCCTCATTGCGAAACCGTCTTCCGGCTGCAGCAGGAACAGCTCTCGCTGCATCAAGGGCTCGTGCGCTGCGGGCATTGCCACGAAGTCTTCAACGCATCCGAGTCGCTCGTTCACGAGCACGTGCAGCAGCCCGAGCCGGCCCTGACCGAACCGGCTGCCGCGCCGGACGAAGGCAACGCGCACCATCCGGCCCCGCCGGCCCGGCTGTTCACTGCCGATGCGCCGGCCGGGGTATCTTCCGACACCGATTACAAGCCGGAAGGCTGGGACATGTGGGCGCCGTGGCTCGACGCCGGCGTCGACCCGTCGCTGCAACACAACGTGCAGACCGTGCGCACCGAGCCGCTGATACCGCTCGCCCTTCCGTCCACCGACGCCGGCGTCGTTCACTTGTCGGGTACGCCCGCGCCGTTCGCCCCCTCCCCGACCGAGCTGGACACTTCCGCGGCCGTCGTGCAACCAGCCGAATCGCTGCAGACACAAACACCGCGGGATACCGAATCATCGGCCGCGCCCGTCGAGCGCGACCCACGTGAGCCGCGCTTCGTCGCGCACCGTCCGTCGGACGCAGATACCGCTCACGATGCCGCCGAACCCGTCGGCACCGCGCACTTCGCCGTGCCGGACGACGAACGCGCGCCGCGCGAACCGCGTTTTGCATTCGCGCCGGCACCGGCCATCGCAACAGCCGGATCCGAACCCGACACCGGTACCGACGCAAAGGCACCGCACGACGAGAAACCAGCCGCGGCCGCCAGCGCGCCGGCCGCACCGTTCCCCGCTGCGCTGACCGACGACGATCGTCCTCACTTCGCCGTCACGCGCGAGACGCGCGCCCCGCAGCGGCGCGGAATGCTCGGCGGCTTTTTCGGCGGCCTCGTCGCCGCCGTGCTGGCCGTGCTGCTCGTCGCGCAACTCGCGTGGTGGCAACGCGAAACGCTGATGATCCACTGGCCGGTCACGCAGGGCTGGTTCCGGCAGGCCTGCGCGCCGCTCGGCTGCGCGGTCGCGCCGCCGCGCGCGATCGACGGCCTGCGGCTCGACGCGACCGACCTGCGCCAGCTCGACGGCCCGCGCGAGCTCGAGCTGAAGGTACCGCTGACGAACCGCTACCGCGTCGCGCTCGCCTACCCGTCGCTCGAACTGACGCTGCTGGACGACACCAACCACGTGACCGTGCGCCGCGTACTCGCGCCGCGCGACTACGTGCGCCCGGGCACGCCGATCGACGCCGGGTTGCCGCCCGGCACGACGCAGACGATGGTCGTCCGCCTCGAAACGAACGGCACGCCCGCCTCGAATTTCCGCGTCCAGATCTTCTATCCGTGACGCACCGCGGCGCGCGCATGCGCGCCCGTCTCAACCCGCGCGCCCGAGCGGCGCGCTCATTCGGAGCACGAACATGAGCAAAGTTACGCTGGGTGGCAACCCGATCGATCTCGCCGGCACGTTCCCGGCCGTCGGCGCGCAAGGCGCCGATTTCAAGCTGGTCGGCAAGGATCTCGCCGACCTGTCGCTCGCCAGCTTCGCCGGCAAGCGCAAGGTGCTGAACATCGTACCGAGCCTCGACACGCCGACCTGCGCGACGTCGACCCGCAAGTTCAACGAAGCCGCATCGTCGCTCGACAACACGGTTGTCGTCGTCGTGTCGGCCGACCTGCCGTTCGCCGCGACGCGCTTCTGCACGACCGAAGGCCTCGAGAACGTCGTGACGGCTTCGACGTTCCGCACCGGCCGCGCATTCGCGAACGCGTACGGCGTCGACGTGACGAGCGGCCCGCTGAACGGCCTGACCGCCCGTGCGGTCGTCGTGCTCGACGCGCAGGACAAGGTGATCCACGCGGAACTCGTCGGCGAAATCAAGGACGAGCCGAACTACGATGCAGCGCTCGCCGCACTGAAGTAAGCTTTCTTTCGCTTTCCCCTGCCGCGCCGCGCCTTTCGCGCGGCGTTGTCGCGCAGGGTCCCTCATTTCTACAGGAACGCACACCTTGGCTACGTTGATTTGCGGCTCGATCGCCTACGACTCCATCATGACCTTCGAAGGGCGGTTCCGTGAGCACATCCTGCCCGACCAGGTGCACCTCATCAACCTGAGCTTCCTGGTGCCGACGATGCGCCGCGAATTCGGCGGCTGCGCGGGCAACATCGCGTACGCGCTGCACCAGCTCGGCGGCGATGCACGCATGATGGGAACGGTGGGCGCGCTCGACGCGCAGCCGTATCTCGACCGGCTCGACCAGCTCGGCCTGCGCCGCGACCACGTTCGCGTGCTGCCCGATACCTATACGGCGCAGGCGATGATCACGACCGATCTCGACAACAACCAGATCGCGGCGTTCCACCCGGGCGCGATGATGCAGTCGCACCTGAACCACGCGGGCGACGCGCCGGACATCAAGCTCGCGATCGTCGGCCCTGACGGCTTCGACGGGATGGTGCAGCACGTGGAAGAGCTCGCCAAGGCCGGTGTGCCGTTCGTGTTTGATCCGGGCCAGGGCCTGCCGCTGTTCGACGGTGCGACGCTGCGCCGCAGCATTGAACTTGCGACCTATGTAGCGGTCAACGACTACGAGGCCAAGCTGGTGAGCGACAAGACGGGATGGTCCGAAGATGAAATCGCCAGCCGGGTCGACGCCCTCGTCATCACGCGTGGCGAGCACGGCGCGACCATCCGCCACAAGCAGGGTGCGGAGCAGATTCCGGTCGTACCGGCCGAGCACATCGCCGATCCGACCGGCTGCGGCGATGCCTTCCGGGGCGGCCTGCTGTACGGCATCGAGCATGGCCTCGACTGGGCAACCACGGGCCGCCTCGCGAGCCTGATGGGCTCGATCAAGATCGCCCACCAGGGGCCCCAGACTTACGTACTGACGCGCGCCGAGATCGACGCGCGCTTCGAGACTGCATTCGGTTACAGTCTCAAATGAATATTGTGGGAGAGCAAAGATGTTGACGAAAAAGACCCTCACGCTCGCGGCCATGCTGACGGCCTCGCTGACGCTCACCGGTTGCTTCACCGCGCCGGGCTCGGCGGATGTCTATAGCGTCGGCCAGGCGCAGCGCGAACAGACGGTTCGCATGGGCACGGTCGAAAGCGTCCGTGCAGTGCGCATCCAGTCCGACGGCGGCGGCAGTGCGATCGGCACGCTCGGCGGCGGCGCACTCGGTGCGGTGGCAGGCAGCGCGATCGGCGGCGGCAAGGGATCGATCCTGACCGCGATCGCGGGCGGTCTCGTCGGTGCGGTCGCGGGCAACGCGGTCGGCGAAAACCTCAGCACGGCGAACGGTGTCGAAATCACCGTGCGCCTCGACAACGGCGATCTGCGCTCGATCACGCAGGCAGCAAGCGGCGAAGCGTTCCGCGCCGGTGAGCGGGTGCGACTGCTGTCGAGCGGCGGCGTCACGCGCGTCACGCACTAACAGGTACCTCAGCTCGCGGCGCAAGCCGCGGTCGAACGCATGTGCGAAGCTGCACATGCGTTTTTTTTCGTCCGTACTCGCCGCGGCCCGCATACGGGCAGCCGGCATACGGGCAGCCGGCACACCGGCTCCCCGGCACATCGGCAAACACGGACGAAAAAAATCCCGCCACCTGAGCCAGATGGCGGGACTGATTGAGTAGCGCTACTCAACCCACGGACACCATGTGAGTGTCCGGGTGGTACGGGTCAGCCTCGATTACGGACGGCTGCCGGTCGGGAACGGCCATGCCGCTGCCGGGTTGAGCGCGGTCTTCACGCCCGATGCCGGCGCAACCGATGCGGTCGACGCGGTCGTTGCCGGCGCAGCCTTCTTCACGACGGCCTTCTTCGGAGCTGCAGCCTTCTTGGCCGGTGCAGCAGCCTTCTTCGCCGGAGCAGCGGCCTTCTTCGCAGGAGCAGCGGCAGCCTTCTTCGCAGCAGGCGCAGCCTTCTTCGCGGCAGCCTTCTTCGCAGGCGCGGCCTTCTTCGCAGCAGCCTTCTTAGCAGGCGCGGCCTTCTTCGCAGCAGCCTTCTTCGCCGGTGCGGCCTTCTTCGCAGCAGCCTTCTTCGCCGGTGCGGCCTTCTTCGCAGCAACCTTCTTCACTGCGACTTTCTTGGCTGCGACCTTCTTCGCTGCGGCCTTCTTCGCCGGTGCTGCCTTCTTCGCAGCAACCTTCTTCACCGCGACCTTCTTGGCTGCAACCTTCTTCGCTGCGGCCTTCTTCGCCGGTGCTGCCTTCTTCGCGGCAACCTTCTTCACCGCGACCTTCTTCGCAGCAACCTTCTTCACTGCAGCAGCCTTCTTCGCCGGAGCAGCAGCCTTCTTCGCAACGGTCTTCTTGGCAGCAACTTTCTTAGCAGCCGGTTTCTTCTTGGCGGTAGCCATGTTGTTCTCCTTCAGGTTCAGATGAGAGTCAGTTCAAACTACACCCTTCGTCAAAACCCGCTTCCCGCGGACGCTGTTCAGGACGTGCGCTTCGAAGCGGGCTATTCATCGGCGTACGCGGATACCACGCGCTTACGCTAATGAATACGGTATGGCGCGCGTGACCACCCGGCCTCGCGCGCCAAATCAAGTCGGTAGCCGGCGCACCTCGCGCCGCTACCCCTAATCGCTTGATCAAGCGGACCGCCACACGGCCGTCCGCTTTTTCCGGAGGGAAGTTTGCCCATCCCACTGAAGGGTTCGCAAAGTGCCTGTCGTGTCGTTGGGCCGTTAAGGCACCGGGCATGCTTTGCATCAGGCGTTCTTGCTCCTAAACCTTGGGCCGGGGCCGAGAGGCCACCGGCTGCTCACATCATGTGACAGGTTCGCTGCTGCGGGTTATTCCCAGGACAGCGCACCGCCCGTCTGATACTCGATCACACGCGTCTCGAAGAAGTTGCGTTCCTTCTTCAGGTCGATCATCTCGCTCATCCACGGGAACGGGTTTTCCTCGTTCGGGTACAGCGGATCGAGGCCGATCTGCTGGCAACGGCGGTTGCTGATGAAGCGCAGGTAGCTCTTGAACATCGACGCGTTCAAACCCAGCACGCCGCGCGGCATCGTGTCTTCGGCGTAGCGGTATTCGAGTTCGACAGCCTGCTTGAACAGCTCGCGGATCTCGGCGCGGAATTCCGCGGTCCAGAGATGCGGGTTCTCGAGCTTGATCTGGTTGATCAGGTCGATGCCGAAATTGCAGTGCATCGACTCGTCGCGCAGGATGTACTGATATTGCTCTGCAGCACCCGTCATCTTGTTCTGGCGGCCGAGCGCGAGGATCTGCGTGAACCCGACATAGAAGAACAGGCCTTCCATGATGCAGGCGAACACGATCAGCGACTTCAGCAGCTTCTGGTCCGCTTCGAGCGTGCCGGTCTTGAAGGCCGGATCCGTCAGCGTGTGGATGAACGGGATCAGGAATTCGTCCTTCGCGCGGATCGACGCGACCTCGTGGTACGCGTTGAAGATCTCGCCTTCGTCGAGACCGAGCGATTCGACAATATATTGGTACGCGTGCGTGTGGATCGCTTCCTCGAACGCCTGGCGCAGCAGGAACTGCCGGCACTCGGGCGCCGTGATGTGGCGGTACGTGCCGAGCACGATGTTGTTCGCCGCGAGCGAATCGGCCGTCACGAAGAAGCCGAGGTTGCGCTTCACGATGCGGCGCTCGTCCTCGGTCAGACCGTTCGGGTCCTTCCACAGTGCGATGTCGCGGGACATGTTGATTTCCTGCGGCATCCAGTGGTTCGCGCAACCGGCCAGATACTTTTCCCACGCCCACTTGTACTTGAACGGCACCAGCTGATTCACGTCAGTCTGGCCGTTGATGATGCGCTTGTCGGCGACATTGACCCGCGCTTCCGAACCGCCGGCGGGAACAGCCGATGCTTGCGGCGGCACCGCAAGATCGCCTTCGAAAATGTCACGGACCTGATGGGCGGCAGGCGTTGCAGCCTGCATTCCGACAGCCATCCCGGCGGAGGTGCGCATTGCGTTTTGCTGCGCTCCGCTCGCGGGGGTTACGGCAGTCTTCTCGTCATCCCAGTTGAGCATAAATTCTCACCATCAATTTAGAACGGTTTGTACCATCTTTTCCTGAGCGATAAAAGGGTTCGCTCACGAAAAATCCTTTTTTCGATTCGCGTTGCGACCTCGATACAACACTTTGAGCAACGCATCGTCATTCATGCAGCGCGCGATGTGAGTCGCGCGTGTATCGCGAGGTGCGCTCGACGCATCGAACGCTGATCGAAACGCGACGTCGTCGGGGATGTTTCGATCGCTTGTCACTGCCTGCAACGCAGGTGCCGCGTTACAGATTCCTTATCATTTTTTTAGTTGAGAGCGGCGCACACTTCAACCTCGATCGGTCGTCGTGTGCGCCGCCCTTGCCTGCTTCTCAGGTCAGGCGCACTGCGTTACTGGCACGCTTCGCATTCGTCGAAGCCAGGATCGCCCGGACGCATCGTGCACACCGGACCATCCGCCTCGACCGGCGCGAGTGCCGGCGCTGCGTTGACCGCGCCCGACGACGCATCGCCGCCCGCCGCACCAAAGCCGCCCGCTGCGCCTTGCGCGCCGCCGCTGCTCGAGCCGCCGCTCGTCGGCACTGCGTTCAGTGCGCCGTGCGCGACCGTCGATTTCTCGACGTGCGTCGCCGCCATCGTGCGGAGGTAGTAGGTCGTCTTCAGGCCGCGCAACCATGCGAGCTTGTAGACCTCGTCGAGCTTCTTGCCCGACGCGCCGCCCATGTAGATGTTCAGCGACTGCGCCTGGTCGATCCACTTCTGGCGACGCGATGCCGCTTCGACCAGCCACGTCGGGTCGACTTCGAACGCGGTCGCGTAGATCGCGCGCAGGTCGGCCGGGATGCGGTCGATGCGCGACAGCATGCCGTCGAAGTACTTCAGGTCGGCGACCATCACTTCGTCCCACAGGCCGCGTTCCTTCAGGTCGCGGACGAGGTACTCGTTGACCACCGTGAATTCGCCCGACAGGTTCGACTTCACGTACAGGTTCTGGAAGGTCGGCTCGATACAGGCCGACACGCCGATGATGTTCGAGATCGTCGCCGTCGGCGCGATCGCGACGCAGTTCGAGTTGCGCATGCCGTGTGCGGCGATCCGCGAACGCAGCGACGTCCAGTCGAGCGACTCCGACGTGTCGACCTCGACGTAGCCGCCGCGCGCTTCCGTTAGCAGCTTCAGCGTGTCCTGCGGGAGGATGCCGCGATCCCACAGCGAGCCGCGGTAGCTCGAGTAGCGGCCGCGCTCTTCGGCCAGCTCGGTCGACGCGTAGTACGCGTAGTAGCAGACCGCTTCCATCGAACGATCGGCGAACTCGACCGCCGCTTCCGACGCGTACGGCGTGCGCAGCAGGTGCAGGCAGTCCTGGAAGCCCATGATGCCCATGCCGACCGGACGGTGCTTCAGGTTCGAGTTACGCGCCTTCGGCACCGCGTAGTAGTTGATGTCGATCACGTTGTCGAGCATGCGCATCGCGACGCTGATCGTGCGCTTCAGCTTCTCGTGGTCGAGCGCGTAGCTGCCGTCGGCCTGCTTCACCAGGTGGGCGACGAGGTTCACCGAGCCGAGGTTGCACACCGCGATTTCGGTGTCGCTCGTGTTCAGCGTGATTTCCGTGCACAGGTTCGACGAGTGGACGACGCCGACGTGCTGCTGCGGCGAGCGCACGTTGCACGGATCCTTGAACGTGATCCACGGGTGGCCCGTCTCGAACAGCATGCCGAGCATCTTGCGCCAGAGCTGCTGCGCCGGGATCTTCTTGAACAGCTTGATCTCGCCGCGCGCGACCTTCTCTTCGTAAGCCGTGTAAGCCTTCTCGAAATCGGCGCCGAACTTGTCGTGCAGGTCCGGGCAGGTCGACGGCGAGAACAGCGTCCAGTCGGCGCCTTCCATCACCCGCTTCATGAACAGGTCGGGAATCCAGTTCGCCGTGTTCATGTCGTGCGTACGGCGGCGGTCGTCGCCGGTGTTCTTGCGCAGCTCGAGGAATTCCTCGATGTCGAGGTGCCACGACTCGAGGTACGCGCAGACCGCGCCCTTGCGCTTGCCGCCCTGGTTGACCGCGACGGCCGTGTCGTTCACGACCTTCAGGAACGGGACCACGCCTTGCGACTTGCCGTTCGTGCCCTTGATATGCGAGCCGAGTGCACGCACGCGCGTCCAGTCGTTGCCCAAGCCGCCGGCGAACTTCGACAGCAGTGCGTTTTCCTTCAGCGCTTCATAGATGCCGTCGAGATCGTCCGCGACCGTCGTCAGGTAGCACGACGACAGCTGCGAGCGGTGCGTACCCGAGTTGAACAGCGTCGGCGTCGAGCTCATGAAGTCGAAGCTCGACAGCACGTTGTAGAACTCGATCGCGCGCGTCTCGCGGTCGATCTCGTTCAGCGACAGGCCCATCGCGACGCGCATGAAGAATGCCTGCGGCATTTCGATGCGGGTGCCGTCGACGTGCAGGAAGTAACGGTCGTACAGCGTCTGCAGGCCGAGGTAGCCGAACTGCAGGTCGCGGTTCGCGTCGAGCGCTTCGCCGAGACGCTTCAGGTCGAACTGCAGCAGCTTGTCGTCGAGCAGGCCGGCGTCGACGCCGCGCTTCAGGAACTGCGGGAAGTATTCCGCGTAACGGGCCGGCATCTCGGCCTGGACGACTTCCTCGCCGAGGATCTCGCGACGGATCGTGTGCAGCAGGATGCGGGCCGTGACCTGGCTGTATGCCGGGTCCTTCTCGATCATCGTGCGCGCCGCGAGGATCGCCGAGTCGTAGACCTGGCTCATCGGCACGCCGTCGTACAGGTTCTTCACCGTTTCGGCGACGATCGGGTCAGGGTTAACCGCAGCGCCGAGGCCGTCGCATGCCGACACGATCAACGCGCGCAGCGCGTTCAGGTCGAGCGGACGCGTGACGCCGTTGTCGACGACGTTGATACCGGTGCTCGATTCGCCGCCCGCTGCCGCTGCTTCCTCGCCCGCATGCTGGCGCTCCAGGTGACGCTTCTCGCGATACAGCACGTACGCACGCGCGACGTTGTGCTCGCCGCCGCGCATCAGCGCGAGTTCGACCTGGTCCTGGATGTCTTCGATATGGAACGTACCGCCGTTCGGGCGGCTGCGCACGAGCGCGCGCACGACGTTGTGCGTCAGCTGTTCGACCTGCTCGCGCACGCGCGCCGATGCCGCGCCCTGCCCGCCGTTGACGGCCAGGAAAGCCTTGGTCACCGCGATCGCGATCTTCGAAGGTTCGAACGATACGACGCTGCCGTTGCGGCGGATCACCTTGTAGTCGGCGAACGTGGCCTGCGGCGCGAGCGCCTTCGCGCCCTGTTCGGTCCCGCCGAGCGGACGGCTCGAGGCGCTCTCGTACTGGGACGTCGCGTTGTCGGTGGTTTGCATGTGCAAAGCTCCTGGTGTTGGATGGTGCGGAGAGAACCGCGGATTAAAACGAACGCTGCGCAACGCGGTGCGCGAGCGGTAAGAGGCGAGCGATGCGCCGGGGAAGCCGGTTCGGTCGATGCGCGACAACCGAGCCGGTCGTGTGCTTCGTCATGTATCCCCTGCCCCGTCGAAGTTCGCTGCGCTGATCGCGACGCCTGGACCGTCCGGCCTGACGCGCCGCCCTGAGAACCCTGTCCGCCGGCGTTGGCCGCCGGCCGGTGCCGCTCGGGTTTCCCCTGCGACACACACTATATCTAGTGCAGAACCGCTCAACTGGCACCAAGTATAGTGGACATTCGGAGGACGTCCAAACGGATAATTTGCGGTGGAGGTCTTGACATCGCTCACGCGCAGACACGACAAGGCATTGGTCGGAGAAAAAACTTTCTCCGGTCAAAAAACCCCGCGATCAGTGCTGACGGAAAGGAAAGTATTCGGCGGAAAACCCGGCATCGCTCGCGAAGCGTTGCCAATCGAAATGCGGGCCCGGGTCGGTCTTGCGGCCCGGCGCGACGTCCGAGTGCCCCGCGAATGCGTCGACCGGGTAGCGTGCGGCGAGCGCGCGGGAGAGTGCGGCGAGCGTCGCGTACTGCGCGTCGTCGAACGGCACGTCGTCCGCGCCCTCGAGCTCGATGCCGATGGAGAAGTCGTTGCAGCGCGGCCTGCCGAAGAATTCGGACGAGCCCGCGTGCCACGCGCGCTCGTCGCACGACACGAACTGCACGAGTTCGCCGCTGCGGCGGATCAGGAAGTGCGCGGACACGCGCACGCCGCGCAGGTGGCTCTGGTAATAGGGGTGCGCATCGCAGTCGAGGCGATTCAGGAACAGCGCCTCGATCGCGTCGCCGCCGAACTCGCCGGGCGGCAAGCTGATGTTGTGGACGACGACGAGCGTCGGCACCGCGCCTGCGGGCCGCACCTCGTAATTCGGCGACGGCGCGTGGCGCGCTTCACGCACCCAGCCGTGTGCGTCGACCGACAGTCGTGCTGCGTCGTTCATCGGGCGTCGTGGCCGCTCGCGCGTGCGCCGTGGCGCTGCGCGTGCTCGGTGCTGCAGAAGTATTCGCCGCCCGCGACGACGGCATCGCCCTTCGGCGCATGCACGCCGCATTCGGCGCAGCGCACCATCGGCTCGGGCAGCGAGCGAGCGGCGTCGCCGTTCGGCCGTGCAGCCCCGGGGCCACTGGTGCCGGGCGCGCCGTCGTAACCGGCGCCGCGGCCGGTGCGCGCCTGCGCGTGCTCCTGCGCCTGGCGCAGCTTGCGCGCGAGCCACGAACCCGCGAAGAAGAGAAGGATCAGGAGAAGAATCTGTCGCATCGGAAACCTGCGTTCAAACCACGGAACGGTGCAGCAGCACCTCGAAAACGAACCGGCTGCCGACATACGCGAGCAGCAGCGCGGCGAACGACACGAGCACCCAGCGCGCGGCACCGCGGCCACGCCAGCCCGACGTCTTGCGGGCGACCAGCAGGCCGCCGAACATCAGCCACGACAGGATCGCGAATACGGTCTTGTGGTCGAGCCGCAGCGCGCGCGCGTCGACCTGCTCGCTGAACAGGATGCCCGACGCGAGCGTCAGCGTGAGCAGCACGAAGCCGGCGCCGATCAGGCGGAACAGCAGCTTCTCGAGCGTGAGCAGCGGCGGCAGCGTCTCGAGCCAGCTCGCGATCCAGCCCGTCGAGCCGTCGCGTCCGCCGCTCCTCAGCGACTGCAGGCGCCGCTCGACCATCAGCATCAGGATCGCGTGCAGCGCGGCGATCGCAAACAGCCCGTACGCGATGTTCGCGATCAGGAAGTGCAGCTTGAACAGCGGCGCTGCGGCATAAGGAAGCACCCGCACGCCGCCGAACACGAGCGGCAGCAGCGACGCACCGCACGCGAGCGGCAGCACGAGCAGTCGCAGGCTGTCGAGCGGGAAGAAGAAGCTCTCGATCCAGTAGATGCCGGCGCCGAGCCAGAACATCGCGGACAGCGCGAACGCGAAGCCGAACACCATCGCGTCGTGCGGGAAGATGGTCGTATGGAGCAGCACGCCGTGCGCGACGAGCGCGGCGAACAGCAGCGCGCGGCCGGCCCCGCTCATCCCGGACGCGGCGGACGCGGGAACCGGCACGGCCGGCACGCTCGCGACGAGCGGCGTCGCGCCCTGGCGGTGCGTGCGCCAGCCTGCGACGGCAAGGCCGCCGTACAGGAATGCGGTGAGGGCATACAGTACAATATCCATGTTCGAAGTTTACACTAGGCCCCCTTCCCGCGACGGCTCCCTTTGTTCGGTTCCGCCGCGCCTTCGGGCCCCACTGTCCATCGCTCCCCATGCTCGACAATCTCACTCAACGGATGGCGCGCGTCGTCAAGACGCTGCGCGGCGAGGCCCGGCTTACCGAGGCGAACACGCAGGAGATGCTCCGCGAGGTGCGTCTCGCGCTGCTGGAGGCCGACGTTTCGCTGCCGGTCGTCCGCGAATTCATCGCCAAGGTCAAGGAAAAGGCGCTCGGCGAAGAAGTGATCAGCAGCCTGTCGCCGGGTCAGGCGCTCGTCGGCGTGGTCCAGAAGGAACTGACCGCCGTGATCGGCGGCGACTACGAAGGCAAGGCCGCCGAGCTGAACCTCGCGGTCACGCCGCCCGCGGTGATCCTGATGGCCGGCCTGCAGGGCGCGGGCAAGACCACGACCGCCGGCAAGCTCGCGAAGCTGCTGCGCGAGAAGTACAAGAAGAAGGTGCTGACCGTGTCGTGCGACGTGTATCGCCCGGCCGCAATCATGCAGCTGAAAACGGTGAGCGAACAGGTCGGCGCCGACTTCTTCCCGTCCACGCCGGACCAGAAGCCCGTCGACATCGCGGTCGCGGCCGTCGACTGGGCGAAGCGCCACTACCATGACGTGCTGATCGTCGATACGGCCGGCCGCCTCGGTATCGACGAGGCGATGATGCAGGAAATCGCCGCGCTGCACGGCACGCTGAAGCCGGCCGAAACGCTGTTCGTCGTCGACGCGATGCTCGGCCAGGACGCGGTCAATACCGCGAAGGCGTTCAACGACACGCTGCCGCTCACCGGCGTCGTGCTGACCAAGCTCGACGGTGATTCGCGCGGCGGCGCCGCGCTGTCGGTGCGTCACGTCACGGGCAAGCCGATCAAGTTCGTCGGCGTGGCCGAGAAGCTCGACGGTCTCGAGGTGTTCCACCCCGACCGGATGGCAAACCGGATCCTCGGCATGGGCGACATCCTCGCCCTCGTCGAGGAGGCGCAGCGCGGCGTCGACGTGCAGGCCGCGCAGAAGCTCGCCGACAAGGTCAAGAAAGGCGGCGACTTCGACCTGAACGATTTCCGCGCGCAGATCTCGCAGATGAAGAACATGGGCGGCCTGTCGTCGCTGATGGATAAGCTTCCGGCGCAGTTCCAGCAGGCGGCGGCCGGCGCCGACATGGGCCAGGCCGAGAAGTCGATCCGCCGGATGGAAGGCATCATCAGCTCGATGACGCCCGCCGAGCGCGCGAAACCCGAGATCATCAAGGCGACGCGCAAGCGCCGCATTGCAGCCGGCGCGGGCGTGCCGGTGCAGGAAGTCAACCGGATGCTGAACCAGTACGACCAGATGCGTACGATGATGAAGAAGCTGAAGGGCGGCAACATGCAGAAGATGATGCGCGGCCTGAAGGGCATGATGCCCGGCATGCGCTGATTCCGCCGATCGGCCGGCGCGCGGGTTTTTGCTGTAGCGCGCGCCGTCCGTTCTGCTTCATTCTTATTTGTATACCGACTGCCCGCCAGAACACATGAACCGCGAAGAAGCCCTCCACATTTTCAACCACTCCGAAGAGATCGTCTCGGCCGACGCCGTCAATGCGTCGATCTCCCGGATGGCCGACGCGATCCGCGCCGAGATCGGCGATGCGTTCCCGCTCGTTCTCTCGGTGATGGGCGGCGCCGCGGTGTTTACCGGGATGCTGCTGCCGCATCTCGATTTCCCGCTCGAATTCGACTACATCCACCTGACCCGCTACCGCAACACGACGCAGGGCAGCCCGGAAATGCACTGGCGCGTCGCGCCGCGCGAATCGGTGAAGGACCGGATCGTGCTCGTGCTCGACGACATCCTCGACGAAGGCGAGACGATGGCCGCGATCCGCGACCGCATCCTCGACATGGGCGCGAAGCGCTTCATGTCGGCCGTGCTGTGCGAGAAGACGCTCGCCAAGGCGAAACCGCTGCACCCCGACTTCTGCGGCTTCTCGGTGCCGGATCGCTACGTGTTCGGCTGCGGGATGGATGCGAAGGGCTACTGGCGCAACCTGCCGACGATCCGCGCGCTGACCACGAACGTCTGAGCGCCCCGCTCCGCACTATATAAATAGAAAGCGGCGCTCCGGTTTCCCGGAGCGCCGCTTTTTTTTGTGGGCACGCGCCGCGCCGCCTACAGCTGGTGCACGAATGCGCGGATGCCGCCCAGCATCATCTCGACCGAAATCGCGACGAGCACGAGGCCCATCAACCGCTCGAACGCCGCGACGGTCCGTTCGCCGATCCATTGCTGGATCCGCTCGGCCAGCACCAGCGTCACCGCGCAGACGATCATCGTGACCGTCAGCGCGCCGACCCACTCGAGCATCTTGCCGGGCCCCTGCGACGTCAGCAGCATCACCGTCGCGAGCGCCGACGGCCCGGCGAGCGCCGGAATCGCGAGCGGCACGATGAACGGCTCGCCGCCCGCGCGCGGATCGTTGCCGAGTGCGCCGTCCGGATGCGGGAAGATCATCCGCAGCGCGATCAGGAACAGCACGATCCCGCCGCCGAGCCGCAACGACAGGTCGGTGAGGCTCATCATCCGCAGGAAGCGGTCGCCGACCAGCATGAAGAACAGCAGGATCACGAACGCGATCCCCACTTCACGCAGGATCAGCTTCACGCGCCGCTCGCGCGGCACATCCCGCATGGCCGAAATGAACAGCGGGATGTTGCCGAGCGGATCGGTGATCAGCACCAGGAGCACGGTGGCCGACAGGAAGGTGTATTCCACCGCGTTCCCCGGTCGGTGCGCTTAGCGCGCGAGCGCGGCGCGGATCTTCTCCGCGACCGTCGCCGCAGCCGCGTCGGCCGGCAGCAGCGTCGCTTCGGCGTCGCGGCGGCCCTGATACTCGATCTTGCCTTCCTTCAGGCCGCGCTCGCCGATCACGAGACGATGCGGCACGCCGATCAGCTCCCAGTCGGCGAACATCACGCCCGGGCGCTCGCCGCGATCGTCGAGGATCACGTCGATGCCGGCCGCGGCGAGTTCCGCGTACAGCTTGTCGGCGGTCTCGCGCACCATGTCGCTGCGGTCATAGCCCATCGGGCACAGCACGACTTCGAACGGCGCGATCGATTCGGGCCAGATGATGCCGCGGTCGTCGAAGTTCTGCTCGATCGCCGCGCCGAGGATACGCGTGACGCCGACGCCGTAGCAGCCCATCAGCATCGGCTGCGGCTTGCCCGACTCGTCGAGGAACGTCGCGCCCATCGCTTCCGAATACTTGGTGCCGAGCTGGAACACGTGGCCGACCTCGATGCCGCGGCAGATGTCGATCACGCCCTTGCCGTCCGGCGACGGGTCGCCCTTCTTCACGTTGCGCACGTCGGCGACGTCCGGCTCGGGCAGGTCGCGGCCCCAGTTCACGCCGGCGATGTGATAGTCGACCTCGTTCGCACCGACGACGAAGTCGCTCATGTTCGCGACCGTGCGATCGGCGATCACCTTCACCGGCTTCTTGGTGCCGACCGGGCCGAGATAGCCCGGCGGCGTGCCGAACCACTCGACGATTTCCTGCTCGGTCGCGAAGCGGTGGTTCTTCAGGCCCGGCAGCTTCGACACCTTGATCTCGTTCAGGTCGTGGTCGCCGCGCAGCATCACGAGCCAGATGGTCGGCTCGGCGCCTTCGTTGTCGGTCGCGAGCACGATCGACTTGATCGTGCGCTCGAGCGGGATGGCCAGCAGTTCGGCGACGGCTTCGCACTTCGCCTTGCCCGGCGTCGCGACCTTCGCCATCGCCTCGGCCGGCGCCGCGCGTTCGGTGCTCAGCGGCAGCGCTTCGGCCGCCTCGACGTTCGCCGCGAACTCGGATGTCGGGCAGTACGCGATCGCGTCCTCACCGGTGTCGGCGATCACGTGGAATTCGTGCGAGAAGTTGCCGCCGATCGAGCCGCTGTCGGCCGCGACCGCACGGAACTCGAGGCCGAGGCGCGTGAAGATGCGCACGTACGCGTCGTACATCTTGCGATACGACTCGTTCAGGCCGGCCGCATCCTTGTCGAACGAGTACGCGTCCTTCATGATGAATTCGCGGCCGCGCATCACGCCGAAGCGCGGACGGATCTCGTCGCGAAACTTCGTCTGGATCTGGTAGAAGTTCACCGGCATCTGCCGGTAACTCTTGATCTGGTTGCGCGCGATGTCGGTGATGACTTCCTCGTGCGTCGGCCCGATCACGAAGTCGTTGTCCTTGCGGTCCTTGAAGCGCAGCAGCTCGGGGCCGTACTGTTCCCAGCGGCCCGACTCCTGCCACAGTTCGGCTGGTTGCACGGCCGGCATCAGCAGCTCGATGGCGCCCGCCCGGTTCATTTCCTCGCGCACGATCGCCTCGACCTTGCGAATCGAACGCAGGCCGACTGGCAGGTAGTTATAGATGCCGCCGGCGACGCGACGGATCATGCCGGCGCGCACCATCAGCTTGTGGCTGACGATCTCTGCGTCGGCGGGTGCTTCTTTCAGGGTGCCGATAAAGAAACGGGAAGCTTTCATGCGGACGGTTCCAAAAACGGCGCCCCCAGGCGGGGCGCCCGAAAAAGTTTCAAGGTGAAAAAGCTGCGCGCGGCGAACAGCAATGGACGACGATGGCGCAGACGACGTAGCAGACTAATCAGGGACAATTCAGCCGGTGTACCCCGCGCGGATTCGCTCCGCTACGGTGCGCAGCGCCCGTTATCTGTTTATAATCAAAGCAATTTTAAAGGATTCGAAGGTGGTTGTATGCTGGATCGTGAAGGCTTTCGCCCGAACGTCGGCATCATCCTCTTGAACGCGCGCAACGAGGTGTTTTGGGGCAAGCGGCTCCGCGAGCATTCCTGGCAGTTTCCTCAAGGTGGGATCAAGTACGGCGAGACCCCCATGCAGGCGATGTACCGGGAGCTGCACGAGGAAACCGGCCTGCATCCGGAACACGTCAAGATAATCGGCCGCACTCGCGACTGGTTGCGTTATGAGGTGCCTGACAAGTTCATCAAACGCGAAGTACGCGGTCATTACCGCGGCCAGAAGCAGATCTGGTTCCTGCTGCGGATGGTCGGACGCGATTGCGACATTTGCTTGCGCGCGACCGACCACCCGGAGTTCGATGCGTGGCGCTGGAACGAGTACTGGGTGCCGCTCGATGCGGTGATCGAGTTCAAGCGGGATGTCTATCAGTTGGCGCTGACGGAACTGTCGCGCTTCCTGCGCCGCCCGGCGCAGCGAGCCGAGAAGCCGCGTGGGCCGCGTCTGTCGCGCTATCCGCGCGTCATTGGCGCACAGGCCCAGCAGACGCTGACGATTGTCGACGCATCGGTAGTCTGTTCGGAGATCGAAGTGGAAGCGAGCACGCTCGACGAGATGCCGCCCCACGTGATCGTCGGCAAATGACGAATCGAACTGCATGACCGGGCGCGACCTTGGTGTCGCGCCCTTTTTTTACGAGGAATGCATATTGAAAGCGATTGCTCTCGCGCTCGCATCGATTGCCGCGGTGGCCACGCTGGCAGGTTGCGCGAATTCGAAGACGCCGACCAACAAGGATGACAGCGAGTTCGTGTATCTGCTGGACCGCCAGGGAACCTGGAAGGAAAACACGGTCGACTCGCTGCCGCCGCTGCCGCAGGCGAGCGACCTGCTGCCGTTCAACGTATCGCAGAACACGCCGCTCAAGTTCTTCGTCGATGCGAAGTCGCTCGCGGTCGGCACCGACGGCGTCGTGCGCTACGCGGTCGTCGTCACGAGCCCGGCCGGTGCGCGCAACGTGAACTACGAGGGCATCCGCTGCGACACCTACGAATGGCGGCAGTATGCAGGCCTGAATTCGGACCACGACGGCTGGGATCGCACGGTCGAGAACGATTGGCAGCGCATCGAGAACGGCGAGCTGAATGCCTACCACTCGGCGCTGTATCAGGATTACTTCTGCGCGAACAAGATGCCGCAAGGCTCGACCCGGCAGATCCTGGAGAACATCCGGTTTCACCGTACCGCGATGAGCCAGTTGCGCTGATGGCGCGCGGCGCGCGGCGCCGCACTTTCTGCCGTCCGCTGCATGAAAAAGCCCGCATCACGCGGGCTTTTTCATTTGACGGCCTGAACCGGCACGGCAAATGATCACACCAGCACCAGATTGTCGCGATGGATCAGTTCGGGCTCCAGCATGTAGCCGAGCACGGATTCGATCTCGCCGCTCGGCTTGCGGTGAATCAGTTTCGTCTCCGCGCTGCTGTAGTTCGTGAGCCCGCGCGCCACTTCGCGCCCGTCGGGGCCGACACACGCGATGACTTCGCCACGCGCGAACGCACCCTGTACGTCGATCACGCCGATCGGCAGCAGGCTCTTGCCGCCGGCCGTCAGTTTCTCGACCGCGCCCGCATCGATCACGACATGGCCGCGCACCTGCAGGTGGTCGGCCATCCACTGCTTGCGTGCCGCCATCCGCGCAGTACGTGCGATCAGCTGCGTGCCGATCGCCTCGCCGGCCGCCAGACGCACGAGCACGTCGGACTCCCGGCCGCTCGCGATCACCGTATTTGCACCGCTGTGCGCCGCGCGCTTCGCCGCGAGGATCTTCGTCAGCATCCCGCCGCGGCCAAGGCTCGAGCCCGCACCGCCCGCCATCGCCTCGAGTTCCGGCGCGCCCGCATTCGCTTCCGCGACGAGCGTCGCGTTCGGATCCTTGCGCGGATCGGCCGTAAACAGCCCCGACTGATCGGTCAGGATGATCAGCGCATCGCCTTCGATCAGGTTTGCAACGAGCGCGCCGAGCGTGTCGTTGTCGCCGAACTTGATTTCATCGGTGACGACCGTGTCGTTCTCGTTGATGATCGGCACGACGCCGAGCCGCAACAGCGTCAGCAGCGTCGATCGCGCATTCAGGTAGCGCTCGCGATCCGCCAGGTCGGCATGCGTCAGCAGGATCTGCGCGGTGCGGATGTCGTGCTCGGTGAAGCGGCTCTCGTAGACCTGCGCAAGCCCCATCTGGCCGACCGCGGCCGCCGCCTGCAACTCGTCGATTTCCCGCGGCCGCTTGCTCCAGCCGAGCCGCTGCATCCCTTCGGCGATCGCGCCCGAGCTGACGAGCACGACTTCCTTGCCCTGGGCGCGCAGCGCGGCGATCTGGGCCGCCCAGCGGCCGATTGCAGCATGATCGAGCCCCTTGCCGTCGTTGGTCACGAGGCTGGAGCCCACCTTCACCACCAATCGCTTCGAATCCGCGATGATCGAACGCATCCTGCACTGTCTCCTGTATCTGATGCCTGCCCGGCCGGGCGCGATTGAGCGCCGACGCCGGGCGGCACACCCAGCGCGCTCCGGAACCACTCAGTCGTCGTCGCCCGGCGCGGCCTCGCCCTTCGCAGGCGGCGCGTCGCGGAAACGCACGTCCGCTGCGAGATCTTCCGCCTCCGCCGCGCGATGCGCGTCCGAATGTTCGGAGAGGTAGTCGTAGATCGCGTAGCACAGTGCTTCACAGCCCTGGCCCGTCAGTGCCGAAATCTCAAACACCGGGCCGTCCCACTCGAAGCGCTCGAGGAAATCCGCGACGCGCGCCTTGCGCTCGTCTTCCGGCACCATGTCGAGCTTGTTGAGCACGAGCCAGCGCGGCTTCTCGTAGAGCGCCTCGTCGTATTTGCGCAGCTCGCCGACGATCGCCGTCGCTTCGGCAACCGGATCGACGCTTTCGTCGAACGGCGCGAGATCGACCAGATGCAGCAGCACGCCGGTGCGCTGCAGGTGGCGCAGGAACTGATGGCCGAGGCCCGCGCCTTCGGCGGCACCCTCGATCAGCCCCGGGATGTCGGCGATCACGAAGCTCTTGCTCGGGCCGACCCGCACCACGCCGAGATTCGGCGCAAGCGTCGTGAACGGGTAGTCGGCGATCTTCGGCCGCGCATTCGACACCGACGAGATGAACGTCGACTTGCCTGCGTTCGGCATGCCGAGCAGGCCGACATCGGCGAGCACCTTCAGCTCGAGCTTCAGCATGCGACGTTCGCCGGGCTTGCCGTCCGTCTTCTGGCGCGGCGCGCGGTTCGTGCTCGACTTGAAATGCAGGTTGCCGAGCCCGCCGGCACCGCCCTGCGCAAGCATCACCTGCTGGTCATGCTCGGTCAGGTCGGCGATCAGCTCGCCGGTATCCATGTCGCTGATGATCGTGCCGACCGGCATGCGCAGCGTGACGTCGTCGCCACCCTTGCCGTAGCAATCCGAGCCTCGCCCGTTTTCGCCGTTGCGCGCCAGATGCTTCTTCGCGTAACGGTAGTCGATCAGCGTGTTGATGTTGCGGTCGGCGATCGCGTACACGCTACCGCCCCGACCGCCGTCGCCGCCGTCCGGCCCGCCGAACGGGACGAATTTCTCGCGGCGCATCGACGCACTGCCATCGCCTCCGTCGCCGGCGATGACTTCGATTCGTGCTTCGTCAATGAACTTCATTCGTCACTCCGCCCAGTATTTCCGCTATTGTGCCGCGCGCCGGCACGCTTGAACAATCTGCCGTTCGGCCGATCGTACGCCGGTTGCGCAACGGTCGCCGGAACGCGCATGCGCCCGGCGGCCAAATAAAAAAAGGCCCCGCGAAGACTGCGGGGCCTTTCGGCTACGAAGCCCGTGGGTGCCTGAACTTAGGCAGCCGCCGGGACGACGATGACCAGATGCTTCTTGTCCGCGCCCTTCGTCGCGAACTTGACGTGACCGTCGACCAGCGCGAACAGGGTGTGATCCTTGCCCATGCCGACGTTCTCGCCTGCGTGCATGCGCGTACCGCGCTGACGCACGATGATGCCGCCGGCATTGATTGCCTGGCCGCCGTACACTTTCACGCCGAGACGTTTCGACTCGGAGTCGCGGCCGTTCCGGGAAGAGCCGCCTGCCTTTTTGTGTGCCATCTGATTGCTCCTTTACCGAGGCGCTTACGCGTTGATCGCGTCGATGCGCAGCTCAGTGTAGTTCTGGCGGTGGCCGCCGTGCTTTTGGTAGTGCTTCCGGCGACGCATCTTGAAGATGGTGACCTTGGCATGACGACCGTGCGACACAACGGTGGCCTTGACGGAAGCCCCACTGACCAGCGGCGTACCGAACTTAATCGATTCGCCTTCGCCCACTGCGAGAACCTGGTCGAGCGTGATTTCAGCGTCAATGTCAGCCGGTATCTGTTCTACTTTGAGTTTTTCGCCAACGGCAACCTTGTACTGCTTGCCGCCGGTTTTTATGACCGCGTACATTGAGAACCTCACTCTGGATCCAATTTTTCCGCACACCACGCGCGGAAAACACGTGATTATACATGGGGTTAGCACCGAAGTCAAAACCGATCGACGATTGCCACGCGCGGGCCTCGGCCGAACGGCCAAATTCGCGGCTGCGGCACGTGTGACAGACCGGGATATCTCGGATTCGACTTATAATCCGCGGCATCACCCAATTCCATCATCATGTCGTCGTCCACCGCCTCCCCCACCCTCAGCGCCGCCCACCTGCTCGCTCCGATCACCAGCGACATGGAGCAGGTGAATCGCGTTATCCGGCAAAGCCTCGCGTCCGACGTGCTGTTGATCAACCAGATCGCCGAGTACATCATCGGCGCGGGCGGCAAGCGGCTGCGCCCGGCGTTGCTGCTGCTCGTCGCCGGTGCACTCGGCGAGACGTCGCACCAGCGGCACGTGCTGGCCGCCGTCGTCGAGTTCATCCACACGGCCACGCTGCTGCACGACGACGTCGTCGACGAATCCGAGCTGCGCCGCGGCCGCCAGACCGCCAATGCGCTGTTCGGCAACGCGGCGAGCGTGCTGGTAGGCGACTACCTCTATTCGCGCTCGTTCGAGATGATGGTCGGCGTCGGCAAGATGCGCGTGATGGAGATCCTGTCCGAAGCAACGACGATCATTTCCGAAGGCGAGGTGCTGCAGCTCCTCAACATGCACGACGCGGACGTCGACGAAACGCGCTACATGCAGGTGATCCGCTACAAGACGGCCAAGCTGTTCGAGGCATCGGCACGCCTGGGCGCGGTGCTCGCGGGCGCCGATGCGCCGACCGAGGCCGCCGCCGCCGAATACGGCCGCCGGATCGGCACCGCATTCCAGATCATGGACGACTGGCTCGACTACGCGGGCACCGTCGAGGCAATGGGCAAGAATGCCGGCGACGACCTCCGCGAAGGCAAGCCGACGCTGCCGCTCATCTATCTGATCGAGCGCGGCACGCCCGAGCAGGCAGCGCTGGCACGCGAGGCGATCGAACAGGGCGGCACCGATCGCTTCGACACGATTTTCGAAGCGATCACGCGCTCGGGCGCACTGGATCACACGCTCGAATGCGCGCGCCAGGAAGCGCAGGCGGCAGCGGCCGCGATCGCCGCATTCCCCGATTCGATCTACAAGGAGAGCCTGCTCGCGCTGTGCTCTTACTCGACGTCGCGGCAGTCCTGATTGCATGTCATGTGTCGCCGCCACGGCTGCGACACATGTTCGACACGGGAAAATCACCTGTCTCGAAAAATTTTTTCTCCAAGGGCTTCCCTTCTTGAAGAAACGTCGTTATAGTTATGTTCTTGCTTGACGACGCAGCGGTCTTGAAGAAGACGGCGAAATCGGAAGAGTACAAATCGGGGTGTAGCTTAGCCTGGTAGAGCGCTACGTTCGGGACGTAGAGGCCGGAGGTTCGAATCCTCTCACCCCGACCAGATTTTGAAAAAACCGTGCACCCTGTGCACGGTTTTTTTTCGTCCGGCCGCCGCGGCCCCCTCGTGTCGCGCACGACACATCACGGTCGCCGGCCTCTGCTATATTTCCCCCATCCCTGTCCTTCACTGCTCCTTCCAACGCGTGGACCAAATTCCCTTATGGGCGCAAATCGGCGCCGTCTTCCTGCTTCTCCTCTGTTCCAGCTTCTTTTCCATTTCCGAGACCGCGATGATGGCGCTCAATCGCCATCGGCTGAAGCATCTCGCCGGCCAAGGCGCGCTCGGTGCGAAAACCACGCAGGGGCTGCTGACGCGCACTGACCTGCTGCTCAGCGTGATCCTGATCGGCAACAACCTGTTCAACACGATCATCCCGGTCCTGACGACGTCGCTCGCGCTCCATACGTTCGGCCGCAACAATCTCGCGCTGTCGATCGCGACCGGCATCGTCGCGTTCCTGATCATCGTGTTCGCCGAAATCGCGCCGAAGATCGTCGGCGCGACCTTCCCCGAACGCATCGCACTGCCCGCGAGCCTCGTGATCGCGCCGCTGATGCGCGTGTTCAAGCCGGTCGTCTGGTTCGTCAACGCGCTCGCGAACGGCGTGCTGTGGGTGCTGCGCATCAACACGAAGAAGGGCCGCGACCAGCGGATGTCGGCCGACGAGCTGCGGGCCATCGTGCTCGAGTCGAGCAGTTTCATGCCGACCAAGCACCGTAGCATCCTGCTCAACCTGTTCGACCTCGAGAACATCACGGTCGACGACGTGATGGTGCCGCGCCGCCAGATCGAGTCGCTCAACTTCTACGCGCCGCTCGACGACGTCCTGCACCAGCTCGAAACCTGCTATCACAACCGGCTTGTCGTCTACGAAGGCGACATCGACAAGGTGCTCGGCGTGCTGCACGTCCGCAAGACGCTGACCGCGCTGCACAACCAGGAGTTCGACCGCGAGACGCTGCGCACGCTGCTGGCCGAGCCGTACTACGTGCCGTCGGGCACGCCGGTGGTCCAGCAGCTCCAGTTTTTCCAGGAAACGCGGCAGCGGACCGCGCTCGTCGTCAACGAGTACGGCGAACTCGAAGGGCTCGTCACGCCCGAAGACATCATCGAGGAGCTGATCGGCGAATTCACGACATCGATGCCGCGCAGCGAACGCGCGGGCGGCTGGGACGAGAACGGCGAATGCATCGTCTCGGCGAGCATGCCGCTGCGCGAACTGAATCGGTGGCTGCACCTGAAGCTGCCGACCGACGGGCCGAAGACGCTGAACGGGCTGGTCCTCGAAATCCTCGAGGAAATTCCTGAAGACGACGTGTGCCTGAAAATCGGCGACGTGATGCTCGAGGTGATGCGCAGCGACGATCAGGCCGTGCGCACCGTCAAGCTCTTCAAGCCGCGCGGCTCGCGCACCGCACGCGCCGCCGCGCGTTAGCCGAACGGCCGACTGCCGGCGCCGCCCGCGACGCGCGACCATCTGCTGGTCACGGTCAACTGGCGGCCAGCGTGCCGGCTCACATGCATTTCACTCCTCCCGGGGCGCCGCTGCGCACGCAGCCGCCGCCCGCTCATTCCGATGCAGCGCCCGTCACCGCACCGCGCGCGCTCGACGCGGCCCAGCTCGACGACGCGCCGGCTGTGCGGCTGCTGACGGACACGCTTCACGCAGCACGCGTGCGCGACGCATCCGACATCCACGTCGAACCGTTCGAAGCCGGCTGGCGCATCCGCCTGCGCATCGACGGCGTGCTGCACGAACATGCGCGGCCGCCTCTTCATCTGCGCGACGCGCTCGTCACGCGGATCAAGGTGCTCGCACGCATGGACATCGCCGAGCGACGGCTCCCGCAGGACGGCAGGCTGCGTATCGCGATCGACGGCGGTACGCGCGGCGACTACCGGGTCAGTTCGCTGCCGACGTTGTTCGGTGAAAAACTCGTGCTGCGGCGCCTCGAAACCCTGCCGACCGACCTCACGCTCGCCCGTCTCGGCTTCGACGCGCAACAGGCGGCCGCGATGGAAGCCGCGATACGCGCACCGCATGGCCTCGTGCTCGTCACGGGCCCGACCGGCAGCGGCAAGACGCTGTCGCTCTACTGCGCGCTGCAGATGCTCGATCGCGACGCGCACAACGTCTGCACGGTGGAGGATCCCGCCGAGATCCAGCTCGACGGCATCAGCCAGGTCGGCGTCGCCGAAAAGGCGGGGCTCACGTTCGCGACGGCACTGCGCGCGCTGCTGCGGCAGGATCCGGACATCATCATGGTCGGCGAGATTCGCGATGCGGAGACGGCCGACGTCGCGATCAAGGCCGCGCAGACCGGCCATCTTGTGCTGTCGACGCTGCACACGAACGACGCGCCGGCCGCCGTCGCGCGGCTGCTCGACATCGGGGTCGCCCCGTACAACCTCGCGGCCGCGCTGCACCTCGTCACCGCGCAGCGCCTCGTCCGGCGGCTGTGCACCGCCTGCCGCATGCACTCGGACGCACCGGTGCCCGTATTGCACGAAGCCGGCTGCGACCCGGCTGCTCTCGCCGCAGGATGGCGGCCGTTCGTCGCGCGAGGCTGTTCGGCCTGTCACGGCATCGGCTATCGCGGCCGTATCGGCCTGCATCAGACGATGCCGGTATCGCCCCGGCTGGCGGAACGCATCGTCGCCCGGGCAAGCGTCGGCGAACTCGCGCAATGCGCGGCGGCCGAAGGCGTGCGCAGTCTGCGCGACGCGGCGTTCGCGCGTGTCCGGGACGGCACGACGAGCATCGCGGAGGCCATCGCCGCGACACCTGCTGCATGAGCATGCGCACAACGCCGCGCGAAAGTCGCTTCGCATGGCGCGGCCGCCATCGCGACGGCACACCACGCCGCGGGATCATCATCGCGTTCGACGCCGCGAGTGCACGCGCCGCGCTCGCACGCGACGGCATCGCAGTCCTGTCGCTCGACATCCGCGGGCCGGCCCGGCCGCCAACGGCCGGCACGCGGGACGTCACGCGCTTCACGCGCCAGCTCGCGAGCCTCCTGCAGGCCGGGTTGCCGCTCGCGCCGTCGCTCGAGATGCTCGCGCGCACGCGGCCACGCGACGGCCTGCCGCGCATCGCCGCCGGTCTCGCCCGCGAGATCGTCGGTGGCCATCGCTTCGCCGATGCACTCGCACGCTATCCGGCGCAGTTCGGCACACTGTATCGCCAGCTGATCGAGGTCGGCGAAGCGTCAGGCTCGCTCGGCGTCGTGCTGACACGGGTCGCGGAGTACCGCGAGCGCACCGACGCGCAATGGCGCAAGCTGCGGGCCGCGCTTGCCTATCCGGCGGCCGTCATCCTGTTCGGGCTCGCGATCTCGGCCGCGTTGATGGTGTGGGTCGTACCGACGTTCCGCCAGATCTTCGACGGTTTCGGCGCCGCACTGCCGGCACCGACCCGTGCGCTGCTCGCGTTGTCCTCGGCACTGTCGGCGTGGGGCGGTGTGCTGGTTGCCGGTACGGCGGCAGCCGCGCTGGCCGCCGATCGCGCGCTACGGCTATCGGCACCGCTGCGCCACGCCGTCGCGCGGCGCCTGCTGCACGTCCCGCTCGCGGGGAGCGCGATGAGCCGGTTCGCGGCCGCGCGCTGGTGCCGATCGCTGGCGACGCTGCTCGGCGCCGGCGTGCCGCTCGCAGACGCCTTCGCCACGCTCGAACGCACGGCCGGCCATCCCGTGTTCGAGCGCGCCACCACCCACATCGCCGCCCACGTGCTGCGCGGCGCGCGTCTCGCGGACGCGATGCAGTCGGCCGGCTGCTTTCCGGACGACGTCGTGCAGCCGATCGCCGTCGCCGAGGAGACCGGTACGCTCGACACGATGCTCGCCGACATCGCCACGCTGTGCGAGCGCCAGCTCGACGCGCATCTCGACACGCTCGCCGCGCTCGGCGAACCGCTGATCGTGATCGTACTGGGCGCACTCGTCGGCGGCCTCGTGATCGCGATGTACCTGCCCATCCTTCAGCTCGGCAACGTGGTGTAGCATCGCAACCGATTCTGTCGCCTTTTAGCCCGAACCTTGAGCCTCATGACACCCGCGCCCCTGTACGCTGTTACCGATTCGCCCGAGAGCACGCTGCTCGCGCTGGCGATGCTGCCGCCCGCGCTGCAGTACGCGTTCGCGGTCGTCATCGGCCTGTGCGTCGGCAGCTTCCTGAACGTGGTCGTGCACCGGCTGCCCGTGATGATGCAGCGCGCATGGCAGGCCGAGATCGACGAAGCGACCGGCAACACGAGTGCCACTCCCGAAGACGGCTACCCGCCGCGCTACGATCTGTGGCACCCGCGCAGCACCTGCCCGCATTGCGGCCACGTGCTGCGTGCATGGGAAAACATCCCGCTCGTCAGCTACCTGATCCTGCGCGGGCGCTGCCGACGCTGCAGCCACGCGATCGGCATCCGTTATCCGCTCGTCGAGCTTGCGTGCGCGCTGCTCGCCGCCGGCTCGCTCGCGGCATTCGGCCCGACCGTCGCCGCGCTCGCCGCGTTCGTGCTGTGCGCCGCGCTGCTCGCGATGAGCGCGATCGATGTCCGGACCGGCTACCTGCCCGACTCGATGACGCTGCCGCTCCTCTGGGCCGGGCTCGTGCTGAACCTCGGCGGCACGTTCACATCGCTGCGCTCGGCCGTGATCGGGGCCATGGCCGGCTACCTGTTCCTGTGGTCGGTCTACTGGCTGTTCAAATGGCTGCGCGGCATCGAGGGCATCGGTTTCGGCGACCTGAAACTGCTCGCCGCGCTCGGCGCATGGATGGGCTGGGCCGCACTGCCGCAGGTCGTGCTGTTCGCCGCGGTGACGGGCGCGGTCGTCGGGCTCGTCGCGACCTGGCGCGGTCGCATGCGCTTCGAGGAGCCGATTCCGTTCGGCCCGTTCCTTGCGGCGGGCGGTGTTGCGACGCTGTTTTTCGGCACCCCTTTCTATTCGGCGCTCGGAGGCTGACATGTTCGCAATCGGACTCACCGGCGGCATCGGCAGCGGCAAGACGACCGTCGCCGACCTGTTCGCCGCCCGAGGCGCATCGCTGATCGATACCGATCTGATCGCCCATCGCATCACCGCGCCGGGCGGCCTCGCGATGCCCGCGATCGAACAGGCATTCGGCCGCGGCTTCGTTGCCGTCGACGGCTCGCTCGACCGCGCGCAGATGCGCGCACTGATCTTCAGCGACGACGACGCGCGTCGGCGCCTCGAAGCGATCACGCACCCGCTGATCCGGGCGGAGACCGATCGTGAGGCGCGCGAAGCGCAGGGCCCATACGTGATGTTCGTCGTGCCGCTGCTCGTCGAATCCGGCAACTGGAAGGCGCGCTGCGATCGCGTGCTCGTCGTCGACTGTCCGGTCGAAACGCAGATCGCACGCGTGATGCGGCGCAACGACTTCACGCGCGAGCAGGTCGAGGCGATCATCGCGCGGCAGGCGTCGCGCGAGGCCCGCCTCGCGGCGGCCGACGACATCATCGTCAACGACGCGACGACGCCCGATGCGCTCGCCGCGCAGGTCGATGCACTGCACCAACGCTATCTCGGGTTCGCGGCCGCCGCGCACTGAGCCTCGCGCGCGATCGTGATGGTGTACGAAATTGGCGCGTTGCTAGGGTAGAGCGTGGGCATTAGAATGTCCTGCATTGTTTCAATCCCTACCCAAGAGGCGAGCGCGCTTGATTCTTTACGAGTATCCGTTCAACGAGCGAATTCGCACGCTGTTGCGCCTCGAAGATCTCTTCGAGCGCTTCGCGTTCTTTTTGGCTCAGGAGGACCCGCGTGAACACCACGTCGCGCTGACGACGCTGTTCGAAATCGCCGAGGTAACGGGCCGCGCGGACCTGAAATCGGATCTGATGAAGGAGCTCGAACGTCAACGCCAGACGCTCGCCCCCTTTCGCGGCAATCCGGGCATCGAGCAGAACGCGCTCGAAGCCGTGCTCGGCGAAATCGAGCAGACGCTCGCGAATCTCGCGCAGATGCAGGGCAAGACCGGGCAGCACCTCGTCGACAACGAATGGCTCGCCAGCATCCGCAGCCGTGCGGTGATTCCGGGCGGCACGTGCAAGTTCGACCTGCCGTCGTACTACGCATGGCAGCAATGGCCCGCCGAGCAGCGGCGCCAGGACATCGCGAAATGGATCCTGCCGATGCTGCCGCTGCGCGATGCCACTGCGATCGTGCTGCGGCTCGCGCGCGAATCGGGTCAGGCGTCGAAGGTCATGGCGATGCAGGGCAGCTACCAGCAGATGCTGTCCGGCCGCACCTACCAGTTGATGCAGGTGCGCGTGGCACCGGAATTGCGCGTCATCCCCGAGGCAAGCGCCAACAAATACATGTTGTGGGTACGATTCACCATGCAGGACGGCGATGTGCGGCCGCGCGCGGTGGACATCGACGTGCCGTTCCATCTGACACTGTGCAATCTGTAACGGCCGCGTGCCGGATCGCTTTCGTATGACTACCGTTGTGAAATGCCCGTCGTGTGGCGCCGAAGTGCGCTGGACGCCCGAAAATCAGTTCCGTCCGTTCTGCTCGGCCCGCTGCAAGCAGCTCGACCTCGGCGCCTGGGCCGCGGAAAAGTACCGGATCGGGGGATCCTCCGACGAAGGGCCCTCGTCGGAAGAAGACGGCACGGACGGCCGCCGCGACAGCTGAGCGGCGCTCGGCACCGTCAGCCAGTGATGTGGCCCGCCTTTCCGGCAGGCCATCGTGGCGTCAGATCGACGCGGCTTCCTTCTCGAGCAGTTCAAGCACCGGCAGCGCGGCCGGCAGCAACGGCGCGACCTCGACCGGCAGTTGCTGCCACACGAACGCCTGCCCTTCCTTGCTGTGCGGCTCGCCCGTCCAGCCCGTCACCTTGCAGAAATAGAGCCGCACATAGGCATGCGGATAATCGTGCTCGAGCGTGTGCCAGCGATGGCTGGCCGTGACCTGGATGCCGAGTTCCTCGTGCAGTTCGCGCGCAAGCGCGTCCTCGACGCTTTCGCCGGCCTCCAGCTTGCCGCCCGGAAATTCCCAGTAGCCTTCGTACGGTTTGCCTTGCAGCCGCTGCGCAAGCAGATAGCGGCAGCGGCCGACCGGGCCATCAGGCTGCACCATCACGCCGACCGCCACTTCCGTCACCTTGCGGCCATCGGGCGCGCGTACGGCGCCTTGTGCGAGATCCGCGCTCATGCTTGCTCCTTGCGACCCGACCAGTCCCGCGCAAACTGCCACGCGACGCGCCCCGACCGCGAGCCGCGCTCGAGCGCCCACACGAGCGCATCGCCGCGTGCGGACTCGATCTCCGCATCCGGGCAACCGAAATGACGCAGCCAGTGCCCGACGATGTCGAGATAGTCGTCCTGCTTGAACGGATAGAAGCTGACCCACAGACCGAAGCGCTCCGACAGCGAGATCTTCTCCTCGACGACTTCGCCGGGGTGAATCTCGCCGTCCGGGAGATGCTTGTACGTCTCGTTGTCGCTCATGTACTCGGGCAGCAGATGGCGGCGGTTCGACGTCGCGTAGATCAGCACGTTGTCCGACTGCGCGGCGATCGAGCCGTCGAGCGCCACCTTCAGCGCCTTGTAGCCCGACTCGCCTTCCTCGAACGACAGGTCGTCGCAGAACACGATGAAGCGCTCGGGACGCTGCGAGATCAGGTCGACGATGTCGCCGAGATCGTGCAGGTCGTCCTTGTCGACTTCGATCAGACGCAGCCCGTCCTTCGCATACGCGTTCAGGCACGCCTTGATCAGCGACGACTTGCCGGTACCGCGCGCGCCGGTCAGCAGCACGTTGTTCGCCGGCTTCTGCTGCACGAACTGCCGCGTGTTCTGGTCGATCAGCCCTTTCTGGCGATCGATGTTGTGGAGGTCGTCGAGCGTGATCGACGACACGGCCGGCACCGGCTGCAGATAACCGCGCCCCTGGCGCTTGCGCCAGCGGAATGCGTGTGCGGCATTCCAGTCGACCGCTGCCTGCGCGGGCGGCAACATCCCCTCGAGACGACCGAGCAGCGCTTCCGCGCGCGTCAGAAACTGTTCAAGCTTGTCCATGTCGTTCAGGCACTCCCGATCAGGAGCGGTAATCCGCGTTGATGCTCACGTAGTCGTGCGACAGGTCGCACGTCCAGATGGTGGCCTGTGCGTCGCCGCGGCCAAGCAGCACGCGGATCGTGATTTCGCTCTGCTTCATCACGCGCTGGCCGTCCTCTTCCTGGTAAGCCGGGTTGCGGCCGCCCGCCTTCGCGACGAGCACATCGTCGAGATAGAGGTCGATCTTGCCGACGTCGAGATCCGCGACGCCCGCATAGCCGATCGCCGCGAGAATCCGGCCGAGGTTGGGGTCGGATGCATAGAAGGCGGTCTTCACGAGCGGCGAATGGCCGATCGCGTAAGCGATCTGGCGGCATTCCGCGACGCTCTTGCCGCCTTCGACCTGCACCGTCATGAATTTCGTCGCACCTTCGCCATCGCGCACGATCAGCTGCGACAGCACCTGCGCGACTTCCGTCACCGCATCGCGCAGCGCCGCATAGGCCGGCGAATCCGTCGACGTGATCGCCGGCAGCGTGCTCTTGCCCGACGCGATCAGGACGAACGAGTCGTTCGTCGACGTGTCGCCGTCGATCGTGATGCAGTTGAACGAGCGGTCGGCCACTTCCTTCACGAGCGTGTCGAGCACCGGCTGCGCGACGTTCGCGTCGAACGCGAGGAAGCCCAGCATCGTCGCCATGTTCGGCTTGATCATGCCGGCGCCCTTGCTGATGCCCGTCAGCGTGACCGTGTGACCGTCGATCGTCACCTGGCGGGACGTGGCCTTCGGCAGCGTATCGGTCGTCATGATCGCCTGCGCGGCGTCGAACCAGTTCGCGGCCTTGCGGTTCGCGAGCGCGGCCGGCAGCCCGGCCTTCAGGCGGTCGATCGGCAGCGGCTCGAGGATCACGCCGGTCGAGAACGGCAGCACCTGCGCCGGCTCGATGCCCGCGAGACGCGCGAGTTCCGTGCAGGTCTCGCGTGCGTTCACGAGGCCCGGCTCGCCGGTGCCCGCATTTGCATTGCCCGTATTCACGACCAGCGCGCGGATGCCCGCGCCGCCCGCGCGCACCTTCGCCAGATGCTCGCGGCAGACGGTGACCGGCGCTGCGCAGAAACGGTTTTCGGTGAATACGCCCGCGACCGTCGCGCCCTCGTCGACGGAGATGACCAGCACGTCCTTGCGATTCGGCTTGCGGATGTTCGCTTCCGCCCAGCCGAGCGTGACGCCGGCGACGGGATGCAGTTGGGCGGGATCGATCGACGGAAAATTGACAGCCATGGGGCACACCTGCCGGATGGAAAATGCCGGCACGTGCCGGCATCGATTGGAAGAACCGGCGGCCCCACGCGGGCCGCCACAACTCACATCACTGACTCGAAGCTGCGAACGACGCGGCACGCGTCACGCGCGCCGCCGCCGATCATGACAGCTTCCCGTGACATTGCTTGTACTTCTTGCCGCTGCCGCACGGGCACGGGTCGTTGCGGCCGACCTTCGGCATTTCGCCGCCGGGGCCGCTGTGCGTCATCGCGCTGCCGACCATGTCGGCCGTTGCCGTGGCCGCCGCGGCAGCCGTGACGTTCGCCACCGGCGCACCGGTTTCCGCATAGTCGGCGTGCTGGTACTCGACGTTCTCGAGGTGACCTGCGCGCTCCTCGATCTGCTCGGCCGCTTCCTCGAGCTGTTCCGGCGACTGGATCTGCACGTTCATCACGACGCGCGTGACTTCCTGCTTGATCGCCTCGAGCATCGCGGCGAACAGTTCGAACGCTTCGCGCTTGTATTCCTGCTTCGGGTTCTTCTGCGCATAGCCGCGCAGGTGGATGCCCTGGCGCAGATGGTCGAGCGCCGCGAGGTGCTCGCGCCACAGGCGGTCGACCGTCTGCAGCATCACCGAGCGCTCGAACGCGCTGAACGATTCGCGGCCGACCATCGCGACCTTCGCCTCGTACTGCTCGTCGGCGGCCGTCATCACGGCGTCGAGAATCTCCTCGGCCGTAATCGACGACGACTCGTTCACCATTTCCTGGATCGCGAGGTCGAGCTGCCAGTCGTTGCGCAGCGCTTCCTCGAGCTCGGGCACGTCCCACTGCTCCTCGATGCTGCCTTCCGGCACGAACTGGCGGACGACTTCGGCGATCACGCCGTGACGCATCGCGGAGATCGTCTCGGTGATGTCGTGCGCTTCGAGCAGCTCGTTGCGCTGCTGGTAGATGACCTTGCGCTGGTCGTTCGACACGTCGTCGTATTCGAGCAGCTGCTTGCGGATGTCGAAGTTGCGCGCTTCGACCTTGCGCTGCGCGGACTCGATCGAGCGCGTGACGATGCCGGCCTCGATCGCCTCGCCTTCCGGCATCTTCAGGCGATCCATGATCGAACGCACGCGGTCGCCCGCGAAGATGCGCAGCAGCGGATCGTCGAGCGACAGGTAGAAGCGCGACGAGCCCGGATCGCCCTGGCGGCCCGCACGGCCGCGCAGCTGGTTGTCGATCCGGCGCGATTCGTGGCGCTCGGTGCCGATGATGTGCAGGCCGCCAGCGGCCTTCACCTGCTCGTGCAGCGTTTCCCACTCGTCGTGCAACTGCTGGATGCGGCGCGCCTTTTCGTCGGCCGGGATCGCGTCGTCGGCCTCGATGAACGCGGCCTGCTTCTCGGCATTGCCGCCGAGCACGATGTCGGTACCGCGGCCGGCCATGTTGGTCGCGATCGTGACGCGCTTCGGACGGCCGGCTTCCGCGACGATCGCCGCTTCGCGCTCGTGCTGCTTCGCGTTCAGTACCTCATGCGGCAGCCCGGCCTGCTTCAGCAGGTGCGACAGCAGTTCCGAGTTCTCGATCGACGTCGTGCCGACCAGCACCGGCTGGCCGCGCTCGTGGCATTCGCGGATGTCGCGGATCACCGCGTCGTAGCGCTCCTTGGCCGTCTTGTAGATCTGGTCCTGCTTGTCGATCCGCTTCGGCGGGCGATTGGTCGGGATCACGACCGTCTCGAGACCGTAGATCTCGTTGAATTCGTACGCTTCGGTGTCCGCGGTACCGGTCATGCCCGCGAGTTTCGCGTACATCCGGAAGTAGTTCTGGAACGTGATCGACGCGAGCGTCTGGTTCTCGCTCTGGATCTTCACGTGTTCCTTCGCCTCGACTGCCTGGTGCAGGCCGTCGGACCAGCGGCGGCCGGCCATCAGGCGGCCCGTGAATTCGTCGACGATGACCACTTCGCCGTTCTGCACGACGTAGTGCTGATCCTTGTGGAACAGCGTGTGTGCGCGCAGCGCCGCGTACACGTGGTGCATCAGCGTGATGTTCTGCGGCGCGTACAGGCTCTCGCCCTCGCCGATCAGGCCCCATTCGGCGAGCAGGCGCTCGGCCTTCTCGTGGCCCGATTCCGTCAGGAACACCTGGCGGGCCTTCTCGTCGAGCGTGTAGTCGCCCGGCTTCTCGACACCCGTGCCGTCGGCCTTCTCTTCGCCGATCTGGCGCTCGAGCAGCGGCGGCAGTGCGTTCATCCGCACGTACAGCTCGGTGTGATCCTCGGCCTGGCCCGAAATGATCAGCGGCGTGCGCGCTTCGTCGATCAGGATCGAGTCCACTTCGTCGACGACCGCGAAGTTCAGTGCCCGCTGCACGCGCGCGTCGGTCTCGTAGACCATGTTGTCGCGCAGGTAGTCGAAGCCGAACTCGTTGTTCGTGCCGTACGTGATGTCCGCCGCGTAGGCCTGCTGCTTCTGGTCGTGCTCCATGCCGGACAGGTTGATGCCGACCGACAGACCGAGGAAGTTGTAGAGGCGCGCCATCCATTCGGCGTCGCGCTGCGCGAGGTAATCGTTGACGGTCACGACGTGCACGCCGCGGCCGGCCAGCGCGTTCAGGTACACGGGCAGCGTCGCGACGAGCGTCTTGCCCTCGCCGGTGCGCATTTCCGCGATCTTGCCGTAGTGGAGCACCATGCCGCCGATCATCTGCACGTCGAAGTGCCGCATCTTCAGCACGCGACGGCTGGCCTCGCGACAGACCGCGAACGCCTCGGGCAGCAGCTTGTCGAGCGACTCGCCGGCCGCGACCCGCTGGCGGAATTCGTCCGTCTTGCCGCGCAACTGGTCGTCCGTCAGCTTCTCGATCTGCGTTTCGAGCGCATTGATCGTCGTGACGGTCTTTTGGTATTGCTTGACGAGCCGCTGGTTGCGGCTGCCAAAAATTTTCTGGAGAAAACCGGTTGTCATCGGATCGGATCCTGCGTCGCAGCACCGGCGCCCGGCGCGTGTTGCGCGCCCCGACGCCCGAGCCTCGGCGGCTTAGCGAATTAGTGGACTCAAACGTCGAATTTTAGCACGCGGGGAAGCGCGCGCCCGTGTCTCGGCCGGACGGGCACTGCGCGCCGACGGCCGGGCCCACGGGGCGAAAGCCGCCCGTGCACGGGCCCGCGCGGGTACAATCGGCGTCAACGTCCGCGCGCGTGCGCGCCCGAAGAATGTCTCGATGAACCGATTTTCCAAGCGTTTCGGCCCGCTCGCCGCCTATCGCCCGCAACCCGTGTCCGAAGTGCTCGGCCGCACCGACGCGTTCGCGGCACTGCGCGCCGGCGTCGAGCAAATCGCGTCGCTGCAGCGCGATCTTGCCGCGCTCCTGCCCGATTACCTTGCGAACCACGTCGAACCCGGCTTCGTGAAGGACGGCACCCTGACCCTCTTTGCCGCGCACAACGCGCTGGCCGCGCGGCTGCGGCAGGTCGAGCCGCGGCTGCTCGGCGATCTGCAAAAGCGCGGCTGGCCGGTCTCGACGCTGCGCGTGCGCGTGCGCCCGAAGGATGCGCCGGAGCCGCCGCACGTGAAGCAGGCGCGGATGACGTCGGTCGGCGCGGCCGCGTTGCGGGATCTGGCCGACCATCTCGAACCGTCGCCGCTGCAGGCCGCGCTTGCGCGGATGGCGGCCCGGCACGGCGCAAAGCCGCGCTGACGGCTTGCGCCGCCGGCATCGTCCGGCCAACAAAAAAGCAGCCCGAAGGCTGCTTTTTTGTTGCTTGCGCCGAACGCAGTTCAGGCGAAGGCCGTCTGCGCGTCGAACGCGAAACCCTTCGGCGCGGCTTGCGGATCGTCGAACGTGACGATCTCGTACGCATCTTCGTTCGCGAGCAGCTCGCGCAGCAGCGCGTTGTTCAGCCCGTGGCCCGACTTGTACGCCGTGTACGACGCCAGCAGCGGATGACCGATCACGTACAGATCGCCGATCGCGTCGAGCATCTTGTGCTTCACGAACTCGTCGTCGTAGCGCAGCCCGTCGTTGTTCAGGATGCGGTACTCGTCGAGCACGATCGCATTTTCCATGCTGCCGCCGCGGGCGAGGCCCATCTCGCGCAGCATCTCGGCCTCGTGCGCGAAGCCGAACGTGCGTGCGCGCGCGATCTCGCGCACATACGACGTATTCGCGAAATCGACCTCGAGCTCCTGGCCGGTCTTGTCGACGGCCGGGTGACGGAAGTCGATCGAGAATTTCAGCTTGAAGCCGAAGTACGGATCGAGACGCGCGAACTTGTCGCCGTCACGGATTTCGACCGTCTTCTTCACCTTGACGAAACGCTTCGGCGCGTTCTGCTCCTCGATCCCGGCGGACTGGATCAGGAACACGAAGGTCGCCGCGCTGCCGTCCATGATCGGGATTTCCTCGGCCGTCACGTCGACATAGAGGTTGTCGATGCCGAGGCCGGCACATGCCGACATCAGGTGCTCGACGGTCGACACACGCACGCCATCCTTCTGCAGCACCGACGCGAGCCGCGTATCGCCGATCGACGTCGCCGCGGCGGGAATGTCGACGGGCGTGGGAAGGTCGACGCGGGAGAACACGATGCCCGTGCCCGGTGCGGCGGGACGGAGCGTCAGCTCGATCTTGCGGCCCGAGTGGACACCGATACCCACGGTCTTCACGATGGATTTGATGGTGCGCTGCTTCAGCATGATGTTCTTCGTCGTGATTGAATATATCAATCAGGAGTTATATTCGATAGGAGGGATT
Organism: Burkholderia sp. KL41; assembly: GCF_057005415.2. Classification (NCBI taxonomy): domain Bacteria; kingdom Pseudomonadati; phylum Pseudomonadota; class Betaproteobacteria; order Burkholderiales; family Burkholderiaceae; genus Burkholderia; species Burkholderia sp. KL41. The sequence continues at coordinate 609,112 of NZ_CM174446.1, read as the reverse complement.
ATAGCGTAATTCCCTATTCAACGCAGTTTGAAACTGCGTATCAATCTGTTTCGGCTGTTTACCCCTGCCGATACGGGACGGGCCGATGCCCGGAACGGAGGCGTTTCCGGTCATCAGCCCGTGTTACAACTGCCCTGAGGCCGGTGAGCAGCGTTGCCGGCAGGCAACGGCGCACCGCACGATCAGGACGTCAACGTCGCGAGAACACTCGCCGCATCGCTCACTTCGAATTTGCCCGGCGCCTCGACGGCCAGCGTCTTGACCACACCGCCGTCAATCACCATCGCGTAACGCAGGGAACGAATCCCCATGCCACGCGCGGACAAATCCTGTGTCAGCCCCAGCGCATGAGTGAAAGCCGCGCTGCCGTCCGCCATCATGCGCACCTTGCCCGCGGTGTGCAGATCACGTCCCCATGCGCCCATCACGAATGCGTCGTTGACGGACACGCACCAGATCTCGTCGATACCCGCCGCGCGCAGTTGCTCGGCGTGTTCGACGTAGCCCGGCACATGCTGCGCCGAACAGGTCGGCGTGAAAGCGCCCGGCAATCCGAAGATCACCACCCGCTTTCCCGCAACCTGATCGCGCACGCTGCAGGCGTTCGGCCCCAGCGTGCACCCTTCGCGCGCGTCGTCGATGTACTCGAACAGTTGCGCGTCGGGCAGCGCGTCGCCCACTTGAATCATGGCTGGTCCCTCATAGCGATACGGTTTTTCAGCGTGTCGCGGACAGCACGGCCCATCCCGCCCCGCTTCTGCGGAGAGGGCACGTTTCCCGGCCCGGCGTCGCAGCCGACGCGGCCTGTCGTGGTCCGTAGCATCCGTCACGCCGGCGATACCGCGGCAGTTTCGCCGCGGCTTCGCCTGTGTTTGCGTCAGTCAGCCTGCTTGCGCAGGAAAGCCGGGATGTCGTACGTGTCGACACCCTTCTCCTGCAGCGCCTGCACGTGCGATGCCGCGGTTTCACGCGAATTGCGCCACACCGCCGGCGTATCGAGTGCGCCGTAGTCGGCCGTGCTGACGTGATGCGCCGGTGCATAGCCGTGCGACACCGCGCTGACCGGCTGGTTGTCCGTACCCGTGCGCAGCAGCGTCATCGGTGCCGACTGCTGCTTCTTCGCCGCACGGCCCAGACCCGTTGCCACGACCGTCACGCGCAACGCATCGCCCATCGCGTCGTCGTACACCGCACCGAAGATCACCGTCGCATCTTCCGCCGCGTAGCTCTTGATCGTGTTCATCACTTCGCGCGTTTCCGACAGGCGCAGCGAACGGCTCGACGTGATGTTGACCAGCACGCCGCGCGCGCCCGACAGATCGACGCCTTCGAGCAGCGGGCTCGCCACGGCCTGTTCCGCCGCGAGGCGCGCGCGATCGACGCCGGCGACCGTCGCCGTGCCCATCATCGCCTTGCCCTGCTCGCCCATCACCGTCTTCACGTCTTCGAAGTCGACGTTCACGAGGCCATCGACGTTGATGATTTCAGCGATGCCTGCAACCGCGTTGTTCAACACGTCGTCCGCGCACTGGAAGCACTTGTCCATCTCGGCGTCGTCGCCCATCACGTCGAACAGCTTGTCGTTCAGCACGACGATCAGCGAGTCGACGTGATCCTCCAGTTGCTGCGAACCTGCTTCAGCGACGCGCATGCGCTTGCCGCCTTCGAACTCGAACGGCTTGCTGACGACACCGACCGTCAGGATGCCCATCTCCTTCGCGATCTGCGCGACCACCGGTGCCGCGCCCGTGCCCGTCCCGCCGCCCATGCCGGCCGTGATGAACACCATGTGCGCGCCGCGCAGTGCGTCGGCGATGCGCTCACGCGCTTCTTCCGCTGCCGCACGGCCCATTTCCGGCTTCGCACCGGCGCCGAGGCCCGTGTTGCCGAGCTGGATCACCGACGACGCGCGCGAACGCGACAGCGCCTGCGCATCCGTGTTCATCACGATGAAATCGACGCCCTGCACGCCGCGGTTGATCATGTGCTGGACGGCATTGCCGCCAGCGCCGCCAACGCCGACCACCTTGATGATGGTGCCGTTGGTCTCGGTTTCCAGCATTTCGAATTCCATGTTGCCTCCGTCAAGAGAAAAACTGCTAATCGGCCGTTATTCGGCAGGAGATCGGGCAACCCCCTGTCGCGCGCCAGCCGCCGGCACCAGCGCGAATTTCGAGATTCGGTTTGTCAGAAGTTGCTCAGGAACCATTCCTTCATCCGCGAGAACACCTGCCCCGCGTTGCCGGACTGCACGGCGACCTTGCGGCCGCGCATGCGCTGGGCACTGCCTTCGACGAGCAGCCCCATCGCCGTCGAGTAGCGCGGATTGCGCACGACGTCGGAAAGGCCGCCTGCATACTCCGGCGCGCCGATGCGCACCGGTTTCAGGAAAATGTCTTCGCCGAGCTCGACCATGCCGGGCATCATCGACGCACCGCCGGTAATGACCACGCCGGAGCTCAGGAGTTCTTCGTAACCGGATTCGCGCACGACCTGCTGCACGAGCGAGAACAGTTCCTCGACGCGCGGTTCGATCACGGCCGCGAGCGCCTGGCGCGACAGCGTGCGCGGGCCGCGTTCGCCGAGGCCCGGCACTTCCACCATTTCGTCCGGATCGGCGAGCGCCTGCTTCGCGATCCCGTAGCCGACCTTGATGTCTTCCGCATCCGGCGTCGGCGTGCGCAGCGCCATCGCGATGTCGCTCGTGATCTGGTCGCCGGCGATCGGAATCACCGCGGTGTGGCGGATCGCGCCTTCGGCGAAGATCGCGATGTCCGTCGTGCCGCCGCCGATGTCGACCAGCACCACGCCGAGATCCTTCTCGTCTTCCGTCAGCACCGCCAGCGACGACGCGAGCGGCTGCAGGATCAGGTCGTTCACTTCCAGCCCGCAGCGGCGCACGCACTTGACGATGTTCTGCGCGGCGCTCACCGCGCCCGTCACGATGTGCACCTTCACCTCGAGGCGGATGCCGCTCATCCCGATCGGCTCGCGCACGTCTTCCTGGCCGTCGATGATGAATTCCTGCGTGAGGATGTGCAGCACCTGCTGGTCGGTCGGGATGTTGATCGCCTTCGCGGTCTCGATCACGCGCGCGACGTCGGTCTGCGTGACTTCCTTGTCCTTGATCGCGACCATCCCGCTCGAGTTGAAGCTGCGGATGTGGCTGCCGGCGATCCCCGTGAACACGTTGGTGATCTTGCAGTCCGCCATCAGCTCGGCTTCCTCGAGCGCGCGCTGGATCGACTGCACGGTGGCCTCGATGTTGACCACCACACCTTTCTTCAGACCCTTCGACTCGCTCTGGCCGAGACCGATCACCTCGTAGTGACCTTCGCCCTTCAGCTCGGCGACGATGGCCACCACCTTCGACGTGCCGATGTCGAGGGAAACCAGCAGATCCTTGTAGTCTTTGCTCATAAAGTGCTCTTGCGTGTGATCTCTCGTTACTTCTTGCGCTTGTCGGTATCGGTCAGGAACCGCATGCCTGCCGCGCGAATCGCGAATCCGTTCGGATAACGCAGGTCCGCGTACTCGATGTCGTTGCCCCAGCGCTCCGTGACCGCCGGCCAGGCGGCGACCAGACGCTGGCTCCGGTCATGCAGCGATTCGCTGTTGCGTTCCTTGCCCAGCTCGACCTGCATGCCGTTCGACAGCTTCACCGTCCACGCGTACCGCGCCGACAGCGTCACTTCTTCCGGCGCCGCCTTCAGCGGCGCAAACCATTTCCCGAAGTCGCGATACCGCGTGACGACTTCCTTCGCACTGCCCTCCGGGCCGTCGAACGCCGGCAGTTCCTGATCCAGCTCGCCCTGGTTCGCGGTGAACAGCTCGCCGTCGACGCTCACGAGCTGGTCGCTGCCCCAGGTCCCGAGCGGTTTGTACTCCTCGAGCGTGACAGCCAGCGCATTCGGCCACACCCGGCGCACGCTCGCATGGCGCACCCAGGGCATCTGCTCGAACGCGGCGCGCGCGGCGTCGAGATCGACCGTGAAGAAATTGCCCTTCAGCCGGCCGACCACGCCCGCGCGCACCGTCGGCGAATTGATGTGCTCGGTGTCGCCGTCGATCCGGATTTCCCGCAACGCGAACGTCGGGCGCTGGATCAGCCAGTAGCAACCGGCCGCCGCCAACACGAGCAGCAGCAGCGCGTACAGCGCGCTGGCGGCAAGGTTGAGTTGGCGAACGTTGTTCCACATACGTCGTTCCGTTCCTGCGTCAGTCGTTGAGCGTGAGCGACAGCACCTTCACGACCAGCTCCGAATAGCTGATGCCGACCGCGCGCGCGGCCTTCGGCGGCAGCGAGTGGTCGGTCATGCCCGGCGCGGTGTTCACTTCCAGGAAGTACGCATTGCCGTCGGCGTCGAGCATGAAGTCCGCGCGGCCCCAGTCGGTGCAGCCGAGCACGTCGAACGCGCGGCGCGCGACGCGCTTGAGCTCCGCTTCCTTGTCGGCGGGCAGCCCGCACGGGATCAGGTATTGCGTGTCGTTGGCGATGTACTTCGCGTGATAGTCGTAGAACTCGCCGGCCGGCACGATCTTGATCACCGGCAGGTCGAGATCGCCGGCGATGCATGCGGTGTATTCGCCGCCGCCTTCGATACTCTTCTCGACGATCACGATCGGGTCGTGCTTCGCGGCTTCCTCAAGCGCAGCCGGCAGCGCATCGGCCGTCTTCACCTTCAGCACCGCGACGCTCGAGCCCTCGCTCGCCGGCTTCACGAACAGCGGCAGGCCGAGCTTCGCGACGATGTCCGTCGCGCGCGCCGCGAGGTCGTCGCCGCGCAGCACTGTCTCGAACGGCGGCGTCGGCACGCCCGTCTGCTGCCAGACGAGCTTCGTGCGGAACTTGTCGAGGCCGAGCGCCGACCCGAGCACACCGCTGCCCGTGTAACGGATCCCGTAGAAATCGAGCGCGCCCTGGATCTGGCCGTTCTCGCCGTAACCGCCGTGCAGCGCGTTGAACGCACGCACGAACCCTTCGTCCTTCAGCGCCGCCAGCGGGCGCTCGGCCGGGTCGAACAGGTGCGCGTCGATGCCTGCGTCGCGCAGGCCCTGCAGCACGAGCTGGCCGGACGTGAGCGAGACCTCGCGCTCCGAGGACTCGCCGCCGAACAACACCGCCACCTTGCCGAAACGTTTCGGATCAATCCCGCTCATGTCATGCCTTCTGTTGAGTGTGCTGCGCGACCTTCGCCGGCACGCCGCCGATCGAACCCGCGCCCATCGTGATCACCACGTCGCCGTTCTGCGCGACCTTCGCCAATGCGTCCGGCACGTCGTCGACCGTCGCGACGAACACCGGGTCAACCTTTCCAGCCGTGCGTAGCGCGCGCGACAGCGCTTCGCCGTTGGCGGTCAAGATCGCGGCCTCGCCGGCCGCGTAGACTTCCGTCAGCACCAGCGCATCGACCGTCGACAGCACGTTGACGAAATCGTCGAAGCAATCGCGCGTGCGCGTGTAGCGGTGCGGCTGGAACGCCAGCACGAGGCGACGCCCCGGGAACGCGCCGCGCGCGGCCGCGATCGTCGCGGCCATCTCGACCGGGTGATGGCCGTAGTCGTCGATCAGCGTGTACTGGCCGCCGTCAGCGGTCGGCACCTCGCCGTAGCGCTGGAAACGCCGGCCGACGCCGTTGAATTCGGCCAGCGCCTGCTGGATCGCGTCATCCGTCACGCCGAGGTCGGTTGCGATCGCGATCGCCGCGAGCGCGTTCTGCACGTTGTGCAGGCCCGGCATGTTCAGTACGACCGCAAGCGGCGCGCGACCTTCGCGGATCACCGTGAAGTGCATGCGGCCATCGCGCGCGTCGATGTCTTCCGCGCGCACCTGCGCGTCCGGCGACAGCCCGTAGCGCACGACCGGCTTCGAGATGAACGGGATGATCTGCCGCACGTTCGGATCGTCGACGCACACGACCGCGCTGCCGTAGAACGGCAGGCGCTGCGTGAATTCGATGAACGCCTGCTTGAGCCGCGCGAAATCGTGGCCGTAGGTGTCCATGTGGTCGGCATCGATGTTCGTGATGACTTCGATCACCGGATACAGGTTCAGGAACGAAGCGTCCGACTCGTCGGCCTCGGCGACGATGAAGTCGCCCGTGCCGAGCCGCGCGTTCGCGCCGGCGCTGATCAGCCGCCCGCCGATCACGAAGGTCGGGTCGAGGCCGCCCGCGGCGAGCACGCTCGCGACGAGGCTCGTCGTGGTGGTCTTGCCGTGCGTGCCGGCGATCGCGATCCCCTGCTTCAGCCGCATCAATTCCGCCAGCATCACCGCGCGCTGCACGATCGGCACGCGCTTCGCGCGCGCGGCCAGCACTTCCGGGTTGTCCGAGCGTACGGCCGTCGATACGACGACCGCGTTCGCGCCCTCGATGTTCGCCGCGTCGTGGCCGATCGCGATCCGTGCGCCGAGCGCCTGGAGTCGATCGGTCACTGCGTTACGCGAGAGATCCGAGCCGCTGACCTCGTAGCCGAGGTTGACGAGCACTTCGGCGATGCCGCTCATGCCCGCGCCGCCGATCCCGACGAAATGAATGTGTTTGACGATGTGTTTCATTGCAATATTTCCAGGTTCGCGCCGGCCGCCGTCGCGCACACGCGCGCGACTTCGTCGGTGGCTTCGGGCTTCGCCAGCGAGCGCGAACGTTCCGCCATGTCCGCGAGCGATGCCCGCGACTGGCCGCGCAGCCAGTCGGCGAGCAGTTCCGCCGACAGGTCGCGTTGTTGCACCAGCACGGCCGCGCCCGCATCGGCGAGGAACGCGGCGTTGCTCGTCTGGTGATCGTCGACTGCGTACGGGAACGGCACGAACAGCGCCGCCACGCCCACCGCCGCGATCTCCGACACCGTCATCGCGCCCGACCGGCAGATCACGAGATCCGCCGCCGCATACGCGGCCGCCATGTCGTCGATGAACGGCACGAGCCGCACGTCTTCGCCGGCCGCGAAACCGGCCGCTTCGTAATTCGCCTTCAGCGCGTCGATGTGCTTCGCGCCGGCCTGATGCACGATGCGCGGGCGTTCACCCGGCGTCAGCATCGCCAGCGCGCGCGGCACGACTTCGTTCAGCGCGGCCGCACCGAGGCTGCCGCCGACGACCAGCACGTTCAGCGGGCCGCTGCGCGATGCGTAGCGTGCTTTGGGCGCTTCGGTGCCGGCAAGTTCCGCGCGAATCGGGTTTCCGGTCCATTCCGCGTGCGGCAGCGCGCCGGGGAACGCGACGAGCACGCGTTTCGCGAATTTCGCGAGCACCTTGTTCGTCAGGCCCGCGATCGAATTCTGTTCATGCAGCACGAGCGGACGCCCCGACAGCGCCGTCATCACACCCGCCGGGAACGTGATGTAGCCGCCCATCCCGAGCACGACGTCGGGCCGCACGCGGCGCAGCGCGGCGAGGCTCTGCCCGCATGCGCGCAGCAGGTTGAACGGCAGCGTCAGCTTGGTCTTCAGACCCTTGCCGCGCAGCCCGCCGAACCGCACGTATTCCATCGGAATGCCGTGCTTCGGCACGAGCGTCGCTTCCATCCCGGCCGGATTGCCGAGCCACACGACGCGCCAGCCCGCCGCCTCCATCCGGTGCGCGACCGCGAGCCCCGGGAACACATGGCCCCCGGTGCCGCCTGCCATCACCATCAGCGTGCGTTGCGACGCGGTCATACCTTCCCTCCGCGCATCAGCACCCGGTTTTCATAGTCGACCCGCAGCAGCACCGCGAGCGCCACGCAGTTCAGCAGAATGCCGGAGCCGCCGTAGCTCACGAGCGGCAGCGTCAGGCCCTTGGTCGGCAGCAGCCCGAGGTTCACGCCCATGTTGATGAAGGTCTGCGCGCCGAACCAGATGCCGATGCCCTTCGCCATCAGGCCCGCGAACGTGCGATCGAGTGCGAGTGCCTGGCGGCCGATCTCGAACGCGCGGCGCACGATCCAGTAGAACAGCAGGATCACGACCAGCACGCCGACGAAACCGAGTTCCTCGCCGATCACCGCGAGGATGAAGTCGGTATGCGCTTCCGGCAGGTAGTTCAGCTTCTCGACGCTGCCGCCGAGGCCGACACCGAACCACTCGCCGCGTCCGAACGCGATCAGCGAGTGCGTGAGCTGGTATGCCTTGCCCTGCGCGTAGCGCTCGTCCCACGGATCGAGGTACGCGAAGATCCGCTCGCGACGCCACGGCGACAGCCATACGAGCATCGTGAAGGTGCCGACCGCCGTCGCGACGAGGCCGCCGAACAGCTTGCCGTTCACGCCGCCGAGGAACAGCACGCCCATCGCGATCGCCGCGACGACCATGAATGCGCCCATGTCCGGCTCGAGCAGCAGCAGCGCACCGACCAGGCCGACCGCGAACGCCATCGGCAGGAAGCCCTTCGCGAAGCTCTGCATGTATTCCTGCTTGCGCACCGTGTAGTTCGCCGCGTAGATCGTCACCGCGAGCTTCATGATTTCCGACGGCTGCATGTTCGTGATGCCGAGCGGAATCCAGCGGCGCGCGCCGTTCACGCCCTTGCCGACGTGCGGGATCAGCACGATCACGAGGCCGACCAGCGCGATCAGAAAGAGATGCGGTGCGTATTTGTCCCACGTCGACACCGGCACCCGGAACGCGATCACCGCCGCGATGAACGCGACGACGAGCGACACGCAGTGGCGCATCAGGAACGCGTAATCGTGATACGCCGCGTATTTCGGCGAATCGGGCATCGCGATCGACGCCGAATACACCATCACGACGCCGAGCCCGAGCAGCGCGATCGCGACCCACAGCAGCGAGTAGTCGAAGTCGAGCATCCGCGAACGGCTCGGGCGCACGCCGTTGACGACGCTCGCGAGGCCGCCGGTCGCGGCGCGCGTGGCCGACGCGACGCGGCCGCCCGCGGCATTGCCGCCGGTGTCGCGCCGATCGTTGAAACGGGAGACGAGGCGATCGGACCAGCTCATGGCGTCGCTCCTTTGTCGATGGCGATTTCGTCGACCGCCGCGCGGAACACATCCGCGCGATGGGCGTAGTTCCTGAACATGTCGAGGCTCGCGCATGCCGGCGACAGCAACACCGCATCGCCCGGCTCGGCGAGGTCGGCCGCCGCGTGCACCGCGCCTTCGAGCGTCGTGTGGTCGGCAAGCGGCACGCCCGTTTCGGCGAGCGTGTCGCGGATCGCCGGCGCGTCACGGCCGATCAGCATCACCGCGCGGCACCAGCGCGCGACCGGCGCGACCAGCGGCGCGAAGTCCTGGCCCTTGCCGTCCCCGCCCGCGATCAGCACGATCTTCTGGGCGAGCCCGTCGAGCGCGGCAACCGTCGCGCCGACGTTCGTGCCCTTGCTGTCGTCGACGTAGTCCACGTCGTCGATCGTCGCGATCACTTCGACGCGATGCGCTTCGCCGCGGTACTCGCGCAGCGCGTGCAGCAGCGGCGCCGCCGGCAGGTCGATCGCGCGTGCGAGCGCGAATGCGGCCAGCGCGTTCGCCGCGTTGTGCAGCCCGCGGATACGCAGTGCGTCGGCCGGCATCAGGCGCTTCTGCGCGATGTCGGGCGTGTGCGCGGCATCGCGCTTGCGCCGGCGGCTCGTCGTCGCCGCCTCGTCCGGTGCATCGCGATCGACGGCTTCCACCAGCCACGCGATGCCGTTGTCGCGCGACAGCCCGTAGTCGCCGTCCTGCACCGGTTCGTTCAGGCCGAACGTGACCGTACGCGGCGCGTCGGCCGCGCCGGCTGCCGGCGCGAACTTCATCACGGCCGCGTCGTCGCGGTTCAGCACGCGCGTCGTCGTCGCGCCGAAGATCCGGCCCTTCGCCTGCGCGTACGCTTCGAAGCTGCCGTGCCAGTCGAGGTGGTCCTGCGTGATGTTCAGGATCGCGGCGGCATCGGGCGCGAACGTGCGCGCGGTCTCGAGCTGGAAGCTCGACAGTTCGAGCACCCATACGTCCGGCAGCGCGGTTTCGTCGATCGCGCCGGCGAGCCGGTCGAGCATCGCCGGGCTGATGTTGCCCGCGACCGCGACCTTCTTGCCCGAGCGCTGGCACAGCAGGCCCGTGAGGCTCGTCGTCGTGGTCTTGCCGTTGGTGCCCGTGATCGCGAGCACCTTCGGCTGGTAGCCGCTCGTGCCGAGCGCACGCAGCGCCTGCGCGAAGAATTCCAGCTCGCCCCACACCGCGATGCCGCGCTCGTTCGCGGCCGCGACCAGCGCCGCGAGCGCCGGTTCGAGCGGCGACAGCCCGGGGCTCAACCCGACGAGCTCGATGCCGCCGTCGAGCAGCGCAGGCGTGAACGCCCCGCCGACGAATTCCGCATCGATGCCTTCGGCCTGCAGCGCGGCAAGGTTCGGCGGCGCCTCGCGGGTATCGGCAATGCGCAGCCGGCACCCGTGCCTCGCGCACCATCGCGCGATCGCGAGACCCGATTCCCCGAGCCCCAGTACGAGCACCATCGGCCGTTGCCGATCTCCAAACATCTCGCCAGACATCCTTGTTACCTTTCCTTTACCGCAGCTTGAGGGTGGTCAGACCGAACAGGCACAGCATCAGCGTGATGATCCAGAAACGCACGACCACCTGCGTTTCCTTCCAGCCGGACAATTCGAAATGGTGATGCAGCGGCGCCATCTTCAGCAGGCGCCGCCCTTCGCCGTAGCGCTTTTTCGTGTACTTGAACCACGACACCTGCAGCATCACCGACAGCGTTTCCGCGACGAAGATGCCGCCCATGATGAACAGCACGATTTCCTGGCGCACGATCACCGCGACCGTGCCGAGCGCGCCGCCGAGCGCCAGCGCGCCGACGTCGCCCATGAACACCTGCGCGGGGTGCGTGTTGTACCAGAGGAACGCGAGCCCTGCCCCGCCCATCGCGGAACAGAAGATCAGCAGTTCGCCCGCGCCCGGGATATGCGGGAACAACAGGTATTTTGAATAAACCGCGCTACCCATCACGTACGCGAACACACCCAGCGACGCGCCGACGAGCACGACCGGCATGATCACGAGGCCGTCGAGGCCGTCGGTCAGGTTCACCGCGTTGCTCGCGCCGACGATCACGAAGTACGTCAGCACGATGAAGCCCCACACGCCGAGCGGATAGCTGATCGACTTCAGGAACGGCAGCATCAGGTCGGCGCGTGCCGGCAGCCCCATCGACAGGCCGCTCCTCACCCACGCCATGAACAGGTCGAACACGCGCACGTTGTTCGCCTCGGACACGCTGAAGGCGAGGTAGACGGCCGCGAACAGCCCGATCACCGATTGCCAGAAATACTTCTCGCGCGACGACATCCCGCGCGGGTCCTTGTGGACGACCTTGCGGTAATCGTCGACCCAGCCGATCACGCCGAAACCGAACGTGACGAGCATCACGATCCAGATGAAACGGTTCGTCAGGTCGCCCCACAGCAGCGTCGCGACCGCGATGCCGATCAGGATCAGCACGCCGCCCATCGTCGGCGTGCCGGACTTGACGAGGTGCGTCTGCGGGCCGTCCTTGCGCACGGCCTGACCGACCTTCATTTGCGTCAGCTTGCGGATCACCCACGGTCCGCACACGAGCCCGATCCCGAGCGCGGTGATGGTGGCCATCACCGCCCGGAACGTGAGGTACGTGAACAAGCGCAAAAAGCTTGCGTCTCCTTGCAGCCATTGCGCCAGCGCCAGCAGCATGCTTCCTTCCTTCTACTCAGTGTGCAGCGGGCGCCGTGCCCGCCGCGGGTTGGTTCGTCAGCGCGTCGACCACGCGCTCCATCTTCATGTACCGCGAGCCCTTCACGAGCAGCGTCGCCTGCGCGCCGTAACCGGCCGCGAGCAGCGCCGCCACAAGCGCGCCGACGTCGTCGAAGTGGCGTGCCGTGTCGCCGTACGCCGTGCACGCATCACGCGATGCGTCGCCGAGCGCGAACAGCGCGTCGATCCCGCGCTCGCGCGCATATGCACCGACCTCGCGATGGAAAGCCGGCCCTTCGTCGCCGACCTCGCCCATGTCGCCGATCACCAGCACGCGCGGCGCCGGTTGCGTGGCGAGCACGTCGATCGCGGCACGCATCGAATCGGGATTCGCGTTGTACGTATCGTCGACGACCGTCGCACCCGCGAGGCTGCCCGCGATCGCCTGCTTCACCTGCAGCCGGCCCTTGACCGGCTCGAACGATTCGAGACCCTGCTTGATCGCCGACAGCGCGACGCCGGCACCCAGCGCCGCGGCCGTGGCGGCCAGCGCGTTGCGCGCGTTGTGCTCGCCGAGCGCGCGCAGCCGCACCGTGACGGCGCCCGCGGGCGTATCGATCGCGAGTTCGCCGCCGTGAAGACGGCCCGTGACCTGCGCGTCGTTCTGCCGTTCGGCGTCGTGCAGCGCGAAATCGAGGATCCGGTTGCCGGTCGCCGCGACGCGCCAGATGCCCGCATACGCGTCGTCGGCCGGGAACACCGCAACGCCGTCCGGCGGAAGCGCGTGAATCACGGCAGCATGTTCGAGCGCGACCGCTTCGACCGTCGCCATGAACTCCTGGTGCTCGCGCTGCGCGTTGTTGACGAGCGCGACCGTCGGCGCCGTGAGGCGCGCGAGGACTTCGGTCTCGCCCGGATGGTTCATCCCGATCTCGATCACCGCGAGACGATGTGCGGCCGACAGGCGCAGCAGCGTCAGCGGCAGGCCGACGTCGTTGTTCAGGTTGCCGGACGTCGCGAGCCGCGCGTCGGCGCCGACCGCCGCCGCGAAGATCGACGCGATCATTTCCTTGACGGTCGTCTTGCCGTTGCTGCCCGTCACCGCGACGAGCGGCAGCGCGAATCGTTTGCGCCAGCCATGTGCCAGTGCGCCGAGCGCGGCACGTGTTTCGCCGCCTTCGATCGCCGGCATCGTGACGCCCGCCGGCACGTGCGCGACGAGCGCCGCCGCCGCACCGCGCGCAGCGACATCGCCAAGGAAGTCGTGCGCGTCGAAGCGCTCGCCTTTCAGTGCGACGAACAGGTCGCCGGGGCCGACGGTGCGGCTGTCCGTCGACACGCGGTCGAACGTGACGCCCGCATCGCCGTGAACGGTTGCGCCGGGAATCAGGCGAGCGGCTTCGCCAAGGCTGAGCATCGTCATTCGGCGCCTCCCTTGCCGTGCGTCGCGCGTGCTGCCAGCGCGAGCCGCGCGTGATCCTGGTCGGAGAACGTACGCTTCTTGCCCATGATTTCCTGCGTGGCCTCGTGGCCCTTGCCGGCCAGCACGACGACATCCTCGCGTGCGGCGCCGCGCACGGCCTGCAGGATCGCGCTCGCGCGATCCTCGATACGACGTGCGTGATCGGCCGCGGTCATGCCCGCGACGATCTGGTCGATGATGCGCTGCGGATCCTCGCTGCGCGGGTTGTCGCTCGTGACGACGGTTTCATCGGCGAGCCGCTCCGCGATCGCGCCCATCAGCGGGCGCTTCGTCGCATCGCGATCGCCGCCGCAGCCGAACATGCAGACGAGCCGGCCGCCGCGCGCCGTGGCGATCGGGCGCAGCGCGTCGAGCGTCTTTTCGAGCGCGTCGGGCGTGTGTGCATAGTCGATCACGACGAGCGGTTCGTCGTTCTGCAGCCGGCCGCCGAGCCGCTGCATCCGTCCGTTGACGGACTCGAGCCGCGCGATCTCGGCGAGCGCCGCGTCGAACGGCAGGTCGGCCGCGAGCAGCGAGCCGAGCACCGCGAGCAGGTTGCTGACGTTGAACGTGCCGAGCGTGCCGACCTCGACGTCCGCTTCACCCCACGACGAGCGCAGGTGGAACGCCGTGCCGGTCGCGGTGGCACGCACGTCGAGCGCGACCAGTTCGCGATCGGCGTCAGGCGCCGGTGCGTCGCCGATCCCGTACGCGATCGTACGCACGCGGCCGGCGAGCTTCTCGAGCAGGCGCCGACCGGCTGCATCGTCGCGGTTGACGACTGCCGCGCGCAGGCCGCGCCACGCGAACAGCTTCGCCTTCGCGGCCTCGTACGCATCGAACGTGCTGTGATAGTCGAGGTGATCCTGCGTGAGGTTCGTAAACACCGCGATGTCGAAACCCGTGCCGTTCACGCGCCCCTGGTGCAGCGCGTGCGACGACACTTCCATCGCCACGGCCTTCGCGCCCGCGTCGCGCAACTGCGCGAGACTGCGCTGCAGTTGCGGCGCGTCGGGCGTCGTGAACCCCGTCGGCACGAGCTGGCCGGGCATCCCGGTGCCGAGCGTGCCGATCACCGCGCACGGCTGGTGCAGCGCCGTCAGCGCGGCGGCGATCCATTGCGTGCACGAAGTTTTGCCGTTCGTGCCGGTCACGCCCACCGCAAGCAGGCTGTCGCTCGGATTGCCGTACCAGCCGCTGGCGATCTCGCCGGCGAGCTGGTCGAGCGCCGGCACGGCCAGCGCAACGGGCACCGCCGGCGCCGTAGTCAGCCCTTCCGGCTGATACAGTACGGCGGCCGCACCGCGCGCGACGGCATCGACAATGAAAGCGCGGTTGTCGGCCCCGTCGACCGCATAGGCAAAAAACACGTCGCCGGCCTTGAGGCTGCGCGTGTCGGCATGCAGTTGCGCTGCAGGGGCCACATGCTGATGCAGCCACGCAAGCGCGGCTGCGATCTGCTGATGCGCCGGATGGGAACTGCGAGCGGCGCTCATCGAACAACTCCTGGTGAATTACGCGTCGTGCTGGACACGATCATATGCTTCGCACCGCCACCCGCGGCCAGCTTTTGCGGCCCCGCTGCGGAAGGTGCTGCCGGCGAATCGTCAGACACGACAAGCTGCTTGATCGGCATGTTCGGCGGCACGTTCAGCGCACGCATCGTGTCGCCGGCGATCGCCGAGAATACGGGGCCGGACACCTGGCCGCCGAAGTGGCTGCCGGCGGTCGGCTCGTCGACCGACACCGCAACGACAATGCGCGGATTCGGCATCGGCGCCATCCCGACGAACGACGCGCGGTACTTGCGCGTGTAGCCGTGCCCCTCATGCTTGTACGCGGTACCGCTCTTGCCGCCGACGCGATAGCCCGGCACGGCCGCATCGGGCGACGTGCCGCCCGGCGCCACCACCGTTTCCAGCATCGCGCGCACTTCGCGGGCGGTGGTCGGGTTGAATACCTGCGTGCCCACGACCGGCTGATTGGGGTCGGTCTTGAAAATGGTCACGGGCATCAGCTCGCCGTCATGCGCGATCGCCGTGTACGCGCGCGCAAGCTGGAACAGCGACACCGAGAGGCCGTAGCCGTACGACATCGTCGCCTGCTCGATGCGACGCCAGCTCTTCCACGGACGCAGGCGGCCGGCCACCGCGCCCGGGAACCCGACCTTCGGCGCCTGGCCGAGGCCGATGCTCGTATACATATTCCACATTTCCTCGGGCCGCATCGTCATCGCGATCTTCGTCGCGCCGATGTTGCTCGACTTCTGGATCACGCCGCCGACCGTCAGCGTGCCGAAACCCGCGTCGTCGGTGATCGGTGCGCCGTCGAGCACGAAATGCCCGTTGCCCGTCTCGACGAGCGTGTTCGGCGTCACGCGGTGCAGGTCGAGCGCGAGCGACACCGTAAACGGCTTCATGATCGAGCCCGGCTCGAACACGTCGGTCATGATCCGGTTGCGCAACTGCTCGCCCGTCATGCGCGAGCGGTCGTTCGGGTTGTACGTCGGGTAGTTGACGAGCGCGAGCACCTCGCCGGTGCGCACGTCGACGACCATCGCCGCGCCGGCCTTCGCCTTGAACTTCTCGACGGCGGCCTTCAGGTTCGCGTACGCGATGTACTGGATCTTGCTGTCGATCGACAGGTCGACGTCGGTGCCGTTGTGCGGCGGGATCTGCTCGGCGACGTCCTCGACGATGTGCCCCAGCCGGTCCTTGATCACGCGACGCACGCCCGACGTGCCGGACAGCATCTTCTGGTCGCCGAGCTCGACGCCCTCCTGCCCTTCGTCCTCGACGTTCGTGAAGCCGATCAGGTGAGCGGTGATCTCGCCTTCCGGATAGAAGCGCTTGTATTCGTTGCGCTGATAGATACCGGGAATGTCGAGCGCGGCAACCTTGTCCGCGACGTCGATCGGCACCTGGCGCTTCACGTAGACGAAACCCTTGTCTTCCGACAGCTTCACGCGCAGCTCCTTCGACGTCATGCCGAGGAGCTTGCCGAGCTGGTTGACCTTGTCGGCATCGAGATCGTCCGGCACCGCGTCGGGAATCGCCCAGATCGCGCGCACGGGCAGGCTCGTCGCGAGCACGAGCCCGTTACGGTCGAGAATCTTGCCGCGCGTCGCCGGCAGCTCGAGCGTGCGCTGGTAGCGGCTTTCGCCCTGCTTCTGGTAGAAAGCGTTGCCGGGCCCCTGGATCCAGAACGCGCGCGCGGCCAGCGCGACGAACGCCATGAACAGCAGGAACACGACGAGCTTCGAGCGCCACATCGGCAGATGCACGCCCAGCACCGGGCTCGACGAGAACTTCACGTTCTGGCGCTTCTGGGACGGCTTCATCGCGCGCCTCCCTTGCCCTTGCCGGCCGTGTCCGCCGATGCCGGGATCGGCGCATCGATCGCCTTCGCCGCGCCCGGCGGCAGCGTCAGGTATTGCGTGCGGCCGGTCGAGATCGGCTGCATCTTCAGCGAATCGTTCGCAAGCTGCTCGATGCGCGACGTCTTCGACAGCGCGCTCTGCTGATATTGAAGCTGCGCGTAGTCCTGCTGGAGCTGACGCTCCTGCGACTGCGCGCGCTGCAGCTGGATGAAGATCTGGCGCTGCTGGTTCGTCGAATTGACGACCGACAGCGCGCAGCCCATCACGATGATCAGCAGGAAGATATTGAAGCGGCTCATGGCGTGACGCGCTCCGCAATGCGCATCACGGCCGAGCGGGCGCGCGGGTTCGCGGCGACTTCCGCTTCACTCGGAAACTGGCGGCTGATGATCTTGAGCGGCGGGCTCGGGAGATCGACGGCGCGGATCGGCAGGCGACGATCGACCGCAGGCGCACTCGCGTGCGCCTGCATGAATCGCTTGACGATCCGGTCCTCGAGTGAATGAAAGCTGATGACCACCAGCCGCCCCCCTTGCTCCAGCAGCGACAGTGCCGCGTCTAGTACGACTTGCAGGTCCGCAAGCTCTTGATTGACGTGAATCCGTATAGCCTGAAAGGTGCGGGTTGCCGGATCCTTGCCCTTCTCACGGGTTTTGACGACGTGACCCACGATTTGGGCAAGCTCGCCCGTGGTGTCGAGAGGCCCAAGACGGTCGGACTCTGCCCGGCGAGCAACAAGCGCCTTTGCAATCTGAAAAGCAAACCGTTCTTCCCCATAATCCCGTATCACCTCCGTCAATTCCTTCACCGAAGCCCGTGCGAGCCATTCCGCCGCCGACTCGCCGCGCGTCGGATCCATCCGCATGTCCAGCGGGCCATCGGCGCGGAAGCTGAAGCCGCGCGCCGGATCGTCCACCTGCGGCGAGGACACGCCCAGGTCCAGCAACACACCCGACACCTTCTCGACGCCGCGCGCCGCAAGCGCGTCGCGCATCGATGCAAAGCTGTCATGCACGATCGAGAAGCGCGCATCCTCGATGCCCTGCGCCGTCTCGATCGCTCGCGGGTCCTTGTCGAACGCAATCAGCCGCCCGGCTGTCGCCAGCCGCGCGAGCACCGCGCGGCTATGACCGCCGCGCCCGAACGTGCCGTCGACATAAACGCCGTCCGGCCGCGTCACGAGCGACTCGACCGCTTCATCCAACAGCACCGTCCGATGCCGCAATTCGTTTCCCATCGCGGGCGTCTCCGTCACCGCAATCAGAACGTGAAATTCTTCAGCGCGTCGGGCATGCCCTGCGCCATCGCCGCCTGCTCCTTCGCGTTGTAGGTCTGCGAATCCCACAGCTCGAAGTGACTACCCATTCCCAACAACATGACTTCCTTTTCCAGTCCAGCTGCCATGCGCAGCTCGGGCGATACAAGAATCCGGCCGGCGCTGTCGAGATCGACATCCATCGCATTGCCGAGAAAAATGCGCCGCCACCAGTGCGCGTCCATCGGCAGCGCGGCGATCTTGGCGCGGAATACTTCCCATTCGGGACGCGGAAACAGCAACAGGCAGCCGTCCGGGTGCTTGGTCACAGTCACCCGTCCTTCTGCCTGTCCTTGCAGCGCTTCGCGATAGCGAGCCGGCACCGACATCCGCCCTTTCGCATCGAGCGTCAGCGCCGACGCCCCTTGGAACACTTTCCGCTCTCCCGTTCAGGGCACCGAAGCACCCGCTCAATGCTGAGAATTTAGCCGGAATAGCCCGCCAAATCACACAAAAATACACTTTCTCACACTGTCTCCCACTTTAGAGGAAGGGTGTGGCACGGTCAAGGGAGCGGCCCGCTTTTTTGACGAATTTTGTTAGTTAGAACAAGGACTTACGCGCACATGCTCATGCGCCCCCTCATTCCAAAAACCGTTATAAATGAATGAGCTAGTGCAACTTGTGAAGGTGATACGTGAGAAAGACGGGCCAGACGGGTGTGCGGACGGGGCTTTCGGGGGCGGGAAAACGAGGAATAAACGGGCGGTATCAGCGGCGGGGAACCGGGGCGACGTCACGCATCGCCCCGGTGCGAATCTTACAGATAGTACGCAGTGCTCGTCATGACTTTCGACGCGGCGCGCATCAGCATTCGCGCGGGCAGCGGCAGTTCGATCCCGCCTGCGTCGGCGGCGGCCTTGCCGTGCTTCACCTCGTCGATACGCATCTGGTCGACGATCGCGCGCGACGCGGTATCGGCCGCCGGCAACTCCGACATATGGCCTTCGAGATGGCTCTCGACCTGCCGTTCGGTCTCGGCCATGAAGCCGAGACTGACCTTGTCGCCGAGCGCGCCAGCCGCCACGCCGATCGCGAGCGAACCCGCATACCAGAGCGGGTTCAACAGGCTCGGGCGCGAGTCGAGCTCTTTCAGGCGGTGCGCGGTCCACGCGAGGTGATCCTCCTCCTCGCGCGCGGCTTCCTCGAACATCGCCTTCGCGGATGCGGTGCGCGCGGTGAGCTTCTGCGCCTGGTACAGCGCCTGAGCGCAGACCTCGCCGACGTGGTTCACGCGCATCAGCCCGGCGGCATGCGTACGCTCCGCGGGCGTCAATTCGACGGCGGGCGCCTCGGCCGGCGCGGGCACCGGCCGGCTCATCCGGCTAATGCCCGTCAGCGACCGCAGGCCGCGATCGAATTCGCTGATCAGTTCATCAAACACCATCCTGTTCTCCTGGCTGCATGTGCCGCCGCGAGCGGCAAGGGCACGAGTCCGCTGCGTAACCGACTTGATTATTCAGCGGAAATTGCGGTTAACCCGTGATTTTAACCATTGTTGCATAAAGGAAACATGGCGGCCTTGAGCTGCGGCATTTCGCTTTGTGGCAAAAACCGGTTTTGCTACATTACGTGCGACTTCTTGCGAAGTTGATGGGGCCCGTCAACAGAACATAACTATCCGCCCCGCCAGAAAAATTCAGTGATTTTTGGAGATCCGTTAATGAAAAAGTCGCTTCTCGCGCTCGTCGCGCTGGGCGCGTTCGCTGGCGCTGCCCATGCGCAAAGCAGCGTGACGCTTTACGGCATCATCGATGAAGGCCTGCTCTTCAACAACAATGCGGGCGGCAAGCACCTGTACAGCATGGCCAGCGGTGTGATGCAAGGCAGCCGCTTCGGCCTGCGCGGCACCGAAGACCTCGGTGGCGGCCTGAAGGCGATCTTCACCCTCGAAAATGGTTTCGACGTGAACAGCGGCAAGCTCGGTCAGGGCGGCCTGATGTTCGGTCGTCAGGCTTACGTCGGCCTGTCGAGCCAGTACGGTACGGTCACGCTGGGTCGTCAATACGACTCCGTCGTCGACTTCGTCGGCCCGCTCGAGGCAGGCGACCAGTGGGGCGGCTACATCGCCGCTCACCCGGGCGACCTCGACAACTTCAACAACGCCTATCGCGTGAACAACGCGGTCAAGTTCACGAGCCAGACCTACGGCGGCTTCTCGTTCGGCGGCCTGTACAGCTTTGGCGGTCAGGCAGGCCAGTTCTCGAAGAACCAGGTCTGGTCGCTCGGCGCAGGCTACAACAACGGCCCGCTGGTCTTGGGCGTCGGTTACTTGAACGCACGTACGCCGAACCAGTTCGGCGGCATGTTCAACAACGGTTCCGCGTCTTCGTCGGTCTCGTCGCCGATCTACGGCGCGTACGCGAACAACGCGAACACGTACCAGGTCATCGGTGCAGGCGGCGCATACACGTTCGGCGCAGCAACGATCGGCGCGACGTACTCGAACACGAAGTTCAAGGGCTTCTCGGCAGGCCCGTTCGTGAACCAGACCGCGACGTTCAACAACGGCGAAATCAACTTCAAGTATCAGTTGACCCCGGCGCTGATTCTCGGCGCGGCGTACGACTACACGCAAGGCAGCAAGATCGACGGCAACTCGGCAGCCAAGTACCACCAGGGCTCGCTGGGCGTCGACTACTTCCTGTCGAAGCGCACCGACGTCTACGCGATCGGCGTGTACCAGCACGCATCGGGCAACGTGCTCGACGCGAACGGCGACGTGATCAAGGCAACCGCATCGATCAACGGTCTCGCCGGTTCGAGCACCAGCAACCAGGTCGCGGCACGCGTCGGCATCCGTCACAAGTTCTAATCAGCTTGCCTGACAAGCCGCAGCATATTGAAGGCGCCTCCGGGCGCCTTTTTCTTTTGCGGTGCAGAACGGCAAAGCCGGAGTGCGGCGAATCGCGCCGGGCGTTGCGCGCTCGTCGTGGGGGTCATGCCGCCTGCCTCTGCAGCCATCGAAACGCACGGCCGCCGCCGCAAGCCCATTCCGGAGGCAGCCTCGTTCGGAGACAAACCTCCTCGGGGCCGCACTGCAAACAAAAAAGCCCGGCATGTGCCGGGCCTTTCCCTTCGATCGACCGCGACGTTACGCGCGTCCGTCGCGCAATTCGCGCCGCAGGATCTTGCCGACGTTCGTTTTCGGCAGCTCCGTACGGAACTCGACCAGCTTCGGCCGCTTGTAGCCAGTGAGGCGTTCCTTGCAGTAGGCGAGGATGTCCTTGTCGGTGAGCGCCGGGTCCTTCTTCACGATGAACAGCTTCACGGCTTCGCCGGAATGCTCGTCGGGCACGCCGACCGCCGCCACCTCGAACACGCCCGGATGCGACGCCACCACGTCCTCGACTTCGTTCGGGTACACGTTGAAGCCCGATACGAGAATCATGTCCTTCTTCCGGTCGACGATCTTCACGTAACCGCGCGCATCCATCACGCCGACGTCGCCCGTCTTGAAGAAGCCGTCCGCGAACATGACCTTCGCGGTCTCGTCCGGCCGGTTCCAGTAGCCGACCATCACCTGCGGCCCGCGGATGCAAATCTCGCCGGGTTCGCCGAGCGCGACGTCGTTGCCGGCATCGTCGCGAATCGCCACTTCGGTCGACGGCAGCGGCAGGCCGATCGTCCCGCTGTATTCGGTCGCCGTCACCGGGTTGCAGGTCGCGACCGGCGACGTTTCGGACAGCCCGTATCCTTCGATGATCGCCGTATGGGTCTTTTCATACCAGCGTTTCGCGACGCCTTCCTGGATCGCCATGCCGCCGCCGTTGGCGATCACGAGCTTCGACAGGTCGAGCTGATTGAATTCGGGGTGGTTCAGCAGTGCGTTATACAGCGTGTTGACCGCCGGGATCGTCGAGATCTGGTAGCCCTTCAGCTCCTTGATCATGCCGGCGATGTCGCGCGGGTTCGGGATCAGGATGCCCATGCCCCCGGTACGCATCGTCAGGAATCCGCAGACGGTCAGCGCGAACACGTGATACAGCGGCAGCGCGACAACGGTCACGAACTGTTTCACCTCCGGGAACTTCTCGTGAGCCGGATGGTGCCAGGCGCCGGCCTGCAGCACGTTCGACACGATGTTCCGGTGCAGCAGCGTCGCCCCCTTCGCCACGCCGGTCGTCCCGCCCGTGTATTGCAGGAACGCGACGTCATCGGGGCCGATCTTCTGCGCCTTGAATGCCTGCCGCGCGCCTTCCGAAAGCGCGGCCTTGAAGCGCGTGAACGATGGCAGTTGCCAGGCCGGCACCATCTTCTTCACGTTGCGCACGACGTAGTTGACGAGCCATCCCTTGATGCCCAGCAGATCGCCCATCGACGCGACGACGATGTGCTTGACGCTCGTATTCGCAATGACAGCCTGCAGCGTCGACGCGAAGTTCTCGAGGATGACAATCGCCTCCGCGCCGCTGTCCTTCAGCTGATGTTCGAGCTCGCGTGGCGTATAGAGCGGATTGACGTTGACGACGGCGTAGCCCGCGCGCAGTACTGCGGCGATCGCCACCGGATACTGCAGCACGTTCGGCATCATGATCGCAACGCGCGCCCCGCGCGCAAGACCGCGCGATTGCAGCCAGGCGCCGAACTGGCGCGACAGCTTGTCGAGTTCGCCGTACGTGATGCCCTTGCCCATGCAGACGAACGCCGTGCGGTCGCGGTACTGGCGAAAGCTTTCGTCGAGCAGGTCTGGAACAGAGGGATAAGGAGACGCGTCAATTTCGGCTGGAACGCCGGGTGGGTACGATTTCAGCCAAATTTTGTTCATACTGCGCGTCTCCTCACGGATTTTCGAATGATCGTGCTAAAACGCATCGTAACGGCTCGCCCGTCCCGATACAACAGGGTTAGATGTCCACTTCGAACTTCCGTGGAGATTCGTCGGATGATACGGTGATATTCGGTCAAATGCGTTCTACTTCCACAAGGCAATCGTAGAACGTCGCCGAATTGCCGAGATCGGTGAGCGCCTGGCTCGTCACCTCGTTCGCGTTCCTGCCGTCCGGCGATAGCTTCTTCCACCAGATCGACAGCCCGACGACGAGCCCTGCACGTGCGCGATCGGTAATTCTCGCGAGCGCCTGCATCGATCCGCGGTCGTTGAAGATGCGAACGAGATCGCCCTCCGCGATGCCCCGTGCATCGGCATCCGACGGGTGAATGTCGAGATGCGGCTCGCCTTCGGTATGACGCAGGCTGTCGACGTTCACGAACGTGCTGTTCAGGAAGTGACGGGCCGGCGGCGAAATCATCGCGAGCGGATAGCGCGCGGCGAGCTCGGGTGCCGCCTCGGCCGATTCGAATGGCGGCAGGTAGTCGGGCACTGGGTCCACGCCCATCTGCTCGAGCCGCGGGCTGTAGAACTCACACTTGCCGGATGGGGTACGAAAACCGCCGTTCGCGAACGGCGCCTCCGGCAGCTTGAGTTTCAGCCAGCCGTCGCGCTTCAGCGTGTCCCAGTCGCTGTCGAGTGCCGGATCGTCCCAGCGGAGGGCCGCACGCGCGACCTCTTCGTCGCTGTGATAGAGCGCGGGCTCGTCCAGCCCCATGCTGCGCGCGATCCCGCGGAAGATCTCCGTATTCGGCCGCGCGTCTCCCACCTGAGGAATCGACGGCAGGTTCGCCATCACGTAGGTGTGGCCGTACGATTTGTGGATGTCCAGATGCTCGAGTTGCGTGGTTGCCGGCAGCACAATGTCGGCAAAATCGACGGTATCTGTCTTGAAATGCTCAAGAACAACCGTGAACAGGTCGTCACGTGCGAACCCCGCTGCCACTTTCGAGGAATCAGGCGCGACCGCCACCGGATTCGAGTTGTACACGATCACCGCTTCGACCTTCGGTCCGAAGGTGGCATCGCCCGGGTGCAACAGCGCGTCGCCGATCGCGTTCATGTTGATGATGCGCGGCAGCTTGTGCGGCCAGCCCGGCATCAAGTCCGGACGCAGCAGCGCAGCCTGGTTGACCGGCGCGGATTCCGACGAAGAGAGCAACAGCCCACCGGCCCGATCGCGCCATGCACCCGTCAGCGCCGGCAGGCTTGCGATCGCCCGTACCGCGTTGCCACCGCCGCGGACGCGCTGCATGCCGTAGTTCAGGCGGATCGATGCCTTCCGGGTAGCGCCGTAACGACGCGCAAGATCGATCAACTCCGACGCGTCGATGCCGCAGATCTGCGCGACACGATCCGGCGGATAGGACATCGCCCGTTCCTTGAGTGCGTCGAAACCGAGCGTATGGCTGGCGATGTAGTCGTGATCGAGCAGGTCTTCGGTAATCAGCACGTGCATCATGCCGAGTGCGAACGCGCCATCGGTGCCCGGTTTCAACGCAATATGCTGATGACACTTCTCCGCTGTCAGCGAACGATACGGATCGATGGCGACAAGACGGGCGCCTCGGCGCTTCGCTTCCTGCGCTCGCGTCCAGAAGTGCAGACTCGACGCGATCGGGTTCGCTCCCCATATCAGAATCAGTTCGCTTTCCTCGAAATGCTCGAGATGCATACCGAGACTGCCACCATATGTGTACCGTAACCCCGCAGCACCGGCCGCCGCGCAGATCGCGCGCTCGAGCCGTGAGGCGCCCAGTTTGTGGAAGAACCGCTGGGCGATGCCCTCCCCTTGCACGAGCCCCATCGTCCCCGCATAGCTGTACGGCACGATCGCTTCCGGGGCGCGCGCCGCAATTTCACCGAGACGACGGCCGATCTCGTCGAACGCCTCGTCCCAGCTGATCGGTACGAAATGCCCTTCCCCTTTGGCGCCGATGCGCTTGAGCGGAACGGTGAGGCGATCGGGATGATGAACACGATCGGCGTATCGGCTGACTTTCGTGCAC
This sequence comes from Burkholderia sp. KL41, assembly GCF_057005415.2. Lineage (NCBI taxonomy): Bacteria > Pseudomonadati > Pseudomonadota > Betaproteobacteria > Burkholderiales > Burkholderiaceae > Burkholderia > Burkholderia sp. KL41. The sequence goes on along the minus strand of NZ_CM174446.1, from coordinate 584,468 downwards.
AACACGCCTTGTGTCGGCGGATGATCGGGATCGCCCGTGACCTTGATCGCCTTGCCGTTCTCGACGGTCACACGCATTGCACACGTGTCCGGACAATCGTGCGGGCAAACGGCCCGGGTTACCTGAATCGCGGCGTTCATCGTTTTGAGTGCATAGATGGGGGTTCGCAAATTTTACGTGGACGCGCCGAATAAAGCGTTCATTTCGTTCGGATTCTGGGTTATCTGACCAAAAAGCGATTGGAGGAAGCCAGGGTAGTTTCGGTTGCACCACGCGTCATCTGCGGGGGAGGCCTGTATGGCCCGTCCGATATGCGTTGTCGACGACGGAAGGCAGAACGTGCACGACGTCGCTAACCGGTACACGGAGAGGAGGGAGTTGGGGTTTTGATCGGAGATACGATCAATAGATCAGGGGATCGCGAATGATCCCGGTCATTTCGAAAAACCGGGCGTTGCGATCGGGGCACCTTGGAGGAGTAATGTGAAAGTTCCGGCCAGGCCACCGATCCCGATCACTCGCGCATTTCCGTCGTGCCAATGCAAAAACCCCCGCCTTTCGGGCGGGGGTTTCTGGCTTAGGGAGCCTGACGATTACCTACTTTCACACGGGAATCCGCACTATCATCGGCGTAGAGTCGTTTCACGGTCCTGTTCGGGATGGGAAGGGGTGGGACCGACTCGCTATGGTCATCAGGCAAAGAGGGTTGTTGTGCTGGCTTCGCAGCACAACCAATCTTGGAAGAAGCAGTAATTTAGGTTGTGTGTATCACACACGAGAATCCAACTTGTCGCTCTGGATCCTGCGGCCGGTGCTGTCGCACGGCGCCGATCTACAAGGCAGACTTGTTATAGGATCAAGCCTTACGGGCAATTAGTATCAGTTAGCTGAACGCATTACTGCGCTTACACACCTGACCTATCAACGTCCTGGTCTCGAACGACCCTTCAAGGGGATCTAGTCCCCAGGGATATCTCATCTTAAGGCGAGTTTCCCGCTTAGATGCTTTCAGCGGTTATCTCTTCCGAACATAGCTACCCGGCGATGCCACTGGCGTGACAACCGGTACACCAGAGGTTCGTCCACTCCGGTCCTCTCGTACTAGGAGCAGCCCCCTTCAAATATCCAACGCCCACGGCAGATAGGGACCAAACTGTCTCACGACGTTTTAAACCCAGCTCACGTACCTCTTTAAATGGCGAACAGCCATACCCTTGGGACCGGCTACAGCCCCAGGATGAGATGAGCCGACATCGAGGTGCCAAACACCGCCGTCGATATGAACTCTTGGGCGGTATCAGCCTGTTATCCCCAGAGTACCTTTTATCCGTTGAGCGATGGCCCTTCCATACAGAACCACCGGATCACTATGACCTGCTTTCGCACCTGCTCGACTTGTCGGTCTCGCAGTTAAGCACGCTTATGCCATTGCACTATCAGCACGATTTCCGACCGTACCTAGCGTACCTTCGTACTCCTCCGTTACGCTTTGGGAGGAGACCGCCCCAGTCAAACTGCCTACCATGCACTGTCCCCGACCCGGATCACGGGCCAAGGTTAGAACCTCAAACAAACCAGGGTGGTATTTCAAGGACGGCTCCACCGAAACTAGCGTTCCGGTTTCATAGCCTCCCACCTATCCTACACAGATCGGTTCAAAGTCCAATGCAAAGCTACAGTAAAGGTTCATGGGGTCTTTCCGTCTAGCCGCGGGTAGATTGCATCATCACAAACACTTCAACTTCGCTGAGTCTCGGGAGGAGACAGTGTGGCCATCGTTACGCCATTCGTGCAGGTCGGAACTTACCCGACAAGGAATTTCGCTACCTTAGGACCGTTATAGTTACGGCCGCCGTTTACCGGGACTTCAATCAAGAGCTTGCACCCCATCATTTAATCTTCCGGCACCGGGCAGGCGTCACACCCTATACGTCCACTTTCGTGTTTGCAGAGTGCTGTGTTTTTATTAAACAGTCGCAGCCACCAGTTTATTGCAACCCCTTCACCCTCCTGGCGCAGGCCAGTCAAGCTACAAGGGCGTACCTTATCCCGAAGTTACGGTACCAATTTGCCGAGTTCCTTCTCCCGAGTTCTCTCAAGCGCCTTAGAATACTCATCTCGCCCACCTGTGTCGGTTTGCGGTACGGTCATCGTTAGACTGAAGCTTAGAGGCTTTTCTTGGAACCACTTCCAATTGCTTCGCTCCCTAAGGAGCTCGCGCCACACCCTTGAATTGCGCACCCGGATTTGCCTAAGTGCCTTCTCCAATGCAGCGACCGGGACTTCCAACACCCGGACAACCTTCCGCGATCCGTCCCCCCATCGCATCTAACAATGGTGCAGGAATATTGACCTGCTTCCCATCAGCTACGCATTTCTGCCTCGCCTTAGGGGCCGACTCACCCTACGCCGATGAACGTTGCGTAGGAAACCTTGGGCTTACGGCGAGGGGGCCTTTCACCCCCTTTATCGCTACTCATGTCAGCATTCGCACTTCCGATACCTCCAGCACCCTTTACAAGGCACCTTCGCAGGCTTACGGAACGCTCTCCTACCATGCGTGCAAGCACGCATCCGCAGCTTCGGTATATAGCTTAGCCCCGTTACATCTTCCGCGCAGGACGACTCGATCAGTGAGCTATTACGCTTTCTTTAAAGGGTGGCTGCTTCTAAGCCAACCTCCTGACTGTTTTAGCCTTCCCACTTCGTTTCCCACTTAGCTATATTTGGGGACCTTAGCTGGCGGTCTGGGTTGTTTCCCTCTTGACACCGGACGTTAGCACCCGATGTCTGTCTCCCGTGATTGCACTCTTCGGTATTCGGAGTTTGCTATGGCGGGGTAATCTGCAATAGACCCCCCAACCATGACAGTGCTCTACCCCCGAAGGTGAGACACGAGGCACTACCTAAATAGTTTTCGGAGAGAACCAGCTATTTCCAGGTTTGTTTAGCCTTTCACCCCTATCCACAGCTCATCCCCTAACTTTTCAACGTTAGTGGGTTCGGACCTCCAGTACGTGTTACCGCACCTTCATCCTGGCCATGGATAGATCACCTGGTTTCGGGTCTACGCCCAGCAACTGAACGCCCTATTCGGACTCGCTTTCGCTACGCCTGCCCTATACGGTTAAGCTTGCTACTGAACGTAAGTCGCTGACCCATTATACAAAAGGTACGCCGTCACCCCTTACGAGGCTCCGACTGTTTGTATGCATGCGGTTTCAGGATCTATTTCACTCCCCTCCCGGGGTTCTTTTCGCCTTTCCCTCACGGTACTGGTTCACTATCGGTCGATCACGAGTATTTAGCCTTGGAGGATGGTCCCCCCATCTTCAGACAGGATTTCACGTGTCCCGCCCTACTTGTCGCACACCTAGTTCTTTCATACTGTTTTCGCCTACAGGGCTATCACCTGCTATGGCCGCACTTTCCAGAGCGTTCGGCTAACAATACAAATAAAGAGTGCAAGGCTCATCCCATTTCGCTCGCCACTACTTTGGGAATCTCGGTTGATTTCTTTTCCTGCGGTTACTTAGATGTTTCAGTTCACCGCGTTCGCTTCGCATGGCCTATGTATTCAGCCATGGATACTCCAAAAGGAGTGGGTTTCCCCATTCGGACATCTACGGATCAAAGCTTGTTTGCCAGCTCCCCGTAGCTTTTCGCAGGCTACCGCGTCCTTCATCGCCTGTGATCGCCAAGGCATCCACCACATGCACTTGTTCGCTTGACCCTATAACGAGTCTGTCTCGTCGACAGTCGCTACAGGTTGAGTTCTCGCGTTGTGCCGTATTCCAATTGAGTCAAACATAGAGTTCGAATCATCTTGAGATACATCGATACAATCACAACCCGGATAGTTTCCACGTCCATCTCAAGACGCTTCCGCTATCCAAATTACTTACTTCTTCCAGATTGTTAAAGAACGACAGCCGATACTTTCGTACCGCTCTGACTGGCTCAATCGCCAATGCAAAATTCTCGGTTCATCGTATGAACCAAGCACTTAGCGTTGGTGATTGGTGGAGGCAGACGGGATCGAACCGACGACCCCCTGCTTGCAAAGCAGGTGCTCTCCCAGCTGAGCTATGCCCCCATGTACAGAATATCCTCAGGTGTAAGCCTGTCGGCTTGGGGTACTCGTAAGCGCTAAAGCGCTAACGATCACCGACACGTCAGACAATGGTGGGTCTGGTTGGATTCGAACCAACGACCCCCGCCTTATCAAGACGGTGCTCTAACCGACTGAGCTACAGACCCCTGAGTCTGTCTTTAATTTACAGCCGATAAGCGTGAGCGCTCAACTTCGCGAGATAGCTCTGGAAAGGAGGTGATCCAGCCGCACCTTCCGATACGGCTACCTTGTTACGACTTCACCCCAGTCATGAATCCTACCGTGGTGACCGTCCTCCTTGCGGTTAGACTAGCCACTTCTGGTAAAACCCACTCCCATGGTGTGACGGGCGGTGTGTACAAGACCCGGGAACGTATTCACCGCGGCATGCTGATCCGCGATTACTAGCGATTCCAGCTTCATGCACTCGAGTTGCAGAGTGCAATCCGGACTACGATCGGTTTTCTGGGATTAGCTCCCCCTCGCGGGTTGGCAACCCTCTGTTCCGACCATTGTATGACGTGTGAAGCCCTACCCATAAGGGCCATGAGGACTTGACGTCATCCCCACCTTCCTCCGGTTTGTCACCGGCAGTCTCCTTAGAGTGCTCTTGCGTAGCAACTAAGGACAAGGGTTGCGCTCGTTGCGGGACTTAACCCAACATCTCACGACACGAGCTGACGACAGCCATGCAGCACCTGTGCGCCGGTTCTCTTTCGAGCACTCCCACCTCTCAGCAGGATTCCGACCATGTCAAGGGTAGGTAAGGTTTTTCGCGTTGCATCGAATTAATCCACATCATCCACCGCTTGTGCGGGTCCCCGTCAATTCCTTTGAGTTTTAATCTTGCGACCGTACTCCCCAGGCGGTCAACTTCACGCGTTAGCTACGTTACTAAGGAAATGAATCCCCAACAACTAGTTGACATCGTTTAGGGCGTGGACTACCAGGGTATCTAATCCTGTTTGCTCCCCACGCTTTCGTGCATGAGCGTCAGTATTGGCCCAGGGGGCTGCCTTCGCCATCGGTATTCCTCCACATCTCTACGCATTTCACTGCTACACGTGGAATTCTACCCCCCTCTGCCATACTCTAGCCTGCCAGTCACCAATGCAGTTCCCAGGTTGAGCCCGGGGATTTCACATCGGTCTTAGCAAACCGCCTGCGCACGCTTTACGCCCAGTAATTCCGATTAACGCTTGCACCCTACGTATTACCGCGGCTGCTGGCACGTAGTTAGCCGGTGCTTATTCTTCCGGTACCGTCATCCCCCGACTGTATTAGAGCCAAGGATTTCTTTCCGGACAAAAGTGCTTTACAACCCGAAGGCCTTCTTCACACACGCGGCATTGCTGGATCAGGCTTTCGCCCATTGTCCAAAATTCCCCACTGCTGCCTCCCGTAGGAGTCTGGGCCGTGTCTCAGTCCCAGTGTGGCTGGTCGTCCTCTCAGACCAGCTACTGATCGTCGCCTTGGTAGGCCTTTACCCCACCAACTAGCTAATCAGCCATCGGCCAACCCTATAGCGCGAGGCCCGAAGGTCCCCCGCTTTCATCCGTAGATCGTATGCGGTATTAATCCGGCTTTCGCCGGGCTATCCCCCACTACAGGACATGTTCCGATGTATTACTCACCCGTTCGCCACTCGCCACCAGGTGCAAGCACCCGTGCTGCCGTTCGACTTGCATGTGTAAGGCATGCCGCCAGCGTTCAATCTGAGCCAGGATCAAACTCTTCAGTTTAAACCTGTTACTGTTTTCGGTTCGGTTAAGAACCGGTCGCTCACTCAAAGCTGACAGGAATATGAATTGCTTCATAAACCTGACTTACTTTAGTGTGAGACTCTTGATACTTTCGCTATCTGATCCGAGGATCAGCTCGCTTCCATCAAGCGCCCACACTTATCGGCTGTTAATTTTTAAAGAGCAATCTGCGAGGAACTTCGTGTTTCTCAGCAGCGCTGCGTTTTCAGCAGCAGAGAAGCGAGATTATGAACCGTGTTTCGCAGCTCGTCAACAACTTTTTACACTGCATCGTTGCGACTGCGGGGTTCAACTTCCAAGCCAGCCGCGCACCCGACACTGCAGCACACCACCAGCTTTGCTTCCCCCTTCCGCGCCGCGTTTCCGTTAGCGCGAAAGAGGCGTGATTCTAAGCACCGGCCCCCATCTACGCAAGCCCTTTGTGAAAATATTTTGAAAAGCCCCCGTGCGCTGGCGCGCACGGGGGCTGGGGGCTCAGTGGGCCGGGTTATTACAACGACGACCGATACCAACCAAGCACCGGCCACCAACCTCGGGCAGCTCAATCAGCGGTGCTTGAACACCGGCTTCCGCTTTTCAACGAATGCTGCCATCCCCTCCTTCTGGTCTTCGGTCGCGAACAGCGAATGGAACAGCCGGCGCTCGAAGTGAACGCCCTCGGCCAGCGTCGTCTCGTACGCACGGTTCACCGACTCCTTGACCATCATGACCGCCGGCAGCGAAAACTCGGCGATCGTCGCCGCGGCGGCAATCGCCTCGTCGAGCAGCGTGTCGGCCGGCAGCACACGCGATACGAGCCCCGCACGCTCCGCTTCGGCTGCATCCATGAAGCGGGCCGTCAGACACATGTCCATCGCCTTCGCCTTCGACACCGCGCGCGGCAGACGCTGCGTACCGCCCGCCCCCGGCATGACGCCCAGCTTGATTTCCGGCTGACCGAACTTGGCCGTGTCCGCTGCGAAGATGATGTCGCACATCATGGCCAGCTCGCAGCCACCGCCCAGCGCAAAGCCCGACACCGCCGCAATGATCGGCTTGCGGATTTCGCGAACCGTCTCCCAGTTACGCGTGATGTAGTCGCCCCGGTAGACATCCATATAGGAATAGGTCGCCATCATGCCGATGTCCGCGCCAGCCGCGAACGCCTTCTCGCTCCCGGTCACGACGATCGCGCCGATGCCATCGTCCGCATCGAACGCCTTCAGCGCATCACCCAGTTCATCCATCAGCGCATCGTTCAGCGCATTCAGCGCCTTCGGACGGTTCAGCGTGACCAGCCCGACACGCCCCCGGGTCTCCACCAGGATGTTCTCGTAAGCCATCTATTTCTCCTCGATCAATGAAATGAGAAACGCCTCGCACATGCGAATAGTTTGATGCTACCATTCTCCGACCAACCGGTCGGTTAATTAATCGATTCAACCCCTCTCATCGTCCATCAGGCTGCCGCCATGACCCATGCACTGTTCACGAAGCACGAAGACACGCTGAAGCACGCACTCGCCGCCATCGAGAGCCGCGGGTACTGGAGCCCGTTCGCCGAAATGCCGAGCCCCAAAGTGTACGGGGAAAGCGCGAACGCAGATGGCGAGGCCGCGTTCAAGTCCTACCTCGACAAGACGTTCGCGCTCGACCAGCCGGCGTCCGGAGAAACCGTCGGCGCGGAACGGTCGCCCTACGGCATCGCACTGGGCATCCGGTATCCGAAGTCGACGCCCGACGAACTGATCGCCGCCGCTGCCGCCGCGCAGCGTTCATGGCGTGAGGCCGGCCCGAGCGCCTGGATCGGCGTCAGCCTCGAAATCCTCGCGCGCCTGAATCGTGCGAGCTTCGAGATCGCCTACAGCGTGATGCACACCACGGGGCAGGCATTCATGATGGCATTCCAGGCCGGCGGCCCGCACGCGCAGGATCGCGCGCTCGAGGCCGTTGCCTATGCGTGGGACGAACTGCGCCGCATTCCGGCCGACGCGCACTGGGAGAAGCCGCAAGGCAAGAACCCGCCGCTCGCGATGCACAAGCGCTACACGATCGTCCCGCGCGGCACCGGCCTCGTACTCGGCTGCTGCACGTTCCCGACCTGGAACGGCTACCCGGGATTGTTCGCCGATCTGGCCACCGGCAACACCGTGATCGTCAAACCGCATCCGGGCGCGATCCTGCCTCTCGCGATCACGGTCCGGATCGCTCGCGACGTGCTGCGCGAAGCCGGCTTCGACCCGAACGTCGTCACGCTCCTCGCGACCGAACCCAACGACGGCGCACTCGTTCAGCATCTCGCGCTGCGCCCCGAGATCAAGCTGATCGACTTCACCGGCAGCACGCAAAACGGCACGTGGCTCGAGCGCCATGCCCACCAGGCACAGGTCTACACGGAGAAGGCAGGCGTCAACCAGATCGTGATCGACTCGACCGACGACCTGAAGGCCACCGCCAAGAACATCGCGTTCTCGCTGGCGCTGTACTCCGGCCAGATGTGCACGGCACCTCAGAACATCTACGTGCCGCGCGACGGCATCCGGACGGCGGACGGCCATGCGAGCTTCGACGAAGTCGCACAGGCAATCGCCGTTGCAGTACAAAAACTCACCGGCGATCCGGCCCGCTCGGTCGAACTGATCGGCGCGATCCAGAACGAAGGCGTGACCGCACGCATCGACGACGCCCGCCAGCTCGGCCGCGTGCTCGCCGACAGCCTGACCCTCCAGCACCCCGCGTTCCCCGATGCCCGCGTGCGCACACCGCTCGTGCTGCAACTCGACGTGGCCGATCGCGAGAAATTCACGCAGGAGTGGTTCGGCCCGATCTCGTTCGTGATCGCAACCGACTCGACCGCGCAGTCGCTCGATCTCGCCGGTGAAATCGCGGCAGAACATGGCGCGCTGACGCTCTCCGTCTACAGTACCGACGAAGCTATCGTCGACGCCGCACACGACGCGGCGGTGCGCGGCGGCGTCGCGCTGTCGATCAACCTGACCGGCGGCGTGTTCGTGAACCAGTCGGCAGCGTTCTCGGATTTCCACGGCACGGGCGCGAACCCGGCAGCCAACGCGGCGCTGGCGGATCCGGCATTCGTCGCCAACCGGTTCCGCGTCGTGCAAAGCCGCGTCCATGTTGCGCCGAAAGCGGCACCCGCGGAAGCCGGTCAACCTGCATAACCCGAATGGTCGACGTGCAAACGCCGCCACGTTCTCTACCATGAACGAATCCGCTACCCGGCGGGTTCGTTGCTCATCGATACGCCCATGACAGACGCCTATATCTGCGACGCGATTCGCACCCCCATCGGCCGCTACGGCGGCGCCCTGAAAGATGTCCGCGCCGACGACCTCGGTGCGGTACCGCTCAAGGCGCTCGTGGAGCGCAACCGCGACGTCGACTGGACGGCGATCGACGACGTGATCTACGGCTGCGCGAACCAGGGCGGTGAGGACAACCGCAACGTCGCCCGGATGTCGGCGCTGCTCGCGGGGCTGCCGACCGACGTGCCCGGCACGACGCTGAACCGCCTGTGCGGCTCCGGGATGGACGCGGTCGGCACTGCTGCGCGCGCGATCAAGGCCGGGGAGGCGCGCCTGATGATCGCGGGCGGCGTCGAGAGCATGACGCGCGCGCCGTTCGTGATGGGCAAGGCCGCGAGCGCATTCGCGCGCCAGGCCGACATCTACGACACGACGATCGGCTGGCGCTTCGTCAATCCGTTGATGAAACAGCTGTACGGCGTCGATTCGATGCCGGAGACGGCCGAGAACGTCGCGGTCGACTACAACGTCAGCCGTGCCGACCAGGATCTGTTCGCGCTGCGCAGCCAGCAGAAGGCCGCGCGTGCGCAGCAGGACGGCACGCTCGCCGAGGAAATCGTCGCGGTCACGATTCAGCAGAAGAAAGGCGATCCGGTGGTCGTGTCGCGCGACGAGCATCCGCGCGAAACGTCGCTCGAAGCGCTCGCGAAGCTGAAAGGCGTCGTGCGCCCGGACGGTTCGGTAACGGCCGGCAACGCATCGGGCGTCAACGACGGTGCGTGCGCACTGCTGCTCGCCAATGCACAGGCAGCGGACCAGTACGGCCTGCGCCGCCGCGCACGGGTCGTCGGAATGGCGACGGCCGGCGTCGCGCCGCGCGTGATGGGCATCGGGCCCGCACCGGCCACGCAGAAACTGCTGCGCCAGCTCGGCATGACCATCGACCAGTTCGACGTGATCGAGCTGAACGAGGCGTTTGCGTCGCAAGGTCTGGCGGTGCTGCGCATGCTCGGCGTCGCCGACGACGATCCGCGCGTGAACCCGAACGGCGGCGCAATCGCACTGGGCCATCCGCTCGGCGCATCGGGCGCGCGTCTCGTGACTACCGCGCTCCACCAACTCGAGCGTACGGGCGGCCGCTTTGCGCTCTGTACGATGTGCATCGGCGTCGGCCAGGGTATCGCGCTCGCGCTCGAACGCGTGTAACCCACGCACCGCGCGCCTATAACGAAGTCATGAAGGAGACACTGCATGTCCTATCAGGCGATTCAGCTGGATATCGATCGCGCCTCGAACGTGGCCACGATTACCCTCAACCGCCCCGACAAGTTGAACAGCTTTACGCGGGCGATGCATCGCGAACTGCAGTCGGCCCTCGATGATGTCGAAGCGGCCGGTGCGCGCGCGCTGATCCTGACTGGCGCGGGGCGCGGCTTCTGCGCGGGCCAGGACCTGGCCGATCTCGACTTCACGCCGGGCGCGTCCACCGACCTCGGCGCGCTGATCGACGAGCACTTCAATCCGCTGATCCGCCGCCTGCAGCGTCTGCCGATTCCGGTCATCGCCGCCGTCAACGGCACCGCAGCCGGCGCCGGCGCGAACCTCGCGCTCGCGTGCGATCTCGTGTTCGCCGCCCGCTCGAGCAGTTTCATCCAGGCCTTCGTCAAGATCGGGCTCGTACCCGATTCGGGTGGCACATGGTTCCTGCCGCAACGCGTCGGCATGGCACGCGCGCTGGGGCTCGCGCTGACCGGCGACAAACTCGGCGCCGAACAGGCCGAGCAATGGGGCTTGATCTGGCGCGCGGTCGACGACGACACCCTCGTTGCGTCAGTCCGCCAGCTCGCCACCCAGCTTGCGCAGCAGCCGACGCTCGCGATCGCATCGATCAAGCAATCGATGCGCGACAGCGTCACGAACACGCTCGACCAGCAACTCGACCAGGAACGCGACCTGCAGCGCAAGCTCGGTCAGTCGTACGACTATGCGGAAGGCGTGAAGGCGTTCATCGAGAAGCGCGCACCGCGCTTCGAGGGGCGTTGACATGACGGACGCCACTGCCACGCTCGACCCCGACTCGCTCGCCCGTGCCGCCGCGCGAGCCATGTACGACGCCGACGCATGCAGCCGCGCGTTCGGGATGGAAATCGCCGAAGTACGCGCCGGCTACGCGCGCCTGCAAATGCGCGTGCGGCCCGAATTCCTGAACGGACATCAGACCTGCCATGGCGGGATCATCTTCACGCTGGCCGATTCGACGTTCGCGTTCGCATGCAACTCGTACAACGTGAACGCAGTCGCGGCCGGCTGCTCGATCGAATTCCTGCGCCCCGTGCACGGCGACGACGTGCTGACGGCCGAGGCGATCGAGCAGGCACGCGCCGGCCGCCAAGGGATCTACGACATCCGCGTCACGAACCAGGCCGGAGAAACCGTCGCGATGTTTCGCGGCAAATCCGCCCAGATCAAGGGTACGGTCATCCCGGAAGACCGCTGACGTCGACGGCTCGCACATAACAAACACTGGAGACATGCATGACTACCCCGCTACCGCTCGAGCCGATCGAGACCGCCTCACGCGACGAGCTGACCGCGCTGCAGCTCGAACGCCTCAAGTGGTCGCTCCGGCATGCGTATGACCACTCTCCCGTCTATCGTCGCAAGTTCGACGACGCGGGCGTCCATCCGGACGACCTGAAGACGCTCGCCGACCTGTCGCGCTTCCCGTTCACGACGAAGAGCGACCTGCGCGACAGTTACCCGTTCGGGATGTTCGCGGTGCCGCAGGACCAGATCTCGCGCATTCATGCGTCGTCGGGCACGACCGGCAAGCCGACGGTCGTCGGCTATACGGCCGGCGACATCGACACATGGGCGAATCTCGTCGCACGCTCGATCCGCGCCGCCGGTGCGCGCCGCGGCGACAAGGTGCACGTGAGCTACGGCTACGGCCTGTTCACTGGCGGACTCGGTGCGCACTATGGCGCCGAACGCGCAGGGCTGACCGTGATCCCGTTCGGCGGCGGCCAGACCGAAAAGCAGGTGCAGCTGATCCAGGATTTCCGGCCCGACATCATCATGGTGACGCCGAGCTACATGCTGTCGATCGCCGATGAAATCGAGCGCCAGGGTCTCGATCCCGTGCAGAGTTCGCTGCGCATCGGCATCTTCGGCGCGGAACCGTGGACCAACGACATGCGCGTCGCGATCGAGCAGCGGATGGGCATCGACGCGGTCGACATCTACGGGCTTTCCGAAGTGATGGGCCCCGGCGTCGCGTCCGAATGCGTCGAGACCAAGGACGGCCCGACCATCTGGGAAGACCACTTCTATCCGGAAATCATCGACCCTGAAACCGGCGAAGTGCTTCCGGATGGCGAACTCGGCGAGCTCGTGTTCACGTCGCTGACGAAGGAGGCACTGCCGATCGTCCGCTACCGGACCCGCGACCTCACGCGGCTGCTGCCTGGCACTGCCCGCACGATGCGCCGGATGGAGAAGATCACGGGGCGTTCGGACGACATGATGATCGTGCGCGGTGTCAACGTGTTCCCGACGCAAATCGAGGAGCAGTTGCTCAAGCAGCGCGCGCTCGCACCGCACTATCAGATCGTACTGACGAAGGAAGGCCCGCTCGACGTGCTGACGCTCAATGTCGAGCCCTGTCCGGAGACTGCGCCCGATACGGCGGCGATTCATGCGGCCAAACAGGCGCTCGCACACGACATCAAGTCGCTGATCGGCGTGACGGCCGTAATCAACGTGCTGCCCGTGAACGGGATCGAGCGTTCGGTCGGCAAGGCGCGACGCGTCGTCGACAAGCGCAAGGGCTGACGGCAATCACTGCGCGTGCATGACGTGCGGTGAATCTGCGGCTGCAAATGAAACAGCCCGATCGGCCAACGCCGATCGGGCTGTTTCATTCCGGGCCGCCTCTGGGGCACCCGTCGAGGCGAAAGGCGCGTCACGAAAACTGACGCCGCGCGTGGCGCCCTCGCGATCGGCACGACACGCCCCACACACTCCATCGCGCCCACGAATGCACCATCCGATGCATCGGCAGCGGCGGCCCGGACAACCCGGGCCGCCTCAAGTCACGAGTTCGGGAACAGCAGCCACATCCGGCCGACCTGCTTCATCCGCCCGGCCTGATCGCCTGCGTCGTCGCCGAGCCCCCAGAAATAGTCGGCCCGCACGCCGCCCTTGATCGCGGAGCCCGTATCCTGCGCGAACACGAGCCGGTTCATCGGCGTATTCGTCAGCGGGCGCGTGGTCTGCAGGAACACCGGCGTGCCGAGCGGGATCGACGACGGGTCGACCGCGATCGAGCGTTCCGGCGTCAGCGGCACGCCGAGCGCGCCGATCGGGCCGTCCGCGCCGCCGTGCGGCGCATCCTCCTTGGTCGGCATGTCGCGGAAGAACACGAACCGCGGGTTCGTGTCGAGCAACGCGTCGACGCGATTCGGGTTCGCCTTCGCCCACGCCTTGATGCCCTGCATCGTCGCCTGGGCGGGTGTCAGTTCGCCGCGATCGAGCAGCCACTTGCCGATCGAACGGTACGGCTGGTTGTTGGTGCCGCCGAAGCCGACCCGCATCACCGAACCGTCGTCGAGCAACACGCGCCCCGAGCCCTGCACCTGCAGGAAGAACGCCTCGATCGGGTCGTCGACCCACACGAGTTCGTTGCCGTTCAGGATGCCGGCGCGTTCGAGCTGCGCCCGTGCCGGCAGCGCGGCGCCCGCGCGATAGCCGGCCGGCCAGCGGTACAGCGCGTACTGATACGGGCCACGACGCACGCGCGAACCATGCAGCAGCGGCTCGTAATAGCCGGTCACCAGCCCGTCGAGCGTACCGTCGGTGTTCGCGAACTGGAACGGCGTGAAATACGTTTCGAAGAATGCCCGCGCACTGCTGACGTCAAGCTCGTCGAGCCGGTCGGCAGCCGCACACGCACGCTGCCAGGCCGGCTGGCGTGCGAGCCGCACACAGTTCTGCCGCAACGCGGCCGTCGCGCCGATCAGCGAATCATCCTGCCAACCCGGCACCTGCTGCCACGCGACCGGCGTGAGTCGCTTCGCGGCGACCTGCCCCGGCACGATCGCCGCGCCGGCCGGCGGCTTCAGCGACGAAGTCCGCGTCGGCGTGCCGCCGCACGCCGCAAGCAGCGCCGCCGCCGCGACCGCTGCCGCCCACCCGGCCAACCGGGGCCCAAACCACATACAATGTCCGTTCTTGATGGAAACCGCCATGTCAGATTTTCTCGACCAATATCCGATGCTCATCTTTGCGCTCGAAGCCTTCGTAGCGCTTGCCCTGCTGATCTTCATCGTCGTGTGGACGTCGTCGGGCAGAAAGAAGCACGCCCGCGGCAACAACGACCGCCAGCCGCGCTGACGCGCTTCGCACGCTCAATGCAGCGTGCGCGGCATGTGGAGTGCGAACTCGTCGACCGGCGCCTCGAAACGCTCGCCGTCTTCCGCCACGCAGAAGTACGCGCCCCGCATCGTGCCGACCGGCGTCGCGATCACGGCCCAGCTCGTGTATTCGAAGTGCTCGCCCGGCTGCAGCAGCGGCTGGTGCCCGACGACGCCGAGCCCCTTCACTTCCTGCACGTGGTTCTCGCTGTCCGTGATGATCCAGTGACGCGCGATCAGCTGCGCCGCGACTTGTCCCGTGTTGCGGATCGTCAGCGTGTACGCGAATGCGTATTGACGGCGATCGGGGTCGGATTGTTCCGGCAAGTAGCTGGTTTTCACCGAAACGGTGAACTGATACTGACTCATGATGTTTCCGGTGGAAGGTGACTGTCCGTGCCGGCATGGGCAACGGGGCCGCGGGCGCGCCGCATTGGTTCGGCATTCTATGCGCAATCGGGCCTCGGCCGCACGGCCCGCCGCCGCGCACCGGGTCGCCGGACGGTAGAATGACGGTTTTGCGCCGCAACGTCCCCGCTCCCCTGCCATGACCCAATTCCGTATCGCTCCCAGCATCCTGTCGGCCGATTTCGCACGGCTCGGCGAAGAAGTCCGCAACGTCGTCGCTGCCGGCGCCGACTGGATCCACTTCGACGTGATGGACAACCATTATGTGCCGAACCTGACGATCGGCCCGCTCGTGTGTGAAGCGATCCGCCCGCACGTGCAGGTGCCGATCGACGTGCACCTGATGGTGCGCCCGGTCGACCGGATCGTGCCCGATTTTGCGAAGGCCGGTGCCAACCTGATCAGCTTCCACCCGGAAGGCTCCGACCACATCGACCGCACGCTGTCGCTGATCCGTGACCACGGCTGCAAGGCCGGTCTCGTGTTCAATCCGGCGACGCCGCTGAACTACCTCGATCACGTGATGGATCGCCTCGACTTCGTGCTGCTGATGTCGGTCAACCCGGGCTTCGGCGGCCAGTCGTTCATCCCGGAAACGCTGAACAAGCTGCGCGAAGCACGCGCACGCATCGACGCGTACACCGAGCGCACCGGCCGCGAGATCCTGCTCGAAGTCGACGGCGGCGTAAAAGCCGACAACATCGCGGAAATCGCGGCGGCCGGGGCCGACACCTTCGTCGCGGGTTCGGCGATCTTCGGCAAGCCCGACTACCGCAAGGTGATCGACGAGATGCGCGCCGCGCTCGCTACCGTCGAGCGGAGCTGACGCCGTGGCCGATTCGTCGCTCGCCGGCCATGCGCCGGCCGGGGCCGCAACCGAAGCCGCCCCGATCCGCTTCGCCGCGCCGCGCATCGACGCGGCGCTGATCGATCTCGACGGCACGATGGTCGACACGGCCGACGATTTCACGGCCGGCCTGAACGGGATGCTCGCGCAGCTCGGCGCGCCGGCCACGTCGCGTGACGAGGTGATCGGCTACGTCGGCAAGGGCTCCGAACACCTGATCCAGAGCGTGCTGAAACCGCGCTTCCCGGCCGACGAAGCGCACGCGCGCTTCGACGATGCACTGGCGATCTACCAGACCGAATACGCGAAGATCAACGGCCGCCACACGCGCCTTTATCCGGACGTAGCCGCCGGCCTCGACGCGTTGCGTGCGGCCGGCATCCGGCTCGCATGCGTGACGAACAAGCCGCATCGCTTCGCCGTCGAACTGCTCGAGCAATACGGGCTGGCCGATTGCTTCGGCGTCGTGCTCGGCGGCGACAGCGTCGCGCGCAAGAAGCCCGATCCGCTGCCGATGCTGACGGCCTGCAGCGCGCTCGGCGTCGCTCCGGATGCGGCAGTCGCGATCGGCGACTCGGAAAACGATGCGCTGGCCGGCCGCGCGGCCGGGATGGCGACGCTGACTGTGCCGTACGGCTACAACCACGGCAAAGCTATACAAACGATAAATTCGGATGGTATAGTCGATTCGTTGCTGGTCGCAGCTCGCGCAATTACCGCGCACAACACCGGCCGGCCAACCATCTGATTATTTCTTCCATCTGCATGTTTCTGAATAAAAAACGGAGTCTGAGCAGCATCGACCGGGGAGCCTGGCCCTGGCGTCGCTGGTCGCGCTAACCTCTTCGATGAGGTACGCTGAAGCACGTCTTCAGCGCCGTTTTTTATCTCGCTGCGCATCCGCGCGCCGACCGTCGCACCACCTCGAGTTCCACCGCGTCCGAACGCTTGCGTTCAGGATCGGCCGCAGGCTCGCGACGTTCACGCCCGGAGTGCCGGCCGGCAACAGGCACTTCTCGATCGACCGCCCTTTCGCCGACGGCAACCCGCGCAGCGTCAAGTGATCCCTGGCGCACGCGCCGCTCGTCCCGAACAGGACCGGAACATGACCGAACTCGAATTCCAATCGCTCGCGAACGAAGGCTACAACCGCATCCCGCTGATCGCGGAAGCCCTCGCCGATCTCGAAACGCCGCTGTCCCTCTACCTGAAGCTGGCCCAGCCCGAACGCGCGGGCGCCAACTCGTTCCTGCTGGAATCGGTGGTCGGCGGCGAACGCTTCGGCCGCTACTCGTTCATCGGCCTGCCGGCCCGCACGCTCGTCCGCACCCGTAACGGCGTGTCGGAAGTCGTGCGCGACGGCCAGGTCGTCGAGACGCATGACGGTGACCCGTTCCAGTTCATCGAATCATTCCAGGCGCGCTTCAAGGTGGCGCAGCGCCCGGGCCTGCCGCGCTTCTGCGGCGGTCTCGCCGGTTATTTCGGCTACGACGCGGTGCGCTACATCGAGAAGAAGCTCGCGAACACCGCGCCGCGCGACGATCTCGGCCTGCCCGACATCCAGTTGCTGCTGACCGAGGAAGTCGCGGTCATCGACAACCTCGCCGGCAAGCTGTACCTGATCATCTACGCGGACCCGAGCCAGGCCGAAGCCTACACGAAGGCGAAACAGCGCCTGCGCGAACTGAAACAGCGCCTGCGCACGACCGTGCAGCCGCCCGTCACGTCGGCGAGCGTGCGCACCGAAACCTTCCGCGAGTTCAAGAAAGACGACTATCTGGCCGCCGTGCGCCAGGCGAAGGAATACATCGCGGCCGGCGAGCTGATGCAGATCCAGGTCGGCCAGCGTCTGACGAAGCCGTACCGCGATAATCCGCTGTCGCTGTACCGCGCGCTGCGTTCGCTGAACCCGTCGCCGTACATGTACTACTACAACTTCGGCGATTTCCACGTGGTCGGCGCGTCGCCGGAAATCCTCGTGCGCCAAGAGAAGCGCGGCGAAGACCAGATCGTCACGATCCGTCCGCTCGCCGGCACGCGCCCGCGCGGCAACACGCCCGAGCGCGATGCCGAACTCGCGACCGAACTGCTCAACGATCCGAAGGAGATCGCCGAGCACGTGATGCTGATCGACCTCGCGCGCAACGACGTCGGCCGCATCGCGGAGATCGGCTCGGTGCAGGTGACCGACAAGATGGTCATCGAGAAATACTCGCACGTGCAGCACATCGTCAGCTCGGTCGAAGGCAAGCTGAAACCCGGGATGACGAACTACGACGTGCTGCGCGCGACGTTCCCGGCCGGCACGTTGTCCGGCGCGCCGAAGGTGCGCGCGATGGAACTGATCGACGAGCTCGAGCCGGTCAAGCGCGGGTTGTACGGCGGTGCCGTCGGCTACCTGTCGTTCTCGGGCGAGATGGATCTCGCGATCGCGATCCGCACGGGCCTGATCCACAACGGCAACCTGTATGTGCAAGCGGCGGCCGGCGTCGTCGCGGATTCGGTGCCCGAATCCGAATGGCAAGAGACCGAGAACAAGGCGCGCGCGGTGCTGCGTGCGGCCGAACAGGTCCAGGACGGCCTCGATAGCGACTTCTGACCGGAGACTGACCATGCTGCTCATGATCGACAACTACGACTCGTTTACCTACAACCTGGTCCAGTACTTCGGCGAACTCGGCGAGGACGTACGCACCTACCGCAACGACGAAATCACGCTCGACGAGATCGCGCGCCTGAATCCCGACGCGATCTGCCTGTCGCCCGGCCCGAGCAACCCGCAACACGCGGGCATCACGCTCGACGTGCTGCGTGAATTTTCGGGCAAGAAGCCGATCCTCGGCGTCTGCCTCGGCCATCAGGCGATCGGCGAGGCATTCGGCGGCCGCGTCGTGCGCGCGAAGACCATCATGCACGGCAAGGTAAGCAAGATCGAAACCGACTGCCGCGGCGTGTTCGCCGACCTGCCGAAGCATTTCGACGTCACCCGCTACCACTCGCTCGCGATCGAGCGCGAATCGCTGCCCGACTGCCTCGAGGTGTCCGCGTGGACCGACGACGGCGAAATCATGGGCGTACGCCACAAGACGCTGCCGATCGAAGGCGTACAGTTCCACCCGGAATCGATCCTGTCCGAGCATGGCCATGCACTGCTCGAGAATTTCCTGAAACAGGCACGCGCCGCAGCCGCGCAAGCCGCCTGACGGGAGCCTCACGATGACGATTACCCCACAGGAAGCGCTGCAGCGCACGATCGAACACCGCGAGATCTTCCACGACGAGATGCTGCACCTGATGCGGCTCATCATGCGCGGCGACATGTCGCCCGTGATGGCGGCCGCGATCATCACCGGGCTGCGCGTGAAGAAGGAGACGATCGGCGAGATCGCCGCCGCCGCGACCGTGATGCGCGAATTCGCGAACCACGTCGAGGTGCAGGACAACTCGAACTTCGTCGACATCGTCGGCACCGGCGGCGACGGCTCGCATACGTTCAACATCTCGACCGCGTCGATGTTCGTCACGGCCGCGGCCGGCGCGAAGGTCGCGAAGCACGGCAACCGCGGCGTGTCGAGCAAGTCCGGCAGCGCCGACGTGCTCGAGGCGCTCGGCGTGAACATCGACCTGCAGTCGGAGCAGGTCGCCGCGTCGATCGCCGAAACCGGCATGGGCTTCATGTTCGCGCCGAACCATCACCCGGCGATGAAGAACATCGCAGCCGTGCGCCGCGAGCTCGGCGTGCGCACGATCTTCAACATCCTCGGCCCGCTGACCAATCCGGCCGGCGCGCCGAACCAGCTGATGGGCGTATTCCACCCCGACCTCGTCGGCATCCAGGTGCGCGTGATGCAGCGTCTCGGCGCGCAGCACGTGCTCGTCGTGTACGGCAAGGACGGGATGGACGAGGTTTCGCTCGGCGCCGCGACGCTCGTCGGCGAATTGCGCGACGGCAAGGTGCACGAATACGAGATCCATCCGGAAGATTTCGGCCTGCAGATGGTGTCGAACCGCACGCTGAAAGTGGAAAATGCGGACGAATCGCGCACGATGCTGCTCGGCGCGCTGGACAACCAGCCGGGCGTCGCGCGCGAGATCGTTACGCTGAACGCGGGCACCGCACTCTATGCGGCGAACGTCGCCGAATCGATCGCGGACGGCATCCAGCTCGCCCGCGAAGCGATCGCGAGCGGCAAGGCCCGCGCGAAAGTCGACGAACTCGTGCGCTTCACGCAGCAGTTCAAGCGCTGACTCCCCTTACGAATCAAGCAGGAACCCACATGAGCGACATTCTCGACCGAATCATCGCCGTCAAGCGCGAAGAAGTCGCGGCGGCCATGCGCAGCGCGCCGCTCGAGGCACTGAAACTGGAAGCCTCTGCGCGCGACCTGCGCGACTTCGTCGGCGCACTGCGCGCGAAACACGCAGCCGGCCACGCGGCCGTGATTTCCGAAATCAAGAAGGCCAGCCCGTCGAAGGGCGTGCTGCGCGAGCATTTCGTGCCGGCCGACATCGCCCGTTCGTATGCGGAGCACGGCGCCGCGTGCCTGTCGGTGCTGACCGACGAGCAGTTCTTCCAGGGCAGCGTCCGCTATCTCGAGGAAGCACGCGCGGCCTGCACGCTGCCGGTGCTGCGCAAGGACTTCATCGTCGACACGTACCAGATCGTGGAAGCGCGCGCGATGGGCGCGGACGCGATCCTGCTGATCGCCGCCGCGCTCGACACGCCGCTGATGCAGGATCTCGAAGCGTATGCTCACTCGCTCGGCCTCGCGGTGCTGGTCGAAGTGCACGACCGCAACGAGATGGAACAGGCGCTGACGCTCAAGACGCCGCTGCTCGGCATCAACAACCGCAACCTGCGCACGTTCGAGACGTCGATCCAGACCACGCTCGACATGCTCGACATGATTCCGGCGGACCGCATCGTCGTGACCGAGTCGGGGATCCTGTCGCGCACCGATGTCGACACGATGCGCGCGGCGAACGTGAACACGTTCCTCGTCGGAGAAGCGTTCATGCGTGCCGACCAGCCGGGCGAGGAACTCGCACGGATGTTCTTCTGATGGCGATCGAAAAGGAAATCAAGCTCGCGCTGCCGGCCGGCCAGGCCGAGGCCGCGCGACGCTTCTTCGAGACGCTGACCGGCGAACCCGGCCACGACATCACGCTCGCGAACGTCTACTACGACACGCCCGATCTCGCGCTGGCCCGCTCGAAGAGCGCGGTGCGCGTGCGCCGCGCGCCGCAGGGCTGGCTGCAGACGTTCAAGACGGTCGGCAGCGCGGAAGGCGGCCTGCACCGCCGCCACGAATGGGAGCTGCCGGTCGCCGGCGACGCGCTCGAGATCGATGCGCTCGTCGCGGCCTGCGACGTGCCGGAGGCCGCCGCCGCGCTGAATGACGCGGCCGGCGCGCTGCGTGCGCTGTTCCGCACGGATTTTTCGCGTACGCTGTGGCGCATCGCAATCGGCGGCGCAACCGTCGAAGCCGCGGTGGACATCGGCGAGATCGTCGTCCAGGCGGAACACGAAACGCGCCGCGAACCGATCAGCGAAATCGAACTCGAACTGATCGACGGCCCGGAAGCGGCGCTCGCAACGCTCGCCGCCGAACTGCAGCAGGCGCTGCCGGGCCTCGCTCCCGAAAACATCAGCAAGGCGCAGCGCGGCTACCGGCTGCGCGCGCAATAACACGCATCACGCATGGCAACCCGCAAGACTTCCCGCGCGCCGCAACAGGCGTCGCTGTTCGACGATCCCGTGCCGGAAACGGCACCGGCCGATCTTCCGTCCCCGCCTTCCGAACCGCCCGCGGCCGGGCGCAAGCCTGCCAAGAAAGCCGCTGCATCGGCTGCGGCACCGGCGGCCCCGCAGCCTGCCGCCGCCAACGTTCCGCACCTCGCCGCGCAATTCGACGCGCTGCCTGCCGTCTGGCGCGACGTGCTGAAACCCTTTACCGACAGCGACGCGTATGCGCCGCTGTGCCGCTTCGTCGACGACGAGCGTGCGGCCGGCAAGACGGTCTACCCGACCGACGTGTTCCGTGCGCTGCGCCTGACGAGCCCGGACGACGTGAAAGTCGTGATCCTCGGCCAGGATCCGTATCACGGCGACGATCGCGGCACGCCGCAGGCGCACGGGCTCGCGTTCTCGGTGCCGCCCGCCGTGCGCACGCCGCCGTCGCTGCGCAACATCTTCAAGGAAATCGCCGCGAACTTCGGTCATGACACGCCGCGCCACGGCTGCCTCGACACCTGGGCGCGCCAGGGCGTGCTGCTGCTCAACACGGTGCTGACGGTCGAGCGCGGCGCGGCCGCGAGCCATGCGAAGCGCGGCTGGGAGCAGTGCACGGACACGCTGATCCGCGAACTCGCCGGCCGTCATCGCGGGCTCGTGTTCATGCTGTGGGGCGCACACGCGCAGGCGAAGCGCGCACTGTTCGACGCAAGCGCGCATTGCGTGCTCGAGGCGCCGCATCCGTCGCCGCTGTCCGCGCACCGCGGTTTCCTCGGTTGCCGCCATTTCGCGCTCGCGAACGATTATCTGGTCGATGCCGGCCGCGAGCCGATCGACTGGCGCCTGCCGGAAGTCGCCGAAACGCTCGCGTAACGCGCTGCCGGTTCCTTCGAGCCGGCAAGCATGCAAAAACGCCGCGTCCCTTTCGGGAACGCGGCGTTTTTTATTGGCGATGCAGCAGGTGCGTCGCACCCGCGTCGGCCTTCCTTACGCGGCGGCGATCGCTTCGCGTGCGCTGGCGAGCGCGGCGCTCTGCGCGTCCGGCCCGAGGTTCAGGCCTTCAGCGTGAATGAAGTTCACGTCGGTCAGGCCGATGAAGCCGAGGAACGAGCGCAGGTACGGCGTCTGGCTGTCGTTCGGCGTACCCAGGTACTTGCCGCCGCGGGCCGTCACCACGTGAACCTTCTTGCCCTTGATCAGGCCTTCCGGACCGTTCTCGGTGTAGCGGAACGTGACGCCTGCACGGGCGATCCAGTCGAAATACGCCTTCAGTTGCGACGACACGCCGAAGTTGTACATCGGTGCGCCGATCACGATGATGTCGGCCGCTTGCAGTTCGGCGATCAGTGCATCGCTCTTCGCGACGATCGCATTCTGTTCCGCGGTGCGCTTGTCGGCCGGCGTGAAGAACGCGCCGAGCACCGATTCGTCGAGGTGCGGCAGCGCATCGGCCAGCAGGTCGCGAACCACGACATTCGCGCCGGGGTTCGATTGTTGCAGCTTTGCCGTCAGTTCGTTGGCCAGCAGCGTGGATTGCGCACCTTGCGAACGCGCCGCGGAATTGATTTGCAGAATGGTCGTCATGTCAGGCTCCAGTAGGGTTGCGCTTCGGTAGCGCGAGTGACGCCATTGTGCGTGGCCGCATGACCGCGAAAAAGCGGGTTCAGGGCGACGGATTGTTGCAACAACAGAACAATCCTCGATCGCGCCCCGATACCCGCCTTCGTAGGATCAGCCCTTCAGCCAGGCTTCCCGGGCCTTCGATACCGCCGCCGGCTTCGCGGCCGCCGTCAGCCGGTAGCGCGTGACTTCGGGGCCGTCGAGCTTCAGTTTCGCGGTGCGCAGCTCGTCGCGACGGAATGCGTGAACCTCGACCTTGTCGCCCGGCCGGTAGCGCGCGAGCAGCGCGTCGAGGTTGGTGCCCGTGACGCGCAGCCCGTCGACCGCGATCAGCGTGTCGCCGGCCGACAGCCCCGCGCGATGCGCGGCGCCGCCTTCGTAGACCGCCGCGAACGTGCAGTCCGCACCGCCGCGCAGGCGTGCGCCGATCGTCGGTTTCGCGGCCGCGCCGTTCGCGACATCCGGCGTGAGCGTCACGCCGAACGGTGCGAGCAGCTCGGCGAGCGGCAGGTCGCGCGTGCCGTGCACGGCATCGGTGAACAGGCGGCCGAGCGCGACGCCCGTCGCTTCCTCGATCAGCGTCTCGACTTCGTTCTCCTCGACACCCACCTGCTTGCCGCGGTAGAAATCGCGGCCGTAGCGCTGCCACAGCAGGCGCATCACATCGTCGAGCGACTTCCGGTTGCGCGTCTGCGCGCGGATCGCGAGATCGAACGCGAGCGCGACCAGCGAACCCTTCGTGTAGTAGCTGACGATCGCGTTGGTCGCGTTCTCGTCCTGGCGGTAGTACTTGATCCAAGCGTCGAACGAGCTTTCCGCGACGCTTTGCTTGAGCCGGCCCGTGCCGCGCAGCACGCCGCCGACCGTGCGGCCGAGCGCCGCGAAATATTCGTCCTGCGACATCAGCCCGCTGCGCACCAGCATCAGATCGTCGTAATACGACGTGAAGCCTTCGAACAGCCACAGCAGCGACGTGTAATTCTCGCGCGTCAGGTCGTACGGCACGAAGGCCGCCGGCTTGATGCGCTTCACGTTCCAGGTATGGAAGTACTCGTGACTGCAGAGACCGAGGTACGTGCGATAGCCTTCCGTCGTTTCGGGCCGCCCCTTCACCGGCAGGTCGGTGCGGTTGCAGATCAGCGCAGTCGACGCGCGATGCTCGAGGCCGCCGTAACCGTCGCTGACCGCAAGCGTCATGAACACGTAGCGGTCCATCGGCGCCGTCTTCGATTTCGGCTCGAACAGCGCGATCTGTGCTTCGCATACGCGCTTCAGGTCGGTGCGCAGGCGCTCCATGTCGAGCTGCGTCACACGCCCCGCGATCACGATGTCGTGCGGCACGCCGTGCGCGTCGAACGTCGCCAGCGCGAATTCGCCGATCGTCACCGGATGGTCGGAAAGCTCGTCGTAGTTCGACGCGCGGTACGCGCCGAACCCGTAGCGCTTCGTGCCGCGCGCCTCGGGCAACGCGGTGCCGACGCGCCACGCGCGGAACGCCGCGCCGGCCGGCTTCCCGATGTCGACTTCACACGGCGCGTCCTCGCGGCCGGCAACGCTCAGGAACACGGCCGTCGCGTTGAAGAAGCCGCCCGATTCGTCGAGATACGCGGAGCGCACCGACAGGTCCCACGCGTACACGTCGTAACGCAGCGTCAGCGTGCCGTTCACGGGTGCGGCCTGCCACGTATGCTTGTCGGTCTTTGCGATCCGCACCTTGCGGCCCGCGTCGTTGAATGCGCCGAGCGTCACGATGTTGCGCGCGAACTCGCGCACGAGGTAGCTGCCCGGAATCCACACCGGCAGTGAAAAGCGCTGGCCTTCGGGGTCGGGATCGGTGACCGTCACCGACACTTCGAACAGGTGCGCGGCAAGATCTTTCGGGACAATCGAATAGCGGATCGGCTGGGTCATCGTGGCAATCGGACGGTCGAATACGGCGGCGGAAACGAAGATAGGCGCCGGCAGGTCACGCGGGCGCCCCTCGCTGGCCGGGCCATGCGGCCCGGCGGATGGTCGGTTACTTGCTCGACGCGAGCGCCTGGTTGAGCTGGTCGGCCGATACGGCGCCCGGCAGGCGGCGGCCGTCCGGCAGGAAGATCGTCGGTGTACCCGTGACGTTCATCCCGCGGCCGAGCGCGAGGTTCTTCTCGAGTGCGGCGGTATCGCAGGTACCGGCGCCGGTCGGTGCGCGATGGTCGAGCATCCAGCTCTCCCACGTTTTCGCGCGGTCGGTCGCACACCAGATCGCCTTCGACTTCGCGGTCGAATCCGGCGACAGCACCGGGTACAGGAACGTGTAGACGGTCACGTTGTCGACCGACTGCAGCGTCGTCTCGAGCTTCTTGCAGTACGGGCAGTTCGGATCGGAGAACACCGCGATCTTGCGGGCGCCGTTGCCCTTGACGACCTTGATTGCATTCGCGAACGGCAGGCTCGCGAAGTCGATCTTGTTGATTTCGGACAGGCGGGCGTCGGTCAGGTTCTTGTGCGTCTTGGTGTCGACGAGATCGCCGAGCAGCACGTAGTCGCCCGCCGCATCGCTATAGATGATCTGCGAGCCGAGGTTCACTTCGTACAGGCCCGCGACCGGCGATTTCGACACGCTCTTGATCGGCGCATCGTTGCCGAGGCGGGCCTGCAGCGTGGCTTTCAGCTTGTCGGTGGTCTGGTCGGCCTGCGCGGTGCAGCCAAGCGTCGCCATCGTGACGGCCAGCGCCAGCGACGCGATGCGGATCGTTTTTTTCATCGAAATCTTCCTTCAGCTCAATCGGTGTTCACGGCACAGTGTACGCCGTAACGGAACCGTGTCCGACCGGCGAAGCGGCCGAAGGTTCGATCAGCCGAGCGCGGCCGACACGAGCCAGCGCTTCACAAGCGGCTGCGCACCGACGAAGGCCATGCCCGCATTGCGCACGGCCTTCGCGAGCGAGCCCGGCACCGCGAACAGCCGCTGCAGGCCGTCGGTTGCGACCATCAGCGCGCGGATGTCCTCGCGGCGCGAACGCTCGTAGCGGCGCAGCAGCACCGTATCGCCGAGGTTGCGGAAGCTTTCCTTGCCGGCGATCGCATCGGCAAGCGCCGCCACATCGCGCAGGCCGAGGTTCATCCCCTGTCCCGCGAGCGGGTGGATCAGGTGCGCGGCATCGCCGACCAGCGCGACGCGCGGCGCGATCAGCTTGTCGACCGTCTGCAGCGCCAGCGGGAAGCCGGCGGCCGGCGTCACGCAGTCGAGCGTGCCGACCTGACCATGAGACACGCGCTCGACCTCGGCCGCGAGCTGCGCCGGATCGAGTGCGAGCAATTCATCCGCATGCGCGGTGTGCGCGGACCAGACGAGCGACACATGGCCGTCCGGCAGCGGCAGCAGCGCAACGATCTCGCCTTCGTGGAACCACTGGTAGGCCGTCTCGCGATGCGGCAGCGACGCCTTGAAGTTCGCGACGACTCCGGTTTGCCGGTAGTCGCGCCGTTCGACTTTGGCCCCCATTTGCGAGCGCACCCACGAATGCGCGCCGTCCGCGCCGACGACGAGATCCGCTTCCAGCACCTGCCCCGACGACAGCGTGAGCACGGCTGCGTCGTCGTGTACGTCGAAGCCCTGCGCGCGCGCCTCGAACCACGTGAGGTTCGGCTGGAACCGCAGCGCGGCGTCGAGCGACGCCTCGACCAGCGACGATTCGGCGATCCACGCGAGCTGCGGCACGGATGCCTGGTACGCGGAGAAATGCAGTTCCGCGTGCGCATCGCCGTACACGCGCATGTCGTAGACCGGGGCGAGGCGGCCATGGTCGAGCGCCTGCCAGACCCGCAGCCGCTCGAGCAACGCCTGCGAACTGGAAGACAGCGCGTAGACGCGCGTGTCGAATACGAGATCGGCGGGGCGCGGCGCGGCCGGCTGGGCGAGCAAGGCAGTCTTGTAGCCGGACTGGGTCAGCGCGAGCGCGGCAGTCTTGCCGACGAGCCCGCCGCCGACCACGGCGACGTCGAAGGAGTGGTGGGCAGTCATGGCGGGCATTATAGCCGCGGGGCCAAACCCTTACGCGGCCGGACTTTGCGGGAAATCAGCAGAATCGCAGGCGGCCGATGCAGCGCGGCGGCCCGCCGCATCGGCCGTTCGGCGCCGGCCCGCAATCCGGGGGCGTCGGCACGGTACAATAGCGTCTTTGACCGTCGGCCCGCTGCGCCCCAAGCGCCGGCCGCCCTTTTTTCCCGCGCCGCCGTGCCCTGTCCGGCCGCGCCGCCTTACCCGTCCGAAGGATTCCATGAGTCTCAAATGCGGCATCGTCGGCTTGCCCAACGTCGGCAAGTCCACCCTGTTCAATGCGCTGACCAAGGCCGGCATCGCCGCCGAGAACTACCCGTTCTGCACGATCGAGCCGAACGTCGGCATCGTCGAAGTGCCCGATACGCGCCTGAAGGCGCTCTCCGAGATCGTCAAGCCGGAGCGTGTCGTGCCGGCCGTCGTCGAGTTCGTCGACATCGCGGGCCTCGTCGCCGGCGCGAGCAAGGGTGAAGGCCTCGGCAACCAGTTCCTCGCCAACATTCGCGAAACCGATGCAATCACGCACGTCGTGCGCTGCTTCGAGGACGAGAACGTCATTCACGTCGCCGGCAAGGTCAGCCCGATCGACGACATCGAAGTGATCAATACCGAACTCGCGCTCGCCGACCTCGGCACCGTCGAGAAGGCGCTCACGCGCTATTCGAAGGCCGCGAAGTCGGGCAACGACAAGGAAGCGGCGAAGCTCGTCGCCGTGCTCGAGAAGGTGCGCGCGCAGCTCGACCAGGGCAAGGCCGTGCGCGGCCTCGCGCTGTCGGACGACGAAGAGGCGCTGCTCAAGCCGTTCTGCCTGATCACCGCGAAGCCGGCGATGTACGTGGCCAACGTGAAGGACGACGGCTTCGAGAACAACCCGCACCTGGATGCCGTGCGCAAGTACGCGGAAAGCGAGAATGCGCCGGTGGTCGCCGTGTGCGCGGCGATCGAGGCGGAAATCGCCGATCTCGACGATGCCGACAAGGAAGCATTCCTCGCCGACATGGGCATGGAAGAGCCGGGCCTCGACCGCGTGATCCGCGCGGGCTTCAAGCTGCTCGGCCTGCAGACCTACTTCACCGCGGGCGTGAAGGAAGTGCGCGCGTGGACGATCCATATCGGCGACACGGCGCCGCAGGCGGCCGGCGTGATCCATACCGACTTCGAGCGCGGCTTCATCCGCGCCCAGACGATCGCGTTCGACGACTTCATCACGTACAAGGGTGAACAGGGCGCGAAGGAAGCCGGCAAGATGCGCGCCGAAGGGAAGGAATATGTCGTGCACGACGGCGACGTGATGAACTTCCTGTTCAACGTCTGACCCTTGCATCGGCCGATGCCGTGTGAATCACGCGGCATCGCGCACTGCGTGCCCGGCACGAAAAACGAATGGCCCGACGGCAAGCGCCGTCGGGCCATTTTTCATTGCGGGACGTTCCGCCAGCCGGCGGCGAACACCGTGCGTCCGCCGCCGCTTCGTCACGGCATCACGTCGCCGACACTCGCCGCCCCGCGCTCGCCTGCGCATCGCGGCCGCGCTTGTTCAGCCACGATGCCAGCAGCACGATCAGCGCCAGCACGGCCGTCGCGCCCACTTCCATCCTGTGATCCTCACTCACGAGCATCACGGTCAGCGTGCCGCAGATGAACAGGATCACCAGCCACGTGAGCCAGGGGAACAGCCACATCCGCAGCGTCAGGTCGGCGCCGGTCGCTTCGAGCGTCTTGCGCATCCGCAGCTGCGAGATCGCGATCACGAGATACACGAGCAGCGCGATCGCGCCCGACGTCGCGAGCAGGAAGCCGAACACCTGTTCCGGCATCAGGTAGTTCGCGATCACGGTCAGGAAACCGAATGCGGTCGATGCGAGCACGGCCGCACGCGGCGTGCCGGTCGAATCCGTGCGGTGCAGAAACGCGGGCGCGTCCTTGCGCTTCGACAGCGAGAACAGCATCCGCGACGCCGTGTACAGCGCTGAATTCAGGCAGCTCGCGACCGACACGAGCACGATCACGTCGATGATCGCCTTCGCGTTCGGGATGCCGATCAGCTCCATCGCACGCTGATACGAGCCGTGCTTCGGCAGCAGCGGATCGTTCCACGGCACGATGGCCGCGACGATCAGGATCGAGCCGAGATAGAACAGCGTGATGCGCCAGATCACCGAGTTGGTCGCGCGCACGATCTGGCGTTGCGGGTTGTCCGATTCGGCGGCCGCGATCGTCACGATCTCCGTGCCGAGGAACGAGAACATCGTCGTCAGCATCGCCGCGAGCACCGCACCGGCACCGTGCGGCATGAAGCCGCCGTGCACGAACAGGTTCGACACGCCCGACACGGCAGGCGCGGGAATGATGCCGACGATCGCCGCGCCGCCGATGCACAGGAACACGACGATCGCGACGACCTTGATCAGCGCGAACCAGAATTCGAATTCGCCGTAGTTCTTGACCGAGAAGAGGTTGGTCACCGTCAGCACCAGCGTGATGCCGAGCGCGAAGACCCAGGTTGCAACGCCGGGGAACCATGCATTGAGGATGGTCGCGGCGGCGGTCGCCTCGATCGGGATCACGAGCACCCAGAACCACCAGTACAGCCAGCCGATCGAGAAACCGGCCCAGTGGCCGATCGCGCGATCGGCATAGGTGGAGAACGAACCGCTGTCCGGATGCGCGACGGCCATCTCGCCGAGCATGCGCATCACCAGCACGACCAGCACGCCCGCGATCGCATACGCGAGGATCGACGCCGGGCCGGCTTCCGCGATCGCGTGGCCGGAGCCGACGAACAGGCCCGCGCCGATCACGCCGGCAATCGACATCATCGTCACGTGCCGCTGCTTCAGGCCCGTACCGAGGCCTGTGTTGCTTCCACTCATCTGTCTCTCTCCAAAAAACGGTTCCGGTATGGCCGGGTGTCGCGTGAAGGCAGCAGGGGGAGTTGTCGTTCTTGAATCCGGCTGCGAGCGCGCGTGCATCGCACGCGGCCATGCGGCCGGATGGGACCGTTCGGATCGGCGCGCCGCGCAGTCTGCGAAGCTGCGGGTGCGATGCGGCGCGCGGTGCGCCGACGCATCGCGTGCGCCGTTTCCGTCGGCTTTCGTCAGCTGCCTTCGAAGCGAAGGAGTGTAAGCACCAAACGGTTCTTCACTAAGAACCAATTGAAGAATTTCGATGGAACCACTCGTTGCATCGACATCGATCGATGCAACGCTTGTACCCGTTCGTGCCGGCGCGCGAGCCGCGCCGAAAGCGCCCGGCGACGCCGGGCAGCAGGCCGCGACCGGCGTGTCAGTTCGCGCCGTGCACCCTCTCGTCGCGCCATTTGGCGGGAACGACGGCCAGCCATTCTCGCAGAAGCAGTTTTTTCACGGCGTCCGGACGGGCCGCCGACAGCCGCACCAGCACGATCGGCCAGCCGACGTAGTGATCCGTCACGTAATACACGTCCGGTTCCGATTCGATCAGCCACGCGCGCTCGTCGGGGCCGACACCTTTCACGACGAGCGTGTCGCCGTCCTCGCGCAGCCGCGCGAGCATCTTGCCCCTCACCTTGAGCGCAGGCGTGCCGTACGACGTACCTTCCTCGACGCCGCGCCATGCCAGCGCGATCTGGCGGACTTCGTCGAATGTCATGAGGCCTCCCGGCTGCACTTCTTCGGTTCACGATCCGGCCACCGTACCGGAATTCGCGAAGGCACGCCGCGGGACGTGCGCCTATCCGCGCGCCACACGTGCGACCACCGGCGCACGCCCCGTCGTCGCGACGATCGCGAAGGCGATCGCATTCGCGGCGGCGCTGGCCAGAATCGGCACGAGATAGCCGCCGCCCGCGTCGTAGATGAAACCGGCCGCGGCCGGCCCGATCAGCGTGCCGAACGCGACGCTCGTATAAAGCACGCCGATGATCCCGCTCACGTTGCGCCCGCCGAAGTAGTCCATCACGACCGCCGGCAGCACGGCGACCCAGCCGCCGTAGAACACGCCGAACACGAGCGCGAACGCGGCAAGCGTCGCGACGGTGCCGGCACCGGCCCACGCGACGAGCGCGACGGCCATGCCCGCGAACATCGCGAGCAGCGACGCACGGCGGCCGAAGCGGTCGGCGAGGCCGCCGAGGAAGAAGCGGCCGGCCGTGCTGCCGACGCCGATCGCGCCGAGCAGCAGCACGGCCGTCGACGGCGCGACGCCATGATCGAGCGCGTACGGCACGAGGTGAACGAACGGGACGAACACGCCGAACGAGCAGGCGAGGCATGCGGCGTACAGGCTTGCGAACGGCCGCGACATGACGGCTTCGCGCACCGTCGCGCCGGCAGGCACAGAAGCGGCGACCGGCTGGCACCCCGCGGCGGCGGACACCGGGGCCCCCGCACCGTGCCCGGTGACTTGCGCCCCGCCGCCGGGCTCACGCGCAGCCTCCCCGTCCGGCAGCAGCCCCCGCCCGCGCGGGTCGTTCTCGATCAGCAGCGACATCCCCGCGCCGATCACGACCGCGATCACGGCCAGCGTGAAATACGCGCCGCGCCAGCCGACCTGCGCGATCAGCGTGGACGCGAGCGGCGGCATCACCAGCGTGCCGACTCCGATCCCCGCGACCGCGAGCCCCGATGCGAAGCCGCGCCGGCGCACGAACCAGCGCTGCACGGCGCCGACCGCCGGTACGTATGCGCAGCCGACGCCGAAACCGACGCCGAGCCCATACGCGACATAGACCTGCATCAGCGTGTGCGCGGCGCCGGCAGCCGCGAGCCCGGCGGCCGTCAGCAACATCCCGGCGACGGCGAGCCGCCGCGAGCCGAAGCGGTCGGCCAGCGGCCCGCTGACGATGCCGAAACCGAAATACAGGAAGCCGGCGAGCGAGAACACGAGCGAGATCTGGCCGCGCGACGCGGCGAAGTCCCGCTGCAGCGACTCGACGAACGCACTGAACGTATAGGCGCTGCCGAACCCGACGAACGTGACGGCGAACGCGGCCGCGACCACGTACCAGCCATAGAAGAAATGGCGCGACGCGCCCGGGCGGTTCATGACGATGCTCCTCTCAGGTCCCGCCGGGCACCTCACGGCGTCCGGTTTGCCTCGTGGATATAGTTGAACTATGTTGATCGCATTGGCCGCTGCAATGCAGCCGCAAAGCACGCAATCGGATGCGACAACGGTACTCGCGCACACGCGCCGCCTCAAACGATATTTCATCGGTCATTCGCTTTAGAAAAACTCAATGAATCGTTCCCGCCTGCCGCCGCTCAACGCGCTGCGTGCATTCGAAGCAGCCGCCCGCCACCTGTCGGTGAAATCGGCGGCCGAGGAGCTGTCGGTCACGCCCGGCGCGGTGAGCCAGATGATCCGCACGCTCGAGACGCACCTCGGCGTGCAGCTGTTCGAGCGCGTCAACCGCGGCATCCTGCTGACGGCCGCCGGTCGCGATTACCTGCCACCGGTGCGCAATGCGTTCCGGCAGATCGCCGACGCGTCGCAGCGCGTGTCGGGCGCCGCCGACAGCAGCGTGCTGACGGTGAGCGTCACCCCGTTCTTCGCATCCGCGTGGCTCGTCCCGCGCCTCGCGCAATTCCGGCACGCGTGCCCTGACGTCGACCTGCAGGTCGTCACGAGCCACGCACTCGCGAATTTTTCGCGCGACGGCGTCGACGTTGCAATCCGTCATGGCCTCGGGCGCTACATCGGCCTGTGCAGCGAGCGCCTGCTGACGGTGGAGATCGTCGCGCTCGCGTCGCCCGACCTCGTCGAGCGGCTCGGCATGCCGGCGACGCCCGCCGATCTCGTCGGCTGGCCGCAGCTGCACGACGCCGAGCGCAAGGGCTGGCACATCTGGTTCGGCGCGCAGCGGATCGACGATATCGGCCCGCCGCGCGGCCCCGCGTTCGACGACTCGGGCCTGTTGCTGCAGGCGATCGTCGCCGGCCAGGGCGCCGGGCTGCTGCCGGCCGCGATGGTGCGCGGCGAGCTGGCAAGCGGCCGGCTCGTGCAGCTCGCCGACGTCGCGTGGCTCGACGATTTCGCGTACTACCTCGTCTATCCGCCGCATCACGCCGAGCGGCCGAAGGTCGCCGCTTTTCGCCGGTGGATCCTCGAGGCCGCGCAGGCCGACGGCGCGGCCTCGATGTCGGGCGCGGCGTAGCGTCACGCCGCCGCGCGGCGCCGGCACCGGTCGGGCGCCGATCCGCTAACATGCAGCGCGGGCCACCTGCCCGACATCGATAACAACAAACCGACCGGGAGAGACCATGCGTGCCCTGTTCTGCCGCACGACACGCATCGCGGCACTGTCCGCCGTCTTCTTCGTCGCCTGCGCCGCGTTGCCCCAACCCGCACACGCGTACCGCGCACCGCCCGGCTACGGCAACGAAGCCGATCTCGACCGTCACGACACGTATCGCAACCGCGACGGCGAAACCGTGCACGCACCCGCGCATTCGAAATCGGGCCGCGTGCCCGAAGGCGCGAGCGCGCGCTGCCGCGACGGCACCTACAGCTTCAGCCGCCATCGGCGCGGCACGTGCTCGGGGCACGGCGGCGTCGCCGCGTGGCTGTGAGCGCGGCCCCGGCCAAAAGGCCAGGTGTCGCGCCAGCGGCGGCCGGCGGCGAAGTACAATAGCCGCTCGCGCCGCCGACACCCGGCGACGCCGCCGCGCCGTGCGCGGCACGCTCCGTACCGAATCACCCGACGCCGCCACGCCCGCGCGCTGCGCGGCAGTCTCAACCACTTCTGACTTTCACACCCAAATGGCCCAATACGTTTTCACGATGAACCGGGTCGGCAAGATCGTGCCGCCCAAGCGCCAGATCCTGAAGGACATCTCGCTGTCGTTCTTTCCCGGTGCGAAGATCGGCGTGCTCGGCCTGAACGGCTCGGGCAAGTCGACGCTGATCCGCATCATGGCGGGCGTCGACAAGGACATCGAAGGCGAAGCGACGCCGATGCCGAACCTGAACATCGGCTA
This sequence comes from Burkholderia sp. KL41, assembly GCF_057005415.2. NCBI lineage: Bacteria > Pseudomonadati > Pseudomonadota > Betaproteobacteria > Burkholderiales > Burkholderiaceae > Burkholderia > Burkholderia sp. KL41. The sequence continues at coordinate 550,325 of NZ_CM174446.1, read as the reverse complement.
TCTGCCGCAGGAGCCGCAGCTCGACCCGACGAAGACGGTGCGCGAAGCCGTCGAGGAAGGCCTCGGCGACCTGTTCCAGGCCAACAAGAAGCTCGAGGAAATCTACGCGGCCTACGCGGAGCCGGACGCCGACTTCGACGCGCTCGCCGCCGAGCAGGCGAAGTACGAAGCGATCCTCGCGTCGAGCGACGGCGGCAGCCCCGAGCAGCAGCTCGAAGTGGCCGCCGACGCACTGCGCCTGCCGTCATGGGACGCAAAGATCGAGCACCTGTCGGGCGGTGAGAAGCGCCGCGTCGCGCTGTGCAAGCTGCTGCTCGAAAAACCCGACATGCTGCTGCTCGACGAACCGACCAACCACCTCGACGCGGAATCGGTCGACTGGCTCGAGCAGTTCCTGGTGCGCTTCCCGGGCACCGTCGTCGCGGTCACCCACGATCGCTACTTCCTCGACAACGCGGCCGAGTGGATTCTCGAACTCGACCGCGGCCACGGCATTCCGTGGAAGGGCAACTACAGCAGCTGGCTCGACCAGAAGGAAGAGCGCCTGAAGCAGGAAGAAGCGTCGGAATCGGCGCGCCAGAAGGCGATCAAGAAGGAACTGGAGTGGGTGCGCCAGAACCCGAAGGGCCGGCAGGCGAAGTCGAAGGCACGTATCGCGCGCTTCGAGGAGCTGAACAGCCAGGAATACCAGAAGCGCAACGAGACGCAGGAAATCTTCATCCCGGTCGGCGATCGCCTCGGCAATGAAGTGATCGAGTTCAAGAACGTCAGCAAGGCGTTCGGCGACCGTCTGCTGATCGACAACCTGAACCTGAAGATCCCGGCCGGCGCGATCGTCGGCATCATCGGCCCGAACGGCGCCGGCAAGTCGACGCTGTTCCGGATGCTGACGGGCAAGGAACAGCCGGATTCGGGCGAAGTCGTGATGGGGCCGACCGTGAAGCTCGCGTACGTCGACCAGAGCCGCGACGCGCTCGACGGCACGAAGACGGTGTTCGAGGAAATCTCGGGCGGCGCCGACGTGCTGACGGTGGGCAAGTACGAAACGCCGTCGCGCGCGTACATCGGCCGCTTCAACTTCAAGGGCGGCGACCAGCAGAAGATCGTCGGCAACCTGTCCGGCGGTGAACGCGGCCGCCTGCACCTCGCGAAGACGCTGATCTCGGGCGGCAACGTGCTGCTGCTGGACGAACCGTCGAACGACCTCGACGTCGAAACGCTGCGCGCGCTGGAAGACGCGCTGCTCGAATTCGCGGGCTCGGTGATGGTGATCTCGCACGATCGCTGGTTCCTCGACCGGATCGCGACGCACATCCTCGCATTCGAAGGCGATTCGCAGGTCACGTTCTTCGACGGCAACTACCAGGAATACGAAGCCGACAAGCGTGCGCGCCTCGGCGAGGAAGCCGCGAAGCCGAAGCGTCTGCGCTACAAGCCGATCAGCCGCTGAGCGGCGCGGCCCGGGCGCCCGGCACTGCGGTAACGCAGGAACGGGCACCGAGGCTGGTCTCGCTCCGGAAGCGGAACAACAAAAAACGGGCCGCTGGCCCGTTTTTTTATCCGGCGGCTGGCTGCCCGCCTGGCGCTTACGCCAGCGCGCCCAGTTCGCGCAGCCGTGCCTCGGTCGCCGCCGCACTCGTGTGATGAATGCCGTGCCAGCCGAGCGCCGTCGCGGCCGCGGCGTTCTTCGCGTTGTCGTCGATGAACACGAGTTCGTGCGGCGCGATGCCCGGCAAGTGCGGCTCGATCCGCGCATGCATCTCGCGGTAGATCGCCGGATCGGGTTTCACGAGCTTCACACGGCCCGACACGACGATATCCCTGAAACGCCGCAGCACCGGGAAGTTGTCCCACGCATACGGAAACGTCTGCGCGGACCAGTTCGTCAGCCCGAACAGCGGCATCCCCTGCGCGTCGAGCCGGTCGACGAGCGCGGCGCCTTCGTCGAGCACGCCGCCGATCATCTCCTGCCAGCGCGCATAGAACGCGCGGATCAACCCTTCGTGCGCCGGAAACTTCGCGACGAGCTCGGCCGTCCCCTCTTCGATCGTCTGCCCGCCGTCCTGGCGGACCACCCAGTCCATCGTGCACACATGCGTGAAGAACCAGCGACGTTCGGCGACGTCGGGAATCAGTTCCCGGTAAAGGTACTCGGGGCTCCAGTCGATCAGCACGCCGCCGAAATCGAACACCACGGCCTTGATCGTCATGCGAACTCCGTCGCAAGGACGTCCGAGAGCGGGCGCGGCGTCACCGGGTTGCCCGACAGCGAATTGTTTTCCCATACGAAGTGATGATGCGCGACGATCTGCGCGGCCGACAGGTGCGTGCGCTCGTTCGTGGTGTGCAGGTCGGACACGACGGTCGTCCGGTAGCCGAGCAGCGCTGCGCGGCGCGCGGCCGAATCGACGCAGAACTCGGTCGCATAACCGCAGATCAGCACCGAACGGATGCCGTGGCGCTCGAGTTGCGCCGCGAGCGGCGTATCGTGAAACGAATCGCTCATCTGCTTGCGCACCCGCCAGTCATCGTTCCCGACGATCAGCCCCGCGTGCAGCTCCCAGCCCGGCGTGCCGGGCACGACGTCGTCGTCTGCGTCGCCGTCGTGCTGCACGAAGCACACGGGCGCGTTCGCCGCACGCGCCGCCGCCGTCAACCGGTTGATGCCCGACACCACGTCATCGAGCCGGTACGCGGGCCTTGCCCGCTCCACCAGCCCGCGCTGCATGTCGACCACGATCACTGCCGTGTCCGCCATCGTCGCCCTCGCTGTTGTTGTTCGGCCGGCGCCCGGCCGCTTTCCTGCGTTGCGTCAGATCGGCTGCGTGCGCGCGTCGAGCCACGCCTTGGCATCGCCGCTCAGATGGCGGCCGACGCGCTCGCGCACCGTTGCGTGATACGCGTTCAGCCACGCGCGTTCTTCTTCATGCAGCATCTCGATCAGCACGCAGCGCGTGTCGATCGGGCACAGCGTCAGCGTCTCGAACGCGAGGAAATCGCCGAACTCGGTCTGCCCGGCCGCGCGGTTCACGACCAGGTTCTCGATCCGGATGCCCCACTGGCCGGGACGGTACACGCCCGGCTCGATCGACGTGATCATGCCCTCTTCCATCGCCGTGTACGGCTCGGCCGGCGCGTAGTGCGAGATCACCTGCGGGCCTTCGTGCACGTTCAGGAAGTAGCCGACGCCGTGCCCCGTGCCGTGCCCGTAGTCGAGCCCGGCCGCCCACATCGGCGCGCGCGCGATCGCGTCGAGCATCGGCGAGCGAATGCCGCGCGGGAATCGGGCGCGCGACAGCGCCATCATCGATTTCAGCACGATCGTGAAATCGCGCCGCTGCAGGTCGCCGACGGTGCCGACCGGCACGACGCGCGTGATGTCGGTCGTACCCGTCACGTACTGGCCGCCCGAATCGATCAGCAGCAGCCCGTCGCCGGCGATCGTCGCGTGCGACTCCGGCGTCGCGCGGTAATGCGGCATCGCGCCGTTCGCGTTGAAGCCCGCGATCGTCGCGAAGCTCGGCGACACGTAGCCGGGGCGTCGCGCGCGCGCGGCAGTGAGCTTCTCGTCGATCGTCAGTTCGGTGATCGTCTCGCGGTTCACGGCCTGTTCGAACCAGGTGAAGAATTCCGCGAGCGCGGCGCCGTCGTGCTCCATCGTCACGCGCACGTGCTCGATCTCGGTGGATGTCTTGCGCGACTTCGCGAACGTCGACGGATTCACGGCCTCGACGAGCTTCACGCCGGCCGGCACGGCCTCGAGCGTGCCGAACGTCACGCGGCGCGGGTCGATCAGCAGCGTCGCGCCGTCGGGCAGTGCCGCGAGCGCGGCGCGTGCGGCGTCGTAGGCGCGGACGTCGACGCCGTCCTGCGCGAGCGACGCGGCCAGTGCCGGCGACACCTTGCCGTCGGCGACGAACAGCGTCGCGCGATCGGCGCCGATCATTGCGTGCGCAACGAATACGGGATTGAAGTTGACGTCGGCGCCGCGCAGGTTGAACAGCCATGCGAGGTCGTCGAGCGTCGAGACGAAATGCCACTGCGCGCCCTGCGCACGCATCGCGCGGCGCACTTCGGCCAGCTTGCTCGCGCGCGTCGTGTCGGCCTGCGGCGCCGCGTGCTCGAACACCGCGTCGCCGGGCAGCCCCGGCCGCTCGGGCCAGATCGCGTCGAGCAGGTCGAGGTCGGTACGCAGCGCGATGCCGCGCGCGTTCAGCGCGGCCGTCAGCCCGCGTGCGGCCGCGACGCCGAGCACGGCGCCGTCGACGCCGACCGTCGTACCCGCCGCCACGTTCTGCGCGAGCCAGTCGACGTGCGGCGCGCTCTGCTGCCCGCCCGTCATCTTCATCAGTTGCACGCCCGTGCCGGCCAGTTCGGCGTCGGCCTGCACCCAGTAGCGGCTGTCGACCCACAGCCCTGCGAAATCCGCGGTTACAACCAGCGTGCCGACCGAGCCCGTGAAGCCGGACAGCCAGCGGCGGGCCTGCCAGCGCTCCGGCAGGTATTCGGACAGGTGGGGATCGGCGGACGGCACGAGATAGGCGGCCAGGTTCTCGCGGGCCATCGCGCCACGCAGCAGCGCGAGACGGGCCGGCACCGGCGAGACTTCGGGAAGACGGGCATTCATGATTTCACCTGAGAGCATTCAGCGACGGGCCGACAGCGCAACCGTCACGGCTACTGCGAGGAACGCGACGCCGGTGCAGACCGGCCATTCGAGCGTCTCGCCATCGTAAAACAGTCCAGAGAGATTGCCGGCCATGCGGGCCGCGGCCGCACCGACGATACCGGCGAGCACCGCGATCCACCACGCCGGCCGGCCCGTGCGCCGCATCGGATGCAGCCATCGGCCGAACAGCCCGACGGCCGCTCCCAGGACAAGGATTCCAAACCAGTTCATTCGACGCCTTCCATAAATTCGGATTCGTCCCATAGGCGTGAACGTTGCCAGCGGCTAGCATCGATTCATCCATCGAACCCGAGACCAGCCGGGTGCCGCGAACATTCGAGTGTAGGGGCCGACTCGACGTTATGGCAAGCGCGCACCAGCTGCCGTATTGAAGAAATTCTCATGCGAATCGCTCTGATCGATCCGGACGCGCGCCATGCCGCGCTCCTGAACCGCCTGCTCTTTGCGGGCGGTCACGTATGCCACGCGTTTCCGTCCAGTACGGCGTTCTTCGAGTGGCTCGCCGCCAATACCTGCGACATGCTGATCACCGGCCACTGGGCCGGCGACCAGCCGGCCGAGGAAGTCATTCCGCGCGCGCAGACAGTCCTGCCCGGGCTGCCGGCGATCGCCGTGATGCACATGCCGCGCGAAAGCGAGATCGTATCGTGCCTGCACGCGGGCGCCGACGATTGCCTAGTGCGCCCGGTGAGCGGGCCCGAGCTGCTCGCGCGCGTCAACGCGCTGAGCCGGCGCGCCGGCGTGCGCCGGCCGCCGGCCCGCTCGCGCGAAATGTATGGCGAATACGCTTTCGACGCCACGCACTGCCTCGTTCGCTTCGGCAACGCAATCGTTTCACTCACGCCGAAGGAGTTCCGTTTTGCGCAGTTGCTGTTCGCGAACCTGTCACGACCCGTGTCGCGTGCCCATATTCTCGAAACGGTGTGGGCGTGCCGCCGCGACATGAAGTCGCGCACGCTCGATACCCACGCGTCCCGGCTGCGCAGCAAGCTGCACCTGCTTCCGGAGCGCGGCTACCGGCTGCTGCCCCTCTACGGCTATGGCTATCAGCTCGACCGCGTGCCGATCGAGCCCCCAAATTCCCGGCCCCGCCACGCCGATGCCCGGTACGCCGCGAGTGAGGAAATCATTGAAACGCTATAATATGGGGCTAAACGATAGCCCTCGATATGCAACTCCTCACGATCGGAATCAATCACCACACTGCGCCTGTCGCCCTGCGCGAACGCGTGGCGTTTCCGCTCGAGCAGATCAAGCCGGCTCTCGTCACGTTCAAGAACGTGTTTCTCGGCCCCCAGGCGCCCAATACGCCCGAAGCGGCGATCCTCTCCACCTGCAACCGCACCGAACTGTATTGCGCGACCGATGATCGCGCCGCACGCGAAGGCGCGGTTCGCTGGCTGTCGGAGTATCACCGGATTCCGGTCGACGAGCTCGCACCGCACGTCTATGCGCTGCCGCAGTCGGAAGCAGTCCGGCACGCGTTCCGCGTCGCATCCGGCCTCGATTCGATGGTGCTGGGCGAAACCCAGATTCTGGGCCAGATGAAGGATGCCGTCCGCACCGCGACGGAAGCCGGCGCGCTCGGCACCTACCTGAACCAGCTGTTCCAGCGCACGTTCGCGGTGGCGAAGGAAGTGCGCGGCACGACCGAAATCGGCACGCAGTCGGTGTCGATGGCCGCCGCCGCGGTGCGCCTCGCGCAGCGGATCTTCGAAAAAGTGTCCGATCAGCGCGTGCTGTTCATCGGCGCCGGCGAGATGATCGAGCTGTGCGCGACGCACTTCGCCGCGCAAGGCCCGCGCGAACTCGTCGTCGCGAACCGCACGGCCGAACGCGGCCAGCGCCTGGCCGAACGCTTCAGCGGCCGCGCGATGCCGCTCTCGGATCTGCCGACCCGCATGCACGAGTTCGACATCATCGTGTCGTGCACGGCGTCGACGCTGCCGATCATCGGCCTCGGCGCAGTCGAGCGCGCGGTGAAGGCACGCCGCCACCGGCCGATCTTCATGGTCGACCTCGCGGTGCCGCGCGACATCGAGCCCGAAGTCGGCAAGCTGAAGGACGTGTTCCTCTACACCGTCGACGATCTCGGCGCGATCGTGCGCGAAGGCAACGCATCGCGCCAGGCTGCGGTCGCGCAGGCCGAATCGATCATCGAAACGCGCGTGCAGAATTTCATGCAGTGGCTCGACACGCGCAGCGTCGTGCCGGTGATCCGTCACATGCATACGCAGGCCGACGCATTGCGCCGGGCCGAAGTCGACAAGGCGCAGAAGCTGCTCGCGCGCGGCGACGATCCGGCCGCCGTGCTCGAAGCGCTGTCGCAGGCGCTGACCAACAAGCTGATCCACGGCCCGACAAGCGCGCTCAATCGCGTGAACGGCGCCGATCGCGATTCGCTGATCGACCTGATGCGCGGCTTCTACCAGCACGCACCGCGCTCGAACGACCAGTCCGGCCACTAGCGCCGGCCGGTCGCCCTGCCGCCGGCCGCGCGCCGGCCTATCCTTTCCGAATACCCCTTGCCCGGGAGCGCCGCTCCACACCATGAAGACGAGCATGCAACGCAAGCTCGACCAGCTGTCCACACGGCTGGCCGAACTGAACGACCTGCTGAGCCGCGAAAACGTCACGGCCGACCTCGACCAGTACCGCAAGCTGACGCGTGAACATGCGGAACTCGGCCCGGTGGTCGAACAGTACGCGCTGTGGCGCCAGTCGCGCAGCGACGAGACGGCCGCGCAGGAGCTGCTCGGCGATCTGTCGATGCGCGACTTCGCGGAAGACGAAATCCGCAGCGCGCGCGAGAGCATGACCCGCCTCGAGACCGAGCTGCAGAAGATGCTGCTGCCCAAGGATCCGAACGACGACCGCAACATCTTCCTCGAAATCCGTGCGGGCACGGGCGGCGACGAATCCGCGCTGTTCGCCGGCGACCTGCTGCGCATGTACCTGCGCTTCGCGGAACGCCAGCGCTGGCAGGTCGAAATGATGTCGGAGAGCGCATCGGATCTCGGCGGCTACAAGGAAGTGATCGTGCGGATCGCGGGCCAGGGCGCGTATTCGCGCCTGAAGTTCGAATCGGGCGGCCATCGCGTGCAGCGCGTGCCGGCAACCGAGACGCAAGGGCGCATCCACACGTCCGCGTGCACGGTCGCGGTGATGCCGGAAGCCGACGAAATCGGCGAGGTCGAGATCAATCCGGCCGACCTGCGGATCGACACGTTCCGTGCGTCCGGCGCGGGCGGCCAGCACATCAACAAGACCGATTCGGCGGTGCGCGTCACGCACATCCCGACCGGGATCGTCGTCGAGTGCCAGGACGACCGTTCGCAGCACAAGAACAAGGATCGCGCGCTGAAGGTGCTCGCCGCGCGCATCAAGGACAAGCAGTATCACGAGCAGCACGCGAAGGAAGCCGCGACACGCAAGAGCCTGATCGGCTCCGGCGACCGCTCGGAACGGATCCGCACGTACAACTTCCCGCAGGGCCGGATGACCGACCACCGGATTAACCTGACGCTGTACCGGCTAGAGGCGATCATGGACGGCGACCTCGACGAACTGATCAGCGCGCTGGTCAGCGAGCACCAGGCCGAACTGCTCGCGTCGCTCGGCGACGCCGACTGAGGTCACGATGCCCGACACGACCGCCGACGAACTGCTGCGCGCGTCCGCGCTCGACGCGGTCGATGCGCGCGTGCTGCTCGCGCACGCGCTTGGCTGGACCCGCACGCAACTGATCACGCGCGGCGACGCGCCGCTCGACGCGGTCGCGGTCGAACGCTACCGCACGCTCGAGGCGCGCCGCATGGCCGGCGAGCCGGTCGCGCAGCTCGTCGGGATGCGCGAATTCTTCGGCCGGCCGTTCGACGTGACGCCCGACGTGCTAATCCCGCGCCCTGAAACCGAACTGCTCGTCGAAGCCGCACTCGATGCGATCGACGGGCTGCCGCATCCGGCGGTGCTCGATCTCGGCACGGGCAGCGGCGCGATTGCCGTCTCCATCGCCGCCGAGCGGCCCGACGCCCGCGTGTGGGCGCTCGACCGTTCGCCGGCCGCACTCGAGGTCGCGCAACGCAACGCAAGCAAGCTGCTCGACGCGCACCGCCCCGGCGGCCCGCTGCACTGGCTGCAGAGCGACTGGTACGCGGCGCTCGATCCTGCGCTCGCCTTCGACACGATCGTCAGCAATCCGCCGTACATCGCGCAGCACGATCCGCACCTCACGCAGGGCGACCTGCGTTTCGAGCCGCGCGGCGCACTCACCGACGATGCCGACGGCCTCAGCGCGATCCGCACGATCGTCGCAGGCGCCGGCACTTACCTGAAACCGGGCGGCACGCTCTGGATCGAGCACGGTTACGACCAGGCCGAGGCCGTGCGCGCCGTACTCGCGTCGCACGGCTTCGTCGCGGTCGAATCGCTCGCCGATCTGGCCGCAATCGAACGCACGACAGGCGGCCGCCTGCCGGGCTGATGCCCGGCCCGTCCGGTTGAAATCCGCTATCATTTCGATCTAACGCCCCGCAAACGCAAGGTCAGTCATGGACACCCAACAACGTATCAAGCAAATCGTCGACGAAAACCAGGTCGTGCTCTTCATGAAGGGCAACGCGCAATTCCCGATGTGCGGCTTTTCGGGCCGCGCCATCCAGGTGCTGAAGGCCTGCGGCGTCGATCAGTTCAAGACGGTCAACGTGCTCGAAGACGACGAGATCCGCCAGGGCATCAAGGAATTTTCGAACTGGCCGACCATCCCGCAGCTCTACGTGAAGGGCGAATTCATCGGCGGCTCGGACATCATGATGGAGATGTACCAGTCGGGCGAACTGCAGCAACTGTTCGCCGCCGCGTAATACGCCCCGCCCCTTTTTGATGGCATCTCCCAGCGCGCCGCCACGCCGGTTGATCGTCGCGATCACCGGCGCCACCGGCGCGATCTACGGCGTACGGCTGCTCGACCTGCTGCGCGCCGCCGGCGGCGTCGAAACGCACCTGCTGATTTCGAACGCCGGCTGGCTCAACATCCAGCACGAACTGAAGCTGTCGAAGGCCGAGGTCGAAAGCCGTGCGGACGTCGTGCATTCGGTGCGCGACGTCGGCGCGACGATCGCATCGGGGTCGTTCGCGACCGACGGGATGGTGATCGCGCCCTGCTCGATGAAGACGCTCGCGAGCGTCGCGCACGGGCTGTCCGACAACCTGATCACGCGCGCGGCCGACGTCACGTTGAAGGAGCGCCGCCGCCTCGTGCTGATGGTGCGCGAAACGCCGTTCAACCTCGCGCATCTGCGCAACATGACCGCCGTGACCGAAATGGGCGGCATCGTCTTCCCGCCGCTACCCGCGTTCTACGCGATGCCGAAGACGATCGAGGAACTTGTCGACCAGACCGTCACCCGCGTGCTCGACCTGTTCGCGCTCAGTGCACCGATGACGACGCCGTGGGCCGGCATCCGGCCGGCGCAGTAAGCCGCTCGCCGCGGCGCTTCTGTGCCGTTCTTCGCGCATCTTCGCCGAATCACCTGCCTTCCGGCCTGATTCGGCCACCTCGAGCCCCCGTCCGCCCTCGCGTTCGTGAAATCGGCCCGATTATCAACCAATACGACTCAATCAAATTCCGCGCGACGGATTTATCAATTCCCGGTGCGCGCCTATAGTCACAGGCAAATCCCTTTGCAGGCCACCACCATGAACCGCTTGCCTTCGCTCTACCTGTCCCACGGCGCCCCGACGCTGCCGATCGACCCGACGCTGCCGTCCGCCGCGTTCACCCACCTTGGCGCCGAATTGCCGCGCCCGCGCGCGGTACTGATGCTGTCCGCGCACTGGGGCACGCAGCGTCCCGTCGCCAGCGTCGCCGCGCATCCTGAAACGATCCACGACTTCTACGGCTTTCCGCAGGCGCTGTACGACATCCGCTACCCGGCGCCCGGCGCGCCCGACGTCGCCGAGCGCGCGGCCGGACTGCTGAATGCGGCCGGCATCGCCACCGCGACGACCGAGCATGGCCTCGACCACGGCGCGTGGGTACCGATGCTGCTGATGTTCCCGGAAGCCGACGTGCCGGTGGCACAGCTGTCGATCCAGCCGCGCGCGGATGCGGCGCACCACTTCGCGCTCGGCCGCGCGCTGCGACCGCTGCGCGACGAAGGCGTGATGGTGATCGGCTCCGGCCAGATCACGCACAACCTGCGCGCCGCCGATTTCGGTGCGGCACCGGAAGATGCGGACCCGCGCGTCGCGGAATTCACCGACTGGTTCGAGGCGAAGCTGGCCGCACGCGACGTCGACGCGCTGCTCGACTACCGTCGGCAGGCGCCGCATGCCGCGCTGATGCATCCGACCGACGAGCATCTGCTGCCGGTGTTCACGGCGCTCGGCGCGGCGGACGACGACTACCAGCTTGGCATCCAGTCGCTCGGCACGTACCAGCGCGTGCTCGCGATGACGAACTACGTGTTCGCGAGCGCGGCCGCCTGAGCGTCGCGCGACAACCGTCGACCGGCCAATAAAAAGCCCGCCCGAGCGATGCTCGGGCGGGCTTTTTTTCCGCTGCTGGCTGCCGCCGCCGAATCCGGCGACAGGTCACGCGTCAGGCACCGACCCCCTCGAGGATCTCGTCGTGCGATTCACGCTCGTCGAGATACTGGGTCCGGTAGCCGGTATTCACGCCCCAGAAGTAGAACACCAGCGAGATTGCGGCGACGATCAGCATGTCCCAGCCGTACGGCAGCACGCCGTAACCGCCGAACTCCTTGCTGCCGATCAGCGACAGCACGGCCATCGTCGGCAGGTACGCGACCAGCCACCATGCGGCCTTCAGGTCGGCACCCCAGCCGGTCCAGCCCGACTTCGCCTGGAAGTAGAAGTACACCGGCAGCGCGACGATCATCAGCAGGATGATCTCGCCCGTCAGCGGCCACTTCGCCCAGTAGAGGATCAGCGACGCGCAGACGAACGCGAACGGCGCGATCAGCTTCATCAGCGGAATCGACAGCGGACGCTCGATGTCGGTCGCCGAGCGGCGCAGCGCCATCAGGCTGATCGGGCCGGTCAGGTACGAGATCACCGTCGCGACCGAGATCACCGCCGCGAGCGAGCTCCAGCCGCGGAAGAAGAACAGGAAGATGAACGAGACCAGCAGGTTGAACCACATCGCCTGGCGCGGCACGCCGTAGAGCGGGTGCACGTTGCCGAACATCTTCGGCATCGTGTTGTTGCGCTCCATCGCGTAGATCATGCGGGTGGTGGTCGCCATGTACGTCGTGCCGGTGCCGCTCGGGCTGACGAACGCGTCGACGTACAGCAGGATCGCGAGCCAGTTCAGGTTCAGCGCGATCGCCAGTTCGGCGAACGGCGACTTGAAGTTGAAGTGCGACCAGCCCTGCGCGACGTCAGCCGGATTCACCGAGCCGATGTACGCCATCTGCAGCAGTACGTAGATCACGAGCGCGATCAGGATCGACGTGATCACCGCGAACGGCACGCTGCGCGACGGGTTGCGCGCTTCGCCCGCGAGGTTCACCGGGCTCTGGAAGCCGTTGAACGCGAACACGATGCCGCTCGTCGCGACCGCGGTCAGCACCGCCGACCAGCCGTACGGCGCAAAGCTTGCATTGGATGCGGTGCCGAGGTTTTCCGGATGGTAGCTCGTCAGCATCAGGCCGAGGATCGTGAGGCCGGGGATCAGGAACTTGAAGATCGTGATCGTGGTGTTCGCCCGGGCAAACGCCTTCACGCCCCAGTAGTTCAGCAAGAAGTAGATGACCACCAGCACGGCCGACAACAGCAGGCCGGGTGTCGTCAGCTCGCCGTTCACGAACAGCGCATGCGCCCACGGATACGGCCACGTGCTCATGTACTGGATCGACGCTTCAGCCTCGATCGGGATCACGGATACGATCGCGATCCAGTTCGCCCACGCGCTGATGAAACCGACCAGCGAGCCATGCGAGTAGCGCGCGTAGCGCACCATGCCGCCCGACTCGGGGAACATCGCACCCAGTTCCGCGTACGTCAGTGCAATCGCGAGAATCACGACCGCGCCGATGATCCATGCGCAGATCGCTGCCGGACCGGCGATCTTTGCGGCCTTCCAGGCGCCGAACAGCCAGCCCGAGCCGATAATCGAACCCAGCCCCGTCAGCATCAATGCAAACGGGCCGATGTTCCGTTGAATAGAACTCTTCACATCCTCTCCTGTGTCTCAAAAAGCATGGTCGGCCCGCGGTCCGGGATCGGCTCGGACTGCACCGCGCACGCATTCTTGGGGGGACGCGTCACCCGATCAGGGCAACCCGTCCGCGCGGCGCGTAGTTTAACGGTTGCACCTCGGGCGTGGCGCCAAAATCGTTCGGCCCCTACAAAAAATTCGCATCGTTTGCAAGCTTTGTAAACCTGATATACGCAATAACCCTGAGTCCATGGAAATACGGTTGACCACGCGGGTGATAAGCCGTATAAAGGACTTCGCAGGATTTCAAGTGGCGAGTGAATTGGTTCTTTCGTAGTTCGCCCATCAACGGTACTCCGGTTGGTCCTATTACCCCTTCCTTGATTTTCCGCACACCATGGGCTTCGGCCCCGTTTTATCTTTTTAGGAACAAGTAACATGGCAACCGGTACCGTCAAGTGGTTCAATGACGCAAAGGGCTTCGGCTTCATCACCCCGGAAGGCGGCGGCGACGATCTGTTCGCGCACTTCTCGGAAATCCGCGTCGAAGGCTTCAAGACGCTGCAAGAAAACCAGAAGGTTGAATTCGAAGTGAAGACGGGCCCGAAGGGTCTGCAAGCTGCGAACATCCGTCCGGTCTAAGCTTGGCGCGATAATTCGTGTAAAAAAGCCCCGCTTCGGCGGGGCTTTTTGTTTTGCGGCGCCGGTCGCCCGGCATGACGGCCTTTCAGCCGCCCGCATTCAGCCGAACAATCGCTGCGCGTGAATGCCGAGCCCCGTCGCGACACTCGCGAGGCGGTCGCCGAACACCGGCTGCGCATCCGGGAACGCACCTGCGAGCGCACCCGACAGGAACGCGAGCCCCGTCGAGCCGCCGGTGAAATACAGTGCGCCGACATCGCGCGGCGCGACACCCGCGAGCCGCACCGTCTCGCGCGCGGCATCGACGATGCGGGCGGTGTCGTCGTGGCTCGCATCGACGAGGCGCTCGGCATCGAACGCGATCTGCAGATCCTCTTCCACGTCGTTCAGGTCGATCATCGTCTCCCCGCCCGCCGCGACCCCGATCTTCGCTTCCTCCGCGCGCGCCATCAACGCATGCCCGAGCCGCTGCTCGACCACGCTCGTGAGCCGGTCGTACTGCTGCACATCGCGGTACAGGTGCTTCATCAGCTTCAGCTCGCCGAGCCGCTTCGGCGTGTAGACCGTGTTGATCAGGTGCCAGGTCGCGAGATCGAAGTAGATCTTGTTCGGCAGCTCGCGCCCTTCGGGATCGAGCGAACGGTAGCCGAATGCGGGCAGGATCGCGGCCAGCTCGACACGCCGGTCGTAGTCGGTACCCGCGACGTGCACGCCGTGGTGGGCCAGCACGTCGTCCTTGCGCTCGAGCCGCGCCATCCGCTCGGGCCCGACGCGCACCAGCGAGAAGTCGGACGTGCCGCCGCCGATGTCGGCAACGAGCACGAGGCGCTCCGCCTGCTGACGCGATTCGTAGTCGAACGCGGCCGCGATCGGTTCGTACTGGAATTGAACGTCCGTGAAGCCGACCGATCGCGCGGCAGCCTCGAGCTGGTCCTGCGCAAGGCGGTCGGCGCGCGGATCGTCGTCGACGAAGAACACGGGCCGGCCGAGCACCGCACGACCGATCGGCGCAGCCGCGCGGGTTTCGGCCTTGCGCTTCAGGTGCGTCAGGAAGCGCGCGATGATGTCGGTGTACGCGATCGCGCTGCCGTCGCCGAGATCGGTCGTCGTTTCCGCGAGCGGCGAGCCGAGAATGCTCTTCATCGAGCGCATCAGCCGGCCGTCGAAACCGTCGATGTAGGAAGCCAGCGCCGCACGGCCGTATTCGACCGTCTCTTCGTCGTTGTTGAAGAAGATCGCGGTGGGCAGCGTCAGGTGGTCGCCCTCGACGGGCGCGAGGCGCATGCCATCGCCGTCGGGCAGCGCCACGGCGGAATTGGACGTGCCGAAATCGATCGCGCAGTAAGTCATGGGAAATTGCCGCAGCAGGGCCGGCGCGAAAACGGAAAGGACGGGCTTTTTAACATGAAGCCCGCGGGATCACAACCGGGGCCGGCCACCGGTGCCGCGCAGCGGGCCCCGGTGGCGACGGCGCGCAGACGGGCGCGCCGGGAAGACAGGCGGACGGGACGCGCGACGCAGCCCCCTCCAGGCAGGTCAGGCCGCCGCGTCGAAGCCCTTCTTCCACGCGCCCGCATAGACGACCTCGCCGATCGCATGACGCGTGCGCGGCGCCTTCTCGCGATCGCGCAGCACGGGATCGAGCTTGTCGACGTTGCCGTAGTGACCGAGCGAGATGATCGCCGGAATCGCGACGTCGGCCGGGATCTCAAACGCGTCGCGGAACGCCTTCGCGTCGAAGCCGCTCATCTGGTGGGCGGCCAGGCCCAGCGCGTGCGCCTGCAGCACCAGCGACATCGCGGCGGCGCCCGCGTCGTACAGCGCGGTCGGTGCCGGTTCCCCCTTCGGCGTGAGCGTATGCGCGGTCACGGCGATCAGCACGGGCGCCGGCGCATTCCAGCCCTGGTTGAACGGCACCAGCGTCGCGAACGCGCGCTTGAATGCGTCTTCGTCCTGCGTGCGGTCGAATACGATGAAGCGCCACGGCTGCGCGTTGTACGCAGACGGTGCCCAGCGGGCAGCCTCGAGCACCGCGTGCAGATCGCCGGCGCTGACGGGTTCATCCGAATACGCGCGCGGGCTCCAGCGGCCCGCGATCAGATCGTGAATCGAAACAGTGGTGGGAGCAGGTTTGACGGACATGCGGATCCTCGCTGACATCGATGAAGGGGCGCGAACGCCTGGCGAACCGCAAGCATACCCGCTTGAGCCGATCCGCGCCCGATCCTGCCGCGCTATGCAAATCTCCGTGCGTGCAATGGCCGGCCGCCCGCCGCGCGGGCCGGCCGGACTGCCGGCTTGCCGCGATCAGGCCGCCTGCGCAGCCGCGCGCGACGGGCCGCGGTTGATGCGCAGCACGATCAGCGCGCCGACGATGCACAGCCCGCCCGAAATCATCGATGCGATCGTGTAGGTGCCGAGGCTCGCGCGCAGCAGCCCCGCGCCGAGCGCCGCGAACGCCGCGCCGAGCTGGTGGCCGGCGACGATCCAGCCGAACACGACCGGCGCCGCGGCCTTGCCGAACACGTCGGTCGCGAGGCGCACGGTCGGCGGCACGGTCGCGATCCAGTCGAGCCCGTAGAACATCGCGAACAGCGGCAGCCCGAAGAAATCGATCCCGAACGCGTGCGGCAGGTAGATCAGCGACAGCCCGCGCAGCCCGTAGTACCAGAACAGCAGCACGCGATTGTCGTAGCGGTCGGACAGCCAGCCCGACAGCGTCGTGCCGAACAGGTCGAACACGCCCATCGCCGCGAGCAGCGATGCGCCCTGCACTTCCGTCATCCCGTAGTCGCTGCACATCGCGATCAGGTGCGTGCCGACGTAACCGTTGGTGCTCGCGCCGCAAATGAAGAAGCTGAAGAACAGCAGCCAGAAATCGCGCGAGCGGCTCGCCATCAGCAGCGTACGGAACGCGACCGCGAGCGGGTTCTCCTTGGTCGCATCGGGCGCGGGCGGCGCATCGGCCGGCTCGCCGTAAGGGCGCAGCTGCACGTCGGCCGGCCGCTCGGGCAACAGGAACGCAACGAGCGGAATCA
Source organism: Burkholderia sp. KL41 (assembly GCF_057005415.2). Taxonomy (NCBI): domain Bacteria; kingdom Pseudomonadati; phylum Pseudomonadota; class Betaproteobacteria; order Burkholderiales; family Burkholderiaceae; genus Burkholderia; species Burkholderia sp. KL41. Next base: position 533,773 of record NZ_CM174446.1, on the reverse strand, counting down.
CGATCGCGGCCGCCACCGCGACGACCAGCACGACCGGCCGCCAGCCATGGCGCTGCGCGATCGCCGCGAGCATCGGCAGGAACACGAGCTGGCTGGTGGCCGTGCTCGCGGTCAGGATCCCCATCACGAGGCCGCGCCGCGCATGGAACCAGCGCGTGACGAAGGTCGCGGACAGCGTCAGCGCGACGACACCCGTCGAGCAACCGACCATCAGGCCCCAGATCACCACCATCTGCCAGCTCTGCGTCATCATCGACGACAGCGCGACGCCCGCGCACATCGTCACGAGCGCGGTGAGGATGGTCGGGCGCAGCCCGAAGCGCTGCATCGCGGCGGCCGCGAACGGGCCGGTCAGGCCATACAACGCGATGTTCACCGAGATCGCCAGCGAAATCGCCGCGCGGCTCCAGCCGAGCTCGCGTTCGAGCGGCACCATCAGCACGCTCGGCGTCGCGCGCGTGCCGGCGGCCGCCAGCAGGATCAGGAATACCACCGCCGCCGCGAGCCATCCGTAGTGGAAGCGCCCGCCGATTCGTGTCACCGCCCAGTTCATCTTCGCGTTCTCCAGTTGGCGGCGCCGGCACCTCCGCGCCCGCTCCGCCTCACCCAGCCAGGCCACCTCCGCCGCACGCTGCATCGGCTGACCCGGGCCGACGCTTGGCATTTGTCTGTCGATCCGGTCGGCATTGTTACCGACCGGTCACAAGTGTGTTGCGATCGTAGTGACCAATCGGTAACATGTCAAGCAATCCAATATGCAGTCGAGGGTCATCATGTCGGGCATCGAGATCGCCAAACCGACGGCGCGCCGTACGCGCCGGCCGATCGACGGCGCCACCGCGCAGGAGCACCTGCTGCGCGCCGCCGAGGAGCTGTTTTACAGGGAAGGCGTTCGGACGGTGGGCGTCGAGGCGGTCGTGGAACGCGCGGGCGTCAACAAGATGAGCCTGTATCGGCAGTTCTCGTCGAAGGACGACCTGATCCTCGCGTATCTGGAGCGGATGGATGCGTGTTTCTTCGAGCGTCTCGACACAAGCACCGCGAAGCATCCGGGCCAGCCGAAGGCGCAACTGATCCAGTATTTCGTCGACCTGGCCGAGCGCGCGACGCAGAAGGACTATCGCGGCTGCCCGTTCGTCAACGTCGCGGCGGAGTTTCCGGATGCATCGCACCCGGCGCGCGAGCGCGTCGCGCAGAACAAGGAACAGTTGATGAAGCGGCTCGTCGCGCTTTGCGAAGGCGCCGGCGCGCGGCAACCGCAGGCGCTCGCCGATGCGCTCGCGCTGGTGGTCGAGGGTATCTACGCGGCGAGCCAGACCTATCGGCACGGCGAAACGCCGATCGGCACCGCGCCCGCGCTCGCCACGCAATTGATCGAAGCCGCGTGCGCGTGACGGGCCGCGCGCGTCCGCACCCTGCGCGCCCGCTACAATGCGGCCCTCGCCGCCCTTCCGCCCGACTGGTTTCACGATGACCGACACCCGCCCCGAATCGCACGACGACATCCTCGCCGCCACGCGGCACTGGCTCGCGCGCGCGGTGATCGGGCTCAATCTGTGCCCGTTCGCGAAAAGCGTCTACGTGAAGGAACAGGTGCGCTACGCAATCAGCGAAGCGACGACGCTCGAAGACGCGCTCGCCGAACTCGAAACGGAACTGCGCGCGCTCGACGCGGCCGACCCGCAGCAGGTCGACACGACGCTATTGATCTTCCCGCATGCGTTCGCCGATTTCGTCGACTACAACGATGCGCTGTTCTTTGCCGACCGCCTGGTGCGGCAACTGCGGCTCGACGGCGTGCTGCAGATCGCGAGTTTCCACCCGCACTACCGGTTCGAAGGCAGCGAGCCCGACGACATCGAGAACTACACGAACCGCGCGCCGTATCCGATCCTGCACCTGCTGCGCGAGGACAGCATCGCGCGCGCGGTCGACGCGTTCCCGGACGCGTCCGCGATCTACGAAAGGAATCAGGAAACTCTGCGCCGCCTCGGCCACGACGGCTGGCGCGAATGGATGCGCCGGCCGGGCGACGACGTCTGACGCGGCGTGCAACGTGCGGCGTGCAACGTGCGCCGCGCCGCGCGCCCGCCGCCCGCGCGTCAGCCTTCGGCCGGCTCCGCGACCTCGCCGCCCGCCGCCGCGGCTTCCGGCACGAAGAAGCGTGCGTTCAGCTCGGCAAGCCCGAACATCCCCAGGATCTCGTTCAGCCGCTCGCCGGGCCGCCGACGCGGCAGGTTCTTGTACTGCGCGATGATCAGCTCGTTCTTCATCGAATGCTCCCAGCCGACCAGCTCGGTCACGCTGACCTGGTAGCCGTGCGCTTCGAGCTGCAGGCAGCGCAGCACGTTGGTGATCTGGCTGCCGAATTCGCGCGTATGCAGCGGATGCCGCCACACTTCCGTCAGCGCGTTCGCGAGCGATTTGCCCTTGTTCTTGCGCAGCACGCCCGCGACTTCCGCCTGGCAGCACGGCACGAGCACGATGTGCTGCGCGCGCTTCGCGAGCGCGAAGCGGATCGCGTCGTCGGTCGCCGTGTCGCACGCATGCAGCGCGGTGACGACGTCGACCGTTTCGGGCAGCTTCGGCGACGTGATCGAATCGGCGACCGACAGGTTCAGGAACGACATGCCGCCGAACCCGAGCCGCGCGGCGAGCTCGGCCGAACGCGTGACCAGCTCCTCGCGGGTCTCGATCCCGTACACGTGCGACGCAAACGCCGCCGTGCCGTGCCCCGGCTGCTGCTTGAAGAACAGGTCGTACAGGATGAAGCCGAGATACGACTTGCCGGCGCCATGATCGACGAGCGTCACGCTGCCACGGTCGGCCTGCACGCCGGCAAGCAGCGGCTCGATGAACTGGAACAGGTGATAGACCTGTTTCAGCTTGCGGCGGCTGTCCTGGTTCAGCTTCCCGTCGCGGGTGAGGATGTGCAGTTCCTTCAGCAGCTCGACGGACTGCTCCGGGCGGATTTCGTGGGTCTTGTTCGACATCGTGAAGCGGCGCCGGGCCACGGTCGGCAGACCACGGCCCGGCGGCGGGAATTCGTGAGGAATGGCGATAGTTTACCGAAAATGCGCGGTCAGGCTCGTGCGCCGAGCCGCCAGAGCGACGTGACCTCGGCGCGGCGTGCCGCGTGCAGCGGATCGTCGGCGTCGGCGGACTTCGGGTGCGCGGGGCGGATGTCTTCGCGGCCGAGCACGACGAGGCCGGCTTCGTCGATCCACTGCAGCAGGGTGTCGCGCGGCCGCAGGCCGAGATGTTCGGCGAAATCGGACAGGATCAGCCAGCCTTCGCCGCCTGGCTCGAGATGGTCGGTAAGCCCCGCGAGGAAACCGCGCAGCATGCGGCTGTCGGGATCGTAGACCGCGTATTCGATCGGTGCGCTCGGACGAGCCGGCACCCATGGCGGGTTGCAGACGACGAGCGGTGCGCGGCCGGCCGGAAACAGATCCGCCTCGACGACCTCGACGCGGCCCGCGTGGCCCAGCCGCTCGACGTTCTCGCGCGCACAGGCGAGCGCCCGCGGATCCTGATCGGTCGCGACGATGCGCTCGACGCCGCGCGACGCCAGCACGGCCGCGAGCACGCCGGTGCCCGTGCCGATGTCGAACGCGAGCGACGTCGCCGGCAGCGGCGCGCGCGCGACGAGTTCGACGTATTCGCCGCGTACCGGCGAGAACACGCCGTAGTGCGGATGAATCGGCGCGCCGCCCAGCGCCGGGATCGGCACACCCTTCTTGCGCCATTCGTGCGCGCCGACGAGGCCGAGCAGCTCGCGCAGCGACACGACCGACGGTTCGCCCCCCGGGCCGTAAGCTTCCTCGCATGCGGCGCGTACGTCGGGCGCGCGGCGCAGCGGGATCGTGTAGTCGGCATCGAGCGGGATCAGCAGCATCCCGAGCGTGCGGGCACGCTGCGATTGCGCAAGACGATGCAGGTTGAATGCGTCGACGCCCACCGCGGCCTTCGCCTTCTTCGGCTTGCGCTCGACGCGGCGCGCCATCGCCTGCACGAGCTGGCGCGCATTCTGGAAGTCGCCCTGCCAGACGATCGCGGTGCCCTCGCAGGCCAGGCGGTAGGCCGCGTCGGCGGTGAGACGGTCGTCGGCGGGCACCGCGCGCTTCGGCGGCTGCACGCCGGCTTCGGAGCGCCAGCGCACGGCATGTTCGGCGCCGTCGGCGTCGGTCCAATGGAAAACGGGGAAATCGGTCACGCGAGCTCGGCTACGGTTGGCTTCAGACAGGCGGCGCTACAGGCGTGCGCCGCGCGGACCACACCATACCGCGCTTTGCCCGCGCGGCAAAGCGCGGGCGACCGCCCCGACTGCCACCCGCGCGATGCCCGCGGCGTATTGGCGCTACCGGGCCGCTCAGCTCTGGTCGTCGAGCGCGGCATCCGGCGCGTTCTGCTTGACCGACGCGATGCCGTTCTCGCGGCTCGCTTCGGCCTTGTACAGCTCGCTCGTGCCGATGATCTCGTGATTGCCGGCCTTCAGGTTGAACATGAACTGGCCGTTGCTCGCGGTCTTGCGCTCGTAGCGCGCGTCGTCCGGCGCGTTCTTGCGCACCGACGCGACGCCGTTTTCCGCCGACGCCTTGGTCTTGTACAGCTCGCTGCGCAGAATGATCTCGCCGTTGGCGGCCTTCAGGTGGAACAGGAACTGCCCGTCGCTCGCTTTCTTGATGACGAATTTCGCTGCCATGGTGCCCTCTCGAAAAAGTCGCCCGGCCCTCCGGACTGAGGCAGTCTAAACGCGATTGACGCGCAAAACGTAAGGCACGCGAAGCTCGATCGTCAGGAATCGTCAGACGGCGCCGCGATCGCGACGCTTCGTCCGGCCCGGCATCCGGCATCGCGCCGGCATCATCTACCCGCCCCACCCGGGCGTCGCCGGCATGCGCAGCGTGCCCGCATCGCTGAAGCGCACGGTGCCGAGCACGCCGCCCGCGAGCCGGCCGCGCAGCGCATACGGCAACTCGCCGCTGGCAGCCGCGCCGGGAAGGTTCCACGCCTGCCGCGCGGCGGCGAACGCCGACACGGAAACCGGCACGTCGAGCACGGCCTCGCCGAAGCGCGGCACGACGCCCGAGCGGTCGCTCACGCCGCTCGCGAACGGCGTGCCGTTCAGGTCGAGCGCCACCGAGATGCCGTCGTATTCGATCGGCGTGTCGTTCGGGTTCTGCACGCGCAGCTTCAGGTTGAAACGCATCTCGAGGCCCTGCCCGACGAGCGGGTCGAGCCCGGCGACCGACACGCGCACGGAATCGCGCGTGAGCCCCGCGCAGCCGCCGAGCAGGAGCACGGCGGCGAACAGCAGCAGCACGGCGCGCAGCGGCGCGATTCGGAACAGGGTTCGTGGCATGGGGGCCTCCTCGCGGCAATCGGTGAGCGGATCGTCGCTGCATTGTACCGAGCGCGCCCCGCACACCGGGTTTCGTAGTTTTCGCGGCCGCGCCGGATCGTTAATAGATTAAAACTACGAAAATACCAGCCAAACGGAAAGCGCATTAATGCTTTCCAGCATTCAATGAAGCGCGGCGAATTCAATAGATGCAATTTCTAAATTTTTCGTTTCCTTTACCTAAAACCATCAAGTATATTTACGCATCCTTCGTGCAAGCCGACAAAGCTTGAAGCCGCATGACGGCGATTTTACGGAACGGCGACACGCCTTCCTGCCATCCTGCGGCCCGGCCCGGCCAGCCCCGTAGGTCGTCGGTTCAAGGGAATCGCGCGCCCGCGCAGGGCGTGCGGCTCCGTGTCGTGCGCGCGAAATCAACTCAGTACAACACGCGCCCGGCCATTTTGAACCGGCAAGTTAACCGACATCCGGAAATCCAGAGGGGGCAGTAAACCATGATTACCTTCACGTAGTCGGCCGCCGTCTTTTCGAATAATCCGTCATTGGCATTTTCATCGCTGTTGATTAACGGCGAGGGGATTGTTTTTGCCGGCGTTTTCGCAGCACTGAACGATTCTTTCAACAATCGAGGTTTCAGTCATGTCGATCGATATTCGCAAGATGCGTTATCTGCCGCTCGTCGCCGCGCTCGCACTCGCCGGGTGCGGCGGTGACGACGGCGGTGCAGGCTCCGCTTCCGCGCTCAGCTCCGCCGGCGCGCCGCACTCGGGCTCGTCGCCCACCGTCAACGCGCCGCCGAGCGCATCCAACGTCGACAAGAGCGTGTCGCCTGTCGAGTTGCCGGACACCGTGGTGCCCGTGAACTACCGGCTGTGGTTCCGCCCGAACGACGCGCTGAACGCGTTCGACGGCCGCGCCGACGTCGAGATCAAGGTGCTGAAGCCGGTCAACAACATCGTGATCGCCGGCCACCGGATCAAGTTCACGAACGGCCGCATCACGCTGCAGCCGGGCAACATCCAGCTGATCGCGACGCCGCAGGACAAGGGCGACTTCTACCAGCTGCGCCCCGTGAGCGGCACGATCTCGCCGGGCAACTATTCGCTGCACATGGAGTGGTCGGGCATCATCAACTTCAAGTCGTATGACGATCCGGGCACGAAGACGGGCGGCAGTTGCGGCGACGATCCGTATCCGGGCTGCTCGGCCGCGGAAGGCGTGTTCCGCGTCGACCTGAAGGGCACCGACGGCAAGACGAGCGGCGCGATCCTCACGCAGGGCGAAACCAACCTGTCGCGCCAGTGGTTCCCCGGCTGGGACGAGCCGGCGTTCCGCCCGACCTATGAAGTGACGGCCGAAGTGCCGTCGAACTGGCGCGTCGTGTCGAACGCGGCCGAGAAGCCGTCGACCAACGTCGGCGGCGGCTACAAGCTCGTGCAGTTCGAGAAGACCCCGCCGATGCCGTCGTACCTGCTGTTCTTCGGCGGCGGCCAGTTCGACACCTATGAAGACGACTTCACGAGCCCGCTGCCGGGCGGCAAGGGCGGCCTGCACCTGCGCGTGTTCACGCCGCCGGGCATGAGCGACTGGGCGAAGCCGGCGATGGACCGCACCAAGCAGGCACTCGACTTCTACTACCGCTACACGGGCATTGCGCTGCCGCTCACGAAGTTCGACACGGTGGCCGCGAACGACGCGTTCAAGGAGCAGAAGGACCTGAACTTCGGCGGGATGGAGAACTGGGGGTCGATCCTCGAGTTCGCCGACGACATCCTGCCGCAGCCGGGCCAGCCGATGTCGCACTACGGCAACGAGGTGCTGACGCACGAAGTCGCGCACCAGTGGTTCGGCGATCTCGTCACGACCGACTGGTGGGACAACGTATGGCTCAACGAGTCGTTCGCGACGTTCTTCGAGACGAAGACGACGATCCAGTTCTTCCCCGACGAGTTCAGCTGGCTCGACCAGGTGAAGAACAAGTACCGCGTGATCAATCGTGACATCGGCCCGAACGCCTTCCCGGTCGCGCCGAACTTCAACGGCTGGGCCTCGAACGACTTCGTGCTGAGCGCCAGCGCGTTCACGTACGACAAGGGCGGCCACGTGCTGAAGACGCTCGAGAACTATCTCGGCGAACAGACGCTGCGCAAGGGTCTGCAGCAGTACCTCGTCGACTACTCGTTCGGCAACGGCACACCGAAGCGCCTGTGGGATGCGCTGTCGAAGGAAAGCGGCCAGGCGATCGGCGCGATCGGCGACAGCTACGTCCGACAGACCGGCGTGCCGCTGATCTCGCTCGACACGCAGTGCGACCTGACGAAGAACCAGACGGTCGTCACGCTGAAACAGCAGCCGTTCCCGAACAAGAACGCGTATCCGGGCCTGCAGTGGACGGTGCCGATCACGCTCGCGTACGGCCAGGGTCTCGCGAAACGCGCGACGCTCGCGCTGAAGGATACGCAGACGCAAACGCGGATCGACGGCTGCACGGGCGTGGTGGCCGACCCGAGCGGGCTCGACTACTACGTCGTGAACTACAGCGACGCGGCCTGGAGCGGGCTGCTCACGCAGGTCAACGGCTCGACCGATCCGGTGCTGCTCGCGAACCTGAAGAGCGAAGCCGCGCTGCTCGTCGCGAACAACCTCGCGCCGGCATCGCGCTCGACGTCGATCGGCTCGGTCGCTTCGCCGGCTGCGATGAAGCTGCGCCAGACGCCGACCTTCGGCGGCATCGAACCGGTGACGAAGGAACGCCCGGCACTGCAATACCAGGGCATCTTCAAGCCGCGCAAGGTAGTCACGCAGTAACGGTGCGCGCCCGGCCGGTGCCGCGCAGCCTGCGGCGGCCGGCCGGCGTACCGGCTTCTCCGACCTTTGACGGGCCTCGCGTGCGAGGCCCTTTTTCATGCCCGGCGTGCGTCGGGCCCGGCGATACGTCGCCGACCGCCGCCCGCCGTCGTCGTCACGCCCACGCGGCATCCCACGCCGGCTGCGCGAACCACGTCGCGAGGAACGCGACGAGCCGCGACGCGCGTGCGGTGCCGCGCGCCGGCTGGCGCAACACGTGGATCGTCGCCGGCTCGGGCGCCGCCGCGAACTGCGGCAGCACCGCGCGCAAGCGGCCGTCGCGCAGCGCGTCCCCCGCGAGCCAGGTCGGCAGGTGCGCGAGACCGAGCCCGTCGATCGCGGCTTCCAGCAACGCTTCCGAATGATTGCTGCGAAACCGCGGCCGCGCCGGCGCGTGGCGGCGCTCGCCGAAGCGCCACGCGCCCGGCGGCGGCACCCCGTGCCACGCGAGGCAGTCGTGTCCGGCGAGCGCGTCGGGCGTATCCGGCTCGCCGCGCCGCGCCAGATACGCCGCGCTCGCGCACAGCACGCGCCGCTGCGGCGCCAGCACGGTTGCGACGAGGCGCGTGTCCTCGAGCGGGCCGATGCGCACCGCGAGATCGACGTCGGAGCCGAGCCGCGCGCCCTGCAGATCGACCATGCTGTCGGTCAGCACAAGGTCGACCTGCAGCGCCGGATGACGCTGCATGAACGCGGCCAGCGCGGCCACCAGGTGCCGCCGGCCGAACGGCGCCGGACAGTCGACGCGCAGCAGCCCGCTCGGCTCGTCGTGCTGGCTGTGCAGGTCTTCCTGCAGGCCGCGCAGCTCGGCCAGCATCCGCGTCGCGCGCCCGTACAGCAACTGCCCGGCCTCGGTGGGCCGCAGCGCATGCGTGGTGCGATGCAGGAGGCGGATGCCGAGCTGTGCCTCGAGCCGGTCGATGCGCCGCGTGACCGACGACGCGGCGACACCCAGCCGGCGGGCGGCCGCCGAGAAGCTCTGCTGGTCGACCACGTCGACGAACAGCGCCAGGTGCGGGGAGAGGAAATCGTCCATTCGGTGCCTTCGGATTTGGCTATGCGTTCTTCGCAAAACAATCATCCGCCTTTGCGGGTTTCCGCGTCAAACCGGGCCGACTAGACTGCGTTCATCCATTTCACTCGCTGCACGCCCCGCCCCACCGGGTCGCGCGGCAGCCAACCGCCACGGAGATCACCATGCGCAGCATCCGCTTCGACGCCCCCGCCGCCGACATCGAGTCGCTCGACGCGCGGGTCAGGGAAATCGACACGCCCGTACCGGCCGACGGCCAGATGCTGATCGAGGTGCACGCGGCCGGCGTGAACCCGAGCGACGTGAAGGCCGCGCTCGGCCGCATGCCGCACGCGGTGTGGCCGCGCACGCCCGGGCGCGACTGGGCCGGCATCGTGCGCAGCGGCCCGGAAGGCTGGATCGGCGCGCCGGTGTGGGGCTCGGGCGGCGATCTCGGCGTCGGGCGCGACGGCTCGCACGCCCAATGGCTCGTGCTCGACGCGGCACTGGTGCGCCGGAAGCCCGCCGTGCTGACGCTCGACGAAGCGGCCGGCATCGGCGTGCCGTTCGTCACCGCCTACGAGGGCTTGCGCCGCGCCGGCATGCCGGCGGCCGGCGACGTCGTGCTCGTGTTCGGCGCGAACGGCAAGGTCGGCCAGGCCGCGATCCAGCTCGCGACCGCGCACGGCGCAACCGTGATCGGCGTCGAGCGCAGCGCCGGCGGCTATCGTGGCCATGCCTCGGGCGACGTGCACATGATCGACGCGTCGAAAGAACCGGTGGCCGACGCGGTGCGCGCGGCAACCGGCGGCCGCGGCGCGGACATCGTCTACAACACGGTCGGCAGCCCGTACTTCGAAGCGGCGAACGCGTCGATGGCGATCGGTGCGCGGCAGATCTTCATCTCGACGATCGAGCGCAGCGTGCCGTTCGACATCTTCGCGTTCTATCGCGGCCAGCACACGTTCGTGGGCATCGATTCGCTGCAGCTCGGCGGCGCCGCGGTCGCGCAGATCCTCGACACGCTCGCGCCCGGCTTCGGCAACGGCACCCTGCGCCCGTTCCCGATCGGCGACGACTACATCTATCCGCTCGAGCGCGCGCACGATGCGTATCGCGCGGTGCTGGCCGGTGCGCGCGAGCGCGTCATCCTCAAACCCTGACGCCGGATCACACGGGAGACCGCCATGACGGATTACGTGACTTCGCTCGCGGTGGGCCTCGGCGTCGGCGTGTTGTATGCGCTGCTGCACGTGCGCTCGCCGGCCCCGCCGCTCGTCGCGCTCGTCGGGCTGCTTGGAATGGTGATCGGCGAACGCGCGATCGCGCTGTTGCGCTGACGGGTCGATGCCGCTAGCGGTCGTCGCGCCGGCGGAATGCCCACCACGCGGCGAGCGCCGTGAAGCCCGCCACGAGCAGCACCATCAGCCAGAAGCCGTGCTTGTTCTCGGAGAACGGCACGCCGCCGACGTTCATCCCGAAGAAGCCGGCGACGATGTTGATCGGCAGCGCGATAACGGTCACGAGCGTCAGCGTGAACAGCGTCCGGTTGTTCTGCTCGTCGAGACGCGAGCCGATCTCTTCCTGAAGCAGCTTGATCCGCTCGTTGAGCCCGGCCAGGTCGGCGAGCACCAGCGAAAACTCTTCGGTCGACTCGCGCAGCTCCTGCACGTCTTCCACGTGCAGCCAGGCGGGCGGTTTCGCGAGCAGCCGGAAGATCGACCCGGGCTCGGGCGCGAGCATGCGCTGCAGACGCGTCAGCGTGCGGCGCATTGCGCCGAGCTCGATGCGGCTCGACGTGAGCCGCTGCGACAGGAAGCGGTCCTCGATGCGATCGACGTCGACGCTCGTGCGCCGCATGATCTGGATCAGCAGGTCGGCCTGGTCGCGCAGCAGGTGCACGAGCAGCTCCGCCGGCGACCGGAACTGCTCGCCGTCGCGCACGCACGCGCGCAGCGTGTCGACCGAGCGCAGCGGCTTGAGCCGCGCGGTGACCATGATGCGCCGCTCGACGTGGACGAACAGCGTCGCGATTTCCGACGGCGTCAGTTCGAGGTTGAACATCACGTCGTTGACGATCGCCCGCAGTGCACCGTCCTCCTGCTCGATGCGCGTCGAGCGCGACCCTTCGTGGAGGAATTCGAAGAAGCTGTCGGGCAGATCGAGGTGCGTGCGCATCCAGCGCTCGCTCGCGCCGTGCGCGAGATTGAAGTGCAGCCAGACGAAATCGTCCGACGCGCCATCGTGCTCGCGGCACGAGCGCAGCCACGCGGCGGCCGTGTCGGCATCGAGCGTCGCGCCGGAACCACCCGGATCGAAGCGGAATCCGCACACCATGCCGGACGTATCGGCGCCGTAAGTCTGTACGATCAGGTCCATCGTGTCGAAGGTCATGCGGCGCGCGGCGCGCCGCGCATCGCGGGTCGCGAGCCCGCGCCGGAAAAGGAAAGGAAACGTATGCCCGACGGGCGTGACGCGCCGGTGACAGCGTCACGCCGCATCATACCGGCCGATTCCGCGCCCAAAAGCAACGCGCCGCCCAACGGGCGGCGCAGGTGCGGCAGGCCGGCAAACGCGAGACGCGTTACTGCCGCGTCTCCGACTGCGCGGCACTCGGGCACGCGGGATCCTTGCCCCAGTGACCTTCGCAGACGCGCCAGCGGCACAGTTGATCCTCGAAGAAACCGCGCTCCGAACATTCCTTCACGCGCGACGCCAGCGAGCCGGCCGTCGCGGCCGTCTTGGTCGGCACGGCCTGCGCCTTCTGCGCGGCGAGTTTCTTGTCGGCGGGCTTCGTGCGCGCGACGAGCGCCGCGAGCAGATCCGCATCCGGATCGTCCTTCCCGGCCGCCTTCGCACTCGCGGTGCGGGTCGACGTCGCGTCGCGACGCTTCTTCGCCTGCGCGAGCTCGGCCTGCTGATCCTTGCGATGCTTGCGGGCCTCGGCCTTTGCGTCAGCCTTGGTATCGGCCTTCGTGTCGGTCTTGCCGTGCGCCGCGACCTTCGCGTTCTTCGCTGCGTCGGCCTTCGCGGTCTTGGTCGAAGCAGCAGCAGCGGCGGCGGCAGCAGCAGCCGCACCGGCCGTGGCCGTGCCCGATGCATCGTCGGCGCCGTTGGCGAGCGCACGCGACAGGCGGCTGTTGTCCGCGGCGGACGCGGACGATGCGGAAGCAACGGTTCGGGAAGCTGCGTCGTCGTTGACGATCGTGGCCGGCTGCGCGGCGGATGCCGCATTTTGCGCGACCTGCACGGCAGCGTCGCTGGCCGCTGCGGCCTTCGCCGGCGCGGCGGCCGCGGGTGCAGCCTCGGCCGTGACGGCGGCGGCCTGCTCGCTCGAATGCTGCATGCGCCATGCGCCCCAGCCACCGACGGCAACCACCAGTGCAACGACGGCCGCGATCGGCGCCTTCAGCGAACGGCGCGGCGGTTCGGCCTGCCGCGTGACACGTCCTTCCAGATTCGCGAGAATGCGCGACTGCTGAGCTCCGTCGCCTGCCGGTTTGGTATCGGACAGCAGGCTGGGCGGAGTTTTCGAATTTGAATTTTCCGGCGCACTCATTCAGCGTCTCATTGAATCCTGGTTTAATTCACCGCGATAATATAGCCCGGCCTCTCGAAGCAGCCTGATTCTAAGAGCAAGCATTGCAAAACACAATCAATTCCAATTTCCGGGGATTTCGTTGATTGCCGTCGCACTCGTCGCCTATTTCGCCCTTGCCGTAGCAGTTGCGGCACTGTTGCTTTTACCGGGTATCCGCGCGACCGTTTTCGAATCCGTCGCCCAGTTTCACGGCCGTCTAACACGCCGTGCGAACGATCGCGCCGCGCGTACGCGAAGTCAGATTGTTAAATCGGCAAGCGTTACGCGCGGTGCTTTAAACGATGTGCAAAATTTACTGGTTCGGCGGCGCTTGATGATTATGGTATCGGCAGGTATTCTTGCGACGCCGCCATTGGTCGCCATTGCGTTACGCGGCCGGCAATTGTTCCAGTACGACGACACGGCGCGCGTGCCCGACGAGAAGATCGCCGCCCTGCTGCAGGGCGAACAGCTCGTACCGCCCCCGCCGCTGCCGCCGGAAGTCTTCGCCACCAAGGAAGTCGAACAGGTACGTCCGGCGCTGAAGGATGCGAGCCGCGACTGGAACCTGCTGGATCCGGATTTCCGTACGCGTTTGCTGCTGGTCTACAAGATCATGCACGAACAATATGGATATGAAATGGCGTTGCTGGAAGGTTACCGGAGCCCGGAACGGCAGAACCGGCTGGCGGCAATGGGCGGCAACGTGACCAACGCGGCGGCCTTCCAGAGTTATCACCAATTCGGGCTGGCGGCCGACAACGCATTCCTGCGCGACGGCAAGCTGGTCATTTCCGAGAAAGATCCGTGGGCGATGCGCGGCTACCAGTTGTACGGCCAGGTCGCTGAACAGGTTGGCCTGACCTGGGGGGGCCGCTGGAAAATGATGGATCTCGGGCACGTGGAATACCATAAACCCGGTTTTAAACTGGGACGCGGCAGCTAGCCAGGGCTGCCGGACAGGAAATAATGAGGGCGGCATGGGGCTTTTTAATATCCCGGCAGGAAACGATATGGGCGGCGCAAAAAATCATGCATTCCGGTGCGCGATTTTTTCCGGCCGCCGCTTCCGTTTTAAATCTCACAGCGTCCTTTCGTTAATGCGCGCGCCTTCTCCGATGCCGCGGGCGCATTGATGCCAGCCCCCTTCATCCCGTTTGACAGCATGGCGACACATCGCGGCGCCACCCTTGCCGCTCGACGCGCCTGCGTCGCCTCACCGAATCGCACCGGAACCTGAACGTCCTATGCAACGCATCCTCAACGTGCTGACTCATCCGCGTACGCTCTCGATCGTCGGGATCGTCGCGCTAGCGGCCATCCTCTTCATCGTCGCCGACATGCTGCAGCTGCCGCTCCTGTGGGCGGCGATCGCGTTCGCGGCGATCCTCGCGCTGTGGCTCGTCGTCGCGCTGTGGCGCCGCTGGCGCGTGAAGCGCGCGAACCAGCAGCTCGGCCAGGTGCTGGAGGAGCAGGCGGAAACCGGCAAGATCGCCGCGCCCGCCGCCGCCGCGCTCGCCCCCGACGCGAAGACAGCCGACCTCGACGTGCTGCGCACGCGCCTGTCGGACGCGGTGAAGACGATCAAGACGTCGAAGATCGGCCAGGTGTCGGGCGGCTCCGCGCTGTACGAACTGCCGTGGTACATCGTCATCGGCAACCCGGCCGCGGGCAAGAGCAGCGCCGTGCTCAATTCCGGCCTGCAGTTCCCGTTCGCGGACAAGAACAGCGCCGTGATCCACGGCATCGGCGGCACGCGCAACTGCGACTGGTTCTTCACGACCGAAGGGATCCTGCTCGACACGGCCGGCCGTTATTCGGTGCACGAGGAAGATCGCAGCGAATGGCTCGGCTTCCTCGGCCTGCTCAAGCGCTATCGCCCGAAGGCGCCGATCAACGGCATCATCGTCACCGCGAGCATCGCCGAACTCACCGGCAACCGCCCCGAATTCGCGATCAACCTCGCGAAAAACCTCCGCCAGCGCGTTCAGGAGCTGACGGAGAAGCTCGAGGTGTTCGCGCCGGTCTACGTGATGTTCACGAAGGCCGACCTGATCACCGGCTTCACCGAATTCTTCAGCAGCAGCGACAAGCACGAGTACGACCGCGTGTGGGGCGCCACCCTGCCCTACGAGCCCGACGACAAGCGTGACGTGGTCGCGCAGTTCGACACGCACTTCGAGGAACTGTACGAAGGGCTGAAGGAAATCAGCGTCGCGCAGCTGTCGCTGTCGCGCGGCAACCAGCTGTCGCCGGGCCAGCTGAGCTTCCCGCTCGAATTCTCGACGATCAAGCCGTCGCTGCGCGCGTTCCTCGCGACGCTGTTCGAGAACAACCCGTTCCAGTACAAGCCGATCTTCCGTGGCTTCTACTTCACCAGCGCGTTGCAGGAAGGCGAAACCAACAGCGCGGCCGCGCAGCGCATCGCGCAGCGCTTCGGCCTCGACGGCAGCGCGCTGCCGAAGCCGCACAGCGCGTTCTCGAAGAACGGCTTCTTCCTGCGCGACCTGTTCTCGAAGGTGATCTTCGCGGACCGCCAGACGGTGCGGCAGTTCGCGAGCCCGACCAAGACCCGGTTGCGCTACGCGACCTTCTTCGGCTTCGTCGCGGCGCTCGCGCTCGCGCTGGGCGGCTGGACCTGGTCGACGATCGGCAACCAGCAGCTCGTCGCGAACGTGCAGGCCGACCTCGACAACGTCACGCGCCTGCAGCAGGGCCGCAACGACCTGCAGTCGCGCCTGCAGGCGATGGACATCCTCGAGGACCGGATCGAGCAGCTCGAGCAGTTCCGCCGCGACAAGCCGGTCTCGGTGTCGCTCGGCCTGTACCAGGGCGATCGTCTCGAGCAGCACCTGCTGACCGAGTATTACAACGGCGTGCGCCAGATCCTGCTGGCCCCCGTGTCGCAAAATCTCGCGTCGTTCATGAAGGACGTGAACGCGCACCCCGAGCAGCTCGTGCCGATGACGCGCCCGCCCGAATCGGGCGCCGTGCAGGGTGGCGCGATTCCGGTCTCGACGAACGCGGCAGGCGCCGCGCCGCAGGCCGGTGCCGCACTGGCCGCGTCCGGCACCGCGCCGGCCGCAGCGCAACAGCCGGCCGCTCCGCAGGGCGGCCTCTACAGCGACGCGTCGCCGACCAACGTGCAGGACGCGTACAACGCGCTCAAGACGTACCTGATGCTGTCCGACAAGCGTCACGTCGAACAGGCACACCTGACCGACCAGCTCGCCCGCTTCTGGCGCGGCTGGCTCGAGACGAATCGCGGCAACATGCCGCGCGACGAGATGATCAAGAGCGCGGAGCGCATGATCTCGTTCTACCTGTCGCGCGTGAACGACGACGACTGGCCGATGATCGACGCGAACCTCGCGCTCGTCGACCAGACCCGCGAGAACCTGCGCCGCGTCGTGCGCGGCATGCCGGCCCGCCAGCGCGTGTACGAGGAAATCAAGGCACGCGCGTCGACCCGCTTCGCGCCGATGACCATCGCGCGCATTGTCGGCGACGGCAACCAGGGGCTCGTGGCAGGCAGCTACGCGATTCCGGGCACGTTCACGCGCGAAGCGTGGTTCGACTACGTGCAGCCGGCGATCCGCGACGCGGCGACCAAGGAACTGCAGGCGAAGGACTGGGTGCTGAACACGTCGACGCAGGACGACCTGACGCTCGAGGGCAGCCCCGAGCAGATCCAGAAGACGCTCGTCGGCATGTACAAGACCGAGTATGCGCAGCACTGGCAGAAGTTCATGCAGGGCATCGCCGTGCAGGGCTTCAGCAGCTTCGGCCAGGCCGTCGACGGGATGAACCGCCTCGGCGACCCGCAGGATTCGCCGATCCGCAAGATCCTCGAGACCGCGTACGACCAGACGTCGTGGGACAACCCGTCGCTCGCGAACGTGACGATCAAGAAGGCGCAGACGGGGGTCGTGAACTGGGTCAAGCAACTGTTCTCGCGCTCGCCGGCCGGCCAGGTGGCGGCCGCCAACATCGACATCAACGGCAATCCGGCCGAGGTGCCGATGGGTCCGATCGGCCAGGAATTCATCGGGCTCGCGCGGATCGTCGCGGTGCATGACGGCACGTCGATGCTCAAGGGCTACATGGAGTCGCTGTCGAAGGTCCGCACGCGCTTCAACGTGATCAAGAACCAGGGCGACCCGGGCCCGGGCGCGCGCCAGCTGATGCAGCAGACGCTCGACGGCAACGGTTCGGAACTCGCCGATTCGCTGAAGCTCGTCGACGAACAGATGCTGACCGGCCTCACCGATTCGCAACGCAAGTCGCTGCGTCCGCTGCTCGTGCGGCCGCTGATGCAGGCGTTCGCGGTCGTGATCCAGCCGGCCAGCGCCGAAGTCAACAAGGTGTGGAACGCGCAGGTCTACCAGCCGTTCCAGAACTCGCTCGCGACGAAGTACCCGTTCGCGGCGAGCGCGAAGGTCGAGGCCGGCGCCGGTGAAATCGCGCAGGTGTTCGGTCCGGACGGCTCGATCGCGAAGTTCGTCGGCACGACGCTCGGGCCGCTCGCGGTGCGCCGCGGCGATACCCTCGCCGCCCGCACGTGGGGCGACATGGGCATCGGCCTCACGCCGGACTTCACGAACGGCTTCGCGCGCTGGGTCGCGCCGCTCGCGGGCGGTGCGGCAGGCGGTGCGGCCGCGTCGTCCGAGCCGCAGACGGTGTTCCAGATCCTGCCGCAGCCGAGCACGGGCACGACGGAATACACGATCGCGATCGACGGCCAGCAACTGCGCTACCGCAACACGCCGCCGCAGTGGACCAACTTCGTGTGGCCGAACCCGCAGGGCTCGCCGGGCGCGACGCTGTCCGCGACGACCTTCGACGGCCGCACGGTGCAGCTCGTCAACGAGCCGGGCCGCTACGGCCTCGAGAAGCTGATCAACTCGGCGCAACGCAAGCGCCGTCCGGACGGCACCTTCGACCTGACGTGGACGCAGGGCAGCGTGAACGTGTCGGTGACGATGCGCATCATCAGCACGTCGCAACCGTCCGGCGGCGGGGGCAGCGACCAGCCGCAGCAGCAGAGCCTGCGCGGCCTGCAGCTGCCGTCGTCGGTCGCCGACGCGAGCGCGGGCGCCGCGCAGAACGCGACCCAGTCCGGCACGGGTACGCCGGGCGCAGCGCCGGCCGTCGCGGCCGCCAACGCAACGAATGCACAGGGGGCGCAATGACGCAAACCGTACAGGCGCAAATCGCCTACTTCGGCAAGATTCCGTCGCGCGGCGACTTCGTGAAGAGCCCGCACAATCCGCAGTTGCTGC
This sequence comes from Burkholderia sp. KL41, assembly GCF_057005415.2. Lineage (NCBI taxonomy): Bacteria > Pseudomonadati > Pseudomonadota > Betaproteobacteria > Burkholderiales > Burkholderiaceae > Burkholderia > Burkholderia sp. KL41. The sequence continues at coordinate 515,687 of NZ_CM174446.1, read as the reverse complement.
AGACGCTCGACCGCTGGATCGCGCAGGCGCTCGAACTGCTCGCGGAAGATCCGCGCTGGAAGCTCGTCTACGAGGATGCGAAGCCGATGCATTTCGCGTTCCTCGGCTCGCGCAGCAAGCTCGCGATCGCGGGCCACATGGTCGCGAGCCACGACGTGTCGATGCGCCGCTTCCCGTTCCTCGGCGCAACGGCGCTCGAGGTCGACCGGCCGCTCGCGTTCCTCGCGCGCAGCCCGCTGGCGTTCGCGCGGCTGTGGTCGCGCGTCGCCACGCAGATCCCGCCGCTGCTGGGCAAGGACGAGCCGCCCGGCGCGCTGCAGGCGCTCGGCGACACGCAGGTGCCGATCGACGTCGGCGGCCCCGGCACGTCGCATGACGGCACCTTCAACGATTTCGTCGAACACCAGTCGCTGTACGGCCTCCAGGAGATGCTGCTCGACAGCGGTCATCCCGTGCGGCTGCGCGGCGCGATGCTCGCGCTCGGCTCGCTGCTGCGGCCGGTGATGCAGAGCGGCTCGTCGCACATCGAGCGCGGCCTCACGCTGCCGCTGCCGGTCGATCCGTTCTACCGCAGCCTCGTCGCCGCGTTCTGGCTCGAACTGATCGCGCCGTTCGTCGCGCAGGCCGACTTCGAGCTCGCGATCTTCATCGGCACGATCGCCGAGCGCGAACGGCTCATCATCGGCTTCAACGGCGCGTCGGCCAAGACGCTGCTGAGCGTCGTCGACCCGCAGACCTACGCCGCCCACAACATCGACATCGACGATCCCGAGTGGATCGACGCCCATGCGCAAAACGATCACCAGATCAGCAAGCTCGTCAGCTACCTCGACCAACCGCAACTCTCGCTGCGCGTCGCCATCGACGCGTTCCGCGAAGCGTTCATCGGAGGCTGACGGGATGCATCGCATGAATCACGTCCTCGCCGCCCTCCTCGCCTCCGGCCTGTTCATCGGCAGCGGCACGGCTTTCGCGCAGAACACGGGCGCGACGGTCACGCCGATCGGCAACGGCACGGTCGCGACGACCGCGCTGCCCGCGAACACCGGTGCCGCACCGGGGACGGCGTCAGGCGCCGTCGTGCACGGCACGGCCGGCACCGCGAGCACCATCACGCCGCCGCCCGCAGCCGCGACACCCGGCCAGGTGGTCGTCGGCGGCAAGGTGCCCGACGAGGCGACCAAGGCCGCCGTGCTGCAGAAGCTGCGCGATACCTACGGCGCGACGAACGTCGTCGACCAGATCGAGGTCGGCGACGTCGCAACGCCGCCGAACTGGAGCGCGAACGTGCAGAAGCTGCTCGGCGCGCAGCTCAAGCAGATCAGCAAGGGGCAGCTGAAGATCAACGGCACGCAGATCGAGATGAAGGGCGAGGTGCACAACGAAGCGCAGCGCCAGCAGCTCGCGAGCGACATGGCGAACACGCTGAACCCGACGTATACGATCAGGAACGGGCTGCGCGTATCGGCATCCGAACAGGGCGTGCTCGACCAGACGCTCGCGAACCGGACGATCGAGTTCGAGACGGGCAGCGCAACGCTCACGCCGCAGGGCAAGCTGATCCTCGACCAGATGGCGGCCGCGCTCGCGAAGATGCAGAACCGCACGGTCGACATCATCGGCCACACCGACAACTCGGGGAACCGCACGTCGAACATCGCGCTGAGCCAGGCGCGCGCGGATGCGGTGAAGGGTTACCTGATCACGAAGAGCATCCCGCCGCAGCAGATGACGACGACGGGCGTCGGGCCGGATCAGCCGATCGCGCCGAACGATACGGCGGACGGGCGGGCGCGGAACCGACGGATCGAGTTCCGGGTGGGGCAGTAAGCGTAGAGGGATGTCACGGGCCGCTTCGTGCGAAGCGGCCCGGCAGGCGACGGGCGGCGGCAGCGATGCGCCGCCCGTTTCGCGTTTACGACTGCTCGTCCGGCCTCACGCCCAGCAGTTCGCGAATATGCGACAGCGAGCCGTCGTCCTTCACGACGCTCTCGAGCCACTTGTGCAGCGGCATGTCGGCCCATTCGGCCGCCTTGTCGGCAAGATACGCGACCGGGCTGTGCGGCTCGGTCTGGCGGAAATAGCGGGCGACCGCGCGCAACTGGTCGACGGCCTGCGCACGGTTCTGGATGCCGGCGATCATCTGCGTCACCGGGGCGCGCGGAACGGGCTGCGGCTGCACGTGAGTCTCCTCGGTCTGAATCGGATTGCCGAACACCGGCTCGATGCGCTCGGGTTGCGCCTGCGGTGCCGACTGTGTGTGCGGCGCGCTGCCCGTATAACCCTGCTCGCGCGCAAAGCGCTCGGCGAGCCGGTACACGGTCTCGAACGCGTCGCGCGCCTGCCGGAAGCTCGGCGCCGAATCGCCCGCGCGCTCGACGAGCCGCTCCTCGAACGCATCGAGCGCGAATTCGAACGCCTTCAGGTTCGCGAGCAGCGCCGTGTAGAACGCGATCGACGTCACGCGCCGCGACGAATCGATCTGCTCGATCGACGGCTTGCCGCGTGCGATGTCGTCCGCGTGTTCGGGGTCACGCTTGATGGCCTGCGCGACGTGCTGCGCCACTTCCCAGTCGAGCGTGCTGAACGCGTTCGACGCGCCGTCCGTCAACGGCACCGCGCGCAGCAGCTCGGCCGTGCGGCCGGACAGCCACGCGACGTTGCCGAGCCGGTGCTCGATGTCGTCGTCTTCGGGCAGCGGGTGCACGGTGTCCCAGAAGTCGCGGCACAGGCCCTCGAGCAGCGCATAGCCTTCGGTGAGGCCGGTGATGCCGTCCTCGAGCGCGAGCGCCTCGGTCAGCCACACGGCGAGCCGCAGGTCCTTCGTGCGCGTGCGCAGCAGCTCGCCTGCGTGATCGACGACGAAGCCCCAGTCGGCCTCCTTGATCTCGGTCACCCATTCGCCCTGGTCGAGCGTCGGATCGTCGTAGCGCCGCGCGTCCTGGATCGCGTCGAATTCGTTCGAAAACAGCAGGTCGTCGCCGCTGGGCGACGCATCGCTGATCGGCGTCAGCAGCTCGGGGAGATTGATCGGCATGGTTTCAGTTCATCAATGCTGGGTGATGCGCGGCCGCGCTCATTCGACGGTGTACGTGAATTCGCCGGCCTCGTCCGCGCGCACCGCGATGCGCGCGATGGCCGCGCCGTCGGCGATCCGGCCGAGCACGTGGCCCGCGATCTCCGGCAGCAGCGTGCCGTTCAGGATATGGTCGACGTTGCGGGCGCCCGAATCGACTTCGGTGCAGCGCGCGAGCACCGCGTCGACAAGCGACTCGTCCCATTCGAACGCCGCCTTGTGGTTCGCCTCGATCCGGCGGCGGATCCGCTCGAGCTTCAGCTCGATGATCTCGGCCAGCACGTCGTCGGAAATCGGGTAGTACGGCACGACCTTCATCCGCCCGAGGAACGCGGGCTTGAACGTCTTGTACAGCTGCGGGCGCAGCGTCTCGGCAAGGGCATCCGGATCGGGCAGTTCCTCGGCCGGCTTGTTCAGGCACGCCTGCATCACCGCGGCGGAACCGACGTTCGACGTCAGGATGATCAGCGTGTTGCGGAAGTCGATCTCGCGCCCTTCCGCATCGTCCATCGCCCCCTTGTCGAACACCTGGAAGAACATCTCGAGCACGTCGGGGTGCGCCTTCTCGACCTCGTCGAGCAGCACGACCGAATACGGGTTGCGGCGCACGGCCTCGGTCAGCACGCCGCCTTCACCGTAGCCGACGTAGCCCGGCGGCGAGCCCTTCAGGCCCGACACGCTGTGCGCTTCCTGGTATTCGCTCATGTTGATCGTGACCATCTTGCGCTCGCCCCCGTACAGGATGTCGGCCAGCGCGAGCGCCGTCTCGGTCTTGCCGACACCCGACGGCCCGACGAACATGAACACGCCGCGCGGCTTGTTCGGATCCTCGAGGTTCGCGGTCGCGGTACGCACGCGCTGCGCGATCGCGTCGAGCGCATGGTCCTGGCCGATCACGCGCGCGGTGAGCAGCGGCTGCAGGTTCAGCACGGTGTCGATCTCGTCCTTCACCATCCGGCCGAGCGGAATGCCCGTCCACGCGGCGACGATCTCGGCGACGACATGGCCGTCGACCTGCAGCGGCACCATCGGCTCGCCGCCCTGCAGCGCGTGCAGCGCCGCGACGCGCTCGGCGAGCTTGTCGCGGGTCGCCTGCACGTCGACCGGCTGGCCGTCTTCCGACGGGCCGCGTGCCTTGTCGAGCGTGTCGCGCAGTTCGGTGATTTCGGCGACGATCACGCGCTCGGCTTCATAACGCGCTTCGTCCTTCGCCAGTTGTTCGAGCGCCGTGTCGCGCGCGCCGCGCAGCTCGCCGAGCCGCTCGTCGTGCGCCGCGCCGCCGGCCGCCTCGCGCTCCAGCGACGCGATTTCCGCGTCGATCCGCTCGATGCGCTTCTTCGTGTCGTCGATCGCCGCCGGCGTCGCGCTGTGCGCGAGCGCGACCTTCGCGCACGCGGTGTCGAGCACGCTGATCGCCTTGTCCGGCAGCTGGCGGCCGCTGATGTAGCGGTGCGACAGACGCACGGCCTCGGTGATCGCATCGTCGAGGATCCGCACGTTGAAGTGCTTTTCCATCAGGCCGGACATCCCGCGCAGCATCGCGGCCGCGAGCGGCTCGCTCGGCTCCTCGACCTTCACGACCTGGAAGCGTCTCGCAAGCGCCGCGTCCTTCTCGAAGTACTTCTTGTATTCGCTCCACGTCGTCGCGGCGATCGTGCGCAGCTCGCCGCGCGCGAGCGCCGGCTTCAGCAGGTTCGCCGCGTCGTTCTGGCCGGCCTGGCCGCCCGCGCCGATGATCGTATGCGCCTCGTCGATGAACAGGATGATCGGGTGCGCGCTCTTCTTCACCTCGTCGATCACGCTCTTCAGGCGATTCTCGAACTCGCCCTTCACGCTCGCGCCGGCCTGCAGCAGCCCCATGTCGAGCACGTGCAGCGCGACGCCGCGCAACGGCGGCGGCACGTCGTCGGCCGCGATGCGCAGCGCGAGGCCCTCGACGACCGCCGTTTTGCCGACGCCGGCCTCGCCGGTCATGATCGGGTTGTTCTGGCGGCGACGCATCAGGATGTCGATCGCCTGGCGGATCTCGGCTTCGCGGCCGATCACCGGGTCGATCTTGCCGTCGCGTGCGCGCTGCGTGAGGTTGGTCGTGTACGTGTCGAGCGCGGGCGTCTTCGACGGACCCGCCGCGGGCGCCGCGCCGTCGGCTGCCGGCGCGAGGCCGCCGTCTTCCGTATCGCCCTGGCGCGGTTCGGCCTCGCTCGATCCGGCCATGATTTCGTCGAACTTGTGCTTCAGGTCCGTCACGTTCACTTCCGCGAACTGCGACGACATCCGCTGCGCGAACTGCGCGAGATCCGGCGCGGTCAGCAGCGCGAGCAGCAGGTGCCCGGAACGGATGCGGCCGAGCTGCGAATCGAGCGACGCGATCAGCCACGCCTGCTCGAACAGCGCGATCAGGTGCACGGAAAACACCGGCGTGCGCGTGTTGCCGGTCTTCAGGCGCGTGAGCTCGCGCTCCAGATCGGCGCGCAGCGCATGCGGATCGACACGGCTCGCGCGCAGCGCGAGCGGCAGGTCGCCCGCCGGCTCCTCGAGCAACGCGAGGAACAGGTGCTCCAGATCGACTTCATAGTGGCCGCGCGCCAGGCACGCGCTCGCCGCACGCTCGGTCGCGTGGCGGCACAGCGGGTTCAGTTTCGTGATCAGGGTCTTCAGAGGCGTGCTCATGGCGTCGATCTCAGGTTCGATTGCGTGTTTGTTGTCGTTCGGAATCAGTGAATCACGTGCAGTTCGTAGCGCGCGTCGGAGCGATCCTCAAGCGCGTCTCGCGTGCACAGGAACGCGTCCCAGCCGAGCCGCGAGCCGGCGCCGAGCACGCTCGCGCCGACCTCGGTGCGCTTGAGCACGAGCTTCACCTCGTATTCGAGCGTGACGCCGGCCAGCAGCGTCAGCATCCGCTCCAGTGCGATGGCCTGCGCGCCGCCGGGCAGGAACGCCTCGTAGTCGCGCTTGGACAGCGGGCCGACGACGATCCGCGCGCGCATGTCGCGCTGCCATACGCGTTCGCCGACCAGCGCCGTCGCGCCGAGCACCGCGTTGACCTCGCCGAGCACGCTCAGCTGGTCGGGCGGCACGTCGTACCACTTGCCGACGAACTGGTCGATCTTCACCGGCACGCGGAAATAGTCGGACAGCGTGCGCTGCAGGTATGCAGCCGACATCGGCCGGTGCCGCGCGGCCAGCGCATAACCGGCAACGGCCTCGTCGAGCACGCCGCCCACGCCGGCCGCGAGGCTGTCGCGCACTTCGTCGCTCGGCACGCCCGCGATCGCGAGCAGCAGCGGCAGATAACGTTCGTCGCGATCGAGCTCGTAATGGAACGGCAGCCGGTATTTCTTCCACGCGGCATAGAACAGCGCGGTCGCTCGGTTCGAGAACACGTCGAAGAATGCGCGCGCCGCGTGGTCGCGCTTCAGATGCTCGCGCGCGATGATCTGCTCGGTGTAATGCAGCGGCAGCGCGCCCTGCCCGCCCAGCAGCCCGAAGAACGCGGGCGTCAGCTCGACGTGGCCGAGCTCGCCGGCCGCGAGCGCGGCGCCGCGCTGCTCGTCCGTCTTCAGTTGCGTGCCGTCGCCGTCGAACGAGCGCGCGCCTTCGATCTCGCTCGGCGGAAAGCCGAGCGACAGCGTGTTGCGGAATTCGATGCGCTGCGCGACCACGTCGCCCTGCCGCCACGCGCCGGGCGCATCCGACGCCTGCCGCGCGAACAGCCCTTCGAGCACGCGCACGGCCTGGAAGAACTCGAAGCGGTGCGGTTCGTCGAGCAGTACGTCGACTACGCCAGGATCGATTCGCCGGTCCGGGGCTTGCATCGGATGATCTCCTCGCCGGTGCGCTTCGACACGACGACTAGTTGAACGAAACTGTTGAGGTGGACGTACAGCCCGAAGAAGCTGTCGAGCACGCGCACGAACGAGGCCAGGCTCGCGCCGACGAAGTGCTCCTCGTCGATCGTCAGGCGGATCTCGATGCCGCGCACGAAGGTCGCGAACGGCTTGCCGGGCAGCCACTGCACGGCGCCGCGCTGCTCGACGCCGGCGAGGCCGTCGATCTGGCGCATCGACACGGCGGTGCGCCGCAGGTCGTACAGCGTCAGCATTTCCTTCAGCGGCGCGAGGCCGTGCGCGACCAGCGACACGTGATTGAGCGCGAGGTGCGACACGAGCCGCCAGTGCGCGGCGCGGCCGCGCTCGAAGCGCACGCTCTGCGTCGGGCGGCGCAGCATCGAGATGCCGCTCGTCTGCGCGCCACCTTCCTGGAACAGGTCGCCGCCGTCGAGCCCGAACGCGAGCATGGCCGGCAGGTCGCGGTTCGTGCAGGTGAGGTCGAGGCTCAGCGTGTCGGTCTGCGGCGACGTCGGCTCGAAATCGATGTCGACGATCGAGATTTCGGTTTCATAGCCGGGGCTCTTCTGCGCGACCCAGTCGTTGCGGCGCGCGAACCAGTAATGGCCGATCCGCGCCGATTCGCCGTGATGCAGCGAGTAGAACGGCCGGAATTCGATCACCGATTCCTCGTGCGCCTGCTGCCTGACGAGCTTCACCGAATCGATCGAGTACACCTCGTATGCGAACGCGCGCCGCGCCTCGGCGATCACCGGGTAGGACACCGCGCGGTGCGTGATGCGGATCGGCTCGCCGTGCTGGCGGAACAGGTTGACGATCGGCGTGCAGAACAGGCGGAAGTGGCTCGCCGTCAGCAGCTCGAGCAGCCGCGCGACGTGCGAATCGCTGCGCACGTCCTGCAGCACGAGATGCAGCGTCGCCCGCTGGCAGCGGCCCGTCGCGCGCGCGATCGCCGCGATGTCGAAGTCGACGAAATCGAACTTGTCGGGGAACGCGAAGTATTCGGTAAGCAGGCGATACGCGGGATGCGATTTCGCCGGGTAGTCGATCAGCGCGTCGTCCTCGTCGAAGCCGGCGTGCGCGATCGGCAGCTTGCGCAACGCGGTCCAGCGGCCGTTGCGTTCGGGCTCGACATACGCGCCGAGCACGTTGACGAACAGGCAGTCGGTCAGCGCGGCGACGAACGACTGCTCGCCGTGCAGGTGCGCGCGCAGCGTCGGCAGCTTCAGCGCTCCGAGATCGAGCTGCGCGGCGAGCGACTCGAACGTGATCGAGATCACGCCCGTCGCGTTCGACGGCAGCACCGTCGCGCTCGGCGCGAGCGCGACCGGCGTGTAGCGCGCTTCCGAGATGCGGATCGGCGCGAGCGTCACGTCATAGGCGGTGCGGAACCGGCACTGCACGCCGCGGATCGGGCGGCTCTTCAGCTCGGTACCGCGATCGATCACGACCGGCTCGGTCTGCTGGCCGGGCGAGGCCGGCGTGAACTGCGCGATCGAGCACGACGGGAACGGCCGCAGATAGTGCGGATAGAGCACTTCCAGCAGCGCTTCGGTGAATTCGGGGTAATCGTCGTCGAGCTTCTTGTTGATGCGCGCACCGAGCAGCGCGAACGACTCGATCATCCGCTCGACGTGCGGATCCTCGCAATGCTCGCCGGACAGCGCGAGCCGCGCCGCGATCTTCGGATAGCGTTCGGCGAAATCTCGCGAATAGCGCCGCAAAAACGATAATTCGCGCTCGTAATACGGCAGCAATTCTTCCATCGACGACCCCGAACCTCAATATTTCCTGCCGGACCCTGAACCATCACCGGGCGGTCCGGCCCGCTCGGCGGCTTGATTTACTGCATTCTAGCGGCGCGTGCGCGCGTGACCGAATACTGCAGCGTCGACGGCTGCAGCATCGCGTCGAAACTCACCGGCTCCTCGGCCGGGTGCACGACGAGCAGCGCCTGGATCGCGAAATAAAGCGCGTTGGTGGCCTGCTCGTTCAGCTCGAACGTCACCTGCACCTGCTGCAGGCGCGGCTCGTGGCGCGCGATGGCCTGCTGGATCGACTTGCAGATGAACGCGCGGTCGTAGTGACTCGCCAGGCTCAGCCCTGCAAAATCGTTCAGCCCGTAGGTCAGCACCGACTTCTGGCACTCCGGCAGCGCGGCCAGCTCGTTCTCGGTGTGGGCGATACGGGTGTTGAGGATCGCCTCGACGTCGCGGGCGACCGTGTTCTTGAGCTCGTCCAGCGACAATTGCCGCATCGCTGCCGACGCCGGCAGGTGCGGTTCGTCGTCGAACAGCTTGTCGAGAAAACTGGGTTCGAATCGTTTCATAAGGGCCTGTTTCCGCTAATAACGGGCTTGCGAACGTGTGTTGCCGGTCGTAGTGCAAGGAGTGAGGAGCGCCGTTTGGCCGAGCCAAACGCCCCGAAGGAAGTCCCCTTGGGGGACAAGCGACGAACGACGCCGCAATACGGCCGGCAACGCACGTTCCCCTGTTTGAAAAAATCATTCGTGGGGCTGGCCCCCAGAAGGGCCGATCGCCGCGTCACGCTCCTCGCGAATACGTCGAGTATTCGCTTCGTCGCAATCCTTGCGCTCGGCCCTTCTGGGGGCCAGCGCAAGCCCGTTATTAGCGGAAACAGGCCCTGATTCACAGCGAAAACGGCAACGGGACGACGAGCGCCCCGTTGCCGCAACCGACCTTAGACCGCGTAGGTCTTGTCGTTCTTCGTCAGACTCCAGGCGCCTTGCGTGTTGCCGCCCTGGTTGCCGCCGATCTTCTGCTGGGTTTGCTTCCACTGCACGGCTGCGTACTTCAGCGAGAACGTCTCGAGCGGCAGACCTTCCTCGCGAACGCTCGGGGCGATGCTCGAGATGATCACGTACTTGAGCTTGACTTCCAGATACTGCACGCGCTTGCCTTCACCGTCAGCGCGCGAGAAATGAACCGTCACCTCGTCGAACGTGGTACCGCCCGAAGCGTGCTGGTACAGCAGCGGGCTCGACGAATCGATTTCCTTCGTGAAAATCATGTCGCCGTGCTCGCAACGCGTCATCGTGTGACCGCCAGCGGTCGATGCGGTTGCCGAACGCGGCTGAACGATCGAGTGATCCCACGATTTCAGTTCGATCCAGCCCTGGTGGTCCTTGTCCGCGGACTCGCCCTTCACCGCGGGACTACCAAACTGCAAGTGCATATGTAACATGGCCCTTCGACTCCCCAAAGAGGTGGTTTTAACGTCCTACCCAGGCGGCCCGCCCGGGCGATTTACTCGCTTATGAATTTGCCGGTTTGGGCAGATCAGCGACAAGTCGCAGAGAAATCGAGAGTTCGTCGAGCTGAAAGTGCGGGCGCAGGAACGCGACCGAACGATACGAGCCCGGCTTGCCCGGAATCTCCGACACTTGTATGGATGCCTCGCGCAGCGGGAATTGCGCCTTCTGTTCCTGCGACGCGTTGTCGTCGAGCAGGACGTACTGCGAAATCCACCGGTTGAGGAAAGTCTCCACGTTCTGCGCCGATGCGAAGCTGCCGATCTTGTCCCGCATCATCGCCTTCAGGTAGTGCGCAACGCGCGACACCGAGAAGATGTACTGAAGCTGGGCGGACAGGACGGCGTTCGCATTCGCGCTGTCGGTGCTGTATTTTTTCGGTTTCTGCACCGATTGCGCGGCGAAAAACGCAGCGTAATCCGAGTTCTTGCAATGAACGAGCGGAATGAAGCCGAGGTCGCTCAGTTCCTTCTCGCGGCGATCGGTGATCGCGATTTCGGTCGGGCACTTCAGCGCGACTTCACCGTCGTCGGTCTTGAACGTGTGGGTCGGCAGGTCCTCGACGAGGCCGCCGCCTTCGACGCCGCGGATCGCCGCGCACCAGCCGAAGTCGTCGAATGCGGCCGTCAGGCGTGCGGCGAACGCCCACGCGGCGTTGCACCACAGGTACTTGTCGTGGTCGGTGCCGTCGACGTCTTCGACGAAGTTGAAGTTCTCCGCGGTCTGGCCGTCCTTCGGATTGAACGGCAGGCGACCGAGGAAGCGCGGCAGCGTCAGGCCGACGTAGCGCGAATCCTCGGCGTCGCGGAACGACTTCCACTTCGCATATTCGACCGTGTCGAACACCTTGCCGAGATCACGCGGCTTGCCGAGGTCGGAGAACGACTCGAGGCCGAGCAGCTCGGGCGACGCCGACGCGATGAACGGCGCATGCGCGGCCGCCGCGACGTGCGACATCTGCTCGATGAAGTACATGTCTTCCGGCTGGCGCGAGATCTCGTAATCGCCGATCAGCGCACCGAACGGCGAACCGCCGAACGTGCCGAATTCCTCTTCGTAGACCTTCTTGAACAGCGCGCTCTGGTCGAATTCGCTCGCGCCCTTGAAGTCGCGCACGAGGTCGCGCTTCGGTGCGTGCAGCGCCTTGATCTTGATCGTCTGGCCGGTGTTGCTTTCCTTGACCAGATAGTCCATCCCGCGCCACGTGCTTTCGAGGCGCTGGAATTCCGGTGCGTGCATCACCGCGGAAAGCTGCGTGGAAATCAGGCGGTCGAGTTCCGCGACGCGCGCGTCGATCGTGGCCGACAGGTTGTCCGACACGATCACCGTGCCGTCGAGCACCTGGTGCACGAGTTCGCCGATCAGGTCCTTCGCACGCGCATGCTCGGAATCGGATTTCGCGACCTTGCTCTTCTCGACGATGTCGTCGAGCAGCGAAGTCCCGGCGGCGTATTCCGCGCCGCTCGCTTGGGCCGCAGCCGTTTGCTGGTTCATCTCAACACTCCGTCGTCATTCGCCGTCTTTGTCGCCGCCGGTGCCCTTCGCGAGCTCCTGCAGCTGCTGCGTGTTCTTCAGCACCTCGGACAGCAGATCCTCGAGCTTGTCGTTGCCGGCGAGCTTGTTGCGCAGGTCGGCGAGCTTCGAGCGCGCCTCGAGCAGGCGGCGCAGCGGCTCGACCTGTTCGACGACTTCGTCCGGGCTGAAATCCGACAGCGAACGGAACTTCAGGTCGACCGCAAACTTGCCGCCCCCCTCGCTCAGGCGGTTTTCCACCTGGAACGCGGCACGCGGCTCGATCGCCTTCATCACGTCGTCGAAATTGTCGCGATCGATGTTGACGAACTTGCGGTCGCGCAGCTTCGGCTGCTCGATTTCGGACTGGCCCGCCAGATCGCCAACGACCCCGACGACGAACGGCAGCTCCTTCACCTCGATCGCATCGCCCTTCTCGACCTCATAGGTCAATTGGACGCGCGGCGGCCGTATTTTCTGCAAGCTTTTCTGAATGCTTTCTTTCTTGGCCATCTCGACGGCTCCCAGGTTAGTTGTGGTTATCGCGTCAGTTGCGGTCAGTTAGTTGCGCAGTGCGCCGAACGGATCGCCGCCCTTCGCCGCGCCGCCCGACGACGTGTTCGTCGGCGGCACCGTAGCGGTGGTTTCAGCACCCGGTGTCGTGACCTTCTTGTGCACGACCGTGCGGGTCTTCTTGATTCGGCCACCGGTGCGAGTATTCGTCTCCGGCGGGAACAACGCCGATTCGCCCAGCGTGTCGCGCAGTTGCTTCGCGAGCGCCTGCGCATCGGACTTCGCGTCACCCGCGAGCGACGAATCCTGACGCAGCTCGCCGAGCGACTGCGTCGCGATCCGCAGGCCGGCCACGGCCAGCACGCTCTTCGCCTGACGGTCGGTCGCGTCGCGCTGCAGCGCTTCCTGCGCGGCAACGATTGCCTGACCGTAGTGGTTCTGTGCGAACTGGATTTGCGCGATGCGCGACCACGGCTCCTCGCGCGTCGGATCCGACTTCGCGAGCTGCTGATACAGGCCGAGGGCCTTGTCCTGGTCCCCCGCCTTCGCAACTGCGTCCGCATCGGCCAGCGACTTGTTGAACACCTCTGCAGTCGGCGGCGCGGGAGGCTGGCTCGCACAACCGGCGATCACGCCGCAAGCCACTACTACCCCAGACAGTTTTGCGAAGAGACGGTCTTTCATCGTTATATCCACCGGCGCGTGAGTTTTAAATCGTTGAGAATCTGGTTCTTTTGCTTTGCAAGAAGCGCGCGGGTATAGTACCGATCAATTTTTCATAATTCAATCGTCGTGTGAAGAGTAATTCCTTTTAAAACCGGGCGCTACCCCCTCCAATGGCCGCTCGCCGCGGGCTCGCAGCGATTTTTCTTTCGGCCGGAATGGGCAAGTTTTACTGGTTGCACGACGCGCCGCCGGGGTGGCGGAAAAAATTTCCGGACGCTCGCCACGACGCGGGCGTGCTTAATAGTTGAACAGTGCAATGCCGGGGATACGCAACGAGCGCGGAAATACCCGGCAGATTTGACAGGGATAAAGGCAGCACGCCGGAAATACGATGAGATCGTTGATGATTCGCTACGCGCTGCCGCTGGTTGCCTGCGCCCTTCTGGCCGGATGCGCGGCCGCCCCGCTGCTCGGCTCGGCCGCGAGCGCCGTGATGTCCGCGGCCGGCATCGGCAAACCCGAGGTGCCCGACGCGCAGAAGCCGCCGCGCAGCCTCGGCATCACGCTCGCCGCGGCGCCGAACCTGAACGCCGCGACCGACAACAAGCCGCTCGCGCTCGTCGTGCGGCTCTATACGCTGAAGGACCCGACGTCGTTCCAGCAGGCGCCGTTCGACGCATTTACGGATCCGACCAAGGAAAAAGCCGCGCTGGGCGCGGATTTGCTGAACGTGCGTGAAATCACGCTGATTCCGGGCCAGCGCTATACGGCAACCGAAAAGGTTTCGCGCGAAGCGCAAGCGTTCGGCATCGTCGCGCTGTTCCGCGATCCCGCACTACAACGATGGAAACTGACGTTCGATCCGGTGAAGTCGGAGAAATCCGGCATAATCATCGGCCTGCATAATTGCGCGATGACGGTCACCGATGGCACCGTCATCGCACCGCAACAGGGTGCGCCTTCGCAACCGCTGAATTTGCTTTCTTCGGTCTCCTGCGGTTAAACATGACGCACGAATGTCAATTAACAAGAGTTAACAATTGGCGATTTAATTCGGGCACGAACGAATCGATTACATCGCAACGCGACATTAACCGGATTTGACATGAGTTATTCGGCCAAGGTGCTGTGGGGGGAAGGGCTGTTCCTCCGGCCTCAACACTTTCAGCGACAGGACGCGTACCACGAAGCGCGCCTGTTCGAATCGATCCAGGCGATCCAGCCGTACAACTGGGGCGTGCGCTCGGTGCGCATCGACCGCGACGCGCTCGGCAGCAACGTGCTGCGGGTGGCCGAGCTCGCGCTCGTGTTCCCGGACGGCGCGCTGTATGCCGCGCCGCAGGCCGACGACCTGCCGCCGCCGATCGCGCTGGACACGCTGCCTGACGGCATCAACGAATTCGTGTTCTATCTCGCGCTGCACCCGCTGCGCGAGAACGGCACCAACTACAGCGACGATCCGGCCGCCGGCTTCATGACGCGTTTCGTCAGCGAGCAGACCAGCGTCGGCGACAATTTCACCGACGCAGCCGAAGCCGACATCACGTTCCTGAAGACGCAGGTCAAGCTGATCGCGCACAGCGAACCGCGCGACCAGCTGCTGTCGGTGCCGCTCGTACGCGTGCGCCGCACCGCGACGTCCGGTTTCGAGATCGACGACAGCTTCGTGCCGCCGTGCCTCGCGATCGACGCGTCGCCGATCCTGCACCAGCGGCTGCGCCAGCTCGTCGATGCGCTGCAGGCGAAGGTGAACGCGCTGTACGGCTTTCACCGCGAGCCGTCGAAGAACATCATCGAATTCCGCTCGGGCGACATCGCGTCGTTCTGGCTGCTGCACACCGCGAACGCCGCGTTCGCGACGCTCGCGCACCTGCACCAGCATTCGGCGCTGCATCCCGAGCGGCTGTTCCAGGAACTGCTGCGCCTCGCGGGCCAGCTGATGACGTTCTCGAAGGGCTACACGCTCGCGGACCTGCCGGTGTACCGCCACGACGATCCGGGCCCGAGCTTTGCGCGTCTCGACCTGATGCTGCGCGAGCTGCTCGACACCGTGATCTCGACGCGCTACTTCGCGATCACGCTCGACGAGGTGCGCCCGTCGTTCCACCTCGGCCGCCTCGATTCCGGCAAGATCGACGACAAGACCGAGTTCTACCTCGCGGTGTCCGCGGACATGCCGAGCGTCGAGCTCGTCGATGCGGTGCCGGCCCGCTTCAAGGTCGGTGCGCCCGACGACGTCGACAAGCTCGTGCTGTCGGCCATGCCCGGCGTGCGGCTGTCGTATACGCCGCAGGTGCCGCCCGCGATTCCGGTGCGCCCCGGCGCCTGCTACTTCGCGCTCGATTCGCGCGGCGCGCTGTACGAGCGCATGCTGCAGGCCCAGTCCGCGATGATCTATGCGCCGACTGGCATCAATGACCTGAAGTTCGAACTGATCGCGGTCACATCATGAGCTACGCGCCTTCCCTGTTCGGCGACAACGCGCCGCCTCCCCTGCATACCCCGGCGTCGACGGATGCCTCGTTCCAGGCCCGTTCGCTGCTCGACCTGCTGTACGACGGGTTCTTCATGCTGTTCCTGCTCAAGAACAGGCGGGAGCCGGATAGCGCGAGCGAGTTCAGCACGCGGATCCAGGAATTCCTGTCGGACTTCGAGCGCGGCGCGAAAAAGCTGAATATCGCGGCCGAGGATGTGTACGGCGCGAAGTTCGCGTTCTGCGCGGCCATCGACGAGATGGTGCTGTCGTCGCAGTTCAAGATCCGCGCGGACTGGGAACGCCGGCCGCTGCAGCTCGTGCTGTTCGGCGAGCAGCTCGCGGGGGAGAAGTTCTTTCAGTATCTCGAGGAAGGTCGCGCGCAGGGTGCGGCGCGGCTGCAGTCGCTCGAGGTGTTTCATATGTGCCTGCTGCTCGGGTTCCAGGGCAAGTATCTGCTCGAAGGGCCGGAGAAGCTGGCTTACCTCACCGCGCGGCTGGGGGACGAGATCGCGCATATGAAGGGCAAGCGGGCGCCGTTCGCGCCGCATTGGCCGTTGCCGGATCAGATCGCGCATCGACTCAAACGCGAAGTGCCGGTTTGGGCGATCGGGGCGGTTTTTGCGCTGGTGGCGCTGCTCGGGTATCTCGGGCTCAATACGTATCTGAAGGACAAGACGCTGCAGGCGTTGGCGCCTTATTCGCAGGTCATCAAGGTCGGGCCGGAGTCGGCCAATTTGACGATTTCGCTGCCTTGAGGGGCGGAGGTTTCTCGGCCTCGCTTCACGATGAGAAAGGACCGCCCCGGCGGTCCTTTTTTGTTGCGACGTCCCGTTCGTCGTGCTCGCGGCTACTCGCCGTTCGAATCCAGATCGAGGAAGTCGTCGTGACGATCGAAGTGGTTGAGACAGCGG
Organism: Burkholderia sp. KL41; assembly: GCF_057005415.2. Taxonomy (NCBI): domain Bacteria; kingdom Pseudomonadati; phylum Pseudomonadota; class Betaproteobacteria; order Burkholderiales; family Burkholderiaceae; genus Burkholderia; species Burkholderia sp. KL41. Next base: position 499,414 of record NZ_CM174446.1, on the reverse strand, counting down.
ACGAGGTCGTCGATCGATGCGCCCGGTTTCTGACGACAGGCCTGATCGACGACGTCCTGGAAGTGCTCGCACGAGTAGCGGAATACGTAACCGAGCTCGGTGACCCGCTCGGGGTAGCGCTCGCGATCGTCGTCGTCGACCTGTACCTTGTCGCCGATATAGATCGTCTGCCGCGGACACCAGTCTGCATCGCCGTCATTTCCATACACATCGTATTGCCACGCCGGATCGTAGCCCTCCGGCCGTTCGGCCTTCGCTCGCACAACCGTGATGAAGTCGGCAAGCGTGAACGTCCTGTCCTTGAAATCTTCCGGGCCGCGAATCTGCAATCCGATGCGCTCGCATTCGATACGCGCCAGCAATCGTTCGGCCCTGTCACGCTCGCACGCAAGCAGGCCGGCATCGAGGTCTCGTGCCGCCGCAAGCGCCCGCTCCAGGAACGGACGCGCCGATCCACTGCGTGACGTCTCGCACATCAGGTCGCCCAGCGCGACGAGCGACTGGGCGAGTGCAACGCGATCGCCCTCCTGCTCGGCCTCGGTCAGCGCAAGATGCAGCACGGCTTCGCCTCGATCCGTCATGCCATGATCGAGCAGCATCAGCGCCTTGCGAAAGGTCTGCCGCGCACTCACCGCGACGCCTCGTTTCCGGGCAAATCCATCCAGACGTCTTCGTAGCCGGCGTCGTCGATGATGAAACGCGCGCCGGGCGGCAGCATCAAGTAGGGCAAGACCAGCGGCAGGTAGGTGGGCAGATGTGCGGCGTGCAGCGGCCGGTAGAAATCGGGCGCGTCCGAATATTCGCCGCAGTGGAAAAACCAGCCGATGTCATCGCCTTCCGACAGCGCGATGCGCGTGCCATAGACAGGCATCCGCCCGAGCGTCGATATCGCGACCGCGACCTTGTGCCCGGGTTCGGCAGCGCGCAGAGCGTATCGCGCACACACGGCCTCCTGGCGTTCACGCCACTCGGCCGGATCATCCGTCAGGTTCATTTCCCACCCCCCTCCATGCCGTCCTGCATCGACAGAAAAGCCGTGAAACCGTCGGATACCGGCGTCGTCTCGCCCGTCTCATGCGACCAAAGGACGACGGCCGGCTCGCACGATGCCCCTGTCCGGTCGTAGTCAAAGCAGTAGTAGTCACCTGTCCCGAACTCGGCAAACGGCAACAAGTGCGAGAAATCGGCATCCGTATGGTCGAAATTGTCTCGCCACGCGCGCCAGTCTTCGTCGTAGCGCCGCACGATCGAATTCCACGTCCTGCGCGGATTGCGCGCATCGAAGACGGGGAACACGGACAATCCGCCAAGTGACCTGCCGTTGTTGAGCAGCAGCCATGTCGCGAACGAATGCGGCAACGCGCGGCCGAGTGAGGTTTCGGCTGCTTCGATTTCGGCCACGGTCGTGCCGATGGTCGGTGTGCGGGTCATCGGTTGATCTTCCTGTCGGCATCCCCGACATGCACGTGTTCGATTTTGCGCGTCACGACTCGAGCCACCAGTCGAGCAGCGTTTCGTCGTCCGGATCCTCGAAGTTCCGGTAGATGTTCGCGTAGTACCAGGCAAGGCCGGTTCTTGCCGTGAAGCCGTCGAAGACGGTACGAATTCGCTCGCCTCCCGCACCGGACGGCACCGATAACGCGAGCGAGCCGCCGTAACGACCGTCGAGCGTACCGCCCAGTCCGGATTCGACCTCATGCGCAAGCCGGTCGATGTCGCGATCCGGAATCGCGTCGCCATAGATCTGGATGCAGTAGTTTCCGCCGCGCTTCAGCACCGTGGCAGGACGATCGGGGTCATCCATGCGGACAAGATCGCCTTTCGCGAGATTCAGCGCCAGGCCGGGCGATGCCAGCAATTCGTAGATGCCCGGCTCGATCTGACGCGCGGGAAGTTCTTCATGAACCGGTGCATCTCCGGAGCTACCTGCGTAGACGTGGATCAGGTCGTCATCCTGGTCGGGGTCAAGCATTTCGTTCTCGCCGTAAGTAAGACCGTGCTTCAGTCAATCACTTGTGTCACCCTGGGCTGCCTGCGTATTGGTCTCCGCATTGCTCGAGACTGCTCGCCCGCACTCACCCGCCGACCATCTCCAGGAACACCACCGCTTCCGCATCGGGCAGCGCCTCGCCTATCCGCGCCCGGACTTCAGCAAGGAATGCCGGGCGGATTTCATACGTGTCGTCGAAGATATCGCGTGAGTACCTTCCAACGTACAACTCGCACCAGATACACAGCGCGTGGGCGAAGTGCGTGAGGGATGACGCAACGCGCGATGGTGCCCAGGAGCCCGCGCCGTGGCGGTCGAACAGCACATCGCCTCCCGGGACGACGATCACGGGATCGCCGCCCATCTGACCCAGCACGATCCAGTCGTCGTGCCATCCGGACAGACGCCGGCCAGATGCGTCGACACGATAGCCGGTCTGGCCACGCGCGAGACTCGCCTGGTTGCGGTACAACAGGAGGTCGTCAGCGGTCCAGGGAATCGACAGATCGACATCGTCGAGTGCGCTGAACCATGCGGCAATTTCATCGCTCACGGAGAGGGAACTCGCGTGCATTGCATGATCGGGCGCAGGTGCGCCGATGCTTGCGTGCACGCCCACAGTGTCGCGAATTTCGACGAGGAACTGCTTCAGATCCCGATTGTGCATCGTGCCTCCCGGCGACATGGCGCCTTGTCGAATCGATTGCGAACGATAGCGGTCTCGCGTCTCTCTGTCAGCCGCATGCCGGCACTTGAATTCACCGAAATCGTCGATGGAGTCATCGGTCGCTAAACGACTTGCGACCATCGCATCCCGGACAACGTAATGGGCCGCTGGACGACCGAGATAGGCGGTGCCCAAAATGCATCCTCCTCGAGAAATCGAACGAGCGGATTGGCTGCAATCAGGATGTCCCGCCAGGACTTCAAAACGACGTGTGGCAAACCACGTCGTCAGAACAGGATGAATTCATCGTTCTCTACGTAAAAGACGAATGCGTCGAGCAACTGCGAAACGCTCGGTTCGTCGATTTGGTCGTGGGCGTTGATCACGATATCTTCGATCGTCGCACTGTTCAGCGTGATGCTCCAGTCGGGTTGCAGCGCGATCGAGGACGATGCATCGTCTTCGGCATGTTGCGCGTCTGCCGAGAATGCGCCCTCTGTATCGAGCGTCCACGGCTTCGGCGGCAGATGGAGCCAACCAGAGAAGTCGCCGGGCGTTTCGAGGATCTGCTTCAGGCTGACTGTGGTCGTCAGGTCGGTTGTTGCGAGCATCGGTTGTAGGGGTGGGAGTAACGTTTGGAGGCGCGGATGGCACGGCGTCGTGACATGCACGTGCGATATCGTCGGTAGATTCGTGTGAGCGCCGCAAAGCGCGTACGTAGTTCGTCAGCATCACGGAATCGGACATCAGCGCTCGCGCACGATACCGCAAAAGGTCGTGATTATGCCAATGAAGCGAGGGGCGAAACCTGCCACCATTTTTTTGCCGGGGCGATTGAACAACATGTTGGCTGCCCGCTGCGGCCTGCCTCTCAAACAGGTTGACCGAAATAAACGACCTCGAACATGTCGACCCATCGGTGGAATGGTTCCGGCAGCGTGTTCAGCAAATCGCTTTTCCCTGCAATTTTCGCATCGGACGCGAACACGACTTCATTGACTTTGGGATCGCCGTAGACGGTCAGCACGACGAGGCACCCACCGCTTCCCGTGAACGCTGCGCGCCGACAATGCCCCGGGTCTTCCACATCGTCGAAGAATTCGACACCCGATGCAGTCAGGTCCGCCTCGCAGCATATGAAGTATCCCCAGTCCGCAATCCGGACCGGACGATCCCGAAAAGCCGCTTCGAGGGATGGGTAGTGAGTCGTCATATATCTCAAAGATGTGCGCTCGCAATGCCGGATCGCGACCATCAGGTTCAGGCGAGGCGTGTATAGGCCGACGGTCTGCAGCACCCCGTCGGCACGCTAGTCGCACTATCCCATCCCAAAGAGCGAATCGACGACGTTCCTGATCCACGTCTTGACATCACCCCAGGCGATTTTCTTTTGCGTCGTAATTTTTCCGATAAAAATTATCGACCACACGACGGCAAGACCCACGGCGAAACATAGGCTTAAAAATGAAAATTCACTCATTGGAATGAAAGCGTTCCAATTTCTTCGCGATGTATGCATGCGACATGAGTGTACGTGAGGTCCAGAGGTCTCTAGCCGGCACTATGGCATCGATGTATCACCCGACCTCATCGACACGGTTACTGAAGGGGGATCGCCAAAGCGCTGAGTTGGCAGAACCGTCCGCTTGACGCGATGCATCAGGTATTGCTCTTCGACTCACTGCGAATCGAGGAGACCGACGGCGCTAAGTTCCGGCTTCAGGCGGGTACCCGGAATCCGCAGCACTTCGATGGCAATACTTCGAGGCTCGGCGCTGTCGGCCAGTTAACGTGTCCGACGCCACGTCGCCTTGTCGGCTTCGATATCGACTCCCCATCCGTAGGCTCGCTTCGCCACATGGCCAGTACATGATGAGCCCAACCGGTCAAACAGCTCTGCTCTGATACTCGCCAAAACACTTGTCGCAAACAACAACGAGCCCGTCGAAGACGGCCGCATGCTGATCCTCGAAATCCGATCCAAACGGCGCATCACCAGGCTCCGGCAAACCGAACTGTTTCGCGACCTCGGTCGAAACAAAGTACGAAATGTCGGCGAGTCCGTCTCCCAGCCAGTCGATGTCGTAACGGAGAATCTTCAAGCGCCTCGCGTCCGTTTTCATGTCGGCGGCAATATCGCTTGAAACATGTATCACCCCGGTTGCGCCATGCGATTTACACAGTATCCGGCCCATGTCTCATCCTATTGTCGTTTCCCATTCGCAACTAGAGCGAATCGATGACGTTCCTGATCCACGTCTTGACATCACCCCAGGTGATTTTCTTTTGCCTCGTAATTTTTCGCATAAAAATTATCGACCACGCGACGGCGAGACCCGCGGCGACACATAGGCTTAAAAATGAAAATTCACTCATTGGAATGAAAGCGTTCCAATTTCTTCGCGATGTATGCATGCGACTATTTTTTCGACTCACTGCGGATCGAGATCAGCGACGACGGCGTAGTCGGCAACAAGGCCGTCTATCCAGACCGACGGGCAGGAGCTTATCCGATCTTTTGTGTGAGGCATAAACCGAGAGCCAAGGAACCACTTTTAGGCCACGCAAACGCAAGGATGAAGTGACGATTGAACCAGGCACGACGGCTTGAACCTTGACCCGGCACTGATCAAGCAACTGGTGCCCGGACGCTGAACCGGTCGACGATCAACGAACGGCTTGCAGCAGGCCAGCCAATCCGCGTCCAGGCGTCCAACTCCGTGCAATCCACTTTCATCATCAATTTGCTGACCCTGAAATCGGAGTGAATTTCGAGTGATTTCGCCCGTCACTCGCGATACCCGCGCAACAACTTCTTGCGCGACTCCCCACGCCTTGTACGACGCCTCCCACACGCCAATCACGCGGCCGGCCGCCCCCGCCCTGCTGAAATCGATCTCAATCAGGGCCAATTCGACTTCCGGCGCGGCGCGGTTGCGAGTAGTGTCTACATGCCCGTATTCCGGCCGCCCCCGGGTTCGACCGATACCCGGCGCTCACCACACACGACACTGACCTCTGGAGATCTGCGATGAAACGTTCGAAGTTCCTGCTGTCGGGCCTGCTGCTCGCGTCGGCCCTCGGCTTCACGGCCGTCGCCGCGCACGCCGACGACCTGCTCGACTCGGTCAAGAAAGCCGGCGTGCTGCGCGTCGGCCTCGAGGGCACGTACCCGCCGTTCAACTCGCGCGGCACGTCCGGCCAGCTCGAGGGTTTCGACGTCGACGTCGCGAACGCCGTCGCCGGCAAGCTCGGCGTGAAGACGCAGTTCATCCCGACCGAATGGAGCGGCATCATCGCCGGCCTGCAGGCCGGCAAGTTCGACGTGATCGTCAACCAGGTCACGATCACGCCGCAGCGCAAGGAAGCGCTCGACTTCAGCGAGCCGTACACGTACTCGGCCGCCCAGCTGATCCAGCGCAAGGACGACACGCGCAACTTCAAGTCGCTCGACGATTTCAAGGGCAAGAAGCTCGGCGTGACGCTCGGCACCAACTACGACCAGATGGCGCGCACCGTGCCGGGCATCGAGGTGCAGACGTATCCGGGCGCGCCGGAGAAACTGCGCGACCTCGCCGCCGGCCGGATCGAGGCGACGCTCGACGACCGCCTGATGCTGCCGTACATGATCAAGACGTCGAACCTGCCGCTGCGCGCGGGCGCAGTGCTGAACGGCGGCAAGCAGGAAATGGCGATCCCGTTCCGCAAGGGCAACCCGAAGTTCGAGAAGGCGATCAACGACGCGCTCGACTCGCTGCACAAGGACGGCACGCTGAAGAAGATCTCGATGCACTGGTTCGGCAGCGATGTGACCGTGCCGGTCGCGCAGTAAGCGGCCCGACACTTCAACGCGTCACACCATTCGTTTCGGTGAATGCGTGACGCGTCCCCTCAAGCCGCTTCGTCGAAGCGCGCCAGCAGCATCTGGCCGACCGGTGTCAGCGCCGGGCGCGCGGCCACGGCGTTCATGCGCATCTGCGTATCGTCGACCAGCCGCTTCTCGACCAGCACGGCAAAAGCCGGATTCGACGGATCGACGCTGTCCGGCGCACGTGCAACGCGCAACAGCATCGAGAATTCATGCGGGCTCAGCATGGTCCCTGTCTCCTGATCGTCCGCGATCCGGTTCGAACCGGCGTCGATCGTATTTTCGAATGTAATGGCGCGTGGCATGACTGCCGCGCCGCCGGGAGCGAGATCCCGGCGGGCCTGCCTGCGACGCGGGCACGTCGTCGCGAGCGGGTTGCGCACGTCCCGGCTCCGGCGATGCCGCCGCGACGGGAACGTGCAACGTTATGGGCGCACCATGACGCGACCATGACAGGAAAACGGGGCGCAAGACAGCGCGCGTTACATGCCGCTTCGATTCGATGCCGATCCAATTGACGAAGACGGATCGCATGCTCGGCCGGCGGTTACCTGCTCGCCGGTTGTTTCGCGCCCTTCATCGCGGGTCGGCCGAATACGGGAACCCGCCGCTTGCCGATCCGCTCGCATGGCGCATGCAGCGCACGACCACGTTCACCGCGCGCCCGAGCGTCATCCCGACGAGCACGCCCCATACCGCGAACGACAGCATCACGAAGCCGCTCGTCGCCGCCCACGCCGCGTGCACGGCGACCGCGTAATGGATGCCGGTCTCGGCGACGAACGTCAGCATCAGCGTGACGAGCAGGCTGGCGTCGCCGGGCAGGCGCACGCGCAGGCCCGACGACGCCGGACGATACTCGAGCCGCCACCGACTCGCGTGCAGCCAGCCCAGCGCTGCGCCGCCCAGGACGGCCGCCAGCGCAATCGCGTTCGCGTCGATGCCGGCATGCGGAAAAAGCCCGTTCAGGCTGACGATGCCGAGCATCCCGAACGCCACCGGCGAGATCAGCGGTCGGGCCGCCGGTACCTCGCGCGGGAAACAGCGCTTGATGCCGATGTAGAGCAGCACGCAGAACATTACGTACACGTAAGGCTTCAGGTGAAGGAGCGCGGACATGGTCGAAGTCGCCTGGTCGGAGTGGACACGGCAACACCGTACTGCGCCGCTCAGGCGGACGGCACGGCTTGCGACGGGCGGCCGGAATTTGCGGACGAGTTGCGCATCGCGGCGATGATCGTCCGGCGAATCGGAACGAATGACGCGCCACCGAATCCGGCCGCCGGCGACGTCCGAGCTGAATGGTCCACGCTCCCCCGCCGGCCGGCGCTTCGTGCTCGACGCGCAACCGGCAACACCCCGTGTCCTTCCGCAGCACCTTCCACTACACTCGTGGCGGAAACCGGCCAACCGTCGGCAGCCGAAGCGCTTCGTCGAAGCCGCGCGCCGTTCGTCGCAACGCGCGCGTTATCGGCCGGTCCGGCAGTAAGGTCAGGCCATCGGCGCATCGCGCGCCCACCTTCACCCGACACCATGCGAGCCACGTCCGACCCGTCGCCGATTCCGCAGCCACCCGCCGGCGCCCCGCCGCCGCGGCTGCGCGATCCGTCCGCGCTGCTCGCGTTCGCGTGCTTCAACTCGGTCGTCGGCCTCGGGTTCTGGGCGATCCATTTCAACGAACCGCTGTTGCCCTACCTCGTCGTCGCCAACACGATCGGCTTCTGCGCGCTGCTGTTCAGCCACGCCGCCGACCGGCTGCTGCCGCGCAAGCCGGGGCTCGCGCTGAAGACCGTCGTGGTTGCGCCGGCCAGCGTGCTCATCGGTTTCGAGATATCGGCAGCGATCGTCCGCGGGAACGTGCCGCACGTGTTCGGGCGTGCCCGCCTCGGAACGTGGGACAACTACGGGCCGTCGTTGCTCATCTCGGCGATCCTGTTCGTGTGCGTATCGTTGTTCCTGCAATCGATGCGCATGCGTGCGACGCTCGAGACCGAGCGCCGCGAAGCCGCCGAAGCGCGCCAGTCCGAGACCGCCGCGCGCCTGGCACTGCTGCAGGCGCAGATCGAGCCGCACTTCCTGTTCAATACGCTCGCGAACGTGCAGAGCCTGATCGAGCGCGACCCGGCCCGCGCATCGACGATGCTCGACAGCCTGAACCGCTACCTGCGCGCGAGCCTGCGGCGCACGCGCGATGCGACGTCAACGCTCGGCGAGGAACTCGAACTCGTTGAAGCACTGCTGAAGATCGCATCGATCCGGCTCGGCGAGCGGCTTTCTTATACGATCGACGTGCCGGCAGACCTGCACGCGCTGCCGTTCTCGCCGCTGCTGCTGCAACCGCTCGTCGAGAATGCACTGCTGCACGGGATCGAACCGTCCATCGACGGCGGCGTAATCGTGATTCGCGGCAGGATGCGTGGCGACAAACTCGAACTCAACGTGATCGATACGGGCGTCGGCCTCGGTAAAAGCGACACGCGCCTGCATGGCGGCGTCGGGCTCGCCAACGTCGCGGCGCGCATCCGGACACTACACGGCGAGCGCGGCCGCGTCTGCGTCGAAACGAACGCCGCCGCCGCGCATGGCGTCACCGCTACCCTGCTGATCCCGATCGACTGACATGCCGACCGCCCTCATCGCCGACGACGAACCGAACCTGTCCGCCTCGCTCGCGCAGCGGCTGGGGCAGCTCTGGCCCGAACTGGAAATCGTTGCGATGCCGCGCAACGGCATCGAAACGCTGGCCGCGCTGAACGCGTCGCCACGCCCGGACATCGCGTTCCTCGACATCCGGATGCCCGGCATCGACGGGTTGAAGCTGGCCGCGCTGGCGCCGGACGTGCATGTCGTGTTCGTCACGGCCTACGACGAATATGCGGTCGATGCGTTCGATCGCGCGGCCGTCGACTACCTGTTGAAGCCGGTGACGGACGAGCGGCTGCTGCGGTGTATCGCGAAGCTTCAGCGCGGCGGGCCGGCGCTTGCGCAGGCCGATGCGCTCGCGCAGGCGGCGCAAGCAAGAGAAGCGGTGCCGATCCGCTGGCTGACGGTAGGCGTGAAGGATGCGACGCGGCTCGTATCGGTCGACGATGTGCTGTATTTCCAGGCATCGGAGAAATACACGGAAGTCGTCACGGCTGGCGAACGGCTCGTGATTCGCACGCCGCTGAAGGAGCTGATGCAGCGGCTCGATCCGGAGCGGTTCGCGCAGGTGCATCGCGGCGTGATCGTTGCGTATGCAGCGATCGATCGCATCGAGCGCGATCTGCTGGGACGGTTGCGGATTCGCGTGCATGGGCAGCGGGAAATGCTGCCCGTCAGTCGTGCGTATGCGGGGTTGTTCAGGCAGATGTGAGGGGCGTCTGCTTGCGGCACGCTTAACAAGGTTACGTTCCGACCACGCGTGAACGACACGTTGTCAAACCGCACACCATCCAACACAATCGCGCGATCAGGTTGCACTCGGCTGTATTGCCCCAAGTCGACAAGACACCCTCCCCACTAGCCGGCGCTGAAACGATGAAAACACTGCGTGGATTAACGACATGCGTGGTTGCAACGCTCGTAAGCGGCTGCGTCGCCACGCCTGATCTCATCGGCGAAAACACCGCGGGCATCGCGCCGACAGAAGCGACCGCGATCCTGGTCGTCGTGGACGGCAAGGCATTCGACAGGCCCGAGTACGGCAGCGAAGGGCACGCGTATCTCGCCGGACTGGGTGAAGGCATCCAGGCTGCACTGGCCGGTGTGCCGACGAGAATCGTCGAGCTGGACGAGATGAAGTTCGTGAATCCGGTACCTGCGGCACTGCGGGCCATGAGGCCGAGTCATACGATCCGCCTGTTCACGGAGTCCGGGACCACGCGTAACGGCACGCCCATCAGCGCGACGTGGCAAATGGAGGTATCGAATGTGACGACAACCCTCGTCCCGGCGACCGGCGACAAGCCGGGCGGTACCCGCTACACGATCAAACCGATCTACAAGGCGCGCGCCGATGGGGAGACATGTCTCGATTCGGACAGCTTCGCGAAAAAGTGCGGTGCGGCGATGGGAAAGATGTTTGGCGATACGCTGCGCGCCGCGCATGTGGTGCAGATGAGTGCGGGGACGGCCGCTCAGCCGGCCAACTGAAGGGCCGCGCGGGAATGACGAAGGGCTGCGCCATGCATCGCGCAGCCCTTCGCTGGACAGCGTGGCGGGTAACCGGGCCGAACCCGCTGTCACCTCGACTCGGCCGTCCCGGTCGTTCGAATCACGAGCGCCCCGAAGTCGGCAACGATGAAATCAGAACGGCACCACATGAGGTCTTGTGACCTTCGAACGCCGCATGCGCCCCCTCGATATCGAACTGCCCGTCGCCCTCGACGACGACGCACGGCCCATGTAACGGGCACGTGCAGCGGTCACCGACACGTGCGGGCGCACGCCCCATGACATCGCTGTTCGACGCGCCCGTCTCGACATAACCGCCGTGACTGTGAACATCGCCCACTCGAATGATTCCTCGCATGATCGGTTATCCGGTCAGTAGGAGTAGCCCTGCATGCCATAGCTGGTGTCGTGACGACGGCCCCACCACGGCAGGTACGCATTGTTCTCGCCACGCGCGCGGAACCAGTCCTTGTCCGCATCGATCGGCACGACTTTCGACGGTGGCAACACCACCACCGCTGTCGGGTGCTGCGCATCCGTCGTCCCCGCCACCAGCACCTTCTCGCCAAGGTGATTCGCCCGGCCGATCGCCAGCACCACGTCCGTCAGCGCCGTACCCGCTCCCATCGGGCCCAGCAGCGCCGGCGTATTGAACGTCTGCTTGCTGAAGTTGTAGTCCGGCAACACTTCCGTCAGCGTCTGCGACAACGCGCCGATCCGCTCCGACGCCGCTTCGCCGCCCCGGCCCGCGTCATGCACCACGAAGTTCAGCGACGGCACCGGCACGCCCGCGTTGCGCGCCGCGCCGTCGATCGTGGCTTTCCACGCCTGCACCGTGCGCGTGGTGCCGGCCTTCGCCTCGTAGTCCTTGACGTTGCCCGTCGCCGCGCGGCCGATCCAGGCCAGCGGTTCGCGCTCCGTCTTGAAGTTCGGCCCGACGAGGAACAGCACCACCATGTTCTCGTTGATCTGCGCGTCCTTCGGCGGGAAGCTCGGGGCGTCCCAGTTCATCACCCACGCGCTCTTGTCCGGGTTCGCCTGCAGGTAATCCAGTGCGCGGTTCAGCGATGTGAATCCGGCGTTTGCGCCGCCTTGGTTGACGTGGACGTCGGGCGGGGTGTCACGGCTCCAGAGATCTTTGGCGGACGGATTTCCAATCTCGTAATTGTCGACGAACTCGCCTTGGAAGTACGTCTTCGCCTCTATCGGATCAAGTCGTTGCGGGATGGCAAACTCGATACGCATTCCCGCCAGTTCACGCCAGTCATCCTTATTCTTGGACTTGACCGTGTAGAAATACTTGGCGTTCATCACATAGCGATCGCCGAACAGGCCAAGAAGCTTACTGACGTATTTGTGGTAGAAGCCCTTGAACGTTTCCGCCCCTTGGTTACCGTATACGAGCGCGCCTATTGACTGGAGCTTCGAAAATTTCTGCGGCATCGTCCGAACCATATCGTCGTTCTTGTTCGGCTGAACAAGACCCATTGTCCAGAGAATCTGCCACTCCGTCGGATAGTCGCGCCTCTGCAATGGATTCAGCCACTCCAACCCGACAACTTGTACGATGAACGGCTGAGCGCTTTCGCTCGTATCCAACGCAGCGGCATCTTTCTGAATCACAGTATCGGCCTGCACCGGCACCACCATCACGACGGCCAACACAACAAACGCCAGAAGCGCACCCAGGAACGATCCTGTAGACAATCGATTCACCCATTCCCCCGAACTCTATTCGTCACGAAACCCGCGTGCAGCAAAAACACTCGAGCTGCACATCATACCCATCGTGGCAATCAATCCACGGAACGGAGTCAAGATCAGCCGGAGTGTTACCCATCCGATCATTGGAAAAATCTCACCGATATCAAGCAAACAACTTGAAAGCCAGTATCAGAAACAGCCTTTACCCATAAACTCGATGCAAGTTGTCAGACACGTCGCAAGGAAATAAACTCTGGATATAACAAAGGGCCAAGCGAATATCGCATAGCCCTTTGTTTCGAAACGTGACGCCCGGGTACGACAATCGCCACTCGCGAAGCCGCCCCCTTCCGCACACAATCAGCCGCTCCAGCGGTTCTTCGACAAATACTTCATTCCCGAATCGCAGACCACCACTGCAATCGTCCTGCCACGCATCTCGCCGGCCAGCAGCTGCAGCGCCGACACGACGTTCGTGCCTGACGAAAATCCGCCGAAGATCCCTTCCTTCTACTCAAGCTCGCGTGCGATCCGCAGCGGTTCGTCCCCCCTGCAACCGGCAGAAAACCGTCTGCGCGCATGTCGTTCAGAAACGGAAGATCGCTGATCGAATAGGCGCTACCCTGGATCGGATGCTCGGGTCGCGTGACAGGTTACCCCGCGATCGGCACCGCCCCAACCGGCTCGACGGCATAACAGCGAACTGCAAAATTCCGTTCCTTGAGCGCCTTGCCGACACCGACAAAGCTACCGTCCGAACAGACAAAATCGACGAACCCGTCGATACGGCCATCGGTCGCCTCCCGGATTTCCGCCCCGGTCGTCCTGTAGTGCACGAGTCAGTTGCCGTCGCGATGAAACTGATCGGAGCGAAACGCACCGCGCTCGGCTTCGATACGCTGAGCTTCGCGGTCGATGAGTTCGAGATCGCCTTGCGACACCTGCCCGGGAACGGAGTCCGCCAACTGATCGACCCGCATGACTTCCGCGCCCAACGCGCGCATCATCCTGGCGCGCTCCTCGGAGTTGACCTTCGACATCACCGCGACGAACGGTATGTTCTTGCTATGGAGATTTGCCGGACAGATCGGGCAATGCCGAAGCGATTGGCCGGGCTAACTGTCGCTGCACAGAACAAACGACAACCCATGGGCCAGTAAAGTGAGCGCTGAAACGACGAAGGGCCGGGAGGAAAACCTCCCGGCCCTTCGTTCAATTTGGTGCCGGCTGCAGGACTCGAACCCGCCACCTGATGATTACAAATTTCCTTGTGAATCAATAAGTTACTGATAAACCAGAGAATCCACCCGAAACCTACCGAAATGAAAAGTTATTTATATTCAAGCATTTAGCGAAACTAAGCGCAACCAACCGAAACTGCGATTTGTACCGCTCGTGTACCGCATACGATACAGGTGGGTCCAGGCAAATGGCAGCGTGGGCTGTCCGGATCGCGACACGTCAGCGTCCGCCAGCACGTCATCCGGATGTAGAAACCGCCGCCCCGCCCCCGATTGTTCGAGACATCGGATATGATCGAGAGCGAAAAAAATCAACGCCTGCGCCAACGAGGTCAAAGCTAGAAAATGACAATCAGCCGGCGCCAGGCACGACCTCCCGGGGGAAAGTACATGCTGGCCTTAAGTAATCGCGGCGCGACGCCTGAGCAACTGCCGATCATAAGCGGTACGCGCATGGGGATCGAAATGATCCGAGGCGCTGCAGGCAGCGGAAAGACGTCGACAGCGCTGTTGCGACTCGAATCGTTAGCCCATACCTTTGTTGCACGCCGAAAACGCCTAGGATTGGCGGAACCCGTAAAGGTCCTCGTACTTTCCTTTAACCGCACTTTGGCTGGGTATGTGGAACATCTCGCCGCCAGCCAGCTCGCGGCGTTTACCGACGTCACTTGCGAGATCGATACGTTCGCCGCTTGGGCCCATCGATGTTTGGGCGCACCATCAATCATTGACGACGACGAACGTGAACCCATGCTGCGACGTCTGGGAGCCGGTGTGGCCCTAGCCCCTGACGCCCTGCTCAACGAGATCGAGTACGTCTGCGGACGGTTTCGGCCGGCAGAACGGGCGAATTATATCCCCCTCGAGCGTACGGGGCGCGGAAATGCGCAGGCCGTCCCGCGGACACTACGTCCGGCTATCCTGCAGGTGATCGACCGTTTTTATACGGAACTCGCTGCATATCAAGGCGGTGGTTGGTTGGATTGGCATCTCTTGGCAGAACAGATGCTGACGATCCCTTCGCGCCAATATGACATTGTCATCATTGATGAAGCACAAGACTTTTCGGCGAACCAAATTCGAGCTGTGCGGCATCATCTCTCGGATCCGTATTGCCTTACGCTAGTCCTGGACACCGCACAAAGACTGTACCCAAGGGGATACACGTGGGCAGAGACTGGCTTAGATTTACAGCTCGCTCGATACCATCGGCTGCGGGAAAATCACCGCAACACGGTTGAAATTGCTCAGTTTGCCGCAGGCATTGTCGATGGCCTGGCAGTTGACGACGATGGCACTCTTCCAGATTTCTCTGCTGCTACTCGCCACGGAGAGAAACCCCTCGTCTGTGCTGGACGTTATAAAAATCAATTAACGTTCGCCATCGACTGGATTAAGGCGAATGTAGATCTGACAACTGAGACGGTAGCATTTCTCAAGCCGCGCGGTGGAAACTGGTTCAAAGACATACGATCAGCGCTCAATAGCAATGGGCTTGGCTTCGTCACGATTACACGCGATCGAAAATGGCCAACTGGCCCAGAAAACATCGCGCTGTCCACGATGCACTCGGCTAAGGGCTTGGAGTTTGACCACGTCATTATTTTGGGCCTGAACGCGGAGAACACGCCGCACGGAGATGGCGCGGACGATGAAGAACTACTCTTGCTTCGCCGCCTACTAGCCATGGCTTTGGGACGGGCGCGCAAGTCAGTAATCGTAGGCTATAAACCGACCGAGGCATCTGACCTTGTGACGTTCTTCAAGCCCGACACGTTCAATCTTCTTGCTGTGTGATAGCGATGACCGACGCAATCCAACAAATCATCGCACAGCGCGGCATTACTGAGGTCGTGCACTTTACGTCGAACCACGGCCTCGTCGGCTCGCTTGAATTGGGTGCCACTGTATCCCGCCGCCAACTGCCTGCGGAAAAGCACCTGGCGCATATCCTGGCTCCTACATCAGCGACGCGTCGTGAAGCGGAAGCGTATTTCGATAAGAAAGAAGACTGGTTAGATTTCGTGAATCTTTCGATATCGGAGATTAACGAAAATTACTTCCGCTTTGCGTCTAAACGGTGGCACGTCGGTGGCGATCGGTGGTGGGCGATTCTGTCGTTTTCGCCCGCGATCTTGACGCACGACGGCGTCTACTTCGCGACCACCAATAACATCTACGACCTCGTGGTACGTCAAGCTGGCGCGGATGGGCTTCAAAATCTGTTTGCACCATCGGTGAGGCGCAAGCCTGGGTGGACGGTCACACGCAAGAGTCGGACCGACCGCTTGCCGACATGCGAGCAAGCGGAGGTGCTATACCCCAACAGACTCTCACTCGACTATCTGGAGAAGATCTACGTCGGCACGGGCGACGATCATGACTGCGTTTCGGGATGGTTGAACTATTACAAACGGCCGAATGTGCAAGTGGTAATCGATGAGGCAAAATTTGCCGGTCAACCAAACTAGTGGGGTCCCTGTGAGTTCTGTTTTGGAAAATGCGATAGTCAATTCGGCGTTATGGGCTGCCGCAGGGGACGCCCTTGGCTGGATAACGGAGCTCGCAGATAGCCGAGCCGTCCGTCGTCGCGCCGGAGCCGAGATGGTCCACGAACCGATTGAATGGAAGCGGAAGATCGGAGGGGTGAGTGGGGCGCAAGTGACCCTCCCTGCTGGCACCTACTCAGACGATACGCAGTTGCGGTTGGCGGTGTCGCGCGCAATTCGCGGGGACGGCACGTTTGACGTAGAACTGTTTGCGAAAGTCGAACTCACCGTATGGCCGGCCTACGCACTCGGCGCAGGCAGAGGAAGCAAGGCCGCTGCCGCGAATTTGGCAAAGCGCGACGTCAATTGGTTCTCCAACTTTTTCTCTAGCGGAGACCGGCGGACCTACATTGAGGGAGGCGGGAATGGCGCAGCGATGCGCATCCAACCTCATGTATGGAAATGGGGCGCCGGCACTGCACGCGAATATTTAACCGACGTAATTCGAGATTCCCTGACGACCCACGGACACATGCTAGGGGTTTGTGGTGCCGTATTTCATGCAGACTGCCTCTCCTTCGCTCTTCGCAATCGAGAGGTACCCGGACCCGAGGAATGGATGCGCTTTGTCGACGGATGGGCCGACATTGAGGACATCGTCAACGAAGACTACCAACTCGGGCGATTCTGGCTATCCGCTTGGGAACAGGCGAGCAACGTTAAGCTTCGCGCAGCAATCGAGTCTGTGTCGAAAGAAACCCAACAGTACATCCTGAAACTTCGAGAGCTGTCTCCGAACTGGGGAAGAACCTACTCGGAATGCCTCAAAATAGTAGACGGATTTGGTAGCCGACAGGGCGCCGGTACAAACACCGCGTTGGCTGCGGCCTTCTTGGGATGGACTGGTCAAGATGCACCTGCCGCAGACGTATTGCGCTGCGCGGCGAATACGCTCGGGTCGGACACGGACACCATTGGGACGATGGTTGGTGCAATGCTGGGCGCTGTTTCTCAAGAAGAGCCCTCGTGGCATATTCAGGATCGCGACTATATTGCCTCTCAGGCCCGTCGAATGGCCGCTCTGGCCCGTGGGGAGGGCGATTCAAGTTTCGCTTATCCCGACCTGATAGATTGGCAGCCACCCGCAACCCAAAGCGACGCTGTAGCAGAGGTCAATGGTCGCCCCGCACTTGCTGGTCTGGGATACTTGGACTCTCGTGGAAGCAGCTGGAAGAGCGGAGATTTCGCTTATGAGTGGTTCGCCCTCGAATTCGGGCAGACGGTGCTTTGCAAGCGGCGCGCGAAAGCTCTGAAACCTATGGATGAGAAGCTGATGCCACCAGTAACTATGGAAAGCGCTGTGCCGACGACGCTTATCGCGAAAGACACATCATCTTTCGAGCGGGGTGCCAAATTCGCCAGAGATGAGCGAGTTCTCCCTGAGCGCCAACCCCACATCGAAAACAAGTCCCCGTCGCAAAGGACAAACACGCACGCTCGTCCGACGCGTGACCTGTTCGATGAAGTTGCCCCCCCGTCTGCACAGCAGCCGCAGCCTCAGTTGGTAGAGAAGGACCTCGCTAACGCATCGCCTGAAAAAACACTACCGTACGACTTAGATGCGCTTACGGACGTGGCGATACGTAGCGGCTTTGATCCAACTGTAATCGGCGAATGCCTCTTGAAGTGCGTCGATGCTCAAGGTGGCGTGGAACGCGGAATCGCTTTCTCGAGCATCGTTGCAAAAGCATTTCTTGCTAGAAAGCGCCGACGCTCATAGAAATTTTTGAGATCTGCTAGAGACAGCTACAGTTGGCATGAAGGCCGGGGCATCCACGCGCCGGCCACTGCCCCGGCCCGGAGGCCGCATGGACGCTGTACGAGCGGCTCACCGCACTGAACATCAGCGCCGCGCTCGTCGACCCAGGCTGGCTCGCTCGCAACCCTCGTGGACGGCGAGACGACGGCGAACCCCATCAATGACGTGAACGACTACCGTCCTACACAGTCAGAGCGCATCCGCCGCCGTTCGGCCCTCATCTGGGCCGTTACAACTTGCCGCTGCCACTAGTAGCCTCGTCGAAGCTGCTCAAAAGATGGGCAATGTATCAGGCGGTGATACGCTCTCGTTCGGTATCAGTGCATGATACGTGCTAGTTCTGTATCACCGGCTGACACAGAACGATGTTAACGAATGAGAACAATACTGCCGAGGTTGTTGATATCTTTGCGAACAAGCCCAACCCGTCCGCAATGTGCCGAAACTGGCGAGCAATCGCAGGAGCTGAGAGGGATCAGCAATGAACTCACGGGGTACTGCGCGCGATCCCAATAGGGCTCACAGCCGATCAGCGCAAAGACAAAAATCGGGCCTTTTCTGTCTTTTGACCGGCAACGGTTGTCTTTCGAGGTTCAATTCTTTTGACCCACAAGCGTTCCGAAAACGAAGGGGCTACGCACCACGCGCTATGACGGCCCTAGCCCGCCAGTTTGCCCAAGCCTGCGGAGCCTTGGTCTAAGCCATTGACGGGGCAAGCCCCGCCAACGGCTAAGACCGGGATAAATCGCGGTCGGGCCGTCCTGCGGCCGTCCCGATCGCTCAACCCGGCCCCTGTGAGGGCCACCGGCTAACCAGTTCGGGGACCGCCAGCGCCGGAAATGGCTACAAAAAGGGGGGCAGGCCTACGGGGGGCAAATGCTCTAGCGACTCGAAATCCGGCCCGTGGCGCCGATTTCGGCGACGCGGCAAAGGGGTAATGTACCTTCGCACAATCAGCGGCTCAGAGCGTCTGATTTTCGCGAAATTTGACAACAGCGCTCGATTGAGAGTTTTTTATCTTATCGAGGCAAGCCGCGCAGCGGCGCGTCAGGCCCGAAGGGCTCCATCGCGGGGAGCCGGTGGGCGGGTGCGGTATCCCGGCCGCGAAGGCCGGGACTGTCCACACCCTCGCGGTGTGGGCAGCGCAGCCATCCACGGGCGGGCGCGGGTGGACCTCGCACCAAAGGGGGCATCAGCGATCTAGCAGATGGCCGATGCTAGTGACCGCTACGTCCCGGCTGCCGGGAGTTTGGGCGTCTTGTGCAGTTCGACCCAATATTCGTTGATACGGTCTGGCTCGACATCAAGCCGACGAAGCCAAGCCTCGGTCGCAACCTGTGTGTTCAGCAGGGGAGCGGTGCTAGTCGCCGTCCCGGTTTGTAACGTGCCGAGCGCATCAGCAATGATCGGACGCAGAGCGCTGTTCAACAGCACATACGCAGGCGGGGGCTCAGGAGGATGGCCTGGTTCGCCTGCAATACCCGTCTGCGGCGCAACGCCAGCCTGAATGATCAGGCCGCCGTCGTCGTAGCGCTGCTTGCGGAACCAGTCCGGTGGCAGGCCCAGTTTGTCTACTCCCCCCAGTTCCCGCACGAGATCGGCATTGATTGCCGTCAACCAGTCCACCGTCTTGATGTGATCGGTGAGCCGGCGGAGGTTCCGTCGCATCGGGTCGCCGACGTCCAGACCAGGGCCGAATTTCCGCGCCCAAAAATATTCCGACGCCTCATTCGGGCCCCGCTGCAACAGCGACAGGTTCGCGGCATATCCCGCGTGCCCGTGCACCACGTCAAGCTCGTCGACAGCTTGCGCGAAGAGCGCTTGGAACACGTCCGGACAGAGCGTCAGGAAAGCTTGCGGCACAGAAAACGTCGCGACGTCGATGCCTCGGTTCATCGACGCCTGCCAGTCCTCGAGACAGAAAGTCGAAAATTCCATCGTGCCGGCCTCTTGTTTGTCCTCCGCGTTAGAGAGGGCCAGTACGAACGGAGCATCAGCCGGGATGCTCGTCGCCAAGGAGGCGAACGAAGGCCCCTTTTCGAACTCAACCGGCTGCTTGCCATCTTGGTACAGCCATCGCAGCGGAGAGCCTTTGGACGGGTCACGGCCGGCGGCCTTTTCGGCCGCGCGCTGATAAGTCAGCAGCGCATCGGTGTACCGCTGGAAGCAGGCGCTAAGCGCCTTGCGTTTGGCCGGCGCGTGGCCGCCCTTGAAGTAGATAACGGCACGCACGGCGAGGGCCGCGCCTACGATCGCCCGCTGGTGCTTCGGCTCGAATGCGCCGAACGGAAGCGTGCCCGCTCGGTTCGGGTCGTTGGCCCACGCGATCAGTTCGTCCTTCGTCATTGGCATTATGCTTAAAAGGGAAACGGAGTCGGCGGCAGCGCCGGGGGGATGAGCGGCGGGAACAGACTGCCCGAGCGTGCATTGGAGCCGCCGCCAAGGATGCTCTCAAGGTCCGTTTGAGTCTGCTTTGCAGTCGATCGCTGAGATTGCTCATCGGCGTCACCGCAACCGCAATCATCCGGCGTGATGCCGGAGTATTTCGATTCGTCGCCGGCGATGTCCATGTACGCGGCTTCCTGCGTCTTCGAAAACTCGTCGGGCGGGAACTTCATTTCCACCACCTTCCTAATGTTCGACTGTACAGGAGGCTTGGACGGATCGTTCACGATCACGACGTCGGGCCGTCGAAACCAGGTTTTGTCCTCTTGCTTGTATGCATCCATGCCGCCCGGCCAGTATTTCTGAATCCACGCCGGAAGCCACGGATGCGGGGTCGACGGGTCCGATGCGCGCATGATCGGCGTCGGGGGCTCATTCCGCATGTCGTAGGAAACTTCCGGCAGGTACGGCGTCGTTTCGCCGGTCAATACCTTCGAGGCGAGGTTCTTTGCTCGCAGTCGCTGTGCGACGCACGATTGGCGGAGGATCTTCGCATCGCGGCTGTAGACGCCTATCGATTTGCAGCGACATAGAGCGTCGCAGAGCACCGCGCGGTCTTCCGGGGACAAGTTGCCCTTGGTCATCCCGACCTGCGTGGTTTTCCCCTGGCCGGCCCCCATGTTGCCCGATGCCGAATTCGTCATTGATCGCTCGCCGGGACATGTTCGAAGGTCAGCGACGACGCCTGGTGGCTGCTCAGCCAGTCGGTATGGCCGCTCGCGTCCGTTGTGCCTCGGATCGCTTGGCCGTCGGCAGACGTAACGGTGTATGGGTGATTCGCGAGGGGTTCGCGCGACTGGTCGTCGACGAGTTGGAAGCGCCCGCGATATGCGCCGTCGTCTTGCGCGATGGTCTGTGAGACAACGCTTTTGCCCGCGCCGACCGACGCGCCTGCGCCAGACGTCGGCTCCACCGTCGCCATGCCTTGTGACGCGATCAGCGTCGCGCCGCAGGCTGTCTTGTCGCCTTCTGTCGCTACGGCTCGGCCACCGAATGTCATGCTGCGCACTCGGACGCCAACAATAGGATAGACGCCGCCACACTTCGGACACGACACCATGTCGCCCTCGAGCGCGAGCGGCTTACCGAAAACGATATTGGTCGACGTGCAGGCGAGCACTCGACCACCATGGCTGGTCGTGTCGCCTTCGCGAATGAATGCAGAACTCATGCAGAATCCTCACAGGAAATCTGCGGCGAATGTAGCACATCCGCATTTTCTTGTTCCTACCGTGCTTCTATTGGTGACGTGTCATTTCTAGCGCATTGCCTCGCGCGGAATCTCTTATAATTAGCAATCAATCGGTAACGCAGAAAATTCCCGTAAAGCCTTATCCAGCAAGGCTTTGACTTGCTGCTGAATCAATTGCCGGAGAGGACATGAGCATGGT
Organism: Burkholderia sp. KL41; assembly: GCF_057005415.2. Taxonomy (NCBI): domain Bacteria; kingdom Pseudomonadati; phylum Pseudomonadota; class Betaproteobacteria; order Burkholderiales; family Burkholderiaceae; genus Burkholderia; species Burkholderia sp. KL41. Next base: position 477,645 of record NZ_CM174446.1, on the reverse strand, counting down.
CGTAATCAAAGACCGTGCGGCGCTCATGCAGCGCCTCATGGATGCGGTCATTCAGGGCTATCACAGCTATACATTCGGCACCGTCAAAACAGAGCGTGTACACGCTCTCTGCGAAAAATTCTCTGAACGTTATCTGGTTGCGTTGAATCGCAACCAGCTTGCCTATCGACGCGCGAAAGGCTTTGGGAATGCGCGGCTGATACTCGCAGATCTCGGCGATCCAAATAGCCTGCATTGGTGGCTACTAGTCACGGATGGAGCGCACCCAGCTCGAGAAAGGGAGAAAGGCTCACGAAAAACGCGCGAGGACCTGAAAGATGCGCTGAAACCTGGGGAGCGCATCCATGTCTCCGGTTACGAATTGCTGAAGATGGCGCACTCGAAGGCTGTCGGCGGCGGCGTTCGCTTGACGTGGCGCATGACGGATGAAACCAAACGGCAGTGGCGTTATCAGATCCGCGTTGCGGTTCGCGCCCGACACGCGGATGATGCAGTAGCTCGAGTTACGCGGCTGATATACAAGGCTCCGCGCTTCGATTCCATCAAGGCACAGGTCGATAAACTTACGGATTTTCTACGTGCAGAGTGGGGCAGAACTGGGCACGATGTGCAGCTTCTGAGCATTCCTGCAGCGCTAAAACCCATTCCCCGTGTCGCAAGCGACGGGATACCGGTAGCCGAATGGATCGCCGCGCAGATGCCAGAACAAGCGGCTTGACGAAGGTGAAAAATGAACGCCGGAACGGTTTCCAACCTGATTTCCTGTGGCATCCTGATCGCGGGTCTCGCGTTCGCTTTCTGGTTCACGGTGGTGCTGCCAGATCGTGAAAGACGAGCTAAAAGGCGGTCGGGGCCAACCGAGAAATCGACCGAGAATGGAGGGAGTGACACGTGAAGCTGGCGAGGCTTCGCACACCTCGGACAGGATTTTTTCGTCGCCAGAGACGTCCTTTCGGTATGTGAACGAACGACAGCGCGAAGAGTATTGGACGTCAAAGACAGCTTGCGCTACCGCGCGATCAGAGACTAATCGCCGCCCGGAAGCGGCGTTGTGCAGTCAACGCATGAGCGATCGGACGACGTTTATCGGCCACAGCCAGACATAGAAGAGGCGCAGCTGGAGCCGGCTATTCCAGTTCAGGCAGTGGAATTTCTCGTCCGGAATCACCTTCGCCCACCAGCAAAAGCCCATTCCAACGGCGACGTACAGGACGAAGTACACGACAAGATGGCTGGTTGGGAAGCGCGACAGCAGCCACATCACCGTGAGAGCGATCGCAATATTCACCACCCTTATCGATAATGCTTCTCGCGGCGACGTGTTCAAATTGGACTGGAACAACCGCTTCTCCCGTTGCTCGCCTTCGACCCGAGTGACGTGGTCGGCGATGGTTTCTCCGCGCAATCTGCTCCCGATGAAGGGGACTACGAATCTAAAGATTACCGTCGCGGCCACAACAGCCATGCCTGCAATCACAACCGTTCGAAGTGCGTCATTCGATACCTCGATCATCGTTACGTCCCCCTGCTTTGTGAGCCTTGCGATCCTTGAGCGTAGCTGTATCCGCTTCCACTAGACGAGTTGCCACCGGCACTACCGGTCCCAGAATTCGAGCCGCTATCCGTGCCTGCACTGCCTTGCGATCCTCGAGCGTAGCTGTATCCGCTGCCACTCGACGAGTTGCCACCGGCGCTCCCGGCTCCGGAATTCGAGCCGCTGCCCGCCCCTGCACTGCCGCCGTTGTTACCCCCGGACGGGCTCCCCCCGCCTCCGCCGGGGGCTGCGGAAGACGAGCTTGGCTGCGGCAGGAAACGATCGAAATTTGTCTTGACACCACTCGTCCATCGCGCCGCGAGGTCGGGCAAGACCTTCAACAAACCAAGTGCCATAACGGTGACAAGGCCGGCCGTGATTATCGGGCCAATGATGGCCGCGTCCGGGTTCGGCTTGGCCGCGGCCGAGATGGCGCTGTCGTAGAAGTGCATGAAAACACCGAAGCTCATCGCCGTTATCGCTATGAGGATGACGTAGTTCAAGACCGAACCGAGCCAGTTCCCGAAGAGATTGGCGAGCGGCGGGGCCAGCAACATGAAGATGAAGAATGGGCCGAAGCAAACTGAAAGCGCGAGCAGGAACTTCGCAATCAGAATCGAGACAGCGCCCACGCCGCAGATCAGTAGAGTGGAAAGCACAAGTACAATGCCGAGAATGAAAGCCCCAACCCCGGTGCTCGTCAGTAGGCTCGAATTCGCGAAAACCGTCCGCATGACGGTCAGACTGTGGTCGATCGCGCCATCGATCAGGCTTGCTATGGCGCTGTTACTCGCACCCAGGCTCCCGTGTATCAGCAGCTTGGACGCCAGTTCATCGGGCAAGTGGATGGCTGTACTGGCCAGCGTTGTTTCATACAGGCCTCCGGCGCCGGCGATCCCCACAATCGCGTAATACTTGAGGAACTTCTCCACGAGGTGCGTGAGCGGTACGCCGCTCGGCCGCAGCATTGTTGCCACGCCATCTATGACGAGCATAATGGTCAGGCCAAGCGCCGCGAGCGGCGTGACCCATGCAATCATCCGGCTAACGTTTTCGGCGACGATCTGGAGCGTCACAGCATCCATGTAGTCGAATATCTGTGTTACCGCATCGAAGGCCATGGTTCGCTCCTTATTTCTCGCGGGCCGCTTTAAGCGCCGCTTCCTTGCCGTAGAAAGCAACCATCGCGTTTGCTTCTTTCGCGTTCAGGCAGTCTGAACCTTGCCGCAGGTATTGGGCGGGATCGTTCTCGCATACCTTGAATCTGCCGGCTCGCTCCGCGTCATGCTCGATATACCAAGCCTTGGTGTGATATTCCTGCCCACAGGCGGCCAAAACGCAGGCAACCAGGACGTAGAGGCATTTCTTCATATTCACATCCTCCGTGTAACGTTTTAACGTCGTGATGTTGTAGCGTTGTGACGTCGTAACTTTATAACTTCACGACGTTGTAACGTTAGTAGTTCTACTTAAATTTTCTCTGGCTCGAGATTTTTTCGCTGACCTGCTTCTAGCGCAGATTAACCATGCAGGTCTTCACGCCGTCTTTCAGCGAATGGGACAGCAGATCAAGCATCGTGAAATACGCCTCTTGATCGCTCGGATCGACGAAACTGCTCAAGTTGATGAGAAGCTGGAATGCTTCCTGTGTCCTGGAGATGTTGTGCAGCAAGCCTCTCAGACGAGCGACGTTAGCCGCTTCGTGTTGCTGTGAGTTGCAGGTACACTCAGTTCTAGCCATGATTCACCTCGTGGAAGGTGGGTTGTGGTCAGGCCCGTCTTGGTGTTGGTGCACCTTGGCGGGCCGCTTGCTGCGTTGTCCGGGCCTCGCATTGCATTCGCCCCTATCTCCGCAACGCGTGCGGCTAGCAGCGAAAGCGGCTTGTCAGATGGTGGCCCGGCTGCCTGAGGAGTAACGCCAACAGGGATGGCCGCACGTAACTCTCCGGTCTTCGAGTCCCACGTAAGTCCCGCGCCGGGAACGACTTCGACACGAGCGAATGCGTCCGGATCGTGCTCGCCGGTTTCCAATGCGGCCTTGATCCGTGCGATCCATTTCGACAGGCTCCTGGGTACGTAGTCGATGACGATCGAACAGCACTTTCCCTGTTCCGACGTCACATCCAAGCGCTCACGCGCTAGGTAGCATTGCGCCCGTCCCTTCTTTCCTACTTTCTTCAGCAAATGAGCCGCTTCGAGCCGCATCAAGGCTTTTTGAACAGTGGCAGATGCCAGCTTCGTTAGATCCATAAGGCGACGAATACTCGGATACCCCACTCCGGTATTGAAATCGGCATGCCATTTGATTGCGAGCCACACGTTTATCGCATCCGACCCAAGCTCCCGAGCGAGACCTGACGTGTATAACTCTCGCTGGACGGTGATGAAGGTAGTATCAACGCGCCCGTGCATACTTATTCCGCGAACAAGTGCGCAACTGCAGCCGTTTTGAACAAGACACGCCGACCGATCTTGATCCGTGCTGGTAGCAACTTGCGAGACACATCGTTATCTCGCGTGAGCGTCACCCGAAGTCCCTCAGGGCTGCGATGCAATAACTCCGCCACCTGAGGAAGAGTCAGCAATGCTCCGTAACGCTCGATGATGTTTTCTTCCGTTGAAGTCACCTGAATAACTCCTTGCTTTTATGCGCAACGGAAGATTACGGTTAATCAAAACAAACAACAAGCTCAAACCAACATCAACACCAAACATACCATAACTTTATAAAGTTATAACTTCAAATCAGCGCAAAATAAATACATAATAATCAATGATTTATAAAAATCTCGAGAACGAGACTTATCGACAATTAATTTGTATCTTTTTGTAAATAAAAACGCAAAGTTATAACTTTATAAATCAACAAAGTTATAGCGCCTTGACACTACAGCACCACAACATCGCTCGCCGAATAAGAACAAAGGAACGTGCACATATAATCGGAATTTAGAAAGAGAGCGTGTACACGCTCTCGATAACATCGATCGCGGCTCTCCGCGCGATGGCCGTCCAAACCACGCCGGCGGCTGAATCAGGCGCGTCGAAGAGTGTCGAGCTTCTGCACCAGATCTTCAGCTCGTAGGTGCGTGTAACGCTTGAGCATTTGCATCGACTTATGGCCGCTGATCGAGGCCACCTCCTGATCACTCAACCCCGCCTCAACAAGCCGACTGACTGCCTCATGTCGCAGATCGTGGAAATGCAGATCGACCATCCCGAGGTCGCGAACGATGCCGGTCCAGAGCTTCTGGAACACATACGGCTTACGCTTTCCGTCTCGCCCTGGCTCGCCGAAGAACACGAGATCGGTGTCAATGGGCCGTATCGGATTGTCCAGGGCTGCGCGGAGGACTTCGGCTGCCTCACGCGTCAGCGGCACCACACGACTGGAACCGTTCTTTGTATCCCTGAGGGTCACGACTCGCCTATCCAAATCTACTTGCGAGCGACACAAGCCCGTGATCTCGGACGATCGCATGCCGGTTTCGACGGCAAGTCGCACGATCCAGCCGAGCATCGGGTTGCTATGGGCGTCGGTGGCCGCGAAGAGACGTTGGTGTTCATCACGACTCAATCGCCGGTCCCGGCCGGCACCGGGACTCGGCTTGCGAACGTTGGCGACGGGATTGAAAGTCAGGCCAATTCCCCACTCCTGAATCGCCATCCGGAAGAGATGCCCGAGCATCGCAAGCTCGAGGCGAACCGTGTTGTTTGATTTGCCGGCCGCGAGGCGTTCGTCGCGATACTTGGCAACGAGCTCGGCACTAACTGCCGCCATCGAATACTTCCCGAAGAACGCCTCCAGGTGCTTCGCAGAAAAGCTCTCGCTGCGCTGCGTGGTCGCCTTCTTGGTAACCGACACCTCTTCCATATACCGCTTCAGCGCGGCTGACACCGTGAGTTTTTCGGAGGGAGCACGCGACAGATAGACACCCCGAACCATCTCATCTTCGGTCCGGCGCCCCCAATCCTCGGCGTCACGTTTGGTGCGGAAGGTCTTGGCCGTGGTCGGCCAGCCGATCTTGCGGATGACGGCCTTCCACGTGCCGGAAGGCGTCTTGACGATGGTTGCCATGTACCTGTTCTGAGAGCTGACTGTACCGAAAATGTACTTTTCAGCACCCAGAAAGCACAAGGGGTTACGTGAAATTCACGTAACCCCTTGATTCATATGGTGCCGGCTGCAGGACTCGAACCCGCCACCTGATGATTACAAATCAACTGCTCTACCAGATGAGCTAAGCCGGCGTAGCGCGAGATTCTACCTCATTTCACGATCTTGAGGCGAGGTCTGTTGCCACCTTTCGAACCGTCGCCATCGCCGTCGGTTTTCGGCGGTTCGTCGGCGCCTTCGGAGGGTTCCTCGTTCGCACCACGGTCGGCAACCGGCGTCAACGCAGCAGGCGACTCGTCGCGCTGCGCGTCATCCGCCTGCGCGGCTTCTTCTTCGAACGCGCCCGAATCCTCGCCTTCGCCCGCAACCGCATCGACCTGGAACGCCATCCCCTGCCCGTTCTCGCGCGCATAGATCGCGAGCACGTTGGCAACCGGAATCTCGATCTTGTGCGCCTTCCCGGAGAACCGGGCCGTGAACTCGATCCACTCGTTGCCCATCTGCAACTGGCTCGTCGCCTCGAAGCTGATGTTGAGCACGATCTCGCCGTCACGCACGAACTGACGCGGCACGCGCGTCGAGTTGTCGACCCTCACCGCGATATGCGGCGTGTAACCGTTATCGGTGCACCACTCGTACAGCGCGCGCAGCAGATAAGGCTTCGTTGAAATCTCTTGCATCACAATCCTCGAACCCGGAGCGGGCGCGCGGCACGCCGCGCCGCCCTCCCCGTCTTGCCTTCATTGCATCATCAACGACGCATGACCTTTTCGGACGGCGTCAGTGCTTCGATATAGGCCGGACGGCTGAAGATCCGCTCGGCGTACTTCATCAGCGGCGCGGCGTTCTTCGACAGCTCGATGCCGTAGTGATCCAGACGCCACAGCAGCGGCGCGATCGCGACGTCCAGCATCGAGAATTCCTCGCCGAGCATGTACTTGTTCTTCACGAAGATCGGCGCGAGCTGCGTCAGGCGATCGCGGATCGCGAGACGTGCCTTCTCGTGATTCTTCTCCGCTGCCTTGCCCTTCTCGTTCTCGAGCGTGCTGACGTGGACGAACAGTTCCTTCTCGAAGTTGAGCAGGAACAGGCGTGCACGTGCGCGCTGCACGGGGTCGGCCGGCATCAGTTGCGGGTGCGGGAAGCGCTCGTCGATGTACTCGTTGATGATGTTCGATTCGTACAGGATCAGGTCGCGCTCGACCAGGATCGGCACCTGACCGTACGGGTTCATCACCGAAATGTCTTCCGGCTTGTTGAACAGGTCGACGTCACGGATTTCGAAGTCCATGCCCTTCTCGAACAGCACCAGCCGGCAACGCTGGGAGAACGGGCAAGTTGTGCCGGAATACAGAACCATCATGTTTGCGTTTCCTCAAAAAAGCCGAGGGCCGGCACGCGGCGAACCTCCTTCCGGGGTTCCACCTTGCGCCGGCCCCACGCCGGTCAGGCGTGATTACTTGATATCTTTCCAGTACGCGGCATTGAGCCGCCAGGCCAGGAAAGTCAGGACACCGAGAAAGATCAGCACCCATACGCCGAGGCGTTTGCGGGTCTGCTGAGCCGGCTCGGACATCCAGGTCATGTACGCCACCAGGTCGGCAACCGCAGCATCATAATCCACCGCGGACAGTGTCCCCGGCGTGACCTGCTGGAAGCCGACGAGCGTATGGACCTTCTCGCCCGTCTCCTCGTCCGTCTTGTCTTCGAATTTGGCGGTGCGCTGCCCCTGCAGCTGCCACAGTACATGGGGCATGCCGACGTTCTCGAACACCGCGTTGTTCCAGCCGGTCGGCCGCGTATCGTCGCGATAGAAGCTGCGCAGATACGTATACAGCCAGTCGCGGCCGCGCGCGCGCTCCTCGACCGACAGGTCGGGCGGCGAGGTGCCGAGCCAGTTCTTCGCGTCTTCAGGCCGCATCGCGACGGACATCGTGTTGCCGACCTTGTCGGTCGTGAACAGGAGATTCTTTTCGATCTCCTTCTGGGATATGCCCAGATCCGTCAGACGGTTGTAGCGCATCAGGTTCGCGCTGTGGCAGTTCAGGCAATAGTTTACAAACAATTGCGCGCCGTGCTGAAGCGAAACGAGATTTTCCGTGTTATCGGGCGCCCGGTCGAGCGGAAAATTACCTTCCGCCCGCACCGCCGGCGCCACCAGCAGCGCACACGCGGTCGCCCCGATCAGCGCGAGTGTCGAAAGCAGTTTCTTCATGTCGTTCTCTCCTCGCTCACGTTAATGGGGCTTGAAGCGCACCCGCTCCGGCGGCTGCTTGAACGTGCCAAGCGGCGTCCAGACGGGCATGCCGAGGAAGAACGCGAAGTAGATCAGCGCGCAACACTGCGCGATCAGCGTGGCCGCCGGCGATGGTGGCCGCGTGCCGAGGAACGCGAGGGTCAGGAACGCCGCGACGAAGATCCCGAGGAACACCTTGTGGAACAGCGGCCGGTAGCGGATCGACTTCACCGGGCTGCGGTCGAGCCACGGCAGGAAGAACAGCGTGATCACCGCCGAACCCATCACGACGACGCCCCAGAACTTCGACTCCGTCAGATACATGAAGACGACGATCGCCGCGGCCAGCACCGGCAACCCGGCTTTCCACTTGCCGCGCGCGCGGATCAGCGCGAGCACGCCGAGCAGCGCGATGACGATCATCAGGACGATCTTGAACGGGTCGGTGGTCGCGCGCAGCATCGCGTAGAACGCGGTGAAGTACCAGACCGGCGCGATCTCGGGCGGCGTCTGCAACGGGTTCGCCGGGACGAAGTTGTTCGCCTCGAGGAAGTAGCCGCCCATCTCCGGCGAGAAGAACACGATCAGTGCGAACACCATCAGGAACACGCACACGCCGAGGAAATCGTGCACCGAGTAGTACGGGTGGAACGGGATGCCGTCGAGCGGAACGCCGTTCTCGTCCTTCTTCGCCTTGATCTCGATGCCGTCCGGGTTGTTCGACCCCACTTCGTGCAGCGCGACGAGGTGCGCGATCACGAGGCCGACCAGCACGAGCGGAATCGCGATCACGTGGAACGCGAAGAAGCGGTTCAGCGTGACGTCCGACACGACGTAGTCGCCGCGAATCCACAGCGACAGGTCGGGGCCGACAAAGGGAATCGCCGAGAACAGGTTCACGATCACCTGCGCGCCCCAGAACGACATCTGGCCCCACGGCAGCAGGTAACCGAAGAACGCCTCGGCCATCAGGCACAGGAAGATCGCGCAGCCGAAGATCCACACGAGCTCGCGCGGCTTGCGGTACGACCCGTAAAGCAGCCCGCGGAACATGTGTAGGTAGACGACCACGAAGAACATCGACGCGCCCGTGGAGTGCATGTAGCGGATCAGCCAGCCCCACGGCACCTCGCGCATGATGTACTCGACCGACGCAAACGCGAGCGTCGAGTCGGGCTTGTAGTTCATCGTCAGGAAGATGCCGGTGACGATCTGGTTGACGAGCACCAGCAGCGCGAGGGAGCCGAAGAAGTACCAGAAGTTGAAGTTCTTCGGCGCGTAGTACTCGGAAACGTGCTTTTTCCAGGTGGACGTGAGCGGGAAGCGCTGATCGATCCAGCCGGTGAGACCTGTCGTGGAGACTTCCTTGTTGTCGGCCATCACGCTTCTCCTTTCTCGTCCTTGCCGATCACGAGGGTCGTCGCCGACGTGAACATGTAGGGCGGGATGTCGAGATTCTGAGGCGCCGGCTTGTTCTTGAACACACGGCCGGCGAGGTCGTAGGTCGAACCGTGGCACGGGCAGAGGAAACCGCCCGGCCAGTCGTCCGGCAGGTTCGGCTGCGGACCCGGCGTGAAGCGCTGGCTTGGCGTGCAGCCGAGGTGCGTACACACGGCCATCACGACGAGAATGTTCTTGCGATCGGCCCGCGAGCGATATTCGTTCGCACAATACGCGGGCAACGGCATCGTATAGGGCTTTTCGGTGGTCGGATCGGCCACTTCCTTGTCGGCCTTGACCACGTCGGCAAGCATCGCGTCGGTGCGGTTCAGGATCCACACCGGCTTGCCGCGCCACGGCACGGTCACCATTTCACCGGGCTTCAGCCCGCTGATGTCGACCTCGACCGGTGCTCCGGCCGCTTTCGCTTTCGCGGACGGCGCAAGCGACGCCGCGAAAGGTATGACGGTGGCTACGCCTCCTACGCCACCTGCTACGGATGTCGCAATCAGCCAGGTACGGCGGCCGCTGTCGACGCGTTTCTCTTCCTTGTCTCGCATCACACGCCCCACTTCTGAGTTGGATTTTCCGTCACGACTTTCCATTCCGCCGCTAGTTTGCTCGAATGGAGTCGCCATTTACAAGGCCCGGAGATGAAAATCCCTTCGAAGTGATTGATAGTTAAGGGTTTCCCCCCACTATCGGAGCGATTAAATCATTTCGCTATTAAGCATCCGCTACATTGAGAAATTTCGATGCGCTGCCGCAAATCCGGCACTCAGACCGGGTTATGGATATCGATAAAAAGGTGTTCGATACCGAATTCTTCGGACAAGTGGGTGCCGAGTGCCTGGATTCCGTAGCGTTCGGTCGCATGGTGCCCTGCCGCAACGAACGCGACGCCGCTCTCCGCGGCCGTGTGCGTCACGTATTCGGACACCTCGCCGGTCAGGAACACGTCCGCGCCGGCATCGATCGCCGCGTCGAAATAACTCTGCGCGGCGCCCGTGCACCACGCGATGCGCCGCAGCTGCATGTCCGGATCGCCGAGCACGAGCGGCGTGCGGCCGAGCGTGCGCTCGACCTTCGCGACGAAGTGCTCGAGCGAGACGGGCATCGGCAGCGTGGCCATCCAGCCGAGGTCGCCTTCGCCGAAACGCTGCTCGCCGATGAGCCCGAGCTTCTCACCGAGCTGCGCGTTGTTGCCGAATTCGGGATGCGCGTCGAGCGGCAGGTGGAACGCGAACAGGTTCAGGTCGTTCGCGAGCAGCAGCTTCAGGCGCTGATACTTGCGGCCCGTGATCTGCGGCGGCTCGTTGCGCCAGAAATAGCCGTGATGGACGAGCACGGCATCCGCCCCCCATTCGAGCGCGGCTTCAAGAAACGCGACCGACGCCGTCACGCCGGTGGCGATCTTCTCGATCTTGCGACGCCCCTCGACCTGCAGGCCGTTCGGGCAATAGTCCTTGAAGCGCGCGGTTTCAAGGGTATTGTTCAAGTACAATTCAAGTTCGATCCGATCCATATAAACCTCTAATCCATTCAGATGCTTAGACGCTTCTGGCTGTTCTTCGCGCAGGCGGTTACCGTGCTGCTCGCGCTGATGTTCATCGTCGTGACGCTCAAGCCGCAATGGCTGCAACGGCAAGGACAGCTCGGCAAGCAGCTCGCCACGCCGATCGTTGCGCTGCGGGAAGTCGCGCCGGGCATCGGCGGTGCGCCGGCGACCACGTCGTACGCGGAAGCCGCGCAAAAGGCGATGCCGGCCGTCGTCAACGTCTTCTCCAGCAAGGACGGCTCGCTGCCGCCCGATCCGCGCGCGAAAGATCCGCTGTTCCGCTACTTCTTCGGCGACCGCAACGCCCGCAAGCAGCAGGACGAACCGGCCGCCAACCTCGGCTCGGGCGTTATCGTGAGCCCTGAAGGTTACATTCTAACGAACCAGCACGTCGTGGACGGCGCCGACCAGATCGAGGTCGCGCTCGCCGACGGACGCACGGCCACCGCGAAGGTAATCGGCAGCGATCCCGAAACCGACCTCGCCGTGCTGAAGATCAACATGACGAACCTGCCGACGATCACGCTCGGCCGCTCCGACCAGTCGCGGGTCGGCGACGTCGTGCTCGCGATCGGCAACCCGTTCGGTGTCGGCCAGACGGTCACGATGGGGATCATCAGCGCACTGGGCCGCAACCACCTCGGCATCAACACGTTCGAGAACTTCATCCAGACCGACGCGCCGATCAACCCCGGCAACTCGGGCGGCGCACTGGTCGACGTGAACGGCAACCTGCTCGGCATCAACACCGCGATCTACTCGCGCTCGGGCGGCTCACTCGGCATCGGTTTCGCGATTCCCGTGTCGACCGCGCGCACGGTGCTCGAAAGCATCATCACGACGGGCTCGGTCACGCGCGGCTGGATCGGCGTTGAGCCGCAGGACGTCACGCCGGAGATCGCCGAATCGTTCGGGCTTCAGCAGAAATCGGGCGCGATCGTCGCCGGCGTGCTGCAGGGCGGCCCGGCCGACAAGGCCGGCATCAAGCCGGGCGATATCCTGGTCTCGGTCAACGGCGAGGACATCACCGACACGACGAAGCTGTTGAACACGGTCGCGCAGATCAAGCCGGGCACGCCGACCAAGGTGCACGTCGTCCGCAAGGGCAAGGAGTTCGACATGAACGTCGTGATCGGCAAGCGCCCGCCGCCGCCGAAGCAGACGCTCGACGAGCAGGACAGCGATACCGAATAACGTCGGGCGGGCGGCACACAGCCGCGTGCCGAACTCCGCCGGAAACGAAAAAGGGCAGCCTCCTGGCTGCCCTTTTGCTTTGCATCGAAAGACCTTCGTTGCCGGGACGCCGGCCTCGCCGCACGCGCTCCGGCCGGCCATGCCGCATGGCCGCTCAGGCCTGGCCGGAAACCCGCCTGCCGTGCATCGCCCGGCACGCCCCCATCAGCTGGCGGCTTCGCCGTTCCCCGCCTCGCCTTCCTCGGCCGGCTTCTTCGGCACGAAGAACCGCGCGGCCAGCAACCCGATCTCGAACAGCACGATGAGCGGCAACGCGAGCATCAGTTGCGAGAATACGTCCGGCGGCGTGACGACCGCCGCGACGATGAACGCGCCGACGATCACGTACGGCCGCATCTCCTTGAGCTTCTTCAGCGACAGCACGCCCATCCGGACGAGCAGCACGACGACGATCGGCACCTCGAACGTGACCCCGAACGCGATGAACATCCCGAGCACGAAGCTCAGGTAGTTGTCGATGTCGGTGGTCATTTCCGCCCCGAGCGGCGCGTTGTAGTGCGCCATCACGCGGAAGATCGTCGGGAACACGAGGAAGTACGCGAATGCCATCCCGCACAGGAACAGGAAGTAGCTGCTGCCGACGAGCGGCGCGACGAGCTTTTTCTCGTGCTGATACAGCCCCGGCGCGACGAACGCCCAGATCTGGTACAGCACGATCGGCAGCGCGATCACCAGTGCGACGAGCATCGTGACCTTCATCGGCACGAAGAACGAGCCGGTGACGTCGGTGACGATCATCTTGCCGTCCTTCGGCAGGTTCTCCATCAGCGGCCGCGCAAGCAGCCGGAAGATGTCGGGCGCCCAGTAGACGAGCCCGAGGAACACGACGATCACGGCCGCCCCCGCGCGAATGATGCGATCGCGAAGCTCGACGAGATGGGAAATGAAAGTTTCTTCCGGGGCGTCGCCCGGGTTCTGCTGGGGGTCGCTCACACCGGCCCTCGGTAGGATTGACGAGCGAGCATGCGCTCGGCTCAGAAGAAGCGCGTCGGCCGGCGCAGGCTGGCCGGCTGGTGGCGCGCGACGCGCGCGGCGCCCGACTGCACGTGCGTGCGGCGGGTGGTCGCGCGCTTGTACCAGACAGGCGCAGCCGCCTGCTTGACGCGCCAGTTGCGGCGCTTGGGCGCGAGCGCGGCCGTACTGCCTCGCCACGACGGCGCCGCGGGCGTGTCGGAATCATGGGACCCGGTGCTGCCCGACGCTTCGTCAAGGCCGCCAACCGCGGAATGCCACGTGTCGTTCAGTTCCTTTTCGTGCTCGCGCAGGTTGTCGTGAATCGTCGTCTCGACATTGCGCGCGGCCGATTCGAAATCGGTCTTCATCGTCCGCAGCGCGTCGAGTTCGATTTCGCGCGAGACCTCGGCCTTCACGTCGTTGATGTACCGCTGCGCGCGGCCGAACAATGCGCCTGCCGTACGCGCGACGCGCGGCAGGCGCTCGGGGCCGAGCACCACGAGCGCGACGACGCCGATCAGCGCCATCTTCGAAAGACCGAGATCCAGCATCGCGAATGCCTGTCAGCGTGCCGGCGTTACGCCTTGTTCGAATCGGAACGCGTCGTTTCCTTCGCGTTGACGTCGACCGAGCCCGAGCGCGGCAGTTGCTGCGCGTCAGCCGGCGCTTCACCGTCCTTCATGCCGTCCTTGAAACCCTTCACGGCGCTGCCGAGATCGTTGCCGATATTGCGCAGCTTCTTCGTACCGAAAACCAGCGCGACGATCAGCAGCACGATCAGCCAGTGCCAAATGCTCAATCCACCCATGATGAAACCTCTCCTCAACCACGCCGCTACGCGGCGCAAATCGCCGGCAACGTGCCGGCTTCGACTATCGATGCGGGGAAACGCCCCGCGCCGTCAACCCATCCGCTGCCAGGGGCGCGGGCCGGCCAGGATATGCGCGTGCAGGTGGTAGACCTCCTGCCCGCCGCCCGGGCCTGTATTGATCACCGTACGGAAACCCGTTTCGCCGCCCGTATAGGCGACGCCGAGCTGGCCGGCGAGACGCGAGACGAGCAGCATCAGCCGGCCGAGCATCGGCGCATCGGCCTCGCTCGCCGCCGACAGCGTCGGCAGGTGCTGGCGCGGAATCACGAGCACGTGCGTTTCGGCCGCCGGGCGGATGTCGCGGAACGCGACGAATTCGTCATCCTCGTGCACCTTCGTGCTCGGGATCTCGCCTACCGCGATCTTGCAGAACAGGCAATTCGGATCGTGACTCATGTTGCTCCTGCAGACACCCGAACGCGGCCGGTCAGAACCAGGCCTGCGGATCGAGCGGCTTGTTGTCGTTCAGGTACAGCCAACCCTTGATGATACGGTACAGCGTCCAAATCCACGTGACAAACATCACTGCGAATCCGATCACCACGAACATCAGCGCGAACCCGATCACATACGCGATCAGCGCGCGCCAGAACGTGCGGATCTGCCACTCGAAGTGGGCGGCATACGGCGTACCGGCCACATCGTCGCGCTTCACGTAGTTGATGATGATCGCGATGATGCCCGTGACGCCGCCCGTGAGCCAATGAAACGCGTAGAGGCCGTAGAGCACGTGAGTCAACGTGCGCAGCCCGTTCAGGCGTTCGGCGTCCGCGGCCCCCGGCACCGACGGCGGCGGAAACTGACTTGGCGTATCGGTCATGATGCTACCCCCGTTAGATGACAATTCTTACAGCTTACCGCACTGTGGCCATCCCGCGACAAGGGTCTGTCACCCGCCGTTTTCCTCGCGCTCGCGACGCTTGCGCAGGGCCTTCTCCTCGATCCCCGACAGCCCTTCGCGGCGCTCGAGCTCGGCGATCACGTCGGCCGGGCTCAGGTCGAAATGCGACAGCATCACGAGGCAGTGGAACCACAGGTCGGCCACCTCGCCGACCAGCGCGGTCGGCGCGCCGCCCTGGCGCACGTCCTTCGCGGCCAGCACGACTTCCGTCGCCTCTTCGCCGATCTTCTTCAGCACCGCGTCGTCGCCCTTGTGGAACAGGCGCGATACGTACGATTGATCGGGGTCGCCGCCCTTGCGGCTATCGATCACGGCCGCGAGGCGCAGCAGCGTGTCTTCGGTCGATTGCGTCATTTGTAGATGTGTTCGGGATCTTTCAGCACCGGCTCGACCGCGACCCAGTCGCCGCTGTCGACGGTGCCTTCGAATTTCTGGAAGAAGCACGAATGCCGGCCGGTGTGGCACGCGATGCCCGACACCTGCTCGACCTTCAGCAGCACGACGTCCTCGTCGCAATCGAGCCGCACTTCGTGCACGTGCTGCACGTGGCCCGACTCCTCGCCCTTGAACCACAGGCGCTTGCGCGAACGCGAATAGTAGACCGCGCGGTGCGTCTCGATCGTCTTCGCCAGCGCCTCGCGGTTCATCCACGCGAACATCAGCACGTCGTTCGTCGACGCCTCCTGCGCGATCACCGGCACGAGGCCGTTGTCGTCCCAGCGGACCTTGTCGAGCCACGCGGGCAATGCATTCGTTTCCGTATTCATCACAGCCTCACCGGGATGCCTTGGTCGGCCATGAAGCGCTTCGCCTCGCCGACCGTGTGCTCGCCGTAGTGGAAGATGCTCGCGGCCAGCACCGCATCGGCGCGGCCGTCCTTGATGCCGTCGGCCAGGTGCTGCAGCGAGCCGACACCGCCCGACGCGATCACCGGCACCGGCACCGCATCCGACACGCCGCGCGTGAGCGCGAGGTCGAAGCCCGACTTGGTGCCGTCGCGATCCATGCTCGTGAGCAGGATCTCGCCCGCGCCGAGCTCGGCCATCTTGCGCGCCCATTCGATCGCGTCGAGGCCCGTGTTCTTGCGGCCGCCGTGCGTGAAGACTTCCCAGCGCGGCGTCTCGCCGTCGGCCGACACGCGCTTCGCGTCGATCGCGACGACGATGCACTGCGAGCCGTACTTGTCGGCCGCGTCGCGCACGAGCTGCGGGTTCGCGACCGCCGACGAATTCATGCTGACCTTGTCCGCGCCCGCGTTCAGCAGGCGCCGCACGTCCTCGACGGCGCGCACGCCGCCGCCGACGGTCAGCGGAATGAAGACCTGCGACGCGACGGCTTCGATGATCGGCAGGATCAGGTCGCGCTGGTCGGATGTCGCGGTGATGTCGAGGAACGTCAGTTCGTCGGCGCCCTGGTCGTCGTAGCGGCGGGCGATCTCGACGGGGTCGCCGGCATCGCGCAGTTCGACGAAGTTGACGCCCTTGACGACACGCCCGGCAGTCACGTCCAGGCAGGGGATGATGCGTTTAGCTAGAGCCATGATGTTGCGCCAAATGCCGCGATGGGACGGCCGGTTGCGGAAAGCCTCGCGCGAGGCTTCCGTTGGGGCCGCCTGCTGGCAGCCCCGGCGAGCGGGACAACCGCGCTTACGCGTTGTCGAGTTCGCCGTTCAGTTCGTCCGCGCGCTTTTGCGCGGCCGCGAAATCGAGATCGCCGGAGTAGATCGCACGGCCGCAGATCACGCCTTCGACGCCGTGCTCTTCCACTTCGCACAGATTCTCGATGTCCGTGAGGTTCGACAGGCCGCCGCTGGCAATCACCGGGATGCCGACCGCCTGCGCGAGCTTCACGGTCGCCTCGATGTTGATGCCCTGCAGCATCCCGTCGCGGCCGATGTCCGTGTAGACGATCGATTCGACGCCGTAGTCCTCGAACTTCTTCGCGAGATCGACCACCTCGTGGCCCGTGAGCTTGCTCCAGCCGTCGGTCGCGACCTTGCCGTCCTTCGCGTCCAGCCCGACGATGATGTTGCCCGCGAACGCGGTGCACGCGTCCTGCAGGAAACCCGGATCCTTCACGGCCGCGGTGCCGATGATCACGTAGGACAGGCCCGCGTCGAGATACTTCTCGATCGTCTCGAGGCTGCGGATGCCGCCGCCGAGCTGTACGGGGATTTCATCGCCGACTTCGTCGAGGATCGCTTCGATCGCCTCGAGATTCTTCGGCTTGCCGGCGAATGCGCCGTTCAGGTCGACCAGATGGAGCCGCCGGGCGCCGAGATCGACCCACTTGCGGGCCATCGCCGCCGGGTCCTCGGAGAAAATCGTGGCCTGGTCCATATCGCCCTGTTTGAGGCGCACACACTGACCGTCTTTGAGATCGATGGCCGGAATCAGCAACATAGCAATCGGGTGTCGTCGTGGAAGAAGAAAAGAATCCGGCGCGTACCGGCCAATCCGGTACCGCGCCGTCTCGCTAGTTTAGTACAACTCTTTCGGCGCTTAGGCGCGCGAGCCCCGTAAGACGGGCCTCTGCGGCCCGCCGACTGTGGCACGCACGCGACGTTCACGGTTTCCAGTGTACGAAGTTGCGATACAGACGCAACCCGACCTCCGCGCTTTTCTCGGGGTGGAATTGGGTCGCGAAGAGGTTGTCCCGCGCGACCGCGGACGTAAACGGCGCGCCATAGGCCGTTTCGCCGACCGTATGCGCCGGGTTGTCCGGCGTCACGTAGTAGCTGTGCACGAAGTAGAAATACGCGTCGTCGGGCACGCCGTCCCACAGCGGATGCGGCTGCGACTGGCGCACGCGGTTCCAGCCCATCTGCGGCACCTTGAAGCGCGAGCCGTCGTCCTGCACACGGCCGTCGAGTTCGAAACGCACGACCTTGCCGGGCAACAGGCCGAGGCCCTTCGTGTCGCCTTCGGCGCTCCAGTCGAACAGCATCTGCTCGCCGACGCACACGCCGAGCAGCGGCTTCGTGCGCGAGGCCTCGATCACGGCCTCCTGCAAGCCCGACTCGCCGAGGCAGCGCATGCAGTCGGGCATCGCGCCCTGGCCGGGCAGCACGACACGGTCGGCCGCGCGGATCGCGGCCGGCGTGTCGACGATCGCCACGTCGGCGGCCGGTTCGGCCTTCTTGAGCGCCTGCGCGACCGAGCGCAGGTTGCCCATCCCATAATCCACAATCGCAATCGAAGTTTTCATCTCAGTGCAGGCAGTAGCGCCCTCAGTCCATTGACGATGAATTCCACCGCCAGCGCCGACAGCATCAGACCCATCAGCCGCGTGGCGATGTTGATGCCCGTGCGGCCGATCCAGTTCGCGATCGGCTCGGCGAGCCGCATCGCGACGAAACACAGAAAAGCCAGGGCCGCGCCGATCGCGACCAGCCCGGCCCGCTCATACCAGTGACGCGAGTTCGCCGCGTAGATGATCACCGTGCTGATCGAGCCGGGGCCCGTGAGCAGCGGAATCGCCAGCGGCACGACCGCGATGTTGTCCTTCAGCTCGGCCTCGTGGCGCTCCTCCGGCGTCGATCGCGTGTTGCCGATCTGCGCGTTCAGCATGTTGATCGCCATCAGCAGCATGATGATCCCGCCGCCCACCTCGAGCGACCCGACCGAAATGCCGAAGAAGTCGATGATCTGCTGCCCGAGCAGTGCCGTCACCGTCATCACGCAGAACACCGACACCGACGCGATCCGGATCGTACGCCGCCGCTCGATGTCCGTCTGCTGCGCCGTCAGGCTCAGGAAGAACGGCACCGCGCCGATCGGGTTGATCAGCGCCAGCAGCGAAATGAACGATTTGAGCAGATCCATCGCAAGCCGGCGCCGCGCGCCGAAGCCGTGAGGTTGTCCTAGACGCTCCGTCCGGTCAGTTCAGGTTCAGAGGCTGCCCTTCGTCGACGGGATCTGCCCCGCCGCACGCTCGTCCAGCTCCACCGCCGCGCGCAGCGCACGGCCGAAGGCCTTGAACACGGTCTCGAGCTGATGGTGCGCGTTGATCCCGCGCAGGTTGTCGATGTGCAGCGTGACACCCGCGTGGTTCACGAAACCGCGGAAGAACTCGATCGACAGGTCGACGTCGAACGTGCCGATCCGCGCACGCGTGAACGGCACGTGGAATTCGAGGCCCGGCCGGCCGGAGAAGTCGATCACGACGCGCGACAGCGCCTCGTCGAGCGGCACGTACGAATGGCCGTAGCGACGGATGCCCTTGCGGTCGCCGATCGCCTTCGCGACAGCCTGCCCGAGCGTGATGCCGACATCCTCGACCGTGTGGTGGTCGTCGATATGCGTATCGCCATGCGCTTCAACCTCGAGATCGACCAGACCGTGTCGAGCGATCTGGTCGAGCATATGGTCGAGGAACGGCACGCCGGTAGCCAGCTTCTGCTGGCCCGTGCCGTCGAGATTGAGCTTCACACGGATCTGCGTTTCGCTGGTATTGCGAACGACTTCCGCCACACGCATGGCAATTCCTTGACTGAGTCGATGTAAATGGGGATTGATCGTTTCGCGCCGCGGCGCCCGCAGGCTCAACCGGGCAGCGCGAGTTTCAAAGCGGCCAGCAGGCGCGCGTTTTCGTCGGGAGAACCGACGGTGAGCCGCACGCATTCAGCCAGCAACGGATGCATTTTACTCACGTTTTTGACCAAAACCCGCTCGGTGAGCAGCGCGTCGAACACGGCGGCCGCGTCCGGCACCCGCACCAGCAGGAAATTGCCGGCGCTCGGGAACACCGTCGCGCCCGGCAGCGCGGCCACGGCCTGCGCGAGACGCGCGCGTTCCGCCCGCAGATCGGCCGCCTGCGCGTCGAGCACGCCGAGGTGGTCGAGCAGGAAATCGGCGGTCGCCTGGGTCAGCACGTTGATGTTGTACGGCGGGCGCACCTTGTCGAATTCGGTCAGCCATGCGGGCGAACCGACCAGATAACCGAGGCGGATGCCCGCGAGGCCGAGCTTCGACACCGTGCGCATCACGACGACGTTGTCGAATTCGGCGGCGCGCGGCAGCCACGAGCGCCCGGCGAACGGCTGGTACGCCTCGTCGATCACGATCAGGCTGTGCCGCGCGGCCGCGACGATCCGTTCGATGTCGGCATCGTCGTACAGCGTGCCGGTCGGGTTGTTCGGATAGGCGAGATAGACGAGCGCCGGACGATGCTCGGCGATCGCCGCGAGCATCGCGTCGACGTCGAGCGTCAGGTCGGCCTTCAGCGGCACGCCGACGAATTCGAGCTGCGCGAGCTTGGCGGACAGTTCGTACATCACGAAGCCCGGCACCGGCGCGAGCACCTTCGCGCCCGGCTTCGCGCACGCCACCGACATCATGCTGATGATTTCGTCCGAGCCGTTGCCGAGCAGCACGTCGCAGGCGGCCGGCACGCCCATCGCGTGGCGCAGCTTGTCGATCAGCGCGGCCGGGCGCGGCGCCGGGTAGCGGTTCAGCGCGACCTGCGCGAGACGCTCGCCGAGCGCCGCGGCGAGCGGTTCGGGCAGCGGGTACGGGTTCTCCATCGCGTCGAGCTTCACGAACCCGCTCGCGTCCGGCACCGGATAGCTCGTCATCGCGAGCACGTCGCGGCGAATGATGTCTTGTGGCGTCGTCATGATCTCAAGCCGGCGTGCGTCGCGCCGGCGTCAAATGATCGGCAAGGCGGAGGCCGCCGCCCTGCACAGGTGTCTCCAGCCCCGGCCTTCGGGGTGCGAGCCGGGCGGCACATCCGCGCCTGCCCCGGCCCCGCGCTGCGTGCGCTCAGTTCTTCATCCGGAATTCGGCGCTCTTCGCATGCGCCTGCAGCCCCTCGCCGTAAGCGAGTTCGGATGCGATCTCGCCGAGCGTCTGCGCGCCTTCGGCGCTCACCTCGATCAGGCTCGAGCGCTTGATGAAGTCGTACACGCCGAGCGGCGACGAGAAACGCGCGGTGCGCGACGTCGGCAGCACGTGGTTCGGGCCCGCGCAGTAGTCGCCGAGGCTCTCGCTCGTGTAGCGGCCGAGGAAGATCGCGCCCGCATGGCGGATCTGCTGGCCCCACTGCTGCGGCTCCAGCGCGGAAATTTCCAGGTGCTCGGGTGCGATGTCGTTCGCGATCCGGCAGGCTTCGGCCATGTCGCGCACCTTGATCAGCGCGCCGCGGCCTTCGAGCGACGCGCGGATCACGTCCTGGCGCGGCATCGACGGCAGCAGCTCGTTGATCGCCTTCTCGACGCGATCGAGGAACGCACTGTCCGGACACAGCAGGATCGACTGCGCGAGCTCGTCGTGCTCGGCCTGCGAGAAGAGATCCATCGCGACCCAGTTCGGGTCGGTCGTGCCGTCGCACAGCACGAGGATTTCCGACGGCCCGGCGATCATGTCGATGCCGACCGTGCCGAACACGCGGCGCTTCGCCGACGCGACGTACGCGTTGCCGGGGCCGCAGATCTTGTCGACGGCCGGCACCGTCGCCGTGCCGTACGCGAGCGCGCCGACCGCCTGCGCGCCGCCGATCGTGAACACGCGATCGACGCCGCCGAGCAGCGCCGCGGCGAGCACGAGGTCGTTCTTCACGCCGTCCGGCGTCGGCACGACCATCACGATCTCGCCGACGCCCGCAACGCGCGCGGGAATCGCGTTCATCAGCACCGACGACGGATACGCGGCCTTGCCGCCCGGCACGTACAGGCCGACGCGGTCGAGCGGCGTGATTTTCTGGCCGAGCACCGTGCCGTCCGCTTCCGTGTACTGCCAGCTATGCGTGCCGCACTCGATCTTCTGCTTCTCGTGGTACGCGCGCACCCGCGCAGCCGCCGCTTCCAGCGCCGCGCGCGCCTTCGGCGCGAGGCCGTCGAGCGCCGTCTGCAGCGCGTCCTGCGGCAGCTCCAGCGCGGCGACGCTGTTCGCGCTCAGCCGGTCGAAGCGGTTCGTGTACTCGAGCACCGCGGCGTCGCCGCGCGACTTCACGTCGGCGAGGATCTGCGCGACCGATTGCTCGATCGCCGCGTCTTCGCTTGCCTCGAATGCGAGCAGCGCGCGCAGCTCGGCGCCGAAGCCTTCGCTCGTCGAATCGAGCTTGCGAATGGTGATGGACATGGGAGTTCCGTTACGGTGATGCGCTCAACCGCCATTCTGCGACGCGCGTTCGAACGCGTCGAGGATCGGCTTGAGTGCCGTGCGCTTCAACTTCAGCGCAGCCTGGTTCACGACGAGGCGCGACGAGATCGCCATGATCTCCTCGACCTCGACCAGATTGTTCGCCTTCAGCGTGCCGCCCGAGCTGACGAGGTCGACGATCGCGTCGGCCAGCCCCACCAGCGGCGCGAGCTCCATCGAGCCGTACAGCTTGATCAGGTCGACGTGCACGCCCTTCGCGGCAAAGTGTTCGCGCGCCGTTTCGACGTACTTCGTCGCGACGCGCAGCCGCGCACCCTGGCGCACGGCGTTCGCGTAATCGAAGCCGGCCGATACGGCCACCGACATCCGGCAGCGCGCAATGTTCAGGTCGATCGGCTGGTACAGGCCCGAACCGCCGTGCTCGACCAGCACGTCCTTGCCGGCCACGCCGAAATCGGCCGCGCCGTATTCGACATAGGTCGGCACGTCGCTCGCGCGCACGATGATCACGCGCAGGTCCGGGTTCGTCGTCGGCAGGATCAGCTTGCGCGACGTTTCCGGATCCTCCGTCACCTGCACGCCGGCGGCGGCGAGCAGCGGCAGGGTTTCCTCGAAAATCCGGCCCTTCGACAACGCAAGGGTCAACGGCGGGGTCAGCGGCGCGGTCATGCTTGGCTCCCGGAAAGGCGGCGCACGTTCGCGCCGACGGCGGTCAGTTTGGCTTCCATGCGGTCGTAGCCGCGGTCCAGGTGATAGATGCGGTCGACGAGCGTTTCGCCGTCGGCACGCAGCCCGGCGATCACGAGGCTCGCCGACGCACGCAGGTCGGTCGCCATCACGTTCGCGCCCGACAGCTTCTCGACGCCCGTCACGAGCGCGGTGTTGCCGTCGATCGTGATGTTCGCGCCGAGCCGGTTCAACTCCTGCACGTGCATGAAGCGGTTCTCGAAAATGGTTTCGACGACCTGCGCGGTGCCCGTCGCGACCGTATTGAGGGCCATGAACTGCGCCTGCATGTCGGTCGGGAACGCCGGGTATTCCGACGTGCGGATCGTGACCGCCGACGGCCGGCGATCCATCTTCACGCGCAGCCAGCTGTCGCCTTCCTCGATCGACACGCCGGCTTCGCGCAGCTTGTCGATCACCGCGTCGAGGATGTGCGGGCGCACGCCCGTCAGCATCACGTCGCCGCCCGCCGCCGCGACCGCGCACAGGAACGTGCCGGCCTCGATGCGGTCGGGGATCACCGAATGGCGCGCGCCGTGCAGCCGCTCGACGCCCTGGATCACGAGGCGATCGGTGCCGATGCCGGCGATTTTCGCGCCCATCGCGACCAGCAAGTGTGCGAGATCGCTCACTTCCGGCTCGCGCGCCGCGTTTTCGATCACCGTCTCGCCGTCTGCCAGCGTCGCGGCCATCAGCAGGTTCTCGGTGCCCGTCACCGTGATCATGTCGGTCACGATGCGCGCGCCCTTCAGCCGCTTCGCGCGCGCTTCGATGAAACCGTGCTCGATGCTGATCTCGGCGCCCATCGCCTGCAGGCCCTTGATGTGCTGGTCGACCGGCCGCGCGCCGATCGCGCAGCCGCCCGGCAGCGACACCTTCGCCTCGCCGAAGCGTGCGAGCAGCGGCCCGAGCACGAGGATCGACGCGCGCATCGTCTTGACGAGCTCGTACGGCGCCACGAGGTTGTCGACGCGCGACGCGTCGAGCTGCACGCGGCAGCCGTCGGTCTCGCTCTTCACGCCCATCTGGTTCAGCACCTTCAGCGTGGTGCGCACGTCCTTGAGATTCGGCACGTTGTCGAGGTCGACCGGATCGGCGGTGAGCAGCCCCGCGCACAGGATCGGCAGCGCGGCATTCTTCGCGCCCGACACGACGATCTCGCCCGACAGGCGGTGTCCGCCTTCGATCACGAGCTTGTCCATCCCATGGCCATGCGATTCCCCGTTGGCGGCCGGGTGTGCCGTGGCGACGCTCTGGACGGCGTCGCGCTCGTTGACGGTGACTTGCACTCAGTGAGTTCCGGTTATGCGTTCTGCCATTCGGCGGGCGTCAGCGTCTTCATGCTGAGCGCGTGAATTTCCTGCTTCATGCGATCGCCGAGCGCCGCATAGACGAGCTGGTGCCGCTGGATCGGACGCTTGCCTTCGAAGGCCGCCGACACGATCGTCGCGAAGAAATGCTGGCCGTCGCCTTCGACTTCCAGATGCGTGCAGGCGAGACCGCCGGCGATGTATTGCTTGACCTGTTCGGGAGTCGGCAACATGGTGTAAGGCTCCTGTCGGCGCGCGCCGCCTGGATGGCGGCCGCTGCCTGTCGATATCAATGACGCAGTTTGTAGCCGGTCGCGAGCAGCCGCATCGCGATCAGCGCGAGCAGCACGAAGAAACCGGTGACGATCGCGAGGCTCGCGAACGGGTTGATGTCGGACGCGCCGAAGAACCCGAAACGGAAGCCGTCGATCATGTAGAAAAACGGATTGAGACGCGAGATCTCGCGCCACACGGGCGGCAGCGAGTGCGTCGAATAGAACACGCCGGACAGGAACGTCAGCGGCATGATCAGGAAGTTCTGGAACGCGGCGAGCTGGTCGAACTTCTCGGCCCAGATCCCGGCGATCAGGCCGAGCGTGCCGAGGATCGCCGAGCCGAGCAGCGCGAACGCAATGATGAACAGCGGCGCCGCGAAATGCATCGGGATAAACCAGATCGTCACGACGAACACGCCCGTGCCGACCGCGAGGCCGCGCACCACGGACGCGAGCACGTACGCGCCGAAGATGTCGCGGTACGACAGCGGCGGCAGCAGCACGAACACGAGATTGCCGGTGATCTTCGACTGGATCAGCGACGACGAGCTGTTCGCGAACGCGTTCTGCAACACGCTCATCATCACGAGGCCCGGTACGAGAAAACTCACGTACTCGACGCCCGGATAGACCTCGACGCGGCCCGACAGCGCGTGGCCGAAGATCGTCAGGTACAGCAGCGCCGTCACGATCGGCGCGAGCACCGTCTGGAACGACACCTTCCAGAAACGCAGCAGCTCCTTGTAGAACAGCGTTTGAAACCCGCTACCCGACACTCGCCCGATAGCGCCCGGCTCAGGAGTTTGGAGGGAACGCAGTTCGCGTGGGGGTTGTTGATTCATGCCAGTCCCTCGATCA
The DNA here is from genome assembly GCF_057005415.2 of Burkholderia sp. KL41. Classification (NCBI taxonomy): domain Bacteria; kingdom Pseudomonadati; phylum Pseudomonadota; class Betaproteobacteria; order Burkholderiales; family Burkholderiaceae; genus Burkholderia; species Burkholderia sp. KL41. The sequence continues at coordinate 452,511 of NZ_CM174446.1, read as the reverse complement.
CCTCGGCCCCGTTCATCACCTGGACGAACACGTCTTCGAGGTCGGCCTTGCGGACCTCGATCTCGTCGAATGTGCAGCCCGCCGCGCGGCATTGCGCGAGGATCCGCTCGACATCGTCGTAGCTCGTCAGGCGCAGCAGGTGCTCGCCCGGCGCGCGCGCGGCCGGATCGGTCTCCAGCCCGCGCAGCTCGGTGGGCAGCGCGCCCGTTGCCAGCCGCAGGTACAGCTGCAGCCCCGCGAAGCGGCGCAGCAGCGCGTCGGTGCGGTCGAGCGCGACGACTTCGCCACGGCGCAGCATCGCGATGCGGTCGCACAGCGACTCGGCTTCCTCGAGGTAGTGGGTGGTCAGCACGATCGTGTGACCTTCGCGGTTCAGGCGCGAGATGAATTTCCACAGCGTCTGGCGCAGCTCGACGTCGACGCCGGCGGTCGGCTCGTCGAGCACGATCACGGGCGGCCGGTGCACGAGCGCCTGCGCGACCAGCACGCGGCGCTTCATCCCGCCGGACAGCGCGCGCATGTTCGCGTCGGCTTTCTCGGTGAGGTCGAGATTGGCCATCACTTCATCGATCCAGTCGTCGTTGCGGCGCAGCCCGAAATAGCCGGACTGGATCCGCAGCGTCTCGCGGACGGTGAAGAACGGGTCGAACACGAGTTCCTGCGGCACGACACCGAGCGCGCGGCGCGCGCCACGGAAGTCCTTGACGACGTCGTGACCGCGCACCGAGATACTGCCTTCGTCGGCCCGGGCGAGCCCGGCGAGGATACTGATGAGTGTGGTCTTGCCTGCGCCGTTGGGGCCGAGCAGACCGAAAAACTCGCCTTCCTCGACCGACAGGCTGACGCCCTTGAGCGCCTGAAGCGATTTGTAGCGCTTCTTGACGTGACGGATTTCTATGGCTGACATGACTGTGCGCGGCGCAAGGGCCGCGACGCCTATTCTGTGCTTGCTGCGAATAAAAATGGGGGCCGGACGCCGATTGGCTGCCCCGCAAAACGCTTGATTATAGGGCAAACCGGCTGGTGGAGCCGGTGCCGGAGGCACGCGGCCTGAAGCGTGCGCGCGCCGGCTGGCGCGGCAGGCTCCGGTCGGACAGGGTCAATGTCGCCCGGTGCCTTCGATGAGCGCGTCGACGCCGTAGGCGCGCGCGAGGCTGGCGAGCTTCGGGGGGAGATTGAGGATGTCGAGGGTCGCGCCGCGCGCTTTGGCGGCACGTTGCCATGCGAGCAGCACGGCGAGCGCGGACGAGTCGAACTGCGTCAGCGCCGCGCAATCGACGGCGGTCGCGCCCGCGCCGATGCGCGCAAGACCGTCCGCGAGCGCGGACTTCGCGCTCGCGACGGTCAGCGAGGAGCCGGCTTCGAAACCGCTCACGACGCTTGCTTGCCGGCGGCAAGTTGCTGGTTGCGCTGCGTGAGGAACTGGATCAGGCCGTCCACGCCGCTTTGCTGGATCTTCTCGTTGAACTGCTGCTGGTACGTCTGGATCAGCCATGCGCCGAGCACGTTCAGGTCATACACCTTCCAGCCGTTCGCCGTCTTGTACAGGCGATAGTCGATCTGGACCGGCTGGCCGTTGTTCATCGCGACCGTCTTGACCACGACGTCGGTATCGGCCGGATCGGCGCGGAACGGCGGGTACTGGATCTGCTGGTCCGGCTTCAGTTGCGCCAGCGCGCCCGAATACGTGCGGATCAGCAGCAGCTTGAACTGCTCCTGAACCTGCTGCTGCTGTTCGGCCGTCGCCGTGCGCCAGTTGCGGCCCATCGCGAGCTGCGTGGTGCGGCGGAAATCGGTGTACGGCAGGATGTCCTTGTTGACGATCGTGATGATGCGGTTGGTGTCGCCCTGCTTGATCGTCTGCTGCTTGACTTCGTCGAGCACCTGCTGCGTCGCCGTCTTGATCAGCGCCTGCGGGTTCGACTGGTCGACTTGCGCGTGGGCTGCGCTGCCGAACGAGAACAGCGCCGCGAAAACGGGGATCAGGAACAGTTTTTTCATCATAGTGACCTGCATGAATAAGTCGATGCGAAGGTTGGAGCAGGTAGCTTACGCGCAAGTTCGCGCACGCTACCGACTGAATCGTTTCCGGCTGTAACGAATGTAAATCCGTCAGTGCAGACGAATGCTCGGGAAGCGGAACCCGCCCGGCGACGGCGGCGCCACCTGCATCGGCGGCACGTTCGTCTCGCTGGCCGGGTTCGGCGATTCGGCCGCGCCCGATGCACCTGCCGGCGCCGTCGCGCCGCCCACCGCTGCCGCGCCCGCCGTACCGGCCGCGCCGGCTGCCGCCGGTGCCGCGCCGTCGTCCGGCAGGTCGTACTTCGGCAGCGCGTCGTTGCTCGACGTCGCGGCCGCCTCGCCGCGCGCGTTGCTGATCAGCATCTGGCGGCGCTGCAGGTACGCGTTACGCACGAACGAATACTTGTCGAGTGCCGCGGCATCCAGCACGTCGCCCGCGCCGAGCAGGTTCGAACGCGTGTTGACGAGGTTGACGCCGAACAGGCCCCAGCTCAGGCCATCCGGCTTCACGTAGGTGAGCGGGTTGCCGACGTAGTCGACGCCCAGGCCGGCCGTGTCGCGCAGCGTGCTCGGGCCGAGCAGCGGCAGCACCAGATACGGGCCCGACGGCATGCCGTAGCGGCCCATCGTGATCCCGAAGTCGGCCGTGTGCTTCGGCAGCTTCGCGATCGTCGCGACGTCGAACAGGCCGCCGACGCCGAACACCGTGTTGATCACGACGCGCATGATGTCGCCGACGCCGTCCGCGATCCGCAGCTGCACGATGTTGTTCGCCGCGATGTAGACGTCGCCGATGTTCGAGAAGAAGTTCGTCACGCTGTCGCGCACCGGCTGCGGCACCACGTACTGGTAGCCCTTCGCGACCGGCTTCAGCGCATACGTATCGACCGTGTCGTTGAACTTGTACATCGTCCGGTTGAAGCCTTCGAGCGGATCGCCCTTGGTCGGCGTCTGCACGGTCGCGCAGCCGCTCAACGCGGCGACTGCCGCTACCGCCAGCGCGGCGTGCCTGATGCGGATCGTCTGCATGGTCATTACCCTCTTCTATTCTCTCGTGTGGTTATTGGGCCGCGGAACCGGACGCGGCGGGCGCAGCGGACACCGCCGACGCCGGCACCGCCACCGGTGCAGGCGCGGCCGGCGCGCCGGCTGCCGGCTTCGCACCGCCCGCATCGGCTGCCTTGCTGTAAAGGAACTGGCCGATCAGGTTCTCGAGCACGATCGCCGATTGCGTCATCGTGATCGTATCGCCCGACTTCAGCATTTCGGTGTCGCCGCCCGGATCGAGGCCGATATATTGCTCGCCGAGCAGGCCCGACGTCAGGATCTTCGCCGACGAATCCTTCGGGAACTGATACTGGCCGTCGACATCGATCGTGACAAGCGCCTGGTACGTGTTCGTGTCGAAACCGATCGTCTTCACGCGGCCGACCACGACGCCCGCGCTCTTCACGGCCGCGCGCGGCTTCAGCCCGCCGATATTGTCGAATTTCATCTTCACCGAGTAGGTCGGCTGAAACGAGAACGAGCTCATGTTGCCGACCTTCAGGGCCAGGAACAGCACCGCAAGGAAGCCCACCACCACGAACAGGCCGACCCAGAAGTCGAGAGCAGTCTTTTTCATCGTCATCCCAAAATTTGGCTTGGCTGAGGCTTAGCTGAACATCAGCGCGGTCAGCAGGAAATCGAGGCCGAGTACGGCGAGCGACGCGAACACGACCGTCTTGGTCGTCGCGCGCGACACGCCCTCGGGCGTGGGCTTCGCTTCATACCCTTGAAACAGTGCAATGAAGGTCACGGCGAACCCGAACACGATGCTCTTGATCACGCCGTTGCCGACGTCGGCCCAGACCTGGACCCCGCCCTGCATCTGCGACCAGAACGCACCCGGATCGACGCCGATCAGCACGACACCGACGAAGTAACCGCCGAGCACGCCGACCGCGTTGAAGATCGCGGCCAGGAGCGGCATCGCGATGATGCCCGCCCACAGGCGCGGCGCGATCACGTTCTTGATCGGGTCCACCGCCATCATCTCGAGCGCGGTGAGCTGCTCGCCGGCTTTCATCAGACCGATCTCGGCCGTGAGCGACGTGCCCGCGCGGCCCGCGAACAGCAGCGCGGTGACGACCGGCCCGAGCTCGCGCACGAGCGACAGCGCGACCAGCAGGCCGAGCGCCTGCTCGGAACCGTAGCGGTTCAGCGTGTAGTACCCCTGCAGGCCGAGCACGAAGCCGACGAACAGCCCCGACACGGCAATGATCACGAACGAATAGTTGCCGAGGAAGTGGATCTGCTTCGTGACCAGCCGCGGCCGGCGCAGCAGCGGGAAGAATTCCAGCACGAGGCGCACGAACAGCCGCGTGCCGTAGCCCGCGCGCTCGAGGCCGCCGATGACGTAACGTCCGATCGCGCTGATCATGCGCGCCCTCCGCCGAGCCCGAAATCCGCCGCCAGCGGCGGGCTCGTGTAATGAAATTTGAACGGGCCGTCCGGCGCGCCGTCGATGAACTGCCGCACGCTCGGGTCGGTCGACGCGCGCAGCTCGTCGGGCGTACCCTGCGCGAGCACGCCGCCGTTGGCCAGGAAATACACGTAGTCGGCGATCGCGAACGATTCCGGCACGTCGTGCGTGACGAGGATCGACGTGGCACCCAGCGCCTGGTTCAGCGTGCGGATCAGGTTCGCGGTGATGCCGAGCGAGATCGGATCGAGGCCGGCGAACGGCTCGTCGTACATGATGAGCTGCGGATCGAGCGCGATCGCGCGTGCCAGCGCGATGCGGCGCGCCATCCCGCCCGACACCTCGGACGGCATCAGGTCGCGCGCACCGCGCAGCCCGACCGCGTTGAGCTTCATCAGCACGAGGTCGCGGATCAGGTCTTCGGGCAGGTCGGTATGCTCGCGCAGCGCGAACGCGACGTTCTCGAACACCGACATGTCGGTGAACAACGCGCCGAACTGGAACAGCATGCCCATCTTGCGGCGCAGCGCATACAGGCCGTCGCGCGTTTGCGCGCCGACATCGGCGCCGTCGAACAGCACCTGGCCTCGGCGCGCACGCACGAGGCCGCCGATCAGGCGCAGCACGGTCGTCTTGCCGCAACCCGACCCGCCCATAACCGCGACGACCTGCCCACGCCCGAAGCGCAGGTTCAGGTTGGACAGGACGAGGCGGTCGCCGTAGCCAAAGTCGACGTCGCGAAGTTCCAGCAGGGTCTCGGTAGGAGTGGGGCTCACGGAGCTGACAGTCCTTTTACGCAGAACGCCGAATTATAGGGCCTGCATTGGAATGATGTCGTGACGCCGTTCCGGGCCCTGCGGTCAATGATTGTCAAATTGTCCGGGAAAACATTGCTGCAACGCAACAACGGCAGCCCGATAGTCGGCCGCGCCCGTCACCGCACTGACCACCGCGACACTGCCGACACCCGTCGCCAGCACGGCCGGCAGCGCGTCGAGCCCCACCCCGCCGATCGCGACGAGCGGCGCCCGCGCCCCGGCGAAGCGCGCATAGCGGGCAATCCGCGCCAGGCCCTGCGGCGGCGCCGCGACGGCCTTGGTCGCGGTCGCGTACACGGGGCCGAGCGCGAGGTAGCTCGGGCGCTCGTGCAATGCGCGCAACATTTCGTAATAACCGTGGCTCGAAAGTCCGAGCCGCAGGCCAGCGCGCGCGATCGCGGCCAGATCGGCCGTTTCGAGGTCTTCCTGGCCCAGATGAACGCCGTACGCCCCCTCTTCCACGGCGATCTGCCAGTGATCGTTGATGAACACGCGCGCATCGGGATGGCGGCGCCCGGCCGCGACCGCGCGTGCGATTTCCCGCCGCAACGTGTCCGGCGTCGCGCCTTTCACGCGCAGTTGCACGGTCCGCACACCGCAATCGAGCACGCGCTCGACCCATTCGGCGTCCGGCACGACCGGATAGAGGCCGAGCTGCGCGGGGCACGGCGCGAACGCGGGTTCCGGCGCGGCCGGCAGCCCGGCGACACGCGGGAACCGCGCGGCGTCGACCGGCCACGCATCGGCGGCGCGCGTTTCGTCGCCGTCGCGCCAGGCCAGCGCCAGCACCAGCGCGTCGACCGGCGCAAAACCGCAGTCGAGGAACGCGGCGAGCGCGGCAATCCAGTCGTCCGCGAGCGGGTGCGCGGCGTCGAGCGCGTAGCGCGCGCCCGCCGTGTGCAGCACCGCCCCCTGCTCGTCGAATTCGATCGCGACCGCGCCCGGCGCCGCGGGCCGCGACGCGGCCGACGCGCGTGCCTGCGCGGCGCGGTCGCCGGCCGATACGATCAGCACGTCGCCCTCGGCCGGCGCATCGGGCACCGCGACGCAAAGCCGCCACGGCGCGGCGACGCCCGGCCAGTCGCCCAGCCGGGCGCGAATCCGTTCGGCCGCTTCGGCCAGTTCGTCGGCCGGCGGCCAGAATGCATCGGCGAAACGCACGCTCATGCGCCGCCCCCGTCCTGGTGCCAGAACGGCATCCCGACGACCGGCGTGCTGGCGTGCGCGGTCTCGCGCGCGTCCATCGGCCCGGCGAGATACGCGGCACGGCCGGCCTCGACGCCCTGCGCGAACGCACGCGCCATGATCTCCGGGTGCGTGGCCTGCGACACGGCGGTGTTCAGCAACACGCCGTCGAAGCCCCATTCCATCACCTGGCACGCGTGCGACGGCACGCCGAGCCCCGCGTCGACGATCAGCGGCACGTCCGGCAGGCGCTCGCGCAGCACGCGCAGCCCGTACGGGTTCACGACGCCCTTGCCGGTGCCGATCGGCGCGCCCCACGGCATCAGCGCCTCGCAGCCGGCGTCGAGCAGGCGCCGGCCGATCACGAGATCCTCGGTGCAATACGGCAGCACCTTGAAACCGTCCTTGACCAGTTGCGCGGCCGCCTCGATCAGGCCGACCGGGTCGGGCTGCAGCGTGTAGTCGTCGCCGATCAGCTCGAGCTTGATCCAGTCGGTGCCGAAGACCTCGCGCGCCATGTGCGCGGTCGTCACGGCTTCGGCGACGGTCTGGCAGCCGGCCGTGTTCGGCAAGAGCGGCACCGCGTGGCGCTTGAGCAGGTCGAAGAAGCCGGCTTCGGCCGTGCCGCCCGTCATCTGGCGGCGCAGCGCGACCGTCACCATCCCGGGGCGCGACGCGTCGATCGAATCGGACAGCGACTGCAGCGACGGATAGCGCGACGTGCCGATCAGCACGCGGCTTGCGAAGGTTTCGCCGTACAGCGTCAGCGCGTCGGCGGAGGTGAGGGACGTCATGTCGTTTTCCTGAAAGAGCGGGGACGAACCGGCGGCGCTCAGCCGCCCGCGACCGGGTGCACGACGTCGAGCTTGTCGCCCGCCGCGAGTGCGCGCGCCGCATGCTGCGTGCGCGCGACGAAGTTGCCGTTCAGCGCGACCGCGTACGGCGGACGCGCGCCGTACGCGGCGAGCGCGTCGGCCACCGTTGCGCCGTCGGGCAACGTCAGGTTCTGTTGGTTGATCTGGATGTCCATGAGGCTTCGTCGAATTCGGTCGGCGGTGCGCGTCAGGCCGGCTGGCGCGCGTCGTTGCGGTGATGAAGGAGCGTCGGCCAGCGCTCGGCGCCGCGCCACGCGGCGAACGCGTCGGGATCGCCGAACGCGCCGCCGAGCGCGGCTTCGGCAAGCGCGACGGCCGCATGCGCGACTTCCGGCGCGATCATGAAGCCGTGCCGGTACAGGCCGTTGACGGCGAGCGTCGACGCACCATCCCAGATCACCGCCGGGCGATGATCGGGCAGCGTCGGCCGGCACTGCGCATTGAGTTCCAGGATGCGCGCCTCGCCGAACGCCGGATGCACGGAGAACGCCGCGCTCAGCAGTTCGAGCGCGGAGCGCACGCTGACGGGCGACATGTCCTCGCCCTCCACCTCGGTCGCGCCGATCACGTAGAGATCGTCCTGCTTCGGTGCGATGTAGAGCGGGTAGCGCGGATGCAGCAGCCGCACGGGCCGGGTGAGCCCGATGCCGGGCGCGTGCACGCGCGCGACTTCGCCGCGGATGCCGCGCAACGCGGGCAGCGCGGGTTTCGCGCCGAGCCCGCGGCAATCGATCGTGAAATGCGCGGCGGGCAGGTTCGCATCGTCGATCGTGACGTGCCAGTGCAGGTCGACGCCGCGCTCGGCGAGGCCGGCCGCGAGCGCGCGCAGCGCCTGGCGATTGTCGAGCTGGCCTTCGTTCGGCAGCAGCAGGCCGCGCGCGAAGCGGCCCGCGAGCACCGGCTCGGCCGCGTCGACCTGCGCGCCGGCGAGGGTCACGAAACCGTTGTCGAACAGGCCGGCCGGCGCGTTCGCGCGCACGCGCCGCTCGAACAGCGGCGCCTCCGCGCGGTCCGCGTGATGCCAGACGACGAGCGTGCCGTGATGCTGGAAGAAGACGGGTTCGGGCAGTTCAGCGAGCCACTGCGGCCAGCGCGCGAGCGACGCGGCGCCGAGCTCGGTGATCAGCAGCTCCGCGCTCGCCGCTTCCGCGAGCGGTGCGAGCATGGCGGCCGCAATCCACGCGGCCGACTGCTCGCCGTCCGGGCCGCCGCGCTCGTAAAGCGCGACGCGATGGCCGTCGCCTGCGAGCCGCCATGCGATCAGGCGGCCGACGAGGCCGCCGCCGAGCACCGCGAAATCGGGGTGGGTGTCCCGGACGTTCATCGCGCCCCCTCCGCGCGGGCGCGCCCGACGAACGTCGACGCGCACGCGCCGCCGCATGCGAACGCACGCGACATCGGGCCGGGAACCATGCAAAAGACTGAAGATTGTGCGGTCATCATTCCTTCCGTAACGCGCAATGCGCGTACCCAAAAGGACGAAACCGGCAGCAAAGGCCGGCCGGGCGGGACTCGGGCGCTGACCATGTGGGATGGCAGCCAGCGCGACCCGGCGGGATCAGAAACTTCCCTCGCCGGTATTACCCGGATCGGGTGCGAAGGGTCTTTCTCAGCCTCATTGCGCTGCCCGGAACATCCGCCGGCCGCGCTACAAAGCACCCCTGTTTCGTCGTCGGCCATTAGACCATAAAAGCGGAAAGCGCCGCAAACTGTCCCCCTTGCGGCAAATTCGCCGTCGTGCCGCGCCGCTCTGGCACAATGCCCGCAGGCCGGCCGCGCGAGCGGCCGGTTGCCGCGTCACCGCCGGCCTTAAGTGCCGTTTAAGGCGCGCGGGCGACCATCCGGACGCCCGCCGTCAGTCGGCGCCGCGTCCCGGCATGCCGTATCGCGGCGCGCGCCCGGCTTCGCCCGGCCCGCGCGCCGGCTACTCATCAGGAAGCACATGACCCAATCGATCGATCCCGTCCGCTCCGCCTCAGACGCGCCGCAGGACGAGCGCCCGGTATCCGCATGGAGCCTCATCAAGCCCTACTGGGTATCGTCCGAATGGAAAATCGCATGGGGCCTGCTGGTCGCGATCATCGCGATCAACCTCTGCGTGGTCTGGATCAACGTCCGGCTCAACAAGTGGAACGCGGAGTTCTACAACGCGCTGCAGTCGAAGGACGTCCACGACTTCCCGAACCTGCTGATGCAGTTCTCCGCGCTCGCGTTCGCGTTCATCATCCTCGCCGTGTACGGCCGCTACCTGCGGCAGATGCTCGGCTTCCGCTGGCGCCAGTGGCTCACCGACCGTTTTCTCGGCCAGTGGCTCGGCGATCGCGCGTTCTACCGGATCGAACGTGACCGTCTCGCCGACAACCCCGACCAGCGGATCACCGACGACCTTCAGTCGTTCTCGACGACCACGCTCGCGCTGTCGCTCGACCTGCTGTCGACGGTCGTCACGCTCGTGTCGTTCATCACGATCCTGTGGTCGCTCGCCGGCGCGCTGACGCTCTCGCTCGGCGCGACGCCGATCACGATCCCCGGCTACATGGTGTGGGCGGCGGCGCTGTACGCGGTGGTCGGCTCGCTGATCATCCAGAAGGTCGGCCACCCGCTCGTGTCGATCAACTACCAGCAGCAGCGCGTCGAGGCCGACTTCCGCTTCGGGCTGATCCGCGTGCGCGAGAATGCCGAGCAGATCGCGTTCTACGACGGCGAGAAGACCGAGACCGGCAACGCGCAAAACCTCTTCATGCGCATCCGCGACAACTGGTGGCGCGTGATGAAGTACACGAAGCGGCTCACGTTCGTGCTGAGCTTCTACGGGCAGATCGCGATCATCTTCCCGCTCGTCGTCGCCGCACCGCGCTATTTCGCGGGCGCGTTCTCGTTCGGCGTGCTGATGCAGATCTCGTCCGCGTTCGGCACCGTCAGCGATTCGTTCTCGTGGTTCATCAACAGTTACTCGACCCTCGTCGAATGGCGCGCCACCGTCAACCGTCTGCGCGAATTCAAGCGCGTGATGGGCACGTCGCACCTGAAGGAAAGCCTGTCGCCCGCGACCGAGCACGGCGGCATCAACCTGCATTACGTCGACGGCGCGAAGCTGTCGACGTCGTCGCTCAAGCTCGCGCTGCCGAACGGCAATGCGCTCGCGAACATCGGCAGCGTTACGATCGAGCCCGGCTCGCGCTGGCTCGTGATCGGCAAGTCGGGTTCCGGCAAGAGCACGTTCATGCGCGCGCTCGCGGGGCTCTGGCCGTTCGGCGACGGCGCGATCGATGCGCCGGTCGGCGCGCGGATGATGTTCGTGCCGCAAACGAGCTATCTGCCGATCGGCACGCTGAAGGCCGCGCTCACCTATCCGGCGACAGCCGACGCGTTCAGCGACGAAGCCTGCCGCGACGCGCTGCGCGCATGCCGCCTCGACGATTATGCCGAGCGCCTCGACGAGACCGCGCACTGGACCCGCGTGCTGTCGCCGGGCGAACAGCAGCGCCTTGCCGGCGCGCGCGTGCTGCTGCACAAGCCCGACTTCCTGTTCCTCGACGAAGCGACGAGCGCGCTCGACGCCGACAACGAGGCGCGCCTGTACCACCTGTTCGCCGAACGGCTGCCGAAGGCCGCGATCGTCAGCATCGCGCACCGCGAGTCGCTGGCCGCGTTCCACGTCGGCACGATCAACGTCGAGCGCGTGAACGACAGCGACAAGGTCGCCGCGTGAGGCCACGCGCCGCGCACGTCGCCCGGATCGCGCTGATCACCGGCGCCGGCTCGGGGATCGGCGCGGCACTCGCGCGGCGGCTCGCGGCGCCCGGCATCGCACTGGCGCTGCATGCACGCGGCGCGGACGAAGCGGCACGCGTGCGGCTCGCCGAAGTCGCCCGCGCGTGCACGGCGGCCGGCGCGGAGTGCGTCACGCTCACCGGCGATCTCGGCGAGCCCGGCGTGGCCGCGTCGCTCGTCGATGCCGCCGCCACGCGCTTCGGCGGGCTCGATCATCTCGTCGCCAACGCCGGCTTCGCCGCGCGGCAATCCTTTTCCGGTCTTTCCACGGACGCGCTCGCGTCCGCCTTCGCGGCGATGCCCGGCGCGTTCTCCGCGCTCGCGGGCCGCGCGCGGCCGCTGCTCGAGGCGTCGGCCGCGCCGCGGATCGTCGCGGTCAGTTCGTTCGTCGCGCACCGCTACCGCGCCGACGCGCCGTTCGCGGCCACCGCTGCCGCGAAGGCCGCGCTCGAATCGCTGGTGCGCACCGCCGCCGCCGAATTCGCCGCGCGCGGCATCACCGTCAACGCGGTCGCGCCGGGCTTCACGCGCAAGGACCACGGGCCGAGCGCCGGCAACGCCGACGCATGGGCGCAGGCCGAACAGGCGACACCGCTCGGCCGGATCGCCGAACCCGACGACGTCGCCGCGCTGATCGCGTTCCTGCTGTCGGATGCGGCGCGACAGATCACCGGGCAGATCGTCCACATCGACGGCGGCCTGACGCTCTGAATCGAGCGGCCGTACGTCGTGCGGTCGCGCGGGACGTCGCTGCCACCGACGTTGGCGTGGCACGCGAGCGCGATCGGCGCCCGCACGTTCGCGGAACACCCGCCGTTGCACGCCGCCCTCCCCCCCTCGCCGCCCGCCGCGCCATCGCGCTCTCGCTCCCGTCTTTTTGGCGCCCCGCTCCCCGCCCGTAAAATAACCGCCACGCGGCAGCGCGAGACAGGACGAGACAACAGGGGGACGGCAAGCATGCAGGCATTCCAGTGGTTCGACGAGCTGTCGACACGCGAACGCAGGACGCTGTATGCCGGATTCGGCGGCTACGCGGTCGATGCGTTCGACTTCATGATCTATTCGTTCCTGATTCCGACGCTGATCGCAGCCTGGGGCATGACGAAGAGCGAGGCCGGGATGATCGCGACGAGCTCGCTGATCTCGTCGGCGCTCCGCGGCTGGGTCGCCGGCATCCTCGCCGACCGCTACGGCCGCGTGCGCGTGCTGCAGTGGACGATCGCGACGTTCGCGCTGTTCACGTGCCTGTCCGGCTTCACCGATTCGTTCTGGCAACTGCTCGCGACACGCACGCTGCAGGGCTTCGGCTTCGGCGGCGAATGGTCGGTCGTGACGATCATGATGGCCGAGACGATCCGCTCGCCCGAACACCGCGCGAAAGCCGTCGGCACCGTGCAGAGCAGTTGGTCGTTCGGCTGGGGCGCGGCCGCGATCCTCTACTGGGCGTTCTTCGCGCTGCTGCCCGAGCAGGTCGCATGGCGCGCATGCTTCTGGATCGGCATCGCGCCCGCGCTGTGGATCCTGTACATCCGCCGCAACGTCAGCGATCCGGACATCTACACGGCCACCCGCCGCGCGCGCGACGAAGGCCGCGTGTCGGGCCACTTCCTCGAGATCTTCTCGCCGCCGCACCTGCGCGCGACGCTGTTCGGCAGCGCGCTGTGCACCGGGATGCTGGGCGGCTACTACGCGATCACGACGTGGCTGCCCACCTACCTGAAAACCGTCCGCCACCTGTCGGTGTTCAACACGAGCGGCTATCTCGTCGTGCTGATCGTCGGCTCGTTCGTGGGCTACGTGGTCGGCGCGATCCTGTCCGACCGGCTCGGCCGCCGCGCGTCGTTCATCCTGTTCGCGATCGGCTCGTTCTCGCTCGGCATGGCGTACACGATGCTGCCGATCACCGACACCGCGATGCTGCTGCTCGGCTTCCCGCTCGGGATCGTCGTGCAAGGAATCTTCGCGGGCGTCGGCGCGTACCTGTCGGAGCTGTATCCCGGTGCGATCCGCGGCTCGGGCCAGGGCTTCTGCTACAACCTCGGGCGCGGGCTCGGCTCGTTCTTCCCGATCCTCGTCGGCTCGCTGTCGCAGTCGATGTCGCTCGTGAAGGCGATCGGCCTCGTCGCGGGCGGCGGCTACCTGCTCGTGATCGTCGCCGCGCTCGTCCTGCCGGAAACGCGCGGCAAGTCGCTCGTCGACGATCCGGCCGTCGCGTCCTGAGCAACCGTCACGTTCCGGAAACCGCATGCACGTGATCGTTCTCGGCGCCGGCGTGATCGGCGTCACCACTGCCTGGCACCTGCGCGAAGCAGGTTGCGAGGTCACCGTGATCGAACGCGAGGCCGATGTCGCGCAGGCGACGAGCCTCGGCAACGCCGGCGTGATCGCGCCCGGCTACGTGACGCCGTGGGCCGCCCCCGGGATGCCCGGCAAGATCCTCAAGTACCTGTTCGAGCCCGCGTCGCCGCTGATCTTCCGGCCGACGCTCGAAGCCGCGCAGTGGCGCTGGATCGCGCGCTGGCTGCGCGAATGCGAATTCGAGCGGTTTCGTGTGAACAAGCAGCGGATGCAGCGCATCGCCTATTACAGCCGCGCATGCCTGCACGCCTTTCGCGACCGACATCCGTTCGACTACGGCGCGAGCCGGGGCTACCTCCAGCTGCTGCGCGGTGCGTTCGACGTGCAGATGGTGCAGCCCGCGCTGAAGGTGCTGCGCGACGCCGGCATCGCGTTTCGCGAGCTCGATGCGGCCGGCTGCACGGCGATCGAGCCGGGCCTGCGCTGGGCGCGGCAGGCACCCGTCGGCGGCATCTACCTGCCCGACGACGAAGCGGGCGACTGCGCACGCTTTACGCGTGAACTGCGGGCGCTGTGCGAAGCAAACGGCGTGACGTTCCGCTTTCACACGGACGTGCAGGCGCTCGACGTTGAGGCGGGCCGGGTGCGCGGCGTGCGGATCGTCGGTAACGGCAACGAGGATGGCGATACGCCGGATCGCGCACGAGCGCATCCGCACGCATCGAGCGCCGGCAGCAAGCAACGCGACGCGCGACTCGCCGCCGACGCGATCGTCGTCGCGCTCGGCGTCGACAGCGCCGCGCTGCTGCGGCCGCACGGCATCGACGTGCCGCTCTATCCGGTGAAGGGTTACTCGGCGACGCTCTCCGTCGTCGACGACGAAAAAGCGCCGCACGCCGCGCTGATGGACGAATCGCTGAAGACGGCGATCACGCGCTTCGGCCCGACGTTGCGCGTCGCGGGTACCGCGGAACTCGGCAACCGGCACGCAGCGCTGCGCCGGCAGGCGCTCGATACGCTGATGAAGGTGCTCGACGACTGGTTCCCGCACGCGGCCGATCGCGCATCGGCGCGCTTCTGGGTCGGCCGCCGGCCGATGACGCCCGACGGGCCGCCGCTGCTCGGCGCGAGCGGGATCGACGGGCTCTGGCTCAACGTCGGCCACGGCTCGACGGGCTGGGCGATGTCGATGGGGTCGGGGAAGGTGGTGGCGGATCTCGTCACGGGGCGGGAACCGGAGATCGACTTGTCGGGCCTGACGCTCTCGCGCTACGGCCGGTAGGCCCGGTGGCCCGGTGGCCCCGCAGGCCCGGCAGGCCCGGCAGGCCCGGCAGGCCCGGCAGGCCGGACGATATCGCCGACGTGATACACATCGCATCCGGCAATCACACCGCGGCGCGCAAGCCGCTCACTGCGGCGCCAGACCGTCCGCCCATGCGATCGGCGCGGACGCGACCGGCCGATGCGACACGCCCTCGTGCGACAGCCGGCTTTCGAACAACGTCAGCGCTTCGACACGCACCGCGACCGCCCGCCCGGGCGCACCGCCGTGCGCGGGCTGGCCGACCGCCTCGCGCGGCAGCCGCGCGAGCGTCACGTGCGGCCGGAACGGCCGCCGGTCGGCCGGCACGCCGAGTTCGCCCAGCAGCGCAACCAGCCCGGCATTCAGCGCCAGGCAGGCCGGATCGGCCGCGAGCTCCGCGACGATCAGCCTCGCGCGCGGCAGGCTCGGCCACCACGCGATCCGCTCGACCGGCAGCAACGGCAGCGCATGGGCGGCCGCGAGCGCGGGCAGATGCGCGGCCAGCGCCTCGCATCGGTCCCGTTCGATCGCGCCGATGAACGCGAGCGTCATGTGCAGTTGCGCGGACTGCGTGCGCCGCGCTCCGCGGGTGACCGGCAACGCGTGCAGCGCGTCGCGCGAGGCCGCATCGGGCATCAGCGCGACGAACGCACGGAGCCGGTCGCCGTTCATGACTCGCTCACCGCGGCACGCGGGGCGCGTGCCGTTTGAGCCGAAGCGGGACGCTGCGGCAGCGGGCCGTGCTCGCCCCACACGTCGGGCGGCAGCACACGCGCGAGCTCGGGGATCGTGTTGCGCGTGAACACCGGATCGGCGATACCCGCCGCGCGCTGGCGACGATAGTCGGCCCACGCGGCGTGCGCATGCTTGCCGAGCGCGAGGATCGCGATCAGGTTGATGATCGCCATCAATCCCATGCTCGTATCGGCCATCGCCCAGACGAGCGGCAGTTGCCCGACGCTGCCGAACATCACCATGCCGAGCACCGCGACACGGAACAGCGGCAGCACGCCGCGCCGCTTCGTGATGAATTCGACGTTGCCCTCCGCATACGCGTAGTTGCCGATCACCGACGAAAACGCGAGGAAGAAGATCGCGACGGCCATGTAGATGCCGCCCCAGTCGCCGACGTGGCTCGAGATCGCGCGCTGCGTGAGCGCCGCGCCTTCCATCCCCGTGCCGACTTCGTACTGGCCCGACAGCAGGATCACGAACGCGGTCGCGCTGCAGATCACGATCGTGTCGACGAACACGCCGAGCATCTGGATCAGCCCCTGCGTGACGGGGTGCCGCGTGCTCGCGGTCGCGGCCGCGTTCGGCGCGCTGCCCATCCCCGCTTCGTTCGAGAACAGCCCGCGCTTCACGCCGATCGCGATTGCCTGGCTGACCGCGTAGCCGGTCAGGCCGCCTGCCGCCTGCTCGAGACCGAACGCGCTCTTCACGATCAGCGCGATCACGTCCGGCACGAGCGCGATGTGCGTCGCGACCGCATAGACCGCGAGCGCGAGATAGCCGATCGCCATCAGCGGCACGATCACCTGCGCGACCGTCGCGATGCGGCGGATGCCGCCGAAGATGATCGGTGCGGACAGCAGCACGAGGCCGAGGCCGACCGTCTCGCGGCTCCAGCCGAACGACGTATGGAATGCGTCGGCGATCGCGTTCGCCTGCACCGCGTTGAACACGAAACCGAACGCGAGGATCAGCGACAGCGAAAACAGCACGCCGAAGCCGCGCGAGCGCAGGCCCGTCTGGATGTAGTACGCGGGGCCGCCGCGATAGCTGCCGTCCGGGTGCGACACCTTGAAGATCTGCGCGAGCGTCGCCTCGACGAACGCAGACGACATCCCGACCAGCGCCGTCATCCACATCCAGAAGATCGCGCCCGGCCCGCCGACCGTCAGCGCGACCGCGACGCCCGCGATGTTGCCGGTGCCGACACGGCTCGCGAGCCCGGTCGCGAACGCCTGGAACGACGAGATGCTGCCCGGCTCGCCCTTGCTGCCGACCAGTTTCATGCTGAGGAACAGCGCCTTCAGCTGGATCATCCGGAACCGCAACGTGAACCACGCACCGGCGCCGAGCAGCAGCGCGATCAGCACGTAGTTCCACAACACGCCGTTGACGGCGTCGATCAGCCCATGCAGGAGTGCTTCCATCCGGTTTCCTTGTAAATAGGGTCAGTCATGAGCGTCGACCGCGAATGCGGCCCGAGGGGCGACATGATATGACAGTTTTCAAGGATTATTACAAAACGAAAGGATTTGGGATGACGAGAAATCGCGTCCGGATGTCATCAGGTTAGACGACGCTTCGCGAAAATGATGCGTGTCGGCACGGCAAGGCAGCCCGATCGGACGGCGCCGTCTCGCACGTGAAACCGGGGCACCCCGGCTGGCGCCAGCCATAAAAAAACCGGGCGCCCTTTCGGACGCCCGGCTTCCGTCGAAACCCGCTCGCGGTATTCAGCTCAGCGCGGCAGGTTCGAATGCCCCATCAGGTACGCATCGACCGAGCGCGCGCACTGGCGGCCTTCGCGGATCGCCCACACCACGAGCGACTGGCCGCGACGCATGTCGCCTGCGGCGAACACCTTGTCGACCGACGTGTAGTACGAGCGATCGCCTTCGGTCGCCGCACGCGCGTTGCCGCGCGCGTCCTTCGCGACGCCGAACGCTTCGAGCACCGGCGCCGCCGGCTGCGTGAAGCCCATCGCGAGCAGGACGAGATCGGCCTTCAGTTCGAACTCGGAGCCCGGCACTTCCTGCATCTTGCCGTCCTTCCACTCGACGCGCGCAGCGATCAGCTTCTCGACCTTGCCGTTCTTGCCTTCGAGACGCTTCGTCGCGACCGCCCAGTCGCGCTCGCAGCCTTCCTCGTGCGACGACGACGTGCGCAGCTTGATCGGCCAGTACGGCCACACGAGCGGCTTGTTCTCCTCTTCCGGCGGCTGCGGCAGCAGCTCGAACTGCGTGACCTGCTTCGCGCCGTGACGGTTCGACGTGCCGACGCAGTCCGAACCCGTATCGCCGCCGCCGATCACGATCACGTGCTTGCCCTTCGCGAGCAGCTGGTCGGCGAGCTTGTCGCCCGCGTTCACGCGGTTCTGCTGCGGCAGGAAGTCCATCGCGTAATGCACGCCGGCGAGCTCGCGGCCCGGCACCGGCAGGTCGCGCGGCGTTTCCGAACCGCCCGCGATCACGACCGCGTCGAATTCTTCCTTCAGCGTGTCCGGAGAAATGGTTTCCTTCGCGAGGCTGCCGATCGACTCGGGCAGCGGATCCTTGCCGATGAACACGCTGGTGCGGAACGTCACGCCTTCCGCTTCCATCTGGCGCATGCGGCGGTCGATCAGCCACTTCTCGAGCTTGAAGTCGGGAATCCCGTAACGCAGCAGGCCGCCGACACGGTCGTTCTTCTCGAACACCGTCACGTCGTGGCCCGCGCGCGCGAGCTGCTGCGCGGCGGCGAGGCCCGCGGGGCCCGAACCGACGACCGCAACCTTCTTGCCCGTCTTGTGCTCGGCCGGCAGCGGCTTCACCCAGCCTTCCGCCCAGGCCTTGTCGATGATCGCGTGCTCGATCGACTTGATGCCGACCGGGTCGTTGTTGATCCCGAGCGTGCACGCCGCCTCGCACGGCGCCGGGCAGATACGGCCCGTGAACTCCGGGAAGTTGTTGGTCGAGTGCAGGACTTCGATCGCCTGCTGCCAGTCCTGGCGGTAAACGAGATCGTTGAAATCCGGAATGATGTTGTTGACCGGGCAGCCGTTGTTGCAGAACGGGATGCCGCAATCCATGCAGCGCGCGCCCTGGACCTTCGCGTCCGCGTCGGTCAGCGCCGCGACGAATTCCTTGTAGTGCTTCACGCGCGTGAGCGGTGCTTCGTACGCCTCGTGGCGGCGTTCGAACTCCAGAAAACCGGTTGCCTTGCCCATAAGGTGCTCTTCTGTTCGGTGTATCGGGTGGGGGAGCCGCGCGCGGCCGTCAGGCGCGCGCGGCATTCGCTATGTCGTTCGTCGCTCAGGCGGCCAGTTCTTCCTTCGCCGCCTTCTTCGCACCGATCTCGCCTAGCGCGCGCTTGTATTCGTGCGGGAACACCTTCACGAACTGGCGGCGCGCCGCGTCCCAGTTTTCCAGCAGCGACTTCGCGCGCGGCGAACCCGTGAACTGGAAATGACGCTCGACGAGCCCCTTGAGCAGCGCTTCGTCCGTCGTGCCTGCATGCCAGAGTGCGCGGTCGACCGTGCGCTCCTGCTCGGCCTGCTGCAGCACCGGCTCGAGCGCGACCATCGACTTGTTGCACTTCGCCGCGAACGTGCCTTCCGGATCGTAGATGTACGCGAGACCGCCCGACATGCCGGCCGCGAAGTTGCGCCCGGTCTCGCCGAGCACGACGACCGTACCGCCCGTCATGTATTCGCAGCCGTGGTCGCCCGTGCCTTCGACGACCGCCGTCGCGCCCGAGTTGCGCACGCAGAAGCGCTCGCCCGCGACGCCGCGGAAGAACGATTCGCCTTCGATCGCGCCGTACATCACCGTGTTGCCGCAGATGATGTTTTCCTCGGACTTGCCGCGGAAGTCGTTGGTCGGACGGATGATGATCCGGCCGCCCGACAGGCCCTTGCCGACGTAGTCGTTGCCGTCGCCGACGAGGTCGAGCGTCACGCCCTTCGCGAGGAACGCGCCGAAGCTCTGGCCGGCCGTACCCTTCAGCTGGATATGCACCGCGTCGTCGGCCAGGCCTTCGTGGCCGTGCTTCTTCGCGATCACGCCCGACAGCATCGCGCCGACCGTGCGGTTCACGTTGCGCACCGGCTGGATGAACGACACGTGCTCGCCGTTCTCGATCGCCGCCTTCGCCTTCTCGATCAGCACATGGTCGAGTGCGCGCTCGAGGCCGTGATCCTGCACGTCGACGTGACGCGGCGCGACGTCCTCGCACTCTTCCGGCTGGTAGAACACGCGCGAGAAGTCGAGGCCCTTCGCCTTCCAGTGCTCGATGCCCTTGCGGGTGTCGAGCAGGTCGGCGCGGCCGATCAGGTCGTCGAACTTCGCGACGCCGAGCTGCGCCATGATCTCGCGCACTTCCTCGGCGACGAAGAAGAAGTAGTTCACGACGTGCTCGGGCTGGCCCTTGAACTTCGCACGCAGCACCGGATCCTGCGTCGCGACGCCGACCGGGCACGTGTTCAGGTGGCACTTGCGCATCATGATGCAGCCCTCGACGACGAGCGGTGCCGTCGCGAAGCCGAATTCGTCCGCGCCGAGCAGCGCGCCGATCACGACGTCGCGGCCCGTCTTCATCTGGCCGTCGGCCTGCACGCGGATCCGGCCGCGCAGGCGGTTCAGCACCAGCGTCTGCTGCGTTTCGGCCAGGCCGAGTTCCCACGGCGTGCCCGCGTGCTTGACCGACGACAGCGGCGACGCACCCGTGCCGCCGTCATGGCCGGCGATCACGACGTGATCGGCCTTCGCCTTCGCGACACCGGCCGCGACCGTGCCCACGCCCACTTCCGACACGAGCTTCACCGAGATGCTCGAACTCGGGTTCACGTTCTTCAGGTCGTGGATCAGTTGCGCCAGATCCTCGATCGAGTAGATGTCGTGGTGCGGCGGCGGCGAGATCAGGCCGACACCCGGCACCGAGTAACGCAGCTTGCCGATGTACTCGGACACCTTGTGGCCCGGCAGCTGGCCGCCTTCGCCCGGCTTCGCGCCTTGCGCCATCTTGATCTGGATCTGGTCGGCCGATGCCAGGTACTCGGCGGTGACGCCGAAGCGGCCCGACGCGACCTGCTTGATCTTCGAGCGCAGCGAATCGCCGTCCTTCAGCGGAATGTCGCTGACGATCTCGTCGCCGATCACCGACTTCAGCGTCTCGCCCGACTTGATCGGAATGCCGCGCAGCTCGTTGCGGTAACGCTTCTCGTCTTCGCCGCCTTCGCCGGTGTTCGACTTGCCGCCGATCCGGTTCATCGCGATCGCGAGCGTCGCGTGCGCTTCGGTGCTGATCGAACCGAGCGACATCGCGCCCGTCGCAAAGCGCTTGACGATGTCCTTCGCCGGCTCGACGTCGTCGATCGGGATCGCCTTGGTCGGCTCGACCTTGAACTCGAACAGGCCGCGGAACGTCATGTGACGCTTGGTCTGGTCGTTGATCAGGTGCGCGTATTCCTTGTACGTCTGGTACGAGTTGCTGCGCGTCGCGTGCTGGAGCTTCGCGATCGAGTCCGGCGTCCACATGTGGTCTTCGCCGCGCACGCGGTACGCATACTCGCCGCCCGCGTCGAGCATGTCGCGCAGGACCGGGTTGTCGCCGAATGCGTCGCGGTGCAGGCGGATCGCTTCTTCCGCGACTTCGAACAGGCCGATGCCGCCGACCTTCGACGCGGTGCCCTTGAAGTACTTCTCGACGAGGTCGCTCGACAGGCCGAGCGCTTCGAAGATCTGCGCGCCCGTGTACGACATGTACGTCGAGATGCCCATCTTCGACATCACCTTCTGCAGGCCCTTGCCGACCGCCTTCGTGAAGTTGTAGACGGCCTTCTCCGGCGACAGGTCGCCCGGCAGGCCTTCGGCCATCTTCGCGAGCGTTTCCATCGCGAGGTACGGGTGCACGGCTTCCGCGCCGTAGCCCGCGAGCAGCGCGAAGTGGTGCGTCTCACGTGCGGAGCCCGTCTCGACGACGAGGCCCGTGCTCGTGCGCAGCCCTTGCTGGACGAGGTGCGTGTGGATTGCCGACGTGGCGAGCAGCGCCGGGATCGCGACATGCTCGGCGTCCGTCTTGCGGTCGGACACGATCAGCATGTTGTAGCCCGACTTCACCGCGTCGACGGCTTCCGCGCACAGCGACGCGAGACGCGCCTCGATGCCTTCCTTGCCCCAGGCGACGGGATAGCAGATGTTCAGTTCGTACGCGCTGAACTTGCCGCCCGTGTACTGGTCGATCGCGCGGATCTTCGCGATGTCCTTGAAGTCGAGCACCGGCTGCGACACTTCGAGACGCATCGGCGGGTTGATGTTGTTCGTGTCGAGCAGGTTCGGCTTCGGGCCGATGAACGACACGAGCGACATGACCATGTTCTCGCGGATCGGGTCGATCGGCGGGTTCGTGACCTGCGCGAACAGCTGCTTGAAGTAGTGATAGAGCGTCTTGTTCTTGTTCGACATCACCGCGAGCGGCGAGTCGTTGCCCATCGAACCGACGGCCTCTTCGCCCTGCTGCGCCATCGGCGCCATCAGGAACTTCAGGTCTTCCTGCGTATAGCCGAACGCCTGCTGGCGGTCGAGCAGCGCGGCGCCCTGCGTACGGCCGGCCGCGACTTCCTCGGCCTTCGGCTCGATCTCGTCGAGCTTGATGCGCACCGCGTCGATCCAGCTCTTGTACGGCTTCGCGTTCGCGAGGTTGTCCTTGAGCTCCTTGTCGTCGATGATGCGGCCGTGTTCCATGTCGATCAGGAACATCTTACCCGGCTGCAGGCGCCACTTCTTGACGATCTTCGATTCGGGGATCGGCAGCGTGCCGGCTTCCGACGCCATGATGACGAGGTCGTCGTCGGTCACGATATAGCGCGCCGGGCGCAGGCCGTTACGGTCGAGCGTCGCGCCGATCTGGCGGCCGTCGGTGAACGCGATCGCGGCCGGGCCGTCCCACGGCTCCATCATCGCGGCATGGTATTCGTAGAACGCGCGACGGTTCTCGTCCATCAGCGTGTGCTGTTCCCACGCTTCCGGGATCATCATCATCACCGCGTGCACGAGCGGGTAGCCGGCCATCACCAGCAGCTCGAGACAGTTGTCGAACGAGGCCGTATCGGACTGGCCCGGGTAGATCAGCGGCCACAGCTTCGGAAGATCGTCGGCGAGCACGTGCGACGCGATCGCGCCGGTACGCGCGTTCAGCCAGTTCACGTTGCCCTTCACGGTGTTGATCTCGCCGTTGTGCGCGATCATCCGGTACGGGTGAGCCAGTTCCCATGCCGGGAACGTGTTGGTCGAGAAGCGCTGGTGCACGAGCGCGAGCGCCGACACGACGCGCGTGTCCTGCAGGTCGCGGTAGTACACGCCGACCTGGCCCGCGAGCAGCAGCCCCTTGTAGACGATCGTGCGCGCCGACATCGACGGCACGAAGTATTCCTTGCCGTGCTTGAGCTTCAGCGCCTGGATGCGGTGGCTGGCCGTCTTGCGGATCACGTACAGCTTCCGCTCGAGCGCGTCCGTCACCATGATGTCCTTGCCGCGGCCGATGAAGATCTGGCGGATCAGCGGCTCGCTCGCCTTCACGGTCGGCGAAATCGGCATCGCGTGGTCGACCGGCACGTCGCGCCAGCCGAGCACGACCTGGCCTTCGGCCTTCACCGTGCGCTCGAGCTCCTGCTCGCACGCGAGACGCGATGCGTTTTCCTTCGGCAGGAAGATCATGCCGACCCCATATTCGCCGGCCGGCGGCAGGTTCACGCCCTGCTTCGCCATTTCCTCGCGATAGAACGCGTCCGGAATCTGGATCAGGATGCCCGCGCCGTCGCCCATCAGCGGATCGGCACCGACCGCGCCACGGTGATCGAGGTTCTCGAGGATCTTCAGGCCCTGCTGAATGATCTCGTGGCTCTTCTTGCCCTTGATGTGAGCGACGAAGCCGACGCCGCAGGCGTCGTGTTCGTTTTGCGGGTCATACAGACCTTGTGCGGCGGGCACCGCGGCGAGCGGCTGCTGGTGGTCGTTCATGGGGACACCGTCGTAAAGGGGGCCTGGAGGCCGTTGAACCATTTTCTTGTTGCCGTCGATCCCGCTCCCGACGGGAGACGGCGCGGCCGACAGTGGGTGGGCATGCTTCGCCCGGGCCACCGGAATTCGGAATATACGCGACGAATCAAGGGAATAGCAACAAAAACCGCTTGATCGAACCCCAATTAAACAGATGCTTCGATCTGGTGCCATTTTATTGGGGCTGTATCGCTTTGGTGCAAAAAGAAGCGGCGCCCGCAGCGCCGCTTCTGGCCCGCCTTTCCCGCGTTACTGCTGGATCGGCGGCGTGTTCTCGCGCACCTTTCTGGGGCGTCCGCGCGGCAGCGGCGATACGCGCCGGTTTGCCGTGCGCGCCGCCCACTCGCGATAGTTCTCGCCGCCGAGCACCCAGCCTTTCAGCGTCGCCTGCTGCAACTGGTCGGCCTGCCGCTCGTCGAGCGGCTGCTCGCACAGCTCCTTGTACGCGCGCTGGCGGTCGAACGGCGTATTGCCGAGCGCCCAGTAGAGCGGATGGTCGGTGATCAGGCTGTCGACGGTGAGCCCGACGTGATGCCGGTAGCTCGACCAGCGATAGGCCTCCGCCGTCGCGACCAGCTGCGCGCGCACCGGGCTCATCTCGACGACGCGGCTCGCGAGCAGGAAATAGCGCTCGCCTTCGATCACGGTCGCGCGATAGCGGCCTTCCCACAGGGTGCCGCGCCGCGAATAGCGCCGGTTGAAATGCGCGACGTAGCGGCGGCCGACAGCCTGCATCGCTTTCGGCAGGCTCGCCTCGTCGCTCGGCGTGACGAGCAGTTGCACCTGGCGCGGCAGCAGCACGTAGGCGTGCACCGACAGGTGATGATCGCGCGCGGCGGCCTTCAGGCAATCGATGAAGAGTTCGTAGTCCTGGTCGTCGACGAACGCGGGTTGCTGATCCAGGCCGCGCAGTATCACGTGCTGCGGCTGGTCGGGAACGTAGAGTCGTGCTAACCGTGCCATGCTGAATGTCCGTTTGAACGCGTTAGGAAATACCCGAGGGTCCGGAAGTGCGCACTTGCACAGAATGCCCGTCCTGTCGGTGCGCGGATGCGTACGGTCGTACTAATCCTAGGGTGAAAACTCTAACTTACGAGCTTGTTTGGTTTTAAACGCAGTCGTCATAATGAGCACGCCTTAGATCGGAGGAGACACAATGAAACGAAAACTGGCCATTACGGGGGCTGCAGCGCTCGCATTTACGTTTGCGGGCGGTACGGCACATGCACAATCCGCAGGTGATTTCTACGTCAGCACCGGCTGGCTGCACCTTGCGCCGCAGGACAGCAGCGACCCGCTGTTCCTGTACGGCGTAGGCGGCACGCCGATCAACCAGTCGGTTCCCAACACCGGCGCCGGCATCAGCGACGCCGACACGCTCGCACTGGCAACCGGTTACTTCGTGACCGACCACATCGCCACCGAGTTCATCGCCGGCATCCCGCCGAAGTTCGACATCACCGGCAAGGGCCAGTTCTCGCGTTTCGGTACGCTCGGCCGTGCGTACCAGTGGAGCCCCGCGCTCCTCCTGAAGTACTACTTCAACGACGCCAACGCGAAGTTCCGTCCGTATGTCGGCATCGGCGCTTCGTATATCTGGTTCACCGGCGCAAAGATCACGAACAGCGCGTTCGAGAACGGCGTGCTCGGCGGCCCGACCAGCGCGCAGACCAGCAACCAGTGGGCGCCCGTCTTCAACGCCGGCTTCACGTACAACTTCACGAAACACTGGTTCGCCGGCTTCTCGATGTCGTACATCCCGGTGAGCGTGACCGCAACCTTCACGACGGCCAAGCGGACCCAGGTCGGCACGCTGACCGAAACGTCGAAGGCTCACATCTCGCTGAACCCGATCGTCACGTACCTGAACGTCGGCTACCGCTTCTAAGCGTAGTCGAATATTTGGGGAATGGTTAATCCTGCTGCAATTTGTAGCGGATTTTTCCTGACGTAACGTCTCCACGATGTAAAACGCCCCGGCGAAAATCCCGCCGGGGCGTCGTTTTTTTGTCTCAGGGTCTTCCCGTACACGCCGTCGCGCGGGGCATTCCGCTACGCGATGTCGTCCAGCGCATCGGGGGCAATCAGGTCGATCCGGTCCGTGCAGACCGCATCGACACCCCAGCGCGCAAGTTCGCGAGCGCGTTCGAGGTCGTTCACCGTGTAAACCAGGATGCGCAGGCCGGCCGCCTTGATCGCGCGCACGAGCGGTTCATCCAGCCGTTTGTGGTCTGCATGCAACGAAACGCAGCCGAGCGCGCCGACAACCTGCGCATGCCAGTCGTCCGGCACGGCCTCGTAAAGCATCCCGCGCGGCAGCGCCGGCGAAGTCGCGCGCGCCTGTTGCAGCGCATCGAACGAGAACGACGACAAGAGCGGCGCCACCGCGGCATCGCGCCAGTACGCGGCCGCGTCGGCCGCCACGCGCTGCCCGGTCTCGCGCTCGCGCCCCGGGCACGGCTTGATCTCGACATTGGCGGCCAGCCCGTGCGCGATGCAGCGCGCCGCCGCCGCCTCGAGCGTCGGCATCCACTCGCCCGCGAAGCGCGCGTCGCGCCACGCGCCGGCATCGAGTGCGGCCAGCGCCTCATATCGCATGCCCGCCGCCGGCCCGTGACCGTTCGACGTCCGGTCGACCGTGTCGTCGTGCAGCAGGAACGTCACGTCGTCGGCCGACAGCTTCGCGTCGAATTCGACCATCCGGTGGCCACGGCGCGCGCCCTCGTCGAGCGCGGCGAGCGTGTTCTCCGGCGCGAGCGTGCCGCCGCCGCGATGGGCGACGACGCGCGGATAGGGCCAGTCGGTACGGGTTGTCATCGTCGGTCTCCCGGCAGGTGCAGCAGGTTCAGCCGGCACGCTTGCCGGTCTCCGGATCGAAGAAATGCAGCCGGTGCGCGGGCAGTGCGGCGGCCAGCGCCGTGCCGCGCGCGGGGCGGTCCGCGTGCGGCAGGCGCACCGCGACGTCGTGGTTACCCCAGCGGCCGTGCGCGAGGTTGTCCGCGCCGAGCAGCTCGCACGAGTCGACCGGCAGCGTCGCCTGCGCGACGCCCGGCTGCGGGGTCATGTGCTCCGGACGCACGCCGAGCACCCAGTCGCGCCCGGTGGCGATCGCCGCGCCGATGCCGGGCGAACCGGCGACCGGCAGCGCGGGGCCGCCGCCCGCGACCGTAAACGTCGCGCCGTCGTCCGACAGCCGGCCGTGCATCAGGTTCATCGCGGGCGAGCCGATGAAGCCCGCGACGAACACCGTTGCCGGCTTCTCGTACACGTCGACCGGCGCGCCGATCTGCTCCGCGTAGCCGCGGTTCATCACGATCACGCGCTGCGCGAGCGTCATCGCCTCGATCTGGTCGTGCGTCACGTAGACGCTCGTCGTCGCGAGCCGCGCATGCAGCCGCTGGATCTCAAGCCGCATCTGCACGCGCAATTTCGCGTCGAGGTTCGACAACGGCTCGTCGAACAGGAACACCGACGGCTCGCGCACGATCGCGCGCCCCATCGCGACGCGCTGCCGCTGGCCGCCCGACAGCTCGCGCGGGCGCCGCGCGAGCAGCGGCTCGAGTTCGAGGATCTTCGCGGCCGCCGCCACCCGCGAGTCGATCGTCGCGCGCTCGATCCCGCGGATCTTCAGCCCGTAGCCCATGTTCTGCGCGACCGTCATGTGCGGATACAGCGCATAGTTCTGGAACACCATTGCGATGTCGCGATCCTTCGGCTCCAGCGTGTTGACGACGCGCTCGCCGATCGCGATCTCGCCGTCCGTCACAGTCTCGAGCCCCGCGATCATCCGCAGCAGCGTCGACTTGCCGCAGCCCGACGGGCCGACCAGCACGATGAATTCGCCGTCGGCGATCTCCACGTCGATGCCATGCAGCACGTGCTGCTTGCCGTCGTAGGATTTCCTGACGCCCTTCAAGCTCAGCGCAGCCATACCTGGTCCTTCTCCCGGTTACCGTCCGTGGTTCATTTCTCGGAATCGACGAGGCCGCGCACGAACCAGCGCTGCATCGCCAGCACGACGACGAGCGGCGGAATCATCGCCAGCAGCGTCGCCGCCATCACGTATTGCCATTCGGTCGCGGCGTCGCCGCTCGCGATCATCATCTTGATGCCCACCACGGCCGTCGACAGCGATGCCTCCGTCGTGATCAGGATCGGCCACAGGTACTGGCTCCAGCCGTAGATGAACGTGATCACGAACAGCGCCGCGATGCTCGTCTTCGACAGCGGCAGCACGACGTCCCAGAAGAAGCGCATCGGCCCCGCGCCGTCGATGCGCGCGGCGTCCATCAGTTCGTCGGGCAGCGTCATGAAGAACTGCCGGAACAGGAACGTCGCGGTGGCCGACGCGATCAGCGGCAGCGTCAGCCCGGCGTAGGTGTTCGTCAGGTGCAGCGTCGACACGACCTGCACGGTCGGGAAGATCCGCACTTCCACCGGCAGCATCAGCGTGACGAAGATCAGCCAGAACGCCGTGTTGCGGAACGGGAAGCGGAAATAGACGATCGCGTAAGCGGACAGGATCGATACCGCGATCTTGCCGACCGAGATGCCGAGCGCCATCGCGAAGCTGTTGACGAGCAGGCGGCCGAACGGCGCCGTCGCGGCGCCGCTGCCGTGGCCCCAGATATACGCGATGTTCTCGAACAGGTGCGTGCTCGGCACGAGCGACAGCGGCACCGTGAGCACTTCCTGCGCGCTCATCGTCGCCGCACAGAACGCGACGTAGACGGGGAACACGATCAGCACGACGCCCCCGATCAGCACCGCGTGGCAGAACAGGTCGAAACCCTTGCGATTTTCGATCATGCGTATTGCACCCTGCGTTCGACGAAACGGAACTGGATCACCGTGAGCCCGACGACGATGATCATCAGCACGACCGACTGCGCGCCGGAGCTGCCGATGTCGAGCCCCTGGAAGCCTTCCGCGTAGATCTTGTAGATCAGCGTCTTCGTGCTCTGCGCGGGGCCGCCGCCGGTGGCCGCGTCGATCACCGGGAACGTGTCGAAGAACGAATAGACGAGGTTGACGACGAGCAGGAAGAAACTGGTGGGCGACAGCAGCGGCAGCACGAGGTTGAAGAAACGTCGCACCGGCCCCGCGCCGTCGATCGCCGCCGCCTCGATCAGCGAACGCGGAATCGCCTGCAGGCCCGCGTAGAAGAACAGGAAGTTGTAGCTCACCTGCTTCCACACCGACGCGAGCACGACGAGGAACATCGCCTGCCCGCCGTTCAGCGCGTGATTCCATACGATACCGCCCTTCGCGAGCGCATAGGTGATCAGGCCGATGCTCGGATTGAACAGGAACGCCCACAGCACGGCGGCGATCGTCGGCGCGACCGCGTATGGCCAGATCAACAGCGTGCGATATGTGCGCGCGCCACGGGTCACGCGGTCGGCGCACGCGGCGAGCAGCAGCGACACGACGAGCCCGCTCACCGTGACGAGCGTGCTGAACACGAGCGTCGTGCGGAACGAATCGAGATACAGCGGATCGGCGAACAGGTGCGTGAAGTTCGCGAAGCCGACGAATTCACTCGACGTGCCGAACGCGTCCTGCATCTGCGTCGACTGCCACAGCGCGACGCCGGCCGGCCACAGGAAGAACACGGCGGTGATCGCGAGTTGCGGCGCGATCAGCAGGTACGGCAGCAGGCTCGTGCCGAAACGGGAACGGGATTGCATCGCGGATATCCGGTCAGGCGAAACGGAAAGGAAACCGCGCCGCCGGCCGGCCCGCGCACTGCGCGGCGCGGCCGGCGGCACGAACGCGATGCGCGCTCAGCTGCCCGACTTCTCGAAGCGGCGCAGCAGCTCGTTGCCGCGCGAGGCCGCCGAATCGAGTGCGTCCTTCGGCGATTTCTTCTGCGCCCAGACCTGTTCGAACTCCTCGTCGACGACCGTGCGGATCTGCGGCATGTTGCCCAGGCGCAGCCCCTTCGTGTACGGCAGCGGCGGCTTGTTCAGCATCTGCTTGATCGCGGTTTCGGCGCTCGGGTTCTTCGCGTAGAAGCCCTGTTCGCGCGTCAGGTCGTATGCCGCCTTGGTGACCGGCAGGTAACCCGTGTCCTGGTGCCACTTCGCGGCGACGGCCGGCGATGCGAGAAACGCGAGGAATTTCGCGACGCCCTTGTAGGTCGCCGGATCCTTGCCCGCCAGCACCCACAGGCTCGCGCCGCCGATGATCGCGTTCTGCGGCGCGCCCTTCACGTTCGCGTCGTACGGCATCATGCCCGTGCCGAAGCTGAACTTCGCGAACTTCTGCAGGTTCGCGAGCGCGCCCGACGACGTCGTCATGATCCCGCAGTCGCCGCTGTAGAACTTCGCCGATGCTTCGTCCTTGCGGCCCGCGTAAGTGAACGTGCCGTCCTTCGCCATCTGCTGCAGGAACGACACGTGCGCGATCTGCTGCGGCTTGTTGAATTCGAGCACGGCGTCCGTACCGTCGAAGCCGTTGTTGCGGCTCGCGAACGGCAGTGCATGCCACGCGCTGTAGTTTTCGAGCTGGATCCAGCCCTGCCAGCCGGTCGTGAAGCCGCACGCCATCCCCGACTTGCGCAGTTTCTCGGCATCGTCCTTCACGTCGGCCCACGTCTTCGGCGGCTGGTTCGGATCGAGACCGGCCTTCTTGAACGCGTCCTTGTTGTAGTACAGCACCGGCGTCGAGCTGTTGAACGGCATCGACACGAGATGGCCCGTCTTCGCGTCGCTGTAGTAGCTCGCGATGGTCGGCACGAACGCCTTTTCGTCGAGCGGCACGCCGGCCTGCCTGAACACGTCGTAGACGGGCACGACGGCCTTCTTCGCCTGCATCATCGTGGCCGTGCCGACTTCATAGACCTGAAGGATCGCCGGCGCATTGCCGCTGCGGTAGGCCGCGATGCCGGCCGCGAGCGCCTGGTCGTAGGTGCCCTTGAAGACCGGCACGATCTTGTAGTCGCTCTGCGACGCGTTGAACTGGTCGGCGATCGCGTTGACCCGCTCGCCGAGTGCGGCCTCCATCGCATGCCAGAACTGGATTTCCGTCGCGGCGAGCGCCACGTGCTGCACCCCGAACATCAGCGCGCCGCCGAGCGCGATCGAACGAACCAGTGTCCCCGCAGGCTTCTTCTTCATCGACCTTTCTCCTATGAAAACGTTACCAACAGCGTGTGCAACATTCCCATCGCCATTGAACCGGCGAAGTCTAGTGATCGTTTGTGACAGTCAGTTGTCGTTGATGACGAACAGGCGCTGATACTCCTTCAGCGCGAAGCGGTCGGTCATGCCGGCGATGTAGTGCGCGACGAGGCGCGGCTGCTGCGCGGCGTCGTCGGACTGGTACGGCGGCGGCAGCAACCGCGGATCGTCGATGAACGCATCGAACAGCCCGGTGACGACGCGCTGCGCCTTGCTCGCCATGCGCATCACCTTGTAGTGGCGATAGAGGTTCTTGAAGAGGAAACGCTTGAGGGCGGCCGCCTGGGCGGCAACGGATTCGCTGTGCGACACGAGCGGCGGCGCCGCGCGCACGTCGTCGAGCGATGCCGGCGCGACGCGCGCGAGATTGCGCGTGGTTTCGTCGATCAGGTCGACGATCAGCGTGTTGATGATGCGGCGCACCGTCTCGTGCACGAGACGGCGGCCTTCGAGGTGCGGGAACTCGGCGAGCGCCGCCTCGTAGTGGCGCTGCCACAGCTCGACTTCCGCGAGCTGCTCGATCGTGATCAGGCCGGAACGCAGGCCGTCGTCGACGTCGTGGTTGTTGTACGCGATCTCGTCCGCGATGTTGGCGAGCTGCGCTTCGAGCGACGGCTGGCGGCCCTGCAGGAAGCGCTCGCCGAGCGCGCCGAGCTTGCGCGCATTCTCGCGCGAGCAGTGCTTCAGAATGCCTTCGCGTGTCTCGAAGCACAGGTTCAGCCCGTTGAACGCGCCGTAGTGCTCCTCGAGCTCGTCGACGACCGCCAGGCTCTGCAGGTTGTGCTCGAAGCCGCCATGCTCGCGCATGCAGGCGTTCAGCGCGTCCTGCCCGGCATGGCCGAACGGCGTATGGCCTAGATCGTGCGCGAGCGAGATCGCCTCGACGAGATCCTCGTTCAGGCGCAGGTTGCGCGCGACCGAGCGGGCGATCTGCGCGACTTCGAGGCTGTGCGTGAGACGCGTGCGGAACAGGTCGCCTTCATGATTGACGAAGACTTGTGTCTTGTATTCGAGCCGGCGAAACGCGGTCGAATGGACGATGCGGTCGCGGTCGCGCTGGAATTCGGTGCGCGCCGCCGGTGGTGTTTCCGGATGGCGGCGGCCGCGCGACTGCGACGCGTGTGCGGCATATGGAGCGAGATGGGCTTCCAGCGCCGCCAGTGTCGGCGGCTCGGCCACCGGCGCAGCGGATACGCGGCCGGCTTCGGGCAGTGTGCTGCTGGATGTCTCGCTCACGTCTCCTCCATGTCAGGGGCGCCGGGCATCCGGGCCGCCCGTTAGCGGGTCGTCTGCGCCAGTGTAGCGAATACGGCTTCGTCCGGCGCCTGCGTGATCAACGTATCGCCGAATCGCTTCAGCAGGATGAACTTGATCGCGCCGGCCTCCGCCTTCTTGTCGACGCGCATCAGGTCCATGTAGCGCGCGTCGCCGAGCGCGGGCCCGCGGGTCGGCAGGTGCGCAGCCGCGATCACCGCATCGAGGCGCTGCCGCGACGCTTCGTCGAGCAGGCCGAGCCGCACCGACAGGTCGCCCGCCATCACCATCCCGCAGCCGACCGCCTCGCCGTGCAGCCACTCGCCGTAGCCGAGCCCGGCCTCGATCGCATGACCGAAGGTGTGGCCGAAGTTCAGGATCGCGCGCAGGCCGCCTTCGCGTTCGTCGGCCGCCACCACGCTCGCCTTGATCTCGCACGAGCGCTTCACCGCGTGCGCGAGCGCAGCCGGGTCGCGACGGTTCAGCGCGTCGACGTTCGCCTCGATCCAGTCGAAGAATGCCGCATCGGCGATCGCGCCGGTCTTGATGATCTCGGCGACACCGGCCGCCAGTTCACGGTCGGGCAACGTCGTCAGCGCGCCGATGTCCGCGATCACGGCCTGCGGCTGGTAGAACGCGCCGATCATGTTCTTGCCGAGCGGGTGGTTGATGCCCGTCTTGCCACCGACCGACGAATCGACCTGCGACAGCAGCGTCGTCGGCACCTGGATGAACGGCACGCCGCGCATGTAGCATGCGGCCGCAAAGCCCGTCATGTCGCCGATCACGCCGCCGCCGAGCGCGACGAGCGTCGTCTTGCGGTCCGCGCGGTCGGTCAGCAGGCCGTCGAAGATCAGGTTCAGCGTCTCCCAGTTCTTGTACGCCTCGCCGTCCGGCAGCACGACCGTCGACACGCGCTTGCCGAGCGGCGCGAGCGCCGCGCGCAGCGCGTCGCCGTAGAGCGGATCGACCGTCGTGTTCGTGACGATCGTGACGGAAGAACCCTTGATGTGAGGTGCGAACAGCTCGGCGCGGCCGATCAGGCCGGCGCCAATGTGAATCGGATAGGCGCGGTCGCCCAGGTCGACGTTGACAGTAATCATGCTTGTAGCGGCTTGGCGATGACGCCCGCCAGTTCGAGTTGCATCAGCACCATGTTGACGAGACCGTTGACCGACGGACGGCCGGTCTCGATGACGAAATCCGCGCATTCGCGGTACAGCGGGTCGCGCACTTCATACAGCGCTTCGAGGCGCCCTTTCGGGTCTTCCGTCTGCAGCAGCGGGCGGTTCTTGTCCTTGCGCGTGCGCAGCCACAGGTCGTGCGGGTTCGCGCGCAGGTAGACGACGATACCGTTGCTCTTCAGGCAGTCGCGATTTTCCGGGCGCAGCACCGCGCCGCCGCCCGTCGCGAGCACGATGTTCTCGCGCTGCGTGAGATCGGCGATGACCTGCGTTTCGCGATCGCGAAACCCGGCCTCGCCCTCCAGCTCGAAGATCACCGGAATGCGCGCGCCCGTGCGGGCCTCGATTTCGTGGTCGGAGTCGAAGAACGTCCTGTCGAGACGACGCGCGACCGCACGGCCCACGGTGGTCTTACCCGCTCCCATAAGGCCGACGAAAAATACGTTTGCATGTGGGTCCCGCGCTTGCAACGGCTTCCTCTGCTTCAATCTTGCTGGTGTGTGGCGCAGCTTACTGGCAAAGCGGCTGCCTTGTCGAGCCTGCGCCGGCGGCTTCCGGCCCCGTTTTTTCGGCATCCGCGCTGCCCATGCCGCGTGCATCGCAGCGCGCATCGACGACGGTCGGCGTGATGAAGACGACCAGTTCGCTGCGCTGGTCGCGTTGCGCGCGGTGCCGGAAAAGCGCGCCCAGAAACGGTATTTTGCCCAAGAGCGGCACGCGCGTCACATCGTTCCGGTTCAGTTGCTCGTAGATCCCGCCGATCGCGACCGTCCCGCCGTTCTCGACCTCGACGCGCGTCTGTACGTGCTTCGTATGAATCGCCGGGCCGGCTGCCGTCGGCTCGCCGACGCTGTCCTTCGTCACGTCCAGGTCGAGCACGACGCGCCCGTCCGGCGTGATCTGCGGTTCGACCTCGAGCTTGAGCGTCGCCCGGCGGAACTGCACGCCGCTCACGCCATTGCCCACCTTCGCCTGGTACGGCAGCTCCGAACCCTGTTCGACGATCGCCTTGACGCGATCGGCGGTCACCACGCGCGGGCTCGAAACGATCTGGCCCCGCCCCTGTGCCTCGAGCGCGCTCAGTTCGACGTCGAGCACACGGCTGAGCGGCGCGGCAAACAGCGTGAAGCCGGCGGTCGCCGCTTCGAAGCCGCCGAGCGGCCGCCCAGCAAGGTCGAGCGCGTTGCGCGCCCCGGTCGTGAACGAGGCGCTTTCGCTGGTGCTCTCGCCCGACGGCGGCCGCGCCTGCGCCCTCAGCGCGACACGTGCACCGAGATTGCGCGAAAAGCCTTGCTCGCCCTCGACGATGCGGGCCTCGATCCGGACCTGTCGCGACGGCCGGTCGATCGCCTCGATCAGGCTTGCGATCTGGTCGAGGCGCGGCGCGAGATCGGTGACGAACAGCAGGTTCGTCCGCGGATCCGCCGCCGCGGCGCCGCGCTTCGACAGCAGGCGCTGGCCGGTCGCGCCGGCCAGCAGCCGTTGCACGTCCTGCGCGCGCGGATAACGCAGCGCGAACGTCCGGCTCGCAAGCGGCTCCAGATCCGCGGCCCGCGCGTGCATTTCGAAGCGCTCGCGTTCGCGCGCCGCCAGCTCGGCCGCCGGCGTGACCCATATCACGTTACCCCGCCGCGACATCGCGAGCCCGTGCGTGTCGAGCAGCGTGTCGAAGGCGTCGCGCCAGCGGACATTGTTCAGACGTAACGTGACGGTGCCGCGCACCTGCTCGCCGACGACGATATTGAGCCCGGTGAACCGCGCGAACGCGTCGAACGCGGCCGCAAGCCCCGCTCCCTGCAGATTCAGCGAAATCCGCCGTGCGTCGTCCGCATCGCCCGGTTGCCGCGCCGCGGCGTCGCCCATCCGGGCCGGCGGCGCCAACGGGATCGGCGGCCCCTCCAGCCCGGGTGCCGGGGCGGCGGCCTCCGCCTGAAGCGCCGTGCGCGCCGCCTGGTCGAACGGCGGCGGGCCGGCCTCCGCAGATGCGGGGCCCTCCGCCCCGTCCACCGCGCCTTGGGGCAACGGCAGGCCCGGCACCGGCATCTCCGTCGATGCTGCAGGCCAGACGGCCGGCAGCGGCGGCAACGAGGCGCTTGCACCGGCCGCCGTCAATCCGGCCCAGACGGCGAGCGCCCGACATCCCTGCTTCATCATGGGCGCCTCCCGTCGTCCAGGGCGACTCGGTACGCACCATCCGCCGTCGCGAGCGTCACGGCGACGGGATCGACTCGCACCACCCGCGCGGCTCCGAGGGCTTCGCCGGGCACCAAGGCAGCGAATGCGCCGTCACCGTCGTCGAACAACGCGAGACCGGCACGCCTGTCGCGAATCGTGCCGGCCAGGCGGGCAGCCGCCCCCTCCGTTTCAGGCGAGCCGGCCTCGCCGAACGGATCGGCGCCGGGCGCGTCGGCCAGAACCGGCGCCTCCCCGCCCTTGGACGTCGTCGCCGGTAACCCCGGAAACACGTCGACCGCCATTTCCACACGCGCGGCCTCCCTTCCTCGTTCGACGCGCAGCGTGGTCGGCACCGCCAGCACCGGGAAACGCGCCAGCCATCCGACCATCTGCAGCAACGCGCGAAACCCGCCATCCGCGACGATGCGCACCGAGCGCGGCCCTTCCGGCACTGCCCCCTCAGCGCGCAGCGGTTCGATCGATACGCCGCGCAGCCCGCTCGACGCGGCGCGATCGGCCAGCTCCAGCATCAACGCGGCCCATTCCGGCTCACGCGACGAGCGATCGCCGTCGGCCGCCGCCGGATGCGCGTCGTGTTGCCGTGCAGCGGCTGCGAGAACACGCTGCGCGTCGGCCTCTTGCTTCTGCGCCGCCGCCAGCAACGCGCGGCTGCGCGCGAGCCCGCTCCAGTCCGCGGCATTCGCCAGATGAATGCCGCCCGTCAGCACGGCCGCGAACGCGAGCACGCAGCCTGCGACATGCGCAGTCGCCGGCGACACGCGCCGCACGCCGCTCCGCCATCCGCCGCGATGCGGTGCGGGCCGATGCGCGAGCGCCGTCATGCGCCGCCTCCCGATGCTTTCCGGGACGGCATCGCGTCGTGCCAGCGCAACTGGATCGAGAACCGGAACGGCATCCCGCCGGCAGCGACCGGTGCATCCGGGGCTGGCTTCAACGCATCGATATCGATCCGCCAGCCACGCTGCTCGCGCGCCATCCCAGCGAGCCATCGCGCGGCCGCCCGGTAGCTCACGGCGCGGACATCGAGCACGGCACCCGCCGACGTCGTGCGCAGCGCATCGAGCCGAACCGTGCCGTCGTGCACCTGCGCCAGGGTCGCCAGCAGCCCCGCGACGTGCCGATAAGGTGCGGCACGCGCGGCCGCCTGCGCGTCGCGCTGCGCGACGACGGCCGCCGCATTGGCGGCGCGTGTCGCAGCACCCACCTGTGGCTGCAACTGCCGCAGCCGCGCCTCCGCAATTACGCGCTCCGCATCCACACGCCACCGCGCCCCGCCGGCGGCGCCCGTCCACAGGCCGGCGCCGAGTACGCCGAGCAGAATCGCCGTACCGCACTGCGCGGCCCGACGACGTCGCAACGCCCGCGCCAGCCGCTCCCGGTACGGCAACAGGTTGAAGCCGCCCGGCTCCGCACGGAGGGCCGTCATTCCCACACTCCGCGCAATGCCAGCCCGAACGCAACAGCCAATGCCGGGCCGCCCGGCATGCCGGTAGACAGGCACGATTGCGCGCTCCAGCCCGTGCAGTCGAACGGCACCGCAACCGCGCCGACCACGTCGCCGATCTCGGCGACGGACGTTTCGAAGCGGGCGATACACCGCTCGTCCCCGGCCACGAGGACACAGCACACGGCCCCGAGCGCGCGCCGGCGCAATGCATCGGAAAACACCCCCGGCACCGCGCCGGACAGCGTCAGCACCGGTACGGCCGACGGACCGTCGATTCGCCAGCCTTGCACGCCCGAGTCATGGAACCAGAGCGCCGCGCAGGGGCCCGCCTGCGCGTCGAGTTCGCATTGCGCCGCATAGCGCAACGCACGCAGCGCTGCGGCCGACTCGCCATCGACCACCGTCAGATCGACACCAGCCTGCGCGGCCACATCGACCCGCCGTTCGAGCAGCGCCAGCGAGGCCACGGCAACCTCGATCTCCCCCGCACCGCCGTCCTGCCGCCAGTCGAACGCGAGACTGTCCGGCGCGAGCCCCGAAATGCGTTCGGCCGCCTGCCGCGCGGCGTCCTCGATGTCGTCCCGCCCGGCCAGGTCCAGCATCGCGGTGCGCATCTCGTCATCGTGCAACGCCATCACGCCGCGCGCGCCGCACCGCACGTCGGCCGCCGACAGTCTCGACACGGCCGCGGCCAGCGCCCGCGCAACCGCCGCCCAACGCGCATCCTCCGGACCGCCCGCCAACCCGACCGGCTCCCGCTCCAGCCCCTCGACGCACACCTCGGCGCCCCGGCCGCGCCGGCTCAGCACGACCACCCTCACCTCGTCCGCACCGACGTCGATTCCCGTCGACCGGTGCCCGCCCTGCGCAAACCGCGCTCGCCATCTTCCCGCCATCCCAGCCTCCCGAGATCGTCGCGGCCCACGCCGCGTTTCCGAGACTGATTCTGCAAAACGGCGCGTCGGGCCGACAGTCGGCCTAACGGCCAGCATCCGCTCGCGACGGCCGCGCGCGGGCTATGCTGGAAGTACGCCGGCCCGCGGCTTCAGGGCGGGCGGCCCCCGCGTCAGGACCGGTCTTACCGGGCAGCTATAATCGCGGGACTGTTTTCCGGTATGCCTATGCAATCCACGACTCCTACGTCCCCGCCTCCCGCCCCGGAGCCGAAGAAGCGGCCCTGGTGGCAAAAAGTCCTGCTCGGATTCGCCACGATGTGCGTGGCGCTCGTCGTGGCCGGCGGCCTTGTGCTCGGCTACGCGCTCGTCGTCGCGTGGCCGAACATGCCGTCGCTCGACGCGCTGACCGACTATCGCCCGAAGGTGCCGCTGCGCATCTATACGTCCGATCACGTGCTGATCGGCGAATTCGGCGAAGAACGCCGCGACGTCGTCCATTTCAAGGACGTGCCCGACTCGCTGAAGAAGGCGATCCTCGCGATCGAGGACGCGCGGTTCTACGATCACGGCGGTGTCGACCTCACCGGCATCGTGCGCGCCGGCTTCGTCGCGCTGACGAACGGCCATGCGTCGCAGGGGGCGAGCACGATCACGATGCAGGTTGCGCGCAACTTCTTCCTGTCGAGCGAGAAGACCTACACGCGCAAGATCTACGAGATGCTGCTCGCGTACCGGATCGAGCGTGCGCTGACGAAGGATCAGATTCTCGAGGTCTACATGAATCAGATCTATCTCGGCCAGCGCGCATACGGCTTCGCGAGCGCCGCGCGGGTCTACTTCGGCAAGGACCTGAAGGACATCACGCTCGCCGAAGCGGCGATGCTCGCGGGGCTGCCGAAGGCGCCGTCCGCGTACAACCCGGTCGTGAACCCGAAGCGCGCGAAGGTGCGCCAGGAATACATCCTGCAACGGATGCTCGAGCTGAACTTCATCTCGCGCGAGCAGTACGACGAGGCCGTCGCGCAGCCGCTCGTCGTCAAGGGTCCGGGCCGCGATTTCAGCGTGCACGCCGAGTACGTCGCGGAAATGGTCCGGCAAATGATGTACGCGCAATACCACGAGGAAACCTACACGCGCGGCTTCAACGTCGTCACGACGATCGACTCCGCGGATCAGCAGGTCGCCTATACCGCGCTGCGCAAGGGCATCATGGATTACGAACGCCGGCACGGCTATCGGGGGCCGGAAGGCTTCATCGAGCTGCCGGCCGGCGCCGACGACCGCGAACAGGCGATCGACGATGCGCTGCTCGAACACCCCGACAACGGCGAACTGATTGCAGCGGTCGTCACGGCCGCAAACCCGCGCCAGATCACGGTCGCGTTCATCGACGGCAGCAATACGACGATCGAAGGCGACAACCTGCGCTTCGCGTCGGGCGCGCTGTCGGCCAATGCGCAGCCGAATCGCCGCATCCGCCCGGGCGCGATCGTCCGCGTCGTGAAGAACGACGCCGGCAAATGGTCGATCACGCAGTTGCCGCAGGTCGAGGGGGCGTTCCTGTCGATCGTCCCGCAGGACGGCGCGATCCGCTCGCTCGTCGGCGGCTTCGACTACAACAAGAACAAGTTCAACCACGTCACGCAGGCGTGGCGGCAGCCGGGTTCGTCGTTCAAGCCGTTCATCTATTCGGCGTCGCTCGACAAGGGCCTCGGGCCGGCAACGGTGATCAACGACGGTCCGCTGTATTTCAGCGCGGCCGAAACGGGCGGCCAGCCGTGGGAGCCGAAGAACTACGGCGGCGGCTTCGAAGGCCCGATGTCGATGCGCACCGCGCTGCAGCGTTCGCGCAACCTCGTGTCGATCCGGATCCTGAACCACATCGGCACGAAGTACGCGCAGCAGTACATCACGCGCTTCGGCTTCGACGCGGAACGCCATCCGGCGTACCTGCCGATGGCACTCGGCGCGGGCCAGGTCACGCCGCTGCAGATGGCGGGCGCGTATTCGGTATTCGCGAACGGCGGCTACCGTGTCAATCCGTACCTGATCGCCGAAGTCACCGATCCGAACGGCGCGATCGTCGTGCGCGCGCAGCCGCTCGTCGCCGAACAGAATGCGCCGCGCGCCATCGACGCGCGTAACGCGTACGTGATGAACAGCCTGCTGCAGAGCGTCGCGCAACGCGGCACGGGCGCACGGACCAACGTGCTGAAGCGCACCGACCTCGCGGGCAAGACCGGCACGACGAACGACTCGCACGACGCGTGGTTCGCCGGCTACCAGCACACGCTCGCCGCGATCGCGTGGATCGGCTACGACAATCCGCGCAGCCTCGGCGATCGCGAAACGGGCGGCGGCCTCTCGCTGCCCGTCTGGATCGACTACATGGGTGCCGCGCTGAAGGGTGTGCCCGAGTTCAAGCCGACGATGCCGGACGGCGTCGAATCGCTCGGCGGCGAGCTGTACTTCACCGAGTTCGCGCCGGGTCACGGCTTCGTGTCGACGGTCGGCGTGCCGCAGGCACCGGCCGCGCAAAACGTCGATGCGACCGTGCCGCACGTCGACGAGCAGGAAAAGCAGGACATCATGAACCTGTTCCAGGCGCACTGACCGTCGGCCCGGACATGAAAAAAGCGCCCCGCGGGGCGCTTTTTTCGTTGGGTCACGCATCGGGGCGAGGCCCCGATCGTCATGCGCTGAACGTGATCGGCAGGCCGGCCTGCTGCGTCGCGTATTCGGTGAGCGCCGAGAAGAACTCGGTGCCCGTGCGCGTATCGCGCCATGCGCCGTCGATGAAACGGTAATGGAAACCGCCGGCCTTCGCGGCAATCCACACCTCCTTCATCGGCGGCTGCAGGTTGACGATGATCTTCGAGCCGTTCTCGAACGTCAGCGTCAGGACGCTGCCGTTGCGCTCCAGATCGATGTCGTGATCGCCGTCGTTGGCGTCGTCGACGGTACGCTCGACGGCCGCCAGCACGGCCTCGGCACGGGTCAGGTATTCGGTATCGGACATGCTAAACTCTATCGGTTCAATTGTTCAGGGACGATCATGCGAGTCGTTTTCCGGATGAGCGCGATTGTAGCGGCTTTGGCGATTCTTGCCGGCTGCGGTCAAAGCGGCGCGCTCTATCTGCCCACCGTGCCTCCGCTGCCCAAGCCACTCCAGCAGCAGGACACACCGCCGTCGGACGTGAAGCCGACCGATGAAAACGCGTCGTCCGACAGTGTGCCCGATTCGTCCGGCACGCCGCTCATGCTGTCGCCCGAATTGTCGAGCGGGGCATCCGCCACGGCTGCACCGGCATCGAGCCCGGCTGTCGCGAAGTAACGACGCGCCGTCTGCGCAGGCTCGCGAAACGAGGCGATGACTTCCCGGTCATCGCCTTTTGTTTTTGGCTGCGCCGTCACGCGCGCACGCGCCGCCATCCCCATGCAACCAGCCGCCAGCCGAGCAGCGCGACGACGATCGCCGCATACAGCCTCGGCTGCGCGAGATTGTGCTTGCCGGCCCTCATCCACCAGAAGTGCAGCACACCGAACAGCGCGATCGCGTAGATCGCGCTGTGCAGCGTCGCCCAGTGGCGGCCGAGCCGGCGCACCATCGCGCGCGGCGACGTTGCCGCGAGCGGAATCAGCAGCACGAACGCGGCGAAACCGACCGTGATGAACGGGCGCTTGCCGACGTCCTTCAGGATCGCGACGACGTCGAACCACTTGTCGAACCACAGGTAAGTCGTGAAGTGCAGCGTCGCATAGAAGAACGCGAACAGCCCGATCATGCGGCGAAAGCGCAGCAGCGTGGCGAACCCCGTCATGCGCCGAAGCGGCGTGACGGCGAGCGTGACGCACAGCATCACGAGCGTCCAGAGGCCCGTCGAGCGCGTGATGAACTCGATCGGATTCGCGCCGAGCCGGTCGGTCAGCCCGAACAGCACGAGACGCGTGAGCGGATAAAGGCCTGCCGCGAATACCAGCACCTTGGCCGGCGCGAGCCAGCGCGGCGCAGCGGGGCGAGCAGAGCCGGCCCGCACGGCACGTGCAGCCGGGCCGGCGCCCGCTGCACGCGCGGGCGTCAGCGTCGAAGGAGGCATGTCGTTTCTCACCTTCGCCCTCAGAAATTCTTCTTCAGGTCCATGCCCTGATACATCGACGCGACCAGGTCGCCGTAGCCGTTGAACATCAGCGTCTTGCGCTTCGGCGTGAAAAAGCCGTCCTCGCCGATGCGCCGCTCGGTCGCCTGGCTCCAGCGCGGATGATCGACGTTCGGGTTCACGTTCGAATAAAAGCCGTACTCGTTCGACGCATACGTGTTCCAGCTCGTCTTCGGCTGCTTGTCGACGAAGCGAATCTTCACGAGCGACTTCGCGCTCTTGAAGCCGTACTTCCACGGCACGACGATACGCACCGGCGCGCCGTTCTGGTTCGGCAGCACCTGCCCGTAGACGCCCATCGTCAGCAGCGTCAGCGGATTCATCGCCTCGTCCATCCGCAGCCCTTCCGAGTACGGCCAGTCGAGCACGGGTGTCGACAGGCCGGGCATCTGCGACGGGTCGGCCAGCGTGATGAACTGCACGTATTTCGCATTGCCGGTCGGCTGCACCCGCTTGATCAGCTCGGACAGCGGCACGCCGATCCACGGGATCACCATCGACCATCCCTCGACGCAGCGCAACCGGTACACGCGCTCCTCGAGCGGCGCGAGCTTCAGCAGTTCGTCGAGATCGAACACCTTCGGATGCAGCACCTCGCCCTCGACGCTCACGCGCCACGGGCGCGGCCGCAGCGTGCCCGCATTCTGCGCGGGGTCGCTCTTGTCGGTGCCGAATTCGTAGAAGTTGTTGTAGGACGTGATGTCCTTGAACGGCGTCACCTTGTCGGCCGCGACGAACTTCGGGTTCGTTTTCGCCGCGAGCTTCGCCGCCCGCGCGTCGGGCGACGCATAGGCGGCAAATGCCGCGCCGCTGCCGCCGAGCAGCCCGCCCGCCGCCGCGAGGCCGGCCGCCTGCAACACGCGCCGCCGGTTCTCGAAGACCGCGCGCGGCGTGATTTCGCCGGGCGCGATATCGCCACCGGTCAGTACGTTCAGCAAAGGGCGTTTGATCCACATCGTGCTGCTCCTCCTGCCTGCGCCGCGCGCAGCTTCATGGGCGTTCGACCGGCCTCATCTTGCGCCGTTCGATGGCCGGACCGCCCGTCCGTTACAAAAGAAAACCGCCGGGCACGCAGTGCACCGGCGGTCTCATAGTCGGACGAGCAGCGGGAATCTTACAGCTTGCCGTAGCTGTGCAGCCCGGACAGGAACATGTTGACGCCGAGGAACGCGAAGGTCGTCACGAGCAGGCCCGTCAGCGCCCACCACGCGGCCACCGTCCCGCGCAGGCCCTTCATCAGGCGCATGTGCAGCCACGCCGCATAGTTGAGCCACACGATCAGCGCCCAGGTTTCCTTCGGGTCCCAGCTCCAGTAGCCGCCCCATGCCTCGGCCGCCCACAGCGCACCGAGGATCGTCGCGATCGTGAAGAACGCGAAACCGACCGCGATCGACTTGTACATCACGTCGTCGAGCACGTCGAGCGTCGGCAGGCGATCGGCGAGCACGCCGCGCTCCTTCATCAGGTACGCGACCGACACCATCGCCGACAGCGCGAAGCTGCCGTAGCCGATGAAGTTCGCGGGCACGTGGATCTTCATCCACCAGCTCTGCAGCGCCGGCACGAGCGGCTGGATCTGCTGCGCATCGCGCGCGACCGAGTACCACATCAGGAAGCCCACCGCCGCGCTGATCACCAGCAGCACGAACGCGCCGAGCGAACGCGTCCCGTAGTGGCCTTCGTAATACAGATAGAGCAGCGCGGTGATCAGGCTGAACAGCACGAACACTTCATAGAGGTTCGACACCGGAATGTGCCCGACATCCGCGCCGATCAGGTAGGACTCGTACCAGCGCACCATCAGGCCGGTGAAGCCCATCAGCACGGCAACCCACGTGAGCTTCTGGCCGATCGCGGAGCCCGATTCCGAACGCGCGAGCAGGCCGATCCAGTAGAAGATCGTCGCGAGCACGAACAGCGCGCTCATCCACAGGATTGCCGACTGGCTCGACAGGAAGTACTTGAGGAGGAACGCCGAATCGGCGCGCGCGAGATCGCCCTGGTAGATCTGGATCGACAGCAGCGCCAGCACGGCGATCGACGCCATCATCAGCCGCGCGGGCTTCCAGCGCCAGCCGAGCGCGATGAGCGCCGGCACGGTGCCGATCATCACCGCCTTGTCGTAGTAATCCATGTGCGCGTTGTAGTGCACGAGCGCATAGCCCGCGCCCACCACGAGCGCCAGTGCGAACAGCCAGTCGAGCAACGACAGGCGCGCGAGGAACGGACGATCGTCGAACAGCGGTGCCGTGACCGGCGCCTGGGCCGACGCCCGATGGGAAGAGGAAACTTGCGTGAGATCCATGATGTTACCGGGTGGAATTCTCGGAATCGGAACCGCCGCCGGCAGGCGAACGGGCCGTCGATGCCGCACCGGCCGGCGCGACATCGCGAGGTGCGGCGTGCAAGACGGCACCGGCCGCGTCGCGCGTCTGCACGTATTCTTTCTCGAAATCGAAGGTC
This sequence comes from Burkholderia sp. KL41, assembly GCF_057005415.2. NCBI lineage: Bacteria > Pseudomonadati > Pseudomonadota > Betaproteobacteria > Burkholderiales > Burkholderiaceae > Burkholderia > Burkholderia sp. KL41. Next base: position 408,226 of record NZ_CM174446.1, on the reverse strand, counting down.
TTGCGGGCCGTGGACATTGCCATCACCACATCGACGCCCGAACCGGCGTCCTTCAGCCAGAACCAGAGGCGCCGCTCGCGCACGTAGAACATCGAGAAGATGCCGGCGACCAGCAGCAGGCTGCCAAGATACACCAGATTCTTGCCGGGTGCGCGCGTCAACTGAAATACCGAAGCTTGCACCTGCTTGAATGAGTCAAGCTGCAAATAGACCGGCGATCCATACAAAAAGCTGTCGGATAGCGCGTTGATCGCGTTCTGTACGAAACGGATCGTGTCGGTGCCCTGCTGCGCCGCCGGCTCCCCCGCACGCTCGCGCGCGATCTGCCAGACCTCCCACATCGAGCCTTCGAGCATCCGCAGCAGCAGGCTCGCGGCCTTCTCCTGCTCGGCCTTGGGCACCGAGCGGTCGATGAACGTCGCCACGGCCTGGAAGCCGCCGATCGGCTGGCCGTCGGCGCCGCGGCCGACGCTGTCGTCGCTCGCCGCAAACAGGGTCAGCACCTTCAACGCGCTGTCCTGCAGGCGGCCGCGCAGCGATGCGTCGGTGCCCGGCAGCGAACGCTGCGCGAAGCGCGCGGCGGCTTCGGCGCGCACGGAGGGATCCTCGAGCGCGGCGCGCAGGTGCATCCATTCGCCGATCGAATCCTGGCTGTCGGCCGGAATCCGCATGTAGCGGAACGGGTCGTTCGGGCTCGTGCGCACGCCGGCGAGGAACACGCGCTCGCCGTTCATGTCGACGGGCAGCATGTAGTTGTTGAATTCGCGCGCCTGGCCGTCCTTGCCGCGAATCTTGTACTGCACGGACGGGCCGATGTTGTGGAGCTGCGTCGGCTTCGACGTCTTCGCGCCGGAGCCGAGCCGTTCGTCGAACACTTCCTTCAGCGAGCTCGTCGTCGCCACACCACGCACGTCCGGCTTGCCGTTCGCGTCGGCCATGTTCTCGACGTTGATCGCGCGGAAATCGGCGAACTCGATCGTGTCGCCGTCGGCGCCCGGCATCTGCAGCGGCGCCGAACTGCCGATCGTGCCCTGCACGGGGAAGGTCTTCGCGTTGCCGCCCGTCATCGGATAGGCCGTCATCTGCATCTGCGAGCCGCCGTCCTGGAAGCTCGACTGGTAGATCGACACACCCTTGTACGTGAACGGCTTGTTGACCTCGACGCGCGCCGGGATTTTCCGGCCGGTCTCGCGATCGATCACGACGATGTCGCTCGCGAACAGTTTCGGCATGCCCGTCGTGTAGTAGTCGACGATGAACTTGTTGAGCTGGATCGAGAACGGCAGGTCCTGGATCAGCGAGCCGCTCGGCTGGTTCAGGATCGCGGTCGACACGAACTGGCCCTCGGGCACCCACGCGTAGCCGCGGAACGTCGGGTTCGACGCGGACAGGCGATGGTCGGGCGAGATCTCGCTGATCGTCGCGCTCGTGTTGACCGGGCTCTTGCCGAACATCCACATCTGGAATTTGATCGGCAGGTTGCTGTCGAGCAGGCCGCCGATACAGATCACGACGATCGCGAGATGCGCGGAGATGTAGCCCCACTTGGTCATCGCGCCGCGCTTCGCGGAGATCAGCGTCGCGCCGTCGTTTTCACGCACGACGTGCTTGTAGCCGGCCTTGGTGACGAAGGTGGCGAGCGTTGCCGTGACGGTCGCGCGCGTGCCGGAAGCCGTGTACTCGGCCTTGTGGTGGAAAGCCCGCAGGCTGCCTTCGCGAACCTTGTCCTTCCAGCTCTTTGCATCGGCGAGCATCTTCGGCGCGTTGCGGATCACGCACAGCGAGATCGACACGACGAGGAAGATCAGGATCAGCATGAACCACCACGCGCTGTACACGTTGTACAGGCCGAGCGAGCGGAAGATGTCCGCCCAGAACGGCCCGAACTGGTTCACGTAATTCGGATACGGATCGTCTTGGGTCAGGACCGTGCCGATGATGCTCGCAATCGACAGCACCACCAGCAACGCAATCGCGAAGCGCATCGAGCTCAGCAGCTCGACTGCGCGCTTCGACGCACCCTGACTCGACTTCGACTGCAACCCCGACGTGGTAACGCTCATTCAAACTCCGACTGACAACAAAAAAGGGCAAGGCGGCCGCGACTGCGCGGCGCCCCACCCTTTTCTTGTTCTGACTCCGGCCGCCCTTCGGGCGTCCGGTCATTTCATTCGCGGCTGACCGCTCAACGCAGGCCCGCGATGTAATCCGCGACGGCCTTGATCTCGTTGTCCGACAGCCGCGTCGCGATCTGATGCATCGCCTCGTTGTTGTTGCGCGCGCCGGCACCCTGCTGGAACGCGGTCAACTGCGCGACCGTGTAATCGGCCCACTGCCCCGACAGACGCGGGTACTGGACCGGGAGACCCTGCCCTGTCGGCCCGTGGCAGCTCGCGCAGGCGGGTACGCCCTTCTCCGCGATGCCGCCGCGATAGATCTTCTGGCCGATCGGCACAGTCGCCGCATCGCGTGCGGTGCCGAGCTTCGTCGTCTGCGACCCGTAGTACGCGGCGACGTTGCGCATGTCGTCCGCGCTCAGCGCGCTCGCGAATCCGACCATCACCGCGTTGGTCCGCACCGGCCCCTTCGCGCCCGGCTGCGTCTTGAAGTCGTTCAACTGCTTGACCAGATATTCGGGATGCTGGCCGGCAAGCTTCGGGAAACTGCCCGACGCGCTATTGCCATCGGCACCGTGACACGATGCGCACACCTGCCCGGCAATCGCCTTGCCGCGGTCGAGATCCGGCTTTGCCGCCTCCGCCGCGTTTGCCTCCGCTACGAAACCTACGAACCCTGCTGCAACCTGAAGCACCATCAGAGACTTGCACAGTCGATTCATTCGCACACCCTGTTTCGTCTTGTGGGAATTTGAGGTTCTGCAAAAAACGACGGCGTTCAGTCTACCGCAGAAGCCACATAAAAGCGCGAGGCAGGCGCCCGGTGGCCTTCGGTAAAACCGCCGTATTGTACAATATCGTGTTGAAAGCTCCCGCGCCTATCGGGGCTACCCCGCCTCCACCAAGCGGCTCGCGCCGCCCGTCCTTCCGGTTCCCATGGCCTTTCTGCTCCATCAAGCCCGCTTCTACACGACCGTCAACCATCTGCGCGACCTGCCGCCGACGGTCCAGCCGGAAATCGCGTTCGCGGGCCGCTCGAATGCCGGCAAGTCGACGGCGATCAACGTACTGTGCAACCAGAAGCGGCTGGCCTTCGCGTCGAAGACCCCCGGCCGCACGCAGCATATCAACTACTTCTCCGTCGGCCCGGCCGCCGAGCCCGTCGCGAATCTCGTCGACCTGCCCGGCTACGGCTACGCGGAAGTGCCCGGCGCCGCCAAGGCCCACTGGGAAATGCTGCTGTCGTCCTACCTGGCAACCCGCTCGCAGCTTTGCGGCCTGATTCTGATGATGGATTCGCGCCGCCCGCTGACCGACCTCGATCGCCGCATGATCGAGTGGTTCGTGCCGACCGGCAAGCCGATCCACACGCTGCTGACGAAGTGCGACAAATTGACGCGGCAAGAAAGCATCAATGCGCTGCGGACCACGCAAAAGGGGCTCGATGCGTATCGTGACCAGGGCGTCCAGGGCAAGCTGACGGTCCAGCTGTTCTCCGCGATGAAGCGCACGGGGCTCGACGAGGCGCACGAACTGATCGAGAGCTGGGTGCGGCCGTCCGCCGCCGACGAAAAAAGCGAGCCTGTAGCACAATGATCGGGCAACGCGCGGCCGGGATCGGCGGCGCGCACCTGACGGCGCCTGCGGATTCGGCCGGCTCATAAAAAAACCCGCCGTTGAACGGCGGGTCAAACAGCCTAATCGAAAAACGACAGGCACCCGCTCAGGGAGGAGAAGCGGGGAGCAGCACGCGACGCGTGCCGCTCGATCGCTATCATATACCAACGCTCCCGAAAATGACCGAAGGGTTCCGTAAGGTCCTTCTTGCCCTGATTTCTACCCAATCGCCATGAGCTTTCATCCGCTTCATCGTCCGCGCCGGATGCGCCGCGACGACTTCTCCCGGCGCCTGATGCGCGAAAACCGCCTGACCACCGACGACCTGATCTATCCGGTATTCGTCGTCGAAGGCACCAACGAACGGCAGCCGGTGCCGTCGATGCCCGGCGTCGAACGCGTGTCCGTCGATCTGCTGATGCATGTCGCCGAGCAATGCGTCGAACTCGGCGTGCCGGTGCTGTCGCTGTTCCCGGCCATCGAGCCGTCGGTGAAAACGCCTGACGGCCGCGAGGCAGCCAACCCGGAAGGCCTGATCCCGCGCGCGGTGCGCGAGCTGAAGAAGCGCTTCCCCGAGCTCGGCGTGCTGACCGACGTCGCACTCGATCCGTATACGAGCCACGGCCAGGACGGCGTGCTCGACGAGAACGGCTACGTGATCAACGACGACACGATCGAGATCCTGATCGATCAGGCACGCGCACAGGCGGAAGCCGGCGTCGACATCGTCGCGCCGTCGGACATGATGGACGGCCGCATCGGCGCAATCCGCGAGATGCTGGAAAGCGACGGCCATATCCATACGCGCATCATGGCCTATTCGGCCAAGTTCGCATCGGCGTTCTATGGCCCGTTCCGCGACGCGGTCGGCTCGGCGTCCAACCTGGGCAAGGGCAACAAGATGACCTACCAGATGGATCCGGCGAACAGCGACGAAGCGTTGCGCGAAGTGCGCCTCGACATCGACGAAGGCGCCGACATGGTGATGGTCAAACCCGGCATGCCGTACCTCGACATCGTGCGCCGGGTGAAGGACGAGTTCCGCTTCCCGACCTACGTGTATCAGGTGAGCGGCGAATACGCGATGCTGAAGGCCGCCGCGATGAACGGCTGGCTCGACCACGACAAGGTCGTGCTCGAATCGCTGCTCGCGTTCAAGCGTGCGGGCGCCGACGGCGTGCTCACGTACTTCGCACTCGACGCCGCACGCCTCCTGAAAGCGCAGCGCTGAGCCACGCGCCGGCAGCGCCACGAAAAACGGCGGGACACTTCGGTGTCCCGCCGTTTTCATTTGCAGTCGGTGTACAAGCCACCGACAAGCGTGCGCTACACCGTTGGTACCGCCGCGCGATCGAGACTGCGCAGAAACGTCTCGGCCGCCTGATAGCCGACCACACGGCCGATTTCGTTGCCGTTGCGATCGAAGAAGATGATGCCGGGCGGCCCGAACAGGTTGAAGCGCTTGAGCAGCGCCTGGTCGTCCGGATTGTTCGCGGTGACGTCCGCACGTACCAGATGAAGCTGCGCGAGCCGCGCCTGCACGCGTGAATCCGTGAACGTCAGATGCTCCATCTCCTTGCAGCTCACGCACCAGTCGGCGTAGAAGTCGAGCATCACGGGCTGGCCCGACGTTTTCAGCAGCGTGTCGAGTTCGCCGCTGGAGCGCACCGAAGCGAACGCCGGCCCCTGCTGCCCGGCAGCCGCACCGGCTGCCGACACATCGCCCGACGCGACCGTGCGCGCAGCAAGGACAGCCAGCGGTTTCACGGGGTCGTTGGAGCCCGCTGCAAGACCGACGAGCAGCGTCGCCGCCCAGATCGCGAGCGCAGCACCGAGGCCGCGGCCGAGGCGGCGCCAGATCGACGCGGCGCCGGCATGCGGCGTGAACAGGCCAAGCGCCGCGGCCGCGATGAGCAGCCACAACGCAGCGAGCACCATCTTCAGGCCGCCGGCCAGCACCGGCCACACGATCCACAGCGCGGCCGCGAGCAGCACGATGCCGAAGAACACCTTCACGCCGTCCATCCATGCACCTGCGCGCGGCAGCACCGTACCCGCACCGATGCCGACCACGAGCAACGGCACGCCGAGCCCCAGCCCCATCGCAAACAGCGCGGCACCGCCGAGCAGCGCATTGCCCGTGTGTGCGATGAAAGCGAGCACCGCGAACAGCGGCGCCGTCATGCATGCGCCGACCACCAGCGCCGACAACGCGCCCATCGCGGCAACCGCGACGAAGTGACCGCCCTGTCGCGCGCTCGACACTTCGGCTGCACCGTTCTGCCAGCGCGCGGGCAGCGCGATGTCCTTGCCCGAAATCAGCGACACCGCGAACGCGGTGAGCAGCACGCCGAACGCGCCGAGCACCCAAGGGTTCTGCAGCCACGCGCCGAGGCTCTGGCCGACCAGCGCCGCGGCGATGCCCAGCACCGTATAGACGAGCGCCATGCCGACCACGTACGCCAGCGACAGCGCAAAGCCACGCGCATGCGTCGCGCGCGTGCCCTGGCCGATGATGATCGCCGACACGATCGGGATCATCGGGTACGAACACGGCAGGAGGCTCAGCACGACGCCCGCGACGAAATACAGCGCGACGATCGTGAAGAAGCCATGCCCCTCGAGCAGCGACTGCGCGAAATCGGCGCTCGTGACCTTGTCGAACCAACTGCCCTCGGCAGCCGCATCGCCGGAAGACGAGGCTGCACCCAGTGCGGCGCCGTCGACCTTCACGACGTGCTCGGCGGGCGGATAGCAGATCCCTTCGTCGGCGCAGCCCTGCGACGTCACCGCGAGCTCGAACGGCCCCTGCGCCTGCTTGACGGGCACGTGAACGACGACTTCGTCGCGGTAGGTCTCGACGTTCTTCTGGAACGTCTGGTCGAACTTCACATGGCCGGCGGGGAACTGCGGCTCGCCGAGCGTCGCCTGCCCGCTCTTCACCGCGAACGCGAACCGCTCGCGGTACAGGTAATAGCCGTTGGCGACCTTGAAGCGGACGTCCACCTGCCCCGGCGATTCGCTCGCGCTGAACTTGAACGCCACCGACGGATCGAGGAAATCGTCGGCCGCGCGCGCGACCGACAGGCCGCCGCCCAGCACGAGCATGAACGACAACAGGACTGCGAGGAACCGCAGCGCGCGCACGCGCACGGAAAGCGCCATACCGTTAAACATGAAATAGACGTTGAGTTTCGCTGGTCACCCACTGGCCGTAAGCGGCCGAGGCCGTCGCCTGCCACGAGACGATTTCAGGTGTCTCGTATGGATGATGCGCGAGAATAAATCGCTCCAGTTCGAGCGCCCGCACGGGGCTCGTCTTGAACCGCAACTGGATCTCGTCGGCCGTTTCGACCTTGCCCTGCCAGTGATAGCGCGACCTGATCGCACCGAGCTCCGACACACACGCGGCAAGCCGCGCATCGAGCGCACCGGCGGAAAGCGCTTCGGCGGTCGCGGCATCGGGCACCGTCGTCAGCATCAGCACCACTATCATCCGCGCCCTCCTGGCTGGTCTATCGGCACCTGGCTCCTGCCGACGCGCATTGCCCACCCGGGGGCGCACCGGCTGCCCCGTATCGTAGCGCAGCCCGCGCAACACTGCCGGCACCACCCTGCGACAATCGATCGCAGCCGCCGCTTCAAAAACAAAAAGGGCCAAGCAATTGCTCGGCCCCTTTCAGATACTGCTGCGTACCGGAAGCTTATTCAGCTTCTTGCACGGTTTCCGTTTCGTCGACTTCCGGACGATCGAGCAGCTCGACCAGTGCCATCGGTGCGTTGTCGCCCACGCGGAAGCCGAACTTCAGCACGCGCAGGTAGCCGCCCGGACGGTTCGCGAAACGCGGACCGAGCACGTCGAACAGCTTCGCCACCGAGTCACGGTCGCGCAGGCGGTTGAACGCCAGGCGACGGTTTGCCAGCGACGGCTTCTTGCCGAGCGTGATCAGCGGCTCGACGACTTTACGGAGTTCCTTCGCCTTCGGCAGCGTCGTCTTGATGACTTCGTGCTCGATCAGCGAGTTGGACATGTTACGGAGCATAGCCAGACGGTGGCTGCTCGTGCGGTTCAGTTTCCGCAGACCATGACGATGGCGCATTTCAGTTTCCTTGATTCAAAGTTTTGATCCAGCTCTTCTATCGCACCTCGATGGGTGCACGGGCCGGTAACGAAAAAAGCAAGATGCGGATTTTAAAGGAAAATCCGCATCTTTGCCAACTACAGCAACAGCAGCGCTACAAGCGGGCTTACTTGTCGAGACCAGCCGGCGGCCAGTTTTCGAGCTTCATGCCCAGCGTGAGACCGCGCGAAGCGAGCACTTCCTTGATCTCGTTGAGCGACTTGCGACCGAGGTTCGGCGTCTTCAGCAGCTCGTTTTCCGTGCGCTGGATGAGATCGCCGATGTAGTAGATGTTCTCGGCCTTCAGGCAGTTCGCCGAACGAACCGTCAGCTCGAGATCGTCCACCGGACGCAGCAGGATCGGATCGATCTGCGGTGCACGCGACGGCGCTTCGGCTGCCGTTTCCGTGCCTTCCAGCGCCGCGAACACGGACAGCTGGTCGACCAGGATGCGGGCCGATTGACGGATCGCTTCTTCCGGCGTGATCACACCGCTCGTTTCGATGTTCATCACGAGCTTGTCGAGGTCGGTACGCTGCTCGACACGTGCGCTTTCGACCGCATAGCTCACGCGGCGAACCGGCGAGAACGATGCGTCGAGGACGATGCGGCCGATGATCTTGGCCGTGTCTTCGCCGTAGCGACGGACGTTGCCGGGCACATAGCCGCGACCCTTTTCGATCTTGATCTGAACGTCGAGCTTGCCGCCCTTCGACAGGTGCGCAATCACGTGATTCGGGTTGATGACTTCGCAGTCGTGAGCCAGCTCGATATCGCCGGCCGTGACAACGCCTTCACCTTCCTTGCGCAGCGTAACCGTCACTTCGTCACGGTTATGCAGCTTGAACACCACGCCCTTCAGGTTCAGCAGCAGGTTGACGACGTCTTCCTGCACGCCATCCAGCGTCGAGTACTCGTGCACCACGCCCGCGATCGTCACTTCGGTCGGCGCGTAGCCAACCATCGACGACAGCAGCACGCGGCGAAGCGCATTGCCCAAGGTATGGCCGTAACCGCGTTCGAACGGTTCCATGACCACCCTCGCGTGGTTCTCGCCCAGCGATTCCACGGCGATGATCTTGGGTTTCAGCAAACTGGTTTGCATGGGCTTTCCTTTTCAATACCCTCGGCTCGTTACACCGATAAGGCTGACCGGTAACAACCAGAAAATAAACAGCCGAGGCCCCTCCTTGCGCAACGCAATCGGGGTACCTCGGCCGTCAATCGGATTAACGCGAATACAATTCGACGATCAGGCTTTCGTTGATGTCGCCTGCGATTTCAGCGCGTTCCGGCATTTGCTTGAACGTGCCTTCGAACTTCTTCGCATCGACTGCAACCCAGCTCGGCATGCCGCCTTGCTCGGCCAGCGACAGCGCTTCGACGATACGCGCTTGCTTCTTCGCCTTTTCGCGGATCGCGACGATGTCACCCGCCTTCACTTGCTGCGACGGGACGTTTGCGACGACGCCGTTCACGGTGATCGACTTGTGGCTCACCAGCTGACGCGCTTCAGCGCGGGTCGAGCCGAAGCCCATGCGATACACGACGTTGTCGAGGCGCGACTCGAGCAGTTGCAGCAGGTTTTCACCCGTGTTGCCCTTGCGGCGGTCGGCTTCAGCGAAGTAGCGACGGAACTGACGCTCCAGCACGCCGTAAATGCGCTTGACCTTCTGCTTTTCACGCAGCTGCGTACCGTAGTCGGACGTACGTGCGCCCGAGGTACGGCCGTGCTGGCCCGGCTTGCTGTCGAGCTTGCACTTGTCGGCGAGCGAGCGGCGCGCGCTCTTCAGGAACAGGTCGGTGCCTTCACGGCGGGACAGCTTGGCCTTAGGGCCGATATAACGTGCCACTTTGCATTCCTTTATCAATCAGTCACGCGGATCGAAATCCGCGCTAGTTCGCTCCCTTTGGGGCGAACGGTGGGCTTAGTCAATCAAAAAAGCAACGCCCGTCGACGCTACGCGGCGACAGGCAATGTGCCAGCACGAACGTGCCAGCACATCTTTAGATACGACGACGCTTCGGCGGACGGCAGCCGTTGTGCGGAATCGGGGTGACATCCGAAATCGCGGTGATCTTGATGCCGAGGCCGTGCAGTGCGCGCACTGCCGACTCACGACCCGGGCCCGGGCCCTTGATCCGCACTTCCAGATTCTTCACGCCGTATTCCATCGCGACGCGGCCAGCCGACTCGGCTGCGACCTGGGCAGCGAACGGCGTCGATTTGCGCGAGCCCTTGAAGCCCTGACCGCCCGACGTCGCCCATGCCAGTGCGTTGCCTTGGCGATCGGTGATCGTGATGATCGTGTTGTTGAACGACGCGTGAACGTGAACCACGCCTTCAGCGACGTTCTTCTTAACCTTCTTGCGAACGCGTTGCGCCGCGGTGTTCGAAGCCTTAGCCATTACGTTTTCCTGTAACTGTCAGTTCCGCTTACTTCTTCAGCGCTTGCGCTGCACGACGCGGACCCTTGCGAGTACGTGCGTTCGTACGCGTACGCTGACCGCGCATCGGCAGGCCCTTGCGATGACGAACACCACGGTAGCAACCGAGGTCCATCAGGCGCTTGATGTTCATCGTCACTTCACGGCGCAGATCGCCTTCGACGACAAACTTGCCCACTTCTTCACGCAGCTTTTCCAAGTCTGCGTCGGTCAAGTCCTTGACCTTCTTCGAAAAATCGACGCCAGCTGCCACGCAGATGCTGCGCGAACGGGTGCGGCCGATACCGAAGATAGCCGTCAGGCCAATCTCGGTATGCTGGTGATTCGGGATGTTAACCCCTGCGATACGAGCCATTGTTTTTCCTCAAACAAAAAGCGCAAACAAACGCGCGGTCAGCCTTGGCGCTGCTTGTGGCGCGGATCCGAGCTGCAGATCACGCGAACGACGCCTTTGCGCTTGATGATCTTGCAATTGCGGCAAATGCGCTTAACCGATGCCATCACTTTCATGATAATACCCTTTTTTCAAATCACTTCGCCCGGAACACGATCCGCGCACGAGACAGATCGTAAGGCGTCAATTCAACCGTCACCTTGTCGCCCGGGAGAATGCGGATGTAGTGCATCCGCATCTTTCCGGAGATATGCCCCAACACGACATGGCCGTTTTCCAGCTTCACGCGGAAGGTAGCATTCGGGAGGTTTTCGATCACCTCGCCTTGCATCTGGATTACATCGTCTTTGGCCATAGTCCTTATTAACGCATTGGGATGTTGCCGCCCTTGAAGTTAGCCTTCTTGAGCAGTGACTCATACTGTTGCGACATAACGTACGACTGCACCTGCGCCATAAAGTCCATCGTGACGACGACAATGATCAGCAGCGACGTTCCACCAAAATAAAACGGCACGTTCCAGCGCAGCACCAGGAATTCCGGCAGCAGACACACGAAGACGATGTAGATCGCACCGGCCAGCGTCAGACGCGTGAGGATGCGGTCGATATATCGTGCGGTCTGATCGCCCGGACGGATACCCGGAACAAACGCGCCGCTTTTCTTCAGGTTGTCTGCGGTTTCCCTGCTGTTGAACACCAGTGCGGTGTAGAAGAAGCAGAAAAACACGATCGCCAGCGTGTACAGCAACACATAGACCGGCTGGCCCGGCTTCAGCGCTTCCGCAACGTTATGCAACGTGTTGGAAATCCAGCTTCCCGTCGGCTGACCGGTACTGAACCAGCCGAGAATCGTTGCCGGGAACAGAATGATCGACGATGCGAAGATCGGCGGAATCACACCCGACATGTTCAGCTTCAGCGGCAGATGCGACGACTGCCCACCGTAGATCTTGTTGCCGACCTGGCGCTTCGCGTAGTTCACGAGGATCTTGCGCTGCCCGCGTTCGATGAACACGACCAGGTAAGTCACCGCCGCAATCAGGACGACGATGATGATCGCCGAAATGATGCTCATCGAACCCGTACGCACCAGCTCGAACAACCCACCGACGGCATTCGGGAACCCTGCTGCGATCCCGCCGAAGATGATGATCGAGATACCGTTGCCCAGACCACGCTCGGTAATCTGCTCGCCGAGCCACATCAGGAACATCGTGCCGGTAACCAGCGTCACGACCGTCGTCAGACGGAACAGCATGCCGGGATCGGTGACGAGGCCCGGCTGGTTTTCCAGCGCAGCCGCGATACCGAACGCCTGGAAGGTCGCGAGCACGACGGTGAAATACCGTGTGTACTGCGTGATCTTCCGTTGCCCTGCCTGCCCTTCCTTCTTCAGCGCCTCGAGCTGCGGCGATACGATCGCCAGCAACTGCATGATGATCGACGCCGAAATGTACGGCATGATCCCCAGCGCAAAGATCGTGAAGCGGGAAAGCGCGCCACCCGAGAACATGTTGAACATGCCCAGGATGCCGCCCGCCTGGCTCTGGAACAGCTTAGCCAGTTGATCCGGATCGATGCCCGGCACGGGAATGTGCGCGCCGATGCGATAGACGATCAGCGCCAGGAGCAGGAACATCGCTCGCCGGCGCAGATCGCCGAATTTCGCCGTGCTTCGACCGGGTTTTGCAAGACTCGGGCTGTTAGCCAAGTACCTTCTCCGATGAATGCAAATGACGACGCGCTAGCGTGTCACTCGGCGAACGAACCGCCAGCCGCTTCGATCGCAGCACGCGCACCCTTGGTGGCACCGAGACCCTTCACGACGATCTTGCGCTTCAGTTCGCCCGTCGCGATGATCTTTGCGCTCTTCGTCAGCTCGCCGACCAGGCCGGCTTGCTTCAGTGCGAGCAGATCGATCTCATCGACCGGCAGCTTCTCGAGGTCGCCCAGGCGCACTTCACCGACGAATTCCTTCGTCAGCGACGTGAAGCCGCGCTTCGGCAGACGACGTTGCAGCGGCATCTGACCGCCTTCGAAACCGACTTTGTGGAAGCCGCCCGAACGCGATTTCTGACCCTTGTGACCACGGCCAGCCGTCTTGCCGAGGCCCGAACCGATGCCACGGCCGACGCGACGCTTGGCGTGCTTGGCGCCAGCTGCCGGCTTCAGGTTATTCAATTCCATATCAACTCCTTGATCCGTAGGGCCGCTTACGCGATGACCTTAACGAGGTACGAGACCTTGTTGATCATGCCGCGGACCGCCGGCGTGTCCTGAAGCTCGCTGACCGAGTTGAGTCGGCGCAGGCCCAGGCCACGCACGGTCGCGCGGTGCGATTCGCGGGTCCCGATCAGGCTCTTAACGAGCTGAACCTTGACAGTTTTTTCAGACATGGTGACCACCCGGGCTTAGCCCAAAATTTCTTCGACGGACTTGCCGCGCTTCGCCGCGATGTCTGCCGGGGTGGACTGCTTGCGCAGACCGTCCAGCGTGGCGCGAACGAGGTTGTACGGGTTCGTCGAACCGTGGCTCTTTGCCACGACGTTCTGAACGCCCATCACGTCGAACACTGCGCGCATCGGGCCGCCGGCGATCACGCCCGTACCTGCCTTCGCCGGAGCGAGGAGGACAGCGGATGCGCCATGCTTGCCGTGCACTTCGTGTTGCAGCGTGCCGTTCTTGAGCGGCACCTTGAACATGTTGCGGCGAGCTTGTTCCATTGCCTTCTGGACAGCGACCGGCACTTCCTTCGCCTTGCCCTTGCCCATACCGATGCGGCCATCGCCGTCGCCAACCACGGTCAGTGCGGCGAAGCCGAGAATACGGCCACCCTTCACGACCTTGGTCACGCGGTTGACCGAAATCATCTTTTCGCGAAGGCCGTCGTCGCGCTCGTCAGCCTGAACTTTCGCTTGCATCTTTGCCATGACGAATTCCTTCCTTAGAACTTGAGCCCAGCTTCGCGAGCTGCCTCAGCCAGCGCCTTGACGCGGCCGTGGTAGCGGAAGCCCGAGCGGTCGAAGGCGACGGATTCGATGCCGGCAGCCTTTGCCTTCTCGGCAATACGCTTGCCGATCAGCGTCGCGGCATTAACGTTGCCGCCCTTGCCCGACTTGTCGGCCAGTTCAGCGCGCACTTCTGCTTCGAGCGTCGACGCGCTGGCGAGCACCTTGGTGCCGCAGGGCGAGAACACTTGAGCGTAGATGTGCGTGTTCGTGCGATGCACGGCGAGACGCGCGACCTGCAGCTCAGCGATCTTGATACGCGTCTGGCGAGCGCGGCGCAGGCGAGATTGAGTCTTATCCATGATTGCGCACCCTTACTTCTTCTTCGTTTCTTTGAGGATCACAACCTCGTCGGAATAGCGCACGCCCTTGCCCTTGTAGGGCTCCGGCGGACGGTAACCGCGAACTTCCGCAGCTACTTGACCGACTTGTTGCTTGTTGATCCCCTTGATCACGATTTCGGTTTGCGTCGGGGTTTCTGCCTTGACGCCTTCCGGCATCTGGTGCACCACCGGGTGCGAGAAACCCAGCGACAGGTTCAGCTTGTCGCCTTGCGCTTGCGCACGATAACCGACGCCAACCAGCGTCAGCTTGCGCTCGAAACCCTTGGTCACGCCGTGCACGGCATTCGCGATGATCGCGCGCATCGTGCCCGACAGTGCATTTGCTTCGCGGCTTTCATCCACCGGCGACAGGTTCAGCGTGCCGTCGTTGTTCGCCACGTTCACGAGCGGATTGATCGCTTGCGTGATGGTGCCCAGCGGGCCCTTGACGGTGATCGCACCGTCGGCCAGCTTGACTTCCGCGCCTTGCAGCGCGATCGGGCTCTTACCTACTCGAGACATGTTTCTCTCTCCTCGGCTTTAAGCGACGTAGCAGATGACTTCGCCGCCGACGCCGGTAGCGCGCGCCTTGCGGTCGGTCATCACGCCCTTCGGCGTCGACACGATTGCCACGCCCAGGCCGTTCATGACCTGCGGAATGTCGTTACGGCCGCGGTACACGCGCAGACCAGGCTTCGACACGCGCTCGAGGCGTTCGATGACCGGGCGACCTGCGTAGTACTTCAGCGCGATATTCAGTTCGGACTTCGCACCTTCCGCCTTGACGGCGAAATCGTCGATGTAACCTTCGTCCTTCAGGACTTGCGCGATTGCAACCTTGACCTTCGACGAGGGCATCGCAACCGATACCTTCTCGACCATCTGCGCGTTGCGGATGCGAGTCAGCATATCGGCGATAGGATCACTCATGCTCATTTACGTTTCTCCTATTACCAGCTCGCCTTGGTCAGGCCAGGAATCTCGCCACGGAATGCGATTTCACGAATCTTGTTACGCGCGAGGCCGAATTTACGGAACGTGCCACGCGGACGGCCCGTGATCGCGCAGCGGTTACGCTGGCGGGTCGGGTTTGCGTTGCGGGGCAATTGCTGCAGCTCAAGGCGTGCTTCGTAGCGCTCTTCTTCCGACTTGCTTTGGTCTTCGACGATCGCCTTCAGCGCATCGCGCTTTGCTGCGAACTTCGCGACCAGGCGGGCGCGCTTCTTTTCACGTTCGATCAGTGCCAGTTTAGCCACGGTAACCTCAGTTTCTGAACGGGAACTTGAAGCTGGCGAGCAGAGCCTTTGCTTCGTCGTCGGTCTTCGCAGTCGTCGTGATGCTGATGTTCAGCCCACGCAGTGCGTCGATCTTGTCGTAGTCGATTTCGGGGAAAATGATCTGCTCTTTCACACCGATGTTGTAGTTGCCACGGCCATCGAAAGCACGACCCGACACACCGCGGAAGTCACGCACGCGGGGCAGGGCAACCGTCACGAAACGGTCGAGGAATTCGTACATTGCACGGCCACGCAGCGTCACCATCGCGCCGATCGGGTAACCCTGGCGGATCTTGAAGCCTGCGATTGCCTTGCGTGCCTTCGTCACGACCGGCTTCTGACCAGCGATCTTCGTGAGGTCGCCAACGGCGTTCTCGATGATCTTCTTGTCAGCGATCGCTTCGCCAAGACCCATGTTCAGCGTGATCTTGGTGATGCGCGGCACTTCCATGACCGACTTGTAACCGAACTTCTCGATCAGGCCGGGCACAACCTTTTCTTTGTAAAACTCTTGAAAACGAGCCATTTTTTACTCCGCTGCGTCAGGCGCTCAGTACGGCACCGGTCGTCTTCAGGAAGCGAACCTTCTTGCCTTCCTCGACCTTGATGCCAACACGCGACGCCTTGCCATTCGCGTCGACCAGTGCGACGTTCGAAATATGCAGGGGCATCGTCTTCGCTTCCACGCCACCCGTCGTACCCTTCATCGGGTTCGGCTTCACATGCTTCTTGACGAGGTTGATACCTTCAACCGTCACATGCTCTGCACCGACAGCCAGCACGACGCCGCGCTTGCCCTTGTCCTTGCCAGTGACGACGATGACTTCGTCACCTTTGCGAATCTTGTTCATCGCGACTCCTTACAGCACTTCCGGCGCCAGCGAAACGATCTTCATGAATCGTTCGCTACGCAGCTCACGCGTCACCGGCCCGAAGATACGGGTGCCGATCGGCTCGAGCTTGTTATTCAAAAGCACAGCGGCGTTGCCGTCGAACTTGATCAGCGAGCCGTCTTGACGGCGCACGCCCTTGGCGGTGCGGACCACCACGGCGTTGTAAATTTCGCCTTTCTTCACGCGCCCGCGCGGCGTTGCCTCTTTGACGCTCACCTTGATGATGTCGCCAATGCCGGCATAACGACGCTTCGAGCCGCCGAGCACCTTGATGCACAGGACTTCACGTGCACCCGTGTTGTCGGCTACTTCGAGCCGAGATTCGGTCTGGATCATGGTTTGTCTTTCCCAACTTAATCCGGATGCACCACCATGATGCATTCGGTCAGTCTTGGTCCCGTCAGCCAATCGGCTGCTTGGGTTGGAACAGCAGCGACGGCAAACGAAACCCGCCATCGCAATTCGGTGAATCTTTCGGACAGGCAGGCGCCAGTCCGCTTCCCCCACCAACTTCGCCCGCGACGGGGCTCCCATAAAGAGGGAAGACCAGGATTATAACAAATAACCCTGGTCACGCAAGCAAAAACTTTGCGATTTCAAGCACTTCGTGGAGAAGTGCCCGTTACTGCCTACTGCGCTGCCCGCTTAGATGACGCGAGCTGCTTCGACGAGGCGCGACACCGTCCAGGCCTTCGTCTTCGAAACAGGACGAGTTTCCTGGATTTCGACGAGATCGCCTTCGTTGTAGGTGTTCGCTTCATCATGCGCGTGGTACTTCTTCGAGCGCACGACATACTTGCCGTAGATCGGATGCTTGACGCGGTGCTCGATCAGCACGGTGACGGTCTTGTCCATCTTGTTGCTGACGACCCGACCGACCAGCGTCCGCTTCAGCGAGGTTTTCACGCTATCGTTCATTTCTGGTTCGCCTTCTGAGTCATGACGGTCCGCACACGTGCGATGTCGCGACGAACCTTCTTCAGCTGGCTCGTGTTCGTGAGCTGCTGGGTCGCGAGTTGCATGCGCAGGCCGAATTGCGCCTTCAGCAGGTCCGCCAGCTCCTTGTTGAGCGCGGCCTGGTCTTTCTGGAGAAGTTCGGAAGCCTTCATGTTTTCTCCTTAGGCGCCGAGCTGGCGCACGATGAATGCCGTCTTGAGCGGCAGCTTGGCTGCAGCCAGACGGAACGCTTCGCGTGCCAGTTCTTCGGTTACGCCGTCCATTTCATAGAGCATCTTGCCCGGCTGAATCTCGGCGACGTAGTACTCCGGGTTACCCTTACCGTTACCCATACGCACTTCGGCCGGCTTCTGCGAAATCGGCTTGTCCGGGAAGATCCGGATCCAGATGCGGCCGCCACGCTTGATGTGACGCGTCATTGCACGACGCGCCGCTTCAATCTGGCGTGCGGTCAAACGACCGCGACCGATCGCCTTCAGGCCGAATTCACCGAACGACACTGCGTTGCCGCGCGTCGCCTTGCCGGTGTTACGACCCTTCTGCTCTTTACGATACTTTCTGCGTTTCGGTTGCAGCATCGTTATTCTCCAGTCTTGCCGTCTTCGGGCTTGCCGGCGCCGCGGCGCGGTGCGCCACGACGAGCACCCGGAGCGCCGCCTTCGCCGTCACGGCGCGGACGACGGTCGCCCGGACGCGCATTGCGACGCGGACGCTTGTCTTCGGCTACTTCTTCCACCACCGGTGCGTCGTTGCGGCCGAGCGTGTCGCCCTTGTAAACCCACACCTTGACGCCGATGATCCCGTAGGTCGTCTTCGCTTCCGAAGTCGCGTAGTCGATATCAGCACGCAGCGTGTGAAGGGGCACGCGACCTTCGCGGTACCACTCCGTACGAGCGATTTCGATACCGTTCAGACGGCCCGCGCTCATGATCTTGATGCCCTGGGCACCCAGACGCATAGCGTTCTGCATCGCACGCTTCATCGCGCGACGGAACATGATCCGGCGCTCGAGCTGTTGCGTGATCGAGTCAGCGATCAGCTGAGCATCGGTTTCCGGCTTACGGATTTCTTCGATGTTGACGTGAACCGGAACGCCCATGCGGCGTTGCAGTTCCGTCTTCAGCTGCTCGATATCCTCGCCCTTCTTGCCGATGACCACGCCCGGACGCGAGCTGTAAATCGTGATGCGCGCGTTCTTCGCCGGACGCTCGATGACGACCCGACCGACCGAAGCGTTCTTCAGCTTCTTCTTCAAGTATTCACGAACACCGATGTCTTCCTGAAGCATCGCCGCGAAATTGTTGTTGTTCGCGTACCAACGCGAAGCCCAATTACGGCTGACAGCCAGGCGGAAGCCAGTCGGATGAATTTTCTGTCCCATCGTATGGCTCCTTAATTCCCGACCGTCACAGTGATGTGACAGGATTGCTTCTCGATGCGGTTACCGCGGCCCTTGGCGCGCGCGGTGAAACGCTTGAGCGATGCAGCCTTGTCGACGTAGATGCTCTTGATCTTGAGCTCGTCGATATCGGCGCCTTCGTTGTGCTCCGCATTCGCGATTGCCGACAGCACAACCTTCTTCACGATGCCAGCCGCTTTCTTCGGCGAGAACGTCAGAACGTTCAGCGCCTTGTCGACCGGCAAACCGCGGATCTGGTCAGCCACAAGGCGCGTTTTTTGCGCCGAGATGCGGGCACCGCGATGAATTGCTTTCACTTCCATCTTGATTGCCCCTTATTTCTTGGCCTTCTTGTCGGCCGCGTGACCCTTGAACGTACGGGTCAGTGCGAACTCGCCAAGCTTGTGGCCGACCATGTTTTCCGAGATGTACACCGGAACGTGTTGACGGCCGTTGTGAACAGCGATCGTCAGGCCGATGAAATCCGGCAGAATCGTCGAGCGACGCGACCAGGTCTTGATCGGCTTTTTGTCGCGCGAAGCTGCAGCCGCCTCAACTTTCTTCAGCAAATGGGCGTCGCAGAACGGACCTTTTTTTACAGAACGTGCCATTGCCTACTCCTTAACGCTTGTGACGGCGCTGGACGATCATCGTCGTCGTGCGCTTGTTGCTACGGGTGCGATAACCCTTAGCCGGCGTACCCCACGGGCTAACCGGATCGCGACCTGCAGCCGTCTTGCCCTCACCACCACCGTGCGGGTGATCAACCGGGTTCATCGCAACGCCACGCACCGTCGGGCGGATACCGCGCCAGCGGTTCGCGCCAGCCTTGCCGATCTGGCGCAGGCTATGCTCTTCGTTGCCGACTTCACCGATCGTTGCACGGCACTCGATGTGCACGCGGCGGATTTCGCCCGAACGCAGACGAACCTGCGCGTAGACGCCTTCACGTGCGAGCAGCATGGCCGACGTACCAGCCGAACGCGCCATTTGCGCGCCCTTGCCCGGCAGCATCTCGATGCAGTGGATCGTCGTACCGACCGGAATGTTGCGGATCGGCAGCGTGTTGCCTGCGCGGATCGGCGCTTCCGAACCCGACATCAGCTGTTGGCCGACGGTCAGGCCCTTCGGGGCGATGATGTAGCGACGTTCGCCGTCTGCGTAGAGCACCAGCGCGATGTTCGCGCTACGGTTCGGGTCGTACTCGAGACGCTCGACCTTTGCCGGGATGCCATCCTTCGTGCGACGGAAATCGACGATACGATAGTGTTGCTTGTGACCACCACCCTTGTGACGCGTGGTGATACGGCCATTGTTGTTACGGCCGGCGGTCGAGCTCTGCGAGTCGAGCAGTGCCGCGAACGGCTTGCCCTGGTGCAGGTTCTTGTTGACCACCTTGACCATCGCGCGGCGACCCGGCGATGTCGGCTTAACTTTAACGATTGCCATGATTACTTGGCCTCCGCTTCAAAGTTGATTTCCTGGCCGGGCTTCAGGCAAACGTACGCCTTCTTCACGTCCTTGCGGCGGCCCATCGAACGGCCAAAGCGCTTTTGCTTGCCCTTCTGAACCAGCACGTTGACGGAATCAACTTCAACCTTGAACAGCAGCTCGACAGCCGCCTTCACTTCCTGCTTCGTGGCATCCGGTGCGACTTCGAACACGACTTGCTCGTTCTTGTCGGCAACCAGCGTCGCCTTTTCCGAGATCACCGGTGCGAGCAGGACCTGCATCAAACGATGATCGTTCTTGCGAATCTCGCTCATGACAGCAACTCCTCGATCTGGGCGACCGCAGCCTTCGTGACCAGCACTTTCTTGAAGTAGATCAGCGACAGCGGGTCAGCGTAGCGCGGCTCGACAATTGCCACGTGCGGCAGGTTGCGCGATGCCAGGTACAGGTTTTCGTCAACCGTGTCGGTGATGATCAGCACGGAGTCGAGACCCATGGTCTTGAATTTGTCGGCCAGCAGCTTGGTCTTCGGCGCTTCGAGGATGATGTCCTCGACGACCGACAGACGGCCTTCACGGGCCAGCTGCGAGAAGATCGAGCAGAGACCTGCGCGATGCATCTTCTTGTTGACCTTGTGCGAGAAGTTTTCTTCCGGCGAATTCGGGAAGATACGACCACCGCCACGCCACAGCGGGCTCGACGACATACCGGCACGAGCACGGCCCGTACCCTTCTGGCGCCACGGCTTCTTGGTCGTGTGCTTGACTTGCTCACGGTCCTTCTGTGCGCGGTTACCCTGGCGAGCATTCGCCTGGTAAGCGACGACGACCTGGTGGATCAGCGCTTCGTTGTAGTCACGACCGAACACGACGTCCGATGCGTTGACCACTGCACCTTCCTGACCATTTTCGTTCAGGAGCTTGAGTTCCATTATTTCGCCCCCTTGGTCTTGACGGCCGGCGTCACGAAGACCTTGCCGCCCTTCGCGCCCGGAATCGCACCCTTCACGAGCAGCAGCTTGCGCTCTGCGTCGATACGAGCGATTTCGAGGTTCTGCACCGTCACCGTCACGTCACCCATGTGACCCGTCATGCGTTTACCCGGGAAAACACGACCCGGATCCTGCGCCATACCGATCGAGCCCGGCACGTTGTGCGAGCGCGAGTTACCGTGCGTTGCACGGCCGGAGGAGAAGTTGTAACGCTTGATCGTACCGGCGTAGCCCTTACCGATCGACACGCCTTGCACGTCGACCTTCTGGCCCACTTCGAAAAGATCAGCACCGACCACGGCGCCATTCGACAGCTCAGCTGCCTTGGCCGCGTCAATGCGGAATTCCTTGAGGATTTCACCGGCTTCGACACCGGCTTTGGCGAGATGACCTGCCAGCGGCTTCGTCACGCGCGATGCACGACGGGAGCCGAATGCAACCTGCACGGCCGTGTAGCCGTCGGTTTCAACAGTCTTGATCTGCGTCACGCGGTTGTCCGACACGTCCAGCACGGTGACGGGAATCGAATCCCCTTCAGCCGTGAAGATACGGGTCATGCCAACCTTGCGACCTACGAGTCCAAGGCTCATCATTTTCTCCATTCCCGACTGCGATTGGTCGGGGCTGATTTACAAAATGCCGGGCACGCAAGGCCCAACTTTTTTACGCGAATACGCGAAAAGCCAAGCAGTATAGCCCGACTTCTCGATTTCCGCAAGCAATACAAAGACTTAGCGCCACCCGGCAAGCCGGTAGGCGCCGAAAGCCTTACTGCAGCTTGATTTCCACGTCGACGCCAGCCGGCAGGTCGAGCTTCATCAGCGCGTCAACCGTCTTGTCGGTCGGATCGACGATGTCCATCAGGCGCTGGTGAGTACGGATTTCGAGCTGATCGCGCGACGTCTTGTTGACGTGCGGCGAACGCAGGATGTCAAAACGCTGAATGCGCGTCGGCAGCGGCACCGGGCCACGGACGATTGCGCCAGTCCGCTTCGCGGTATCGACGATTTCGGCAGCCGATTGATCGATCAGACGATAGTCGAAAGCCTTCAGGCGAATGCGGATTTTCTGTTGCTGCATGACGATTCCTTGAAAAGAGCGAGGCGATGTTGCACCGCCGGACACCAAAAGAACGCGAAACCTGCTGCCTGCGGGGAGCGAAGCGACAGGTTCCGAACGGTACTTCCACTGCTAAGCCCGCGATTCTACACGAAAAATCGGAGAGGTGGTGCGGGTTTGTCAATGTGCGAACGGCACGCCATAAAGAAAAACCGGGTGCCAGCGCAAGCTGAACACCCGGTTTCGACGGTACAACTGCATACCGTGGGATCGCGGATCCCGAAAGGACCCGCGGATCGTCGATCTTAGTCGAGGATCTTGGCGACGACGCCGGCGCCGACCGTACGGCCGCCTTCGCGGATTGCGAAGCGCAGACCTTCTTCCATCGCGATCGGTGCAATCAGCTTCACCGTGATCGACACGTTGTCGCCCGGCATCACCATTTCCTTGTCCTTCGGCAGCTCGATCGAGCCCGTCACGTCCGTCGTACGGAAGTAGAACTGCGGACGGTAGTTGTTGAAGAACGGCGTGTGACGGCCGCCTTCGTCCTTGCTCAGCACGTACACTTCAGCCGTGAAGTGCGTGTGCGGCGTGATCGAACCCGGCTTCGCCAGAACCTGGCCACGCTCCACGTCTTCACGCTTCGTGCCGCGCAGCAGGATACCAACGTTGTCGCCTGCCTGACCTTGGTCCAGCAGCTTGCGGAACATTTCAACGCCCGTGCAGGTCGTCTTCACCGTCGGCTTGATACCGACGATTTCGATTTCTTCGCCGACCTTCACGATGCCGCGCTCAACACGACCCGTCACCACCGTACCACGGCCCGAGATCGAGAACACGTCTTCCACCGGCATCAGGAACGCGCCGTCAACTGCACGCTCCGGCGTCGGGATGTACGTGTCCAGCGCGTCTGCCAGGCTCATGATCGCCACTTCGCCCAGCTCGCCCGTGTCGCCTTCCAGCGCCAGCTTGGCCGAACCCTTCACGATCGGCGTGTCGTCGCCCGGGAAGTCGTACTTCGACAGGAGTTCGCGAACTTCCATCTCGACCAGCTCGAGCAGTTCAGCGTCGTCCACCATGTCGCACTTGTTCAGGAACACGATGATGTACGGAACGCCAACCTGACGCGCCAGCAGGATGTGCTCACGCGTTTGCGGCATCGGGCCGTCTGCTGCCGAGCAAACCAGGATCGCGCCGTCCATCTGCGCTGCGCCCGTGATCATGTTCTTCACATAGTCAGCGTGGCCCGGGCAGTCGACGTGTGCGTAGTGGCGGTTAGCCGTTTCGTACTCGACGTGTGCCGTGTTGATCGTGATGCCGCGCGCCTTTTCTTCCGGTGCCGCGTCGATCTGGTCGTACGCCTTCGCTTCGCCGCCGAACTTCTTCGTCAGAACCGTCGTGATCGCTGCCGTCAGCGTCGTCTTGCCGTGGTCAACGTGACCAATCGTACCAACGTTCACGTGCGGCTTGGTCCGCTCGAATTTACCTTTTGCCATGATTCTCTTCTTTCAAAAATTATCGATTGAGATAGCGAATTACTTCGACTTCGCGCTGATGATCGCATCAGCAACGTTGCGCGGAGCTTCAGCGTAGTGCTTGAACTCCATCGTGTACGTTGCACGACCTTGCGTCAGCGAGCGCAGCGACGTCGAATAGCCGAACATTTCCGACAGCGGCACTTCGGCGCGCACGATCTTGCCGCCGCCAACCATGTCTTCCATGCCCTGGACGATACCGCGACGGCCCGACAGGTCGCCCATCACGTTGCCCATGTAGTCTTCCGGCGTCTCGACTTCGACAGCCATCATCGGCTCGAGGACGACCGGGTTCGCCTTGCGCATTGCTTCCTTGAACGCCATCGAACCGGCCATGCGGAACGCGTTTTCGTTCGAGTCAACGTCGTGGTACGAACCGAACGTCAGGTGAACCTTCACGTCGACGACCGGGAAGCCGGCCAGCACGCCCGACTTCAGCGTGTCCTGGATACCCTTGTCGACCGCCGGGATGTATTCACGCGGAATCACACCACCCTTGATCTCGTCGAAGAACTCGTAGCCCTTGCCTTGTTCGTTCGGCTCGAGCGTGATGACCGCGTGACCGTACTGGCCGCGACCACCCGACTGCTTGACGAACTTGCCGTCGACGTCCTTCGCCGTCGAACGAATCGTTTCGCGGTATGCAACCTGCGGCTTGCCGACGGTCGCTTCCACGCCGAATTCACGCTTCATCCGGTCGACCAGAATTTCGAGGTGGAGCTCGCCCATGCCCGAAATGATGGTCTGGCCCGACTCTTCGTCGGTCTGCACGCGGAACGACGGATCTTCCTGTGCCAGACGGTTCAGCGCCAGGCCCATCTTTTCCTGGTCAGCCTTGGTCTTCGGCTCGACAGCCTGCGAAATCACCGGCTCCGGGAACACCATGCGCTCGAGCACGATCGGGTTTGCCGGATCGCACAGCGTGTCGCCGGTGGTCGCTTCCTTCAGGCCGACCGCAGCAGCGATGTCGCCTGCACGGACTTCCTTGATTTCTTCACGCTGGTTCGCGTGCATCTGCAGAATACGGCCGAGGCGTTCCTTCTTGCCCTTGGTCGAGTTCAGCAGCGTGTCGCCCGAGTTGACGACGCCCGAGTACACACGGAAGAAGATCAGCTGGCCGACGAACGGGTCGGTCATGATCTTGAACGCGAGCGACGAGAACTTCTCGTCGTCCGACGCCTTGCGCTCAGCTTCTTCACCGTTTTCGAGCTCGCCCTTGACCGGCGGGATGTCGACCGGCGACGGCAGGAAGTCGATCACGGCGTCGAGCATACGCTGCACGCCCTTGTTCTTGAACGCGGTACCGCACAGCATCGGCTGGATTTCGCACGCGATCGTACGGTCACGCAGCGCCTTGACGATGTCGGCTTCCGGCAGATCGCCTTCTTCCAGGTACTTGTTCATCAGGTCTTCGCTGGCTTCAGCAGCCACTTCGACCATCTTTTCGCGCCATTCCTTGCAGGTCTCTGCGAGTTCGGCCGGGATGTCGACGTAGTCGAACTTCGTGCCTTGCGACGCTTCGTCCCAAATGATCGCCTTCATCTTGATCAGGTCGACGACGCCCTTGAAGTTTTCTTCCGCGCCGATCGGCACCACGACCGGAACCGGGTTCGCCTTCAGGCGCAGACGGAGCTGGTCGTAGACCTTGAAGAAGTTCGCGCCGGTACGGTCCATCTTGTTGACGAACGCGAGACGCGGCACCTTGTACTTGTTAGCCTGGCGCCACACCGTTTCCGACTGCGGCTGCACGCCGCCCACTGCGCAGTACACCATGCACGCGCCGTCGAGCACGCGCATCGAACGCTCCACTTCGATCGTGAAGTCGACGTGGCCCGGGGTGTCGATGATGTTGATGCGGTGTTCCGGATAGTTGCCGCCCATGCCCTTCCAGAAGGCCGTGGTAGCAGCGGACGTGATCGTGATGCCACGCTCCTGTTCCTGCTCCATCCAGTCCATCGTGGCTGCGCCGTCGTGGACTTCACCGATCTTGTGGTTCACACCGGTGTAAAACAGAATGCGCTCGGTCGTCGTCGTTTTGCCGGCGTCGATGTGAGCGCTAATACCGATATTGCGGTAGCGCTCGATAGGAGTCTTGCGAGCCACTTTGATCCTCTACTGGGATGACACGATGCAGCCCTGCTGCATCATGCTTCAACACAAACGGGCGAGGCGCCTGAAAAGCGCACCCGCCCGGAATTTATTTCCGCAAACAGCCCAGCCAGGCGCTTAGAAACGGAAATGCGAGAACGCGCGGTTGGCTTCTGCCATGCGGTGAACTTCATCGCGCTTCTTCATCGCGCCGCCACGGCCTTCGGCCGCTTCGGAGAGTTCACCTGCCAGGCGCAGAGCCATCGACTTCTCGCTGCGCTTCTTCGCAGCCTCACGCAGCCAGCGCATCGCCAATGCCATACGACGCGACGGGCGCACTTCGACCGGAACTTGATAGTTGGCACCACCAACGCGACGGCTCTTCACTTCGACCACCGGCTTGACGTTGTTGAGCGCAACCGTGAACACTTCCAGCGGGTCCTTGCCACCCTTGGTCTGGATCTGTTCGAATGCGCCATAAACGATGCGCTCTGCGACCGACTTCTTGCCGGACAGCATCAGCATGTTCATGAACTTGGCTACATCAACGTTACCGAACTTCGGATCCGGCAACACTTCCCGCTTGGGGACTTCGCGACGACGCGGCATGATTCTTCCTTTACTTGTTCAGTTGGAGCTGGTTCCAGCTCCGCGGCCACCAACAAACCCGATCACATCTTCACGACTAACCAGCTTGGCCGGGTGACCACTTACTCGACAGCACCGGCAATCCGGCACTCCCGCCTTGACCGCCCTGCGGCGATCCCTGATCAAAAACTGCTTACTTGGCAGCCTTTGCACGCTTCGCGCCGTACTTCGAGCGCGCTTGCTTACGGTCCTTGACGCCCTGGGTATCCAGCGAGCCGCGAACCATGTGGTAACGCACACCCGGCAAGTCCTTCACACGGCCGCCGCGGATCAGCACAACCGAGTGTTCCTGCAGGTTGTGGCCTTCACCGCCGATGTACGAAATCACTTCGAAGCCGTTCGTCAGACGAACCTTGGCGACCTTACGGAGTGCCGAGTTCGGCTTCTTCGGCGTCGTCGTGTACACACGGGTGCACACGCCGCGACGCTGGGGGCAGTCCTGCAGGGCCGGGCTCTTGCTCTTCGTCGTTTCCGACTGACGGCCTTTGCGAACCAGTTGGTTGATGGTTGGCATTGTTTATTCCTGAAATTGAACAAAATCTGCACATCGATTTCGGGCAAAGCGAGAATCGGCGCACAGTTGACTTCCGAACCGGCGAAACGGGTGCGAGCTTTCGAACGCAACTCGGCCCACCGAATACCGGAACCCAGCATCATATTCCGGAAATACCAACTAAGTCAACGGCTTGCGTGATTCGCCGGCCGGACGCGTGGTTTACCGGAAGGGTCGGAACGCCTGTGTCAGGCAGACTCGACGACGTCGATGATCTCGTCGCCGAAGCGCTCCAGCTTGCGCACCCCCATGCCGGGGATATGGCGCAGGTCGTCGATCGTCTCCGGCGCGTTGCGTGCGATCTCGGCGAGCGTCGCGTCGTGGAAGATCACGTAGGCCGGCACGCCGTCCGTCTTCGCCGTTTCCGCGCGCCACGCGCGCAGCGCATCCCACCTTGCGCGCTCGCGTGTGCCCATGCCGGCCGTCGGATCGACGCGCGTGCCGCTGCGGCCCGACGACTGACGCGTGCGCTGCGGCTTCACGTAGCGGCGCAGCGTGACCTTCTCTTCGTTCTTCAACACCGGCTTCGCGGCCTCGGTCAGCACGAGTGCGCCGAAGCCGCCGTGATCGACGGCCAGGTAGCCGTACGCGACGAGCTGCCGAAATATCGCGCGCCACTCGGGCTCCGACAGCGACGCGCCGATCCCGAACGTCGTCAGCTGGTCGTGGCCCCGCTGCAACACCTTCTCGGTGCGCCCGCCGCGCAGGATCTCGATCAGGTGGCTCGAGCCGAAATTGAAACCGCTCGCGCGCTGCGCGCGGAACACGCACGACAGCGCCATCTGCGCCTCACGCGTCGCGTCCCATGAAGCGGGCGGCTCGAGGCACGTATCGCAGTTGCCGCACGGCTTGCTCTCCTCGCCGAAGTAGTTCAGCAGCCGCACGCGGCGGCACGAGATCGTCTCGCACAGCCCGAGCAGCGCGTCGAGCTTCGACGTCTGGACACGCTTGTGTGCGTCGTCCGCATCCGATTCGTCGATCATCTTGCGCTGCTGGACGACGTCGCCGAGCCCGTACGCCATCCACGCATTCGCGGGCATCCCGTCGCGGCCGGCGCGGCCCGTTTCCTGGTAGTAGCCTTCGACGCTCTTCGGCAGATCCAGGTGCGCGACGAAGCGCACGTCCGGCTTGTCGATGCCCATGCCGAACGCGATCGTCGCGCACATCACGATGCCTTCCTCGCGCTGGAACATTTCCTGGTGCTTCTGCCGCACCTCGAACTCCATCCCCGCGTGATACGGCAGCGCGCGCACGCCTTGCGCCTTCAGCCATTCGGCCGTTTCCTCGACCTTGCGACGCGACAGGCAATAGACGACACCCGCATCCGTCGTGCCGTCGGCATTCGTGTGTTCGGCGCGGATGAAATCGAGCAGCTGCGATCGCGCGTTGTCCTTTTCGACGATCCGGTAGCGGATGTTCGGGCGGTCGAAGCTCGACACGAACACGCGTGCGTCGTCGAGCGCGAGACGGTGGATGATCTCGTCGCGCGTGATCGCATCGGCCGTCGCGGTCAATGCGATGCGCGGCACCGACGGAAATCGCTCGTGCAGCACCGACAGCTGGATGTATTCCGGGCGGAAATCGTGCCCCCATTGCGACACGCAGTGCGCTTCGTCGATCGCGAACAGGCCGATCTTCGCGCGCTCGAGCAGGTCGAGGAAGCGCCCCGTCATCAGCCGTTCGGGCGCGACATACAGCAGGTCGATTTCGCCTTCGCGCAGCGCCCGCTCGGTCGCCGCGGCCTCGGCGCCCGACAGTGTCGAATTCAGGTACGCCGCGCGCACGCCCACTTCGCTCAGTGCGGCGACCTGGTCCTGCATCAGCGCGATCAGCGGCGACACGACGATACCGGCACCCTGTCCGGCCTCGCGACGCAGCAGCGCCGGAATCTGGTAGCACAGCGACTTGCCGCCGCCGGTCGGCATCAGCACGAGACAATCGCCGCCGCCGGCGACGTGTTCGACGATTTCGCCCTGCTGGCCGCGAAAAGCGGGATAACCAAATACTTCGTCGAGGATTTCGAGGGCGCGGGACATGGAAGAGGACGGGGACGGCTGGACGATGACCGCAATTTTAACAACCCGCTCGCGGGACGCGGGGCGAATCGTGCGGTTTTGGCCAATCGGCCAGGGTTCGTTCGCGTGCATGACGAGCCTGCCACGACCCTGCCGCAAGTGATTGCGATGGCTCCGGAGGCGCTTGCAGCCAGGCCGCACGTCCGTCGCGATCAAGCGAGGCCGGCACGGCACAGGCGGGTCATGCACGCGAACGACAGATGAAAAAAAACCGCCCGGCAAAACCGGGCGGTCTCGGTGACAGCGTGGTGAGACAAGGCGGCTCGCGCCGCCCGCGCTTACTCGGCTGCCGGGTGCTGTTGCGGCTCTTCCGCAGCAGGCGTGCTCGGCGTACCGAAATCGAACGCCTCTTCCGCTGCGATCTGGTCGAAACGCTCGCGATCCGACGATTCCTTCGCCTTGCGTGCCTTGTGGAACGCGAGACCCGTACCGGCCGGAATCAGGCGGCCGACGATCACGTTTTCCTTCAGGCCGCGCAGATCGTCGCGCTTGCCCATGATCGCCGCTTCGGTCAGCACGCGGGTCGTTTCCTGGAACGATGCCGCGGAGATGAACGAGTCGGTCGACAGCGATGCCTTCGTGATACCGAGCAGCACGTTGTCGTACGAAGCCGGACGCTTGTCCTCGGCGATCATGCGATCGTTCTCGTCCAGCATGTCGGAACGCTCGACCTGTTCGCCCGGGATGAAGCGCGTATCGCCGTTGTCGGTGATCTGCACACGACGCAGCATCTGGCGAACGATCACCTCGATGTGCTTGTCGTTGATCTTCACGCCCTGCAGACGATACACGTCCTGCACTTCGTCGACGATGTAGCGCGACAGCGCCTCGATACCCTGCAGACGCAGGATGTCGTGCGGATCGGCCGGACCGTCCACGATCATTTCGCCCTTGTTGACGACCTGGGCATCGTGAACCAGAACCTGCTTTTCCTTCGCGATCAGGAACTCGTGCTGGTTGCCCTCGAGATCCGTGATGACGAGACGCTGCTTGCCCTTCGTGTCCTTACCGAACGACGTCGTACCGGTGACTTCCGCGAGAATGCCGGCATCCTTCGGCGAACGCGCTTCGAACAGTTCCGCCACCCGCGGCAGACCGCCGGTAATGTCACGCGTCTTCTGCGCTTCCGTCGGGATACGTGCGAGCACTTCACCGACCTGCACCTGCTGACCATCCTTCACGGTGATCAGTGCGCCGACCTGGAAGCCGATCTGCACCGCGTGCTCCGTGCCCGGAATCTTCACTTCGTCGCCGTTCGCGTCGAGCAGCTTGACCTGCGGACGCACGCTCTTCGAAGCCTGCGAACCACGACGCTTCACGTCGATCACGACCAGCGTCGACAGGCCGGTCACGTCGTCGATCTGCTTCGCGACGGTCACGCCTTCCTCGACGTTCTCGAACTTCACCGTACCACCGTACTCGGTGATGATCGGACGCGTCAGCGGATCCCACGTGGCGAGCTGCGTGCCTGCCTTGATCGTCGCGCCGTCGAGTTGCAGCAGCGTCGCGCCGTACGGCACTTTGTGACGCTCGCGCTCGCGACCGAAATCGTCGGTGATCATCGCTTCGCCCGAACGGGAAATGACGATCTGCTCGCCCTTCGCATTCGTGACGTAACGCATCGTCGCCGTGAAGCGGACGATACCGTTGCTCTTCGCTTCGACCGACGAAGCCACTGCCGCACGCGACGCCGCACCACCGATGTGGAACGTACGCATCGTCAGCTGCGTGCCCGGTTCACCGATCGACTGTGCCGCGATCACGCCGACTGCTTCGCCGACGTTCACGAGCGAGCCGCGGCCGAGGTCACGGCCGTAGCACGATGCACACAGACCGTAGCGCGTTTCGCAGGTCAGCGGCGTGCGCACGCGCACTTCGTCGATGCCGAGGCGTTCGATTTCCTCGACCGCCGTTTCGTCGAGCAGCGTGCCCGATTCGTACACCGTTTCCTGCGTTTCCGGGTTCACGACGTCCGCAACCGCAACGCGGCCGAGGATACGGTCGCGCAGCGCCTCGACGACTTCACCGCCTTCGACGAGTGCCTTCATCGCCACGCCGTTCGACGTGCCGCAATCGTCTTCCACGACAACCAGATCCTGCGTGACGTCGACGAGACGACGCGTCAGGTAACCCGAGTTCGCGGTCTTCAGTGCCGTATCAGCCAGACCCTTACGTGCACCGTGGGTCGAGATGAAGTACTGCAACACGTTCAGACCTTCGCGGAAGTTCGCGGTAATCGGCGTCTCGATAATCGAGCCGTCCGGCTTCGCCATCAGGCCACGCATACCGGCCAGCTGACGAATCTGAACCGCCGAACCCCGGGCGCCCGAGTCGGCCATCATGTAGATCGAGTTGAACGACTCCTGGCGCGTCTCGTTGCCGTCGCGGTCCGTCACCGGCTCCGTCGACAGCTGCTCCATCATCGCCTTGCCGACCGCTTCCGACGTTGCCGACCAGATGTCGACCACGTTGTTGTAGCGTTCCTGCGCGGTGACGAGACCCGACATGTACTGGCGGTCGTACTCCTTCACCTTCTTCGCGGCGTCGCCGACGATCGTTTCCTTCTGCGGCGGCACGAGCATGTCGTCCACGCAGATCGAAATACCGGCGCGCGTCGCGAGACGGAAACCCGACTGCATCAGCTGGTCGGCAAACACCACCGTCGCACGCAGACCGCACTTGCGGAACGCCGTGTTGATCAGGCGCGAGATTTCCTTCTTCTTCAGCGGCTTGTTCAGCACCGAGAACGGCAGGCCGTGCGGCAGGATCTCCGACAGGATCGCGCGGCCGACGGTCGTCGCGTACAGCGAGATCTTCGGCACGAACGGCGGCGCGCCTTCCGACGTGTCTTCGTTGTGGACCATTTCGGTGATCCGCACGTTGACGCGCGATGCGAGCTCGACTTCCTTGTTCTCGTACGCGCGGATCACTTCCGACACGCCCGTGAACGACAGGCCTTCGCCCTTGCCGTTGACCGCTTCGCGGGTCGCGTAGTACAGACCCAGCACGATATCCTGCGACGGCACGATCGACGGATCGCCGTTGGCCGGGAACAGCACGTTGTTCGACGCCAGCATCAGCGTACGCGCTTCCATCTGCGCTTCGAGCGACAGCGGCACGTGAACGGCCATCTGGTCACCGTCGAAGTCGGCGTTGAACGCCGCGCAGACGAGCGGGTGCAGCTGAATTGCCTTGCCTTCGATCAGCACCGGCTCGAACGCCTGGATACCGAGACGGTGCAGCGTCGGCGCACGGTTCAGCATCACCGGGTGCTCGCGGATCACCTCTTCGAGGATGTCCCACACCACCGGCGTCTGGTTCTCGACTTCCTTCTTCGCAGCCTTGATGGTCGTCGCGACGCCCATCACTTCCAGCTTGTTGAAGATGAACGGCTTGAACAGCTCGAGCGCCATCAGCTTCGGCAGACCGCACTGGTGCAGCTTCAGCGTCGGGCCGACCACGATGACCGAACGGCCCGAGTAGTCGACGCGCTTGCCCAGCAGGTTCTGACGGAAACGACCGCCCTTGCCCTTGATCATGTCGGCGAGCGACTTCAGCGGACGCTTGTTCGCACCCGTCATCGCCTTGCCGCGACGACCGTTGTCGAGCAGCGAGTCGACGGCTTCCTGCAGCATCCGCTTTTCGTTGCGGACGATGATTTCAGGTGCCTTCAGCTCGAGCAGACGCTTCAACCGGTTGTTACGGTTGATCACGCGGCGGTACAGGTCGTTCAGGTCCGACGTCGCGAAACGGCCGCCGTCCAGCGGCACGAGCGGACGCAGTTCCGGCGGCAGCACCGGCAGCACTTCGAGGATCATCCACTCGGGCTTGATGCCCGAGCGCTGGAATGCCTCGAGGACCTTCAGGCGCTTCGCGTACTTCTTGATCTTCGCTTCCGAGCCGGTGTTCTTCAGCTCGGTGCGCAGCGTCTCGACCTGCTCGTCGATGTTGATCGCGCGCAGCAGTTCACGCACGCCTTCCGCGCCCATTTCGGCACGGAATTCGTCGCCGTATTCCTCGACCTTGTTGTAGTAATCCTCTTCGGTCATGATCTGCCGCGCCTTCAGCGGCGTCATGCCCGGTTCGATCACCACGTATGCTTCGAAGTACAGCACGCGTTCGATGTCGCGCAGCGTCATGTCGAGCACCATGCCCAGACGCGACGGCAGCGACTTCAGGAACCAGATGTGCGCGACCGGCGAGGCCAGTTCGATGTGGCCCATCCGTTCGCGACGCACCTTCGCCAGCGTCACTTCGACACCGCACTTCTCGCAGATCACGCCGCGGTGCTTCAGGCGCTTGTACTTGCCGCACAGGCACTCGTAGTCCTTGATCGGCCCGAAGATCTTCGCGCAGAAGAGACCATCGCGTTCCGGCTTGAACGTACGGTAGTTGATGGTCTCCGGCTTCTTCACTTCGCCGAACGACCACGAACG
This sequence comes from Burkholderia sp. KL41, assembly GCF_057005415.2. Taxonomy (NCBI): domain Bacteria; kingdom Pseudomonadati; phylum Pseudomonadota; class Betaproteobacteria; order Burkholderiales; family Burkholderiaceae; genus Burkholderia; species Burkholderia sp. KL41. Next base: position 374,833 of record NZ_CM174446.1, on the reverse strand, counting down.
GATCTTGTCAGGCGAAGCCAGACCGATCTTGATCGCGTCGAAAACTTCTTCCTGTTGGACTTGCTTGAATAGATCGAGCAGAGCTTTCATTGCTTTCTCTCCGTAGTCCGATTAATTGCGGTCGAGATCGATGTCGATACCGAGCGAGCGGATTTCCTTCACGAGCACGTTGAAGGATTCCGGCATGCCTGCATCGATCACGTGGTCGCCCTTGACGAGGTTTTCGTACACCTTCGTCCGGCCGGTCACGTCATCCGACTTCACCGTCAGCATTTCCTGCAGCACGTAGGACGCGCCGTACGCTTCGAGTGCCCACACTTCCATTTCACCGAAACGCTGGCCACCGAACTGCGCCTTACCACCCAGCGGCTGCTGCGTGACGAGCGAGTACGGGCCGGTCGAACGCGCGTGCATCTTGTCGTCGACCAAGTGGTGCAGCTTCAGGTAGTGCATGTAGCCCAGCGTCACGCGACGCTCGAACATTTCACCCGTGCGGCCGTCGTACAGACGGACCTGGTTCTTCGACGGGTTCATGCCGAGCTGTTCAGCGATGTCGTCCGGGAACGCGAGGTCGAGCATCTTGCCCATTTCTTCCTCGGTCGCACCGTCGAACACCGGCGTCGCGAACGGCACGCCTTCGCGCAGGTTCTTCGCGAGTTCGAGGATCTCGTCGTCGGTGAAGCTTTCCAGGTCTTCCTGGCGGCCCGACTCGTTGTAGATCTTCGTCAGGAACACGCGCAGTTCCTCGATCTTCGCCTGACGCTGCAGCATTTCGCCGATACGCCAGCCGAGGCCCTTCGCAGCCCAGCCGAGGTGCACTTCCAGAACCTGACCCACGTTCATCCGCGACGGAACGCCCAGCGGGTTCAGCACGACGTCTGCCGGACGGCCGTCGGCCATGTACGGCATGTCTTCGATCGGGACGATCTTCGACACGACACCCTTGTTACCGTGACGGCCTGCCATCTTGTCGCCAGGCTGCAGACGGCGCTTCACCGCGAGGTACACCTTGACCATCTTCAGCACGCCCGGCGGCAGTTCGTCGCCTTGCGTGAGCTTCTTGCGCTTCTCTTCGAACGCGAGGTCGAACTGGTGACGCTTCTCTTCGATCGAGTTCTTGATCGCTTCGAGCGATGCCGCTGCTTCGTCGTCCGCGAGGCGGATGTCGAACCAGTGGTAGTGGTCGAGGTCTTCCAGGTAAGCCTGGTCGATCTTCGTGCCCTTCGCGAGCTTCTTCGGACCGCCGTTCGCGACCTTGCCCACGAGCATGCGCGCGAGACGCTGGAACGCGTCGCCTTCCACGATGCGCAGCTGGTCGTTCAGGTCGAGACGGTAGCGCTTCAGTTCGTCGTCGATGATCTGTTGCGCACGCTTGTCGCGCTGGATGCCTTCACGCGTGAACACCTGGACGTCGATCACGGTACCGCTCATGCCCGACGGCACGCGCAGCGACGTGTCCTTCACGTCCGAAGCCTTCTCGCCGAAGATCGCGCGCAGCAGCTTCTCTTCCGGCGTCAGCTGGGTCTCGCCCTTCGGCGTGACCTTGCCGACCAGCACGTCGCCTGCTTCGACTTCAGCACCGATGTACACGATGCCGGATTCGTCGAGACGGCCGAGCTGGACTTCCGCCAGGTTCGAGATGTCGCGCGTGATTTCTTCCGGCCCGAGCTTCGTGTCGCGTGCAACGACGTTCAGCTCTTCGATGTGGATCGACGTGTAGCGATCGTCCGCAACCACCTTCTCCGAGATCAGGATCGAGTCTTCGAAGTTGTAGCCGTTCCACGGCATGAACGCGATCAGCATGTTCTGGCCGAGCGCGAGCTCGCCCAGGTCCGTCGAGGCGCCGTCGGCCAGCACGTCGCCGCGCGAGACCTTGTCGCCCATCTTCACGATCGGACGCTGGTTGATGTTCGTGTTCTGGTTCGAACGCGTGTACTTGATCAGGTTGTAGATGTCGACACCGACTTCACCTGCGACCGCTTCGTCGTCGTTCACACGAATCACGATACGGCCTGCGTCGACATAGTCGACGACGCCGCCGCGGAACGCCTGAACCGTCGTACCCGAGTCAACCGCGCAGGTGCGCTCGATACCTGTCCCGACGACCGGCTTCTCCGGACGCAGACACGGCACGGCCTGACGCTGCATGTTCGAACCCATCAGTGCACGGTTCGCATCGTCGTGCTCGAGGAACGGAATCAGCGAGGCTGCAACCGACACGATCTGCGACGGCGCGACGTCCATGTACTGGATACGGTCCGGCGTGACCATCATCGTTTCGCCGGCTTCACGCGACGACACGAGTTCGTCGATCAGCGTGCCGTTCTCGTCGATCGCGGCGTTCGCCTGAGCGATCATGTAGCGGCCTTCCTCGATCGCCGACAGGTAGTCGATCTGGTCGGTCACCTTGCTGTCCACGACCTTGCGGTACGGCGTCTCGAGGAAGCCGTACTCGTTCAGGTGCGCGTACAGTGCGAGCGAGTTGATCAGGCCGATGTTCGGACCTTCCGGCGTTTCGATCGGGCACACGCGGCCATAGTGGGTCGGGTGCACGTCACGAACTTCGAAGCCTGCGCGTTCGCGCGTCAGACCGCCCGGGCCCAGTGCGGAAACACGGCGCTTGTGCGTGATTTCCGACAGCGGGTTGGTCTGGTCCATGAACTGCGACAGCTGCGACGAACCGAAGAACTCGCGGATCGCCGACGAAATCGGCTTCGAGTTGATCAGGTCGTGCGGCATCAGGTTTTCGCTTTCGGCCTGGCCGAGGCGTTCCTTGACCGCGCGCTCGACACGCACGAGACCGGCGCGGAACTGGTTTTCCGCCAGTTCGCCGACGCAACGCACGCGACGGTTGCCGAGGTGGTCGATGTCGTCCACTTCGCCCTTGCCGTTGCGCAGCTCGACGAGGATCTTGATCGTCGCGAGGATGTCGTCGTCCTGCAGCGTCATCGGGCCGGTGATCTCGTCACGGCTGACGCGGCGGTTGAACTTCATGCGGCCGACCTTCGACAGGTCGTACGCTTCTTCGCTGTAGAACAGACGGTTGAACAGGGCCTCGACCGCTTCTTCGGTCGGCGGCTCGCCCGGACGCATCATGCGGTAGATCGCGATGCGCGCGGCCGTCTTGTCGGTCGTTTCGTCGACACGCAGCGTCGACGAGATGTACGGGCCCTGGTCCAGGTCGTTCGTGTAGAGCGTCTGGATGTCCTTGATGCCCGCTTCGCGCAGCTTCTCGAGCACGCTTTCCGTGACTTCGTCGTTCGCGCTCGCGATCACTTCGCCGGTGTCGCCGTCGACGACGTTCTTCGCCAGCACGCGGCCGAGCAGATAGTCTTCCGGCACCGAGATGAACTTGGTCTTCGCGGCTTCGAGATCGCGAATGTGCTTCGCGTTGATCCGCTTGTCCTTCTGGACGATGACCTTGCCATCACGATCCGTGATGTCGAAACGCGCGACTTCACCACGCAGGCGCTCGGGCACGAACTCGAGTTGTGCGCCTTCGTCCATCAGCGTGAAGTTGTCGAACACGAAGAAGTTCGCGAGGATCTGTTCCGGCGTCAGGCCGATGGCCTTCAGCAGGATCGTGACCGGCATCTTGCGGCGACGGTCGACGCGGAAGTACAGGATGTCCTTCGGATCGAATTCGAAGTCGAGCCACGAGCCGCGGTACGGAATGATCCGTGCCGAGAACAGCAGCTTGCCCGAGCTGTGCGTCTTGCCCTTGTCGTGTTCGAAGAACACGCCCGGCGAACGGTGCAGCTGCGAGACGATGACACGCTCGGTGCCGTTGATGACGAACGAGCCCGTCGGCGTCATGAGCGGAATTTCGCCCATGTACACTTCCTGCTCTTTCACTTCCTTGACGACCGGCTTGTTCGGCGATTCCTTGTCGAGGATGACAAGGCGGACCTTCGCGCGCAGCGCGGAGCAGTACGTCAGGCCGCGCTGCTGGCATTCCTTGATGTTGAATGCCGGCGCGGACAACGCGTAGCTCACGAACTCGAGACGCGCAAAGCCGTTGTGCGAAACAATGGGAAATACCGATGTGAACGCGGCCTGCAAACCTTCAGGCTTGCGTTGCGTGGCCGGCACATCGGCTTGCAGAAACGTGCTGAATGATTCAAGCTGGGTAGCCAGCAAGAAAGGAACTTGGTGAACGATGGGGCGCTTCGCGAAACTCTTGCGAATGCGCTTCTTCTCGGTGAAGGAATATTGCATACGATCTCCGAATCACGGCGGGTGCTATCGAGGCGGAATACCTGGACGTTTCAAACCCGAGTGTTCACCGACTGAGACCCGATGGCCGTCCGACGGCTTGAACGAGCCGAGAAGCTTGGTGGTTGGCCGCTACCAACCGCTGGCTGACGGCAGCGGATGCCTGTGTTGCCCGCTACCCGACCAAACTTGCCTTCTGCAGTCGCTTCAGAAGACAAAGAGAACCGCCATTCGTGACCAATCACAACGATCAGGCGGTTTTCTTTGGCTTCTGGGGCCGATTATTCGGGCTCCCGAATGAGTGCCAGAATAACGTCCCCACAAAGCACAAAAAGGCCGGCGGTGAAAATACCGCCAGCCTTCGCACAGCGCGCCGAAACTTACTTGACTTCGACCTTCGCGCCTGCTTCTTCCAGCTTCTTCTTGGCTTCTTCAGCAGCAGCCTTGTCGACGCCTTCCTTGACAGCCTTCGGTGCGCCGTCAACGACGTCCTTCGCTTCCTTCAGGCCCAGGCCCGTCAGTTCGCGAACTGCCTTGATGACTGCAACCTTGTTGCTGCCTGCTTCAGCCAGAACGACCGTGAATTCGGTCTTTTCTTCTGCAGCAGCAGCAGCGCCGCCGCCTGCCGGGCCAGCGACTGCCACTGCAGCTGCCGACACGCCAAACTTCTCTTCGAACGCCTTGACCAGTTCGTTCAGTTCCAGAACGGTCATCCCTTCGACTGCTGCCAGGATGTCTTCTTTTGCGATTGCCATTTGAAATACTCCTAAATTGAATTCGGATACAGCCAGCGATCAATGACGCTGATGCACGTTCGATTACGCAGCTTCCGCTTGCTTCTTCTCTGCCAGCGCGGCCAGGGCACGCGCGAAGCCCGAAACAGGCGATTGCATAACGAACAGCAGCTTCGAGAGCAGTTCTTCGCGGCTCGGGATGCTTGCCAGCGCTTGCACGCCAGCCTTGTCCATCACCTTGCCATCGAACGAACCAGCCTTGATGACCAACTTGTCATTGCTCTTGCTGAAGTCGTTGACGACCTTAGCAGCAGCAATTGCATCTTCCGAGATGCCGTAGATCAACGGGCCAGTCATCTGCTCTGCCAGCGGAGCAAACGGCGTACCTTCAACGGCGCGGCGCGCCAGCGTGTTCTTCAACACGCGCAGGTAAACCTGTTGCTCACGCGCTTGCGCGCGCAGCTTGGTCAGATCGCCAACCGCAATTCCACGATACTCAGCCAGCACAACGGTCTGGGCCTTCGCGACTTGCGCGGAAACCTCAGCGACGACGGCTTGCTTGTCTTCTCTATTAAGCGGCACGGTTAGCCTCCAGAAACGATACGTTCGGCACGAAACCTCACGTACCTCGTTCAACAACGGCGTCCGACCTCGTTAGGAGTATTTCCACCTCATGCCGCGAATCGCTTCACGGCCTGCGGCTTCACCACTGCAAAACTTTTTCGGGTTCGCCATCTGCGTTGGCTTGAATTAAGGGATCACCTGACTGCTGCGCCCCACCAACGGTCTTTGATAACCGGTTGCCCGCCCTACCTGCACGAACAACCGCCCAAAGCCCATGTAGGCCGCTTCGCGAACGAAGCGGCCCGAAATCTTGCTTACTGTGCTGCCAGCGTAGCCTGGTCGACACGCACGCCGACGCCCATCGTGCTCGACAGTGCGATCTTGCGCAGGTAGACGCCCTTGCTCGTTGCCGGCTTTGCCTTCTGCAGCGCTTCGATCAGCGCCGACAGGTTCGAACGCAGTGCGGTCGGCTCGAACGATGCACGGCCGATGGTCGCGTGGATGATACCGGCCTTGTCGACACGGAATTGCACCTGACCAGCCTTCGCGTTCTTGACGGCGGTTGCGACGTCCGGCGTGACCGTACCGACCTTCGGGTTCGGCATCAGGCCGCGCGGGCCGAGGATCTGACCCAGCGTACCGACGATACGCATCGTGTCCGGCGAAGCGATCACGATGTCGAAGTCCATCTGGCCAGCCTTGATCTGCTCAGCCAGGTCTTCCATACCGACGATTTCCGCGCCTGCTGCACGCGCTTGCTCAGCCTTCTCGCCTTGCGCGAACACGGCAACGCGAACCGACTTGCCCGTACCTGCCGGCAGAACGACCGAACCACGAACGACCTGGTCCGACTTCTTCGCATCGATGCCGAGCTGGACTGCGACGTCGATCGACTCGTCGAACTTCGCGCTCGCGCATTCCTTCACGAGGCTCAGTGCGTCTTCGATCGCGTACAGCTTCTGACGATCGACCTTGGCGGCAAATGCCTGACGGCGCTTGGAGATCTTAGCCATTTACACGCCCTCCACAGTGATGCCCATCGAGCGTGCGCTACCAGCGATGGTGCGAACGGCTGCGTCCAGATCAGCTGCCGTAAGGTCCGGCATCTTGGTCTTCGCGATTTCTTCGGCTTGAGCGCGCGTGATCGAACCGACCTTGTCGGTGTGCGGCTTGCTCGAGCCCTTGTCCACCTTCGCCGCCTTCTTGATCAGGACGGTCGCCGGCGGCGTCTTCATCACGAACGTGAAGCTCTTGTCAGCGAATGCCGTGATGACCACCGGCACCGGCAGACCCGGCTCCATGCCTTGAGTCTGCGCGTTGAACGCCTTGCAGAACTCCATGATGTTCAGGCCGCGCTGGCCCAGTGCCGGACCGACCGGCGGCGACGGGTTGGCTTTACCTGCAGGGATCTGCAGCTTGATAAAGCCGATAATCTTCTTTGCCATTTGTGAACCTCATTGGAACGCCGGAAGGGCGTTCGGTGAGTGATAACGCGCTTTCGCCTCTGGCTACTGACGCTCCTCAACGGCCATGACGCGGGCCGTAAGCGCGAAGGTGGGCAGCCTAGGCTGCCCACCGAATCGGGATCAAACTTTTTCGACCTGGCCGAACTCGAGTTCGACCGGGGTGGATCGGCCAAAGATGGTGACCGACACACGCACGCGCGACTTTTCGTAGTTGACTTCTTCGACGGTGCCGTTGAAGTCCGTGAACGGACCTTCCTTCACACGCACCATCTCGCCGACTTCGAACAGGGTCTTCGGGCGCGGCTTCTCGACGCCTTCCTGCATCTGCGACATGATCTTCTCGACTTCCTTCGGGGAAATCGGGGTCGGGCGGTTACGTGCACCGCCGACGAAACCGGTAACCTTCGCGGTGTTCTTCACGAGGTGCCACGTTTCGTCCGTCATTTCCATCTCCACCAGCACGTAGCCGGGGAAGAATCGACGCTCGGTTACTGCCTTGTGGCCGCCTTTGACTTCGACCACTTCTTCGGTCGGAACCAGGATCTGACCGAATTTGTCCTGCATGCCAGCACGTTCGATGCGCTCCTGAAGCGCACGTTGCACGCTCTTCTCCATACCGGAGTAGGCGTGCACGACGTACCAACGCTTTCCGCTCGGGGATGCCGGAGTATCGCTCATATCATTTCCAACCCAGAATCGCCGAGAAAATCACCCATTCGATCGATTTGTCACTCAACCAGAGGAAAATCGCCATCACGAGCACGAAACCGAACACGACGAGTGTGGTTTGCGTTGCTTCTTTGCGGGTGGGCCAAACGACCTTCCGGACTTCCTTGTACGAATCCTTGGCAAAGGCGATGAGGCTCTTGCCAGGGGCGGACATCAGCCCGACGGCCACGCCGGCGATGATCCCTACCGCCAACGCGGCACCGCGGACATACCACTGCTGATTGGCCAGCCAGAAGAAGCCCACGAATCCGGCCAAGACCAGCAATACGCCCAGGGCCAGCATCAGCTTATCGCCGGAGGTATTTACAGTTTCGACGGATGGATTCGCCATAACACCTTAAAACAAATGCCACGTAGGACACGTGGCTATTTTTTGGCAGGGGCAGAGGGAATCGAACCCCCAACCTTCGGTTTTGGAGACCGACGCTCTGCCAGTTGAGCTATACCCCTAAACCATACTGGGGCTGGCTGTTGCCAGCCCCAAAACTGTCGATCAACGAATAACTGGCTTACTCGATGATCTTGGCGACGACGCCGGCGCCGACCGTACGGCCACCTTCGCGGATTGCGAAGCGCAGACCTTCTTCCATCGCGATCGGAGCAATCAGCTTCACCGTGATCGACACGTTGTCGCCCGGCATCACCATTTCCTTGTCCTTCGGCAGCTCGATCGAGCCCGTCACGTCCGTCGTACGGAAGTAGAACTGCGGACGGTAGTTGTTGAAGAACGGCGTGTGACGGCCGCCTTCGTCCTTGCTCAGCACGTACACTTCAGCCGTGAAGTGCGTGTGCGGCGTGATCGAACCCGGCTTCGCCAGAACCTGGCCACGCTCCACGTCTTCACGCTTCGTGCCGCGCAGCAGGATACCAACGTTGTCGCCTGCCTGACCTTGGTCCAGCAGCTTGCGGAACATTTCAACGCCCGTGCAGGTCGTCTTCACCGTCGGCTTGATACCGACGATTTCGATTTCTTCGCCGACCTTCACGATGCCGCGCTCGACACGACCCGTCACCACCGTACCACGGCCCGAGATCGAGAACACGTCTTCCACCGGCATCAGGAACGCACCGTCAACTGCACGCTCCGGCGTCGGGATGTACGTGTCCAGCGCGTCTGCCAGGCTCATGATCGCCACTTCGCCCAGCTCGCCCGTGTCGCCTTCCAGCGCCAGCTTGGCCGAACCCTTCACGATCGGCGTGTCGTCGCCCGGGAAGTCGTACTTCGACAGGAGTTCGCGAACTTCCATCTCGACCAGCTCGAGCAGCTCAGCGTCGTCCACCATGTCGCACTTGTTCAGGAACACGATGATGTACGGAACGCCAACCTGACGCGCCAGCAGGATGTGCTCACGCGTTTGCGGCATCGGGCCGTCTGCTGCCGAGCAAACCAGGATCGCGCCGTCCATCTGCGCTGCGCCCGTGATCATGTTCTTCACATAGTCAGCGTGGCCCGGGCAGTCGACGTGTGCGTAATGGCGGTTAGCCGTTTCGTACTCGACGTGTGCCGTGTTGATCGTGATGCCGCGCGCCTTTTCTTCCGGTGCCGCGTCGATCTGGTCGTACGCCTTCGCTTCGCCGCCGAACTTCTTCGTCAGAACCGTCGTGATCGCTGCCGTCAGCGTCGTCTTGCCGTGGTCAACGTGACCAATCGTACCAACGTTCACGTGCGGCTTGGTCCGCTCAAACTTTTCCTTGGCCATTTTCAACTCCCAAAAGGAATTTCACAGGTTGCGCCGCGCGCAAACAACAAGACACTGACTTTTTACTGCTGGTGCCCATGGGCAGGATCGAACTGCCGACCTCTCCCTTACCAAGGGAGTGCTCTACCACTGAGCCACATGGGCGCTTTACGCTTCAACTTCGCGGTCTGGAGCGGGTGAAGGGAATCGAACCCTCGTCGTAAGCTTGGAAGGCTTCTGCTCTACCATTGAGCTACACCCGCACGGGCCACAAACGATTCCTTACCGCTCACTGCGCTGATATCTTGGTGGAGGAGGTTGGATTCGAACCAACGTAGGCGTAAGCCAACAGATTTACAGTCTGCCCCCTTTAGCCACTCGGGCACCCCTCCGTAGAGAACTGACGATTATGGGGGTACATCGCACCCCTGTCAAGCACATCCGGAAGATTATTTTCATCCTCTTCCCGATATCTGCCTGACTACCGACCTCCCGCCCTTGCCCGGCTAAGGCAAGCATGGGTGCTACCGATCAGTGCCACATCTTCGTCAGACTCCGCTTTCAGCGTCGATCTGCATCTGCGCTGAAAACGAAAGACCGCCATCATACGATCTCTTGAGCACTCTGCCAAGCGGGTAGATGCAAAATTTCCGCAAATTTCGTGCCGGGCGGCTGCCATGATCTGTTTTTAGATACCTCCCGGGAGTCCGTTGCTGGTTTCTAGGGTTGTCTGGCCCGACCCGCCAGCGATTGACGCGACACGACTTCCGAACGCTTTTCAGCAATCGCATCATGAGTTTGAGCAACGCGTCCAACGAGAAATCGCGATGGCGGCGCTGGACTTTTCCGGCTTCAGCGACCGGGGAGCCATACTATCCCGAGCCACCTGCCCGCCCTGGTTCGGATCTTCATGCGTCTGCTTGATCTTTTTCAGTGATTCATGGTTTTGACCGCACATGCCGCCGGGCCGGCAGACGCCAGTGTCGCCCGAGCACGATCGCTTGGCCCCGTCAGGAGGCGCGGGCTGATAGCCATGCCCCGGGACGCCCGGCAGCAGCCGCGCCGTCGCATATGACAGGTTGAAGCCCACGCGCAATGCCTGGGGCTCGGTTCGGTACACGTCGGGTAGGCCGGGCCCCCTTGTGGAGTCAGGATGCGATCGCCTACGCATGGCTGATCAACGATGCCGCAATGTGCGTCATCGCCGCCGGTGCCGGTGATGGCGCGTGGGCAGACGAATCCTGCAGCCCAGAGCCTCCATCGACAGCGACGACATACGGCCGTGCCGGGAACTGCCGCGCAGGTTGGCCGCGGTAATCTCGGCGCACGTTCTTTAGCGCGCGGCCGCTGCACTTCGCCCCCGCGCAAGCCGACCAACATCAGCGTCTGGCCGACCTATCGAGGCGATTCCGCCGTATATACAAGACATCCCCCATGCCCCTGCGATGCCCGCCTCGAGCAGCTGAACGCCGATACCTTGGCAAGATTCGACGCCTGCGCGTTTTCCGCACGACATCCATCCGAGGACGCGAGAAAGCAGGCCTGCAACTTCCGATACTCTACGACCGCTGCGAGCTGCCCGGCATTGCGCGCGCCGACCGGGGATCAAGGCCTGAATACGACGCACCGGTTCGTGCCAGGCAATGGCTCCGCACTCTGCGATCTGGATTCCCCAGGCAGGGCGCGATCTACTGGCGTCGATGCGGGGCACGCCCTTCGCGTCGATAGGCGAAGGGCGGGACTGTTTTCGCGGCACCGGCTATTCGCTCATCGAAGAAGTCTACGTGTTTCAAGACGGCCGGCCGGTGCCCATCAAAAGAACCGGCGTGAATTTTTGATGGCATCTGGTTGAGGAACTCGCGTACGTCCGGTTCGCACTATGCATCAACGACTTCCATGTGGCGCGCCGCAAGCGCCCATCTTTTTTGCACGGATCGATTTGAGAGAAGATGCGACGAGTTGAGAAACAAACAAGCCTAGATCGCTACAAGATGCTGTCTTGGACAAAATCTGACTTCGTGCGCTCGATTGGCAGCAGTCGCCTGGAGCTTTCGGCATAAGGACGCCGAAGGGCGGATTTTCGCCACTCGCTGCCCAGGTCACACTGATGGCTCATGTCGTGACGGGAACCGCCAGGCGTGCCCCCCCCGGATACGGCAACGATGATTTTGGGCGTAGAAGTGCTCAATACGCAGAGGAACTGCGCGCAATAACGGGCATTCTTGCAGCTGGCCATGCCACTCCTGGCCGCGACGAGAAGTGGTCAGAAATGCGGTGGAGTCGCGACTCGATCCGATCGTCGTCTCCGTGAACAGCAAGTAGATGAATGTTTGGATGGTAGGTCTTGGTCGGTGCCAGCTAGCGGTGCAAGGCCAACCCGATCGGTCTGATCTGCGTCAGTCTCGCAGAGGCAATCCTGGAGAATCGGCACCCCGGCCCCAGCTCGAGTAGCAGCCAGGCCAGCGATCCCGATCACTCGCGCATTTTGTCTGCGCCAATGCAAAAACCCCCGCCTTTCGGGCGGGGGTTTCTGGCTTAGGGAGCCTGACGATTACCTACTTTCACACGGGAATCCGCACTATCATCGGCGTAGAGTCGTTTCACGGTCCTGTTCGGGATGGGAAGGGGTGGGACCGACTCGCTATGGTCATCAGGCAAAGAGGGTTGTTGTGCTGGCTTCGCAGCACAACCAATCTTGGAAGAAGCAGTAATTTAGGTTGTGTGTATCACACACGAGAATCCAACTTGTCGCTCTGGATCTTGCGGCCGGTGCTGTCGCACGGCGCCGATCTACAAGGCAGACTTGTTATAGGATCAAGCCTTACGGGCAATTAGTATCAGTTAGCTGAACGCATTACTGCGCTTACACACCTGACCTATCAACGTCCTGGTCTCGAACGACCCTTCAAGGGGATCTAGTCCCCAGGGATATCTCATCTTAAGGCGAGTTTCCCGCTTAGATGCTTTCAGCGGTTATCTCTTCCGAACATAGCTACCCGGCGATGCCACTGGCGTGACAACCGGTACACCAGAGGTTCGTCCACTCCGGTCCTCTCGTACTAGGAGCAGCCCCCTTCAAATATCCAACGCCCACGGCAGATAGGGACCAAACTGTCTCACGACGTTTTAAACCCAGCTCACGTACCTCTTTAAATGGCGAACAGCCATACCCTTGGGACCGGCTACAGCCCCAGGATGAGATGAGCCGACATCGAGGTGCCAAACACCGCCGTCGATATGAACTCTTGGGCGGTATCAGCCTGTTATCCCCAGAGTACCTTTTATCCGTTGAGCGATGGCCCTTCCATACAGAACCACCGGATCACTATGACCTGCTTTCGCACCTGCTCGACTTGTCGGTCTCGCAGTTAAGCACGCTTATGCCATTGCACTATCAGCACGATTTCCGACCGTACCTAGCGTACCTTCGTACTCCTCCGTTACGCTTTGGGAGGAGACCGCCCCAGTCAAACTGCCTACCATGCACTGTCCCCGACCCGGATCACGGGCCAAGGTTAGAACCTCAAACAAACCAGGGTGGTATTTCAAGGACGGCTCCACCGAAACTAGCGTTCCGGTTTCATAGCCTCCCACCTATCCTACACAGATCGGTTCAAAGTCCAATGCAAAGCTACAGTAAAGGTTCATGGGGTCTTTCCGTCTAGCCGCGGGTAGATTGCATCATCACAAACACTTCAACTTCGCTGAGTCTCGGGAGGAGACAGTGTGGCCATCGTTACGCCATTCGTGCAGGTCGGAACTTACCCGACAAGGAATTTCGCTACCTTAGGACCGTTATAGTTACGGCCGCCGTTTACCGGGACTTCAATCAAGAGCTTGCACCCCATCATTTAATCTTCCGGCACCGGGCAGGCGTCACACCCTATACGTCCACTTTCGTGTTTGCAGAGTGCTGTGTTTTTATTAAACAGTCGCAGCCACCAGTTTATTGCAACCCCTTCACCCTCCTGGCGCAGGCCAGTCAAGCTACAAGGGCGTACCTTATCCCGAAGTTACGGTACCAATTTGCCGAGTTCCTTCTCCCGAGTTCTCTCAAGCGCCTTAGAATACTCATCTCGCCCACCTGTGTCGGTTTGCGGTACGGTCATCGTTAGACTGAAGCTTAGAGGCTTTTCTTGGAACCACTTCCAATTGCTTCGCTCCCTAAGGAGCTCGCGCCACACCCTTGAATTGCGCACCCGGATTTGCCTAAGTGCCTTCTCCAATGCAGCGACCGGGACTTCCAACACCCGGACAACCTTCCGCGATCCGTCCCCCCATCGCATCTAACAATGGTGCAGGAATATTGACCTGCTTCCCATCAGCTACGCATTTCTGCCTCGCCTTAGGGGCCGACTCACCCTACGCCGATGAACGTTGCGTAGGAAACCTTGGGCTTACGGCGAGGGGGCCTTTCACCCCCTTTATCGCTACTCATGTCAGCATTCGCACTTCCGATACCTCCAGCACCCTTTACAAGGCACCTTCGCAGGCTTACGGAACGCTCTCCTACCATGCGTGCTAAGCACGCATCCGCAGCTTCGGTATATAGCTTAGCCCCGTTACATCTTCCGCGCAGGACGACTCGATCAGTGAGCTATTACGCTTTCTTTAAAGGGTGGCTGCTTCTAAGCCAACCTCCTGACTGTTTTAGCCTTCCCACTTCGTTTCCCACTTAGCTATATTTGGGGACCTTAGCTGGCGGTCTGGGTTGTTTCCCTCTTGACACCGGACGTTAGCACCCGATGTCTGTCTCCCGTGATTGCACTCTTCGGTATTCGGAGTTTGCTATGGCGGGGTAATCTGCAATAGACCCCCCAACCATGACAGTGCTCTACCCCCGAAGGTGAGACACGAGGCACTACCTAAATAGTTTTCGGAGAGAACCAGCTATTTCCAGGTTTGTTTAGCCTTTCACCCCTATCCACAGCTCATCCCCTAACTTTTCAACGTTAGTGGGTTCGGACCTCCAGTACGTGTTACCGCACCTTCATCCTGGCCATGGATAGATCACCTGGTTTCGGGTCTACGCCCAGCAACTGAACGCCCTATTCGGACTCGCTTTCGCTACGCCTGCCCTATACGGTTAAGCTTGCTACTGAACGTAAGTCGCTGACCCATTATACAAAAGGTACGCCGTCACCCCTTACGAGGCTCCGACTGTTTGTATGCATGCGGTTTCAGGATCTATTTCACTCCCCTCCCGGGGTTCTTTTCGCCTTTCCCTCACGGTACTGGTTCACTATCGGTCGATCACGAGTATTTAGCCTTGGAGGATGGTCCCCCCATCTTCAGACAGGATTTCACGTGTCCCGCCCTACTTGTCGCACACCTAGTTCTTTCATACTGTTTTCGCCTACAGGGCTATCACCTGCTATGGCCGCACTTTCCAGAGCGTTCGGCTAACAATACAAATAAAGAGTGCAAGGCTCATCCCATTTCGCTCGCCACTACTTTGGGAATCTCGGTTGATTTCTTTTCCTGCGGTTACTTAGATGTTTCAGTTCACCGCGTTCGCTTCGCATGGCCTATGTATTCAGCCATGGATACTCCAGAAGGAGTGGGTTTCCCCATTCGGACATCTACGGATCAAAGCTTGTTTGCCAGCTCCCCGTAGCTTTTCGCAGGCTACCGCGTCCTTCATCGCCTGTGATCGCCAAGGCATCCACCACATGCACTTGTTCGCTTGACCCTATAACGAGTCTGTCTCATCGACAGTCGCTACAGGTTGAGTTCTCGCGTTGTGCCGTATTCCAATTGAGTCAAACATAGAGTTCGAATCATCTTGAGATACATCGATACAATCACAACCCGGATAGTTTCCACGTCCATCTCAAGACGCTTCCGCTATCCAAATTACTTACTTCTTCCAGATTGTTAAAGAACGACAGCCGATACTGACTACGTATCACTCTGACTGGCTCAATCGCCAATGACAAAGATTCGACTCAAGTCGAACGCTTGTCATTGAAGATTGGTGGAGGCAGACGGGATCGAACCGACGACCCCCTGCTTGCAAAGCAGGTGCTCTCCCAGCTGAGCTATGCCCCCATTGAGTACAGATACCCTCAGGTGTTACCGCCAGACAATGGTGGGTCTGGTTGGATTCGAACCAACGACCCCCGCCTTATCAAGACGGTGCTCTAACCGACTGAGCTACAGACCCCTGAGTCTGTCTTTAATTTACAGCCGATAAGCGTGAGCGCTCAATTTTGCGAGAAGCTCTGGAAAGGAGGTGATCCAGCCGCACCTTCCGATACGGCTACCTTGTTACGACTTCACCCCAGTCATGAATCCTACCGTGGTGACCGTCCTCCTTGCGGTTAGACTAGCCACTTCTGGTAAAACCCACTCCCATGGTGTGACGGGCGGTGTGTACAAGACCCGGGAACGTATTCACCGCGGCATGCTGATCCGCGATTACTAGCGATTCCAGCTTCATGCACTCGAGTTGCAGAGTGCAATCCGGACTACGATCGGTTTTCTGGGATTAGCTCCCCCTCGCGGGTTGGCAACCCTCTGTTCCGACCATTGTATGACGTGTGAAGCCCTACCCATAAGGGCCATGAGGACTTGACGTCATCCCCACCTTCCTCCGGTTTGTCACCGGCAGTCTCCTTAGAGTGCTCTTGCGTAGCAACTAAGGACAAGGGTTGCGCTCGTTGCGGGACTTAACCCAACATCTCACGACACGAGCTGACGACAGCCATGCAGCACCTGTGCGCCGGTTCTCTTTCGAGCACTCCCACCTCTCAGCAGGATTCCGACCATGTCAAGGGTAGGTAAGGTTTTTCGCGTTGCATCGAATTAATCCACATCATCCACCGCTTGTGCGGGTCCCCGTCAATTCCTTTGAGTTTTAATCTTGCGACCGTACTCCCCAGGCGGTCAACTTCACGCGTTAGCTACGTTACTAAGGAAATGAATCCCCAACAACTAGTTGACATCGTTTAGGGCGTGGACTACCAGGGTATCTAATCCTGTTTGCTCCCCACGCTTTCGTGCATGAGCGTCAGTATTGGCCCAGGGGGCTGCCTTCGCCATCGGTATTCCTCCACATCTCTACGCATTTCACTGCTACACGTGGAATTCTACCCCCCTCTGCCATACTCTAGCCTGCCAGTCACCAATGCAGTTCCCAGGTTGAGCCCGGGGATTTCACATCGGTCTTAGCAAACCGCCTGCGCACGCTTTACGCCCAGTAATTCCGATTAACGCTTGCACCCTACGTATTACCGCGGCTGCTGGCACGTAGTTAGCCGGTGCTTATTCTTCCGGTACCGTCATCCCCCGGCTGTATTAGAGCCAAGGATTTCTTTCCGGACAAAAGTGCTTTACAACCCGAAGGCCTTCTTCACACACGCGGCATTGCTGGATCAGGCTTTCGCCCATTGTCCAAAATTCCCCACTGCTGCCTCCCGTAGGAGTCTGGGCCGTGTCTCAGTCCCAGTGTGGCTGGTCGTCCTCTCAGACCAGCTACTGATCGTCGCCTTGGTAGGCCTTTACCCCACCAACTAGCTAATCAGCCATCGGCCAACCCTATAGCGCGAGGCCCGAAGGTCCCCCGCTTTCATCCGTAGATCGTATGCGGTATTAATCCGGCTTTCGCCGGGCTATCCCCCACTACAGGACATGTTCCGATGTATTACTCACCCGTTCGCCACTCGCCACCAGGTGCAAGCACCCGTGCTGCCGTTCGACTTGCATGTGTAAGGCATGCCGCCAGCGTTCAATCTGAGCCAGGATCAAACTCTTCAGTTTAAACCTGTTACTGTTTTCGGTTCGGTTAAGAACCGGTCGCTCACTCAAAGCTGACAGGAATATGAATTGCTTCATAAACCTGACTTACTTTAGTGTGAGACTCTTGATACTTTTGCTATCTGATCCGAGGATCAGCTCGCTTCCATCAAGCGCCCACACTTATCGGCTGTTAATTTTTAAAGAGCAATCTGCGAGGAACTTCGTGTTTCCCGGCAGCGCTGCGTTTTCAGCAGCAGAGAAGCGAGATTATGAACCGTGTTTCGCAGTTCGTCAACAACTTTTTACACTACATCGTTGCGACTGCGGGGTTCAACTTCCAAGCCAGCCGCGCGCCCAAGACTACAGCACACCACCAGCTCCGCTTCCCCTTCCGCGCTGCGTTTCCGTTAGCGCGGAAGAGGCGTGATTCTAAGCACCTGCCCCCATCCACGCAAGCCCTTTGTGAAAATATTTTGAAAAGCCCCCGTGCGCTGGCGCGCACGGGGGCTGGGGCTCGGTGGGCCGCCGGAGGCAATCGACCACCAGGGCGCCGGCAACACTTCCCTCTATATATAGAAGCTCACTACTTGCCGCCCACCGCGGCCTGCAGTTGCTCGACCGGTACCGCGTCGGCCATCGCCGTGTATCCCGCGTCGCTCGGATGAATGCCGTCGCCACTATCGAATCGACGCTGCAGCACGCTCGGGCGCGCCGGATCGCGCAGCACCGCGTCGAAGTCCACTACGCCGTCGAACCCGCCACCGCTCCGGATCCACCGGTTCACCTCGAGCCGGATCGCCTCGCGCCCCGCCGGCAGCCCGGCCGGCGTCAGCGTCGCGCCGAAGACCTTCACGCCCTGACGGTGTGCCGCGTCGATCAGCCGGCGGTAGCCGTCGATCAGCGATGCAGCCGTGACCTGCGTATGCGGGTGGTCGCAATCGAGCCCCGCGCGCGGCGGCATCGCCGCAAAGTTGATGTCGTTGATCCCGATCAGCACGATCGCCGCCTTCACGCCCGCGCGCGACAGCGCATCGCGCTCGAACCGCGACGCCAGCGACGTGCCATAGCACGCCGAATCGCTGAGCAGCCGGTTTCCGCTGATCCCGAGATTCGCGACGCCGATCGATTCCGCGCCCGAGGCGGCCAGCCGACGCGCCAGTGCGTCCGGCCAGCGGCGGTTCCGGTTCACGCTCGAGCGCAGCCCGTCGGTGATCGAATCGCCGATCGCGGCTACGCTGGCGCGCGCGGAACCGGTCTCGACCGCGAGCTCGGTCACCCATGCAAATTGGGTAAAGCGGGTGCGGAACGCGGCAGCCCCCGGATCCCTCACGTGCTCGCCCGGCACCGACACATAATTGAACTGGTTCGACACGCGGTGCCAGACCGTCATCCGCTGGTTCGGCCCCATCTGGAGGCTGATCGCATACGGCTGCCCGGCCCTGACGTCGATCCCCACCGGATCGCTTTCGAGTTCCTGGCCCGGCGCAAGCGTCACCGACACCTTGCCGCCGAACCGGACCGGCACGGCCGCATCGCCGGACAGCGCCGCGCCCTCGCCAGCGCGCGCGAGGCTCGCCGCCTCGACGACGAGGGGGAAACGACCGTATGCATTGCTGACGCGGATCCGCGCGGCGCGCCCCGACACTGTCGGATAGACGATCTGGCGCACGGTGCGACCGGCAACGTCGGGCGCGCGATAAAGCGGCGGCGGTGCGGCAAGGTCGGGAATCGGCTGCAACGCGGTCGCCCACGCGGCAACCCATCCTGCCGGCGCGGCCGAAGCCGACGCCACGAGCGGCGAGACAAAAGCGGCCGCACCCAGCACGGCCGCGGCGATACTGCTTCGGAATGACATCGGCAAAATCCTCGTCGGAAAGCGGGCATTGTGCCGCAGAAGGCGCGGCTCCCGCTTGCCGGCCACCATCACGCAGCACCATCGCGCCCCGATGTCCCTCGTTTACCCGAGTCTTTCCGCAAATCCGCAAGAAATTTATTAACCGACCGGTCGGTTGGTTTATACTTCGCACACATTCAACCGGACGAGAGCCTCGCCATGTACACGCAATCCCTCGACATCCCCGGCAACGTCGCGCCGCTCGACGCCGCAGCCGAGTCGCCCGAGCAGGCGCGGTTCGATGCGGTGATGGCCGCCGACGGCAAGATCGAACCGCAGGACTGGATGCCCGATGCCTATCGCAAGACGCTGGTTCGCCAGATCTCGCAGCACGCGCACTCGGAAGTCGTCGGCATGCTGCCGGAAGGCAACTGGATCTCCCGCGCGCCGAGCCTGAAGCGCAAGGCGATCCTGCTCGCGAAGGTCCAGGACGAAGCCGGCCACGGCCTCTATCTTTATAGCGCGGCCGAAACGCTCGGCGTCTCGCGCGACTCGCTGATCGACGCGCTGCACGCCGGCAAGGCGAAATACTCGAGCATCTTCAACTACCCGACGCCGACCTGGGCCGACGTCGGCGTGATCGGCTGGCTGGTCGACGGCGCGGCGATCATGAACCAGATCCCGCTGTGCCGCTGCACGTACGGCCCGTACGCGCGCGCGATGATCCGCGTGTGCAAGGAAGAATCGTTCCACCAGCGCCAGGGCTTCGACGCGCTGCTGTCGATGATGAAGGGCAGCGACGCGCAACGCGCGATGGTCCAGCAGGCAGTGAACCGCTGGTGGTGGCCGGTGCTGATGATGTTCGGCCCGAGCGACGCCGATTCGGTCCACAGCAACCAGTCCGCGAAATGGGGCATCAAGCGGATCACGAACGACGACCTCCGGCAAAAATTCGTCGACGCGACGGTCGACCAGGCGAAGGTGCTCGGCGTGACGCTGCCCGATCCCGACCTGAAGTGGAACGAAGCGCGTGGCCACCACGACTACGGCACGATCGACTGGGACGAATTCTGGCGCGTGGTCAACGGCGACGGCCCGTGCAACAAGGAACGCCTCGCGACCCGCGTGAAAGCGCACGAGGACGGCGCATGGGTGCGCGAAGCCGCCCTCGCCCACGAAGCAAAGCGCCGCGCGCGCGCCGAACAGCACGCCGCCTGAGCGGCACACCATCGAATTCAGGATTCAGGAGAAAGTGATGAACAAGGAATGGCCGATCTGGGAAGTGTTCGTGCGCAGCAAGCAGGGGCTCGACCACAAGCATTGCGGCAGCCTGCACGCCGCCGACGCGTCGATGGCGCTGCGCATGGCGCGCGACGTCTACACGCGCCGCCAGGAAGGCGTGAGCATCTGGGTGGTGCCGTCGTCGGCGATCACCGCGTCGGATCCGAGCGAGAAGGCCGAGCTGTTCGAACCGGCGGGCGACAAGATCTACCGTCACCCGACGTTCTACACGCTGCCCGACGAAGTCAACCACATGTAACGCCCGCGCCATGACGATCACGCCCGAACACCTCTCCTACGTGCTGCGCCTCGCGGACAACACGCTGATCCTCGGTCAGCGCAATGCCGAATGGTGCGGCCACGGCCCGATCCTCGAGGAAGACATCGCGCTCACCAACATGAGCCTCGACCTCATCGGCCAGGCGCGCATGCTGTATACGCATGCGGCCGAGCTCGAGCGCCAGCTCACCGGCGCGACGAAGACCGAGGACGATTACGCGTACTTCCGCACCGAGCGCGAGTTCGCGAACTTCACGCTCGCCGAACTGCCGCATTACGGCCCGCTCGCCGGCACCGCGCACGCCGACAAGGACTACGCGGTGACGATCGTGCGCAACTTCCTGTACTCGGCGCTGATGCTGCACGTGTGGACCGCGCTCGAAACGTCGGCCGACACGCAGCTCGCCGCGATCGCCGCGAAATCGGTGAAGGAAACCCGCTATCACGTGCAGCACGCACGCGAGTGGCTCGTGCGCCTCGGCGACGGCACCGACGAATCGCACCGTCGCGCGCAGGACGCGCTCGACTACCTGACGCCGTATACGCGCGAATTCTTCGCCGCCGATGCGATCGACGACGCAGTCGCGGCCGAAGGCATCGCCCCGGCACCGGCCACGCTCGAAGCGGCGTGGCGCGCGGACGTGGACGACGCGCTCGCGGAGGCGACGCTCACGCTGCCGGCCCCCGTGCAGCATGTGACGACCGGCAAGCAGGGCGAGCATTCGGAACACATGGGCTACCTGCTCGCGGAACTGCAAAGCCTCGCACGCCAGCACCCCGGCGCAACCTGGTAACCCCGACGCCACGGAGCCCGACGATGTCCGTCCAGACCGCCCCCGCCAACGCCGTGCCTGCCGCGCGCCGCGACGATCCGCTGCTCGCCCGCGCATGGGACGTGCTCGAAGCCGTGCCCGATCCCGAGATCCCGGTCGTGTCGATCCGCGAGCTCGGCATCCTGCGTGACGTCCGCCGCGCGGACGACGGCCAGCTCGAGGTCGTGATCACGCCGACCTACTCGGGCTGCCCGGCCATGTCGCAGATCGCCGAAGACATCGCCGCCGCGCTGCAGGCCGCCGACCTGCCGCCGCACCGGATCGAGACGGTGCTCGCGCCCGCGTGGACGACCGACTGGATCACGCAGGAAGCGCGCGACAAGCTGCGTGCGTACGGCATCGCGCCGCCGGTCGGCCAATGCGGCACCGCCGCGCCGCGGGAAAACGTCGTGCGTTTCGTGCCGCGGCCCGTCGCGGCGCCCGCGTGCCCGCGCTGCGGCTCGGCACGCACCGAGCGTCTCGCGCAATTCGCGTCCACGGCCTGCAAGGCGCTGTATCGCTGCGTCGACTGCCGCGAACCCTTCGACTACTTCAAACCCTATTAATCGATATGGCGACCCCGCAATTTCATCCGCTGCGTATCCGCGACGTGCGGCCCGAGACCGCCGACGCCGTGACCGTCTCCTTCGACGTGCCGCCCGAGCTGCGCGACGCGTACCGCTTCACGCAAGGCCAGTTCGTCACGCTGAAGACCCACATCGACGGCGAGGAAACGCGCCGCTCGTATTCGATCTGCGTCGGCACGACGGACTACGACCGTGACGGCGAACTGCGCATCGGCATCAAGCGCGTGCGCGGCGGCCGCTTCTCGAACTTCGCCTTCGATACGCTGAAGCCGGGCCACACGATCGACGTGATGACGCCGGACGGCCGTTTCTTCACGCACCTGAACGCCGACCACGGCAAGCAGTACGTCGCGTTCTCCGGCGGCTCGGGGATCACGCCGGTGCTCGCGATCGTGAAGACGACGCTCGAACTCGAGCCCCGCAGCACGTTCACGCTGATCTACGGCAACCGCAGCGTCGACGCGATCATGTTCGCCGAGGAACTCGAGGACCTGAAGAACCGCTACATGAACCGCTTCGTCCTCTATCACGTGCTGTCGGACGACCAGCAGGACGTCGAGCTGTTCAACGGCGTGCTCGACCAGGCGAAATGCGCGGAATTCCTCGGCTCGCTGACGCCGGCCGACGCGATCGACGAAGCGTTCATCTGCGGCCCGGCGCCGATGATGGACGCGGCGGAAGCCGCGCTGAAGGCAGCCGGCGTGCCGCAGGCGAAGGTACACGTCGAGCGCTTCGGCACGCCGCTGCCGCAAGCCGGTGCGCCGGTCGTCGAAATCACCGACCAGACGCCGGCGGCCGACCTCGAAATCGTGCTCGACGGCAAGAAGCGCAAGCTGCGGCTGCCGTACGAAGGCGTGAGCCTGCTCGATATCGGCCTGCGTGCGGGCCTCGCGCTGCCGTACGCGTGCAAGGGCGGCGTGTGCTGCACGTGCCGCGCGAAGGTGCTCGAGGGCGAAGTGCGGATGGAGAAGAACTACACGCTCGAGGAGCATGAAGTGAAGGACGGCTTCGTGCTCACGTGCCAGTGCCACCCGATCAGCGACAAGGTCGTCGTGAGCTTCGACGAGCGTTGAGCGACGTCGCGTCGCGGCGCCGGACGGTTTCTCGCCGTCACACATCTCGCTTACACTAGGGGCCGCCGGCCGGCTGGACATCGCAACGTCCGCCCGGCCGGCGGTTTTCTTTTGTTGACGACAGGCCGATGAGTACCATTCATGTGATTCAGGGCGGCACCGCCGCCGCGTCGCTGCGCGAGGCACTCGCGCAAGCCGGGCGCGACGAGCACGTCGTCGGATTGCTCGACGATCTCGGCGTCGGGCCGCTCAAGGGCGCCGACGAGACGCCCGACACGCGCGCAGCCTTCTGGCAGCGCGTGCTCGGCGACCAGATTCCCGACTGGAACGCAGAGATCGAAGCCGAATTCGCACGCCTCGACCAGTTGGCGACGGAGACGGGCCAGGTGGTGGTGTGGCATGCGCCGAGCGTCGGCGACAAGCTGCTGCTGCGGCGCGTCGCCTATCACCTTCGCAATGTCCCGCAACGCCTGAACGAAGTGCGGCTGTCGGCCGCCGACCTCGATCCGGCGCAGCGCGCGTCGCTGTCGCGCACCGACCAGGCATGCGCGACCGGCATGTTCTCGCCCGCCGAACTGGCGCGCAAGCGGCCGGTGGCCGCGCCGATCTCGGTGCTGCGCATTGGCCGCCTCGCGCTCGAATGGCAGGAGGCGAAGCACCAGAACGCCGAACTGCGCTACTGGGTCAGCAACACGATCAAGAGCGGCCACTATGAAGAACTCGACGCGCTGATCCTCGCGCGCGCGGAAACCGACTGGCTGCCCGCGCGGCGCCTCGTCGGCAGCATCATGGCCGACGCCGATCGCGGCGGGCTGTTCGTCAGCGACTCGATCGCCTGGTGGCGCTGCCGCGAACTCGCGGCGGCCGGCCGGCTCGAGTTGCAGGACGACACGCCCGACGCCCTCTCCTCCACGCAGGTGCGCGCGGCCCGCGCGGCCGCCACGCACCGCTAATCTTCCGCATTCGACCATGGCCCGTACCCGAGCGCCCGACCACGAATCCCAGCGCGAGCAGATCCTCGATCTGGCCGCCGACAAATTCGCGCAGACGAGCTACCCGAGCACGTCGATGTCCGATCTCGCGACCGCGAGCGGCACGTCGAAAGCACGCCTCTATCACTATTACGAGAGCAAGGAAGCGATCCTGTTCGACCTGCTCGACCGCTACACGAAACGGCTGATGCTGATCATCGCCGAGGTCGAGGGGGCGAGCCAGCGGCGCGGCCTCAGCGAGCGCGACGCGTTCGCGGAGCTCGTGCGCGCGTTCCTCGCCGAATACGAGACATCGCACAGCCGCCACGTCGCGCTGCTCAACGACGTGAAGTATCTCGAGGACGCGCAGCGCGAAATCGTGCTCGACCGCCAGCGCGATATCGTCGCGGCATTCACGCGACAGCTGGCGCGCGCGTACCCGGACCGCATCTCGAAGGAAAACCAGACTTCCGTGACGATGATGGTGTTCGGGATGATCAACTGGACGTTCACGTGGCTGAAGCCCGGCGGCCGCCTCGGCTACCGCGACTTCGCCGAGCAGGTGATCGACCTGATCGAACGCGGGCTGTCGACGGCCGCCTGATTGCCGCGCAGCAGCAAACGTTGCGCGACGGGCACACTGCGACCGCCCGCCGCGCGTTTCATATGATGAATTTTAAATCCATTGAAAATCAAATAGATAGCCGATTAACTAAGCGGATTTAGAATTCATCCTCCAGCTCAAACATCGTTAAATACGGGTTTTCCCCAATCCGAGGGCTGACGGTCGGGTAAAATGCTGCTGCATTGCACAACCCGCTGTACGGTCACACATTGAGGAACCCACGATGAACACGCGATTCAACGGCACTGCCGATGTCGTCGGCACCGCCGGTACTGCGCCGGTTCTCGTCAGGGAACTGGCTTCCAAAGACCGTGAGCAGATGCTCACCCACTTTCTCTCGCTCGACGAAGAGGACCGCCTGCTGCGCTTCGGCCAGATGGTGCCCGACCACGTGATCGAGAACTATGTCCGCACGATCGACTTCGGTCGCGACACCGTGTTCGGCGTGTTCGACCACGACCTCGAACTGATCGGCGTCGGCCACCTGGCCTACCTGCCGGCCGAGGGCGACAAGCGCACGGCCGAATTCGGCGTGTCGGTGCTCGAAAGCGCACGCGGCCGCGGTGTCGGCTCGAAGCTGTTCGAACGCGCGGCGATCCGCAGCCGCAACACGCACGTGACGATGCTGTACATGCACTGCCTGTCGCGTAACGCGACGATGATGCACATCGCGAAGAAATCCGGGATGCGGATCGAGTATGCGTACGGCGAAGCCGATGCGTACCTGTCGCTGCCGCCGGCCGACCACTCAACGATCATCGCCGAGATGCTGCAGGAGCAGGCCGCGGTGTTCGACTACGCGATGAAGCGCCAGGCGCGCCGCACCACGAAGTTCATCGAATCGCTGATGCCCGCCGCCCTGACGGCGTAACGTCGGCCAGCCGGGCCGCGCCCTCCGCGCGCCCGGCCCCTCCCTCCCCCGCCGCGCACTAGCGCACCGACCGAATCGGCAACGCCGTCGTCTCCTTGAAGCATTCGAGCGAAAAGCTCGTCTTCACGTCGATCACCGACGGGTGATGCAGCAAATGCTCCTGCACGAAGCGGGAGAAATGCGCCATGTCCTCGACCTGCACGCGCAGCAGGTAATCCATGTCCCCCGTCATCGCGTGGCACGCGACCACTTCCGGCCAGGTCTGCACGGCCGCGCGAAACAGCTCCGCATGGGTCGCGCCCGCGCGCGCCGACGTTTCGTCGACCCGCACCGGTGCGAGGCCGCCGCGTTTCTCGAGCCGCACGCTCACGTACGCGAGCAGGTCGAGCCCGAGCTTCTGCGGATTCAGCAGCGCGACATAACCGGTGATCACGCCGATCTCCTCGAGCCGCCTGATCCGCCGCAGGCACGGGCTCGGCGACAGGTTCACGCGCTCGGCGATCTCCTGGTTCGACAGGCGCCCGTTCTCCTGAAGAATCGCGAGAATCCGCCGGTCGATGGCATCCAATTCGGCGTGCGCCATCTTCTGCCCTCCAATGATTATTTCGAGACTGGAAATTGCGCCATCGTAGGTTCGGGCGATCAAGTTCGCAAGTTTACGCTCGCGACTGCCCGCTACACTCTGTCGCACATACCGATTCGTCGCGCACGCCACCGCGTGTGCCACGTTCGACATCGACCCAGGCCGGACAGGCGCACGTCGCCGCGGCCGATCGCCCCCACAGGAGACACGCCATGCAGATCCCGAACTGGGACAACCCCGTCGGCACCGACGGCTTCGAATTCATCGAATACACGGCACCGGACCCGAAAGCGCTCGGACAGCTGTTCGAACGGATGGGTTTCACCGCGATCGCGCGCCACCGCCACAAGGACGTGACGGTGTACCGCCAGGGCGACATCAACTTCATCATCAACGCCGAACCCGATTCGTTCGCCCAACGCTTCGCGCGCCTGCACGGCCCGTCGATCTGCGCGATCGCGTTCCGCGTGCAGGATGCCGCGAAGGCGTACAAGCGCGCGCTCGAACTCGGCGCATGGGGCTTCGACAACAAGACGGGCCCGATGGAGCTGAACATCCCGGCGATCAAGGGCATCGGCGATTCGCTGATCTACTTCGTCGACCGCTGGCGCGGCAAGAACGGCGCGCAGCCGGGCGCAATCGGCGACATCAGCATCTACGACGTCGACTTCGAGCCGATCGCCGGCGCGAACCCGAACCCGGTCGGCCACGGCCTCACCTATATCGACCACCTGACGCACAACGTGCATCGCGGCCGCATGCAGGAGTGGGCCGAGTTCTACGAGCGCCTGTTCAACTTCCGCGAAGTGCGCTACTTCGACATCGAAGGCAAGGTGACGGGCGTGAAGTCGAAGGCGATGACGTCGCCGTGCGGCAAGATCCGCATCCCGATCAACGAGGAAGGCTCGGATACGGCCGGCCAGATCCAGGAATACCTCGACGCATACCACGGCGAAGGCATCCAGCACATCGCGCTCGGCGCCAACGACATCTACCAGGCGGTCGACGGCCTGCGCAGCAAGGAAGTGAAGCTGCTCGACACGATCGACACGTATTACGAACTGGTCGACCGCCGCGTGCCGAACCACGGCGAATCGCTGGACGAACTGAAGAAGCGCAAGATCCTGATCGACGGCGCGCGCGACGACCTGCTGCTGCAGATCTTCACCGAGAACCAGATCGGACCGATCTTCTTCGAGATCATCCAGCGCAAGGGCAACCAGGGCTTCGGCGAAGGCAACTTCAAGGCGTTGTTCGAATCGATCGAGCTCGACCAGATCCGTCGCGGCGTCGTGCAGGACAAGGCCTGACGCATCCGGCGGGCGGCTGCCCGGGGCAACCCGGCAACCCGCCCGACCCGGCGGCACAAAGAAAAAGGGCGGGAATCCGAGGATTCCCGCCCTTTTTGCATTCCGGCGCGGCCCGCCGGCCGCGCGAACGGATCAACGCGCGTTCGCCTTCGACGCGACGGCGCGCTCGGCCGACGGCTGTGCGACGGCGTCCTGGGCCGGCGCGATCTGTTGCATCTGCGCGCCGGCTGCCGCCAGTGCGCTCGCGCCTCGCGCGTGCACCGGGCCGGTCATCGAGAAAAACGCGGCGGACACGATCAGGAAACTCTGGATATGACGTGTGTTCATTGCACCTCCTGTAAAACTGCCGGCGCCTCCCCGATGCGTCGAAACAGACCGACGCGACCGGGCACCTCCGGCAGGCCGACAAGATTAACGGCATTTGCGCGC
Organism: Burkholderia sp. KL41; assembly: GCF_057005415.2. Taxonomy (NCBI): domain Bacteria; kingdom Pseudomonadati; phylum Pseudomonadota; class Betaproteobacteria; order Burkholderiales; family Burkholderiaceae; genus Burkholderia; species Burkholderia sp. KL41. The sequence continues at coordinate 347,051 of NZ_CM174446.1, read as the reverse complement.
AGATGAACGCGGCCTTACATGCTTTTACATGATGTAACGCATGATTCAGCCCTTTTTCGCGGTGCGCCGCCGCGGTTCTCCCCGCATTCCAACCGATGGGCGGCGGGTTTGCCCCAGTGCTACCATCGCTTAAAACCGGCGAACATGCCGGCCACTGCCGACGCGTCCAAAAGATGCCGACGCAACCGAAGTTTTGGTGATCCCAGACCGGGTGGAGGAGACAGTTAATGAATGCCCCGCTAGACGCAGACCAACGCGCGTCGCTAGAAGCCGCGCTGAAGTCCGTCACGCTTGACGACAAATACACCCTTGAGCGCGGTCGCGCGTACATGAGCGGCATCCAGGCCCTCGTGCGCCTGCCGATGCTCCAGCAGGAACGCGACCGCGCCGCCGGTCTCAATACGGCCGGCTTCATCTCCGGCTACCGCGGCTCGCCGCTCGGCGGCCTCGATCTGTCACTCTGGAAAGCCAAGCAGCACCTGGCCGCCCACCAGATCGTCTTCCAGCCCGGCCTCAACGAAGATCTCGCCGCCACCGCCGTGTGGGGCTCGCAGCAGGTGAACCTGTACCCCGGCGCGAAGCACGACGGCGTGTTCGGCATGTGGTACGGCAAGGGCCCGGGCGTCGACCGCACCGGCGACGTCTTCAAGCACGCGAACTCGGCCGGCTCGTCGCAGCACGGCGGCGTGCTGGTGCTCGCCGGCGACGACCACGCGGCGAAATCGTCGACGCTCGCGCACCAGTCCGAGCACATCTTCAAGGCCTGCGGGCTGCCGGTGCTGTTCCCGTCCAACGTGCAGGAATATCTCGATTTCGGCCTGCACGGCTGGGCGATGAGCCGCTACTCGGGCCTGTGGGTCGCGCTCAAGTGCGTGACGGACGTGGTCGAATCGTCGGCATCGGTCGACATCGACCCGCATCGCACCGAGATCGTGCTGCCGACCGACTTCATCCTGCCGGAAGGCGGCCTGAACATCCGCTGGCCCGACCCGCCGCTCGTGCAGGAAGCGCGGCTGCTCGACTACAAGTGGTATGCGGCGCTCGCCTATGTGCGCGCGAACAAGCTCGACCGGATCGAAATCGATTCGCCGAACGCGCGCTTCGGGATCATGACCGGCGGCAAGGCCTACCTCGACGTGCGCCAGGCGCTGACCGACCTCGGCCTCGACGACGAAACCTGCGCGCGGATCGGCATCCGGCTCTACAAGGTCGGCTGCGTGTGGCCGCTCGAAGCGCAGGGCGCCCAGGCGTTCGCGCGCGGCCTCGACGAAATCCTCGTCGTCGAGGAAAAGCGCCAGATCCTCGAATACGCGATCAAGGAAGAACTGTATAACTGGCCCGACGGCCAGCGGCCGCGCGTGTTCGGCAAGTTCGACGAAAAGGACGGCGCCGGCGGCGAATGGTCGGTGCCGATGGGCAACTGGCTGCTGCCCGCGCACTACGAGCTGTCGCCCGCGATCATCGCGAAGGCGATCGCGACGCGCCTCGAGAAGTTCGAGCTGCCGTCCGACGTGCGCGCGCGCATCGCCGCGCGGCTCGCGGTGATCAACGCGAAGGAAATGGCGCTCGCGAAGCCGCACGTGCAGACCGAGCGCAAGCCGTGGTTCTGCTCGGGCTGCCCGCACAACACGTCGACCAACGTGCCGGAAGGCTCGCGTGCGATCGCCGGCATCGGCTGCCACTACATGACCGTGTGGATGGACCGCAACACGAGCACCTTCAGCCAGATGGGCGGCGAAGGCGTGCCGTGGATCGGCCAGGCGCCGTTCACGGACGAGAAGCACGTGTTCGCGAACCTCGGCGACGGCACCTATTTCCACTCGGGCCTGCTGGCGGTGCGCGCGGCGATCTCGTCGAAAGCGAACATCACCTACAAGATCCTCTACAACGACGCCGTCGCGATGACGGGCGGCCAGCCGGTCGACGGCGTGCTGACGGTGCCGCAGATCACGCACCAGCTCGCGTCGGAAGGCGCGAAGAAGATCGTGATCGTCACCGACGAGCCGGAGAAGTACGACAGCCAGAAGGCGCTGCTCGCGCCGGGCGTGCCGATCCATCATCGCGACCAGCTCGACGACGTGCAGCGCGAGCTGCGCGAGATCGAAGGCACGACGATCCTGATCTACGACCAGACCTGCGCGACCGAGAAGCGCCGCCGCCGCAAGCGCGGCACCTATCCGGACCCGGCGAAGCGCGTCGTGATCAACGACGCGGTGTGCGAAGGCTGCGGCGACTGCTCGGTGCAGTCGAACTGCCTGTCGGTCGAGCCGCTCGAAACCGAATTCGGCACGAAGCGCCAGATCAACCAGTCGAGCTGCAACAAGGACTTCTCGTGCGTGAAGGGCTTCTGCCCGAGCTTCGTCACGGTCGAGGGCGGCCAGTTGAAGAAGCCGAAAGCCGTGTCGGTCGACGGCAACGCACTGCCGCCCATTCCCGAACCGACGCTGCCGGACATCGACCGCGCATACGGCGTGCTCGTCACGGGCGTCGGCGGCACGGGCGTCGTCACGATCGGCGCGCTGCTCGGGATGGCCGCGCACCTGGAGAACAAGGGTGTGACCGTGCTCGACGTCACCGGCCTCGCGCAGAAGGGCGGCGCCGTGATGAGCCACGTGCAGATCTCGCACGCGCCGACCGACATCCACGCGACGCGGATCGCGATGGGCGAAGCCGACCTCGTGATCGGCTGCGACGCGATCGTCACGGCCGGCGACGAGTGCACGTCGCGGATGCGGCACGACACGACGCGCGTGGTCGTCAACAGCGCGCAGACGCCGACCGCCGAGTTCATCAAGAACCCGAACTGGGCGTTCCCGGGCCTGTCCGCCGAGAACGACATCCGCGCGGCGGCCGGTGAAGCCGTCGATTTCATCGACGCGAACCGCTTCGCGGTCGCGCTGCTCGGCGACGCGATCTACACGAACCCGTTCGTGCTCGGCTACGCATGGCAGAAAGGCTGGCTGCCGCTCACGCTCGCGTCGCTCGAACGCGCAATCGAGCTGAACGCCGTGTCGGTCGAGAAGAACCGTGCGGCATTCGACTGGGGCCGCCGCGCCGCGTACGACCTGGCCAGCGTGAAGCAGGCCGCGGCCGGCGACGCGCGCCCCGCGCAAGGCGCCACGGTGATCGCGCTGCACACGAAGAAGGCCGTCGACGCACTGATCGCGAAGCGCGTGGAATCCCTCACCGCGTACCAGAACGCCGCGTATGCCGCGCGCTATGCGGCGTTCGTCGACAAGGTGCGCGCCGCCGAGCGCGCACTGGCGGACGGCGACACGGTGCAGGAGCAGTTGACTGAAGCAGTCGCCCGCAACCTGTTCAAGCTGATGGCGTACAAGGACGAATACGAGGTCGCGCGGCTGCAGTCCGATCCCGCGTTCCTCGCGCGCCTGTCCGCGCAGTTCGAAGGCGACTGGAAGCTGAAATTCCACCTCGCGCCGCCGCTGTTCGCGAAGACGGACGCACACGGCCACCTGGTGAAGAAGGCGTACGGCCCGTGGATGATGACGGCCTTCCGCTGGCTCGCGAAGGCGAAGTTCCTGCGCGGCACGGGGCTCGACCCGTTCGGCCGCACCGAGGAACGCCGCTCCGAGCGCGCGCTGATCGGCGAGTACGAAGCGCTGATCGACGAAGTGCTGGCCAGGCTGAACGCGGCCAACCGCCCGCTCGCCCTCGAGCTCGCGGCGCTGCCGGACGGCATTCGCGGCTACGGCCACGTGAAGGAGAACAACCTGCGCGCGGTACGCCAGAAGTGGAGCACGCTGCTCGCGAAGTGGCGAGCGCCGGCAGGCGGCCAGTCGCACCAGCAGGTCGCGTAACGGCCAGCCGACGGACGCGGGCATTCGCGGTTCGAACGCCCGCCCCGGCCGGCGATTCGCAATAAAAAAACGCCACGGAACGCAGGTTCCGTGGCGTTTTTCCTTGCGCCGCGCCTGAAGCGCGGCACACGCGGGCGTGGACTTACTTCGTGTTCACGTTCGCGGCGGCAACGGCCGTCATGTTGATGATCCGGCGCACGGTCGCAGCCGGCGTCAGGATGTGGACCGGCTTCGCCGCGCCGAGCAGGAACGGACCGACCGTCACGCCTTCGCCGCCGACCATCTTCAGCAGGTTGTACGCGATGTTCGCCGCTTCGACGTTCGGCATGATCAGCAGGTTCGCTTCACCCGACAGCGTCGTGCCGGGGAACGCCTGCTTGCGGATCATTTCCGACAGCGCCGCGTCGCCGTGCATTTCGCCGTCGACTTCCAGGTTCGGCGCACGTTCGACGATCAGCTTGCGAGCCTCGCCCATCCGGCGCGACGACGCCGACGGCGCGCTGCCGAAGTTCGAGTTCGACAGCAGCGCGGCCTTCGGCGCGATGCCGAAGCGCTCGATCTCGGCCGCGGCCTGGATCGTCATGTCGGCGAGCTGTTCGGCGCTCGGCAGCTCGTTCACGTACGTGTCGCACACGAACAGGTTGCGGCCCGGCAGCATCAGCAGGTTCATCGCGGCGAAGTGCTCGGCGCCCTTCGCGCGGCCCAGCACCTGCTCGATGAACTTCAGGTGGCTGTGGAACGTGTCGATCATCCCGCAGATCATCCCGTCCGCATCGCCCAGGTGCACGAGCATCGTGCCGATCAGCGTGTTGAACTTGCGCATCGCGGCCTTCGCGACTTCCGGCGTCACGCCGTCGCGCGCGCCGATCTCCTGATACGCCTGCCAGTAGCGGTGGTAGCGCGCATCGTCTTCCGGATCGACGATTTCGAAATCGGTGCCGGCCTTGAGCTTCGAGCCGATCTTCTGCAGGCGCATGTCGACGACCGACGGACGGCCGATGATGATCGGCTTCGCGATCTTTTCCTGCAGCACGAACTGCGCGGCGCGCAGCACGCGCTCGTCTTCACCTTCGGCAAACACGATGCGCGCCTGCTTCTGCTTCGCGGTCGCGAACACCGGGCGCATCACCATGCCGGTGCGGTAGACGGTCGCGCCGAGCTGCTCGCGGTAGGCGTCCATGTCCTGGATCGGACGCGTGGCGACGCCCGAATCCATCGCGGCTTGCGCGACGGCCGGCGCGATCTTGATGATCAGGCGCGGATCGAACGGCTTCGGAATCAGGTAGTCCGGCCCGAATTCGAGCGAGTGGCCTTCATACGCCTTCGCGACTTCCTCGCTCTGGTCGGTTTCTTCCGCCAGTTCGGCGATCGCGCGCACGCACGCGAGCTTCATTTCTTCCGTGATCGTCGTCGCGCCGACGTCGAGCGCGCCGCGGAAGATGAACGGAAAGCACAGCACGTTGTTGACCTGGTTCGGGTAGTCCGAACGGCCGGTCGCGACGATCGCGTCCGGGCGCACGGCCTTCGCGTCTTCCGGGCGGATTTCCGGTTCCGGGTTCGCGAGCGCCAGGATCAGCGGCTTGTCGCCCATCGTCTTGACCATGTCCTGCTTCAGCACGCCCGCGCTCGAGCAGCCGAGGAACACGTCCGCGCCGACGATCGCGTCGGCGAGCGTGCGTGCGTCGGTGGTCGCCGCATAGCGCTGCTTCGACGGATCGAGATTGCCGCGCCCTTCGTAGATCACGCCCTTCGAATCGGCGACGAGGATGTTCGACTTCGTCAGGCCGAGGTTGACCAGCAGGTCCAGGCACGCGATCGCTGCGGCGCCCGCGCCCGAGCACACGAGCTTCACTTCGGCGAGCTTCTTGCCGACGACCTTCAGGCCGTTCAGGATCGCGGCCGACGCGATGATCGCGGTGCCGTGCTGATCGTCGTGGAAGACGGGGATCTTCATGCGCTCGCGCAGCTTCTGCTCGATGTAGAAGCATTCCGGCGCCTTGATGTCCTCGAGGTTGATGCCGCCGAGCGTCGGCTCGAGCATCGCGATCGCCTCGACGAGCTTGTCGGGGTCGGATTCCGACAGTTCGATGTCGAACACGTCGATGCCCGCGAATTTCTTGAAGAGGCAGCCCTTGCCTTCCATCACCGGCTTCGCGGCCAGCGGGCCGATGTTGCCGAGGCCCAGCACGGCCGTACCGTTCGTGATGACGCCGACGAGGTTGCCGCGCGACGTGTACTTCTGCGCATCGAGCGGATCGGCGTGGATCGCTTCGCACGCAGCGGCGACGCCCGGCGAATACGCGAGCGACAGGTCGAGCTGGTTCGACAGCGGCTTGGTCGGGGTGACCGAAATCTTGCCGGGTTTCGGGTTCTGGTGATAAGCCAGTGCGGCCTGCTTCAGTTGTTCGTCCATGATTGACCTGCGAGAGACATGCGAAATATTGACGGTTCAGTACACAGCACCTTGGGCCGCGTCTGCTTGAATCGAGGGGATGGTCGACTGCGAGACGGCACGCAGCGCGCCGGGTCGGCACGCCATCGAACCTTGGCGGATGGCAAGAGGAAAGTACAAAGTACTGAACGATTTCTAAGGGTCGCCTAGTGTACACCCCCTAAATGACCTCCGTTGGTGCAGCGCCGCATCCTCCGCATCAGCGCAAGCGGTCCCGCCCCGTTTGTTTCGCCGGTGGCGAGCCGAGCGGCGAACCCGCGCGAATTCCGCCGAAAACCGGCCTGAATCGGGTAAAATAGCCGGCTACGCGCGCAGCGATGCGATTGGCCCTCCGATCGCGCCCCGGCCCCCAGGGCAGGTTCCCCTTGCTGCGCCACCGGGCCCGCGCCCGCTCTTCGCTCATCACCCAAGGAATGCCCATGACAGGCTACGATCGTCAGTCGATCTCGGATACGACCGCCAAAATCCTGCTCGAAGTGCAGGCAGTGCACTTCAACGCAGAAAAACCGTACATCTTCACGTCCGGCTGGGCGAGCCCCGTCTATATCGACTGCCGCAAGCTGATTTCGTATCCGCGCGTGCGCCGCGCGCTGATGGAAATGGCTGAAACGACGATCACGCGCGACATCGGCTTCGAGCAGATCGACGCGGTGGCGGGCGGCGAAACGGCCGGCATCCCGTTCGCGGCATGGATCGCGGACCGGATGATGGTGCCGATGCAGTACGTGCGCAAGAAGCCGAAGGGTTTCGGCCGCAACGCGCAGATCGAAGGCCATCTGGAAGAAGGCTCGCGCGTGCTGCTCGTGGAAGACCTGACGACCGACAGCCGCAGCAAGATCAACTTCGTCAACGCGCTGCGCACCGCGGGCGCGACGGTGAACCACTGCTTCGTGCTGTTCCACTACGACATCTTCAAGGAAAGCGTGTCGGTCCTGAAGGACATCGACGTCGACCTGCACGCGCTCGCCACGTGGTGGGACGTGCTGCGCGTCGCGAAGGCTTCGGGCTACTTCGAGACGAAGACGCTCGACGAAGTCGAGAAATTCCTGCACGCACCGGCCGAGTGGTCGGCGGCGCACGGCGGCGCGACGGCCCCGAAGGAATGACGCCGCGCCGGCCCGCAGGCCGGCGTCCTGGCTGAACAAGCCGCCCGCTTCATCGCGGGCGGTTTTTTTTCGTCCGCCGATTCGCGCAGCAAACGATCGCGGCGATGGGTCGCGGTGTGCATCGCTCATCGAACCCTAATGCTAGACTTGATCCATCGTCGCCATCAGCTGCGCGGGCAACGCACAACGCCAACAACGCCGGAAGCATCGGTCCGGCCCACGTGACGGGAGAAGCGCCATATGCGTGTGGATCGCCGGATCACTCCGCCTGCGCCATCGGGTCGCCCGTCGCCGTTCCTTGCCGCCCTCCTCGCTCTCTTCGCCCACCTCGCCCTCCTTTATGCCGCCGCGTTTAGCGCCGTGCCCGCGCATGCAGAAGGCGCGTTCACCGTGACGAGCGACGACCTGACGCCGGGCGGGCGCGTCCGTGCCGCGAACGTGTTCGACCGCGGCGACTGCAAGGGCGGCAACCACTCGCCGCAGCTCGCCTGGCACAACCCGCCGCCCGGCACGCGCGGCTACGCGGTCACGATCTTCGATCCCGACGCGCCGGGGCACGGCTGGTGGCACTGGGCCGTGGCGGGCATTCCCGCGACGGTCACGAGCCTGCCCGCCGACGCGAGCGCATCCGGCTTCCTGCGGCGCATCGGTGCAAGCGAAGCGCGCAACGACTTCGGAATCGACGGTTACGGCGGCCCGTGCCCGCCGCCCGGCAAGCCGCACCGCTACGTGGTCACCGTCTACGCGCTGAAGGGCGACGACCTGCGCGTCGCGCAGGGGCGCCCCGCGCCGATGTTCGAGCACGAGATCGGCACGCTGGCGATCGGCACCGCGCAACTCACGGTCAACTACGGGCAATAACGGGTGACGGGCATCCGGCGACGGGCATCGCCCCCTGCCGCGCGCCGCCGCGATTGCCTGCCGCCGCGCACTGGCGTACTCCGGGCGCATTCCAGGCGTATTCCGCGCCCGCGTGTTTTCGCGTCATTTCGGCTTGCTAGACTCGTCGTCACCGGTCGCGGCGCCACGCCGCGCATCCGTCGCGTCGCCGGCCGGCGACGCGTGACGCGGCGTGCCGCTGCGGCCGCCGTTCCCGTTCCTTTCCGGAGAACGCCTCATGTCGAACATCGTCATCGTCTATCACAGCGGCTACGGTCACACGCAGAAACTGGCCGAGGCCGTTCACGCGGGCGCGCAGGACGCCGGCGCGACCGTGCGCCTGCTCGCCGTCGGCGACGTCGACGACGCGGGCTGGGCCGCGCTCGACGCGGCCGATGCGATCGTCTTCGGGGCACCGACCTACATGGGCGGCCCGTCGGCGCAGTTCAAGCAATTCGCCGATGCAACGTCGAAAGCGTGGTTCACGCAGAAATGGAAGGACAAGATCGCCGCGGGCTTCACGAACTCCGCGACCATGAACGGCGACAAGTTCTCGACGATTCAATACTTCGTCACGCTGTCGATGCAGCACGGGATGGTGTGGGTCGGCACGAGCCTGATGCCGGCCAACTCGAAGGCGGCGACGCGCAACGACATCAACTACCTGGGCGGCTCGACGGGCCTGCTCGCGCAGTCGCCGGCCGATGCGACGCCCGACGAAGGCCCGCTGCCGGGCGACCTCGAAACCGGGAAGGCATTCGGCCGGCGGGTCGCCGAAGCGACGGCCCGCTGGGTCGCCGGCCGCGGCTGAGCACGCGCCGGCGAGCGCGCCGGTGAACGTCAAAGGGACACAAGACGGCCCGCCGGCCGTCTTTTTTTCGACCCGCGCGATGCAGGCCCGCCGGATGACGTCTTAAAATGGCGGATTCAGGGCGCGGGCCCCGTTTCATTCAGTGAGAGCGAAATGAGCACCAAAGTTTTTGTCGACGGCCAGGAAGGCACGACCGGCCTCAAGATCTTCGAATACCTGTCGGCACGCAGCGACATCGAGATCCTGCGCATCGATGAAGCGAAGCGCAAGGACGTCGAAGAGCGCCGCCGCCTGATCAACGCGTCGGACGTCACGTTCCTGTGCCTGCCGGATGTCGCGTCGCGCGAATCGGCGTCGCTCGTCGAGAACCCGAACACGACGCTGATCGACGCGAGCACCGCGTTCCGCACCAGCGCCGACTGGGCCTACGGCCTGCCGGAACTGACCCGCGCGCAGCGCGAGAAGATTCGCACGTCGAAGCGCATCGCGGTGCCGGGCTGCCACGCATCGGCCTTCGTGCTCGCGATGCGTCCGCTCGTCGATGCGGGCATCGTCGCACCGACGTTCGCCGCGCACAGCTACTCGATCACCGGCTACAGCGGCGGCGGCAAGTCGATGATCGCCGACTACGAAAGCGCGGCGCCGGGCGGCAAGCTCGCGAGCCCGCGCCCGTACGCGCTCGGCCTCACGCACAAGCACCTGCCGGAAATGGCCGCGCACACGGGCCTCGCGAACCCGCCGATCTTCACGCCGATCGTCGGCCCGTTCCTGAAGGGCCTCGCGGTGACGACCTACTTCACGCCCGGGCAGCTCGCGAAACGCGCGACGCCGCAGGACGTGCAGCGCGTGTTCGCCGAGTACTACGCGGACGAAGCCTTCGTGCGCGTCGCGCCGTTCGATGCGGACGCGAACCTCGACGGCGGCTTCTTCGACGTGCAGGCGAACAACGACACGAACCGCGTCGACCTGTTCGTGTTCGGCAACGAAGAGCGCTTCGTCACGGTCGCGCGCCTCGACAACCTCGGCAAGGGCGCATCGGGCGCCGCGATCCAGTGCATGAACCTGAACATCGGCGCGGCCGAGGATGCGGGTCTCAAACGCTGATTCAACATCGCATGCAATGCAAAGCCGGCCACTGGCCGGCTTTTTATTTACCGGTATCACGCAATATATAAAAAAATTACCGATCGCGCATTTACAAATATTTACAAGCTTTCGATTGCGCGATTACCAGTGAATTAATTCCACCCCCTCTTTATCCAGTCAATCCCGAATAGGGATAAACCGGATACCGACCGCTTTAAACGCTGCCGTTATACGCAGGAAGGCTCTTCGCCGGCCTGTCCGGCGTCGCACATCCCCCACTCCGGCAGCTTCAGGCAGCCTGTCGCACGTTTTAATTCTTACTGAATACCGTGTCGGACAAGGATTCAAAACACGATGCCCGTTTCAATCGCCTTTTTTAGACGGGTTCATCAATTGACAGCAAAAATCCAGGCAGCGACATTAGCTCGCACAATTAAACGATTGGAGACAGCGGCATGTCGCACGCCTTATCGAAGGGGGTGGCAACGGCCTTTGCCATTGCCCCTTTCCTGGTTGCATGTGGTGGGGGGGACGGCGGCGCACCCGCGCCGATCAATGCGCCCCAATGTTCCGGATCGAGCTGCGGCACGCAAGGGCCGCCGCCTTCGCAGCCCGTCAACGGCGCGCTGTGCCCGGCCAACGCGGACATCGTGAAGAGCACGTACCTCGGCGGCGCCGGTAGCGGCGAGATCGTCAGCGTCAACATCGACGCCGTGGCGATGACCTATACGCTCAAGTGGCTCGAATCGCCGATTCCGCTCGCGACCGGCACGGTCACGCCGAGCCGCGCCGGCACGACGATCACCGGTGCGGTCATGCACCCGCCGGCCGGCACGCTGCCGACCGCCGAACAGACGCGCTGCGCGTTCATCCTGACGCCGGGCACGGGCAAGGCGCCGAGCGGCGCCACCTATTCGACAGCCGCCGACTTCAACCGGGCGAACCCGCCGATGCTGCTGGTCGGCATGGGCGTCGCGGGCGGCGGCATTCCCGGCGCGACGATCCAGTACGACGGGCTGACGATCGCCGTCGGCCCGATCGTGGTGGCAAAGGACGTCGGCAAGGTGCCGAACCGTCACTTCGACTTCTATCCGTTCCTCGGCTTCGCGAACACGACGACCGACCTGTCGAAGCTGCCGGGCACGTACAACGCGCTGATCTACCACCTGGTGCCGTCGGGCGACTACGCGACGAAAGGCACGAACTCGAGCGAGACGTTCGATGCGAACGGCGCGTGCACGTCGAGCGGCTCGGGCGGCTGCCAGACGACCGGCGACCCGTGGAAGACGAGCGCGAACGGCGGCTACTTCGACAGCACGAAGGCGCCGCAGACGCTGCCGCAGACGCAATTGCCGATCGTCGGCGCGACCGGCAAGTCGGCCACCGCGCATATGGTGATCGGCCAGCTCAACGGCGCGACGGTGCCGGTGATCGTGCGTACAGGCAACGTGAACCTCGGCACGCCGCCGCTGCATACCGACGCGCAGGTCGACGACGAATCGGGCATCGCGGTGCTCGGTGCGGCAACGGCGATCCAGTCGGGCGCGATCGACGGCGGCTACGCGGGCGCGGACTCGAACTTCAAGTACACGGCGGCCCTGATCCGCGGCAGCAACGCGTCGTTCATCAACCCGAGCACGCAGGTCGAGGAAGACGGCTTCACGCTCGACTACGGCCAGGCGACGCCGGGCCTGCTGAACGCGACGACGACACCGCCGAGCGGCGCGTCCTACCCGTCCGCATCGGGCGTGGTGATCGCGACGGGCGGGCTGTACGCGGCGCTGATCCAGGGCACGGTGAACGGCGGCGTCACGTCGACGTCGGCGAACTCGACGACTTCGTCGACACCGTACTTCGGCGTGGGCGCGCAGATCAGCAAGTAGCGGACGAGGACGCGACGGCGGGCTGGCCGCCGTCGCGTGACGCACGAGCGCGCGGCACGGCGCAGGCAGGACGAGCACAAGCAACAGAAGCGGCCGACAGGGAGCTGGCCGCCGCACAAGACAAATCTGGAGGAGCAACATGAAGCGCAACCTCATTCTGGCGGCGGCCCTTGCCGCCCCCCTTCTTTCTGCCTGCGGCGGCAGCGGCAGCGGCGGCGACAATCCGCCCCCGCTCGTCGAAGACCGGCTCTGCCCTGCCTCGCTCGACTACACCACCGTGTTTACGGGCGGCGCGGGCAGCGGCGAGCTCGCCAAGGTCCAGCTCGACACGACCAAGATGACCTGGCAGGTCACCTATGTCGAATCGCCGGTTCCGCAAACGACCGGCACCGTCGTGCCGACCCGCGCGGGCACCGTCGACAGCGGCACGCTCACACAGGAAACGCTGCTGCCGACCAACAAGCTGAACCAGTGCGCATTCCGCCTGAACGGCGCGAGCCTCGATCCGTCGCGCCCGGCGCGCATCTTCGTCGGCATGGGCGTCGCGGGCGGCACGATTCCCGGCAAGGAGATCCAGTTCAACGGCGTGCTCGGCCAGGCCGCGGTGCCCGACACGAAATTCCCGTACTACCCGTTCATCGGCTTCTCGTCGATCGAAACCGACATCACGAAGGTGGCGGGCACGTACAGTCACACGGGCTTCGGTGAAGTGCCGTCGCAGAACTTCGCGCCGGCATCGATCGACGCGAAGGTGACGATCAACGCCGACGGCACCTGGACCAAGTGCGACTCGACCGGCCAGTTCGCCGGCGGCGCGTGCACGCAGCGAGGCACGAACTTCGTGCAGTCGGCGGACGGCAGCGGCGCATTCCAGTCGAACAACTATGCGAGCCAGCTGAAACCGACGCTGTCGACGACGCCGCAGGGCAAGGCCTTCATGATCGTCGGCAAGCTGCGCAACCAGCTCGTGCCGATCCTCGTGCGCACCGGGGTGGCGAACCCGAACCCGACGCCCGACAGCAACGGGGTGCCGGGCCTCACCGCCGACGACGAATCGAGCATCTCGATCCTCGCGCCGCAGACGACGGTCGCGGTCGGCTCGCAGAACGGCGAGTACATCGGTGTGGACAGCCAGTTCGACTACCGCACCACGGCGCTGGCGAACAACCAGGCGACGCTGCTCGATCCGTTCAACGCGTCGCAGGCCTCGCTCGCGACCCCGCTGGATCTCGACTACACGCAGAAGGTGCCGGGCACGGTCACGACGATCCACACGGGTGCCAGCAGCACGACGCCGACCGGCAAGTTCATCTTCACGGGTGGCGTGTTCGGGTTCCTCGACAACGCAGGATCGACGCCGTATTTCACGATCGGCGCGTTCGTCCAGTAAGCGGAGGGGAATGCCGTGATGAAGAGAACCCTACGCTGCGCGGCGGCCGGCGCCGCCGTGCTGGCGCCGCTCGCGGCGCACGCGCAGAGCGCCGGCAGCAACGTCGTCACGCTGGGCTGGTTCCACGTGATGCCGCAGCAGAGCAGCACGCCGATGACGACCAACGTCGCACCGACACCGATCAACACACCGCTGCGGCTGCCGCCGTCGTTCACGTCGCCGGGCACCGGGCTGCACACGAGCGGCGCCGACACCGTCGGCCTGACGGTCAGCCACTTCCTGACCGACCACATCGCGGTCACGTCGGTGGCCGGCGTGCCGCCGGTGTTCAAGGTGTCGGGCCAGGGCACGATCAAGCCGCCCGGCCCGGCCGGCGCGCTCGGCACGCAGAACATCGGGCTCGCGTCGGTCAACCCGATCGTGAAGAGCGTGCGGCAGTGGAGCCCGGCCGTGCTGCTGCAGTACTACTTCGGGCAGGCCACCGCGAAGTTCCGGCCGTTCCTCGGCCTCGGCGTGTCGTACAACTGGTTCAGCGACCTTCAGCTCAACACGAACTTCATCAAGCAGACCCAGGACAACCTCGGCGCGATTCTCGCGGCGGGCGCGGGCAAGCCGGGTACGACATCGGTGGAGGCGAAGGCGTCGTCGTCATGGCAGCCGGTGTTCAACGCCGGCCTGCAGTACAACATGACCGAGCATTTCGGGCTGATCGCGTCGGTGACGTACATCCCGCTGAAGACGACGTCGACGGTGACGATCAAGGCGGCCGACGGCACGGTGCTCTCGGAATCGAAATCGGACCTGAAGGCCGACCCGATCATCAGCTACGTCGGGATGACGTACAAGTTCTGAGCGCCGCGACGGACGACGCATGGCATGCCGCGGCAAAATCGCAGGCAAAAAAAAGCCCGCCTAAGAGGCGGGCTGAATCCATATCAGAGGAGACATGGAGGAGACAGGTGCAATTCTAGCGAATCGGTTTCCGCAATGCAACATTTCCGTAGAGAAAATACGGACTTTCCCTCGAATGCCGACTCTAGATCGCCTTCACTGCATCTGACCCCACCCTGTTTTCCCGGTCGAGCACTTCGCCGAGCGCATCGCGCAGCAGCGCGACGGGCCGCACCAGCCGGCCCGGCAGCGCGCCGTGCACGATCCACACGTTGATCCGCGTCTCGAGTCCCGCCGTTTCCACCACCCTCAGCGCGTCGCGGTGCGCGCTGCGCGCCAGCGCGTTCGGCGCGGCGATGCCGATGCCCGCGCCGCGCGCGACGAGCGACAGCTGCAGCTCCGAGCCGAACGCCTCGACCGCGACGTCGAACGGCAGCCCGGCCGCGCCGAGCGTGCGGCTCAGCGCCGAACGCATCCCGCAGCCGTCCTGGCTCAGCACCCACGGAAAACGCGACAGCGTGTCGATCGACAACGGGCCGTCGGGCAGCGGAAAGTCGCGCGCGGCGACGAGCACCGTCGGCTGGGTGCCGAGCAGAGTCGACGTGAACGTATCGGGCAGTACCGAACTCGCCGGCACCATCACGGCCGCGACGTCGAGCGTGCCGCGCTCGACGCCCTGCATCAGCGCCGGCGACCAGCCGGCCGTCACGCGCAGCGTGAGGCGCCCGAACGCGTCGCGCAGCCGGTCGATCGGCTGCTCGAGCGCCAGCTCGGACAGGAACGGCGGCACGCCGATGCGCAGCTCGCCGGACGGCTCGCTGTCCGGCGAGCCCGCCGCCATCAGCTCGTCGACCGCGCCCAGCACGTTGCGCGCGAGCGCGTAGACGTCGCGCCCGGCGGCAGTCGGCTTCAGCGGCTTGCTTTGCCGTTCGAGCAGCGACATGCCGAGCAGCGTTTCGAGATTCTGCACGCGCCGCGTCAGGCCCGGCTGCGTCAGGTGGAGCTTCGCGGCCGCAGCGACCATCGACCCGCTGTCGACCACCGCGACGAACGCCTGGAGATCACGCGTATTCAAAACAAACTCGCATAATCATGTTAGAGATATTTCAATTGTCGCATAAACATCGGGCACCTACGATGGGGACTCCTTCGACCCACTCGCCAGGCTTCCGATGAACTGCCCCGCCAACCGTTGCCGCGCCGCCGTCCACACGCCCGAAAGCACGCCCGCCGGCACGCCGCCCGCGTTGAGCTCGGGCATGACGCTGTTCTTCGCCGCGACGGTCGGCGTGATCGTGATGGACCTGTTCGCCGCGCAACCGCTGACGGGCCCGATCAGCGCCGATCTGCATCTGCCGCCCGGCCTTGCCGGCCTCGTCGCGATGTTGCCGCAGCTCGGCTACGCGGCCGGGCTCGTGCTGCTCGTGCCGCTCGTCGACCTGCTCGAGAACCGCCGCCTGATCGTCGCGACGCTGGCCGCATGCGCGGCTGCACTCGCGCTGCCCGCGTTCACGCGGTCGGGCACCGTGTTCCTGCTCGCCACCCTCGTGGCCGGTGGCGCGTCGAGCGTGATCCAGATGCTCGTGCCGATGGCCGCGGCGATGGCACCCGAGGCGCAGCGCGGCCGCGCGGTCGGCAACGTGATGAGCGGGCTGATGCTCGGCATCCTGCTGTCGCGGCCGCTCGCGAGCCTGATCGCGGGCTCGGCCGGCTGGCGCGGCTTCTATCTGCTGGCCGCGCTTGCGAACGCTGCAATCGCCGTCGTGCTGGCCCTGCGCCTGCCGTCGCGCACGCCGTCGATCATGGCCGGCTACCGCGCGCTGCTCGCGTCGATGGGGCGCCTGCTGGCCGACGAGCCGGTGCTGCGCCGGCATGCGCTGTCGGCCGCGCTCGCGATGGCCGCGTTCAGCGCATTCTGGACCGCGGTCGGGCTGCGGCTCGCGCAGCCGCCGTTCGGCCTCGACCTGCACGGGATCGCGTGGTTCGCGTTCGCCGGCGCGAGCGGCGCAATCGTCACGCCGCTCGCGGGCCGCGCCGGCGACCGTGGTCACGGGCCGGCCGCGCAGCGGATCGCGCACGGCACGATGCTCGTGGCACTCGCCCTGCTCGGGATCGCGGGTGCCGGCTGGTTCGGCTTCGACGCGCACGCGCATCGCGGCCTCGCGCTCGCGCTGCTGGCCGGCGGCGCGGCGCTGCTCGACGCGGGCGTGATCGTCGACCAGACGATCGGCCGCCGCGCGATCAACCTGCTGAACCCGGCCGCACGCGGCCGCCTGAACGGGCTGTTCGTCGGGCTGTTCTTCATCGGCGGCGCGCTCGGCGCGGCGCTCGCAGGCAGTGCGTGGGCGTGGGGCGGGTGGAGCGCGGTGTGCGGCGTCGGGTACGCGTTCGCCGGCGCGGCCGCCGTCTTCGGGCTCTCGGCCGGACGCGACGCCGGCGCAGCGGCGTTGACTCGCCCGCGCGCGTGAAGCGAGTCCCAAAAAGCCGAACGCCCCGCCCTCTGGCGAGGGACGGGGCGTTCGGCGCACCGGCGCCGGATCGAAATCAGTGACGGACCAGCGCCATCATCGCACCGAAGCCGACGAACAGCCCGCCCGTCAGCCGGTTGAAGATCTTCGCAACGCTCTGGCTCTTCAGCGTCGCGCCGATGCGCGTGCCGAACGACGCGTAGACGAGATACCAGCTCACCTCGATCACCGCGAACGTGACGACGAGAATGCCGAATTGCGGCAACGTCGGCTCGGCCGCGTTGATGAACTGCGGCAGCAGCGCGGCCGCGAACAGGATCGCCTTCGGGTTGCTGCCCGCGACCAGGAAACCGTTGCGGAACAGCACCCCGCGCGATGCCGGCGTGGCCTGGCGCGACACGGTTTCGACGTCGGCGGCAGGCTGCTCGTCGTCCACGCGTGCGCGCCACGCCTTCACGCCGAGGTAGATCAGGTAGGCCGCGCCCGCGAAGCGCAACGTGTTGAACATCGCCGGCCAAGCCTCGAGCACGGCCCCGAGGCCCGCCGCCGACACCGACAGCATCAGTACCAGCGCGGAGAGGCAGCCTGCCATCGTCCATGCCGAACGCCGCAGCCCGTGGCGCGCGCCGTGCGTCATCACCAGCAGCATGTTCGGGCCCGGAATCGCCGACACGACGAACACCGTCGCCACGAAAAGCCACCACGTATGCAAGTTCATGACCGCCTCTGCCTCGATGCAAGGAAAACGAAACGTCGATTATGCCGGTGCGCCCGACTTCTGTCGCGGGGCGGATCAGCGGCCCGCGCGGCGCAGCGCGACTTCGCCGAGCACCGCGAAATCCTGTTCGCCGCCGCCGTGCGCAAGCGCGTCGAGCAGGTTGTCGCGCACGACGCTCGCCACCGGCAGCGGCACCGACACGGCGTCGCCGGCTTCCAGCGCCAGGCGAACGTCCTTCAGCCCGAGGCGCGCCTTGAAGCGCGCAGGCTCGTAGCGCCGCTCGGCGATCATCGAGCCGTAACCCTCGTAGACGGGCCCCGGAAACACGCTGCCGGTGATCACGTCGAGGAAGTCGCGCATCGCGACGCCGTGCGCGCCCAGCAGCGCGGACGCCTCGCCGAGCGTCTCGATCGCCGACGCGAGCGTGAAGTTCGCGGCGATCTTCGCGACGTTCGCGTGCTGCGGCAGCGAACCGAACCGCCAGGTCTTCTGGCCGATCGCGTCGAACAGCGGCTGCACGCGGTCGATCGCCTCGGCCGGGCCGCCCGCCATGATCGTCAGGCGCGCGGCGGCCGCGACATCGGGGCGCCCCATCACCGGCGCGGCGACGTAATGGATGCCACGCGACGCATGCGCGTGCGCGAGCGATTCGGCCAGCGCGACCGACACCGTCGCCATGTTGACGTGGATCAGGCCGCGCGGCGCCTGCGCGAGCAGCGCATCGTCGAAGATCTCGCGCGCGGCGGCATCGTCGGCCAGCATCGAGAACACCGCGTCGCCGCGAAACGCGTCGGCCGGCGTGTCGACGATCTGCGCGCCGATCGCGGCCAGCGGCTCGGCGCGCTCGCGCGACCGGTTCCAGACCCGCACCGTGTGTCCGGCCTTCAGCAGGTTCGTCGCGATTGCCTGCCCCATTTCGCCCAGCCCGATAAATCCGAGATCCATTTCCCGCTCCTTCGCTCCGTGAAGCGGGGAGTTAAACACAGATGCGGGGTGCCTGCAGGGCACGCGGCCGGCCATGCGCGGTGCCATACTGCGCGCATGGCGACCGCGACCTTCCGCTTCCACGACGAACTGAACGCCTTTCTCCCGCGCGCGCAGCGCGACCGCGCGTTCGGGCACGCCTGCGCGCGCGACGCGACGGTGAAACACGCGATCGAGGCGCTCGGCGTCCCGCATACCGAAATCGGCCGGCTGTGCATCAACGACGTGCCGGCCGCGCTCGACCAGCCGCTCGACGACGGCGACCGGGTCGAAGCCTTTCCGGAGCGCGCGCAACCGGCAGCCCGCGGAGTCGCCGCGCCGCCGCCGGCGCAATGGCGCTTCGTCGCCGACGCGCATCTCGGCGGCCTCGCGCAACTGCTGCGCCTCGCGGGCTTCGACACCTGCTACGACAACCACTACCGCGACGACGAACTGGCGGCGCTCGCCGCGCGCGAGGGCCGGATCGTGCTGACCCGCGACCGCGAGCTGCTCAAGCGGCGTGCGGTCGAGCGCGGCTGCTACCTGCACGCGCTGCAGCCGGCCGACCAGCTGCGCGAACTGTTCGAGCGGCTCGATCTCGCGCCGCACATGCGCCCGTTCCGGCTATGCCTGCGCTGCAACGCCCCGCTGCATCCGCTCGACGCGGCCGCCGCCGCGCCGCGCGTGCCGGCCGGCGTCCGGCAGCGGCACCGGCGCTTCGCCGCGTGCGACGTGTGCCGGCGCGTGTTCTGGGAAGGCTCGCACTGGCGGCGCATGCGCACGGTGGTCGACGCGATGCGCGCGCCGCCGCCCGGCCGGCTCGACGAACCGGGCGCATCGAGCCCCTGAAAAAACAAAACCCCGCATGCCGGAGCATGCGGGGTTGGCCAACCGATGACCGGCAACGCCGGCCGTGGCGGCGAGCCGCTCAGTTCTGCGCGCCTGCGTCGTTCGTGCCGGCGGCCGATGCGGCTGCAGCCTTCGCCTGGCCCTTCTTCGAACCGTGGTGCTTCAGCTGGTGCTTCGGCTTGCTGTGATCCTTCTTGGCGGGTGCGGCAGCCGACGTGTCGCCTGCCGGTGCCGATGCTGCTTCCTGTGCGAATGCCGAAACCGATGCGAGCGCGAATGCTGCAGCGATGATCGAAGCGAGCGTCTTCTTCATTGTTCTTCCTTTAGCGGAGAAAAAATCAAACGTACCGGTAAGTAAAGATGCGAGGCATTCGCATCGGAGCCCCAGGCCGCGAGGCCGGCTTCCGCCGTTCCGTCGCGACAAAACCTGACGCACTGGTTCCATAACGCACCGCATTCGCAGCGAGTTGACACGTTGCTTGCACCCTTCGGGTTTCCCCGGAGGCGTACCCGTATTTCCCTGTCCGTGACCGGTTCGGCCGCCGCCGCCGCGGCGCCGCAACCCGCTCGCACGCCGCCGGGGCGACGCTTATACTGGCGTCCATCCGTCCCTTTCCCCGGAAACCGGATCGCGGCCGGCCCCGATACCGACACGGGGCCGCCGCCGTCTCGAGGCGCTCAAATTGCCCGATCACAATCTGGACAAACTGAAAATCGACCGGCGTCCGCTCGCATCGGCGCCCCGCCCGCGCCGGTGGCCCCGCTATGCGGCCGCCGCCGCGATCGTCGTCGTCGCGATCGCCGCCGGCCTCGCGCTGACCGGCCGGCCGGCCGTCGACACCACCACCGTCACGTCCGCCTATCCGTACCAGAACGACACGCAGCTCAATGCGACCGGCTACGTCGTGCCGCAGCGCAAGGCCGCGGTCGCGTCGAAGGGCCAGGGGCGCGTCGAATGGCTCGGCGTGCTGGAAGGCACGCGCGTAAAGAAGGACGAAATCATCGCGCGGCTCGAAAGCCGCGACGTCGAGGCGTCGCTCTCGCAGGCGCTCGCCCAGGTGAAGGTCGCCCGCGCGAACCTCGGCGTGCAGCAGGCCGAGCTGAAGGACGCCGAAATCGCGCTGCGCCGCACCGCGGCGCTCGCGCCGAAGGGCGCCGTGCCGGCCGCGCAGCTCGACATCGATACGGCCCGCGTGAACAAGGCGCGCGCATCGCTCAGCAGCGGCGAGGCCGCGATCGCGTCCGCCGACGCCAACGCGCAGGCCGCGCAGGTCGCGGTCGACCAGACGGTGATCCGCGCACCGTTCGACGGCATCGTGCTCGCGAAACACGCGAACGTCGGCGACAACATCACGCCGTTCTCGTCCGCGTCGGACAGCAAGGGCGCGGTCGTGACGATCGCCGACATGGACACGCTCGAGGTCGAGGCCGACGTCGCCGAATCGAACATCGCGAAGATCCGCGCCGAGCAGCCGTGCGAGATCCAGCTCGATGCGCTGCCCGACATGCGCTTCGCGGGCCGCGTGTCGCGCATCGTGCCGACCGTCGACCGCTCGAAGGCCACCGTGCTCGTGAAGGTGCGCTTCGTCGACCGCGACGAGCGCGTGCTGCCCGACATGAGCGCGAAGATCGCATTCCTGTCGAAGCCGGTATCGGCGCAGGACCGGCAGCCCGTGACGGCCGTGCAGGCGAGCGCGGTGGTCGAGCGCGACGGCCGGCCGGTCGCGTTCGTCGTGAAGGACGACGTCGTGCATGCAACGGCCGTGACCGCCGGCATGCGGATCGGCGAGCTCGTCGCGATCCGCGGCGTGAAGCCCGGCGACACGGTCGTGCTCGCGCCGGGCACGAAGCTGAAGGACGGCGCGAAAGTGACCGTCGCGAAGAAGTAGCGCACGCGTGAACGACGCCCCGCCGCCCCTCGTCGAGCTCAGCCACGTCGCGAAGTCGTACCGGCGCGGCAACCAGATCGTGCCCGTGCTGACCGACATCACGCTCGACATCGGCGAAGGCGACTTCGTCGCGCTGATGGGGCCGTCCGGCTCCGGCAAGAGCACGCTGCTGAACCTCGTGGCCGGCATCGACCGACCCGACAGCGGCGAGCTGCGCGTGGGCGGGCTCGACATCTCGCTGCTCGCGGAGGCGCAACTGGCCGAATGGCGCGCGGCGAACGTCGGCTTCATCTTCCAGTTCTACAACCTGATGCCGGTGCTCACCGCGTTCGAGAACGTCGAGCTGCCGCTGATGCTCACGCACCTGTCGCGCCGGGAGCGGCGCGAGCGCGTCGAGCTCGTGCTCGACATGGTGAACCTCGGCGACCGCACGAGCCACTACCCGTCCGAGCTGTCGGGCGGCCAGCAGCAGCGCGTCGCGATCGCGCGCGCGCTGATCACCGACCCCGTGCTGATCGTCGCCGACGAGCCGACCGGCGACCTCGACCGCGCGTCGGCCACCGACGTGCTCGCGATGCTGCAGCGGATGAACGCCGAGCTCGGCAAGACGATCATCATGGTGACCCACGACGCGCATGCGGCCGGCGCCGCGCGCTCGCTCGTGCACCTGGAAAAAGGGGAGCTGATCGAT
Organism: Burkholderia sp. KL41; assembly: GCF_057005415.2. Taxonomy (NCBI): domain Bacteria; kingdom Pseudomonadati; phylum Pseudomonadota; class Betaproteobacteria; order Burkholderiales; family Burkholderiaceae; genus Burkholderia; species Burkholderia sp. KL41. Next base: position 325,157 of record NZ_CM174446.1, on the reverse strand, counting down.
GGGCACGCCGGCTGACCGGCTGCGGGAGCGCGTGCGATGTACGTGCTGAAGCTGATCGCGCGCAACGCGCTGCGGCACCGGCTGCGCACGCTGCTGACCGTGCTCGGGCTCACCATCGCGGTGCTCGCGTTCGGGCTGCTGCATACGGTGGTCGACGCGTGGTACGCGGGCGCGGCCGCCGCGTCCAGCGGGCGGCTCGTCACGCGCAACGCGATCTCGCTCGTGTTTCCGCTGCCCGTGAGCTACGAGAACCGGATCCGCGGCATCGAAGGCGTGACGGCCGTGGTGCGCTCGAACTGGTTCGGCGGCATCTACCGCGACCCGAAGAACTTCTTCGCGAGCTTCGCGGTATCGGACAACTACCTCGACCTGTACCCGGAATTCATCGTGCCCGGGCAGCAGCGCGCCGACTACAACCGCGACCGGCGCGGCTGCCTGGTCGGGCGCCAGCTCGCGGATCAGTTCGGCTTCAAGGTCGGCGACGTGATCCCGCTGAAGGGCACGATCTATCCGGGTACGTGGGACTTCGTCGTGCGCGGGATTCTCGACGGCCGCGACGATTCGACGATCACGCGCCAGCTGGTGTTTCACTGGGAATACCTGAACGAGACGGTGCGGCAGCGCACGCCGAAGCAGGCCGACCAGGTCGGCGTATTCGTGCTCGGCGTCGCGAACCCCGACGACGGCGCGGCGATCGCACGCAACGTCGACGCGGTGTTCAAGAACTCGCTCGCCGAGACGCTGACCGAAACCGAGCAGGCGTTCCAGCTCGGCTTCGTCGCGATGTCGAACCAGATCATCGCGGCGATCCGCCTGGTGTCGTACGTGGTGATCCTGATCATCATGGCCGTGATGGCCAACGCGATGGCGATGAGCGCGCGCGAACGCACGGCCGAATACGCGACGCTGAAGGCGCTCGGCTTCGGCCCCGGGTTCCTCGCGCTGATCGTGTTCGGCGAATCGGTCGTGATCGCGGTGGCCGGCGGCGGGCTCGGGATCCTCGCGACACCGCCCGCCGCGAGCCTGTTCAAGCAGGCGGCGGGCGGCATCTTCCCGGTGTTCAAGGTGTCGACCGGGACGGTCGCGCTGCAGGCCGCGTGCTCGGTCGCGGTCGGCTTCGCGGCCGCGATCGTGCCGGCGTGGCAGGCGGCGCGCGTGCGTGTGGTCGAAGGCCTGCGGGCGATCGGATAACGACACGCATGGCCATCCCGCTCAACTACATCGCGCGCAACCTGTGGACCCGGCGGCTCACCACCGCGCTGACCGCCGGCGGGATGGCGCTCGTGATCTTCGTGTTCGCGACGGTGCAGATGCTCGACGCGGGGCTCACGAAGACGCTCGTCTCGACCGGCGAACCCGACAACGCGGTGGTGATCCGCAAGGGCGCCGAAACCGAGATCCAGAGCTCGATCGACCATCAGCAGGCCAATGCGCTCGAGATGCACCCGGCCGTCGCGCCCGGCCCCGACGGCCGGCCGCTCGTGTCGAAGGAAGCGGTCGTGCTGATCTCGCTGGTGAAGACGTCGACCGGCAAGCCGTCGAACGTCGTGATCCGCGGCGTGTCGCCGGCCGGCCTCGCGCTGCGCCCGCACGTGACGCTCGCCGCCGGCCGCATGTTCGCGCCCGGCTCGTCGGAAATCATCGTCGGCAGCGCGATCGCTAAAGGCTTCAGCGGCACGCAGCTCGGCGACAGCCTGCATTTCGCGCAGCGCGACTGGACCATCGTCGGCATCTTCGACGCGGGCGGCAGCGGCTTCGATTCGGAGATCTGGGGCGACGTCGACCAGCTGATGCAGTCGTTCCGGCGCACCAGCTATTCGTCGATGGTGCTGCGCATCCCGAGCGCCGACGGCTTCGCGCGCTTCAAGGCCGACATCGACGTCGACCCGCGGCTGACCGACGAGGCGAAACGCGAGCAGACCTTCTACGGCGACCAGTCGAAGGCGCTGTCGAAGTTCATCAACATCCTCGGCATCACGCTGTCGACGATCTTCTCGATCGCCGCGATGATCGGCGCGATGATCACGATGTACGCATCGGTCGCGAACCGCGTCGCCGAGATCGGCACGCTGCGCGCGCTCGGCTTCAAGCGCACGAACGTGCTCGCCGCGTTCCTGCTGGAAGCGCTGCTGCTCGGCTTCGTCGGCGGCGTCGCGGGGCTCGCGTGCGCGTCGCTGATGCAGTTCGCGTCGTTCTCGACGACCAACTTCCAGACCTTCGCGGACCTGTCGTTCCGCTTCGTGCTGACGCCCGCGATCGTCGTGAAGACGCTGCTGTTCTCGCTCGTGATGGGGCTCGTCGGCGGGTTCCTGCCGGCAATGCGCGCCGCGCGGCTGAAGATCGTCGACGCGCTGCGCGCGCAGTGACGCGCGCCGCCGCTCACGTTCAACGCTCGCGCGGCACCCACGCGCCGTGGAACCCGGCCGGCACGCGGCGCGGCAGGTGCACGGTCGCGACCGGCCCCGCGTCGATCGCGCGCGCATCGAGGATCACGACGTCGCTGGTATCGGTCGCCGCGCGGTAGACCATCACCAGCAGCCAGCCGTCGTCCTCGTCGACGCCACCCGGGCGCGGCACGAACACTGGCTCGCTGTTCTGGTCGCCGGCCGGCACCGCATAGCGCGTCGTCGTGCCGCTCGCGTGGTCGAAGCGCATCACGCCGCGCATTTCCGCATTGTTCGGCTGTTCCACCGCATACAGGTAGCGGTAGCGGCGCCCCGTGCGGCTTTCGTTGATGCGCGGCATCTCGATGCCGCCGTCGGCCAGCGGCCCTTCGTCGATCAGCCCGTTCGCCGTATCGATCACGTAGCGCCACAGCTCGCCGACCGGGTTGTCGGCGAAGCGGCCCGTGCGCGCGTCGAGCCGCAGGAACCACGGATAACGCACCGCATCGAGCACGATGCACGATGCGTCGCAGTCGTATGCGTTCACGACGTGCTGGATGAAGCACGGCTCGATGCCGAACCAGCGCACCGCGCCGCCGTGGCGCGGGATCACGCCGATGCGCGCGGGCCGGTCGTCGTGCCAGCGCAGCGGCATCCGGTGGCCCTGCTTCAGCAGCGAGAAGTCGTAGCCGACGTTCAGGTCGAGCAGCAGGCTGCGGGTTTCGGTGATCGCGAGGTCGTGCATCATCGACGGCGCGCTCAGGTCGATTTCGATCTCGACGCGCTGCACGCCCTGCGCGTCGGCCACGCCGTAGCGCAGCCACGGCGCACGCCAGTCCGCACGAAAGGCAATCAGCTCGCCCGTTACCGGATCGACCTTCGGATGCGCGGTCATCCCGCCGCCGAAGCCCGCGTGCCGCGCCGGCGCGCCGAGCGAATCGAGCGCGGCCGTGATTGCGAGCGGCGCGCCGCCCTCGGCCAGCGCGAGCAATTCGCCCGCATGCTGCAGCACGTTCACGTTCGGATTGGTGTCGGGAAGATGCGGCGCCTGCCCGGGTGCATGCACGGCGGCCCAGCGCTGCGTGCGCGCCCAGCGGTTCCGGTAGCCGGTCGCGCGGCCGCCTTCGAATGCGATCGCGTGCAGCATCGCGGCTTCCGGCCACCACGACAGCATGTCGTTCCCTTCGAAGCGGCCGCCCGGCGGATTCGGGCCGTTGCGCAGCAACGTGCCGTCGAGATCGTGCGGGACGGCGCCGGTCACGCGCAGGTCGACGAGATCGGCCTCGTCGGCCACCGGCGCGATCGCGCCACGGTTCAGGTCGAATACGGTCATTGCGTCGGAAGCTCCTTTCAGCAGTCGTCGGTGGACGGCGGCAGATCGCCGCGCGACAGCGCGAGCGCATGGTCGCGCACGTCGTCCGGCCAGCCGGCGATCAGCCCGGCGAGCCGCGCCAGGTCGTTCGCATACAGCGCGCGCGCGGCCTCCTCGAAACCGGGCAGGTCGCCCGCCATCGCCGACATGAAGTGGTAGGCGCGCGCCTGCGCGTCGCGCAGACGATCGGCCGCCGCATGCGTGCGCCGCGCGTCCTCGACGAGCTTGCGCAATGCGACGGACGCGCCGCCCGGCTGCGCGGCAAGCCATTCCCAGTGACGCGGCAGCAGCGTGACCTCACGCGACACGACGCCGAGCTTCGGCCGGCCGCGGCCGCGCGGTTCGCCCGCGCCGGCCGGCTCGCCGACGGTTGCGGATGCGTCGCCGCCCGACGGCGGCGCGAAGCGCGCGCGGATCTCGTCCGGCGTGCCGCGCAGGTCGAGGTCGATCGAGCGGCCGGTCGCGTCGTCGAAGATCAGGATCGTGCCGGCGGTCGCGTCGCCGGCCTGCCGGGCCGCGAGCGCGACCGACACGAGCGGGCCCGTCGCGAGCCGCCGGTGGCCGTCGAACACCGTGTACGAAGGAAGAAGCGTGGAGGTTGTCATCGTGGTCGCCTGCAGGCAGGAGTCGGAGTGGCACTATTTTCATCCGGGTATAAATTGAATGTCAATATCATCCGGGTAAAAATATCGCCAGCGTCCCGCCGTGCGGGCGACCGCGTGGCGCGGTCAGTTCCTCAGTGCCGGTGCCGGCGTCGCCGCGCCGCGCACGCTCGCGAGCACGTCGTCGAGCGACACATGGCCTCCGAACGCCGACGAAGCCGGCAGCGGCAGGCCTTCCTCGACTGCGTGCGCGAATTGCACGCCGGCATCCTCGGCGAGCCGCGCCCGCAGCGCGGCGATGCGCGGGAACGCGTCGCGGCCGATCGATTCAAAGACTGAATCGATCAAGTCAGTAATTGGCATGAAAGCGCAAATATCGACATGACAGAATGATCCGGACGCCCCGCTCCGGCCCGCACGGGCCTCGGCGTCCGGCCTCCGGCCGGCAGCACCGTCACCCAGAAACGCGCGCTTTCGACGCGCCAGCCGCACGACGGCACCTTCCGCCCTTCGGAGGAGACAGTCATGAATCCGCTTCACGCGCTGCCGGCGTCCGCGTCGGCAACGGCCCGGCGCACCCGCGTGCGCTGGCTGGTGCTGGCCGTCCTGTTCGCGGTCACGACGATCAACTACGCAGATCGCGCCGCGATCGCGATCGCCGGCCCGAGCCTCGCCCGCGCACTGCACCTGAGCCACGTGCAGATCGGCTTCATCTTCTCCGCATTCGGCTGGTCGTACGTGGTCGCGCAACTGCCGGGCGGCTGGCTGCTGGACCGCTATGGATCGAGCATCGTCTATGCGTTCAGCATCTTCTTCTGGTCGCTGTTCACGCTGCTGCAGGGCACGATCGGCTTTTTCGGCGGCGCGGCCGCGTTCGCGCTGCTGTTCGGGCTGCGCTTCCTGGTCGGCGCGGCCGAAGCGCCTTCCTTCCCGGCCAACAGCCGGATCGTGTCCGCGTGGTTCCCGGCCGCCGAACGCGGCACCGCATCGGCGATCTTCAATGCCGCGCAGTACGCGGCGACCGTCGTGTTCGCGCCGCTGATGGGCTGGCTCGTGCACGCGTTCGGCTGGCAGTCGGTGTTCGCGGTGATGGGCGTGCTCGGCTTCGCGTTCGTCCTGGTGTGGAACCGCACGATGTACGACCCGAAGGACCACCCGACCATCAACCGCGCGGAACTCGACTACCTCGCCGAAGGCGGTGCGCTCGTCAACATCGACCAGGCGACGGGCGGCCGCGACGGCGGCCCGTCGATGCGCCACGTCAAGGCGCTGCTGGGAAACCGGATGCTGATCGGCGTGTACGTCGCGCAGTACTGCATCAACGCGCTCACCTATTTCTTCATCACGTGGTTTCCCGTCTATCTCGTGCAGGCGCGCGGGATGTCGATCCTCAACGCGGGGCTCGTTGCGTCGATCCCGGCCGTGTGCGGGTTCCTCGGCGGGATTCTCGGCGGCATCGTGTCCGATGCGCTGCTCAGGCAGGGCCGCTCGCTGTCGGTCGCGCGCAAGGTGCCGATCGTGTTCGGCATGCTGCTGTCGATGTCGATGATCGTCTGCAACTACACCGATTCGCACGTGCTCGTCGTGCTGTTCATGGCGCTGTCGTTCTTCGGCAAGGGACTCGGCGCGCTCGGCTGGGCCGTCAACGCCGACACCGCGCCGCGCCAGATCGCGGGATTGAGCGGCGCGCTGCTCAACACGTGCGGCAACCTCTCCAGCATCACGACGCCGATCGCGATCGGCTACATCGTCGACCGCAGCGGCTCGTTCAACGGCGCGCTCGTCTATGTGGTCGCGCACGCGCTCGTCGCGGTGATCTGCTACGTGTTCGTCGTCGGCGAGATTCGCCGCGTCGAGCTTCGATGAACGGCGCGGGCCGCGCCGGCTCGGCCAGCGGCCCGTGCACCACCGGAACCAGGAGCGAACCGATGTCCGAATCCCGCCATGCCGGCACCCCGCGCGTCACGCGCATGCAGGTGATTCCCGTTGCCGGCCGCGACAGCATGCTGCTCAACCTGTGCGGCGCGCACGCGCCGTATTTCACGCGCAACCTCGTGATCCTCGACGACAGCAGCGGGCACACGGGCGTCGGCGAAGTGCCGGGCGGCGAAGGCATCCGGCATGCGCTCGAGCGCATGACGGATCTCGTGGTCGGCCAGTCGATCGGACGCTATCAGGCCACCCTCAACGCGGTGCGCGCGGCGCTGTCCGGCACGGGCCCGAGTGCGGGCCGCACGATCAGGCACGAGGTGACGTCGGCCGGCGAGGCGGCGGTACTGCGCCAGCCGCACGAGATCAACCTGCGGCTCGACAACGTGATCACCGCGATCGAGGCGGCGCTGCTCGACCTGCTCGGGCAGTTTCTCGACGTGCCCGTCGCCGCGCTGCTCGGCGAAGGCCAGCAGCGCGACGCGGTGCCGATGCTCGCTTATCTGTTCTATATCGGTGATCGCGGCCGCACCGACCTGCCGTATCGCGACGAGGCGCAGGCGCGCTCCCCATGGTTCCGGCTGCGCAACGAGGAAGCGCTCACGCCGGCCGCGATCGCGCGGCAGGCGGAAGCCGCCGTCGAGCGTTACGGCTTCGCCGATTTCAAGCTGAAGGGCGGCGTGATGGCCGGCGCCGACGAGATGGAAGCGATCGCCGCGATCAAGGCGCGCTTCCCCGACGCACGCGCGACGCTCGACCCGAACGGCGCGTGGTCGCTCGACGAGGCCGTCGCGCTGTGCCGCGGCCAAGGCCACCTGCTTGCGTATGCAGAGGACCCGTGCGGGCCGGAAGGCGGGTATTCGGGCCGCGAGGTGATGGCCGAATTCCGCCGTGCGACGGGGATTCCGACCGCGACCAACATGATCGCGACCGACTGGCGGCAGATGGATCACGCGGTGCGGCTGCAGGCGGTCGACATCCCGCTCGCCGATCCGCATTTCTGGACGATGCAGGGCTCGGTGCGGCTCGCGCAGCTGTGCCGCGACTGGGGGCTCACGTGGGGCTCGCATTCGAACAACCACTTCGACGTGTCGCTCGCGATGTTCACGCATGCGGCGGCGGCCGCGCCCGGCACGATCACCGCGATCGACACGCACTGGATCTGGCAGGAAGGCGACGCGCGGCTCACGCGCGAGCCGCTCGCGATCGTCGGCGGCAAGGTGGCCGTGCCGGAGCGGCCGGGGCTCGGGATCGAGCTCGACATGGCGCAGGTCGAGGCCGCGCATGCGTTGTACAACGCGGTCGGCGGGACGGCGCGTGACGACGCGGTCGCGATGCGGTATCTCGTGCCGGGGTGGACTTACGATCCGAAGCGGCCGAGTTTCGGGCGGGGGTGACGGGAATGCTGGATGGCGGGTGGTTGTTGTCAAACGCGGAAAACGCCCGCATCCTGCCGGCTGCCTGAACGGGCCCGCGCGGCGGACGGTCGGGCTCCCCGTCCACTCGAAGGAAAAGCGCTCGCCATGACGTCTCCCGATCCGACACCGCGACAGATCATCGTCTTCGTCCTGTATTCGGTGCTGTGCCTGCCCGCGAGCATGACCGTTGCTGGTTATGCCGCGACCCGGATCACGCAGAACGTATCGAATTTCGAAGGCGGCGCAGGCTACGCAGCGCTTTGGTGGATCATCATTCTGACCGGTGTGTTCTACGGACTCTCGATCGCCCTCTTCGCGCTACTGCGGAAGAGGATTGCGATTCTCGCGGCCATCACGGTGGCCTTCGCCGTGATGTCGGTGCCGGCGGTCAGGTTGATCTACGAGTTGTTGACCTGATCGCCGTCGGTCGTCGCAATACACTGGCCGCATTACTTCGAAAACCGGAATAACGCGACCCGTTCAGGAAAGCCCCGAGGTGGGCACCGACGAAATGAGCACAGCTCCGCACGATGTCTTGTGTCCATCGAACGACGCGGGCGCCCCCTCCACATCGAAACCGGCCTCGCCGTCGACGATCACGACCTCGCCATGCAGCGGGCACGTGCAGCGATCTCCCTGACGGGCGACTGCGCGTCCCATGACTTCACTGGTTGCCGCGCCGGTTTCCACACGGCCGCCATGGCTATGCACATCGCCTACCCGAATGATCCCGCGCATGGATGCTCCTCAGTACGAGTAACCCTGGATGCCGTAGTTCGTGTCGTGTCGACGTCCCCACCACAGCAGATAGGCATTGTTCTCGCCGCGCGCACGGAACCAGTCTCCGTCCGGGTTGATTGGTGTGAGCTTCGACGGCGGCAGCACGACAACCGCAGTCGGGTGACCGGCGTCCATCGTACCCGCAACCAGTGCATTGCCGCCGAAATGGTTGATCCGGCCGATCGCGAGTGCAACGTCCGTCAGCGCCGTGCCCGCGCCCATGTCGCCAAGCAGCGCAGGCGTGTTGAAGACCTGCTTCGTGTAGTCGAATTCCGGCAGCGTTTCCGTGAGCGTCTGCGACAGCGAGGCCAGACGGGCCGATGCCGCGTCGCTGCCCTTGCCTGCATCGTGCACGACGAACTGGATGCTTGAAGTGTCGACGTTTGCGTTTTGAGCAGCCTGCGCAATCGTCGCCTTCCATGCCTGGACCGCACGCGTCGTGCCCGCCTTCGCCTCGTAGTCGCTAACCTTGCCCGTTGCCGCCTTGCCGATCCATGCGAGTGGCTCACGGTCGGTCTTCAGATCAGGGCCGGCCAGAAACAACACGGTAAGGTTTTCGTTCATCTGCGCATCCCTGGGTGGAAAGCTCGGCGCGTCCCAGTTCATCACCCACACGCTTTCTTGCGGATGCTTCTGCAGATAGTCGAGTGCAGCGTTCAGCGACGTGAAGCCGGCATTTGCACCGCCGACATGGATCTGAATGTCAGAAGGCAGATCCTTGCTCCATAGATCCTTTGCGGACTGATTGCCAATTTCGAAATAATCCTTGATCTGATAGGCCAAATAGTCTTTCGCCTCCTTCACCCCAAGTCGCTGCGGTATCGCAAACTCGACACGAATACCCGCCAGCTCTCGCCATTGATGCGGGTCGTGTGGCTGGACTGTATAGAAATAGTGACCATTCATCACATATTTCTCGGCAAACAAACCCAGAAACTTAGAGATATATTTTTCATAGAACCCGTCGAAGCTTTCCGCTCCGTTGTTGCCATAGGCAACTCCAGCGACAGGGCGAACAGTACCGAACGCCTTGGGGTCCTTTTTGACCATATCGTCATTCTTGTTTGGCTTGACGAGCCCCAACGTCCACAATAATTGCCATTCCGTCGGATAGTCACGGCGTTGGAGAGGATTGAGCCATTCCAGACCGACCACCTGTGCGAGAAACGGCTTCTCCTGGGCAGGTGCAGAAGGTGTCGGCACAGAAACAGGCTGAGCGGCCTCCGCGGTCGAAGATGACCAAGCCGTGGCAAATGCAAAAACAGCGATCCCAGCCAGGGCCGGCAATCCAATCCATCGTGTCATTTCCTCTCCCATGCTTCGCGTCTGTGAACCGTGACCAATCGCTTCGATAGCAACGACACCTATCACAAGTAGTACTCCAACCAATGCCAGTGCAAGACGTCGTGACCGGGAGGCAAAAAGTGATCTCATCCGACTCTCCCCATACCGAGCAACACCCCCCCCTGACGCTTGTCGTTTATCGATTCAGGCAGAGTCGCTTCGGGGTCTTTAAGCACCCAATTCTGCAAAAAGTCCCCATTCATCTTTCCTTTCTCGAAGTAAGCCGAATAAATCTTGTTCGGATTGACCTTATCCAGACTCTCACCGAATCTCCAGTCGGCCTCAATCCTGAACTGGTTCAGTTGCTCATTCGAAATTCGACAGATGCCGATCGCAACATCGTATGTCAGTGCCAACCTGGCGTGCTTCGGATTGGTCATGATCGTCGAATGGTTCGTTGGGTTATTCACTGCCGCATCGAGAATATGCACGATCTCCTTGTTTCGCCATTTCTGGTACCCATCGGGCATCTGTGCATTGGGGCCAGCCTCACCAACGACCTCACCGTCCTTGACCCATTCCGGGTTGCCTTTGTGACGCGCCTCCATGCGCGCGATCGCATGATCCTCATAACGCTGTGACGCCTCGGTGCTGGCATCCCCATGCGGTGCCATCTCCTCAGCATGCTCATCGTCGTTGGATTTGTAAGTGTCGTACGGATCGGTCTTGTCGATGCTTGCCTTATTCTTGTTACGCTGAGCCGCCACCGGATCGTTATCCTCGTTGAAATCGCTCTCCGCATCGCCATCCTTTACGTGCACGACCGCCCCATAGCGAATCGCCTGCGGGAAGAACGGTTCCGGCAGGCCAGGAGCATCGCAAATCACGTGCCAGCCCTCCTGCGTCTTACCGCATTTCTTGGGCGGATCGGCATTGACGCGCATCAATCCCATCGCCGATGTCGCCATCGTCACGATATACAGCACGGGGGCAAACGCTATGGTGCCGACCTTGCCGTACCAGTGCGGGTTGCCCCGCAATGCTTTGACCAAGTTGTATTTGGCCGGGGGCGACGTCGGATAAAAGAACAGTTCCGACGAACCCTTGCCATAACGCCAATCGTGCTTCCACGTGTCGTAGGTCACGGGCTCCGCCTGACCAACCTGAAAGTTGGTTGCGAAGACACGTTGCGTGAAAAGGCTCGAACCTTTGACAAGTTCAACCTCGTCCGGATGCAATCCTCGCCAGCCCATTCCCTGCACCGGAGCGGCGGAAATCACCTGGTCGTGCGGGCATGAATACAGCGTGACGCGGCCGTAGGTATGGTTCTGAACCCCGTACTGTTTCCGGTCCTGGTCCGGATCGTAAGCAGGCTTCCCGTCTTCGCCCGGCTTCATGTTTGCCATCGTCATCCGGATATCTAGCGGGTCGCGCTTGTCCTCTGCATCCTTGCTCTGCGCAATCAGTTCGAAGAACGCTTTCAGAGTATTCGCCCGCGCCTGCGATTCCACGCGCCCACGGTTACCCTGCGGGTCCTTGTCGTTGCGTTCGGTCCAGTCCTCCATAAAAGGCGAGTTGTCGCCTTCGATAGATCCGACGATCCCGTAGGGCGGATTGGCCAGCACATACGTGTCGGCCACGCATCTCACGCCCGCCCGCCCCGACAGCCGGTCCCCGAGGAACGCGGCTGCAATGCCGACCATGTTGCCCTGGCTATGGCACACCACCGTGATGGGCACGTCCTTCTGTACCTTGCGGATGGAGCCGATGAGTTTTGCGAGACGCAACGCGCCCACTACGTTGTACGCGCGCGGTGGCGTCTCGAAGAGCGGACGTTGTGTCGGATTGAGTCCCTGCACATTGATGAAGCCGAATATCCGTGGATCGACACCAGCGTTCCACAAATCCGGCAGGCTACCGCAGCCGTTCGCGAAAGGTCCGCCACCCCAGTAGTTCTTTTCATTCAGGAAGATCGACTCGCCGTAGCGCTTCAACTCCTCCTTGTTCGCTTTGTAACCCCAGCGGAAATGAATGACGGGCGAGAACGTATTTTCATCCGGTTGCATATATGTACCGGCCCACAACTGTGGGTTAATAAAACCATCGTCCGTCAGACTCGCCGTGTAACGCATCGGACCCATCTGGCCGCCCTTCGGCCCGCAATGTGTCAAATGCTCATCCTCTCGTCCAAGCCGTTTGTTCAAACCTGCGCAAAGCCCCTCTTCACCCGGCTCGAACCACTCTCCCTCCGAGTTGACTCCGTGCACGAAAATCACGATGCCCGGCAACGGCATCTGCATCACGCACAGGTAGTCCGATTGATTGAGCGTCATCACGCCATTGCCGTTGGCGACCAGGTAGCGATTCTGCGAATCGTCACCCCCGCCCGCTGGCGTGCGCGGATCGAAACCGCCACCGTCGCTCGCTGCGGCCTGCGCTGACGGATTGTTTTCAGATGCACCCGGACTAGCCGGTGCAGTAGCGGCCGTGTCTGCCATGATTATTTTTATCCCCGGTCAGGTCTTGTTCTTGAAGAAATTCACGACGAACGGTTCGAACTGGTTGCTCTGGAGAGGAGCAAGCTTGCCCGCGGCGTCTGATTGCCCCTTGATCACTTCGCCCGACGCTTTCGTGATCTCCGCATGCATGCCCTCTACGGCCTGCCCATCGGTCGCCCGCACAAGCTTCGGCACGCGTCCGAGCGGCGCATGATCGAACTTCGGCATGTCCGTGCCCATGCTCGCCGGCCCCTGCCATGAATGCCCGGCGGACTTCACCGTGAATGTGCCCGGGCATCCCAGCTCGATATCGCTGCCGTGCAGTTTCAGGTACGCGCCGCCGGACGTCGTGAAGACCACCTCGTCGCTCGCCATGCCCGCGAGCTTGCCGCCGGCCGCCGTGAACTGAATGTTCTTCGCGGAATCGATCTGCGTGTCGTCGTTCTGGCTCTGCAGCGTCACCTTGCCCTGATTGGCGATCGCCGACACGCCATCGCTGTGCGCGAACATCGCGACGCCGCGGCCGCCGTGCAGCGTGATGTGCTGACCGCTGGTCAGCTGGACATGTTGCTGCGCGACCTGATCGATGTTCTCGCCGGCGTACGTCACGTGGGTCTTCGGCGTGATCGCGACCGAGCCGGCCTGCGCGCCGAACGCCATCAGCGCCTGCGATCCGGCCGCATCACCAGCGCCAGTGCCCGACGCGCCGCTACCGCTGCTGGGCGTCCACCCCTTGAATGCTGCGGCGACGGCCTGCTGGCCCGCCGTGTCGCTCGCCTGACCGCCATGCTGACCCGCGTAGTCGCCCAGCGACTTGAACAACTCGGTGCACTCGCCGAGCAACCGCAGCAACTCGTCGCGATCGAGCTGCCCGCCGCTCGCCTGCGAGCGTGCGTAGGTCGTCAGCAGAATCCCCTGCGCGGCCCGCAACGCGGCGGCCGCGTCGGTGCGCAATTCCGCGCCTTCTCCGCGGTCCTGGCCCCGGCCCTCCTGGCGCGGCTGCGTCAGGTACCCCAAGTTCAGTTGAGAATGGGCGTGCTCGCTCGCCAGCTGACTGGAAATTTGCCCCGGCGTATCGTCGAGACGCAGCTGGTTATACCGGCGCCCCTTGATTTCCTTGGTCTTGATCCCCGACACGTAGCGGTTGCCCGGGAGGTTGCCAATGTGGGTGAAGGCCGCCGGCGGATTCACGCCGTTGCTCAGCACGTTGATGATGACCAGCCGGTCCGGATCGCCGCCAAGGCTGCCGATCAGCACTTCCATGCCGACACGCGGCAGAAAGAGCGCACCGAAGCTTCCGCCGGCGAGACTCGCCCCGACACGGATGGGCGCGCTGTCGCCGGCATTGTCGTTCGTGCCCGCGCCCTGCGCATGCGCGTGGTCGGCCGGATCGAGCCCGTGAATTCGCACGCGTACGCGGCCGTCGGCATCGCAAAATACTTCCTCGCCCTGCTGGCCGACGATCGTGCCGGTCAGCAGATGCACGGGGGGTAGGTCGATCTTCGGATCGTATGCGGGCGCGAGCGGTACGCCGCGCCGCACGCAGGTGAAATGATTTTCGTAGCGCGTGTCGGGTTCGGCCGCTGCGGCAGGCTGCTGCAATGGCGACGGATAGGCCAGGTGCCGGCTCGCGGCAAACAGCGCCTGCACGCGGTCGGTCAGCCCCTTCGGCAAATTGTTCCAGACGTCGTGGTCAATCGCCGTGATCACGAACTGCCGCTGGTCGGAAGGCTGCATGTCCCGCTCAGGATCGCCGGTCAGCGTGATCCATGCACCGACGGCAAGGTCGCGTACACTGCTCACACCGTCGTAACGCTCGGCTTCGAACTGATGCGCGAGCATCCGGGCGCGCGTGAGGCGCTCGTGATCGTTCCACGAATCGCCCGCATGCGGGATGTCGATCGCGACATCGGTCAGCAATTGCGCCAGGTCGTTGCCGGCCTCGCCCTGATTGAGGCTCGTCGCAACCATCGACTCGTCGATACGCGCTTTCTTGTAATCCCACGACGGGCGGCCGACCTGGCCGGGCGCCAGACGCTGATGCAGTGCGAACAGCGTGACGGTGTCGCGCTCCTCGGTCGCGGCGTCGCGCGGATGCAGTCGTACCGTACCGGCCGGTGCCTGCGGCAGCGACATCGGATCGTCGCAGCACACGAGCGTATGCGCGGGCGTGTCGTCGTGACTGTTGCCCTCGCCCTTGACCGGGCCGGCCTTGGCGAACACTGTGATGCCTTCGCGCCGCAACAGGCGGCGCACGAACTTCGCATCCGATTCGTTGACCTGGCGCGTCAGTTCGCGCGGCGGATATCGGTCGCGACTCAAGCCGGACAGGTCGAATTCGAACGCCGCCGCCAGCGCCGGGCTGCGCTGACGCCATTCGGTGAACAGCGTCGAGAGGATTTCGACGACGCTACTCTGACGGAATACGCGGGAATTCGTGCGCTTGTCCATCAACGACAGGGCGTCGCACACGGTCAGTTGATACACGCACAGCTCGCCGTCGCTCTGGCCGATCTGCACGTCCTGGATGATCGCGTTGACGAAGTGCAGCTGCCCCCGATCGGTGACGAGCCGGATCGAGACAGGCACGCCGAGGAACAGCCGCGGCGGCAGGTTGTGGCGGGCCGATACACAGGTCAGATGCCCGCGAATGCCGGTCATCAACCCTTCGTGCACATGCGCATGCTGCAGCGCAAGCAAGTGCCCCAGTCCGTCTTGCGCCTTGCCGAAATTCAAGGCGACCGGCCGACGGTTCCAGTCGACCACCCCCGATGCAAAGTTGCTTATTGTTTCGCTTATCGACACAGCCGTTCTCTCAATATTGTTGTCGACCTGCTGGCTTCGGCTTTGCGACGCGCGTCATGTCACGGTCGCACTACCGATTTGTGACAGCGAGCATATCAAATTCACGGAAATATTTCGGCACCCTATGTGGATCCATGCCGGTTGCCGACACAATCTGACAAAAAAGTCGGATTCCGGCATCACGAGGAGGCGCCGGCCGCCACTTGAGAAGCTTGAGCGATTCGCGCGGAAGAACACGCGACCGAAGAAGAAGTCGACGAAGCAACGTGCACGCACGCCGTGTCGAGCAGAAAAGCAAAAAGCCGGCACGAGGCCGGCTTTTTGTTTGCGATGCATAAAGGCTGTGCGCCCGGGCGGAAGCACAACGCCGCACCCGGTGCAGCATTACCCGTCCTGTCCCAAGACGATCGAGCCTTTCGAATTCCGTTGGTGGAGCGGAGGAGGATCGAACTCCCGACCTTCGCATTGCGAACGCGACGCTCTCCCAGCTGAGCTACCGCCCCAACAGTCGACCATCATACACACGCATTTCTGCGCTTGGCAATAGGGGTTGAGTCACCCCCGAAGCGTTACTTTGACGGCGCGCCAGCCAGTACCCATTCGACCACCGAACGCGCGTCGGCGTCGCTCATGCGCGGATGCGCCGGCATCGGAATCGCGCCCCAGACGCCGGAGCCGCCCTCCTTCACCTTCTTCGACAGCTTTGCCACGGCCTGCGGATCGGCCTTGTAGCGGGCGGCGATTTCCTTGAACGACGGGCCGACGAGCTTGCGGTCGACCGCGTGGCAGCCCATGCACGCATTGCCGCGCGCCACCTTCAGGCCGTCGCCGACATCCGCGTGCGCGGCGCCCAGCGTACCCGCCACGAGCGCCGCGGCTGCGGCGCCCTGCATCATCCACTGTTTCAATTGCTTCATCTGCATGCTCTTCATTGCGACGGTGCCTTCGGGTTGCCCGGGTGCACGCTCGACGAATTCGAGATCGGCGCGGGCGGCTGCAGCGGCGTGGACTGCACCGACGCGTCGGGCACGGCGCCCACCGTCGCGGTATCCGCCGGCGCGGCGGCCTGCGCACCGGACGCGCCGCTCGCGGGCGACGCCGCCTGCAGCGCCTGCGCGTCCTGCGGCTTCACGTACTGGAACACCTTCACGACCTTCTCGACGCCGGGCACCTGGCTGGCGGCTTCCGCGCCGCGATTGCCCTCGTCGACCGTCACAAGCCCCATCAGGTAAAGGTTGCCGCGTTCGCTGACCACCTTGTAGTAGTTCGCCGAGATGCCCTTCGTCGCGATCAGCTCGGACTTCACGCGCCCCTCGAGGTACGAGTCGTTCGCGCGCGACGACAGCGACGACGCCGGCTCGACCGACAGCTCGTTGACGATGCCGTTCACGTTGTTGATGCCGCGCACGATTTCCTCGGCGCGCTGCTTCGATGCATCGTTCGGCACCTCGCCCGTCAGCAGCACGCGGCGGTTGAACACCGTGACGTTCACGTGCGACTGGTCGGGCAGCCCGTTGTTGATCTGCGTGAGCGACTTGACCTGGATCTCCCGATCCTCCGTCTGCGCGCCGAGCGTACGGCGGTCGGTCGCGACCAGCGCGCCGCCGCCGGCCGCTGCGCCGACGATCCCGAGCACACAACCCTGCAGCGACACGGCGAGGCCCGCCGTCAGCGCAGCGAGCAGCGTGGTTCTGACGAGCGTCTGTTTGACGCGGCTTTGATTCATCGACGGCTCTCCTTCGTTCAATCCTCACCCAGCAGCATCGCGTCGATGCCGTCGCACAGGCAGTGGATGGTCAGCAGATGGACTTCGTGGACGCGCGCCGCACGAGCGGCGGGCACGTTGATCGGAATATCGGTGTCGGACAGCGCGGCCGCGACCGCATGGCCGCCGCCGCCCGTCAGCGCGACGACGGTCATCTCGCGCTCGTGCGCTTCGTCGATCGCCGCCAGCACGCGCGGCGACGCGCCGCCCGGATCGAGCACCAGCAGGATGTCGCCGGTCTGGCCGAGCACGCGCACCTGCTGGGCGAACAGTTGCTCGGCGGACACCGCACCCGCGAGGCCGCCCTGCGACGCATCGGTGGCCAGCGCGATCGCGGGCAGGCCCGGACGCTCGCGCTCGAAGCCGCCGACGAGCGACACGGCGAGGTAGTGCGCGGCGGCGGCCGACGGGCCGTCACCGCACGCGACGATCTTGTTGCCGTTCGCCAGCGCGGCGAACATCGCATCGACCGCGGCTGCGATCGGCAGCGACAGTGCGTCGGCCGCTTCGGCGTGAAGCGCGGCGCTGTCGTGGAAATGTTGCTGAATACGTTCGACTGACATCGATTCCTGGTGAACTGGGCGCGCGGCACGCATCGCGCGACATCGTGGGTGCGGCGAGTTTACCGTACTCCGGCACGCTCTCCGGGGGTCCGGCAAGAACTCTTTACATCTCGTCACAGCTCGCGGCTACGCATCGTCGGCACGAAATGCGTCGCGCAGCCACACGAGCCGCCCGGCCTCGAACGCGACGACGTCGAAGCGGCACGCGGCACCGGCGCCGTGGCGCGCCCAGAACTGGAGCGCGGCCGCCACCAGGCGCCGCCGCTTGCGCCAGCCGACGCTCGCGGCCGCGCCGCCATGCCGGACGCTGCGCCGCGCGCGCACCTCGACGAACACGAGCATGCCGTCGGCCTCGCGCATCACGAGATCGAGCTCGCCGCCGCGCATCGTCACGTTCGCCGCGACGAACACGAGGCCGCGGCGTTCGAGAAACTGCCGTGCACGCTGCTCGAACGCCGCGCCGACCGGCCTGGATCGCGCCGCGCCGGAAAAGTTGTCGCCCGCGCGCGGCAAACCACGCCCGTCGCCCGGCCGCGCCGGCGCCGCGTGGCACAATGCCGTCCTTGTTCCGCTTGCGCCGCGATTACGCGCATTGCCTGCCATGACTGCCCTCCTCGAACTCGCGCAAACGCAGCACTACCCGGAAGCCGCGCTCTACGTGGTTGCCACGCCGATCGGCAACACCGCCGACATCACGCTGCGCGCGCTGCACGTGCTCGGCCTCGCCGACCGCATCGCGGCCGAAGACACCCGCAACACGGGCCAGCTGCTCGCCCGCTACGGGATGTCGAAGCCGCTCGTCGCCGTGCACGAGCACAACGAACGCGAAGCCGCGCAGCGCGTGATCGAACTGCTGCGCGGCGGCGAACGCGTGGCCTACGTATCGGACGCCGGCACGCCCGGCATCTCGGACCCCGGCGCGCGGCTCGTCGACGCGGTGCGCGCCGCCGGCTTCGCGGTGATCCCGCTGCCGGGTGCGAGCGCGGCGGTGACCGCGCTGAGCGTGGCCGGCGACTGGGCCGGCGCGTTCACGTTCGCGGGCTTCCTGCCGCCGAAGGCCAGGCAGCGCGCGACCGCGCTGCAGGCGCTGGTATCGCACCCGTATGCGCTGGTGTTCTACGAAGCGCCGCACCGGATCGCCGAAACCGTCGCCGCGCTCGCCGACGCATTCGGCCCCGCACGCCGGCTGCTGATCGCGCGCGAACTCACCAAGCTACACGAGCAACTGTTCCAGGGCACCCTGGCCGAAGGACAGACCTGGCTCGCCGGCGATGCGAACCGGCTGCGCGGCGAATTCGTGCTGGTCGTCGAAGGCGCGCCGGCGACGAGCGGCGAAGCCGACGACACCGCGCACGACGCGCTGCTCAGGCTGCTGCTGGAAGAGGTGCCGGTGAAGAGCGCGGCGAAGCTCGCGGCCGCGCTGACGGGCGCATCGCGCAACACGCTGTATGCGCGTGCGCTCGCGCTGAAGGATGAAAGCTGACGCGCGAGCCGGCCGGCACCGGGACACCGGTGCCGACGTCGCGCCGTGCAGGAAAGACAAAGGGCTGCCCTCGGGCAGCCCTTTTGCATGAGCGGTCGAACCGCCGCGTTACTTCGTCGAGACCGACGCGAGCATTTCGTCGCGTGCCTCGCGCGCTTCCTGCGGCGACAGCCCTTCGATCTTCACGCGGCCCGTGCCGGCGTGCACGAGGCCGATCATCTTGGCAGCGGCATACGACAGGTCGAGCACGCGGCCGCGCTTGAACGGCCCGCGATCGTTGACCTTCACGACGACCCACTTGCCGGACGACGCGTTCGTCACCTTGATGTACGACGACAGCGGCAGCGTGCGGTGCGCGGCGGTGAGCGCGTTCATGTTGAAGCGCTCGCCGTTCGCGGTGCGGCGGCCGTGGAAATCCCGCCCGTACCACGATGCGCGGCCCGTCTGACGGAAGTCGGACACATCCTTGCCGTCGATCGGCTCGGCGTCCGCCAGCGACGACTTCTTCGCGTCCTTGGCGTCGGCAGCCGGCATCGACGCCAGTGCGGAATCGAAATTCAGTTGCTGCTTGTCGTTGTCCGCCTTCGCGGCACCGGCCGTCTTGTCGACCGCGTTCTTCTGGTTCGCGCTTCCGGTGGTCTGGCTGGGTGGCACCGCGCAGCCCGTCAACGCGAAAAATAATGCAATGGTCCCGAAACGAGTCGGAAATCGTACGTTCATCGACGTGTCGCCTTCTGGTTCGGGCCGCTCCTTCGTCACGCTGCTTCACAGCGCGGACACGCGGCCCGGACGGCAAATGCGTGCACGCCCCGCTCGGATGCGAGCAGGCGGCTAGCATGGGCGCGGCTTTCGTCTATGCCGCAACCGTCCTGATTAGCTTTCACGTCTGGCGCAACCTGTCCCCAACAGCCTGACCAGACCCCACATGCCGCCATCGAACATGGCTTTCACGTTCGCGCGCGTCGAAACGACCAACGCACAGGAACGGCGGCACAGGCCTCATCCGGCGGCGCGGCAGCAGGGCCGCAGGCGGGCGCGCAGCACCCGGCCGGACAAGACGTGAGCACCGAATGCTCGGTGCTGGATACACCGCCGGACTCCCCGGCGGCTGATGCTTGACGGTGCTTCCGACGCCCCTTTTTAACGGGGCCGAAACACCAGCGAATGGCGTGAAATTCACGCGCAATGGAGCGCATTATACATAAATCAAAACGCTGTCCTGAAAAGCACCGCCGGCGGACCATTGATTCTCACTATGGCTGTAACAATCGACATGCTCCGGGAATGCCCGGAGGCGCGCACCGCGACGCGCGTCGCGCGGCCGGCAAGCGGCACGCGCGACCGGTACAATCGCTCCTTTTAGCCGCCGGTGCCTCCATGAAAGTCACGCTCATTCCGGTCACGCCGTTCCAGCAGAACTGCTCGCTGCTCGTCTGCGAGAAGACGGGCCGCGCCGCCGTCGTCGATCCGGGCGGCGACCTCGACCGGATCCAGCAGGAAGTCGCGCGGCAGAACGTGCAGGTCGAGAAGGTGCTGCTCACGCACGGGCACATCGATCACTGCGCGGGCGCGAAGACGCTCGCGACGCACTACGGCGTGCCGATCGAAGGGCCGCAGGAAGAAGAGCGCTTCTGGATCGAGAAGCTGCCGATGCAGAGCGAGCGCTTCGGCTTTCCGGCCGCCGAAACCTTCGAGCCGGATCACTGGCTGAACGACGGCGACACCGTGCAGTTCGGCGACGAGACGCTCGAGGTCTATCACTGCCCGGGCCACACGCCCGGCCACGTCGTGTTCTTCAGCCGCGCGCATCGCGTCGCGATCGTCGGCGACGTGCTGTTCGCCGGCTCGATCGGCCGCACCGATTTCCCGCGCGGCAATCACGAGGATCTCGTCCGCTCGATCAAGGAGAAGCTGTGGCCGCTCGGCGACGACGTGACGTTCGTGCCGGGCCACGGCCCGGTGTCGACGTTCGGCGACGAGCGCCGCACGAACCCGTTCGTGTCCGACAAGGCATTCGGATGAACCAGACCGCCATTCCGGAAATCTACGTCAGCACCGACGTCGAGGCCGACGGCCCGATCCCCGGCCCGCACTCGATGCTGAGCTTCGCGTCGGCCGCCTATACCGAGGACAAGCAGCTGATCGCGACCTTCTCGGCCAACCTCGAGACGCTGCCGGGCGCGCAGGCGCACCCGGTGCAGGAAGCGTGGTGGAAGACCGAGCCCGAAGCATGGGCCGCGTGCCGCCGCGACCTGCAGGCGCCCGAGGCGGCGCTCGTCGCGTACGTCGACTGGGTCGAGGCGCTGCCCGGCAAGCCGGTATTCGTCGCGATGCCGGCCGGCTTCGATTTCACGTTCATGTTCTGGTACATGATGCGCTTCGCCGGGCGCTGCCCGTTCTCGTGGTCGGCGCTCGACATCAAGACGCTCGCGTTCGCGATGACGGGCCTGCCGTACCGCAAGGCGATCAAGCCGCGTTTTCCGAAGCACTGGTTCGACGACCATCCGCACACGCACGTCGCGCTCGACGACGCGATCGAGCAAGGCGCGCTGTTCTGCAACATGCTCGCCGACCTGCGCCGCCAGCAGGCCGCGCTCGCGGGCCTCGCGGTGTCGGACACCGATCGGTCGGAAAACGCGGGGGCGGGACAAAACCCCACGGATCCGCGAGCAAATTAGCGAATCTCGCTCAGCAACGCGACGCCAGATTGCCTTTCCTTTCCCGGCCCTCTAACATTCAGCATGTTGTTGCTGCCGCATGGAGGCGCAGGTGACGCTCGATTCCTTTTCGCAAAAAATCCTTCGCCTGTTGCAGCTCGACGCGCGCCGTTCCGTTCAGGAAATTTCCGACCAGGTCGGCCTGTCGAGCACGCCGTGCTGGCGCCGCATCAAGGACATGGAACAGTCGGGCGTGATCCAGCGCTACACGGCGCTGCTCGATCGCGAGAAGCTCGGCCTGCACGTCTGCGCGCTCGCGCACGTGCACCTGACCCGCCACAACGAAGGCGGCGTCGAGCAGTTCGAGCGCGAGATCGCGACCTGCCCGGAAGTCACCGAGTGCTACAGCACGACCGGCGAGGCCGATTACATCCTCAAGATCGTCGCGCCGGACATCAAGGCCTACGACGTGTTCCTGCACGAACGCATCTTCAAGATCCCCGCCGTGTCGCAAGTGCGCACGAGTGTCGTGCTGCGCGAGATCAAGTTCGACACGCAGCTGCCGCTGTAACGGCTGTAACGCGCACGCCCGCGCGCACGGCCCGCCGGCGGCAGGTCACGCCTGCGCGGGCATCGTGCGCGTGAAGCCGATCCGGCGCGCGCCGAACTCGCGCTTCAGCGCGTCGACGTCGAGCCGGCCGGCCAGCGCCGCATCGGTGTCGTGCGGATCGCACGCCAGCGTCACGTCGATCTCGAGCCCCGTGCTCAGGTAATGCAGGTTGATCGCCGCCGCATGCAGCCCGCGCTGCGCGAGCGCGGCCTCGAGCCGCGCCGCGATCTCGCCGCGCGGCGGCAGCGCGAGCGCCGGACGGCGCGCCGCGTCGTTCTCGGGGTCGACGTGGATCAGCGCGTCGAGCACGCGCGGGTCGCGCAGCACGCGTGCACGTGCGGTTTCCGCGATGTAGTGCCCTTCGGAGACGGAGATCATCGGATCGACGAGGATGTGCGCGTCGACGAGCGCCGCATCGCCCATCTTGCGCGTGCGCAGGTCGTGCACGTCGCGCACGCCCGGCGTCGCGGCGAGCAGCGCGCGGATCTCGGCCGTGTCGGTCGTATCGAGCGCGCGGTCGGAGAGGTCCTGCAACGCGTCATAGCCGAACGTCCAGCCCATGCGCGCGACCATGAAGCCGACGATCGCCGCCGCGATCGGATCGAGCAGCCGCACGCCGGCCAGGCTGCCGACGATGCCGATCGCGACGACGAGCGACGAGGCGGCATCCGAACGCGCATGCCATGCGTTCGCGACGAGCATCGCCGAGCGCACGCGCCGCGCTTCGCGCAGCATGTAGCGAAACAGCGCCTCTTTCGACACGAGCACCGTCAGCGCGACGACCAGCGCGGAAAAATGTACCGCCGGAATATTTTCGAGATTAACGAGACGGTCGCCGGCCCGCCACAGCATGCCGACGCCGACTGCAATCAGGATTGCGCCGAGAAACAGCGACGCGACGGTCTCGTAGCGGCTGTGCCCGTAATTGTGGTCGGCGTCCGGCGATGCGCCGCTATGCCGATTCGCAACCAGCACGACGAAATCCGAGATCAAATCGGAAATCGAATGCACCCCGTCGGCAATCAATGCTTGCGAATGCGCAATCGTGCCGACGACGATCTGAAATGTCGCAAGCACGACATTCAGCACAATACTGACGAACGTGCTCTTGCGTGCAACCGCGTGCTTATCTGCGCTCTGCGCGTCGCCGGAAAACGTGGACATGAAATATGAGATATCGGTGTGCGGTACCCAATTCTATCAAGGGCGCCCCGCGAATCCCGCCAATACTCGTAAATTTCTTATTCAAATCAATCGCTTATGCGAACAGGTCGTATTTCCATTCGCACCCTCGATTATTACATTTTCATGACAACGCCATGCGCGCGGCGGCCGCTGAAAACAAAAAAGCCGCGCTCCTGAACGGACACGCGGCTCTTTTGAAGCTCAGGTGACTTAAACAAACGTTTAAATCGCAAACTGTTCGCGGTTCTTGCCAGCGATCCAGCGCGGCGGCTTGCCGCGGCCCGACCACGTCGCGCCCGTTTCCGGATCGCGGTATTTCGCGGCGACGCCAGCACGCGGACGGCCAACCTTGCCTGCCTTCGCGCGGCTGAGACCGAGTTCGGCGAGCGAAAAGCCGTAGTCGGCAATTTTCTGCTTCACGTCATTCAGCACTTCAGCGTATTCACGCGACTTCGCTTCTTCGATTTGCTTCTCCAGCTTCTCCCGCTGGGCCAGCAGGTCCTTGTAAGAAGACATAGTTTCCCTTTCTATCTGACTAATGGCGCCGGTCTGCAGCCAGCTCACCATTCATGAAATATATGTGCCTCGGATTTTCGAAGGCAGAGATTAGCACAAAAAAGATTTGATAGAAGCGAGATTCATGAAAATCCCGAGATCAATTGAAATTCACTCGTGTCATTTTGACCGGCCGCGGCCTTTTCTCAAATTTTTACGTTCCTACACAGAGATTAGGACATTAGCCATTGGCTATTAGGTCTATCAACATACGCAATTACCCTGCATTCGGAAAAATAGAAGCTTTCATCGGACGACAGTTTTACGAAAATCGGACGGCGCCACACGCTAAACGGACAAACCGCGGACAAGCCCGCGCCGCGACGTCACGCCACATCCCGCGCGCACGCAATCAGCCGCTCGTGCAACGCGCCCGCGTCGGCCAAAGGCGTATCGAACGGCGTGCGCACGCGGCGGCCGTCGTGTC
Source organism: Burkholderia sp. KL41 (assembly GCF_057005415.2). Lineage (NCBI taxonomy): Bacteria > Pseudomonadati > Pseudomonadota > Betaproteobacteria > Burkholderiales > Burkholderiaceae > Burkholderia > Burkholderia sp. KL41. The sequence goes on along the minus strand of NZ_CM174446.1, from coordinate 300,840 downwards.
GCCAGTCGGCGCCGTGACGATCGACGCCGAGCAATTCGAGCCCGTCGCGGCGCGCCGCGCCGCCGTCGTACGCGTCCCATAACGCCTGTTCCTCGTCGAAGGCGAGCGGCGGCAGCGCATCGAGATGCGTGCCGTCGACCCAGCCCATGCGCCCGAAACCGCCGATATAGCGCAGCCGCTCGACGTCGAGCGCCCAGAACGTGAAATCGCCGAGCGCCAGATAGCGCGCGGCGTCCGGCTCGTAGCGCAGGTAGCGCGCGGTGACGTGCGGATCGTCGCCGAGCGGCACGAACCGGCCGAGCAGCGTCGCGCGCTCGGCGTTCAGCACGTCGCCGCCGGACGCGTCGACCACGAGGAAGCCCGCGCGCGGATCGGCGGCCAGGTTGCGCGTGTGCTCCGCGAGGCCGCTCACGAGGATCACCGGACGATGGCTTGCATCGGGTGCAAACGGAACGACCGTCGGATACGGGAAGCCCTGCGGATCGCGCGCATGGGTGGCGAGCGTGCCGAGCGCGCAGCGGTGCAGCAGATGCAGGGCGAGAGCGGGATCGATGTTCAAGAGGACTCCTGCGGTCGAAGGGCGGCGCGCCGGGCACGCCATGCGCTTCGATGTTACCCGCGGGCGCGGTACGCCGCGCATCGGTCGAACGGCCGATGCGGCGAATACCGGAGGGCACCTCGGCCGCCCGATCGTCGGCCAAGCGGCCATCGCCCGGCAGGATCGTAAGCGGTTCGATAGAATCGGACGGGTCCGACGGGCGCCGCGTGCGTCCGCGCGTTTCCTTTGACGAGCCTTTCCGTGTCCGAATCCTCCTCCCCCGAATCGTCGTCCCCGTTCGCCGCGCCGCCCGACGCGCATCGCGTGCTGCCGCTGCCGGCCCGCCAGCGCGCGCGCACGGCGTCGATGGCGCTGTTCTTCGTCGCCGGCATGATGTACGCGTCCTGGGGCGTGCACGTGCCAACCGTGCGCGACAAGTTCGCGCTGAGCCCCGGCCTGCTGTCGATCGCGCTGTTCGCGGTCGCCGGCGGCTCGATCGCCGCGATGCTGACCATCGCGCGCTGGATCACCCGCGTCGGCTCGCGCACCGCGTGCCTCGCCGGCGGGCTCGTGATGTCCGCGTGCGCGGCGCTGATCCTCGTCGTGCCCGACTACTGGATGCTGCTCGCGGTGCTCGCGCTGTTCGGTTTCTCGATGGCCACGCTCGACGTCGCGATGAACGCCGAGGCCAGCGCCGTCGAGATCGCGCTCGGCAAGCCGATCATGTCGTCGCTGCACGGGATGTTCAGCATCGGCGGGATGGCGGGCGCGGCCGCCGGCGGCGCGCTGCTGTCGGCCGGCATGGCGCCGGTCGTGCACCTCGCGCTCGCGGCCGCCGTGAGCGCCGCGGTGCTCGTGGCCGCCAGCCCGGCCGTGTTGCCGCACGTGCCGCACCACGAACACGCGCATGGCGGCGGCAACCGCTGGCGCTCGCCCGCGTTGTGGATGCTCGGCGGCATCGCGCTGATTGCACTGGTCGCCGAAGGCGCGATGTACGACTGGGCGACGGTCTACATGCGCGACGTCGTCGCGGCGAGCCCCGCGCTCGCGAGCGCCGCGTATGCGGCATTCTCGGGCGGGATGGCCATCGCGCGCTTCGCGGGCGACGCCGTGCGTGCGCGCTTCGGCGCGCCGCAGCTCGTATTCGCGAGCGCGTCGCTCGCATGCGCGGGGATGATCGGCGCGCTGCTGCTGCCGAACCCGGTCGCGGTGCTGACCGGCTTCACGCTGATGGGCCTCGGCCTCGCGAACATGATGCCCGTGCTGTTCGCAGCCGCCGCGCGGGTGAAAGGCATCCACGCGGCCGAAGGGCTCGCGCACGTGGCGGGGCTCGCGTATTTCGGGCTGTTGTTCGGCCCGGTCGTGATCGGTGCGGTCGCGCAGGCCGCGAACCTGACGATCGGCCTGTCGGTCGTCGCGCTGTGCGCGGCGCTCGTCGCGCTGGTCGCGCCGAAGGTGCTCGCACATCTGAAGATCTGACGGTACGGCGCTCGCCGGGCCGAACCGCCAAAAAGAAAACGCGCATGCGTTGCCGCATGCGCGTTTTCACCCCTTCTGTTGACCGCCTGTTGCGTTACATCTTCACTTCGTCGAGCAGCGACTTCTTGCCGCCCTTGTAGTTGTACAGCGAGATCACGCCGTGCTGCAGGTCGCCCTTCGAGTCGAAGGTCGTCGTGCCGATCACGCCCGAGTAGTTCGTCGCCGGCATCGCCGCGAGGATCTTCGCCGGGTCGGTCGAGTTCGCGCGCTTCATCGCGTCGACGATGATGTACACGGCGTCATACGTGAACGGTGCGTAGATCTGGATCGGCTGGCCGAAGCGCTTCTCGTACTTCGCCTTGAACGCCGCGCCGCCCGCCATTTTCTCGAGCGAGGCACCGGCTTCCGAGCACACCACGTTGTCGGTCGCGTCGCCGGCCAGGTCGGCCAGCTTTTCCGTGCACACGCCGTCACCCGCGAAGATCTTCGCGCGCAGGCCGAGCTGCTTCGCCTGTTTCGCGAACGGGCCGCCGGTGGCGTCCATGCCGCCGTACATGATCGCGTCCGGATTCTCGCCCTTGATCTTGGTCAGAATCGCGCGGAAGTCGACCGCCTTGTCGTTCGTCGCGTCATGCGACATCACCTTCAGGCCGAGCGCCTTGGCCTTCTTCTCGAACTCGTTCGCGAGACCCTGGCCGTAGGCGGTCGAATCGTCGACCACCGCCACGCTCTTGATGCCCTTCGAGTGCGCGTAGTTCGCGAGTGCCGGGCCCTGCTGCGCATCGGTGGCCACCACGCGGTACGTGGTCTTGAAGCCCTGCTGCGTGTAGGCCGGGTTCGTGGCCGACGGCGAGATCTGCACGATGCCCGCATCGCTGTAGATCTTCGACGCCGGGATCGACGTGCCCGAGTTCAGGTGGCCGACCACCGCGACGACCTTGTCGTCGACGAGCTTCTGCGCAACCTGCGTGGCCTGCCGCGGGTCGGCCGCGTCATCCTGCGGGTCGAGTTGCAGCGTGATCTTCTGGCCGCCGACCGTGAGACCCTTCGCGTTGATCTCCTCGACTGCGAGACGCGCGCCGTTTTCGTTGTCCTTGCCCAGGTGTGCAATGCCGCCCGTCAACGGCGCGACGTGGCCGATCTTGACGACTTGATCGGCTGACGCGTTGCTTGCAGCTGCAGCGCACAGCATCACTGCGGCGGTGATCGGCAACAGCTTTTGCATCTTGATATTCATGTAAGTCTCCAGTTCGGTCCCAAAAAACGCCATCGCCCGGTGCCCCGCTGCCATCCCTGTGTTTGCAATCACTGGACGATTCGCCGGATGCATCGTTCATGCACTTGGCCTCAAGCACGTGAAAACCGCCGCTTTTAGCAGCCGCCCGTCCGTACTTGCGCGCAAGTGTAGGTGATCAAATTAATTTGTGGGACTTTTTTGGGGTAGTGGTAACACTACCGATATGCGCACTTTGGAACGACTACTCGAATATCGCTGCAAGCCCCGCCGGATAAGGGTTTCCGCTAATTCCCGAGGTCTCGCCGAAAGGTCGCTTCAAAGTATTCCCGGGGCATTTCGATTCGGTATTTTGTGCCCGGGATCATTGAATGAAACGCGCGTGACAGCGCGCGTTTCGTCGTCCGGCATGAACGATTCAGGCAGCCGCGGCACGCCATTCGGCGTCGAGCGCGGCGACGAGCTGCGACGTCGTCGGCGCATCGCCGCGCCGCCGCGCGAGCGGCGCGCCCTGCCCGGCCCACAGCGACAGGTAGTCGCCGTCGTTCGCGCGCGCGGCGGCCTGGCGCAGCGGCTGCGTCAGCGCGTTCTGCACCGGGTACGGCGCGACGTCGGCCACGCGTTCGCCGAGCCGCGCCATCAGCGTATTGCGCAGCCCGCGCGCGTGGCGGCCGGTGATCGCGCGCGTGACCTGCGTCGACGTATCGGTGCTCGCGAGCAGGCGCGCCTTCCAGTCCGCCGCGATCGCGCTTTCCGTGCAGGTGAGGAACGCGGTTCCGAGCTGCGCGCCCTGTGCGCCGAGCGCAAGCGCGGCCGCGATCCCGCGGCCGTCCATGATGCCGCCGGCGGCGAGCACGGGCAGGCCCGTCGCGTCGACCAGTTGCGGCACGAGCGCGAACGTGCCGATCAGCGCATCGTCGGCGGAACCGATGAACGTGCCGCGATGGCCGCCCGCCTCGGCGCCCTGCGCGGACAACGCGTCGGCGCCGGCCGCCTGCCATGCGAGCCCCTCGGCCACGTGCGTCGCCGTGCCGATCACGTAGGTGCCGGCGGCCTTCAGGCGCGCGACGTCGGCCGCGTCGAGCACGCCGAACGTGAAGCTTGCAACGGGCACGCGCAGCGCCACCAGCGCATCGAGTTGCGCACGGAAATCCGGCGCGTAGCGCGCGGGCGCGGTGCCCGGCGGCAATCCGAGCGCCGCGTTCAGCGGGTCGATCGCGGCCAGCGCACGCGCGACGGTCGCCGCGTCGGGCGTCGCGTCCGGCAGCACGAACAGGTTGATCGCGAACGGGCGGGCGGTCGCCGCGCGGATGGCTTCGACTTCGGTCGCGAGGCGCTCGGGCGCGAACGCGGCGGCGCCAAGACTGCCGAGCGCGCCGGCATTCGATGCGGCGGCGACCATCGCAGCCGTGGTCGCGCCGACCATCGGCGCCTGCACGAGCGGCAGGCGCAGGCCGAAGCGTTCGGAAAAGGGCGTGGAAAACAGGCGGGCAGACATGGCGAATCCTTCGATGACGATGCGCGAAAGCGCTTTGTAAAGGCTGGCACATCGACTCTATCGAAGCGGCGCCGCGCCGAAAAATGAATAATCGAGATCGAAACGATCGCTGCGCGAGAAGCAGGCGCGCGTCCTGCGCCGATACACGACCGGTGGCACATGAGGCCGCCTCCCTCGCCCCGGGGCGCGCGTCCTGCACCGTCACACGATCGGTGGCACACTAGGCCGCCTCTCTCACCCCGGGGCGCGCATCGCGCACCCCGTTCGCCAGGAGTTCAGAACGTGACTGCCCAATGGATCGACATCCCGACCGGTAACGACAGCTTCGGCGGCTATCTTGCGCTGCCCAAGCGCGGCACTGGCCCTGCCGTCATCATCATCCAGGAGATCTTCGGCGTGAACTCGCACATCCGCGCGGTCGCCGACCAGTACGCGTCCGACGGCTTCGTCGCGCTCGCGCCGGACGTGTTCTGGCGCACGCAGCCGCGCGTCGAGCTGACCTATGAAGGCGCGGATCGCGACAAGGGCATCGAGCTGATGAAAAAGACCGATGTGGGCCTCGCGGTCGCGGACATCGGCGCGGCCGCCGACGCGTTGCGCGCGCGCCCCGAAGTGGCCGGCAAGATCGCCGCGATCGGCTACTGCTTCGGCGGCCAGCTCGCGTACCGCGCGGCCGCGACCGGCAAGATCGACGCGGCCGTGGCCTACTACGGCGGCGGCATCCAGAACGCGCTCGACCTCGCCGGCAAGGTCACGCAGCCGATCCTGTTCCACTACGCCGAAAACGACCACGGTATCCCGCTCACGGCCGTCGACCAGGTGAAGGCCGCGTTCGCCGGCCACGGCCATGCATCGTTCCACGTCTATCCGGGCGCCGAGCACGGCTTCAACTGCACGGATCGCGCGTCGTACAACCAGCGCGCATCGGCGCTCGCGCACGGCCGCACGCTGACCTTCCTCGCCGAGCACCTCTAAAAACGGCCGGCAGCGGGCCCCTTGCAGCGGGCCCGCGTTATGCTGCCGACATCGCCACGCGTCACAACGGGGGTGACTGCGATGCACTCGGACTATCTCGCGCACGACGCGATCGGCCTCGCCGCACTGGTACGCGAACGCAAGGCGAGCCCGCGCGAACTGCTCGACGCCGCGATCGGCCAGGCCGAAGCGGTCAACAGTGCGATCAACGCGATCGTGCTGCAGGACTACGAAGCCGCACGCCAGCGTGCGGTCGCCACGCCGGACGGCGGCGCCGACGCGCCGTTCGCCGGCGTGCCGTATCTGGTCAAGGATCTCGGCGCGGCGGTGGCCGGGCTGCCGCTGTCGATGGGCAGCCGGCACTACCGGTATTTCGTGCCTGACGACGATTCGCCGGTGATCGCGCGAAGCCGCGCGGCCGGGCTCAACGTGTTCGGCAAGACCAACACGTCGGAAATCGGCCAGATGCCGTACACGGAACCCGAACTGTTCGGCGCGTGCCGCAATCCGTGGAATCTCGACCACACGCCCGGCGGCTCGAGCGGCGGCGCGGCCGCGGCCGTCGCGGCCGGCATCGTGCCGCTCGCGCATGCGTCCGACGGCGGCGGCTCGATCCGCATTCCGGCGTCGTGCTGCGGGCTGTTCGGCCTGAAGCCGACCCGCAACCCGGTCCTCGTCGACCGGCCGTCGAACGGCGAGCTGGTCGTCCAGCATGCGGTCACGCGCAGCGTGCGCGACAGCGCGCTGCTGCTCGACGTGACGACCGGCCAGACCTTGCCGGCCGGCGCGCCCGGCACGTTCCTCGGCGAGCTCGACACGCCGCCCGGCCCGCTGCGGATCGGCCTCGTGCTCGACCCGATGCTCGCGCCGGCGCTCGCCGACGACACCCGCGCGGCGCTCGACGACGCGGCCGCGCTGCTCGAATCGCTCGGCCACCACGTCGAGCCGGCGACGCTGAACGTCAACTACGCACGCACGGCCGAAACCTTCCTCACGCTGTGGGCAACGATCGCTGAGGAGATGGTGCTCGGCGCACGCGCGCTGACCGGCCGCACGCCGAAGCGCGGCGAATTCGAAGCGGCGACGTGGGCGATGGCCGTGGTCGGCCGGCGCCTCGCGCGCACCCGCCTGCCGGACGTGCTCGAATGGCAGCGCCAGCTCACCGTGCAGGTCTCCGGCCTCGTGTCGCGTTACGACGCGATCCTGTGCGCGTCGCTCGCGGGGCCGCCGGTGAAGATCGGCGAATTGCAGCCGACGCCGTTCGAATCGGCGCAGATGAAGGTGCTCGCCGCGCTGCCGGTGAAGCCGCTGCTGAAGGAAATGCTCGCGAGGTCGTCGGAAAAGGCGTTCACGTGGGCCGGCTGCACCGAGCTGTTCAACCTGACCGGCCAGCCGGCGATGTCGGTGCCGCTCTACTGGAACGCGCGCGGGCTGCCGATCGGCGTGCAGTTCGCCGCGCGCCACACCGACGACGCGCTGCTGCTCAGGCTGGCACGGCAGCTCGAACAGGCGCGGCCGTGGTTCGATCGCCGCCCGCCGCTGATGCAGGCGCAGCGCTGACGCGCGCGGCCCCGCTCCGCAACCCTCGAAAAAAAGCCCCGCCGGCAGAAACCGGCGGGGCTTTCACGCATGCAGTCGCGTGACCGCGCCTACACGTCGAGCCGTTCACAGATCGTCCGCGTCGCGGCCGCCGTGTTCAGCGTATAGAAATGCAGCCCGGGCACGCCCGCGTCGACCAGACGCTGGCACAGGCCCGTGACGACGTCCGCGCCGAACGCGCGGATCGACTCGCGATCGTCGCCGAAGCTCTCGAGCCGGCGCGCCACCCAGCGCGGCACTTCGGCACCGCACATCTCGGAGAAGCGCATCAGCTGCGAGAAGTTCGTGATCGGCATGATGCCCGGCACGATCGGCACGTCCACGCCCAGCTTGCGCGCATCGTCGACGAAGCGGAAATACGCGTCGGCGTTGAAGAAGTACTGCGTGATCGCGGAATTCGCGCCGGCTTTCACCTTGCGCGCGAAATTCTCGAGATCGGCCTTCGGCGAACGCGATTGCGGGTGGTACTCCGGGTAGCCGGCGACCTCGATGTGGAACCAGTCGCCATGCTCGGCGCGGATGAAGCTGACGAGCTCGGACGCATAGCGCAGCTCGCCGACCGCGCCCATCCCGGACGGCAGGTCGCCGCGCAGCGCGACGATGTGCCGGATGCCGTACGAGCGGTACTGGTCGAGGATCGCGCGCAGGCTGTCGCGCGACGAGCCGATGCACGACAGGTGCGGCGCGGCCTCGAGGCCGTCCTTCTGCATGTCGAGCACGGTATCGAGCGTGCCCTGCTGCGTCGAGCCGCCGGCGCCGAACGTCACGGAGACGAATTTCGGCTTCAGCGGCATCAGTTGCGCACGCGTGGCGCGCAGCTTCTCGACGCCTTCCGCCGTCTTCGGCGGGAAGAATTCAAACGAGAGTTCGATCGGTTTCATGATTCGGTGGGAACAGGCTCAGGCCTCAGCCGATGTCGCGCTGACCGAAGATCAGGGCGGACAGCAGCCACGACACGATGCTGTACAGGATCGAACCGAAGAACGCGGACCAGAACCCCGACACCTCGAAGCCCTTCAGCAGCGACGACGCGAACCAGAAGCACAACGCGTTCACGACGAGGATGAACACCCCGAGCGTGACGATCGTGACGGGCAGCGTCAGCAGGATCAGCACCGGGCGGATCACCGTGTTGATCAGGCCGAGCACGACCGCGATGATCAGCGCCGTGCCGAAGCTCTTGATGTGGATCGACGGCACGAGGTACGTGATGATCAGCAGCGCGAGCGCGTTGATGACCCAGGTGAGGATGACGCTCATGGAGTGCTCCGGTTCGGTTGTCGATCGGTACGATCAGTGGCCGCCGCCGGCCGCCGCGGGTGCCCGAAGGCGCGCCGCGGCAGCCGGCGATCCCGCGCCGTGCCGCCGTGCCGGGTGCGCGTCGGCGACGCGCGCACGGCACCGCGGCGGCGGCGCATCGGATCAGTAGCGGTAGTGGTTCGGCTTGAACGGGCCGTCCTTCTGCACGCCGATGTACGAAGCCTGCTCGTCGGACAGCACGGACAGGTTCGCGCCGATGCGCGCGAGGTGCAGGCGCGCAACCTTTTCATCGAGGTGCTTCGGCAGCACGTACACCTTGTTCTCGTACTCGTTGCCGCGCACGAACAGTTCGATCTGCGCGAGCGTCTGGTTCGCGAACGAGTTCGACATCACGAACGACGGGTGGCCGGTCGCGCAGCCGAGGTTCACGAGGCGGCCTTCCGCCAGCAGGATCACGCGCTTGCCGTCCGGGAAGATGATGTGGTCGACCTGCGGCTTGATGTTTTCCCACTCGTACTGGCGGGTCGACGCGACGTCGATTTCCGAGTCGAAGTGACCGATGTTGCAGACGATCGCGTTGTGGCGCATCGCCTTCATGTGATCGTGGTTGATCACGTGGAAGTTGCCGGTGGCCGTCACGAAGATGTCGGCCTTGTCGGCCGCGTATTCCATCGTCACGACGCGGTAGCCTTCCATCGCCGCCTGCAGCGCGCAGATCGGATCGATTTCGGTGACCCACACGGTCGCGCCCAGGCCGCGCAGCGACTGCGCGCAGCCCTTGCCCACGTCGCCGTAGCCCGCGACGACCGCGACCTTGCCCGCGATCATCACGTCGGTCGCGCGCTTGATGCCGTCGACCAGCGATTCACGGCAGCCGTACAGGTTGTCGAACTTCGACTTCGTGACCGAGTCGTTCACGTTGAACGCCGGGAACGGCAGGCGGCCGTCCTTTTCCATCTGGTACAGGCGGTGCACGCCGGTCGTGGTTTCTTCGGTCACGCCCTTGATGTGCGCGAGGCGCGTCGAGTACCAGGTCGGGTCCGCGTCGAGGTGCTTCGCGATCGACTTGTACAGCGCGACTTCTTCCTCGTTGGTCGGCTTCGCGATCACCGAACGGTCCTTCTCGGCCTTCGCGCCGAGGATCAGCAGCAGCGTTGCATCGCCGCCGTCGTCCAGGATCATGTTCGCGAATTCGCCGTTCGGCCATTCGAAGATGCGGTGCGAGAACTCCCAGTATTCGTCGAGCGATTCGCCCTTGAACGCGAACACCGGCGTGCCGGCTTCGACGATCGCGGCAGCCGCGTGGTCCTGCGTCGAGAAGATGTTGCACGACGCCCAGCGGACGTCGGCGCCGAGCGCCTTCAGCGTCTCGATCAGCACGCCGGTCTGGATCGTCATGTGCAGCGAACCCGCGATGCGCGCGCCCTTCAGCGGCTGCTGCGCCTTGTATTCGTCGCGGATCTGCACGAGGCCCGGCATTTCGGTCTCGGCGATGTTCAGTTCCTTGCGGCCCCAGCCGGCCAGCGCCATGTCGGCGACGACGTAATCGTTGGAAGCCTTGGAATCGATAATGGCGTTCATCACGCCCTCCTTTCTAAAAAGTTTCTAGATTGGTGACGTGAGCGCCGTTCAGGAAGCGGGGCCGGTGCGACGGTCGCGATACGCGCGCCGCACGGCTGCTTGGTGAAGCTTTCCGAGCCTGGCGGACGCAGAAGTCCGTCGCAACGCTCCTCGGAAAACGGAGGGGATTGTAGCAAATCGGCGCGCAGAATGCGCACACAGATGCAGACGCCAAACGCGCGGCGTCGACGCGCGCGGCCGTCAGGAACGGTAAAGGGTCAGGATTCCGCGCCGACCCACGCCTGTTCGCGCAGCCGCGCGCGCAGGCGCGCGACGGCCTGGCTGTGCAGCTGGCATACGCGCGATTCGCTCACTTCGAGCACCGCGCCGATCTCGCGCAGATTCAGACCCCGTTCGTAGTACAGCGACATCAGCAGCTTCTCGCGCTCCGGCAGCCGCTCGATCGCCTCGACGAGCGCTTCGCGCAGGTGCTCGTCGAGCAGTGCCGACAGCGGGTCCGCGTGGTCGACGCGGTAGCGGTCGAGGAACGGCTCGTCGTCGGCCGCGCGGTCGAAATCCTCGTAGTAGATCAGCTGGCTGCCGTGCAGGTCCTGCAGCATCCCCTGGTACTCGTCGAGCGGCATGTTCAGGTGCTGCGCGATCTCGGTCTCGCTCGCCGAGCGGCCGAGATGCTGCTCGACCTGGTGCACCGCGTGCTCGACCTCGCGCGACGTCTTGCGCAGGCTGCGCGGCAGCCAGTCGTTGCTGCGCAGCTCGTCGAGCATCGCGCCGCGGATGCGCTGCGTCGCGTAGGTCTCGAACTGCGCGCCCTGGTCTTCCTTGTAGCGGCCGGCCGCGTCCATCAGGCCGATCATGCCGGCCTGGATCAGGTCGTCGAGGTCGACGCTCGCCGGCATCTTCGCGACGAGCTGCAGCCCGAGGCGACGCACGAGCGGCGCATATTGCGCGAGCACGTCGGCCTGGGACATCTTTCCTTGAGCGTTGTACATCATGGCTCTCTCCTTCCGGTGGCGCTCATGCGGCGTGTGCCGCGCCCGCCTCATACGACGGCTTGCCGCCCGCGTGCACGGCGCGGCCCGCACCCGAACGCGGGCGCATCGGCCAGTACAGCAGGTCGGCGGCGATCTGCCGGTAGTCGCGCGCGGCGGCCGACGACGGGAACGCGTCGACCGCGGCGCGCGTCAGCTCGCGCGCATGCTCGACGAGCGGATCGGCGCTCACGCAGCCCGCGTCGTCGATCGACACCGTCAGGTAGCGGCTCGCGACGCCCGCGAGGTTGTCGAATGCGACCTTCGCGTCCGCGTGGCTGCCGACGTGATTGGTCAGCACGCGGAACTGCGCGAACGCATGCGCGAAATGCAGCCGCTTCATGCACGCGTATGCCTCGGTGATCGCCTGCGCGGCGACCCGCGTGACGACCAGTACGTCGTGCGCTTCGCGGGCGAGCGCCGAGAACGAACCGTCGGCGCCGAGCTGCGCGTCGACGAGGACGATGTCGGCCGGCCCGTCGATGAAATCGCTGAGCTGCGCGTCGGTGTAGCCGGCGCGCGCGAGCCGCGCGGCGGCGCACAGGCCGAAGCCGGCCGCGACCCGCGTGCGCTCGCCGTCACGCAGCCACGCGCCCGCGAGCGTCGCGCTGGCCGAATGCACGTCGGCGCGCTCGTCGACGACGAGCACGTCCTTGCCGAGCGACGCGAGCGCCGCCGCGAGGTTCACGACGGTGGACGTGCAGCCGACACCCGCCGGCCCGCCCGTCACCGCGACGATGCGCGACGCGCGCCCGGCCAGCAGGCGCCGCAGCCCTTCGGCCTGGTCGATGATTCGTTTATCCAAATCGCACCTCGTGCAGCTCGGCGGTGGAACGTGCGGTCAGTGCGGAAAGCAGCGTCGGCATGTCCTCGTCTTGCGGCACGAAGGGCGAGCCGTCGCGCGGCACACAGAACGCGCTCTTCAGCAGGAATCGGGTCGATGCGACGTACAGGTTCTCCGGCACCTTCTGGCCGGTCGACACGTAGTGGATCGGCAGCTTGTAGCGGATCACCGTGTCGAGCACGCCGCCGAGGTGGGTCGCCTCGTCGAGCTTCGTGAGGATGCAGCCGGCCAGGTCGGGATGCTCGCCCGCGCTGCGGTACGCCTGCACGACTTCGTTGAGCGTGTCGCCATGGCTCGTCGCATTGAGCAGCAGCAGGCGCTGCACCGGCGCGTTCGCGCCGTGCAGCATCGCGATCTGGTCGGATACCGCGCGGTCGCGCTGGCTCATGCCGATCGTGTCGATCAGCACGATGTGCTTGTTGCGCAGCTCGGACAGCGCGAGCGCGAGATCGCCCGCATCCTTCACCGCGTGCACGGGCACGCCGAGGATCTTGCCGAAGATGCGCAGTTGTTCGTGGCCGCCGATCCGGTAGCTGTCGGTGGTCAGCAGCGCGACCTTGCTCGCGCCGAAGCGCATCACGCAGCGCGCGGCCAGCTTCGCGGTGGTGGTCGTCTTGCCGACGCCCGTCGGCCCCATCAGCGCGAACACGCCGCCGCGCTCCATCAGCGCGTCCTCGCTGTCGAGCACCGGCAGGTTCGCCGCGAGCACCGACTGCGCCCATTCGGCCGCCTGTTCGAAGCTCTGCGCGCCGTCGCCGGACGGCATGTTGTCGACCAGCATCCGCACGAGCTGCGCGGAGAAACCGGCCGAGAACAGGTGCTTCGTCAGCGCGCCATGCACGGCGCTGCGACGCTGGCGGTCGTGCCACATCAGGCTGTCGAACTGTTCTTCCATCATCCCGCGCAGCTCGCCCAGCTCCTGCATCACCGTATCGTTGACGATCCGTTCGATGCGCGACTTCACCGCATCGGCCACCGCGGCGGCGGCGTCGGCGGACAGGCGCGTGCGCTCGGCCGCCTTCGCGGCCTGCGCAGCGCCCGGGTCCGGCACGCGGGTCGCGGCGGCCGGCATCCGGCGTTCGGCGTCGCGCACGATGTCGCGCGCCCAGCCGGGCGGCGTCGCGCTCGCGGCGGCCTGCGGGGCCGGCGGGCTCGGCTGCGGCGCGGCGGGCGCCGCCTGCGTGCGCGCCATCAGCGCATCGCGCTGCTGGGTCAGGCGCTTCGCGTGCTCGACCAGCCACGGTGCGGGTTCGGAAGCGGCGGCCGGCGCACCGGCGGCGGGAGCGGCTGCCGACGGCATGCCGGCCAGCGGGTCCGCATCGAGCGTCGAAGCTGGCGCGGCCGTGTCGTCCGAGTCCGCGTCCGTATCGGCGCTTGCGCCGAACATCGACGAGAACACGTCCGGCAATCCGCCTTCGCCTGCCGCATACGGATTGACGGCCGGGCGGGCGAGCGCCGCGCCCGGGCGCGACACGATGCCCGGCACCGCGGCGGCGGGCACCGATTCCGGCACGCGCGGCGCGGCCATGCGTGCGCGCGCCGCAGCCGGCGGCGTCACGGCGGCCAGGTCCGAATCGGCGAGGGCGACGATTTCCACGCTGCCGTCATCGAGCGTGCGGTTCGACAGCACGACCGCGTCGGCGCCGAGCGCCTCGCGCACGAGACGAAGTGCGTCGCGGCTCGTTGCGCCGGTGAATTTGCGAATGTTCAAGCGGAACCCCCGATGACGTTAACGACTTTGATCGTGCGTGTGTCCGGCACTTCGGCGTACGACAGCACTTTCAATTGCGGCAGGCTGCGGCGCAGGAAACGCGCGAGCATCGCGCGCAGCGCGTGCTGCACGAGCAGCACGGGCGGCAGCCCGAGATTCTGTTGACGCAGCATCGCCTGCTGCGTGCCGGTCAGAAGGTTGTGCGCGAGGCCGGGTTCGAGGCCCGGGTTCGCGCCGGTGGCGAGCGCCTGCGACAGCACGCGTTCGAGATTCGCGTCGAGGCCCATCACCTGCATCTCGCCCGCGCCCGGATACCACTGCTGCGTGATCGCACGGCCGAGCGCGAGCCGCACCGCGGCCGTGATCTCGAACGCGTCGCCGCGGCCCGCGTGTTCGGACACGGCCTCGAGGATCGTGCGCATGTCGCGGATCGGCACGCCTTCCTCGAGCAGGTTCTGCAGCACCTTCTGCAGCGTCGTCAGCGAGATCGTCTTCGGCACGAGGTCCTCGACGAGCGACGGCGCGTCCTTGCCGGTGCGCTCGACGAGCGCCTGCACTTCCTGGCGGCCGAGCAGCTCGGCCGCGTGCTGGACGACCAGATGGTTCAGGTGCGTCGCGACGACCGTGCTCGCGTCGACCACGGTGTAGCCGTACACCTGCGCCTGTTCGCGCATCGCGACGTCGATCCACACGGCCGGCAGCCCGAACGCGGGGTCCTGCGTGACGGCGCCCGGCAGCGCGGCCGTCACCTGGCCGGGGTTGATCGCGAGCCACTGGCCCGGGAACACTTCGCCGACGCCGATCTCGACGCCCTTCAGCGCGATCCGGTACGCGTTCGGCCGCAGTTCGAGGTTGTCGCGGATATGGATCACGGGCGGCAGGAAGCCGATTTCCTGCGCGAATTTCTTGCGGATGCTCTTGATGCGCTTGAGCAGTTCGCCGTCGCTGTTCTTGTCGACGAGCGGGATCAGCCGGTAGCCGACTTCGAGGCCGAGCGGGTCGATCAGCTGCACGTCGTCCCAGGTCGCCTCGTGGCTGTCGGACGGCAGCACGGCGGGCGGTGCGATGTCGGTCAGGTCGCCGGCCGCCTTGCGGGCCGCCGCGCGCTTCGTCTGCGTGCGGGCCAGCCAGATCGCGCCGCCGCCGAGCGCGAGGAACGCGAAGTGCGGCATGCCCGGGATCAGCCCCATCAGCACGATGATCGCGCCGGTGATGTTCAGCACGCGCGGGTTCGTGAACAGCTGGCCGGTGATCTGCGTGCCGATGTCCTCGTCGGTCGCGACGCGCGACACGATCACGCCGGCCGCCGTCGAGATCACGAGCGACGGGATCTGCGCGACGAGGCCGTCGCCGATCGTCAGCAGCGTGTAGTTCGTGCCGGCCGCGGCGAACGTCATGTCGTGCTGGACCATCCCGACGATCAGCCCGCCGATCACGTTGATCGCCATGATGATCAGGCCGGCGATCGCGTCGCCGCGCACGAACTTCGACGCGCCGTCCATCGACCCGTAGAACTCGGCTTCCTGCGAGACGGCCAGGCGGCGCTTGCGCGCCTGTTCCTCGTTGATGAGGCCCGCGTTCAGGTCGGCGTCGATCGCCATCTGCTTGCCGGGCATCGCGTCGAGCGTGAAGCGCGCGGACACTTCGGCGATCCGCCCCGCGCCCTTCGTGATCACCATGAAGTTGATGATCATCAGGATCACGAACACGACGATGCCGACCGCGAAGTTGCCGCCGACGAGGAAGTGGCCGAACGCCTCGATCACCTGGCCGGCCGCGTCCGGCCCGGTGTGGCCCTCGAGCAGCACGACACGCGTCGATGCGACGTTCAGCGACAGGCGCAGGAGCGTCGAGAACAGCAGCACGCTCGGGAACGCCGCGAAGTCGAGCGGCTTCATCGTGTACATGCTGACGAGCAGCACCATCACGGACAGCGCGATGTTGAACGTGAACAGCAGATCCAGCAGCATCGGCGGCAGCGGCAGGATCATCATCCCCAGGATCATGCAGATGAGGATCGGGCCCGCGAGCGCGCGCAGGTTGGTGCCCGCGAACGGATTCTGGCGCTTCGCGAACAGGCCGGTCGGGGTGCTCATGCCGCGCCTCCGTTACCGAGCGTGTCTTCGGCTTCCTCGCGTTCGTCGTCGGCGGAGACCGACGCGCCCTTGTCGAGGTCGGCCGGTACGTCCAGGTCGACCGGCACCGCCGGGAACGCGCCGCCTTCCGAACGGAAGCGCTTGAGCTGGTAGACCCACGCGAGCACTTCGGCGACGGCCGAGTACAGCGAGCCGGGAATCTCGCGTTCGAGTTCGACGTTGTGATACAGCGCACGCGCGAGCGGCGGCGCTTCGAGCAGCGGCACGTTGTGTTCGGCCGCGAGTTCGCGGATGCGCGCGGCGACGAGGTTCACGCCCTTCGCGACGACCTTCGGCGCGCGCATCTCGCCGTCCGTGTATTGCAGCGCGACGGCGAAGTGCGTCGGGTTCGTCACGACCACGTCGGCCTTCGGCACGGCCGCCATCATCCGGCGCCGCGCGATCGCGCGCTGCTGCTGGCGGATCCGCCCCTTCACGTGCGGATCGCCTTCGTTCTCGCGATGCTCGCGCTTCACTTCTTCCTTCGTCATGCGCAACTTCTTGTTGTACTGCCAGATTTGGTAAGGCACGTCGAGCGCGGCGACCACCAGCATCCCGGCGACCGTCGTGCCGCAGCACACGGCGACCAGGTGCAGCGCATCGGGCAGCGCCACGCCGAGCGGCTGCATCGCGAGACCGAGCAGCTCGTCCTTGCTGCGCCAGATCGCGACGCCGCCGATCACGCCGACGACCAGCGTCTTCGCGAGCGACATCCCGAGCTGGATCGGCCCCTGGATCGAGAAGATCCGGCCGAGGCCCGAGATCGGGTTCAGGCGGTCGAACTTCAGTTCGAACGTCTTCTGCGAGATCAGCCAGCCGCCGAGCGCCATCGGCGCGAGCAGCGCGGCGACACCGGTGAACGCGAGCAGCGGCAGCAGCGCGGCGAAGCCTTCGAGGCTCGCGCTGCCGGCCGCCGACAGCATCCGGTTCGTGTCGAACGCGGTCGCGCGATCGAACAGGAACGCGCCGCGCAGCATTGCCTGCAGATGGCCGCCCGACGGGCCCGCGAGCAGCCAGGCACCGTAGAACCCGGCCGCGAGCAGCGCGAACGAAGCCAGTTCGCGCGAACGCGCGACCTGCCCCTCCTCGCGCGCCTTCTCGCGGCGCCTGGGAGTGGCGGCTTCGGTCTTGTCGAGATCGCTCTCGTCTGCCACGGGGCCTCCAGTCGGGTACGGCGGAATGCCGCTTTCCAGTGACACCGATTATTCATGGAGGCGTCAAACACCGATCGGTCGAGCAAAGCCGGGAAAGGGGGGTATTTCGGGGAATCGGGCGAGCCGGTGCAAACGCGGCCGGACGGGGCCGGAAGGGGGACGGAACGGGGTGCGGCGCGGCGGCGAAACGGGCCGGCCGGTGCGATGGCGGGGGTGGGCGCGGGGCTTGGGGCTTGGGGCTTGGGGCTTCGGGCTTGGGGCTTGGGGCTTGGGGCTTGGGGCTTCGGGCCGAGCGACGACGGCGCGAAGCCGGAAAATGGTGAAGCGGTGAAGCGGGTGTAGCGGGTGCGGCGCAAAACCAAGCCCCGACGCGACAGCGTCTCGCGTCGGGGCAGGCGTCGGTCAGGCCGCCGCGATCGGGTCCGCGCCGAAGCGGTTCGGGCCTTCGGTGCCGCGCGAGCACATCCACACGAGCAGCAGGATGCCGCCGACGATCGGGATCAGCGCCAGCAGCAGGAACCAGCCCGAGCGGCCCGTATCGTGCAGCCGGCGCACGCTGACCGCGATGCTCGGAATGATCAGCGCGAGCGAAATCAGGCCGAGCACGACGAGCAGCAACAGCGTGATCAGGCCCGCATCGTGGCCCGCCGCGCCGACGACCTGCGCGACGATCGACAGCACGCAGGTGAGCAGCGCGAAATACCAGTATTCGGCACGGCGCGCACGGCCTTCGAATGTCGCGTACTTATTGAGTACGGAACGAACGGCTTCTGAAAAATTCATCTTATTACCCTCCTGTTTTATATTGACGACCCCGGAAACAACGCCGGCATTATATGTTTGAATTTCGGCGGACTCCAATCTATTTTCACATGGCGGGCAATGCGCACGCCCGGCCGCAGCGCCCGCCGGCACGGCGCGGGAACGGCTGCCGCAGCGGAATGCGGCGCCGCAGGCTTGCATGCCGCGTCATTTTAATAATCTTGAACACCTGACATAAACGACAGCCCAGGATAATCCGGCACTTGATTGCAACCGAATGAAACCCGGTGCGATCGATAATCGCTGCGAGTGACGCATTCGATTAACCTGCCGGTATTACGCCGGCGCGCAAGGCGCGCTACGCTTCGTCATTCCCGATTTCGGTCTAACCGCACCATGCTCCGTCGTCCATTCGTTCCGTCGCTGTCGCTCGCCTGCGCGCTGGCAGCCGGCTGCGCGGGCACGCCGGCCCTGCCGCCCGGCGCGCAGGCGCCTGACGCACCGCACCCCGGCACGATCGCCTTGCACCATGCGTGGAACGGGTCGACGCAAACCCTGCGCGCGCAGGATGTCCCCGCGAGCGTCGCTTTCCGCTGCGCCGACGCGCGCGGCGAACCGTCGGAACGCGCCCGCGCGGCCTGGTGCGTGCCGGTCGTCGAGATCGAATCGGTGTCGGTCGATGCCGTCGGGCGCCCGGTCGCGCCGGCCGACGCCGTCCGGATCGAAAGCACCGCGTACGGGCCCGGCCACCGCTTCCTCGACCATACGCAGTTGATGCGTGCCGGCCGGCCGCCGGTCTAGCGCCCGTATGCGGCGATTACGGGCTTCTCGGCCCGTGCCGGCCATAGGGCCCCGCGAGGCCCCGTTCACGCCGACAACGGGCCGGCGCACGCGCCTAGCCCGCCGCCGCCCGCTGCAGCGCGGCGAGATCGAGCTTCTTCATCGTCATCACCTGCGCCATCACGCGCTCGGCGCGCGCGGGATCGCCCGCCATCAGTTCCGGCAGCTGCACCGGCACGACCTGCCACGACACGCCGAACCGGTCGCGCAGCCAGCCGCACTGTTGCGCGCGCTCGTCGCCGCCTTCGGACAGGCGCGCCCAATAGCGGTCGATTTCGTCCTGGTCCCGGCAGTTGACGACGAACGACACGGCCGGCGTGATCTGGAACACGGGGCCGCCGTTCAGCGCGATGAACGCCTGCCCGTCGAGCTCGAACGCGACGGTCATCACCGCGCCCTCCGCGCTGCCGGATGCGTGCGCGCCGGCCTTGCCGTAGCGCGCGACGTGCACGATGCGCGCGTTGTCGAACACCGACACGTAGAAACCGGCGGCCGCCTCGGCGTCGCGGTCGAACCAAAGGAACGGGGTGATGCGTTGTATGCGCGGGCTCATGGCGCTGCCTCCTCGATGTCGTGCCGGCACGGCCGCCGGTATTACATCGTAGGCGCTGTGCCCGCACGCGGCGGTGCTCCGGGCCGCCCCGTCGTGCCGTGCGCGGCCGCCGGATAAAAAAAGGGGGCGATTTCTCGCCCCCGTTCCCTTCAGCGTGCGGCCCTGCCGCGTCAGAACGCGACGAAAGGCGCCGCGCCGCCGGTCGAGGTCTTGTCCATCCCGAAGTAGATCGTCCTGCCGTAGAAGTGCGGCATGCCGATGTCGAGCCAGCTGGACGAACCGAACGGACCCGCGATGTCGTTGAACGCGTATGTCGACGGGTTCGAGAACAGCGAATCCGCGTTCGCGATCGACATCGACACGGTCGCGGCCACACCGTTCTGGCCACTCAGCGTCGCCGAGTAGCTGGCCGGCGGCGACGACGGGCAGTAGAACTGCGTGTTCTTCGAGCAAACCGTCTGCCCCGAATCGTTGAAGAAATACGCGTTCGAGCCCGTATCGAAGAACGCGGTCACGTTGCGCCCGAGGAACGTCGCGTTGACGTCGCCCGTCGTGGTCGACGTCATCACGGTCTTCCCGGTCAGGTCGGGCAGGCCGAATGTCAGCGTCCCGGAGGAGCTGGCCTGCCCGCTGTTCGAGATGCTCGGCATCGTCACGCTCACCCCGCTGCTGTCGGCGAAACGATGAACCGGGTTGGCCACCTGCTGCGCCACCGGCACGAGCGCGACCGCGCAGTTCGCGTTGTCGCCGTTCGGGCACGCGTAGTAGTTGTTGCTCGACGACGTCGACGTCGCGCAGGTCGTGCCGCAGTCGACCGGCGCCGGCCCGATGCCGAGAATCCCGTTCGCACCGAGCGCGCTCGCCGAGTTGGCCGACGCACCGCCGTTCGTGCACGAGGCCGGCACGTTCGTCGTGCCGAGGTCGCCGATGATCTGCACGGGCAGCGAGCTGGCCTGCTCGGCGCCGATCGACAGGTCGACCGTGCGCACCGAACCCCACGTATAGCTCGACACGAACTTGCCGCACTCGGCGACCGGCGCGCCGCCGCTCGTCACCTGCGGGAGGCTGCCGAGCACGCCCGACACCGCACTGCCGACGAGCCGCAGCCCGTAGGACGCGGTATCGACGAGCACGTTGTTGACCACCTGGCAGTTCGACGTGCCCGGCGCGCAGACCTTCACGCTGATGGTCGGGATGTTGATCACGTTCGCCACGCCGGCGTTGACGTTGATGACGGCCGTGTTCCCGGAATTGCCGTCCGAGCCGCCCGAACCGTTGTTGCCGTTGTTGCCCGAGTTGCTGCTGCCGCCGCCGTCGCCGCCGCCACCGCATGCGGTCACGAGGATGGCCGTCGCCGCCGCGAGGCCCAGCACGCCGAGCCAGCGCTTGAATGTACGAGGAATGCTCAAGGTCGCTCTCCCGCTGTCACTGGATGTCGGTGCCGGCCAGGCCGGCGGGCAGCGCCGCCGGCAGCCAGGCCTGGCCCGAGAAGGCGCCCATGTGGCCGCCCGTCCGGATCACGAGGCCGCTCGTGTCGACGGACACGGGCGCGCGCCAGCCGCGCGCCTTGTGCGCCGCCTGGACGCCAGCGGTGTACTGCGGGAAATAGCTGCCGAGCAGCGATGCGAGATCCGGCATCGTCGGCCCTTGCCACGCGAGGCCGAACACGGTGCCGGCGGCCGACGTGTATTCGTGAATGACGGTGCCCGACCCGAGCGTGATTTCGCGGACGGTATAGGCGGCGGTACTCGCCTGCACGCCGTCCGCCGAACGCATCGCGCGCTGCAGCGCGCGCACGCTTGCGGCCTGATCGTCCGCCGGCGGCGACATCGGTGCGCCGCCCAGTTCGGCGTGCGCGTGGACGGCCCACAGCACACCCGTTGCAGCCGTCGCGCACGCGACGGCCCGGCCCAAGCGTTTCAGCTTCACATTCCCTCCCACGGGACTGGCTTCGTGGCAGCGTGCGCGGCGATCGTGCCCGCGCCGCCCGCCGACATATGAGTCGTATGAATGACGCTTCGTTGCTGCTGACGCGTAGTATGCCTGCTGAGTGTGCCGACGTGTCAATTCGGCGCTGGCCGACCGGCGCGTGCGCACGCGGTGAGCACGGGTAAACGTGGTGGACGTTGTGGAAACGGCGCGACGCATGCATCGCGCAGCCCCGCGAAACGGAGGCGCGCCGATGCACGCGGCAGGGTCAGAAACCCAGGCTGGCGAGCAGGTCGTCGACCTGCCCCTGGTCCTGGACCACGTCGGATTTGCCTTCCGGCGCGATCTGCGGGCCGTTCAGCAGCGACTCGGGGCTGCCGGTCGAGCTCATCTGCTCGGCGGCGAGCGCGGCCGCGGTGGCCGCGAACTGCTCGCGCCGCTCAGGCGCGATGTTCTCGACGAGCACCGTGAGGAGCTGCTGCTCGATCAGGTAGACCATGTCCATGATCTTCTTGATCACCTGCCCGGTCAGGTCCTGGAAATCCTGCGCGAGCATGATCTCGAGCAGTTGCGCGCTGGTCGCCGACGTCGATTCGGGCAGCGTGCGCAGGAACGTGCGCGTATCGTCCATCAGCTCGCGCACTTCCGCGTGCTCGATCGGCGCCGCATACCACTGCGCCCAGCGCGCATCGAGCGCTTCGGCTTCGTTCTGGAGGCGCGCCTGCATCGGCTTGGCCACCTCGATCGCATTCAGCACGCGCTCGGCGGCCTGCTCGGTCATCGTCGCGACGTAGCGCAGCCGGTCGCGCGCATCGGGCACGGCTTCGGCCGCCCGCTCGACATGCTTGTCGAGCCCGAGCTCGCGCATCGAATCGCGCAGCGTGCGCGTGACATGGCCGATGCGCGCGAGGATGCGGTCGCTCGCGTAATCGGCACCTTCGGCCTGGCCGTCGGCGCTGAACCCGGCGCCCGTCAGCGCGGCATGGATCGGCTCGTTCACGTCAGCTCCCGGCCTTCGCCATCTTGTCGATGATCTTGTTCAGCTTCTCGTCGAGCGTCGCGGCCGTAAACGGTTTCACGACGTAGCCGCTCGCGCCGGCCTGCGCCGCCGCGATGATGTTCTCCTTCTTCGACTCGGCCGTGACCATGAGCACCGGCAGGTGCGTGAGCGTCGCGTCCGCGCGGATTTCCTTCAGCATCGCGAGGCCGTCGAGGTTCGGCATGTTCCAGTCCGAGATCACGAAGTCGTAGCCGCCGCCGCGCAGCCGCGCGAGGCCGGCGAGGCCGTCCTCGGCCTCGTCGACGTTCGAGTAGCCCAGTTCCTTGAGCAGGTTGCGGACGATCCGGCGCATCGTCGGGAAATCGTCCACCACCAGGATTTTCATGCTCTTGTCCATCGTCGTTCCTTTCCAGATTCGTTTCCGTCGGGACGCGTATCGTGGCACGCGCCCCGTGACATTCCATTCAAACGCGCTGCACGCGGTCGCCCATCGTCGCCAGGCGCGCCATCACGCGGCGGCTCATGTCGGCGAGCGGCGCGATCTCGTCCGCGCCGCCGAGCGCGATCGCCTCGCGCGGCATCCCGAACACGATGCAGCTTGCTTCGTCCTGCGCGAACGTGTGGGCGCCCGCGCGTTTCATTTCCAGCAGGCCGGCCGCGCCGTCGCGGCCCATCCCGGTCAGGATCACCCCGATCGCGTTCTTCCCCGCGTGCGTCGCCGCCGAGCGGAACAGCACGTCGACCGACGGGCGGTGCCGGTTGACCGGCGGCTCGTCCGACAGTTGCGCAATATAGTTCGCCCCGCTCCTCGCAAGCAACAGGTGCGCATGGCCCGGCGCGATATACGCGTGGCCCGGCAGCACGCGCTCGCCGTGCTCGGCTTCCTTCACCGCGATCCGGCACAGGCCGTTCAGCCGCTGTGCGAACGATTTCGTGAAGCCCGGCGGCATGTGCTGCGCGATCAGCACGGCCGGCGCGTCCGGCGGCAGCGGCGTCAGCACTTCGCGGATCGCCTCGGTGCCGCCCGTCGATGCGCCGATGATGATCAGCTTCTCGGTACTGACGAGCGGGTTGTTGATCATCGGCGCGGCCGCGTGGCTGTCCGCCGCGCGCGCGACGGCCTGCGGCTGCGGCGCCTGGCGCACGCGCGCACGCGACGCCGCGCGGATCTTGTCGGCGAGCTTTTCCGCGTAGTCGAGCATCCCGTCGCGAATCCCGACGCGCGGCTTCGTGACGAAATCGACCGCACCGAGCTCGAGCGCGCGCAGCGTGATTTCCGAGCCGCGCTCGGTCAGCGACGACACCATCACGACCGGCATCGGCCGCAGGCGCATCAGCTTCTCGAGGAAGTCGAGCCCGTCCATGCGCGGCATTTCGACGTCGAGCGTGAGCACGTCGGGGTTGTGCTGCTTGATGAGCTCGCGCGCGACGAGCGGATCGGGCGCGGTCGCGCACACCGTCATGTCGGGCTGGCTGTTGATGATCTCGGTCATCAGGCTGCGGATCAGCGCCGAATCGTCGACGCACAATACTTTGATCTTCTGCACTGCGGTCATGCCTCCTGCTTTCTTGATAGGTTCGCCGCATACGGGCTGCCGGCTTGCGGGTTCGCTGCCCGCAAGCCACTGGAGCCGCTGGAGCCGCCGGCACCGCCCGGCGCCGCGCCGCGTGCGCCGAACAGCTCGATACGCGGGCGCGCCGGCTGCGGCGCGGCCGGCCGTTTCGCCGCAAACAGCTCGACGTGGGGGCGCGGCCGCGCGGCGCGCAGGCGGTCGGCCTCGCGCGCGAGCGCGGCTTCGCGCTCGGTCACGCCCGGCACCTGCAGCCGCAGCTTCTTCACCATCGCGCGACCCGTGCGCGGCATGAATGCGACCTTGCGCGGATGGACGTCCTGCAAGTCCTCCGCGGTGATGCGGATGCGTTCGAGCGCCAGGTAGCGGCGCACGAAATCGGCGTTGCGATCGCCGATGTTGATCGTCGTCATGCCGGCCAGCACGGCCGCGCCGCCGAACACCTTCGCCTCGAAGCGCTCGCGGCGCCCGCCGGCCTTGATCAGCTCGTTGATCAGCACTTCCATCGCGTACGCGCCGTAGCGCATCGAGTCGGACGCGGCCGCGCCCGCATCGGCGCCGTCGTCGGGCAGCATGAAGTGGTTCATCCCGCCGATGCCCGCGTACGGATCGTGAATGCACGCGGCGACGCACGAGCCGAGCACGGTCATCAGCACCATGTCCTCGGACGTCGTGTAGAACTCGTTCGGCAGCAGCTTCACGCCCGGCAGGCCGAAGTGGTTGTCGAAGTAGCGATTGGTCGCGATCGGCAGTGCGCTCATCCGCGCTCTCCAAAGGCGGGCACGGCGCCCGCGGCCCGCGCACGCACCGGCGACGCCGTCGCGGCCGCCGCGGGTGCCTGCGCGCCGCGCGGCCGCGCGCCCTGCGCGGCGTCGCGGGTCAGTTCGTACACCGTCTGCCCGCGCAGCCGGAACGCCTGCGTGACGTACGTGAAGTTTTCCGAATGGCCGGCGAACAGCAGCCCGCCCGGCTTCACGAGCGGCTCGAAGCGCGACAGCACCTGCCCCTGCGTCGGCTTGTCGAAATAGATCATCACGTTGCGGCAGAAGATCGCGTCGAACGGCTTCGCGATCCCGTAATCCGCATCGGTCAGGTTCAGTTGCTCGAAGCGGATCATCGCGCGCAGCTCGGGGCGCACCTTCACGCGGCCGGCCTGCGCGCCCGTGCCCTTCAGGAAGAAGCGCTTCAGCCGCTCCGGCGCCAGGTGCTTGACCTGGTCATACGTGTAGATGCCGGCCTCCGCCTTCGCGAGCACCTGCGTGTCGAGGTCGGTCGCGAGGATCGACGCGCCGCGCGCGGCCGATTCGCCGAGCGCCTCGATCAGCGTGATCGCGATCGAATAAGGCTCCTCGCCGGTCGACGCCGCCGAACACCAGACCGATACGGGCGCCGGGCGCCCTTTCACGAAATCCGCCAGGATCGGGAAATGGTGCGACTCGCGGAAGAAGGCGGTCAGGTTCGTCGTCAGCGCATTGGTGAACGCTTCCCACTCGAGCGGATCGTCTTCCTGCTCGAGCAGGTCGAGGTAGTCGCGGAACGTGTCGAGGCCGCGTGCCCGCAAGCGTCGCGCGAGACGGCTGTACGCCATGTCGCGCTTGTGCTCGGACAGCGAGATCCCCGCGCGTTGATGGATCAGCGCGCGGATGCGTGCGAAATCCGCGCCCGTGAACGCGAAGTCGCGCCCCGGCTCGCCCGCGCGAGGCGAGGCATCCGGTGCATCGGGTCGAAACGGCGCGCGCGCGTGCGACATGATTTAGAAGGTCTCCCAATCGTCATCGGACGTGCCGGACGTGGCCGGCGCCGGCTTCTCGCCGTTCAGCGCCGGGCGCACGAGCGCGGGCTTCGCGGCCGGCTTGTCGGCCGGCGCGGCGGTTTTCGCGAGACGCGGCCCGTAGCCGCCCGCGGCGGCGCCGCGGGAAGCCGGCGCGTCCTTCTGCGCATGCGCACCGGCATCGGCCGCGCGCTTCGGTTCGTGACCGGCGCCCGACGCGGCCGCGGCACGCGGCGCCGGCGCGGCGCGCCGTGCCGGTTGAGCGGCGGCCTGCGGGGCCGGCAGCGCGGCGACCGGCGCCGCGTCGAAACGCGGCTCCGACGTCAGCGCCGGCGCGGCCGCCGGTTCATGCGCGACCGGCCGCGCGACACCGCGCGACGGCGCGAGCACGATGCCGCCCGCGACGCGCCAGCCTGCGACGACCGTCTTCATCTGGCGCGTCTGCTCTTCGAGCGACGCGGCCGCGGCGGCTGCCTGCTCGACGAGCGCCGCGTTCTGCTGCGTGACCGAATCCATCTGGCCGACCGCGCGGTTGACCTGCTCGATGCCGGTCGACTGCTCGTCCGACGCGGCGCTGATCTCGCCCATGATGTCGGTCACGCGGCGCACGGCCTGCACGATCTCGTCCATCGTCGAACCGGCGCGCGACACGAGCGCCGACCCGCTTTCGACCTTCTCGGCCGAATCGCCGATCAACTGCTTGATTTCCTTCGCGGCGCTCGCGCTGCGCTGCGCGAGCGAGCGCACCTCGCCCGCGACCACCGCGAAGCCGCGGCCCTGTTCGCCCGCGCGCGCGGCTTCGACCGCTGCGTTCAGCGCGAGGATGTTGGTCTGGAACGCGATGCCTTCGATCGTGCCGATGATGTCGACGACCTTGCCCGAGCTCGCCGCGATGTCCTGCATCGTCGACACGACCTGGCCGACCACGTCGCCGCCCTGCGTCGCGATGTCCGACGCGTTCACCGCGAGCTGGCTGGCCTGCCGCGCGTTCTCCGCGTTCTGGCGCACGGTGCCCGTCAGCTGCTCCATGCTCGACGCGGTTTCCTGCAGCGACGCGGCCTGTTCCTCGGTACGCTGCGACAGGTCGGTGTTGCCGGTCGAGATCTCGCGCGCGCCGACGTCGATCGATTCGGTGCCGCGATGCACGGCCTGCACCATCGTCGTGACGGCGTCCTGCATCCGCTTGATGCCGCCGAACAGGCGGCCGATCTCGTTGGTGCTGAACACGTTCACCGGCTCGGTGAGGTCGCCGCCGGCGATGCGCTCGAAGTGCGCGATCGCGTCCTCGAGCGGCTGCACGATCAGCCCGCGCAGCGCGAAGCGGATCGCGACCACGACGACGAACGCGATCGCGATGCCGGCCGCGATCAGCCCGATCATCAGCGAGATCTGCGATTGCGTCGCGGCCTGGCGATCTTCCGCGCGCTTCTGCAGCGAAGCGACCACGGCCGACGCGGCCTGATCGTACGCGACGAACATCGGGCTGATCTTGGTATCGGCGACCGCGTGGTACGCGGCCATGTCGCCCGCGCGCGCGGCCGCGAACTCGGGCTCGACGCCTTCCTTCACGATCGTCGTGTAGCGCGCGGTCAGGTCGTCGACGAGCGCCTGCTCGACGCCGAGCTTCGGCGTGGCCTGGAACGCCTGCCAGTTCTGGTTCGACTTCGCGTACAGCTCCTGCGCGCGGTCGAGCACCTTGGCCGCGTCGGCCGTGTTGCCGGCTTCCGTCAGCGAACGGAAGCGGTCGAGCGACACGCGCGCGCGCAGCAGGTACGACGACGTGTCGTCGAGCGTATGGATCGCCGGCAGGTCGACGTGCGCGATCTCGTCGAGCGAGCGGCTCGCTTGATTCAGCGCGTACAGGCCGAGCCCGCCGACGGCTGCGGCCAGCGCCACGAGGATGAGTCCGACCGCCGTGAGCGTCGTGCGGATCGACCAGTTATGCAACATTGCAGATTCTCCCGAAATTCCTGCGCGCGCGGCGCGCTTACCCGCCGAGCGTCTCGATCAGCGCCATTTCACGGCTCGACATCAGCTTCTCGATGTCCATCAGGATCAGCATCCGGCCGTCGACCGTGCCGAGGCCCGTCAGGTACTCGGTCGTCAGCGTCGCGCCGAATTCCGGCGCCGGCATGATCTGGTCGGTCTGCAGCGTCAGCACGTCCGACACGCCGTCGACCACCATCCCGACCACGCGATGCGCGACGTTCAGGATGATCACGACCGTCTGGTGGTCGTACTCGACGCGGCCGAGATGGAACTTGATCCGCATGTCGACGATCGGCACGATGATCCCGCGCAGGTTGATCACGCCCTTGATGAAATCCGGCGCGTTCGCGATGCGCGTGACGCTGTCGTAGCCGCGGATTTCCTGCACCTTCAGGATGTCGATCCCGTATTCCTCGTCGCCGAGCGTGAACACGAGGAATTCCTGGCCCGTCGCGTCGCCTTGTTCCGCGTCGCGGCGGCTCGTTGCCGCGTTCGCCGCGGCCGGATTGATCATTTGGACTTCAGCAGACACGTTTGCCCCCAATCGGTTGAATGGCGAGAGACATCAGAACATCGCGAGCTCGGCGCCGGCACGGGCGCCGTGCGTCGCACGGGTTTCACGGTTCAGCGCCGCGACGTCGACGATCAGCGCGACGCTGCCGTCGCCGAGGATGGTCGCCGCCGAGATGCCGTGCACCTTGCGGTAGTTGGTTTCGAGGTTCTTCACGACCACCTGCTGCTGGCCGACCAGTTCGTCGATCAGCATCGCGAAGCGGCGCCCCTCGGTTTCCATGATCGTGACGATCCCCTGCGTCGGGTCGGTGCGCGCGTCATCGACCGAGAACACCTCGTGCAGCGCGACGAGCGGCAGGTATTCGCCGCGCACGCGCACCACGCGCTCGCCGTTGCCGACCGTGTAGATGTCGTCGTTCGACGGCTGCAGCGACTCCATCACGAAGTTCAGCGGCAGGATGAAGATCTCGTTGCCGACCTTCACCGACATCCCGTCGAGGATCGCGAGCGTGAGCGGCAGCACGATCCGCGTGGTCGTGCCGCGGCCGGCCTGCGACGTGATCTCGACGTGGCCGCCCATCGACTGGATGTTGCGCTTCACGACGTCCATCCCGACGCCGCGGCCCGACACGTCGGTCACCGTCTCGGCGGTCGAGAAGCCCGGCGCGAAGATCAATTGCCAGACTTCGTCGTCGCTGATGTTGTCAGACACCTGCATGCCCTGTTTCGCGGCCTTCGCGAGAATGCGTTCGCGGTTCAGGCCCGCGCCGTCGTCGCTCACCTCGATCACGATGTTGCCGCCGTGATGCGCGGCCGACAGCACGAGCTGGCCGACCGCGTCCTTGCCGGCGGCGACGCGCTTGTCGACCGTCTCGATCCCGTGGTCGAGGCTGTTGCGCACGAGGTGGGTGAGCGGATCGATGATCCGTTCGATCAGGCTCTTGTCGAGCTCGGTCGCCTGGCCGAACGTGACGAGCTCGACCTGCTTGCCGAGCTTGCCGGCGAGGTCGCGCACGAGCCGCGGGAAGCGGCTGAACACGTAGTCCATCGGCATCATCCGGATCGACATCACCGCTTCCTGCAGGTCGCGCGCGTTGCGCTCGAGCTGCGCCATCCCGTTGAACAGGCGGTCGTGCAGCGCCGGATCGAACGCGCTCGCGGTTTCCGCGAGCATCGCCTGCGTGATCACGAGTTCGCCGACGAGGTTGATCAGCTGGTCGACCTTCTCGACGCCGACGCGGATCGAGCTGCCTTCGGCGCCCGATGCGGCCGCGGCGGCCGGGCGCGCGCGCTTGTCGTCGTGATGCGCGGCGGCCTGCGGCGCGTGGTCGGCGTGCGCTTGCTGGGCCGGCTGCGGCGCTGGCGCGGCGGCGGCGGGCGCGGCGGGCGCGGGCGCGGGCGGCGGTGCCGATGCCGGTGCGGCCGGTTGTGCGGCGGCCTGCGGCGCGAAGACCTCGGCGCGTACCGGTTGCGCGGCGGCGGCCGGTTCCGCAGCGGGAGCGGATGCCGCGGCTTCATGAGCGGCTTCATGAGCGGCGGCCGGCGCGGCCGGCGCCGTGCCGTGCGCGACGCGGATCTGGCTTTCGTCGATCACGAAGCAGCACACGGCGACGATGTCGTCGGACGGCACGTCCGATTCGACCCACAGCGTCAGGTCGGCGCCCGCTTGCTCGCGGCCCACGATCCGGCCGAGGTTGCCGAGTTCTTCGGTCAGCAGCTCCTGGTCCTTCGCGTCGACGCCCACGAGCGTGATCTTCAGGTGCGGGCCGCCTTCGTCCGCGCCGGCATCGGCTGCCGGATGCGCAGCCGCGACGGCCTGCTCGACCACGTGGTCGGGCGCACGATCGTCGCCGACTGCCGTCTCCACGGCCGGAGCGGCCGGTTCAGCGGCGACAGCGGCGACCGGCGCGGCAGCGGCAGCCGGCGCATCCGCCCCGCTCTCGGCCTTCAGCCGCTCGAGCTTCGCGCAGATCGTCGCGGCGGCGGCGGCGTCCGGTTCGGCGCTCGCGCGGTAGTCGACGAGCTGGTCGGACAACACGTCCTTGGTCTCGAGGAACGCGTCGACCATTTCCTTGGTCAGCGTCAGCTCATGGTTGCGTGCGCGGTCGAGCAGCGATTCGAGGATGTGCGTCGTATCGGTCAGCGCGGAAAAGCCGAACGTCGCGGCGCCGCCCTTGATCGAATGCGCGGCGCGGAAGATCGCGGCCAGATCCTCGGGGTCGGGCGAACCGACGTCGAGGTTCAGCAGCAACTGCTCCATCTGCGCGAGCAGCTCGTCCGCTTCGTCGAAAAATGTCTGGTAGAACTGAGTGATGTCGAGAGTCATGCCCGGTCCCGGGTTGAATGCGTCGCGTGAATGTCAGGAGGCGGCCGGTTCGGACAGCGTCGCGACCAGGTCGACCAGCACGGCGGGGTCGATCGGCTTCTCGATCCAGCCGGTCGCGCCCGCGTCGCGCGCGGCGTCCTTGAATGCGTCGCTGCCTTCGGTCGTCAGCACGAGGATCGGCGTTTCCGTATAGGCGGTCAGCTTGCGCAGCGCGGCGATCACTTCGAGCCCGCTCTTGCGCGGCATGTTCTGGTCGGTCAGCACCAGGTCGTACGGCACGGTGGCCGCCAGGTCGAAGCCGGCCTCGCCGTCCGGCGCCACCGTCACGTCGTAGCCGGCCTGCGCCAGCGTTGCCTGGAGCAGCGCACGCATGGTCGCGGAGTCGTCGATGGCGAGAATGGTTCGGATCATGTCTGTCTCGGAATCTTTTAAGCGTCAGGGTTTCGGCACGGCGACGGCGGACGCCGCGAGCGCCGGCCGCGCGGCCGGCGCCGGGCCGGCCAGCTGCTGCGCGAGCTGCTGCGAGCCGGCCGCATCGGCCGACAGCGTCGTGGTCGTCGCATCGTCGCGCATCAGCGCCTCTTCGGATTTGCGGTTCAGCACGATCACGCTGATCCGGCGGTTTTCCGGATCGAGCGGGTCGGCCTTGTTCAGGTTCTGCGTCGACGCGAGGCCGAGCACCCGCAGCACCTTCGCCTCGTCCATGCCGCCGGAGATCAGCTCGCGGCGCGACGCGTTCGCGCGGTCGGCCGACAGTTCCCAGTTGCTGTAGCCGCCCTCGCCGCCCGCATACGGCACGGCGTCGGTATGGCCCTGGACGATGATCCGGTTCGGCACGTCGTTCAGCGTCTTGCCGATCTCGCGCAGGATGTCGCGCATGTACGGCTCGACGTTGTCGCTCGACATCGCGAACATCGGCCGCTTCTGCGAATCGACGATCTCGATGCGCAGCCCCATCAGCGTGGAATCGATGCGGATCTGCTGCTTGAACTGGCGCAGCGTCGGGTTGGCCTCGATCGCGGCCATCAGCTTGATCTGCAGGTCGTGCAGGCGCGCCTGCTCGAGCCGGTCCTGCGCACCCTGCGCCTGCGACCGGGAATTCTCGTCGCCCGCTTTCGCGAGGCGCTCGGCGAGCTGCGTCATGCCGTCGGTGCGGCGCAGCGTGCCGGCGTCGACGCTCGACAGGTCGCGGCCGCCGCCGTTGATGATGCTGGAATCCTGCGAGCTGCGGTCGCCGCTGCCGAACAGCGCGGCCTTCAGCGGCGTGTTGAAGTATTCGGCGATCCCCTTCAGCTGCACCGGCGTGACCGAGCTCAGCAGCCACATCAGCAGGAAGAACGCCATCATCGCGGTCATGAAGTCCGCGTACGCGAGCTTCCATGCGCCGCCGTGGTGGCCCTTCTTCGCCGGGGCCACCCGCTTGACGACGATTGCGCGGTCCTTGCTCTTGCTCATCGGGGGCTCCGCGTCACTTCGCCTTCACGCGGCGCACGTGCTCTTCGAGCTCGGAAAACGACGGGCGCTCGGTCGAGAACAGCACCTTGCGGCCGAACTCGACCGCGATCGCCGGCGCATAGCCGTTCAGCGTCGCGAGGATCGTCACCTTGATGCACTGGAACATCTTGGTCGACTCGGCGACGCGCTGCTCCGCGAGGCTCGCGAGCGGCCCGATCAGCCCGTACGACAGCAGGATCCCGAGGAACGTGCCGACCAGCGCCTGCGCGATCATCGCGCCGAGCACCGCGGGCGGCTTGTCGGCGGACGCCATCGTGTGCACGACGCCCATCACGGCCGCGACGATGCCGAATGCCGGCATCGCGTCGCCGACGCGCATCAACGCATGCGCGGGGCCTTCGCCTTCCGCGTGGTGCGTCTCGATCTCCTCGTCCATCAGGCTCTCGATCTCGAACGCGTTCATGTTGCCGCCCACCATCAGGCGCAGGTAGTCGGTCAGGAATTCGACGATGTGGTGATCGGCGAGGATCTTCGGGTATTGCGTGAAGATCGGGCTCTTTTCCGGATCGTCGATGTCGGCCTCGAGCGTGAGCGTGCCTTCCTTGCGTGCCTTCGCGAGCAGCACGTAAAGAAGCGCCATCAGCTCCATGTAGACATCCTTCGTGTATTTCGAGCCCTTGAAGAGCGTCGGCAGCACGCGCAGCGTCGCCTTGATGGTCTTGCCGCCGTTGCCGAGGATGAATGCGCCGACGCCGGCACCCACGATCATCAGGATCTCGACGGGCTGGATCAACGCGCCCAGATGCCCGCCTGCCAGCGCATAACCGCCGAAGACGGACAACAGCGTCACGAGTGTTCCCACGATAATCAGCACTGCCTGTCCCTCACGAATGACCGGCGGGGAGACCGCCGTTAAACAGGTTTACGGCAGTCGGCAGGAAAACTTTCGCGGCCGCCCGGCGGCGGCCCGACGGTGTTTACCAGCAATTCACAGACGATTCGCGGGCGATTCACGGGCGATTCGCGCCGCCCGGCGCGGCCGCTCGCGCCCGCCCGGCCTTGCCCGGCCCGGCGCTCAGGCCGCGGCGGCAGCCAGTTCGGCGCGCGCGGCGGCGGCCTTGCGGGTCTTGCCCGCGCGCGACGGCGGCTGGCAAAGGCCGCAGACGAAACCTTGATGCGGATCATGCGCATGCGCGACGAAGTGGCCGCCGCAGCGCGTGCAGGGGGTCATCTGCAGCATCCCCGAATCGAAGAAACGCACGAGCGTCCACGCGCGCGTGAGGCTCAGCGCGGCTTCGTCGCCGGACAGGTTCACGTGCTCCTGGTAGAGCCGGTACGCCTTCACGATCGACTGGATCGGCTCGCAGCGGCCGTGGTCCTGCATGAACCGGTAGATGTTGTAGAACAGCGACGAGTGGATGTTCGGCTGCCACGTCATGAACCAGTCGGTCGAGAACGGCAGCATCCCCTTCGGCGGCGACACGCCCTTCAGTTCCTTGTACAGCTTGATCAGACGATCCCGCGACAGGCTCGTCTCCGCTTCCAGCAACTGCAGCCGGGCGCCCAGTTCGATCAGTTCGATGGCGAGGGTGATTTCCTTCACCTCGATCACGACGCTTTTGCTTGCCATGGTGATAACCGTCCGCTTGACGTGATTCGGATGGATGGCCAGTACGCTGCCCGCCGGCGCGACACGCCGGGACTCAACGCAAGGCGGGGTGATGGATCAGCGGACGCCTTCGACCTGCTGCCCGGCCATCAGGATGGCCGAGTGGGCGTGCGCGACGACATCGCTGCGGCCCTTGTCGGCGAGCGACGACAGCAGCGCGTGATCATCGAAGCGGAAGCGGCACAGCATCTGGTTGGACGCGGCGAGTTTCACGGTCTGTGCGAGCGTGAGGTTCCCGAGCACGTCGGCCAGTTCCTGGGAAATTCCCATGCGGAACATGCCCATCGCCTTATCTTCCCGCAGCAGGCGTTGCGCGAGGAGGAGGTACGACAGGTTGACCTCTTTGATCTCACTGAGCATTTCGCTGGTAGCGCTCATGATTCCCCCGTTAAAGAGCTTTCTTTGGCCATTCGTGTTATGAAAACGTTTGCTCGATCAGGGCGCTCTTGGCGCGCAGTCGGCTCGTTTATAGTCTTACAGGGCGAATTTTGGCCAAACGGCATTTATGCCGGTATCAGCGAAGTGGCGTATGCCATGCAGGATTTGTCTGTAAACCGTGTAGGAATTTTTCCGACAAGGCGAATTGAAAGCTTCAATCGGGGAAGCAAGTGCCGGCGCGGGTTCGGCTGTGATGGATCCAATGGCCTCGGTGCAATAACGAAAGGCTTTCCGGACAAGGCTGCCGGCAATCGGATCGGTAAAAATTATAGTGCTTTTTCACGATGACGCAACAATAGTTGCATCTGTCTCCATTCCTGATTCCACGCCCTTTTTCTCGGGGTTTTTGCGTATTTCATCGTGTAACAAGCCTTAAGTGTTTGAAAAAACACTCGAACCCCGCAGGGCGATATCGATAATGGACTCCAATGGGCGGCGGCGCGAGCCGTGCCGGCCCGCCCCGCAGCTTGCCGTCCGGCGCCCCGCGCACCCCGCCCAGGGCACGGCCACGTACCGCCAACCGCGTGCGTCGGCGAGTTCCGCAACCTTGCACGGGATCCGCATCGGCACCCTCGTGCCCCCGGATCAAACAGGAGAACACCCATGCGAATTGCCCAGATCGCGCCGCTTTACGAAGCCGTTCCGCCGAAACTCTACGGCGGCACCGAGCGTGTCGTGTCCTACCTCACCGAGGCGCTCGTCGAACTCGGCCACGACGTGACGCTGTTCGCCAGCGGCGACTCCGTCACGTCGGCCCGTCTCGAGGCGGCCTGGCCGCGCGCGCTGCGGCTCGATCCGTCGATCCGCGATTCGATGGCGCCCCATATGCGCCTCCTCGAGCAGGTCGCCCGGGTCGCGCACGAATTCGACGTGCTGCACTTCCACCTCGACTACCTGCCGTTCCCGCTGATGTCGCGCCTCGACACGCCGTACGTGACGACGCTGCACGGCCGCCTCGACCTGCCGGAACTGCAGCCGGTGTTCGACGCGTTCCCCGACGCGCCGGTCGTGTCGATCTCGAACAACCAGCGCAAGCCGCTGCCGCAGGCCGCGTGGGCCGGCACCGTGTATCACGGGCTGCCCGACACGCTGCTCACGCCGCAGCCGGACGTGAAGCCCGAATACCTCGCGTTCCTCGGCAGGATCTGCCCCGAAAAACGCGTCGACACCGCGATCCGGATCGCCGCGCAAAGCGGGCTGCCGCTGAAGATCGCCGCGAAGGTCGACAAGGCGGACGCCGACTATTTCAAGGAAGTGATCGAGCCGCTGCTCGGCGAGGCGCACGTCGAATTCATCGGCGAGATCAACGAGGCGCAGAAGCCCGCGTTCCTGTCCGGTGCGAAGGCGCTGCTGTTCCCGATCGACTGGCCGGAGCCGTTCGGCCTCGTGATGATCGAGGCGATGGCCTGCGGCACGCCGGTCGTCGCATTCAATCGCGGCTCGGTACCGGAAGTGATCGAGGACGGCGTCACGGGCTTCATCGTCGAGGACGTACAGGGTGCGGTCGGCGCGCTGCACCGGATCGACAGCCTGTCGCGCACCGCGATCCGCGAACGTTTCGATACGCGCTTCAGCTCGAAGGCAATGGCGCAGCGTTATGTCGAAACTTACGAATCGCTTTGCACGGGAGCGCGCCAACCGGTATTGCGCCGCGTCGCCGGCGCCTGATACGGAAATCCGCGAAGAAATATTTCGTAATCCAATCCGCGCCGCAATCGGCGCGCCAAACAAAAGAGCCGCATCTCGATGCGGCTCTTTTGTTTGGGGTTTTCGATCATTCGATCAGGAAACGATCGCGGTTTTTACCGACGATCCAATTCGGCGGCTTGCCGCGCCCGCTCCAGGTCGCGCCCGACTTCGGATCGCGGTATTTCGGCGGCAGCGGCGCCTTCTTCGGCGGGCGCCCGCGCTTCGCTCGCTCCGCGAAGCCCAGATCCTGGGCAGTCAGTCCATATTCGGCAATCTTTTGCTGGACTTCGGCAATCACTGCCGCCACTTCCTGGCGGCGCACATCATCCGCCTGGGCCTGCAGATCCGCGATCTGCGCCTTGAGTTTCGCGTATTGAGACATTTTTCGACTCCCCTTTTGATGATGCGGCCCCGGCGAATCCGGCCGGGACACCAACATCCGTTACGCCATCCGCACTGCCGCCCTGCCCTTCGAAATTAATGCTGCCATCTTTAACCGATTCGACTATATCGAGAATGCGGACTTATTCTAATAAAGGCATTCGTCAGCCATTAAAATTTAACAATCGTTGACCCTCCCCCACCCGATTCATTTCCTATAATCCAGACCAATTCCGGATGACGGTTTAAATGCGTCGCGTCGTCCGGTCGCCTTCAATCCACTTGAACTTGAACGAGGTCCTTACATGAATCTTTCTCAGCGTCTCGCTGCAGAGGCATTCGGCACGTTCTGGCTGGTGCTCGGCGGGTGCGGAAGCGCCGTGCTGGCCGCCGCCTTTCCGGGCCTCGGCATCGGCTTTGCCGGCGTCGCACTTGCCTTCGGCCTGACGGTGCTGACGATGGCATTCGCAATTGGCCATATTTCGGGCTGCCACCTGAATCCCGCGGTGAGCGTCGGCCTGACGGTCGCCGGCCGCTTCCCCGCACGCGATCTCGTGCCGTACATCGTCGCGCAGGTTGTCGGCGCGACGCTCGGCGCATTCGTGCTGTACCTGATCGCGACCGGCAAGCCGGGCTTCGACGTCGTCGGCAGCGGCTTCGCGACGAACGGCTTCGGCGAGCGCTCGCCCGGCCACTACGCACTCGGCGCGGCGTTCATTTGCGAAGTCGTGATGACGGGCTTCTTCCTGTTCGTGATCCTGGGCGCCACCGACAAGCGCGCACCGGCCGGCTTCGCGCCGATCGCGATCGGCCTTTGCCTGACGCTGATTCACCTGATCTCGATTCCGGTCACCAACACGTCGGTGAACCCGGCCCGCTCGACCGGCCCCGCGCTGTTCGTGGGCGGCGAAGCGATCGGCCAGCTCTGGCTGTTCTGGGTGGCGCCGATCATCGGCGCGGCACTCGCCGGGATCATCTACCCGCTGGTCGCGGGGCGT
Organism: Burkholderia sp. KL41; assembly: GCF_057005415.2. Classification (NCBI taxonomy): domain Bacteria; kingdom Pseudomonadati; phylum Pseudomonadota; class Betaproteobacteria; order Burkholderiales; family Burkholderiaceae; genus Burkholderia; species Burkholderia sp. KL41. Next base: position 263,920 of record NZ_CM174446.1, on the reverse strand, counting down.
GACAACGCCGTCGACCTGCTGCCGGCATCCGCTCGCACAAGCGAATAAATCACTACGGGGTCAAGCGAGCAGAGCAGCGAGCCTCACGCTGTCCAAGAAGATCGAGGCAGGTAATTTCGACGGGCGCCGCTGGCGCCCGTTTTTCATTTCCACCCGAGCAGGACGCTCAGGACGCGGCGGCGTTGCCTTCGAGCGAGAACAGCGTGCGCAGGTGGCGGGCGACGCCCGCGTCGAAGTTGTTGCCGATCCGCGGGATGTGCGGCAACCGCGCGACCAGGTCGGGGTTCGCGTTGTTCATCATGAACGCGTGGCCGGCGGTTTCGAGCAGGTCGATATCGTTCATGTTGTCGCCGAACGCGATGCAGTGGCCGGTGTCGACACCGAGCCGCGCGAGCACCGAGCGCAGCGCGCGGCCCTTCGACACGTTCGCGGTCATCACTTCCAGGCAGTCGGGCAGCGAGTACGTGACATACAGCGCATCGCCGAAGCGCACGCGCATCTGCTCGGCGACGACCGCCAGATCGGCCGGATCGCCGATGTACAGCACCTTCGCGATATCCGTGCCGTCGTGCGCGGCCATGTCGATCACGTCGTAGCGGAAGCCCGAATCCTGGTGGAATTCGAGCAGGTGCGGCGCGTCGCGGTCGATCAGCCAGCCCTGGTCGGTGAACAGGTTGACGATCACGCGGCCGTGCGCACCGACGATATCCGGCTGCACGAGGCCGCGGACGATTGCCGGATCGATGTCCTGCGCGTGGATCGTCGTGTCGTCCGGCGCATGCACGCGCGCGCCGTTCGACGTGATCAGGTACGGCCGGATGCCGAGCACGTCGCGGATGCCGGCGACGTCCGCGTAGTGGCGCCCGGTGGCGATCACGAACTGCAGGCCGTCGCGGTCGAGCCGGCGGACGGTGTCGATCGTGTACGGATCGAGCTGGTGGTCGCTGTTCAGCAAGGTACCGTCGAGATCGGTGGCGATGACTTTGTACATGGGACGGAAGAATGGCGCTCAGGGCTCTGCGGAACGGCCATTCTAACGTCGTGCCCGGTTGCCCGCCGGACGGTTCCCGGTCGATCGCCGCCGTCGGCCCGGTTTCGGTGCGCGTTCAGCTGCCCTCGAATGCCTTCAGTTGCTCAGTTGCCTTCCGCCTCGCGCAGCGCCTGCAGCGCGAGGCGCAGCGCGCCGTGCGCCGAATCGTCGAGCGGCGCGCGCAGCCGGGCGGCGTGGCGCGCCGGCACGGCCGGAGCCAGTGCGTCCGCCAGGCCGCCGCACAGCGCGACCGGCAGCGCCTGCTGCGGATCGAGCGCGTCGATCATCTTGCCGATCTCGTCGCCCGCCTGCGCGATCAGCGCGCCCGCGACCGGATGCGAACGGTGCGCGAACACGATCGGCGCAAGCCGCGCGTAGATCGTCTGGTTCGCATCGCACGACCACTGGACGAGCGCGTCGCGATCCTGCGCGCCCGTTTCCGCGAGCAACGCGTTCGCGAACGCATCGCGCGGTACGCGGCCGTCGAGCGCCTGCTGCGCATACGCGAGCGCGCGCACGCCGAGCCATGCACCGCTCGCCTCGTCGCCGGACGGAAAGCCGAAGCCGCCCGCGATCCGGCAGGCGCCGGCCGCATCGAGCGCCGCCGCAATGCTGCCGGTGCCGAGCGCGACGATGAGCCCCGGCGCGCCGCCGTGTGCGCCGACGACGGTCGTATACGCGTCGCTCTCGACCGCGAGCGCGCCGAGCGGCGCCTGCGCGCGGAACGCGGCGAGCCACGCGGCATTGTTGACGCCCGCGAGCCCGCAGCCGAGCGCGCACTGCGGCCAGTCGAATGCGAGGCCGGCCTGCGTGAACGCGTCCGCGCAGGCCGCGCCGATCGATGCCCACGCGCGCTCGATGCCGAGCCCGAGCCCCGACGGGCCGCCGCGCCCCTGCGCAAGCTCGCGCCCGTGCCGGTCGGCCAGCACCGCGCGCGTGCCCGTGCCGCCACCGTCGATCCCGATCGCAAAAAGTAATGCCGCCATGCCTTCATCCCGCTGATTCGAACAGGCGCCAAGCTTAACCGGATCGGCGCCGCGCGCCCATCTGCCGTTCGGCCGGCTGTTCCGTGAAAAAGGCTTCCGCTATGCTGGCACGATCGAATCGACACTGAAAACGAGGCAGACGATGTCGCAGCGGTGCAACTGGGTGAAGACTGAAGCGGATGCTCACTATCACGATACCGAGTGGGGCGTGCCGTCGCACGACGATCGCCACCTGTTCGAAATGCTGATCCTGGAAGGTGCGCAGGCCGGGCTGTCGTGGTCGACGATCCTGAACAAGCGCGCGGGCTATCGCGACGCCTTTGCGGATTTCGACGTCGATGCCGTCGCGCGCTTCACGCCGAAGCGCATCGAAAAGCTGCTCGAGAATCCCGGCATCGTGCGCAATCGCGCCAAGGTCGAATCGGCGGTCACCAATGCGCGTGCCGTGCAGCGCATCCGGGAAGAACACGGGTCGCTCGCCGCGTTCCTGTGGTCGTTCGTCGGCGGCACGCCGGTCCAGAACGCGTGGCAGTCGTACCGCGACGCGCCCGCATCGACCGAGCAGTCCGACGCGCTCAGCAAGGCGCTGAAGGCATACGGCTGCAAGTTCGTCGGTTCGACGATCTGCTATGCGCTGATGCAGGCCACCGGCATGGTCAACGATCACGAGGTCGGCTGCCCTTGCCACGCGCAATGCGCGGCGCTCGGCGGCAAGCAGCCTGCACGCCGGCGCAAGGCGGGCTGACGGCGCGGGCATCCGCCGGCCGCTCATCGTTCGCCGCGGTTCTGCGGCGGTTCTGCGGCGGTTCTGCGGCGGTTCTGCGGCGGTTCTGCGGCGGTTCTGCGGTGATTCTGCGGCGGTTCTGCCGGTTATGCCGGTTATTCCGATGAGGCCGCCCGCTGCCCCCTCACGAAACGATGCTCAACGCGCAACCGCTCACCTGGCGGCGCGCGACGGCGCTGGCGCAACCGCCCGCGCACCGCGTGCGGCCCGCACGCGCGCGCTGCGCTTCTTCACCCAGATGCAGATGCCCGTCACGCTCAGCATCGCGATGACGAGCCCGAGCACGCTCACCGCGGCGCGGCCCGCGACGCCGGCGATCCGCCCCGAGTGCAGCGGAAACTGCGCCTGCATGAACAGGTCGCCGGCCGAGCCGCGGCCCGGCACCTGGGTGGCGACGGGTTTGCCGGTCACGGCGTCCCAGTAGAGCCACGCGTTGCCGAGCCCGACGTCGCCGTGATCGTTGCCGGGCGTGAAGAACCCGACCGCGTAGGCATTCATCGCCGGCGCGAACAGCAGCGCGCCGGGCGGCGCGGCGATCCCCGCGTCGCGCCCGGCCGCGCGCGCGATCTCGACGATCCGCTCGCGCGGCAGCATCGTGCTGCCCGGCGGCGCGGGCGGGAAGTGTTCGGGGTTCGTGTACGGCGTCTCGGCGAGCGGCGACACCAGCGATACCAGCGGCCGCACGACGGGCACGGCGAGATTCATCGAGATCGACGTGACCGCGACGACCAGCAGCAGCCCCCACACCCACACGCCGCCCGAGCGGTGCAGGTCGAACACCAGCGGATAGCCGCCGCGCCGCACGCGGAACGCGAACGACTTGCGCCAGCTTTTCAGGTTCGGAAACGCGAGCACGAGCGCGATCAGGCTGTCGATCGCCCACACGATGCCGACGACGCCCATCACCCAGAACCCGAAATTGATCCCGCCGTACACCGGCAGGAACAGCGAGTAGTGCAGCCGGTAGATGAACGGCATCAGGTCGAGCCGCGCGAGCGACAGCGCGCCCCATTCGCGGCGCCCCTGCACCGCGCCGGTCGCGGGATCGACGGCGATCTGGCTGAAGTCGAGCGCATACGGCTGGCCGGTCGCCGGATCGGTGCGCGGCATCACGCCGGCCTGCAGCGTATGCCCCGGTTCGATCGCGAGCGGCAGATAAGTCACCTGCACGCGCGGGTCGGCGGCCTCGATGCGCGCCGCGAGCGCGAGCGGATCAAGCGGCGCCGCATCGCTGCGTGCGGTGTAGAAGTCCGGGTTCAGCAGCGCGTCGAGCTCGTGGTCCCACGCGATCAGTGCGCCGGTCAGCCCCGCGACGAACAGGAACAGCGCGATCGCGAGGCCGAACCAGCGATGCAGTCGGACGAGAAACGGTCGCAGGAACGCATTCATCGCGCACCCGGCAAAGGGAAAGCGGGCCGGCACGAGCGGCCCCGGATCAACGGAATGCAGGTCATTTGAGGTCACGCGCCGCGCACGAGCGGTGCCGGCCGTCGCTGGCGAGGCCGGATGCCCTTGCACGCGGCATGGAATTGTTGCGCGTTCGACGGGTTTTGATACGATGCGCGACATTTTATCGCAATGCGAATGATTCTTACTTGCATTTTTACTTATCCACGATGACCGCCAGCCTCGCCCGCCCTCCCGTCCGTCCACGTCGCATGGCCGCCGCCCTTGCCTGCGTTGCCGCGTCGCTCGCGCACGCGGACGATTCGCCCGGCGGCGCCACGGTGCTGCCTGCCGTCAACGTCACCGCCGCGCACGACTCGCCGCAGCACCTGACCGACACGGTCTCCACCGGCGCGCTCGGCACGCGCCGCCAGCTCGACACGCCGTTCTCGACGACGATCGTCACGTCGGAGGAGCTCGAGGCACGCCAGCCGTACAAGCTCGGCGACGTGTTCGCGAACGACGCGTCGGTGTCCGACAACAGCGGCGCGTACAGCGCGTGGGCCAGTTACATGACCGTGCGCGGCATGCAGCTCGACTGGCAGAACGGCTACAAGATCGACGGGCTGCCGTTCGTCACGTACGGGATCACGATGCCGTACGAGCAGCTCGATCGCGTCGAGTTGCTGAAGGGGCTCGGCGGTTTCCTGTACGGCTTCGTGACGCCCGGCGGCGTCGTCAACTACGTGACGAAGCAGCCTGGTGCCGAACCCGTGCGCAGCGTCGACGTCGGCTACCGGAGCACCAATGTGTGGACCGAGCACGTCGATCTCGGCCAGCGCTTCGGGCCGGACGGCAGGTTCGGCGCGCGGCTGAACGCGACGCACGAGGAAGGCAGGACGTACAACGACGGCAACCTCCGCCGCGACAGCGTATCGCTCGCGCTGCAGGCGAACCTGACGCGCGACCTGTCGGTGAATGTCGGCGCGCTGTACCAGGATCGCCGCACGGCGGGCCAGACGCCGTCGATCTTCACCGGCAGCTATCCAGGCGGCGTGCTGCCCGCGACGATCAGCGGCGGCACGACGAACCTCGGCGGCAAGGACCAGTACCTGAACACGAACCTGCAGCTCTATACGGCCGGGCTGCAGTACCAGCTCGCGCCCGACTGGCAGCTCGACGTCGCGTACAGCTACAGCAAGGCGACGCGCCGCCGCAACGAAAGCACGCTGTACCTGCAGGATGCAGCCGGCAACTACACCGACAGCCGCTACGTCGGGATGGAGGATCACCGCTTCAGCCAGTGGCGCGCGATGGTCGAGGGCAAGGTACGCACGGGGGCGTTCAGCCACCAGATCGTGATCGGTGCGTCGTGGCAGAAGCAGGCGAACGACTATTCGGCGAACAGCGTGTTCGTGCCGCTCGGCGCCGGCAACCTGTATGCGCCGAATCCCTACCGCTACGACAGCCCGCACGGCTTCATCCAGTACCGCACGAGCGAGATCGTGCAGAAATCACTGTTCGCGAGCGACACCGTGCAGCTCTCGGCGCGCTGGTCGGTGCTCGCCGGCGTGCGCTACATGAACTACGAGCAGCGCTCGTTCCAGGCGAGCGGCGCAGAGGATCCCGGCTATCGCCAGAACGGCGTGGTGACGCCGACGTTCGCGGTGATGTTCAAGCTCGCGCCGACGACCACCGCGTACGCGAGCTACGCCGAATCGCTCGAGCCCGGCAGCCGCGTGAACGACGTCTACGCGAACGCCGGCCAGGTGCTCAAGCCGCTGCGCAGCAAGCAGTACGAACTGGGGATCAAGAGCGAGCACGCGCGCTGGAGCGCGACGGCCGCGTTGTTCCGCATCGAGCGCAGCGCCGAATATGCGAACGCGGCGAACGTCTACGTGCAGGACGGCGAATCGGTCATTCAGGGGATCGAGTTCGGTGCGCGCGCGAAAATCGGCGCGCGCTGGAACGCGGGCGTCGACGCGATGCTGCTCGACGCGTGGTACGCGAACGGGATCGGCAACAACGGCAACCGCGTCGCGGGCGCACCGCGTTTCGTGCTCGCCGGCGACATCGGCTATGCGGTGCCCGGCGTGCCGGGGCTGACGCTCGGCGTCGATGCGAAATTCACCGGCGCGACGCCGCTGCGCGCGGCCGGCGGCCTCGACGCCCCGGGCTTTCTCGTCGTCAATGCGGGGGCGCGTTACCTGACGCGGATCGGCCGCCACGACGTGACGCTGCGCGCGTCGATCGACAACGTGCTGAACCGCCGTTACTGGGAATACCAGTACGCGGACTACGTGAAGCCGGGCGACCCGCGCACGGTGAGCCTGAGCGCGAAGATCGACTTCTGAGCGCCGCGCCGGCGGCCGCAAGCCGTCGGCGGCCGGCCGGCATGGCCGCACCGCGGCGGCCCCGGGATTTTCCCGAACCACAAAAGCAAAACGGCGGAGCGGCTTCTTTCGAAGCTCGCTCCGCCGTTTCGCGGCGAACCGTCAGACGCTCTTAGTGGAGCTTCTTCGGCAGCATCTGGCTGCGCAGGCGCTTGTGCAGGCGCTTGACGGCTGCTGCCTTCTTGCGCTTGCGGACTGCGGTCGGCTTTTCGTAGGACTGGCGTTCGCGCAGTTCAGCGATCAGGCCATTTTTTTCGATAGCACGGCGAAAGCGGCGAATCGCCACTTCGAACGGCTCGTTTTCTTTCAGAAGAATCGTCGTCATGTCGTTCCTAAATTGCTTAAACGGTCAAAAACGTAGCGGCCAAGCGCCACGCACCGGCCATCCGAGCGTCCCCACAAACAGGCGAAACGAGCGGAAATACGGCCTCGGAGGCCGGAAAAGAGAGGCGGAAAGCACCGCGAGTACGCTTCACAAGCCGCGTGCAGCGCCGCGTTTGACTGCCAGCAGACACGCCGAAAACGGCAGAGGCTTGACAGAAATCTCAATTCAGCCCGCCATCATAGCAGGGAATCACAGACAAAACCACCCTTTTGTCGATTGCGTGTGCACAGGCGAACGACTGCGTGCCGGGACCGCTCTCCGGCCCCTTCCATCCGGCATCGCGCCGGGATGGTCCGAAATGACAAAGAAGGATAAAAAATCGGGCCGAATCTCAACGCGCCCCTCAAGTTTTGTTTTGGTGCGCCGAAATCCTGCTCTGAGGCGGCCAGCAATGAACGAGTGCTTCCGCCGACGCCAAAACGGCTTTCCAGGGCTTTCGGCTTACACAGGAGATTTTTCCATGCTCGGAATTAACAGCAACATCAACTCGCTGGTTGCACAGCAGAACCTCAACGGCTCGCAAAACGCCCTGTCGCAGGCAATCACCCGCCTGTCGTCGGGCAAGCGCATCAACAGCGCGGCAGACGACGCAGCAGGCCTCGCGATCTCGACCCGGATGCAGACCCAGATCAACGGTCTGAACCAGGGCGTGTCGAACGCGAACGACGGCGTGTCGATGATTCAAACGGCATCGAGCGCACTGTCGTCGCTGACGAACAGCCTGCAACGTATCCGCCAGCTGGCCGTCCAGGCGTCGACGGGCACGATGTCCACGACCGACCAGGCAGCACTGCAACAGGAAGTCGCGCAGCAGATCCAGGAAGTGAACCGTATCGCGTCGCAAACGACGTACAACGGCACGAACATCCTGAACGGCAACGCAGGCATCGTGTCGTTCCAGGTTGGCGCGAACGTCGGTCAGACGATCACGCTGGACCTGAGCCAAAGCATGTCGGCAGCACAGATCGGCGGCGGTCTGGTGCAGAAGGGCCAGACGGTCGGCACGGTGACGGGCCTGAGCCTCGACGCCACCGGCGCGTACACGTCGGCGGCGGCGGCTGTAACGGTTACCGCGATCAACGTGCTGTCGGACGGCAAGGGTGGCTACACGTTCACCGACCAGAACGGCGGCACCATCTCGCAAACCTATGCCCAGTCCGTGTTCGGCGCAAACGCAACGGGCGGCACGGGCGCGGCAGTCGGCACTCTGACGCTCCAGACGACCGCAACCAGCGCCGGCGGCGCCAGCATGTCGGCAGCGGCGCTCACCGCGGCCACGAACGCAGTTGCGCAAATCAACGCCGTCAACAAGAATGCAACCGTGTCTGCCCTCGACATCAGCACCGTCAGCGGTGCGAACGTCGCGATGGTGTCGATCGACAACGCGCTGCAGACGGTGAACAACGTTCAGGCGCAGCTCGGTGCGGCACAAAACCGCTTCACGGCGATCGCCACGGCGCAGCAAGCAGAATCGACCGACCTGTCGTCGGCACAGTCGCAGATCACCGACGCGAACTTCGCGCAGGAAACCGCGAACATGTCGAAGAACCAGGTGCTGCAACAAGCTGGCATCTCGGTGCTCGCACAGGCGAACTCGCTGCCGCAGCAGGTCCTGAAGCTCCTGCAGTAATCGCGTAGCAACCCACGGCCGGGCCCCGCATAACGCGCGGCCCGGCCGTAGTCACTTGGCGCGCGGGGCGTTGCCCCGCCGCCAGGTCCTTATCCAGAATTTCACGGACTACCCGCCGCACGGAGCACTACGATGTCGACGATCAATCCCGCCGTCACCGCCGCCAACAGCTCGGCCAACAGCGCGCTGCAACAGGCTGCCCAATCGATCATCAGCGGATCGACCGGCAACTCGTCGATGGACGTCAACTCGCTCGTGACGGCACTCGTCAATGCGAAGACCGCCGGCCAGACCGCCGCGCTCAGCGCGCAGCAGGCCAGCGACAACACCCAGATTTCCGCGTACGGCGCCCTTTCGGCCGCGCTGAGCGCACTCCAGGCCGGCGTCACGACACTGTCGAACGGCTCGCTGCAAAACACCTTCACCGCCACCGCGAGCGGCACCGGCCTGACCGCGACCGCGGGCGCCGGCGCCGTCGCCGGCAGCTATTCGGTCGGCGTCACGCAGATCGCGACGTCGCAGTCGCTGTCGTCGGCCGCGTTCGGTGCGTCGACGGCGCTCGGCACCGGCACGATGACGCTGTCGCTCGGCAGCAAGTCGTTCACGGTCAACGTAGGCAGCAACAACAACACGCTGTCCGGCATCGCCGCCGCGATCAACAACACGACCGGCAACCCGGGCATCGTCGCTTCCGTCGTCAACGGCAGCGACGGCGCGCACCTCGTGCTCAGCTCGACGCCGACCGGCGCGGCGAATGCGATCAGCGTCACGGTCAGCAACGTGACCGGCGACAACGGCCTCTCCAGCCTCGGCGTCACGTCGACGGCCAGCACGACGGGCGGCCAGTCGTCCATTGCGTCCGCCAACAGCAGCGCCGCCTGGAAGCAAAGCACGGCCGCGCAGGACGCCGCCTTCACGATCAACGGCATCGCCGCGACGAGCGCGAGCAACACCGTGACGGGCGCGATCACCGGCGTCACGCTGAACCTGACCTCGGCCGCCGTCAGCGGCACGCAGCCGCAGACGCTGACGGTCGCCACCGACACGAAGACGCAAGCGTCGGCGATCAACAACTTCGTGACGCTCTACAACACGCTCGTCACGACGATGGGCTCGCTGTCGAGCTTCACGGCCGGCGCGTCGTCGCAAGGCCCGCTGCTCGGCGACTCGACGCTGAACACGATCCGCAACGCACTCGCGTCGGTCGTCGCGGGCGGCGTGAGCAGCAACGGCTCGACGGTCAACCTCGCGTCGATCGGCGTCACGCTGCAGGCCGACGGCACGCTGCAGGTCGACAGCACCGCGCTCAACTCCGCACTGCAGAACAACCCGACCGGCGTCGCGTCGCTGTTCAACTCGACGAACGGGATCGGCCAGCAGCTGACGAAGGACATCACGAACTACACGCAGACGGGCGGGCTGATCGCCGCACGCACGACCGCGCTCAACAACGACCTGAAAAGCGTCGCCACGCAGCAGACGAACCTGTCGAACTACGTCGCGCAACTGACCAGCCAGTACCAGGCGCAATTCACCGCGCTCAACACGCTGATGGCGACGATGAACAGCAACTCGCAGTACCTGACGCAGCTGTTCGGCGGCACGAACAGTGCCGGCGCGCTGTCGAGCAACAAGAGCTGACCGCTGGCCGGACAGGAGAGCCACGATGGAACAGACCGAACTGATCGCCCAGCTCGACGCGCTCACCGACGCGATCGAACATGCGGCCGCGATGGCCGACTGGATCGAGGCGGCGCGCCTCGTCGACCTGCGCGAGCCGCTCGTTGCGTCGCTCGCGGCCGATCAGCCGCCGGCCGGCATCGCCGCGATCCGCCGGATTCAGGCCAGCAACGCGCACATCTTCGCCGACGCGCAACGCGCGCAGCAGGAGCTGACCAACGAATACCAGGCGGCGATGGGCCGCGTGCAGGCCGTCGGCCAGTACCAGAGCATCGCGAGCCGTTAAATCGCGCCACGCGGCGCCCGACACGCGCGCGCCGCCAACCTGACAACAAGAACTACGCGCTGATGTGAGGGCGTGCTCGTTCGCCTCCGCCCGCCTCGTGCGGGCGTTTTTTTTGGGGGCGCCGCCCGGCCCCGCGGCGGGCCGTTCAATCGGCCAAACTGACCAGGCTTTTACCGTCATCTCATGGCATCGGCGCAGCGGCGCGCTACCCATAATGGTATCGACCGACTTTCCGCAGATTCCATCATGCTCTCGCTCGACCTGTCCGCCTCCGCCACGCTTACGCCCGAACAGCAGCTTGCGCAGGACATTGCGCTCGTCATGGGCAACGCGCTCGAGCGCCATCGCAGCGGCGCGTTCGACGACGCCCGGGCGCTGTACGAGGCCATCCTCGACGCGATGCCCGCGCATGGGGATGCGCATTACAACCTCGCGGTGCTGCTGGCCGATATGGGCCAGGCGGCTGATGCGGTACCGCATTTCGAAGCCGCCCTCGGCGCAAGCCCGGACAACGGCAACTACTGGGTCAGCTACATTCACGCGCTGCATCGCAGCGGGCAGACGGCCGCCGCGTGGATCGCGGTCGAAATCGCGCAACAACGCGGCGTGCACGGGCCCGCGCTGAACAGCCTGATCGCCCAGTTGGCGTCACCCGATATCGTGCTCGCAACTGCAGCGGTCGCGACCGCCCCAAGCGGCATCGACGCGGCGATCGTCCTGGAAACCGCGGCCGGGCGAAGCGACTCCGGCAAGTCTGCCCGCCGCCCCAATCAGACGCTGCTGCAAAAGCACGCAGCGCTGTACACCAAGAACAGGCACGCGGAAGCCACCGCGCTTGCGCGGAAACTGGTCGCCGACTACCCGGAAGACGGTGCATGCTGGCGAGCGCTGTCCGCATCGCTTCATCGGGAAGGCCGCTTCGCGGAAGTGATCGAGGCCGGCTTTCGCACGGTCGAATTGCTGCCGGATGAAGTCCTCGTGCGCATCCTGCTCGCCGATACGCTGCGGGCGATGAACCGTCTCGCGGAAGCCGACGAGCAGTGCACGCGCCTGTACCAGCTTCAGCCGGATCACCCGGAGGCCATGCGGATTCGCGGTCTCGTGCTGTTCGCGCTGCGCCGCACGGATGAAGCGCTCGCGGCCTGCCGGCGCGCGGTCGAACTCGCGCCCGGGACGGCCGCGCCATGCGGCACGCTCGGCTTCGTGCTACTCGAACTGGGCGCAACGCAGGACGCGATAAGCTGGCTGAAGCGCGCGATCGAAATCAACCCGACCGACAGTGTCACTCACAGCAGCATGCTGTTCTGTATCGCGCACAGCACCGAATTCGATCCGCAGGCACTCGTGGCAGAGCACCGCAAGTTCGGCAAGCGCTACGACAATCAAAAGCGCAAGCGTGCGGCCGTGTTCTCGAACCCGCGCGATCCGGCGCGCAAGCTGCACGTCGGCTTCGTGTCGGGCGACCTGTTCAGCCACGCGGTCGCCTCCTACGCGGTGCCCGTGATCGAGCATCTCGCGGCCGACCCCGGCATTGCGATGCACTTCTATCACAATCACTTCGAGGAAGATTACACGTCGGAACGCTTCAAGGCCCACGCGACGACCTGGCGCAACGTCGCCGGCATGAGCGACTCGGCCTTCCTCGAACGCGTGCGCAACGACGGCATCGACATCGTGATCGACCTGTCGGGCCACACCGGCCGCAACCGGCTCGTTGCGCTGGCGCAGCGCGCCGCGCCGGTTCAGGCGTCGTGGATCGGCTATCCGGCCACGACCGGCCTCGCCGCGATGGACTACTACCTGACGGACCGCTTCGTCGCGCCGCACGGCGCATTCGACGACCAGTTCGTCGAGCAGATCGTGCGGCTGCCCGCGATCGCGCCGTTCATGCCGGCGCCGAACTGCCCGCCCGTCAACGTGCTGCCGGCGCTGCACAACGGCTATACGACGTACGCCAGCTTCAACCGCATGAACAAGCTGAGCCCGCACGTGATCGAGGTCTGGGCACGCGTGCTGCACGCGGACCCGACCGCACGCATGGCGCTCGGCGCGATCGGCAGCGACGGCGATCAGCAGACGCTGACCGAATGGTTCGCCGCCGCCGGCATCGATTCCGGCCGACTGACGTTCCACCGGCGCTCGAGCATCCCCGTCTACATGCAGCAGCATCACGGCGTCGACCTCTGTCTCGACGCGTTCCCGTACACCGGTTCGACGACCACGCTGAACGCGCTGTGGATGGGCGTGCCGACCGTGACGATCCCCGGCGCGACGATGGCCGGGCGCGGCAGCGCGGGCTGGCTGCAGCATGTCGGGCTCGACGCGTACATCGCGACCGACGAGGACGACTTCGTCGCGAGGGCGCTGGCGCTCGGCCGCGACACCGCCGCGCTGCAGGCACTTCGCGCCGGCCTGCGCGCGCGCTGCGGAGAGTCCGCCGCGTTCCGGCCGGCTGTCGTCGCGGCCGGGCTGTCGTCGGCGCTGCGCACGATGTGGACCCGCTGGTGCGCGGGCGAACCCGCGACCGCATTCGACACGCCGCTGTTCGACGACACGACCACCGCACAGGCCGCGGCAGAGGCCTGAACCTCACGTCAGATCGAGAGAGACCATCATGACCGCCAGCCTGCCCGCGTCGTCCGTCGCGCAACTGCCGCACGAACGCATCTACGTCACGCAGCCGCACCTGCCGCCGCTCGACGAATTCCTGCCGTACCTGGAGAAGATCTGGGAGAGCCGCACGCTGACCAACGGCGGCCCGTTCCACCAGCAGTTCGAGCGCGCGCTGTGCGAGTATCTCGGCGTGCCGCACCTGTCGCTGTTCGCGAACGGCACGCTCGCGCTCGTCACCGCGCTGCAGGCGCTGCGCATCAACGGCGAAGTGATCACGACGCCGTATTCGTTCGTCGCCACCGCGCATTCGCTGCTGTGGAACGGCATCAAGCCGGTATTCGTCGACGTCACGCCCGGCACGCTCAACCTGGACCCCGCGCGCATCGAGGCGGCGATCACGCCGCAAACCACCGCGATCATGCCCGTGCACTGCTACGGCAATCCGTGCGACGTCGAAGCCATCCAGAAGATCGCCGACAACTACAACCTGCGCGTGATCTATGACGCCGCGCATGCGTTCGGTGTGCAGAACACCACCGGCAGCGTGCTCACCCACGGCGATCTGTCGGTGCTGAGCTTCCACGCGACGAAGGTGTTCAACACGTTCGAAGGCGGCGCGATCATCTGCCCCGACGCGAAGACCAAGCAACGGATCGACCACCTGAAGAACTTCGGTTTCGTCGACGAAGTCACGGTCGTCGCGCCCGGCATCAACGGCAAGATGAGCGAAATCAACGCCGCGTTCGGGATGCTGCAGTTGCAGCACATCGACGGCGCACTCGCGCGCCGCCGCGAAATCGACACGCTGTACCGCACGCTGCTCGCCGACGTGCGCGGCATCCGCTGCGTGCCGCTCGGCGGCCAGACCGTCGCGAACCACGCGTATTTCGCGATCCTCGTCGACGAAGACTACCCGCTCGATCGCGACGGGCTGTACCGGAAGCTGCGCGACTACGACGTGTACGCGCGCCGCTACTTCCATCCGCTGATTTCGGAATTCCCGATGTACCGAGGGCTGCCGTCCGCCAACCGCGACAACCTGCCCGTCGCGACCGAGGCCGCGCGCAAGGTGCTGTGCCTGCCGATCTACCCGGCGCTCACCGACGACATGGTCCGCCGTATCGTCGAGCTGATCGCGCGCTGACGCGCGACGCCTACAGGTAACGCTCGCCGGCCGCGCGCGCGCGGATCCGGCGGGCCGGGTTGCCGTACACGACGGTGTACGGCTCGACGTCGCGCAGCACCACCGCACCCGCGCCCACGACGCCGTGCTCGCCCACCGCGATCCGGTGCCGCAGCATCGCGCCGAGGCCGATCGCCGCGCCGCGGCCGATCCGGCAGTTGCCGCCCGTGACGACGCCTGGCGCGAGGCTCGAGAAATCCTCCATCGTGCCGTCGTGATCGAGCGACGCGTTCGTGTTGACGATGCACCCGTTGCCGATCGCGCAGCACGGATTGATCACTGCGCCGGCCATCACGACCGTACCCGCGCCGATCGTCGACGCCTTGCCGATGCGTGCGGCCGGATGCACCGCCGACACGCACGGCAGGCCCGGCACGAGCGCCGCGAGAGCGGCCGTCACGTTCTCGCGCGCGTGGTTGTCGCCGATGGCGACCAGCAGCCCGGCGATGCCGTGCGCATCGACCAGATCCGGCAGGTCGCGTTCGGCGCCCAGTACCGCGTAGCCGAGGGTCTCCTCGCCGCGGGGCCGGAACGAATCGATCAGCCCGGCGATCCGGTACCGGCCAGCCTGTTCGACGATGTCGATCACGACCTTGGCGTGACCGGACGAGCCGACGATGACGATGTTTTCCACAAGGGCCTCGATTGATCTGAAAGCAGGGGCGGCCTTGCCGCGATCCCCGCAGTATGCCGCGTCGCCGCACTCGCGCGGCGCGCGCCGTCACGTCAGACGACCTGCGCCGTCTCGTCCGCCGTCACGCGACCCGCTGCGAAATGCGCGGCAAACGCCGCCCGCACGCGCTCGGCCATCCGGATCCAGCTTTCGTCGCGCCCGCGCCGGAACAGCCGCACCGTGCCCGGATACCACGGCGAATCGTCGCGGCCGTGCATCCAGCGCCAGTCCACGTCCTGATTCGGCAGCAGCACCCAGCAAGGCTTGCCGAGCGACGCGGCCAGATGCACGGTGGACGTGTCGACGCACACCACGAGATCGAGTTGCGCGACGATTGCGGCCGTATCCGCGAAATCGTCGAGCTCCGAGCCCAGGTGCAGCAGCGGCAGGCCGCCCGGCGGCTGACGCGCCTCGTCCTCGCCCTGCCCTTTCTGCAGGCTCACGAAATTCACCCCCGGCACGCTCCAAAGCGGCGTCAGCAACGCAAGCGACGGCAGCGAGCGGTGCGCGTCGTTGTGATGCTTCGGGTTGCCTTTCCACACGAGGCCGACGCGCGGGCCGGCCGGCAATACATCGACGCGTGCGCGCCAGCGCGCGACGCTGGCCGGATCGGGCGCGAGCCGCACCGGCGGCGGGATCGTGTCGAGTGTCGTGCCCGTGTGCATCGGCGCGCTCAGCAGGCTCGTCCAGTAATCGAACTGCGCGGCTTGCGCCGTCGCCGTCTCGTGATCGAGCACCGCGTCGACGCCGTCGACCGTCGCCATCAGCCGATGCAGCGCGGGCTGGCACGCGAACACCACGCGCGCCGCGTGCCGCGCCCGGAATTCCGCGAAATAGCGGCTGAACTGCAGCATGTCGCCCAGGCCGTCTTCCTGCCAGACAAGCAGCGTCTTGCCGGCGAGCGGCTCGCCCTGCCACTGCGCGCACCGCAGCACCTCGCGGGTCCGGCGGTGCACGAACGCCGCTTGTTCGTAGCGTGATTCGTAGCGCCGCCAGCCTTCTTCGAACCGGCCCAGGCCGAGCAACAGCGTCGCCAGGCCGAAACGCGCATCGCCATAGTCCGCACGCAGTTCGAGCGCGCGGCGGTACGCGCGTTCGGCGTCGTCGTGGCGGCCGGCATGCGCGAACGTGGTGCCGAGGTTGTAGTGCACTTCGGCCATGTCCGGAGCGAGCGACAGCGCCTCGGCGAACACGGCCATCGCTTCGTCGTGGCGCCCCTGCGCGCGCAGGACGCAGCCGAGATTGTTGTGCGGCTGCGGCAGGCCGGGACGGCAACGGATCGCGTCGCGATAGGCCGCTTCGGCTTCCGGCAGGCGATCGAGGTTCTGCAGCGCGACGCCGAGGTTGTAGTGCGCCTCCGGGTGATCCGGGCACAGCACGAGCGCCTGGCGGCTAGCGGCTTCCGCTTCCGGCAGCCGCTGCATGTCGACGAGGATCGCGCCGAGATTGGCGTGCGCGAGCACGGAGTCCGCACGCACGGCAATCGCGAGCCGGTAGGCGAGTTCCGCTTCGGCGTGGCGGCCGAGCACACGCAACAGGTTGCCGAGATCGGTCAGCACGTCGGCCGACTGCGGCTCGATCAGCAGCGCCTGCCCGAATGCCTGTTCCGCTTCATCGAGCCGGCCGAGCGCTTCGAGCACCTTGCCGAACCGGTGATGGTGCGACGCCCGCAACGGCGTGACGGACGCGAGCTGCCGGCGCAGGAGTGCCTCGGCATCGGGCAGGCGCCCTTGCGACACGAGCAGCGCGCCGAGGCCGTCGCAGGCCGGCTCGAACGCCGGCATCGCGTCGATCGCGCGCCGCCACCATGCTTCCGCGTCGGCCAGCCGGTTCAGGCCGAGCGCGCAGACGGCCGCGATGTGCAGCGCCGCGACTGCCGGCGCCGGCCGGTCGAGCAGGGGCGCGACGAGCGACAGTGCGTCGGCGAATTGTCCGTTCTGGCACAGGGTCGCCGCGTGTTGAACCAGCGCGGATTCGTCGGAAGCAGGGGTCATGTCATGCGGCGCCGCGCGGCGCGCGGCGCGAACGGACGGTCAGACGGACGCCGGCACGGCGGCCGGTTGGCCCGGCTGGCTGACGGCCCGGCCCCTGGCTTCCTGGAGCGCTGCGAGCGTGTCGAGTGCGCGCCCTTCGTCGGCGGTGAGATCGACCAGAAATGCGTCGTTGTTCTGCTTGATCCAGTCGAGCGGCATGTCCCACCACGCGAGCTGCAGCAGTCGTTCGCGCACTTTTTCCGTGAAGCGGAAGCGCACCAGACGGGCCGGCGAGCCGGCATAGATGCCGTACGCCTCGGTGCGGAAATTGGGCGGGATGACGGCCCGCGCGCCGATCACGCATCCGCTCTCGATCTGGCTGCCACCGAGAAACAGCGCTTCGTCGCCGATCCAGACGTCGTTGTGGATCACGGTGTCCGCGTATTGCGGCATCGGCGGATTCTCGAGGCCGTTACCGTAGAGGCTGAGCAGGCTCGTGGAAATGGTCCGGATCTCGTGCTGGCCATTCAACAGGAACCGCAGACGCATTCCGCCAGCCACGTGCTTGCCGATCACGAGTTTCTGAACGTCCCGATCGTACTTTGCGATCGAGCCCACACCGATCGACGAGCACCGGCCGATATGAAACGTACCGACCTGCGCCTCTTCATCGACCCAGTTGCGGAAAAAATTGTTCGGAATCGCCGAAAAGGCGCCATCCCGGTAGCCGAGCACGATGAAATGCTTCGCCCACGGATGGTCAGGCAGCACGCCAATACAATCGTCGGAGGTCGTAACGTTCATTCGCAGTCGCAAGTGTGCCGCTGCGGCGGCTCGATGCCGGGCCGCTCGATACGGCGGTGGAAAACGTCGCGGCACATCGGCCACGAGCATGGACGATGCAGTATAGAAAGCCGGCGACGGCAACCGACAACGAATAAGAACGGCGTTCTGGCTTCTGTTCCGGAGATAGGGGCTGGTGGGGTCTCGCGTCCGTGGCCCGGATGCGCCGCACGTGGGCGTGGAATTGCCGTCGCCGGCCGATGACGGGTGCGTGCATCATTCGGCGCTCGGGCGTTGACGCCCGGTTTTCCTTCGTGATGCTCACACGTCGGCAGAGTCGCCGCTTCGATCCGGCCGGCCCGTTCCGTCACCGGAGCCGGCCGCCGTGGTGATGTGCTGCCGCCTTCACCAACGGTGCGCACCGCTCACTCCCCCGCACTCAATTGCTCGACGAACACCCGCCGCAACTACTCGAACTGCACGAGCTGGAACTGCACGAACTCGACGAACTGCAGCTCGACGACGAGCAACTGCTGTCCGATGCATCGAACGAACCGCTGCCCGCTTTCAGGGCGGCGAGCGACGACATCCGCGACGCGGTCTGCACGGTTTGCGAATACACCGACCAAGCGGTGCCGGCCAGCGCACCCGCACCGAACAGCGCGGCAGTCCACAGCAACGGGTCCGGGTCGTCGCGTTCGCGGTCCTGCGTCTGCTGCGCCTGCTGTGCTGCGTGCGCATCGGGTTGGTAGGGTTGCGGGCGCTGCGGATTTCGCGCGGCGCGCGGATCGTGCGCGATCCGGCGCGCAAGCAGCGCGGCCCGCCCGGCGGCCGTCGCCCCACCGCGCCCGAAACCGGTCAGCCGCCGCACGACGATCCGGTACGCGACCGCGAACACCACCATGCAGACCGCGAGCAGCAACACGGGCCGCCCGCGGCTCAGGCCGATCGCGAGCTTCGCGGCCCCCGTGCCCAGTACGATCAGCACGATCGCACGCGCGGCAAGGCGCGACGCGCGCATCTCGCCGGGTGCCCACAGCCAGCCTTGTGCGCGCATTCCGTCGACGACCTCCTGCGCATACCCGGCGAGTCGCTTGCGAAACACGTCGTAGCTCACGGTGCCGGACGGCTGCTCCTTGAGCCACGCGCAGTGGTCGTCATGGCGCCCCGCACGTTCCAGGTCGGCGATCTGCACGTAGCCACCCTGCCCGGGGGCGGTCCACAGGTCGACCGCGCCCGCCTGCGCGAGCGACATCGTCACGACCTGGGCGACCCGTGCTTCGCCGCCGGTGAGATAGGCGACTTCGTCGGTGCTCAGGTCGGCCGACGCCTTGCGCGTACGTCCGCCCCAGCGTCGATAGCGGAACTCGATCGCCTGAAGCACGACGATCAACAACAACGCGACGACGCACGCAGGCACATAGAACGCGAGAAACTGCGGCCCCGCGTAGTTCAGCACGTTGAAGTCCTGCGCCGATGCGCAGGTCGCCCCGACGCTCGCGGCGGCAGCCGGCCAGGCGAGTTTCGGCAGCCGGTCGCGCCAGGTTCTGCGCGCCTGCACGGCGGCCGGCGAACTCGCGTCCCCCGCCCCGTTCGCGGCCGACGGTTCCGGGGGCGGCGATCCGGATGCGGCACGCAGGCCGGCAGGCCGCGGCCAGATCGACTCCGGCGGCTCGCAGCCGAACAGCCGGCGATAGCTGTCCAGCGTGTCGCGATAACGCTGCGCGTACACGGCGGCTTCGTCCGGCGCGCCCGTGTCGGGCATGTGATGCAGCCGCGCGCGCAGCACGCCGGCGCAGAAGACGTCCCAGTATTCGAGCGTGTATTGCAGGTGGAAATGCCACGCGGCATCGACCGCGACCGACGGCGTGACCGGGTGTCCGGCCGCCTGTGCGAGAAACGCGAAGCGCTTGTATTCGTCGATCACGGCCAGCGCGTGCGCATGCGACCAGCCTTCGGCTTCGGCAAGACGCCGGCTGTACGGCAGCGGCGCGTTCGGGTCGTCAGGGGAATACGCGTGCAGACGCGCGAGCAGCGCGTGCTGAGCATCGGTCAGCGCGCGGGCATCGACTGCGGTCGAGGTAGACGGAATGGCAGCCATCGGGAGTCGGCGCGATGCGCGGACGGCCGCCGCGATCGACGCTTGGAGTTGTCATTGCGCGGGATTCTCGCACATCGGCGAGGCGGCGCGACGGCGTGCCGGCCACCTGCATCCGGGGCCGCTCGCCGCGCTGCGCCGCGGGTCGGAAAGTCAGAAATCGAGCTGCGCGATCGTGATGTCGAGCGCGGCCGCGACCTTCTTGCGCATCGACTTGCGCAGCTTCCCGTGCTTTTCCTGTTTGGCGTAGTCCGAGCGACTGATGCCGATCCGCCGCGCGACCTCGGCCCGCGTCAGGCGAGATGCTCGCGCCACGCACGCGCGGGCGAGCTTCCGTCGAACACGACGCGCGTCACGAGCTCGTGCGGAATCAGGTCGCGTGCGGCGCACCGCTGCGCGACATAGTCCGCGTACGGAATCACGACGAAGGCTGGCGCGCCGTCCGGGCCGTTGATGATCTGGACTGGGAGGGATTTGCTCATGCGGTGATCGCGGCGCCGGCTTCCGGGCGGCTGTTCGTCGTTTCGGTCGACATGTTCAATCGGCGTTTCAGGCGGGCTTCGGGTGCATCGAACGACATCGGTGCAAGGTTTCGCTCGGTCGGATGCACGCGATCGGAAACCGCCATGCGGATAGCCGGCCGGAATATTACTGCAAGCGGGGAAATGGTAATGCGGATGAGACGGCGAAACCGCCGGACGCCTGAACAGGCATGTTTTGGCGCGCCCGGCTGGGATCGAACCAGCAACCCCTGCCTTCGGAGCTTTACCGGCGCACAATACATCCTTTTAAATCAAAGCCTTACGCAACTCGCAAACTGTAAAACCAAGGCTACACAAGGCCAATCAAGGCCAATCCACCTCGTCCAAGCTGCAATTTAGCTGCACGCGATGGCGCAGTCTCTTGTCCGTCTTGCCTTCACGTGAACCTATGCATGATGATAGCGAAGCACTAAACGGCCGAGGGTGTCGTTGTGACACCCTGCAGAACCACCACACGAGACCACTATCGCGACATGCCACCTAAAGAACTAAAAGCAAGCGCAAACATCACATTCATCGAACAAAACGCCCCGATCGACGAGTACGGCCGTGCTCTCTATGCTGTGTCGCGGTCGATCCTACGGGCACACATCGACTCGCTTTCAGATGAGGATCTCCGCGATCTCAACACGCCGTTGAAGGAGGTCAGGATGCGCCAGTTGGCGAAAGTCGCTCGCATCGAGCGTGACAAGGGCGTGCGCGGCGACGGATTCGAATGGGCTGTTCATGAGGCCATTCTCGGCCGCGAGCCGTCTGTTACCAACCCTGTCGCTGAAGCATTGCGCCGGGCGTCGAAGTACGTAAAGGACGCTGAGCCGCGCTCCATGCTCTTCGGTCAGGAGCGGGCGAAATATCTCGGGTTCACCGATGCCATGATCGATGAAGCTGGTACCGACGCTTACTTGCTGCCCCAGGGCACGGGAAGGCCCTTTCGCTTCGGGCCGTGGGTGCAATTGGCCGCGCAAGGTCACACCGCAGAGCACGCACTGAACGAGCGAATCAAGAAAATTTGGAAGACCGACCTATTCCTATCGGCTGAGGACGATCCGCGCTACTTTGCGGCGACGGTGAAATCGAACTTCGGGTTGCTCGAAGGCGGTAAGGGACTTCGCGTCGGTATCGTTCCAGAATCTGCCGACCGTCGTAACCGTCAAGGCGTATCGTTCAGCCAAGACCACGGGTTATGGGTCGTGACGCTTGCGGATCCGAACGGCTTCATGGGGCTGTTCAATGACGCATACCACGCCGTCGCGCGCGCGATCTGTACGCTCGGCAAGCAGCCGACGCCCCCCTACTACACGAAACCTTCTGCAAAGGCGCAGCTCGTCCAGCAGCAGCTCGAAAGATATCCCGATGCCTTGGCGATTGAGATCGAAGATGCTCTCAATGAGGCCGCGCAGCAGGATCTGGTTGAAAGCAATCACCGTCTCGTCAGCGTCAACGCCCCCGACTGGCTGCACGTCAAGGCTATGGCTCCGAAAATCATCTCGCCGAAGCCAAAGTTTGTGAGATTGGACTAGCAGAAGGGGAAAGAATTAAGCGCCGAGACAGTGAAACCAAGCTGCAATTTCGCTGCTCGGCCTTCTACGAACGCGGCACGCGGCCAGCCATTCCACCGCGCTGTATTTTGCCCTGCCGCCAACGCGTAACGCGCGCAGGAACGTAGCGTTGCAGTGCGTCGAGTGCATGAAACACGCCCCGCTTCAGCGGCCCCGCGGCGGGCTTCTCGACCGCAACGTGCACCAGCAGCGCCGCCCCGATCGCCGCGGCGACAACACTCCAAAACATCACGACCTGATCGACAGCCGAACCGGCTTCATTGAACAGCATGTAACCGACGTTCTGGTGGATCAAGTACAGCGGATAGCTGACCGCACCGAACCAAACCCATCGCGAGCTGGCGAGCATCGGCGTGCGGCGCAACGCCAGCACAAGCATCACAACGAAGAACGTGCTCATCACGGCCGCGACGACAGCCGGATTCAGAGGCTTCCCGAAGTGCTCACTGAAGTACGGCAAGAGCTGGAATTCGTGATAAAGCGACAGACCCCACGCGGCGCAGACGAGCGCGACGCGCGATCGCGACAAGCCGTGTGCACGGATTAAAAAGCACGCGGCGCCGGCGATGAAGAAGCCCGCATAGTCCGTCACCAAGAAGCCCTTGAGCTTGATGAACGGGAACAGCTCGACGAGCACCGTACCAATCAGCCACACGTAGAGCCAGCGCTCGGCCCGGTGGATCTGGCCGATGATGAGCAGAATGCCGACCAGGCGGTAGAACCGCAGCTCCGCTCCGAGCGACCAGTACGCGCCGTCGATCGGATCGGCGCCGAAGCCACCGCCGAGCGTCACCAGGTTCATCAGGTATTGCGGCCACGTCGCGGTGAATCGATCGCCGCCTATCGCGAGCGTCACGAAAAAAGTGATCGTGCAGCAGACCCAGAACGCGGGTAGGAGGCGAGATGCGCGTGACGCAATGAAGCGCTTGATGCTTTCGTCGCCCGCCGTCATCAGGATCACGAAGCCGCTGATCATAAAAAACAGGTGCACGCCCAGAAACCCGTACTGCGCGATGGGCTCAAGCGCCGGATAGTGCATGGTCGTCATGTCGTCGCCGGCGTAGCCGCGGAAAGCGTAGTGAAAGAACACGACGGCAACGGCGGCGATGAAGCGGAGAACATCAAGCTCTGGAATACGGGAAAACTTCACGATCGAGATTTGTTGGATTTGTCGTTGCGGACTGCGCCAGCTGGCGCTGGCAATTTGATCGCGCTCGACGGCCCATTCGTGCGCGCTCGTCATTATGGACGAGGTGGTCGACGGGCATCGGTACACGCTTTGGCAAACGCGCAACTTCCGCCCTTCAACGCCACTCTTCAAAATTCAGGTACTCGCCGAACCGTTTCCTAACGCCATGCAGCGCCTCGCCAGCAAACCATTTCATCAGTTCAAGGTGCTCTTGAACGTGCTCCTCCGGCATTACGTCGTTGTTTCGCGCGACGGCATTGTTAATCGACCACAAGGAAGCGTGCCGTGAATTGATTTCTCGCACGTATTCCGCGAGGTCATGCCCGAACAAGAACTCCATCTTGGGTAAGAGGTTAATCATCGCGATCCGCTCCTGCGAGTTGAACCGTTGCTCCGAGCCCTGCACAACGCCAGATACAAACGTCCAGACGACCATAAACAGGTCGTAGCGCTTCTCGAACAGGTCGAGGTTCAGTTTCGCCCGCGCGACGCGGTATTGCCGCCACGCAATCAGGCCGCCGACGATTCCGACCACAAGCGCTACGATCGCAGCCGGCACCCCCTTCACCAATTCAAACCAGATGGATTGCGCCCCAGACATGCCCGACGATGTCGATGCGCTGACATCGATGTGACCGATTGGAAATGTGATCGTCGAAACAGGCGCACGACCCGTCAGTGCAAAGTAAATGGCTTTCGCCTCGCACGCTGCCAACATATTCCCCCCGGCTCATATTCGAATGGCCGGAGCGTACAGGAAATTGGCAAACGCGCGCGACTGCATAATCACGGTGCATAAAAGCGCATAGAAGAATCGGGCCGCCGACCGCCGCGCGGCCCGCGCCGGCCGGCCCCGAGCCGCCGGTGCATGCGTGCATAAAAACCACTCGTTTTTGCGGGCAGGTGGGGCGGGGCTACAACTGCGCGCGACGGGTCGGCGCCAGCCTCTCAGGGGGGCGATCCGACCCCAGGACGACCCCTGGCATGCGTCAGCAGCGCCGCTACGGGGCTGCCGCATGCTGACGCACATGCGCGGCACGGGCCGCCGGCCAGCCGCTCTGAGGGCGCCTGAGCCCGCCGAAGCCAACACATCGGTACGGACGAAAAAAAGCCGCCAGGCACCGAAGTACCTGGCGGCTTTTTGCTGGCCGACCGCTCGTCAGACGTCGAGTTGCGCGACCGTGATGCCGAGCGCGGCGGCGATCTTCTCGAGCGTCGACCGCCGCAGCTTCTCGCTGCTCTCCTGTTGAGCGTAGGCGGACTGGCTGATGCCGAGTCGCGTTGCGACTTCAGCCTGCGTCAGCCCGAGATATTCGCGCCACGCGCGCAGGGGCGTTGCCCCGTCGACCGTTGCGCTGACGACTGCGTGCGGAATCAGGTCGCGCTCCTCGTCGCGCTGCGCCATGTATTCCGCGTAGGGGATCACCACAAAGGCCGGCGCTCCGTCCGGCCCGTTGATGATTTGGATGTTAGTACGTGCGTTCATCGCGTTTCTTTACCTCCTCGATTTCGACTACCTTGATCTCACCGTCCCAGTTGAACAGAACCCGGTAGTTGCCGACCCTGAGCCGGTAATCATATTCGTGATTGGTCAGGGACTTCACGTTATGGCAGTTCGGCATGGCTTCTAAGGTAACTACGCTGTCACGAATGACCTTCTGGACTTGGTGATCCAGCTTACGCAGTTGCTTGAATGCTTTGGCAGTCCATTTGATCGAGTTCATGCAAACAATTATAAGTTTTCTTATAAGTTTGCACAAGCATTTTATAAGTTATTTTCGCTGCCAGAGGGGGCGCTTCGGGCGCGGATATTCCGGCCGGTATTGCTGCACGAACGCGTCGCATTGTGCGTCCGTCAGTTCGTCCAGTCCGATCGCTCGAACCCAGAATGCACAGCCCGATACCGCGATCGCGCGCACGTGCTCGGCGCCCGGCTGGAAGCATACGGCCGTCCTGTCACTGCCCATGATGTACCCGCTCCAGTGCTCGCACGTCCAGCACGGGCCGTCGAGTTTCGGCTGGAAGAGGCCATAGCCTGATCGTTCGCTACCCATCATCAACGCCTGTATATTTATACAGTGTAGCTGCACGCGGCGAATACCGATACGGTGCGATCAGCCGCGTCAGTCCGACGAGAAAAGGGGGACAGTGATGTGCACCAACTACAAAGCACCGAACGAAGATCCGGGCATCAACGAGCTGAAGATTGGCATCGGCGACCTGTTCCGCCGCGATCCTTGGGATGTCGACGTGTGGCCCGACTATCGGGCACCGGCCATACTGCCGGACGGCGACGGCTCGGCCGTCACCGAGGCCGTGTTTGGCTTCTGGCCAAAGTTCATGCAGCCAGACAGGCTTGACGAGAAGGGCAAGAAGCGAAAGAAGTTCGACACCGTCAACGCGCGTGGCGAAGAGGTTGCCGAGAAGCGCCTTTATCAGCGCGCGTGGCGCGAAGGGCAGCGCTGCCTCATCCCTGCGCAGTATGTCGTCGAGCCGTCATACCCGCATGCGACGCAGAAAGCTGGCGGCGGATGGGATCGCGGGCCGTGCGTGTGGCAACGCATCGGCCTTGCCGACTGGAGCGCTTACTGCGTCGCCGGTATCTGGCGACGCTACCAGAGCGACGACGGCCGCGTCCTGATCGGCATGACCATGCTCACGCTCAACGCCGACGAACACCCGCTGTTCAGGCTGATGCACAGGCCCGAAGATGAGAAGCGCGGCGTCGTGATGCTGCGGCCGGCTGACTACGACGAATGGTTGCACACGAAAAACGTCGAAGCTGCGCGCGCGATGCTGCAGCTCTACCCGGCCGACGAAATGGCTGCTGCGCCTGATCGGCCGGCGAAGTAGCCGGCAGGCACGCGCGCGGCGGCGCGTCACGTCACCGGCGGCGCGTAAGGACGAAAGCGCACGACCTCAGTCCCGAGCCAGTCGTTCACCTCCCGCAGCCTCGCTTTCAACGGTTCGATCTCAAGGCCGTTGAACACCCCGGCCGCCTTCTCTACGTCGCCGAATCCGCCTGCGTTCGACGGGATGATCCCCATGAGCTGCGGCGGCACGCGATGCGCCGCGAGCTGATCCTCCACCGTCACCTTCTTGATGTTCCAGAATTCGTCCTTCGCTGCGACCTCGCCGATCGGCAAAAGCTGGATCCCGTCCTTTTTCCCCTTCGGCGCGTACATGAACAGATTGCGGAAATTGCCCGGCCCCTTCGCGTTCTTCAGCGCCGCGCGCAGGTTGTCGACGTCCTCCTGTCGGTCGGCCGCATCGGTCATGTACATGATGAACCCGGCGTGGCTCCCGTTCTTGTAGTAGCGCCGGCGGAACAGCGTCGCGCTCTCGTTCAGCCACGTCGAGTTCAGCGCTGATAGGTATTCGGGTAGGCCGTAGATCTCCTGATTCAGGTCGGGCTCGCGCAGGTGATACACCGAGCCCGGCGCAAACGCGTAGGGCTCGCGCACGTTCGTCACGAACCAATACTGGCCGGGATCGACACCCGCTCGGGTGTACTTCGCCAACGGCGCCGTCAACGCCAGTATGTCGCCGAGGCGGTTTGTGCGCCGCTCGAGGTAGCTGTTCGCGAACACGAGGTACTCGAGCACAAATCGGCTGAATTCCGCGCGAGGCAACAGCGGATGCTCGATGTACGACTGCACCAGGATGTTGCGCTTAACGTAGATGGCCGAACTGTGATGCGGCGCCGCACGGAACGATCGAGCCAAGCCATCGAGCGGCAGCGGCGGCTCGTACCACTGACCCATTCGCATGCACTCGACGTAATCGAGCAGCTCACGCCGATCCAGCACTTCCATCGGATCGCCGAACGAGAAAACCTCGGCACGCGTGGCCGGCGCCGCTGGCGACTCGGGCGCAGCCTCTGCGCGGTTGTGCGCGCGCCGCGCGGCGGCGCGTCCATACTTGCGGGACATCAGAAAATCTCCATGAATCCAGAATTGGTACTGGTCGCGCCCTCGAGCGGCTCATTTGCAAGCGCGTGCATGCACGCCCACGCCAGGTCGCCGTGGCTCGCCTCTTCCGACCGCGTCGTCGTGTACGTCACCTGCAGCCCGCTCGGCGTGATCGTCTTCTTGATCGCCATGAACGACGCGGTCAAATCCGTCCATCCGGCGTCGTATTCGAGCCGGCCCTTACGGATCACGTTCTGCGCCTTCATCACCAGCATGGCCTTCACCTCCACCGAGTAGCGGATCGGCGTCGCGGCCGGGAAAAACTTGCTGACCAGCTCGTAGACGCCCTGCCCCATGCCGGTTGTGTCGATGCCGATGTAGGTGACGTTGTAGCGCTGCGTGATCGCCTCGATCTTCGCGGCCTGCGCCTCGAAATCCAGCCCGTTCCACTGGTGCCGCTCGAGCACTCGAAACTTCCCGCCGGGGGAGCGCGGCGGCGCGATCACCACGCAGCCCGCGCTGTCGCGCGTGCGTGACGGGTCATAGCCGATCCACACCTCGTCGTCGCCGAACGGGCGCAGATACAGCGGCTTGAAGTCGTGCCACACCTCCCACGTGTCGACCAAGCACGACTGCATCATCGACAGCGGAAACACCGACAGCGAATCGTCGATGAACTGACACAGCAGCAGGTTCGCGTACTCGTCCGTGCTGTACTCAAGCTTCAGCCGCTCGAGGTCGAACAGGTTGCAGCCGCCGCGCACGGCATCCTCGACGGTCACGATCTGGCGATACTGGCCGTCAGCACACGCGCGGCCCGCTGCGAGCACCTCGTGCGTGACATCGAAGTCGACGCGCTGATCTTTCGGACGGCCCTTGTTGAACTGCGCGCCAGACCAGAACGGATAGGCGTCGTGCGCGAGGCTCGACGGCGTCGAGAAATACGTCTGGCGCCACTGCGAATGGATCGCCATGCCCGACGCCACTTTTCGCAAATCCTGAAAGCGCGGCACCCAGAAGTACTCGTCGAAATACAGGTTGCCGTGGTAGCTCTGCGCCGTGCGCGCGTTCGTCCCGAGGAAGTACAGCGTCGCACCGTTCGGCAACACCATCGGGTCGCCGCGCAGCTCGACACCGACCGCGTCCTTCGCGAACTGGACGATGTACTGCCGGAAGACGTGCGCCTGCGCCTTGCTGGCCGAAAGGAAGATCTGGTTCCGGCCGGTATTCAGCGCGTCGAGCAGCGCTTCGCGCGCGAAGTACCACGTCGCGCCGATCTGCCGGCTCTTCAGGATGTTCCGGATCCGTTCCTTGAATCCCGCGCGATACCAGCCACGTTGATAGTCGAAGATCGACTCGAGGAACGCGTCGTTGAGCTTCTCGATCTGCTCTTCGCTGAACGCGTTGCGGTCTTCCGCGTTGCGCGCCCGACGCGAGCCGCCCGCGCTCCCGGAATCGCTCACCTTCGACTCGTTCGCGGGGCGCTTGCGTAACCGATCGAGCTGCCGAGTCAGCAGGTCGATATCTCTGCAGTCGCGCCCCTCCTTTTTCTCCTTCATCACGAGCCGGATCAACTGCGCTTCCATCGACAGTGTGACGCGGTCAATCGGCTCCGTGTCGTCCCATTGGTCGCGCCGCTTCCAGCTATAGAGCGTGGCCGGCTTCTCGCCGAGCAGCTCGGCAATGCGCGCGATGCGATACCCCTGCCAGTACAGGTCGCGTGCACGCCGACGCGGATCGACGTCGGATGAATCGATGGGAAGAGCAGTCATGCAGCAAGGCTACCGACGCGCGCGCGCGAGCCCTACTCGATCCGGTTGTATCGGTTGCGGGCACAACCAACATTCATTGCGACGCCTGATCGAACTGCCGAAACTGGAATCCCTGAACAAAGCACCACGCCCTCTCAGAGGATTCGCACATGGCACAGGATTCGAAGACGACGAAATTTTTCTGCATCGCGACCGAAGGCGCGACGACGGACGGCCGCAAGATCGACCGCAAGATGCTCGAAGAGATGGCGAGCAACTACGACCCGAAGAAGTACGGCGCCCGAATCAACATGGAACACATTCGCGGCATGTACCCGGATAGCGCATTCCGCGCATACGGCGACGTGGTCGCCTTGAAGACCGACGAGCAGGAAGGCAAGACCCGACTGCTCGCGCAACTCTCGCCGACGAAAGACCTGGTCGCACTGACCACCGAGCAGCGCCAGAAGATTTACACGTCGATGGAAGTCGATCCGGATTTCGCTGGCTCGGGCGAGGCGTACCTGGTCGGCCTGGCCGTCACCGACAACCCGGCCAGCCTCGGCACCGAAATGCTTGAGTTCAGCGCGAAGAGCAAGGCATTCGATTCCCGCAAGCAGCGTCCCGAAAACCTGTTCAGCGCCGCGCTTGCAGCGGACATCGAGCTCGACGAAGAAGCACCGCGCACCGGCGGCGCCGGCCGGACATTGTTCACGATGGTGAGCAACCTCCTGAGCCGCAAGGACGCGTCCGACGACCAACGCTACTCCGACATCTCCAAGTCGGTCGTCGCGATCGCAGAAAGCCAGGGCAAGGTGGTCGACCAGGTCGAGAAGTTCAACGACGACGTCGCCGATCTACAGCGCGCGCTGACGGACGCCAACAAGCGCCACGACGAGCTGGTCATGAAGCTCTCGCGCACCGACAGCAGCACGCAGCAACGCCCGACCTCGAAGGGCGGCGATACCGCCGCGCAGACCGACTGCTAAGCCGCCCCACCACTCTTTCGCCAACGGAGAACCCATGCGGAACGATACCCGCGAGCACTACGCCCGATACGTCGGTCGCATCCAGGAACTGAACGGCGTCGCCGACGCGACGGTGAAGTTTTCGGTCGCGCCGAGCGTGCAGCAAACCCTCGAAACCAAGACGCAGGAATCGAGTGCATTCCTGAAAAGCATCAACATCTACGGCGTGTCCGAGATGGAAGGCGAGAAGATCGGACTTGGCGTTTCCAGCCCGATCGCGAGCCGCACCGACACGTCGAAGAAGGAGCGCCAAACTCGAGACGTCTCGGCGCTCGAGAGCCACCGCTATCGCTGCGAGAAGACCGACTACGATACACACCTGCGTTACCAGCTTCTCGACGCATGGGCGAAGTTCCCCGACTTCCAAGCGCGCGTGCGCGACTCGATCATCCAGCGACAAGCACTCGATCGCATCATGACAGGCTGGAACGGCACGAAGGCTGCGACCGACACCGATCTCGCGGCAAACCCGCTGCTGCAGGACGTCAACATCGGCTGGCTGCAGCAGTACCGAAACAACGCGAACGAACGCGTCATCACTGGCGCAAAGGTCGGTAAGGGCGAAGAGTTCAAGAACCTCGACGCCATCGTC
Organism: Burkholderia sp. KL41; assembly: GCF_057005415.2. Classification (NCBI taxonomy): domain Bacteria; kingdom Pseudomonadati; phylum Pseudomonadota; class Betaproteobacteria; order Burkholderiales; family Burkholderiaceae; genus Burkholderia; species Burkholderia sp. KL41. The sequence goes on along the minus strand of NZ_CM174446.1, from coordinate 233,465 downwards.
GTCAACGCGACGAACGAGCTGCTCGACCCGTGGTTCGTCGAGGATCCGAATCTTGTCGTGATCTGCGGCCGCGAGCTGCTCCAGGACAAGTATTTCCCGATCATCAACAAGGATCAGGCGCCGACCGAAACGCTCGCGGCCGACATCGTCACGTCGCAGAAGCGGATCGGCAACCTCCCGGCTGTGCGCGTGCCGTACTTCCCGCCGCGGGCGCTGATGGTCACGCGTCTCGACAACCTGTCGATCTACTGGCAAATCGAGGCTCGCCGGCGCGCCCTGATCGACAACCCGAAGCGCGACCGCATCGAGAACTACGAAAGTTCGAACGATGCGTACGTGATCGAGGAATACGGTGCAGGCTGCGTCGTCGAGAACATCCAGTTCGTCGACATCGACCACGCTCCGGACGCTCCCAAGGCCGGCGCATGACGAACCGCTTCCGCCAGCATTTCCAACGCAGTGTTGCGGCGAAAGCCGCGCGCGGCGCGCCGGCGGGTGTCGGCACCCTGCGCGACGACTCAGCCTACACGCTGATGCTCGCGCAGCTCGACGACCACCGGCGTGCGTTGAAGGCCGTAGAGTCAGTCGAGCGCAAGGCCGCATTGAAGCGCCAGTTCCTGCCCGCGTATGACGCGTGGGTGGACGGCGTCCTGGCCGGCGGCGCCGGCGCCCAGGACGATGTCCTCATGACGATCATGGTGTGGCGCATCGACGGCGGCGACTACCAGGGCGCCCTCAAGATCGGCGCCTATGCGTTGCAGCACGGCCTCACGCTGCCCGACCAGTTCAAGCGCAGCACGCCCTGCCTGCTCGTCGAGGAATTCGCCGACGCGGCGCTGCGCGCGAACCGCGCGGGCGAATCGATCCAGGTCGAACCGCTCGTCGAGATTGGCCGGCTCACGGCCGATGCCGACATGCCCGACGAGGTGCGCGCGAAGCTGAACAAGGCGATCGGTTACGGCCTCACCGAAACGGATCCGCCGCGCGCGCTTGAGCACCTGCGCCGCGCGCTGCAGCTCTTCGCGAATGTCGGCGTGAAGAAGGACATCGAGCGGCTCGAGCGCGAGCTGAAGAACACGGCCGCCGGCGACCAGTCCGGCCCTGGCGGCTGATACCGAGCGTAGCCCACGCACCAGGCGGCACGGGGCCGAAGCCGGCACAGTCCGCGCGAAAGCCCCGTCCACCGCCTCCTTCTATTCACCAGACGAGCCCGATCATGTCCTTTGTCTCGACGCCCCCACTGCCGCGCGCACCGGCGGAAGCGGAACCGGCGAAGCCGATCAAGAACGATCCGTTCTATCCCGATGTGGCGCTCGAGCAGGCACGCGACACGATGCGCCTCGACGGCACCGTGACGGACACACGCCTGCGCCACGAACTGCTCGACGCGATCGCCAGCGTGAACGACGAGTTGCGCGACACGCGCGCGACCTGGCAGGCCGCCGGCGCCGCTCGGCTCGCCGACGTGCCGGGTGACCAGCTCGACGGCGAAAGCGCACTGCTGCATCACTACCGCCGCGCCATCTACTGCCTGGCAAAAGCCACGCTCATCGAGCGGTATCGCGACTACGACACGACCAGCGAAGGAGCCAGGCGCGCCGACGAACTCGAGCCGCAGGGTGACGAGCTGCGCCGCGACGCGCGATGGGCCATCAGCGCCCTGCTGCGCCGGCCGCGCGTCACGGTGGAGCTGATCTGATGGAAGTGCGCGCGCTGCAGGGCGAAACGGTTGACGGGCTTTGCTGGCGGGCACTCGGCCGCACGCGCGGCGTCGTCGAGCTCGTCCTGGATCTCAACCCGGATCTCGCGCAGTACGGCCCGATCCTGCCTCACGGGCTGCTCGTCGAGCTGCCCGACGAAGTACCGCAAGCGGCGCAATCCAGCGCCGAGCGGCTCCAGTTATGGGACTGAAGATGGCTGAACCTATTTCCACGTCGTCCGCGACGGCCGCGGCACTCGGTGTCGCAACGCTGTCGCTCTTTCCCGGCGTCGACGCCAACGTCGTCATGGGCGCTTTCGCCGGCTCGCTGCTGTTCGTCATGACCGCCGCGGATCCGTCGATCCCGAAGCGCATCGCGTTCTTCGTGATCTCGTTCGTCGCCGGTTGCCTCACGGCCGATCTGTTCGCGGCCGCGCTCGACGCCGTGCTGCCAACGCGCATCGAAGTGCACGCCGGCATCGGCGCGCTGATCGCCTCCGCGCTCGTCGTGAAGCTGCTGCTCTGGCTGATCGCCCAGGCCGACGCGCCCGATCGCCTACTCAACGCGTTCAGGGGGAAGGAAAAGTGATGCTCACGTACGTCTACGCCCTGCTCTGCGCGGCGCTCGCACTGCGCCTCGTGACATTCCGCCGCGGCACCGGCGCGCACCGGCCGCTCGCGTCGTGCCTGGCCTACGCGCTGGCCGTCGCTGCCGGCGCCGCGCCGATCCGCGCAGCGTTCGGCACGCTGCCGCCGGCGAGCCTCGGCGATACCTTTCTGGTCGCCGTTCTCTGCCTGGCCGTCTTCGGGGTGCGCGGCAACGTGGTCGAGCTGTTCCATTGCGGTGATCCGCGCGGGTCGCTGATCGCGCGCGTGCTGCAGTTCAAACTCTGGGGGCGCCATGTATAAGACCCTTCGCCTCGGCGACCGCGGCGCCGACGTCAGCTATCTGCAGCGCCAGCTCATCAACGCCGGCGCGCGCATCGACGCAGACGCAATTTACGGAAACGCGACTCGCGGCGCCGTCTTGGCGTTCCAGGCATCGCACGGCCTGGTAGCGGACGGAATTGCCGGCGCGAAGACCTGGTCAACTCTCGCGGCCGGCCAGCGCGATCCGCGGCACCTTACCGATGCGGATCTGCAGCGCGCGGCCGAGCGGTTGCAGGTGGACGTCGCATCGGTGCGCGCCGTCAACGAAGTCGAATCGCGGGGCTCGGGATTCCTCCCGGACGGGCGGCCCGTGATCCTGTTCGAACGGCACATCATGTACCGCCAGCTCGCGGCCGCTGGCATGGACGCCGACGCGCTCGCTGCAAGGTACCCCGCCCTGGTCGACCCGAAGCGCGGCGGCTACGCCGGCGACTCGGCGGAATATGGGCGCCTGGCGAACGCGCAGCAGATATCCGCCGCTTGTGCGCTCGAGGCGACGAGCTGGGGCGCCTTTCAAATCATGGGCTTCCACTGGTCGACGCTCGGCTACCCCGACGTGTTCGCGTTCGTGGAGGCGATGAAGGTGAGCGAGGCCGAGCAGCTCGAGGCGTTCGTCCGCTTCATCCTGGCCGACAAGACGATGCTCGCCGCACTCCGGGCCAAGAAGTGGGCGAAGTTCGCCGAGCTTTACAACGGGAAGGCGTACGCCGAAAACCTGTACGACGTGAAGCTTGAGCGGGCATATGGCCGCTACAGCCAGGCGAAGGCAGCATGATCGGTACCGCGCGCGCCCTGGTCGTCTGCCTCATTGCGCTCTGCGCGGCGGCCGCCGCGATCGCGATTCAGCACGCGCGCCTGGTCGACGCCGGCGAGCATGCGGCCGACCTCGCGCGCCAGATCCATGACCGAACGGCGGAACGCGATCAGGCGCGCCTCAATGTCCAGGTCGTCACGAAGTACGTCGACCGCGTCCAGGTCGTCCGCGGCAAGGGCGACACGATCATCAAGGAGGTTCCTGTCTATGTCGATCGCGAAGCCGATCGTGCTTGCACTGTCCCTGTTGGCTTTGTGCGCGTGCACGACGCAGCCGTCGCCAACGTGCAGGTTGGAGATCCCGGAAGCACTGATGCAGCCCCCGCGGGAATTGCACTCTCTGCCGTCGCCGGCACTGTCGCCGGCAACTACACGACCTGTCACGAAAATGCCGAGCAACTGATCGCGCTGCAGGCACGCCTGCGCGGCGCGGAGGAGTCGAAGCCATGAACAAGCCCGACAGCCTGCGCGCGGCGCTGACCGCCGCGATCCCCGAGTTCGCACGCAATCCCGATCGCCTGCACGTGTTCATCGAACACGGCTCGATCGCGACCACGGCGGCGAACTCCCTGTCATTCGAGTACGCGTACACGCTCGACGTCGTCGTGACGGACTACGCTGGCCACGCGGATCACCTCATCGTCCCGGTGATCGCCTGGCTGAAGGTGAACCAGCCCGAGATGCTGCTCAATCGCGAGCTATGCCGCGACGGCTTCCGCTTCCAGGCCGAGCTGCTCGACAATGGCAAATCCGACGTCGAGATCCTGTTGAAGCTGACCGAACGCGTGGGCGTGCTCGAGAAGCCGGATGGCTACGAGATCCGCCACTTCGCGGAACCATCAATCCCAGGCTGACCGCATGGCCGATCGACTCTCACGGGCCGAAGACTGGGCGGCCGGCCTGCTCGGCCAGCTCACGAGCCCGCAGCGCGCGCTCCTGGCGAAAGGGCTGGCCGCCGAGCTGCGTCGACGTCATTCCCGGCGAATCGGCGAGGCGCGCAATCCTGACGGAAGCCCATACGAGCCGCGGAAGCCGCAGGCGCGCCGCAAGAAGGGGCTGATCCGCCGCGCCATGTTCGCGAAGCTGCGCACTGCGCGATTCCTGAAGACCGAGTCGAGCGCGGACGTAGCCGCACTGCACTTCACGAAACAGGTAGAGCGCATCGCGCGCGTGCACCAGGAGGGGCTACGCGATCGCGTGCGGCGCAACAAGGGGCCGATCGTGAAGTATCCCGCGCGTGAGTTGCTCGGCCTGGCCGACGCTGACATCGATCGGATCGCCGACGACATCCTCGATTTTCTGGCACGGTAATCTCGCCGCTTGAGCAGCGGATTTACTCACTTGTTAGGAAGTTGACAGGTCGTCAGAATGGAACCTCCACGCAAGGAGACCATCTTGGAATTTCTAACCACCAGTGATGTAGAAGAGGTATTCACCACCCTGTCACGAGCGGAGACGTTGAACAAATCCATCCACTCGTTCTTCAACTTGATTGGCACCGAAATCAATGGCGCCGACCTCAAAGGCTGCTCCGCTCGAGTGACCGGGGACGAAGAGGCCATCACCGTCACGACCCCTCATGCAAACGTCATCGGTATTGCCGATCACTTCCGCGACGGCAACCTCTTATCCGCGCGCATCGCGTTCTCTGTCGTTCGCACTGGAGTAGATGGCAAGAAATCTGCGTCGGAAATCCTATCCGTTGCCATGACTGGTAACGGCTTCATCACCGCGCTTAACGGTACTCGATTGACTCGAAGCGTGCGCTGCGATACCGAAATCGCTTACGAGCTGGCAATACTGCTGATTTCCGCGGTCCAAAGCACACTCCCAAGTATTTCCGACCACATCTTGTAAGCCATCACTAAGGCCCGCCGAGAAGTATCCGGCGGGCCTTTTCGTTGTGCGACCTTCCGGCACAACCACATCCGCGTGACCCCCTCCCGCGCGCGCGGCATCCTCGCCGCATGGATGATTTTGCCGACCTGAACCGCCGTCTCGAGAGCATGCTTCGCGAGGGCACCGTGATCGCCGTTGACCACGACGCCCGCCGCGTGCGCGTTGAATCGGGTGGCCTGCAAACCGACTGGATCCGCTGGCTCACACCGCGCACCGGCAGCAGCATCACCTGGGATCCGCCCTCGATCGGCGAGCCGGGGCTGTTGCTCTGCCCGTCTGGCGAGCCGACGACCGCCCTCTTCCTCCCTGGCGTCTACTGCGACGGCCACGATGCGCCCAGCTCCAGCCCGACGCAGCACGTCCGCGTCTACCCCGACACCGCCCGCGTGACATACGACTTCGCCACGCACGCGCTCTCTGCCGAGCTGCCGGCTGGCGCGACCGTGCATGTCGTCGCACCCGGCAGCGTCACGGTCGAAACCAACACTGCGACCGTCAAAGCGAAATCCGTCACGCTCGACGCGGACGATACGACCGTGACCGGCGCGCTACTCGTGAAGGGGCCGCTTACGTTCGAATCGGGCGCGACCGGCAAGGATGGGCGCGGCGCGAGCGGCGGTGGCTCCGTTATCGAAATTCAGGGTAGTGCGCACTTCACTGGCGCGGTGACTGCTGACGTCGACGTACGCTCGCGGAATGTCAGCCTCGTGGAACACCCGCACAAGGCACAAGGCGAATTCGCTCCCACGTCGAAACCTATTCCGGGTGCCGCATGATCGGCATGAACGCACGCACCGGGCGCGCGATCGCCGGCCAGGCCCATATCGAGCAGTCCGTCGCCGACATCCTGTTCACGCCGCTCGGCACGCGCGTGATGCGCCGTGAATACGGTTCGCTTCTTCCCGAGCTGATCGACGGCCCCGTCAATCCTGTGATGCGCATGCGCGTCATGGCTGCGACCGTCATGGCCCTTACCCGCTGGGAACCCCGCATCCAGATCAACCAGGTCGACTTCGATAGCACGGGCATCGACGGCGGCGCCGTGCTCGAGCTGCAAGGCGACCGCACGGACGGCCCGCGCGCGGGCGCGTCCTTCTCGATGCGTCTGCCGGCGACGAACGGGCGAGGTGCGGCATGAGAACCACGCCGATCGATCTGTCTCAGCTCCCGGCCCCGGACATCGTCGAAGAACTCGACTACGAAACGATCCTGGCCGAAAAGAAGGCACGCCTGGTGTCGCTGTACCCCAAGGAACAGCAGGCCGAGATCGCGGCCGCGCTCGAGCTCGAATCCGAGCCGATGGTGAAGCTGCTGCAGGAAGCCGCATACGAAAAAATGCTCCTGCTCGCGCTGATGAACGAGAAGGCGCGCGGCATTCTGCTCGCGTACGCGAAACGCACCACGCTCGAGCACATCGGCGCTCTCTTCGACGTCGACCGTCTGCAGATCTCGCCGGGCAACCTGGATGAGGGAATCGATCCTGTCTACGAGGACGACGACAGCCTGCGCGAACGCATCCAGCTCGCGCCTCGCGGCTTTTCCGTCGCTGGGCCTACGGACGCATACGTGTTCCATGCGCGCGCCGCTGACGGGCGCGTGAAAGCGGCCACCGCCTACAGCCCGTCGCCGTGCGTAATGATCGTCACGGTTCTGTCGCGCGAAGGTGACGGCACTGCCAGCCAGGAGCTGCTGGACATCGTCAAGAAGACGCTCGAGAAGAAGAGGCCGCAGGCCGACGAAGTGATCGTGCAGAGCGCGAAGATCGTCCCGTACGCAATTCGCGCGACGCTGCGCTTCTTCGATGGCCCGGATCGGGCGGTCGCGCTCGCAGAAGCGCAGAAAAGGACGCAACAGTTCGCCGAATCGATGCACCGCCCTGGCTCCGAGATTACGAAAGACGGCCTGTACGCGTCGATGCGCGTCGCCGGCGTCCAGAAGGTGCTGCTCGACACGCCGGCCGAAGGCGTGCCGATCGCAATCGACCAGGCACCGTATTGCACGGGAATCGAACTGAAGGACGGCGGGGTCGCGGATGACTAAGTTCGCCCCCTCCCTGCTGCCACGGAACGCGACGGCGCTCGAGCGGCGCCTGGCTGAAACCAATGCGGACGTTCTCGACATCCCGGTCGAGATTGACACGCTGATGGATCCCGAACGCATCCCGCTGCGCTTCCTCCCCTGGCTCGCCTGGCACATGGGCGTCGACACCTGGCGCGATGAATGGCCCGAGCAGGTGAAGCGCGCGCGCGTGAAATCCGCGATCCGAATCGCCCGCAAAAAGGGCACGGCCGACGCTGTTCGCGACGTCTGCGCGTCGTTCGGCGCGAACGTCGTCATGCGTGAGTGGTTCGAGAAAACGCCGCGAGGCGTGCCGGGCACATTCGAGATCGTGATGACGGTCGGTGCGCGTGACGGCGTGCCGGCCACCGCGCAGTACGTCAACGACATCCGGGCCGAGGTCGATCGCGCGAAGCGGGGAACGGCCCATTACACCTTCACGCAGGGCTTCAGCATGCACGGCTCGATCGGCGTCGCGTGCGGCGTGCGCGCGGCCGTCTACCGCCGCCTTTCTCTCACGGACTAACCGACATGGCTGGAAACCTCATTTACATCACGGACGCCGGCCGCGCCGCACTGGTGGCGCCCGGCAACACCGGAACCACTGCGCGCCAGGTCACGCAGATTGGCCTCGCCACGGCACCATTCGCGTACAAGCCGGACATGGCCGCATTGCCGAGTGAGCTGAAGCGCATCACCACGTTCGGCGGCGACACGGTTGCGAAGGACACGATCCACATCGTGATCCAGGACGACAGCGTCGACCAGTACAAGCTGTACGGGTTCGGGCTTTACCTGGACAACGGCGTGTTGTTCGGCGTCTATGTGCAGAACGATCCGATCCTCGAAAAAGCGCCGGCCTCGATGCTGCTGCTGGCTGCCGATACTGTGTTCGCCTCGATCGACGTGTCGAAACTGGTGTTCGGGTCGACGTCGTTCCTCAATCCGCCGGCGACCACCGAGCGCAAGGGCGTCGTCGAGCTGGCGACGCAAGCCGAAGTCGACGACGGCACAGACGACACGCGCGCCGTGACGCCGAAGACTGCAGCCTCACGATATGCGCCGCTCGTGCGCCCGCAGCTCACCGGCCCCGTCAGCATCACGTCGACGTCGACCGACCAGGACGCGCAGCTCACCGTTGCCGGGGCATCCGGCGCGTTGAATCGCGAGGCGAAGATCCGCTTCCACGGGACATTCGCAGCCGGAACGGCGGACACCAACAAACGGTTCATTGCGTCGATGCGCGCCGGCTACGACGCGGGTACGTGGGGTCGTGAATACCTGGATTTCTGGATCAACCGCGCGCCGAACGACTCCAACAGCGACGCGAATCAGGTTCGCGCCATGCGGATCACGTACGGTGGCCGGATCGTCGTCGGCAATCGGAACGATGACACCGCAAATGCGTTTCAGGTCGGTGGCAATGGTGCCTTCAGTGGTGGGGTTTCCTCCGGCGGGCTCGACGCAGGTGGTGCGAACTTCCGGTTGATGAACAGCAAGGATGTGCTGCTGCGAAACGACGGATCGAATTTCTACGTGCTGCTCTCGAACGGCAGCGGATACGGTGCATCCTGGAACGACTTCCGGCCGATCACGGTCAACGTCGCCACTGGGGTCTTGTCGCTCGACGACACGGGGGCCGGGACATACGTCGGCGGTCGTTTGAACGTCAAGGGCGATCTCAACGTTAGCAATGGCGGAAACGAGGGGCACGTACTCCTCGGCCCGAGCGGAGGCTACTTCTTCGCTAGCGCCACGAAGGCCGGATTCTATCTTCCGTCTGCCGACGCGATGTTCGCTTTCGATTTCGCGACAAAGAACCTGTTCGTCGGCAATGGCGAGGTGTGGCATTCGCGGAACCTGCCGAACCCGGCGCAAACGACCGGGATCACCATGTCCGGGCAGATTCTTGCCGCCGAAGGCACCGTGAGCAGACCCGGATATTCGTTCGTGAACGACGGCGCGCCGGACACTGGCTTTTTCCACATTTCCGACGGCGTGTTTGCGGTCACGAACAACGGGCGAGAAACCATGCGGTTTCTTGCCGTCGACGGCAGCTATCAAAATAATCGCGTCCTGATCGGCCAGCCAGCCGACGACGGCAGCATGTTGCAGGTTGCGGGCAACGCGAGCACGCGCGGCTTGCATCGTTTCGGCAACGGCGCGACGACCGCATGGGTGAACAGTGATGCTGCGTGGGGCTACTTTCGCTCCAACGGCAACGTTTCGGTTGGCAGTGAAGGCGCGACGGGCACATTGCAACTGATTGCAGGCAAGGCCGAAGTCGCCCGCTTCTTTCCGGGCGGTCGGATGACGCTGGGCGGGCTCGCGGACGACGGTTCTACCGCGCTGCGCGGGGCTGGCAACGCTCGGTTTACGGGCGAACTCCAGTCAACGAGCCCGAACGGGCTTCGTATCGCATACGGCGACTTTGGCGTCTTTCTGCGAGCAGACGGGGCCAATGCGTTCCTCATGCAGACAGCCGCGAAGGATCAGTACGGCGCAGGCAATGCCTTTCGTCCCTTCCAGTGGGGGCTTAACGACGGCGTCGTGGCGATCGATGGAACTGGCGCAGGCGCGAATTTCGGTGGCGCGGTCAACGTGGCCAAGGGTCTGTCGGCTGGCGGTTCGGTCAAAGGGGTTAGTAGCGTCGGAGCGCTCATCGCGTCCAATGGTGGCGGAACAAGCCAAACGTCGCTCCTCCTGCGTCGTGAAGGCGGCGCAGTCGATCAGAAGCAATGGGAAGTTCTTCATGGCGGCGACGGCGCGTTCACGATTCGCACCGTAAACGATGCGTATAGCAGCTCAAAGGACGTGCTTTACGTTACACGCGGCGCGGGCATTGCAGCAGGGAATATGGGGTTGATGCCGAACGGCGGTCGCGTGTTGATCGGAGGCGCGGCCGACGACGGTTCCATTCTCAATGCAGAAGGACTGATTCGCGGGCGTGGATACGCAGTGGACGGCGGATCTTCGTGGGCGACCATTTACTTCAAGAACGGCGCAAAGACGCGCTTCGCCGTCGGAAAGACGGACACGGATGATTTTGCAGTGACCGCATGGGCTGACGACGGTGTCGGTCAGAGCCGTGTGCTCGATATCTCGCGCGGGAATCAAGTCGTGAGCTTCATGAAGCGCCCATCATTCGCTGGTGCGACGCCGTGGGACAGCATGAACCTCACCCCGCTCGACAAGAACGTCGGCGGCACGATGCAGGCCGCGCTGTACGTGCAGTCATACGGCGGGTCGAAGAATGGCTTCGAGATCGGCAACGGAGACGGCGCAGCATACGACAAGCACAACTTCGCGATGTTCGGCTGGAACGGCATGGGGATGAAAGCCTATGACGGATCGGTGAACGGCTACTACGACTTCCGCGCGGGCAAGTGGGACGTCAAAGGCGGCTTCTATGTGAACGGCGCACGAGTGTGGGATCAGAATACCTTCGATCCGAATGCAAAGGTCAATCGCGGCGGCGACACGATGACGGGGCGCTTGACGCTCGCGAAGGACGGGTGGGATGCAGATATCGGGATGCGTGCAGCGGACGGGTGGGTGACGTTCTTGCGTGCGAGACGCGGTGGCGGCCTCGAACTCATAAACAGCGCGTACAACAACGTGCCGGCCTTCTTCGAGGATAACGGCACGCTCCATATCGGCGGATCGACTTACCAGGGCAACGGCGACATCTGGATGCAGTGGGCTGGAAAGTATTTGAGCGCCCTCTTTGGCGGGAGCCTTGATCTTGCATTCAACCGAAGCGGAAACGGTTTCTGGCGCCACCCTAGCGGCTTCATTATTCAATGGGGCTATGTGGGCGGCGACATGGGCGAAGGGGCTCCGGGCGCGATCACGTTCCCCGTTCGATTCCCCGGCGCGATCGTGAGCCTCAACGCTACGGGCTGCAATACGAGCGCCACGATTCAATCAGACGAGTGGGTTCAGGCCGTGTGGTGGAACAACGATCAATGGCAACCGTTCGTTCAATCGTCTGGATCCGGACGAATTAACGGCTTCTTCTGGACTGCAATGGGGTGGTGACATGGGACAAAAATACGCACGACTGGACGATGAACGGCGCATCGTCTCCTTCTACGACGAGGCGTTTCACTCGAAGGCCGAGATTCCCGAAGGGGTGGTCAAAATCAGTGACGACGACCATGCCGCGCTGCTCGACGGGCAGTCGCAGGGGAAGTGCATGGCGCTTTGTGAGCAGGGCCGGCCCGCGTTCGTCGAGCATCGGCCGCGCTCGATCGAGGAAGTTCTCGACGTCGCACGAAGGAAGCGGAAGCGCCTGCTCGATGAAAGCGATCGCATCGTCACGAGACATCGCGACCAGGTTGACGAAGGAATCGCCACCACTTTGACCGACGAGCAATACCGCGATGTCCTGCGGTATCGCCGCGAACTGCGCGACCTGCCCGACCAGCCCGGGTTTCCGAATATCGAATGGCCCGCGGCACCTGGCACGTAACAGTGCGCTGACGAGTTTGAACAACCGGGCATCCGCCCACTTTGACACTGAGAAGGGAACAACATGGCAATCAAGAAAGCACTCGTTCTGGAATCGACCGGCGCGCCGGTGAGCTACCACGTCGTGGGCAACGTATCGATCGATGCAACGGCGAAAGTGACGATCGCGACCGTCCAGAGCTACGTCTCGGAAGAAGCGTTCAAGGCGGGCAAGCTTCCGCTGCAGGGCGGTCAGTCGATTTCCGTTTCGGGTATGCCGAAAGACAACGAGGGCGCGTTCGCGTATGTCCAGAAGCGCCTGGTCGAGCCGAAACCCGAGGGCGACAGCAAGACTACCGACGTGCCGGCGCCCTACGGCACGTTCGACCGGTATATGTTCGCCGATGGGGAGATCGTCGCGTAACGCGACGTAGGAAGGAAAGGACGCGGCGACGTGCGAGATGCAGGAACATCTTGCACGCCCCGCACCCGCAGAGCAGACCTGCAGGATTGGCCAGGGCCGCGACACCTCTCGAGAGGCGCCGGCATCCTAGCACAGGCAGGAATCACCCAATGGAAGACATTCGCTGCGGAAGCTGTAACCGCAAACTCGGCGCCGGCGAGTACATCCGGCTCAACATCAAATGCCCGCGCTGCGGCGCGATGAACGTCATGAGGGCCGAGCGCCCCTTACCCGCAGGCCACCGAGCCTCCGACAAGGGAACCGCCCCATGCAACACAACATCCCCGCTGAACTGATCAACCGACTCCACCGCGCGGACGCGCTGAACGTCATGCGCGAGCTGCCCGACGACAGTGTTGACCTGGTCTTCACTGATCCGCCCTACTCGTCCGGCGGCACGACGAGCGCCACACGCAGCCAAGCGCCATCCAGCAAGTACGTCCGAACCGACACGAAGACGGTGTATCCGGACTTCCAGCACGACAACAAAGACCAACGATCCTGGACGTTCTGGTGCATGACGTGGCTCGCTGAAGCCTATCGCGTCTGCCGCAACGAGGCGCATCTGGCGTGCTTCGTCGACTGGCGCCAGCTCCCGAGCCTGACGGACGCCATCCAGGCGGCCGGGTTCACCTGGCGCGGCGTCGCCGTATGGGACAAAACCGGCGGCCGCACTCGGCCGCGCGCGGGCGGCTTCGCGCAACAGTCCGAGTTCCTGGTCTGGGCCACGAAGGGCGCCGTGCGCCGTGCCGACGTGTATCTGCCCGGCGTGTTCGCTGAACGACTCGCGCACCCGAAACGCCACATGACCGAGAAGCCGTCGCAGCTCGCGCGCGACGTCGTGCGCCTGGCGCCGGCTGGCGGCGTCGTCCTCGATCCGTTCGCCGGGTCGGGCACGTTCCTCGCCGCGGCGAAGAGCGCCGGCCTGAACTGGATCGGTTGCGAACTCGAGCCCGCGTATCACGAGATCGCGAGCGCGCGCCTGGCCGAACTCGACGAGCTGCCGGCGGCCGCGTAACTACCGCTGCAGCCGCCGCCGGCGATCGCGCGCCGGCGGCTGTTTCGGTTGTGCCGCTTCCGTGTACAACCTCCCGCACGTGATCTCCGCGCGCGCGAAGGGCAATCTTTCAGGACGCTCACTTCCGGAAGATTGCATGCCTAACGATTACCACCACGGCGTACGCGTCATCGAGGTCGATGACGGAACGCGCCCCATCCGAACGGTCAGTACGGCCGTGATCGGTATGGTCTGCACCGGCGACGATGCCGATGCGTCCACCTTCCCCGAGAACCGTCCGGTTCTCATCACGAACGTCCAGTCCGCGATCGGCAAGGCCGGCACGAAGGGCACGCTCGCGCGCTCCCTCGACGCGATCGCAGCGCAGACTTCGCCCGTGATCGTCGCCGTGCGTGTGCCGAGCGGCAAAAGCGCCGACGAGACGAATTCGGCCGTGATCGGCGGAACGACTGCGGACGGCCAGTACACAGGCATGAAGGCGCTGCTCGCGGCCAACAGCAAGCTCGGCGTGAAGCCGCGCGTACTCGGCTGTCCTGGCCTCGATACGCTGCCGGTCGCGACCGAACTGGCGACCATTGCGCAGAAGCTGCGCGGCTTCGGCTACGTCAGTGCGGGCGACTCGAAAACGAAGGAGGACGTGACTGCGTACCGCCAGAACTTCGGGCAACGCGAGCTGATGACGATCTGGCCCGACTTCGTGAACTGGAACACCTCGAAGAACGCGGAAGACATCACCTGGGCGACGGCCCGCGCGCTCGGCATGCGCGCGAAGATCGACGAAGAGATCGGCTGGCACAAGACGATCTCCAACGTGCCCGTCAACGGCGTCACCGGCATCAGCCGCGACGTGTTCTGGGATCTGCAGGATCCGAACACTGACGCGGGTTACCTCAACAGTCATGACGTCACGACGCTGGTGAACGCAGACGGCTACCGCTTCTGGGGCTCGCGCACCTGTTCCGCCGACAAGCTGTGGGCGTTTGAGAACTACGTGCGCACCGCACAGGTGATCGCCGACACGATGGCCGAGGCGCATATGTGGGCGGTCGACAAGCCCATGAGCCGAACGCTGATCCGTGACATCGTCGACAGCGTCAACGCGAGGTTCCGCTCGTGGAAAACCGCCGGCTACATCATCGACGGTCAATGCTGGTTCGACCCGTCCGCCAACGACAAGGATTCGTTGAAGGCCGGCCAGGGCTTCCTCGACTACGACTTCTGCCCGGTTCCGCCGCTCGAGGATCTGACGTTCCGCCAGCGGATCACCGACCGCTACCTGCTCAAGTTCGCGGAAAGTATCGCCGTCTGACGGCGCCCGCTCACCATAGGAAATCGCAATGGCTCTGCCATCCAAACTGAAGGCTTTCAACGTGTTCGAGGACGGCGTCTCGTACGTCGGCCAGGTGCCCGAGATCGAGCTGCCGAAGCTGTCGCGCAAGATGGAGGAATATCGCGGTGGCGGCATGAACGGCCCGGTCGATATCGACCTTGGCAACGAGAAGCTCGAGCTCGGTGTGACGATGGGCGGCTTCGTCGCTGCCACGTTCAAGACTTGGGGCACGTCCAAGCACGACGGTGTCACCGTGCGCTTCGCCGGCGCCTACCAACGCGACGACACCGGCGATGTTGACGCCGTCGAGGTGTACGTGCGCGGGCGCTACAAGGAGATCGAACAAGGCACTGCGAAGGCTGGCGACAACGCCGAGCAGAAGGGCTCGATGTCCCTCTCGTACTACCGGCTGGTCGTAAACGGCGAAACGCTCGTCGAGATCGACTTCGTCAACTTCGTCGAAATGGTCGGCGGCGAGGATCGCCTGGCGCAGCAACGCAGCGCAATCGGCCTGTAATCGCATTGGCGGGCCAGCTCACTGTGCCCGCTAACCCCTCTCCTACCAGGAACCACACCATGCAGAAAAACCAATCCGCAAGCGTCACCCTCGATACGCCGATCCAACGCGGCGAGCAGACGATCGCCGAGGTCACGCTGACCAAACCGCTCTCGGGCGCGCTGCGCGGCGTCACGCTCACCGATGTGCTGCAGCTCGACGTTATCGCGCTGTCGAAGGTTATCCCACGCATCAGCATTCCGACGCTGACCGAGCAGGACGTCATGCGACTGGATCCGGCCGACCTGGTGCAGCTCGGCACGGAAGTCGCCGGTTTTTTGGTGCCCAGCTCGTCGAAAATGGACGCATCCCGCGAGACGTCGACGACGTGATGGCTGACATCGCCCTCGTGTTCAACTGGACGCCCGCCGTCATGGACGCCATGCCCCTGCCTGAACTGATGGGTTGGCGCGAGCGTGCGCGCGTCCGTTACGAACGGGGCGACGAATGAGCGCCGGCCGCTCTCTGCGCCTCGAGGTCGTCCTCAAGGCGCTCGACCAGGCGAGCCGGCCGATCAAGCAGGTTGTCGGTAGCAATCGGCAGCTCGTGAACAATCTGCGCGACACGCGCGCGCGCCTCAAGGAACTCGGCGACGCGCAGAAGCGTGTCGGCGAATTCCGTGACCTGCGCCGCGGCATGCAGGCGACTGAAGCCAAGGCGCGCTCCGCGCAAGAACGCATGCGCCAGCTCGCGCGCGAAATGCAGGCCGCCGAGAAGCCCTCGCGGGCTCTCACGCGCGAGCATCAGCAGGCCGCCCGCGCCGCGAAGGCGCTCACCACACAGCTCGACCAGGAGCGCGCGCGCCTCGACCGCGTCCGCTCGAGCCTCTCAGAAAGCGGCATCAGCACGCGGAATCTGGCGCAACATCAGCGCACGCTGCGCTCGAACGTCGCGGCCACGAACGCGACGCTGTCGGAACAATCCCGTCGCCTCGACGCAATGAACGACCGGCAGCGGCGCATCGCCAGCGCGCGCACGAAAATGCAGGACGCGCGCGGCGCCGCGGCCGAAATGGCGATCGGCGGCTATGCCGCGCGCGCGACCGGTTCGCACATCCTGAACGATCTGCGCGAGCCGATGGCCGAAGCGAAGAAAGTCCAGAACGAGCGCGGCCGTATTGAAGCGCTCGGCCTCGGCGCCCAAGCCACGCGGGACGCCGAGCAGTACGTGCGCGCGATGAAGTCGGTAGGCACGACCACGTCCGACAACATGACACTGATGCGCGACGCTCTCTCGATTTTCGCGGACGAGCATCACGCGCAGATGGTCATGCCGACCCTCGCAAAAATGAAGTTCGCGAACGAAGCGATGTTCGGTGGCGAAGACGGCCACGAAAACGAAGAGAAGTTCATGAACATGCTCAAGGTGATCGAGCTGCGGGGCGGCACCAAGAGCGAAGCAGCGTTTCGTAACGAAGCGAACATGGTTCAGAAGGTGCTGTCGGCGACGGGCGGCCGGGTCGGCGGCGACGAGTGGCGCAACTTCATCCAGACAGGCGGCGTCGCTGCAAAGCAGATGCGCCAGGACGCGTTCTACTACCAGATGGAACCGCTCATTCAGGAAATGGGCGGACACCAGGTCGGTACGGGCCTCATGTCTGCGTACAGCAACGCGTACCAGGGAAAGACCACAAAGCGAGCCGCGAACCAGATGATCGACCTCGGCCTGCTCGACAGGAAGAAGGTCGTCGACACCAAGATCGGGACGATCAAAGAGATCAAGCCGGGCGCGCTGACCGGCGGCGACTTGTTCAAGGCATCGCCGCTCGAGTGGCTCGAGAAAGTGCTGCTGCCGAAGCTCGCCGCAAAAGGGATCACGGATCCCGACCGAGTGAAGGACATGATCTCGACAATCTTCACGAATCGAACTGCGGCGAACCTCTTCTCGACGATGTACATGCAGCGCGAGCAGATTCACAAGAACGAGAAGCTCAACGCCGGCGCGTACGGCATCGACGAGATGCATGTGCTCGGCCAAAAGCAGACCGAAGGCAAGGAGCTGATCGCGCTGGCGAAGGTGCGCAACTTGCGTACCGAGATCGGTGAGCAGGTGCTACCCGTCTACAACCGGGCGCTCGAGATCACCGCAACTATCCTGGATCGGATTCTCGGGTTCACGAAGGAATATCCGAATTTCACGCGTGCCGTCGCGATCGGTACCGCCGCCCTCGGCGTGCTGCTCGCCGTCCTCGGCACGCTGACGATCGCGCTCGCGGGTGTCATCGGCCCGATGGCGATCGTGCGATACGGCCTGACGATGCTTGGCATGCGAGGCGGTTTGCTGTCGGTGGGCGTGCGCTTGGCTGCGGCGTCGTTCCAGGTACTCGGCCGAACGCTCGTGCTCGTCGGGCGCGCATTCCTCACGTCGCCGATCGGGTTGGTCGCCGCCGCGATCGCGCTCGCGGCCGTGCTGATCGTGAAGTATTGGGAACCGATAAAGGCGTTCTTCGCCGGCATGTTCGCTGGAATCTCGTCGGCCCTTGCCCCTCTCCGTGCAGCGTTCGCGGAAGCACTGGCACCGCTCGGCCCCGCACTCGCCGCAGCGAAGCCGGCGTGGGACTGGCTCGTGTCTGCGGTATCCGCCGTCGTCGGTTGGTTTGAGCGCCTGCTGTCGCCCGCTTCTACAACGGCCGGCGAACTACAGGCTGCAGGCCAGGCGGGCAGACGGTTCGGCGAGATCCTTGGTGCAGCGCTTCGCTTCTCGCTGCGACCACTCACGCTGGTTGCCCGCGGAATTGGCGCACTCGCGGGGCTGTTCGGCGATGCCATGCGCGACGTGCGTGCCGCGTTCGACGATGGGCTCGCCAGCATCGGCGCGCTGATCCTCAACTGGTCGCCCGTCGGCCTCTTCTATCGCGCGTTCGCCGGCGTGCTCTCCTGGTTCGGCATCGACCTGCCGGCGAAATTCACGACGTTCGGCCAGTCGATCCTGCAGGGGTTCGCCAATGGGATCGCATCAGCCCTGCGGTCGCTCGCACCGGTGCTCGCCGCAGCGAAGCCAGTGTGGGACTGGCTCGTGTCGACGGTATCGACCGCGGCGCGATGGTTCGACAACCTATCGTCGCGCGCGTCGGCGATCGCCGATAGGCTGCAAGCGGCCGGTGCGGCCGGCAGTGGGTTCGGTTACGTCGTCGACTCCGCGTTACGCGTCGCGTTGCTACCGCTCACGCTGCTCGTACGCGGCATAGGCGCTCTGGCTGGGCTGTTTGGAGCCGCCATGCGTGGCGCGCGTGCCGCGTTCGATGGTGGGCTTGTCGGCATCGGCGCGCTGATCCTCAACTGGTCGCCGGTCGGCCTGTTCTATCGCGCATTCGCCGGCGTGCTGTCCTGGTTCGGGATCGATCTGCCGACGAAATTCACGACGTTCGGTCGGCAGATTCTGCAGGGGCTCGCCGATGGGATCACGAACGGCCTGAGCAACGTGAAGACCGCAATCCAGTCGGCGGGCGAAAGCGTGATCGGCTGGTTCAAGGAAAAGCTCGGCATCCATTCGCCGAGCCGCGTGTTCGCCGCGCTCGGCGGCTTCACGATGGCCGGGCTCGAGCAGGGGCTGCGCGAAGGCCAGGACGGGCCGCTATCGACCGTATTGGAGGTGAGCAAGCGGATCGTCGCCGCCGGCGCCGGCATCAGCATCACGGGCGCGGCAATCGCCGGCGGTGCGCCGCTCACCGTCGACAACCGGCCCCCGCTCACGGCCGCGTCGTCCGCAGCGCGTGCGCCGGCGGCATCGGCACCGGTCACGATCAACGTGTACGCGGCGCCAGGGATGGACGTCGAGGCGCTTGCGCAGCAGGTTCGCCAGGTTATTCGCCAGGAACAGGCCGCACAGGCCGCGCGCGAACGCTCGCGCCTGCGCGATCGGGATTAAGGAGAGGTAGTCATGATGATGGCGCTCGGGCTGTTCGTGTTCAGCCTGTCGACCCTGCCGTATCAGGAACTGCAGCGGAAACGGGGCTGGCGGTATGCAAGCAACAACCGCGTCGGCAAGCGGCCCGCACGGCAGTTTGCAGGCGAGGACGACGAAACGATCCAGCTTTCCGGCGTGCTGCTGCCCGAGCTGACGGGTGGCGACCTTTCCCTGTCCGTCCTGGAGTTGATGGCCGATCAACACACGTCCTGGCCTTTGATCGAGGGCACCGGGCACATCTACGGCATGTTCACGATCGACAGCATCAGCACGACGCGCACGCTCTTCTTCTCGGACGGCGCTGCCAGGCGGATCGAATTCACGATCGCGCTCACGCGATCGGACGATCTGGACATGCTCGGCATCGTGACGGACGCGATCAAGGGGGCGATCTCGTTATGAACCTCTCCGACATTCCGGGCGCCGACCTGGTGCAGAAAGTCGTCTTGGCCGACGACCGCCTGCCGCGCGCGATCTACTCGATCACGCTCGACGGCAAGGACATATCGCGGAAGTTCGACGGCCGCCTGATCTCGATGACCCTGCAGGACAACCGCGGTTTCGACGCGGATCAGCTCGACATCAGCCTGGACGACCATGACGGCGCGCTCGAGATCCCGAATCGCGGCGTGAAACTGAAGGTCGCGATCGGCTGGGCCGGCGCCGCTAACGGCCTCGTGGAAAAAGGCGTGTTCGTCGTCGACGAGGTGGGGCACTCCGGCACGCCCGACGTGTTGACGATCCGCGCGCGCAGCGCCGACTTGCGCGCCGGCCTCTCGATCAAGAAAGAGCGGTCGTGGCACCGGCAAACGGTCGGAGCGATCGTGCGCGCGATTGCGAGCCAGAATGGGATCCAGGCACGCATCACGAAGGCGCTCGACGGCCAGCTCGTCGACCACATCGACCAGACTGCAGAATCCGACGCGAACCTCCTGTCACGCCTGGCGAAAATGTTCGATGCGATTGCGACCGTGAAGAACGACATGCTGCTGTTTATCAAAGCGGGCGAGGCGACAACTGCGAGCGGCAAGCCGATGCCAGCGGTCACGATCACGCGCGACGTCGGCGATCGGCACAACTTCACCGTCGCCGATCGAGATACGTACTCTGGCGTCCAGGCGTACTACCTGAACACGCGCACGGCGAAGAAACAGTCGACAACAGTTAAGCGGCGCCGACGACGCACGACGAAAAAGAAACCGATCGACAAGAGCGGTGACGTGCTGTTCGGCACGGCCGAGAACGTCAAGACGTTACGGCACACGTATGCGAACAAGGGGAATGCAACGCGCGCGGCGAAGGCGGAATGGGAGAAGTTACAGAGGGGAGTTGCGGAATTCAGCATCGTCCTCGCGCTGGGAAGGCCCGAGCTGATGACAGAGCTACCTGTAACCGTGCGT
Source organism: Burkholderia sp. KL41 (assembly GCF_057005415.2). Lineage (NCBI taxonomy): Bacteria > Pseudomonadati > Pseudomonadota > Betaproteobacteria > Burkholderiales > Burkholderiaceae > Burkholderia > Burkholderia sp. KL41. Next base: position 212,941 of record NZ_CM174446.1, on the reverse strand, counting down.
GGTTACAAACGTGTCATCGACGATTGCAAGTGGATCGTCGCGCGCATCACGCACACGATCGACGGTAACGGCGGTTACACGTCGGATCTTGACCTCGAGGTCAAGGCCAGCGAGGTGCCGGAGATCGACACCTCGGAGTGAGCGCGACGTTACGTCAGTAGCAAATTGCGTATGTTCGACAGGCTCAACATCACGCTCGTTACCTGCGCGAGCAACGCGGCACGCTCGGTTGCTGTCAGCTCGCGCACTGCACGCGCTTCGCGGTTCCCCGCTACAGTGGCGTTGCCGCGCACAGAACGAGCGGCGATCGTGGCGTCGGTACAGCGTCGGATTACCCCGTCCTCGGCTGTTTCAATTTGGAATTGCGGGTCTTGCGGCTTGTTACTCACTGCGGCTTCCTCTTCGGATATTTTCAGAGGCGCTACGACGTGACACGGCATTCACGGGTGCTGTAACGCTGCACCATTCTCGTGCTTTTTTCATACGATTGGAATGTAGGAGAAAGCCCTCTGAAAGTTAGGAAATCGCCTAACTTTTGCTGGCTGTCTCCGGAATACCCGTCCCTCTGCCAATGCGAATGGCGCATCACGGCCAATAACAACTCTCGCTTGAATCATGGTTTCCCGGACGACTCCCCCTCGGCTCAACTGGAATTTGCTGCGCTCGTATAGCGAGATCGCGCGGTATCGCAGCATTTCTGAGGCGGCGCAGGCGATGGGCCTGCAGCGGCCCACCGTGAGCGAAAAGGTGTCCGCGCTCGAGCGCGTGCTCGGCCAACCGCTGATGGTTCGCAGGTCGGGGAGTGATGGATTCCGGCTCACACGCTACGGCGCGCAGCTTCGAGATGTTGTAGCGCGCTTCGATCGTGAACTCGCAGCGTTGTGCGAGCAGCCAGTGGGTGAATCGATCGCCGTGACGACGATCGACGTGTTGAGCGAAGTGGAAGCGGCGATGGCGGCACTCGAGCGCGCCGCAGATTCTCTTCGTCAGTCCTGAGCTTTTCCGCCGCTCTTCCGCGGCGACCGCACACGCTTCGTAAGCTGCGCGTCGGCCTGCGCGTCCTTCAGCGCCTCGAGCGCGACTTCATCCAGCTTCGCCGCACGGTTCTCAGCGAGCCTCGGGAGTCGCTTCGCGGGCTCACCGGAAATCGTCATTGCGCCGGCGAGCAGGAAGCCGTTGATCGACGCCTGCACCGCTGTACGGCCAACATCGTTCAACTGGCGGAACCCCTCAAGCAGCGCGGCCTCGTCTTCCGGCACCGTCGACGGATGCGCACGCTCACCGGTTATCACGTACAGCGGGTCGACGCCGACCTTGGCGAGCGCGGCAAGGTAGTTCGCGTCAGGCGATCGCGCACCGGATTCGTAGTTGAGCTGCGCCTGTTTCCCGAGCCCTCCGAGCGCCGCGAATTCCGCTTGGCTCAGGCCGATGCGCATCCGCTCATCTTTCAGACGGTTTCCGATTGAGTTATCCGACATCTTGCGGTTTCGTTTTGATTACCTTACACTTCACCTATCCCTAGTGAAGCACTATCGAAATTGAGTATACCCGCCATGACTACCCACAAAGGCCCGCGGCGTGCGCCGCCGGGCGTCATGTCCAGCAAGACCGTTTCGCTGCGCCTCCTTCCTGCAGAACGAGCCCAGCTCGAGCTGCTCGGCCATCAAGGACGGCGCTCCCTGTCGAGCCTCGCGCGCCTCATCTATCTCGAAGGGCTCCCCCTCTACCTCGCCAAGATGTCCTCATTTGAGGACACCACGGGCAACGTTTCCGCAAGCTGAACCCGAGGTGACAACCATGTATCCGGATCCCAAGCGCGTCCGTGAAAGACGCCTGATGGTGCGGTTCGACGACTACGAATACGCCCTCATCACTGCGCTCGCCAACTACCAGGGCGAGCAAACCGCCACGCTGATTCGCCAGATGGTTTTGCGCGAAGCCGCAGAGGCTTTGTTGCCATCGGGCAATGTAGCCCACGAGCGCGGCTAAAGGCAGCAACTGAGAAGCAGCCGATTCCATGCCCGAACTCGAAATCACATTCACCGAGCAGGACGCCGAACTACTCGAGCGCGTGCGCCAGCAGGAAGGTCTCGCGACGATTCAGCAGGCGGCCGAATGGCTCGTGAAGCGACGACTACGCCAAGGTGCGCGTCGCCTCACCGGACGAGACCGGGCTCTCTACGTCGTCCCTAACACCAGCCGTTCCTAACGCGGCAGTCTCCGACAGGAAGTCACGATGAAATTGAAGTGTCACCACTGCGGCAGCCGCGCCGTCATTCGAACCAGCCGCACACTGTCCGCGCTCGTCCGCGAGGCGTACTGCCAGTGCACCAACATCGAATGCGCGACGACCTACAAGATCCACGTCGCGACCGTCCACACAATCGCGCCGAGCCTTTCGCCGAATCCGCACGTCTATGTGCCGCTTGGCAAGGTTGATCGGCTCCCGGCCGATTCGCGTCAGCTTCCGCTGCTCGACGCCTAAGCCCTAACCCGCCTTTTCGCTGAACGCCCATCGCTCCCGCTCTCGCGGGCGCGGGGGACTCCTTTTGCCTGAAATTTTTTGGAGGCCGCATGCAAACGCTGATCCACGCTCCGCTCGCCGCGCTCGCTGCATCGATGTCCTACGACGAACGCGTCGCCTACCTCAAGAAGATCTCCCTGGCCGACGTGCGCGCCGACGTGTTCGTGCGCTCGGCGACCGCGCTCGGGTTCCACGTCACCTGGGATCACGCGAACGGCACACCGATCCTCGCATGGCTGCACTGAGCGTCCGCGCCATGCGTCCCGCCCTCACGGAGATCGAGCTGCGCGCGACCTGGCGCCGGCTTCGGATGGTCGGCGACTACGACCAATCCATGCGCCGGCCAGCCGTGCGCGTCGCTATCGAATCCGCTGCGCGCGCACATGCAAGCCGCGCCGCATCACAGCCGCCGCGCGACCTCAAGCGCCTCGCGAGCGGCGACACCGACCACTGAACACCAACCGAGGATCCACCATGAACGACTACCTGTTCGCCGTCAGCGTCCTGCTGATGCTCATTTCCGCCGGCGCCGGCCTGGCGCGCGGCGCCGACGCAGCGCTGCAGCGCTGCAACGTCCGCTCGCGCCTGGTCGCGCTGTCGATCGGCGCCGGCGCGCTGCTCGCGCTGATCGTGGCGCTCGCCGTCACCGTCCCGCCGCGGGGGTGATGACATGAACGCCCAAAAATTCGAAATCGTGAATGCCATCGACATACCGCGCGATATGTACTTCTGCGCCACTGCCAATTCAGCTTGGAACGACCCGGACGTCATCCTCCACGTTGACGGCCGTATCACGGTCGCCGATCGCATGACGGTCGATGAAGGTGCTCGTGCATTCTGGATCGCGGTGCGACGCTTCAATCCGTTCCTGCCGAAACTCGATCGCGAGCAGTGCGTTCGCGTCATCGTCGCGAAGCTCATGTCGCACCACGGATTCGAGCTCGCCAACCCAAACGCGGACGTCGTCGAGCTCGAGAACCCGCGCGCTCGCGCCTGGGTAGCACTGGCGCGCGAAATCGTCGATGTGCTGTTCGCCGACAAGCAGGGGTGACGCAATGAAAAAGACCTTCGCATTCGAATTCGACACTGACCGCCTGTCCACCTTCTCCGACGACTATCTCGCGGCGTACTGGTACGTCGCGCAATTCCTGCCCGTCGCGCTTGGCGACTGCGACGCTGGCGAAGTAGTCGGCGCTGTTGGAGTTGAAATCATCCGGCGCTGGACGCGCGATCAGCCGATCCCGATGTTCAACGTCTAGGAGGGCGACCATATGCATCAGCAAATTCGCCACTTTGCCCGCTGGAATGGCACCGAGTGGTTTGCGGCCACTACGCTCGACGAGTCGCACGCGACTGTTAGCGATCAACCTGACGGGCGGAACGCATGAAACACGAACCGACAATCCGCTACGAACTGCTGACGCCGGCCGGTCTGCGCACTGTCACCGGCGATCACGTCTTCATCCCGAACAGTGCCGACGCCGCATTCGGCATTCATGCCGAGCCGCTTGTGCGCGACGGCGACCCCGAAAAGTGGATCGTCACGCACCTGATATCGGGCATGCGCATCGGCCACGGCGCGACGGCCACCGCAGCAGTCGCAAACGCGACATCGAACGCGGATCGCAACCGCCGCCGACTGCGCGAGATCTTCGAGCAGGCGACGGCGTCCCGTTACGCGCTGCAGCACGCCGTTCAACGCCTGCAGCAAAACCATCACGACATCCTCGGAGACGCCGCAGCATGACGCACACGACCACCCCTCACGACGCAGCGCTCGCGGCCGCCATTTCGGCGGCCGCCGATGCCCTGCGCTTTGACCACGCGCCCGGCAGCATGCGGCGCGTCGCAACGATCGCGCTGTTCGTCACCCTGCTCGGCGATCGTCTGGCGCTCGGATTCCCTTCGTCGGCCGCCGCGCTGAAGGCGATCGTCGACAGCCCCGCGACACCCGGCAACCCTGCCGCCCTCTCCCTGCATCAAATTCAATAACGATGGCCTCGATCGACGAACTTAAACAACGCATCGACCTGCACGACCTCGCCGATCGCCTCGGCTTGAAGCGAGGTCGCGGCGGCGACCGCGCGCTGTACCACTCGCCGCAGCACGGCGACAAAAGCCCGTCCCTGTCGATCTACGTGAACCACCCGAAGCACGGCACCGGCTGGCGCGACCATAGCGCCGACGCCGGCGGCTCGTGCATCGACCTGGTCATCCATGCGCGCGGCGGCACCGTCGCCGACGCGGTGCGCTACCTGCACGACGCGTACGGCATCCCTCTCGATCGGCAGGCGCCGGCCGAGCGCCGCGAAAAAACGACGGTCGAATACATCGCCGATCGGTGCTTCGCCGAACGCGACCAGGTGCGCGAATACCTGGGCGGCCGTGGCATTTCCGCCGGCGCGATCGACGCCGCGATCGCCGCGCGCACGCTCGGCTTCAACACGTGGACGAGCACCAAGGTCGCCGCCGGCGAAGTCGGCCACGCCGGCCCGGCCGCCGCGTTCATCGTCCGCGCATCGGGCGATGCGCGGGTCGTCGCCGTCGACATGCGCTACGTCGATCCGACGCTCAACGGTGGCGTCAAGACGCAGACCCAAGGCGACAAGGCCGGCTACGGCTGGACGGCCGATCCCCGCCGGCTCGACAAGGCGAAGCGCGTCATCATCGTGGAAAGCGCGATCAACGCGCTGTCGATCGACACCTGTGCGATGCCCGGCACCGCCGCCCTCGCACTGCGCGGCCTGGCGAACGTCGACGACATCGACTTCACGTTCCTGCGCGGGAAACAAGTCATCGTCTGCCTGGACAACGACGAGCCGTTCGCAGATGGCCATCCGCGCGCCGGCCATCGCCCCGGCCCGGAAGCCGCATGGACGCTTTACGAGCGGCTCACCTCGCTCAACATCAGCGCCGTGCTCGTCGACCAGTCCGGCTGGCTGGCCGACCTCGCGGACGGCGAGAAAATCGCCAAGCCGATCAACGACGTCAACGACTACCTGCAGCTGCGTGGCCCGGCCGAACTGTCGCGCGCGCTCGAGCAGCTCGAGCCCTGGCTCATCGCCGGCCTGGCCGGCGACGCCACGCGTCGCGGCCGGCCGCGCATCTTCCTGCCCTCGCACGACTTCGCGCAGTATTGGCGCTTCCGTGTGCGGCCAGACTTCACCAGCTACATCACGAAGATGGATCGTAACGAGGACTCGGGCGTCGAAACGCCGGTCATAACGGATCTGTGCGGCTTCCGCATTGCCGGGATCAGCCGCGTGTCGGTCGCAAGCGCGACGTCGACGATGACGGGCGACGCCGACCAGGCGCCCACGGTCTACTTCGCCGTGGCCGTCCAGGCACCGCGCCACGGCGCGCAGCTCGTGCGCCGCGTGATGCTCGACGACCAGCTCCACAACGTCGACCAGTGGGGCAAGTTCGGCCCGATCTGGGCGCCGGCGCCATTCAAACGCATGGTGAACATCCTCGAGCGCGGCGCCGACCTCGGTGCGCGCCAGGCGGCAAACTTCGTCGGGCTCGCCTGGCGCGATGGCCGCCTGATCGTCAACGAAGGCCCGGACTGCTACTTCACCGAAGCCGACAAGCAGTGCCCGTATCACAACCTGACCTTCCCGGCCGGCCCGGCCAGCGACGCGCGCCGCGTCATCGCCGCGTACCAGGCGACGTTCAAGCAGAATGCCGCGACGATCCCGCTCGTGTGGGCGCTCGGCGGCCACCTGAAGGCGCTGCTCGGCTTCTGGCCGCACATCACCATCCAGGCGAACAAAGGCGCAGGTAAGTCGACGCTCATCAAACGGCTCGAGCGTTCACTCGCGTTCACGATGTTTTCCGGGCAGTCGCTGCAGACCGAGTTCCGCCTGCTCACCAGCATCAGCCACACCAGCCATCCGGTCGGTTGGGAGGAACTGTCGGCACGCCGGCAGGACGTGATCGACAAGGCCGTCGGGCTGCTGCAGGAAAACTACCAGTACACCGTGACGCGTCGCGGCAGCGACATGACCGAATATCTGTTGTGCGCGCCTGTGATGCTGGCCGGCGAAGACGTGCCCGTGCGCAGCCTGCTCGGCAAGCTCGTGCGCACGACTCTGACCGGCAAGCGCGGCCCGCTCATGCCCGACGACCTGCCCCGCTTCCCGGTTCGGCAGTGGCTCGAATTCCTCGCCAGCCTGGACAAGCGCGCCGTGGGCGACCAGTACGCGACTCTGCGCGACAAGGCGCTGGCCAACTGCCGCGCGAGCGGCGAGGACGACGGCGCAAAACGCATGGCCGGCAACTACGCGGCGGTCGCGCTCGCTTGGCGCTACCTGTGCGAGTTCGCCGGCATGGATCCCAGCGAAGGCGACTTCGCGCGCGACCTGCTCACCGAGATGAACGGTCACATCCGCGAAACGAGCGCGGATCGGGAACCGTGGGTCTGGATCATGGAAACCGTGCTGTCGGAGATCGACGGCGGCAACTACAAGCACCCATTCACGTTCGATACCGTCGACGGGGAGTTCTGCCTGCTGCTGCGCACTGGCCACGTGATGGATCACATCGCCCACACGAGCGCGCTGCGCGACAAGTGGAACGGCCTGCCGGTCAAATCCGACCGCGTGTTCAAGGCGCAGCTCAAGCACGCCGGCGTCGTGGTCGGCGAGAAGGAAGTCGAGCGGCGCATCTACACCCGGCGCGTGCCGTACCTCACCCCGATCTCGCTGGATCGCCTGGTCGGCTTCGGACTGCACGTCTCGGTGCGCGAGGATCTGGCGACCGACGCGCGGCAAGGGGCCGCAGCGTGACGCCCTCTCAGCCGATGCGGCCGCCGTGCGGCCGTACCCCTTACCTCATTCTTTCCGGCCGCGTAGCGGCCCTGTATTCGGGTTTCCGGTGCGTGCGTCGATGCGCGCAGCAGTCGGCGCACGCCGTCACACGGCCGCCGTGCTGTCCTGTTCCCCCCGTCCCCCCCGCAAGTCGAATCGGCCGGGCAACAGCGCGGGCCTTGAGGGAGGGGGGCCACGCGGGCCGCTTTTTCCACAGGGGACGGGCAGGCAGTGCGCGCGAATCGTGGTTTTCGGCGGTATCCGCTCGTAAGTCTTTGATTGTTGAGAAGTGTGCCGCCATGAATCGCATTCAATTTGCCACTAGTCGGGCCTTTTTTGCCACTAGTCCCGTTTTTTCGCCGGCCGCCATCGCCCCTTTTTCTCTTCTCTCTAATTCATTGAAAAAGAAGAAGAAAGAATACGGGGAAGGGCCGGAAATCATCGGGAAATCCACGCCACGAGTCGGGCGCGCTTTGCCACGAGTCGGAAACGCTGCCTATTTTTTAGGCCACGAGTTAGAAGGGCATGCCACGTGCTTTTCGTGGCAAATGATGGCAAACGAAAACCTTAAAAATCAAATGGTTGCGTATGGAAAACAGGGCATGCCACGAATCCACGAGTTGTTTTGCCCTTCCCCCCGCCGCGTCACGCTCGGGAGATAGCCCGATGCACACCATCAACCTCGAGCAAGCCGCCGCGCTGCTCGGCGCGCATCCGGAAACGGTGCGCTTGAAGGCAAAGGCCGGCGACGTACCGGGCCGCAAGGTCGGGAAGCGCTGGATGTTTTCGACGGTTGCCCTGCAGCGTTACCTCGCCGGAGAATGGATCCCGCGAGTTGTGCAGGGCGAACGTCCTGGAGAAGTTGAAAAATGTCGCTCTACAAACGGAAGACCAGTCCCAACTGGCAATACAAGCTGTACCCCCCTGGCGGCGGAACGCCGCTACAAGGCAGCACTGGAACCAGCAACAAAACGCAGGCCCAGGAGTTTCACGATCGACTGAAGGTCGACCTTTGGAACCAGGCGCGGCTCGGCACGAAACCGCGCTACACCTGGAACGACGCCGTCGTCCGATACATCAGCGACCGTGACGGACTGTCGAGCCTGGAAACGTCGAAAACGCACCTACGATGGCTCGACCAACACCTGTCCGGTGTCCCGCTGGCAGACATCGACCGCGACAAAATCGACGCAATCGCTCAGGCGAAAAGGAGGGAACCGAAGGTCATCCGCACGAAGCGCGGAATCGTCACGACCGACCAGTGCGTGAGCGCCGGCACCGTGACGCGTGTGATCGGCGTGTTGAAGGCCGTGCTGAACGCTGCAGTCGAGTGGGAATGGTTGGATCGCGTGCCGGTGACGAAACGCGCGAAAGTCGTGCAGAAGCGGATCCGGTGGCTCACGCAGGCAGAGGCCGAACGGCTGCTCGCCGAGCTGCCCGATCACCTGGCCGACATGGCGCGCTTCGCGCTCGAGACGGGGTTACGCCGCTCGAACGTGACAGGACTGCAGTGGTCGCAGGTCGACATCGTCCGGCGCGTCGCATGGATCCATCCAGACCAGGCGAAGGCGAAGAAGGCGATCACGGTGCCCCTGTCGGATACTGCGATCGCGGTGTTGCGCCGGCAGCTCCCGAAGCGACGGGATCCCGACTTCGTCGACAGCGTGTTTGTGTATCACGGCCGGCCCGTCTATCAAACCGTGACCGAAGCCTGGCGCAAGGCTCTGAAGCGTGCTCGTATCCGCGATTTTCGGTGGCACGATCTGCGCCACACCTGGGCGAGCTGGCATGTGCAGCGCGGCACGCCGCTACAAGTCTTGAAGGAGCTGGGCGGGTGGGAAACGCTGGAAATGGTGCAGCGGTACGCGCACCTGTCAGCAGACCACCTGGCGCATTGGGTCACGCCGCTGACGGCCGAGCCGGCGCCGATCCTAGCTGCAATTTAGCTGCAATGAGTCTGTCCGACGAAGGGAGGAAACCGCTGAGAGCCTTACTAGGCTTGGCGCGCCCGGCTGGGATCGAACCAGCAACCCCTGCCTTCGGAGGGCAGTACTCTATCCATTGAGCTACGGGCGCGTGTGACAGTGAAACGACCCCAATATACAGGCCGCCCACGATTGGCAAGACGGCAAGGATACCCGGTTTCCCATGACGCGTCCACCTTGCCCGACGAATCCCCGCCGCACCGTGCTGCGTGCGGGTAAACACGCGCCATCGCACCGCTCGCCGTGATGTAAACGTTCCGTCTATAATCGTCCGTGCTTCATTGGACTGCCATTTTGCCGTTGCACCGCGCTCACAATTCCTATTCACGGAGACGAGGCAAGCATGAGCGAAGCACCCCACGAATCTCCCGTCAAAACCCCCGGGCAGCTGATTGCCGTCATCATCGCGTCGTTCGCGATTCCGATCATCCTGATCGTCCTGTTCGCCAATTATGCGAACCATGCGTTCCGCGCCGGCGCCGGCACGGACGCGCTATCCGACGAGCAGGTCGCCGCGCGTATCGCCCCGCTCGCGCAGGTCGAAGTGAAGGACGCCAACGCGCCCCGCACGTACAAGACCGGCGAGGCTGTCTACAAGGCCGTCTGCGTGACCTGCCACGGCACGGGCGCCGCCGGCGCGCCGAAATTCGGCAACAAGGACGACTGGGCGCCGCGCATCTCGCAAGGCTTCGACACGCTGCTGAAGACGGCACTGGCCGGCAAGGGCGCGATGCCGCCGCGCGGCGGCACGAGCCCCGACGACGTCAGCGACTATGAAATCGCCCGCGCGATCGTCTACATGGCGAACAACGACGGCGCGAACTTCCCCGAACCGGCCGCACCGGCCGCCAACGCGGCGCAGCCCGCCAGCGGCGCGGCAGGCGCATCCGGCCCGGCCGACGCCGCGAGCGCGCAGATCGCCGCCGCGCAGGCCGCGATCGCCGCGATCCCGAAGGCCGGCGAACAACCGGCGGCCGCCCCGGCCAGCGCCGATGCCGCAACCGCCGGCAAGGCACTGTACTCGTCGACCTGCGTGGCCTGCCACGGAGCCGGCGTGCTCGGCGCGCCGAAGTTCGGCAGCAAGGAAGACTGGGCGCCGCGCCTGAAGGACTCGATGGACACGGTCTACAACTACGCGCTGCACGGCAAGGGCGCGATGCCGCCGAAGGGCGGGTCGAACGCATCCGACGCCGACGTGAAGGCCGCCGTCGACTACATGGTCAACTCGGCGAAGTAACACCGGCCGGCCAGAAAAAACCCCCGCGGCGCACGCGCACCGCGGGGGTTTGTTTTTTGCCTGGCCGGCTGACCGGCTGACCGGCTGACCGGCTGACCGGCTGACCGGCTGACCGGCTGACTGTCAGATCGTCGAAACACCGCACACCCGACGGCGCCGCGGCGTCACTTCTGCAGCAACGCCTTCAGGCTGGCGAGCCGGTCCTTCGGCGACATCGGCGCCTCTTCGGGGGTAGGCGGCGGCGCATCGTCGAGCCCCATCTCCGGAATGAAGCGCGACGGCTCGCACACGACCGTCTCGCGCGCCCGCTTGCGCTTCTTGCACCAGTTCAGGTGCAGGCTGCGCTGCGCACGCGTGATCGCGACGTACATCAGCCGGCGCTCCTCCTCGATCCGCTCGTTGTCGATCGGGCCGTCGTCCTCGCTGCCGCCGCGGTGCGGCATGATGCCTTCCTCGACACCGACCAGGAACACGTGCGGATACTCGAGCCCCTTCGACGCATGGACGGTCGACAGCCGCACGGCGTCCGGATCCTCGTCCTTGCCCTCGAGCATCGACATCAGCGCGACGGTCTGGATCAGGCCGAGCAGGTTCTTGCCGGTATCGGCGAGCCCGTCGGCGTTGTGGAAGCCTTCGGCCTCGCCGTCGACGGCTTCCGTCTCGGGCTTGGTGCCCTTGCGCTTCAGCCATTCGAGGAATTCGAGCACGTTCTGCCACTTCGACTGCGCCTGGCGCTCGTCGAACGCGTCGTACAGGTACGCCTCGTAGTGGATCGCCTCCATCATGTCGTCGAGCACGACGGTCGCGGGCTCCTTGTCCGCGCGCTCGGTCAGGCGCTGGATGAAGTCGCAGAACATCCGCAGCGGCTCGACCTGGCGCGCCGACAGCCGCGCCTCGATGCCGCCCATGTACACCGCTTCGAACAACGACACCTTCGCCTGGCCCGCGAACGAGCCGAGCGCCTCGAGCGTCGTGTTGCCGATCCCGCGGCGCGGCGTCGTGACCGCGCGGATGAACGCGGGATCGTCGTCGGCGTTCGCGATCAGCCGCAGGTACGCGCACAGGTCCTTGATCTCGGCCTTGTCGAAGAACGACTGGCCGCCCGACAGCACGTACGGAATGCGTTCGCGCCGCAGCACCTGCTCGAAGATGCGCGCCTGGAAGTTGCCGCGATACAGGATCGCGTAGTCGCGGAACTGCGCGCGCCGCTCGAACTTGTGCGCGGACAGCCGGAACACGACCGATTCGGCTTCATGCTCCTCGTCGTTGCACGGCGTGACGGTGATCGAATCGCCCATCCCGTGCTCGGACCACAGCTTCTTCTCGAACAGTTTCGGGTTGTTCGCGATCACGTTGTTCGCGGCGGTGAGGATGCGCACCGTCGACCGGTAGTTCTGCTCGAGCTTGACCAGGTGCAGCTTCGGGAAATCCTTGCCGAGCTGCGCGAGGTTCTCGAGCGTCGCACCGCGCCAGCCGTAGATCGCCTGGTCGTCGTCGCCGACCGCCGTGAACGCGGCGCGCGGGCCCGCGAGCAGCTTCAGCAGTTCGTACTGGCACGCGTTGGTGTCTTGGTACTCGTCGATCAGCAGGTAGCGCAGCTTGTTCTGCCAGCGGTCGCGCACCTGCTCGTTCTTCGCGAACAGCTCGGCCGGCAGGCGGATCAGGTCGTCGAAGTCGACCGCCTGGTACGCGTGCAGCGTCGCGACGTAGTTGCGGTAGACCAGCGCGGCCTGGTGCTCGTCCTCGTTGGCCGCGATCGCCATCGCCTCGTCGGGCATGATCAGGCCGTTCTTCCACAGCGAGATGATGCTCTGGATCTTGCGGATCAGCCCCTTGTCGGTCGTGCCGAGCTGCTCCTGGATCATCCCGAAGCAGTCGTCCGAATCCATGATCGAGAACTGCGGCTTCAGGCCGACGTGCTCGGCCTCCTGGCGCAGGATCTGCACGCCGAGCGAGTGGAACGTGCAGACGGTGAGCTGGTTGACGGGCACCTTGCGCCCTTCCTTGCCGGGCGTGGTGAGCGTCTTGCCCTCGAGCAGCTTCCCCACGCGCTCGCGCATTTCGGCGGCCGCCTTGTTCGTGAACGTGACGGCCGCGATGTGGCGCGGCTCGAAGCCTTTCGCTTCGATCAGGTGCGCGATCTTTTGCGTGATCACGCGGGTCTTGCCGCTGCCCGCGCCGGCGAGCACGAGACAGGGACCGTCGAGATAGCGCACCGCTTCGTTCTGGGCGGGATTGAGGCCTGCGGACATGATGGCGGATGGTGTTGCTGGTTGACGGCGGAATGCCGGGAGGATGCCGTGCGCGACAGGCTGGCGAAGCAGGCGGACACGCGGGGCAGGACGCGCATGTTAACACGTCGGCGGCGCGCTTTTCGGGAGCGCCGCCGGACGGGGCCGCGCGGGCGGATTCCGCCGCCGCCCCTTGTCCGTGCGGCCAATCCGGCCCCGTTCGCGCAGCGATCGGCCACAATATCTCCACCCGGCGCCGCCCCGCGCCCAACCGCCTGAATCGCCTGAATCGCCACCGGATCGACATCATGGGATACCCGTTCGCCACCGCCGCCCTTGGCCCGCTGCTGTTCGCGCAGGGGCGCTACGTGCGCCGCGTCACACCGCGCCTGCCCGAGGCGGCCGGCCCGCGCGACGGCGTGGCGGGCGACGGCCCGCCGCTGCGCGTGCTGGTGGTCGGCGATTCGGCCGCCGCAGGCGTCGGCGTCGCGACGCAGCGCGACGCGCTGTCCGGGCAGCTGGCGAACGCGCTCGCGGCCACGCACCGCGTGCACTGGAAGCTGCTCGCGCGCACGGGCCTGACCACGCGGGAGCTCGTCGACTGGCTCGCCGCCGAACCGGCCGAGCCGTTCGACGTGGCCGTCACGTCGCTCGGCGTCAACGACGTGACGGGCGGCGTATCGCCGGCCCGCTGGCAGGCGCAGCAGGCCGAGCTCGTCCGGCTGCTCGTCACGCGCTTCCGGGTCGGCCACGCGATCCTGTCGGCGGTGCCGCCGATGGAGCGCTTTCCGGCGCTGCCGCAGCCGCTCGCGTGGTATCTCGGGTTGCGCGCGAAACGGCTCAACACGGCGCTCGCCGGCTGGGCCGCGACGCAGCCGCACTGCACGTTCCTGCGCGTCGAGCTGCCGCTCGAGCGCCATCTGATGGCCGCCGACGGCTTCCACCCCGGTGCCGCCGCCTGCACGGTGTGGGCCACGCAGGTCGCCGCCGCCGTGCTGCGCCGGACGGCCGCATGACGTACCACGACGCCCCGGCACCGGCCTTTCACCGCGCGGGCCGGCAGGCGAAACCCCGCACGGACGGCACACGGGCGCGCGCAAAATGCCGGCCTTGCTTGCGCAAGCGCCGCATCGCACGGCGCGTTTCGCCCGAACGCCCCGGTACGAGCGGCGGCGCCATGCCAAAATAGCCGGTCGTCTTCGCGCCGTCTCGGCGCACCATCCTTTAGTTTCCTTCGCAGCCAGGGATTGCCATGTCGTCATTGCTCAGGATTGGTTTGATGGGTTTCGGTTTCGCCGGCGCGACGTTCCACGCGCCGGTCATCGCCACGAGCGGCCGCACTGAAGTCGCCGCGATCGCGACGGGGCAGCCCGATCGCGCGCAGGCCGCGTATCCGGGCGCGCGCGTCGTCCCCGATCTCGACACGCTGCTCGGCCTCGACGACATCGAATGCGTGGTGATCGCCACGCCGAACGACACGCACTTCACGCTCGCGCGCCAGGTACTCGAAGCCGGCCGCCACGTGGTCGTCGACAAGCCCGTCACGCTCACCGCCGACGAGGCGCTTGCGCTCGCGCGGCTCGCGAACGCGCGCAGCCGGCTGTTCGCGCCGTTCCACAACCGCCGCTGGGACGGCGATTTCCTCACCGTGCGCCGCATCGTCGAATCGGGCGAGCTCGGCCGGCTCACGTATTTCGCGTCGCACTTCGACCGCTTCCGCCCGACGCCGCGCACGCGCTGGCGCGAGGAACCCGCCCGCGGCGGCGGCCTGCTGCTCGACCTCGGCCCGCACCTGATCGACCAGGCGCTCGCGCTGTTCGGCCTACCCGAAACGGTGGGCGCGACCGTCAAGACCCGTCGCGACAACGGCACGGCGCCCGATTTCGTGCACCTGCAGCTCGGTTATCCGGACAAGGAAGTGGCGCTGCATGCGAGCGCGCTGTCGGCGATCGAACCCGCGCGCTTCACGCTGCACGGCACGCGCGGCAGCTACCAGAAGTTCGGGCTCGACACGCAGGAAGACCAGCTCAAGGCCGGCCTCACCGCGGACGACGTCGAATTCGGCGGCGGCAATCCGCCGGGCCTGCTGCGCGTGCTCGACGGCGAGGTCGAGGTCGAACGCCCGGTGCCGACACTCGACGGCCAGTACGCGGAGTTCTACCGCGCGCTCGCCGCGTCGATCCGCGACGGCGCGCCGTTCCCCGTCACCACGCAGGATGCCGTCGACGTGATGACGATCATCGAGCTCGCCGCGCAGAGCGAGCACGACGGCCGCCGGCTGCCGTTCGTGCGCCGCACGATCTGACACCGCGCGCGTGCCGGTCGCGGCCGGCCGGCACGCGCGCGGCCGGCCCGGCGGATTCGATTACAGGAACATTCGGTTACAAATGCCGGGGGAACGAAAGTCAGCGTCCGACCGGTCTGACGCGTTTCTCGAAAAAGTCGATCCGACACCAATCCGTCTGGAGAATGTTGATGCAACGGTTGATTCGCGCAGCAGCGTGCTGCGTCCTGGTTTCCTCGCTTGCGGCCTGTATCGTGCAGCCGCAGCAGCCGGTTCGCCCGGCCCCTCCGCCGCGGCCGAATCCGCAGGTCGTCGCGAACGAGCGGATGCAGCAGATCCAGGGCCGGATCGAGAACCTGCACCGCCGCATCGATGCGCGCGTGAACGGCGGCTACTACCCGCCGCCGTACGGCGCGCAGCTTCACCACCGCCTCGACGTGATCCGCCAGGAAGCGAACGACATGTCCGCGCAGCACAGCGGCGGCCTGTCCGGCGACGAGCAGCGCGTGCTGAACCAGGAACTCGACACGGCCGCGCGCGCGATCGGCGAGTAACGCACCGGCGCCCGCCGGCGCGGAAAAAGCGGCGGCGCCGGTTGCCGCCGCTTGTCGCGAAGCGACATTCTTTTGCTCAAATTGACAAGGCCCACCTGCTCGCGTACAGTCGCCCGCACGCGTCGGGAGAGCGTGTGACCGTGCTGTTTCAGCCGGTTGCGCCGCCGAAGGGGCACACCCGCAAACTCTCAGGCAAAAGGACCGACCGCGTCGGGGAACCTCGTCCGTGCATCGCGCGGGCCACACACTCCCCGCACTCTGGAGAGCGGCAGTAGCCCGCAGCGCATAGGCTGCGCGGGCAGGCTGCCCACCGAAGGGGCGCGCGTTCGCCAGGCCAGGCCGGCAGCGCAATCTCTCAGGTATCGAGGACAGAGGGGCATGTACCGGATCGCTCGCAGGCCGTCGGCCGCGGTGGTCGGCACATGGCCGTTCTGATCCGCGCGCAAGCGCCTTGCCTGAGGCCTCGATGACTGCACTGAATCACACCCCGCTCAACGCCGCGCACCGCGCGCTCAATGCCCGCATGGTCGACTTCGGCGGCTGGGACATGCCCGTCAACTACGGCTCGCAGATCGAAGAACATGAAGCCGTGCGCACCGACGCCGGCATGTTCGACGTGTCGCACATGTGCGTCGTCGATTTCACCGGCAGCCGCGTGCGCGCGTTCTTCGAGCACGCGATCGCGAACAACGTCGGCAAGCTCAAGACGCCCGGCAAGGCACTCTACTCGTGCCTGCTCAATCCGCAGGGCGGCGTCATCGACGACCTGATCGTCTACTACTTCACCGAAGAATTCTTCCGCGTCGTCGTCAACGCCGGCACGGCCGAGAAAGACATCGCGTGGTTCAACCAGCTGAACGAGCAAGGCGGCTACGGCGTCACGATCGCGCCGCGCCGCGATTTCGCGATCATCGCCGTACAGGGCCCGAACGCCCGCGAAAAGGCCTGGGCGACCGTGCCCGCCGCGCGTGCCGCGACGAGCGAGCTGAAGCCGTTCAACGCCGCGCAGGTCGCCGGCACGCCGTTCGGCGATCTCACCGTCGCACGCACCGGCTATACCGGCGAAGACGGCTTCGAAGTGATCGTCCCGGCCGTGCACGTCGAAGCGCTGTGGAACGCGCTGCAGCAGAACGGCGTGCGCCCGTGCGGGCTCGGCGCGCGCGACACGCTGCGCCTCGAGGCCGGCATGAACCTGTACGGCCAGGACATGGACGACACCGTCTCCCCGCTCGACGCGGGCCTCGCGTGGACGGTCGACCTCGGCGCGCCGCGCGACTTCGTCGGCCGCGCCGCCCTTGAAGCAAACGGCACCCGCGCCGCGTTCGTCGGCCTGATCCTGCAGAAGGAAAACGGCAAGGCGGGCGGCGTGCTGCGCGCGCACCAGAAGGTCGTCACGCCGCACGGCGAAGGCGAGATCACGAGCGGCACGTTCTCGCCGTCGATGCAGGAATCGATCGCGTTCGCGCGCGTGCCGGCGGCCGTCCAGATCGGCGACGTGGTCCAGGTGCAAATTCGAGACAAGAATCTTCCCGCGCGCGTGGTAAAACTGCCGTTCGTGCGCAACGGCAAGGTCCTCGCTGCGTAACGGCCGGGAGGCCCGCCTCCCGGGAAGCCGGGAGATGGCGCCCGGCGCAACACCACACCCGGCGCGCCCCGACGGGCGCGCCAGCAAAACGAACAAACCCTTTTATCAGGAGCATCCGATGAGCAACGTCCCGGCCGATCTGAAGTACACCGACGAACACGAGTGGATCCGCACTGAAGCCGACGGCACGCTGACGGTCGGCATCACCGATCACGCGCAGAACACGCTCGGCGACATCGTTTTCCTCGAACTGCCGGCCGTCGGCAAGCAGGTGAAGGCGGGCGACGCGATCGGCGTCGTCGAATCGGTGAAAGCGGCGTCGGACATCTATTCACCGGTGTCGGGCGAGGTGGTCGCGATCAACGCGGACGCCATCGACACGCCGGAAGAGGTGAACAGCGACGCGTACGACACGTGGCTGTTCAAGATCAAGCTCGCCGCCGGCGCATCGACCGACGGCCTGCTCGACGCCGCCGCCTACAGCAAGCTGATCGACTAATTCCCTTACCCGAACCGCGCGACGCCGGCCGCCGGCCGGCCCGCGCGGGACCAGAGTCACGCCATGAAGCTCGAACACCCGGACCGCCTGATGAACCGCACGCCCCTCTCGCTCGCCGCGCTCGAAACGCACGACGCGTTCGCCGAACGCCACATCGGCCCCGACGCCGCCAGCCAGCAGGCCATGCTCGACACGCTCGGCTTCGCGTCGCGCGCCGCCCTGATCGACGCCGTGATCCCGGCCTCGATCCGCCGCGCCGAAACGCTGCCGCTCGGCCCGTTCGCGCAGCCGAAGAGCGAGGCCGAAGCCCTCGCCGCGCTGCGGGTTCTCGCGGACAAGAACCAGGTGTTCCGCTCGTATATCGGTCAGGGTTACCACGACACGCACACGCCGGCCGTGATCCTGCGCAACGTGCTCGAAAACCCGGCGTGGTACACGGCCTACACGCCGTACCAGCCCGAAATTTCCCAGGGCCGCCTCGAGGCGCTCCTGAACTTCCAGCAGATGGTCGCCGACCTGACGGGCCTCGCGATCTCGAACGCGTCGCTGCTCGATGAAGCCACCGCCGCCGCCGAAGCGATGACGCTGCTGCAGCGCACCGGCAAGCCGGCATCGAACGTGTTCTACGTCGCCGACGACGTGCTGCCGCAAACGCTCGAAGTGATCCGCACGCGCGCGCTGCCGGTCGGCATCGAGGTCAAGACGGGCCCGGCCGCCGACGCAGCGCAAGCGAATGCATTCGGCGTGCTGCTGCAATACCCGGGCGTGAACGGCGACGTGCGCGACTACCGTGCGCTCACCGAAGCGATCCATGCGGCCGGCGGCCACGTGGTCGTCGCGGCCGACCTGCTCGCGCTGACCGTGCTGACGCCGCCCGGCGACTGGGGCGCGGACGTCGCGATCGGCAACACGCAGCGCTTCGGCGTGCCGATGGGCTTCGGCGGCCCGCACGCCGCGTATCTCGCGGTGCGTGACGAATTCAAGCGCCAGATGCCGGGCCGCCTCGTCGGCGTGACGGTCGACGCGCAGGGCAAGCCCGCGCTGCGCCTCGCGCTGCAGACGCGCGAACAGCACATCCGCCGCGAGAAGGCGACGTCGAACGTGTGTACCGCGCAGGCGCTGCTCGCGATCATGGCGAGCATGTACGCGGTCTACCACGGCCCGCACGGCCTGAAGACGATCGCGCTGCGCGTGAACCGCATCGCGGCCCTCTTCGCCGCCGGCGTGAAGCAGCTCGGCTTCACGACCGTCAACGACACGTTCTTCGACACGCTGACGATCGATACCGGCGCGCGCACCGCGCAGGTCCACGAATTCGCGAAGGCCAGGCGCATCAACCTGCGCCGCGTGAGCGACACGCAAGTCGGCGTGTCGGTCGACGAAACGACGACGCGCGATGACCTCGCCGATCTCCTCGCCGTGTTCGCGCAGGCCGCGGGCGGCACCGCACCGGCCATCGACGCCCTCGATGCGGGCCTTGCCGGCGTTGCCGCGCTGCCGGCCGGCCTCGAGCGCACGAGCGCGTACCTGACGCACCACGTGTTCAACCGCCACCATTCCGAAACCGAAATGCTGCGCTACCTGCGCAGCCTGTCGGACAAGGATCTCGCGCTCGACCGCTCGATGATCCCGCTCGGCTCGTGCACGATGAAGCTGAACGCGACGTCGGAAATGCTGCCGGTCACGTGGCCCGAATTCGGCGGCATCCACCCGTTCGCGCCGGCCGAGCAGACCGTCGGCTACCGCGAGATGATCGACCAGCTCGAGCAGATGCTCGTCGCGGCCACCGGCTACGCGGCCGTGTCGCTGCAGCCGAACGCCGGCTCGCAGGGCGAGTACGCGGGCCTGCTGATCATCCACGCTTACCACGCATCGCGCGGCGAAGCGCACCGCGACGTGTGCCTGATCCCGGCATCCGCGCACGGCACGAACCCGGCCTCCGCGCACATGGCCGGCATGAAGGTCGTGGTCGTCGCCTGCGACGCGCAGGGCAACGTCGACATCGCCGATCTCAAGGCCAAGGCCGACGAGCACGCGAAGGACCTCGCGGCGATCATGATCACGTATCCGTCGACGCACGGCGTGTTCGAGCAGAACGTCCGCGAGATCTGCGAGATCGTGCATGCGCACGGCGGCCAGGTGTACGTCGACGGCGCGAACATGAACGCGATGGTCGGCCTGACCGCGCCGGGCCAGTTCGGCGGCGACGTGTCGCACCTGAACCTGCACAAGACCTTCTGCATCCCGCACGGCGGCGGCGGCCCGGGCGTCGGCCCGGTCGCGGTCGGCGCGCACCTCGCGAAGTTCCTGCCGAACCAGCGTTCGACCGGCTACTCGCGCGACGAAAACGGCATCGGCGCGGTGTCGGCCGCGCCGTACGGCTCGGCGTCGATCCTGCCGATCTCGTGGATGTACATCGCGATGATGGGCGCGAAGAACCTGACCGCCGCGACGGAAACCGCGATCCTCAACGCGAACTACATCGCGAAGCGCCTCGCGCCGCACTACCCGGTGCTGTATTCGGGCCCGGGCGGGCTGGTGGCGCACGAGTGCATTCTCGACCTGCGCCCGATCAAGGAATCGAGCGGCATCACCGTCGACGACGTCGCGAAGCGCCTGATGGATTACGGCTTCCACGCGCCGACGATGAGCTTCCCGGTGCCGGGCACGCTGATGGTCGAGCCGACCGAATCGGAATCGCAGGAGGAACTCGACCGCTTCATCGCCGCGATGATCGCGATCCGCGAGGAAATCCGTGCGGTCGAGGAAGGCCGCACCGACCGCGAGGACAACCCGCTGCGTCACGCCCCGCACACGGCGGCCGTCGTCACCGCGAACGAATGGCCGCACGCGTACTCGCGCGAGCAGGCCGCGTACCCGGTCGCGTCGCTCGGCACGAACAAGTACTGGCCGCCGGTCGGCCGCGCGGACAACGTCTACGGCGACCGCAACCTGTTCTGCTCGTGCGTGCCGATGTCGGAATACGCATAACGCACACGAGGCCAGGAGCCGTCCGATGGTGCCCGCACCGCACGCAACCCGGGGTTGCGTGCGGTTTTTTTGTTCGCCGCGCGAACCCGTGCACGTTCGTGCGCCAATCCAGCTAACATCACACGCGATCCAGCCAATGAAGGAGTTCCGCATGGTGCGTCCGATGTTTCCGGGCCATGGTGCACTGCAAGGGCGGCCGCGCGCGCGCCGCTTCGTGCCGATGTTCGTCGCGTCGCTGTCGTTGGCCGCTGCCGGCCTCGGCGCGTGCGGCAGCGCGCGCGCGGCGATGAATTTCTGCGCGGCGCCGGCCCTGCAGGCGAGCGAGACGACGCAGGCCGAGCCGGGCGTCCAGGCGCTGATCCGCAGCGTCGACGCACGCATCGGCGAGCAGCCGAAGGCGATGGCCCGCGTGCACACCGAGGGCACGCTGCCGCACGAAGGCATCTACGACCAGAGCGCCGCCGCGCTGAAGGATCTCGACCTGATGCGCGATGCCGCGCTCGCGTGGCGCGTGACGAACGCGCCGCGCTACCTGCAGCTCGTCGACCGCTTCCTGTCCGCGTGGGTCGGCACCTACCAGCCGAGCTTCAACCCGATCGACGAGACGCGTTTCGACAGCCTGATCGTCGCGTACGACATGACGGCAAGCGCGCTGCCGGTGAAGACCCGCAACGCGACCGCGGCGTTCATCGCGAAGCTCGGTGCCGGCTATGTCGCGCAGATCGACGCGCAGAAGCGCCCGCTCACCGGCACCTGGCGCAACAACTGGCAGAGCCACCGGATCAAGCTGATCGCGCTGTCCGCGTTCACGCTCGGCGACCGCAGGATGATGAACGCCGCGCAGCGGCTGTTCGTCGAGCATCTCGCCGACAACATCGGCCCGGACGGCAAGACGTGGGACTTCGAGGAGCGCGATGCGCTGCACTACGCGGTCTACGACCTGCAGCCGCTGGTGACGGCCGCGCTCGCCGCGCGCCGCTTCAACCGCAACTGGCTCCGCGAGCGCGGCACGAACGGTGCGACGCTCGCGGCCGCGCTCGACTGGCTCGTGCCGTACGCGCTCGGCGAGAAAACGCACGAGGAATTCGTGAATTCGCCGGTGCCGTTCGACGCGAAGCGCCGCGAAGCCGGCCTGCCGGGCTACACGGGGCAGTGGGACCCGAAAAACGCCACCGAACTCTTTCATCTGGCCGCGCGGCTCGACGGGCGCTATGCCCGCGTCGCGCAGCAACTTTCCCCAACGCCGCCCGCATGGCTCGCCGCGTGCCTGCCATTGCAGGCGCGCTAGCACTACTCTTAAAGCAAGGCAGGAATCGAAATGGCAGTCAGCGTCTTTGACCTCTTCAAGATCGGTATCGGTCCATCCAGTTCGCATACGGTCGGGCCGATGCGCGCGGCGCTGATGTTCGTCCAGGGCCTCGAGCGCGACGGGATGCTCGACGCGACCGCCCACGTGAAGGTCGAGCTGTACGGCTCGCTCGGCGCCACCGGCAAGGGCCACGGCACCGACCGCGGCGTGATGCTCGGCCTGCTCGGCGACGCGCCCGACACCGTCGATCCCGACACGATCGACGCGCGGCTGGAAGACGTCCGCAAGTCGAAGAAGCTCGCGCTGCTCGGCACGCATCCGGTGCCGTTCGTGCTGAAGGAGAACATCGCGTTCTACCGCCAGGCGCTGCCCGAGCATCCGAACGGGATGAAGCTGCGCGCCAGCGACGCGAACGGCGCGGTGCTGGTCGAGCGCACCTACCTGTCGGTCGGCGGCGGCTTCGTCGTGACGGCCGGCGCGCCGAACACAAAGGTGCTGAGCGCGGCCGAGCAGATGACGCACCCGTTCCGCACCGGCGCCGAGCTGCTCGCGCTGACCGAGTCGACCGGCAAGTCGATCGCGCAGCTGATGTGGGAAAACGAGCGCGCGTGGCACACCGAGGAAGAGACGCGCGACGGCCTGCTGAAGATCTGGGCGGTGATGCAGTCGTGCGTGTCGCGCGGCTGCGGAATCGGCAACCCGGATGCCGACGGCAACCTGCCCGGCCCGTTCCAGGTCAAGCGCCGCGCGCCGCAGCTGTACCGCACGCTGACGGGCAGCCCGGAGCGCGCACTGCAGGATCCGCTGTCGATGATCGACTGGATCAACCTGTACGCGATCGCGGTCAACGAGGAAAACGCGGCCGGCGGCCGCGTCGTGACCGCGCCGACCAACGGCGCGGCCGGCATCATCCCCGCCGTGCTGCACTACTACACGCGCTTCACGCCGGGCGCGAACGAGCAGGGCGTGATCGACTTCCTGCTCACCGCCGCCGCGATCGGCATTCTTTACAAGCTGAATGCGTCGATCTCCGGCGCGGAAGTCGGCTGCCAGGGCGAAGTGGGCGTCGCGTGCTCGATGGCGGCGGGCGCGCTCGCGGCCGTGCTCGGCGGCACGCCGCAACAGGTCGAGAACGCGGCCGAGATCGGGATGGAGCACAACCTCGGCCTCACCTGCGACCCGGTCGGCGGGATGGTGCAGATTCCCTGCATCGAGCGCAACGCGATGGCGTCGGTGAAGGCGGTCAACGCGGCGCGCATGGCGTTGCGCGGCGACGGCTCGCACTACGTGTCGCTCGATTCGGTGATCAAGACGATGCGCGAGACCGGTGCCGACATGAAGACGAAGTACAAGGAAACGTCGCGCGGCGGGCTCGCGGTGAATATCGTCGAGTGCTGATGCGGTAACGGCGGTCATGCGGGGCGAATCGATACCCTGCATGACCGCCGGACATGGCGAGCGCTTGCGTCACGCCCGCCGGCACGCTAGTCGCTCAGCCAGTTCTCCAGCCGCACGCCCGGGTAGCTCGCGAAATCCCGCTCGTTGTTGGTCACGAGCACGACGTCGAGCGACACCGCATGCGCCGCGATCAGTTTGTCGAGATGATCCTTCTTCCGGTCGCGGGCCGCTTCGCGGACAGGGCCGTACGCTTGCGCGGCCGGCGCGTCGAACGGCGCAACCGGGATATCCTCGATCAGCGCGGCCAGATTGCTGCGCTCCCGGGCCGGACTTGCACACGCGGTCACACCGTACTCGAGCTCGGCATAGGTAATCGCCGACATCACGACGTCCCCCGTGTAGCACTGTGCAAATCGTCTCGCGACCTGTTCCGGCTGATTCTTCATCAGGTAGATGCACATGTTGGTGTCGAGCATGTAGCGCGCCATCACAAGCCCTCGCGGTCGGCCTGCTCGTGGTCGCCACGCCCTTCGGCCATGAAATCCGGCCCGAATTTCGCGAACTTCTCGAGCACGCCGGTCAACGGCCGCCGCATGGGCCGAATACGGATTTCGTCGCCGATCCGTTCGATTTCGAGCTCGATATCGCTGCGCTCGTAAGCAAGATCCGCCGGAATCCGTACGGCCTGCGAGTTGCCGTTCCGAAACACCCTCGTGGTATGCATGTCGATCTCCCATGCGTGTGTACGATGGATGTACTTTAGGGTGTTTCCAAGGCAATGTAAATCCATGTGTGTACACGACTCCGAAGTGATCACGCGGGCGGCTTGCGAAATGCCGGAGATATCCACTGCCAGCGGCCGGTCAATTGCGGCGAAAAGACACGTGGTTCGACGCAATTCGCCACCCGCCTGACCGTGGCGGCGGATCGTCCTGTCCGGCTCGATGCTGGCAGCCTCCACTGTCCACCGTCCGGCAATCACGCACCAGTCGTCCTTTCGGCCAGCCGAACCCGGCGAGCATGCAAGACGCGCCGCCCGACCCGCTCCGGGTTCCGACACTTTTCACCGGCCGGCGTACCGGCGCCCCGCCGACAGGCGTAAGCTGTACGTCCCGCTACCCAGGGAGACGGCAGCCCATGTCGCATTCCAAGGATCTCGAGCAGCCCGCCACCACCGGCGCGCGACTGCTCGTCGATGCGTTGCTCGCCAATCACGTCGAACGCGTGTTCTGCGTGCCCGGCGAGAGTTTCCTCGCCGTACTCGATGCGCTGGCGGACGACACCGCACGCATCCAGACGGTCGTCTGCCGCCACGAGGCGGCCGCCGCGAACATGGCCGAGGCGGTCGGCAAGCTGACCGGCCGCCCCGGCATCGCGTTCGTCACGCGCGGGCCCGGCGCGACCCATGCGTCGATCGGCGTGCACACCGCATTCCAGGATTCGACGCCGATGATCCTGTTCGTCGGCCAGTGCGCGCGCGAGCACCTCGACCGCGAAGCCTTCCAGGAAATCGACTACCGCCGGATGTTCGGCCAGATGGCGAAATGGGTCGCGCAGATCGACGATCCGCGCCGCATTCCCGAGTACCTGAGCCATGCGTTCCACGTCGCGACCGCCGGCCGGCCCGGCCCGGTCGTGCTCGCGCTGCCGGAGGACGTGCTGTCCGAAGCCTGCGCGCCGCAGCCCGTCGTGCCGGCCGCGAAACGCGTCGCGGCCGCGCCGTCGGCCGCGCAGCTCGACGAGCTGCGCGAGCGGCTCGCGCGCGCCGAACGTCCGTTCGCGATCGTCGGCGGCAGCGGCTGGACGCCCGACGCGTGCGCGAACCTGCGCACCTTCGTCGAGCGCTGGCAGTTGCCGGTGGCCTGCGCATTCCGCTACCAGGACACGATCGACAACGCGCACCCGAACTATGCGGGCGACGTCGGGCTCGGGATCAACCCCGCGCTCGCGAAGCGCATCCGCGACGCCGACCTGCTGCTCGTGATCGGGCCGCGCCTCGGCGAAGCGACGACCGGCGGCTACACGCTGCTCGACATCCCGAAGACACGCCAGACGCTGGTTCACGTGCACCAGGGCGCGGACGAGCTCGGCCGCGTGTATGCGGCCGACCTGCCGATCGTGTCCGGGATGCCCGAGATCGCCGCGCCGCTCGCCGCGCTCGAGCCGCCCGAGCACCCCGCGTGGGCCGGCAGCGCCGCCGACGCGCATCGCGCGTATCGCGAATGGCATGCGCCGCTGCCAATGCCGGGCGACGTCCAGCTCGGCGACGTGATGGTGCAGTTGCGCGAGCGCCTGCCGCACGACGCGATCCTCACCAACGGCGCCGGCAATTATGCGATCTGGCTGCATCGCCACTTCGCGTACCGGCACTTCCGCTCGCAGCTCGCGCCGACGAGCGGCGCGATGGGCTACGGGCTGCCGGCCGCGCTCGCCGCGAAGTCGCTGTACCCGTCGCGCGCCGTCGTCGCGCTCGCGGGAGACGGCTGCTTCATGATGGCCGGCAACGAGCTCGCGACCGCGATGCAGTACGGGCTGAACATCGTGGCAATCGTCGTCAACAACGGGCATTTCGGTACGATCCGCATGCATCAGGAGCGCAACTACCCGGGCCGCGTGCACGGCACGGGGCTCACGAATCCCGATTTCGCCGCATATGCGCGCGCATTCGGCGCGCATGGCGAGACCGTCGAGCGCACCGCCGATTTCGCGCCCGCGCTCGAACGCGCGCTGACCTGCGGGCTGCCCGCGCTGATCGAGATCCGCATCCCGCAGGACGCCAGCACGCCGGCCGCGACCCTCGAACAGATCCGCGAACAGGGCCGCCGCGCGCGCGGCGGATGACGGTGAGCACGCACGCCGCGCCGCCTGCCGTCGCGCTGTCGCACGACGACGCGCTGGCGCTCCCCGGCACGCTGCTCGCACCGGACGGCACGCTCGTCGCGCCTTACGACCTCGAGCACGGCGACACGCGTGCCGCCGGCCACGTGGCGGCCGCGCCCGCGCGCGGCCTGCTGCACGCGGCGCACCGGCCGTTCCGGCTCGACTATGGCCGCGCCCGGCAGGTGCACGTGATCAACGGGATGGGGGTCACGCTCGGCGATTCGGTGATCGGGCTCACCGCCCTCGCCGCGCTGCGCGCAGCACACCCGGGCCTGGGCTTCACGCTGTACCGGCCTGCCCGCGCGCCGCGCTACGTCGATGCGCTGTACGCGCTCGCGGCCGACATCGTCGCGCCGTCGCGCGCGCTGCCGTACCCCGCCGACGCGCTGCCGGCGGACGCGCCCTGCATCGACGTCGGCAATCACCTGTACTGGCCCGCGTTCGCGCGGTTGCCGATGATCGATTTCTTCCTCGACGCGCTCGGCGTGGAACCTGCCTCGGTGCCGGCGTCGGCCAGGCGCAACCGCTGGCTCGCGCGGCTGCCGTTGCCCGCGTTGCCCGCGCAATGGCAGCGTCCGTACGTGCTGTTCTGTCCGAACGCGAGCACCGCGTTGCGCAGCGTGCCGCCTGCCCTCCGGGCTACGTTCGTCGAACAGCTGGCCCGGCGCTACGGCTTGCCGGTGGCCGGGTTCGGGCCGGTCGCGCATCCCGCGTATGTCGACGTGAGCGCCGATGCGGCAGGCGATACGGCCCGGTTCATCGCATGGGTCAAGGGCGCCAGCCTGCTGTTCGCGCCCGACACGGCCGCGCTGCACCTTGCCGACGGTTTCGACGTGCCGACGCTCGCGTGCTTCACGACGATCGGGCCGGCGCTGCGCGTGCGCGACTATCCGCATTGCGTGCCGGTCGCGCTCGACGTGCCGGCCGAATTGCACGGGCTGCATCGCAGCGAGCGGCCGGCCGATCTCGCGGCGGTCGAGGCCGCTTACCGGGCGATCGACTGGGACGCGCTGGCCTGGCCCGCGCCGCGCAAAGCCACGGCGACCGCCGCATAGGAAAACCGGACTGCGTGGCCGAAAGCGCAATAGCGAGCCCGCACCGCCTGAGCCTGAGCCTGAGTCCGAGCCAGAGTCCGAGCCTGAGTCCGAGTCCGAGTCCGAGCCTGAGTCCGAGTCCGAGTCCGAGTCCGAGTCCGAGTCCGAGTCCGAGTCCGAGTCCGAGCCCGAGCCAGGCTCACCCCGACTGCCGCCCCGCGCTCACCCCGCCACCATCACCGCGCGATCGCGCAGCGTCTCCGACGGCCGCTTGCCGAACAGTCGCCGGTAATCGGTCGCGAACTGGCTGAGATGCCAGAAGCCCCACGCCTCCGCAACGTCCTGCACCGAACCGGCCGCGCGGCCGCACAGGTCGCGCCGCGCACCGTTCAGCCGCAGCGTGCGCAGGTAGGTGGCAGGCGCCATGCCGAGCACGTCCTGGAAGCAGTACTGCAGCGTGCGCCGGCTCACGTGCAACTGCTCGCACAGTTCGGGCACGCCGACCGGGCGCGTGCGGTGCGCGAGCACGTAGTCACGCGCCTGTTCGACGATCCAGCGGCGCATCGACGGCGCGCGGCCGGCATCGTCGTCGGCCGGTTGCGCGCACACGTCGAACAGCGCGGCCAGCACCTCGGCCTGCAGGTCGTCGCGCTGCGCATCGGCCAGCGGGCCGGCCATCGCCACCGCCCCGTCGAGCCGGCGGCCGAGCAGCGCGCACAGGCGCGCGAGCCGCGCATCGCCGACCTGCATCACGCGCTGCGTGAACAGCCGCTCGTCGAGCGCACGGTGCTCGACCTCCTCCGCATAACGACGCAGCACGTCGCCGCGCACGACGATGCCGTAGATCGAGAACTGCGCGGGCGTCACCAGTTCGAATTCGACGTTGCCGGGCCGGAACGCGAGCGCGCCGGGCCCGATGCGGCACGCATCGACGCGCGCGGTGCCGTCGCTCACGAGCGGGATGCCGAACCAGTACGCATCACCGCGCACCTCGCAGGCCTGGCGCAACAGGTGGCTCGTCGATTCCCGAAACAGTTTCATCGTGTCGAGCGGCAGCTCGGTCAGCGTGCCGACGAAACGGCCGGCCGCGAGCTGGTCGTAGGTCTGCCGCCAGCCGATCAGGTTGCGCGCCTGCTCGTCGGCGTCATGCGCGACGCTGACGACCGCCTGCCCGGCCAGCGCATCGTCGCCCTGCGCGTTGCGCCGCGTGTCTTCGGCCGTCGGTTCTTCGCTACACGCCACGTATTGATCCATCGTGTCCTCCCTCACCTGCCCGGAACCGCGTCTGTCACGCAAGTCCCGTGCCGAACCGCGCGATTCGGCGAACGGCCCGTCATTCCACGTTGTCCGGCCGTTGCGCGCCATCCGGGCGCACCCGAAGGCGGCGTGCCGCGCACGCCGCCGGTGCGATCCGCGCGACGACCGCGCATCTCGACCGCCGCCGGCCACCGAATCCCGGCTACCCGGCCGGCTTCAGCCGCACGACCCGCGTGCCGCAATTGCCATACGCCTGCGCGACCGCCAGCTCGACGATCGCGCTTCCGGCCGGCCAGGGCGCCGCGTCGGCTTCGGGCAAATCGGCGCGCAGCGTCGCGCGACCGTTGATCCGGTAGCGGATGCCGCG
The DNA here is from genome assembly GCF_057005415.2 of Burkholderia sp. KL41. Classification (NCBI taxonomy): domain Bacteria; kingdom Pseudomonadati; phylum Pseudomonadota; class Betaproteobacteria; order Burkholderiales; family Burkholderiaceae; genus Burkholderia; species Burkholderia sp. KL41. Next base: position 183,998 of record NZ_CM174446.1, on the reverse strand, counting down.
CACGAAGTCGACGAACAGCAACCCGACGCCGCTGCCGTCGCATGCCGCCGCATCGATCCGGCCACCGTCGCCGGGGGCGGCAGGCAACGCGAACCGCAGCGTCTTCGTGTCGATCACGCGGACGACCGGCAGCAGATCGCCGTTCGCGTCGCGCATGCCCGGCACGATGTCGCAGGTCACGGATGTGCGCGAGCCGCCCGCAGTGGCGATGAACATGAACGGCTGAGATTCGACGAACTGCCGCACGCCGATGCTCACGCGTGTCGTCACCACGTCGCTCATCCGCTCGGCTTCGTCGGCCACGCCGAAGCGGTGCTGCGCGTCGAGTTCGCCCGCATGGAACACGGGGTGACGCGGAAAGGATCGGGGCAGTTCTGCCATGCTGGTTTTCGTTACACGCATCGGCGCGCCGTGCCGCAGCGACGACACGACGGCCGGTATCGTTTCCGGCGCCGGCCGCGACGATGCTCGGCCGACACCGGGGGTCGGATGTCGAAGTCGAAAATGGCGAAGTGCCGAGTGACCGGATGGGACGACGGCCACCCGCCGATAGCCGATAGCCGCCGCATCGCACCCGCATGGGCAACGCCCGACGGACGGGCAAACGTCACCCGGCCGTCGAACGTTGAACGCAGCCCGCGCGCCACGCGCCCCGCCAACGAACCCCGGCGATCGTCCCGGCCGGCGCTGCCCTGCCGGCCGGGCGACCCCGGCGCTCCGCCACTGCGTCGACGCCCCGGTCAGAAGAACCCGAGCGCCTCGGCCTGGTAGCTGACCAGCAGGCACTTCGTCTGCTGATAGTTCGACAGCGCCATCTTGTGCGTCTCGCGGCCGATCCCCGACTGCTTGTAGCCGCCGAACGCCGCGTGCGCGGGGTACAGGTGGTAGCAGTTGGTCCACACGCGGCCGGCCTCGACCTCGCGGCCCATCCGGTACGCCCGCGTGCCGTTGCGCGTCCACACGCCCGCGCCGAGCCCGTAGAACGTGTCGTTCGCGAGTTCGATCGCTTCCTGCTCGTCCTTGAACGTCATCACCGACGCGACCGGCCCGAAGATCTCTTCCTGGAACACGCGCATCTTGTTGTTGCCGAGCAGCATCGTCGGCTTCACGTAGTAGCCCGTGTCGAGGCCGGCAGCCGGCGCCGTGCGTTCGCCGCCCGTCAGGCATTGCGCGCCTTCGCCGCGGCCGATGTCGATGTACGACAGGATCTTGTCGAGCTGCTGCTGCGACGCCTGCGCGCCGATCATCGTCTGCAGGTCGAGCGGGTGGCCGGCCTTGATGCGCTCGACGCGCGCGACCGCCTTCTCGATGAACTTCTCGTAGATCGATTCCTGGATCAGGATCCGCGACGGGCACGTGCACACTTCACCCTGGTTCAGCGCGAACATCGCGAGCCCTTCGAGCGCCTTGTCGAGGAACGCGTCGTCCTGGTCGAGCACGTCGGCGAAGAAGATGTTCGGGCTCTTGCCGCCCAGTTCGACCGTCGACGGGATCAGGCTGTCGGCCGCCGCGCGCAGGATGTGCTTGCCGACCGGCGTCGAGCCCGTGAACGCGATCTTCGCGATCCGCTTGCTGGTCGCGAGCGCTTCGCCCGCTTCCTTGCCGAAGCCGTTCACGATGTTGATCGTGCCGGCCGGGAACAGGTCGCCGATCAGCTCCATCAGCACGAGCACCGACGCGGGCGTCTGCTCGGCCGGCTTCATCACGACGCAGCAGCCGGCCGCGAGCGCCGGCGCGAGCTTCCACGCGGCCATCAGCAGCGGGAAGTTCCACGGGATGATCTGGCCGACGACGCCGAGCGGCTCGTGGAAGTGGTACGCGACGGTGTTGTCGTCGATCTCGGAGATGCCGCCTTCCTGCGCGCGGATGCAGCCCGCGAAGTAGCGGAAGTGGTCGATCGCGAGCGGCAGGTCGGCCGCCATCGTCTCGCGCAGCGGCTTGCCGTTGTCGATCGTCTCGGCCACGGCCAGCAGCTTCAGGTTCTTTTCCATCCGGTCGGCGGCGGCGAGCAGCAGGTTCGCGCGCTCGGCCACGGACGTCTTGCCCCACTTGCGGCGCGCGGCATGCGCGGCGTCGAGCGCCAGCTCGATGTCGTCGGCGCCCGAGCGCGGAATGCGGCAGAACGGCTGGCCGTTGATCGGCGACACGTTCTCGAAATACTCGCCTTTCACCGGCGGAACCCACTTGCCGCCGATGTAGTTGTCGTATTGCTGACGGTACGGGTATTCGACGTCGAGGCCCAGTTGCTTCAGGTCAAACGGGTTCATACATGTCTCCTGTTCATCGTGCTTGTGTGCGTACAGCGCCGGTTGGATCGCGCTGCATCCGTTTACGCAACATGCGTGCCAAACGGGACGGAAGCACGGCGACCACGGCCGGCCCGCGTGCGCACCGTGCCCTGTTCACCCACGCAGCACGGCGGGTGTACCCATTCTGAACAGCGCGATTGCGCAGCAGCCGGGCCGGTGTGCGAAATTTCCACAGTGCGCGGGCACGCCCGCAGGCGGACGCCGGCCGCGACGCGTGGCATGTCGCTTGCGTGCGCATCGTGCGTTCCCACGCAACGGCGAGTGCGCCGACCGACACCATGAACGACCGCGGCCCCCTGACCGACGACGCCATCGCGTTCATCCGCGAGCAGGCGTTCCTGATCGTCGCGACCGCCGACGAAGGCGGCAACAGCGACTGCTCGTACCGCGGCCGCCAGCCGCGCGCCGACGGCTCGTTCGAGCCGCTCGTCGACATCCCCGATCGCCGCACGCTCGTGCTGCCCGACTTCGCGGGCAACAACCTGTTCAACACGATCGGCAACCTGCTCGTGAATCCGGCCGTCGCGCTGCTGTTCGTCGATTTCGTGCGCCAGACGACCTGGCTCGTGCAGGGCCGCGCGACGATCGACGAGGATGCGCCAGGCCGCGCTCACCTGTGGCCGGACGCGCGGCGCTATGTGGTGGTTGACGTGGAACGGACGCAGGCGCGCGCGGATGCGGCGCTGCCGCCGCTGGTGCTGGCGTGATTCACGCGATGCGCTGAACGAATCGTCGACTTGCGATGCAAACGACGATGAAACGACGCGGCGCTCCGGCTGCCGTGGCCGAAACGCCCGTGCATGGCGATACGCCGCTCAACGCCCGTGCGTTTCCGTGCAGGCCGCATCGATCCGGCTGCGCACCGGCACGTCGGCATGGGCGTGCGCGTCGGTGCCGTCGCCCGCTTCGGCAGCCACCCGCCGCCCGCCGAGAAACACGAACACCACCACCGCACACAGCACGGTGACGACCGCCAGCCCGATCAGCAACCGGTCGAATGCATGCGCGTAACTCGCGAGCAGCGCCGCATGGCCGACACCCGGCAATGCAGCCGCCGCGCCCGCGAGATCGCCGGTCGCGAGCCGCGCGGCCGCACGCAGCGTTGCCTCGGGCGTGCCGGCGGCGCCCGCCGCCTGTCGCAGCCCCGTCTGCGCGAGTGCGGCCAGTACCGCACCGACGATCGCGAGCGCGATCCCTTCGCCGGCCACGCGCGTCGTGCTGAAGATGCCCGTCGCCATCCCCGCGCGCTCCTTCGGCACGACGCTCACCGACAGCCCGTCCATCAGCCCCCACGGCATGCCGGCCCCGACGCCGATCGCGAGCATCGGCGCGATCGCCGCCGGCCCCGCGCCGCCGCGCAGCGCGACGTCCAGCCACACGAGCCCGGCCGCCGCGATCAGCAGCCCGAGCCCCGAGATCACGCCGGCCGTCAGCCAGCGCGTGAGCGTCGCCGCGACCAGCGGCACGACCAGCATCGGCGCGGAAATCGCGAGCATCAGCCAGCCGGCGTCGATCTCGCTGAAGCTGTCGATGCCGATGAAGCGCAGCGGCAGCACGACGAGCAGCACGATGTAGCAGCAGCAGGTCGACACCGGCAGCACCTGCACGCCGACGAAGCGCGCGATCCGGAACAGCGACAGGTCGAGCATCGGCCGCGCGACCCGCGTCTCGATCGCGACGAACGCGCAGGCGCCGAGCGCCGCGCCGGCCAGCAGCGCGATCACGAGCGCGTTCGACCATCCGCGTGCGGGGGCCTCGATCACGCCGAACGTGAACAGCGTCAGCGCGGTAGTGAACGCGGCCGTGCCGGGCCAGTCGAGCCCCGTCGCGTGCGGGTCGCGCGACTCGTGCATGCGCGGCAGCCCGAAGCCGAGCGACAGCCCGCCGGCCACCGCGCTCGTCACGAAGATCGTGCGCCAGCCGCCGTGCCCGATCAGCGCGCCGGCCAGCACGGGCCCGAACGCGAGCCCGATGCCGAAGGTCGTGCCGAGCAGGCTGAATGCGCGCGTGCGCGCCGCGCCGTCGAACTCCTGCGCGAGCGCGGCCGTGCCGCCCGCGAGCGCCGCGGCCGCCGCGAGCCCCTGCGCGGCGCGCAGCAGGTCGACCGCGAGCATCGACGGCGCGAACTCGAGCGAGACCGACATCAGCGTGAAGCCGCCGACGCCGATCGCGAACACGCGCTTGCGACCGAACTGGTCGGCCAGCGCGCCCGCCGCCATCAGGCAGCTGCCGAACGCGAGCATGAACGCGTTGGTGATCCAGTTCATCGCGACCGTGCCGCCGTGCAGGTCGCGGCCGATCGCGGGCGTCGCGACCGCGCCGCCCGAAAACGACAACGGCAGCGCGACGGCGGCCATGCAGACGGCGGCCAGCACCCACGCGCGCCGGCGTGCCGACTGCGTCGATGCGGCTGAAAAAGGCTGATCCATCATCGCTCCTCAAAGGGCCGGCGCGGATGCGCCGTCAGAGCGACAGACGATAAATCCGATTCAATCGAAGAAAAACCACGCGAAGTTCCGCATATACCGGACTAGAATTCCGCAATTCACTTCACAGCGCGCGTCGTCGTGCGCGCTTCGATTCGATGGAAAACCTGTCCGGCATCGTCGCGTTCGTCCGCACCGCCGAAGCGCTGAGCTTCGTCGCGGCCGGCCGCGCGCTCGGCATCTCGGCGTCGGCGGTCGGCAAGACGATCGCGAAACTCGAACAGTCGCTGGGCGTGCGCCTGTTCAACCGCACGACCCGCCGCGTCACCCTCACCGAAGAGGGGCGGCACTTCTACGAACGTTGCCAGCGGATCCTCGAGGATTTCCGCGACGCGGAAGCGACCGTGACGGCGTCGGCGCAGCGCCCGCGCGGCAGGCTGCGCGTGAGCCTGCCGGTGATCGGCTACCGGTTCCTGCTGCCGGTGCTGCCCGAGTTCCGGCAGCGCTACCCGGACGTCGAGCTCGATCTCGATTTCAACGACCGGATGGTGGATGTCGTCGAAGGCGGCTTCGACGTGGCGATCCGCAGCGGCCCGCTGTCCGATTCGAGCCTGATGTCACGGCGGCTCGGCCCGTTTGCGTTCGTGCTGTGCGCGACGCCCGCGTATCTCGCGCGGGCCGGCACGCCGCGCACGCCGCGCGATCTCGAAGCGCACGAATGCGTGCGCTACTGCTTCCCGACCAGCGGCAAGCTGCAGGACTGGGCGCTCGCGGCCGCCGACGGCACGCCGCCTAAGCTGCGCACCGCGCTGACCTGCAACAACATGGAAGCCCTGCGCGGCACCGTGCTCGCGGGGCTCGGCATCGGCTACATGCCCGACTTCCTCGCGCGCGACGCGCTCGAACACGGCGCGCTCGTCACCGTGCTCGACGACTACCGGATCGCGCCGGGGCAGTTCTCGATCGTGTGGCCGTCGAGCCGGCAGTTGTCGCCGAAGCTGCGCGTGTTCGTCGATTTTCTGTGCGAGCGGCTGTTCAGGTAGCCGGGTAGCGGGCGCCTCGACAGCCGCCCCTCTTGCCGCTCATGCCGCTCGAACGGCACGCACACCGCGATGCGGGAGCGGCCCGCGTGCGACCGTTTTCAGTCCGCCCCGATCCGCTCCGCTTCCGCCTGCGGCAACAGCGCATCGCTGTCGTCCTTCAGCCCGACGCCCGTCAGCTGGAGCCTGCGCGCATGCGTCATCAGGTAATGCAGCTTGTGCGCGGCCGCCGCGTACGGCAGCCCTTCGGGCCGCACGTTCGAGATGCAGTTGCGCAGCGCGTCGTGGCAGCCGACCTTCGGCGCCCACGTCAGGTACACGCCGAGGCTGTCCGGCGAGCTGAGCCCCGGCCGTTCGCCGATCAGCATCGCCACGACCTTCGCGCGCAGCAGCTCGCCGATCTCATCGCCGAGGGCGACGCGCGCCTGCGTCGCGACCACCACCGGGCCGATCCGCCAGCCGTCCGCGTCGAGGCGCGGCCGCACGGCCTGCAGCAGCGGCAGCGCCTGCTTCGCGGCCGCGAACGCCGAGAGCCCGTCGCCGACCACGAACACGACATCGGGCGCGTCGTCGAGCGCCGCGCCGTAACCGGCGAGCAGCCCCCGGCTGTCGTCTGACAGCTTGCGGCCGAGATCGGGCCGGCGCAGATAGTGGTCGCGGTCCGGCGCGGCGCTCTGCACGCCGAGCGTCGGCAGCAGGCCGGCCGCCTCGATCTCGCGCCGCAGCGCGTCCGAGTCGAGCGGCTGGTGCACCGCGTCGCGCGCCTGCGCGTGCGACAGGTTGAAGGCCAGCAGCGGCGCGGTCGGCAGGCTGTTGCCCGCGCGGCCGAGCGCGATCCGCGCGTTCGTGAACGACTTCAGTTGGCCCCACGGATTCTTTTCGACGGCGTCGCTCATGCCGAAATCCCCATCCAGTCGTTCGCGCCCGCGAGCAGCGGCACGCGTGCGCTCGCGGCGCGCAATGCACCGTGCGCGTCGGCGATCTCCATCGTCTCCAGCCACTCCTCGAATTCCGGCGCGCGGCGCAGGCCGAGCACCTCGCGCACGTAGAGCTGGTCGTGGAACGACGTGCTCTGGTAGTTCAGCATCACGTCGTCCGCGCCCGGAATCCCCATGATGAAGTTGATGCCGGCCGCGCCCAGCAGCGTCAGCAGCGTGTCCATGTCGTCCTGGTCGGCTTCCGCGTGGTTCGTGTAGCAGATGTCGCAGCCCATCGGCACGCCGAGCAGCTTCCCGCAGAAGTGATCCTCGAGCCCCGCGCGGATGATCTGCTTGCCGTCGTACAGGTATTCGGGCCCGATGAAGCCGACCACCGTGTTCACGAGGAACGGCTCGAACTTGCGCGCCACCGCATACGCGCGCACTTCGCAGGTCTGCTGGTCGACGCCGAAATGCGCGTTCGCCGACAACGCGCTGCCCTGGCCCGTCTCGAAGTACATCAGATTGTTGCCGACGGTGCCGCGCTTGAGCGACAGCGCGGCCTCGCGCGCCTCGCCGAGCAGCGCGAGCGAGATGCCGAAGCTCGCGTTCGCCTTCTCGGTGCCCGCGATCGACTGGAACACCAGATCGACCGGCGCCCCCTTCTCGACCGCCGCGATCGTGTTGGTCACGTGCGTGAGCACGCACGACTGCGTCGGCACGCCGTAGCGTTCGCGGAACCCGTCGATCATCGCGAGCAGCTTCACGATCGCCGCGAGGCTGTCGGTGGCCGGGTTGATGCCGATCATCGCGTCGCCGCAGCCGTACATCAGCCCGTCGAGCATCGACGCGGCGATCCCCTTCACGTCGTCGGTGGGGTGGTTCGGCTGCAGCCGCACCGACATCCGGCCCGGCAGCCCGACCGTGTTGCGAAAGCGCGTGACGACGCGGCGCTTTCTCGCCGCCGCGATCAGGTCCTGGTTGCGCATCAGCTTCGACACGGCGGCGACCATCTCGGGCGTGAGGCCCGGCGCGATCCGTTCGAGCGCGGCGCCGTCGGCGGCGGGCGACAGCAGCCAGTTGCGGAAGTCGCCGACGGTGAGGTGCGAGATTTCCGCGAACGCGAGCGCGTCGTGATCGTCGACGATGAGGCGCGTGACCTCGTCGTCTTCATACGGGATCACTGCCTCGTTCAGGAACGCCTTCAGCGGCACGCCCGCGAGCGCGATCTTCGCGGCCACGCGCTCCTCCTCGCTCGCCGCCGCGACACCGGCGAGCTGGTCGCCGGAACGCAGCGGGCTCGCCTTCGCGAGCAGTGTCTTCAGGTCCGCGAAACGGTACGTGCGCGGGCCGATCGTCTCCGTATAGGACATCGTGCGAGTCTCCTTGCCTTGCCAAAAGCCGACGGCGCGCCCGTTCGACGGGGCGCGCCGGATGCCGTCAGGAACGGCCGTTCACCTTCACCTGCTCACTCCTCCAGCAGCGCGTCGCCCGGCGCGCTCGCCCGCTGCGAACGCGTCGCGAGGAAGTACGCGTAGCCGACCGCGAGGAAGCCGACGAACACCAGCGCGACCAGCCCGTTGAAATACACCATCGTACCGAGGCAGACGAGCGCCGCCAGGATCGCGAAGGCCGGGAAGATCGGGTACAGCGGCGCGCGGAACGGCCGCGCCATGTTCGGCTGCGTGCGGCGCAGCTTGAACAGCGACGCCATGCTCACGATATACATCACGATCGCGCCGAATACCGACATCGTCACGATATTCGCGGTCAGCGTCTGCCCGCCGAACTGGATCAGCTCGTCGCTGTAGATCGCCGCGATGCCGACCACGCCGCCCGCGAGAATCGCACGGTGCGGGGTCTTGAAGCGCGGATGCACCTTGCCGAGCCACTCCGGCAGGTAGCCTTCGCGGGCCAGCGCGAAGATCTGGCGCGAATAACCGAGGATGATCCCGTGGAACGACGCGACGAGGCCGAACAGCCCGAGCCACACGAGCATGTGCATCCAGCCGCTGTTCGCGCCGACGATGTACTTCATCGCCTGCGGCAGCGGGTCGTTGATGTTCGCGAGCTTGGTCCAGTCGCCCGCGCCGCCGGCGAACACCATCACGCCGATCGCGAGTGCCACGAGGGTCAGGATCCCGGCCACGTACGCGATCGGGATCGAGCGCTTCGGGTTCTTCGCCTCTTCGGCGGCCATCGCGACGCCTTCGATCGCAAGGAAGAACCAGATCGCGAACGGGATCGCCGCGAACATCCCGTGGAACGCGCCCATGCTGAAATGATCGGCGCCCGACCAGCCGCCCTTCATGAAGTTGCTCCACGCGAAGCCCGGCGACACGACGCCCATGAACACCAGCAGCTCGAAGATCGCGAGCAGCGTGACGACGAGCTCGAAGGTCGCCGCGATCTGCACGCCGACGATGTTCAGCGCCATGAACACGAGATACGCGCCCATCGCCGCATGCTTGGGCTCGAGGCCCGGAAACTGCACGTGCAGGTACGCACCGATCGCGAGCGCGATCGCGGGCGGCGCGAACACGAATTCGACGAGCGTCGCCGCGCCGGCGAGATAACCGCCGGTCGGGCCGAACGCGCGGCGCGCATACGCGAACGGGCCGCCCGCGTGCGGGATCGACGTCGTCAGCTCGGTGAAACTGAAAATGAAGGTCGTGTACATCGCCGCGACGAACAGCGCGGTGACGACGAAACCCAGCGTGCCGGCGCTCGCCCAGCCGTAACTCCAGCCGAAGTATTCGCCGGAGATCACGAGGCCGACCGCGATGCCCCACAGTTGCCAGGTCCCGAGCGTCTGCTGCAGCGCGGGCTGGCCGGACGACTTGGCGCCGGCGGCGGGCCGGCCATTCGACTCTGCTTTCATCGGACTCTCTCCTCAAATGCGCCGGGCCTGGCGGCCTGCGCGACTGAGAATCGATGCTAGAGAGTCATTAAACGACGTGTTATCGAAATTCGGCAAAGATCGCGGCTGACATTTCGCTGACGGAAACGCCTGTTCCGGGCTTGTGTGGCCTCCCGCTGCGCGAAAGGCACCGATGCCGGGCCCGCCCCGCTGCGACCGCCGCCGCCGGCCGCACGCAGCGGCCGGACGGACGATCGACGCGAAAGACTTATTGCCCGCCGCCGCGCTGGTTGAACCAGCGGTCGAGCAGCTTGCCGGCCGCTTCGCGGCCGCCGAGGCCGAACGACAGCGCCACCGCCACCGCGATCGCACCGAGCACGAGGCCGAACGCGAGCTGCACGATCTCGTTCGCGATGCCCATCGCGCGCAGCCCCATCGCGAACACGAGGCCGAGGATCGCGAATTGCGCGATGCGCGCGAACAGCACGCTGTGCTCGCGGTCGGCCTGCTCGATCACGCGGCGCGCGAGGCCCGCGAGCCACACGCCGATCACGAGGATCACGCCGCCCATCAGCACGTGGCCGCCGAATTCGATGAACAGCGTGACGACGTCGCGCACCTGCGAGAAGCCGAGCCGGTTCGCCGCTTCGACCGACGCGAACAGCATTGCGAAGAACACGATCAGCCGCGCCACCAGCACCGACGGCTGCAGCATCCCCGAGAACACGCGCTCGACGCCGAGCACGGCCGGGAGCCCGTCGGCGCCCGCGGCTTCCAGCAGCTTCTGCGCGAGCGACGCGACGAAGCGCGCGAAGTAGAACGTCACCAGCACGATCACGATCGCCGCGACGATGTCCGGCACCGCGCCGAGGAACTGGTTCAGCATGTTGGTGGCCGGCACCGAGATCGCGTCGATCTTCAGCGCGTCGAGCGCGGAGATCAGCGTCGGCACGAACACGAACACGTAGACGACCGTGCCGATCAGGCTCGACACGCGCACGGGCGTCGGGCTGTCGAGACGCTGCGTGAGGCGGTCGGCGCCGGCGGCGACGAGCAGGTTCGTCACGAGGCCGCGCAGCACGCGCGCGACGATCCAGCCGACGATGCCGATCACCGCGGCCGCGAACAGGTTCGGCACGATCGCGAGCAGCTTGTCGACCATCCCCTGCACGGGCGTCAGCAGCCCCGACAACGCGAACGACGCGAGGATCGCCGGCAGGAACATCAGGATCACGAGCCAGAACAGCACGTCGCCGAGATAACCGCTCATCGGCTGCAAGCCGGCGCCTTCGGACAATTTGTCGTCGATCTTGCTCGCCTTCAGCGCGCGGTTCGCGAGGCTGCGCAGCAACGACGCGATGAGCCACGCGATCAGCGTCAGCGCCGCGCCGCCGATCAGGTTCGGCAGGTAGTTGACGATGTGGGTGACGAGCAGCGAGAACGGGTTGGAGACCGCATACAGGTTGAGCACGTTGAAGATGCCCACCGCGGTGACCAGCAGCACGAGCCAGAACAGGCCGCCGGCGATGATGCGCTCGACGCATGCGCCCTGGCCGGTGCTTTCGTTGATCCGCTGATCGACCTTCAGCGCGCCGAGCAGACGCATCGCGCCGGCCCGCACCACGACGGCGATCAGCCAGCCGATCACCAGGATGCCGATCGCGCCGGCAATCTTTGGCAGATACCCCCCTAGCGTGGTCTGCAGCGACGTGATGAAGCTGGAAGCATCCATTTCTTCTTCTCCCGAAAACGTGGTGTTGCGATTGGACATCGACGAACTACCTGCGTACTTCGAAAAGCGTGCTGCCCCGACGGAGCAACTTACCCGAGAAAAATGACGCGATCACCCGATTTCACCGTCTTTAACTTTAGTCATAGATCGCAGAGGGGCAAGACCCCATTTCGTCAAAATGAAAAAGGGCCTGACGGGTCGGCGCGCCTGCGTATTTCCGCAAGATTTATCAATTCGCACCGTGCTACCGTGGCGTCGGTTCCTGCCCGGATACGCCGATGACCGTCGAAACGAAACCCGACCAGCCTGCCTGGGCCCGCTACGCGGCAAGCGTGGCGCGCGTCCACGAATACATCCGCGCGCACCTCGACGGCCCGCTCGACCTGAACCGGCTCGCCGAAGTCGCGTGCCTGTCGCCGTATCACTGGCAGCGCGTCTATCGCGCGCTGTACGGCGAATCGATCGTGCTGACGGTGCGGCGGATGCGGATCGTGCGCGCATCCGAGGATCTCGTGTGCACGGCGCGTCCGATCGACGAGATCGCGCGGCGCGCGGGCTACGGTTCGACGCACGCGTTCGCGCGGGCGTTTCGCGACGCATACGGTGTGCCGCCCGCGCAGCACCGGCGCACGGGCAGCCACCGGCCCATCTATCCACTACAGAGAGGAGAGGAAGACATGTTCAAGCATGAAGTCGAAATCCGGCGGCTGCCGGAACTGCGTGGCTACGCGGTGGCGCACACGGGCGCGTACATGAAGGTCGGCGACGCGTTCGGGCGGATCGGCGCCTGGGTCGGGCAGCACGGGCTGATCGGCCCGGGCGCGAAGATGATCGGCATTTTCTACGACGATCCGGACACGACGCCCGAAGCGCAACTGCGCGCGAAGGCGTGTTTCATGCCGGCCGACGGCGCGCCGGACGTCGAGCCCGTGCCGCCGGTCGAACGCGCGACGGTCGCGGGCGGCGAATACGCGGTGCTGCTGCACACGGGGCCGTACGCGGACCTGAAGACGGCCTACCAGTGGCTCTACGGCGACTGGCTGCGTCATTCGGGCCGCGAAGCCGCCGACGCGCCGCCGTTCGAGCTGTACCTCAACACGCCGATGGATGCGGCGCCGGCCGACCTGCGTACCGAAATTCATCTGCCGCTGCGCTGAGCAAAAGGTACGTCGTGGAGCCGTGTATCTGGACGGACCGCGACGATATTGCCGGCGCGAGCTGGCCCGGGACGATATCGGGCAGGCTGGTGCGCCGGCCGTCGAACGAAGCGCGCCGGCCGGTGCTTTTGCGCAGCCGGCACGAGCGCGCGGACCTCTTCAAGCCGCCTGCGTCCCGCAGCCGGGACAGAACCGCGCGTCGGCCGCCAGCGCCGCATGGCAGCGGCTGCAGGCCTTGCCGCGTTGCGCCGCGCCGCACTGCGCGCAGAAGCGCGCATCGGCCCCATTGAGCGCGCCGCAGCCGGCGCACGCGAGCTGGCTCAGCGGCACGTTGCCGCCGTGGCCACCTCGCCCGCCACTGGTGTCGGCCGGCGCCTGCCAGCCCCAGCCGTGGCGATCGCGGCCGCGCGCATCGTGGCCGCCGTATGCGTCCCGGCGCTGCCCGCCGTGATGCCCGCCTCCGCCGCCGTGGCCGCCATTGCCGTGGCCGCCCAGGATTCGCCTCAGAAAGCTCATCGCCCGCTCCTCAACGCTTGGCCTGCGCGCCGCCGAACGCCCCGGAGGACGACAGCAGCCGCAAGCCGTTGGCCACGACGATCAGGCTGGCGCCCGCGTCGGCAAAGACCGCCATCCACATCGTGCCGAGCCCCGCGACCGTGAGGCCGAGGAACACGACCTTCACGCCGAGCGCGAAGCCGATGTTCTGCACCAGGACGCGATGCGTCGCGCGCGACAACCGCACGAACGCGGGAATCTTGCGCAGGTCGTCGTCCATCAGCGCGACGTCGGCGGTCTCGATCGCCGTGTCGGTGCCCATCGCCCCCATCGCGAAGCCGATGTCGGCACGTGCGAGCGCCGGTGCGTCGTTGATCCCGTCGCCGACCATCCCGACCGCGCCCGCGCTGCCTGCCGACAGCTCCTCGACCGCCGCGAGCTTGTCTTCCGGCAACTGGTTGCCGCGCGCGTCGTCGATGCCGGCCTGCTTTGCGATCGCCCGCGCGGTATGCGGGTTGTCGCCCGTCAGCATCGCGGTGCGGATGCCGAGCGCGTGCAGATCGGCGATCGCTTCACGGCTCGTGTCCTTGATCGTGTCGGCCACCGCGAAGATGCCGAGCACACGCGCTTCGTCGACCAGCACCACGACGCTCTTGCCCTGCCGCTCGAGCGCATCGAGCTTCGCTTCGAGCGCCGTCGAGCAGCGTTCGAGCTCCTCGACGAGCCGGTGGTTGCCGAGCCAGTAGCGCGTGCCGTCGATCGTGCCGCGCACCCCGCGCCCGACGATCGCTTCGAAGTCCTGCACATCGGCGAAGGCCGTCGTGCCGGCGTCACGGGCCGCGGCGGCGATCGCCTGCGACACCGGGTGATCGGAGCGCGCCGCGAGGCTCGCACCGAGGTGCCGCACCCGCACCGCATCGGCATCGGTCGCATGCAGGTCGAAGTCGGTCTGCACCGGCTTGCCGTGCGTGATCGTGCCGGTCTTGTCGAGCGCGAGCCAGGCGAGCTTGCGCCCTTCTTCCAGATAGACGCCGCCCTTCACGAGAATCCCGCGTCGCGCCGCGGCCGCGAGCCCCGACACGATCGTCACCGGCGTCGAGATCACCAGCGCGCACGGGCACGCGATCACGAGCAGCACCAGCGCACGATAGATCCAGTCGTGCCACGCACCGCCCATGACGAGCGGCGGCACCACCGCCACCAGCAACGCGACCGCGAACACGATCGGCGTGTAGACACGCGCGAACTGGTCGACGAAGCGCTGCGTCGGCGCCTTCGCGCCCTGCGCTTCCTCGACCGCGTGGATGATCCGCGCGAGCGTCGAGTTGGCCGCCACCGCCGTCACGCGGTATTCGAACGAACCCGATTCGTTGATCGTGCCCGCGTACACGGCGTCGCCGGTCGCCTTTTCGACGGGCAGGCTCTCGCCGGTGATCGGCGCCTGGTTCACCGTCGAGCGGCCGGCGACGACCTCGCCGTCCAGCCCGATCCGCTCGCCCGGCTTCACGCGCACGACCGCGCCGAGCGCCACCTGCGCGGCCTCGATCGTGCGCCACGAGCCGTCGGCGTCCTGCACGGTCGCGGTGTCCGGCGCGAGCTGCATCAGGCCCTGGATCGCATTGCGCGCGCGGTCGAGCGACTTCGCCTCGATCAGCTCGGCAATCGTGAACAGCACCATCACCATCGCGGCTTCGGGCCACTGGCCGATCGCCATCGCCCCCGTCACCGCGATGCTCATCAGCGCGTTGATGTTCAGGTTGCCGTTGCGGATCGCGATCCAGCCCTTCTTGTACGTGGTGAGCCCGCACGCGAGTACCGCGGCGAGCGCGAGCGCCGCCGCGAGCCACACCGGCAGCCCGGCCCACGTCGCGCCCTCGGATGCGATCGCGGCGACGCCGGCCAGCGCCAGCGGCCACCACGGCTTCGCGGGTGCGTCGACGACGCGCGACGCCGGCGCGCCGGCCGCCGCGGCCTCGGGCGTCATCCCGAGCGTGCGGATCGCGCCTTCGATCGCCGGCTGGGCGCCCGGCACGTGTTCGACGGTCAGCATCCGCTGCATCAGGTTGAATTCGAGCGCCGACACTTCGCTCATCCCGCCGAGCTTCTTGCGGATCAGCGTTTCCTCGGTCGGGCAGTCCATCTGCATGATCCGGAACGCGGAGCGCACGTGGCCCGACGCGGTCGCCTGCGCGACCGGCAGCGGCGCGAGCGTCAGCGCGGCAGGCGCGCAGCAGTCGCCGGCCGCGTGGTCGTGGTCGTGGTCGTGGTCGTGGTCGTGGTCGTGGTCGTGGTCGTGGTCGTGGTCGTGGTCGTGGTCGTGGTCGTGGTCGTGGTCGTGGTCGTGGTCGTGGTCGTGGTCGTGACCGGCATGGTCGTGCTTGCCGTGGTCGTGAGAGCACGCGTCGCCGTGTACGTGGCCGTTGCCTTCAGCATGATCGTGGCCATGACCCGAATGGTCGTGCGTGCACGCCGCGCCGTGCCGATGTGCGTCGCCGTGGTCGCCGTGGTCGCCGTGGTCGCCGTGATCATGGTCGTGGCCGTGCGCGCGCTCGCCGGCCGCCGGCACCGCGTCGGCAACGGTCGCCGACTGCGTGTCGCGCGAATCGGCGCAGCACGCATCGGCGCCGCCGGCATGACGGTGTCGTGGGTCGTGGGTACGCTGGGCATCGGTCATGACAACCTCCTCAATGGCTTTCAATGGCTTGACGGAGTAGAGTTAACACCCTGAAGCCACTACAAGGTCAACCCTTGCACGGGAGAAAGACATGAAGATCGGCGAACTGGCCAAGGCGGCCCGCTGCACACCCGAGACGATCCGTTTCTACGAGAAAGAGGGGCTGATGCCGGATGCGGAGCGCACCGACTCGAACTACCGCAACTACACCGACGTGCATGTCGAACGGCTGCGCTTCATCCGCAACTGCCGCGCACTCGACATGGCCCACGACGAAATCCGCGCGCTGCTGCAGCTCACCGACACGCCGGCCGATCCCTGCGATTCGATCAATGCGCTGCTCGACGAACACATCGGCCACGTCGATGCGCGCCTCGCGGAACTCACGCATCTGCGCGACCAGCTCACCGAATTGCGCCGGCAATGCGTCGGCGAGCATTCGGTCGAGGATTGCGGCATCGTGCACGGTCTCGCGACGATGGAAACCGTCGCACCGGCCGCGAAACGCTCGCACCTCGGCTGAAACCCTTGTGAAATATGATAGTTTCGTCGAGAATAGTTATATTCTTACTAGATATGCGATAACTATTCATGTCCGCTAGTCGCCCGTCCCCGCTCGCGCTGGCCGTCCTCGCGACGCTCACCGAAACGCCGATGCATCCGTACGGGATGCTGCAGCAACTGAAGGCCCGCGGGTACGACGAAGTCGTCAACGTCCGGCAGCGCACGAGCCTCTACCAGACGATCGACCGGCTGCTGCGCGACGGGCTGATCGCCGTTCACGACACCGAGCGCGATGGCGCGTTTCCCGAGCGCACGCTGTATGCGCTGACCGAGGCCGGGCACACGGCCGGGCAGGCATGGCTGCATGCGCTGCTCGCGGAGCCCGCGCGCGAATTCCCGGCGTTCGGCGCCGGCCTCGCATTCCTGCCGCTGCTCGACGCCGAAGATGCCCGCCACCAGCTCGAGCTTCGGATCGCCCGGCTCGACGCCGAGCGCGAGCGCCTCGAATCGCTGCGCAACGCCGCGCAGGCCGACCAGGTGCCGCGCCTGTTCCTGCTGCAGAACGAACATGCGCTCGTGCTGCTCAATGCCGAGCTCGGATGGGCGCGCAGCGTCGTCGAACACCTGAAGATCGGCGCGCTGCGCTGGGTGGACGGCTGACGAATCACGCAGGCGGGCGCCCGGCTGCGGCAGGCAACGCCGCCGTCAAAGCACCTTGCCGGGATTCAGGATGCCGCCCGGATCGAGCGCGGCCTTCAGGCGTCGCATCAGCCCGATTTCCGCGTCGCTGCGCGTGTGCGCGAGATAAGGCCGCTTGAGCACGCCGATGCCGTGCTCGGCCGACACCGAGCCGCCCATGTCCCGCACCACCGCGTACACGCAGTGATCGAGCGCATCGGCGTCCGCATCGCTCATCCCGGCCAGCGACACGCCGATATGCACGTTGCCGTCGCCGACGTGCCCGAAGAACAGGCACACGGCATCCGGCCATTGCATGCGCAGCGCCGCTTCGCAGCGTTCGGCGAACACGCCGAGCTCGCCGGTCGGCAAACTCACGTCGAAGTTGACCAGATGCGGCAGCGCGTCGATCGCGAGGCCTTCGCGCAGCGTCCACAAGTCCCGCGCCTGCCGCTCCGACGTCGCGAGCACCGCATCCTCCACGAGCCCGGCCTCGATTCCCGCCGCGAGGCCGGTTTCCAGCGCTTGGTGCGCATCGCCGCCCGGTGCGCTCGTCGCGCATTCGATCAGCACCGCGAAGCCGTCGTCGCCGACAAACGGCGCCGAGACGCCCGGCGTGTGGCGCGCAACGTAGTCGTAGAACGCCGGCCACATCGCCTCGAAACTGACGACCTCCGGCAGCGTGCGCACGCGATTCCACAGCGCGATGACCGCGCCGTAGTCGCGCACTCGGCAGAGCGCCGTGGCCGGCGCGGCGAGCAACGGATGCAGCCGCAGCACGGCACGCGTGACGACGCCGAGCGTCCCCTCGCTGCCGATGAACAGCTGCTTCAGGTCGTAACCCGCGTTGTTCTTCAGCATCCGGTTCATCGACGACACGACCGTGCCGTCCGCGAGCACGGCCTCGAGCCCGAGCACCTGCTCGCGCATCATCCCGTAGCGGATCGCGCGCGTGCCGCCCGCGTTGGTCGCGAGCATCCCGCCGATCTGGCACGAGCCGCGTGCGCCGAGATCGACACCGAACGTGAAACCCGCCGCTTCCGCGGCTTCCTGCACCGTCTGCAGCGGCGTCCCGGCGCGCACGGTCATCGTGCCGGCCGCCGCGTCGAGCGCCTCGACACCCGCGAAGCGTTCCATCGACAGCACGACCTCGCCGCCGAGCGCGACCGCGCCGCGCGCGAGCCCCGTCAGGCCCCCCTGCGGCACGACCGTCTGGCCGAGCCGCGCGCACAGCGCGAGCGTGCGCGACACGTCGTCGACACTGCGCGGACGCACCAGCGCGCGCGGCCGCGCGCCGGCCGGCTCGTTGTAGGCGGTGAAATAACGCGGATCGATGTCGGCCGCGCGCGTGACGAGCGCATCGCCCAGTTCGGCGACGAGCACGGCTTCGAGCGCGTCGCCCGACAGCGGCGTGCCCGCCGGTTCGCCGCCCGCGGCGGTCGTGTTCCGGTTCTGCATCGCGCGCTGCCCCGCTTACTTCGCCGAAATGTCGATATCGCCGAAATACTTCAGACCGAGCGACTTCACCGTGCCGTCCGCCTTCAGCTTGTCGATCGCCGCATCGAGTTTCGCCTTCAGCGCGCTGTCGCCCTTGCGCAGCCCGAATGCGATGCCGCTGCCGAGAATCCGGTCGTCGTGCACGGGCTGGCCGACGAACGAAAAACCGTTGCCGTCCGGACGCGACAGGAAGCCGCGCTGGCCGGACGGTGCGAGCACGAGCGTCGCGTCGAGACGGCCCGCGACCAGATCCGCATACGCCTGGTTCTGGTCCTGGTACGCGACGACCGCGACGCCGGCCGGCTCCCAGTGCGCCTTCGCGAAGGTTTCCTGGATCGACGCCTGCAGCACGCCGACCCGCTTGCCCTTCAGCGATTCCGGCGTCGGCAGCAGGCCGCTGCCGGTGCGCGCGATCAGCTGGGTCGGCACGCGATAGATGATCGTCGTGAAGTCGATCGCCTGGCGCCGCTGCTCGGTCGCATTCATCGCCGAGTTGATCGCGTCGAACTTGCGGCCCTTCAGCGCGGGAATCAGGCCGTCGAACGACGTCTCGACCCATTTGCACGACAGCTTCGCCGTCTGGCAGACGGCGTTGCCGACGTCGATGTCGAAGCCCTGCAGGTCGCCGTTCGGCGCTTTCGATTCGAACGGCGGGTATTGCGCCTCGAGGCCGAAGCGCAGCGTCTGCGCATCGGCGAGCGCCGCGCCGGAACCGATGGCGCACGCGAGTGCGAACGCGAGTTTCAGGGTGGCCGTGTGCTTCATCGTGATCTCCTGTGTCTGGTCGATGCGACGTACCCGTCGCCGGATGCCCGTGGCCGGATGCCGTACGGGGGGTTACAGCGAACGCAGCCGCCGCGCGCCTTCGACCAGCGTCGCGTCGTCCTTCGAAAAGCTGAGCCGGATCACGCCGGCGTCGGTGCCGTCGGTGTAGAACGCCGACAGCGGAATCGTCGCGACGCGCGCGTCGCGGATCAGGCGCAGCACGAAATCGCTGTCGCTTTCGTCCGAGAAGTGCCGGAAACGCGCGAGCATGAAGAACGAGCCCTCGCTCGGCAGCAACTCGAAACGCGAATCGGCCAGCTCGCGCGCGAGCAGGTCGCGCTTGGCCTCGTAGAACGCCGACAGGCCGAGATAACTGTCCGGCCGCGCGAGGATCTCCGCGAACGCGATCTGCATCGGCGTATCGGCCGAGAACACCATGAACTGGTGCACCTTGCGGATCTCGTCCATCAGTTCGGCCGGCGCGAGGCAATGGCCGACCCGCCAGCCGGTCACGTGGAACGACTTGCCGAACGACGACACGATCACGCTGCGCTCGGCCAGCTCGCGGTGGCGCGCGACGCTCTGGTGCTGCGCGCCGTCGAACACGACGTGCTCGTAGACTTCGTCGGACAGCACGACGATGCCCGTGTCGCGCGTGAGCTGCGCGAGCCGCTCGAGATCGTCGGCCGAGAACACGGTCGCGGTCGGGTTGTGCGGCGTGTTGACGATGATCATCCGCGTGCGCGGCGTGATCGCGGCCGCCACTTCATCCCAGTTCACGCGGAAATGCTCCGGCGACAGCTTGATCGCGACGGGCGTCGCGCCCTGCAGCCGCACGATCGGCGCATAGCTGTCGAACGACGGCTCGAAGTAGATCACCTCGTCGCCCGGGTGCACGAGCGCGCTGATCGCCGCGTACAGCCCCTCGCTCGCGCTCGCGATCACCGTGATCTCGGTGGCCGGGTCGTAGCGCGCGCCGTACAGCGCCTCCGTCTTTTCCGCGAGCCGCTCGCGCAGCGCCATCACGCCGGCCATCGGTGCGTACTGGTTGTGCCCGTCGCGCATCGCGCGCGCGACGCCTTCGACGAGCGCCGGATCGGGCGCGAAATTCGGCGCTCCCTGCGACAGGTTCAGCGCATCGTGCCGGGCGGCCAGCTGGCCGATCACCGTGAAGATCGTCGTCCCGACGTCGGGCAGTTTCGAACGGGGCGCGGTGGCACTTCGCATGACTCCTCCTTCTGATGTCCTTCGGGCGGCCCCGCGCGACGCGCGCGGCCTGCATCTGCCGCATGATTTAGCCCGAGCCAATATCGGTGGACAAACGAAAGTTCGTCATGGCGGCCATGTATTTTTCTCATGGCCCATGGAGAGAAGCACACGGCGGCAAGGCTCGCCTGCCCGGCCGACATGCGAATCAGGCATTTCCCTAAAGGGATGCTACCGGCCGGCCGCCGCCAGATAGGCGAGCAGCACGGCCCGCAGTTCATCGCGCAGCGCGGCGAGGTCGAACGCGGGCCCGAGCGTCAGCAGCGCCTGCGAGAGCCCGCCGTAGCAGAGCGTGTGCGCCATCCGCGCGATCCCGTCGAGCCGCGCGGCCGGCGGCGGATCGGCCGCGTGCGCGAGCGCGTCGCGCCACAGCGCGACGTACGCGTCGTAATGCCGGCGGTAGGCGGCGAGCGGCGACACCTGCCGCTCCAGCGCGAAGAGCGCGCCCCACAGCGCCGCGTCGGCGCCGATCGCGTCGACCTGCAGGTCGACCAGCGCGGCGGCGAGTTCGGCCCGCGGCGCGCCGCGCAGCCGCGCCACCGCGTCGCGCAGCCGGTCGGCCAGCGCCAGCACGTGCCGATGGATGCAGAGCGCCGCGAGGCTCTGCTTGTCGCCGAAATACTCGTAGAAGGTGCCGATGCTGACGCCCGCGACGGCCGCGATCTCGCGGATCGTCGCTTTCGCGTAGCCGCGTTCGAGCAAAAGCTGAACGAACGCCTGCTGCAGCGCGTCGGAACTCGCCTGCGCGCGCGACTGACGCGGCCGGCGGCGCAACGCGGGCGCGGGTTGCGCCGCCGGCTGGCCGGGCGGCGCCGGAACCTGAACATGTCGCGGCGGCATATTTGCTACTCTGGAAATCAGCAGGGCATGCGTTTTACCGGGGGCCGGAACCGGCGCCGAAGCGTCATCCGTGCGGCATGACGCCGGCCGCCCGCGAAGCATGAGACCGGAGACAACTTCGATGACCGAATCGACTCACGCCGTCACGAACCAGTTCGACGAACTGGTCGACTATAACCTCTTCACGACGGACATCGCGCTGCGCGACGCGCTCACCCGCGCGGGCGCCGACTGGGCCGTGCCGCAGCTCGACGCATACGGCGCGTGGCTCGGCAGCGCCGACACCGCGCGGCTTGCCGACGAAGCGAACCGTCACACGCCGGAACTGAACACGTTCGACCGGCGCGGCCGGCGCATCGACCGCGTCGACTTTCACCCGGCGTGGCACGCGCTGCTCGGCCGGTATCGCCAGGAAGGCTTCGTGTCGCTCGCGTTCCGCGAGTCGCGCCGCGGCCGCTGGGCCGCGACCGCGGCCGGCTTCTACCTGCATGGCCAGATCGAGGCCGGCACGCTGTGCCCGGCGACGATGACGCAGGCCGCGATCCCCGTGCTGCAGAAGGAGCCCGCGCTGTGGGCGCTGCTGCGCGACAAGCTCTACAGCGACGACTACGATCCGCGCGACGTGCCGGTCGCCGACAAGCGCTCGATCTGGTTCGGCATGGGCATGACCGAGAAACAGGGTGGCTCCGACGTACGCGCGAACACGACGCTCGCGACCGCCGTCGGCGCGGGCGGACGCGGCGGCGAATACCGGCTGCGCGGCCACAAGTGGTTTTTCTCCGCGCCGATGTGCGACGCGCACCTCGTCGTCGCGCAGACCGAAGGCGGCGGCCCGTCGTGCTTCTACGTGCCGCGCTGGCGGCCGGACGGCACGAAGAACGCGGTCGAGATCCAGCGGCTGAAGGACAAGGTCGGCAACCGCAGCAACTCGAGCAGCGAGATCGAGCTGAACGACGCGTGGGGCATCATGCTCGGCGACGAAGGCCGCGGCATTCCGACCATCATCGAGATGGCCACCTACACGCGGCTGAACTGCGTGCTCGGCAGTGCGGCGATGCTGCGCCAGGGCGTCGTGCAGGCGATCGCGTACACGCGCCAGCGCCATGCATTCGGGCGCGCGCTCGCCGAACAGCCGCTGATGCGCACCGTGCTGGCCGATCTCGCGCTCGAAAGCGAAGCCGCGCTCGTGCTGGCGATGCGTCTGGCCGACGCGTTCGAGCGCGACGACTCGCCGCGCGAACGCGCCTGGAAGCGCATCGTCACGCCTGCCGCGAAATTCTGGGTGTGCAAGCGCGCGGTCGAGCTGACCGGCGAGGTGATGGAAGTGTTCGGCGGCAACGGCTATGTCGACGACGGCCCGATCGCGCGGCTGTTCCGCGAGGCGCCCGTCAACTCGATCTGGGAAGGCTCGGGCAACGTGATGTGCCTCGACGTGCTGCGCGCGGTGTCGCGCGAGCCCGACGCGGCTGCCGCGCTGTTCACCGAACTCGCCGACCTCGGCGCGGGCGAACCGCGCATCCGCGCGGCGCTCGACGCGCTGCGCGCGATGCTCGACGCACCGGCCGACACGCTCGAGGCATCGGGCCGCGTGTTCGCGCAGCGCCTCGCGCTCGTCGCGCAGGCGTGCCTGCTGCGCCGCGACGCGCCGGCGGCCGTCGCCGACGCGTTCGTCGCGACACGGCTTGCCGCGCCCGACTGGGGCCGCGTCGCGGGCGGCTTCGACCCGCACGCGATCGACGTCGCCGCGCTGCTGCAGCGCGCGTACCCGGCCTGACGCCCGTTCGTCCGGCCCGGTTCCCCCGTTCGCCCCCGCTCGCCTTCGTTCGCCCGCCCGGAGCCCCGATGAACCTCGTCGCCGCCCTCGACCGCGCCGCCCGTGCGACGCCCGACAAGCCGTTCCTCGTCAGCGAATCCGCGACGATCACCTATGCCGCCGCGCGCGAGCGCTCGCACCGCGCGGCGGCCGTGCTGAGCGCGCTCGGCGTCGCGGCCGGCGACCGTGTCGCCGCGATGTGCTTCAACACGCCGGCCTTCGTCGACCTGATGTTCGGCGCGTGGCGGCTCGGCGCGACGTTCGTGCCGATCAACCACAAGCTGCAGGCGCCGGAAGTCGACTACGTGCTCGAACACAGCCGCAGCAAGGCGCTGCTGTTCGACGTGACGCTCGCGCCGGTGGTCGAGCGCATCGTGCATCCCGCGCGACGGCTCGTGACTGAAGGCGAGCTCGACGGCGTGCCGTGCTTCGACACGCTATGCGCAACGATGGACGGCCTCGCGGGCATCGAGCCGGCCGACGGCGACATCGCGCAGATCCTCTATACGTCCGGCACGACCGGCCACCCGAAAGGCTGCGTGCACAGCCACCGCACCGTGACGCTCGCCTCGATGCAGGCGGCCCTCGCGACCGGCATCGGCCGCAACGAGCGCACGCTGATGGCGATGCCGATCTGGCATTCGTCGCCGCTCAACAACTGGTTCGGCGGCACGCTGTATGCGGGCGGCACCGTCGTGCTGCTGCGCGAATACCATCCGCTGCGGTTCCTGCAGACCGTCGAGCGCGAGCGCGTGACGCTGTATTTCGGCGCGCCGGTGTCGTACCTGCTGCCGCTCGACACGATCGAGGGTTTCGCGGCGTTCGACCTGTCGAGCGTGCGCGCATGGCTGTACGGCGGCGGCCCGATCGGCGCCGCGCAGGCCGAACGGCTCGCGCGCGCGTATCGCAGCGACGCGTTCTTCCAGGTGTACGGCATGACGGAAGCGGGCCCGGCCGGCACGACGCTGTATCCGGACGAGCAGATCGCGAAGGCCGGTTCGATCGGCCGCCACGGCGGCCCGGGCGTCGACCTGCGCGTCGTGCGGATGGACGGCATCGACGCGCAGCCGGGCGAGACCGGCGAGATCTGGCTGAAGACCGACAGCATGATGCTCGGCTATCTCGACGATGCGGCCGCGACCCGCGCCGCGTTCGCGCCGCACGGCTGGTATCGCACCGGCGACATCGCGCGAATCGATCAGGATGGCTACCTGTTCATCGTCGACCGGCTGAAGGACATGATCGTGACGGGCGGCGAGAACGTCTATTCGAAGGAAGTGGAGGACGTGCTCGGCGCGCATCCGGACATCGCCGAGGCGGCCGTCGTCGGTGTCCCGCACCCCGACTGGGGCGAGACGGTCGTCGCGCACGTCGTGCCGCGCGCGGGCACGGTGCCCGACGCGGACGCGCTGCGCGCGTTCTGCGGCGAGCGGCTTGCCGCGTACAAGATTCCGCGTGAGTTCACGTTCGTGCAGGCGCTGCCGCGCACGCCTACGGGCAAGCTGCAGAAGTTCCTGCTGCGTGTGCGTCGCGAATAGGCGCATATGGCCGCTTGAATCCGCTTGTAGCCGCTTGCCCGGCCGCGGAAAAAAAGAAAAAGCCACCCGGCCCGACGGCCAGGTGGCTTTTTCGCATGACCGGCGGGGCAGCGACGTGCGCCGCCGCCCGTTCGTCACGTCACGGGCTGCTTACTTGCCGCCGATGCTCTTCAGCGGCTTCCACTCGCCCTTCTCGACCTTGTACATCGTGATGCCGCCGTTCTTCAGGTCGCCCTTCGCGTCATACGCGACGTGCGTCGACGTCACGCCGGCCATGTCGGTCTTCGCGAGCACCGGCAGGTACTTCGCCGGATCGGTCGAATCGGCCTTCTTCATCGCGTTGAACAGCGCCATCGCGCCGTCGTATGCATACGGCGAGTAGGTCTGCACGTCTTCGCCGAAGCGCTTCTTGTACTTGTCGGCGTACGTCTTGCCGCCCGGCATCTCTTCGAGCGGCAGGCCTGCCAGCGAGGCGATCGTGCCGTCGGCCGCGTTGCCCGCGATCTTCAGGAACGTCGGCGTCTTCACCATTTCGCCGCTCATCAGCGGGGCGGTGATGCCGAGCGTCTTCATCTGCTTGACCATCGGTGCAGCCTGCGAATCCGCGCCGCCGTAGTAGACGAGATCCGGCTTCGCCGCCTTCAGCTTGGTCAGGATCGCCTTGAAGTCCACGGCCTTGTCGTTCGTGAATTCACGGTCGACGATCGTCGCGCCGCCGGCCTTCGCGGCCTTCTCGAACTGGTCGGCGAGACCCTGGCCGTAGGCCGTGCGGTCGTCGACGATCGCAATCTTCTTCATGCCGAGATCCTTCGACGCGAACGTGCCGGCCACCGAGCCCTGCTGCGTGTCGGACGTCATCATGCGGAAGGTCGTCTTGTAACCCTGCTGCGTGTATTCCGGTGCGGTCGCCATCGCGATCTGCGGAATGCCCGCGTTCGCGTAGATGCGCGAGGCCGGAATCGTCGTGCCCGAGTTGAAGTGGCCGAGCATGCCCTTGATGCCGTCGTCGACGAGCTTCTGCGCGACCGTCGTGCCGGTGCGCGGGTCGGCCTGGTCGTCTTGCGTGTCGAGTGCGAACTTCACCGGCTTGCCGCCGATCTTCGGGCTCGTCGCGTTGAAATCCTCGATCGCGAGCACGATCCCGTTCTGCATATCCTTGCCGTAGTGCGCTTGCGCGCCCGTCATCGGCCCTGCGTAACCGATCTTCACGTCATCCGCATGGGCCGTCCCCGCCAGCGACATGACCGCGACGAACGTCGCGCCTGCCAGCTTTTTCATCGTGTGTTGCATAGCATCTCCTTGGTACCAGGGTAAATGGAGCGGCTTCGGGATCGCCTAGCCGCTTCCTTTGTTTGATCCGAACGGCAAGGATGATCAGCCGATCGTCATCAAATTCGCATTGCCGCCCGCCGCGGCCGTGTTCACGCTCACCGAGCGCTCCGTCAGCAGCCGTTCCAGCGCGTAATCTTCCGCATCGCCGTTCTCGAACGCACCCACCGACACGCCCTGCACCGACACGATCGGGCCCGGCCGCTGCGCGACGTCCTTCACGAGCGTCTGCAGTTCGTCGCTGTCGCCTTCGAACAGCACCGCGTCGAACGGCGTATCGGCCTGCTTGCGCACGGTCGCATGCGCCTTCAGCGACGCCGGCAGCGCGGCGACCAGCGCCTCGCCGGCCGCGCCCGCGAACAGCGCGCGGTTGCCGGTCGCCAGCACCGCCGCGAACTGCGCACGCGCGCCGCCCGGCGTCGCCGCGACACACAGCACCGTGCCGCGCGGGCCGAGTGTATACGTGTTTCGCTCGCCCGTCGGGCCGGTCAGCACGGCGGTCGCACCGGCCGGCACCTGCGCCAGGTAGCCGTCGCAACGCGCGGCCAGTGCCGGCTCGCGCTGCTCGATCAGCCAGTCGCGCAGCGTCGTGAGCGCTGCCGCCGGGTTGCCGCGCGCATCGCCTTCGACCGCGCCGTCCGCGATCAGCGTCTGCGCGAGCGAACGCGGCAGGCCCGACGGACGCGTCGCGAGCAGGCGCTGCAGGTACAGCGCGCCGCCGGCCTTCGGGCCCGTGCCCGACAGCCCTTCGCCGCCGAACGGCTGCACGCCGACCACTGCGCCGATCACGTTGCGGTTCACGTAGATGTTGCCGACGTGCGCATTCGAGATCACGTGCGCGATCGTCTCGTCGATCCGCGTGTGGATGCCGAGCGTCAGGCCGTAGCCGGTCGCGCGGATCTGCTCCAGCAGCTTGTCGAGCTGGCTGCGGCGGTAGCGCACCACGTGCAGCACGGGGCCGAACACTTCGCGCTTCAGCTCGTCGATGCTGCCGATCTCGATCAGCGTCGGCGGCACGAACGTGCCGTGCGCGCAGGCTTCCGGCGCCGGCAGCTGCGTGACCGCGTGGCCCTTCTCCTTCATCGCCGCGACGTGCGTGTCGATCGTCTGCTTCGCTTCACCGTCGATCACCGGGCCGACGTCCGTCGACAGCCGGTCGGGGTTGCCGAGCGCCAGCTCGTGCATCGCGCCCTTCAGCATCGTCAGCGTGCGGTCCGCGACATCGTCCTGCAGACACAGAACGCGCAGCGCCGAACACCGTTGACCGGCCGAGTCGAACGACGACTGCATCACGTCCGCGACAACCTGCTCCGCGAGCGCCGACGAGTCGACGATCATCGCGTTCTGGCCGCCCGTTTCCGCGATCAGCGGGATCGGCTTGCCGTCCGGGTCGAGGCGCGCCGACAGCGTCTTGTTGATCAGGCGCGCGACTTCGGTCGAACCGGTGAACATCACCGCACGCGTGCGCGGATCGGCGACCAGCGCCGCACCGACGGTCTCGCCGTCGCCCGGCAGCAGCTGCACCGCGCCGGCCGGCACGCCGGCCTCGCGCAGCAGGCGCACGGCCTGGGCGGCGATCAGCGGCGTCTGTTCGGCCGGCTTCGCGAGCACCGTGTTGCCGGCCGCGAGCGCGGCGGCCACCTGGCCCATGAAGATCGCGAGCGGGAAGTTCCACGGGCTGATGCAGACCACGGGACCGAGCGGGCGGTGCGTGTCGTTCGAGAATTCGTCGCGGATCTGCGCGGCGTAGTAGCGCAGGAAGTCGACCGCTTCGCGGATCTCGGCGATCGCGTTCGGCAGCGACTTGCCGGCTTCGCGCACGATCAGGCCCATCAGCGTGTGCATCTGCGCTTCGAGCAGGTCGGCCGCGCGCACCAGGCAATCGGCGCGTGCGTCGACCGGCGTCGCCTGCCAGATCGGCGCGGCGGCCACCGCATGCGCGAGTGCCGCGCTCACGTGTTCGGCCGTCGCTTCGCTGACGGTGCCGACCGTGTCGCGCTGGTCGGCCGGGTTGCGCACGTCGCGGGCCGGCGCGTCGGCGAGCGTGTCGTCGGCGAGCATCGGCGCCGCGCGCCACGGGAAGTGCGCGCTCGCGAGCAGCGCGGACGACAGCGACGCGAGGCGGTGTTCGTTCGACAGGTCGAGGCCCATCGAGTTGGGACGTTCGTCACCGTACAGGTTGCGCGGCAGCGGGATCTTCGCGTGCGGCGCGCCGAGCGGCACGACCTTCGCCGCTTCGTCGACCGGATCGGCGACCAGTTCCTTCACCGACACGGTCTTGTCCGCGATGCGGTTCACGAACGACGTGTTCGCGCCGTTCTCGAGGAGGCGGCGCACCAGGTAGGCGAGCAGCGTCTCGTGCGTGCCGACCGGCGCGTACACGCGGCACGGCCGGTTCAGCTTGTCGCGGCCGGTGACTTCCTCGTACAGCGGCTCGCCCATCCCGTGCAGGCACTGGAATTCGTACTGGCCCGGGTAGTAGTTCTGGCCCGCGAGCTGGTAGATCGCGGCGAGCGTGTACGCGTTGTGCGTCGCGAACTGCGGGTAGACGGCGTCGGGTGCGGCGAGCAGCTTCTTCGCGCACGCGAGGTACGACACGTCCGTGTAGATCTTGCGCGTATAGACCGGATAACCTTCGAGGCCGTCGACCTGCGCACGCTTGATCTCGGTATCCCAGTACGCGCCCTTGACCAGACGGATCATCAGGCGGTGACGGCTGCGGCGCGCGAGATCGATCAGGTAGTCGATCACGAACGGGCAGCGCTTCTGGTAGCCCTGCACCACGAAGCCGATGCCGTTCCAGCCTGCGAGATCCGGATCGAAGCACAGCGCCTCGAGCAGGTCGAGCGACAGTTCGAGGCGGTCGGCTTCTTCCGCGTCGATGTTCAGGCCGATGTCGTAGCGGCGGGCGAGCAGCGCGAGCGCGCGCACGCGCGGCAGCAGCTCGCTCATCGTGCGGTCCTGCTGCGAACGCGAGTAGCGTGCGTGCAGCGCCGACAGCTTGATCGAGATGCCCGGGCCTTCGTAGATGCCGCGGCCGCCGGCCGCCTTGCCGATCGCGTGGATCGCCTGTTCGTAGGACGCGTAGTAGCGCTGCGCGTCCTCTTCGGTCGTCGCCGCTTCGCCGAGCATGTCGTACGAGTAGCGGAAGCCGCGCGCTTCGTACTTGCGGCTGTTCGCGAGCGCTTCGGAAATCGTCTCGCCGGTGACGAACTGCTCGCCCATCAGGCGCATCGCCATGTCGACGCCCTTGCGGATCAGCGGCTCGCCGCCGCGGCCGATCAGGCGCGTGAGCGCCGACGACAGCCCCGCTTCGCTGTTGGTCGTCACGAGCTTGCCGGTGATCATCAGCCCCCAGGTCGCCGCGTTCACGAACAGCGACGGCGCGTGGCCGACGTGCGAGCGCCAGTCGCCCTTGCTGATCTTGTCGCGGATCAGCGCATCGCGCGTCGCGCGATCGGGAATGCGCAGCAGCGCCTCGGCGAGGCACATCAGCGCGACGCCTTCCTGGCTCGACAGCGAGAATTCGTGGATCAGCCCTTCGACGCCGCCGCCCGAACTCTTCTCGCGCAGCGCCTCGACGAGCTTCGTCGCGAGCGCCTGCACGTCCGCCTGCAGGTTCGCGGGCAGGCGCGCCTGGCCGAGCAGGAACGGCACGCATTCCGGCTCGGGGCGGCGATACGCGGCCGTGATCGCCGCGCGCAGCACCGATTGCGGCTGCACGTTCTGCGCGAATTCGAGGAACGGGTGCGGCGAGTTGTCGTCGTCGCCGTCCGCGGCCTGGCCGTCGGCGAGCTCCGTGACGCCGCTGTGGCCCGACAGCTCGGGCGGCAACTGGCCGTGCTCGATCCGCTCGAGATACGCGAAGATCGCCTGCTTGATCAGCCAGTGGGGAGTGCGCTCGAGACGCGCGGCTGCGTCCTTGAGGCGCGAGCGGAGAAGGTCGTCGACCTTGACGCCGAGAGTCGTGCTTGCCATGGTGGGTTCGTGCGCCGGTGCGAGCCCGGCAATGTGGTGTGAGAGGATGCGCGAAATCCTACGGCACGCAATAAAAAGGTGCAACCAAATTGCGAGATGGGTTGCACCCTTGGGTTAGTCAATATAATCAGCCGCTTATGAGGTTGCAACCTAGGAGTTGCCCGTGGTCGGGGGATCGGTGTTTTCCCTGAGCAGGCCGATTTGGCATGCGCGCGCAACCTTCCCCGCGCGTGGCGGCTGACGAAAACGGGTTGCACTGGGGTGGCGGTGGATGGGGCGCCCGGGGGTAGCCGTGCGGCAAGAGGCGGTTCGGGGCTGCCCGACGGCACGGGCGTCGACGCAGCGGCACGTGGCGTGCGGTGCTCGGTGCTCGGTGCTCGGTGCTCGGTGCTCGGTGCTCGGCACTCGGCACTCGGCACTCGGCACTCGGCACTCGGCACTCGGCACTCGGCACTCGGCACTCGGCACTCGGCACTCGGCACTCGGCACTCGGCACTCGGCACGCCGCACGAAGGCCGCATGGCGCGCCGCTCAGATATCCAGCGGATCGACCTCGACGCTCCACCGCAGCACGCCCTTCAGCGCGCGCAGCTCCGGCTGCCATGCGCGCAGCGCATGCTGCAGCGCCGCCCGCGACGCGCTTTCGAGCAGCAATTGCGCGCGGTGGACGTTCGCGACCTTGACGATCGTCATCGGCACCGCGTCGTACACGGTCACGCGATCGGCGCCCGGCAGCCCCGGCAACGCGGCCGCGGCTTGCAGCAGGAACGCGAGCGCCGCGTCGAGCGTGCGCCCCTCGGCGCGCAGCAGCGCCTGGTAGACGAACGGCGGCAGGTGCGCGTCGCGGCGCTCGCCGAGCGTCGAATTCGCGAAACCGACGTAGTCCTGCCGCCCGAGCGCGTGATACAGCGCGTGACGCGGGTAGCGCGTCTGCACGAGCACCTCGCCCGGCAGCCCGGCGCGCCCCGCGCGGCCGCTCACCTGCATCAGCTGCGCGAACAGCCGTTCGCTCGCGCGGAAGTCATGCGAGAACAGCGCCGTGTCGGCATTGAGCACACCAACGAGCGACACGCGCTGGAAGTCGTGCCCCTTCGCGATCATCTGCGTGCCGACGAGGATATCGACCTCGCCCGCATGCACATCGGAGAAAAGCGCCTGCGCACTGCCCTTGCGGCGCGTGCTGTCCGCGTCGATCCGCAGCACGCGCGCGCCCGGCACGGCCTCGGCGAGCGCCTCCTCGATGCGTTGCGTGCCGCGCCCGAGCGGCGCGATGTCGACGTTCCCGCACTCGGGGCACGATCGCGGAATGCGGGCTTCCCAGCCGCAGTGATGGCAGCGCAGCGCATGCTCGGGCTTGTGCAGCACGACGTACGCGCTGCAGCGCGGGCAGCCCGCGACCCAGCCGCATGCGTCGCACGCGAGCTGCGGCGCGTAACCGCGCCGGTTCAGGAACACGAGACTCTGCTCGCCGCGTTCGAGCCGCGCCTTCAGCGCCGCGACGAGCGGCCCCGACAGCCCGCCCATCGACGCGCGGCCGCGCCGCCGCTCCTCTTCGAGGTCGATCAGCCGCACGGTCGGCAGCGTCGCGTCGGCCACCGCGCGGCGCGACAGCGTGAGGCGCGTGTAGCGGCCCTGCTCCGCCTGCCACCAGCTTTCGAGCGACGGCGTGGCGGAGCCGAGCACGACCGTGATGCCGAGCTGCTTCGCGCGCCACACGGCGAGATCGCGTGCCGAATAGCGCAGCCCTTCCTGCTGCTTGTACGCGGGCTCGTGCTCCTCGTCGACGACGATCAGCGCGAGCGCCGGCATCGACGCGAGCACCGCGAGGCGTGTGCCGAGCACGATCCGCGCTCGCCCCGTATGTGCGGCGAGCCAGTTGCGCGCCCGCTCGCCCTCGGCGAGCCCGCTGTGCAGCGTGACGATCGCGTCGTCGGCGAGCGCACCCGCGAAGCGCGCGCGGAACG
This sequence comes from Burkholderia sp. KL41, assembly GCF_057005415.2. Classification (NCBI taxonomy): domain Bacteria; kingdom Pseudomonadati; phylum Pseudomonadota; class Betaproteobacteria; order Burkholderiales; family Burkholderiaceae; genus Burkholderia; species Burkholderia sp. KL41. The sequence continues at coordinate 152,216 of NZ_CM174446.1, read as the reverse complement.
CGGCCTCGAACTGCGGCGTCAGGTTGATTTCGGGGACGAGCACGAGCGCCTGCGCGTCCGGCCGGGCGTCGAGCAGCGACGCGAGCGCGTGCAGATAGACCTCGGTCTTGCCGCTGCCCGTCACGCCGTGCAGCAGGAACGGCGCAAAGCCCTGCGCGGCGCGGATCGCGTCGAGCGCCTCGGCCTGCTGGTCCGTGAGCGCCGGCGGCACAGTTCGTCCACCGGCTGCCAACAGGTTATCCACAGCTTTGGGCACAGGCGCATCGGCCCAGCCGATCTCCTCGACGTCGACCCAGCCGCGCGCCGCCCAGTCGTCGAGCGTCGCGGCCGCCTTCGGGTGCAGCGCGCGTGCATCGGGCAGCGCGAGCGAGCCGGTGTCGACCAGCGCCTGCGCGAGGCGCCGCAGCGCGGCCCCGCGTGCGGGCAACGCATCGGGCAGCGCCGCGCGGCCGGCCTCCGTCGGCCGGTAGCGCACCTCGGGCGCGAGCAGCCGCCCCCAGCGCCCCGCATCGCGCAGCGCCTGCGGCAGCGCCGGCAGCGCGACCTCGCCGCGCCCGCGCTGGTAGTAATCGGCGGCGAACGACACGAGCGCGAGCCAGTCCGGCGACAACGGCGGCAGGTCGGTGCAGATCGCGTCGACCGCGCGCAGCCGGGACGGCGGCACGTCGGTGTGAGTCGTCACTTCGCAGACGAGCCCGACCGCCTGCCGCTTGCCGAACGGCACCTGCACGAGCGTGCCCGGCACAGGCGCCGGTTGCGCGTCGCAGCGATAGTCGAACAGGGTGGCGAGCGGATGGTCGAGCGCGACGCGCAGGTAGGTGCCGCTCATCGCGGCGCTCCGGCGGCGGCATGCACCGCATCGAGATGGGCGGCCGGCATCCGCGCCCGCATCGTGGCGGCGGACTTAAAGTAAAACGTCAGATTCGGCGCTAAGTTTTGGATTCGCATTAGGAATCGCCGTATACCCTGCCCAGCCTGTGGATAACTTTGTTGAGAACTCGCCGCTCACGGGCCGCAACGCACGCGGGGCCGCGCTTTCCGCTGATTTTCGCCGCTTGTGGCGGTTCCCCGCGGAGCCTTATTCCATAAGGCTGCTATTCAAATTACCGAACCATAGCGAGGCAATTTGACCGACACAGGGCTCTACCGCGCTGCAACGAGGAAAATGTGTATAAGTCAAGTCTTGACAAGCACTGAATCGGCAACCGGTGCGGGGTTGCGCCCTGTTTAGCGCCGATAACGAAACGCTGTCACCCCGCAGTGCAGCATGACAGCGCTTGCGTTCAGCCGGCGGCTCCGCTACGGATCGCGCGGCTGTGGGTATGCACCTCGTCGACGAGTTCGGCGACGTGATCGGGCGACGTGAATTGCGAAATACCGTGCCCGAGGTTGAATACATGGCCCGGATGGTTGCCGTAGCTGTCGAGCACCGCGCGCGCCTGCTCGCGCACCGCGGCGGGCGGCGCAAACAGGATCGTCGGGTCGAGGTTGCCCTGCAGCGCGACACGCCCCGCGACGCGCTCGCGCGCGGCGCCGAGGTTGACCGTCCAGTCGAGCCCGACCGCGTCGACGCCGGTCGCCGCGATCTCCTCGAGCCACAGCCCGCCGCCCTTCGTGAACGTGATGACCGGCACGCGCTCGCCGTCATGCTCGCGCTTGAGCTGCGCCACCACGCGACGGATGTAGTCCAGCGAGAAGCGCTGGTACGCGCCGTCCGCCAGCGCGCCGCCCCACGTATCGAAGATCATCACGGCCTGCGCGCCCGCTTCGATCTGCGCGTTCAGGTAGGCCGCCACGGCCTGCGCGTTCACGTCGAGAATCCGGTGCATCAGGTCGGGGCGCGAATACGCCATCGACTTCACCGTGCGGAAATCGTCCGACCCGCCGCCTTCGACCATGTAGCACGCGAGCGTCCACGGGCTGCCCGAAAAGCCGATCAGCGGCACGCGCTGGCGGCCCTGGCCGTCGGTGAGCGCGCGGCGGATCTCGCGCACCGCGCCCGTCACGTAGCCGAGCGTCTCTTCGATGTCCGGCACCGCGAGCCTGGCGACGTCGGCCTCGGTACGCACCGGATGCGCGAACTTCGGCCCTTCGCCGACCTGGAAGTCGAGGCCGAGGCCCATCGCGTCCGGAATCGTCAGGATGTCCGAGAACAGGATCGCGGCGTCGAGCGGAAAGCGCTCGAGCGGCTGCAGCGTCACTTCGGTCGCGTAGTCGGGATTCTTCGCGAGACCGAGGAAGCTGCCGGCGCGTGCGCGCGTCGCGTTGTATTCGGGCAGGTAGCGGCCGGCCTGGCGCATCAGCCAGATCGGCGTGTAGTCGGTCGGCTCGCGCAGAAGCGCACGCAGGAAGGTGTCGTTGAGCAGGGTATGGGCCACGGTAGGAGCGACGGTGCGAAGGCAAAGCGGCATTTTACCGGACAGCCGCCGCAAGGCTGCGCATGCCGACACGATGGCGGCCATATGACGCGCGCGATGGCTCCGTTATGATCGGACGCTCATATCGAACGAAACGAAGGAGGAGACCGATGAAACCATTCGCCACGCTCGCCGCCGCCGCGTTGTTTTGCTGCGCCGCCGCGCACGCGCAGACCGCGGCGGGCGCAGCCGCTGCCGCACCGGGCGCCGGCTCGCGGCTCGACGACGTGCTCGCGCGCGGCACGCTGCGCGTCTGCACGACGGGCGACTACAAGCCGTATTCGTACTACCGTGCGGACGGCCGCTTCGAGGGCATCGACATCGACATGGCCGAATCGCTCGCGAAGTCGCTCGGCGTGAAGACCGACTACGTGAAGACGAGCTGGCCGAACCTGACCGGCGACTTTGTCGCGAAATGCGACATCGCGGTGGGCGGCGTCTCGACGACGCTCGAGCGCCAGAAGCGCGTGTTCTTCACGCAGCCGTACGTCGTGGACGGCAAGACGCCGATCGTGCGCTGCGCGGACGCCGACAAATACCAGACCGTCGCGCAGATCGACCGGCCGGAAACGCGCGTGATCGTGAACCCGGGCGGCACCAACGAGCGTTTCGCGAAGCAGTATTTCACGCACGCGAACCTCACGGTCTATCCGGACAACGTAACGATCTTCAAGCAAATCCTCGCGGGCAAGGCGGACGTGATGGTGACGGATGCGTCCGAGACGCTGCTGCAGCAAAAGCTGAATCCGGGCCTGTGCTCGGTGCATCCGGACAAGCCGTTCCAGTTCGGCGAGAAGGCGTACATGGTGCCGCGCGGCGACGTCGCGTTCCAGCAGTACGTCGACCAGTGGCTGCATCTCGCGCTGTCGACCGGCGAATACCAGGCGATTTCGGACAAATGGCTGAAGTAAGCGGGCTCGCACGCGGCGTCCCGCAGCGACTTTAGCGGGCACCGACCCCGCGGCCGCCGCCCGCGAAAATCGCTGCACGGCGGCGGCCGAATCGCCGCCGTTACACTTCGACGCAGCTCGCCGGCGCCGGCAAAATCGGCCCGATGCCGGCGAACTGGCCGAACGGTCGACTTCCGCGCCGGCCAATCACGTTTCAAAATCTTTCTGACGAATGAATCGTCATGCGCGGCATCTGCCGAACCGCGCATTTTCTCGCGTGCAAATCGGCAATTCGTCGAGCCTGATACGCATGAAAAACGCATCGTGCGCACGCGCTGAAAACGCTGCGGAAAATATGGGTAAAAATGACCTTTTTCGGGCCCTCAAAAACAGCAAAAAATCCCGGAAAGCCTTATCTGGCGGGCGTTACAACCTGAAACACTTTGTTACCGCGAGGGGTCATTAATTCGCCCACAATGGCCTCAACGGTTTCAACACGGATGCGGTCTCGTGTGCCAAGTGTGAGCGGACGCGAAGCGCTGCGAGCCAGTCGGTCACGTACCGAAGCCCTTCCGAGGGGCATCCCTGTTGGAGTCGTTTCCGGCCCCCCGCCGGACTCGGTTTCATCTTTGGTCTCCTCGCGCTAACCCCGTAGCGTGTGGTTTTTAGCGGGCTAATAAGCCCGCTTTTTTTCGTCCATCGAAAACGCAACGGCCCGCAGGCCGCCGCGTTCTTCCAGCGCGTTTCCCCTTCTTCATGCCGCGCTAAGCGGTCTTCTGCACGTCGAGCTTCAACTCCTCGATCATCCGGTCGCGCATCACGAACTTCTGCACCTTGCCCGTCACCGTCATCGGCAGCTCGTCGACGAAGCGGATGTAGCGCGGGATCTTGTAGTGCGCGATCTGCCCGTTGCAGAACGCACGCACGTCGTCTTCGGTCATCTGCTCGTCCGCGCGCAGCACGATCCACGCGCACAGCTCCTCGCCGTACTTCGCATCGGGTACGCCGAATACCTGCGCGCTCTGAATCTTCGGATGCCGAAACAGGAACTCCTCGATCTCGCGCGGATAGACGTTCTCGCCGCCGCGAATCACCATGTCCTTCAACCGGCCGACGATGTTGCAGTATCCGTCCGCGTCGAGCGTCGCGAGGTCGCCCGTATGCATCCAGCCGTCCACGAGCACCTCGCGCGTCTTCGTGTCGTCGTCCCAGTAGCCGAGCATCACCGAATAGCCCTTCGTGCACAGCTCGCCCGTCGCGCCGACCGGCACGATATCGCCGCCCGGATCGACGATCTTCACTTCCAGGTGCGGCTGGATGCGGCCGACCGTCGTCGTGCGCTTTTCGAGCGGGTCGTCGGTCGAGCTCTGGAACGACACGGGGCTCGTCTCCGTCATCCCGTACGCGATCGTGATTTCAGACAGGTGCATCTGCGACACGACGCGCTTCATCGTCTCGATCGGGCACGGCGAGCCGGCCATGATCCCGGTGCGCAGCGTCGACAGGTCGAATTGCGCGAACGCCGGATGATCGAGCTCCGCGATGAACATCGTCGGCACGCCGTGCAGCGCGGTGCAACGCTCGTCGGCCACCGCCGCGAGCGTCGCGACCGGGTCGAATGCTTCGCCCGGGAACACCATCGCCGCCCCCTTCGACACGCACGCGAGCACCGCGAGCACCATCCCGAAGCAGTGATACAGCGGCACCGGGATGCACAGCGTGTCCTGCTCGGTGAAACGCATCGCGGTCGCGATCGAGCGCCCGTTGTTGACGACGTTGCGATGCGTGAGCGTCGCGCCCTTCGGGCTGCCCGTCGTGCCGCTCGTGAACTGGATGTTGATCGGCTCATGGGCCGCGAGCGTCGCGCCGATCGCATCGAGCAGCGCGGGATCGACGGCCTGGCGGCCGCGCGCCATCACGTCCGCGAAGCGGAACATGCCGGCCGGCGCGACGTCGCCCATCGACACGACCGTGCGCAAGCTCGGCACGCGCGCCGCATGCAGGTCGCCCGGCGTCGCGGTCGCGAGTTCCGGCGCGATGGTCTGCAGCATCTCGACGTACGCGGACGTCTTGAAGCGCTCCGCGGCGATCACGGCTTTACAGCCGACCTTGTTCAGCGCGTATTCGAGCTCCGCGAGCCGGTAGGCCGGATTGATGTTGACGAGCACCGCGCCGATCCGCGCGGTCGCGAACTGCGTGAGCAGCCATTCGCTGCGGTTCGGCGACCAGATGCCGACGCGATCGCCCTTCACGATGCCGAGCGAGGCCAGCCCGGCCGCCAGCACGTCGACCTCGTTCGCGAACTCGCGCCAGGTCCAGCGCACCTGCTGCTCGCGGAACACGACGGCCGGCCGATCGGGAAAGCGGCCGGCCGTGTCGAGCAGGAACCGGCCGATCGTCGCTTCGGAGAGCGGCACGTCGGTCGTGCCGCGCACGTACGACAATCCGTTTTCGGGCGCGATCAGCGCCCCCACGCCAAGGTCTGCTGCCATGAATGTCTCCGTCCGTTTTTGTCTGACCGGCCCGACATGCGGCTCACGCGTGTCTGCTCCGCCGACGTCGCGACGGATAGCCTCTCTGCGGATGATGCCGTGCGCGGCTGACGACACTCTGACATCGAATTGCGGCGGACGGGTGAAATAGCACGACCGGACGGTATGATCCGACCCGTAAAAACAGATGAAAACGACGGGCGAAAAAAAAGCAGCCCGAAGGCTGCTTTCTTTCGCGGGATACGCGGCGCGGCTCAGTGCCGGCTGCGGATCTTCGCCAGACGCTGGATCGCTTCGAGCTGCGCCATCGCGGTCGCGAGCTCGGATTGCGCCTTCGCGAGGTCGAGATCCGACTTCGCGTTCTGCAGCGTTTCCTCGGCACGCTTGCGTGCTTCCTCGGCTTTCGCCGCGTCGAGGTCCTTGCCGCGGATCGCGGTGTCGGCGAGCACCGTCACGGCACCCGGCTGCACTTCGAGAATGCCGCCCGCGACGAACACGAATTCGTCGTTGCCGCCCTCGACTTCGATGCGCACCGCACCCGGACGAATCCGCGTGATCAGCGGCGTGTGACCCGGCAGAATGCCCAGCTCACCCGTTTCGCCCGGCAGCGCGACGAATTTCGCCTCGCCCGAGAAGATCTGCTCTTCCGCGCTGACGACGTCTACTTTGATGGTTGCCATATCGACTCCTGTCGATCGGAACGAGCGCTTCAGCGCCTGCTCCGATCCCATGCACGGCGGGTTGAGCGTATTACGTGAGCGCCTGTCCGCGAACGGATACCATCAAGGTATCCCTCACGGACGTAGCGGCGCCCGCTGCGTTACGCCTGACCCTTACGAGATCTTCTTGGCCTTTTCGAAGGCTTCGTCGATCGTGCCGACCATGTAGAACGCCTGTTCCGGCAGGTGGTCGCACTCGCCGTCGACGATCATCTTGAAGCCACGGATCGTTTCCTTCAGCGGCACGTACTTGCCCGGCGAGCCCGTGAACACTTCAGCGACGTGGAACGGCTGCGACAGGAAACGCTGGATCTTACGCGCGCGTGCGACCGACAGCTTGTCTTCCGGCGACAGTTCGTCCATGCCCAGAATCGCGATGATGTCGCGCAGTTCCTTGTAGCGCTGCAGCGTCTGCTGAACGCGACGGGTGATCGAGTAGTGCTCTTCACCGATCACGTTCGGGTCGATCTGGCGCGACGTCGAGTCGAGCGGGTCGACCGCCGGGTAGATACCCAGCGAAGCGATGTCACGCGACAGAACGACGGTTGCGTCCAGGTGGCCGAAGGTCGTAGCCGGCGACGGGTCGGTCAAGTCGTCCGCAGGGACGTACACGGCCTGGACCGACGTAATCGAGCCCTTCTTGGTCGACGTGATGCGCTCTTGCAGCTTGCCCATTTCTTCAGCCAGCGTCGGCTGATAGCCCACTGCCGACGGCATACGGCCGAGCAGTGCCGACACTTCGGTACCGGCCAGCGTGAAACGGTAGATGTTGTCGACGAAGAACAGCACGTCGAGGCCTTCGTCACGGAAGTGCTCGGCCATCGTCAGGCCGGTCAGCGCGACGCGCAGACGGTTGCCCGGCGGCTCGTTCATCTGGCCGTACACCAGCGCGACCTTGTCGAGAACGTTCGAGTCCTTCATTTCGTGGTAGAAGTCGTTCCCTTCACGGGTACGCTCGCCCACGCCCGCGAACACGGAGTAACCGCCGTGTTCCTTCGCGATGTTGTTGATGAGCTCCATCATGTTGACGGTCTTGCCCACGCCTGCACCACCGAACAGGCCAACCTTGCCGCCCTTTGCGAACGGGCAGATCAGGTCGATAACCTTGATACCCGTTTCGAGCAGTTCGGTCGACGGCGACAGTTCGTCGAACGCCGGAGCCTTCTGGTGGATCGAACGCGTCGTTTCGCTTTCGATCGGGCCGGCTTCGTCGATCGGACGACCGAGGACGTCCATGATCCGGCCGAGGGTCGGCTTGCCGACCGGCACCGAGATCGGCTTTGCCGTGTTCTTCACGGTCAGGCCGCGGCGCAGGCCGTCGGATGCACCCAGACAAATGGTACGGACCACGCCGTCGCCCAGCTGCTGCTGGACTTCGAGCGTCAGTTCCGAGCCATCGAGAATGAGCGCGTCGTAGATCTTCGGCATGCTGTCGCGCGGGAATTCCACGTCGATAACGGCGCCGATGCACTGTACGATCTTGCCTTCTACCAAAGCAGCAGTACTCATCGCTTTTCCTTTAAATACCTGATTCTTTACTCGCGCAAAGGCGCAGTTGTCGTCCGTGGCGCGCGCTTAAACAGCGGCTGCGCCGCCGACGATCTCCGACAGTTCTTTCGTGATCGCGGCCTGGCGGCTCTTGTTGTACACGAGCTGCAGTTCGCTGATCACCGTCTTCGCGTTGTCGGACGCGGCCTTCATCGCGACCATGCGAGCCGATTGCTCGGACGCCATGTTTTCCGCGACGGCCTGGTACACCAGCGCCTCGACGTAACGCACGAGCAGTTCGTCGACGACTGCCTGCGCGTCCGGCTCGTAGATGTAGTCCCACGACGTGGCCGGCGTACCGTCATCGGCTTCGAAGTGTTCCGACGACAGCGGCAGCAACTGCTCGATCACGGCTTCCTGCTTCATCGTGTTGACGAAGCGCGTGTAAGCGATATAAACCGCCGACAGCTTGCCTTCCGAGTACAGATCGAGCTGCGTCTTCACGGCGCCGATCAGCTTGTCCAGATGCGGGGTGTCGCCGAGGTGCACGACCTGCGACATCACCTTCGCGCCGAAGCGGTTCAGGAACCCGAGGCCCTTGCTACCGATCGCGGTAGCTTCGACCTTCTGGCCCTTCTCTTCCAGCTCCTTGAACTTCTGAACCGTCGCACGCAGCACGTTGGTGTTCAAACCGCCGCACAGACCCTTGTCCGTCGTGACGAGAATGATGCCGGCCGTGTTCGCACCTTCGTTCGCCACCATGAACGGGTGACGGTACTCCGGGTTCGCGCGGCTCATGTGCGCGGCGATGGCACGGACCTTGTCCGCATACGGACGAGCGGCGCGCATGCGTTCCTGCGCGCGACGCATCTTCGATGCGGCCACCATCTCCATCGCCTTCGTGATCTTGCGCGTGTTCTGCACGCTCTTGATCTTCCCGCGAATTTCCTTCATTCCAGCCATAGCTTGCTCCTTGACCGAAGCGGCGCGGGCGCATCAGCACCCGCGCGGCCTCAGTGTGTCACTCGCGGATCAATAGGCACCGGACTTCTTGAAGGATTCGATCGCCGAGCGCAGTGCGCCTTCGTCGTCCTTCGAGAGATCCTTGGTGTCTTCGATGCGCTTGATGAGGTCAGCGTGGCTGGTCTTCAGGTTTTCGCGCAGGCCCTTCTCGAACGACAGCACTTGCTTGACGTCGAGGTCGTCGAGGTAGCCGTTGTTCGCCGCGTACAGCGACACGGCCAGTTCCCAGACCTGCAGCGGCTGGTACTGCGGCTGCTTCAGCAGTTCCGTCACGCGGCGGCCGCGCTCGAGCTGCTTGCGGGTCGCTTCGTCGAGGTCCGATGCGAACTGCGCGAATGCCGCCAGTTCACGGTACTGCGCGAGGTCGGTACGGATACCGCCCGACAGCTTCTTCACGACCTTCGTCTGAGCGGCGCCACCGACTCGCGACACCGACACGCCGGCGTTGATTGCCGGGCGGATGCCTGCGTTGAACAGGTCGGTTTCCAGGAAGATCTGGCCGTCGGTAATCGAGATCACGTTCGTCGGAACGAACGCGGTCACGTCGCCAGCCTGCGTTTCGATGACCGGCAGTGCCGTCAGCGAGCCGCTCTTGCCCTTCACTTCGCCGTTCGTGAACTTCTCGACGTACTCTTCCGACACGCGAGCCGCACGCTCGAGCAGACGCGAGTGGAGATAGAACACGTCGCCCGGGTACGCTTCACGGCCCGGCGGGCGGCGCAGCAGCAGCGAGATCTGACGGTATGCCCAAGCCTGCTTGGTCAAGTCGTCATAGATGATCAGCGCGTCCTGGCCGCGATCGCGGAAGTATTCGCCCATCGTGCAGCCGGCGTACGGTGCGAGGTACTGCATCGCTGCCGAATCCGAAGCCGAAGCGGCGACGACGATCGTGTATTCCATCGCGCCCGTTTCTTCGAGCTTGCGAACCACGTTCATGATCGACGAAGCCTTCTGGCCGATCGCGACGTAGATACAGATCAGGTCCTTGCCCTTCTGGTTGATGATCGCGTCGAGCGCCACCGCGGTCTTGCCGCACTGACGGTCGCCGATGATCAGCTCACGCTGGCCACGGCCGATCGGCACCATTGCGTCGATCGACTTGATGCCCGTCTGCACCGGCTGCGACACCGACTTACGCCAGATCACGCCCGGGGCGATCTTTTCGATCGCGTCGGTCAGCTTCGCGTTGACCGGGCCCTTGCCGTCGATCGGGTTGCCGAGCGCATCGACCACGCGGCCGACGAGTTCCGGGCCAACCGGGACTTCGAGAATGCGGCCCGTCGTCTTGACGATGTCGCCTTCCGAGATGTGTTCGTATTCGCCGAGAATCACCGCGCCGACCGAGTCGCGCTCGAGGTTCAGCGCGAGGCCGAACGTGTTGCCCGGAAACTCGAGCATTTCGCCCTGCATCACGTCCGACAGGCCGTGGATACGCACGATACCGTCGGTCACGGAGATCACGGTGCCCTGGTTGCGAACGTCTGCGCTCGCTTCAAGGCCCTGGATCCGGCTCTTGATCAGCTCGCTGATCTCAGAGGGATTGAGTTGCATTATTCGCTCCTGATAGTCAATTCTGTTGCGTGCCGGCGTGGCGCTCAGGCGGTCAAGGCAGCCTGCATCGATGCGAGGCGCGCGCGAACCGAGGTGTCGAGCACTTCGTCGCCGACCGTCACGCGCACGCCGCCGATCAGCGACGAATCGACTTCGACCGTCGGTTTCAGCTTGCGCTTGAACTTGCGTTCGAGGCCCGAGACGAGACTGTCGAGATCCGCGCCGTTCAGCGGGAACGCGCTCACGATCTCGGCGTCGGCTGCACCTTCACGTTCGTTCTTGAGCGCCTCGAACTGCTCGGCAATTTCCGGCAGCAGCGCGATGCGATGATTGTCGACCAGCATCTGCACGAAGTTCTTCGCTTCGGCGCCGGCCGCGAGCGGCGACTTCGCAGCAGCAAGCAGCAACTCGGCTACTTGCGTGCGCGTCACCTTCGGGCTCGACGCGACCGACAGCACTTCCGGCAGACGCGCAACCTGGGCCAGCTCTTGCACGAGCGTGGACCAGGCGGCGATGTCACCGCCCTCGGCCACGCGGAACAGCGCTTCTGCGTAAGGGCGGGCGATGGTTGCAAGTTCGGCCATGATCAGAGCTCGGCTTTCAGTTGATTCAGCAGTTGGGCGTGGGCCGTTTGATCGACTTCGCGCTTCAGGATCTGCTCGGCGCCCTTCACGGCCAGCGTAGCGACTTCGCCACGCAGCGCTTCGCGCGCCTTCACGATTTGCTGTTCTGCTTCCGCCTTCGCCTGGGCGACGATGCGGGCGGCTTCAGCCTGGGCGTTGGCCTTGATTTCCTCGGCGACCGCCTGGGCACGCTTTTCAGCGTCGGCGATGCGCTGCTGGCCGTCATTGCGGGCCTGCGCGAGTTCCTGGTCCACGCGCTTGTGCGCTGCGTCGAGTTCTGCCTTGCCCTTCTCGGCGGCGGCGAGGCCGTCGGCGATCTTCTTCGAACGTTCGTCGAGGGCGTTGATCAACGGCGGCCACACGAACTTCATCGTGAACCACGCGAGGACCAGGAACACGACCATTTGCGCAAACAGAGTTGCGTTGAGATTCACGGTGTTTCCTTATCTGCTATTCCGGAAAAATGAAACGGTAAGGCGCTCATCGAGTTGCATTCGATCAGCGCCCCAAGTCTCCGTTCCGCCCTGCGCCGGCTCACGCCGGACGCATATTTCCGAGGAACCTTAGCCTGCGACGAGCTTCGACAGGAGCGGGTTCGCGAACGCGAACAGCATTGCAACACCCACGCCGATCAGGAATGCCGCGTCGATCAGACCAGCCAGCAGGAACATCTTCGTTTGCAGCGGGTTGATGAGTTCCGGCTGACGTGCGCAGGCTTCGATGTACTTACCACCCATCAGCGCGATACCGATACAGGCGCCGATTGCACCCAGGCCGATGATGATGCCGATACCGATGGCGGTCAGACCCTGGATGTTGGCGATGTAAGCTTGCATGATCACTCCTTTGTGAAAAGACTTGGAACTGAGATTTAAAAAACTAAAACGGAAACTCTTTTTTGCACGCCGCGCTTAGTGCTTGTCGTGCGCCTGGCCGAGATACACCAGCGTCAGCATCATGAAAATGAATGCCTGCAACAGAACAATCAGGATGTGGAAGATTGCCCAGACGCTGCCCGCGATCACGTGGCCAACGAAGCCGAGGAACGTTGCGTCGCCACCGAAGCTCCACATGCTGCCGAGCAGGGCGATCAACAGGAACAACAGCTCACCCGCGTACATGTTGCCGAACAGCCGCATACCGAGGGAGACGGTCTTGGCGAGATATTCGACGATGTTGAGCGCGAGGTTAGGGATCCACAGCAGCGGGTGGGCGCCGAACGGCGCCGACAGCAGTTCATGCACAAAGCCGCCCGCGCCCTTGATCTTGATGCTGTAGTAGATCATCAGGACGAACACGCCGAGCGCGATGCCGAGCGTGCCGTTCAGGTCGGCCGTCGGGACGATGCGATGGTGGGAAATCACGTCCGACAGACCGAGCAGGCCGATCACGCGGCCCGGCAGGTCGACCGGGAGGAAGTCGAGGGAGTTCATCAGCGCGACCCACACGAACACCGTGAGCGCGAGCGGAGCGATGAAGGTACGATTGCCGTGAACGATGGCCTTCGATTGGTCTTCGACCATCTCGACGAGCATCTCGATCGCGCACTGGAAACGGCCCGGCACGCCCGACGTCGCCTTGCGGGCAGCCAGACGCAGCACGACGATCGTCACGATGCCGCAAACGATCGACCAGAACAGCGTGTCGAGATTCCAGACGTGGATGTCGAAAATCGACGTCTGATGCGAGGTGGAGAAATTCTGCAAGTGGTGCGCAATGTACTCGGACGGATCCGGACCGCGCGTGCCTTCGCTAGCTGCCATATCGTTAATGCCACCCAAATTGTCGAAAATCGTTTTGCCAGTTCCGCAACACGCTATTGCGGGAACGGGCCGGTGCGGTTCGTTGTCGAAACCGCACGCTGCTTGTTCCTTACCGCCAGGCCAGTGCGATCCAGTACGTCTTCAGCACGACGAGGTACGTGACGAGGAACGGCACCCAGTGCACGCCGGCCCAGCCGAACGCCACTGCAGTGAACATCCCGATCGTCAGAGCGAGCTTCAGGGCTTCGCCCATCACCCAGCTCATCACGGTGGCCGAACCACCTGCCTTCAGTCGTGCCACGAATACCGCACTTGGCACCCAGCCGATCGCTCCGCCCAGAAACGCGGATTGCGCAGCGGCGCCCGGCGACTTCGAAAACAGCCACCACGCCAGCGTTGCAACCAGGGACAGAACCACTTGCGCGAATACCACCTTATAGGGGGTCACGCGCGAGGGCTTGCTCACGTTCGGGCCGAACAGCTTTTCGGCTTCTGCCCGCGTGAGCGGAACGATGTTGTTATCTTGCTGCTCGGCGTCCCAGTCATCGTCGGATTCGCGCCGCTCGCCGGCCGCCGAAGCGGTGCGTTGCGTGCGCTGATCATCGTGCCTGTCGTCCGGCGCCTGACCCGCCATCGCAATCTTCCGCAAAATCCTTGAACCCGGCCCCAAGCTTTCTGAAAGCTTTCAGGGGTGCCTAGCTAACAAATCCGGGCGATTGTAAGCGATAGTTGCAAGTGATTCAAGGCTTTAGACGCGACAAAAACCTGCGTAAAACGACGCCTCATCATGTGAAAAAACACGCGATTCGACGATGTACGATGACAGTTGTAAGGTCGCTTTTTTGTACCGGTATTTCTTGCTCGAAAAAATCCGGCGACGAGGAATTGACAAGGAAACGAGGCCCGATGCGGGTGCCGGCGGGACGGCTCGAACGCCATCCGGAATCCACGCCGTGACGCGGCCCCGGGCTCGCACCCGGCACGATGCACCGAGCAGACAAAACCCTGTGACCACCCGGCAGCTCCGGATGCACGAAATCCGGGCCGACGCCGACGCGCCGAATCATCCAATCAGTTGTCATGCCACCACAGGCAATCGACTGTGAATTGCCGGACTTATCAACAACCCCGCAACCAGCGCGAATACCGTGCACCCGCCCCGCCACCCGAATCGCACGGCTGTGCCGCGCGCAGCCGCGTCACTTAACCATGAACGAGCAGCCACGCGCCGACCGCCGCGCTGGCGAGTGCGAACGGAATCGAGACCAGATGGAACGGCAGCCACATGCGCGGCTCCTTCGCGAGACGCACCGCGATCAGGTTCGCAAGCGAGCCGATCGCGAAGCCAAAGCCGCCGACCGACACGCCGAACGCGAGCGCACGCCAGTCGTGCGTGAATTCCGACAACAGGATCGCGGCCGGCACATTGCTGATGACCTGTGACAACAGCGCGCCGGCCGCGTAGACGCGCAGCGGCGAATCGAGCTGCGCATTCGCAATCGTGTCGTGCACGACGGGCAGCGCAGCCGCGGTACGCAGCACGACGAACATCAGTACGAAGATCAGCAGCAGCAGCCAGTCGATCTTCAGGACTGCGTCGCGTTTGACGGCGAGCAGCACGATGGCGACACCGACGAGACCAGGCAGCGGATGATGCGCATCGGCGAGCAGCACGAACGCGGCGAACAGCGCCGCCGCGATCAGCGCGTGCATGCGTTGCACGGGCAGCGCAGTGGCATCACCGGACAAGTCGAGCGGCTTTGCGCGAAACGCGCATGCGGTCAGCACGAGCAGCAGCGCCATCAGCGCGATCGCGAGCGGCCCGAGCGTGACCACGAAGCGGCCGAACGACACGCCGCTCAATTGCCACAGGAAAAGATTCTGGGGATTGCCGAGCGGCGTCGCGACGGACCCCGCGTTGACCGCCAGCGCGACGACGATCACGAGCCGCCGGAACGGCAGTGGCGTCAGCGCACGCAACGAGACCATCAACGGCACGACGACGAACAGCGCGACGTCGTTGGTGAGCCACATCGATAACAACGCGGCGAACCCCACGAGCAACAACGCGAGCCCGCGTTCGGAATGCACGTGATGCACGATGCGGTGTGCGAGCCACATCAGGCAGCCGGACAACTCGAGCGCCTTGGTCAGCATCAGCAGGCCAGCCAGCGTCGCGACCGTCTGCCAGTCGACGCGACCGGCCAACACGGAAAATGGTTGCGGACGCACCCATTGCAGCACGATCAAGCCAAGTACGAGAACCGACAGCACCGGCTCCTGCGCAAGCCATCCCAGCCACCGGCGCGGCGTCGGCGCGCCCGTCTTCTCCATCGGCACCGCGTTACTCTTCGGTCGCGACGTTGCCGCGCAGCCGCACGAGAATGCCCTCGAGCGCGTCGAGGTTGCCGAAGTCGATCGTGACCTGCCCTCGCCCGCGGCGGCCGAGCTTGATCTTCACCGTCGACGCGAGCAGATCGGACAACTCCTCCTCGAGACGGCGCGTATCGCGCCCGCCGTCGTCCTTCGCGCGCGCCTTCACGGCCGGCGCTTCCTTCGTCGTGTGCGTGACGAGCTTCTCGGTCTCCCGCACCGACATGCGCTTGTTGACGACCTGATGGGCGAGCGTGATCTGCGTGGCCGCATCGACGGCGAGCAGCGCGCGTGCGTGCCCCATGTCGAGATCACCGGCCAGCAGCATCGTCTGCACCGGCGAAGCCAGGTTCAGTAGGCGCAGCAGGTTCGACACCGCGCTGCGCGAACGGCCGACCGATTCGGCCGCCTGTTCGTGCGTGAAACCGAACTCGTCGAGCAGGCGCTGGATACCGTGCGCCTCTTCGAGCGGGTTCAGATCCTCGCGCTGGATGTTCTCGATCAGCGCCATCGCCGCGGCGGCCTGGTCGGACACATCCTTCACGAGCACCGGCACTTCATCGAGGCCCGCCAGGCGTGCCGCGCGGAAACGGCGCTCACCCGCGATGATCTCGTATTTGTCTGACGAAATGGGCCGTACCAGGATCGGCTGCATCACGCCCTGTGCGCGAATGCTCGCCGCGAGCTCCTGCAGGCTGCCTTCGTCCATCCGCGTCCGCGGCTGGTACTTGCCGGCCTGCAGCTTGCCGAGCGCGAGCGTGTTCGGTGCCCCTTCGATCTTCACCGCTTCGGTGATATCGGCACTGCCGCCGAGCAGCGCTTCGAGGCCACGTCCCAAGCCCTTCTTCTTTGGTACCGCGTTCATGTCTTTCTTCCTCGCTTCGCTCATGTCCGGATCACGACACCTCGAACGCGCGAACGCGGTCGATCATCTCGGCACCGAACTGGAGATACGCTTGCGCACCGCGCGAGCTGCGGTCGAACACGACGCCCGGCAGCCCGTAGCTCGGCGCTTCCGCCAGGCGCACGTTGCGCGGAATCACCGCGTCGAACACCTTGTCGCCGAAGTGCGCTTTCAGTTGATCGGAGACTTGCTGCTGCAGCGTGATGCGCGGATCGAACATCACACGCAGCAAGCCGATGATCTTCAGGTCGCGGTTCATGTTCGCGTGAACCTGCTTGATCGTGTTGACGAGGTCCGACAACCCCTCCAGTGCAAAGTATTCGCACTGCATGGGGATCACGACGCCATGCGCCGCGCACAAGCCGTTCAGCGTCAGCAGCGACAGCGTCGGCGGGCAATCGATCAGCACGAAATCGTAGTCGTCGGCCACGTGCTCGAGCGCGGCCTTCAGCCGGCGCTCGCGGTTGTCGATGCTGATCAGTTCGATCTCGGCACCGGACAGCTCGCGGTTCGCGGGCAGCACGTCGTAGGTGACGCCGTCCGGCCGGATGCGCGCGTCGGTCACCGACACGCCGTCGACCAGCACCTCGTACACGGTCGCTTCGCAAGCAGCCTTGTCGATCCCGCTGCCCATCGTCGCGTTACCCTGAGGGTCGAGATCGATCAGCAGGACTCGTTGCTCCTGCGCTGCAAGGCTTGCGGCGAGATTGACCGATGTCGTCGTCTTGCCGACGCCCCCCTTCTGGTTCGCAACGCAGAAGATCTTTGCCATCGTTGGTGTGTTCCCTTTACCTTCAAACAAACGGCGCGCCATCGCGCGCCGGCCCTTCAATTCGCTTCGTCGACGGCCACTTCGATCAGATGCCGTTCGGCATCGAGCAGCGGCACCGCCAGCCGTATCGTCTGCTTCACGCGACTGCCTTCCGGCAACCGCGCAATCTCGTCGTCCGGATGAACACCCTTCATTGCCCAGATCGATCCGCCCGGCGCAACCAGGTGTCGAGCAAGTTTAACGAAGTCGGACAGGTCCGCGAAAGCGCGGGATACGATCATGTCGAATTTTTCCGGCACTTCGACACCCGGCTGCAGCGATTCGACCCGCCCCGTGACCACCGACAGGTTCGCGAGCTTCAGCTCCGCACGCATCTGGGTCTGGAATGCAGACTTCTTCTGCACGATATCGTTCAGCGTGATCTGCCAATCCGGCTCGACGATCGCCAGCACGATACCGGGCAACCCGCCGCCCGAACCGACGTCGAGCACGCGGGCCGATGCACGGCCACGCAGATGCGGAACGATGGAAAGCGAATCGAGGATGTGCTGGATCAGCATCTGCTTCGGGTCGCGGATCGCGGTCAGGTTGTAGACCGCGTTCCACTTGCCGAGCAGCGCGACATAGTCGAGCAGCTGGTTGCGTTGTGCATCCGTCAGCGTGAGGTCGAGCGCCGTCGTGCCTTCGACGAGCATCTGTTCCAGTACGTCCCGATTAACCGCCGGCGCGCGACGCGCCGTCATTGTTGCGTCGGGACGGCGCCGCCCCCCTGCTCCGCTGCCGCTTCGGCCGTGCCATTACGGCGGCCCAGGCCGCGACGCTTCAGGTGCACCATCAGCAGCGAGATTGCCGCCGGCGTGACACCCGAGATGCGCGACGCCTGCCCGATCGTTTCCGGCCGGAACTCGTTGAGCTTCTGGCTCACCTCGAACGACAGGCCGCGGACTTCGCGGTAATCGATACCGTCGGGCAGGCGCGTGTTCTCGTTCGCATCGTTGCGTTCAATTTCCGATGCCTGGCGCTCGATGTAGCCCTGATACTTGATGCCGATCTCGACCTGCTCCTTGATCTGCTCGAGCAGCACCGGATCGTCGGCCAGCGGCTCAGCGGGGCCGCACTCGCCGCCCTTCAGTCCGCACACACCGTCATAGCTGATACCCGGACGGCGCAGCAGTTCGGCGAGGCTGTATTCGTGGTCGATCGCCTTGCCGAGGAGCGCGGTCGCCTCTTCCGGCGGCAACGTCTTCGGCGTGACCCACGTCGACTTCAGGCGTTCGGTTTCACGTGAAACAGCGTCGCGCTTCCGGCTGAATGCGTCCCAGCGTGCGTCGTCGACGAGCCCCAGTTCGCGGCCGATCTCGGTCAAGCGCATGTCGGCATTGTCTTCACGCAGGCTGAGGCGATACTCGGCGCGGCTCGTGAACATCCGGTACGGCTCGGCCACACCGCGCGTCACGAGATCGTCGACCAGCACGCCAAGGTAGGCCTGATCACGGCGCGGGCACCATGCGTCCTTCTCCTGCACGTAGCGGCCAGCGTTGAGACCGGCCAGCAGACCCTGCGCGGCCGCTTCTTCATAGCCCGTCGTCCCGTTGATCTGGCCCGCAAAGAACAGCCCGTTGATCGCCTTCGTTTCGAGCGACGCCTTCAGCGCACGCGGGTCGAAGTAGTCGTACTCGATCGCGTAGCCGGGGCGCAGGATATGCGCGTTCTCGAGGCCGCGCATCGAGTGCACGAGCTCGAGCTGGACGTCGAACGGCAGGCTCGTCGAGATCCCGTTCGGGTAGAACTCGTTGGTCGTCAGCCCTTCCGGTTCCAGGAAGATCTGGTGCGATTCCTTCGAGGCGAACCGGTGAATCTTGTCCTCGATCGACGGGCAATAGCGCGGCCCGACGCCTTCGATCACGCCTGTATACATAGGCGAACGGTCGAGGCCGCCACGAATGATGTCGTGCGTGCGCTCGTTCGTATGCGTGACCCAGCACGGCAGTTGCTGCGGATGCTGCTCCGCACGGCCCAGGAACGAGAAGACGGGGATCGGATCGAGATCGCCCGGCTGTTCGTCCAGCTGCGAGAAGTCGATCGAGCGACCATCGATACGCGGCGGCGTACCGGTCTTCAGGCGGCCTTGCGGCAGCTTCAGCTCCTTCAGGCGCGACGACAGCGACACGGCCGCCGGATCGCCCGCACGGCCACCCGTATAGTTGTTCAGGCCGACGTGAATCTTGCCGTCGAGGAACGTACCGGCGGTCAGCACGACCGCACGCGCACGGAAGCGGATGCCGATCTGCGTGACGGCGCCCACCACCCGGTCGCCTTCGACCATCAGGTCGTCGACAGCCTGCTGGAACAGCCACAGGTTCGGCTGATTCTCGATCCGGTGGCGAATCGCGGCCTTGTACAGGATGCGATCGGCCTGCGCACGCGTCGCGCGCACGGCCGGCCCCTTCGACGAATTGAGGATCCGGAACTGAATACCGCTCTCATCGGTCGCGGCTGCCATTGCGCCGCCCAGCGCATCGACTTCCTTGACCAGATGGCCCTTGCCAATGCCGCCGATCGACGGATTGCAGCTCATCTGCCCAAGCGTTTCGATGTTGTGGGTCAGCAGTAATGTCTTTGCGCCCATGCGGGCGGACGCCAGCGCGGCTTCCGTGCCGGCATGACCGCCACCGACGACGATGACGTCAAATTCTGTGGGAAAAAGCATGGTGGATTCCGTACGCAGGACGGCGCACGAACCTATCTGAGAAATGTATGGGGCGAATTATAGCGGGTTCGCTTTTCACCCGAAGGCCGTCCGAACGGTAGGGTCTGTGCATTTCGGCGATTTTTCTGTGCTCGGCTGCAGAATCCGTGGCGCAGAGCCCGCTCCGGTAACGCTTCCGGCCCGCCGGCAACACATCGCTGGGCCTGTGCAAAAAATTCGCTTGCCGGGAAATTTCACGTGGAACACATACCTGTTCGATACCTGTGCCCCGCGCGGCAACCTGGACGGAACACCCTGTGCGACCGCGCCCACCCTCTCCCTCACAGAATTTCGGACGGCTCGCCTGACACTTATCCCCTGTGACCCGGCACAACATCCCCAGTGTGTGGAACAGGCGGCAGCCACCCGCGAACGATGCTCCGGATCGTCATCCGCTTGCACAGAGCTTCCGACTGTTTCCGTAGCACTTATCCCCTGGTCACTAGCTGTCGTGTGCCGGGGTCGCATCTCACCCAAAAACAAAAACGGCGTGTTTCACGTGAAACACGCCGCCCGTTTCCCGCCCACCACGCCACCGATCAGGCCGTTTTCTTCGCTAGCCCGAGGTACGTTTCGATCACGCGTGGATTCTGCGCGAGTTCAGCCGCCGGCCCTTCCAGCGCAAATTCGCCTGTCTCCAGCACATAGCCGTAATCGGAGATCTGCAGTGCAGCCCGTGCGTTCTGCTCGATCAGCAGCGTCGCCACGCCCGTACCGCGCAACGCGCTGATGATATGAAAAATCTCCTTCACGATCAGCGGCGCCAGCCCGAGGCTGGGCTCGTCGAGCATCAGCAGATCGGGCTTGCCCATCAGCGCGCGTCCAACCGCAAGCATCTGCCGCTCGCCGCCGGATAGCGTGCCGGCCGCCTGCTTGCGGCGCTCCTTCAGACGCGGAAACAGGGCGAACACGTGGTCGAGCTGGTCGAGGAAGTTCGCGTCACCGGCCTGCTTGCGCCGATACGCGCCCAATACGAGGTTGTCTTCGACCGTCATCGTGCTGAACAGCTCACGCTTTTCCGGTACGAGGCACATCCCGCGTGCGACGCGCTGCTCGACCGGCAACGCACCGACGTCGTGACCGCGGTACACGATCGCACCCGATGCATGCCCGGTCACCGGCAGCGCGCCCATGATCGCGTTCAGCAGCGTCGATTTGCCGGCGCCGTTCGGGCCGATCACGCTGACGATCTGCCCCGCGCCAACCTTGATCGCCGCGCCGTGCAGTGCCTCCACCTTCCCGTACCGGACCGCCAGCCCGCGCACTTCGAGAATCGGTATCGTCGTGTCCGTCATCACTCCACCCCGCCCAGATACGCTTCCAGCACCGCCGGATCCTGCTGCACGTCCTGCGGCAGTCCTTCCGCGATCCGCGTGCCGAACTCCATCACCACCAAACGATCGGTGAGATTCATCACGAAATCCATGTCGTGTTCCACGAGCAACACGCTCATGCCTTCCGCCTTCAGCCGCCGCAGCAGATCGGCGAGTTGCTGCTTCTCCTGGTAACGCAGCCCGGCGGCCGGCTCGTCGAGCAGCAGCAGCGTCGGATCGCAGCACAGCGCCCGCGCGATTTCGAGAATCCGCTGCTGCCCCAGCGCAAGGCTGCCCGCTTCGTCGTACATGTGCTTTTCAAGCCCGACGCGGCGGATCTGGCGTGCGGCCTCAGCCAGCAGCTGCGCTTCCTCATGGGCATTGAGCCGCGCGACGCTGCGCCACACGCCCGTACGGCCACGCAGGTGCGCACCGATCGCGACGTTCTCGAGCACCGTCATCGCCGGCAACAGCTTCACGTGCTGGAACGTCCGGCCGATGCCGCGGCGGACGATCTGGCGCGACGTGAGCCCGTCGATACGCTCGCCACGGAACGTGATCGTGCCGCCCGTCGGCTTCAGCACCCCCGTCACGAGGTTGAACGTGGTCGACTTGCCGGCGCCGTTCGGGCCGATCAGCCCGATGATCTGCCCCGCTTTCACGTCGAAGCTGACGTCGTTGACGGCCACGAGCCCGCCGAACTGCTTGCGCGCGTTGTCGACGACGAGCAGCGGCTCGCCGGCCGTCGGCTTCGCGCGCTGCGGCAACGGATCGGCGTGCTCGGGCACATGCGCGCGCGGCCCGCGCGGGAACAGCCTCGCGACGAACGGCCACACGCCCTGGCGCGCGTACTGCAGCAGCAGCACCATCAGCACGCCGAACACGATGATCTCGAAGTTGCCTTCCGAGCCGAGCAACTTCGGCAGCAGCGTCTGCAGATAGTCCTGCAGCACGGTCAGGATCGCCGCGCCGAGCACCGCGCCCCACACGTGCGACACGCCGCCGACCACGGCCATGAACAGGAACTCGATCCCGTGGTTCAGCCCGAACGGCGTCGGGTTCACCGCGCGCTGCAGGTGCGCGTACAGGAAGCCCGATACGGCCGCCAGCACGGCCGCATAGACGAAGATCACGACGCGCATCCACGCGGTATTCACGCCCATCGCCTCGGCCATCACGCCGCCGCCGCGCAGCGCGCGGATCGCACGGCCCGGGCGGCTGTTCAGCAGGTTCTGCACCGACACGATCGCGGCCAGCACGACGGCCCAGATCAGGAAATACAGGCTGCGCCCGCTTCCAAGCTCGATACCGAACAGGTTCAGCGCCGGAATCCCGTTGATGCCGTCGTACTTGCCGAGCAGTTCGAGGTTGCCGAACAGGTAGAACAGCGCGAGGCCCCACGCAATCGTGCCGAGCGGCAAGAAGTGGCCGGACAGCCGCATCGTGACCGCGCCGAGCACGAGCGCGACGAGCGCCGTCAGTACGACGCCGACGATCAGCGCGAGCCACGGCGACACGCCATATCGTGTCGTCAGGAACGCGGTCGCATAGGCGCCGATGCCGACGAACGCGGCCTGCCCGAAGCTCGTCATCCCGCCGACGCCCGTCAGCAGCACGAGCCCGATCGCGACGATCGCATAGAGGCCGATGTAGTTCAGCAGCGTGATCCAGTATTCGGGCACCTGCAGCGCACCAGGCAGCACCGGCAGCGCGAACAGCACCACGAGAAACACCCAGAAGGTCTTGTTGCGTACCATCGTCTTCATCGTGTCACTCCTCTTCCTCTTCCGCGTGCGGCGTCGCGAAACTCCGCCACAGCAGCACCGGAATGATCAGCGTGAACACGATCACCTCCTTGTACGCGCTCGCCCAGAACGACGAATACGATTCGAGCACGCCGACGAGCAGCGAGCCGGCTGCCGCGAGCGGATAGCTGACGAGCCCGCCGATGATCGCGCCGACGAAACCCTTCAGGCCGATCAGGAATCCCGAGTCGTAGTAGATCGTCGTCAGCGGGCCGACGAGGATCCCGGACAGCACGCCGAGCCCCGCCGCGAACGTGAACGCGAGCCGCCCTGCCTCGGTCGTGCCGATGCCGACGAGCCGCGCGCCGAGCCGGTTCACCGACGTCGCGCGCAGCGCCTTGCCGGCGATCGTGCGGCCGAAGTACACGTAGAGCGCGCCGATCAGCACGAGTGCCGTCACGACGACCAGGATGCTCTGCACCGACACGGTCATGCTGCCGATCGCGAGCGACGCATCCGAGAACCCGTTGGTGCGCGAGCCTTCCGCGCCGAACATCACGAGCCCGAGGCCGACCATCGCGAAGTGGACGGCGACCGACACGATCAGCAGCAGCAGCGTCGTGCCTTCGGCGATCGGCTGGTACACGAGCCGGTAGACGAACGGCCCCATCGGCACGACGATCGCGAGCGTCAGCGCGATCTGCGCGAGCATCGGCAGAGGCTGCGCGGCAAAGCTGCGCGTGATCGCGAACACCGCGAGCGGCAGCAGGACGTAGCGGCTGCCGAGTGTCGCGAGTGTGCGGCCGAGCTGATGGCGCCGTTCGCGATGCCGGATCAGGCCGCCGACTTCGAGCAGGAAGCACGCGATGCCCATCACGAACAACAGCCAGCAGGTGGCGGGAAATTTCTGCGCCTGCAACGCGGCAAGCGTCAGCGCACCGTAGGCGACGAATTCGCCCTGGGGAATGAAGATCACCCGCGTGACGGAAAATACCAGCACGAGCGCCAGCGACAGCAATGCATATATGGCGCCGGTCGTGATGCCGTCTTGCGCGAGGATCGCTGCAATCGAGAGATCCATACGTTTCGTGTATCGAGAATGCTGCGGAGAAACGAAAGACGGAAACGGCCGGGGCGCGCGGACGGCAAGACCGGTGCGCAGGCACCCGGTGACGGGCCCCGGCGGTTCCAGGCGGCACGGGCGCGACCCGTCGGGCCCCGCACCCTGCCGACGGCACGCACGGCGCCGTTCGCGCCGCACACGCCGGTTTCACGTGATGCTTACTCGGCCTGCAGCTTCCACTTGCCGTCGACGATCTGCACCATCACGCGCGCACGCGTATCGAAGCCGTTGTGATCGGTCGGCGTCATGTTGATCACGCCGTGCGACACGGGCAGGTCCTTCACGCTTTCGAGCGACGCGCGCAGCGCTTCGCGGAACGCCTCGGTGCCCGGCTGGCCCTTCTTCAGCGCTTCCGGAATCGCACGCTGCAGCAGTAGCCCCGCATCCCACGCATGGCCGCCGAACGTCGCCAGCGAGCCCGCGCCGTAGGCCTTCTCGTACGCGGCCTTGTACCCGAGCGCCGGCTTCTTCACCGGATTCGAATCGGGCAGCTGGTCGGTCACGAGCACCGGGCCGGCCGGCAGGATCTCGCCTTCGCAGTCCTTGCCGCACACACGCAGGAAGTCGTTGTTCGCGACGCCGTGCGTCTGGTACACCTTGCCCTTGTAGCCGCGCTCCTTCAGCGTCTTCGCCGGCAGCGCCGCCGGCGTACCCGAGCCGGCGATCAGCACCGCATCCGGATTCGAGCCCATCAGCTTCAGCACCTGCCCCATCACCGACGCGTCGGTACGGTTGAAGCGCTCGTTCGACACGACCTTCAGGCCGTTCTTCGCGGCCGCCGCGTTGAACGTGTTGTACCAGCTGTCGCCGTACGCATCGGCGAAGCCGATGAAGCCGACCGTCTTCACGCCGTGCTTCGCCATGTAGCCGGCGATCGCGTCGGCCATCAGCTGGTCGTTCTGCGGCACCTTGAACATCCAGGCGCGCTTCGCATCCATCGGCGAGATGATCTGCGCGCTCGCCGCGAGCGAGATCGTCGGCGTCTTGCCCTGCGACACGGGATCGAGCATCGCGAGCGAGTTCGGCGTGACGGACGAACCGATGATCGCGTCGACGTGATCCTCGTCGATCAGCTTGCGCACGTTCTGCACCGCGCGGCTCGTGTCGGATGCGTCGTCGAGCACGATGTACTGCACGCTCTTGCCCGCGATTTCCTTCGGCAGCAGCGCGATCGTGTTCTTTTCCGGAATCCCGAGCGACGCGGCCGGCCCGGTGGCCGACAGCGTCACGCCGATCTTCACCTGCGCCGACGCCGTGGCGGCCGCGCACACGAGGCCCGCGGCAAGCAGAACTTCCATCCATCGATTCATCTTCATTTATGTCGTCTCCAAACGCTGCTCGAAAAAGCCACGGGTCGCTCGGGCGGCTCCCGGTCTCCAAACAAGTTAATAATTTAACTATCTCGCCTTGCCCCGCCTACACTCGTTTTCCCGTGACACGCCGGCGCCGCCATCGAGCCCCGGCGATACCGCACATGCACGCGCCGCGGCGCGTGCCGATACGGTCGTTCGGCCGCCACGATGCGCGGCGGCAATGTCGTCAGGATGAAGGGAACGGAGAAAAGCGGCGCTGCGCGAAACGCGATCGATGCGGGCGCAACGATCGCCGGAAGGTCGGCCGGCCGGGCCTGATACGGCTCCACGCGCGGGCAATGCGGGATCGGAAAAACGGCCGTTCATGCGAATGCGAACGACCAATCGGATGCGAACGCAACGACCGGGCACACCATCGTGCCGGCAGATTGCATCGGAACGCACATGCCGGCCGCAGGGCGGCTCGTGAAAGCCCGGGCATACCGATGCACGTCCGCCCCCGAACGAGCGGCGCCAGCCGCCCCTCCCGCCCCGATCCTTCGTCCCGCGCTTCTCATCCAACCGCACTCCCTCTTCTGCATTTTGCTTGTAGGAGAACTGCCGACCGTTTTCCCGACCGCACGGTCGGCGAAAGCTGAGTGTAACGGACGCTTTTTGTGCACGCCAACCGGGTAAGCCCGGACGGCATGCGCACGGCTGCGCGCCGGCGGCGATCGACCGGCAGGTATGGATGAAATCGGGGGACGGGATGACGCGCGAGTGACGCGAGGCAGAACACGGGCGCGCGGAACGCGGCGCGATTCGCCTGCACCGTCGATGGAAATTCGTGCACCAAATGAAAAAGCGCTGTTGGATTCCGTCCAACAGCGCTTTAGGGTCCGGGCACTTTGTGCCTCGATTGTCTCCTCGTTCTCCACCTGCAAATTCGTTTCGCGGTGCATCAGAACTGAAGTGAATCTTAAAGAGGCTTAAGCACCACGGCAACTTAGCATTTACCCCTATGGTGCATCGCCGCACGAAAATGGGGCAGCAGCCAGCCGCGCGGTGCCGCCCCGAGCGCGCTGCGACGCGCTTCACGAGCATGCCGGATGGTGCTTCGCATCAACCCGCGGCGACGTGCGCGGCATGCGCTCAGGAGGCCCTGAGCGGCTTGATCCGCGCAACCATCTCGCCGACGATGCCACGCCGGAAGGCGAGCACGCACACGATGAAGATCAGCCCCGTGACGATCGTCGCCGATTCGCCGAGCGAATGGAACCACGCGACGCCCGTCGCCGATGCGAGCCATTCGCCGATGTCGCCGAGCCGGTCTTCGAGCGCGACGATCAGCGCCGCGCCGAGCAGCGGCCCGAACAGCGTGCCCATGCCGCCGACGAGCGTCATCAGCACGACGAGGCCCGACATCGTCCAGTACGCGTCCGACAGCGTCTCGAAGCCGAGCACGAGCACCTTCAGCGAGCCGGCCAGCCCCGCGATGCCTGCCGACAGGATGAACGCGAGCAGCTTGAAACGATCGGTGTCGTAGCCGAGCGAGATCGCGCGCGCCTCGTTCTCCTTGATCGCGACGAGCACCTGGCCGAACGGCGAATGCACGACCCGCACGATGAACGCGCACGCGGCGACGACCACCGCCACCACGACGTAGTACAGCGCGACGTCGTTCGACAGGTCGAGCAGCCCGAACAGGTGGCCGCGCGGCACGCCCTGCAACCCGTCTTCGCCGTGCGTGAACGGCGCCTGCAGGTAGATGAAATAGACCATCTGCGCGAACGCGAGCGTGATCATCGCGAAGTAGATGCCCTGCCGGCGGATCGCGAACAGCCCGACGACGAGCCCGAGCAGCGTCGCGGCAACGGTGCCGACGAGCACCCCGAGTTCCGGCGTGAAGCCGAGCGTCTGCATCGAATAACCGGTCGCATAACCGGCGGTCGCGAGGAACATCGCATGGCCGAACGACAGCAGCCCCGTATAGCCGATCAGCAGGTTGAATGCGGCCGCGAACAGCGCGAACGTGAGCACCTTCATCACGAACACCGGGTACGCGCCGATGAACGGCGCGGCGAGCAGTGCGGCAAGCAGCACGCCGTAGAGCACTTTTCTCTGCATCATTTTTCCTTGCCGAAGAGGCCCGCCGGGCGGAACAGCAGCACGATCGCCATGATCACGAACACGACGGTGGCCGACGCTTCGGGGTAGAACACGCGCGTGAAACCCTCGATCACGCCGAGCATCAGGCCCGTGACGATCGAGCCGAGGATCGACCCCATCCCGCCGATCACGACCACCGCGAACACGGTGATGATCATCGGCTGGCCCATCAGCGGCGACACCTGGATCACCGGCGCGGCCAGCACGCCCGCGAACGCCGCGAGCGCGACGCCGAAGCCGTAGGTGAGCGTGATCATCATCGGCACGTTCACGCCGAATGCCTCGACGAGCTTCGGGTTCTCGGTGCCCGCGCGCAGGTAGGCGCCGAGGCGCGTCTTCTCGATCACGAACCAGGTCACGAGACACACCGCGAGCGACGCGACGACCACCCACGCACGGTAGTTCGGCAGGAACATGAAGCCGAGGTTGGTGGCGCCGGACAGCTGCGACGGCACGTCGTACGGCTGGCCGGACGAGCCGTAGATCGACCGGAACACGCCCTCGACGACCAGCGTGAGCCCGAACGTGAGCAGCAGCCCGTACAGGTGATCGAGCTTGTACAGCCAGCGCAGCATCGAGCGTTCGATCAGGATCCCGAACGCACCGACGACCAGCGGCGCGATCACGAGCATCGCCCAGTACGGCAGCCCGAAGTACGACAGGCCCATCCACGCGAGCATCGCGCCCAGCATGAACAGCGCGCCGTGCGCGAAGTTGATCACGTTGAGCAGCCCGAAGATCACCGCGAGCCCGAGGCTCAGGATCGCGTAGAACGAGCCGTTGACGAGCCCGAGCAGCAACTGGCTCAGCATCGCCGGCAACGGAATGCCAAAGATTTCCATCGACTTAGCCGTCAGTATGAGTTTCGTTGCGCGCGCAACCTTCCAGGGACACGCACGCGGGCGGCGCAGCGGGGCACATCGCTGCGGCCGCCACCGTGCGGCGCGCAACTCGCGCGCCGCCAAGCCCCGCTTACTTCCACAACGCGCAGCGCGATTCCTGCTTGGTCCCGAACGCCTGTTCGCCCGGAATCGTCGCGAGCACCTTGTAGTAATCCCACGGCTCCTTCGATTCAGCAGGCTTCTTCACTTCCATCAGGTACATGTCGTGGATCATGCTGCCGTCCGTGCGGATGTAGCCCTTCGCGTAGAAGTCGTTGATCTTGATCTTCTTCAGCTCGGCCATCACCTTGTCGGAATCGGTCGTGCCGGCGGCCTGGACCGCCTTCAGGTAGGTCGTCACCGACGAGTAGTCGGCCGCCTGCAGGCTCGACGGCATCTTCTTCATCTTGCCGAAGTAGCGTTGCGCCCACTGGCGCGACGCCGCATCGCGGTTCCAGTACCAGCTGTCGGTCAGCACGAGGCCCTGCGTCGTCTCGAGGCCGAGGCTGTGCACGTCGTCGATGAACATCAGCAGCGCGGCGAGCTTCATCGTCTTCGTGATGCCGAACTCCTTCGCGGCCTTGATCGAGTTGATCGTGTCGCCGCCCGCGTTCGCGAGGCCGAGGATCTGCGCCTTCGACGCCTGCGCCTGCAGCAGGAACGACGAGAAGTCCGACGCGGACAGCGGGTGACGCACCGTGCCGAGCACCTGCCCGCCGTTCGCCTTCACGACATCCGACGTGTTCTTCTCGAGCGCCTTGCCGAACGCGTAGTCGGCGGTCAGGAAGAACCAGCTCTTGCCGCCCTGCTTCACCACCGCCGAACCGGTGCCCTTCGCGAGCGCCATCGTGTCGTATGCGTAGTGGACCGTGTACGGCGTGCACTGCTCGTTCGTCAGCGTGTCGGCGCCCGCGCCGATGTTGATGTAGACCTTCTTCTTCTCGCCCGCGACCTGGTTCATCGACAGCGCGGTGGCCGAGTTCGTGCCGCCGACCAGCAGGTCGAGCCCGCCGCGGTCCATCCATTCGCGCGCCTTCGACGCGGCGATGTCGGCCTTGTTCTGGTGATCGGCATAGACGACCTCGATCGGCTTGCCGAGCACCTTGCCGCCGAAATCGGCGACCGCCATGCGGATCGCCTCGAGGCCGCCCTGCCCGTCGATATCCGCGTAAAGCCCCGACATGTCGGTGATGAAGCCGATCTTCACGGTATCCGCGGCCTGCGCGGCGCCGGTGGTGAACGCGGCGGCCGCGAGCGCGAGACAGGCGTGTGCGAGGGTCTTCATTTTCATTGACGTCTCCTGTTGTTCTGATGCGTTGTGGTTGTTCGAAGCCGCCACGGCTAGCGGCGAGAGAGACGGGGCGGCGTCACACCCCGAGCAGGTCGTGCAGGGTCGGCATCTTGCTTTCCAGTTCGGCCGCCTGGAAATGTTCGACGATGCTGCCGTGCTCCATCACGTAGAACCGGTCGGCAAGCGGCGCCGCGAAGCGGAAATTCTGTTCGACCATCACGATCGTGTAGCCGCGCGCCTTCAGCGCGACGATCATCCGCGCCAGCGACTGCACGATCACCGGCGCGAGGCCTTCGGAGATCTCGTCGAGCAGCAGCAGGTTCGCGCCGGTGCGCAGGATCCGCGCAACCGCGAGCATCTGCTGCTCGCCGCCGGACAGCCGCGTGCCCTGGCTCTGCCGGCGCGACGCGAGGTTCGGGAACATCGTGTAGATCTCGTCGATCGACATCGCGTGATCGCGCGGCCCGATCGGCGGCGGCAGCATCAGGTTCTCCTCGCACGACAGGCTCGAGAAGATCCCGCGCTCCTCCGGGCAGTAGCCGACACCGAAATGCGCGATGCGGTGTGTCGCGAGGCCGATCGTCTCGTTGCCCGCGACCTTGATCGACCCGCTGCGGCGGCCCGTGAGGCCCATGATCGCGCGCAGCGTCGTCGTGCGGCCCGCGCCGTTGCGGCCGAGCAGCGTGACGACCTCGCCGCGATGCACCGTCAGGTCGACACCGTGCAATATGTGGGATTCCCCGTACCAGGCCTCCAGGCCCGTGATCTCCAGCGCGGGCGTACCGCTTTCGACGCCGCTCAATTCGCGTTCCTCCCGTTCGCTGTGCTTCATGCGTGCGCCCCCGCGAGCGCCGCGTCGGCGCTGCCCATGTAGGCTTCGATGACGAGCGGATTCTTCGACACTTCCGCATACGAGCCTTCGGCCAGCACCTCGCCGCGCTGCAGGACGGTGATCGTGTCGGAGATGCCCGCGATCACGTTCATGTTGTGCTCGACCATCAGTATCGTGCGGCCGCTCGCGACCTTCTTGATCAGTGCGGTCACGCGATCGACGTCCTCGTGGCCCATCCCTTGCGTGGGCTCGTCGAGCAGCATCAGCTCGGGCTCCATCGCGAGCGTGGTCGCGATCTCCAGCGCGCGCTTGCGGCCGTATGCGAGTTCGACGGTCGGCACCTGCGCGAAATCGGTGAGGCCGACCTGCGTGAGCAGATCCATCGCACGGTCGTCGAGCCGCTTGAGCGTGCGTTCGCTGCGCCAGAAATGGAATTCGGTGCCGAGCGCGCGCTGCAGGCCGATGCGCACGTTCTGCAGTGCGGTCAGGTGCGGGAAGACGGCCGAGATCTGGAACGAACGGATGATGCCGCGCCGCGCGACCTGCGCGGGCCGCTCGTCGGTGATGTCGATCCCGTTGAAGACGATCTGGCCGGCCGTCGGCGTCAGGAATTTGGTGAGGAGGTTGAAGCAGGTCGTCTTGCCCGCGCCGTTCGGTCCGATCAACGCATGGATCGCACCGCGACGCACACGCAGGTTCACGCCGTTGACGGCCGTGAAACCCCTGAATTCCTTGGTCAGTCCGCGTGTTTCCAGAATCGTGTCGCCGAGAATCATGTTCCCTTCCGTACGAAGTCAGGCGAAGCACCGGGAAGATTCGCGCGAAGCGGCCGCGAAACACGTCAGCGGATGAGCAGGCTGCCCCGGGCGCCGTGTTACGCCTCGAGGGTGGTCTCCCGCGCCGACGCGTATTCACACTGCGCCACATTGTCTCGCCGTTGGTGCAGTGCAATCATCGGGATTTGCACTTATAGGGCTGGCCGCCATGTCGCACGCGGCTGTGCACGGTTTCGCGCCACGTTTTTTTTGACACGTGCATCATCGACCGTTGCCTCTTCGCACGGCGCGGCAGGCACGCAACAGGAAAGCCGTGCGGCTGCACGGCTTGCATGGATCTTGCCGGTGAAGCGACGCAATCGACACGATCTGCACCGGCAGCTTGTTTCGCATATCGAACCAGCGGGCGTCATCATGACGGCTCGCGGTCGTGCGCGTCAGCGTTCCGTCACACGGCCGTCGCCGCGGGCTCCGTTCGCACCGTCGTTGCTTCGCGCGCCGCGCGGCGATCGGCACGGATCATGTCGCTCGCGCGCTCGGCGATCATCAGCGTCGGCGAATTGGTATTGCCCGATGTAATGAAGGGCATCACCGACGCATCGACGATCCGCAGCCCGGCGATCCCGCGTACACGCAGCCGGCTGTCGACGACCGCACGCTCGTCGTCGGTCCGCCCCATCCGGCAGGTGCCGACCGGGTGGAAGATCGTCGTGCCGACGGCGCCCGCCGCTTCGATCAGCTCGGCTTCGCTGCGGTACTGCGTGCCGGGCAGGATTTCCTCGGGTCGATAACGCGCGAGCGCCTGCGCGGACGCGATCCGGCGCGTGAGGCGCAACGCGTTCGCGGCGACGTGGCGATCGTGGTCGGTCGACAGATAGTTCGGCGCGATTGCGGGTGCGACACCCGGATCGGCGCTCGCGACATGCACGCTGCCGCGCGACGTCGGCCGCAGATGGCACACGGACGCCGTAAATGCATTGAAGCTGTGCAGCGGCTCGCCGAAACGTTCGAGCGACAGCGGCTGCACGTGGTATTCGAGATCGGGGCGCGTGAGTGCCGGATCGTCGGGATCGGATTTCGCGAATGCGCCGAGCTGCGACGGCGCCATCGACATCGGCCCGCGCTGCAGCAACGCATATTCCGCGCCGATCATCAGCTTGCCCCACCAGTGCGCGGACAGCGTGTTGAGCGTGCGCACGCCTTCGACGCGAAACGCCATCCGCAATTGCAGGTGATCCTGCAGGTTTTCGCCGACGCCCGGCAGATCCTGCACGACGTCGATGCCGAGCGCCTGCAGCCGCCGGCCGTCGCCGATGCCCGACAGTTCGAGCAGCTGCGGCGAATTCACGGCGCCGGACGTCAGCAGCACCTCCGAGCGCGCCCGCGCAACGTAATCGGTGCCGCCGCCGCGATATTCGACGCCGACCGCGCGCCGCCCGTCGAAAATCACGCGCTGCGCGTGCGCGCCGGTGATCACGGTCAGGTTCGGGCGCGCCATCGCGGGCCGCAGGAACGCCTTCGACGTATTCCAGCGCACGCCGCGCTTCTGGTTCACCTCGAAATAACCGACCCCGGAATTGTCGCCGCGGTTGAAGTCGTCGGTTGCCGGGATGCCCGTCTGCTGCGCGGCCTGCGCGAACGATTCGAGGATCTCCCAGCGCAGCCGCTGCTTCTCGACGCGCCAGTAACCGCCCGCGCCGTGTGAGTCGCTCGCGCCCGCATGGTGATCCTCGCTGCGCTTGAAGATCGGCAGCACGCTGTCCCACGACCAGCCGGCGTCGCCGGTTTCCTGCGCCCAGCTGTCGTAATCCTCGCGCTGGCCGCGCATGTAGATCATCCCGTTGATCGACGAGCAGCCGCCGAGCACGCGGCCGCGCGGATACGACAGCGCCCGGCCGTTGAGCGCCGCTTCGGGTTGGGTCTTGTACAGCCAGTCGGTGCGCGGGTTGCCGATGCAATACAGGTAGCCGACCGGGATGTGGATCCAGTGATAGTCGTCCTTGCCGCCTGCTTCGAGCAGCAGCACGCGGATGTCGGGATCCTCGGTCAGGCGGTTCGCGAGCACGCAGCCCGCAGTGCCCGCGCCGACGATCACGTAGTCGAATTCGCCTTCGAGCGTGCGTGGAGTACTCACGGCGTGTCCCCTTCTTCGTTGTTGTGCGCCGCGCGGCGCGGTGCCGCGCGCATTTTCAGCATAGTGCGTCGCGGCCCGCGCTGGCGGCCGCGCGACACGACCGATGAAGCGTACTCCCGCCGCCGGCCGCCGATCCAATGAGTTATGCTGAACTGCGTTATAAGCCGCGCTCATATCACGACGATGGATCTCACCCTGCTCCGTGCGTTCGCGACGGTCGCACGCGAAGGCAACCTGACACGCGCCGCCGTGCAGCTGCACCTGACGCAGCCGGCCGTCAGCCTGCAGATCAAGCATCTGCAGGAAACGCTCGGCGTCACGCTGTTTACGCGCACGTCGCGCGGGCTCGCGCTCACGCGCGACGGCCAGACCCTGCTGCCGCATGCGGAACGCGCGCTCGCCGCGGCCGCCGACGTGCAGCGCGCCGCTGCTGCGCTGCGGCACGAGGTGCGCGGCCGGCTGCGGATCGGCACGATCCTCGATCCGGGCTTCCTGCGGCTCGGCGGCTTCCTGCGCGCGCTCGTCGAAACCCATCCGCAGATCGAAACGGCGCTGCGGCACGGGATGTCGGGTTGGGTCATCGAACAGGTGCGCACGCAGGCGCTCGACGTCGGCTACTACATCGGCCGGCCGGGCGAGGACGATCCGCTCGACGGCGCACTGTTCCACACCGTCACGCTCACGCATTTCGAGTACCGCGTGCTCGCGCCGGCCGGCTGGAAGGAGCGCGTACAGCGCGTAAACGACTGGCGCTCGCTGGCCACGCTGCCGTGGATCTGGACGCCGCCGGCGTCCGCGCACCACCGGCTGCTGTCGCGGCGCTTCGCCGACGCCGGCGCGCAGCCGCTCAAGGTTGCCGAGGTCGACCAGGAGCAGTCGATGCTCGATCTCGTCAAATCGGGCATCGGATTGACGCTCGCGCGCGACTCGACCGCGCTGGCCGAAGCGCACGCGCATGCGCTGACGATCGTCGAACGCGTGACGGTGCCGACCGAACTGACGTTCGTGACGCTCGCCGAGCGGCGCGACGAACCGGCGATCGCGGCGGCGCTGCGGCTGATCGAAGCGCAATGGGCGATATGAGCGGTGCTGATGAAAGTGCGCATGCCGGGCGTCGGGCGTCGGGCATCCCGCTGCCGGGCACGACACGCGTCATCGCGCCGCACCCCGCCCCTGCCGTCACGCCACCGTCTCCGCGTTTTTGCTAGATTGTGCGTTCGCACACCGCGAGACCCCGATTGAAGGAGACCCGCATGGCCCGCAACATCGAGATCAAAGCCCGCGCCCGCGAATTCGACCAGCTGCGCGAACAGGCGGCCAAACTCGCGACCGAAGCGCCGCTCTTCTATCGCCAGCAGGATTTCTTCTATGACGTGCCGCGCGGCCGGCTGAAGCTGCGCCGCTTCGAGGACGGCACGCC
The DNA here is from genome assembly GCF_057005415.2 of Burkholderia sp. KL41. NCBI lineage: Bacteria > Pseudomonadati > Pseudomonadota > Betaproteobacteria > Burkholderiales > Burkholderiaceae > Burkholderia > Burkholderia sp. KL41. The sequence continues at coordinate 117,476 of NZ_CM174446.1, read as the reverse complement.
GGCCGAACTGATCTTCTACCAGCGCGACGACCGCGACGGCCCGAAGGCGTCGTACTACACGCGCAGCCCGGTGACGAACCCCGACGCGATGCACGCGCTGCTCGCCACCGCGCTGACCACGCGCGGGATCGTGACGAAGGAACGGCACGTGTACCTGGCGGGCCGCACGCGCATCCATCTCGACCGCGTCGACGGCCTCGGCGATTTCATCGAACTGGAAGTCGTGCTCGGCCCCGACGACGACGAAGCCGGCGGCGAAGCCGAAGCGCACGCCGTGTTCGCGAAGCTTGGCGTGTCGCCGGACGATCTCGTCGCGGTCGCATACGTCGACCTGCTGAACGCCGACACGCAGCCCGAAGCGGCCTGATCCGGCCCCGCCCCGGGGCGGCGCAACCCGCGCCGCCTTCGACCCTGCCGCCCCGCCGCCGCCCTGTCGCCCTGTCGCCCTGTCGCCCTGTCGCCCTGTCGCCCTGTCGCCCTGTCGCCCTGTCGCCCTGTCGCCCTGTCGCCCTGTCGCCCTGTCGCCCTGTCAGGCCGCGCCGGGCGCCAGGTGCGCGAGCGGCAGCGCGCCGTTACGCTTGAAGGTCGTCAGCACGATGTTCGAGCGCACGCTGTCGACGCCCGGCACGCGCATCAGCTTCTTCATCACGAACTGCGACAGCGCGTTCAGGTCGGGCGCGACGATTCGCAGCAGGTAGTCCGCGTCGCCCACCACCGCATGGCATTCGAGCACTTCGGGCAGCACGTCGATCTGCTGCTGGAACTGCTCGATGATCGAATCGCCGTGGTGCTTGAGCTTGAGGCTCGTGAACGCGGTGACGCCGAGCCCGAGCTTTTCGGGCCGGAGCATCACGCGGTAGCCTTCGATCACGCCGGCCGCCTCGAGCCGCTGCAGCCGCCGGCCGATCTGCGACGGCGACAGCGGCACCTCCTCGCCGAGCTGCTGATGCGTCGCGCGGCCGAAGCGCTGCAGCACGTCCAGCAGCGCGAGATCGAAGTGATCGAGTTCCAGCATGAGCATTCTCCGCATTGATCCTTGATTTGATGCGCGATTATCGCATCATCGTCCGAATCAACGCCAATATTGCGCCCATTTCGCGCGCAGCCCGCTCTACACTTGCATGGTTCACAACCGCCACGTGCAGAGCCAGATCATGTCCACCGTCGTCACCGCGAAACTGCAGGAGCAGTTCGATGCGGGCCTCGAAACCCGCGCCGATTTCACCATCGACCAGCCGCTCGCGCGATACGGCCAGGTCGACCACGCGGTGTGGAAGCAGCTCTATGCACGCCAGTCGGCGCTGCTGCGCGGGCGCGCGTGCGACGCGTTCGTCGCGGGGCTCGGGAAGATCGACCTGCCGGCCGATCGCGTGCCGTCGTTCGCCGACGTGAACCGCCAGCTGAAGCCGGCAACGGGCTGGGAGATCGTCGCCGTGCCAGGCCTCGTGCCCGACCGCGTGTTCTTCGAGCATCTCGCGAACCGGCGCTTCCCGGTCACCTGGTGGATGCGCCGCCCCGACCAGCTCGACTACCTGCAGGAACCCGACTGCTTCCACGATCTCTTCGGCCACGTGCCGCTGCTGATCGACCCGGTGTTCGCCGACTACATGCAGGCGTACGGCCGCACCGCGCTCGCGGTCGCCGACGACGAAGCGGCGCTGGCGCGGCTCGCGCGACTCTACTGGTATACGGTGGAATTCGGGTTGATCCGCGATCCGCGCGGCACGAACGGCCTGTCGATCTACGGCGCCGGGATCGTGTCGAGCAAGGGCGAAAGCCTGTACAGCCTGGAAAGCGCGGCGCCGAACCGGCTCGGCTTCGACCTCGAGCGCGTGATGCGTACGCAGTATCGGATCGACACGTTCCAGAAGACCTACTTCGTGATCGACGATTTCGCGCAGCTGTTCGCGCTCGCCGACGTCGACGGCCGCGCGCTGGCCGACCGGCTGGCGGCGCTGCCCGAGTTCGCGGCCGGCGCGGTGCTCGATACCGATCGCGTGCTGCATCGCGGCACCGGCGAAGGCTGGCCCGACGACGCCGACGCGTGACCCGCGAGCGGGCGCCGATGGTCGCCGGATGGCCGTCCCCGGATGGCCGTCGCCGGATGGCCGCCCCCGGATGGCCGTCCCACAACTATGAAACAATGACCGGTGCCGGCTTCGTCGCGCGGCGCAGCCGCGCGCGGGCGCCGTTACCGAACGAGAGGTGCAAGATGATCCACAAGCTCACATCAGAAGAACGCAAGACCCGGCTCGAAGGCCTGCCGCTCTGGTCGGCCGTACCGGGCCGCGACGCGATCCAGCGCAGCCTGCGCTTCGCCGATTTCAACGAAGCCTTCGGCTTCATGACGCGCGTCGCGATCAAGGCACAGGAGATGAACCACCATCCGGAATGGTTCAACGTGTACAACCGCGTCGACATCACGCTGTCGACCCACGACGCCGACGGCCTGACCGAACGCGACATCGAACTGGCGCTTTTCATCGACCTTGCCGGCGCGCACGCGAAACCGGCCGCCTGACACTTTCCTCTACCGCCGCGCGTCCTTCGATGCGCGGCGCGTCAACTTTTCATTTCGATGAACGTTTTCTAGGATGTAGTCAGCGAAAGCCTTCAGCTTTCCAAGCCATCCTTAAGGCGCACGTAAGTCTCGTACGCATTCCGTGCCTTGGGGTCCAAACCTTCCAGTTGCAGCGCGCCTTGGCGCTGTACAATCAGCAGCGCATACGGCTTGGAAAGCGCGCTGGCCTCTTCGCAGAGTTTGAGTTCGTCGCCGCTCGACGGCGAGCGGGCGCGCCAGAAATTGATCGCGGCTTCTAGGTCGTTGATCGAAATATCGGACATGATTGGATTTAATCGTTCGCTGGCCGCCATGCTTGATGTCAGGTGTCGCGGCACCCCTGTGGAAACGGCGTCGTGCTGTCCGCGTGCCTGAACCGCCAACCCATTGTACTTGAGCGAACTTCATGCGACTCCTTCTGATCGAAGACGACCGCCCCATCGCACGCGGTATCCAGAGCAGCCTCGAGCAGGCTGGCTTCACCGTCGACATGGTGCATGACGGCATCTTTGCCGAACAGGCGCTGGCACAGAATCGCCACGAACTCGTGATCCTCGACCTCGGCCTGCCGGGCATCGACGGGATGACGCTGCTCACGCGCTTCCGCCAGACCAACCGCCACACGCCCGTCATCGTGCTGACCGCACGCGACGAGCTGAACGACCGGATCCAGGGCCTGAACTCCGGCGCCGACGACTACATGCTCAAGCCGTTCGAGCCGGCCGAGCTCGAAGCGCGCATCCGCGCGGTGATGCGCCGCAGCGGCCCGCACAGCGACATGCCGCGCCCGGAAGTGTCGCTCGGCGGCGTCCGCCTGTCGGGCGTCGATCGCCGCATCTTCAACGACGACAAGCCGCTCGAACTGTCGCCGCGTGAATTCGCGGTGCTCGAGATGCTGCTGCTGCGTCACGGCCGCGTCGTCAGCAAGGCCCAGCTGCAGGATCACCTCACGCACTTCGGCGGCGATCTCGGCGACACCGCGATCGAAGTCTACGTGCACCGCGTGCGCAAGAAACTCGAGCAGTGCCGCGTCGAAATCGTCACGGTGCGCGGCTTCGGCTACCTGCTGCAGGAAATCCGCCAGACGGCGAGCGTCTGAACGGCGGTGCGGCGCACCGGCCGGCCTGGCCCGCCGGCGCGCCCACCCTGCCCGCATCGCCGCCCGGCGTACGACCGCGCCGCTCCCCGTGAGCGGCGCTTATCCATTTGCCCGTCGAAATGTCACCTGATCCGGCTGTGACCACCAGCCTGCGCCGCTCGCTGCTCCGGCGCCTCGCCGCCCCGTTGTCGATGCTCGCACTGATGAGCGGCCTGATCGCCTACTGGCTCGCGTGGCAATACACGCAGCACGTGATCGACCGCTCGCTCGCCGATCTCGCGACCGCCATTTCCAAACAGATCCAGATCGCCGGCCCCGACGCGCCGTTCACGGTGCCGCCGCTCGCGCAGGCGATGTTCTCCGATCCCGCCGAAGCGCTGATCTACCGGATCAGCGACGGCGAACAGGAACTCGCCGGCGATCCGAAGCTGCCGCTGCGGGGCATCAACGTGCGCCGCATGCATCACGCATACGTGTTCGAGGCCGAATACGACAACCGCGCGGTACGGGTCGCGCAGGTGCGCGTCGACAACGTCGAAGGCGGCAAGCCGATGGTCGTCGAGGTCGCGCAGCCGGTGCGGCACCGCTACCGGATCGCGGCCGAATTCCTCGTCGCGATCATGATGCCGCTGCTGCTGCTGCTGCTCGCGGGCTGGGGCATCGTGTGGCGCGTCGTCAACCAGCAGCTCGGCCCGCTCACGCATCTGGCCGATTCACTGAACCGGCAGACCCACACGTCGCTGGAACCGGTCGACGAAACCGAGGTGCCGCTGGAAATCCGGCCGCTGACGAGCGCGATGAACGCCCTGCTCGGCCGCCTGAAAACCGCGCTCGACGCGCAGCGCAAGTTCATCGCCGATGCCGCGCACCAGTTGCGCACGCCGCTCACGGCCGTGAAGCTGCACGCGGAGCAAGCGGCCGTTGCACGCGATCCGCACCAGACCTTCGCCGCGGTGCGCGAGCTGCGCGCGGCCGCCGACCGCGCGGTACGACTGTCGAACCAGTTGCTGTCGCTCGCTCGCGCGGAACCGGGCGAGCAGGCCGCACGGTTCGTCAACGTCGACCTCGCGGCGATGGCATTCGAGACGGGCGCCGAATGGGTGCCGCGCGCACTCGCGTCGCATGTCGACCTCGGCTTCCAGCGTACCGACGATCCGGGTGACGACGAGAAGCTGGTCGTGCGCGGCAACCCCGTGCTGTTGCGCGAGGTGATCGCGAACCTGCTCGACAATGCGCTGAAGTACGTGCCGCTCGCGCGGCCGGACGGTGCGCGGATCACGGTGAACGTCGCGCGCGGCGTGCTCGAGGGCGGCCAGCCGGCCGCCGAGATCGTCGTCGAGGACAACGGCCCCGGCGTGCCCGCCAACCAGCAGGCCGACCTGTTCAAGCGATTCTTCCGCGGCGACGCGCAAAACGGCAACGGCGTCGAGACGGGCGCCGGGCTCGGCCTCGCGATCGTGCACGACATCATCGCGATGCACGGCGGCACCGTATCGTACGAGGATGCGTCGGAAGGCGGCTCGCGCTTCGTGGTGAGGGTGCCGCTGACTGCACGCACGGACAAGCCGGCCAGCGAAACCCCGGCCGCCGCGTCGACGCACTGAGCGATTCGCGGCGGGCGGCCCCTGGCCGGGCCGCGCGCCGGATGACGAAGGCGGAAAACCCGGCAGCAAGCCGCATGATGCGGCAGCCGGGCGCTGAAACGGCAACGGCAGCGCACGATGCGCCGCCGCCTGCGTCACTTCTTGTTTTTCTTGTCCTTCGAACGGGACTCGGACTTGCCGTCCTTCTTGTCCTTCTTCTTTTTCTTCTTGCCGCCGTCGTCGGGCGTCGCGAGCAGCGTGCCGCGGCACGACGTTGCGCCGCAATGGCACGCGTATTCACGCTTGAGCGACTTCGTCAGCTTCGCGTCGATCACGAGGCCGTAGTCGTAGAACAGCTCCTCTTCCGGCCCGATGTCGCGCAGCGCGTGAATGTACACGCGGCCTTTGACTTCCTCGGCTTCGCAGTTCGGTGCGCACGAGTGGTTGATCCAGCGCGCGCTGTTGCCGTCGATCTTGCCGTCGATCACCCCGCCCTCGTCCAGTGCGAAGTAGAACGTATGGTTCGGTTCGCTCGGGTCGTGCGGATGGCGACGCAGCGCTTCCTTCCACGAAATTCGTTCGCCCTTGTATTCCACTACGCGCTCGCCGGCCTTGATCGGCGCCACGGCGAACACGCCCTTGCCGTGTACTCCCGAGCGGCGCACCGCGATCCTGCGTGAACTCATCGACCGAATCCTTGTGAAAACGACTTGAATGGGGGCGGCCGCGATCGCGGCCTCGCGCCGCGCAAAACGAAAACGCGGCACCGGTCGGTGCCGCGTCGGGGCATGCGGCGAATCACCCGCATCCTACACGTTCACGATTGCTTCGTTCAACATCACACGCAATATTGCGCGTGCGATGCTCAACGCTGGCCGAAAGCGACGTCGCCGAACAACGCCTTGTGCTCGCGCGGCTGCGAACGCCAGTACTGCGGCGGCGCCGTCACCTGCGCACCGAGCTCGGCCGCCGCGTGCCACGGCCAGCGCGGGTCGTACAGCATCGCACGCGCCATCGCGACGAAATCGGCATCGCCGGCCTCGATCAGCCGGTTCGCATGCGCGGGCTCGTTGATCAGCCCGACGGCAACCGTCGGCATGCCGACCGCGCGCTTCACCGCCTGCGCGAACGGCACCTGGTAGCCAGGCGACAGCGGGATTTTCTGCAGCGGCGACACGCCGCCGGACGACACGTCGATCCAGTCGCAGCCGCGGCGCTTCAGTTCGTGCGCGAACACGATCGTATCGTCGAGCTCCCAGCCGCCTTCGACCCAGTCGGTGGCCGACACGCGCACGCCGACCGGCCGGTCCTCCGGAAACGCCGCGCGCACGATCTCGAAGATCTCGAGCGGAAAGCGCATCCGGTTTTCGAGCGAGCCGCCGTATTCGTCGGTGCGCTGGTTCGCGAGCGGCGACAGGAACTGGTGCAGCAGGTAGCCATGTGCCGCATGCACCTCGATCGCGTCGATGCCAAGCCGTGCGGCACGCTTCGCCGAGGCCGCGAACGCTTCGCGGATCCGGTTCAGGCCGGCGGCATCGAGGGCGAGGGGCGGCGTCTCGCCGTCCTTGTGCGGCACCGCCGACGGCGCGTGCGGCAACCAGCCGCCGTCGGCGACCGGCACGAGCTGACCGCCCTGCCACGGCACGTTGCTCGACGCCTTGCGCCCCGCATGCGACAACTGCATCGCGACGCGGATCGGCGAATGCTTGCGGATCGCGGCCAGCACGGGCTTCAGCGCGGCTTCGGTCACGTCGTCCCAGAGGCCGAGGTCGCCATGCGTGATGCGCCCGTCGGGTTCCACCGCGGTCGCCTCGATGCAGAGCAGCCCCGCGCCCGACAGCGCGAGATGACCGAGGTGAATCATGTGCCAGTCGGTCGCTTCACCGCGCTCGGCCGAATACTGGCACATCGGGGAGATCACGATCCGGTTCGGAAGAGTCACGCCGCGCAGCGTGAACGGGGAAAACAGCGCAGTCATGGAGGCCGCTCGCCAGGAAAGGAAAGAGCGAACGAGCGTAGCACGCAGGCCGCAAGCGTGCTGACGGTGCACGCGGCAGTAAGCGGATGGTCAGGTACGGCCCACGACGGGTTGCCGGCGACGCGGCAAACGGCGCGCATACGGCAATGCGCCGGCCTGCAGCGGACGCGGGCCGGGCAACCGCTTCGCGGCAAACGGCGGCGCCGCTTGCCGTGTCAGAGTCCGACGCCGTCGAGCCACTCCGCGAACATCCGTCGCGCGGCCGCCTCGAGCGCGGGGCCGTGCTGCGCGGTATCGGCGCGCAACTGGCGCGCGTCGATGCCGGGCGTGGCCGCGATTTCGCCGGCGTTGGCGATCAGCCACGGTTCGAAGCGGTCGGTGCGGATTTCCGGATGGCATTGCAGCGCCAGCACGTGCTGGCCCCACGCGAATGCCTGGTGGCGGCAGGCCGGTGTCGACGCGAGATGAATCGCACCGCCCGGCAGGTCGAACGTGTCGCCATGCCAGTGCAGCATCGACGTCGCCGCGCCATCGAGATGGCGCAGCGGCGATGCGCGGCCGGCATCGGTGAGCGTCAGCGGCGCCCAGCCGAGTTCGTGCTGAGCGGCCGGGTAGACGCGCGCGCCGAGCGCCCGGGCGATGAACTGCGCGCCGAGGCAGATGCCGAGGATCGGCAGCCCGGCGTCGATGCGCGTGCGCACGAGCGCCGCGAGCGGCGCGATCGTCGGATACTGCGCGTCGTCGTACACGCTGAGCGGCCCGCCGAGCACGACGATGAGCGACGGCTCGAGTACGTCGAGCACCTCGAAGCGCGACGACCCGACGTCGACGTAGCGCACCCGCCGACCCCGTTCGCCGAGCACCTGCTCGAAGCTCCCGAGATCCTCGAAGTGCACGTGGCGGATCGCCACGACTTCAGCGTTCATCATCGGCCTCCCGGTCGATCGACGGACGTCAGCCGGCGAAAATCTTCCAGGTCTTCTTCTGCGTCGCCGCGTCGGCTTCTTCCTGCACCGAGCAGTCGAGACGCAGATCGCTGTCGGACATCGAGATGTCGAGCGCCGCGCAGTGATGCACGGTCTTCTTCGACAGCTTGCCCGGCTGGAAGTGGGCGCACGTCAGGCACATGCGCTGCGGCGGCGTCGCACCGGCCACCTGCAGTTCGCGCAGCGTCTTCAGCAGCGCGCGATACAGTGCGCCCTGCTCGTCCGCGCCGAGCTTGCCGACGGCTTTCGTCAGGAATTCAGGCCATTGCAGCGCCTTCTTCGCGGCCGTGCGGCCACGGGCCGACAGGCGCACGGCCAGTGCACGGCCGTCGTCCAGCGCGCGGCGCTTCTCGACGAGACCCTTCGTCTCGAGCGTGCTGACCGCATCGCTCGTGGTCGCCGCGGTCAGCTGCGTCTCGCGCGCGATCTCGCCGAGCCGCATCGGGCCCTTGCGTTGCAGCAGCAGCACGAGAATCTCGCCCTGCGTCGGCGTGAGGCCAGCGCCTTCCGCCCAATCCCATGCCTGGCTTCGCATGGCCGTACTCAACCGCAGCAGGCTGTGGGTCACACGTCCCGAAGCCTGATTCCCGTAAACGCCTTCGCTCATAGTCTTTTCGCTTTGCCGCCGCCCGGTTTGCCGAGCGGCCGTAGTGTGGAGATCGAATGTCTATCTCAAAACAGACGCGCTCTTACGAGTGCGTCAGCACGGCCGTCGCGAGGGCACACGCGGCGGTCGCGTTCGCGGCGACCGGTAAGACACGCATCGTTCCGGTGTCCGCAAAGCCGACATTCTAAGCGAGAGCGGAAAATCGCACAGCTAAGTTATCCCCTTCATTCTGTGGAAAATCACTGGATAACCAAAATTTTTCGTTGTGCCTGCAATGCCGAACGCCCGCGCAGCGGGGTGTCGGGACATTTTCCTGTTCGGATCGGCCATCGGGCCGACCGCAATGATCCACCGGGTTATCCCGTGCACAGATCGTTGACTTTGCAGCGGAATATCGGGTTATCCACAGATTTTCCGGACAACCGGCAACGATTTCGGCGTCAATCGAGGCCGCCAGCCATTCAGTGAATCGCGACTCGGTCGACCCCGTAATCTGCAAAACATTTTTTCATTCGCGCCAACGTAAGCACTGCTGGCGGACCGTCTCGTTGAGCGATTTTTCCTGTTTGAAAACGGTTCTCAACCACGAGGCGTCGTTCACGCGCGCCTGGGCCAGTGCGCCGATCTCGTCGAGCGCCGCGCGTGAACCGAGCGCGGCCGCATGCGGCGCGATCCGGTCGAGCGTGTCGAGGATGTCTTCGGCGATGGTACGGCGCTCACCCGTCTGAGGATTCACGCAGGTGCCCTCGAGCCCGAAGCGGCACGCCTCGAAACGGTTGAACGTGTAGACGAGGTAGTCGTCCTCCGACAGCTTCAGCGGCCGGTCGGTCAGCAGGTAGCGCGCGAGCGTCTGGATGTAGCAGGCGATCGCCGCCGCGCGGTCGACCGACAGCGGCGTGTCCATCACGCGCACCTCGATCGTCCCGTAGCCGGGTTTCGGGCGGATGTCCCAGTAGAAGTCCTTCATCGAGTTGACGACACCCGTGTTCACCATCTTCGTGAAGTACTCCTCGAAGCTGTCCCAGGTCAGCACGAACGGCGCGCGGCCCGACAGCGGGAACGCGAACACCGAATTCAGGCGTGCCGAATGGAAGCCGGTGTCGACGTTCTGCACGAACGGCGACGACGCGGACAGCGCGATGAAGTGCGGAATGAAGCGCGACATCGAGTGCAGCAGGAACAGCGCACTGTCGGGATCGGGACAGCCGATGTGCACGTGCTGGCCGAACACGGTGAACTGTTTGGCCAGATAACCGTACAGTTCGGAGATGTACTGGAAGCGCGGCGCATCGTAGATCTGCCGGTCGCTCCATTGCTGGAACGCATGCGTGCCGCCGCCGGCCAGCCCGACGTTGAGCTGGTCGGCCGCCTTCACGAGCACGTCGCGGATCGCGTGCAGCTCGCTCACCGCCTGCTCGTGCGAATGGCAGATGCCGGTCGACAGCTCGATCATGCTCTCGGTGATTTCCGGCGTGATGTTGCCCGGAAAGGTCTCGCCCTGGATCAGGCGCATCAGGTCGGATGCCGCTTTGGTCAGGTCGTAGTTGTGCGTGTTGACGACCTGGATCTCCAGTTCGACGCCGAACGTGAACGGCTCGGAATTGACGAAGGTTTCGAGTGCCATGGCAGGTTCCGGAATCAGTTGCTGTCGCTGCGCTCACCGACCGCCGACAGGCAGCGGTAGACGATGAACGGGCTGACGAGCTGCAGGATCACGATCGTGCACATCACGATCGCGCGCAGGTGCGGGTCGAAATTCGGATAGAGCTGGTAGGTGTCGTCGACGAGCAGGTACGACAGCGCGGACATCGGCGTGAGCGCGATGCCGAGCGCGATGCCCTGCTTCATCCCGATGCCGCTCGGCTTCGCGAACGCGACGACACCGGCCAGCTTCGCGACGAGCCGCGTGACGATCAGCACGATCGCGAGCAACCCGCCGAGCGCGATGTCGCCCCACGTGAACGACGTGAGCGTGAGCACGAACAGGACCACCGTCAGCAGCCAGCCGGCCGTGCCGAAATGCTCGGGCCACAGCTGCGGGCGGGCCTCGAGGTTCTTCACGATGATGCCGGCGAGCAGCAGCGTGAGCAGCGTCGACAGCTTCAGTGCCTGGGCCACCGCGATCGCGAGCATCACGAGCCCGAACAGCGCGACGAACGAATGCTCGTCACGCATCGTCGACGTCATGTGGCGGAACAGGAAATTGCACGAACGCGCGACGAGATACGCGACGATGAACGAACCGGCGAGCAGGTAGAGCGGCTGCAGGATCGTCGCGAAAACGTTGCCGTACGCTTCCTGGTGGAGCCAGCTCGTCACGAGCTTGGTCAGCACGATCGCATAGACGCTGTTGAGCGCGGTGAGCGTGATGAGTCGTTGCGACACCTGCCCTTCCGCGCGCAGTTCGGTCTTCAGCTGGATCACCATCGATGGCGAGGTCGCGATCGCGATCGCCGACAGCACGAGCGCGACCATCCCCGATACGCCGAGCGCCAGCATCACGAACAGCACCAGCACGAACGTCAGCGTGGCTTCGGCGAGGCTCGACGCGACGAGCCACGGATTGCGCCGGATCCAGCGCAGGTCGAGACGGCTGCCGAGCTCGAACAGCAACAGGCCGAGCGCGACGTCGATCAGCAGCCGCGAGGTTTCGTCGGTGCTTGCATCGATCACGCCGAATCCGAACGATCCGGCGACGAGACCGATCACCGCATAACCGGTGATGCGCGGCAGCCGCCATGCGCGATAGCACAGTTCGCCGCACAGGCCGGCCGCGAACAGCGCGAGCCCGGCCCAGAACACGGCATCCGGCGTAAGCGGCCAGTTGGGCAGGAATGAGAACGCCGACTTCATCGTGGTGACTTCTCCTTTGGAAGCGACCGCCAGCGACACAGGATCAAGCGTCAGAAATGGATGCGCGCCGGCTGGGTATCGCCCCGAATGTGATTGTTGTGTCGACGACGGCGGGACATGGGATCCGCCTGTTCCGCCACAGGGCGGAAAGTCGCTCAGGTTGCCGATCTGGATTGTCGGCCTGGTGTGTGAACGGACTGCGCAGTCTCGAAGATTCAGATTCGAAATCGTGCCGACCGTTCCATTGAAGCATGTCCGGCGCCTGGCCGGATGAACGCGAAGGAAACCGATTGTGCCACAGCTTTTTCGGTCTGGAACCCATTGATTCGACTCGCGGCGCTGTGCGACACCCCAGGTCTTTGGTTTCAAAGGTTTACTTGTATATATACGTAGTAGAAGTTAACAAGGCTCGCACAGTTCTGTGGATAACTTCGGTTTACGTCGACGGATCAAGGTGTTGGAGAGTCCATAACCCGTTGCACAGGCTGTTCGTGCACAGAAGTTTCGATTGAGCAACTTTCGGGCCGTTTCACAGCTGTGCCGAGTTGCCCAGTTTACGTCCACTGTGATTGCACACGAAGTGCGCGCGGATTCCGCGCGGTTATCCACAGCGTCGAGTGGATAACCTTGCGCGAAAAAATCGGGAAACTGTGATCGGCTCGGGTGGGCGGTCAGCCGGCCTGGCTGACGCGGCGCGCGCGCAATGCGCGGATCAGGAAGCGTGCGGGATCGACGGCATCGGCGAGTTCGCGTTCGAGCGGCCACGGCTCGCCTTCGAGTTGCGAGGCGATCAGTTCGGCGCCGAGTGCGGCCCATACGAGGCCGCGCGAACCGAAACCGAATGCGCCGTAGAGTCCGGGCATGCGCGGCAGGTCGCGCGCTTGCGCACCGCTCAGCGCGCGTGCCTTGGCGACGGCTCCCGCTTCGTCCGCGAGCGGGCCGATGAGCGGCAGACGATCGCCGACGACCCAGCGGAACGCAACGCGGCCGCGCAGCGTGCCTGGGTCCGGCACGTCGCCAATCAGGCCCGGCAGCAGATGGCGCACGCGCTCGAGGTTTTCGGCGTGACCGGCCGCGCGCATCGCGGGATCGACATCGTCGGGCTCGAACGTCGCGCCGATCAGCAGCGTGCCGTCGTCGAGCGGTACCGCGTAACCGTCGCCGATCGCCGGGCACGGCAGCGGTGCCGTGCTGCCGGGGGGCAGCAACGTGAGCTGGCCACGCACCGGTTGCAGTGCGACGTGCTGCAGCCCGGCGAGGCGCGCGGCATCGCCGGCATTCGCGAGCACGACGACGGGTGCTTCGGCCAGTGTGCCGCCCGCATCGTCGAGCGCATGCCATGCATCGCCCCGCCGTTCGAGTCGTGCCACGGCGGTGGACGCGAGCAAGCGCACGCGCTCGCCGGCCGCCTCGTACTGGGCCGCGCAAAGGCCGGCCGGCCAGACGGCGCCGCCGTGCGGAAACAGCAGGCCGCCGTGCGCGATCGGCAGGTTCAGATGGGCGCGCGCGGCATCGGCGTCGAGCAGCGATACGTAGTCGGACGGTGCGCCGAACGCATCGAAAGCATCACGCATCCGCGCGAAGTCGTCGGCCGATTCGGCGAGATGAATCATCCCGTGCGTGCTGCGCGCGAATGCATGGCCCGCGCGTTCGAGTGCGCGCCAGCGTGCGATCGCGTGCAGGAAGCCGCCGCGCGTGAGCCGGCTCGCGACGTTGTCGTCGCGCGTCATCAGCGGATGGAACACGCCGGCCGGATTGCCCGACGCCTCGCTCGCAATCCGGTCGTGCCGTTCGATCAGCGTGACCTCCCAGCCGCGCGCGGCGAGACGTTCGACGACCGCGCAGCCCGCCAGGCCCGCACCGATCACGATCGCGCGGCGTGCCGCAACGGGCAATGCGAGCGGCGGCTCGTGCCGCCGCGCGCGCCAGCGCGGCGCGTATTCGCCGACGAGCATCACGAACTTGCCGGCAAACCCGTCGACCTTGCGATACGTGAAACCCGCGTCGGTGAGCGCCTGTTTCACGACGCCCGAACTCGAATACGTCGCGAAGGTCGCGCCTTCGGCAGCGAGGCGTCCGAGTGCGCGGAACACGTCGGCCGACCACATGTCCGGGTTTTTCGCCGGCGCAAAACCGTCCAGATAAAACGCATCGGCACGTGCAACGAGTTTCGGCAGCATCTCGCGCGCGTCGCCGAATGCAAGCGTGAGCACGACCCGCCCGTCGTCGAATTCGAGCCGGTGCAAACCCGGCACGAGCGTCGGCCACGCATCGGCAAGCATCGCGGCTTCGGCCGACATGGTTGTGTTCGCAACGATATGGGAAAGCGCCTTGCGCAAGTCGTCGCGCGAGAACGGGTGCTTCTCGACCGACACGAAATGCAGCCGCTCGCAGCGTGCGGGATCCTCGCGCCACGCGGCCCAGGTCGCGAGGAAGTTGGCGCCCGTGCCGAACCCCGTCTCGACGATCGTGAACGTGCGGCGGCCTTGCCAGCGCGCCGGCAGCCGGTTGCCCGCGACGGACACGTAGTTCGCCTGCGCGAGCGCGCCCGCGACGTTGTGATAGATGTCGCCGAACTCGGGCGACACGAGCGTGCCGTCGTCGCGGATGGCGAGCGTGGCGGGAACAAGTCGGTCGGTCATGCGAAACAAAAAACGTGGCAGCCAAGCCTGGCAAGGGATTGCGCGGGGCCGTCCGTCCGTCCGTTGGAAAAAGCCAACGGGGCGGCGCATGGACGGACCGCGCTGCGTATCCTGTCCGGTTGGCGCTGGTCAAAAAATGGGCAGTCCGTGATTCATTCGGCGAAATACCGATGAAAATCTTTGAAACCCTTGTCGTTATTGGGTTTGCGCTGCGCTATCATAGCAACGCCGTACCGCGGGGTGGCCGCCGGCATACCGGAGGGCGCGTCGCGCGGGCCAGGATTCGGCGCTGTGTCGTCGGAGTCTGACTCTCGACGGCACGGTTCGCGCACGTATAATCGGCGCGTTCGCGCTGTTCGTGTCAACCTAACCTGATAAAGGAACCTTAATGAACAAACAGGAACTGATCGACGCCGTCGCCGCCCAAACCGGCGCCAGCAAGGCTCAAACCGGCGAAACGCTGGACACGCTGCTCGAAGTCATCAAGAAGGCCGTGTCGAAGGGTGATGCGGTTCAGCTGATCGGCTTCGGCAGCTTCGGTTCGGGCAAGCGCGCAGCACGTACGGGCCGCAACCCGAAGACGGGCGAAACCATCAAGATCCCGGCAGCCAAGACGGTCAAGTTCACGGCTGGCAAGGCGTTCAAGGACGCCGTCAACAAGCGTTAATCCAGCGCCTGTTCCAAGAAAAACCCGCCTTTCGGCGGGTTTTTTGTTGGGCGCGCGCGGCATTTTCGCCACAGTCCGCGCCCCTCTTGCAAGATTTAACGGTTGTTTTTACAACGCGTTACACGTGCACGATCTGCGTGTCGCCGTGATCGTCGTCGTCGTGCGAATCGATGTCCCACACCGGGAACGGATCGTCGAACGCGTGCCATCCCGCCGCGCCGAGCGCGAATTCCGCATCGGTCAGCAGGCACGCATCGAGTTTCTCGCGCCATGCATCCGCGTCGAGCGCGATGCCGATCAGCACGAGTTCCTGCCGGCGATCGCCCACCGCGCGATCGTCGAGATCGCCGTGCCATTCGGCGCGGATTTCCGCGAGCAGTTCGTCGTCGTCCGGCCATTCCGCGCGATCCTGCGCAGCCCACCACAGACCCGCCGGGCCATGCCGGCATACGCCGCCCGCCTGCGACAGCGAGCCCGCGATGTCGTTGCGCGTCGCGAGCCAGAAGAAGCCCTTGCTGCGCAGCACGCCCGGCCACTCCTGGTGCAGCAGCGCCCAGAGCCGTGCCGGATGAAACGGCCGGCGCGCGCGGTAAACAAAATTGCCGATGCCGAATTCGTCGGCTTCGCCGTGTACGTGCGCATGATGTTCGTCATGGCAGTCCGGGTCGTCGCAATGCGTGTGATCGTGGTCGAGCGATGCGAGCCAGCCCGGCGCGTTCGCGGCCTCGTCGAAATCGAAACGTCCCGTGTTCAGCACTTCGTCGAGCGGCACGTTGCCGAACGTCGACACGACCTGGTGTGCGCGCGGGTTGAGTCGCGCGAGGATGTGCTGCAGGCGTGCGAGTTCGTCGGCGCCGACGAGGTCGGCCTTGTTGATCACCAGCACGTCGCAGAATTCGATCTGCTCGATCAGCAGCTCGACGAGCGTGCGGTCGTCCTCTTCCGAGGCGGCGATGCCGCGGGTTGCGAGCGCGTCGTCCGAGCCGTAGTCGCGGAGGAAGTTGTACGCGTCGACCACGGTGACGAGCGTGTCGAGCCGCGCGATCGCGGACAGCGACGTGCCGTCGTCGTCGACGAACGTGAAGGTTTCGGCGATCGGCATCGGCTCCGCGATACCGGTCGATTCGATCATGATCGCATCGAAGCGGCCTTCGGATGCGAGGTTCCGGATCTCGACGAGCAGGTCGTCGCGCAGCGTGCAGCAGATGCAGCCGTTCGACATCTCGACGAGGCGTTCCTCGACGTGCGACAGCGCCTGCGCGTCGCGCACGAGCGATGCGTCGATGTTGACCGCTGCGAGATCGTTGACGATCACGGCGACTTTCAGGCCCGCGCGGTTCGCGAGGACATGGTTGAGCAGCGTGGTCTTGCCGGCGCCGAGGAAACCGGACAGCACGGTGACGGGCAACGGCTGGTTCATAGCCGGATTCATAGCGATACGCACCAACGGAAAAATTGAAAAAGCGGCCGCGGCGCCCTTCCGGGGCGCGATCGTCCCGCGGACGGGCGAAATTGCGGCGTGAGATCCGCATTGTGCATCAAACGCGCGCCGGCCGGCCGGTACGGCGTCAGGCCGCGCCGGGCCGTTGCGTCACTGCACGGGCGGCAACAGCTTCCATTGCGTCAGGATGGCGGCGATCTGCCGCGCGTACTTGTCGCGCAGCGACGGTGTTTCCGAATGATAGGCGCCGACCGCCTGCCACGTGTTGCCGTAGCGGTTCATCTTCTGCTTGAGATGCCACGCGGCGATGTAGACGTTCTTGCACGGCTCCATCAGCGTGTCGCGGCCGATCCCGTAGCGCGACAGCGTCGGCAGGTGGATCGAATTGATCTGCATCAGGCCGTAGTCGACCGAGCCGTTCGTGTTCTTGTTCAGCGCGCCGGGCCGGTTGCGCGACTCCTGCCACGCGATCGCGCGCAGGATCAGCGGATTGACCTGCTGATATTTTGCCGCCTCGTCGAAACAGTCCGCGCGAGCGTTCGCGCTGGCGAAACACGCGCCGGCGGCGATCAACGCAATCGAGGCGAACCGTCTGTTCATGGTGCGGTATCGATAATAAATTGCGCGAAGGTCGGGAAAACCCGTGCCTGTTATTCGTGCGATGAGAAACGCGCCGCCCGTATCATACCGACAGTCCGTCAGCTTGCGACATACAGGAATACGGCAGCCCGGTTATACCGCATTTCCGTGTCGGTTCATCGTGAAACGGGGGCGATGGCCGGGATGCAGAGCATAGCGCCGAACATTACATATTGCATACGGCTCGCAGAATACATGTCGTATGTGAGACAGTCCTCGGGTCAATGTGATATTTCGGACATGAAAAACTGCTAATGTCGCCTCTTTAGGACTTGGATCCCAGCACTACCGCCGGAAGTGGCCTGAGCCGGCATCGACCCATTCATCCATGACAAGAAATCGCTTCGTTATGCGGCGTGTCGCCACGACCCTGATCGTCGCCGGCATCATCGTTTCGCAGGCCGCCTACGCTCAGGTCACGCTCAACTTCGTGAATGCGGATATCGACCAGGTCGCCAAGGCGATCGGCGCCGCAACCGGCAAGACCATCATCGTCGACCCCCGTGTGAAGGGGCAGCTCAACCTCGTGGCCGAACGGCCGGTGCCGGAAGACCAGGCACTGAAGACATTGCAGTCGGCGCTGCGGATGCAGGGCTTCGCGCTCGTGCAGGATCACGGCGTGCTGAAGGTCGTGCCCGAGGCCGACGCGAAGCTGCAGGGCGTGCCGACCTACGTCGGCAACGCGCCGCAGGCGCGCGGCGACCAGGTGATCACGCAGGTATTCGAGCTGCACAACGAATCGGCGAACAACCTGCTGCCCGTGCTGCGGCCGCTGATCTCGCCGAACAACACGGTGACGGCCTACCCGGCGAACAACACGATCGTCGTCACCGACTACGCGGACAACGTGCGGCGCATCGCGCAGATCATCGCCGGCGTCGACAGCGCCGCGGGCGCGCAGGTGCAGGTCGTTCCGCTGCGCAACGCGAACGCGATCGACCTCGCCGCGCAGCTGCAGAAAATGCTCGACCCGGGCGCGATCGGCAACAGCGACGCGACGCTGAAGGTGTCGGTCACGGCCGACCCGCGCACCAACTCGCTGCTGCTGCGTGCGTCGAGCGCGTCGCGCCTCGCGGCCGCGAAGCGGCTCGTGCAGCAGCTCGACGCGCCGAGCGGGGTGCCCGGCAACATGCATGTCGTGCCGCTGCGCAATGCCGATGCGGTGAAGCTGGCGAAGACGCTGCGCGGCATGCTCGGCAAGGGGAGCGGCAGCGACAGCGGTTCGTCGGCATCGTCCAACGATGCGAACAGCTTCAACCAGAACGGCGGCTCGTCGTCGAGCGGCAACTTCTCGACCGGCACGTCGGGCACCCCGCCGCTGCCGTCGGGCGGCCTCGGTGGTTCGTCGTCCTCGTCGGGGTACGGCGGGTCGTCGGGCAGCGGCGGTGGTCTCGGCAGCGCCGGCCTGCTCGGCGGCGACAAGGACAAAGGCGACGACAACCAGCCGGGCGGCATGATCCAGGCCGACGCGGCGACCAACTCGCTGATCATCACCGCGTCGGATCCGGTGTACCGGAACCTGCGCTCGGTGATCGACCAGCTCGACGCGCGGCGCGCGCAGGTCTATATCGAGGCGCTGATCGTCGAGCTGAACTCGAATACGTCCGGCAACCTCGGTATCCAGTGGCAGGTCGCGAGCGGCCAGTTTCTCGGCGGCACGAACCTGAACCCCACTGGCGGTCTGGGCAACAGCATCGTCAACCTGACGGCGGGCGGCGTGGCCAACGCCGCCGGCGGCATCACCGGCGGCGGGCTGGTCAACAATCTCGGGGCGCTGAGCCAGGGGCTCAACATCGGCTGGCTGCACAACATGTTCGGTGTGCAGGGGCTCGGCGCATTGCTGCAGTATTTCGCGGGCGTGAGCGACGCGAACGTGCTGTCGACACCGAACCTGATCACGCTCGACAACGAGGAAGCGAAGATCGTCGTCGGCCAGAACGTGCCGATCGCGACGGGTTCGTATTCGAACCTGACGAGCGGCAACACGAACAACGCGTTCAACACCTACGACCGTCGCGACGTCGGCCTGACGCTGCACGTGAAGCCGCAGATCACCGACGGCGGGATCCTCAAGCTGCAGCTCTATACCGAGGATTCGGCGGTGGTCGCCGGCACGACCAGCGCGCAGACCGGCCCGACCTTCACGAAGCGCTCGATCCAGTCGACGATCCTGGCCGACAACGGCGAGATCATCGTGCTCGGCGGCCTGATGCAGGACAACTACCAGGTGTCGAACAGCAAGGTGCCGCTGCTCGGCGACATCCCGTGGATCGGCCAGTTGTTCCGCTCCGAAACGAAGCTTCGCTCGAAAACCAACCTGATGGTATTCCTGCGCCCGGTGATCATCTCCGATCGCAGTACCGCGCAGGAAGTGACGGCCAATCGCTACGACTACATCCAGGGCGTGACGGGCGCATACAAGTCGGACAACAACGTGATGCGCGACAAGGACGATCCGGTCGTCCCGCCGATGCCGATCGGCCCGAGCCAGGGTGGCACGGCCGCGGGCAACCTGTTCGATCTCGACAAGATGCGTCGCCAGCAGCTGCAGCGCCAGGTGGTGCCGGTGCCGGCCCAGCCGTTGCCGGAGGCGACGCCCGCGCAGCCGCAGAGCGTGCCGCAGCAGGCGGTGCCGCAACAGCCGCTGACCGCCACGCCGGGAGCCTCGCAGTGAGCGACGTGCTCGCCTCTTCCGCCCACGACGGCGCGCCGGGCGAACGCCAGCCGCCGTCGCCGCTCGCCGCGCGGCTGCTGCCGTACGGCTTCGCGAAGAGCGGCCAGGTGCTGATCGCGCACCAGCTCGACGATACGCTCGAGGTGTGGATCAGCGAACGCACGAGCGATGCCGCGCTCGCGGAGATCGCGCGCAACTTCGGCTCGATCTCCGTGCGTCGCGTGCCGGCCGACGAGCTCGCGCAGGCGATCAACCACGCGTACGCGCGCCAGGACGGCAGCGCCGCGCAGGTGGTCGGCGAGGTCGAAGGCGAAGTCGACCTGTCGCGGCTGATGCAGGACATCCCCGAGGTCGAGGATCTGCTCGAATCGGAAGACGATGCGCCGATCATCCGGATGATCAACGCGCTGCTCACGCAAGCGGCGCGCGAACAGGCGTCGGACATCCACATCGAGCCGTTCGAGAACGCCTCCGTCGTGCGGTTTCGCGTCGACGGCACGCTGCGTGACGTCGTGCGGCCGAAGAAGGCGCTGCACGGTGCGCTGATCTCGCGGATCAAGATCATGGCGCAGCTCGACATCGCGGAGAAGCGCCTGCCGCAGGACGGCCGCATCACGCTGCGTGTCGGCGGCCGGCCGGTGGACGTGCGCGTGTCGACGCTGCCGACGGGCCACGGCGAGCGTGCGGTGCTGCGTCTGCTGGAAAAGGATGCGCAGCGGCTGAACCTCGAAGCGCTCGGGATGGGCCGCGACACGCTCGTCCAGTTCGACAAGCTGATCGCGCGCCCGCACGGCATCGTGCTCGTCACGGGCCCGACCGGTTCGGGCAAGACGACCACGCTGTATGCGTCGATGTCGCGGCTCGAAACCGCGACGACCAACATCATGACCGTCGAGGACCCGATCGAATACGACCTCGGCGGCATCGGCCAGACGCAGGTGAACGAGCGGATCGGGATGACCTTTGCCCGTGCGCTGCGCTCGATCCTGCGCCAGGATCCGGACGTGATCATGATCGGCGAGATCCGCGACCTCGAAACCGCGCAGATCGCGGTGCAGGCGTCGCTGACGGGCCACCTCGTGCTCGCGACGCTGCACACGAACGATGCGGCATCGGCCGTCACGCGTCTGACCGACATGGGCGTCGAACCCTACCTGCTCGCGTCGTCGCTGCTCGGCGTGCTCGCGCAGCGGCTCGTGCGCCAGCTCTGCCCCGTCTGCAAGGAAGAACGCCAGGAAGAAGGCCGCACCGTGTGGCATCCGGTCGGCTGCGACAAGTGCGGGCATTCGGGTTATGCGGGCCGGCGCGGGGTATACGAACTGCTGCTGGTCGACGAGTCGATCCGCTCGCTGATCCACCGCAACGCGGCCGACGCGGAGATTCTCGCCGCCGGTCGTGCGGAAGGGATGCGCACGCTGCGCGACGACGCCGAGCGCTGGCTCGCGTCCGGCGCGACGTCGCTCGAGGAAGTATTGCGCGTGACGGGAGGCGCATAGCGCGATGCCGGCATTCCGTTTCGAAGCAATCGATTCGGCGGGACGCGCGCAGAAGGGCGTCATCGACGCCGACAGCGCGCGTGCCGCGCGCGGCCAGCTGCGCACGCAGGGGCTGACGCCGCTCGTCGTCGAGCCGGCCGCCAGCGCGACGCGCGGGGCGCGGTCGCAGCGGCTCGCGTTCGGCCGCAAGCTGTCGCAGCGCGAACAGGCGATCCTCACGCGCCAGCTCGCGAGCCTGCTGATCGCAGGGCTGCCGCTCGACGAGGCGCTCGGCGTGCTGACCGAGCAGGCCGAGCGCGACTACATCCGCGAACTGATGGCCGCGATCCGCGCGGAAGTGCTGGGCGGCCATTCGCTTGCGAATGCGCTGGGCCAGCATCCGCGCGACTTCCCCGAAATCTATCGCGCGCTCGTCGCGGCCGGCGAGCACACCGGCAAGCTCGGCATCGTGCTGTCGCGCCTCGCCGACTACATCGAGCAAAGCAACGCGCTGAAGCAGAAGATCCTGCTGGCGTTCACGTATCCGGGGATCGTCACGCTGATCGCATTCGGCATCGTCACGTTCCTGCTGAGCTATGTCGTGCCCCAGGTCGTCAACGTGTTCGCGAGCACGAAGCAGCAGCTGCCCGTGCTGACGATCGTGATGATGGCGCTGTCGGATTTCGTGCGGCACTGGTGGTGGGCGATCCTGATCGCGGTCGTGCTCGTCGTGTGGTTCGTGAAGGCGACGCTGTCGCGTGACGGCCCGCGGCTGCGCTTCGACCGCTGGGTGCTGACCGCGCCGCTCGCGGGCAAGCTCGTGCGCGGCTACAACACGGTGCGGTTCGCGAGCACGCTCGGCATCCTCACCGCGGCGGGCGTGCCGATTCTGCGCGCGTTGCAGGCGGCCGGCGAGACGCTGTCGAACCGCGCGATGCGCGCGAACATCGACGATGCGATCGTGCGCGTGCGCGAAGGCTCCGCGCTGTCGCGCGCGCTGAACAACGTGAAGACGTTTCCGCCGGTGCTCGTGCACCTGATCCGTTCCGGCGAAGCGACGGGCGACGTGACGACGATGCTGGATCGCGCGGCCGAAGGCGAAGCGCGCGAGCTCGAGCGCCGCACGATGTTCCTGACGAGCCTGCTCGAGCCGCTCCTGATCCTGGCGATGGGCGGCATCGTGCTCGTGATCGTGCTGGCCGTGATGCTGCCGATCATCGAGCTGAACAACATGGTGCAGTAACGGCCCGACAGTCGATCAGGCCGCGACCGTTCAGCGCATGTAGATCGCGGGGGACGGCGTGTTCGCCGGCAGCTGGATTTCGGCGCGGGCGCCGTTGCGGTCGACGACGATCGAGCGGGGGCGGACTTCGGCGAGCTTCGCGCCGGGCGTGACCTCCGCACCGAGCGACACGGCGCGCGGCGGTTCGCCGCCGACGCCGACGATCGCGGCGGCACCGCGATCGAGCGAGAGGATGCCGAACAGGTGGATGTCCTGCACGGGATTCTTGTCGAGCTGACCGCCGAAGAGCGCCGCGGCGTCCTCGGTACGGATCGGCAGCCGCGCGGCGGCGGCGGGCAGCGGCGCTTCACGGGCTGACAGCGTGACGACCCAGTAGGTGGCCGTCGCGCACAAACCCGCGAAGAGGGCTAGGGAGAGGATCCGGATCGAGAGCGCGTTCATGCGCGCTATTGTACGGATCTATGTGAAATTTGCGTTGGGTGAAAGCCCTCGGCAATGCGCGCCTTACAATGCGTGCTCCGCGCCCGCGGGTCCGGAAGGTTGCCGTCAGGCAATCGTCCGGTGCACCGGGTGCGTCACCCAACCAACGACATTTTTTGGAAAGAGGTAGTCAGTCATGCAAACGTGGATCACTCGCCGCAACGCGGCCGTGCGTCGTCAGCGCGGTTTCACGCTGATCGAGATCATGGTGGTGGTCGCGATCCTCGGGATCCTGGCGGCGCTGATCGTGCCGAAGATCATGAGCCGCCCGGACGAGGCGCGCCGCATCGCCGCGAAACAGGACATCGGCACGATCATGCAGGCGCTCAAGCTGTACCGTCTCGACAACGGCCGCTACCCGACCCAGGATCAGGGCCTGAACGCACTGATCCAGAAGCCGTCCACCGATCCGATCCCGAACAACTGGAAAGACGGCGGTTATCTTGAGCGCCTGCCGAACGATCCGTGGGGCAACGGGTACAAGTACCTGAACCCGGGCGTGCACGGCGAGATCGACGTGTTCAGCTACGGCGCCGACGGCAAGGAAGGCGGCGAAGGCAACGATACCGACATCGGTTCGTGGCAATAAGCGCTCACTGACCGGCCCGACGCTTCGTTCCCGTTCTTCATGCTCGCCATTCGCACGACCTCCCGCTGCGGTCGCGACCGCCGTGTGCGTCGCGGCGCGGCTTCGTCCGTGCCGGCGCGTGCCGACGGCGGGCCGACGAAGCACGGTGCGCGGCGGCGTCGCACGCGCGGCTTCACGCTGCTCGAAATGCTGGTCGTGCTCGTGATCGCGGGCCTGCTCGTGTCGCTCGCGTCGCTGTCGCTCACGCGCAATCCGCGTACCGACCTGCGCGAGGAAGCGCAGCGCATCGCGCTGCTGTTCGAGACCGCCGGCGACGAGGCGCAGGTGCGTGCCCGCCCGATCGCGTGGCAGCCGACCGAACACGGCTTCCGTTTCGACGTGAGCTCGCCCGACGGCTGGCGCACGCTGCGCGACGACCTGCTGCGCCCGCGTGACTGGGACGGCGGCGTCACGGGCGCCGACATCGACTATCCGGGGTCCGACACGCGCGCGAGCCGCGTCGTGTTCGGCACCGAGAGCATCGACACGCCGGTGCGCGTGACGCTGCATTCGGCCGCCGGCAGCGCGACGATCGTCGGCACCGGCAACGGCCGCTACGAGGTGCAATGACGATGCGTCGTCGCCTGCCCTTCCCCGTTGCTTCATCGCACCGCCATGCCCCAACGGGACTTCATGCGCGGCGCGGTTTCACGATGATCGAGGTGCTGGTCGCGCTCGCGATCATCGCGGTCGCGCTCGCCGCGTCGATCCGCGCGGTCGGGACGATGGCGACCAACGCCTCCGATCTCCATCGCCGGCTGCTCGCCGGCTGGAGCGCCGACAACGCGCTCGCGCAGATGCGGCTCACGCATGCGTGGCCGGAGATCGGCGAGCAGAGTTTCGACTGCTCGCAAGGCAACGTGCAGCTCGTCTGCACGCAGCGCGTGAGCACCACGCCCAACCCGGTGTTCCGGCGCGTCCGGATTTCGGTGAGCACGCCCGGGCAGGCCGGCGTGCTCGCGCAGATGGTGACGGTGGTCGCGAATGAAACCAGCCGTCCGCTCTGACGCGCCGATGCGACGCCCGTTCGCCCGCCCCGCCCGCGGCTTCACGCTGATCGAGCTGATGATCGCGATCGCGATCCTCGCGGTGGTCGCGATCCTCGCGTGGCGCGGGCTCGACCAGATCATGCGCGGTCGCGACAAGGTCGCGGCCGCGATGGAAGACGAACGCGTGTTCGCGCAGATGTTCGACCAGATGCGCATCGACGCGCGGCTCGCCGCGACCGACGACGAAGCCGGCCAGCCGGCGATCGGCGTCGCCGGCAACACGCTGCAGATCGTCCGCGAACTCGAGGTGCCGGGCGTCGCGCCGCGGCTGCAGGTGGTCCGTTACCGGATCGCCGGCGGGCGGGTCGTGCGCTACGCGTCGCCGCCGATCGACGACGCGAACCGGCTGCGCGGCATGCTGAAGGACAGCAGCGTCGAAGGCTGGAGCTGGGTCGCGCTGATGGGCGGCGTCGGCGCGATCGACGCGAAGCTGTACGTGCCGCGCGTGGGCTGGACCACCAACCTGCAGACGGCCGACGACGCGCTCGCGCAGAACAACGATGCGCTCAAGGTGCCGCAGCTCGGCAATGCGCCGCCGACGCGCGCGGTGACGGGGCTGCAGGTCAGCATCGGTGCGACGTCGCTGCGCGTGCCGGTCACGCGCATCTTCCTCGTCGGGGAATGACGATGCGCGCGCGCCCTCCCCGTTCATTGCCTGCCGCCCGTGCTGCCGGTCACGCACGGGCACGCGGCCGCCAGCGCGGCGCGGCGATCATCACCGCGCTGCTCGTCGTCGCGCTGTCGGCGATCCTCGTCTCGGGGATGCTGTGGCGCCAGCAGGTGCAGATCCGCCGCATCGAGAACCAGCGCGAGATCGCGCAGGCGCAGTGGGTCGCGCGCGGCGCGCTCGACTGGACGCGGATGATCCTGCGCTCCGAAGGCGATACGGCGCCCGGCATCACGTACCTCGGCGGCATCTGGGGCGTGCCGATCGCGAAGACGAAACTGTCGGACTTCCTCGGGCGGATCGGCGCGCCCAACGACACCGGCGGCGAAGACACCTATATCTCCGGCTCGATCGAGGACGCCCAGGCGAAGTTCAACCTGCGCAACCTCGTGGCGTCGCCGGCGCCCGGCGTGCTGCAGTTGAACGTCACGCAGGTCCAGGCGTTCCAGCGCCTGCTGACGACACTCGGCTACGACGGCGCGTTCGCGAAACGCGTCGCGCTGCAGGTGCGCGCGGGCCTGCTGCATTCGGCGACGCGTTTCCAGATGCCCACGCTGCCGGGCGGCGGCACGGCGCCGCCGGTCACCGCGCCGGTGGCGACCGATCAGCAGGGCGGCGGCGGCTTCACCGACGATCCCGGCATGACGGGCGGCGACCGCGGGCCCGCGCCGCTGATGATGACGGGTGTCGACAGCCTGCTCGACGTCGACGGCGTGACGCCCGAGATGGTCGCGCGGCTGCGCCCGTTCGTCACCGTGCTGCCGACCACGACGCCCGTGAACATGAACACCGCGCCGGCCGAGGTGATCGCGGCACTGATCCCGGGGATGAGCGTGTCGTCCGCGCAGGCGCTCGTGTCGCGCCGCGAGACCGTGTTTTTCCGCAACGTCGCCGATGTGCAGCTCGCGCTGCGCGGCGCCGGTGCGCCGCCGAACGTGACGCTCGACTCGAGCCTCGTCGACGTCAATTCGAGCTATTTCATCGTGCATGGCCGGATCCAGCACGAACGCGCGGAGGTGGATCGCACCTCGCTCGTGTATCGTGATCCGACCACGCACTCGACACGGGTCGTGCGCATTCGCGACCAGCTATAACGACGCCATTCGGGAGAGGAGCTCTTGTGAGCACGTTGATTGTTTCTTTGCCGCCGCGCGAGCCTGCCGTGCCGTTGCAGGAATGGCAGTGGCCCGAGCTGCCGTTCACGCTCGTCGACAAGGCCGGCCACGTGCAGCGCGCCGGCCGCGCCGCGCTGGCGCTGCTGCCGCGCGCGAATGCGACGGTGCTGATCGTCGCCGCGCGCGACGTGCTGCTGCTGGCCGCGACCGTGCCGCCGCTCAAGGGTCCGAAGCTGCGCCAGGCGCTGCCCAACATCGTCGAGGATCAGCTGATCCAGGATCCGCTCGGCTGTCACATCGCGCTCGATCCGGATGCGCTGCCCGACGGGCGCCGCGTGCTGGCCGTCGTCGATCGCGCGTGGTTCCGCACGATCTGCGAAGCGTTCACGGCGGCCGGCCACCGGCATCTGAGCGCGGTGCCCGCGACACGCTGCCTGCCGGCGCCGCACGCACCCGCCGCGCCGGCCGACGGCGAGGTCGATGTCGCGGCGGTTGCCGCGGACGCCGTCGACACGCCGCCGGCCCGCCCGGCGACGGTGGCCGCGGTGCTCGGCCTCGCGACGGCGGTCGAACCGGTGCTCGTCGAGGCCGGCGCGCTGCCGGCCGCGGCCGGTGCGCCGCGCCTCGAACTCGCGGTCGCGCGCGGTGTGCTCGGCGAAGGCTTCGCGGCGCCCGCGTCGCGCGCGGCCGGCACGCTGGCCGCGCTCGCGGGCGGCGGCGACGTCGAACTGTACGAACTCGGCGAGCCGGGCGCGGAGCCGCGGCTCGCGTCGGTCGGCCGCGCCGACGGCCCGCTGCTGCCGGGTGCCGCGCCGCTGTCGTTCGACGCATTCGCGCGGCGCGCGCTGACCGAGAAGTTCGACCTGTGCCAGTTCGAATTCGAATCGCAGCCGTGGCGCTTCGACCGCGCGACGGTGAAGCGCCTGCGCGTGCCGCTCGCACTGGCCGCGGCGACGCTCGGCGTGGCGGTGATCGGGATGAACCTGCACTGGTGGAAGCTGTCGCGCGAGCGCGATGCGCTGTCGGCGCAGATCACCGAGACGCTGCTGTCCGCATTCCCGAAGACGACGACGGTGCTCGATCCGCCCGCGCAGATGCAGCGGCAGCTCGACCAGTTGCGCGTGGCGGCCGGCGAGCTGTCGCCGAACGATTTCCTCGCGCTGTCGAGCGGGCTGTCGCGATCGATGGGTGCGCTGCCGTTGAACGGCATCGCGTCGCTCGACTATCACGACCGGCGGCTCGACGTCGGCTTCAAGCCGGAGGTCAAGGTCGATCCCGATTTCACGCAGCGCCTCGCGCGTAACGGACTGTCCGGCGAAGTCGACAGCAACACGGGCAAATGGACGATCCGGAGCCGCTCATGAAGACGGAACAACTGAACCAGACGCTGGCCCAGTTCTGGGGCGAGCGCTCGCCGCGCGAAAAAATGCTGCTCGGCTGGGGCGGCGCCGTGCTGGCGGTCGCGATCGCGTATTCGGTGCTGTGGTCGCCCGCGCAGGAAGGCCGCGCGCGGATCCAGCGCGAACTGCCGACGATGCGCCGCGAGCTTGCGCAGATGACCGCGCAGGCGAACGAGGCGAAGTCGCTGGCGGCCGCCGCGCAAGGCGTGGCACCGACCGGCCTCGCGCTGAAGGACGCGCTGACCGCTTCGCTGTCCGATCACGGGATGCAGGGTGCGCAGGTACAGATCGTCGGCAACGGCGTGCAGGTCCAGATGAAGAACGTGTCGTTCCCGGCGTGGACGCAGTGGCTCGACGATGCGCGCCGGCAGTTCAAGGTGCAGGTCGGCGAGGCGCATGCCACTGCGCTGAAGGACGACGGCCAGGTCGACCTGACGGCCGTGATGCAACCGTCGACGCAGAAATGACGCAGTGGATGACGCAAGTGGCGGTCGGCCGATGAGGCCGGGGATGAAGCGGCTCGCCACCGCATTGCCGTGGGTACTGGCGGGCGGGCTGGCGACGGCGATGACGCTCGTCGCGCTCGCGCCGGCCGCGTGGATCGCGCCGCAGTTCGCGCGCGCGACCGGCGGGCACGTGAATCTCGTCGATCCGGACGGGTCGCTGTGGCACGGTTCGGGCACGCTGATGCTCGCGCCGGGGGCCGACCAGAGCGCGGCGACGCTGCTGCCGGGCCGGGTCGAATGGACCACGGGCTTCTGGCCGCTCCTGACAGGACGCGTGCAGATGCGCATGCGGCAGACCGAGGCGATGCCGGATGCGGTCACGCTCGATGCGACGTGGCGCGGCGCGGTGCTGTCGGCGGGCACGATGGCCGTGCCGGCGTCGCTGCTCGCGGGGCTCGGCACGCCGTTCAACACGCTCGACCTGCAAGGCGACGTGCGGCTCGGCTGGAGCGACTGGCGCCTGATCGGCAACAACGCGTTCGGCCAGCTGACGGTGACCATCGACTCGATGAGTTCGCGCATCTCGCGCGTGAAGCCGCTCGGTTCGTACCGCGCGGTATTGCAGGCGAAGGGCGCGGGCGCCGATCTCGACCTGTCGACGACGCAGGGCCCGCTGTTCCTCGACGGGCACGGCAACTTCGGCCCCGGCCAGGGATCGTTCCGCGGCACCGCGCATTCGGCGCCCGAGCAGCAGGCGAACCTCGCCGGGCTGCTGAACCTGCTCGGTCATCCGATCGGGAACAACGAGGTTTCGCTGATCTTCGGCGACGCGCAGCGCTGACGCGCGCGTCGCCCTTTCCTTCCTACTTCTGCGCGAGCGGCGCGGTGGCCGACGGTGCCGAGGCCGCCGGCGCGGCCGCACCGGACGCCGGCACGGGTGCGGGCGCCGCCATGTCGCCGTTCTCGCGCGCCATCTCCGCGACGTTCCACCCGCCGCCGAGCGCCTTCACGAGCCCGACCGACGACACCATCCGCTGGCCGGCGATCGTCGCGAGCTTCTGCTGCGCGGTGAACGCGGTGGTCTGCGCGGTCAGCACGTTCAGGTAGGCGACCGTGCCGGCCTTGTACTGGTTCGTGACGATCGCGAGCGCGTGCTCGGCGCTGTCGACGGCCTGCCGCTGCACGTCGATTTCCTGCGCGAGGATGCGTTGCGACGCGAGGTTGTCCTCGACGTCCTGGAATGCGGTAAGCACCGCGAGGCGGTACGCGGCGACGTCCTGGTCGTAGGTTGCACGCGCGGCGTCGGTCTGCGCGGCGCGCAGCCCTGCGTCGAACAGCGTGGCCGCGAGCTGCGGGCCGACCGTCCAGAAACGGGCCGGCAGCGTGAACAGCTGCGACCACACCGAGCTCTGGAAACCGCCGGTGGCCGACAGCGTGAGAGTCGGGAAGAACGCCGAGATCGCGACGCCGATCTGCTCGTTCGCGGCCGCCGCACGGCGCTCGGCTGCCGCGATGTCGGGCCGGCGTTCGAGGATCGCGGACGGTACGTCGACCGGCGTGATCGGTGGCTCGGCCGCGAGCGGATTCGGCGGCAGCGAGAAGGTCGACGCCGGTTCGCCGATCAGCGTCGCGATCGCATGCTCGTACTGCGCGCGTGCGACGCCATTGTCGATCGACGCCGCCTGCGCGCTCTGCAGCTGCGTCTGCGCCTGGATCACGTCCGCGCGCGCGGCGACGCCCTGCGCGTACTGGTTCTGCGTGAGCGTCAGCGACCGCTGGTACGACTTCACGGTGTCGTCGAGCAGCTTCTGCAGCGCATCGGACGTGCGCAACTGGTAATAGGTTTGCGCGAGCAGCGCCTGCTGCGACAGCCGCGCGTTCGCGAGATCGGCCGCGGCCGCCGCTTCGCCGGCGCGCTGCGCGCTGACGGTACGGCTCACCTTGCCCCACAGGTCGGGTTCCCAGCTCGCGTCGAGGCCGACGCTGTAGCTGTTGTTGATCGAACCGGACGAACCGATGCCGAAACCCGACGACGAACCCGACGACACCGACGTGCGCGGCGTGCGGGCGCGCGAGCCCGACGCGGTCAGCCCGACGGTCGGGAAATACGCGGCACGCGCCTCGGTGACGAGCGCGCGCGCCTGCCGGTAAGCGGCCGCCGATTGCGCGATGGTCTGGTTCGATGCGTTGAGCTTGCCGATCAGCGCGTCGAGCTGCGGATCGTTGTAGACCGTCCACCACGGGCCGCGATCGGTGCGGTCGGCGGGTTGAGCGACCTTCCAGCCGGCCGGCGCTTCCTTGTATGCGGCGGGGATCGACGTGTCGGGCCGGTGATAGTCGGGCCCGACGGCGCAGCCGGCGAGCAGCACGGCCGTCGCGACGGCGACGCTCAGCGGGCGAAGGGCGCGCGGGAGGGAGGCGTACGGCATGGTGATTTTCCTGTCTGGGCGCGACGTCCGGCGAGCGGCGTCGCGCGATGCGGTCGTCGTGCCGCTGGCGGACAAATGGTAACTGACGGCGGGATAGCTGCGCAGCCCAAAGGGTACGGTGCGCGGCGACAGGAATGTGTTACCGGCGCGAGCGGCCGGTTTACCGGCCATTACGGCTCGCTGGCCGGAAGACGGGCTGGCGGTGCCGGCCGTGCGGGGCACCGCCGGGGTTCGGGACTGAACCCGGACGAAACAGTCAGGAAGGCAGGCGGAAGGCGCGCGCCGTCAGTGACAGCGCGCGGGCAGCGGGAGCGGTTCGGCGGCGGGCCGCCATGTCGACGGCTCCGTCGCGGCCGGCTGGCCCGTGCGGCGCGCACCGTCTTTCGCGTTGCGCTGCCGGCGATGATCGAACCATGCCACCCCGAGCGCCGCGAGCGAACCGCCCGGCAACACCAGCATCGTCACGTACAGCGCGATCTTCCAGCCGCGGTGCGGCCCGGAAAACACATGGTGAGCGGTATCGGTCAGGTTGCGGCGCAGCGCGCCGGCGGCATTTTTCAGGAACAGCATCGCGAACATCCTCGGGTGCCCGGCAGCGCGGGCGAATCGGTCAGAACATAGTCTCCGGCAGTGCAACATGCACGTCGTAACTGGTAGTCTCGAATAATATTGACTAAGCAATCAATTTTCAAGATACTGGGCGCGTCCAAATCCGAAACGCACTATTGCTGCGCGCGCAATCGCATGACCGGCGGCCTCTACGATCCCGAGAACATCACGCTGGAAACGAGCCTCGGCTATTACCTGTCGAAGGCGAAGCAGGCGCTCGTCGAGCGGATGGATCGCGCGCTCGAGCCGCTCGACCTCACCGCGCAGCAGATCGGCGTGATCCTGCTGCTGGCACGTGGTTATGCGCGTACACCGTTCGAGTTGTCCCGCAAGATGTCGTACGACAGCGGCTCGATGACCCGAATGCTCGACCGGCTCGAACGCAAGGGGCTGATTGCCCGCTCGCGCAGCGAGCAGGACCGCCGGATGATCGAGCTGACGCTGACCGAACGCGGCGCCGAAGCCGCCTGTGCGCTGCCGTCGCTGATCGCGACCGCGCTCAACGCGCAGCTCGACGGTTTCTCGGCCGACGAGCTTGCGACGCTCACCGGCCTGCTGCAACGCTTCATCGCCAACGGGCCCGGCACGGCCGGCTGCCCGAAACCCGACGACGAAGCGGACTGCTGATGTGCGCGGAGGCCCCCATGTCTAGGTTAAGCGTTCGCTTATTTATCTGTCTGGGCAGAAGATGACAGGGCACGCGCTCCCCTTTTTCCTTTATCCGTTCCACCCGGCCGGGCTGCGCTGCGGCGCACACCCGTGCGTTGTGCCGGCGCGTCGCGCGCGCCGCGTCTAGGAGATTTCGATGTCCGCCACCACGGCATCCGCCGCCTCCCCCGCCGCCGAACCCGCGCCGCTGTCCGGCGGCGCACTCGCGCTGCTCACCGTCGGGCTGGCGCTCGGCACCTTCATGGAAGTGCTCGACACGTCGATCGCGAACGTCGCGGTGCCGACCATCTCGGGCAGCCTCGGCGTCGCGACGAGCGAAGGCACCTGGGTGATCTCGTCGTACTCGGTCGCGTCCGCGATCGCGGTGCCGCTTACCGGCTGGCTCGCGCGGCGCGTCGGGGAGGTGCGGCTGTTCACGCTGTCGGTGCTCGCGTTCACGATCGCGTCGGCGCTGTGCGGCCTCGCGACCAACTTCGAGACGTTGATCGCGTTCCGGCTGCTGCAGGGCCTCGTGTCGGGGCCGATGGTGCCGCTGTCGCAGACGATCCTGATGCGCAGCTACCCGCCCGCGAAGCGCGGGCTCGCACTCGGGTTATGGGCGATGACGGTGATCGTTGCGCCGATCTTCGGCCCGCTGCTGGGCGGCTGGATCAGCGACAACTACACGTGGCCGTGGATCTTCTACATCAACCTGCCGATCGGCATCTTCTCGGCGACCTGCGCGTATTTCCTGCTGCGCGGCCGCGAGACGAAGACGACGAAGCAGCGGATCGACGCGATCGGCCTCGCGCTGCTCGTGATCGGCGTGTCGTGCCTGCAGATGATGCTCGACCTCGGCAAGGACCGCGACTGGTTCAACTCGACGTTCATCGTCGCGCTCGCGCTGATCGCGGTCGTGTCGCTCGCGTTCATGCTCGTGTGGGAGGCGACCGAGAAGGAGCCGGTGGTCGACCTGTCGCTCTTCAAGGACCGCAACTTCGCGCTCGGCGCGATGATCATCTCGTTCGGCTTCATGGCGTTCTTCGGCTCGGTCGTGATCTTCCCGCTGTGGCTGCAGACGGTGATGGGCTACACGGCGGGCAAGGCCGGCCTCGCGACCGCGCCGGTCGGGCTGCTCGCGCTCGTGCTGTCGCCGCTGATCGGCCGCAACATGCACCGGCTCGACCTGCGGATGGTCGCGAGCTTCGCGTTCATCGTGTTCGCCGGCGTGTCGATCTGGAACTCGACGTTTACGCTCGACGTGCCGTTCAACCATGTGATCCTGCCGCGTCTCGTGCAGGGGATCGGCGTGGCGTGCTTCTTCGTGCCGATGACGACGATCACGCTGTCGAGCATCTCCGACGAGCGGCTCGCGAGCGCGTCGGGGCTGTCGAACTTCCTGCGCACGCTGTCGGGCGCGATCGGCACCGCGGCCAGCTCGACGTTCTGGGAGAACGACGCGATCTACCACCACGCGCGGCTGTCGGAATCGGTGAGCGTGTATGCGCAGAGCACGACCGACTACCAGGGCGCGCTGTCGCAGCTCGGCATCGTCGGCCAGACGGCCAACGCGCAGCTCAACCAGCTCGTCACGCAGCAGGGCTTCATGATGGCGACCAACGACTTCTTCCTGCTGTCGGCCTTCATGTTCGGCGCACTCGCGGCGCTCGTGTGGATCACGAAGCCGAGGAAGGGGGCGGGGCCGGCGATGGGGCATTGAAATCGATGGGGCTGTCGGCGGAGGGGCTGGCCTTGCTTGATTTGCTTGATTGAACTAAGCCAACAAAATATTTGAACTTGGTTCAATTGGGGGATGCGATGCACACCTACGACATGCATGACGCGAAGACGAACCTGTCGCGTTTGATCGACGAAGCCGTTCATGCCGGCGAACCGTTCGTGATCGCGAAAGCGGGCAAGCCGCTCGTCAAGGTGGTGCCGATCGATACGCCGGATCCCGTCCGGCCGAGCCGGATCGGCTTCATGAAGGGGCAGATCCGTGTTCCGGACGATTTCGACACGATGGGGAGCGACGAAATCGGCAAGCTGTTCGAGGGTGACGCATGAAGTTGCTGCTCGATACACGCCTGCTTCTTTGGGCGGCAGCCGGTGCGGCCGAACTGCCCGCCCGCGCCGGTGCGTTCATCGAGGATCCCGCCTGTACACCGCTTTTCAGCGTCGCGAGCCTCTGGGAGATCGTCATCAAGCGTGGCCTGGATCGCGACGATTTCCAGGTGGACCCAAACGTGCTCCGTCGCAATCTCCTCGATGTCGGCTACGTGGAATTGCCGATTACGAGCGCACATGCACTTGCAGTCGAACAACTGCCGTCGATCCATCGAGATCCGTTTGACCGTCTCCTGGTCGCGCAGGCGATCTCGGAAGGCATTACGCTGTTTACGCACAACCCTACCATCGCCTGCTATCCGGGCCCGATCAGGCACGTCTGAGTGCGCCGGGCATCGCCCGGCCGTCACGCCCTCGCCCGCAACCCGCCGAACGCCAGATCGTCGCCGGGCGCGATGGGCAGCGTCGCCCGCGCGACGTCGAGCCACGCGCGCGCCGCGTGCGACAGATACCCCTTCTTCAGCCAGCCGAGCGCGATCGCCCACGTGATCTCCGGCTCGACGATCGGCCGGCACGTGAACTGGCCCGCGTCGAGCCGCCGGCAGTACGGCTCGGGCAGCAGCGCGATGCCGACCCCCGCATGCACGAGCGCGGCCATGAAATCCCAGTGGCCGCTGCGGCTCACGATCGACGGCGTGAAGCCGGCCTGCCGGCACGCGTCCAGCACCGCGTCGTGCAGCGCGAGGCTTTCCGCGTAGAACACGAACGACTCGCGCGCGAGATCCGCGAGCGGCACGGCCGCGTGATCCTCCCAGCGCGACTCGCGCGGCGCGACGAGCCACAACGGCGCGCGCACCATCGGCAGCCGCTCGAAGGTGCCGGGATCCACCGGCTCCAGCAGCCCGCCGAGTTCCAGTTCGCCCGACGTCAGCGCGGCCTCGATCATCCGCGCGCCCTGCTCGAACAGCTTCAGCTCGATGTTCGGGTAGCGCTGCTTGTACGCGGCGATGATCGGCGTGAACAGTGAGCCGCCGAGCGGCGGGATGCCGATCGTCAGCTCGCCGCGCCCGAGCGTGCCGAGATCGTTCAGCTCCGACTGCAGCTGCGCCTGTGCGGCGAGCACGTCCTGGCCGCGCTGGAACACGATCCGCCCCGCGTCGGTCAGCACCATCTGCCGACCGTCCCGCAGCAGCAGCGGCGAACCGATCTCGTCCTCGAGCGCCTTCACCATCTTGCTGATGGTCGGCTGGGTCACGAACAGCCTGTCGGCGGCCGCCGTGAAGCTCTGCTGGCGAACCACCTCGACGAAGTACCGCAGTGCGCGCAATTCCATCGATCACTCCCCAGATTGGTGCAACAAACACAATCAGAATTCCGAATTGGAATGATAAGGATAGAGACAAGTCATTTTATTTATGGTTAGGGGAAACCCTATACTCCTCCCATCAACGCAATATCTGTATGGAGCCCGCCATGACCAAGCCGACCGCTACTGCCGCCGCCCGCCCCGCCGCTTCGGGCAGCATTGCGCACACGGGCCGGATCGTGCTGCAGGCCGCCGCGCTCGGCGTGCTGTGGATGGCGGTCGACTGGGCCGTGCGCAGGATCGGGCTGCCGATTCCGTCCGGCGTGATCGGCCTCGCGGTGCTCCTCGTGCTGCTGTTCTCGGGCCGCGTCGCGCCCGCGTGGGTCAAGGACGGCGCGAACTGGCTGCTGTCCGACATGCTGCTGTTCTTCGTGCCGGCCGCCGTCGCGGCCGTGCAGTACGGCGGGTTGTTCCGCGAGGACGGCTGGCGCATCGCGCTGGTGATGCTCGCCGGCACCGCGTTCGTGATGGTCGCGGTGGCCGTCGCGGTCGACCTCGCCGCAAAGCTCGAGCGCCGGCTCGCCGCGCAGCGCGTGTTCGCCGAACGCCGCCGCGCGCGCCTCGCCACCGTGTCCGCCCACTGAGCCGGAGCCTGCCATGTTGCCGCTGCTGTCGAGCCTGTCCGCCGACCAGGTGAATACCGCGATCTCCGTCGGCTGCTTCGTGCTGACGGTCGCGCTGTATTTCGCGTCGAAGCGGCTCTACGCGTACAGGAAGACGCTGCTGTTCTCGCCGCTCGTGTTCGTGCCGGGCGTGCTGGTGCTGCTCGTGCTGCTGACCGGCATCCCGTATTCGGTCTACTTCCGCGACACGCGCTGGCTGATGTGGCTGCTCGGCCCGGCGACGATCGCGTTCGCGGTGCCGATCTACGACTATCGCGACCTGATCCGCCGCCACTGGCTGTCGCTGTCGGTCGGCGTCGCGGTCGGGATCGGCGCGGGCGTGTGCGGCTCGCTGCTGCTCGCGAAGCTGCTGCACCTGTCGCCCGAGCTGCAGCGCTCGCTGATGACGCGCTCGGTCTCGACCCCGTTCGCGCTCGCCGTCTCCGACAAGATCCATGCGCCGAAGGACCTCACCGCCCTCTTCGTGATCGCGACCGGCATCTGCGGGATGCTGCTCGGCGAGATCGTGCTCGCGCTGGTGCCGATGCGCACGCGGCTCGCGCGCGGTGCGCTGTTCGGCGC
Source organism: Burkholderia sp. KL41 (assembly GCF_057005415.2). Classification (NCBI taxonomy): domain Bacteria; kingdom Pseudomonadati; phylum Pseudomonadota; class Betaproteobacteria; order Burkholderiales; family Burkholderiaceae; genus Burkholderia; species Burkholderia sp. KL41. Next base: position 80,941 of record NZ_CM174446.1, on the reverse strand, counting down.
GGCCGCCCACGGCGTGGGCACCGCGAAGGCGCGCGAGATCGGCAGCGAGGAAGGCGTCGTGTCGAGCCTCACGATGATGATCGCGGGCGTCGCGATGGTGCTGATCGCGCCGCTGCTGTCGCTGTTGCCGATCTGACGTTGTCCGGGCGGGCGCCACGGCTCGCCCTCCCCACCGCTCCTCGCCTTTCCCGCCTGACGGAGCGCCGGCCCGCCGCCCCCGGCCGGTTTCCCCCGCCGTTCCTGCCCTGCATCGAGCCGCGCCGGCCGACAATCGGCTGAGATAGCCGCAAATCCCCCCTCTTTTCCGCCCATCAGGCTCGGCCCGGATGCCGAACAATGCATGCTACGAGACATCACGCACGCATCCACATGGCCTCCACGACCGCAAACCCGACCGCCGACAAGCCGGCTTCGTCCGGCAAGTTCAAGCGCATCGCGCTCATCGCCGTCATCGCGCTGGGCGCGGCGGCCGCCGCAGCCGGCGGCATGTACGTGTTCCTGAGCAAGGAAGGCGTCGGCCATGCGAGCGCGCCCGCCGAGCCGGCGCCCCTCGCCGCGCCCGTGTTCTTCCCGCTCGACCCGCTGACCGTGAACCTGCAGTCCGACGACGGCGCGCAGCACTACCTGCGTGTCGGCCTGTCGCTGAAGCTCACCGACCCGAAGGCGCAGGAGCAACTGACCGCGCGGATGCCGGAGATCCGCAGCCGGATCCTGCTCGCGCTGTCGAACAAGCATCCCGAGGATCTGGCGACGCCGGACGGCAAACGTTCGCTCGCGAAGGAACTGCGGGAACTGATCGAACAGCCGACGCAGCCGGGCAACCAGCGCGCGAAGGTCGACGACGTGCTGTTCACCGAATTCGTCGTCCAGTAACGCGGCCGCGAAAGGAGCGCGTATGGGCCACCAGGAGTTCATGTCCCAGGAGGAGGTCGATGCCCTCCTCAAGGGCGTCACGGGCGAAACCGATTCAGTCGACGAGCAGCGCGACACGTCGGGCGTCCGCCCCTACAACATCGCGACGCAGGAGCGGATCGTCCGCGGCCGGATGCCCGGCCTCGAGATCATCAACGACCGCTTCGCGCGCCTGTTGCGGATCGGCATCTTCAACTTCATGCGGCGCACGGCGGAAATCTCCGTCAGCCAGGTGAAGGTGCAGAAGTACAGCGAGTTCACCCGCAACCTGCCGATCCCGACGAACCTGAACCTCGTGCACGTGAAGCCGCTGCGCGGCACGTCGCTGTTCGTGTTCGACCCGAACCTCGTGTTCTTCGTCGTCGACAACCTGTTCGGCGGCGACGGGCGCTTCCACACGCGCGTCGAGGGCCGCGATTTCACGGCCACCGAGCAGCGGATCATCGGCAAGCTGCTGAACCTGGTGTTCGAGCACTACACGACCGCGTGGAAGAGCGTGCGGCCGCTGCAGTTCGAATTCGTGCGCTCGGAGATGCACACGCAGTTCGCGAACGTCGCGACGCCGAACGAGATCGTGATCGTCACGCAGTTCTCGATCGAGTTCGGGCCGACGGGCGGCACGCTGCACATCTGCATGCCGTACTCGATGGTCGAGCCGATCCGCGACGTGCTCGCATCGCCGATCCAGGGCGAGGCGCTCGAAGTCGACCGCCGCTGGGTGCGCGTGCTGTCGCAGCAGGTGCAGGCCGCCGAGGTCGAGCTGACCGCGAATCTCGCCGAGATCTCGTCGACCTTCGAGAAGATCCTGAACCTGCGCGCGGGCGACGTGCTGCCGCTGGAGATCGAGGACACGATCACCGCGAAGGTCGACGGCGTGCCGGTGATGGAATGCGGCTACGGAATTTTCAATGGTCAATATGCGTTGCGCGTGCAGAAGATGATCAGCGCGGGCGACTCGATGAAGGAAGGTGGATATGAGTGAGCTGAACCAGACGCCCGAGGACGACGCGCAAGCGATGGCCGACGCGGCCCTCGCGGCCTCGGCCGCCGCCGCGCAGGCGGCACCGGCCGCAGCGGAGGAAGATCCGGGCATGGACGACTGGGCCGCCGCGCTCGCCGAGCAGAACCAGCAGCCGGTGCAGCCGGGCGCGACGGGCGCCGGCGTGTTCCAGCCGCTGTCGAAGGCCGCGGCCAGCTCGACGCACAACGACATCGAGATGATCCTCGACATCCCGGTCAAGATGACCGTGGAGCTCGGCCGCACGAAGATCGCGATCCGCAACCTGCTGCAGCTCGCGCAGGGTTCGGTCGTCGAGCTGGACGGCATGGCCGGCGAGCCGATGGACGTGCTCGTGAACGGCTGCCTGATCGCCCAGGGCGAGGTGGTGGTCGTCAACGACAAGTTCGGCATCCGCCTGACCGACATCATCACGCCGGCCGAACGCATCCGGAAGCTGAATCGATGAACGTGGCGAAGCCCGGCCGCCGTGCGCGCGTCGCGGGCGCGGTGGCGGCTGTCGCGGCCATCGCGGCGTCGCTCGCGTGCGCACCGGCCGGTGCCGCCGACATGAACGCGGTGAACAACGCCGGGGCGATCGCGTCGAGCGTGACCGTCGGTTCGGCCGCGCCGACGCTGGGCATCGGCGCGGTGCTGCAGACCCTCGTCGGGCTCGCGGTCGTGATCGGTCTCGTGTTCGCGTGCGCGTGGCTCGCGCGCCGCTTCGGCTTCCAGCACGTGCGCCGCGGCGGCCCGCTGAAGGTCGTGTCGAGCGTCGCGGTCGGCGCCAAGGAAAGCGCGACGATCGTCGAGATCGGCGACACCTGGCTCGTGCTCGGCGTCGCGCCGGGCAACGTGCGGCTGCTGCATGCGCTGCCGGCCGGTTCGGCGGCGGCTGGCGCGACGACCGCCTCGACCGGCGCACCTTCCGGCGCCGCACCGTCCGAAGGCGGCCTGCCCGGCACGTTCGGCTCGCGGTTTCGTGACGCGCTCGCGGGCGAAGCCGCGAAGCGCCTCGGTCGCGGCAAGGACCGCTGACATGGCGCCGCGCCCTCTTTCCGATCCCGCATTCCGATGAAACACGCATTCCTGCATCGCGCGGCGCGCTTCGCGCCCGTGCTGATCCTCTGCCTCGCCCCCGCGCTCGCCTGCGCGCAGGCGAACGGCCTGCCCGCGTTCAACGCGAGCCCGGGCCCGCACGGCGGCACCACCTATTCGCTGAGCGTGCAGACGATGCTGCTGCTCACGATGCTGTCGTTCCTGCCGGCGATGCTGCTGATGATGACGAGCTTCACGCGCATCATCATCGTGCTGTCGCTGCTGCGCCAGGCGCTCGGCACCGCGACGACGCCGCCGAACCAGGTGCTCGTCGGCCTCGCGATGTTCCTCACCTTCTTCGTGATGTCGCCGGTGCTCGACCGGGCCTACAACGACGGCTACAAGCCGTTTTCCGACGGCTCGATGCCGATGGAGCAGGCCGTGCAGCGCGGCGTCGCGCCGTTCAAGACCTTCATGCTGAAGCAGACCCGCGAGACCGATCTCGCGCTGTTCGCGAAGATCTCGAAGGCGGCGCCGATGCAGGGCCCGGAAGACGTGCCGCTGTCGCTGCTGGTGCCCGCGTTCGTCACGAGCGAGCTGAAGACCGGCTTCCAGATCGGCTTCACGGTCTTCATCCCGTTCCTGATCATCGACATGGTCGTCGCGAGCGTGCTGATGTCGATGGGGATGATGATGGTGTCGCCGTCCACCGTGTCGCTGCCGTTCAAGCTGATGCTGTTCGTGCTGGTCGACGGCTGGCAGCTGCTGATCGGCTCGCTCGCGCAGAGCTTCACGTAAGCCGCGGAGGAAACGCACGATGACGCCCGAACAGGTGATGACCCTCGCGCACCAGGCCATGATGGTCGGCCTGCTGCTCTCCGCCCCGCTGCTGCTGGTCGCGCTCGCGGTCGGCCTCGTCGTGAGCCTGTTCCAGGCCGCGACGCAGATCAACGAAGCGACGCTGTCGTTCATCCCGAAGCTGCTCGCGGTGGCCGCGACGCTCGTGATCGCCGGCCCGTGGATGATGACGACGATGCTCGACTACCTGCGGCAGACGCTGCTGCACGTCGCGACGCTCGGCGTCGGCTGAGCCGCGCGCGCACGATCCGGCGGCGATGTTCTCGGTTACCTACGCGCAGCTCAACGGCTGGCTCACGGCGTTCCTGTGGCCGTTCGTGCGGATGCTCGCGCTCGTCGCGACCGCGCCCGTCGTGGGCCACGCATCGGTGCCCGCGCGCGTGAAGATCGGCCTGGCCGCGTTCATGGCGCTGGTCGTCGCGCCGACGCTCGGCGCGATGCCGGACGTCACCGTGTTTTCCGCGCAGGGCATCTGGATCGTCGTCACGCAGTTCCTGATCGGCGTCGCGATGGGCTTCACGATGCAGATCGTGTTCGCGGCCGTCGAGGCGGCCGGCGACTTCATCGGGTTGTCGATGGGGCTCGGCTTCGCCACCTTCTTCGATCCGCACACGAGCGGCGCGACGCCCGTGATGGGGCGGTTCCTGAACGCGGTCGCGATGCTCGCGTTCCTCGCGGTGGACGGCCACCTGCAGGTGTTCGCCGCGCTCACCGCGTCGTTCCAGTCGCTGCCGGTGTCGGCCGACCTGCTGCACGCGCCCGGCTGGCGCACGCTCGCCGCGTTCGGCACGACGGTGTTCGAGATGGGGCTGCTGCTCTCGCTGCCAGTGGTCGCGGCGCTCCTGATCACGAACCTCGCGCTCGGCATCCTGAACCGCGCGGCACCGCAGATCGGCGTGTTCCAGATCGGCTTTCCCGTCACGATGCTCGTCGGGCTGTTGCTCGTGCAGCTGATGGTGCCGAACCTCGTGCCGTTCGTGTCGCACCTGTTCGACATGGGGCTGGATGCGATGGGGCGGGTGTTGATCGGCTGGCGGTGATGCGCATCCCGCCCCCGTTGGCTGCCCGTTCCGGCCCCCCGTTGCTGGAAAACCCCTAAAGGTTCCACTGTCCCGCGAAAGGTTGCAGAAGGTTTCGCCTCCCTATACTCGTCGTGACGATGCAGCAAGCATCGCGCCAGACGAATACAACGAACGGAGACGACCCGATGCGACCCATCCTGCGCACCCTCGCCGTGGCAGCCAGCCTGAGCTGCGCGCTTGCCGCTCACCCCGCCTTCGCCGACGACGGCGGCAAGATCACGATCATGGTCGGCGGGATCGCGAAGCTCATCTACCTGCCCGCGCGGCTCACGCAGGAACTCGGCTACTTCAAGGCCGAAGGCCTCGATGTCGAGCTGCTGTCGCAGCCGGCCGGCGTCGACGCCGAGAACGAGCTGCTCGCGGGCGCCGTGCAGGGCGTCGTCGGCTTCTACGACCATACGATCGACCTGCAGAGCAAGGGCAAGGACGTGAAGGCGATCGCCGTGTTCGGCCAGGTGCCGGGTGAAGTCGAGATGGTGTCGACCAAGGCCGCGCCGACGTTCAAGTCGATGGCCGACGCGAAAGGCAAGACGCTCGGCGTGACGGGCCTCGGCTCGTCGACGAGCTTCCTCACGCAATACCTCGCGCTCGCGCACGGCGTGCCGTCGACGCAGTACACGATGCTGCCGGTCGGCGCCGACGCGAGCTTCATCGCCGCGATCAAGCAGGGCCGCATCGACGCCGGGATGACGACCGAACCGACGGTGTCCGCGCTCGAGAAGATGGGCGACGCGAAGGTGCTGGTCGACCTGCGCACGCTGGAAGGCACGCGCGCGGCGCTCGGCGGCACCTACCCGGCCGCGAGCCTGTACGTACAGTCGGCCTGGGCCGATTCGCACAAGGCTGAAGCGACCAAGCTCGCGCACGCGTTCGCGAAGACGATGCAGTTCATCCACACGCACAGCGCCGATGACATCGCCGCGAAGATGCCGGCCGACTACCAGAAGGACAAGGCGCTGTACGTGAGCGCGCTGAAGGCGTCGCTGCCGATGTTCACCGCAGACGCGAAGATGCCGGCCGACGGCCCGGCGACCGTGCTGAAGGTGCTGTCGGCGTTCAACCCGTCGGTGAAGGGCAAGCACATCGACCTGGCGCGTACCTACACGAACGATTTCGTGAACGCGAAATAAGCAGCGGCGCCGGCGGCGGCGATCCCGCCGCCGTGCGCTCCCCCGTTCCGGCCCGGTTGACCGGCCCGGCGTTGCGTCACGATGCGACGCCCTCATCACCCGCAGGACGAATGCGATGAACCAGGCAGTCTCCCCGAGCACACCGGCGATCGAGTTTCGCAACGTGTCGTGCCGCTTCATTTCGCCGGAAGGCAAGGCCACCGTCGCGCTGCGCGACTTCAGCATGAGCGTCGCGCGCGGCGAGTTCATCGCGATCGTCGGGCCGACCGGCTGCGGCAAGTCGACGACGCTGAACCTGATCACCGGGCTGCTCAAGCCCGCGTCGGGCGAAGTGCGCGTGATGGGCCGCCCGGTCGACGGGATCGATCCGCGCATCGGCTTCGTGTTCCAGGCCGACGCGGTGTTCCCGTGGCGCAACGTGATCGACAACGTCGCGGCGGGCCCGCTGTTTCGCGGCCGCTCGAAGGACGTCGCGTATGCGCAGGCCGAGGAATGGATCCGCAAGGTCGGCCTCGACAAGTTCACGAAGCACTACCCGCACCAGCTCTCAGGCGGGATGAGGAAGCGCGTCGCGCTCGCGCAGACCTTCATCAACCAGCCGGAAATCCTGCTGATGGACGAGCCGTTCTCCGCGCTCGACATGCAGACGCGCACGCTGATGCAGGACGAGCTGCTGCAGCTCTGGTCCGCGAACAAGGGCTCGGTCGTGTTCGTCACGCACGATCTCGAGGAGGCGATCGCGCTCGCCGACCGCGTGTTCGTGCTGACCGCGCGCCCCGCGACACTCAAGCGCGTGTACGAGATCGACCTGCCGCGCCCGCGCGTCACGTCGGAAATCCGCTACGACACGCGCTTCATCGAAATTTCCAAGGACATCTGGCACGACCTGCGCGAAGAAGTGCAGATCGGCTGACGCATACGCCGCACGGCAAGGACAGCAAGGACAGGAGCATGACCGACATGACGCTTCCCCCCACCGCCATTCCGGCGACGACGCTCGAGGACGAGTCGCGCGCCGCTCAAACCCGGCTGCGCCGCCGCCGGCAACTGATCATCGGCCTGCGGATCGCCGTGCTCGTCGTCGCACTCGGCGGCTGGGAACTCGCCGCGCGGCTCAAGTGGATCGATCCGTTCTTCTTCTCGCAGCCGACGCTGATCTTCGCGCAGATCCAGGACTGGTTCGTCAACGGCACGTCGCAAGGGCCGCTGCTCACGCAGGTGTGGGTGACGCTCGAGGAAACCACGATCGGCTTCCTGATCGGCTCGGTCGCCGGCGTGATCTGCGGGATCGTGCTCGGCCGCAACAAGCTGATGGCCGACGTGTTCGGCCTGTACATCCAGATCGCGAACTCGATCCCGCGCGTCGTGCTCGGCTCGATCTTCGTGATCGCGCTCGGCCTCGGGATGGCGTCGAAGATCGCGCTGGCCGTCGTGATGGTGTTCTTCGTCGTGTTCGGCAACGCGTTCCAGGGCGTGCGCGAAGCCGACCGCTACCTGATCGCGAACGCTCAGATCCTCGGCGCGTCGCGCCGGCAGATCACCACGTCGGTCGTGATCCCGTCCGCGCTCTCGTGGATTCTCGCGAGCCTGCACGTGAGCTTCGGTTTCGCGCTGGTCGGCGCGGTCGTCGGCGAATTCCTGGGTTCCAAGCAGGGCATCGGTTTGCTAATCTCCACCGCCCAGGGCGCGTTCAACGCGAGCGGCGTGTTCGCGGCGATGATCGTGCTGGCCGTGGTCGCGCTGGCCGCCGACTACCTGCTGACGTGGCTCGAGAAGCGGCTGCTGAAGTGGCGCCCCGCGGCGTTCTGAACACCGCCGGCGCACGCCTGACATGACACTTCCGACCGCGCCGGCGCTCCCGGCGCGGTTCGGCATTCCGGAGAAGGAGCGCAACAGGATGGCGCACAGCCTGCGCGGGCGATTGCTGTGGTGGCTGCTGCTGCCGCTCGCGGTGTTCGTGCTGATCGCGGGCGCGATGTCGTACGACACCGCGCGGACCACGGCCGCGCTCGTGCAGGACAGCGCGCTCGTCGCGTCCGCACGCACGATCGGCGAGGACGTCGAATGGCGCAACGGGCTGCCGGTCGCCGACGTGCCGCCGGCCGCGCTGGAGATCTTCGAGTCGCCGTCGGGCGATTCGGTGTTCTACAAGGTGATCGACGGGCACGACCGCCTGCTCGCCGGCACGCCGGCGCTCGACGTGCCCGCGCGGCACGGCGTCGAGCCGACGCTGTACGACACGTCGCTCGACGGCGTGCCGCTGCGCGCGGTGGCCTACGATCGCCAGCTGTACGACGAAGGGCAGGTCGAGACGGTCACGGTGGTCGTCGCGAAGACGACGCGCTCGCATCGCGCGATGGTCGCCACGATCTGGCGGCCGCAGCTCGTGCGCCTGTCGCTGATGCTGATGCTCGCGATGGGGCTCGTGTACCTCGGCCTCACCTTCGAGATGCGCCCGCTGATGAAGCTGAAGGACGACGTGGCCGACCGCGGGCCGATGGAGCTGGAGCCGATCCGCCCCGAGCGGCTGCAGAACGAGCTGCGGCCGATCGTCGATGCGATCAACCAGTGCATCGCGCGCCTGAACATGCACACGGCCACGCAGCGCCGCTTCATCGCGGATGCCGCGCACCAGTTGCGCACGCCGATCGCGGTGCTCGACACGCAGATCCAGTACGCGCAGCGGCGCGGGCACGACGATCCGGAGCTCGCGTCGGTGCTCGACAGCATGCAGCGCAGCAGCCGCAAGATGGCCGACGTGACCGACAAGCTGCTGCTGCTCGCGCATGCGGAGGCCACGCCGTCGACGCTGCTGACCCAGCGCGTCGATCTCGCGGCCGTCGTATCGAGCGTGCTCGAGGAAACGATCGTGCTCGCGCAGCGGCGCCATATCGATCTCGGCGCCGATCTCGGCGAGCGGCTCGACGTCGCGGGCAGCGACAGCCTGCTGACCGCGCTGGTGATGAACCTCGTCGACAACGCGGTGCGCTACACGCAGCCCGGCGGCTGCGTGACGGTGGCCGCACGCCGCGACGGCGACACGATCGTGCTCGACGTGATCGACAACGGCCCCGGCATCCCGGCCGAAGCGCGGCCGCACGTGTTCAAGCGGTTCTACCGCGTGTCGGCCGACACCGAAGGCTCGGGCCTCGGGCTCGCGATCGTCCGCGAGATCGCGCAGGCGCACGGCGGCAGCGCGTCGCTCGCGCCGGGAGCCGGCAATCGCGGTATCGTCGTGACCGTGCGGCTGCCCGCCTACGATTGAAGAGAAAGCCGTCATGAAACTCCTGCTGGTCGAAGACAACGCCGAACTCGCGCACTGGATCGTGAACCTGCTGCGCGGCGAGGACTTCGCGGTCGATTCCGTCGGCGACGGCGAGCGCGCCGACACGGTGCTGAAGACCGAACGCTACGACGCGGTGCTGCTCGACATGCGCCTGCCGGGCATCAGCGGCAAGGAAGTGCTCGCGCGCCTGCGCCGCCGCAACGACAACGTGCCGGTGCTGATGCTGACCGCGCACGGTTCGGTCGACGACAAGGTCGACTGCTTCGGCGCGGGCGCCGACGACTACGTCGTGAAGCCGTTCGAATCGCGCGAGCTGGTCGCACGGATTCGCGCGCTGATCCGCCGGCAGGCCGGCGTCGGCACGACGCAGCTCGTGTGCGGCGATCTCGTCTATGCATTCGGCACGCGCGAATTCCGCTGCGGCGAAACGGTGCTCGCGCTGCGCCGCCGCGAGCACGCGATCCTCGAGACGCTGATGCTGCAGCAGAACAAGACGGTGTCGAAGGCGCGGCTGATGGACAGCGTGTTCGCGCTCGACGACGAGCCCAGCGCCGACGCGATCGACATCTATATTCACCGGCTGCGCAAGCATCTCGCGGGCAGCACGGCCGAGATCATCACGCTGCGCGGGCTGGGTTACATCCTGCGCATGAAAAGCGCGCAGGACTGACGGGCACGCACCCGCCGCACGGAACATCGATTCGTAGCACGAAAAGTCGTTCAGGCCAGCCGGATGCCCGGCAGGCCCGCTTGCGCACGCCTGCCTGATCCGCGATGGTTGCGCGTTCGGTGTTTTCACCGATCCGATTCCTGCGTCCGGGAAAGCGTCGTGAAGGATTGCACGCTCTACGATGCTACGCGTCGGCCCTCTCGCTGTGGCCGGCAAGAGTCGGCATACATTACGTACTGCAAACGACAAGATTTCAATGCGGCAGCTCGGAGGAGACGATCTTGAAACGAAAAACCCTTGCCCTTTCCATCGCGGCGGCTGGCCTGTGCGCCGGCACCCAGGCACATGCGCAGTCGAGCGTGCAGCTCTACGGCCTGATGGACCTGAGCTTTCCGACCTACCGGACCCACGCCGACGCGAACGGCAAGCACGTGATCGGGATGGGCAACGAAGGCGAGCCGTGGTTCAGCGGCAGCCGCTGGGGCCTGCGCGGCGCCGAAGACATCGGCGGCGGCACGAAGATCATCTTCCGCCTCGAAAGCGAATTCGTGGTCGCGAACGGCCAGATGGAAGACGAAGGCCAGATCTTCGACCGCGACGCGTGGGTGGGCGTCGAGGACGAGCGCTTCGGCAAGCTGACGGCCGGCTTCCAGAACACGATCGCCCGCGATGCGGCCACGATCTACGGCGATGCGTACGGCTCCGCGAGGCTGTCGACCGAGGAAGGCGGCTGGACCAACTCGAACAACTTCAAGCAGATGATCTTCTACGCGGCCGGCCCGACCGGCACGCGCTACAACAACGGCGTCGCGTGGAAGAAGCTGTTCAGCAACGGCATCTTCGCAAGCGCCGGCTACCAGTTCAGCAACTCGACCTCGTTCGCGACCGGCTCCGCGTATCAGGCCGCGCTCGGCTACAACGGCGGCCCGTTCAACGTGTCGGGCTTCTACAACCACGTGAACCACAACGGCTTCAGGAACCAGACGTTCTCGGTCGGCGGCAACTACACGTTCGACATCGTGCGCCTGAACGCCGGCTACTTCCGCTACAACGGCGACCAGGGCCCGCTCGGCCAGCGTCACGACGATTCGTGGACGGTGTCGATGAAGATCGCGCCGAAGGGCGCGCTCGACTACGAGCTCGGCTACCAGCAGATGCGCATCAAGAACGCCGCGAACAATGCGGACGGCTTCACGCCGAACGCGAACCTCGGCGCGTTCAGCCTGACCAACGGCGTCGCCAACGGCTTCAAGGAGACGATCTACGGGTCGGTGTTCTATCACCTGAGCAAGCGCACCGAGGTGTACCTGGCCGGCGACTACATGAAGCTGCACGGCGGCTACACGGTGTCGTCGACGTTCGGCGCGAAGAACCAGCTCGAACTGACGTCGGGCATCCGCACGCGTTTCTGACCTGCGGGCCGGCCATCCGGGCGGGGCTTGCGGTACCCCGCCTTTCCCTCCCTCCGGGATTTCTCCATGCAGGCACGCCGGCGCTTTGCGCCGACCGTGCCCTTTTTTTCGTCCTTTCCGCGGCGCTCCGGGGTGCCCGGACAACGGCCGCCGGCCGCCCGTGCGACAACCGGCCCGAAGCCGCTTGCGGCCCGTGGGGCGGGCGATCGCGGCCGATGCACGCACGCTCGGCCCACATCGGCGCTTGACCTCCGCCGGTCGACTCGATAGCGTTTCGGGTTTGCCCGGGTGGCCATTGCCGCCGGTGCCGTGAGCGCGCCCGACGTCCTGGCGCGCGCGGCCGGGCTCCGATGGAAAAGACGATGCAGAAACTCGATGCGGCCAGCCCGCAGGCGATGTCGACCGATTTCACCGCCGACAACGTCGCGCGCCTGAAGGCGCTGTTCCCCGAACTCGTGACCGAAGGCCCCGGCGGCGCGTCGGTCGACATCGACGTGCTGAAGGCGCTGGTCGGCGAACGCACGGTCGGCGACGCCGAAGAACGCTACGGCTTCCACTGGCATGGCAAGCGCAGCGCGCGCCAGGCCGCGCTCACGCCGTCGACCGGCACGCTGCGGCCCTGCCCCGACGACAGCGTCGCATGGGACGACACGCGCCATCTCGTGATCGAGGGCGACAACCTCGACGTGATGAAGCTGCTGCACAAGAGTTACGCCGGCAAGGTGAAGCTCGTCTACATCGACCCGCCGTACAACACCGGCAGCGATTTCGTCTATCCGGACGACTTCAGCGACAGCATCCGCCACTACCTGGCGATGACCGGGCAGACCCAGGGCGGCGTGAAGCGCAGCACCAACACCGAGGCGAACGGCCGGTTCCACACCGACTGGCTGAACATGATGTATCCGCGCCTGAAGCTCGCGCACGCGCTGCTGTCCGACGAAGGGCTGATCGCGGTGCACATCGACGAGCACGAAGTGCACGCGCTGGTGCTGATGCTGCGCGAGATCTTCGGCGAGGAGAACGAGCTCGGCGTCGCCGTGTGGGACAAGCGCAACCCGAAGGGCGACGCACGCGGCGTCGCGTACCAGCACGAATCGCTGGTGCTGTTCGCGCGCAACGCCGAGACGCTGCTCGAACGGGCGCCGCTCAAGCGCCCGAAGCGCAATGCGCAGCGCATGCTCGACGCCGCGCACGACGCCGTGTACCGCAGCGGCAACGCGAAGGACGCGCAGAAGGCGTACCGCGCGTGGATGAAGGCGCAGACCAACCTGTCCGGCGGCGAGGCGATGTACGACCGGCTGTCGGCCGACGGGCGCGTGTACCGTCTCGTGTCGATGGCCTGGCCGAACAAGAAGAAGGCGCCGGAAGAGTATTTCACGCCGCTGATCCACCCGGTCACCGGCAAGCCGTGCGCGATGCCGGCGCGCGGCTGGCGCAACCCGCCCGCGACGATGCAGGCGCTGATCGAGCGCGGCCAGATCGAGTTCGGCGCGGATGAAACCACGCAGCCGCAGCGGATCTACTACCTCGACGAGAACATGTACGAGAACGTGCCGTCGGTGCTGCCGTTCGCCGGCTCCGACGATGCGCTCCTGAAGACGCTCGGCATCCCGTTCGACCTGCCGAAGCCGGTCGATTTCGCGGCGGCCGTGATCGGCTGGTGCACGCGCGGCGACGACATCGTGCTCGACTGCTTCGCGGGCTCCGGCTCGACCGGCCACGCGGTGATGCAGGTGAACGCGACCGACGGCGGCGCGCGCCGCTACGTGCTCGTGCAGTTGCCCGAAGCGCTCGACCGCCGCGACAAGACGCAGCTGGCGGCCGCCGATTTCTGCGCGAAGCTGAAAAAGCCGCTGACGCTCGCCGAAATCACCAAGGAACGCCTGCGCCGCGCCGCGCAGCAGGTCGCGCGCGATTACCCGGAAAGCTATGGCGACCTCGGTTTCCGCGTGTACCGGCTCGACACGACCAACGTGATCGAGTGGGACCCGCGCCGTGACGACTTCGACCATGCGCTGTTCGCATCCGTCGAGCACGTGAAGACCGGCCGCACCGAAGACGACCTGCTCGCCGAACTGACGCTGAAGCTCGGCCTCGACCTGTGCACGCCGGTCGAGCATCACCAGGTGGCGGGCAAGACCGTGCACCTGATCGGCCGCGCGATCGTCGCGTGCTTCGATGCGCGCATCTCGCGCGACGACGCGGGCCCGCTCGCCGACGGCATCGTCGACCTGCTCGATGCGACCGGCACGACGCACGACGTCACGTGCCTGTTCCGCGATAGCGGCTTCGTCGACGACGTCGCGAAGCTCAATCTCGCCGCGCTGCTCGAACAGCACGGCGTGAAGCGCGTGCGGAGCCTGTGATGCGGCTGCATTTCGAAGCGGATCTCGACTACCAGCGCGAGGCGATCGACGCCGTCTGCGACCTGTTTCGCGGCCAGGAATCGTATCGCGGCGACTTCAGCGTGCTCGCGAACGCCGCGCCCGGCACCACGGCCGCCGCGCAGGGTTCGCTCGGCTTCGCGGTATCGGAGCAAGGCGTCGGCAACCGGCTGTCTCTGACCGACGACGCGCTCGCGCGCAATCTCGCCGACGTGCAGCTGCGCGGCGGGCTGCCGCCGTCCGGCCTGCCCGGCTCGCGCGACTTCACCGTCGAGATGGAGACCGGCACCGGCAAGACCTACGTGTACCTGCGCACGATCTTCGAGCTGAACCGCCGCTACGGCTTCACGAAGTTCGTGATCGTCGTGCCGTCGATCGCGATCAAGGAAGGCGTGCACAAGACGCTTTCCATCACCGAGGATCACTTCCGCGCGCTGTACGCGGGCGTGCCGTACGACTACTTCCTGTACGACTCCGCGAAGCTCGGCCAGGTGCGTCACTTCGCGGCGAGCGCGGCGATCCAGATCATGGTGATGACGGTTGCCGCGATCAACAAGAAGGAAATCAACAACCTCTACAAGGACAGCGAGAAGACCGGCGGCGAGAAGCCGATCGACCTGATCCGCGCGACGCGGCCGATCGTGATCGTCGACGAGCCGCAAAGCGTCGACGGCGGGCTCGAGGGGCGCGGGCGCGAAGCGCTCGCCGCGATGGCGCCGCTCTGCACGCTGCGCTATTCGGCCACGCACGTCGACCGTCACCACATGGTGTACCGGCTCGACGCGGTCGACGCTTACGAACGCAAGCTCGTGAAGCAGATCGAGATCGCGTCGGCGATCGTCGAGGATGCGCACAACAAGCCGTATGTGCGGCTCGTCGGCGTGTCGAACCGGCGCGGCGCGATCAGCGCGCGCGTCGAGCTCGACGTCGCGACGGCGGCCGGCGTGAAGCGCCAGATCGTGACGGCCACCGACGGCGACGATCTCGAACGCCTGACCAGGCGCGCGCTGTATGCGGGGCTGCGGATCGGCGAGGTGCATGCGGTGAAGGGCGCCGAGTACGTCGAGCTGCGCCATCCGGAAGGCGAGGCGTTCCTGTCGCTCGGCGAGGCGTTCGGCGACATCGACACGCTCGCCGTGCAGCGCGAGATGATCCGCCGCACGATCCGCGAGCATCTCGACAAGGAACTGCGCCTCGCGGAGCGCGGCGTGAAGGTGCTGTCGCTGTTCTTCGTCGATTCGGTCGAGCGTTATCGCCGCTACGACGAGAACGGCATGCCCGCGAAGGGCGACTACGCGCTGATCTTCGAAGAGGAATATGCGCGTGCGGCACGCGTGCCGGCCTACCGCGCGCTGTTCGACGGCGTCGACGTGGCGCTCGAAGTCGGGCGCGCGCACAACGGCTACTTCTCGATCGACCGCAAGGGCGGCTGGACCGATACGAGCGAAAGCAGCGCGGCGGCCCGCGAAAATGCGGAACGCGCGTACGGCCTGATCATGCGCGAGAAGGAGGCGCTGCTGTCGTTCGACACGCCGCTGAAGTTCATCTTCTCGCACTCGGCGCTGAAGGAAGGCTGGGACAACCCGAACGTGTTCCAGATCTGCACGCTGCGCGACATCCAGACCGAGCGCGAGCGCCGCCAGACGCTCGGCCGCGGGTTGCGCCTCGCCGTTGACCAGGACGGCGAACGCGTGCGCGACCCGGGCGTGAACACGCTCACCGTGATCGCGACCGAGCGCTACGAGTCGTTCGCGGAGAACCTGCAGAAGGAAATCGAGGCCGATACGGGCATCCGTTTCGGGATCGTCGAGGAACACCAGTTCGCGGCGCTGCCCGTACAGGAAGGCGACGCGCCCGCGCATGCGCTCGGCATCGAGCTGTCGCGCGTGCTGTGGAATCATCTGCACGAGCAGGGTTACGTCGATGCGCAGGGCAAGGTGCTCGACCGGCTGAAGGATGCGCTGCGCCAGAGCGCGCTGGTGCTGCCCGAGGCGTTCGAGATGCTGCGCGCGCCGATCGTCGCGACGCTGCGCAAGCTGTCGGGCCGTTTTGCCGTGCGCAACGCGGACGAGCGCCGTGCGATCGCGCTGCGGCGCGATGCGTCGGGCAAGGCCGTCGTGTTCGGCGAGGATTTCCGCGCGTTGTGGGACCGCATCCGTCATCGCACCGTGTACCGCGTCGAGTTCGACAACGCGAAGCTCGTGCGCGACTGCGCGGCCGCGCTGCACGATGCGCCGGACATCGCGCGCGCACGGCTGCAGTGGCGCAAGGCCGAGATCGATATCGGCAAGGCCGGCATCGAGGCGATCGAGGTGGCCGGCGCCGGCACGGTGCTGCTCGACGAAGGCGAGCTGCCGCTGCCCGACCTGCTCACCGAGCTGCAGGACCGCACGCAGCTCACGCGCCGTTCGCTTGCGACGATCCTGGCCGACAGCGGCCGGCTCGACGATTTTCGCGTGAATCCGCAGCAGTTCATCGCGGTCGCGGCCGATGCGATCAACCGCTGCAAGCGGCTCGCACTCGTCGCCGGCATCGCGTACCGCAAGCTCGGCGAGCGCCATGTGCATGCGCTCGAATCGTTCGAAAGCGAGGCGCTGACGGGTTACCTGCGCAACCTGCGGCCCGACGCGCGGAAGTCGATCCACGAAGCGGTCGTGTGCGAGACGGACGCGGAGCGCGCGTTCGCCGATGCGCTCGAGGCGCACGACGGCGTGAAGCTGTACGCGAAGTTGCCCGCGTGGTTCCGCGTGCAGACACCGCTCGGCAGCTATCACCCCGACTGGGCCGTGCTCGCGGAGCAGGACGGCGGCGAGCGGCTGTACTTCGTCGTCGATACGCCGAATACGGACGGCCATGTGCCGAGCGAGCACGAGCGTGCGAAGCTCGCGTGCGGCGAAGCGCATTTCCGTGCACTGGTGGACGGCGACGGCGCGGCGCGCTTCGTGCGCGTCAGGCAGGCCGATGCGTTGTTCGAACCTGCGGTGCCGCTGGCAGGCGCCGGGCGGTGATACGAAGGGCGGCGATGAGCCGCCCTTTTTTCTGCGTCGATCGATCGCGCCGGATACCGTTGCGACGCGCACGCCGCGTATCGATTCCGCTCGTACCGTCCGCGTGAAAGCGATCCGTATTCTTGCCCGGGCGCAGTGCGGTTACGGCTGGTTGCAAATCGGGTCGGCACGACGTTTTCGCGCGACGGCGGCAATGCGTTGCCTCGATGAAAAAAGGGCGCCGAAGCGCCCTTCTCCCGCATGCGTGCGCCGCGCTTACAGCGTGCGGCCGAATGCGTCGTGATGCGAACGATGCGTGGACGTCGACGCATGCGTGGTATGGCCATGCGCATGCCCGTGCGTGTGACCGCGGCCCGGCTGCACGCCGGCGCGATCGGCGATCGTATCCGAGCGGTCGGCAGCGCGCGACAGGCCCTTGTCGCGGTCCCCCGCGTGCATGCCGTTCGAGTTGCTCAGCGCTTGGCCGCTCATGTGGCCGCCGGACATACCGCCCGCGTTGCCGCCCGAGCCGCCTGCGCCATGACCGCCACCGTTGCCACCGCCATTGCCGCCGGCCGCCGCGTACGCGGACACCGAGCCGAGCGCGAGCAGCGCGGCCGTCAATACGGACAGATATCGTTGCTGTTTCATCTTGTGCTCCCTGGAGCGCGTTCGTGTGACTGCATTCTATGAACGCACAAAATTCGCGCCACACGACGTTGTAAATGATCGTAACGATGCGCGCGGTGCGCATTCGTCGGATCGATCCGGGTGTTGCATGAACGGGGAGCGAAGCAGGCGGCGGCGCCTCGGCGCCGCCCCGGTGATGAAGTGCTTACTGCGCCGGCTGCATGCCCTGCGCGGCGGCCTTGTGTTGAGCGGCCTGCTCCTGCGCCTGCTTCTTCGCCATGTGGTGGCCGACGATACAGCCACCGACCGCACCGACGACCGCGTGGTGCCCCGCATAGTGGCCGGCGACCCCGCCGACCACCGCACCCTTCATGCAGCCCGCCGCATGCGCGCTGCCGATCGTTGCGAGCGCGACGACAGTGGCGGCGGCGCACAGCCTGATGTGACGAATGGGCATCATGTTGTCACTCTCCTCTCGTGGTGATCAGCCGGGCCGCTCAGTCCCAGCGGCCGCCGCGCCAGCCGCCGCGATCGCGCCACTCGTGCTCGCGCCATTCACGGCGGCGCCACTCGTGTTCGCGCCATTCGCGCCGACGCCAGCCATCGTCACGCCAGCCGTCATCGCGGTAGCCGACCGGCGCGTACATGACAGGCGGCGGCGCGACGTAGACCGGTGCGGGCGCCGCGTAGACGCCCGGCACGCCGATGCCGACCGACAGGTCGACGTGGGCCGACGCGACGCCCGAAGCTGCCAGCGCCGCTACACCGAGAACTGCACCGAGAATAAGTTTCTTGCTCATCTCGCGACTCCCTGCACGTGTCGTGCGTCATGTGAATACGGTTCGGAGTCTAGGCACCGGGCACAGACACAGGTGAAACGGGTATGCGAGACCGGTAACGGACGTTTACGGATGCCCGCAAAGCCTTGCGGGACAAGGGAGAGGCCGTACTCGAAACACCGTTGCGGCGATGCATCGGGCCGGTAAAAAGGGCGTTTCGGCACGAATCCGGGCGATTCGATCGAGCTCGCCGGCGTGCGCGGGAAGCGAACCGCCCGCACCGCGCGGCGCGAGCGGTTCGCAACAGCGGGCGTTACGCGCGGATATCGTCGACGCTGCGCAGCCAGTGCACGCTGAACAGGTTGTCCGCGTCGGTCCACACGGTATCGGGCTCGAATCCCGCGCGGCGCGCGATCGCATGGAAGCCGTCGATCGTGAACTTGTGCGAATTCTCCGTGTGGATGCGCTCGCCGGCTTCGAAGCGGAACGTGTGGCCGCGCACGTGCACCGTCTGCGCGACATCGCTGACGAGATGCATCTCGATGCGCTGCCGCTCGCGGTCGTAGAACGCGCAATGCGAGAACGCGTCGACGTCGAAATCCGCGCCGAGCTCAGCGTTCGCGCGCACCAGCAGGTTCAGGTTGAACCGCGCGGTCACGCCCTGCGCATCGTTGTACGCGTCGTGCAGCGTGCGCGCGTCCTTCACGAGATCGGCGCCGACCAGCAGGCCGCCGCCGCGCAGCAGCCGTGCGGCATCGCGCAGGAACGCGTCGGCTTCTTCCGGCGAGAAATTGCCGATCGTCGAGCCGGGAAAGAAACCGATGCGCCGCGCCGGTGTTGCGGTCAGCGCGGCCAGTTGCTCGGCCTTCGTGTAGTCGGCCGCGAGCGGCGCGACGTCGAGCCATGAATAGGCCGAACGCAGTCGCGCGGCCGCGCCGTGCAGGTAGTCCGCAGAGATGTCGACCGGCACGTAGCGCGCCGGCGCGTTCGTATAGTTGCCCGCGAACGCATCGAGCAGCACGCGGATCTTCTCGAGCGAGCCGGCGCCGAATTCGACGAGTTCCGCATGCGGGCCGACGCGCCGCACGATCTCGGCCGCGCGGTCGCGCAGGATGCCGAGCTCGGTACGGGTCGGGTAATACTCGGGCAGTTCGCAGATGCGATCGAACAGCGCGGAGCCGGCCGCATCGTAGAAGTATTTCGGCGGAATGCTGCGCGGCGTACGCGACAGTCCGTCGATCAGGTCGCGCTCGAACGCGCTCGGCCGCGAATCGCGGGCGGGTTGCTGGCCACCGCTCGTGGCCGTCTGGTCAGACGTCTCGCGCAAGTCGCACCCCCGTGAATTGCCAGCGCGCGGCCGGCGGAAAGAAGTTGCGGTACGTCGGCCGTTCGTGCCCGGGCGGCGTCGCGATGCTGCTGCCGCGCAGGACCTGCTGGCCGACCATGAACTTGCCGTTGTATTCGGCGGCGACGCCCGCGAGCGGCCGAAAGCCCGGGTACGGCTCGTAGGACGAGCGCGTCCATTGCCACACGTGCCCGAGCATCTGCCGAATGCCTTCGGCGGGGAACGCGGCTTCCCATTCGAATTCGGTCGGCAGGCGGGCGCCGGCCCATTCCGCGTACGCAGCCGCTTCATAGAAGCTCACGTGGCACACCGGTGCGTCGGGCGCGAGCGGTTCGATGCCGTGCAGGCCGAACGTGCGACGTACGCGCGTGGCGGCCGCATCGTCGTCGTCGGGCATCCAGTACGCGGGCCCTTGCCACCCTTCCCGCTGCACCGTGGCCCAGCCGTCGGACAGCCAGAACTCGGGGCGGGTGTAACCGCCGTCGGCGACGAACGCCGCGAACTCCGCGTTCGTCACGAGGCGGTTCGCGATCTCGTACGGCCGCACGAGCGCCGTATGACGCGGCCGTTCGTTGTCGAACGAGAACGCATCGCCGTCGTGGCCGATCTCGACGAGCCCGCCCGGCTGGTGAAGCCAGTGCAGCGCGCCCGCATCGCCCGCGGCCATCGCGTCCGCGTCCGTCCCGTTGCGCGGCCGGAACGCCGGCTTCAGCGGGTTGCACGAGAACGCGTGCAGCATGTCGGTGACGATCAGTTCCTGGTGCTGCTGCTCGTGATGCAGGCCGAGCACGATCTCGGGCGCGATCGTATCGAGCAGCGCCGCATCGGCACCGGCCAGCGCGCGCAGCATCGCGTCGTCGACGTATTGCCGGTACGCATGCACCTCGTCGAGCGACGGGCGCGTGAGCAGCCCGCGCTGCGGCCGCGGATGGCGCGGGCCGAGCGCTTCGTAATAGGAATTGAAGAGGAACTGGAATGCGTCGTCGAACGGCGCGTAGCCGGGCACGCGGCGCATCAGCACGACGGTTTCGAAGAACCAGGTCGTATGCGCGAGATGCCATTTCGTCGGACTCGCGTCGGGCATCGACTGCACGGCCTGGTCTTCGGCGGACAGCGTCGCGGTCAACGCGACGCTATGGGTGCGCACGTCCTGGTAACGGCGCTGAAGCTGTGATGCAAGGAGGCTCATCGGTTTACCGTCCACGTCGCGATTCGCTGCGTTGCGTTGCCGGAAAAGGGAAAGCCTTGCGCGTGATGCGCGCGGCTGACGTGCAACCTGCTGCTGCGTCGACGGGCAGCCGGCGCGCGCGCCGGGCCGCGAATGCGGCGTCACTTCATCTGCCCGTGCAGAACAGTATGGTCCAGAAATGTGAATGCTGCGAATCGGGATGCCGGTGAAACGCGAACGAAAGAAAAATGAAAGTGTTGGCTGCGCGCGTGTCGCACGCGTGACACGCCGGGCAGGCCTGCCGGTTCGGGCGTGAACGCCATCCACGACGCGCCGGTCCGCGCCGGCGGGCTGCTGACGCCCCATGACTTCCGCGCGGCGATCGTGAGTGAATGCCCCGAGATGCGTGAATTTGTCTGATGAACGTGTGCGTGCGCCGCGACCGGCACGACGGTGAACCGCCCCGCCCTTCGTCCGGGTCCGCGGCCAAACGCGCTTCGAAAAAATTTTCGCCGATGTCACACACACGGGGGGCTCGCTCGTCATGTCACCGGAACCCACACGAAAGGAGAAGGACCATGACTGCGAAACTCAATCCGTTTGCCGCCGCCCCCGCACTGATGAAGCACTGGATGACCGTATCGGTCGCCGCTGCCGGGAGCCTCGAGCCGACGCTGATCGAGCTCGTCAAGATCCGCGCATCGCAGATCAACGCGTGCGCGAACTGCATTAACATGCACACGGCCGAGGCGCGCGAGCAAGGCGAGACCGAGCAGCGCATCTATCTGCTCGCCGCGTGGCGCGAAGCGCCCTGCTACACCGACCGCGAACGCGCGGCGCTCGGCTGGACCGAAGCGCTCACGCGGCTGTCGGAGGGCCACACCGCACACGAAGCAGCCTACGCGGCGCTGAACGACCACTTCAGCCAGGAGGAACAGGTGAAGCTCACGCTGATGATCAACGTGATCAACGGCTGGAACCGGCTCGCCGTCGGCTTCGGGCTGTGGATCGACCCGGCCGACGCGAAGGCCGCCGCCGCGAAGATGGTGGCCTGATGCCGACCCTCGACCCGGCCGGGGGCAGCGCCGAGGAACGGGCCGACGCGGCCGCGAGCTTCGACCCGTTGCGTCGCACGCTGATCCGCGTCGCGTACCGGATGCTCGGTTCCGTCGCGGATGCCGAGGACATGGTGCAGGAAGCGTTCATCCGCTGGATGGACGTCGACCGTACCGAGGTGCGCGTGCCCGAGGCGTTCCTGCGCCGCATGGTGATGCGCATGTGCCTCAACCAGCTGAAGTCCGCGCGGCACCAGCGCGAGACCTATATCGGCCCGTGGCTGCCCGAGCCGGTCGTCGAGGAAGACGAACAGGAAGACGTCACGCTGCCGCTGCTGCTTGCGCTCGAACGGCTCTCGCCGCTCGAACGCGCGGCGTTCCTGCTGCACGACGTGTTCGGCCTCGAGTTCGACGAAGTGGCCACGACGATCCAGCGCGACCCGGCCGCGTGCCGGCAGCTCGCCGCGCGGGCCCGCACGCATGTGCGCGAGGCGCGACCGCGCTTCCATGTCGAGAAACAGCGCGGGATCGAATTGGCGGAAGCGTTTTTTGCCGCGTCACGTAGCGGTGACATGCGCACGCTCGGCGCGATGCTCGCCGAGGACGTGAGCCTGCATTCGGACGGTGGCGGCAAACGCTCGGCGGCGGGCAAGCCGGTGCTCGGCTTCGAACGCGTGATGAAGGTGCACGAGTATCTCGCCGAGCTGTTTGCGACACATGCATCGAAGCTCGTGCGTGCCGGGTTCGTCAACGGGCTGCCGGGTTTCGTCACGCTGGAATCCGACGGCGAGCTGCAGACCACGGCGCTCGAGATCGAGGACGGAAAGATCGTCGCGATCTATGTCGTGCGCAATCCTGACAAGTTGAAGCATCTTCACTGAAGGCGGCGGGATCGCGCGCCGGGTGCCGTGCGCAGGCACGGCCGCGATGCGCGCTGTTCACCGTCCTGCCGCCCTGCTTTACCGGCCGCCCGTTCGTGCTCGTGCTCGTGCTCGTGCAATCAATACGTCCCGACCACGACGTTGCGGATCATGATCATCAGGAAGCCGAGCAACGGCGTCGCGATCGCGAAACCGGTCGCCGCGAGCCAGTTCGTGCCGCCCTGCGCTTCCAGCAACGCGAGAAACGATTCGCGCGACGTCGCGTTCGGGCGCAGCTTGTCGATCCTGCGCTCGACGTGCGCCTTGTAGAGGCCGTTCCCGTACCAGCCGAGCGAAACCGCGATCCCGATCGTGACCGGGTCGAGCGTGCTCGATTCGAAGTATGTCGGGAAGAACAGCAGCTCGACCAGCGTGATCGCGAGCGACGCGCCAAGGACGGCCGCGGCCGGCCAGTACATGCATCGATATGCCATCCAGACCGGGCCCAGGAAACAGGCTGCCCAGTTCCACGACTGCCGGTTCTTGCGTGACGCGGCGATCGTCCATTTCCGCTCGAACCAGGCCGCCTTCTTGCCGACATAAGCGGCGATTTCGTCGTTGCTCGCGGACGATGCAGCGGTCGTGACGTCGGACATGGTCGGGTGCTCTCAGTTGCGCGGGTCGCGCGTTGTTGTTTTGATGTGTTGGAAATCGGGCGACAGCCGGAACAGCCGCTTCGATGCGCACACGATTCTACGCGCGGCGCAGCGCCCGTTGTATGGCGAATCGAGGTGTCGGTGAGGAAGGATGCGATGCCGTGGATCACGCAACGCATCGGGGCGACATGCGTTGTTTCGCGTTGTTTCGGCCGGAAAAAGAAAAACGCCACGCGAGGTTGCCGCGTGGCGTTTGTATGTTTGGCGAGCCGCGTTGCCTGTAGGCAATTTGCGCTGCCGGACCCCTTCATTTTGTTCGTTGGTAGGCTCGATTGGATTCGAACCAACGACCCCCACCATGTCAAGGTGGTGCTCTAACCAACTGAGCTACGAGCCTAAGAAGCCGCGAATTATAGAGAGGGTTTTGGAGGAGCACAAGCCCCTTCGTGAAAATTTTTTGAATCGCGGTGCGAAGGGCCCGACGATCGATGTTGCCTTGCGATGCCGGGAGCGTTGGCTTCACCGCTTCGAATCACAGCAAAACGCGTCGATGTGCTGTGAGGTTATCCACATTCCCCTCTGGATAACCGTCCGGCAAGCCTCTGGATTCACAGTGGAACGATTGAGGATATGTCGGCGAGTCTGCGAATCGACGAAAAGTTGTTCTGTGCTCCGCGGAGCTGTTCACGTGCGACACCCATGGTTATGCATCCCGCTTCGTGCTGAAAATTCAGTGCGTTACGGAGGTTATCCACTGTGAGGCACAGCGCTTGTTAACTACCACTACGTATATATACGAACCCTGTTAACACCTTTGGATAAGCACAGTCCGTCGACTGTGATCCGCCCGGGATATGCACTGCGTGCGGCGGACAGAAGAACGAATCGGGAAGCTGTGAAGCGCGTGGGTGATGTGCGGACCGTCATGTCTGTAGAATCGCCGGCATCCAGGATGCAAGGGCCCGTCGGACTGGCTCACGACACATGACCGATTCTTCGTTGCCCAGGCTGGACACGCTCGATATCGACACAGTCGTGCATCGAATGCTGCAATATCCGGGCGACATCGTGTTCGAGCAACGCGTGTCGATCCCGGAAGCCGACGTCCTGTGCTGCCGCTACAAAGGCGAGCGATTCAACGTGAAGTTCGATCTCGGCTACGGGGTGTTTGTCGATCGCGTCGGAAAGCTGTCTCGCCAAGACATCGAAGACATCGTCAGATGGCTCGCAACGGTGTGAACCGGATGACGAAAGGCACAGGCACATGATTGATTCTTTGACTGCGCTGCAGCGCTGGTACGAATCGCGTTGCGATGGCGTCTGGGAACACGCGCACGGCATCGAGGTCGTCACGCTGGACAATCCGGGATGGAAGGTGAAGCTCGACGGCGCGACGTCCGGCAAGGTGATCGATCTGTCGATCGAGCGCGACGAATCGGACTGGATATCCGTGCGTGCGACCAGCGCTGAATTCGCCGGCTACGGCGGCCCGGGCAATTTGCCGGAGCTTCTCGCGCTCGCGGTCGAGTGGATTGACTGGCGCGCGACGAACGACGAAGGACGAAGCGATCGATGAAGGCACCTGGCGACGAAATGCTGGCGACGGAGATTGCAGGCCATGCTGCGGTTGTCGTGACCGAGGTGGTGGCCGCCGCCGATGGGCTGGCACGATTGGGCTTCGCTCGGCAATCCGGTCGCGGGAATGTGCGATCGCCTGGCGCGGGCCGGGACAGTGCGTCATCGAAACGCGATGAATGCGGTGTGCGATCGCTCGATGTCTTCCACGGCGCGACGAAACCGAAGAAAGAACAGGGCGACGCAAGCGGCGCTCGCAACTGGAGTGAGTAATGGGACCGATCGTTTGCCATCGACACGGACGCGCTTCCACGGCGACAACGTCGAAGGGTGTGGACGCACGCATCAGGCTGCGCGCACAGTGTGTGCCCGGCGAACTCGTGAAGGTCTCGCTCGACCGGCCGAGATACAGCCGGGAGATGTGGATGTTGCGCGCCGAGCTCGACGAGCACGAGGTCGATGCGATCTTCGTCGATCGGGTCGCGCACGTGAAGGCATTTCCGAAGATCGCGGCATTGGAGCGCTTGCGCGCGTATGTCTGTCTGGCGTGCCTGGACGAACTGCTCGTGCGTTCCGGCGAGGTGCCCCATCAACCGACGACGAAAGAGCAGGCGTTCGATACGTCCGTCGTCGCGGCGAATGCAAAGTGGCCGAGCGATTTCGCGCGATGCGAACTTCACGGGCTGATCCGGCCGACGCGGTCGTCGCCGGATATCGAAACGGCGATTCTCACGATCGATGTGATCCGTGATTGTCACGTCGTGCGGGTGATCGATGCCCGTGTGAAGCACGAGCCCAAGTATTGGTTCGACGAAGCGTTTTTGCGCAAGGTGCTCGGGCCGGATATCGACATCGTCGATTCGACGTTCCGGATCGACGATCCGGCCATGTTCCTGCGGCTGCGGGACGCCGGTGAGTATGTGTGTCCGGTGTGCCTGCGGGAGGTGTTGAAACGCAGCGGCCTGGGCGATGACGCTGCGCCGGCGTGAACGCAAAGGAGAGGGCATGACGGGCAGGCAACCGGTGCCGTTGCGAGACGATCAATGATGACCGACACGATCGAGCAGTACGACATGACGGACGACGCTACCAGGCGCAAGATTTTCTGGCTGCTGCAACGCCTGACGAGCCTGTCGCTCTGGACGCGCAAGCGCGAGGCATTCGAGCGCTTCGCGAACGCGTACGAGCATGCAGTGAACACGTGGCCCGATGGTGATCCGGAGGCCATTCAGCGCACCCACTTTCCGATCATCGCCGACATTCTCGCGGCTTACGATCGAGGGCTGACCGAGCTGGCCCGAGGGAACCGGATTGGCTGGCGGAGCGGTGGGCCGTTCAAGCACGTGTACCGGCAATACCACCTTCTGGACGCGTATTTCTACCCGAATCCCGATTACTGGGATCGCGGTGGGCAGGTTGCCCCGTACCCGCCGAAGATCGACGCGCTGGCCCGGCTGCTGCACGCATCGGAATACCAGATGGAGTATGCGCCGTTCGATTCGGACGATCGATTCGGCAACCTCGCACGTCTGCGCTCGGCAAGACAGCTGTTGTCCCCGAATGCCCATGAGCGCAATTTCCACACGCTTCCGTATCCGGTGTTTCCGGAGGAGCTGCCCGCGGTTCCGCAAGCTGTGGGCCCGATCATCTGGACCGGCCGGAAAGTGCCTTGCGACGGCATCTGGGAGCCTGTCGTCGTCAAGTGGTCGAGGCGGCCGGGCCTCGTGCCGATCGTCATGCCCGGCTTGCGTAATGGAGGTTGCTTCAATTACTTCACTCGGGGCACGCGTGCGCCGAACCTGACGGACGATTTGCCGGGATTGTTCATCCCGACGTGCTGGCGATTGCTGTGGGAAGACCGGCGTTACGTGAACGGCGTAGTTCCCGACGAATCGCAGTATTTCCTCGAGCCGCGGCAAGCGCCGCAGACGAACCCGAACCCGTGATATCCGGAGAACGCCATGAGCAAGCTGAATTTCGGCGAGGTCGATCGATGTTCCGTCCGGCTCAATACCGCGACGCTGCTCGGCCTGAAGGCCGCCTATGACGACTTCGCGCGAACCGGGCAGGATCTGCACAACTTCGAGATCTGCATCACGGACGAAAGTGCCGCGAGGGTCGATCCGAAACCGGACGACCACGTCATCGGCGTGACGTTTCTGGCGAAGATGCCTCCCGGCATGCGCGGGCTCGGCAATGCAAGTCCGCTCGGGACGTCGATGGGATACGTCATCTCCCCGGAGACCGGCGAGATTCTCAAGGGTCATCTGACCAAGTGACCTGGGCGGCGGTGAAGGTGGTCAGCCTTCGTATGTGGGTAACCGCGGCGCAAATGACGTGAAATGCTGTGCGAGCAACAGGTGAGCATGCGCTCGGATCGCAAGCGGGGGGGCGGATCCCGGCGAATTCTGACCGTGACAAGCCGATCCGGATACGTGAGCCCGCGACTGAGTGCAGAAATGCCGGCTCCACGATGCGAGCGCGGGGGAAAGCGCATCACGTTCGTGCGCTTGCCGACGTGCCGCATGTGGACAACCTGCACGCCTAGCCAGTCGAATCGCTGTGCCTCGGACAGGTGAGCGCCATGCACTCGACCATGTGAATCAGCCCGAATGCCTTGTTGGACAGGGATTGTCCGGAATAGAGCGGGTGATGGGAAGAATGTTCGCGCGACCCGCCGTGATCGAGTGCCATGTGGATATCGAGCAGCCAAGACACTCGAAATCCTGTGCATTCAACGGGTGAGGGTACGCGAATGTGGTGAGGATGTTTGCGTCACCTCCCGGGTTGTGGATATCACGCTTCCACGCAACTCGAAACGCTGTGCAGACCCAAGGTGAGCGAACCGAACGATATCAGCATGTAGCGTCACCACGATCAAGCTGACCGGCCTCCACGACTCCCGGTGCGGTTCAGACACCGACTCGACTGGCGTCGCGAGAGAAGGCGGCATATACCAGGACAAAGTCGCACGGCGAGGATGATCGTTCGCTATGCTGCCGGTGACAACGCACCTATCCATCGGATACACATGAGCGCAACTGCGCGGATCATTCTCAAAGCCATGCTGAGCCTCCCCATTGCCTTTGGGCTCGCCTATCCCCTTGTCCATCCTTCGGAAGACGGTGGCGTTCTCGGCGAAATGGAGAGGCTTGGGACAATCGGCGGCATCGTCGTCATCACGGTTTTCCTGGCTCTGGTCCATGCCTACGCGAGCGACCTGAGGACTACCCTGAAATCGGTCAACCAAGGATCGCGTGCGGCCGAACCCAACAGCGTCTGGCTCATGTTCCTCTTGCCGTACAACTTCATCGAGGATTTCTTCATTATTTCCAACGTTGCGAAGTCGCTGGAAGCGGAGTCCCGTATCAATCCGGCGCTGTCGGGTCTGCGCTCGTTCGGCCGGATCAGTGGCATCGGGTGGTGTCTTGCGCAGGTTGTTTCGTTGATACCCGATACCCTTGGCTCCATCGCCGGTGGCGTTGCAGTTTTCCTCTGGGTTTGGCACTGGGTGTTCGTGCGTCGAGCGAACAAGATGCTTGCCGGCAGCCAGGTCTCGGTGGCGACTCTACCTGGACGGACAGGATCGTAGCCATCCTTGGAAGCCGGATCGCTTACCCGTGATCGATGTGGACATCCTGTTCCGCAGCGACTCGAAACCCTGTGATTCCAAAGGTGAGGGCACCGGAGCGGCTTCGATGTGCATAACAGCCAGGGAAAGTCAGTCGAAACACTGTGCAAGCGAGTGGTGAGCGTGCGCCCGTTCAAGCCCGCCGGGCCGCGCCACAAAAGGCGCTGGCGGCCACCCCCAACCGCCAACCGGGCGCGCATCCTGCTACTTCAAGTCTGCTGATCGAGCGCCTGCACGACCGCTTTCTCCGCGAGACTCCCGGCCGGCCCGACCACCGCATAGTTGAGTCCGTTCACCGAGCCGTACCGCGCGAGCAACGCGCCATCCACACGTTGCCCGGCCGGCAGCAGCCGATGTTTCGATTCTGCCGGCCGGAGATAGAAGCTCAGCGTCCGCCCGGCCTCGTCTTCATAGAGCACCATCGCAGCCGTGGCCCCGCTGTCCGTCGTGAACAACCGCCCACCGACCGGCCTGAACCCCGCAGCGCTCAGATCCGGCAGCCGCGCCGATGCCCCGACGCGCCGGGTGAGCCACCCCTGCAAATCGCCCGCACCGGTCGGCCGGTAATCCACCTTGGCCGTCTGATCGACCACCATCATCCGGTAAGCCTCGACTGCATCGCTCATCGGTGCGATGGGCGGCGCCGCGTTCCATCCACGCGCCTGCCATCCGCCGAATGTCCCCAGCCCGACGCAGAACACGAACGAAGCCGCGATCGCGAACCGCATCCGCGTGCGCTCCGCCTGCCTGCCGCGAATGGCGGCAGGATCCAGCGCAAGGTTATCCGCCGGCATCCGCACGCTTTCCAGCGCGGCCCGCAACCGCTGCGCATCCTGCTGCCATTGCTTCACCTGTTCCGCGCGCTCCGGATGCAGCGCGAGATAGCGCTCGACCGCGGCGCGCGCATCGTCGTCGAGCTGGCCGTCGACGTAGGCCTGGAGGTCGTGTTCGTTAGGTGGAATGTTCATCATGATGTGCTCCGAGAAACCCCGCCGTTTCCCGCAAGGGGACTTCCTTCGGGGCGCATGGCGGGTAGCGCAGGGCGCATTTGACAGGCAGCTTCGTCCACCAGCTAGGATGGCCGGCATGATCCTTGTCTATCGCTACCGGGTAAAGTCGCTCAACGGGCTGCTTAACAAGCAGAGCCGCGCGGTGAACTACGTCTGGAACTTCTGCAACGACACGCAGAAGCATGCCCTCAAGTGGAACAAGAAGTGGCCGACAGGGTTCGACTTGAACGTATTGACGACGGGTTCTAGCAAAGAGCTTTGCATCCATTCCGGCACGATCAACGCAACGTGCGAACAATACGCGAAGTCGCGTAGCCAGCACCGTCGACCTTACCTGCGCTATCGCGGCCGGAAATCGCTTGGCTGGGTGCCGCTGAAGGGGCGTGACCTGAAGCGCGAAGGAGACGCGTTTCGCTTCGCTGGTAACACCTTCCGCGTGTTCAACAGCCGCCCGCTTCCCGAAGGCAAGATCAAGGACGGAACCAATTTCGCACAGGATGCGTGTGGCAATTGGTTCCTGAATATTGTGATCGAGATGCCCGATGTTCAGGCTCGCCCGATCCGTTTGGGCGTCGGCATTGATCTTGGCCTGAAAGACTTCGCCACACTCTCGACGGGCGAAAAGCTGGCCAATGCCCGGTTTGGCCAGCGCGCGGCGGAAAAGCTGGCGAAAGCCCAACAGGCGCGAAAACACAAGCGGCATATCGCGAAGCTGCATGCAAAGGTAGTGAATGCACGCGCCGATTTCCAGCACAAGCTCGCGCTCGATCTGGTGCGGCGCTACGACTACATTGCGATCGGCAACGTGTCGGCCGCCAAACTCGCCAGAACCAGGATGGCGAAGAGCGTCTACGACGCATCCTGGTCGTCCTTCCGCAACAAGCTCCGTTATAAGGCGATGGCGCACGGAGTCACGTTCGAGGAAGTCGACGAAAGCGGTTCTACCCAGTCCTGTTCGTCGTGCGGGTCGAAAGACAGCACGACGCGGCCGAAAGGTATCGCGGGGCTGCGAATAAGAGAGTGGACCTGCAGTGAGTGCGGTGTCTTGCATGATCGAGATATCAACGCTGCGCTGAACATTCTCCGATGCGGACGTGCATCGCCAGGTGTGGGAATCCTCCGACTTTCGGCGGAGGAGGGCGTCAATTCTTCATCAATCGCAAGGAAGGAGCAGGAAGCTCGCCGTCGCTGAGCTGGCGCAGCGCCTGGCGCGCGCGGGAGAGCCGCGACATCACGGTGCCGATCGGCACCTCGAGCAGGTCGGCGACTTCCTGATAGGTGAAGCCCTCGACCGCGACGAGCAGCAGCAGGCTGCGCTGTTCGTCGGAGAGCCGGCCGAACGCTTCGAGCGTCGCGCGCGCCGCGAATTCGCGTTCAGCGGACGGCCAGTGCGCTTCGTCGTCGTCGCGGATGCGGCCGAGCAGCCACGCGTAGCGCTTCGCGCTGCGTTTGCCGTCGAGAAACTGCCGGTACAGGATCGTGAAAAGCCAGCTGCGCAGCGACGCGTCGTCGCGACGGCTCGTCCAGCGCGACAGTGCGCGCTCGAGCGTCGACTGGACGAGATCGTCGGCCGAATGGACGTCGCGCGCCAGCCAGAGCGCGAAGCGTCGCAGCCTGGGGATGAGTTCGCGCAGCGTGTCGTCGTCGAGGGCGGTGGAGGGCATGGCCGGGCCGGTTGCCGAATGGGTAGAGATGCCGCGTAAGACGCCGGTGGGCGCCGCGTATTCCACCAGCATAGGAAAAAAATTTTCGTGGAATAAAGCGGCGCGGGTGGCGTCCTACGCTGGTTCGACAATGACCTGATGGTCGGGAGCACATTCATGGAGCGATCTTCTTCCTCTTCTTCGCCGCAGCGCGAGCCTGGGCGCGGGTGGTGGCGCTGGGCTGCGATCGGCGGCGCGGTGGCCGGCGTGGCCGTGGCGTTCGGGTATGTCGGCGGGTGGTTCGCGCCGGCGCGTCTGACCCCGCACCGGATCGTCGACGCATTGCAGACGGCCGGCGGCGGCATTCACCCGGGCTTCCGGCGCAATCACGCGAAGGGCGTGTGCGTGACCGGTTACTTCGAAGGCAACGGCGCCGCGAGCGCGTATTCGGTCGCGCCGTTCTTCAAGGCGGTGCGCACGCCGGTGGTCGGGCGCTTCGCGTTGCCGGGCGGGAACCCGTACGCGCCCGACAGCAGCGTGCCGATCCGCAGCCTCGCGCTGAAGCTCACCGCGCCCGATGGCGAGCAATGGCGAACCGGGATGAACGCGATGCCCGTGTTTCCGGTGGCGACGCCGCAGGCGTTCTACGCGCAATTGATGGCGACCCGGCCCGATCCGAAGACGGGCAAGCCCGACCCGGCGAAGGTAAAGGCGTTTTTCGGCGCGCACCCGGAGGCGGGCGCGTTCCTGCAATGGGTGAAGGGTGCGAAGCCGAGCGCGAGCTACGTCACCGAAAGCTATTACGGATTGAACGCGTTCTACTTCGTCGACGCGGCCGGCAAGCGCCAGGCGGTGCGGTGGCGCGTTGTGCCGGAGCAGACGGCCGGCGCCGGCGACGTCGCGACGGCGGCGGACCCGAACGTGTTGCAGCAGGACGTGACGCAGCGCATCGCGGCGGGTGCGCAGAAGTGGAAGCTGCTGGTCACGTTGGCGGAGCCCGGCGATCCGGTGGACGACGCCACGAAGGTCTGGCCCGCGCAGCGCACGACGATCGACGCGGGCACGCTCGTGCTCGACCGCGTGGAGGCGCAGGACAGCGGGCCGTGCCGGGATGTGAATTACGACCCGACGGTGCTGCCGCAGGGGATTCAGGTGTCGGGGGATCCGTTGCTGGCGGCGCGCTCGGCTGCCTATGCGGATTCGTATCTGCGCAGGACGAGTGAAGAGGCCGGCGTGGCGGGAGTGGCCAGGTTGAGTTCGGAGGGACGGTGATGAAGACTTCTGCGACGTTTGGGTTGCCCGCGAGGGTGCTGCACTGGGTGATGGCCGCGATGATCATCGCGATGCTGTTCATCGGGGTGGGGATGGTGGCGTCCGTTTCCGGGCGGCACGAGGTTCTGGTGGCGATTCACAAGCCGCTGGGTGTGGCCGTGCTGGTGCTGGTGTGCGTGCGGATCGTGGTGCGGGTGTTGTCGAAGCCGCCGGCGTTACCCGAGGATCTGCCGTGGTGGCAGAAGGTGGCCGCGCACGGATCGCATCTCGTGCTGTATGCGCTGATGGTCGCGATGCCGCTGATCGGGTGGGCGATGCTGTCGGCGGGCGGGTATCCGGTGACGTTGGGCGGCGGCGTGCAGCTGCCGGCGCTGGTGTCGGCTGATCCGGTGACGTTCGCCTGGCTGAGGGTCGCGCATCGTGTGCTGGCGTATCTGTTCTTCTTGACGTTCCTCGCGCACTTTGCGGCGGCGCTGTATCACGGACTGATCCGGAGGGACGGCGTGGTGAGGGCGATGGTCGGGCGGTAACCGACGGGAAGGTCGAGTTCGCGGCGGCGGGGCTGTATACGGGCGACCGGGGCAGCTCTTGCCGTGCCGCTTATATATGGCCACTCGGGTAGGCTCGGCTGCTCCCGGCATAGCATGTCAAAAATATTTCACGAAAGGGGTTGCGTAGATGGGGGCAGGTGCTTAGAATCACGCCTCTTTCGCGCTAACGGAAACGCAGCGCGGGAGGAAGAAGGGAGGCGGTGCTGTTGAAGTTGGTTTTAACAACTCCAGTGCATACGAAATTAAACCGCAGTCGTCGCAACGAAGTAGTTAAAAAAGTTGTTGACGAGTTTTAAAAAACGGTTAATAATCTCGCTTCTCTGCTGCTGAAAACGCAGCGCTGCTGAGAAACACGAAGTTCCTCGCAGATTGCTCTTTAAAAATTAACAGCCGATAAGTGTGGGCGCTTGATCGAAGCGAGCTGATCTTCGGATCAGATAGCGAAAGTATCAAGAGTCTCACACTAAAGTAAGTCAGGTTTATGAAGCAATTCATATTCCTGTCAGCTTTGAGTGAGCGACCGGTTCTTAACTGAACCGAAAACAGTAACAGGTTTAAACTGAAGAGTTTGATCCTGGCTCAGATTGAACGCTGGCGGCATGCCTTACACATGCAAGTCGAACGGCAGCACGGGTGCTTGCACCTGGTGGCGAGTGGCGAACGGGTGAGTAATACATCGGAACATGTCCTGTAGTGGGGGATAGCCCGGCGAAAGCCGGATTAATACCGCATACGATCTACGGATGAAAGCGGGGGACCTTCGGGCCTCGCGCTATAGGGTTGGCCGATGGCTGATTAGCTAGTTGGTGGGGTAAAGGCCTACCAAGGCGACGATCAGTAGCTGGTCTGAGAGGACGACCAGCCACACTGGGACTGAGACACGGCCCAGACTCCTACGGGAGGCAGCAGTGGGGAATTTTGGACAATGGGCGAAAGCCTGATCCAGCAATGCCGCGTGTGTGAAGAAGGCCTTCGGGTTGTAAAGCACTTTTGTCCGGAAAGAAATCCTTGGCTCTAATACAGTCGGGGGATGACGGTACCGGAAGAATAAGCACCGGCTAACTACGTGCCAGCAGCCGCGGTAATACGTAGGGTGCAAGCGTTAATCGGAATTACTGGGCGTAAAGCGTGCGCAGGCGGTTTGCTAAGACCGATGTGAAATCCCCGGGCTCAACCTGGGAACTGCATTGGTGACTGGCAGGCTAGAGTATGGCAGAGGGGGGTAGAATTCCACGTGTAGCAGTGAAATGCGTAGAGATGTGGAGGAATACCGATGGCGAAGGCAGCCCCCTGGGCCAATACTGACGCTCATGCACGAAAGCGTGGGGAGCAAACAGGATTAGATACCCTGGTAGTCCACGCCCTAAACGATGTCAACTAGTTGTTGGGGATTCATTTCCTTAGTAACGTAGCTAACGCGTGAAGTTGACCGCCTGGGGAGTACGGTCGCAAGATTAAAACTCAAAGGAATTGACGGGGACCCGCACAAGCGGTGGATGATGTGGATTAATTCGATGCAACGCGAAAAACCTTACCTACCCTTGACATGGTCGGAATCCTGCTGAGAGGTGGGAGTGCTCGAAAGAGAACCGGCGCACAGGTGCTGCATGGCTGTCGTCAGCTCGTGTCGTGAGATGTTGGGTTAAGTCCCGCAACGAGCGCAACCCTTGTCCTTAGTTGCTACGCAAGAGCACTCTAAGGAGACTGCCGGTGACAAACCGGAGGAAGGTGGGGATGACGTCAAGTCCTCATGGCCCTTATGGGTAGGGCTTCACACGTCATACAATGGTCGGAACAGAGGGTTGCCAACCCGCGAGGGGGAGCTAATCCCAGAAAACCGATCGTAGTCCGGATTGCACTCTGCAACTCGAGTGCATGAAGCTGGAATCGCTAGTAATCGCGGATCAGCATGCCGCGGTGAATACGTTCCCGGGTCTTGTACACACCGCCCGTCACACCATGGGAGTGGGTTTTACCAGAAGTGGCTAGTCTAACCGCAAGGAGGACGGTCACCACGGTAGGATTCATGACTGGGGTGAAGTCGTAACAAGGTAGCCGTATCGGAAGGTGCGGCTGGATCACCTCCTTTCCAGAGCTATCTCGCGAAGTTGAGCGCTCACGCTTATCGGCTGTTGATTAAGACAGACTAGCTGTCTGCGGTTAAACCGGTTATAATGCCGGCCGCTTTCAATAATCTTCAATGACAAACATTCGAATGAAGTTTGGTTCGAGTTTTTCTCATTGGCGATTGAGCCAGTCAGAGTGATACGAAAGTATCGGCTGTCGTTCTTTAACAATCTGGAAGAAGTAAGTAATTTGGATAGCGGAAGCGTCTTGAGATGGACGTGGAAACTATCCGGGTTGTGATTGTATCGATGTATCTCAAGATGATTCGAACTCTAAGTTTGACTCAATTGGAATACGGCACAACGCGAGAACTCAACCTGTAGCGACTGTCGACGAGACAGACTCGTTATAGGGTCAAGCGAACAAGTGCATGTGGTGGATGCCTTGGCGATCACAGGCGATGAAGGACGCGGTAGCCTGCGAAAAGCTACGGGGAGCTGGCAAACAAGCTTTGATCCGTAGATGTCCGAATGGGGAAACCCACTCCTTCTGGAGTATCCATGGCTGAATACATAGGCCATGCGAAGCGAACGCGGTGAACTGAAACATCTAAGTAACCGCAGGAAAAGAAATCAACCGAGATTCCCAAAGTAGTGGCGAGCGAAATGGGATGAGCCTTGCACTCTTTATTTGTATTGTTAGCCGAACGCTCTGGAAAGTGCGGCCATAGCAGGTGATAGCCCTGTAGGCGAAAACAGTATGAAAGAACTAGGTGTGCGACAAGTAGGGCGGGACACGTGAAATCCTGTCTGAAGATGGGGGGACCATCCTCCAAGGCTAAATACTCGTGATCGACCGATAGTGAACCAGTACCGTGAGGGAAAGGCGAAAAGAACCCCGGGAGGGGAGTGAAATAGATCCTGAAACCGCATGCATACAAACAGTCGGAGCCTCGTAAGGGGTGACGGCGTACCTTTGTATAATGGGTCAGCGACTTACGTTCAGTAGCAAGCTTAACCGTATAGGGCAGGCGTAGCGAAAGCGAGTCCGAATAGGGCGTTCAGTTGCTGGGCGTAGACCCGAAACCAGGTGATCTATCCATGGCCAGGATGAAGGTGCGGTAACACGTACTGGAGGTCCGAACCCACTAACGTTGAAAAGTTAGGGGATGAGCTGTGGATAGGGGTGAAAGGCTAAACAAACCTGGAAATAGCTGGTTCTCTCCGAAAACTATTTAGGTAGTGCCTCGTGTCTCACCTTCGGGGGTAGAGCACTGTCATGGTTGGGGGGTCTATTGCAGATTACCCCGCCATAGCAAACTCCGAATACCGAAGAGTGCAATCACGGGAGACAGACATCGGGTGCTAACGTCCGGTGTCAAGAGGGAAACAACCCAGACCGCCAGCTAAGGTCCCCAAATATAGCTAAGTGGGAAACGAAGTGGGAAGGCTAAAACAGTCAGGAGGTTGGCTTAGAAGCAGCCACCCTTTAAAGAAAGCGTAATAGCTCACTGATCGAGTCGTCCTGCGCGGAAGATGTAACGGGGCTAAGCTATATACCGAAGCTGCGGATGCGTGCTTAGCACGCATGGTAGGAGAGCGTTCCGTAAGCCTGCGAAGGTGCCTTGTAAAGGGTGCTGGAGGTATCGGAAGTGCGAATGCTGACATGAGTAGCGATAAAGGGGGTGAAAGGCCCCCTCGCCGTAAGCCCAAGGTTTCCTACGCAACGTTCATCGGCGTAGGGTGAGTCGGCCCCTAAGGCGAGGCAGAAATGCGTAGCTGATGGGAAGCAGGTCAATATTCCTGCACCATTGTTAGATGCGATGGGGGGACGGATCGCGGAAGGTTGTCCGGGTGTTGGAAGTCCCGGTCGCTGCATTGGAGAAGGCACTTAGGCAAATCCGGGTGCGCAATTCAAGGGTGTGGCGCGAGCTCCTTAGGGAGCGAAGCAATTGGAAGTGGTTCCAAGAAAAGCCTCTAAGCTTCAGTCTAACGATGACCGTACCGCAAACCGACACAGGTGGGCGAGATGAGTATTCTAAGGCGCTTGAGAGAACTCGGGAGAAGGAACTCGGCAAATTGGTACCGTAACTTCGGGATAAGGTACGCCCTTGTAGCTTGACTGGCCTGCGCCAGGAGGGTGAAGGGGTTGCAATAAACTGGTGGCTGCGACTGTTTAATAAAAACACAGCACTCTGCAAACACGAAAGTGGACGTATAGGGTGTGACGCCTGCCCGGTGCCGGAAGATTAAATGATGGGGTGCAAGCTCTTGATTGAAGTCCCGGTAAACGGCGGCCGTAACTATAACGGTCCTAAGGTAGCGAAATTCCTTGTCGGGTAAGTTCCGACCTGCACGAATGGCGTAACGATGGCCACACTGTCTCCTCCCGAGACTCAGCGAAGTTGAAGTGTTTGTGATGATGCAATCTACCCGCGGCTAGACGGAAAGACCCCATGAACCTTTACTGTAGCTTTGCATTGGACTTTGAACCGATCTGTGTAGGATAGGTGGGAGGCTATGAAACCGGAACGCTAGTTTCGGTGGAGCCGTCCTTGAAATACCACCCTGGTTTGTTTGAGGTTCTAACCTTGGCCCGTGATCCGGGTCGGGGACAGTGCATGGTAGGCAGTTTGACTGGGGCGGTCTCCTCCCAAAGCGTAACGGAGGAGTACGAAGGTACGCTAGGTACGGTCGGAAATCGTGCTGATAGTGCAATGGCATAAGCGTGCTTAACTGCGAGACCGACAAGTCGAGCAGGTGCGAAAGCAGGTCATAGTGATCCGGTGGTTCTGTATGGAAGGGCCATCGCTCAACGGATAAAAGGTACTCTGGGGATAACAGGCTGATACCGCCCAAGAGTTCATATCGACGGCGGTGTTTGGCACCTCGATGTCGGCTCATCTCATCCTGGGGCTGTAGCCGGTCCCAAGGGTATGGCTGTTCGCCATTTAAAGAGGTACGTGAGCTGGGTTTAAAACGTCGTGAGACAGTTTGGTCCCTATCTGCCGTGGGCGTTGGATATTTGAAGGGGGCTGCTCCTAGTACGAGAGGACCGGAGTGGACGAACCTCTGGTGTACCGGTTGTCACGCCAGTGGCATCGCCGGGTAGCTATGTTCGGAAGAGATAACCGCTGAAAGCATCTAAGCGGGAAACTCGCCTTAAGATGAGATATCCCTGGGGACTAGATCCCCTTGAAGGGTCGTTCGAGACCAGGACGTTGATAGGTCAGGTGTGTAAGCGCAGTAATGCGTTCAGCTAACTGATACTAATTGCCCGTAAGGCTTGATCCTATAACAAGTCTGCCTTGTAGATCGGCGCCGTGCGACAGCACCGGCCGCAAGATCCAGAGCGACAAGTTGGATTCTCGTGTGTGATACACACAACCTAATTACTGCTTCTTCCAAGATTGGTTGTGCTGCGAAGCCAGCACAACAACCCTCTTTGCCTGATGACCATAGCGAGTCGGTCCCACCCCTTCCCATCCCGAACAGGACCGTGAAACGACTCTACGCCGATGATAGTGCGGATTCCCGTGTGAAAGTAGGTAATCGTCAGGCTCCCTAAGCCAAGAACCCCCGCCCGAAAGGCGGGGGTTTTTGCATTTCGGCGGCGGAAATGCGTGAGGAGTACTCGGCATGGATGCTTGTCGTGCTGCATGCACTGATGTTTGCGATGCCGTCGAATGCGAGAGAGCGGAGCGCAACTTTTCGTCTGTTGTGACGGTTGTTGAAGTTACTTGCAGCGCCGCCGCGGACCATTTGCATCAAGGCGCGCGCCGAAGTGCTTCACGCCGAGACATCACCAGACAACAGAGCGGCGCAAAGGGGCCAGCGCTGCGTGTTCCAGCTCCTCTTCCTCTTCTTGGGCAGCTGCCCCATAGGGCTGCTCTCGCCAGTTCAGCGCGTTGTAGTCGGGTGTGATGATGACCCTTCGGGAATCGTAGGGCGACTTAGTTGATGAGACGCCGCACACTAAAAATCAAAGACTTACGAAGACGCCCGCCACAAGCACTTTGTGGCGACGACGGAGTTGTTGCGACTGGTCTACTTCCGCGCCGAAGCAGTAGCGTTTGGTTGCGACCCCAATAACCAGTGAGCTCTCTGAGCGGCTCGTGCGATCCTCGGAAGGTCCAGGCCTAGAAAAAGCTCAAGAGCGGCTCCAAGAGCGGGAAAATCTGCGAGGGTGGGACGCCGCGTCCCGTGAGCTGGCTTCAAATGACCCTGGCCCCGAACACGGCCGGCCCCACTGCAATTCTTCCGTGGAGCACGGCCATGAAATCGGATCGGATCTGTGCCGCCTGCGGCACACCCTTCACTCCGCTCTTACACATCCCGCATCAACGCTTCTGCTCGGCCAAGGCGTGCCAGCGTGCTCGCCGGCGTGCATGGCAGCACCAGCGCATGCGAGTCGATCCCGACTATCGCGAGAATCAGATCCGCGCCCAGGCCAGCTGGCGGGCCCGACATCCTGACTACTGGCGGCACTACCGCGAGACGCACCCGGCCTATCGCGATCGCAATTGCGCGATGCAGCGACGACGAAATGCGCGGCGCACTGCTAGTGCTGTTGCAAACATGGACGTATGGCCGGCCCATCGCCCGCTGGCATCTGGGTTTTATATCCTGCGCAACGCGGTTGAAGCCGGCGTTGCAAAGATGAACGCGTGGACGGTGCACATCGCCGTGCTATCTGAGCCGAGGCCTGTTCCGGCGTGATTGCAAAGAGATGACGTGTACGACAAGGGTCTATGGCCTGCTACCTTGGCTGTGTACTCGCTCGCATTCGACGTCATTGCAAGGCGCGACGCGTTCGCCGATACAAATCCCCTAGTTGATGTCGGGGATGGCGCAGCGAGGGGCGGTTGCCAGTGGGAGCTGGATCGTGGACCTCGATTGCACATGCGAATCCGTTGACGAGCAGGCCTGCCGGATGCGGGCTGCTGAATACGTTCGGATGTCGACGGAGCACCAGCAATACTCGACGGAGAATCAGCGTGATCGCATTCGCGACTACGCTGCTCGTCGCGATCTCGAGATCGTGCGGACCTACGCCGACGAGGGTAAGAGTGGTTTGCGAATCGATGGGCGCCAAGCGCTGCAGCAGCTGATCCGAGACGTGGAAACCGGCATGGCCGATTTCCAGGTGATCCTCGTCTACGACGTAAGCCGCTGGGGACGATTCCAGGATGCAGACGAAAGTGCCTATTACGAGTACATCTGCCGGCGCGCAGGCATCCAGGTCGCCTATTGTGCCGAACAGTTCGAGAACGACGGCTCGCCAGTTTCGACGATCGTCAAAGGTGTGAAGCGTGCGATGGCCGGTGAGTACAGCCGCGAGTTGTCAGCGAAGGTCTTCGCTGGCCAGTGCCGGTTGATCGAGCTGGGTTTCCGGCAAGGCGGGCCGGCAGGCTATGCGTTGCGCCGGATCCTGGTGGACGAGCATGGCCTCATGAAGGGCGAATTGCAACGCGGTCAACACAAGTGCCTGCAGACGGACCGCGTCATTCTGATGCCAGGCCCGGACAGCGAGGTGCGTATCGTCAACCTCATCTACAGCTGGTTCATCAATGAGTCACTCAATGAGCACGAGATCGCCGCACGCCTGAACGGCATGAACGTTCAGACGGACCTTGGGCGACCCTGGACTCGGGCAACCATTCGGGAGGTGCTGACCAACGAAAAGTACATTGGCAACAACGTCTACAACCGTGTGTCGTTCAAGCTGAAGAAATCGCGAGTCACGAATCCGTCCGAGATGTGGATCCGCAAGGAGGGCGCGTTCGAATCCATCGTGCCGAGCGAAACGTTCTATACCGCGCAGGGCATCATGCGGGCGCGCGCCCGGCGCTACTCGAGTGAGGAGCTTATCGAGCGTCTGCGAAACCTGTATCGAAGCCGAGGCTTTCTATCGGGCGTCGTGATCGACGAAACGGAGGGCATGCCGTCCACCTCGGTATATGTGTATCGCTTCGGTAGCTTGATTCGCGCGTATCAGACGGTTGGCTTCACGCCCGGCCGTGACTATCGTTATATCGAAACGAATCGCTTCATTCGGCAACTGCACCCAGAGATCGTTGCCGAGACGGAAAAGAAGATCGCGGATCTCGGCGGATCCGTGTCGCGTGATCCGGCGACGGACCTGCTGACCGTGAATCGGGAGTTCACTGCCTGCATCGTACTGTCACGGTGCCAAGTGCGCGGCAGCGGCCGCAACCACTGGAAGGTGCGATTCGACACGAGCCTGCTGCCGGATATCACCGTCGCGGTCAGATTGGACGAGAGCAACTCGACGGCGCTCGACTATTACCTGCTGCCTCACATCGATTTTTGGCAACCTCGCATCAGTCTCGCGGACTGGAATCCGATCGAGTTCGAGAGCTATCGCTTCGACACGCTGGACTACTTATACGGCATGGCACAGCGTGCTCGGCTGAGGAGAAGAGCATGACTCAGCGTGAGCAGCCCGGTGAGGTTCGGATGATTCCCATCAGCCAGATCGAGGTGATCAATCCTCGCGAGCGTAATGGTCGAGTTTTCGACGAAATCGTCACCAACATCAAGACGATTGGCCTGAAGAAACCGATTCTGGTCACGCCACGGGCAACGGCAAGTGGCGTGGAGAAGTATCTCCTCGTGTGTGGTGAGGGGCGACTGAAGGCGTTCCGATCGCTCGGCGAAACGACGATACCAGCGCTGGTGGTGAGCGTGAGCGACGAAGACGCGTTCATCATGAGCCTGACTGAGAACATCGCGAGACGACAGTGCCGACCGCTCGAGTTGCTCGCCGGAATTCGCGAACTGCAGGAACGCGGATACGCCCCGAAGGCGATTGCCGAGAAGACGGGCCTCACGCAGCACTACGTGCAGGGGATCTTGACGCTGTTGCATCAGGGTGAAGAACGCCTTGTGATCGCTGTCGAGAAAGGTCGGATTCCGCTGAACGCGGCGCTTTCGATTGTCGGTGCTGGCGACGACGATGAGGCGATCCAGGGCGCCCTGCAGGAAGCATATGAATCGGGGAGATTGCGCGGGCGCCAGTTGATGGACGCTCGGCGCGTCATCGAGCGGAGGAAAGCGCTCGGCCGCACGGCGAATCGAAACATGACGCGCAAGGTGATGGACGTGACCACATCGAGCCTCGTCCGAACGTATCAGCATGAAGTTGAGCGGCAGAAAACGATGGTGCGCAAGGCAGAGTTTACGCAGCAGCGGCTGCTGTTCATTGTCGGTGCCCTCAGGCAGCTATTTGCCGATGAGAACTTCGTCAATCTGCTGCGCGCTGAGGAACTGGCGACTTTGCCGAAGTATCTGGCGGAACGTGTATGGCCGAGCGGGAGTCCAGCATGACCGGCGTAGCACTTGGGTTCATTCCGGAACCACTGTCCGTTCCGATCACGAGCATCCTGCCATCACGGCGCACGCCTGCCGGCATGATGAACTCGCGAAAATTCAAGCAGATCAGAAGCTCCATCGAGGAGGTGGGCTTGATCGAGCCGCTTTCGGTGACGCCGGTCGATCAGGCATCGGGCAACCACGTCCTGCTCGATGGGCATCTGCGACTGATCGCGTTGCAGGAGCTCCAGTTCAACACCGTGTCGTGCCTCGTTGCCACGGACGATGAGAGCTACACGTACAACAACCGCGTCAATCGACTATCGACTATCCAGGAGCATTTCATGATTCGCCGGGCAGTTGAACGAGGGGTGTCCCCGGAGCGACTCGCGAAGGCACTGTCCGTAGATGTGTGTCAGCGTCGGATAGATACTCCCCACTTTCGTCGAAGTAAATTTCCCCAGTTTTCATGAGTGCGGTGCGCGGCAGGGATGCCGCGCACCGCACTGACTGATCACCGACCATATCGCCCTTGAGATCCGTCCTGGGAGGTGTCGGTGGTCGAGCTGGGAGAAGTGATGACGATTCTGGAACTGCACCGGCAGGGGCTGAGTATCTCTGCCATCGCCGCTCGACTGAACATGGATCGCAAGACGATTCGCAAATACATCAAGGATGGCGTTCAGGCGCCGCGCTACGGCCCGCGTGCACCGCGACCGTGTGTAGTCGACCCCTTCGTCAGCTATGTGACCGAACGCGTACGCACGTTCCCGGAACTCAGTGTTGAGCGGCTGCTGCGCGAAGTCCGGGCGATGGGTTACAAGGGTGGTCGCACTGCGCTGGGCGACCTGGTACGGGAGGTTCGGCCGCCACGCCAGCGCGGCTTCGAAGTGCGCTTCGAGACCGCCGCCGGCCATCAGGCGCAGGTTGACTTCGCACACTTCAACGTTGAATTCGACGACGCACCGGGCCAGCGACGCTCGATCTGGCTGTTCTCGATCGTCCTCGGACATAGCCGGTACCTGTGGGGCCGATTCGTTGAGCATCAGGACCTGCAGACGGTGCTGCGCTGTCACATGGAAGCGTTCGAACATCTGGGCGGAGTGCCGCGCGAGATTCTCTACGACCGGATGAAGACCGCTGTGCTGGGCGAGGTCGAGAAGCACATCGTCTACAACGCGAAGCTGGTCGCGTTCGCGCAGCACTACAGCTTTACTCCACGGGCTTGCAAGGCTTATCGCGCCAAGACCAAAGGCAAGGTCGAGCGCCCCTACCGGTACATCCGGCAGGACTTCTTCCTGGCTCGCCGCTTCCAGAACCTCGGCGACATGAACCGTCAGTTGCGCGAATGGCTCGACACGGTTGCCAATGTCCGCCTGCATGGCACCACGCATCGTGTCGTCACCCAGCACTTCAGCGAGGAGCGGCCCGCATTGCAGGCCTTACCCGCTGGAACGTTTAACGGTGTGATCCGGCTTGAGCGGCGCGTCAGTCACGAAGGGCTCGTATCCGTCGGCGGCAACTACTACAGCGTGCCGGACCGTACCCGCAGGCGCACGCTCGACATTCACAGCCTGGCTCACGAGATCCGCATTTACGAGGACGGGGAGCTGCTGGCCGTTCATCCAGTGCTCGAAGGCCGTCGACGAACATCGCTGCTGCCGGGGCACCGACGTTCACACGACCGTCAGAAGCAGGCTACACAGCATGCCGCTCCACTGCCAGCGACGCCGGTTGTGCGTCGCCCGCTGGCGTTTTATGACCAGGTGGCCAAACGCCTGGCCGGTGCCGGGAGGCCTGCATGAACAGCATGCCATCATCGACACTCGAACGGATTCGCCGATACCTGGTTGGCCTGCGCATGCCGCGAGCGCTCGAAGCGCTGGACGCCACCATGAAGCGTTTCGAGCAGGGCGACAGCTCCATGATGGAGGTGCTCGAAACCTTGTTGGGCGAGGAGTTCACGACACGTGAAACCCGGCGCATCAAGATGGCACTGCAAACTGCGCGGCTCGGTACGATCAAGACGTTGGCTGGCTACGACTTCAGTTTCCAGCCCAGCCTGGACCGTGATCGCATCATGGCGCTCGCGCAGCTCGAGTTCATTGAGCGGCGGCAAACAGTTCACTTCCTCGGCCCGCCTGGAACCGGGAAGTCCCATCTATGCGTCGCGCTCGGCGTCGAAGCCGTGCGAGCTGGCAAGAGCGTCTACTTCGGCACGCTTGCCGAAATTGTTGCCTCGATGGCCAAGGCCGAGCGCGAGGGCAATCTCACGCAACGTGTGCGATTCCTTGCACGCAACAGCCTGTTGATCGTTGACGAAATCGGGTACCTCCCGATCGGCTCGAACGGCGGCAACCTGTTCTTCCAGCTCGTCAATGCCTGCTATGAGCGATGCGCCATCATCCTGACTTCGAACCGCAGCTTCGGCGAATGGGGCGAAGTGTTCGGCGATAGCGTGGTCGCAGCGGCGCTGCTTGACCGTCTGCTACATCACGCCATTGTGGTGCAAATCGAGGGG
Organism: Burkholderia sp. KL41; assembly: GCF_057005415.2. Taxonomy (NCBI): domain Bacteria; kingdom Pseudomonadati; phylum Pseudomonadota; class Betaproteobacteria; order Burkholderiales; family Burkholderiaceae; genus Burkholderia; species Burkholderia sp. KL41. The sequence goes on along the minus strand of NZ_CM174446.1, from coordinate 36,085 downwards.
TCGTCGTATCGCCTGCGTGAGCACGCCGATCTGCTGCCTGACCATCTGCGCAACCGCACATCCTCGCTGACCCCCGTGCCCGTTGAACCCGCTCGCCGGCGACCGGGCCGCCCCCGTAGGAGTTCACCTGATCACGATGGCGGCTGATCACCGTTCGCACAGGGTGGGGATTTTTACTTCGACACTTCTGGGGAAATTACGCCCGACGTTGACAGATGTGTCGCAGATCATCAAGAGGATGGCATTGCTGGACGGGATTTGCGCTGAAGCGACCGAACTCCTGAAGGACCGGCAGTTTTCGCCGGAGCTCGCGCGAGCTCTACGCAAGATGAAACCGACGCGGCAGGTTGAGTGCGTCGAACTGATGGTGGCAGCGAACAACCTGTCCGTGTCTTATGCGGAAGCGTTACTTGTTGCGACACCGGCTTCTCGGCTGGTCGAAGGGAAGAAACCGAGGAAGCTTGCCGGCGTGAGCCCAGAGCAAATGGCGAAGATGGAACGGGAGATGAGCAATCTGCAGGGACAGTACAAGGTGGTCGAGCAGACTTATGGACAGGACGTGCTCAACCTCGTGCTCGCAAAGGGCTATCTTGGGAGGCTGCTTGAGAACGAGTCGGTGCGCCAGTACTTGCAAGCGCAACAGGCGGATTTGCTTTGCGAACTGCAGGCCGTCGTCGATACGATTGCCTTAGAGCAGCCGACCCTCGAAACGACTGCCTGAGCTCATGCAGCTTGACGACGCATTGTTTCGAAAATCGGCCTGCTGATCGGAAAAATTGCGCGATCCAAAATTCGTATGTTGAGACGTTGCGAATTCGTCTAAAGAATTTTACCTTTATGTCGTTATGCGCTTAAAGGGGCTCACTGCGTTTTGCAGTCGAGTGGTTTTATAGCCTAGATCGTGAAAATAATGAGCAATATGACTTGTACTCACTGCCGCACTGGGGTTCCGCGCGGCGCGACGGTTTGCACGGGGTGTCAGGCTGAAGTTGAGTATGGACCGGCAAGAGGGCTTTTCGGCGCGGCACTACTTGCCGCCGCGTTCGCGGGCTATCAAGCGCATCGGCACCTGCCCGAGTCCATGTCAGTAGGCGGCTGGGTTACAGGTGCAGTGGTGTTTGTTGGGCTTAGCCTGCTCATACAGAAGATGTTCGGTGATCGCGTCGTGTTTAAGCGCGTGTACAAGACCCGTCGATAGCTGCAGCGCTTCACCATCTCTCAGGCGGCCGCGCATCGGCGTGGCTGGTCAAATGTGCCCGTGCTGGCTTGGAATGAACGCCGTCTTCTAACTACTGCCGGCAAGTAGACCGAGTGCCTCACGAAGTAGCGCTATCGACATTTCAATCTGCGAGGCGGATGCCTCGCTTCGTCCTGCTAGCGATAAATACGCTTCGTGAACTGCATTTGAATGTTTGGCCAGGGCTACCAGATGTGGGCCGCTTGGTCCCCGAACCGCAGAGAGCCAGTTCTGTACGGTGCGCTCGCTAGCGCCCGTCCACCGCGTCAGTGTTTTTATCGCGCGCCGTGAACCTCCCACTTCTCCTTTGAGCGCAAGGGCGATGACGAGTGGGTATTCGCTTCCCACCTTTGATGTCTCGTTGTCGCGCAACTTCTTGCTTGTTTTCGGCAACATTTTTCGCGTCTCCAAAACTATAGTCGTTTGACGGAGTGTCTTGACGCAGGCGGGCGTGGGATAGCTTGCCGGAGGGAGGCAGCGTGGTCCGCTCGACGCGACAGGCAGCGCATGAGGGCTCGGATACCGAACGCCGGGCGGTCGCGTACGTCCGCATGTCCACGGAGCATCAACAGTATTCGACCGAAAATCAGCTGGACGTCATTCGCGTATTCGCGGAGACACGAGACCTCGAGGTCGTTCGCGTATATGCCGATGAAGGGAAAAGCGGTCTACGTCTCGACGGCCGGGATTCGCTTAAGGCATTACTGCGCGATGCAGAGTCAGGCAACGCGGACTTCTCCGTCGTATTGGTCTACGACGTTAGCCGATGGGGGCGATTTCAGGACCCGGACGAAAGTGCCAGCTACGAGATTCGATGCAAGCATGCTGGAGTGAAAGTTCTCTATTGCGCCGAGCAGTTCGAAAACGACGGGAGCCCCGTCTCCAGCATCATCAAGAGCGTGAAGCGGACTATGGCGGGCGAGTACAGCCGTGAGCTCAGCGTGAAGGTTCATGCTGGGCAAAGTCGGCTGATCCGTTGCGGAAATCGACAAGGCGGTCCTGCCGGCTACGGTTTGCGCCGCGTGCTGGTCGACCACGCGAGAGAAATCAAAGGCACGCTCGAGCGCGGCCAGCAGAAATCTATCCAGACTGATCGAGTTATCTTGTCACCCGGACCGGCAGAAGAAGTGGACACCGTTCGCGGTATCTACAGCGCCTTTGTCGAGGATGGACGAACCGAGACCGAGATAGCAGCGTCGCTGAATGCCGAAGGCCTTCGGACTGATAGAGGGACGTTGTGGACGCGTGGCACGGTGCATCAGATTCTCATCAATGAAAAATATGTCGGGCACAACGTTTGGAACCGCACCTCGTTCAAGTTGAAACAACAACGGGTTAAGAACCCGCCCGAGCAATGGGTGCGAGCGGACAACGCGTTCAAGCCAATTGTCAGTCCCTTGTTGTTCGAAGCTGCACGGCAGATCATCATGGCGCGCTCATATCGTATGAGCGATGCCGAGATGCTCGAGCGCTTGCGTCAGCTTCTTCTGAAGAATGGTTATCTGTCAGGCATCATCATTGACGAAGCTGTCGGCTGCCCGTCCAGCAGCGCATACATGCACCGCTTCGGGAGCTTGCTGCGAACCTATGATCTGATCGGCTACTTGCCGAGTAGAGACTATCGCTACGTGGAGATCAATCGGCAACTGCGCCGACTTCATCCTCAGATCGTCGCTCAGGCGATACAAGCTATGACGGAAGCCGGAGCAAATGTCGTGAAGGATGAGCGATCCGATCTGCTATGGGTCAACGACGAGTTTCGCGTCTCTCTCGTTCTTTCGCGTTGCCGGCCGACCGCCGTCGGAAACAATCGGTGGGTGATCCGCTTCGACAATGCGCTATTGCCCGACATCACTGTCGCGGCGCGTATGGAGTTTGATGCCAAGTCGATCCGCGACTACTTCCTATTGCCCGCGGTCGAACTGCGGGTCGATATGGTGCGCCTTCAAGACTACAACGACTTTGGGTTCGAGGCATATCGCTTTGACGATCTTGATGTGCTCTGCCAACTCGGGCGTCGTGCGCCACTCAAAGGAGTTGAGTATGAATGATCGGCTGGACAGACTTGGGTCCACACTCGCACGTAGCGACGCGATTGTGCAAATTCCGGCGAATCAACTTCGAGTACTGAACCCGCGTACGCGAAACCCCTACTTCTTCTCCCAGCTAGTGGAGAACATCGCCACGGTTGGGCTGAAGCGACCGATTACAGTGGCCTACGGAGGTAAGAACGACGAAGGAGATTGGTACGAGGTGCTATGCGGGCAAGGGCGACTCGAGGCGCTCAAGGCCTTAGGCGAGATGATGATTCCGTGTTGCATCGTCGAGGCCAGTCAGATCGATCGCTTTTTGATCACACTGACCGAGAACATTGCTCGGCGTCGGCACTCCGCAGTGGAACTCATGAACGGCTTGCAAGTGCTTAGAGCCAAAGGCTACACCAATGACCAAATCGCAAGGAAGACGAACTTGGATCCCGCGTACATCAGCGGAATTCTCGTGTTGCTCGAGAGAGGCGAGCAGCGACTGCTACAAGCCGTCGAGAAGCGCGACATGCCACTGTGGCTTGCCGTTCAAATTGCGCGCTCATCTAGCGAAGATGTGCAAGCAGCTATGCTTTCCGCCTATGAGTCGAAGACGCTGAAAGGCGAGCAATTAATTCGAGTGCGGCGAATCATAAGTAAGCGGGAAGCCACCGGAAAGAAGATGAGCGGTCGACTACATTCCCGGGACAATACGACGCCGCAGAAATTACTCAGAACATATCAGACAGAAGTACGAAGGAAAAAGATCGTCCTTCAGAACGCGAGAATTCAAGATCAGCGTCTTCTACTCATCATCTCTGCAATCAAGCGCTTCTTGTCCGACGAGCATTTCCGAACATTGCTGCGCGCAGAGGGAATAAAGGACATCCCAGAAGCGGTTGCGATGCGAATACCTCAGGAACTGCTGCCATGACGACCGTTAAGCGAGGCTTCGAGGAACGAATCATTGAGGTGCCGATTGAACTGATCCACCCGGGCTCACCCCTGTCCAAGGGTATGGTACTGACGCGCAAGTTTGCGTCGATCATGACCTCGATTGAGAAGTTGGGCATCATCGAACCGTTGGCCGTTTTTCCGTCAACTGAGCGCCTGGGACACTATGAATTGCTGGATGGGCGTTTGCGGCTTGAAGCGTTGAAGCAACTTGGTGGTGCTGTAGCGCCTTGCATGGTGTCGACAGACGATGAGGGATTCACGTTCAATCGGCATATCAACCGCCTGTCCGCAGTGCAGGAACACAAAATGATTCGGGCCGCCCTCGCGAAAGGCGCGTCCGAAGAGCGCATTGCAGAAGTCTTACGGACCGACGTTCGTAGTATTCGTGAGCGAGCGACGATGCTCGACGGCGTCGCGCCTGAAGCTGTTTCTATCCTAAAGAACCGGCAGGTGCTGCCCAAGATATTCATTCTGCTCAAGAAAATGAAGCCGTATCGGCAGATCGAAGCGGCCGAAATGATGGTGGCGGCGAACAAGTTCACAGTCCCATACTTGGAGATGATCCTCGCGACAACCAGGCCTGAAGGATTGAATGACTTCGCGAAACCGAAGAAAAAGAACGAGATATCGCCGGAGGATCTAGCTCGCATGGAAGCGGAGATGGAGCGCCTGCGTGAAGACTGCCAAGCTGTTGAGACGGAAGTGGGCGATACCATGCTCGCGCTGGTCGTCGCCAAAGGGTTCATGAGCCGCTTGCTCCGTAACAACAATATCCACGGGCATCTGAAACGGTATCACGGCGACTTGCTGGACAGCCTCGTCTCGACGATGGACGCTATCGCAGCCGACAATCGGGCATCAGAACAGGAGTAGGTCCACCTTCCTTTGAGGCTTGGCATTTGGTTACGTCAATCCGAGTTTTGACGGCGCGCACTGCATGGGGAAGTGGCGGTGCATTGCTTTGCCCGAAGCGTCAGAACTTTCCGTGCTCAAAAGTCGTCGGTGCGGCGACGAAACGTCGCGTTCCGTAGAATTGAGGGTGCCATGAAGAGTATCGCTCCCTGCGCATACTCCAACCTATCAGCGAGAACAATCGCCGGGCATAGAATAGTGCTGAACGAAGCATGCGTCCCCGGCGCTGGCACAGTCCGGCCTGCTCTCCTGGTTCACTATGGGCGATCTCGGCAATGAGCAAGAGGGTAACGATATTCCTCGACATCGATGGAGTCCTACATCCAAATTCAGTGGGCGAACTCGAATACGGGCCCAACGGACCGGCGGTGGTCGGACAGGGGGTTTGTTCACTGCAGACCAAACTGGCCGAACGTGTCAGCGGGAAAGCGGTCGACATCGCAATCCATAGCACCTGGATCTATATGTTCGACCTCAAACGCTTGCAACATGAGTATCTGCGCGAGCTGAGCGCGGCTACCAAAGTTTATCTTACGAATCGACGCATCGAGAGCCGCTCGCTACGGATTGCGGACTATATGCGGAGGCGCCGACTGACGTTGGCCGATATCTTGATTCTGGACGACGCCCCCAAAGAATTCGCGTCCGCCCCAGAACTGCAATCCCGACTCGTCGTGTGCGATCCAGCCCGCGGGATAGACGATCCTGCCGTACTGCAACGGATTGATGAGTTCGTCTCCTAGGCGATCACAATCGATGTCAGTCGGAGCTCGATTGCGCAGCATCCGTAGACGACGTTCCATCTTGCATCGCGTAACGCAGAGCGCGGGCATCGTGTAGCGCATGATGTCGACCGCCGAACTGCTTGTAGTAGGACTCCAGCCGGCCCTGGTCGGCCTGATCACGCACAAGCAGCCCCTGCCAGCCATTCGGTACCCCATCGAGGATGTCTACTAGAAGGTCCCAGTCCCCAGGGAAGTCCATGCAGAAGATGCCGCCCTCGAACGGTTGGAGCCATGCGAGGAGTGCCAACTGGAGGCTCGCCCGAGAGAACACTCGATCGGGGTATTGACCTAACTGCGGCAATACCGCTTCATGGACGAACGCGCTGCATGTGTTTCGATCGAAGTCGTCGCACTCGGCATAGAACTCTCGGCCATCGTCGGCGACCAGCGCAATGCTGATCAGATCGCAGTCGACGAAATCGGTAAATTCGGTATCGACAAAAACTCGCATCGTTTGTCTCGTTCCTCTTGAGCGTCTGATTGATACATGGACCGATCGGCGGCGCCCTGCGCAAGCTCGCGGAGCTTTGTCCAGCGTGTGGTCGAAGTTCCCTTGGTAGAACTCGTGATTCCCCACTACCAAGATGACGGGCTTGGCCGGATCGTCAACGAATGCGCGAGCCCATTCAACGCTGCGGTCCTTCGTATGGATGTCGCCAACTAGGACGATGACATCGACGCGGGCGACGGCCTCCGCATCGGCTACGGCTAGTGCGAATTCGTTGTGCAAGTCGGACAGGACGAGCAGTTTCACGGCTTTGCGATCTATGGTTGGATTGTTGCCTAGATTGACTGGTGTCAGATCAAGATGTTCAACATCGGCAGGTCGTCAGTGTCGTCAGGCCATCACGACGGTTCTGCGGTTGGCGGTCCATCAGTGTCACGCGGCAAGCCCCGCTCCATTTGATTGAGCCGGCGCTCTACCGCGCGCACAAGATCAACGAATTCAGTCCGATTTTCGACCATGTCGAAATCCGGGACGCGAAGGTAACCCTGTCTCACGCCTATTGCAAACAACAGCTCCGCCAGGTCGTCCGGATTCCGTGGCTCGAAAAATTGACGGGTGGCCAGGACATTGGCGCTCAGGCATCTTAGCCTGACGTCGTAGAACAGATTGGCAATGAAAGGCGCGACAGGTTGCAGGGAGGCGATACCCGTTTGATCGTACTCAGATGAGACGTCTGTGGAAGTGGCGCCGGTTTGAGCGCATGTAATGTCCCATAGAAGGTTGGCGTTGCTGTCGACGCCGCTTGCCGCGATCAGTTCGTAGATCCTCCCGGATTGGGTGACCCCGCGGCGCGTCTCCGGATCAAATTTCACGATAGGGGTGCTTGCCCGCCCGCTCATAGTTTCCATGTTGTGCCCAATGAAATGGCGGAAGCCCTTGTCCGTCTCCATAACTTGCCAACGATACAGAAATACAAGGGGTTCCAGCACAACCGGGCTAGATTTCCGGATTCCCATATAAACTCCTGTAGCAAGATAGGCTCACACGGTCCAGGAAAGCCGAGTTCTCATGCTTCGCCGCTTACACTGCGGGAATTTCCCGCGTCGGTCTCCTGCGGACCCAGTACTGTCGTCCACCATCGACAGATGGTCCGGTGACGATCTCGATACCATGTTGCCTGGCCCAGCTAGGCGCTTCGCGAGCGGAGATTCCAATCGCACTTACCACCGTGGACAGCGGCTGAAATTGTTCGGCAAATTTCTTCAGTTCATCAACATCGACGACTCGTGCTGCCCGGCGGCGCAGTTTGCCCGTTCGAGTCCTGACTAGCCCTACGTTGATCAGGTGGTACATCACTTCCTGTTTGACGCCGAGTCGACGAGCTGCTTCAACAATGGATATCGGGGAATCCGATTCGACCGGTATCTGCGCGGTGGAGATTACGTCGCCGCGGTCGGCAAAAATATTCCGCAACGCCGGTTGTTTGCCTCGCTCGACGGCAAGGCGCACAGCACCGTTCGTGAGGTCGTTGAAGAATGCTCCTGACGCGTCAACAGGAACGTACAGACGCAAGGCCTCGGCTATGCTGACCGGATCCTCAAACACCGATCCATCCCGATCACAGGCTGCCGCGATGTTGCCGAGCAAACGATCGACTGATCTCGTGTCTATCCGTGCCTCGTGTGAAGCAAGTAGGCCTGCCTTCGCCAGTGCTTGGATACGTCTGGTGGACATCCCGGCGTATCGGGCCGCTGTCTTCAGCGGGACCAGCGAACGTTGGGTGTTTCGGAGACGTTTCAGGTTATCGTCACTGATTGCAAACTTCTGCCGTCCAGCCCGGGTTCGCCTGACTGGTACGGTTTCACCGGTCTGCGCAAGCATGTTGGCAATGGCTGAATTTCGTGTCTTCGGCCGATTGCGCAACTCCTTGTTCGTCCGCCCGGCAGCGCCTTTTCGTTCCCAGAGCACTGCCGACCCATGGCGCGATGAACTCGTAACGTACGCATATAGGAGGTTCAGCATCCAGCGACGTTCTGCCTCACTCAACTGCTTGCGCAGCATAGTGAGCAGATGCGGAAAGACATCCGAGAGCAGGGGAACGTTATTCACGCCTGCCTGAGGAGCACGAAGGCGGTCAAGCAATTCGAAACAAGCCGCCTGATCGGCGATTAGTGATGCGCCGGCAGTCACCAGGAGTTGTTCGACGTTCTCTGTTCGACGCGAGGCCCTCTTCAATGGTTTGCCCTGAAGTCCGAACTGTGAGAGTGCTCCTAGGAAACGAGCGAGGTTCCATCGTTCCCCAACAGACAGAAGGGCAGTACTCGAAGCGATTTGACCGCCGATCAGCTTCAGGACTTCGTCTGAAAGTTGGTCGATGGTCGCTTCTTGCAATGGTGCGCCGCAAGCGCAATTGGCGAAGCGAACCTGTTTCCAGCGCAACGTCCGTCGGCACGCGGCGCACACTGAAGTGAGCCAGCAGCGATGCGCCAAGCATGCTGCCGGCCCGGAGTACCAGTCCTCCCGCCAATTGCATCCGGAGTCGGACAAGCAACGCGGGCACCAGCGGGCGATGCCATGAGCTTTCGGGAGCCTGAAATCTAAGCAGTCCAACCAACCAGGGTTGGACAGCCCGTTGGCGAATGCGACCCGCAAGCGGTAGCCAAGGAAACTTTCATCCGCGCCTGCCATTGGTCGCACCAGGAACCGCCCCGAAAACAGGGCGATTCCTCGAGAGCGCCAACCCACGTGATGGATTGATTTGTGGTTCATTCCGGCAAGAGGGAAAGCTGCTGCGATGGTCGTTTCAACTGTGCCCGATTGGCACCTACGTCCGTCTTGGACTGATGCAGTCTTTCGATTGCCGTCCAATCAATGAAGTAGGCAGATAGGCCTGGATTTTCCAGTCGACGGAAGATGGGAAATTCGCCAGATAGGACTTCCTTCAGCACTTCTCGTGAGCTTGATGTATAGGGCCCCTGCCACTGCAACCACGTTCCGAACAGCGGTTGTAAATACCCAGGGCTGGCCGGACAAGGTTGCGACAAGTCCTCTAGCTGGCGGCACAGATCTACGAGGTGCGTTCGATAGAAATATGTCTGCCCGTTGACTGTCAGCGGCTGCGGTAGGCCGGAATTCATTAGCGTGAGGCAACCGTGCCGATTGATATGCAATTCCTTCATTACCTGCTCGCGGGTTGCGACGGACTCGTACCATCTGCGGCATGCTTCCACTGCCTGTGGTGGGAGAAATACATGTCGCGTGCTGCCGTGCTGGACCGTGATGGAACCTTGAATGATGTTTTCCCGGATAAAGTGTTGAAGATGCGCTCTTGGACATTCAATGAGCGCAGTCGCCTTTTCGAAGCTCACGTACCCTTCGGGTACCACATGACCCGGATGGAGCTCCCCTTGGGTTTGTGGAGCAACTCTTTTCTGGCCGTTCATCAAAAACCGCCTCCTCAGATCTAAAATCGGTAAACTCGCAAGGCATGTGGGTCTGTGAGCTTCATCGAGCAGCATGCGACGTAATCGAGCGAGCACGGTGTTGCGATGTGATGAATCGGTGATCTGATCCAGGAAATCGCGAATTCCGTCCCAATCTGGCACCAAGGAAAGTTGGCCTCTCTCGACCAGTTCGGCCAGCCGGGTTGACCGAGGGGCATCTATGGGCAGCGACTCAGACTCTGGCGTGGTGGTTGCCAGGGCATCGAGTAGGGCTTCCAGAAACAAGATGTGAGTGAGCTGCGCGAAAGCGCTGGACAGATCGCCTTCAAGGATTAGGCGTTCGAAACCTGACCACAAGCGGTCAACGTGCTGCCGCTCGCTGGGCATTGGACACACCGCACCGTCCCAGAGCTGCTCATCCGTGATATCCGTGACGAAATGTTTACCTTCTTGCTTATAGCCCCGCGTCATGACGGGTTCGGCAAGATCGTCTTTCAGACGGACATGATGGAGCGTGCAGACTTCAAAGACTGTGAGGCGCCAGCGCGAACGAATGTGCCTGGACTGAACCATGCATTCCGGGCAATATCGGATTTTGTTTACGCGAGTAACCACGCTCCATCGTGGCAGCGTGGTGTCGCTCCAAATCGGATAGCCGTCAGGCTTGCTCCCGGCCGTGACGGGAAGTGTTGGGCGAAACCGTTCGAGATCGCTGAGCCTTGGACGGCGAATGCCATTTGCTCTAGCGACGCGAAAAAGATAGGTTTCGATCCATTCGTCAGGAAGGATTTTGGGGCGGCACAGTGGTAGACCAGAAGTCTTGGCGGTCATCATGTTAGCGCTCCACCGGTGCAAAGGGTTCATCGCCTTTCACGAGAGGCATCTCATTGAATCGCTCGTGGAAAGGATTCCGTTCGTCTGGCGCATCCGGGTAGATGACCGTCCGGAATGCTTCCGCGAAGACCTTGTCTGTCAGTCGGGGATCCGGTTGACTGTACGCCAGCTCGACCGCGCGCACCATGAGTCTCCGGATATCGCGAAGACGCCCATCGGTTGCAAAAGCAAACAGGCGGGTGACAGTAGCACCGGAGATGTCAACCGCCGGGAGGTCCTGCAGGTATCTTTTGAAGGTCGCAAGTACGTTACGGAACTCCAATTCGGTTGACCGATTGGCCACCGACAGTCGGTTGATCCCAACGACCTCCCGGAACCGTTCGCGTAGCTGATCATTCGTATCGAGCAAGCGCGTGATTCTGGGGACGCCGGCTAGTACAAATGACACTCGCGTCGCATCGACTAACCGCTTGATCCAGTCGGCGGCAGTGTGGAGTGTTTTCTCGCCACCTCGGTCGATCAAGTGATTGGCTTCATCGACGATCACGAGTCGGACACGGCATTGCTTGATGAGAAACACCAGCCTGGCAGTCAGCTCCACCTCTCGGCCCGTGTTCCATTTCGGGTCTCCCAGTACGCGCAGGAGTGTGTGTGCCAACGTCTTAGGCGTGGGAGAGGGACCCAGCACCACATACAGTACCGGGACCTCGGTGAATTCCTCGTGTTCGATCGGAGGATGTTCTGCTGCGTATCTGGCAAGTAGCGTGGACTTTCCCACTCCGGATTCACCGACCAGCATCAGATGTTCGGCTTCCTCGTTGCAACACTGATACGCGTACATACGGTCCAATGAAGCCGTTATTCGCCTGACGTGAGGGAGTTTGATGAATTCTTTCCGAATCTTTTGAACAGTCGCTGCGCACGCGGCGTTATTCTTCATGACGAACCTCGGCATCGAAGGTGTCGACTTCAAATCCGGTTAGCTCATCGGAATCCGAAGTAAAAGTGCTTTGCGAAAGATCACCCCGCGATACAGACTCGATGGGAGAGTGACGATTGGCGGACTTCGACGTAATGTGAGCTTGACGCGCGCCCTGTTTACGTCGTTTGAGCTTCTTTGACTGCATTGCCTCGGTGCTCATCTCGCGGATCATTTCTTCACCGCTTGCTCTGGTCCGTTGATGAGAATCGGAATTTTTGTCCCGCGCCTTCACCGCCTTGGCTTGCTCGACCGTCAGATTGTGGTATCGGTCGTCGGTATTGATGGCGCGAATGTATCGGTTTTCGAGCCGATCCCATACGTAGATCACACCGGCGTTTTCGTACGGGGCTACGATGTCTACCTTTGATTTGGTCGGCAACATGCGTCGTAATGCGAGTAGTTCCGAGGACACGTACTGAAATGTTTTGTAGTCGACGCCGTAGTGCTGTAACTCGCGTTCGGCATGTTCGCCGAACTCGATGCTGAGATCATCGGCGTTACATTTCAGCAAAGGGGGATTTACAGTGGCACCTTCTTTCCAAACGTCGATCGGCGCGCGGCCGCTTAGACCTTTGTGAGGCCTCATGTGATAGATCTTGGTGATCCAGGCATGAACCATCTCATTGAGTTTGTCGAATGTGATGCATGCTTCGTCTTCCGCCTTGAAGTCGATACGTTGGTGAACCTTCGCGAGAGTCGTTCCTGCAAGTTTGTGTATGAAGGAGTAGTTGAACGTCCGGAGAAAGCGTTCAACGAATGGCTTGTCGTTTGGGTCGCGCGATGCAGCGTACTCACAGACCACGCCCAGATTGGTCATGGCATCGACGACTGCACGGGCATGCATTTCGCGCCCATTGTCCATGAGTAAGCGTTCCGGCCAACCATGGCATGGCCACTCAGGTAATTCCGGAAATCGTTCTCTCAGATAGCTCTTGGGCATCATGGCGTGCCGCAGTGCTTCGAACACAGCGTGGACCCCATGCCCGGCGGAACTGATGCAGAAGCCCAGAACGCATCTAGAAAATCGGTCGATGACAACGGTGAACATCGGCCGATCGATGGCGTTGCCATTTGCGTCCGCGTACAGTAGATCTATCGGCGTATGGTCGATTTCGACAATTTCGAGGATTCGGGATACCTTCCGGGCCCGATATTGATTCGCGAATCGGCGCTGAGCTTCGCGCTCGCCATAGCGAGCTGTGGTTCTGTCGTAGGCGGCAATATCATGGATGCGCCTTTGAATGGTACGGAGCCCTGGTACCTTGAGCCATTCTGACTCGATACGCGTCGCGTTTTGCCGCTGGATTTCGAGGAATACCGCATTATGGACTTCTTCTGCGGTTCCGCTTTTGCTGTTAAAGAGGGCCGTTTCAATCTTTTCGTGGATGATGCATTCCACAATCAGATCTAGCCTTGATTTTCCCTTTCCGCCCCGATGTTCCGACTGATCAAGCAATGCGCGGATGTCGCAATGTGCAATACGGTATCGGCGACGCCAGCGATATACAGTGGTTTCATGAGGTGGTGTAGCATCGGCGAGATCCGCTGCCACTTTCTGAATTGCCGGACGAAGCGCTGACCGAGGACCTTCGAATGCGCCCATTCGATCGAGCATCACTAGATAGTTGACTCGTCGGCGCGTCTCGAAATCTCCGAACTGGCCTGCGGATGTACAAGCCTCCAATGCGTCCTTGAAAGTACTGCGTTTCGGGGAGCGTTGATATTGCCTGCTATTAGCCGTACGCAGATATCCTCGCAAATATTCTTCAAGGAGGTCTGCCTCACTGTGATTGGAGAACTCCCCCGTCACTGTGTTCTCCAGTTGGGCTATGTCATCTTGTACGCGTACGATGCGAAATGTCCCTTCACCTCTGAAGACGATTTGGTCCTTAGTGAAATTGGCCATGGTGTATCTCCAGTTATCGAATCGAGACGGGCAGCAGGTCGTCCGGGTCGCGTTTCATGATCCGGTGAAGGAAAGCGTCACACTCACGCTTCGCGTCCTCCCATTGCTGCTGTAGCTCTGCAGGCAAATGTGTTCCGTTTTCTGGGTCCCAGAGCGTTGCGTCGATGTTGGGTCGATACCGCCTGCGTATTGGACGCGCTTTTAGAAGAAGCTCGAGCTGGTGCTGCAGATCGTTGTCGAGGTCACTTAGCAAAACAATGTGGAAACGATGACCACGTTGCCGGAGATATCGAGCGGCGGCGGAAAGTCGAGCGATTGCTTGCGAGTTTGAAGTGAGTGACTCGTCATCCTTGACCTCGAGGAAGACCGTTCCGACGCCAGTTTCAATCTTCACGTCAGGCGTATAGCGCCGTCGGTTCGTGCCGTCGGAGTATTCGAAGACCTGCGGTTGTGTTTCGATTGACTCAACTAATGGGGCTACCTCCAGGATGCGTAACGTCTTTTCCTCGATGCGGCTCTCGAACTGAGCCGACTTTGCGGACTTCCGACTTGGGAAGGTCCCTCGCACACCGCGGCCAGAGACGGTCACGATGCGACGCACTCGACGCGATGAGGCGTGAATGAGTAAGGTTTGGGAAATTTCAGGCACGAGTTCTCTCTCCGTCGCGTCTCGTGGAGACGCTTACGTTTCGGGAATACGCCACCCTTCGACAGCAGTGTGATGTCGAAAAGAACCTCGCGTACGGGCGAGCGAACTCAGAAATTCGATCAAATTTGATCGAATTTCTAGGTGGTGCAAATCGTAGAGAAAAAGCGGGGCTTGACGCTGAGGTCAGATTGGTAGAGACTCGGTTTTGTCAGGAGACGAATCGCTACTGATTCTGATCCAAAGCGCTGCAGGCCTTCGGCTTCGTGGCGCTTTTCTTTTTACATGGCTCCTCCTTGGCTGGTTGGGCCGGTCGGCATCTTGCGATTTCGTCGAATCGCTGCATGCACGTGAGCAATCGCCTCCATATCTTCCTCTGACAGACCCTGGTCATACACTAGGTCAGCAATGACCTGGTATTTGTACACGGGCAGCGGATCTGACAAATGAATGTAGCGCTGAGAGCACGTGGCGACCGTCGCGAGTTCCTGTTTTCCGTCTACATCCAGGTTTAGCGCATCCCCTAGTTGCTTGATGAACGCAACGCCGTCAGGCGTGCGAATCCCTCGCTCGATCGCACTGATGTAGGCATCGTCGACTCCCACTCGGCGAGCAAGCTCCGTCTGCGTGATGCGGAGCTCTCGCCGGCGAGTGCGCACGAAGTTTCCAAGATTTGTCACGATGATATTCGACAGCAGGGTGATGTTTAGGCGAGTCTCGAGCCTAGCTGGATTCGAGAAATTTCGCAAAGTCAGGACTCGTATATTTTTTTTGATCGGTTCCATGGAAAATTGCACCGTGGAGTGGCGATTTGCGTGCATCCCTTAGAGACATATCTTTGGTGATGCGAATTAATATTCGTTTTTGTATCCACGCCGCAGACGTTCTGCCGGCGATTTGTCGCAGGGCGGTGCGTGCAGCGCAATCAAGCGGATAAGCGCTAAATTTGGCGCCATCGTCTGAAAGGGGGGGCGGCCCTACGAGATCAACGTTACTGCCGCGCTGGCCTGCAGGGTCTCGCATAGAAGACCACGGTAGCTATGGGGTTTCGGCGGTCCGAACGAGCGGCCGCTTCGGTTGCTACCGAAGCCGTCGCCGCTCGAAAGACGACCTCTGCGCTGGC
This sequence comes from Burkholderia sp. KL41, assembly GCF_057005415.2. NCBI lineage: Bacteria > Pseudomonadati > Pseudomonadota > Betaproteobacteria > Burkholderiales > Burkholderiaceae > Burkholderia > Burkholderia sp. KL41. The sequence goes on along the minus strand of NZ_CM174446.1, from coordinate 20,788 downwards.
GCGCTTCGAAAATGCGCGTGGGATGGCCAATTCGCACGGGATGCCAGGCGTCGCTTCGCGTCGTCCGCCCGCGGAGCGAGAGCATGGGACGCACTAAAAGTTGCTCACTCGCTGGTAAGCTGTCCCGCGAACTGTAAGTTTGGATAGGTCTTTTCATGGTCGACATCCTCACGCCAGAGCAGCGGAGCGCCCGCATGAGACGAGTGCGACAGACGGGAACCGATATCGAGCTGCGGTTACGACGTGCACTCTGGGCTGCAAGTCTTCGGTATCGTATCAAGATGGCAAACTCACTGCCTGGTCGGCCAGATGTTGTATTTGTTACCGCCAGGATTGCTGTTTTCGTAGACGGTTGCTTTTGGCATGGATGCCCGTTACATGGCACGAGACCGGTCTCAAACGCGATATTTTGGGCCGAGAAAATCAGGCGGAACCAGCAGCGGGACCGGCAGGTCGACGAGAAACTGTCTGCGGCCGGGTGGCGTGTTATACGCTTGTGGGAGCACGAAGTGAAAAAAGACTTGGCGGGGTGCGTGAGCCGGATACGCGTTGCGATTCAAACCGCGGACAAATAGTGACGCTGATTGAGAAATTCTTCAACGTCGTTGAGTACGGAGGCGAGCAAGCCGCTTACGCGTTCATAGTCGCGAATGAGCTCGCCAGCAGTCAGGTCCTTACCGTAGTCGCCAAAGGATTCCGCGCCGTGCGCGAGCCGGTTCCTGGCTACCAGGATGGCGTTAAGACGTTCTTCCTTGTAAGCATTGGTTGTCTTAATCCCGAACTCACTCAGCTTATCGCGTATCTTTTTCGAATTCACGTTTCCGTTGAATACCTTGGCCTTGTCGAACGTGCAGCCAATGATGTCGGTGGTGATGGCGACAAGCTTATCGGTTAACTTGTCTGCAGCCACGTTTTTGACGTTCGCAAGTACGGCAACCTTGAGACAGGTGCTCAGTGAGTCGAATGCCACTTTTCTCGTTTGCAACTCGTCAAATATGGCCTCTACCGCGTTGGTCATAGTCGACTCAACCAGGTTGTAAAGCAACAGCATCGCGGCGGCCTTCATCGTAGGCGGCAGTCCCTTAGGGATGCCGTGGTCCTTCGATTCGGTGTCGTCAAGCCAATCGAGATAGTCTTTGATTTCGGCGCATCGTTTATCAAAGTCGGCACGAACGGAGTGCATTTTTTATCCGCGCAGAAGTTGGTCTCGCACAAATTCAATGCGGGCTTTTACCTTGGGCCGCGAATTGCTTGCGTCAGAGACCGTATGTTTCGAAAATTCCTCTGACGCCAACCAGTCTGCAATATCCTGCTTCGAGGCATTGAGCTCAGGGTGTTTCTGCAACGCGAGTGTTACACCAACAGAAATTGCTTCGAAACGGACTCGTGGAACTGACGAGTTGGTAGGAGATTTCCGGAAGCCAAAGGGAAAATTGTCGCGAACGAACTCTAGCATCGACACAAAGCGAGAGAGCAACTTCTCCTTATCAAACTTGTGTTGATGTTCCTTCAGGTAGCTATCAAGGAAGCTCCGCACGCTATGGTTGAATTGTTCATATCGGTCGGCATACGCGAAGTAACGAAGCACCATTTCTTCCGCTTCTTCTCTTCGTTGCTTGCGATAGGAAATTGGACACACTTCGTTGAATAGGGGTAGTGCGGCGCATTCCGCGATGAAATCATAGAAGGGCCCCGTGAAGATGCCCTTGCGTTTCTCCATCGCCCTGAGCTCGTCGCTGCCCGTGTTGATGCGTTCAAATATGTCGCGTCTGACCGATTCCGTTGCTTTTTCCGATAATTCAATCACACGGATAGGGCGTCGCTTGAACTTTCTCTGACGAGAGAGCTCGATGTCCGAAAATCGGAATCCATTCAGTTTGGACAGCTTCTCCAGGCCATCGAGAATCAGCTCGTCGTTCAGAAAGGCCGCGAGAGTACGGATGCGCTGCGAACCGTCGACGATTTCGACGCGTCCTTCGTCCGAATCGATGTCTTTCGCGAGGGAGGCCGTGAATACATAAGGTATCGGGAGACCGAGCATTACTGACTCGATGAACTTGCTTTGACGGTCGGGGTGCCACACGAAGTCGCGCTGGTAGGTCGGAACGAAGAGTTCGTTGGCGTCCTCGGGCTCGCCTTCGAGATACTTCTGCACGATGAGTTCGACCGTGTATTCCTTCGTTTCATAGTCGACATCAGTTTGCAGCTCACGGACCTGTGCTTCTGCTGCCGTTTTGTCTTCTTCCGTGATGAAACGAAGCTGGTTTCGTGCAGTCGTTGCCATAGTAAATTATCTGAAATATTTCGTATCTCGTACTGGGGCTCTCAACATCAATGTCAGGCCGGCAGTAGCTCCAGTTGCCCTAACCGAGGTGGAATCTCACCACCCAGAAGCTCGACGTGACGTTCCACGGCAGCTATGAAGGCATCGTCAAACTTGAGCTTGGCGCGGCGGGTTCGGGTCAGGAAGCCGAGTGCTGCTTTGAGGGAAAGCGGGTCACCCTCATCCTGCAAAAAATCCGACAGCGACGGCGGCCGATGCCCCAACGGGTCGACGCCGATTTCTACCTGGTATCTATGTCTCCCGTCAAAGCGCGCGGCCCGAGGTATCCGGCCGGCCGTCGGAAACTCACGGTCCAATTGCTTCTCGTAGGCCCCGGGATTGGCGAGCCGTTGCCCCAGCCATTGGGCGACCGGGACGCTAACTGCACTACCAACTAGGCTCCAGCGAAACGACTGTCGCACGACTTTCTCGGCGGGTTCCGTCCACCCCGGTGCAAATCCCTGCAGTCTTTCCGCGTCGCGGATACTCGGCTTGACGATTTGTCCATCTGGCAGCAACACCGCCGGTGGCGACGGAATGCCAATCGTCGAGCCATTCTTGAGAGTCGGGACGCTGTCGACCGCCCATCCGAGACCCGTTAGTCCCTCGGTCCAGTAAAAGCCATGCGCAATGCGACCCACGTCGGTCGTCGGACGGGGCAGTACATTCTCGTCGGCGAGAACGACCTCTGCGGGGTCGATTTCCCGCGAAGCCACCATAAAGACTCGCTCGCGCCGCTGCGGCAGGCCGAACGCAAAGGTATCTACGACACGATATGCCCAGCGATAACCGCGGCGTTCGAACTCGTCGGTGATGGCCCTCATGGCCGCGCCTCCGCTCAGCTGCAGCATGAACGGTACGTTTTCAATAACGACAGTGGGGATACGCCGTCGCGATAGCAGACGGAATACTTCCGCAATGAGCCCGGACTTCTGGCCGTCAAGCCCTGCACCGCGGCCCGCTTGGCTCAAGTCCTGGCATGGAAAGCCAGCGCAGATTGCGTCAATGTCCGACGGAAGGGACCGCAGCGTCGTTATATCGGCATGGTAAGGCACGTCGGCGAAGTGGCGTTTCAGCACTGCTTCGGCTGCGACATTGACATCACAGAGCAGTTCGGTAGTATGACCGGCCCTCGCCAGGCCAAGCTCGAATCCGCCGATTCCGGCAAAGAGTCCCGCAAATCTCATTTTTTCATCTGTCGCTATTTCTGGTCACGTGGGAAGCCTCACATCAAGACCGAGTCGTACGTTTCTGGCGCGTCCATTCAGGAACCGGGTTACCGGGCGCCACCCGGAAGGATACTCGAGTTTGCCAATGGCCTCGAGGACTTTTGGCAGGTATTGCGGGCTTCAAGTGCAGACGGTCGGCACGCCGTGACTCCGGCGCGCCAACGGTGGGGGCAGGCGAGGGGAGGACGCCCGGCACAGGACGCGCTCCCGCTCGGTAGGCCCTAACGCAGGAGCGCCTGGGTGCTCGCGGGGTGGTTTACATGAGTCCATGCTTCTGCGCATGCTCCCGTGCGGCGAACAGGACGCGTTGCGGGCGCCTTGCCGCCTGGAACGTGTCAATCAGCAACGTCGTCCCGGAAAACCCGTCTGCGCATTTTTCCAGCACAGCCTTTCTCGACCAGAACGGATGAACGACTACGTATCGACGCGCAGTATTGCGCTCCTGTATCGACGGCAGCCGCAGGGGGCCAACCCGCTTCAGGTCGTACAGGTCAGGGCTGAGTGCGGCAATCTCTTCCGCCGAGCGCCAGGCCAAGTCCGGCCAGTCTGCAAGCTCGGGGGAGGCGGCCCAATTGCCGTCCAGGCCCGTCATCGACGACGCGTCGAGAAATACCCGTAGCATCGACAGTCCGAGTCGCCAGTCCAGCAAACCGTGATAGGCCCGGTTGCCATACCGCTGCATACACTCGTAGCAAGCCTGCGAGCAGGTACCGCGATGCGTTTCGTGAAAATACGGTGCAACGAGGTTGTCCGATAGTGGGGCATCGACCATGGACTTCGCGAGCCTGACGACGAGCGGGGGATTCCCTTTGGCCAGGCGATTTGAAAATCCGGCGCCGTTCACGAGGAAGTCTGCAATCTGCAGCAACGGTCTGCCGTTGCGCAGGCGCGGCTCCAGAGCCTCGAACTCGTCGGGTGCGATATCCAGTTCGAGGGAGGCCCGCTGCATCAACAGATGAGTCGCGCTAATCAGTGCCGCGCGGACCGAGGTGTCCCCAAAGTCGCGACCGACCCGGCCGATATCCAGCTCTTCCGGAACCCGGACGGGGGTGAGATACACGGCGTCCGTCTTCTTGCGTGCCATCAGCCGGACCGCTTCGTCGGTCAAGTCTGTGTCGCGTCGCGCAGCGCCACGCATATCCAGTTCGGCGAATTTTTCTTCGGTAACCAGCTGACCGTCCAACGACCATTTCCGATTTCCCGGTGCCGGCACCCGGTGGTCCTTGGTCGGAACCATGGCGAATGGCTGGGCCGTACCGGAATCATCGAGCTTACCTTCGTTGAGCCGGAGAACGCGTGCATTCGCTGTCGTGCCAACCGACATGTTCGAACCGGGCACGCTGTCGAGAGATACATTTGATGCCTCAGTTGTCGTCACGCGCCGGAACACGGGCGCCAATTCTCCTTCCTCGACAGACTTGGGCCGGAAATCAGTGGTGAAGGCAACCGGACTGGTGTATCTCGCGAATCTTTCGCTGGGAATGTCACCTTCGCAGTCCACGCATCGGACCTGTTCCACCGGAAGGTCGGCCAGACTCGACACGGCACCGCAAGACTCGCAAAACGCGATGTAGCGGATTTCCGCTTTCCATGATCCGAATGACGTCGCCCGATTTGGCCGCACGTCGGGTTCGCGTAGTGCCGGCGAGAAGCCGATTGATTCGTGCCTCCTTTTGTCGCGCACCAGCGAACGACCCGGTGCAAACTCATAGACCGCGATGTCAAGGTCTCGGTCAACAGTTGCGAATTCAGGCGTCTTTTCCTCGTTGTTCTCGATACCGACGTACAGGTCGCGTACCCTTGTCGGCATGCCGTACATGGGCAGCAAACCCTGTTCGGCGAGAAACTGTGCCAATGGCAGTGGACTGCCCGCCCCTTCCCCAGCAAGGGACCAGACGTGGTGCGCCAGTTGTTGCGGCGTCATTGCATCTTTCATGATCCCGGCTTGGGCCGTGTCGTGGTCGGACAGTGCATCGATGACCCGGTCCCGCGTTGCGAGTGTGGCGGCCAGCGCTCCCTCAAGCCGGCTACGCCAGTTACCCGTTGCGGCATAGAAGCTGGACGCGGGCGGAAACTCACCATGCGTATCCGTCAGGTCATCTCCTGGATAAGTGGGGCCGTCTTCATCCCGCAGGCGTGCAAACGCGACAGCCAGCCAGGCCTTCCGCACAATCCGTTCAACAATCACGACATGTCCGGTGGTAAGGAACGGCGGAGGCGGCACGTCACCGGTTATTCGCTTTGGATTGCGGAAATAGTGGAGGTCGTGACTGCGGCTCCGGCATAAGGTGACCACCATAGAAAATGCCTGACCACGCCGACCCGCGCGACCGACGCGCTGTTGATAGTTGAATCGCTGTGGCGGCATGTTCGCCTGATACACCGCCTGCAACGCACCAATATCAATCCCGACCTCCATCGTCGTCGTGACCGACAGCAGGTCGATTTCATTGATGTGCTTGAAGAGCTCAAATTCAGGCGACTGCTTTTCTCCGACGAAAATTCCCTTGAAGGCCCTGAGTCGGGAGGCCGGCGAGCCAGTTTGTCCCGTTAGCTCCTCGCAATGCAGCCGGAACGCCGATTCGTTGCCCGATTCGGAACGCATTGTGCGTCGTGCCAGGAAGTTCGAATCCCACAGCTGCTCGACATTGCCTTCCCGCTCTGTGGGCAATGGGTCAAGGCAGCGCGTGCATATGCCAGTTCCCCGGTGAAGGTGAACGCGGCCACAGTTCCTGCAACGATAGTAGGGGTCTCCTCGTTGGCTCAGCCTGACGTGGAGTTTGCTGAGCTCCACGATACCGTGTGCATGTTCGAGGGCTCTGAACTTCTCCAGCACGTCGTCCAGTTCAGCGACGGGCGCCGCGGGCACCGTGGCGCGTGCGAACTTGAAAATCCGGTGCCTTGGGCCAAATTCCTGCGCATTGTCGAAGTGGGCCGCATCGTCGGACCAACGGTTTCCTGCTACTCGGTACGCATCTGCGAATACCCGCAGATAGGCATCGAGCCGGTTCGAATCAGTGGTCTGGCTGGCGGTCATCGACGGATAGCCAATACCCGTCTCTTCAAGCGCGAAGTAGGTCTTGGCGAACAGCACTTCGTAGGTCAGTGGGCGCTGGTCCTCACGAATCTCGGCACGAGCCTCCCCGGCCTCTCCGCTGTCGCTGTGTGCGGGCCATTCCGGCTTTCCGCTTGCTCCAGCAGGAACGACCCAGTGATTCCACGGCTCATTGCGGATGTATCCGATACCTGCGGCGTCCGTCGGATGAATGCCAAGCTCGACGTGTCGCCGCAGGTAGGAGCGCAGTTCGTTCGAAGTCAGCAGTACCGGCTCTATTACTTCGGCAAGTGCAACCCGTGACGGGTCCGTCGCAAGCTGCACCTTTGCCAGCTCATCGGAGAGCCGCTTCAGCTCCAGGAAGTCGCCCCGTTTGAGTGCCTCGTCGGCCTGTTTCTTCATCTCCTCGCGTGCTTCGCCATTCGGCCGCTCGGCGACTACCGACTTCAGCGCTTCGATGAGCATCTGCCTGCGGGTGTCCTGATGGTGCCGGCGCTCGATGTCCAGTGCGGCACGGGCCGCATCCTGCCGGCTGTCGGAAAAGACCACGGACTTGGGTGTGCGGCCGCTCACCCTCAAGGCCGAAAACAGCTCGGTCGCGAGCAACTGCGACGTTTTCGCGAAACCGGTACGAAAACTTCGCAAAGGCGACATGGCCCCCATCCCCGGCCGGCGCCTGCTGTAGTCGGTTCCGCAAGCGGGACAGCAGCGTGGTGAGGCCGACCCGGGCTTCTTGGCCAGGTCGTCTGCTTGGTTCATGTGGAAGAGCCGTCCCGCGAGACGCGAGTTGTCGGAAGAGCCTGCAGGCGTCACCATCGCGTTGCGCGCATCAAGAGACGCATCGGGCCACTGTTCGTGGCTGGTTTCACCGTCCTTCGGTTCGTCGCGTCGCGGCCAGAAAATGGCGTATTCGTTGTAGCTGAGATTTTCGTAATTGGTAATCGCGGCGGCTTCGGGTAGCTGTTCCAGGTTCGGCGCCGTCGTCAGCAGTTCGGTCGCCCCCAGGTTGTCGTCGGCGTTTCGACGTCCGCCGACAAACAGTTCGCCGCATGCTTCGCAGTACACGAGCTCGAACAGTCGCCTGGTCAAACCGTCATCGCACAGAGCGTGCGTGTGACCGCGCTCAACCGAGAGCCCGTCGAAGTGCAGCTTTCCGCCGCTGTCCCGATAGGGTGCGGCGAACATGCCCTCGATACTCCGGAAGAAGGAGTGAAGGCGGACACTTGGAAGTCCGTCTGGAACCGTAACGCCGTAGAGTTCGGGCGTTGATACCGTGTCGGCAAGCCCGCGCAGGATGCATAACCCTCGAACGGCCTTCTCGGCGTCGACGCCATCGCTTCCGAAAAGTCGCCTGGCAATTTCACTGACCGCGGTGGCACGCAGCGCAGCGGATGCTCCATCGCCGGTCGTGCAGGCATGAACAATTGCGGATGATGCGGCGGCAATCACTTTAGGCAGAGCCGCAACGACATCCGTCGGGATCACGTCTATTCCCAACGACCTTGCGACACGCGCGATGGCGACGTCGAGCGCGGAAGTGCGCGCGGTTACTCGAGGAGCGAAATCAGACCCGTTGACGTCCAGGACAGCGGCGAGCTCCACGAACGGCTCGGTAGCGAGAGGCAGTGCGCCGTCGAACCGCTGTGTCAGTTGCCGTCCACGCACGATTGCATTGCGCCAATCTGCGGGGCCGCCGAAACTGGAGTCGCCGGGTTCCCGCGCTGAGCCAAAGCTGCCGAAAAAATCAAACAGATATTGGAGACTGACCTCCGAGTCAGGACCCTCATCGGGCAATGAAGCGCTCGAGGCGAGAATCCTGAGCTTGTGCCGATGCTCCTGTCTGTCGAGACCCAGCTTGGCGAAAAGGCTTCTCAGGAGGCCGACGACTTCCATTCCGGCCGAGCCGCGAACCAGGTGAAGCTCGTCCATGACCAGAAAGAAATAGGCATCGTCGTTTTCTTCGAGCCATTTGCGAGTCGATGTGAAGATTGGCTCGTCGACCTCGCGCACGAGCATCGTCGCGAGCATCGATGTATTGGTAATCAGGATATCCGGCGGGGTTGCCTGCATGTCCCAGCGGGTGACCATTTCCGCGCCATCGAGCGAGGGAAACAAAAACCTTGTGGGTTCGGGGGCTTCTCGACCAGCCGCGTGTGCATCGGCAAGTTCGCGCGCATCATGTTCGCGCGCAAGTGTCTGCGTGGCTGCCAGGTCGCTCATCCGGCTGCGCATCGTCTCCATGCGTCGCGCCCGCTTGCGCTTTTCCTGCGCAGTGTTAGCCCTTCTAGGATGATTGAGGTGGCCGGTGACCGGTGCGGCGCCGGTGTAGCGGCCAAAGAAAATGCGATTTCCGCTGAATCGTTCATCCATCACGGATGTGGCTTCGTCGGAATCGAGCGCACGGCGTAGCCTCGTCATCTGGTCTTCGACGAGCGCGTTCATCGGATAGATGAGCAACGCGCGAACCGCTTTGGGGCGGCCGGGACTTTCCTTGGAGCGTTGTGCGACGAATTCCTGTCCCGCTTCCTTGTACCATTCGTTCGAGAGCTTTTCGCCATGTGGCGCAGGCCACCGCACGGCCTCCTGCGCGATGGTCGCGAAGATGGGCAGCATGAACGATTCGGTCTTTCCCGAGCCGGTTCCGGACGTCACGATTCCAGGCATGCCGCGACCCACGCCGCGTTCGAGCATCTGCCATTGATGCAGATAGGGGCGCACATTGCTGGTTCGCCGCACGTCGTCCCTGCCGGACGCTTCGCCGGGAAACAGTCCGGACAGTGCCAGTTCGACAAAGGCGCGCCGGGCCGCACTCGAAAAGGAGCGCAGCGGATTCCCCGAGTCGAGCAGGACGAGGTCCTGGAGGAAATGCGCCACCTGCTCATAGCGTGGCACCGGCTCGAGAAAGGGCTCCGTCGTCAAAGTGCCGTGTCGAGTTAGCAGGTCTCGCCGTGCTGCCGAGACGGACTGGTCGCGAATCCGGAAAGCGGTTTCCAGATACGACAGAAAGAATTCCCGGATTCTATGGGTAGCGCCTATCGGGTCGAGCATGTCGTTTACCGTGATTGTTGTGTTTTCAATTCGTCATCGACGTATAACCGTCTCTCAGTGTCGGCGGGAGGCTTGTTGCATCCCTGGAGCCGAGAAACTGCCCCCATCCTTGAACGGCTGTCATCAGGTGCTCGGCGTCGTCGCCGATGAACTGATTTCTGAATCTTGCGAGGCGGGCGAGCACGCCCGGAGGCAAATCAAATGTGACGACGCGTGTCAGCCAGTCGTCAGCGACGGAACCGGCCGGGACGGTATCCGGGGCAAACGTCAAGCGGCTTGGCGGCGGCAATGTAGCAACGGCGCTCGCCAGCGCCGCGACGGCGCCAGCCGCATGCACGCCGGGGAAAACTGGAACCAGGTATCCGGACCGATTATCGTCGAGTGACGCCGCGCCAGACGGCGCGTCACTTCGCCCCGTGGACGTCGCGAATACCAGGAGGTTTGTAGGACGGGACGCGCTCTGGAGGACGGTTTGAAACGACGCGAGCCATAGCCGGTAGGGCGCGGCATCAATGTCGCGTATGCAGAGAATATGAAAGCAATCGGGAGCGCCCAAGGCTGCCTGCCAGGCATGTGCGAACGCGGTCGGTGTTTGCGTCCCGGGTGCCCGCCAGAGGTCGTCAAGACCGATGATGCTGGGGTCCAGAGCCATCGTTCGATAAACACCGGCGGAGATGCAACGCGCATACGCCCGGAGGGTGAGCTCGGACTGCGGGCCGCATAGCAGGACCAGCTCGCCGGCGCGCGCAAAAATGTCAGCCAGTCGTAGCGCGCTTTCGTCGACTCCATGGCGCTTCGCTTCCTCGCTGATAACGGCGGTCAAGGAACCATATCCAATTTCGTTGCAGGCGCCACTCGGCATTCCGGTTCCCCAGGGCGGCATGACCGGTGGAACGAGCGACGGCCCGTGGTAACCGTGCTGAGTCAGCATGTCCTCGAGTCGTTCGGCAATGAACGACAGCGCGGGATGGCCTTGAACGGGGCTTTGGGCGAGGCGGGTGCGCAGTTCTGAGGCAACCGCCGACAAGCCATCCGAAATCGCCTTCTGCTGCTCACGGCTCTTGAGGCACAGTTGTTCCAGTTCCGCGAGGTCGCTCGAAGTTCGGGCGCGACGCTGCTCCAGATTCAGGACTTCTTCCGAGAGTTCGTCGCGCTGACGTCGTGCTTCGGTAAGGGATGCCTCGGTTTCCTCTCTCACCTGACGTTCAAGGCTGGGCCGTGCCTCTGCGAGAGCATGGTGGGTCGCCAGTTCCGTCGCGGCCGCCACTTTCTCCTTGGTACTCTCGAGGTCGAGTATCAACGAAGCGAGTTCTTCGGATGCCTCCAGTCGTGCTTCGAGTATCGGCCAGTCTGTCTGCAGCCGTTCCATGTCAAGCACGATGCCGTTGTCCTCTCCCGGCATGAGGTCCGCCTGCCGGAGCGCGCGAGAAATGTACTTGACGGCATCCCGTGACGGTCGCGCGTAAGGGGTATCTCCAACACCCAGCATGAACTTGCGGAAGCGGTCGATAACGCGCTCGATAAAGTCCTGGTCACTACACCAGTTGGCCGTCCTGATGACGGTCGCATGCGGTATGGTTTGAGCTGGAATGACTCGCAATCCGTTGAAGTCCAGCGACGATTTCCAGCCGTTGGGCATTTCCTTCAGTTGCACGGGTCGGGAGAGACTGTTGCTGCGCCAGAGGCCATCGGCCGAGCGCGTGAGCGCGACATCACAGAAGAGGTCATCGGACAGCAGGGCGACCACGGTCACCGAGCTGAATTCAAGCGGGAGGTGGACGCCCTCATTGAAGAGCCTTCGTCGTGCCATCTCCAGTGAAATCGACGACAGGTCGACAATTGGCGTCGCCCGCACGATGTCCTCGGCGAGCAGGAGGTCGGGACCATGTAGGTCACGTTGCTCGCTCGGACGCCGCGTGAATGTCCACAGGCTGTCAGTTGGGGCGTTAAGCAGGCCGCGCCTCGAGAATATTTTCCCTTCCTTGGGAAACATTTCTACAGTGTTATCGATTCGTTTCCATTGGCCTGCGACTCGCACTGCGAGGGGCTCTATCCGTGCCCAGTTCGCTTCGCTTCTGAAGACTTTTCCCAAAAACAGCTCGTCGTCCATCACAACCCCATAGCCCTCATTTTCACTGGCGCCCGACAGGGGGCGGCATCAATTCCTGAACCCGAAACACGTTCCTGTTTCGGGACCATCCGAGTGCTTCCGCCGACAGGCTACTCAACTTTGCGTCAAGCGCCGACCTGTCGTCGACAAAGGCTTGGCCAAACATGGAGCGTATCCAGCCAACGCAGTCTGCAGTCATGTCGTAGACATACGTCCAGCGCCCGTCCACCAATGCCGGACCGGGACTTCGACAGGACGAAAGCATGGCGAGATTCGCAAGTGGCTCGACGAGGTGACCGTCCTCGCTGTTTCGTACGAGGTGGGCACCGTCCCATCTGAACATCGCGATTCGCGCGCGTCGGTACGCCTCGACGATTGCTGATGTCCGGGAAGTGGTCACGTACCGCGCGGGACCGGGGCCGGTAACAACGAAGATGTCATCCCGGTCGCCTCGTTCTCGCCGGAAACGTTCAAGGTTTACCGTCCCGGGATTCGTGGTATCAGGGCTTCGAAAACCGCCCTTGGCCCAGTTCCATCTCCCCACGCGCCGATGTCGGGACTCGTCGACGTTCTCGGGTGGCCAGCAGTCCGGCGCAGCCATGGGTGTGCATATCGGCCGTTCGGCGACCGCCCATGCGAGTTCTTCCGCGACCTCGCCCAGGGCGGGTCCCCGCGCGAGTTGCATACATGCCGTGTACTCACTTGCTCCGGGTCGTTCCATCACCGTACAGCCGGCGGCCTGAGCGGTTTGCTGGAAGCGGCGCCGGATATTCGCGGGTGCACTTCCAACGAGCAGCAATCCTTCTATGCCTTCTCTATTCCTAACTCTGATAAGAGAGGGCGGAGTCAGCCACCATCGGCGCGCTCGCCATCTCAGGTTGGAGGTGGGCCTTAGCCAGCCGCACTCCATCAATCCGCGCAGTATGTCCCAGACCGGGGGAGCGTTGTCTCCGAGGACGGCGCGCATGGTCGACACAAGCTCCTGTTCCGACCAGCCGGCGCGGCCCCCTGCGTACACCGCTTCCAGACAGTCCTGGAACCGTGCTGAGCGCTCGTTGTTGACGGGCGGGTGGTCATCGGTGGTGTCTGTCAGGACAATCGGCCCGCATGTCGAACGAACACGCGCTTCCTCCCGCCGCCGCCACGTCGCCCCCTCGGTATCCCCGAGTTCGGCGTGTTCAAGGGCGTCGGGGAAAAAGACAACCGACGTTTCGATGGCGAGAGGCTCCGCCGACGGAATCATGTTCTCGTCCAGACGAAGCTTGTACGTTCCCTCAAGAGGTGCGCACGCGATGATTGAATAGAGGTCGTCGGAATCGCGACGGAGCTGACACTTCACACCGTTTTCCTGCACTGGACGTAGCGTCACGGTGCCGGGACCTGCAATCCTGATTTGCGGGAGAAGTGCGTCCCGGCCGAGAAGTCCTGAGCCGGTCCTGTGTCCGCCGACGAGCATCATGGCCTGGGAAGGCGGACCGGCTGGTTCGATGCTCCCTCCCAAGTATTGATACACGGAGCGGCAGTCGCGGGCCGGAATTGGGCCCGCCAGTCTCCACTCGACTCCAATCGGCTCGGTACTGACGCCCCATTTAAGGGCGACGTCACGGTTTTTCTTTGACAGCAGGAGAAGGCAGCGGGTGGGCACGGATGGCTGGAGCAGAGTTGAATGCCATACGCCGAAGCGGGACTCGACGAACGGGACGCCGCCGCGGCTGATGGCCGAAACAAGCGCTTCGCTTGCGCTTTTCCCGACTCGCTGGCTAGCCCAAGATGCCGTTTGCGCTAGGACAAGGTCCGGGAAATCCTCCAGAACCTGGAGCGGGTCGACGTTCCCTTTCATGTCAGCCAGGACGACGCGCAGTTCCACGTCGTCGAGCGTTGCGCCGAATCTGAGCTCGAGGCGCGGTACAAAGAATCGCTCGACTGTCGGTGAATGCCGTTCCGTCAGGAGACCGGCCAAGGCTACCCAGAAGCGATGCAGGCTGAGCAACGAGGCTTTTCTCAGATACAGCTGCCGGTATTCCGCGCTCGCCTGACGCATTGCCAACGAAAAGCTGGCGTCGTTTTCGACCAGGGGGGCCAGCTGAATTGCAGCCCCTACTGGGTCAACGATTGAGCGGTATTCCGTCCGTCGGTCCAGAAGTTGACGCAGTCGCCTGACGTCACGCCAACTCGGGAACGTTATCGCGTTGGTGAGGCCCAGGTGCTTGCCCGTGCCCGGCGGCGGAAGCATGACCTGTCGGACGGCTTCCCCGGCGGCGTGCGCCTCGTCGCACCAGTCTTGCAACCGGAGCCACAGGTCAGGCAACGACGACCGGTTGTTGAATGGACTCTGGGTTCCGAAGGCTCGGGCGAGGTTTTCGCCGAACTCCTGCGTGGAGTCGTTGTTGTCGGCCGTCGCGACAATCGCACATGTCATCACGAGGAACCGGAAGAAGCCCGGCAGTCCCGGCCTGGGCTTGAATGGCACGACACCGTTGGCCAGCGCGTCGGTCATCGCGGCCGGACCCCCGCAGGCTGCGGCCAGCAATCGCAGCGGGTCTGCGTCATGCGCGATTTTCAAAGCCACGCGCAGTTGCGGTTCGGACGCGTCGATGTAGCGCAGCGGGCCTGCACCAAACGCCCCGTCGGAATGCAGATAGTAAGCCGTGAGCGCGGCTTCGACGCGCAGCTGGTCCGCCGCCGAACACCGGTCTGCCACTGGAGTTAACACCGAATGGCCCTCTTTCCAGGAATTTCTTTGCGCTCGTTTTCAGTGCAGCTTTCCGCTTGTCGGAACCGAAAGCGCCTTCTTTTGACTATATGAATGTAACAGGATGTTACCTCAAACGCGCATCCAAGAATGACGAGTCCCTTGATTGACTCGCGCGTGTCAGCGAAGCGTCGTTCATGCTTGGGAATCAGCAACGGTTCGAAGCTGCCGTCACGATCGCGCGGCACCTCGATACGGATCGGGCCGTCCTCGGTCAGGACTGTCTTGGCGCCCGTGCCATTGCGCTGGTTGCTTACGGTGCTTGGCTTGGCAGCGCCAGGCGGGTAGCCGAGATGGTGGCTCATCTCGCCGCCCAGCGCCCGCTCGATCAGCGCCTTCTTAAGGGCCAGCGTCGCGGCATTGATCGCGTCAGCCGTCATCGGACCGCTGCCGAATTGTTCAAGCAACTCGGCGGGAATCGCCGGCAGGTCTACCGGTTTGGCTTTCGGTTTGCGAGGCATATAGTCTCCTTCGGAGCATCATATGCCTTGAACACGAAATTACTGACAGGCCCCATTCCCGGCGTTCCAGAACAAAAAAGCCGCTGCTTCGTGAGAAGCAGCGGCTTTTTCTTACAACTGGTGGCGAATCAGGGATTCGAACCCCGAACCTGCGGATTATGATTCCGCGGCCGATCAGACATGGCGCCCGACAGGTAGGCTAGTCGCAGCAACTTAGTCGCCCAGTCGCAAAACTGTGGCGCCAGTCGCACTTACTCTGGCGCCCTACGCTAATGTTTAGGGTTTTAAACGTCAATATTCCCCGCCCGCAACGCATTCGACTCAATAAACGCTCGCCGCGGCTCCACATCATCCCCCATGAGGGTAGTAAAGATCCCATCCGCAGCGATCGCGTCTTCGATCTGCACACGCAGCAGACGCCGCACCGCCGGATCCATCGTCGTTTCCCACAGCTGCTCGGGGTTCATCTCGCCGAGCCCCTTATAGCGTTGTTTGGAGACGTTCCGCTCGGCATCCGCCAGCAGCCACTTCATCGCGCTCTTGAAGTCCGCCACGGCCATGCTGCGCTCACCGCGCTTGATGACCGCACCTTCCCCGATGAGCCCCTTGAACGTATTCGCGGTGGTCACGAGCTGCTGATAATCTGCGGTGTGCTGGAATTCCTGGTCGATGACCGAAACGCGCACGTTGCCGTGATGCGTGCGCTCGACATGCAGCGCCCGCTGTTCGCGAACCGCGTCATACGAAGGCACAACCCGCACTTCGTTCTTCAGCGCTTCATCATGCAACGCAGCGTGCAGCGCCTTAGCCGAAGCCTCGGTCGAAGCCTCGTTGGAAAGATCGATCACCACCCCATCCATGACGGCTTCCAGCGCGGCCGGGTCATACAACCGGCTCAACCGCTCGATCACGCTCTGCGACAGCAGATACGACCGCGCCAACTCCCCAAGCGCATCCCCAGAAATCGCCGCCGCATTCTCACCCGGCACCAGCTCCGACCCTTGCAGCGCCAACCGCAGCATGTGCGCGTTCAGCTCCACGTCGTCCTTCAGATACCGCTCGTCCTTGCCCGCCTTGATCTTGTAAAGCGGCGGCTGCGCGATATACACATACCCGCGCTCGATCATGTCCGGCATCTGGCGATACAGGAACGTGAGCAGCAGCGTCCGGATGTGCGCACCGTCGACGTCCGCGTCGGTCATGATGATGATGCGGTGATAGCGCAGCTTGTCGAGGTTGTAGTCTTCCTTGCCGATCCCGCACCCAAGCGCGGTCACGAGCGTGACGATCTGTTCCGACGACAGCAGCTTGTCGTAGCGTGCCTTCTCGACGTTCAGCACCTTGCCGCGCAGCGGCAGGATGGCCTGGAACTTCCGGTCACGCCCTTGCTTGGCCGAGCCACCTGCCGAGTCACCCTCGACGATGTAGATTTCGCACTTAGCCGGGTCTTTCTCCTGGCAGTCCGCGAGCTTGCCCGGCAGGCCGACGCCGTCGAGCACGCCCTTGCGGCGCGTCATCTCACGCGCCTTCCGAGCAGCATCTCGCGCCCGAGCAGCTTCAACAATCTTCCCGCAAATGATCTTCGCGTCGATCGGCGTTTCCAGCAGGAACTCTTCCAGCGCCTTCGCCACAACTTCCTCAACCGGCGCACGAACCTCGGAAGAAACCAGCTTGTCCTTCGTCTGCGAGCTGAACTTCGGCTCCGGCACCTTCACGGACAGCACGCACGACAGCCCTTCGCGCATGTCGTCGCCGGTCGTCTCGACCTTCGCCTTCTTCGCGATTTCGTTGTCGGTGATGTACTTGTTGATGACGCGTGTCATCGCGGCCCGCAGGCCGGTCAGGTGCGTGCCGCCGTCGCGCTGCGGAATGTTGTTCGTGAAGCACAGCACGTTTTCGTTGTAGCTGTCGTTCCACTGCATCGCGACTTCCACGCCCACGCCATCCTTCTCGCCGTTGGCGAAGAACACCGTCGGGTGCAGGTTGGTCTTCGTCTTGTTGATGTACTCGACGAAGCCCTTCACACCGCCGGCGAACGCGAAATCGTCTTCCTTGCCCGAACGCAGGTCGGTCAAACGAATCCGCACGCCGTTGTTCAGGAACGAGAGTTCACGCATCCGCTTCGCGAGGATGTCGTAGTGATACTCGACCGTGCCGAAAATGGTCGGATCGGCCATGAAGTGCACTTCGGTGCCGCGGTTCTCGGTGTCACCGGTCACGAGCATCGGCGACACTTCCACGCCGTCCACCACCTCGAGCACGCGATCCTGCGCGACGCCGCGGTGGAACTCCATGAACCGCTTCTTGCCGTCGCGGCGCACGGTGAGGCGCAGCCAGCTCGACAGCGCGTTCACGCACGACACGCCCACGCCGTGCAGGCCACCGGACACCTTGTAGCTGTTCTGGTCGAACTTGCCGCCGGCATGCAGCTCGGTCATCACGATTTCCGCCGCACTGCGCTTCGGCTCGTGCTTGTCGTTCATCTTCACGTCGGTCGGAATCCCGCGGCCGTTGTCGGTCACGGAAATCGAGTTGTCGGCGTGAATCGTCACGTGGATGTCGTTGCAATACCCGGCCAACGCTTCGTCGATCGAGTTGTCGAGCACCTCGAACACGAGGTGGTGCAGACCGGTGCCGTCAGACGTGTCGCCGATGTACATCCCGGGGCGCTTGCGCACCGCTTCCAGACCTTCGAGGATCTGGATCGACGAGGCGCCGTAGCTGCTGTTATCGGGTTGCGAATTGTGCTGTTCACTCATGGATATCTTCCGGTTCTGCGAGGCCACTCTAGTGGCGGCGCGGTGCGTTTCAGCGAAGGAAATCGCCGGGCCGCTCCAGTTTCCTGGCCCGCCCAAGTGCCGAAAAGGCACTAAAAGGGCGGGTTGTCGGTTCGCCATAAAAACGCCAAAGGGGCTTGCCGCCCCCTGGTGTGTGTCTTGATGTCGTGCGCGTCAGATGCGCATCGGCATCACGACATACTTGAACTCGTCGTTCTCGGGCACGGTAATCAGCGCGCTCGAGCTGGCGTCGCCGAGGCTCACCTGCACGGTGTCGACCTTCAGGTTCGCGAGCACGTCGAGCAGATACGTGACGTTGAAGCCGATGTCGACGGTATCGCCCTGGTAGGCGATTTCGAGTTCTTCCTGCGCCTCTTCCTGATCGGCGTTGGTCGACATGATCTTCAGCTGGCCCGGCGCGATGATGCAGCGCACGCCCTTGAACTTGTCCGAGGTCAGGATCGCCGCGCGCTGCAGCGAGCGCTGCAGTTCTTCACGGCCGATCTCGAACGTGTTCTTGTGCGCCTTCGGGATCACGCGCTGGAAGTCGGGGAACTTGCCCTCGACGAGTTTCGACACGAGCTCGACCTGGCCGAACGTGAACTTGGCCTGGGTTTGCGCGATGTCGATGGTGACGGTGTCGTCGATGTCTTCGAGCAGGCGCTGCAGCTCGAGAATCGTCTTGCGCGGCACGATGACTTCCTGGCGGCCGAACGTGCCGCCTTCGAGCTTCATCGACGAGAACGCGAGGCGGTGGCCGTCGGTGGCCACGGCCATCAGCTGGTCGCCGTCGACGACGAGCAGCATGCCGTTCAGGTAGTAGCGGATGTCCTGCTGCGCCATCGCGAAGTGCACCATGCCGAGCAGCTGGCGGAACGACTTCTGCGGGACGGTGAGCGTGGCGCCGAAATCCTTCGCCTGCGCGACGGTCGGGAACTCGTCGGCCGCCAGCGTCTGCAGTGCGAAACGGCTCTTGCCGGATTGAACGGTGAGGCGCTTGTCGGCGAGCGACAGCGTGACCTGGCCGTCAGGCATCGCGCGCAGGATGTCGAGCAGCTTGCGGGCGGCGACGGTGGTCGCGACCTGGTCGCCGCCGACGCCGAAATCGGCGCGCGTGGTGATCTGCAGCTCCAGGTCGGTCGACAGGAATGAAACGTCCGGGCCGTTCTTGGTGATCAGCAGGTTGGCGAGGATCGGCAACGTATGGCGGCGTTCGACGATGCCGCTGACCGTTTGCAGCGGCCTGAGGAGGGTGTCTCGTTCGGTCTTGACCAGTTGCATAGAGTTCCTTCGTTGAGTAACGGCCTGCAGCGCAGCAGCCTCGCAGCGCCCCGCCGGCCGGGCTCTTGGCCCGCCACCACCGGGGCGGTCAAACCAGTATTGTGCCTCAAAACCGAACCGCCCCCCTTAAATTGGGGCGGAGGCCGAATTATCAAGCGCGCCGCGCGCTCAGCCCTTCAGCGTTTGTTCCAGCACGTGCAGCTCGTGGTTGAGCTGCGCGTCCTTGCTGCGCTCGTCGGCGATCTTGCGCACCGCGTGCAGCACGGTGGTGTGATCGCGCCCGCCGAACAGCTCGCCGATTTCCGGCAGGCTCTTCTGCGTGAGTTCCTTCGCGAGATACATCGCAATCTGTCGCGGCCGCGCGATGTTCGCGGGGCGCTTCTTCGAATACATGTCGGCGACCTTGATGTTGTAGAAGTCGGCGACGGTCTTCTGGATGTTCTCGACCGAAATCTGCCGGTTCTGCACGGTCAGCAGGTCCTTCAGCGCTTCCTTGGTCAGCTCGATCGAGATCTCGCGGCCGTGGAACTTCGAATACGCGAGGATCTTGCGCAGCGCGCCTTCGAGTTCGCGCACGTTCGAGCGCAGGTGCTTCGCGACGAAGAACGCGACGTCTTCCGAGAGATTCACGCCTTCGGACTGCGCCTTGCGCATCAGGATCGCGACGCGCATTTCCAGCTCGGGCGGCTCGATCGCGACGGTGAGGCCGGAGTCGAAGCGCGAGATCAGGCGATCGTCGATGCCCGAGATCTCCTTCGGATACGTGTCGCTGGTGATGATCACCTGCGCCTTGTTCGCGACCAGCGCCTCGAACGCGTAGAAGAATTCCTCTTGCGTGCGCGACTTGCCGGAGAAGAATTGAATATCGTCGATCAGCAGCAGGTCGAGCGAATGGTAGTAGCGCTTGAAGTCGTCGAACGCCTTGCGCTGGTACGCCTTCACCACGTCGGACACGTACTGTTCCGCATGGATGTAGCGGATCCGCGCGCCGGCCTTGTCGAGCAGCAGCTGGTTGCCGATCGCGTGGATCAGGTGGGTCTTGCCGAGGCCGACGCCGCCGTACAGGAACAGCGGGTTGTACGAGATGCCCGGGTTGTCCGCGACCTGGATCGCGGCGGCGCGCGCGAGCTGGTTCGCCTTACCGGTCACGAAGTTGTCGAACGTGAGCACGGGGTTCAGCTTCGAGCGCTCGTACATCGAATCGGCTTCGCCGCCGTTCGCGGGTGCGGCACCCGGGCCCGGGCGCCACGTGCGGCGGCCGGCTGCGGCTTCGTGCGCGGGCAGGCTCGGCAGGTCGATGTCGGCGTCGTCGGCGTTCAGGTGGTGCGCGGCGGCTGCCGACGGCGTCATCGGCACGTCGGCCGGCGCGGCGGGCGCAGCGCCGGCGTTCGCGGCCAGGTTGGCGGCGATCGCGGCCACCGTGGCGGCCGGGCCGCTTGGTGCGAGCGACGCGCGCGGGGCGGCTGCGCCCGACGCGGCGCCGGCCGCGGCACTGCGCATGCCTGCCTTGGGATCGAGGACGAACTGGACTTCGATCGGCGTGTTCCAGAATTCGCGGGCCAGATCGGAGATCCGTCCCGAAAACTGGCTCTTGACCCAGTCCAGCTTGAAGCGGTTCGGCGCGGCGATGGACAGCGTGTTCGCCGACGCATCGAAGGCCACCGGGGCCAAGGGTTTGATCCACGTCACGTACTGCTGGGGCGTCAGCTCGCGCTCCAGCAGTGCGGAACAGTGTTGCCAGAAATCGTTCAT